>NZ_AP046577.1:0-3280897 GCF_059704325.2 Grimontia sp. THUN1695 | reverse complement strand
GCGGTTTTTAGTAAAAAGCAATGCACTTGAGCAAATATTGGCCGAAAGACGTATTTCCACACATTTTACTCACATCAAGCACACAAAATATTGTGTATAACTTCGCGTTAATACTGCCCAAAACCTTTACTCTCCTGCCCCAATTATATTGGACCAGAGGTGTTGCACTATGCGGAGCTATCAGACCAGTCAAACAATGAAATCTTGATAATGGGAGAATACGAGAGATTAGGGATACTTCTTCACAGCTATAGAAGTAGAAGTAGAAGTAGAAGTAGAAGTAGAAGTAGAAGTAGAAGTAGAAGTAGAAGTAGAAGTAGAAGTAGAAGTAGAAGTAGAAAAGCGTATTGCTCGCCCTGTAAATATCAATCGTAAGTTTCAATGGATATTTAGTAGGTTCTTGGGGAAAACTAATGGCATTAGAAAAATACAGATAAATAAAAAGCCAGGTTAAACCTGGCTTTTTATCCGAATGGACCGAGAGCGAATTACTCAGCTGTTTCTTCAGCAACTTGCTCTGGACGATCTACCAACTCGATGTAAGCCATAGGGGCTTTATCGCCAGCACGTACACCGCATTTCAGAATGCGAGTGTAACCGCCTGCACGAGAGGCAAAACGTGGACCCAGTTCATTGAACAGCTTCGCTACAACCGCGTCATTGCGGGTGCGAGCGAATGCAAGACGACGGTTAGCAACACTGTCGTTCTTTGCTAGGGTAATCAATGGCTCAATTACGCGACGCAGCTCTTTTGCCTTAGGCAGAGTAGTTTTGATAACTTCATGAGTTACCAGAGAGCTAGCCATGTTGCTGAACATCGCTTTGCGATGGCTGCTGTTGCGATTGAGTTGACGACCACTCTTACGATGGCGCATGACCTAATCCTTCTAACTAAGTAATCAGAATCTGATTAATCTTCAGCGATTGATGCTGGCGGCCAGTTTTCTAGGCGCATACCTAGAGACAGACCACGTGAAGCCAGCACGTCTTTAATTTCAGTCAAAGACTTCTTACCGAGGTTTGGCGTTTTAAGAAGCTCAACCTCAGTGCGCTGTACCAGATCACCGATGTAGTGGATCGCTTCTGCTTTCAAACAGTTAGCAGAGCGAACAGTTAGTTCAAGATCGTCTACAGGACGCAGTAGGATCGGATCGAACTCTGGCTTCTCTTCTTTCTCTTCAGGAACTCGTACATCACGCAGATCTACGAATGCATCCAATTGCTCAGCAAGAATCGTTGCTGCGCGACGAATAGCTTCCTCTGGATCAAGCGTACCATTGGTTTCCATATCGATAACCAGCTTGTCTAAGTCTGTACGTTGTTCAACACGTGCTGCTTCAACATTGTAAGCAATACGGTCTACTGGACTGAACGTTGCATCAACAAGCAAACGACCGATTGGGCGCTCGTCTTCTTCAGTGTGAATACGCGCTGACGCTGGTACATAGCCACGACCACGTTCTACCTTGATTCTCATACTGATTTCAGCATTTGAATCTGTCAGATGGCAGATTACGTGTTCTGGGTTCGCAATCTCAACACCACCGTCATGGGTGATGTCGCCTGCAACAACAGGGCCTGCACCAGACTTATTTAGGGTAAGGATAACTTCATCTTTACCCTCTACCTTAACGGCCAGGCCTTTAAGGTTAAGCAGGATTTCCAGGATATCTTCCTGTACGCCCTCTTTGGTGCTGTACTCGTGCAACACGCCGTCAATCTCTACTTCTGTCACTGCACAACCAGGCATAGACGACAGTAGGATGCGACGTAGAGCATTACCTAGGGTGTGACCAAAGCCACGCTCTAGCGGCTCAAGAGTTACTTTTGCGTGCGTCGAGCTAACTTGTTCGATGTCAACGAGACGCGGCTTAAGAAATTCTGTTACAGAACCCTGCATTGTGTCCTCTCTTTAGTTTAGCCTTACTTAGAGTAAAGCTCGACGATCAGGTGTTCGTTGATGTCAGCAGACAAATCTGAACGCTCTGGCAGACGCTTGAAAGTGCCTTCCATTTTGTTGCTGTCTACTTCGATCCAAGTTGGCAGCTCGCGCTGAGCAGCAATTTCAAGTGCTGCTTTGATGCGTGCTTGGTTTTTAGCTTTCTCACGAATGCTAATAACGTCGTTGGCCGTTACCTTGAAAGAAGGAACGTTAACCACTTTACCGTTAACCAAGATCGCTTTGTGGCTTACCAGCTGACGTGATTCTGCGCGAGTTGCACCGAAGCCCATGCGGTAAACTACATTGTCCAGACGACCTTCTAGAAGTTGCAGCAGATTTTCACCTGTGTTGCCTTTCAGGCGAGCAGCTTCTTTGTAGTAGTTACGGAATTGTTTTTCCAGTACGCCGTAGATGCGACGAACTTTTTGCTTCTCACGAAGCTGAACGCCGTAGTCAGACAGACGACCACGACGTGCGCCGTGTACGCCTGGGGCGTTGTCAATTTTACACTTGGTATCAATCGCGCGTACGCCTGACTTCAGGAACAAGTCAGTACCTTCGCGACGGCTAAGCTTCAGCTTAGGACCCAAATATCTTGCCATGATCTTTCTCCAGAATTCTAAGAAACAGCGTTATACGCGACGTTTCTTAGGTGGACGACAACCGTTATGTGGGATTGGAGTCGCATCAACAATGTTAGTGATACGGAAACCAGCCGCATTCAGAGCGCGAATTGTAGATTCACGACCTGGACCTGGGCCCTTAACCATAACTTCCAGGTTCTTCAGGCCATATTCTTTAGCCATCTCACCACAACGCTCTGCAGCAACCTGTGCAGCAAACGGCGTTGATTTACGAGAACCACGGAAACCAGAACCACCTGCAGTTGCCCATGCAAGAGCATTACCTTGACGGTCAGTAATGGTTACGATTGTGTTGTTGAAAGACGCATGAATGTGCGCTACGCCGTCAGCAACTTGCTTGCGTACGCGTTTACGTGCGCGATTTGGTTGTTTAGCCATAGTACTTTACCTACCCCGATTATTTCTTGATCGGCTTGCGCGGACCCTTACGGGTACGAGCATTGGTCTTCGTACGCTGACCACGTAGTGGCAAGCTGCGACGATGACGCAAACCGCGGTAACAACCAAGGTCCATCAGACGCTTGATGTTCATGGAAACTTCACGACGTAGATCACCTTCTACAGTGTACTTGGCAACGCCATCACGCAGTAGATCGATCTGCTCTTCAGTTAGTTCACTGATCTTAGTGCTTTCAGCAATACCAGTTTCAGCCAAGATAGCTTTTGAACGGGTTTTACCGATGCCATAGATCGCAGTCAATGCGATTACAGCATGCTTCTGATCAGGAATGTTAATGCCTGCAATACGGGCCACTATTCACTCCTAGTACTTTATCAAGAAGAACCGCTGCAAAGCCCGTTTAGGATACGCAGCGGCCATACCACTTCTTTTGCACACACAAAAGGTGGGCTGGCTAATGTAGCCAGCCTGCCTAAATTT
Organism: Grimontia sp. THUN1695; assembly: GCF_059704325.2. NCBI lineage: Bacteria > Pseudomonadati > Pseudomonadota > Gammaproteobacteria > Vibrionales > Vibrionaceae > Grimontia > Grimontia sp. THUN1695. The sequence continues at coordinate 3,277,431 of NZ_AP046577.1, read as the reverse complement.
TGCAAGAAAAATATTCTGCTATTAGCCTTGGCGCTGCTTGTGCTTTGGCTCACTGCAAATCACGCGAACAACACCGTTACGCTTGATAACTTTACAGTTACGGCAGATTTTCTTAACGGAAGCACGAACTTTCATTGCTAAACTCCGTAAATGACAATCTGTTATCGGCCGTAGCCTTTCAGATTGGCTTTCTTCAACACGGACTCATATTGTTGAGACATCAGATGTGTCTGAACTTGAGCCATAAAGTCCATGATTACTACGACTACGATAAGTAGGGATGTGCCGCCGAAATAGAAGCGTACATTCCAAGCAATCATCATGAACTCGGGGATCAGACAGATAAAGGTAATGTACAACGCACCCGCTAGGGTCAGCCGTGTCATTACTTTATCAATGTACTTCGCAGTCTGCTCGCCCGGGCGAATACCAGGTACGAATGCACCAGACTTCTTCAGATTGTCTGCTGTCTCACGCGGGTTGAATACCAACGCCGTGTAGAAGAAACAGAAGAAGATAATCGCTGCAGCATAAAGAATTACATACAGTGGTTGCCCTGGGCTTAGTGCCAATGACACGTCTGCCAGCCAACCTAACTGCTCACTTTGGCCAAACCATTGAGCCAAAGTGCCTGGAAACAGGATAATACTTGATGCAAAAATCGCTGGAATTACGCCTGCCATGTTCAATTTTAATGGCAAGTGAGTGCTTTGCGCTGCAAAAACACGACGGCCTTGCTGACGCTTCGCGTAGTTGACGACAATTCGACGCTGACCACGCTCAACAAACACCACAAACGCAATTACCGCGAATGCAATTACCGCAATCAACAGAAGAAGAAGCACGTGCAATTCACCTTGACGCGCTTGCTCCGCTGTCTGTCCGATAGCGGATGGTAATCCTGCAACGATACCCGCAAAGATAATAAGGGAAATACCGTTACCAATACCACGCTCAGTGATCTGCTCACCTAACCACATCAAGAACATGGTACCAGTGACCAGACTCACAACAGCGGTAAAGTAGAACCCAAGGCCAGGGTTAACCACAAGCCCAGGAATCATACTTGGCAAGCCCGTAGCGATACCAATCGCCTGGAACGTTGCCAACACCAGCGTACCGTAGCGGGTGTACTGGCTAATCTTGCGACGGCCAGACTCCCCTTCCTTCTTCAACTCAGCCAAGGCTGGATGAACCACCGTGAGCAGCTGGACAATAATCGATGCCGAAATATACGGCATGATACCCAGCGCCAGGATAGAAGCACGCTCAAGAGCACCACCAGAGAACATGTTAAACAGTTCAATGATGGTGCCTTGTTGCTGTTCGAACAGATCGGCAAGTACAGCAGCGTCAATACCAGGAATTGGCACAAAAGAACCGGCACGGAAAACCAATAACGCGCCTACCACAAACAGTAGACGGCTTTTCAGCTCCGCAAGTCCACCTTTTGCACTACTAAAATTTTGTCCTGGTTGTTTTGCCATCTGTACCTCGTCCTCGAGCTAATTATTCCTCGATTTTACCGCCAGCAGCTTCGATTGCAGCTTTAGCGCCTTTAGTAACGCGAAGACCTTTAACAGTCACTGAGCGAGCGATCTCACCAGACAGTACGATTTTCGCCGTACGGATGTCTTTAGTGATCACGTTAGCTGCTTTCAGTGTCTCAAGACTTACTACGTCACCATCAACTTTAGCCAGTTCGCTCAAGCGAACTTCCGCTGCAGTCAGGCTCTTACGAGAAGTAAAACCAAATTTTGGCAGACGCTGTTTCAAAGGCATTTGACCGCCTTCAAAACCTGGGCGTACAGAACCACCTGAACGTGATTTCTGACCTTTGTGACCACGGCCACCTGTTTTACCCAGGCCTGAACCGATACCACGGCCAACGCGCTTCTTAGAAGGCTTTGAACCTGCAGCCGGAGATAGAGTATTCAGACGCATTGTGATTACTCCTCCACTTTAACCATGTAGTAAACTTGATTGATCATGCCGCGTACGCAAGCAGTATCTTCAAGTTCAACAGTGTGGTTGATGCGACGTAGGCCCAAGCCACGCAGGGTAGCTTTGTGTTTCGGCAAACGACCGATTGAGCTACGAGTCTGAGTTACTTTGATTGTTTTAGCCATGTCGAATTACCCCAGAATTTCGTTTACAGGCAGACCACGCTTAGCAGCTACCATTTCTGGAGACTTCATACCACCCAGACCATCGATCGTTGCACGAACGATGTTGATTGGGTTGGTAGAACCGTATGCTTTTGCCAGAACGTTGCGAACACCCGCAACTTCCAGAACTGCACGCATCGCACCACCTGCGATGATACCTGTACCTTCTGATGCTGGCTGCATGTACACTTTAGAACCAGTGTGGCGGCCTTTAACAGCGTGGTGCAGCGTACCGTCGTTCAGCGCAACAGTAACCATGTTACGGCGCGCTTTTTCCATTGATTTTTGGATAGCAGCAGGCACTTCACGGGCTTTACCGTAACCGAAACCTACGCGACCATTGCCATCACCCACTACAGTCAGAGCGGTGAAGCTGAAGATGCGACCACCTTTAACCGTTTTAGATACACGGTTAACAGCAATCAGCTTCTCATGCAAATCACTTTGTTGTTTATCGTTAGCCATCTTTCCGCCTACCTTAGAATTTCAGACCAGCTTCACGGGCAGCTTCTGCCAGTGCAGCCACACGGCCGTGGTATTGGAAACCGGAACGGTCAAAAGCAACAGTCTCGATGCCTTTTTCCTTCGCACGCTCAGCAATAGCTTTACCTACAGCTGCCGCTGCGTCTTTGTTACCGGTGCTTTTCACTTGCTCACGGATCGCTTTTTCTACGGTAGAAGCAGCTGCGATTACTTCGGAGCCATTTGCCGCGATAACCTGTGCGTACACGTGACGTGGAGTACGGTGTACCACTAGGCGAGTCGCACCCAGTTCAGCAATCTTGCGACGCGCTCGGGTCGCACGACGGATACGAGCAATTTTCTTATCCATAGTGTTACCTTACTTCTTCTTAGCTTCTTTAGTACGCACAACTTCGTCAGCGTAACGAACACCTTTACCTTTGTAAGGCTCTGGCTGACGGTATGCACGGATATCAGCAGCGACTTGACCAATCAATTGTTTGTCTGTACCAGTCAAAACAATTTCAGTTTGGCTTGGGCATTCTGCTTTGATGCCTGCAGGCAGTTCATGTTCAACAGGGTGTGAGAAGCCCAGAGTCAGAGCGACTGCGTTACCCTTCATTGACGCACGATAACCAACACCTTTCAGGATCAGTTTCTTGGTATAGCCTTCAGTAACACCAACAACCATGTTGTTCACCAGTGCACGTGCGGTACCTGCTTGAGCATTAGCTTTAGCTACACCTTCACGTGGGGCAAACGTCACAGCATTGTCTTCTAGGCTGACTACCACTGCATTGTTGATAACGCGGGTCAATTCACCTTTGCTACCTTTTACAGTGATTTCCTGACCGTTCAGTTTCACCTCTACGCCGGCAGGAATAACTACGGGTGCTTTTGCAACACGAGACATTTCCTACTCCTTATGCTACGTAGCAGATGATTTCACCGCCCAGACCCGCTTTGCGAGCTGCGCGGTCGGTCATCAAACCTTTTGAAGTTGATACTACAGCAATACCCAGACCACCCATTACAGAAGGCAGCTCATCTTTTTTCTTGTAGATGCGCAGACCTGGACGGCTTACACGCTGGATTTGCTCGATAACTGGTTTAGCTTCGAAGTACTTTAGAGTAACTTCCAGCTCAGGCTTAACTTCGCCAGAAACAGCGTAGTCAGCCACATAACCTTCAGCTTTCAGTAGCTCAGCAATTGCCACTTTCAGCTTTGACGAAGGCATCTTAACAGCAACTTTCGCTGCTGCCTGACCGTTGCGGATGCGGGTCAGCATATCCGAAATCGGATCTTGCATGCTCATAAGTCTTTACTCCCGTGATTCAATTACCAGCTTGCCTTACGCAGACCCGGAATCTCGCCTTTCATGCAAGCTTCACGAACCTTGATTCGGCTCAGGCCGAATTTGCGTAGGTAGCCATGTGGACGACCAGTCTGGTTGCAGCGGTTACGCTGACGAGACTTAGCAGAATCACGCGGAAGAGTTTGAAGCTTCAGGACTGCATCCCAACGCTCTTCTTCAGACGCATTAACATTTTTGATGATAGCTTTCAGTGCTGCACGCTTCTCAGCGAACTTTGCTACCAGCTTCGCGCGTTTTACTTCGCGCGCTTTCATTGATTGCTTAGCCATTACAGTAACCCTTCACCTTACTTACGGAATGGGAAGTTAAAGGCAGCCAGCAGAGCTTGACCTTCCTCATCAGTCGCCGCTGAGGTCGTGATAGTGATATCAAGACCACGGATACGATCTACTTTGTCGTAGTCGATCTCTGGGAAGATGATTTGCTCACGAACGCCCATGCTATAGTTACCGCGACCGTCGAAAGATTTCGAACTAACGCCACGGAAGTCACGCACACGTGGAAGAGCGATTGAAATCAGACGCTCCAAGAAATCCCACATACGCTCGCCACGCAGGGTTACTTTACAACCAATTGGGTAGCCCTCACGGATCTTGAAGCCAGCAACTGATTTACGTGCTTTTGTGATCAGCGGCTTTTGACCTGAGATAGAAGCCAGGTCTGATGCTGCGTTTTCAAGCAGTTTTTTATCGTTGATTGCTTCGCCCACACCCATGTTCAGGGTGATCTTTTCGATCCTTGGGACTTGCATGATACTCTTGTATTTGAACTTTTCAGTCAGTTCTTTTACAACAGTCTCTTTGTAGTAATCATGCAGTTTCGCCATAGTGTACTACTCCAGAATTACTTGATAGTTTCGCCATTCGATTTGAAGAAACGCACTTTTTTGCCGTCTTCGAATCGGAAGCCTACACGGTCTGCTTTACCAGTTGCAGCGTTGTAGATAGCCACGTTAGAAACGTCCACTGCAGCTTCTTTTTCTACGATGCCACCTTGGATGCCCAGAGCCGGTACAGGCTTCTGGTGTTTCTTAACCAGGTTAATACCTTCAACGATAACTTTACCGGTGGTCAGAACCTTCGTTACTTTACCTTTCTTGCCTTTGTCTTTACCAGCAAGAAGGATAACTTCGTCGTTACGACGGATTTTAGCTGCCATTTTAACCGCTCCTTACAGAACTTCTGGCGCCAGAGACACAATCTTCATGAACTTATCGCCACGAAGTTCGCGTGTCACAGGGCCAAAGATACGAGTACCGATTGGTTGCTCAGTATTGTTATTCAACAGTACGCAAGCATTACGGTCGAAGCGAATGACAGAGCCGTCTGGACGACGAACGCCTTTACGGGTGCGAACTACAACCGCCTTCAGGACATCACCTTTTTTTACTTTACCGCGTGGGATTGCATCTTTAACGGTAACTTTGATGATATCGCCGATATGGGCGTAGCGACGGTGTGAACCACCCAGCACCTTAATACACATTACACTGCGAGCGCCGGAATTATCGGCTGCATCCAGCATACTTTGCATTTGGATCATTGTTAGTGCTCCGCTGTTATTACATCTAGACCCATCTCGGGTCGGGCTGCCTCATTACAAGGGCGGCGAATAATAACACTATTTTTTGAAGATGGGTAGATAAAAAATAAACGGCCCCAGAAAAGGAGCCGCTTCGTTTTTATCGCCGGAAAGCTACCTTACAGGCGTGCTTTCTCAACTACGCGTACCAATGTGTGAGACTTAGTCTTCGACAGTGGACGGCACTCACGGATTTCAACGGTATCGCCTTCTGCGCACTCGTTGTTTTCATCGTGAACGTGCAGTTTAGTAGTCTGACGAACAAACTTACCGTAGATTGGGTGTTTCACAAAACGCTCAATCGCAACAACGATAGATTTATCCATCTTGTCGCTCACTACACGACCTTGTTGAGTACGGATTTTGTCGCTCATTATGCGTTGCCCTTCTGGTTCAGAACGGTTTTAACACGTGCGATATCGCGACGAACGTTCTTCAGAGTGTGAGTTTGCTGAAGTTGACCAGTAGCCGCTTGCATGCGCAGATTGAATTGCTCACGCAGCAGACCCAGCAGTTCTTCATTCAGCTGCTCAACGCTCTTTTCGCGAAGTTCTTGTGCTTTCATCACATCACCGCCTTAGTTACGAAAGTGGTTTTGATAGGTAGTTTACGAGAAGCCAGCTCAAATGCTTCGCGAGCAAGGCTTTCAGAAACACCATCCATCTCGTACAGGACTTTACCTGGTTGGATTTGTGCAACCCAGTAGCTCACAGAACCCTTACCTTTACCCTGACGAACTTCCAGTGGTTTGGTAGTGATTGGCTTGTCTGGGAACACACGGATCCAGATTTGACCCTGACGCTTGATGTGACGAGTCATAGCACGACGTGCAGCTTCGATCTGACGTGCAGTGATACGACCACGACCAACAGCTTTCAGGCCGAAGGTACCGAAGCTTATGTCAGTACCTGCAGCAAGACCGCGGTTACGACCCTTATGCGTCTTGCGGAACTTAGTACGTTTTGGTTGAAGCATCGATAGACTCCTTACTTACGGCCTTTACGCTGCTTCTTAGGCTTCTCAGCCTGAGGCTCTGCTACTGGCATACCGCCCAGAACTTCGCCTTTGAAGATCCAAACTTTGATACCAATTACACCATAAGTGGTGTGAGCCGAAGAAGTTGCGTAATCAATGTCAGCACGAAGTGTGTGCAGTGGCACACGACCTTCACGGTACCATTCGGTACGAGCAATTTCAGCACCGCCAAGACGGCCGCTTACTTCCACTTTGATACCTTTGGCACCCAGACGCATTGCGTTTTGTACCGCACGCTTCATAGCACGGCGGAACATTACACGACGCTCTAGCTGAGACGCGATGCTGTCACCAACCAGTTGTGCGTCAAGCTCAGGCTTGCGTACTTCTGCGATGTTGATTTGAGCAGGAACACCTGCCAGTTGTGCAACGCGAGCGCGCAGTTTTTCTACGTCTTCGCCTTTCTTACCGATAACAACACCTGGACGAGCGGTGTGGATAGTCACACGGATGCTCTTCGCAGGACGTTCGATAACGATACGAGAAACAGACGCTTTAGACAGTTCTTTAGTCAAGAACTGACGTACCTTGAAGTCGCCGTCTAGGTTATCAGCGAAATCTTGGCTGTTAGCAAACCAAGTGGAATTCCATGGCTTACAGATGCCAAGACGAATACCATTAGGATGTACTTTTTGACCCATTGCTTTCTCTCCTCGTCTCTTAGCGGTCTGCTACAACAACAGTGATGTGGCTAGAACGCTTCAAGATGCGATCGGCACGGCCTTTTGCACGAGGCATGATGCGCTTCATGACTGGGCCTTCGTCAACGAAGATTTTCGCGACAGACAGATCATCGATGTCTGCGCCTTCGTTATGCTCAGCGTTTGCAATTGCAGACTCCAGCACTTTCTTGATCAAAGTTGCAGCTTTTTTGTCGCTGAAAGTCAGGATCTCGATAGCTTGTGCAACGTTTTTACCGCGCACTTGGTCTGCTACCAAACGTGCTTTCTGAGGCGAAATACGAGCAAAGCGATGTTTAGCAATAGCTTCCATATCTTAACTCCTTAACGCTTCTTAGCTTTCTTATCCGCAGCGTGGCCGCGGTAAGTACGTGTTGGTGCAAATTCGCCCAGCTTGTGACCGATCATCTCATCAGTGATGAAAACAGGTACGTGCTGACGACCATTATGGACAGCGATGGTCAAACCGATCATCTGAGGGATGATCATTGAACGACGGGACCAAGTCTTAACAGGCTTCTTGTCACCGCTTTCCACCGCTTTCTCTACCTTCTTCAGCAAGTGCAGGTCAATAAAAGGACCTTTCTTGAGAGAACGTGGCATGGCTTATCCTCTGATATAAATTACTTGTTACGACGACGTACGATGTACTTGTCGGTACGTTTGTTCTTACGGGTCTTGAAGCCTTTAGTTGGCATACCCCAAGGAGATACTGGGTGACGACCGCCCGAAGTACGACCTTCACCACCACCGTGTGGGTGATCTACCGGGTTCATTGCAACACCACGTACTGTTGGACGGACGCCCTTCCAGCGAGTAGCACCTGCTTTACCCAGTTCACGCAGCATGTGTTCTGCGTTACCCACTTCACCAATGGTCGCACGACCTTCAGAAAGAACTTTACGCATCTCACCAGAACGCAGACGAATCGTCACATATGCGCCATCGCGAGCTACTATTTGTGCGTATGCACCTGCTGAACGAGCCAGCTGTGCACCCTTGCCAGGCTTCAGTTCAACGTTGTGAACTGTAGAACCGACTGGGATGTTGCGCATTGGTAGGGCGTTACCTACTTTGATCGCAGCATCTGAACCAGATTGGATCTGGTCACCAGCTTTCAGACCTTTAGGTGCAATGATGTAACGACGCTCGCCGTCTGCGTACAGAACCAGTGCGATGTTCGCGCTACGGTTTGGATCGTATTCCAGACGCTCAACTTTCGCTGGGATGCCGTCTTTAGTACGTTTGAAGTCAATTACACGGTAGTGTTGCTTATGACCACCACCGATGTGACGTACAGTGATACGACCGTTGTTGTTGCGGCCACCCGTCTTCTGGTTTTTCTCCAGAAGCGGCGCGTAAGGCTTACCTTTGTACAGGTCAGCGTTAACAACTTTAACAACGTGACGACGACCCGGTGAAGTAGGCTTACATTTAACAATTGCCATTTTCTGTTACTCCTCCGTCTTACTCAGCGCCGCCAGCGAAGTCGATGTCTTGACCTTCTTTCAAGATAACGTACGCTTTTTTCACGTCAGAACGACGGCCTTGGCGCATACCTTGACGCTTGGTCTTACCCTTAGTGATAAGAGTATTTACAGACTTAACTTCAACTTCGAACAGTTTTTCAACTGCCGCTTTGATCTCTTTCTTGGTTGCATCCATCGCTACTTTGAAAACGATAGTGTTCGCGTTTTCAGCAGCCATGGTTGCTTTTTCAGAGATGTGCGGAGCACGTAGAACTTTCAGGATACGCTCTTCAGTGATCATCCCAGCATCTCCTCAACTTGCTTAACTGCAGCTGCAGTCATAACTACTTTGTCGAAAGCGATCAGGCTAACTGGGTCGATGCCTGCTGCGTCACGAACGTCAACCTTGTACAGGTTACGCGCTGCTAGGAACAGGTTTTCATCAACTTCTGCAGTTACGATCAGAGCTTCTGTCAGCTCAAGCTCTTTCAGCTTAGCGATCAGCTCTTTAGTTTTTGGTGCTGCTACTGAGAAGTTATCAACAACGATCAGGCGCTCTTGACGAACCAGCTCAGACAGAATGCTCTTCAGAGCACCACGGTACATTTTCTTGTTAACTTTCTGGCTGTGGTCCTGTGGACGAGCTGCGAAAGTTACACCACCCGAGCGCCAAATTGGGCTACGGATTGTACCTGCACGGGCGCGACCAGTACCCTTCTGACGCCATGGCTTAGCACCGCCACCTGATACGTCTGAACGGGTTTTCTGAGCACGAGTACCTTGACGGGCACCAGCTGCGTATGCAACGACTACCTGGTGAACCAGAGCTTCGTTGAACTCACGCCCGAAGGTAGTTTCGGAAACAGTTAGCGCATCAGCGCCTTTTACTACCAATTCCATTACTATCTCCTCGACGTTACGCTTTAACGGCTGGTTTAACGATCACGTTGCTGCCAGTCGCACCTGGTACTGCACCTTTGATAAGAAGCAGTTTGCGCTCAGCGTCAACACGTACGATCTCAAGGTTCTGAGTAGTAACACGCTCAGCACCCATGTGACCTGCCATTTTCTTGCCTTTGAATACGCGACCTGGAGTCTGACATTGACCGATAGAACCAGGAGCACGGTGAGACAAAGAGTTACCGTGGGTCATATCTTGGGTGCGGAAGTTCCAACGCTTAACCGCGCCTTGGAAGCCTTTACCTTTAGATGTGCCAGTAACGTCTACTTTTTTGATGTCAGCGAACAGATCGACATTCAGCTCAGCGCCTACTTCGAATTCTTCGCCGTTTTCCAGACGGAATTCCCACAGACCGCGACCAGCTTCAACACCTGCTTTCGCAAAGTGACCAGCTTCTGGCTTAGTGATACGGCTTGCTTTCTTAACGCCTGTAGTTACTTGGATAGCAGAGTAACCATCAACTTCAGGAGTACGTACCTGAGTAACGCGGTTAGTTTCTACTTCTACAACGGTTACAGGGATAGAAACGCCTTCTTCAGTGAAGATGCGAGTCATGCCCACTTTACGACCGACTAGACCAATCATTATTAACTCCCCTCTTAACCTAGGCTGATTTGAACATCAACGCCCGCAGCAAGGTCAAGACGCATCAGAGCATCAACAGTTTTATCTGTTGGTTCAACGATGTCGATCAGACGCTTGTGAGTACGGATTTCGTACTGATCACGCGCATCTTTGTTTACGTGCGGAGAGATAAGAACGGTGAAGCGCTCTTTACGGGTTGGCAGTGGGATTGGACCACGTACCTGCGCACCAGTGCGCTTAGCGGTTTCAACGATTTCCGCGGTAGACTGGTCGATCAAACGGTGATCGAAAGCCTTCAGGCGGATACGGATACGTTGGTTCTGCATTAGACAGAGCTCCAAATTAAAAAAATACACAAACAATATCGCCACTCAGCCCTGTCAAGACAAGGGAATGCCGATTGATTTATGTGAAACCGTAGTATCAAGATCTGATACATTGTCAGTCATTTTATATGACTGCGAACATAAGCGGAGTGTACATTACCGACCTCATCAGACAATGTCTATAGCGATGGGTCTTCCTCCTGTGCTCATTGGTTCACAACTGCGCATGTGAAACGAATTGTTTCGGCAGTGCGGGGCATTATACAGATCACAAATCCGTTTGCAAGTGTGGTTTAAAAAATAATCAGGGAACTACCACGCAGTGGGTAGTGCGTTAGTGAACAGCTATAGATCCACCCCATTTTCTTTCCACACGGGGATCAGGTATCGTCACACTCTATGATTTGCGCCTGGTTGTAATTTTGAATGCCGACTTTTTCAATAAGGCCAAGTTGAGTTTCAAGCCAATCTACGTGCTCTTCTTCATCTTCAAGAATGTCCTGAAACAGATCACGCGATACATAGTCACGTACACTTTCAGCATATTCGATGGCATCACGCAGATCGGGGATAGCATCCATCTCTAACGCCAAATCACACTCAAGCATTTCTTGTGTGTCTTCTCCAATACGTAACTTTCCCAAATCCTGTAAATTTGGGACCCCCTCTAAAAAAAGGATACGTTCAATCAAGTCATCCGCATGTTTCATCTCATCGATTGACTCTTGATACTCTTTCTCTGCAATGACGCTTAAGCCCCAATCTTTATACATACGGGCATGCAGGAAATACTGATTAATGGCAATCAGTTCGTTGGCGAGAATGTTGTTGAGATGTTGGATGATTTTAAGATCGGCTTTCATCAGGCGCACTCCTTTACTCGGCATCTATTAAAAATAGAACCGCGCAGCGGCCTGTCAATGCTAAATACGTGTTACAAATTCAGCATGCCTGCTTATACAGTGAATTGGCTGTGGCTTCTTGCAAAAGCTCTTTAGTTGGACGAATGCATTTACCACACTGTGAGCCCAATGGGGTCATCTTACGAATTCCACGAATATCAGTCACACCCTGTTCGTAAGCAAGCTTCTTGATCACTTTGTCAGAAATTCCATGGCAAAGGCAAACATACATTTTGTTTTTCTCGTAACATGAATCTAACAATAAATATAAACAATAATGGTTCGTATTTCTAATCAATTTGTCCAATTAATGTTCTTTTTCTGAACGGGAAAAGGCAATTAAAAGGAATGGTGTTTTCACCGCTCTAAACGTAAAAAAGGACGCCGAAGCGTCCTTTCTCTGACATTGTGCTGTCAACGCTAAAATTAAGCGATGATCTTAGCAACAACACCTGCACCAACGGTACGGCCACCTTCACGGATTGCGAAGCGCAGACCTTCGTCCATTGCGATTGGCGCGATCAGCTCAACGATCATCTTGATGTTGTCGCCTGGCATTACCATCTCAACGCCTTCTGGCAGTTCGATAGTACCGGTCACGTCAGTTGTACGGAAGTAGAACTGTGGACGGTAGCCTTTGAAGAACGGAGTATGACGGCCGCCTTCGTCTTTAGACAGAACGTATACTTCTGATTCGAACTTGGTGTGAGGAGTGATAGAACCTGGTTTCGCCAGTACTTGACCACGCTCAACTTCGTCACGCTTGGTACCACGCAGCAGAACACCTACGTTCTCACCTGCACGGCCTTCGTCCAGAAGCTTACGGAACATTTCAACACCGGTACAAGTGGTCTTGGTGGTCTCACGAATACCAATGATTTCAACTTCGTCACCGACAGTGATAACACCTTGCTCAACACGACCGGTTACAACTGTACCACGGCCTTGGATTGAGAATACGTCTTCGATTGGCAGGATGAATGGCTTGTCGATCGCACGCTCTGGCTCTGGAATGTAAGAATCCAGCGCTTCTGCCAGTTCGATGATCTTCGCTTCCCACTCAGCTTCACCGTTCAGTGCACCCAGTGCAGAACCGCGAATAACTGGGCAGTCGTCGCCTGGGAAGTCGTACTCAGACAGCAGCTCACGCACTTCCATCTCTACCAGTTCCAGCAGCTCTTCGTCGTCAACCATGTCACACTTGTTCATGAAAACAAGGATGTATGGAATACCTACCTGGCGACCCAGCAGGATGTGCTCACGAGTTTGTGGCATTGGACCGTCAGTTGCCGCAACAACCAGGATACCACCGTCCATTTGCGCAGCACCGGTGATCATGTTTTTCACATAGTCAGCGTGTCCTGGGCAGTCTACGTGCGCGTAGTGACGTGAAGGAGTATCGTACTCTACGTGTGAAGTAGAGATAGTAATACCACGCTCACGCTCTTCTGGTGCGTTGTCGATAGATGCGAAGTCACGCGCTGCACCGCCGTAGTTTTTCGCCAGTACAGTACAGATTGCTGCGGTCAGAGTAGTTTTACCGTGGTCAACGTGGCCGATAGTACCAACGTTAACGTGCGGTTTCGTACGTTCAAATTTTTCTTTAGACACGATCGTGTTCCTTCCTAGTTGTGAGCCGCACTCACCGTCGTAAGTGCGATCAGAAGTTTTTATCAATGCGGGCCAATAATGCCAGCATTAAAACCGCCTATCAATCAAGAACGCTCTGCGATGATTGAATCAGCGATGTTCTTTGGAACTTCAGCGTATTCACTGAACTCCATAGAGTAAGATGCGCGGCCCTGAGTCGCTGAACGCAAGTCAGTTGCGTAACCAAACATCTCAGCCAGTGGGACCTGTGCGCGGATGATCTTCAAGCCGGCTGGACCTTCATCCATACCACCAATCAGACCACGGCGACGGTTTAGATCACCGACTACGTCACCCATCCAGTCTTCTGGCGTGGTGACTTCCACTTTCATCATGGGCTCAAGAATGACAGGTTGTGCTTCAAGCGCACCTTTCTTGAACGCCATCGATGCAGCGATCTTAAACGCCATTTCGTTGGAGTCAACATCGTGGTAAGAGCCATCAAACAAGGTCGCTTTTACATCAAGCACTGGGTAGCCAGCCAATACACCGCTACTCATTTGTTCTTCAACGCCCTTGCTGACAGCACCGATGTATTCCTTCGGCACCACACCACCAACGATTTCATCTACGAAAACAAAGCCTTCACCTGGTTCAGATGGCTCCAGTTTCAGCCATACATGACCGTACTGACCACGGCCACCAGACTGTTTGATAAACTTGCCTTCGACTTCAGTCTTACCACGGATGGTTTCACGGTACGCCACTTGTGGCTTACCTACATTACATTCAACGCTGAACTCACGACGCATACGGTCTACGATGATGTCGAGGTGAAGCTCGCCCATGCCGGAAATCAGGGTCTGGCCTGACTCATCATCAGTTTCAACGCGGAATGATGGATCTTCTGCTGCCAGTTTACCCAGCGCAATACCCATTTTTTCCTGGTCAGCTTTAGAGCGTGGCTCTACGGCGATCTGAATGACCGGCTCAGGGAAATCCATACGCTCAAGAATCACCTTAGCGTCTTGTGCACACAGGGTGTCCCCGGTTGTGACATCTTTCAGACCAATGGCCGCAGCGATATCACCGGCACGAATCTCTTTGATTTCTTCACGCTTGTTCGCATGCATCTGTACGATTCGGCCAAAGCGCTCACGCTTTTGCTTCACTGAGTTGTATACAGTATCGCCCGTGTTCACCACGCCTGAGTAAACACGCAGGAATGTCAGGCTACCCACGAATGGGTCGGTAGCAATTTTGAATGCCAGCGCTGAAAACGGTTCGTTGTCATCAGAATGACGTTCGATCTCGTTACCGTCTTCGTCTTCACCTTTGATCGCTTTCACATCAACAGGGGAAGGAAGGAACTCAATCACCGCATCCAGTACCGCCTGCACACCTTTGTTCTTAAATGCTGACCCACAGGTCGCCAGTACGATTTCGTTATTCAGTGTACGTTCACGCAGAGCTTGCTTGATTTCGGCTTCGGTCAGTTCGACACCTTCGAGGTACTTGTCCATCAGCTCTTCATTTGCCTCAGCTGCGGCTTCTACCAGATTCTGGTGCCACTCTTCAGCCAGCTCTTGCATGTCTGCCGGGATGTCTTCATAGGTGAAGCTCATGCCCTGGTCAGCTTCGCTCCAGTTAATCGCCTTCATCTTGATAAGGTCGATAACACCGCGGAAGTTTTCTTCAGCACCGATATTCAGGTGAATAGGCACTGGGGTTGCGCCCAGTCGAACTTTAATTTGTTCAACCACACGCAGGAAATCTGCACCTGCACGGTCCATCTTGTTGACGAACACGATACGGGGAACTTCATATTTGTCAGCCTGGCGCCAAACGGTCTCAGACTGAGGTTCAACACCGGAAGAACCACAGAATACAACTACGGCACCATCCAATACGCGCAGAGAACGCTCTACCTCAATGGTAAAATCAACGTGTCCTGGGGTATCAATGATGTTGATGCGGTGCTCAGGGAATTGTGCATCCATACCGCGCCAGAAAGTTGTAGTCGCAGCAGAGGTGATGGTGATACCACGCTCTTGCTCCTGCTCCATCCAGTCCATGGTTGCCGCACCATCGTGCACTTCACCAATTTTGTGGGAAAGACCGGTATAAAACAGGATACGCTCTGTTGTTGTAGTTTTACCTGCGTCTACGTGCGCACAGATACCGATGTTACGGTAGCGCTCAATAGGGGTTTTACGAGCCACAGTAGTATCCTCTTACTAAGGGTATCCTTAGAGTGTGGTTTAGGCGCGACCGGAGCCGCGCCCAAAAAGGCATTACCAGCGGTAATGAGCGAATGCTTTGTTCGCCTCTGCCATACGGTGAACGTCTTCACGTTTCTTAACGGCAGTACCTTTGTTCTCAGAGGCATCCAGCATTTCGTTAGCCAGACGCTGAGCCATAGATTTTTCACCACGCTTACGCGCAGCTTCAACCAACCAACGCATTGCCAGCGCGTTACGACGCACAGGGCGCACTTCTACTGGTACTTGGTAAGTTGAACCACCAACACGGCGAGATTTAACCTCTACCGCAGGGCGTACGTTTTCAAGAGCTTGCTCGAACACAGACAGGTGCTCTTTACCAGAACGCTCTGCCATAATGTCCAGTGCACCATAAACGATTTTTTCAGCAGTCGACTTTTTACCGTCAACCATTACGATGTTTACAAATTTTGCCAGCAGCTCTGATCCGAACTTTGGATCCGGCAGGATTTTACGCTGACCAATTACGCGACGACGTGGCATGGAAATTCTCCGTTGTCTTCTTCAGGTTTTATCCAAAACTTTTCAGTTTTTTCAAAATTACAAATTAATTAGTGTTTGGCCTTACTTAACGGATTCCATTAAGACTTAGGACGCTTCACACCGTACTTAGAACGACCTTGTTTACGGTCATTAACACCTGCACAGTCAAGTGCACCACGAACAGTGTGGTAACGCACACCTGGAAGGTCTTTAACACGACCACCACGGATCAGAACAACGCTGTGCTCTTGCAGGTTGTGACCTTCACCACCGATGTATGAAGTCACTTCATAACCGTTAGTCAGGCGAACACGGCAAACTTTACGCAGTGCCGAGTTAGGTTTTTTAGGCGTAGTGGTGTAAACACGAGTACATACACCACGTTTTTGCGGACACGCTTCCAGCGCAGGCACGTTGCTTTTTGCAACTTGCTTCATGCGTGGCTTGCGTACCAGCTGGTTAATAGTTGCCATTAAATAGCTCCTGATATTACTTACGTATAAGTGTGAAAAATCTATGCCCCACAAAAGTAGGGACGCGAAATTTTAGATGTCGTCAATTTGGGTGTCAAGATTTATACAACGATCTTTCCCCTGAACGTTTTATAACCGCCGCATTCCCAAGCCTTTACGCTAGTCGAAAACAGGCCTTTTCACCATGTCATTTGCGTGACATTCCGGACGGTAAGCTCAACAAACCCTTCCATATCAACAAGTTCAAATTGTGACGCGATCTGCGATCCGATCCCACGGGCTACGAGGTCCTCTTTCAGTACATAAATACGGCGTCCGGACGAAATCAGGCGCTCTTGCCACTCTCCGCCACAAACGGCTGCGATAACGGCATCTTCCAGCAACAGGATCTCACTGTGTTTTTCCGAATATCGCAGACAATGCTCCAGAGCTGAGGAGGAATACGGTGAATTTTTTACAATATGAAGCATGGCCAATCCTTAAAATTGAAGCACCTTAGCACACTGGCTGAGGGAAGCCGCTATCGCTTGTGGCGACACTTTTTCAGCCTCAACAATCAGTGGCAGTGCGTCCAGACCACGTTCTTTGAGCGACTCGGCACAAACGTAGATCTCTTCCACATCACAAAGGGACAACATTTTGAAGGTGGAAATATAGTCACGACAAAGGATGTCACCAGGCTGCTGGTCAGCAAGCAGTTGCATCACGCCATCGCCGACAAAATAGAGCACCAAGTCTTCGCTGTAATTGGAGGTTGCCAGGACCGCATCCAACCCTTCTCGTCCAGACGCGCAGCCATGAGGCGCGGAGGAAAAAACAAACCCCAGTTTTTTCATATCCCCTCCTAAAACTGGATAACGCGATCGGCGGTCAACAGCGCTTCAGAAAGTGCGCCAAGGCCCGCCTGAGAAAAACCCTCAGCCATATTTGACGACTGCAGCCCATGCTGGCTGGCTTCATCCTCACTGACTTGCCCACGGCGCAGCGCAGCGGCGACGCAGGTTTCCAGCTCAACACCGTGCTCATGGGCAAGGGATTGCCACGCGGCGACCAAATCAAATTCATCATTGGCAGGCACGGTCAGGGACGAGGCATTTGACACACCGTCCTGATAGAAAAACACACGAGTTAACGTGTGTCCTTTTCCAATCAGTGCCCTGGCAAAACGGTACGCGGTCCGTGATGACTGGCGTCCGTAAACCGGGCCATTCACCACCAACACATATGTCAGACTCATTTTTCGCCGTCCTCACCTTTACGCTGGCGGATATAGAGATACACCGTGTGCTTGGAGATATTGAGGCGGTCCGCCACCCGGTTGATGGCATCTTTGATATCGAAAATACCCTTATCAAAAAGCTCCATCACGATCTGGCGGTTCTTGGTGTTGTTCGAGACCGACTTATCTGCATTGATTTCTTCAATCGTGCGTTCTACCGTTTGGTCTACCAATTCATCCACATCGCTGGCGAAGTTAACGCTAGACACCGCCTGCCGGGCTTCATCCGTTGGCATAAACGCCTGCAAGACCTGGGAAAACGGTGCATCCAGGTTGATGTTAATACACAATAGGCCAATCACACGATTATCCGCATTGCGGATAGCCACCGTAATGGATTTCATCAGGGTGTTGCCCTTGGCACGGGTAAAGTAAGCGCGGGAAAAGTTACGTTCAGAGCCTTCAATATCACGCAGCATACGCAGCGCCAAATCCGTGATCGGCGAGCCGACCTGACGGCCTGTGTTTTCGCCATTGGCAATTTTGATCGCGGAGGTATTCAGATCTTCCAGCGAGTGCAACACGATTTCACAGTGCTGACCAATCAAGGCCGCCAGACCATCAACCACGGCTTCATAAGATTTCAGGATAACGCGGTCCGTGTCTGTGAAAGGATTACTCTCGATAACGTCACTCTCGACGATCACGTCCGCACCAAAGCTGTCTGTCGATACCACTGGCTTATCTTCCTTATTATTGGATTTCGTTTACCGCGGGCAAAGATAAACGAAAGCTGCAAACTTTAAAATCTAGCAATAAGTTTAACAGACTCGCTTCAAAAAGACGCAAAAACCCCCGGCAAAAAGCCAGGGGTTTTTTATAGCCCGAAAAGGCGCAGCGTTGGGATTACCCTTCCGCGTTGTCTTTGTCGCCTTTGTCTCCCTTATCTTTAATTTCAAGCAGTTCAACTTCGAAGACCAGTGTCGAATTGGCAGGGATAGCCGGTGTGTCCTGCGTACCGTATGCCAGCTCAGGCGGAATAACAAACTTGAACTTAGAACCGACAGGCATCAGTTGAACCCCTTCAGTCCAGCCCGGGATCACACGGTTCAACGGGAAAGTGGCTGGTTGGTTACGATCGTAGGAACTGTCAAATTGGGTACCATCAATCAGGGTCCCTTTGTAGTGCACCACAACCGTATCTTCTGCCGCAGGCTTTTCACCTTCACCCATTTTCTCGACCAGATACATCAGACCAGAATCGGTAGTGTTTACGCCTTCGGTCTTCGCAAACTGTGCACGGAATTCTTCACCGGCTTTCACGGCAGTCGCGGCTTTCTCCTGTGCTTTTTCCTGCGCCAGCTGGGCAACACGTTGGTCCAGCGCCTGCAGTGCCTGTTGTGCTTCTTCTTCGTTTAGTTTGGATTTGTCGGCAAATGCATCCTGCACACCTTGCAACACCAAATCGTTGCTCAGTGACAGACCCAGCTCTTGCTGCTGTTCCAGATTGGCTTTCAGGTACTGCGCCAAAGACGCACCAATCGCGTATGCCGCTTTGTCGTCTTCGGTTGCGAATGTCACGGTTTCAGCAGCCACAGGCGCTTCTACTTTCGCCGTTTCCTCTTTCGCTTCTTCCTGACAACCGACTGCAAGTGCAACAGTGGCAGCCAGCAGCGACATTTTAAAAACTGATTTCATGAGTGACTCCGTTGGTATAAACCCACATTTCTTCTATTCGCTTACGCGACAACGGTGCGAAAGCCCAAAACGATCAATATACTCGACGTTATAGGGGTCCAAGATAAGGAACACAAGGGCTATGCGACAATTCGTCCGCACATTTTGCTTATTTCTGACACTGTTAGCACTTTCTGGATGCTTTCATTCCACCGATGAAGCCCAGCGATGGGCGCTGGATCCTGACGGTGTCACCCGTTTTAGCCTCAGCCGCGACGGGCGTTTTGCCCTTATCGCCTCAACATCACGTGGCATTGATTTGTGGGATTTGGTGCAAAACAAAAAGCTGGCCGAGTTCGGTGATCAGGACCCGGATAAAAACACCGTCATCGCCAGCCACATTTCTGACAACAACCGTTATGCCATTACCGCCACCTCACAAAATTTTGCTGTGTGGGACTTGGCATGGGGACAAGCCGAAGGACTCTGGTCAATATCTGACGGCATTATCCGCGAGGTGAGCATCAGCAATAATGGCCAGAAAGTGCTGCTTGCCCTCTCTAACGGCAAAGCCCTATTCGTGGACTTAGGCACAGGAAGGCGGCTGGAGTTCCTTGCCCACCGGGATAAAGTGAACAGTGTTTCCCTTTCCCCCAATGGCAAGTTTGCCCTTTCTGGTGGCAATGACCACAATGCCTTTTTCTGGAGCACCGAGACCGGGCAGATTCTCAACACGTTTCCCCACGCTCACCGCATTACCCGTGTCGCGCTTCACCGCACCGGCAAGTATGCATTCTCTGCAGACGGCGATGACACCGCCATCATCTGGGATTTGTCCACTGGTGAGCCCAAAAGTGAGCTCAACATGTTCCATCGCCACCCTAACTTTTCCACTGCCCGTTTTTCTGATGATGGCAGTAAACTCGTAACCGGCACACCTGGCAGGCGCGTCGAGTATTGGGATACCGAAAGTGGAGACAACCTCGGCCGCTGGTTGGCCCGGGAACAACAAAATACCCGCCCTCCCAGCGCGGTGGTGTATGATGTGGCGATTGATCCCACCGGCCGCGTGATTTCCGGCTCTTCTGCCGGTATTGCCCAGGCCTGGATAGCCGAGTAACAGAGAAACCCGCATGACTGAAACAGAACAACTTCTGCAGAAACAAATTGACGATCTGGAAATCAAGCAGGCATTTCAGGAACAAACTATTGAAGAGCTGAACGACGCCCTGACCCAGCAGCAAAGAACCCTTGACAAGATGGGCACCCAGATTGCCTTTCTGGTGACCAAGCTTAAAGCTATGGAGCCAGCTAATATTGCCAGCATGTCAGAAGAGACGCCGCCGCCACACTACTGAGCTGCAGCCAGCCTTAACACTGGCGTCCTTTGTACTGAATAAAAAAACAAAAGCGCCAGAGGGGGAACCCTCTGGCGCTTTTTTATGATACCTAAGCTTAGTGAGAGCCGCAGCCACCACCGCCACAGCATTGGTGGTCATCGCCTTTGTCTTCGCCGCCACAGCAACCACCTTCGTGGTCATGGTCGTGACCGCCGCAACAGCCGCCAGACTGGTGAATGTGACCATGGGCAATTTCTTCTTCCGTCGCCGCACGCACATCAACCACTTCCACATTGAACGTCAGCGTCTGGCCCGCCAGCATGTGGTTACCGTCAACCACGACTTCGTCGCCATCCACTTCGGTCACTTCTACCGGGATTTGGCCCTGGTCAGTTTCCGCCAGGAAGCGCATACCGACCACAATCTCATCAACGCCCTGGAACACGTCCGCAGGAACACGTTGAACCATGGCATCCAGATATTCGCCATACGCGTCTTCCGGCGCCACTGTCACTTCGAAGGTATCGCCAGCTTCACGGCCTTCCAGTGCATTTTCCAGTCCTACGATCAGGTTGTTGTGACCTTGCAGGTATTGCAATGGCATCTCTTTGGTTGACTCATCAACCACAATGCCGTCTTCATTTTTCACTTGGTAAGCAATGCTTACTACCACGTCTTTAGTGATTTTCATCTTAACTCCGGAAGCGGTTCAGGGTGCCGACCCAGCGTTTTTGCCAGCGACACCTGCTCATTTCGGCGCCGATGATACAGAAACTTTGGGCTGGCGACTATTACTGCGGTTTAAATATCCCTATTATCTGTGTGTCTTGCTGTTGGGCTGTTGACGCCGTCTCTTCCGATGAGACTGGCGAACGGCGGTCGGTATGACCGCATTTCACGCACTCCACCACTTCTACGTGGTGTTCCTTCCACCAGCGCAGGGTGTCGCTCTCTTTGCATGAAGGACACGTTGCGCCGGCAATAAATCGTTTCTTGACCATAACCTTCCTTGCCTGGTTTTATTGTTGTTTTAATTGGTTGTTTTATAGGTAATCGTTATTCGCGGTTCCAGCTCTGGTGACGCTCTGTGTCGCCTTTCATTTCAAGGTCAAACAGTTCTTCAAGTTCCAGCCGGGCTTCTTTAGTCCGCGATGCTGCCGTCACATCTTCGCTATGATGAGGCTGCATTTCATTCAGGTGCATCTCATCAAGCTTTCGGAAAAACGCTTCTGCGCGTTTGGCTTTATACGGGTGCATTCCCAAGGCGATCAGTGTTTGTTTGCCCAGATCCAATGCACTTAGAAATGTCTCCCGGGAAAAACCTTCTACATTGTGCCCCAGCAACTGGTTCGCTTCTACCCGACTGCGTGCGCGGGCAAGTACCTTGAGATTCGGAAAGTGCTGCTGGCAAAGGTGCACAATTTCCATCACCTCTTCCGGTGAGTCCGCACAAACAATGATCGCTTCTGCTGTCGCCGCGCCTGCCGCCCTTAATAAATCAAGCTGGGTGGCATCACCGTAATACACCTTATAGCCAAACTGCCGCAACAGTGCGATTTGTGAGGGATCGCGCTCCAAGATAGTCAGTTTGATTTTATTGGCAAACAGTAAACGTCCTACCACCTGACCAAAACGGCCAAACCCGGTAATGATCACACGGGCGCCATCATCGTCAAACGGCTGCGCTTCCGGCGGCATGGCTGATTCGGCATTGATGGTGCGGGCAAACCATTTGGCTTGCAACATCAGCAACACCGGCGTAGTCATCATTGAAAGGCTCACCACCACTAGCAGGAAAGCATTCAAATCAGGATTTAACAGGTTCTCACTGCGCGCGGCAGTAAACAGCACAAAGGCAAACTCCCCGCCCTGACTGAGCAACAAGGCGACCTGGCTACGCGATTTTGCGCTACCCCCAAAAAGACGGACCAGTCCATAAATGATCGCGGCTTTCACACCAACTAAGGCCACCACTGCAGATATAATTTCCACCGGATACTGCAACAGCAAACTCAGATCCACAGCCATGCCAACCGCGATAAAAAAGAGGCCAAGCAGCAGGCCTTTGAACGGTTCGATAGCAATTTCCAGCTCATGGCGATATTCACTTTCCGCCAGCAGTACACCCGCCAGAAAGGTCCCCAACGCCATCGACAGCCCCAGAGATTGCATACCAAGGGCAATGCCTATCACCAACAGCAGGGCGGTCACGGTAAACATTTCTTTGACCCGGCTAAGCACGACCCAGCGAAGGAGTGGCCGCAGCAGGTAATGACCACCAACCAGCAGCGCCAGTATCGCTCCCAGCATGATCACCACATCCAGCCAGGTACCGGCGGCACCACCAGCCATCGCCGGCAACACCGCCAGCATGGGGATCACGGCGATATCCTGAAACAGCAGCACCGCAAAGCCAGATTGGCCCGACTCAGTGCGCATCAGTCTCTGCTCTTCGATAATCCGCATCGCAATGGCCGTGGAGGACAACGCCAATCCCATGCCCACCACCAGCGCATCGACTCGCCCGACATCCCAGAAATAGGCGATAAGGGCAATCACCAAGGTGCTGATAAACACCTGAGAACCACCAAGGCCAAGGATCGGCCGGCGCATCTGGATAAGCTTTTTCGGGTTAAGTTCAAGACCAATCAAAAACAGCAGCAGTACAACACCGAGCTCAGCAAAATGCAGAATGGCTTCTACATCGGTGATAAGGCCCAATCCCCAAGGGCCTATCACCACCCCAGCAATCAGATACCCCAGCACCGACCCCATTCCCAGACGCTGGGCCAGAGGCACGGCCACCACCGCAGCAGCAAGGAAGATAAGGGCATCCGTGAGATAGTTATACTCCATCACACCACCTCCGGCACCGGATTACAAAGCCAGTCCACATACAGCTCAGCATGTGCTTCCCTGTCTTCATCACTCACCCGACGCGCCCAGTGGAGCACCAGAGGGGCAACCCAACGCATCTGGCACAGGAGTGCGGTCAGTTCAAACGGCTGAAGTAACTCGTCCATACTGTATTTGTTATAACCAGTCTGACTGAAAGCTTCGGCCGCCCCGCCGGTGGTGACAGCAAAGCGGCAGGTTTTGCCTGCCAGTGCGTTACCACCACCATGGGCAAACCCTTTGCCCAGCACCACATCAATCCACTCTTTAAGCAATGAGGGACAGGAGTACATCTGCAACGGGTGCTGGAATACAATCACATCGTGTCCGAGCAACAGTTCACGCTCATGGTGGACATCAATAATAAAGTCCGGATAGGCGGCATAAAGGTCATGTACCTTGACATGTTCAAGCTGACCGGCGGCTTCAACCATCCGCTTGTTCGCCACTGATTCGTACGGATCCGGGTGAGCAAAGACCACCAATACTTTTGGTTTGAACAAAGATGTTGTAAGGGTATCCATTTCGCAGCAAAAATCCTTTTAGCTGTGACCGTTTAGCCGTGAAAAAAGGCAATAACGTCGTCGTTTTATACTCTTTTATCATGACACAAAACTGACCAATCTGTGATGCTCGGTGCCTACCCTCCACCATACGGTAAATCGCCTTTTTTTTCATCGTGGTCCCCTCTTTGACTGCCATTGACTTAAGGAAACGTCTGGCCTGTGATATAAATGCGCCAGATTTTTTCGACACCCAATCCTGCGGCCGGAGCCGCCCAGAGTCATGATCACTATTTCTGATATTCAGCTACTTCGTGGCGGCAAACCGCTGCTTAACCAGGCATCTGCAACCATTCACCCCGGAGATAAAGTCGGTCTGGTCGGTAAAAATGGCTGCGGTAAATCCTCCCTGTTCGCGTTATTGAAAGGCGAATTGTCCCTAGATGCTGGCAGCTGTAATCTCCCCAGTGGCTGGCAAATGGCATGGGTTGCTCAGGAAACCCCGGCACTTGAACGTGAAGCCATCGAGTATGTCATTGATGGTGACCGTGAATACCGCGCGTTAGAGCAGGCATTGCGCGCTGCCGAAGCCACTGATGATGGCCATAAAGTGGCCACCCTGCATGACAAAATTGATGCAGTGGGGGGGTACAGCATCCACGCCCGCGCGGCAGAGTTGCTCGACGGTCTGGGGTTCAGTCAGGAGCAAATGCGCTGGAACCTGACCCAGTTCTCCGGCGGCTGGCGTATGCGCCTGAACCTCGCCCAGGCGCTGATCTGCCGCTCAGACCTGCTACTGCTTGACGAACCGACCAACCACCTGGATTTGGATGCTGTCATGTGGCTTGAAAAATGGCTGCAAAACTACCGCGGCACCCTGGTGCTGATTTCCCATGACCGTGATTTCCTCGACCCTGTGGTCAACCGGATCATCCACATCGAAAATGAACAGCTGAACGAATACACCGGCAACTATTCGGCGTTCGAAACCATGCGTGCAGAAAAGCTCATTTTGCAACAGGCGATGTACCAGAAGCAGCAAAAGCAGATGGCACACATGCAGTCCTACATCGACCGCTTTCGCTATAAAGCCAGTAAAGCACGTCAGGCACAAAGCCGTATTAAAGCGCTCGAACGGATGGAAAAGGTGCTGCCCGCGCAGTTCGACAACCCATTCAGCTTTGAATTCCGCGAACCGTCCGCACTGCCAAATCCTATCCTGATGATGGAAGATGTCTGCGCGGGGTACGGTGATACCTTGATTCTGGAAAAAATCTTCCTGAATCTGGTGCCCGGCAGCCGCATTGGCCTGCTGGGACGCAACGGCGCAGGTAAATCAACACTTATCAAGCTGCTTTCCGGAACCGTACCGCCAAAAGCCGGAGAGCTACGCTACTCCCAAGGGGTGAAAATCGGGTATTTCGCCCAGCACCAGCTGGAGACCCTGCGTGATGACGAAACCGCCCTGCAGCACCTGATGCGGCTGGCACCGGAAGCCACCGAACAACAGCTTCGTGACTACCTCGGCAGTTTCGGTTTCCATGGCGACAAGGCACTGGACGTGATTGCACCTTTCTCCGGCGGCGAAAAAGCGCGGCTGGTGCTGGCACTGATCGTATGGCAAAAGCCCAACCTGCTGCTGCTCGACGAGCCGACCAACCACCTGGATCTCGACATGCGCGCCGCACTGACCATGGCATTGCAGTCTTTTGAAGGCGCAATGGTGATTGTCAGCCACGACCGTTACTTGCTGCGCGCCACCACTGATGATTTGTATCTGGTGCACGATCGTAAAGTGGAGCCGTTCAATGGTGATCTGAATGACTATCACCAGTGGCTGAGTGACCTGCAACGTTCAGAGCGCCGTCAGGAGCAAGCAGAAAACCCCAAACCCACAGGGGCAAATACACAGGCGGCTCGTAAAGAGCAAAAACGTCAGGAAGCCGAATTCCGCCGTCAGACTGCACCAATTCGTAAAAAAATTGACACGCTGGATACACAACTTGAAAAATTTTCTGTCAAAATTGCAGACATTGAATCTCAATTGGCAGAACCTTCTCTTTATGACGCGTCCAACAAAGAGAAGCTCACTGAATTGCTGCGAGAGCAGGCAGCGGCGAAATCATCGCTTGAAGAGGTTGAACTGGAATGGATGGATCTTCAGGAACAACTGGAGCAAATGGAGGCGGCGTTTCAAAGCCGCTGAAACAAAAAGCCACGGCCGATGGGCTGTGGCAATTCTGTCTGCATCACTATGGGCAACAAGAGGTTAAGCATGCCTGCCTGAAACTGCAGGACCAATGCAAAGGCAGTGTAAACCTTGCCCTTTTGCTGGCCTGGCTGGAAGATGCCGGCTTCACCCTTTCTGCGCCCTCCCTGTCTGCACTGCGCCATTCGCTGGTGCAATCAGAAACCCTGATCAGCCGCTACCGCCTGATGCGGCGGGAACTCAAACCCCAGCTTTCACGGGGCGCCTACCAGAAAATGCTCAACTATGAGCTGACACTGGAAAAATTCCAGCAGCAGACGCTGATCACCTGTGTCAACCAGCTTCCCTGGGAAGAACACACTTCCTCGGCGCTAGCTGCGTATTGCTCCCAATTGGAAGGCGACGGACGTCATCTCTATCCAACACTGATGAAAGGGCTTCACACCTGCCCGTCATAAAGCACAACCTGGGCTTAATGTGTTTACCTGCCTCATCCTTACCGAGAAAAGGCGGTGCATTAATGTCCTACCCAGATAAAGATCAGGAAAGATGCTGTCAATGTGCCCATCAGGCGATTGAATACCACCCAACTCCGCTACCTGCTCCGGCCCGGACACCATAGCCTACACACAGCTGTCCCATTTCAAATAAAACTGGCTCTTTGGTAGAGCCGTATGAAAAACTGGCACGGTTACTTGCCAATCCGCCTATCACCGAATTTACCTTGTAAGAGAAAAAGATGGTTACTGAATCACTCCCCTTTGTTCCACTGAAAGGCGGTAAAAACCCGCACATCCAGACCCTGTTGCCCCGTTTTCTGCGCAGAAAAGCGGTGTTTGAGCCAGTGTGGGAGCGTCTTGCCACGCCGGATGGTGATTTTCTGGATATCAGTTGGACAGAGCCACCGTCACAGGCGGGCAACAAGCCGGTTGTGGTCTTGTTTCACGGCCTGGCCGGCTGTTTTTACAGCCCGTATGCCAATGGACTGCTTAATGCTTTTAAACAGCAGGGATGGCTGGGCGTACTCATGCACTTTCGCGGCTGCAGCGGCGCACTGAACAGGTTGCCACGCAGTTACCACTCAGGTGAAACCAGCGACGCCCGCTTTTTTCTCGAACACTTGCAAGCACGCTTTCCAGACAATCCCAAAGCCGCAGTTGGCGTCTCTCTTGGTGGCAATATGCTGGTCAGGTATCTTTCGTCATACCGAAGTGACCCCATCATCCGGGCTGGATGTGCAATTAGCCCTCCCCTCAATCTGGCGGCCTGTTCGCAGCGTATTAACCAGGGGGTCTCTAAGATCTATCAGGCTTACCTGTTACGTTCAATGAACCGCACCCTCCATAACAAGTTGGCGCGCCACCCACAAATTGGCCATTGGAAAAGCGGTGACACTATCGATATATCGACCTTGTACCAGTTTGACCAAACTGTCACCGCTCCCCTCCATGGTTTTGGGGATGCAGAAGATTATTACCGACAATGCAGTGGCTTAGATGTGTTGCAAGATATTGCGACGCCATTAAAAGTGATCCATGCTAAAGATGATCCCTTTATGACCGAGGCGGTGATCCCTAATGCGCCGCTGCCGGAAAATATCGAGTATCACCTGACCGATTATGGCGGTCATGTTGGATTTATCTCAGGCACCTTGAAGCAACCGGATTTCTGGTTGGAAAGAGAGGTGCCACGCTGGCTACCCCTGCACATTGAGGCCGGATAACGGCTCTACAACACGAATAAAGCAGGGTAAGAGAGGTGAACCATGGCAATATTTCGCGCTGTTTGTTTATGTTTACTGTTGTTCTCTCATATTGGACAGGCAGAAGACAGTACGCCACCGAGCTTCGGACCGCTGATTGTCCAAAGTCAGGCGCCGCTGCAAATCACTGGGCTTACCCCCATCTTGCAAGATCCCTTGTCACTCAACGCTGGACAAAGCGACCTCTTTGCCAGCGCCACTGTTGGCAGCGTTTGGGCCAACACACCGGAATACCAACTCGACTATTACCACAACCAATTTATGGCAGGCTTTCTCCATGCATTGGATGAGCAAAAACGGGTAGGTCTATGGCTGCAATACCGTTACGCCGCCAACAACCGGCTGGATGGCCTGACTGAAGCCTTCCATCGCCTCTTTGGTATCGACCAAAATGGGCGTACAGAAATCGATGAAGATAGGTTCTACATCGATATTCCCGCAACGATGGACGCACCGGCAAAGGATTTTGTCGGCGATGCTATTATCAGTGCCATCAATGTCTATGGCGAGCAGACACTTTACCAAACGATGCACCATGCCGTCAGTGCGGGGGTTACCCTGTTCTTCAACCGCGTAAACCACGGGGTATTTGCCAATACGTCTTTCGAGCAAGCGGCACAAATCAACTATGGTTACCACCATGAAAAACACCGCCTGACTGCAACAGTCGCATTGGTTCACCGTCCGGATAAGCCCCAACACGTTATGGCGGTGAAACCCTGGGGCGTACATGCTGGTATCAGCTACCAATACCGCTGGCTTGATCACCACGAGCTTATTGGCGAATACCTTATTTCTCAGGGCAAAGGTGATGATCCCAGGCTGGGTGAGTTTAACGCCCTGGTACATGAATTTGCGCTGGGCTATCGCTACCTTTTTGGCTCCAGTGCGCTAGAATTGGTCGCGCTTGAAAATATGTTTAACCACGACAACAGCACCGACATTGTCTTTAGTGCCACTTTCCGGCACCGGTTTTTGTAGTAGGTAATGCCCCCATGATTGTTCCCTGGCAAGAAATTCCTGAAGAGACCCTGAGAAATCTGATTGAACACTTCGTGCTGCGTGAAGGCACGGATTATGGCGAGCAGGAAGCCAGTTTTACGGACAAGGTAGAACAGGTTTATTTCCTGCTCAAAAACAAAGAAGCTGTCGTCGTATATTCCGAGCTGCATGAAACGGTGGATATCAAACCTGTGCGATCACTTTCTTAGCACCCCCCAACTTGACCCGGACACCGAGACCCTGTTAACTGTTGCCATCTTTCTACATTGACAGGGTTTGTCATGTCTGCAAAACATCCCATTATTGCAGTCACCGGTTCATCCGGCGCAGGAACAACTACCACCTCTGATGCTTTTCGCAAAATTTTCAATATGATGAAAATCAGCGCAGCCTGGGTGGAAGGTGACAGTTTTCACCGTTATACCCGTCCCGAAATGGACGTAGAAATCCGAAAAGCGAAAGAGCAGGGCCGGCATATCAGTTACTTTGGCCCCACCGCCAACGACTTCCCAAGGCTCGAATCTTTTTTTAAGGAATATGGCGAGCAAGGTACCGGCCAGTTCCGCCGCTATCTCCATACCTTTGATGAAGCAGTGCCTTACAACCAGATGCCAGGCACCTTTACTGCCTGGCAGGATTTACCGGCCAATACTGATCTTATGTTCTATGAGGGCTTGCACGGCGGTGTGGTCGACGGTGAAAACAACGTTGCCCAACACGTCGATTTGCTGATTGGTATGGTGCCAATTGTAAACCTAGAGTGGATCCAGAAGTTCGTCCGCGACACCCGCGACCGTGGTCACTCCCGCGAAGCCGTCATGGACTCTATCGTCCGCTCGATGGATGATTACCTGAACTACATCACACCACAGTTCAGCCGTACCCACATTAACTTCCAGCGGGTGCCGACAGTGGACACGTCCAACCCGCTCAATGCCAAAGGAATCCCCAGTCTGGATGAAAGTTTCGTGGTGATCCGTTTCCGGGGCATCAAACATGTTGATTTTCCTTATTTGTTAGCGATGATCCAGGGATCTTTTATGTCACGCCACAATACTCTGGTGGTCCCCGGCGGCAAGATGAGCTTTGCCATGGAGCTCATTATCCGTCCACTTATCCAACAGCTGATTGAAACCGGCAAGATAAGCTAAACCTTTTGTCCCCCACGCAAGCACCACAACGATACAGACAACAACTTGTCTGATAGCCCCGCCCCCAAAAGAAACCGAAGGAGAGGCTTCCCCTCCTTCGGTTTCAGGTTGATAACAATGTTACATATTCAGACGGTCTCAATAACTTCATAACTGTGCGTCATTTCAACCCCCGCACCGAGCATCAAACAGACCGAGCAGTATTTTTCCAGGCTGTCTTTCACCGCTGATGCCACCAGACTTTCATCCAGACCTTTACCCGACACCACGAAATGAATGTTAATACGGGTAAACAGGCGCGGCGCTTGCTCACGCCGCTCTGCGCTGAGCTCTGCCACGCAAGACGTGACCTGCTGTGCGCCTGCTTTCAGTGCAGCGACCACGTCAACGGAGCTGCAACCGCCAGCCCCCATCAATACCATTTCCATTGGACTTGGTGCATTTTCACCACCATTTCCATCCATCACAATACTGTGACCAGAATTTGATAGTCCGAGGAAGGTCTCATTTCCACACCATTTGACGTTCGCTTGCATTACTTGCCTCCAATTACTTTCAGTGTCGTGATCTTGTCCACGTTTTTAGCCTTTAATAGCGGCCTAAGTCCATATCAAAATCAAGAAATCGTACTGGAAAAAGGATAAACTCAATGGCTCAAACAGAGAGCTTGTAGCCTGACTGCCGACACTTTATGCTATCCAACGGACTTGTGCCGCAAAACGGTGGGCTAAGGAAGACTCATCAGGCAACAACTGCAGAGGAAATGAGAGATATGGTTCCAGGAAAACCTCAAACAGACCCAACATTAGAGTGGTTCCTTTCACACTGCCACATTCATAAGTATCCGTCGAAAAGCACGCTTATCCATGCTGGTGAGAAAGCCGAGACGCTGTACTACATTGTCAAAGGTTCTGTGGCGGTACTGATCAAGGATGAAGAAGGCAAGGAGATGATCCTCTCTTACCTCAATCAGGGCGACTTCATTGGTGAGTTAGGCCTATTTGAGGAAGATCAGGAGCGTACCGCTTGGGTTCGCGCGAAATCTCCATGTGAAGTTGCAGAAATCTCATTCAAGAAATTCCGCCAGCTGATCCAGGTGAATCCGGATATCCTGATGCGCCTGTCTTCTCAGATGGCTCGCCGTCTGCAAGTGACCAGCCAGAAAGTCGGTGACCTGGCGTTTCTGGATGTCACCGGTCGTATTGCACAGACACTGCTGAATCTGGCAAAACAACCCGATGCAATGACCCACCCAGACGGTATGCAAATCAAGATCACCCGTCAGGAAATCGGTCAAATCGTTGGCTGTTCACGTGAAACCGTCGGCCGCATCCTGAAGATGCTTGAAGAGCAGAACCTGATTTCCGCACACGGTAAAACCATTGTGGTATACGGCACCCGTTAGACCCAGCCGCACCACAACGGATAAACGGATAAGAGAAGCCACCTTTTTTGCGGTGGCTTTTTTGCTGGTTAAGTGAGTGATCACAATCACGTCGATTTCCCGGCCATTCGGGCAGTTGAGTGCTAGATTTCAATGCAAGTTATGTATGCATTTGCGCACAGTCGTTGTAGCAGGGAGCATCGACATGGACATGGAGCTTCAGCATTTTTCAACACTATCACCCAAATCACCCATCATCGCTCCTCCCGGACACCTCAGCACAGAGTTGACCGGTTTCAGCGATCCGGGTCACTACCAGATCCAGCGTATGCTGGGAGAAGACCGTCGCCGCTTTGATACCCCGGTTAACGGCGAGTGGCCTTCGCCACAGGTCTACTGAGCAAGCAAAATCATCCCGTCAGTTGGTGCTTTCAAATATCTTGTCTGCCGAGGCCTCCACAAAGCCCTGGTAGAGCGAGCCATCCTCCAGCGGATAGCGCTTGGCAAACTCATAAAACCCACCCGGCACACATTTTTCACCGTCACTGAAACGTACCATCACCTTGTCCGCCATGGTTGATGACTGTTCAAGGAAAACCTCTGGACTGCCTTTGACTTCACCACCCGATTCATTGATAGAAAAGCCAGATTGACGCAGCACATCATTGACCCCTTTCACCGAGTTCAGGGTACTCAACGGATTCACACTGACAGTAAAGTGATTGGCACCAAAGCCATGGGCTGACAGCCAACCGGCATACTCACTCTCACTTGCCAGCGTCTGGTAAGTCTCAAAGTCGATATCCCACAGCCGGCCACCGTAGAGGAAGGCAGGATCGTCCAGCGCCGTTTCATCAACCTGATCGACCAACGCACGCACCGCCATCTGTAGCTCTGAAGAGCACTGCCCGACTAAAAGCTCACTGATAAACACTTTGGGCGCATCTGGATTCGGGAGCTCAAAATGGCGTGCAAACAGCTTCTTCGCTTTAAACTCGTATTCCCCTTTCGGTTCATAGCCGATGGCGATAAAAGGGGCCGCCAGACGATCCAGCCCCACTTTGGGCAGCGCAAAAGTGCGCAGTGCGATGTGGTCATTGAGCAGCGGTGCACCTTCTTCCAGCAGCGCATGCACCTTCGCTGCGGAGGGACACAAACGCGTGGTGTAGTCTTGCCAAAGTCCGTCGAATAAAGCCTGAACGCGTTCCATCATATCCTCCTGATATCATTAGAGAGTAAGACCCGGACTAAGCTGTGAGGGAAGCGATACGTCGCTCCCTTCCATCGATGCCATTGGGTAGGCGCAATAATCAGCGGCATAATACGCACTGGGGCGAAGATTACCGGACGCACCCGGCCCACCGAATGGGGCATCACCGCTTGCGCCAGTAAGTTGCCGGTTTCGGTTCACAATGCCGGCACGGATATGATCAAGAAAATATGCCCATTCCGCATCGTCTTTAGACACTAAACCGGCAGAAAGCCCATACCGGGTGTCGTTAGCAAGCTCCACCGCCTGCTCAAACGAATCGTAACGCACTACCTGCAACAGCGGGCCAAAATATTCCTCATCCGGCAGATCGACGATGTTGCTCACCTCAATGATACCGGGGGACACCACTGCATCATGCAGCAATTTGGCGTTCAGCAGCGGTTCACCGCCCAGAGATTCCAGATTCGCCTGCGCCGCCAGAATACCTTCCGCGGCGCGGACAGAAATTTGCGCCCCCATAAACGGTGCGGGGTCGTCAAACTGGCCACCGACACGGATGTTTTGGGTCATCTCCACCAGCCGGTTTAACAGGGCGTCCCCCCGCTCCCCTTTTGGCAGATACAAACGGCGGGCACAGGTACAACGCTGCCCGGCACTGATAAACGCAGACTGAATAACTGTATAGGCCGTGGCATCCAACTCGCCGAACTGTTCGGAGATCACCATCGGATTGTTCCCCCCCATCTCCAGTGCCAGCATTTTGCCCGGCTGGCCGGCAAACTGGCGGTGGAGGATGTGGCCAGTGTTGGCACTGCCGGTAAACAATAGGCCATCAATACCCTTGGATTGCGCCAGCGCTTCACCGGTTTCCCGGCCTCCCTGAACCAGATTGATAACCCCTTGCGGCAGGCCTGCCTCAATCCACAGCTTGATGGTTTCTTCTGCGGTTTTAGGTGTCAGATCTGATGGCTTAAACACCACGGTATTCCCTGCAAGAAGCGCAGGCACAATGTGCCCGTTTGGCAGGTGCCCCGGGAAATTATACGGCCCGAAAACCGCCATCACGCCCAGTGGACGGTGACGCAATACCGCCTGAGTGCCTGCTACATCTTTGGCACGCTCTCCGGTGCGCTCTGCGTAGGCGCGCAATGAAATCGCGATTTTGCCCACCATGGCTGCCGCTTCAGTGCGGGTTTCCCACAACGGCTTACCGGTTTCCTCAGCCATCACAGTGGCGATATGTTCGCTGTTCTCTTTGACGTTTTCGGCGAAACGCTCAACCAGCGCCTGGCGCTCCGAGAATGGCGTATTCTTCCATTTGGCAAACGCCTTCCTTGCAGCACTAACAGCGGTGTCAACCTGAGCAGGTGTTGCCGCCTTACCCGACCAGATAGTTTCACTGTTAAACGGGTTAAGCGAATCAAATGCCTCACCTTCCCCAGTCACTGCTTTATTATCAATCCATTGAGTCATTGATTGCGTCTCCTAAACTGACACCAGCCGTACTGTCTCACCGTCTTCCACCCCCAGTGCTTCTGCCACTTCCCTACCGATAAGGGCTTCGTTGCGCTCCTCATCAATGGCCACTTTGCTTGCGGTGGCACGGAAGTTTTCAAAATCGCTGTTACAAACCAGGTAATCCTGTGCACTGCTGTGCTCGGCAATCTTCACTCTGGCGGTAAATGACCGTCGAATGGAATCTATATTCTGGCGAAGGCATTCCACCGTCGGACCCGCATCGAAAATGTCGACATAGCCACGGCAAGTGAAACCTTCTTTTTCCAAAAGGCGGAGTGCCGGGCGGGTTTTCTCGTGCACCTGACCAATCACAGCCCGGGCCTCCTCGCTCAGCAAGCTGGTATAAATTGGCAATTTTGGCATCAAATCGGCAATAAAGCCTTTCTGGCCAGTGCCCGTCAGATAATCCGCCAAGGTGAAATCAATTGAGAAGAAATGCTCTTTCAGCCATGCCCAGAACGGGGAATTACCGTCTTCGTCTGAGACACCACGCATCTCGGCAAACACCACGTCTGAAAACTTTTCCGGGAACTGTGCCAGCATGAGAAAGCGACATTTAGACAATAACTTACCGTTCAGCCCGTCACGGAATTCCGGACGCAAGAACAAGGTGCAAATTTCTGTGGCACCAGTGTAATTGTTGCCAAAAGTCAGCACCTCCACCACATTGTGCACATTAAGACGGCGCGAATGGTGGACGATTTTGCTGATATGATAACTGTAGAACGGGTTATCCATCCCAATAGCGGCTTCAATGCCTGTGGTGCCGGCCACGTCGCCCGTTTCGGTATCTTCCGCCACCATCAGGTAGCCTTCCATTCCCGGCACCTGAGCATTACGGGCAAAGCTTTCCAGTGAATGATCAATGCGCCCTTTGATAAGGGTGTCATCCACTGGCAACGAGGTAAAACCATGTCCCGACTCCTCGGCACACAGCATCAGGGCATCAAAATCCGTTTCCCTGATTGGGCGAATTACCAGCATCGTACTTCCTCCTGATGCAACGGAGAGCCTAAACCGCCAGGGGTTAAGCCGCCGTCAGCGTTGCCAGCGCGCGATCCAGCCGCGCCAAACCTTCGTCTACTTCTTCCTGAGTAATGACCAGTGATGGGGTCATGCGCACCACATTAGTGCCAGCAACCAGCAACAATAAGCCCTCGTCCCCGGCAGCTAACAACACATCCCGGGCACGCCCTTTCCAGTCGTCATTCAGCACCGCCCCCATCAACAGCCCCTTGCCACGGATTTCGCTGAACATCTTGTATTTGGCATTCAGCACTTGCAGCCCTTCACGAAACCAGCCTTCTCGCGTTTTCACGCCTGCCAGTACCTCCGGCTTACTGACTTCGTTGACTACCGCCTCTGCCACAGCACATGCCAAGGGATTACCACCGTAAGTCGAACCGTGGGTGCCGACCTTCATGTGGGCCGCCAGTTTTTCCGTGGTCAGCATGGCACCGATAGGAAAACCACCACCCAGCGACTTCGCCGTGCTGAGAATATCTGGCGTCACCCCGGTTTGCTCATAGGCGTAAAACGTACCGGTGCGGCCATTGCCCGTCTGGACTTCATCGAAAATCAACAGGGCATTGTGCTTATTACAAAGCTCACGCACCCCTTGCAGGAATGCAGGATCTGGCGAAACAATACCGCCTTCCCCCTGCAATGGCTCCATCATGATGGCGCAGGTTTTATCAGACATGGCATCAGCAAGCGCGTCGAGATCGTTATAAGGCAAGTGGGTAACATCCCCCGGCTTTGGACCGAAACCGTCAGAATAGGCGGCCTGACCACCAACTGTCACGGTGAAGAACGTACGACCATGAAAGCCCTGTGTAAACGCAATAATTTCGCTTTTCTCCGGCCCGTGGACATCCACCGCCCAGCGGCGCGCCAGTTTCAGTGCCGCTTCGTTGGCTTCTGCGCCAGAGTTGGCAAAAAAGACCCGCTCAGCAAAGCTCACTTCCGTCAGTTTTTTTGCCAGACGCAGCGCCGGCGCATTGGTCATCACATTACTCAGGTGCCATAGTTTGTCAGCCTGAGCCTTCAGCGCGTTGACCATCACAGGGTGGCAATGGCCGAGGCAACTCACGGCGATACCACCGGCAAAATCGATGTATTCACGACCGTCCTGATCCCAGATTCGCGACCCCTGCCCCCGATCCGGGATCATTGCCATCGGGGCATAACACGGCACCATTACCTCATCGAACAGTTTACGTTCTACTTTATGTTCGGCTGTCATCGCTCATATCCTTCTGTCGATTCTGCTATAAGCATAGTATTTACATTTCATTAACCGCATCAATAGCAGAAAATTTCATTATCCCGGACTGTAAATAAAGGGAAATTCATCCAAGTATCATAGTTATGCGCGAAGAAGGCGAAATGATTAATAGAACAAGCGGTAAGAGTGTCTTTCCTGTTGGGAAACAAATAGAAAGTTGTCAGACAGAAATGAATAAGGTTTCACTGTTAATAGCAGGAAAGTGGTGATACGAAAATGTAAAAACAGTGATAAAGATCGGCTTTCACCGGCGGTAAAAGCCCGCATAAAAAGGCGTCAGTAGCGGGAAAGAAAGTTTTGTAGCAACTGGTGCCCCTGTTCAGTCAGGATACTCTCCGGATGAAATTGTACGCCTTCCAGTGCCAGAGTCTTGTGACGGATCCCCATGATCTCATCAAACTGCCCATTCTGCTCTGTCCACGCGGTGATCTCAAAGCAATCAGGCAAGGAGTCGGCCTGCACGACCAGAGAGTGATAGCGGGTCACGGTGAGCGGATTATTCAGCCCGTGGAATACTCCACCGTTATTGTGTTTGACCGGGCTGGTTTTGCCATGCATCACTTCCCTGGCGCGGACAACCTTGGCACCAAAGACCTGCGCCAGCGCCTGGTGCCCCAGACAAACCCCCAGAATAGGCAGTTTCCCGGCAAAATAGGTAATGGCTTCAAGGGATATACCGGCATCATCCGGGGTACAGGGGCCAGGGGAAATCACCAGATGACTCGGTGCCATAGCTTCGATATCAGCAATCGTGATGGCATCGTTGCGGTGCACGTCAACATTGACACCCAACTGACAAAAATATTGATACAGGTTGTAGGTAAACGAATCGTAGTTATCAATAATCAGCAGCACTGTTGTTCCCATCGCGTCCTGCCCGCCACACACCCGCGGGACTGGGCGCAAATCCTAACACAGCATCATCACGGCTGCATCAGTACTCGTTAATGGGAAGCACAGGCGTTGGCCAGGGTGAAGACAGCCAGTCATCATACAGGCGGCAGAGCTCGTCACTGTTTTCATCGAGAAGATGAATTAACCGGGGATCAATCAGGGTGCCGGCCTGATGTGACAAGGCTAAAATCGCTGCATTTACGCGTTCAACCACGCTGCCGAAGCTGCTTTCTACGGCTTGATCAAGTGCCTCTGCTGCCGTCACTACCCGGCATTCCTCGGGGATTTTATCTGCCCCAATTTCCGGGAAACCCGTGCCGTCCCAACGCACATTTTTGTAAGTCAGCAAGGTGGCAGCCACGCAGGCAAACCCTTTGGTCGCTACGGACAACAGCAATAAACTGCGGTTTTCTGCCGTGATGCAGCTCCCCCTGTCATCCCACAGCCCGCCAATAAAACAGAGTGGGTATGCCAACCCAATGTCTTCGGCTTTAGATTTGGTAAGGCCATATTTCACCGCCAGCCATTCGCAGCATTTGGCAATACGCGGAGCGGCTATTTCCACTTCGTTGTGGCGCAATGCTGCAACGGCAGCAATCTGGTTCACGATCAACTGGTAATTTTCCCGCATGATAGTTGCCCGCGCCTCACCAAGCAGGTTGGCGACCCGGCTTTTCACCAGATCAGGTGACACCGGCTTTATCAGAAAGTCGGCCGCACCACTTTTCAGTCCTTCTACCTCACTTTGATATTCATCAAGCGCGGATACAATGATCACCGGAATATGACTGACCGAGTCTTCGCGCTTCAGGGCTCGGCACACTTCATAGCCGTTCATCCCCGGCATCATAATATCCAGCAGGATCAGGTCCGGACGCTGTTGTATCGCCAGCTCAATGGCCCGCTCACCGCTTTTGGCAAAGATCAGCGTGTAGTGTTCTTGAAGAATAGTCCGCATTACATGCAGGTTGCTCGGCTCATCGTCAACCACCAGCACCTTATACTCCATAACCTTGTACCCCCGTGCTCTGTGACACTGGCATCTGCTCCATCAACGTCACCACCAGACGGTATGCTTCATCCAGCTCGAAGTTTTCCACGGATGTTACAAACTGCAACAGCTGGGAGGGCGATACAAACCCCGCCATGATTGGCACCAGTTCCTTATACAGCGCCTCGTCGTATTGCCCTTCCGCCAGCTTACTGATAAAGACTTCCGCCTTCCGTTCAAAAACATCCTGAGGAAGATTGGCGACGATAGCCCCCTCTTCCAGTTCTTGCTTCCTGACCCCTAGATAAGCGAGCGCCCGCTCAAACGTTGCCCGTAGCAATGTATTCAACGGTTCGAGTTTCGATTCCGCTTTGGCCACATCCCCAGCCTCCACATCCCACAACAAGCGTGTAAGATCATGCTCAACCATAGAGAAACCGATACTTTTTGCCGCATCCCGCGCCTGTTTTAGCAACGGCTCCAAGGCTTCGGGCTGCTCTTTCATCCGTTGACGGATCCCTTCCGACAAATCGGCATAGTGGCGGTGAAACTCCCGAATAACGCTGATTAGGATTTCATTGGTTGGCCAGTGCTGAAAGGCCCAGGCATCGTCAAATAAATCCAGCGCTTCACTGGGCGGGTTAAGGACTGCAATATTGTCATCATTCGCCCCATAGCACTGTGCCAGCATGGTAAAGATATCCTCGCAGATAAACGGCTTGTCGACAGTGAAGTCAAAGCCAAGTGCATCCCACTGGTCATAGGAAGTAGAATCAACGGCAAGCTTCATGGCTACCACTTTCAGCGGTTCATCACGGCAAACCGCTGCCCAGCTTTTGAGGGTTTCCGGTGTCGGATAGTGTTCGCCACTAAGATAGGCATCGAGAAAGACCACATCCACCGGCTGGGTTTTCAGCACATCTTCCACAGCCTCGAGATGGGTAAATGTGAGCACTTTCACCCCTTGTCGCAACAACATATCCCTCAGTTCTTGCTGGTTCCGCTGCACATCGTCAATCACCAACACTTCAAGGGGCGGAAGAGTGACACTAACACCTCCACCATCACGCATTTTTGACGAATTCTGGGTAGGGATCAGCGGTAAGTCAGCGTACATCACCGAACCGTGAATCGACTCACCATCAAACCACAGGTGTCCCCCCATCAATTCAATCAGCTGAGTGACCAATGTGGCCGACAGGGTTTGCCCCGTGTTGACCAACTCATCTTCCCGCACCGCGTTTTGGTCACGAGCAAAGCTTGAGACGGCAAAACGTACCATGTCGTAAGTCGGCAACACATGCAGCGCCACGTATCCTTTCTCGGTCCGGGTCAACGCACTGCGCATCATGTTTTGCAGGAGCTGTTTAATACGGCGTGAATCCCCGACATAGTGTTCCCAGAGTGCTTCGTTGTAATGCAAGCTGACATGGAGATCACGAGCCTGCACGGTTTCACGGGCGATAAATTCAATCTGACGGCAAAGCTGCACCAGAGAAAAGTCAACGATATCGAGTGGCAGGGAGTGGCTTTCCAATTTTGAGGTATCCAGGATATCGTTGATCAGCCTGAGCAGGCTGTTACCCGATTCACGGATCACCTCCAGATGGTGACGGTGAGTGAGGTTTTTCGTCTCCTCAATCAAAATATCCGTCAGCCCGAGAATCGAGTTCATCGGTGAGCGGAATTCGTAACTCATTTTGGCAAGAAAAGAGGCTTTCGACTGGGTTGCCCTCTCTGCAAGGCGTATTTTCTCTTCAACAGCCTCTTCCTCTTCATGTTTTTCGGTGATATCAAGAATCACGCCATCAATCCATGTACTGCCATCCTCAGCGCGATAACTCTGGCCGATCTCCCAGAACCACTTCTGCTCATCATCACGGGTAGTAAACCGGTACTGACAATCATATCTACCGTTACGGCGGGCTGCTTCTTCCCGCGCTTTCTGGTAGCAGTCGATATCTGCCGGATGAATACGGCCAACGAAATGGGAAAGCCCGTTTTCACTGGTCAGGAGAGACGCGCTGTACCCGGTCAGGGACTTAGCTGCATCACTGATAAATACAATATGCCGGCTTGCCCCGGTCATTTCCCGAAACGCCATACAGGGTAAATTGGCTACCAGCGCACGGTATTGCTTGGCATTCTCACGTAATGCCCAGGCCATGCTGCGCTGTTCGGAGATATCTGACACCACAGCCACGAACTCATGCGGCCCCATGCCCCCATGGTGACCAATGGACAGCCTGACAGGCAGCTGAGAACCATCTCGGCGTTTTGCCATCACCTCACGCACCGACCCCACCACGGAAGGGCCACGCCGTTCAAGGTAATTTTGAATGTACATATCGTGACGGTGCTGATGCTCATCAGTGACCAGCAAGCGGATGTTTTTTCCCGTCACTTCATACGCAAGCCAGCCAAAGAGCCGCTCAGCGGTCCGGTTGAAGAAGGTAATGTTACCCTTCCTGTCTATCGCAATGATGGCTTCAGTCGCCGTCTGCAGGATAGAGGTAAGCTGTTCTTCACGCTGGCTGAACAAGCGCGCTTCGGCATGACTGCAAAGCCAGGCATTAGCAAGCTGGTTGAACACCACGATAAACATCAATAGAAACGCCAGAACCAACACCACATCCAGCGTCGAAAACACCACTGCTCCATCACGAAGCGGTTGGGCAGAAAGCACAACCGACGCACTGGATGTCAGCGCAACCACCAGTAATGCCAACGTAATACAGGCACCACTGACCAAACCTTCAGTCAGGTTTTTATCCCAAAAACCGCTTCTGGGCGGTGAAAAGCGGCGCCAGATAGCCATAGTCACTAACGCTGCTGCAACAATAACAGACAAGCTGAAGCGGGCCATATCGAGATGCGCAATAGACACCCTATTCACTCCAGCAAACGCCAGCAGATTCTGAAGCACCATGGCAGTGACAATCAATCCTGACGCGATAATGATCCGGAAAGGGGCATTTTGGGCAAACGCAACCATACGCAGGGCGGCAACATTTAATGCAAACGTGACCAACAAGGGCAAAAACAGCAACAGAGGTTGAAACCCGAACGCTTGGTAAATGGGACTGGCGGAGACATTAGCGACAACAATCAGCGACATACTGACGCTCAGGGTCAGGGCATTGACCGGCACAGAGGAAAGCCGCAGCCAGGGTTGCCGCTTCTCCTGCAGCGGACGATGAATAAAACTCATGGTCGCCGCTAACATGGCGGCCATGGCTGCCAACAACTGGAGCCAAGGGTCAACGAATACCACCGGCAACAGTTTTTCTGTTCCCGAAGGCAGGAGAAACATCGACAGTGATTCAATGATCGACATGAAAACTTCCGAAACCATAAGGCAGTGCTTTACATCCAACACCACAAATTCAAGACACCGCACCGCTCGTGAGACACGTTTAAAGCTTAGTCAAGAATCTGCAGGCAACCCATTAAAAGGGCAGAAAAAAACAGGCTCCCGGAGGAGCCTCAGACTGCTGACAAAGCCCTGGCCATTTGGCTGGGGCTTTGATCTAATAAGGGATAAGCAAATCAATCATGGATGTGGTGACATGCTTAAAGACCCTGGCCCTCAGCAATATGAATTCGAGATGGTGACACTCGAACAGTTGGTTCCCAAAAACCATCTTGTTCGCAAAATCGATGCTGCCGTCGACTTTGAGTTTATCCGCGACGAAGTCGCCCATCTCTACTGCCACAACAATGGCCGTCCTGCGATAGACCCCGTTCGCCTGTTCAAAATCCTGCTCCTAGGCTTCCTCTTCGGTGTTAAAAGTGAACGCCAGCTCGTCAAAGATATCGAGGTCAACGTCGCTTACCGCTGGTTCCTTCGCATGTCGCTAACCGAAAAGGTGATTGATGCGTCCACCTTGAGCCAGAACCGCCGCCGTCGCTTCAACGATACCGACGTGTTCGAGCGCATCTTCATCCGCATCGTCGAGCAGGCGATGAACAAAGGCATGGTCGAGGGACGCGTCTTATTTACCGACAGCACTCACCTGAAAGCCAATGCCAACAAGCGTAAATACCGTAACGAACTGGTGAAACAAAACGTCAGTGCTTATGCCGAGCTGTTAGATGAAGCGGTTGACGCTGACCGTGCAGCAGAAGGAAAACGCCCACTCAAACCGAAAGATGGTCACATTGAGAAAAACACCAAAGTCAGCACCACCGACCCAGACAGCGGGTTCATGACACGGGACCAAAAACCACAGGGCTTCTTCTACCTTGACCATCGCACCGTCGACGGCAAACACGGCATCATCCTCGACACCCATGTCACGCCAGGCAATGTGAATGACGCCCAACCGTATATCGCCCGTCTGGATACCACGTTAGCGCGCTTTACGCTCTCGCCTGTTGCCGCCGGGCTTGATGCCGGTTACTTCACCGCGACTATCTGCCATGAACTGGAGCAGCGCCAAATCCTGCCGGTGATGGGATACCGCCGGCCGCACCGTACGAAGAATCCTATCAAGAAAAAGCACTTTCATTACGACAAAGAGACGGACCGCTATCTCTGTCCTCAGGGACAGGAGCTGGTTTACAAGACCACCAACCGTCAGGCATACCGCGAGTATCACTCTGACCCACAGATATGCAAAACCTGTCCGCTGCGCGATGATTGCACCAAGAGCAAGAATCACAAACGGGTGATAACCCGGCACCTGTTCGAGAAATCGGTAGAGAATGCCAATGCCTTGAGGCTGACAGCCTGGGGAAAGAAAGTGTACCGACGACGGGCAGAGACGGTGGAGCGAAGCTTCGCAGATGCCAAACAACATCATGGCCATCGCTATGCGAGGTTCCGTGGTCTGTTGAAAGTACAAATCCAATGCTGGTTGGCGGCAGCAGCGCAAAACATCAAGAAGATAGCCTTACTGGAGGCTTATCTTCGCAAAATCGGGCTCAATACACGGCAAATAGTCCAGATAGTGACGCAATTTAGCGTCTATGGGCTAAAAGCAGCCTGAACATAACAATATGGAAAAATAGCGCGATCGCGGCCTTCGGCCACTAACAAAAGAAAACCCCGCTTGAAAAAGCGGGGTTAGTCAGCAATCTGAGGCTCCCGGAGGAGCCTGCTCATGAAGACATTGAGGACTATCTGATCTTACAGCTAAATCCCTGAAAGACTGCGCGGACATTGTCTCCCAGCACGGTCTCACCACAGGGAATGCGGATAACACCCCACAGGCGGTAACCCAGCTTGACTTTATCACCATACTGGGCACCGATATCATCGAAGTAAGCACTCTTTTCGGTATATTTACGGTTGGCTTTCCAGCGCAGCCAAGGACGCTCACCATCCACTTTCCCGTTCACTGTCGGCTGAACCCAGAAGAAGCTCTTGTTCTTAAAGTGCAGTTTGAACGCCTGCGGTTTTTCCGGATAACGCAAGCTGACAATTACCGGATCATGGTCGGACGACGAGTAGGGATTGGTCGATTTCACCAAATCGCCGGTAAAGCGGCTGGGGTATTCAAACAAAGCGCTTTCTACCGAATTGATATGCCAGTCCTCAATCCCAGTCACTTTTTTCAGCACGCTGGCGTTACCCAGGGCGTGGTCAAGGCTGCCCAGCTCCCCGTCGAAGGTGTAGGAGAAAGCCTCATCACCCAGCACTTCGCTGGCAAGGTTGATGTAACCAAAGCCGTCACCCACTTCACGTGCGGTTTCATCAAGCGTCACGCCTGCAACCGAAGTGCCAGCGGCAGTGACAAT
Source organism: Grimontia sp. THUN1695 (assembly GCF_059704325.2). Lineage (NCBI taxonomy): Bacteria > Pseudomonadati > Pseudomonadota > Gammaproteobacteria > Vibrionales > Vibrionaceae > Grimontia > Grimontia sp. THUN1695. Next base: position 3,233,271 of record NZ_AP046577.1, on the reverse strand, counting down.
TTTACGTTCTGCGGTATCAGCATCGTAGTCAGTCAGCACACGAATAGGGTCTTCCTTGGCATAGGCATTGAAATCCCCCAGCGCAATCACGTCACCTTTGACATCGGCCAGTGCATTCCCCAGCGTTTCTGCCGCCGAAACACGGAACGCATTGCAGTGTCCCTGAAGATCTGCCGGATCATCGTCAAACTCACCCGCCACCCAGTCTTCATAGCAACCTGATCCTTTCGACTTAAAGTGACTGACAGCAACAGACAAGGTTTCACCGTGGTTGAGACTGAATGTTTGCATCAGACTATCGCGTTGGAATTTGTCCAGCTGGCGGATTTCGCCCTGAGGGTTTTCGCCACTAATGTGCTGCTCAGGCATGCGTATCACCCTGGCATCCCCTTTCAGTTCAACGCGGGCCGGACGATAGATCAATGCCACCTGAATCGCATCGCTGCCAAGGAAAGCGCCTTCAGTCAGGTCAGCCTCGGCAGGGATAACATACGCATAATGATCAGCACTGTCTGCAAACTGGGCATTCAGCTCAGCCACCAGGTTTGCCAGTGCCCCATTGTCGCCAAAACCGTTGTTTTCAACTTCCATCAAACCCACGATATCGGCGTCAATAGCGGTCAAAGCATTGACGATTTTTGCCTGCTGAAGCGCAAACTCTGCCGCATCTTTGGTACCACGGTTACACCCATTTGATGCGTCGGCATCAGCCTGATCGTCACAGGTGACATTGAGATCCCCGCCAATAGCGCTGGCACTGGTGAAATAGTTCAGTACATTGAAACTGGCGACTTTCAGATTAGTGCCGTCAAATGCTTCAGGCGCTGCGGTACGATCGTCTTCGTGGACAAAATCACTGGCTACCAGCGTATTAGTGGCCACCAGCCGGTAATCGCGGAAGCTGTACCCAATCACCCCTTCCAGGTTGGTGACAGTATCGCCAATCCGGATATAACCTTGCTCGGCATCCAGACCGGGGAAATACGGCACTACGCCATCCGGCGCTTTATGGTCAGATTCGATAACCAGCTGGTTGGCATCATTCGCTGCCGCCAGCACTGCGGCATCGTGTGAGCCAGCCATGTAAAGCTGGGTCGGTTTGACGTTTGGCGCTTCATGTGACAGTACCATGTTGTTGCGGAATGCATCGAAGTCAAAACCGAAATTACGGGTCACCACCAGTTCGCTGTCATGGGTCAGGCGTACTTTCATCCCTTCATGGCGTTCCAGCGCGTCATCCAACGTCTCACCGTCTTCAACCACCAGCGCGGTTGCAGGCAGTTCACCTTGGGTATCGAGCACTTCCCATTGCTTGTCTGACGCATCCAGTTGAGTCTGGTTAAAGTACTCTTTCACTGTACCGGCAACACACACCTGCATGCCCGGCTCAATCCCTTGCGGTGCGTCACCCGTATAGATAAACAGGCCATCAGAGGTTGTCTTATCGCCATCACCGTTGGCATCCTGCAACCAGAAACCTTTATACAGGCTTTCGGTGACCGCAGTCACTACACCTTCAACATAGTACGTCCCCGGCGCTTCAAAACGGCCTTCCGGCACCAGCGGGCTGCGATCGCCTTTGCCTTGAATCGCATAGGTTGGGGTCAGGGTTTCCCCGTCACAACTAAAGGTACTTCCGCCGCCACTGTCACAAGCATCAACACCGTCACACCCCAGACCGTCAAAGGTATCCTGGACGAAAGACTGCCATGCGACAGCAACATCAAATGCGGAGGTGGGATCGGTGCGTCCGGAACTGCCATCACGACGGCGTAGTGTCACGTCCTTACCATAATTGCTGCTGTTGCCCAACTGCCCAAGGCTGTCCAGCACCTTCTCATTGTCATCAACCAGAGCGACCACATCATTGCCATTAAACGTCAGTGAGCCTGACGTTTGTCGGGCAACGCCGGTGATCTCTCCGTCCGCATTGCTGTTAGCAACCACATAGCTTTCACCGGCGCCAAGGGAGCCGGAAAGAGGAATGCTACGACTAAAAGTAGTGTCGCCGTTAAACGCTATCTTTAGCGAGAGAGAGTCGAGGAAGACAGAAGCTGGCCCGGTATTGGTCAACTCAATGGCTTTGTTATTCGACAAGCCTTCGACATATTCCGTAATGATCACATCGGCACTGGCAGGCCATGCCGAAACGAGAGCCAGAGCCAAAGGGCTCCATGTAAAGTTCTTCATTTGCTGTCCTTATTTGCGAGTGAAGTCATAAACACTGCAAATGATTTAACAGCTCGGCATGTCATTTAAGTGACGAATGCCACGATTTTTTATTTCAACAATAAGTCTTGCATGATTTATTGGGATGGCGTTCCGCAATCAACAGTTTCAGATAACAACGAGGTTAGGTTGAAAACGTAATGTGGTGGCAATCAGGGGGTTCGAAGGGGGAAACAAAGAAGCAGCGGACGTCCGCTGCTTCTTCGAGAAAGATTTTTAGGGGGATTATGGACGCGCAACAAATCCTACGGCGTGGTAAACCTTCTTCAGGGTGTCTGCTGCCCGGGCTGACGCTTTCTCTGCACCGGTTTTCATCACCTGATCCAGATAGCCACGATCTGCACGGTACTCTTTGTAGCGGGCCTGAACTGGCTCCAGCATAGCAACGACGGCATCCGCCGTGTCGGTTTTCAGGTGGCCGTACATCTTGTCTGCGTACTCAGCTTCAATCTCGGCAAAGCTTTTACCTGTTGCCACAGACATCAGTCCCATCAGGTTTGCCACACCCGGTTTGTTTTCAATATCAAACACCACACGTGGCGGCTCATCAGAGTCAGTGACCGCCCGTTTGATTTTCTTGGCGATGGATTTCGGATCTTCCAGCAGGCCAATCACGTTGTTGCGGTTATCGTCTGACTTCGACATCTTCTTGGTCGGATCTTGTAGGCTCATTACCCGGGCGCCCACCTGTGGGATATAAGGTTCCGGTACGGTAAACACCTCACCATAGAGGTTGTTGAAACGGATAGCGATATCGCGCGCCAGTTCCAGATGTTGCTTCTGGTCATTACCGACCGGCACCTGATTTGCCTGATACAGCAGAATATCAGCGGCCATCAGTACCGGATAGCCAAACAGGCCTGCATTGATGTTTTCCGCGTGGCGCTGGGATTTGTCCTTGAACTGGGTCATGCGGTTCAGCTCACCCATCTGCGCGTAACAGTTCAGTACCCAACCCAGTTGTGCATGCTCAGGCACGTGTGACTGGATGAAAAGGTTACTTTTCTCCGGGCTGACCCCCACTGCCAGGCACAGCGCCAGCGAGTCCAGGGTTGCTTCGCGCAGCTTTTCTGCTTGCTGACGAACCGTGATCGCGTGCAGGTCAACGATACAGTACTGGCAATCGTAATCATCCTGCATTTGCTCCCACTGACGCAAAGCTCCAATGTAGTTGCCGATACTGAGTTCACCAGAGGGCTGAACACCGCTGAGTACAATGGGTTTGGTCGTAGGATTGCTCATGTTGTTTCTGTTCCTGTCAGTCAATTCAGCCAGCAGGGCTGCTGGCTGTCATTTCGAGAAATACGCGACGTATTAATTTACGCTGTTTTTCCGGTGCTGAGAACCGTTAAAAGCTGGTTGAAGTGGTCAGCCACAAATTCTGGGGCACTGTCGCTGATGGGTTCACCATAGTTATATCCGTAAGTCAGGCCAACTGAAGCGAAACCAGCGTTTTTCGCGGCAAGGATATCGTTTTTGGAATCCCCCACCATCAGCATGTTGGCATCTTCCAGGCCATGCTTGTCACGCAGGCTGAAAAGGCCTTCCGGATCCGGTTTGTTGGTAGGCAGGGAATCGCCACCAATCACATCGGTGAAGTAGTGCGCCAAATCCAGATCTGCTAGGATTTCCGGCACAAACTGATACGGCTTGTTGGTCACTATACCCAAGGTATAACCTGCCGCTTTCAGCGCAGCCAGCGTCTCTTTCACCCCCGGATAGATGATGGTCTTGCTATGGCCGTTGTTGGCGTAGTGAAAGTCAAAACGCTCACGCACTTTTTCATACAGTGCCTGATCCAGATCCGGTTTGATGGTCACGTTCTGGCTCAAGGCACGCTTGAGCATGATTTCTGCACCGTTGCCAATCCAGTGGCGCACCTCATCGTCAGTCACGGTATGCAGGTTGTTGTCTGCCAGTGCCATGCGGATAGCTTCCGCCAGATCCGGCACGCTGTCTACCAGCGTTCCGTCCAAATCAAACGCGATATATTTGATCGCATCAAAGTTTACCGTCACGGTTTATTTTCCTACTTTACTGAGTTCTGCCCGCATTTCGTCGATCACGGCCTTGTAGTCTGGCTGGCCGAAAATGGCCGAGCCTGCAACAAACATGTCCGCGCCGGCTTCCGCAATTTCACGGATATTATCCACTTTTACGCCGCCATCAATTTCCAGGCGAATGTCTCGGCCGCTTTCGTCAATACGACGACGTACTTCACGCAGTTTATTTAAGGTTTCCGGAATGAAAGACTGGCCGCCAAAGCCCGGATTCACCGACATCAACAGGATCATATCCAGTTTGTCCATCACGTGATCCAGAAAATGCAGTGGGGTCGCCGGGTTGAACACCAGACCGGCTTTACAACCGTGTTCTTTGATAAGTTGCAGACTGCGATCGATATGCTCACTCGCCTCGGCGTGGAAGGTGATCATGCTGGCACCCGCTTTAGCAAAATCCGGAATGATACGGTCAACCGGCTTCACCATCAGGTGTACATCGATGGGCGCGGTAATGCCGTAGTCACGCAGCGCTTTACAGATTGGCGCACCAAAGGTGAGGTTGGGTACATAGTGGTTGTCCATCACATCGAAATGAACCACGTCAGCCCCTGCCGCCAGCACTTTTTCTACGTCTTCACCTAAACGTGCAAAATCCGCCGAGAGAATCGACGGCGCAATGAGAAAATCCTTCATCCTGTAGCCTCACTGTAAAATGGCATTACCCGAAATTCGACGCAATTCTACCCGATTGCACCCCATCTGTCTCATCAGATCCATAGATGCCAACCATAAGCGTTAGATGTTGAAGTTGGGACAGACTCATACCGCTTACCTGAACTAAGCTAGAAACAACAGCCAGTCAGGAGCACAGTCATTACCATGCCAGAAAACAGGTCTGAGCAGGAAAAAGTCAACGTGGCCGACGTCGTGAAAAGTGTCTTCGCAGCCATGTTTGGTGTGCAGTCAGACAAAAACCGTCAACGGGATTTTCAGCAATCCAGTATGGTGCCTTATATCGTTGCCGGTTTTGTGTTTGTCGCGGTGTTTGTATTGACGCTAATTGGACTGGTGTCGCTGGTTACGCCCGAATAAGGCAGTTCAGGGCTTTCAAACAGGGCCAACAGCTCGTCCACCTTATTGCGGCCGCCGCCATTACGGCTGATGGTGCGTTTCACTTTGACCATATTGAAGTGTGCGCCATGATACAGACTTCGGGTCAGCGCCGTGTCGTGGTTGGAAATCAGCACCGGAACACGTCTTTCGCTACTCACCTTTCTTGCCCACTCGCCAAGTAATGCCTGATCATCGAGGCTGAAACCACTGCTGGCATAGGTGGTGAAATTCGCGGTGGTGGACAGCGGCGCATAAGGTGGATCGCAATAAATCACGCTGCCACGGCGGGCACGTTTAAAGCTCTGCGGGTAACTTTCACAAACAAACGTCGCTTTTTTGGCTTTTTCTGAGAAAAACTCAAGCTCGGCTTGTGGGAAGTAAGGCTTTTTATATGAGCCAAACGGCACATTGAACCCGCCCTTTTTGTTGTAACGGCAAAGGCCATTAAAGCCATGGCGGTTCATGTACAGGAAATAGAGTGAGCGTAGATACGGATCTTTGCTTTGGTTAAATTCTTCACGAATCGCAAGATACGCTGATTTCTGGTTGTATTCCGGCGTAAACAAGCGCTTTGCATCGTCAATGTAGCGTTCAGGATCTTGCTTCAGCAGATTGTAGAGATTGATCAGATCTGGATTGATATCTGCCAGGCGGTACTGCTCATAGTCGGTATTGAGAAACACCGACCCTGCACCCACAAACGGTTCAATCAGCTTTTTGCCTTCCGGCAGGTGTCTGCGGATATCTTCGACCAGGGAATACTTACCCCCCGCCCACTTCAAAAAGGCACGATGCTTTTTCATTAATATGTATCCACCACCACAGACGCTCGAAAGGTGGCGGATTGTATCTCATTTTTCACCATCAATCAGCGTAAATTCGTGCCAGTTTGCACCTAAGACCAATCAGTTAACCAGTTCGATTTCTTTATGAATTTGGACAAATGACTTTGCCCAAGGCGCCAGTGCCTGAATATTGGCTGGCAGCTGCAGCTCAGCGCGCCGGGCTTCGATCACCGATGGGTAGTCGCCAAGCAGCACCATAAACCAGGCCTCACCATTACGGCGAGTTTCATACACCATCACGCGATCCGCTATCTGGTATTGCTGTACAAACGCATTCACTGCCTGTCTGGATTGCAGCGCGGCCAATTGCAGCGCATAGCGCGATTCCGGCACCGTCAGCAGCAGTTGGTTCGCCAGCGGGATATCGATACTGGCAGCGGATTGGGCCAAGGGTTTAGCAGTCTCAACCTCTTGGGCCACACTCTCTTCGACCGGTGCTGCCGGAGTTGGCTCAACGCGGACAGTGTTTTCCACTGGCGCAGCCAATTCAGGGATAAGAGGTTCATCCACTGCGCGGGTGCCATCGCCCCCTATCGCCTGTTCATCGATAATGGCATCCACAACGTTGTCAGGTACGACAATCCGGCGGCTCTGATCACGGCGGCCGACGGTCATCCCTTCCACGGAAGGCGTTTGCGGCAAGACGACCTCATCGTCGATCACTTCTGTTGTATTCGTTGTTGCCTGCCCGTTGTCCTGCGCCCCACCCTGCGGCTGCTTCGCCTCTCTTTCTTCCAAAATGGCCGCCTGTTCTTTCACGCCGTCAGGCACAACCGCTTCTGCAACACTCTCTTCTGATAACAGGTTTGGACTAATAGACCACCAAACCAGCCCTCCTCCCAAAACCAATAGCAGCAACACCAATACAACCAGTGGGAGGGGGGAGCGACGTTTCTTTTCTTCCATTGCAGCGGTCTCCTGCTGTTCCAGCCCTCGAAGGGCTCCGGGTAAAGAAGGCAATGATGCAGCTTTCTGTTTCAGGGCGCGTCGTTGGGCGGCATCCAACTGGCGGCTGACCATCATCACCTCAATAAACATTTCACGTTCATTGTCCGCCAGAGGGCTGATTTCAAGCTCCAATGGCTTGATGCCCTGCCCATACGAGACTTTATGCAACCACTTATTGAGCTTGCCGCGCAGGCTGAACAGTAAGACATTGATTTGCCAATTGTCGCGCTGTTGTGCTTCGATCACCAAGGCCCATAGCTCAGCAATCAGGTTGGCACTCAACCGCTGTGCATTATCAATCACTACCAACGCGTGGATACTGCGGCCTTCGAGCATAGAATCGAGGCTTTGCAGCATTGAATCCTGCTCATTGAAGATACCATCACGCACGATTTGCCTGAGAATAATGGCACGATGCTGGGCATCCTGCTGACTTGGATTACAGATTAGAAGGGATTGGACAGGTTCATTAGCCCAGTTTTCGAGATAGCGTTCACTGAGCCAGGTTTTTCCCGCCCCTGATTCACCCGTGATCTGGACAAGGTTGGAGCTGAACCGGGTTAGAAACTGGATTCTCGATAAAAGTTGGATCTGGCTATCCAGATCCAACGCAATCATTTCATGGGAGCCTGTCATATACAAACCCGCTTAGTGTGTCTTAATGACCTCAGCTAGCGTTTCAGGGGTTACGTTTGCAACGACTTCGGCTGAACCAATGGCGGTAGGCAGCACGAAGCGCAGTTGCCCGGAAAGCACTTTTTTATCGCGTTTCATGTGTTTAATAAAGGCATCATAGCCCATGGATGTGGGTGCTTTCACGGGGAGATTGGCTTTTTCAAGTAAGGAAGTGATACGGCTAACATCTTCTGGTGCCAGCAATTGTTGGTGAGCCGCTGTCACCGCAGCCATGACGATGCCGGCAGAGACTGCCTCACCATGCAACCAGTTGCCATAGCCCATTTCAGCTTCAATCGCATGTCCGAAAGTATGTCCGAGGTTGAGCAGGGCACGGAGACCGGATTCTTTTTCGTCTTTCGCCACCACATCAGCCTTGATCTGGCAACAGCGTTTAATGGCGTACACCAATGCGTCGGCATCCAGTGCGTTGAGTCGTTGATAGTTTTGTTCCAGCCAAACAAAAAAATTATGATCGGCGATAATGCCATATTTGATGACTTCTGCCATCCCGGCAGCAAACTCACGCTGGGGCAAGGTTTGCATCACGTCAATGTCTATCACTACCGCTTTGGGCTGATAAAACGCCCCAATCATGTTCTTGCCCAGCGGATGGTTAACGGCGGTTTTACCCCCGACAGAAGAGTCAACCTGGGAAAGTAAGGTGGTAGGAACCTGAATAAAGTCCACACCACGTTGATAGCAGGCAGCCGCAAAGCCAACCACATCGCCAATCACTCCCCCACCCAGAGCAACAACCAGCACGTCACGGCCGTAATTCCCCTCTAGCAGGAAGGTGTGGATAGTATTGAAGGTGTCGAGAGTTTTATACTGCTCGCCATCAGGAAGTGTCAGCAACGCTGGCTCACCGCCAGCGTTGCGCAGGGTTTCCATAAGCAAGTCCGCATAAAGCGGCGCGATGGTGTCATTAGTAACCACCACCACGCGACGTCCCAGCGCATCAGAAAATAAACCAGGATTGGCGAGCAACCCAGCACCAATTGAAATAGGGTAACTTCTGTCGCCTAAGCTTACGTCGATCCTTTCCATGGAATCCCTTGTTGATTAATGATTTTCCAACAGTTCGATGATTTGGTTTGCCACCACTTTGGCGCTTTGGTCGTCAGTACGCACCACATAGTCCGCAATTTCTTCGTACAGTGGGTTGCGCTCAGCCGCCAGCGCTTCCAGTACTTCACGCGGTTGCTCAGTTTGCAGCAGTGGACGTTTTTTGTCGCGCTGCGTACGCGCCAGTTGTTTCTCAATGGTGGTTTCCAAGTAAACCACAATACCACGGGCAGACAGGCGGTTACGGCTCTCTTTACTCTTGATAGAGCCACCACCGGTTGCCAGAACGATACCTTGTTTTTCAGTCAGGTCGTTGATGACGTTCTCTTCGCGAACGCGGAATCCCTCTTCACCTTCAACATCGAAAACCCATGCAATGTCTGCCCCTGTGCGTTCTTCGATCACAGTGTCAGAATCGTAAAATTCCATGTGTAGTTGTTGTGCCAGGTGTCGACCAATTGTGCTTTTGCCAGCCCCCATTGGACCTACAAGAAAGATATTTCGTTTTTCAGCCATTTTAAGCAGTTTACGCGCGGTTAAATGAAAACAACATCGCCCACAGGCTTGTTAATCGAAAGCCTGAGGCGCCAAATTCCTCACAGATAATTCGTGATCAGGCCAAAAATTATCTCAGGTCGACTGGGCATTTGGCAACTTAAAATACGTTTCGTGGATGCTTTAAATTCCCGGTTACTGGCAGAAAGGCATATAAAAAGGCAGAAGTTCACACTTTTTGTGACCTTCTGCCCCTCCTTATCATTCGCCCACGAGATCATATAAGGCAATGATAAAAATACAATTATTGAGTCATTACTCTCGGAGTAACAAAGATGAGAAGTTCCCGTTTGCCGGTGGTTTCGTAGTTTCGTCTAAAGAGCTGACCCAGCCCGGGAATATCCCCCAATAACGGGATCTTGTCGACACCTTCCATCATTTCGTGTTGATAGATACCACCGAGTACCACCGTTTCACCGTCATTGACCAGCACCTGGGTACCGATGCGTTGGGTATTGATGGCCATCGCCTCACCGGTTCCGGCTTTTACCGTGCCTGCCGGTTTATCCTGAGTCACCTGAAGATCCAGCACCAGCTTATTGTCCGGGGTGATTTGCGGTGTCACTGACAGGCTCAGTACCGCTTTTTTGAATGACACTGCCGCCGCGCCACTGGAAGAGGCTTCTAGATACGGCAACTCTGTGCCCTGCTCGATGTAGGCTGGACGCTTGTTAGTGGTCAGGAGACGGGGACTGGAGATAATTTCAGCGCGCGATTCCGCTTGTAGCGCAGAAAGCTCTAAATCCAGCAGCAGGTCCTTACCAAGATTGGCGACAGAAAATGCAATACTGGTGGCATTCGGACTGATAGCTCCTAAGTTCACGTTCAAAAGGTCATCCAACTTTAGCTCATCAGGCTCATTGTCCGCACCAACGTCAATACGATCTGAGTGCTGCCAGTTACCTTCAATTGACCCACCCATAGTGAAATTGCCATTTTGGCTGTTCAATCCCCAACGCACCCCAATTTCATCCAGTGTGCCTTCATCTACCGTTACAATGCGCGCTTCAATTTCCACCTGATCGACCGGAATATCCAGAGAGTCAATCAGCGATTTCACTACATCGATATTGTCAGACAGGTCTTTGATCACCAGCGAGTTAGTCCGTGGGTCTACGGCGATACTGCCGCGCTCTGACAGCAGGCTTATCCCCCCCTCTTCGGCATCACTGCCACCCAACATCTCTTTAAGGTCAACCGCATTGGCGTACTTAATCTGGATAACTTCCGAACGCAGCGACGCAAGCTCTCGTGCCTGACGGCGTTTTTCCAGAACCAGACGTTCTTGCTCATCAAGCTCGATTTTAGGTGCCACCAACAAAATGTTACCCGTCTGGCGTTTATCCAGCCCTTTCACATTGAGAATAGTATCCAGGGCTTTTTGCCAGGGCACATCATCAAGGCGCAGTGTCAGGCTGCCCTGAACAGTGTCGGAGACCACCAGGTTAAAGCCATTATGCTCTGCGACCATCTGCAGTACAGAACGGACAGGGATATCCTGGAAATTAATGGAAATATTCTTATTACGTTTGCCTTTTTGCGTGCTGGTATTCTTGCTGGATGGCAAAGAGGCGTAGGGAAAAACTTCCACCGTCAGGACGTTGTTGGTCTGGTAATAGTCATAGCCAAAGTGACCGGATGTGGTAACTAACAGCTCAACATCGTCCTCTATGGGTTTAACCGCGAGGTTTTTTGTGCCCTTCCCGACATCACTAAGGCTTCTGACACCGACGAGGTTATCCTCTACCGACGTGCCTTTAAGGCTGATAGCAAGGCCAGTGTCCGTTTTATTAAAATTGGTCACTACCGACTTGTCTTCCAACGTCAGGGTTAACAGGGTTTTACCGTTTTCCCCATCCGTGACATCAATTTGTTGCAATTGGTTTTCCGCCAGTGCCCATGGTGCGGCAAAGATAGCGGCTGCTACCCATCCGACCATGGCCAGCTTCTGGTGTTGGCATCCTTTCCTCAGGCTTTTCATTGCTTACCCTTTTGATTGTTATTCAGTGCCAATCTGACGTTGCGAACCTGCCAGCAACCCAAACCGTCAGGAAGGTGTTCTGTAATTGATAACGTGTGTTGACTGATGCTGTCGACCCGTCCACGGTTGTTCCCTAATACCCGCCCAAGCCCCACGCGGTGGATGGTATCGTCCGGCGCAGCAACCAGTGCCCAATAGCTGCCTGGCAAACCAATAACACCTTTGAATTCGAGTGAAGACAGCTCATAACTCTCAAGAGGATCTTTTAGCGGTAAGCCATCAGGCTGCCAGCAATCCCCTTTCACCAGTTTCTCTTCTTCTGTGGCGGACGGAAGGACAAAGGGGTCGGTATCCACGCCCGGAGAGAAAGGAACCGGGAAATATGTCGGCTCGGGCGGCAAAGGGGTCGCCGTGACTTTTGCCGATGCGTAGGTTTTGACGATAAAGCGTTCCAGGTCGTCGTTTCTTCCGTCAGACATACAGGCAGTCAGCAACAGGGTGCCAGCAGCCATGAAAATCACTCTCATGGTGTCGCCTCCGGCTGGTTTTCATAACGGTAGGTATGGGCAGTGACGGAAAAGCGCAGTTTTTCTCTCTGTTCACTTTCGCGGGAGAGCGTGAAGCCCTGCAAAGCGACAATCCGCGGCAACCTCGCAATCGCCGCAGAAAACTGCCCCATGCTGGCATACACACCGGTCAATTCGATATCCAAGGGGACCTGATACAACCAACCCACATGCTTTCCTGTCTTCCAGTTCAGTTTTTCAAAGCTGAGGTTGTATTGCAGGCCCGTATCGTTGATGCCAGCCAGCAACAGAGCAAGTTCATCTTCACCCGGTAACTGCTTCGTTAAATCGCTATAAAAACGCTGGAGTTCTTCCACCTGCTCATCCACATCTGGCAAGGCAGCAACCTGTTCAGCTTTGATGCGAAACTGAGTTCGTAACAGATTTTCTTCCTGCCTGGCAAGCTCTACGTCCTGCGTCGCGGGCAACACCACGAAAAAAAACGCCATCAACAACAGGACCGTCGCCAGGGCTATCAGGAGGATGTTTTGTGCCGTCTCCGGCCACTCGGGGATCTCATCGACCTCCCAATCGCGCCAATCAGCGGCCATTGTTGTTATCCTCCTCAGGCAATTCCAACGCCACGTAATCAGACAAGTAGAAGGTTGCCCGGAAATTTTTTGCAACCCGTGACGGGCTTCCTGCATTGTTGATGATCGAGTGGATCTGGACGTGTTCAACGCCTGCATTTGACTCAAGCAGCGCTAACAGGCTGGCGAGTTTAGCATTGTCCCGACTACGGCCTTCAATCATGACGGAACCCACCGCCATAGAAACCTTGTCCAGTACCACGCCATCTGGGATAACCTGAGGCAGGAGGTTAAACAGTAAGGTGGCATTATTACGCTGCTTTTGCAGTGAGTTCACCAGAGTAAGGCGACGTTGGAGTTCATCGCGTTCGACTTCGCGCTTAGCAAATTCCCTCAGGGAAGTGTTCAACTGGTCGATTTCCTGCTGCAAACGGGCATTCCTTGCCTCTTGCTGTGTCAACTGGTGATACACCACCCAACGCCCAGCGACCACTAACAGACTGACCAGTACAAGCCCAAGGACAGCTTTGTTGAAAAAGCGCCGGCGCGTCGCCTGGCGCTGTATCTCTCGCCAGGGAAGGAGGTTGATACTAGTGCCCATCCATCACCCCCCTGAGCGCCAATCCAATCGACGTCGACCAAGCTGCAGCGGGCTCATCCAAACGTTCAACCAGCGAGGGGGAATAGCTCAATCCCTGCAAGGGGTTCAGCGCCCGGACTTTCCAGCCAAGCGCCTCCTCCAGCGCAAATACATCCAGCTTTTTTGCCCTATCGCCCGATAGCCACACAGTAGAAATCCGGGCCCCCTGGAGCTGGGTAGCAGCGAGCTGGTACTGGCGCTGGACCGTCTCGGCCAGCTGTTGGGTATACTGTGTCCTGTCGCCATCACCGTGTTCATCCACGTCAACCGGTACAGGAATTTCACGGTAGAAATGCCCGTCCTTGTTATCGTCCAGACAGATTTGCAGGCGTTCAGTGCCTACATCTACCATCAGTGACAACCCACTATCGGGCTGAAAACGCTGATGCTGGTTATACAGACGCATCAGGGCATGGGTTTGCAGTTCGATCACAGTCAGCTTGTAGCCAACCGCATCGAGTGCGGACAAGATCTCTTTGAGCATTGGCTTACGGCAGGCATAGGCCTCTACCCCATCGTTGCCCGGCAGAGGGCGGTAGTCGTACAGCAGGTCATCCATCGGCAATCCCAGACTTTCACTGAGTTGCAGGCCAACCTGCACATATTGCTCATTTTCCGTAATATCCGCAGAGGTAGGAAAACGTTTGGTGGCCACACTGCTTTGTGCCACCCCCATGATTTGCCGGACAGGCCATTGCCAGGGAGCCCTGCAAGCTTTACGCAGCTGTTTTTTTACAGTGTTGAGTGCTTCCTCAAGGGACATGCTGTGACGGGGAGCAACAACGAGTGCCTGCAACCTTAACGTCTTCCCGCGTTTCTGGATCATGGCTGCCCTCACGCATTGCGTGCCGACATCGATTCCCATAGCCGAAGTACTACCAAACATTTGAAATGCCACCTTCTAAAAAGTCAGCATCAAGTAACTTTTTTGAAAGTTCTCTCAGCAGATTCGTTATTTTTTGCTCAGTTCTCTTTATACTACGGACACTATTGGTTTGAACGACTCGACTGAAAACTTACGGGAAATATCAAGTGAAGTTCATTAAGCGACTGCTTATTCTTGCAATAATTTGCATATTACTTGGAGTGGGTACAATTTTTGGGTTTTATCTCTATGTAAAACCGGAATTGCCAGACGTTGCCACCCTCAAGGATGTTGAACTGCAAACCCCGATGCAGGTATACAGCGCCGACGGTAAACTGATTTCCCAGTTTGGTGAAAAACGTCGTATCCCAGTCATTTATAAAGACATCCCACAGGATCTCATTGATGCGCTTATCGCCACTGAGGACAGTCGTTTCTACGATCATCCAGGTATTGACCCTATCGGTATTACCCGTGCGGCTATCGTAGTGGCAATGTCCGGCAGTGCCAAGCAGGGAGCGAGTACGATTACCCAGCAGCTGGCACGTAACTTCTTCCTTTCCAACGAAAAGAAGATCATGCGTAAAATCAAAGAGATTTTTATCGCTATCCACATCGAGCAACTGCTGACCAAGCAGGAAATCATGGAACTGTACGTTAACAAGATTTTCCTGGGTTACCGTTCTTATGGTTTTGGTGCAGCAGCGCGGGTTTATTTCGGCAAAGACCTCAATGATCTGACTCTGAGCGAAATCGCGACCCTGGCCGGTATGCCCAAAGCCCCCTCAACCATGAACCCAATTTATTCATTGGAACGTGCAACCCATCGCCGCAACGTGGTGCTGAAGCGTATGCTCGATGAAAGTTACATTACCCGTTCTGAATATGAACAGGCGAGAAATGAGCCGATTATCGCCCGCTACCACGGCGCAGAAATCGAAATCGACGCGCCCTATATTGCAGAGATGGCACGCGCCTGGGCTGTAGAAAAATACGGTGAAGATGTCTACGAGTCAGGCATCAAAATCTACACTACGGTTGATTCACGCCTGCAACAGGCTGCGGAAGACGCTGCGTTAAACAACCTGCTGGCGTATGACGAGCGCCATGGCTACCGCGGTGCTGTTGCTACCCTTTGGAAGGCCGGTACGGCTCCCTGGGATGCAGAAAAGATTGCAGCACACCTGAATAAACAACCGACGTATGGCTGGCTCAACCCGGCCGTCGTGGTGGCAGTGGCAGGTAAAACCGCACAAGTGATAATGCAAAGCGGGGAAACGGTTACCCTGCCGTGGAATGGCCTGAAGTGGGCACGCCGTTACAAAACAGATAACCGCCAGGGCACAGCACCAAAACAGGCAGCCGACATTCTGACTGCAGGTGAACAAATATGGGTACGCCAGGTGGGTAACGAATGGCATTTAAGTCAAGTACCGGATGCAAACACTGCCATGGTTGCGATGTCGCCAGAAAACGGGGCTATCAAAGCACTGGTTGGTGGCTTTAACTTTGTCCACAGCAAGTTTAACCGCGCCACCCAATCCGTACGCCAGGTTGGTTCGGCCATTAAGCCATTCATTTATTCCGCGGCCTTGGATCAGGGCATGACGCTGGCCACCCTGATTAACGATGCCCCCATCAACAAATGGGACTCCAGTCAGGGAACAGCATGGCGTCCGAAAAACTCGCCACCGACGTATAGCGGTCCAACCCGCGTTCGCATCGGCTTGGCTCAGTCAAAAAACGTCATGGCCGTTCGTGTGCTACGTAAAGTGGGGCTGGATGAAACCATTGACTTTCTGACCCGCTTTGGCTTTAAACATGGCGACCTGCCGCGCTCTGAAACACTGGCGCTCGGGGCGGGCAGCCTGACACCCATGGAAGTGGCGCAGGGTTTCAGTGTGTTCGCCAATGGCGGCTACTACCTCAAACCTTACTATATCAGCAAGGTGGAAGACCCATTCGGTGAAGTGCTGTTTACCGCCAAACCACAATCCATCTGCCATGAAAACTGTGACAACATGGTCTCCCAGCTAGACGCTAACAACCTGATGGAAGAAGAAAACCTGCTTGAGCAAACGGCAGCAATGGAAAATGAACCGGTATATGCCCCCCAGGTGATCAGCGAACAAAACGCCTTTCTGGTGCGTGAGATGCTGGAAGCCAACATCTGGGGCGGTGGTGACTGGGCGCAGGGAACAGGCTGGAACGGCACAGGTTGGCGCGCCCAAAAGCCACTGAACCGACGTGATATCGGCGGCAAAACCGGTACCACCAATGATTCAAAAGATGCCTGGTACAGTGGTTTTGCACCGGGGCTGGTCGCCACCGTCTGGGTTGGCTTTGACGACCACTCGCGGACACTTGGACGCACCTCACACAACGCAAATCTGGACAATACCCAGGTTTCCGGTGCGGAAGCTGGCGCAAAGACGGCCCAGCCCGCCTGGATAGACTTTATGGTTGATGCCTTGGTTGATGTCCCGGAGCAACGTAAGGTGATCCCGTCAGATATTGTGAAAGTGCGCATCGACCGTGACACCGGCCTGCTGACCCGCAGCAATGACAGCAGCTCGCTGTTTGAGTACTTCGAGAAAGGCACCGAGCCGACCGAGTACGTGTCTTCTGCTGCCACCAACGGCAATATTTATGAATCAGAAGGTGAAGAGCTGTTCTAACGCTTTCATCAAAGACAACAAAGGCGCTGGTTGGCGCCTTTGTTGTCTTTGTTTTAGCTGACCGGATTGCAAATCCCGGTCATGGTCTCAGAGATCACACCAGCCAGCTTCTCATAGCGGGCGCGCAGCGGTGAACCCGGGCGGTAAGCTAAAATGACCAGCCGCTGTGGCTCAGGCTCAACCGCTTTGACATACACCACACCATCACGATGCATGCTCTCCGGCACAGACAATTTCGGCAGCAAGGTGATACCGGTTTGTGCTGCAACCATGTTTCTCAGGGTTTCCAGACTGGTTGCACGAAAACGTGTATCTTCCTTGGCACCGGCGGCAAAGCAAAATCCCATCGCCTGATCCCGTAGGCAATGACCATCAGCCAACATCAGTAACGTCTCTCCCTGAAGATTGGGCATTGGTACTTCTTTTTCATTGACCCATTTGTGACCTTCAGGCAACGCCAACAACATAGGTTCAAGATAAAGCGGGATTTCCTTGAAGTGTTCTGTCTCTTTTACCGACGCCAGAATGATGCAATCCAACCTCCCTTCATCCAACTGCTGTACCAATTGTTGGGTCTGGGCCTCATGTAGGAAAAGCTCAAGATCCGGGAATGCTTTTTTTACAACAGGCACGATGTGTGGCAACAAATAAGGGCCAACCGTTGGAATAAAACCCACATGCAGTGGGCCAGCCATCTCCTCGCCCTGCTGGCTTGCCATCTCTTCAAGCACCCTGACTTCCATCAGGATCTTCTGCGCCTGGCGAACCAGTTGCATCCCCGCATCCGTAAACAGCACTTTGCGGCTGGTACGTTCCAGCAATACCACACCTAGCTCATCCTCCAATTTGCGGATTTGGCCGCTTAATGTTGGCTGGCTAACAAAACAGGCTTCCGCTGCTTTTCTGAAATGCTGGTGCTCAGACAGCGCTACCAGGTATTCGAGATCGCGAATATTCACACCACACCTCTTGATAGTTTTCACTTATTAAAATGATAAACCCAATCAATTAGAACTATCCACCCCTTTCCCCCTAATATACACACATCAACCGGGCAATCCTGGTTAACAAATTGAAATAAAACATATTTAAAGGGTAATACAATGGAGTTTATGAACAAAGAAGGCCAAAAGGTACCAAGCGTGACATTCCCAACCCGCCAGGGTGATCAATGGGTAAACGTAACGACCGACGAGCTGTTTGCCGGTAAAACGGTAGTAGTGTTCAGCTTGCCAGGTGCTTTCACCCCAACATGTTCCTCAACACACCTGCCACGCTATAACGAGCTGTATCCGGTGTTTAAAGAACAGGGTGTTGACGACATTCTTTGTGTCTCTGTGAACGATACGTTTGTGATGAACGCATGGAAAGCCGATCAAGAAGCAGACAACATCACCTTTATCCCGGATGGCAATGCTGAATTTACCCGCGGCATGGGAATGGCCGTTGCCAAAGATGACCTGGGTTTCGGTGAGCGTTCATGGCGTTACAGCATGCTGGTAAAAGACGGCGTGATCGAAAAAATGTTCATTGAACCCAACGAACCAGGCGACCCGTTCAAGGTGTCTGACGCCGACACCATGCTGAACTACATCGCACCGGGTTACAAACTGCAAGAATCCATTACGGTCTTCAGCAAACCAGGTTGTCCTTTCTGTGCCAAGGCAAAACAATTGCTTATCGACAACAAGCTACAATTTGAAGAAATTGTGCTGGGTCAAGATGCGACCACAGTGAGCCTGCGTGCAGTCAGCGGCCGTGCAACCGTGCCTCAGGTATTCATTGGCGGTAAACATATCGGTGGCAGCGACGAGCTGGAAGCGTACTTCGCATAACACCGACAGGGGCAGCGCAGGCTGCCCTACCTTTTCAAAACGACATTAACGCTTATCACTGGAATGACCCGGAGAACAAAATGAATACCTTGAATGTAGATGTTGCCATTATCGGTGGAGGCACAGCAGGCCTTGGGGCATACCGTGCAGCCAAAGCCCATACCGACAGTGTTGTGATCATTGAAGGCGGCCCTTACGGCACCACCTGTGCACGCGTGGGATGTATGCCATCCAAACTGCTGATTGCCGCCGCAGAAGCAGTGCACCACATTAAGAAAGCACCGGGTTTTGGAATACATCCCCAAGGTGACATCAACATCAATGGCCGGGAAGTGATGGATCGCGTCAAGCGCGAGCGTGACCGCTTCGTTGGCTTTGTCCTTGAAGGTGTCAACGAGATCCCTGCGGAAGACAAAATTGCCGGTTACGCAAAGTTCGTTAATGACAACACGCTGTTAGTGGATGACCACACCCGCATTGAAGCGAAACGCATCGTGATCGCGACTGGCTCACGTCCAACCTGGCCAGCCCCCTGGAACGAGCTGGGCGATCGCCTGGTCATCAACGACGATGTGTTTGAGTGGGATGATCTGCCAGAATCTGTCGCTGTTTTTGGCCCGGGCGTCATCGGCCTTGAGCTTGGCCAGTCACTGCACCGCCTTGGCGTGAAAGTGAACGTATTCGGGGTCGGCGGTCAGGTAGGCCCGCTGACAGACCCAGCCGTGATGGCCTATGCCAACAACGCGTTTAACGAAGAGTTTTATCTCGACGCAGACGCCAACATCGAAGAGATAGTGCGCGAAGGCGATAAGGTTCATATCCGCTATCTCGACAAACAAGGCCAGCAACAACAGATTCAGGTCGACTATGTGCTGGCAGCTACCGGTCGTCGCCCAAACGTCGACAAGCTGGATATCGAAAACACCGGCATGGTACTGGATGCGCGCGGTGTACCAACGGCAGACCCCTACACCATGCAAACCAGCGTACCGACAATTTTTATCGCCGGTGATGCCAGCAACCAAATCCCTCTGCTGCACGAAGCGGCTGATCAGGGCCGTATTGCCGGTGACAACGCAGGTCGATTCCCGGATATTCGTGCCGGGTTGCGCCGAAGCAAAATCGCCGCGGTATTCTCCGATCCGCAAATCGCCATGGTGGGAGAAACCTACAAAGAAATCACTGAGCGCTTGGGCAAATGTGGCTGTTTTGAAACCGGTATGGTGTCATTTGAAAATCAGGGCCGCTCACGGGTGATGCTGCGCAATAAAGGCGTGCTACACGTTTACGGCGAACAAGGCACCGGCCGTTTCCTTGGTGCAGAGATGATAGGCCCGAATGCTGAGCACCTCGCACATCTGTTGGCCTGGGCACACCAGAACCAGATGACGATTTCGCAGATGCTGGATATGCCTTTCTATCATCCTGTGATTGAAGAAGGTGTCCGTACTGCCCTGCGAGACCTGAATGCCAAACTGCACTTAGGTCCTGACATGATTAAACATTGCCTGGATTGCGGTCCTGGCTGTTAAAAGACTCAAGCGATAACAAGAAACCTGAGTAAAGTCATCCCCTTACTTGCATAACTTGCACGTTCACAAAACTCCCCCAAGAGTTTGTGCTTTGCCCTCCTTTGACGGAGGGCTTTTTTCTTTGTAGGCTGCAACCTGTTGATAAATTTAGGCCAGTTATCCATGAGTTGCCGTTTCTGCAAAGATGCCTCGTTAACGATTCGTGCCAAGCTCGGACGCTGTAAACGCTGCATGATCCAGCTTGCTGTGATGAACCTGGTTCTCTGGCCGATTTGGTTTATCGGCTTCCGTGACACCCCAACCTCGATTGAATCGATCGCTTTGCTGTTTGGTGCCGGTGCCAGCGCCCTGCTGCTGACGTTGCACCTGATACTTGCCCCGTTTCACAGGGACAAATCCAAGACGTAAAAAAACCGGCCTGAGCCGGTTTTTGAATCCGAGTAATCACATCCCTTTACGCCACATTGGCTTTGGCAATCAGTCTGTCCTGGTCGAATGTAAACTCCAGTGCCACTTCATCACAGGCATGCAGGCGCGGACAAAGCTCGCAATCTTTCATCACCTTCTCAGGTAACAGGGATTTAGAGGTTGGAATAAAACCCAGTCGCATAAAAAACTCCGGCACCCGTGTTAACACGAACACTTTCTTGATCGCCATATTCTCAGCCTTTTTCAGCAGATGCTGCACAATCGCACTGCCCTGTCCCTGATGCTGCCAACCGGCCTCCACACCGAGAGAACGCACTTCCGCAAGCCCGGAGTCGTAAACATACAGTGAGGCACAACCTGTGACTTCACCCTGATGTTCCGCGACCGCAAAGGAGCCGATATCGCGTACCAGTTCATTGCGCTCACGCGGCAGGTTTTCACCGAGCCCTGCCCAGTAAGCCACCATACCCTCAATTGCATCAAGGTCGGTCAGGCGTGCACCGCGCACTTTCACGCTGGGTGAGTAGCGTTTTTCCAGACGCTTTTCTGCCTGACTGATGGCATATTCCACCTGATTCGGTGCCACCCCGCCCAACGCACAACGCTTCTCAAGGCAAGATTCAATGGTCAGGACAGGATACACATCGTCATCGATCACTGGCGAGAACTGCTTCATCTCTTCAAGGGAGAGCTCTTCCAGCGCGCAGCCTTTTTCAATCGCCGCGACCACTGCAACACCCACGATATGGTGAGCCTCACGGAATGGAATACCCTTAGCAACCAGATAATCGGCCAGCTCAGTGGCATTGGAATACCCCTGCATTGCCGCTTCCAGCGTACGTTCTCTGTTAATTTTGATGCCATCAAAACAAAGTGCCGCCATCTCAATGCAGTCAAACCAGGTGTCGAGTGCGTCAAACAGCCCTTCCTTGTCTTCCTGCATGTCTTTGTTGTACGCAAGTGGCAGCGCTTTCACTGTCATCATCATCGCGGACATCGCGCCATAGACACGGCCGGTTTTACCACGGATAAGCTCCAGCGCATCCGGGTTTTTCTTCTGTGGCATCAGCGAAGAGCCCGACGTTACGGCATCCGCCAGCTCAACGAAGTTTGACTCGCCAGAGTTGTAGAAAATAAGGTCTTCCGCCATACGCGACAGGTGCAACATAGATACCGACGCCACCGACATCAGCTCCATCACATGGTCACGGTCAGAGACCGAATCCAGACTGTTGCGGGTTGCTCGGCGAAAGCCCAGGCTGTGTGCCAAGGCTTCACGATCAATCGGATACGCCGTTCCTGCCAGTGCACCAGAACCCAGCGGGCAGGTATCCAGGCGGTTCAGGGCATCATTCAGGCGCGAGTAATCACGCTCAAACATCTCGACGTAAGCCAGACACCAGTGGGCGAAGGTGACTGGCTGGGCACGTTGCAGGTGGGTATAGCCCGGCAGCACCGTGTTCTGGTTTTCTGCCGCCACTTTCACCAGCTGGTTTTGCAGTTTATCGAGGGCAAGGAGAAGCTGCTGGCCCTGCTGACGACACCAAAGCTTAAGGTCAGTCGCTACCTGATCATTCCGGGAGCGACCGGTGTGCAGCTTTTTACCCAGATCGCCGACTTTGGCAATCAGTTGCTGCTCCACCCAGCTGTGAATGTCTTCCGCATCCGAGCGCAGGATTTGCTCGGGGTCTTCCATTACCGCCAGCTTTATTTCGTTCAGCGCCAGTTCAAGACGTTGCTGCTCTATCTCAGATAACACACCCACTGAGCGCAATGCCTTTGACCAGGCAATCGATCCGACGATGTCCTGTTCCGCGAGGCGATAGTCAAAACGCAACGAATCGTTGAACTGCTTGAACCGCGTGTCTGCTGCCTGACTAAATCTTCCGCCCCATAGCGCCATATTGACTTCTCCTTAAAACCCGGTTGCTTCCAGCTGCCTATTTATGTTTCTTTTCGTTCAGCGCACGAATGCGGCTCGACAGCGAGTAGAGGCGGATAAAGCCACCAGCATGGCTGTGATCGTATACGTCATCTTCACCAAATGTGGCGAATTCTTCTGAATACAGGCTGTTGAGCGAGCGCTTCTGCACTACTGTAGCCTGTCCTTTATACAGTTTCACTACCACTTCACCACTCACAGGCTCTGCCAGTGATTCTGCGGCTGCCAACAATGCCTTACACAGCGGCGTAAACCAGCGGCCATCATAGATAAGGTGAGACGCTTTCAGGCCGATTTCTTCACGGTATTCGAAGCAGTCTTTGTCCAGCACCAGCTGCTCAACACCGCGCAGTGCTTCCATCATGATGGTGCCTCCCGGGGTTTCATAACAGCCACGGGATTTCATGCCTACCAGGCGGTTTTCGACGATATCGATACGGCCAACACCGTGACGCGCACCTTTCTCGTTCAGCGTGATCAGCACTTGGTATGGGCTCATACGCTCGCCGTCCACGGCAACCACTTCGCCTTTTTCCACCAGCAGGGACACCGTTTCCGGTTGGTCCGGTGCCTGCTCAGGGTCAACCGTCCATACCCAGCACAGATCGTTTGGCGCATTCCAGGTATCTTCCAGTACCCCACCTTCGGTGGAGATATGCCAGGCATTGGCATCACGGCTGTAGATTTTCTCAAGGCTTGCCGTACAGGGAATGTTACGCTCCGCCAGGTAATCCAGCAGGGCTTCACGTGAACGCAGGCTCCACTCACGCCAAGGGGCAATCACTTTCAGTTGCGGTGCCAGTGCGGCAAACGCACTTTCAAAACGTACCTGGTCATTACCTTTACCGGTACAACCGTGACACAGTGCATCTGCGCCCACTTCCAGTGCACATTCCACCTGCGCTTTGGCGATGATAGGACGCGCCATAGAGGTGCCCAGCAGGTATTTACCTTCATAAACGGCGCCGGTTTTCAGGCTTGGGTAAATGTAGTCAGCAACCATCTCTTCTTTCAGGTCGGCGATGTAACACGCTGACGCGCCGGATGCGATGGCTTTCTCTTCAATGCCGACCAGCTCTTCTTCGCCCTGACCAACATCGGCAACGAATGCCACCACTTCACAGTCATAGTTTTCTTTCAGCCATGGAATGATCGCAGACGTATCCAGACCGCCAGAGTATGCAAGTACTACCTTTTTGATATCGCTCATTTTAACTTCTCCTTGTTCACCGCTCTGACGGTCAGTACAGGCGGTAATGACTAATACATTTTGTGTTGCTTAAACCGTGAAACAGGTGCCGATATTGCTGCCGCCAAACAGGTCAGCCAGTTTATCGGGATAACGCCAGCTCGCGATCTGGATAGGACGGCCCAATGCGTTTGCCGCTTCAAACGCCGCTTTCACTTTGACGATCATGCCGTCGGTGATCACACCGCTTTCAATTAATTCGCCTGCGGATTTCTCATCCAGCGTCGGCATCAGCTTGCCTTTGCCATTGAGAACGCCACTGACGTCTGACAACAAAACCAGCTCAGCATCCAGCGCCGCCGCAACGGCAACAGCAGCCTGATCGGCATTGACATTCATCAGTTCACCTTCTGCATCAATGCCGATAGAGCTGATGATGGGCACCGCACCTGCGGCGAGAATGGCTTGCAGCACAGTGGAATCACCGGGTGTTGCCTTGCCAACATTCCCCAGTTCAGGGTCAAGTTGGGTCACCTGGCAAAGGCCACCGTCGGCCAGACTCAGCCCCACGGCGTTTATGCCGCATTTAATCGCTTCGCCCTGAAGTAACTTATTTGCAGTACCGGCCAGTGCGCCGGCCACCACATTGATGTGATCTTTTGGGGTGACACGCAAACCCTGCTTTTTCTCTACCTTCAGGTTCAGCGCCTTCATCAGATCATCCACCAGATAGCCACCACCATGGACAATCACCAGATCGCGGTGCGCCGCTGTCTGATATTGGTTAATAGCCGCGAAAAGCTTATCCAGCGTTTCTGTACAGGACAGGGCCGCACCACCCAGTTTCACTACCAATGGACGTAAACTCATTGCCGCTCTCCTAAACAATCGCCATCAGCGGCGAGAAGCCAAACCGAATGTTTATGCATTGCATTGCCTGACTTGCAGCCCCTTTGAGCAGGTTATCGATGGCAGAGGTCAGGATCAGGTGTTGCCCTTTCACTGACCAGCCAATATCGCAAAAACCAGTATTCTGTACTGACTGAAGTCTGGCACTTTGACCAGCCCCCAGTGGGCGCACCAAAGGCTGGTTTTGATAGGCGTTTTCCAGTGCTTCCGACACCTGCACTTCACTGACGCCATCTGCCAGTTTCACCGTGATGGTGGCGAGGATACCGCGCTTAAAGTTCCCCAGATGCGGCGTGAAAATCACCTCACAGCCAAGGTGGGTTGAAATTTCAGGTTGGTGACGGTGAGTAAACACCCCGTAAGCATGCAGACTCACTTCGCAAAAACTGTTGGTCATCGACGCTTTGCGGCCAGCCCCAGACACGCCACTGACCGCATTGATCACCGGCCACTGGCTGGTATCAACAAGCCCTGCATCAAGTAACGGCTTCAGTGCCAACTGAGAGGCGGTAGGGTAACAACCGGGAACAGCCACCAGATCTGCCGTGGCAATGGCGTCACTGTTCCACTCTGCAAGACCGTAAACAGCTTTTTCCAGCCAGTCGCCATGCTGGTGAGCAAAGCCGTAGTAGTCGGTGTAAAAGCTGTCAGACTGGACACGGAATGCACCCGACAAATCAAAGACTTTGCACCCCGCCGCCAGAAATATCGGCGCAATATCATGGCTGACTTCATGCGCAGTAGCCAGCAAGACGACATCTGCCTCTTCCGCGACCGCCGCAATATCGTTTAAAGGTTGCAGTGGCAGGTCAACCAAACCTTTCAACGCACCATGCAACTCGCTGATGGCTTTATGCGCATCGGCACTGTTTTCAGACACATACAGACCTGACAATGCAAGCTCAGGGTGAAGGAATACCATTTTGGTCAATTCGGCACCGGTGTAGCCACTGGCACCGACGATCACAGTCTTTAGCATGAAAAATCCGTTTAATTTTTGGGTTGAATGATGACACATTCAGCTCGCTCAGCTGCGGGAGGGGCAAGGATGCCCAACGTGGTTTAACGTCGGCGTCGTCGCTGGAGAGTGGGGTTCGTGAACGTATCCATATTCGTATCGTACCTTTTCGCAGCTTCCATGAGCTAATTTCTGGCGAGTTATGATTTTTTATTCTGTCAAAATGAATTTGTATGTGGTTTTTAACGTTATCTCTGACTAATGTCAACACTCTGTTTAAAATAATATCGCCGCTCTGCGACGGGCAGCGGCTTTCTCGTCGAGCGGGTTGTTTGCATGTAATTTTGTTACAATCCTTTCCATACTTTGTCTGGTCAAGGAATAGGTAAAAAAGCCGCAAAATAGTGCCGGGAATAATTGACCTCGATGCCACTCATTGGCTAGATTGGGCCATTAGGATTGCAATTAGGATGTAACAAAGTTACGAAATGGAAGCCTTATGAATGAAAAGTACGACGCCCTGAAAAGCAACGTCAGCATGCTCGGCCACCTGTTGGGCAATACCATTAAAGATGCCCATGGCGAAGCATTGCTGGCCAAGGTAGAAGAAATCCGCCAACTGTCTAAATCGGCTTCCGCAGGCAATAAAGAAGATCACGCAAAGTTGATCGATGTACTGCAAAGCCTGCCAAACGACCAGTTACTGCCGGTAGCACGTGCGTTCAGCCAGTTTCTTAATCTCACCAACATCGCAGAGCAATACCATTCCGTTTCGCGCCACTGTGCAGAGCAGGTATGCAACCCAGATACCCTTGACGATCTATTTATGCGCCTGAAACACGCAGACGTGTCAGACAACGAGCGTGACAACGCGGTTGACGATCTGAAAATTGAGCTTGTACTGACTGCCCACCCGACCGAAATCGCGCGCCGTACTACCATTCATAAACTGGTCCAGATCAATAAATGTCTGTCGAAGCTTGAGCTGGGCGATCTCTCTTTGGGCGAACGAGCCAAAACCGAGCTCCGCCTCGAACAATTGATTGCCCAAGCCTGGCACTCCGATGTGATCCGCAAACAACGCCCCACCCCGCTGGATGAAGCCAAGTGGGGATATGCGGTGATTGAAAACAGCCTTTGGCAAGCGGTACCTGAGTTCCTGCGTCAGTTTGACCAGAAGATGAAAAAACACCTGGGTCGAGGCCTTAGCGTAGATGCTTCCCCTATCCAAATTTCAAGTTGGATGGGCGGCGATCGCGACGGTAACCCGTTTGTCACCGCCGATGTCACCCATGAAGTGCTGCTGCTGTCACGCTGGAAAGCCGCCGACCTTTACCTTGGAGACATCCAGGAGCTCATCAGCGAGCTGTCGATGACCCGTTGTAATGACGTGGTTCGGGCCATGGCCGGCGACCAGCACGAACCGTACCGTGCGATCCTTAAATCGCTGCGCCAGACGCTGACCAACACACTGAAATACCTGGACGAGAAAATCCATGGCCGCCGCAATGATGAAAAAGATATCCTGACCCATGTCGACCAGCTCTGGACGCCATTGCACGCTTGCTACCAATCGCTGCATGAATGTGGCATGGGCATCATCGCTGACGGCCTGTTGCTCGATACCCTGCGCCGTATCCGCACCTTTGGGGTGAACCTGATCAAGCTGGATATCCGCCAGGAAAGCACCCGTCACGCTGATGTGCTGTCTGAAGTCACCCGCACACTCGGTATGGGCGATTACAGCCAGTGGAGCGAACAGGACAAACAGGCTTTCCTTATCCGCGAGCTGAGCTCCAAACGTCCCCTGCTTCCACGCGACTGGGAGCCGTCTGACGAGGTGCAGGAAGTACTCGATACCTGCCGTATTGTGGCGCAGCAGCCACGGGAAGCGTTGGGTGCCTATGTGATCTCCATGGCGCGTACTGCCTCTGACGTGCTGGCCGTTCACCTGTTACTGAAAGAAGCAGGTTGCCCGTTCCGCATGGATGTGTGCCCGCTGTTTGAAACCCTGGACGATTTAAATAATGCCAAATCCGTGATCAAACAGCTTTTAAGCATCGACTGGTACCGCGGTTTTATTCAGAACTTCCAGATGGTGATGATTGGCTATTCGGATTCCGCCAAAGATGCCGGTGTAATGGCGGCAGGCTGGGCACAATATAAAGCCATGGAGCAACTGGTTGAACTGTGCGAAAGTGCGGGTGTTGATCTGGTGCTGTTCCATGGTCGTGGCGGCTCTATTGGCCGTGGTGGCGCTCCTGCCCACGCCGCTCTTCTGTCCCAGCCACCACGCAGCCTGAAAGGCGGCCTGCGTGTCACCGAACAAGGCGAGATGATCCGCTTCAAACTGGGTCTGCCGGATGTGGCCATCCAGAGCCTGAACCTGTATGCCAGCGCGATTTTGGAAGCCAACCTGCTGCCACCACCAGAACCTAAGCAGGAATGGCGTGATCTGATGGAAACCCTGAGTGAAGTCTCCTGCGAGGCATACCGGGATGTTGTACGTGGTCACAAAGATTTCGTGCCCTATTTCCGTGCTGCCACGCCAGAGCTGGAGCTGGGTAAACTGCCTCTTGGGTCGCGCCCCTCTAAACGTAACCCGAATGGCGGCGTCGAGAGCCTGCGCGCCATCCCATGGATTTTCGCCTGGAGCCAGAACCGCCTGTTATTACCTGCCTGGCTGGGTGCTGGTCAGGCCATCCAGTTCTCTATCGACAAAGGTCACCTGAAGTCCCTGGAAGAAATGTGCCGTGAATGGCCGTTTTTCTCTACCCGTCTGGGCATGTTGGAAATGGTCTTTACGAAAACCAATCCATCTATTTCCCAGTATTACGATGAGAAACTGGTGGACCCATCACTGTGGGCTCTGGGCAAAGAACTGCGTGAGCGTCTGGCGGAAGACATCAAAGCTATACTGATGGTTGAAAACAACGCCCACTTGATGGAACAAAACCCCTGGGGGGCCGAATCTATCCGCCTGCGAAATATTTATGTTGAACCTCTCAACATGCTGCAAGCCGAACTTTTGTGCCGGACCCGTGCCACAAATGAGGAAAATACGGAACTTGATGAGGCACTGATGGTGACCATTGCAGGTATCGCAGCAGGGATGCGAAATACCGGATAATGAGAAAAATGTATTATTTATAAGAAAGGCTGCCATGTTGCAGCCTTTTTTATTTTTTGGACGTCTTTTTCGTTTGTTGTTGCATTGATAATGTTATTAATATGTTTTCTTGCCTGTTCTTAATGTCGTCATGACAAAGGTATAGGCAAAACACCGAAGTATAAATAATCGTTTAAGTGTATTCATTCAGTACGTTTCGCACCGCATTGTTCGGTGTATTGTTGGCAAGAAGTGCTGTGTGTATGACAACGAAAAACGTGTCGATCCGCCCATGTAGTGGAACAAATAAATTCGCCACAGAGCGACATCCCAGGGTTATGGATCGCCTTTTAAGATTTTGGATAGAAGAGATGTCATTACCGCATGTAATACTCACGGTGCTCAGTCATCGTGACGCAACTGGTTACGATATAACCAAAGAGTTTTCTAACGCTATCGGGCACTTCTGGAAAGCCAGCCATCAGCAGGTCTATCGTGAACTCAACAAACTCGCCGACATGGGCGCCGTGAGTTGTCGACTGGAGCCGCAAGATGGTAAACCTGACAGAAAGGTCTACTCCATCACGGACATTGGCAGACAGAGCCTTTATGAATGGCTCCTGATGCCCGCCAAACACCCCACTGAACGCGATGAAGTTTCGGCAAAATTGTTGACCTGCAGCATTTTCGACCCCGCACCTATGATCGAACACATGCACGCACTGATGGATCAAAGCCGCCTCCAACTGAGTCAGTTTCGGGATATGGAACGCAGCCATTATGCGGATACTGCCCAGCTAACCCGGGAAGGCCGCTTGGAAAGGCTGACCCTGCGCCGCAACATTCTTCGCAAAGATGCATGGCTGACCTGGGCAGAAGAAGTCCTGTTTGAGCTTAACGCCATGGAAACCATGTCGATAAGCAAGAAAGTCGCTGCGCAGTAAAAGGGGTTCCTAAAGCAAAAACCGTCGCAATACGACACGACGGTTTTTTGGTTTCTGGTGTTCAGGCTGTTGACCTTTTGCCGTTAAACCATGGGGCGCACACCCAGTGTATGGCAAAGCGCGTAGGTCAGCTCTGCACGGTTTAGGGTATAGAAGTGAAAATCTTTCACCCCTTCACGGCTGAGGACACGGACCATATCAATCGCATTGCTTGCCCCTACCATCTGGCGGGTAACCGGATCGTCTTCCAGACCGTCGAACTGCTTGTGCATCCATGCCGGGATGCGCACATTGGTCATGTTGGCAAACTTTGATACCTGCTTAAAGTTAGACACCGGTAGAATGCCCGGAATGATTTCGACATCGATCCCTGCTGCTGCGCAGCGGTCACGGAAACGCAGGTAGCTCTCGACATCAAAAAAGAACTGAGTGATCGCACGGTTGGCGCCGGCATCCACCTTACGTTTGAGGTTAATGAGATCAGCCTGCGCGCTTTTGGCTTCCGGATGGACTTCTGGATAAGCGGCCACGGAAATATCAAAGCCCGCTTCACCTTTTAAAAGCTCAACCAGATCGGCAGCATACATATCCGGTTTCTGGCTTTTCTCAGGCAAATCACCGCGCAATGCCACAATGTGGCGGATACCACTGTTCCAGTAATCACGGGCAATGTCACGCAGCTCGTCACGGCTTGCATCAATGCAGGTCAGGTGGGGGGCGGCCTCAATACCGGTCTCCTGCTTGATGCTTTTGACGATGCCGTGGGTGCGATCGCGCTCACCGGAGTTTGCACCGTACGTGACAGAGACAAATTTAGGTTTCAGGGTTTTCAGACGTTGTACCGATGCCCAAAGTGTTTGCTCCATCGCCTCTGAGCTTGGCGGGAAAAATTCAAACGACACGTTGATATCGCCGTTCAAATCAGAAAGGTTTTGATTCAGTGCATCCAGATGACTGGCGTGTGAGTATCCCATAACGTCTCCCTACCCCGGCATGTTCTGCCGGACAATCCTTTTAAATTGACATCCATTTAGACGTCTATATGTCTAGATATTGAATTGCGAACAATTTAAAGTCAACCGACTTCACGTGAATTTTCTTCATGATCATCATCTACGTCTCTCATGCTTACGCCATTATCGTTAAAAGATAGCGGATACCCGTTTTCAGGAGACGAAAAAGCGGAGACTCCGCTCCGCTTTCTACTGTAAGGATGTGATTATTTCAGCAAGGATGCGATGCGATTCAAGTCAGAGAGCAGCGCCCCTGCGGTGACATCACGCCCGGCTCCGGGGCCGCGGATCACCAGTGGGTTTTCACGGTACCATTGGCTTTCAATCGCAAAGATATTATCGCAGGGCAAGAGGTTAGCCAGAGGGTGCTCTTCCGGCAATACCTCAATACCGACCCGCGCCTTGCCATCGCGGGACAATCTTGCAACGTAACGAAGCACGCCCTGTTCTTTTTTCGCGCGCGCCAGCCACTCTTCCAGTACGTCATCAAGCAGGGCACTTTGATCCAAAAACGCATCCAGCGACAGTGCCGACAAGGCTTCCGGCACCAGTGACTGTACCTGAACCTGTTCAGGCTCCAGATCCAGCCCTGACTCACGGGCCAGGATCACCAGTTTGCGCATCACATCTGCGCCACTTAGATCCTCACGCGGATCCGGTTCGGTTAACCCCTGTTGCCATGCCTGCTCTAATAGCTCACTGAATTTAACCTCGCCATTGAACTGCTGGAACAGCCAGGACAGTGTGCCGGAGAAAATACCGGAAATCGCGATGATTTGGTCGCCACTTTCCCGCAGGTCACGCACGGCATGGTTAACCGGCAATCCCGCCCCGACCGTCGCATTGTAGAGCCAGAAGCGACCGGTTTTGGCAAACGCATCCTGCACCTGATGGTACGACTCGCCGCTGGCAGAGCCCGCCACTTTATTGGCAGAAATCAGATGGTATCCGTGCTCGGCCAAATCCAGGTATTGCAGCGAAATCGGTGCACTGGCAGTGACGTCTAACACTACAATGTCATCGTAAGGGTGGTTCAGCAATGCCGCCAGCCACTCATTGCCCTCATAAGGTGTTGCCACCTCATCAAAGCGGGACATCACGGTGTCAGCGTCGATGCCATCAAAATCAACCCACTGGTTATCACGGTCCAGTACCGAAATCAGCTCAAAGTTCATGCCATGGCGCTTTTCCAGTGCCGCCTTCTGTTCAGCAAACAGGCTGAGCCAGCGGCTGCCAATATTGCCCTTGCCAAGCAAAACCAAGCCAATACGGCGCTGTGCCTGAAACAGGGCCCGGTGAATATCAGACACCAGTGCCGCAGTGTTGGTCTTACGCAAAATAGCGGCGATGCTGAGACCACTGGCTGATTCAGAAATAAATTCAATCGGCTGGCTACGAAGCTGCTGATAAAAACCATGGCAATGGACCGGGTTTGCTGTCACCCCTGCACCGACAGCCGCCACCATACTGTAGCCTTCGCGCAGGCGGATATCGGCGGGAATACCGGCATCCTGCAACTGCTCCAGCACGCTGTTTACCACTTCGGCAGTGTACGCCAGTTGAATGCGGTGTTGGTCTGCACTGAAACAGGCTGCCAGAGGCTGGGTTTGGTGACGGGCCAGTAAGCGTTCAATGTCACGTTGCGCGGCCATAAAATCGTGAGCGCGTGGCACATCCAGTTGTAGCAGACACACATCGCCGAGCGATGTAATGATTTTGGCGCCGCGGCCTGATGCCAGCACGCGTTCAATACGGGTAGAGCCAGATTCCGGCTCGTAACTGCAACGCAGGTTCAAATCAATGCTGCTTTGTGCCACCGGTTGCAAGGTGCGGGTGTGCAAAACCGGCGCAGCCAGACGCGCCAACTCTGCCGCTTCGTCAAGGCGCAGCAGCGGCAGCAAACAGGCATCACCGACAATGCGGGGGTCAGCGCTGTAGACACCGGCGACATCACTCCAGATAGTGACGCGGCTGACATCCGCCAGGGCACCAATGATGGTGGCAGAGTAATCAGAGCCATTTCGTCCCAGCAACACAGTTTCGCCGGCAGCGTTTTGTGCCATAAAGCCGGTGATCACGATACGGCGTTTGGTGTGCTGCGCCAACTGCGCCTTTAGCAGTGGCCAGGATCCTGCCCGGTCAACTTCCGGCTGTGCGGCACGCTCTGCACGCAAGAATGAGCGGGAGTCGAGCTTCACGGCGGGCATGCCAAGCTGGGTCAGCAGTGCCGATAACAGGCGCGCTGACCAGACTTCACCAAAGCCCTGCGCCCAGGCGCGCTGTGCGCTAGACAGCGGGTTTTCTGCCACTTGAGCCAGCACACTGAAATCTTCATACAGGGCGTCAACCAGCACCTGTTTTTGTTCGCCTTCGATCAGGTTTTCAATCAAATCCTGCTGATATTTACGCAGGCTATGCAATGCATCATGGGCCAGACGGCCGTCTTTGCCTAATAATGTCAACCATTCAATCAACCGGTTGGTGGTTTTGCCTGCGGCTGACACCACGATGATATCGGTCTCACCACTGTATTGCGTCAGGATACGGGCAACGCGGCGAAAGCACTCTGGATCGGCAAGGCTGCTGCCACCAAACTTGTGTAACTGACGGGTCTGCGACTGCTGAGGGGATACGACTTCAACCGCGCTCATTGCTGGTTCTCTCTTACTTTATCGAATGCTTGTTTCAGGTCGGCGACGAGGTCGGCCTTGTCTTCCAGGCCTACTGACAACCGGAGCAAGGTAGCAGCAAGCCCCGCTTCTGCCTGTGCGTCGTCCGACATGGCCCGGTGCGTCATCGAGCCGGGGTGGGTTACCAGACTCTCTACACCGCCCAATGATTCAGCCAAAGTGAACAGCTTAAGTGACGAAAGAAAAAGTTTCAGCTCACTTTCGCCACCTTTAAGCTCAAAGCTCAACATTCCGCCAAAACCTGATTGTTGTTTCTTCGCAATCTCATGTCCCGGGTGAGTGGACAGCGCCGGATGATAGATGGTATTCACCAGAGATTCCTGTTTCAGGTATGCCAGCACGGCTGCGCTATTTTCTTCATGCTGGCGCATACGAGCGCCCAACGTACGAAGGCCACGCAACGTCATATAGCTGTCGAAGGCATTGCCGGTCGCCCCGATACAGTTTCCCCACCACTTCAGCTCTTCATACAGCCCGGCATCTTTGGCGACGACCACGCCGCCTACCGTGTCGGAATGGCCATTGATAAATTTGGTGGTTGAGTGCACAACAAAATCTGCCCCCAGGTTCAGGGGCTGTTGCAGCACCGGTGACAGGAAGGTATTGTCTACCCCCACCCACGCCCCCACGCTACGCGCTTGCTCACAGATTGCGGCGATATCGACTACCCGGAGTAACGGATTGGATGGGGTTTCCAGCCATACCAGCTTTGGCTGCTTCGCCAATGCTACCGCCAACGCTTCGGGGTTGGTCTGATCAACAAATTCGACCTTGAATGCCCCCATCCGGGCACGGGAATCAAACAGCCGGTATGTACCGCCATAGCAATCGTGCGGCGCAATGATCAGATCATCCGGTGACAACAGGGAAAGCAGCAGATTGATGGCAGACATGCCGCAGTTAGTCACTACTGCGCCCGCACCATTCTCCAGTTCTGCCAATGCCGTTTCCAGCAGGGATCGTGTCGGGTTACCACCACGGGCGTAATCATAGGTTGGCACAGTGCCAAATTCCGGAAATTCGTAGTTGGTTGACAGATAAATTGGAGGCACAACAGCGTGGTGCTGTGAATCTGTGGTGATACCGGTGCGGACGGCAATGGTTGCGGACTTCTTGTCGCTCATGGCGTGCTTCCCTGTCTATGGATGATCGTATTCAGTGCAATCACAGATCAAAATGTGATCTGATGGGTATTTGGTCAACCTTAACCACTCAAGACTAAGACGTCAACACTTCTAGACGTCTATATGTCTTTACTTGTAGCGGTTAATATCGCTAAAATTTGGGTTTCATCCAACCTGGGTTGTGTTTTCCGGCGTTGGCAGCGATTTAGAACCTAAACTGCTAAAGAAGGTGAACAATGGCAGACTGGAATGGCGAATATATTAACCCTTACGCCGAGCATGGTAAAAAGAAAGAGCAGGTAAAGAAGATCACCGTTTCTATCCCGCTGAAAGTGCTTAAAATCCTGACTGACGAACGTACCCGTCGCCAGGTCAACAATCTGCGCCATGCCACCAACAGTGAACTGCTGTGTGAAGCATTTCTGCATGCCTATACCGGCCAGCCACTGCCAACGGATGATGATATTCGCAAGGATAAGAGCGATAGCGTACCGGCTGAAGCCAAGCGTATTATGAAAGAACTTGGCATCGAGTTTAACGAAGAAGAGTATTGATTTCGTTAGCGCTGCGACAGGATACAAACAAAAAACCAGCCGATTGATTGGCTGGTTTTTTTCATTGATGGTTGAAAACCCTTAGATTTCTTTGTCGGCCATGTAGTTTTCAGGCATATCAATACGCGCAACGCCTGAGTCTACCGCTGCCTGTGCTACCGCTTTGGCAACACGGGGCAGCAGGCGCGGATCCATCGGTTTTGGAATGATGTAATCCTTGCCAAATTCGAGTTTGTCGACACCCGCCGCTTTTAAGACGCTTTCCGGCACCGGCTCCTTGGCAAGGCTACGGATCGCTTCCACTGCCGCCAGTTTCATATCATCGTTGATTTGGCTGGCACGCACATCCAGCGCACCGCGGAAAATGAACGGGAAGCAAAGCACATTGTTGACCTGGTTCGGGTAATCAGAACGACCGGTACCCATGATAAGATCATCACGCACTTCATGAGCCAGCTCCGGTTTGATTTCCGGATCCGGGTTCGAACAGGCAAACACGATAGGCTTGTCTGCCATCAGCTTCAACGCTTCCGGCGGCAGCAGATCCGGGCCTGATACCCCCAGGAAAATGTCCGCGCCTTCAATCACGTCTTCCAGTGTGCGCTTGTCGGTATTGTTGGCAAACAACTGCTTGTATTCGTTGATGTCATCACGGCGGGTGTGAATCACACCCTTACGATCCAGCATGTAGATTTTCTCACGCTGTGCACCGCACTTGATAAGAAGCTCCATACACGCTACCGCTGCCGCACCGGCACCCAGGCAGATGATCATGGCTTCTTTGATGTCTTTGCCCTGAAGCTCCAGCGCATTAAGCATACCCGCCGCGGTCACAATCGCTGTGCCGTGCTGGTCGTCATGGAATACCGGCACATTACAGCGCTCAATCAACTGCTTTTCGATTTCAAAACAGTCCGGTGCTTTAATGTCTTCCAGGTTAATGCCACCAAAGGTGTCGGCGATATTAGCAACGGTGTCGACGAATTCTTCGATAGTGCGGTGTTTGACTTCAATATCGATAGAATCCAGACCTGCGAACCGCTTGAACAGCAGCGCTTTACCTTCCATCACTGGCTTGGATGCCAGCGGGCCAAGGTTGCCCAAGCCCAAAATCGCAGTGCCGTTTGAAATCACGGCCACCATGTTGCCTTTGGCGGTGTATTTATAAACGTTATCAGAATCTTGTGCGATTTCACGGACTGGCTCAGCCACGCCTGGGCTATAAGCCAGCGCCAAATCTTCTACGGTATCTGCAGGTTTGGTGAGTTCAACGGAAATTTTACCCGGCACCGGATACGCATGATAGTCCAGTGCCTGTTGGCGTTTGTCTTCAGACATGTATTGTTCCTGATTTCATTGTTATTGGCTAAAAGGGCTCTCTGCCTGACCCATTACCTTGCTGATGATGGTTCCCGCAAGCAGGGCCCCATATCAACAAGTGGCGGAATATGCGCATTCCCATGTTTCTGTATCTTGCCGATCTCCCTACACTGGCACTGATGTGTCCCTCTATTGAGTCTAGTGGACTCAAACAAAAGACACGTATCACCGTTTCGGGTCATTGAGCCGAAGACATAGAGAGTTAAAATGTTAACGCAGCGCGAATCACAGGACCAGCAAGGATTTATGCCTGATTATTTTCGCTTGGAAATACTGTCTCAGTCTACTTATACATCAATGATGTAAAAGGCCTTACAAGCGGTATCAGGAAACAAAAAAGGGTGCTTTCGCACCCTTCAGACTGCTGACAAAGCCCTGGCCATTTGGCTGGGGCTTTGATCTAATAAGGGATAAGCAAATCAATCATGGATGTGGTGACATGCTTAAAGACCCTGGCCCTCAGCAATATGAATTCGAGATGGTGACACTCGAACAGTTGGTTCCCAAAAACCATCTTGTTCGCAAAATCGATGCTGCCGTCGACTTTGAGTTTATCCGCGACGAAGTCGCCCATCTCTACTGCCACAACAATGGCCGTCCTGCGATAGACCCCGTTCGCCTGTTCAAAATCCTGCTCCTAGGCTTCCTCTTCGGTGTTAAAAGTGAACGCCAGCTCGTCAAAGACATCGAGGTCAATGTCGCTTACCGCTGGTTCCTTCGCATGTCACTCACTGAAAAGGTGATTGATGCGTCCACCTTGAGCCAGAATCGCCGCCGTCGCTTCAATGATACCGACGTGTTCGAACGCATCTTCATCCGTATCGTCGAACAGGCGATGAGCAAAGGTATGGTCGAGGGACGCGTCTTGTTTACCGACAGCACTCACCTGAAAGCCAATGCCAACAAGCGTAAATACCGTAACGAACTGGTGAAACAAAACGTCAGTGCTTATGCCGAGCTGTTAGATGAAGCGGTTGACGCTGACCGTGCAGCAGAAGGAAAACGCCCACTCAAACCGAAAGATGGTCACATTGAGAAAAACACCAAAGTCAGCACCACCGACCCAGACAGCGGGTTCATGACACGGGACCAAAAACCACAGGGCTTCTTCTACCTTGACCATCGCACCGTCGACGGCAAACACGGCATCATCCTCGACACCCATGTCACGCCAGGCAATGTGAATGACGCCCAACCGTATATCGCCCGTCTGGATACCACGTTAGCGCGCTTTACGCTCTCGCCTGTTGCCGCCGGGCTTGATGCCGGTTACTTCACCGCGACTATCTGCCATGAACTGGAGCAGCGCCAAATCCTGCCGGTGATGGGATACCGCCGGCCGCACCGTACGAAGAATCCTATCAAGAAAAAGCACTTTCATTACGACAAAGAGACGGACCGCTATCTCTGTCCTCAGGGACAGGAGCTGGTTTACAAGACCACCAACCGTCAGGCATACCGCGAGTATCACTCTGACCCACAGATATGCAAAACCTGTCCGCTGCGCGATGATTGCACCAAGAGCAAGAATCACAAACGGGTGATAACCCGGCACCTGTTCGAGAAATCGGTAGAGAATGCCAATGCCTTGAGGCTGACAGCCTGGGGAAAGAAAGTGTACCGACGACGGGCAGAGACGGTGGAGCGAAGCTTCGCAGATGCCAAACAACATCATGGCCATCGCTATGCGAGGTTCCGTGGTCTGTTGAAAGTACAAATCCAATGCTGGTTGGCGGCAGCAGCGCAAAACATCAAGAAGATAGCCTTACTGGAGGCTTATCTTCGAAAAATCGGGCTCAATACACGGCAAATAGTCCAGATAGTGACGCAATTTAGCGTCTATGGGCTAAAAGCAGCCTGAACATAACAATATGGAAAAATAGCGCGATCGCGGCCTTCGGCCGCTAACAAAAGAAAACCCCGCTTGAAAAAGCGGGGTTAGTCAGCAATCTGAAGGGTGCTTTCGCACCCTTTTTTCATTTGAATCGCACAATTATTTGCTAGCAAGAACACCGAAACGTTTCTTGAAGCGGTCAACACGACCACCGGTGTCAACTACACGCTGAGTGCCAGTGTAGAATGGGTGGCACTTGTCACATACGTCCAGGTTGATGTCTTTACCCAGAGTCGTTTTGAATTCAAAAGTGTTGCCGCAAGAACATTTTGCAGTTACTGCGGTGTATTCTGGATGGATACCAGCTTTCATAGGGATAACCTCTAATCTAAGGCCGTGTCGCTCTCCCGAGCCTATCGGGCACCACACGTCGTTAACAAACAGTTTGTAAGGCGCGAAATTCTAATCAAGGTGACCGTCGATCGCAACTTTTTTGTTCAATTCATTTTCACCCGTCATCACCGCGCGATGCCAAAGAAAATCACCGCCAGCCTTTGCGCCTGCCAACAGCATGGGTACACTGTCGCCAACCTTGTCTGATTGCCTAAGCGTTATCGCACCATGACCCCAACGATTGCCCAGGTGGCGCTGCCCGTTCCGCTATACAAAACCTTCGATTACCGCATTGCCGGTGAAAGGCCCGTCGTGGGAGGACGTGTGCGCGTGCCTTTCGGCAAGCAATATAAAGTGGGCGTCGTCACGGCATTGACTGACAGCTCAGACTTTCCTCTTGAGCAACTCAAGCCCATCAATGCCGTGCTGGACACCTCACCACTTTGGACGCCACCTTTATATAAGGTGTTGAACTGGGCAAGTGGCTACTACCAGTATCCACTCGGTGATGCACTGGCCACCGTGATGCCGGGTGCCCTGCGAAAAGGCAAACCCGCCGTCCGGGAGCGCGAAAGATACTGGCAACTGACAGACGCAGGGAAAACACAACCGCTGTCGTCGCTCTCCCGCGCCCCAAAACAAGCGCGCGTGCTGACCCTGCTTCGCCACGGCGCAATGGCACACAGCGATCTGCTGGAAGAAGACCTGACCGCCGCTGTCCTGAAAACAGTGGAGGAAAAAGGCTGGATTGAAACCACCAACGCCCAGCCTACCAAACCCTGGCAACCAGAGTATGCGGTAGTAGAAGAAAAACCCAAACTGAACAGTGAACAGGCCATGGCGGTCGCCACGATTAATGCCAATCCTGACTTTGCCTGTTACCTTATCGAAGGGGTGACAGGCTCTGGCAAAACCGAGGTATACCTAAACCTGCTGGAACCGGTGTTAACACGTGGCCAGCAGGCGATGATTCTGGTGCCAGAGATTGGCCTCACTCCACAGACCATCAACCGCTTTAAACGCCGCTTCAACGTGCCGGTCGTGGTGATGCATTCCGCACTGAATGACACTGAGCGTCTCAACGCCTGGCTTGCCGCACGCGACAATGAGGCAGCCATTATTATCGGCACCCGCTCAGCCCTGTTTACTCCCTGCAAGTCCCTCGGCATCATCATCGTTGATGAAGAACATGACGCGTCCTATAAACAGCAGGATTCCTTTCGCTATCACGCCCGCGATCTGGCGGTGATGCGTGGACATGAAGAAAACATTCCTGTAGTGCTGGGCTCTGCCACCCCCTGCCTTGAAAGCCTGCATAACGCCCAAACCGGGAAATACCATCACCTGATTTTATCGGTGCGGGCAGGGAATGCCCTGAAAACCCAGAATGGTGTATTGGACATCCGGGGCCTTTATCTGGAAGCCGGGCTGTCTGCCCCTTTGATTGCCGAGATGCGAAAGCATTTGTCGCAAGGCAATCAGGTGATGCTGTTTTTAAACCGCCGCGGTTACTCCCCAGCCATGATGTGCCATGAGTGCGGCTGGCTGGCAGAATGCCAGCGCTGTGATGCCTATTACACCCTGCACCAGAGCAGCCATGAGCTTCGCTGCCACCACTGTGGCTCACAGCGCCCCATCCCGCACCAATGTGGTCAATGTGGTTCAACACAACTTATCAGTGTCGGGGTGGGTACCGAGCAACTTGAAGCCCAGCTTGAAACCTTGTTTCCGGAATACAAAACCATCCGTATCGATCGCGACAATACCCGTCGGAAAGGATCATTGGAAGCCTATCTCAACGCGATTCACAACAAGGAATACCAAATCCTGATTGGCACCCAGATGCTAGCAAAAGGCCACCATTTTCCCGACGTTACCCTGGTGGCTCTGGTGGACGTCGACAGTGCGCTGTTCAGCAACGATTTCAGAGCGCCGGAACGGCTGGCGCAGCTTTTTGTCCAAGTTGCCGGCCGCGCAGGACGCGCCAGCAAACCCGGGTACGTGCTGTTGCAAACCCACCACCCTGAGCACGTTTTGCTACAATCACTGGTTCGCAAGGGGTATGGCAGTTTTGCTGCTGATGCACTCAACGATCGGAAAATGGCCCACTTGCCACCGTTCAGTTACTTCGCTTTGCTCCGGGCCGAAGCCCACCACAGTGGTGAGATCGAACAATTCCTGCACCAGGCACGGACCGTGCTTGAGGCCACGCCGATCCCTGATGATGAATGTGCCGTTATGGGCCCGGCACCGGCACCGCTTCACCGCCGAGCAGGACGGTTCCGCTGGCAATTGGTTTTCCAGGCACCTAGCCGCCGGATTCTACAGCAAAGATTATCAATGGCTCTGCCCGCAATCCGGCAACTTCCCCTGGCGAAAAAAATCCGCTGGTCACTCGACATTGAACCGCAAGACATGAGCTGACTGCAATTTCATTCACTTAAACCGACCGAGATCACGATATTCTTGTAATTACTGTTAACATGACCGTGTTTAATACATCGTCATCGGATTAATATAGGCACGTGGACAAAAATTGTCCCGTTGCTGAAGGTCCCGGTCGCGTCTGGGAAGCATCGCCAATCATAACGAGAAAGAGGAATGACACTATGGCGACAATGAAGGATGTTGCCCATCTGGCCGGCGTCTCAACCGCGACGGTATCCCGCGCACTGATGAATCCGGAAAAAGTCTCGGCATCTACACGCAAAAAAGTTGAGCAAGCGGTTATGGAAGCGGGCTACAGCCCCAACTCGCTGGCAAGAAACTTACGTCGTAATGAATCAAAAACCATCGTCGCTATTGTGCCTGATATCTGCGATCCCTATTTCACAGAAATCATTCGCGGTATCGAAGAAGCAGCAATGGAAAACGGGTACCTTGTACTGCTGGGTGACAGTGGGCAACAGGAAAGCCGTGAAAGTTCTTTTGTGAGCCTGGTTTTCACCAAGCAAGCTGACGGCATGCTCCTTTTAGGTACTGATCTCCCTTTTGACGTCAGCAAACCCGAACAAAAGAACCTGCCCCCTTTGGTCATGGCCTGTGAATATGCCCCCGAACTGGAACTGCCAACCGTTCACATTGATAACCTGACCGCGGCATTTGAAGCCGTGAACTATCTGGCCCAAGTTGGCCATAAGCAGATTGCACAGATCACCGGAAACCCAGATGCCGCATTAACCCAATTCCGTATACAGGGCTACCAGCAAGCACTGCGCCGCGGCGGAATAACCATTAACCCGGCATATACTGTGACTGGCGACTTTACTTTCGCTGCCGGCGCCCGCGCCATGACCACCCTGCTGTCGCTGCCGACCCCACCAACCGCCGTGTTTTGTCACTCCGATGTAATGGCAATTGGCGCCATGCAGCAGGCAAAACGGCTGGGTTTTCGCGTGCCGCATGACATTTCCATCGTTGGCTTTGACGATATCCAGTTTGCCGAGTATTGCGACCCGGCACTGACCACAGTGTCCCAACCACGCTATGACATTGGCCGTCAGGCAATGCTAATGCTGTTGAAGATCCTGAAAGGCAGTGATGTGCAAGCCGGTTCACGCCTGCTTGACACACAACTGGTGATCCGCGAGAGTGTGGCCCCCCCTTCACGCTAATCAAGCCTGACAGGTACTGGCGTGTGTCTTCGCAAGCCAGTACCATATAGCCTTCATTGAGCAGAAAAGATACCAGAATCAGTGGCAACCAGAGATTACGTCAAACGTGGCAAAGCGCCACGGAAACCGACCCGAAATACCAAAAAACAACCACCCAAGCCGGTATTCCCGTTGAAATGGGCGTTCGTCGCGCTGTTTCTGGTCGTGGGCTTTGGTTATGGTCTCTACTACCTCTCTACCAGCGAGCCACCTGCCCAACCCGTCGTGGAAACCCGGCCGGCAACCAAACCCCAGCCAAAAGACGGAGAAGTGATACCACCGAAACCTGAGGAAAAGTGGAGCTACATCGAAGAGCTGGAAAACAAGGAAGTGAAGGTAGAAGCCAATGAACCTGAACAGCCCAGCCGCCCATACCTTATGCAATGCGGCGCCTACCGCAGTGCCAGTCAGGCTGACGAGCGTAAAGCCTTAATTGCCTTTCAGGGCCTGCAAAGCCACATTAAAACCAGTCAAGGTGAAAAAGGGCTATGGTACCGTGTGGTGTTGGGGCCTTATCCCATGAAACGGGATGCTGAGCGAGACCGCAATCTGCTGCGCCGTGCGGGGATTGAACCTTGCGCTATCTGGTACTGGGACTGATGATTTTGACACTGAACTGATTTTGAACACTTGAAGGGCAACGCGATGCTTTGCCCTTGAATTTATTGTCTCTCGTCCCCACCTTTGCTGTAACAACCCATACTGGTAATAACCAGAAAGAAAAGTAGAGGTTCTTCCGTGACAACTATCGTTTCTGTTCGCCGCAACGGCAAAGTAGTGATCGCCGGCGATGGCCAG
Source organism: Grimontia sp. THUN1695 (assembly GCF_059704325.2). Taxonomy (NCBI): domain Bacteria; kingdom Pseudomonadati; phylum Pseudomonadota; class Gammaproteobacteria; order Vibrionales; family Vibrionaceae; genus Grimontia; species Grimontia sp. THUN1695. The sequence goes on along the minus strand of NZ_AP046577.1, from coordinate 3,190,289 downwards.
GTGTCACTGGGTAATACCATCATGAAAGGCAATGCCCGTAAAGTCCGCCGTCTGTATAACAACAAGGTACTGGCAGGCTTTGCCGGTGGCACAGCAGACGCGTTCACACTGTTCGAGCGTTTTGAACGCAAACTGGAAATGCATCAGGGTCACCTGACAAAAGCAGCAGTTGAACTTGCCAAAGACTGGCGGACTGACCGCGCACTGCGCCGCTTGGAAGCCTTGCTGGCGGTCGCCGATGAAACCGCCTCACTGATCATCACAGGTAACGGTGACGTGGTACAGCCGGAACACGACCTGATTGCCATCGGCTCTGGTGGTAACTTTGCCCAGGCGGCAGCAATCGCACTGCTTGAAAATACCGAATTGGATGCCCGGGAGATTGCTGAAAAATCCCTGACCATTGCTGGTGACATCTGTGTCTTCACCAACCAGCACCACACCATTGAAGAACTCGATTATTAAAGCAGGATCCAGCATGTCTGAAATGACCCCACGCGAAATCGTATCCGAACTGGACCGACACATTATCGGTCAAAACAAAGCCAAACGCGCGGTGGCGATTGCACTGCGTAACCGCTGGCGCCGTATGCAGCTCAATGAAGAGCTGCGTGCAGAAGTCACCCCGAAAAACATTCTGATGATTGGACCTACCGGTGTGGGTAAAACCGAAATTGCCCGCCGCCTGGCCAAGCTGGCGAATGCGCCATTTATCAAAGTCGAAGCCACCAAATTCACCGAAGTCGGCTATGTCGGTAAAGAAGTGGAAAGCATCATCCGCGATCTGACAGACGTGGCGATTAAAATGACCCACCAGCAGGCGATGGAAAAAGTGAAATTCCGCGCTGAAGAGCTGGCAGAAGAGCGTATTCTGGATGTTCTGCTGCCGCCGCCACGTGATGCCTGGGGCCAGTCTGATGAGCCCAAAGCTGACTCTGCGACCCGCCAGAGCTTCCGTAAGAAAATCCGTGAAGGCAAACTCGACGATAAAGAAATCGAGATTAACCTGGCGGCACCACAAATGAGCATGGAGATCATGGCACCGCCTGGCATGGAAGAAATGACCAGCCAGCTGCAGAGCATGTTCCAGAATCTCGGTGGTGGCACCACATCGAAAAAGCGCAAAATGAAGCTGAAAGATGCCCTGAAAGCAGCCACTGAAGAAGAAGCGGCCAAGCTCGTCAACCACGAAGAGCTGAAAGAGCAAGCCATTGCTGCGGTGGAAAACAACGGCATCGTGTTCATCGATGAAATCGACAAAATCTGTAAACGTGGTGAAAGCTCAGGCCCGGATGTGTCACGTGAAGGTGTACAACGCGACCTGTTGCCGCTGGTCGAAGGCAGCACAGTGTCTACCAAGCACGGTATGGTAAAAACCGACCATATCCTGTTTATCGCCTCGGGTGCATTCCAGGTGGCGTCACCATCAGATCTGATCCCTGAATTGCAGGGCCGTCTGCCAATCCGCGTTGAACTGGAAGCCCTGTCTGCGTCTGACTTCAAACGTATCCTGACCGAGCCGAATGCGTCACTGACCGAGCAATACATAGCGCTGATGGGCACCGAAAATGTCAACCTGACCTTTACCGAAGACGGTATTGAAGAGATTGCCAATGCTGCCTGGCGTGTGAATGAGAAAACCGAAAACATCGGTGCCCGACGTCTGCACACCGTGATGGAGCGTCTGGTTGATGAAATTTCTTTCAGCGCCAGCGAACGCGGTGGTGAGTCTTTCGAAATCGACGCCGAGTATGTACGCAATTGTCTGGAAGAGTTGGTTGACGACGAAGATCTGAGCCGCTTTATCCTGTAAACTTCCGGCAAAAATCTCACCGAGGGCAGTGCATCGCTGCCCTTTCTTATGGCAGATATTTCCCAGTGTGGGGATTGTTATTGCCCCCCACCGAAAAAACACCAATAATGCTCTCTGCGTTAACTCATTCAATGCCAAGGCTATGTCCTCATCTACTCTCAAAACCTGGCTCGATGCCGCACGTCCCAAAACCTTGCCACTGGCCATTGCCTGTATTTTGTGTGGCAGTGCCGTTGCAGCGCAAACTGCACAGTTTTCCTTTACCCTGACGGCATTGGCCCTAGTAACAGCACTCTTGCTGCAAATCCTGTCCAACCTTGCCAATGACTACGGTGACGCACTAAAAGGCACCGATAACGAAGTCCGGCTTGGTCCCAAACGCGCCATCCAACAAGGCCTGATCACACCGCAGACCATGGAAAAAGCTATGGCTGTCAATGTGATACTGACCGTCACTGTTGGGGCGACCCTGATATTAACCGCTTTCGACAACGCCACTGATATCCTGAGCTTTGTTGGCCTTGGCGCCTTGGCCATCGTAGCCGCCATCTGTTACACCGTGGGCAACAAACCCTATGGCTATAAAGGGCTTGGCGATCTATCAGTATTGATTTTTTTTGGCTGGCTGGGTGTGGCCGGCACCTACTATTTACAGGCAGGAACGCTGAATACTATCGTCTTGTTGCCGGCCACCGCATGCGGCCTGCTGGCCGTCGGTGTGCTGAACATTAATAACCTGCGTGATATCGACAATGACCGAACCTGTGGCAAACATACCCTGGTGGTACGCATGGGGCCGAAATGGGGGCGCACCTATCACCAGATTTTGCTTGCAACTGCCTTTATCTGCTTCGCCCTGTTTGCCCTGATACAACCTGTAGGATGGCAAGGCTGGCTGTTTATATTGGTCCTGCCACTGGCCATCAAACATGGTTATGCCGTCATGACATCGCCGGATGGAGAGAGCCTGCGTCCGATGATGGGAGACATGGTACAGGTCGCGCTGCTGACCAACGCATTATTTGCAGCAGGCATCCTACTACATTAATACACGGGATTGGCGGCCAGAGGATTTGTGCCGTCAGTCATTGCAAACCCCCGGCTTGTCGTATACTTTTTTGCTTAGGGTGGCGCAAGGCTTGAGCCAGCGCCACAACGATTCGGCCACTAATTGCCAAAGAGAAGTCTGATTATGGAATACAATACCTCTGAACTGTGTGACATGTACCTGGATCAGGTTGATGTTCTTGAGCCTATGATGAGCTCCTACGGCGGTCGTAGCTCGTTCGGCGGTCAGGTGACGACCATCAAATGCTTTGAAGACAATGGACTGATTCGTGAAGTGGCCGAACAGGATGGGCAAGGCCGGGTGATGCTGGTCGACGGCGGTGGATCGCTGCGCCGTGCACTGATTGATGCTGACATTGCCACACTGGCAGCTGAGAACAATTGGGAAGGCATCGTGGTGTACGGTTGTGTGCGCGATGTTGATGCCATTGACGAACTGGATATCGGTATCCAGGCATTGGCATCGATTCCTGTCGGTGCAGACACTCAGGGCATGGGTGAGGTAGATGTGCCAGTCAATTTTGGTGGGGTAACATTCCTGCCAGAAGATCACTTGTATGCCGATACCACGGGCGTTATCCTGTCGCCGGAACCGATTGATATCGAATAATCCTGCGTCAAACGCAGAGAGAAAAACAGAGCCAATTGGCTCTGTTTTTGTTTGGGCTTACTCGACTTCTTCAATCTTACCGAGCAGGTTGCGAATGCGTTGTTGCCATGCTTCCTGATCAGCCTTCAGCCGCGCATTTTCCTGCTCTAATGCTTCACGGCTTTCACGGATAGCCTCCGCTTCACGGCCCAATGTTTCGTTTTTCTCTTTCAGTTCTTCGATTTCCATTTGCAGCAACGAAATTGTGTCTACTGCCATCTGAACTTTGGCTTCAAGCTGCTCTAAAATTTCCAATGACATCAAGGCCACCTATGTGTTCCAACTTATAAGCGCATTGCGCAATTTTCTCGCCAAGGCTTGCCATCTCTGGCTTCTGCCCTTGAGCGCCCCAGCAGCTATTCTAACTGTGCCTGACCAATGTCGCACCTTTGGATTTCCTATTTCAGTCACAAGCGAACAAAAAAGCATCAAACCCAACGCTCCCTCAGAGACCTTATTGAAGGAGACTTTGCCTCAATACGCACCAATACGACTAAAAATGCAGTATTAAGAAATATCTATTCAATATCACCGTAATAAGTTGGCAAAAGTCGTATCTTCCTTGGAGTATTCCAAGACTTGCCAAATTCAGCCGGGCTGACAGTGAACAACCCGCCTTTTCTTTTGGGTTTTTACCCCTTTCTCAACATCAAGGATCAAATGCTCGAAATCACTCAAAAAAGAACAAATAATGAGCGAACGCACATTTTACTCCTTAATGGCTTTCCGAAAATGGTTTCACCGATAAAGTGGCGATACCACCCCCTGATTGCCTTGGCAAAGGTATCCTGTTACCTGATGTATCAGGGCAGATAACGCTAAGCTTTCAATAAACCGCAAGGAGAGCCCATGAGCACCGAGCCAACGTATATTGTCGCCCTGGATCAGGGAACCACCAGCTCACGCGCCGTGATCCTTGACCACGATGCCAATATTGTTACGGTCGCCCAACGCGAGTTTGCCCAGATCTATCCACAAACCGGCTGGGTAGAACACGATCCGCTGGAAATTTATGCCACCCAGACTGCAACGCTGGTAGAAGCCATGGGGAAAGCCGGCATTCGCTCTGACGAAATTGCCGCTATCGGCATCACCAACCAACGTGAAACCACCATTGTCTGGAACCGCCATACCGGCAAACCCATTTACAATGCCATCGTCTGGCAATGCCGCCGTACCGCCCCAATTTGCGAACAGCTCAAATCCGATGGAATGGAAGATTACATCCGTGAGAACACAGGGCTAGTGGTCGACCCCTATTTCTCCGGCACCAAAATCAAATGGATTCTGGATCACGTCGACGGAGCCCATGAACTGGCACAACAAGGGGATCTGCTGTTCGGTACCGTCGATACCTGGTTGATTTGGAAAATGACCCAAGGACGCGTTCATGTCACTGATTACACCAACGCCAGCCGCACCATGCTGTTTAACATCAATACCCTTGAGTGGGACGAAACCCTGCTTAAAGCACTGGGTATTCCATCGTCGATGATGCCGGAAGTGAAATCATCATCAGAGGTTTACGGTAAGGCTAATCTGGGTGGCAAAGGCGGCACCCGGGTGCCGATCGCCGGAATTGCAGGCGATCAGCAAGCGGCACTGTTTGGCCAGATGTGCGTGGAAGCAGGGCAAGCCAAAAACACCTATGGCACCGGCTGCTTTTTGTTGATGAATACCGGCAAAGAGAAAGTCACCTCAAAAAATGGCCTGTTAACGACCCTTGCCTGCGGCCCAACGGGCGATGTTGTTTATGCGTTGGAAGGCGCTGTCTTTATGGGCGGCGCATCCATCCAATGGTTGCGCGACGAAATGAAGCTATTGACCGATGCCAAAGACTCAGAATACTTTGCCACCAAGGTTGACACCAGTAATGGGGTGTATGTGGTTCCGGCATTTACCGGGCTTGGCGCCCCGCACTGGGATCCGTATGCACGCGGCACCATCGTCGGTATTACCCGTGGTGTGAATGCCAACCATATAATCCGTGCCACCCTAGAAAGTATTGCCTACCAGTCACTGGATGTACTGACTGCCATGGAGGCCGACTCCGGGATCAGGCTCGATTTCCTCAAAGTCGATGGCGGAGCCGTGGCTAACAATTTCCTGATGCAGTTCCAGTCAGATGTGCTGAACACCGAAGTTCAACGACCAACCGTCACCGAAGTCACCGCGCTGGGCGCCGCCTATCTCGCGGGTCTTGCCGTTGGCTTTTGGGGTTCAATTGATGAGCTGAAAAACAAAGCACAAATTGACCGGGTTTTCACCCCGTGCGAAGACGACGGCAAACGCGAACGCCGTCACCGGGGTTGGCAACGCGCCATTGAATGTGCCAAAGGCTGGGAGCAACCTTAACCGCAAGTTACGCCTTTCTCCCTGAAAGGCGTAACTTGCCTTAAAAACGCAAACGTTTCCTTTTGCTTATGGTAGAATCCGCGCCGAGTTTTTTGTTGTCGGCGTCTTCCCCGGTAACACTCTCCCACATTCATGTATCAAGTTCTCTGGAGTTAGAATGAAACGCGATTTGGCGATGGCTTTTTCACGCGTCACAGAAGGCGCAGCACTGGCAGGTTACAAGTGGCTGGGCCGCGGTGATAAAAACGCAGCTGACGGTGCTGCGGTTGAGGTAATGCGCGTTTTACTGAACAACACCGAGATTGACGGTGAAATTGTGATTGGTGAAGGCGAAATCGATGAAGCGCCGATGCTCTACATTGGCGAAAAAGTGGGCTTAGGCGGCGATGCTGTCGATATAGCGGTTGATCCAATTGAGGGAACCCGCATGACTGCCATGGGCCAGTCCAACGCGCTGGCCGTACTGGCTGCCGGTGAGAAAGGCACGTTTCTTAAGGCCCCAGACATGTACATGGAGAAACTGGTGGTAGGCCCAGAAGCCAAAGGGGTTATCAATATCGAGCTGCCACTTCGCGACAACCTGATCAACATCGCCAAGGCGCTGGGCAAAACGCTCAACGAGCTGGTGGTAACTACGCTGGCAAAACCCCGCCATGAAGCAACCATCCGTGAAATGCAGCAGATGGGTATCAAGGTGTTTGCGATCCCTGACGGCGACGTGGCGGCCTCCATCCTGACCTGTATGCCAGACAGCGAAGTCGATGTGATGTATGGCATCGGCGGCGCACCGGAAGGGGTGGTATCTGCCGCCGTGATCCGTGCACTGGGTGGTGACATGAATGGCCGTCTGCTGCCCCGTCATGAAGTAAAAGAAGACAACGCTGAAAACCGCCGTCTGGGCGAGCAGGAAATCGCACGCTGCAAGGAAATGGGCATCGACACCCACGTGCGCCTGAAAATGGAAGACATGGCCAGCAGCGACAACGTGATTTTCTCCGCCACCGGCATCACCAAAGGCGATCTGCTGGAAGGCATTACCCGCAAAGGCAATATCGCCACCACCGAAACCTTGCTTGTCCGAGGGAAATGCCGCACTATCCGCCGCATTAAATCGACCCATTATCTGGATCGTAAAGACGATGCGGTGAAGGCAAATATCCTCTGATCCCACACCATAAAATGGGTAAAAGCACGTCCCGGCGTGCTTTTTTGTTCCCATATCTTTTTCATCGCCATTCCAGGACCTGTCTTCCCATGAACGCAGCAAAGCGTAAAAGGACGGTGCGAGTCACCATTAAATAAGTAAAGACATTGCTTTATTTAGCCACATCCACACATAATGACACATCTGGAACCGTGACAAAGACGCAATGAAAACAGTCGATAAAATCCTGCACAAGATAAAACGTGAAGGCGCGGTCAGCGCACGTGTGCTTGCGGACGAGATGGGCCTGACCACCATGGGGATCCGCCAACATTTGCAAACCATGGAAGATGAAGGCTTGGTGAATTTCAGCGATATTCGCGTCAAAGTCGGCCGTCCAACCCGTCATTGGTCACTGACCGCAGAAGGTCACCGCCGTTTTGCAGACAGCCATGGTGATCTGGCAGTCTCTGTGATTGATTCGGTAGAATCGTTGTTTGGCGAAGCGGGGCTCAAAAAAGTCATTGCCCAGCGCGAGGAAAAAACATTACAGCATTACCGTGATGCGATCAAAGATTGCCATAATTTGAAGGCTAAACTTGAAACCTTGGCGTATCTTAGAGAGAGTGAAGGTTATATGGCTGAGCTACAGGAAGTGGATAACGGCTTCCTGCTGATCGAAAATCACTGCCCTATCTGCCAGGCCGCCAAGCGCTGCCCGATGTTGTGTGAATCAGAGAAAAATATTTTCCATACCGTTTTAGGCGATAACTATCAGATCACGCGGGAAGAACACATTATCGAAGGACAACGCCGTTGCATTTACAGGGTTCAATCACGATAGTCACTGCACACACATTATGGATTGCATGAGGAGGATGTATGGCCACCTGGATCAAAGCGAAAGTTATTGAAAACCGTCGCTGGAATAAAGATCTGTTCAGCCTCGTCCTCGACGCCGACGTTGATCCCTTTATTGCCGGGCAATTCACCAAGCTTGGCTTGGAAATCGACGGAAAAATCATTCAACGCGCCTATTCTTTCGTCAATCCTCCCAACAGCAAATACCTCGAAATCTATGCGACCCGGGTTGCTGATGGTTTATTATCACCCCGACTGCATGCCCTGGAAGCCGGTGAAACGGCTCTTATCACCAAAGAGGCCAGTGGGTTTTTTACTCTTGATGAAATCCCGAAAGGCGAAGATCTGTGGATGCTGTCCACCGGCACGGCAATTGGTCCCTTCCTGTCGATTCTGCAGCAGGACGAGGTCTGGCAACGCTTTCGCAAAGTGGTACTGGTTCATGCTGTCCGTTTCTCCGCGGATCTGAGCTACCAGGCCGAAATTAACGGGCTAAAACAAAAACGCAGCGATCAAATCATCGTGCAACCTTTTGTCAGCCGGGAGCCTAAAGCTGGCGCACTTTCAGGACGCATAACCCATGCACTGGAAGACGGATTGTTGGAACGTGTGGTGGGACTCAAACTGACCGCAGAGAAAAGCCAGGTCATGCTGTGTGGTAACCCTCAGATGGTCAAGGATGTCCGTGCCATTTTGCTCAACAAAGGGCTGGAGAAAAACCTTCGTCGTAAACCCGGTAACATCACTACCGAGCAATATTGGTAACCTTTTGCGGGCCGGGCCTGTTGCCTCAAGAGGGAAAAGTGCACGGTTTTTCCCTCAACAAACAAAACACCAAACACTTTCACCGCAATTCTTATCATTGAGACTCCCAAATACCGTATGCCGTGTTTTAGGCCACAATCAAACAATTACCTGTATCAAAGCCAAAACACACCTCAGTGGCTAACATTCACCGTCTCATTATTGAGGCATTTACGCAATTGAGCGCTTGTTTTTTAACCGTATAGTCAAAGGCAAGTCATGCGCAGCCAGAGGAGTCATGCCATGAAAACCTTGCCTTCATTTGACGAATTAAAAACGTTAGCAGAGAGCGACCCACACGCGCTGGAAGCACTGCGGCTTGAAATGAGCGAAGCGATCATTGAGAGCGCCTGTAAGCACATGCAGCCACAACTGCGGGCACAGATGAGCCATATTAACCGGGTGATAGCATCGGGGAAAAACCCTCACCACGTTAACACACTGCTGATGAAAGAACTGATGCGCCAGTTTGATCGCTTCTCAACCGCAGTGAATAACCCTGCGGCGTTGACAGAGCGAAGCGCGACCGTCACCACATTGCACCCCAAACACAACCAGGCCACGGTTGCAATAGAAGGCTAACCCCATTATTGGCGGTAGTCTGCTACCGCCCCTTTTTGCCTTCCGCATTTACGCAGGCCTCTTCGCATCAACGCGCCACTTTAGCGTACCAACGCCTGTCCATATCCCGCACGTCTACGGTTAAACTCGCCACGTCTGATGCGTGTTGCTGCACCACATCCAGCAATGCATGGCTGAGACTGCGTTTCTGCTCTTCACTCCGCCCATCGAGCAACCACAGGGTAATGTGGATAAAGTTCTCCTGATCATCCTGCTCACCAATCAACCAGTCATGACAGGCATAAGCGCGGGACTTCACATCACTGGCGCCAAAAACACCACTGTCAATTGCCGTCTGGTGCAACCCCTCTAACAACTGGCCAATGCTAACCCGCTCTGAAACCGGGTCGCTGTACTCCATGACAATATGAGGCATAACTCACTCCTTGTTACGATAATGAGCCACTTTACCCCAGTATTTCGGACGATTGTTACTGATGAGAATAATATTCTCCCTTGATCACACCACGTTATCTGATTCACATGCGCAATAGTCAGAAAATTAATAACGGAATTTTGTTACTCAAAGGTTCACATTTGCGCGTAAAACAAGTACAAACGATGGCGTTTATGATTTTGGACAGGAAACGCTGGCAGCGGTGCTGCTATTGTTTCCGCAACTGAATATCGATAATTGGATTACGGAGGAATTCCCTATGCGCCGTCCATTGGTAATGGGTAACTGGAAACTTAACGGCAGTAAAGCCATGGTAACAGATCTGATCAAAGGCCTGGACGCACAACTGGCTGGCGTTGAAGGTGTAGACGTTGCTATCGCACCACCCGTGATGTACCTGGATTTGGCAGAGCAGCAGCTGGACAAGGCAGAGAGCAAAATCCTGTTGGGTTCTCAAAACGTTGACGTGAATGCAAGCGGCGCGTTCACCGGTGATATTTCTCCGGAGATGCTGAAAGACTTTGGTGCGACCCATATCATTATTGGTCACTCTGAGCGCCGTCAGTACCACGAAGAGTCTGACGAGTTTGTCGCCAAGAAATTTGCCTTCCTGAAAGCGCACGGTCTGGTGCCTGTACTGTGTATCGGTGAATCAGAAGCACAGAACGAAGCGGGCGAAACCGTGGCAGTGTGTGCACGCCAAATCGACGCCGTGATCAACACCCAGGGTGTTGAAGCACTGAACGGCGCAGTGATCGCATACGAGCCAATCTGGGCGATCGGCACAGGTAAAGCGGCAACAGCAGAAGACGCACAGCGTATCCACGCTGAAATCCGCGCGCACATTGCAGCGAAAAGCGAAGACGTGGCGAAGAACGTCATTATCCAGTATGGCGGTTCTGTTAAGCCTGAAAACGCAGCAGCCTACTTCGCACAGCCAGACATCGACGGTGCCCTGGTCGGTGGCGCAGCGCTGGATGCAGCGAGTTTTGCCGCGATTGCGAAAGCTGCCGCACAAGCAAAAGCGTAATTTTCCTCATACAAACAAAAGGAGAAGCCCCGTCTTCTCCTTTTTTGTTTCTGCTTTATCCGCCTATAGCCGCCCGCTATACTGCACTTTTCTATTTGGCGAGTCTGCCTCCATGTTTCATATTGCACTCCATGAACCCCAGATTGCCCCAAATACCGGCAACATTATTCGTCTTGCAGCGAACACGGGCTGTAAGCTTCACTTGATTGAACCCCTAGGCTTCGATTTCGAAGAGAAAAAACTGCGCCGGGCCGGACTCGACTACCATGACCTGACAAGTATTACCCGTTATCCGGATTACGAAACATTCTTGGACGCTATGGGTGATCGCCGTATCTTTGCCTGCACCACCAAAGGCAGCCGCCCACATTCGGATATCAACTATCAGGCAGGTGACGTATTCCTGTTCGGTTCAGAAACATCGGGATTACCAGACGACATACGGAATGCCTTTTCACCAGACCACCGGATCCGTGTCCCGATGTTACCCAATAACCGCAGCCTGAACCTGGCCAATTCGGTCTCTGTCGTTTGTTATGAGGCCTGGCGTCAGTTGGGATTCAAAGGGGGCTTATAAACAGCAAAAGCCGGTTATCGCCGCCTTATTGATTCATCAGCTTCAATGAGAGCAAGACTGTCAGGCCACCATTTTCATTTATCGACGCGCTGGCACTGCCACTGTGCTGGCGCATGGCACTGTCGGTGATTGCCAGCCCAAGCCCGGTGCCGCCACTTTGCCTGTCCCGTGCGATCGATACACGATAGAAAGGCCGGAAAATATCGCTCAACATCTCCTCAGGCACACCTTCCCCATCGTCACTGACCCTGACAGCTAACTCGCGTCCGGCCAGCGAAAACGACACAGTCACCTTGGCCTCCGCGTACCTGATGGCGTTGCGCACCACATTTTCCAACGCGCTGCACAGGAGGTTTCCATTCCCTTCGATGCGCGCATCCGGAATCGTGTCATACACAAAAGATTTTCCGCTTTCGCGCGCTTCAAACTCCGCGTCCTGCAACAGGGTTCCCCAAAGTTCTGAGAGTGTGAACACGTCGCGCTCCGCATGGCTGTTGAGCTGCATACGTGACAGCGACAGTAGATCGGCAATCATCTGCTCCATCCGCTCAGCTTCAGTATCGATGCGGGCGAGGTCAGGGCTTTCCCCCTGTTTTCGGATAGCCAGCGCATTGGCCATCCGTAGACGGGTCAACGGGGAACGAAGCTCATGGGAAATGTCTGACAGCAGGCGCTGTTGACCACTGATCATCTGGTTCAGCGCCGTCACCATCTGGTTAAAACTCGCTCCGGCCTGATGGAACTCCCTCGGGCCGGTTTCCAGTAAAGGGTCTGTTTCAAAACGCCCTTCCCCGACCCGTTCGGCCGCCGCTTGCAGCCTGCGAGCCGGACGGGTAACCGCCCATGCCAGCCAAAGCAACAAGGGAGTACTGACTGCCATCGTAACCAGCAACAACTGGAAAGGCCTATCGAGGATTTGCACGTAAAATGGCGGCTTTTCCCGCCACAATTTGCCGACATACATCAGTGCCTGCGCGTTGCCATCTTCAATCAGGAAGGGCCCCGCCAACATCCAGCGGCCATACAGGCGTTGCACCGGTTCATCAGGGTCATCCGCCAGTGAGGTGAAATTTTTCAGTATCCGGCTGCTGCCGTGATGCCCCCTGACCATCTGCTCGCCATCCAATGTGGTGAAATAGAATTTCACTGGTGTGCGCTCCGGTTGCATTCTCTGCAAACGGACAAGCTTCTGCCTGAGCGTCCCCGGCATTGAGGACACTTGCGCCGAAATCTTTTTCGACAGATCTGCGAATTCAGCTTTCATCGATGGCGGCACAGTATGTTGCTGGCGGGGGTCACTGTGCTGGGCAAACAACACAGCAATCAGTACCAACAGCAGTGTCAGCCAGAAAATCGCGAAGATGCGCCCGTAAAGGCTTTTTATCGTCGGCAGCTTCATTATGCCTCCACCAACAGATAGCCGCGGCCCCGCAAGGTTTTAATACGTGGCTTACCATCTTCACGCTCCGGCAGTTTTTTGCGGATATTGGAGATGTGCATATCGATAGCACGGTCAAACGGGGCCAGACGCTTGCCCAGCACATTGAGGCTGATATCCGCTTTCGCCACCACATTGCCCGGCTGCCTGATAAGGTAGGCCAGCAGTGCCGTTTCTGTGCCGGTCATATCAATCAACTGTGACTGGCAATAGACTTCCATTTTTCCGGGGTAAATAACGATATCCTGATACTCCAGCCTGTCATGCGGTTCTTCCCGGCGCTTTTCTTCGCTATGTTTGGCCGTGCGACGCAAAATGGCACGCATGCGCGCCAGAAGCTCGCGATCTGAAAACGGTTTTGGCAGGTAATCATCGGCACCCAGCTCCAGACCCATTACGCGGTCGATCTCTTCGCCTTTGGCCGTCAGCATCAATACGGGGGTCTCCCAGGTATCGCGGAGACGGCGCAGGGTTTCCATCCCGTTCAGCACCGGCATCATTACATCCAGCAACACCAGATCGGTCTGGTCACTGATTTTTTCCAGCCCTTCCTGGCCATGATTCGCCACTTCAACCTGATAGCCTTCCAGCTCCAACAGGTCCTGAAGAAGGCCGGTCAGTTCTGTGTCGTCATCAATAAGAAGAATGTTTGCCATGGTGTACGCCCGATATGGTTTCATTACCGTTAGTATCTGCCATTCAACGCGCTGATTCCATGTGTAAGTCCGGGCTTTACCCGGCTTTACATTGCTTTACGTTGCCAGAACACCGGTTTACATCCCACTGATTACAATGCCCCTAATGAGCGACACAACTAACCGGAGAGAACACCATGAAATTTTCAAAACGTATTGCAGTAACGGCTATCGCCCTGCCTTTAATGATAGGCTCAGTGTCTGCGATGGCCTATGGCGGCAAGCACCACGGTGGCGCAGGAATGCATGGCGGCAAAGACATGATGGGTAAGCACCTGTTGCGTGGTATCGACCTCACAGACGAGCAGAAAGAAGAAATGAAAGCCCTGCGCCAGCAGAACCGGGAAGCCATGCAAGCCAACAGGGCAGAATTCCACGCTCAAATGATGGCTGAACGCCAGCAAATGCAAGCACTGATGCTGGCAGACAACTTTGATGAAGCGGCTGTCCGCGCACTGGCAGAAAAGATGGTTGACCAGCAAGTTGAGCGACGCGTCGCAATGATGCAAAGAAAACATCAAATGCTAAGCATCCTTACCCCTGAACAAAAAGCGCAGGTAAAAGAGAACATGGCGAACATGTCAGCGCGTATGGAAAAGTGCATACAAAAGAATATTTAAGAGAATCGCCACGCCTCCGGCAACCAGTCTCCCATCAAAAACCCATGCTTTCTCTGTATCGCATGGGTTTTACCTTTCCTGCCAGTACGTTAAATCCCCCTAAAAAAACGTTATACTGCCCCCAGTGCATTCATGTTGATGATGGTTATGACAGAAAAATACGCCCGACTCGTTCAGGCCGCCGCTTGGGCAGCCACCCTGACCGCCACCTTTCTCCTTTTCATGAAACTTTTCACCTGGTGGTATACCGGCTCTGTCAGCTTACTGGCATCACTGGTCGATTCTTTGATCGACCTTTTGGCCTCCGTCACCAACCTGGTGGTGGTGCGTTACGCCCTGCAGCCGGCCGATGAAGAGCATAAATTCGGGCATGGGAAAGCGGAATCACTGGCCGCTTTGGCACAGTCAGCGTTTATCATCGGTTCAGCCTGCTTCCTGTTGCTTAATGGCGTTGAACGCCTGTTTAAGCCCACAGATCTTCACCATCCGGAAGCCGGTGTCCTGATCAGTGGTATTGCGACAATCATTACCGCGGTACTGGTGTTGTTCCAAAAATGGGTGGTGCGTAAAACCGCCAGCCAGGCCATTGCTGCCGACTCACTGCATTATCAATCTGATCTATTGATGAACCTCGCAATCATTGCTGCCCTTGGCCTGGCCTGGTATGGCTTTCCGGTGGCAGATGCCATTTTCGCTATCGGTATTGGGATCTTTATTCTGGTCAGTGCCTTTAAAATGGCGTATGACGCGGTACAGTCACTGCTTGACCGCCAGCTTCCAGTCGACGATCAGGAGAAAATTTACACTCTGGCTTCCACGGTTCCCGGTGTAGAAGGCGTACATGACTTGCGCACCCGTCAGGCAGGAGCGACCCGCTTTATCCAGCTTCACCTTGAACTTGATGACAACCTGAAGCTCGTTGACGCCCACAGAATTGCAGACGCGGTGGAAGACCGCTTAGAAGTCGCCTATCCGGGCGCCGATATCCTGATTCACCAGGATCCGGTCTCAATCGTAGGAAAATCTCCCCGAGAGCAAATTTAATACACGCAAGAGCACTATTATTTGCAACGGTTACTGATATTTATCAACGAAAAATGTTATCTAAACTGTAATAGTCTTTCATAAGTAAGAAAGTTACAGTTTCAAACGGTGTGTCAGCAAGCTAAACTGGCACATCTCGAATGTTGAGGCAAACCCGCGTTACCCGCTAAGACTTTCACTGCAAAGCAGGGGTGGGATGACTGCGCCAACACAGAGTATATGGATTTGAAATTTCAATTCCCAAAGTCAGAGGGTAACCATGGTTAGTAAAATTGGTGTTTTGACCAGTGGCGGTGACGCCCCAGGTATGAATGCAGCGATTCGTGGCGTTGTTCGTGCCGGACTGAGCGAAGGTCTGGATGTTTACGGTATTTACGATGGCTATCAAGGCCTGCACCAGAATCGCATTGAGAAACTGAACCGCACCAGCGTGTCAGACATTATCAACAAAGGCGGCACCTTTTTGGGTTCAGCGCGTTTTCCTGAATTCAAAGAAGAAAAGGTGCGCCAGCAAGCCATCCAGAACCTGAAGATGCACGGCATCGATGCTCTGGTTGTGATCGGTGGTGACGGTTCATACATGGGCGCGAAGAAGCTGACCGAGATGGGCTTCCCATGTATCGGTCTGCCGGGTACGATCGACAACGATATCCCAGGTACGGATTACACCATTGGTTACCTGACAGCACTGAATACGGTTGTTGAAGCCATTGACCGCCTGCGCGATACCTCCTCTTCCCATCAGCGTATCTCTATCGTCGAAGTGATGGGCCGCCATTGTGGCGACCTGACCCTGGCAGCATCTATTGCTGGTGGGTGTGAATATCTTATCACTCCGGAAACTGGCTTAGATAAAGAAAACCTGCTGGCGAAGATCAAAGAAGGCATCTATAAAGGCAAGAAACACGCGATCATTGCTATCACTGAGCTGATGACCGATACCAATGAGCTGGCAAAATACATTGAAGCCGAAACGGGCCGTGAAACCCGAGCTACCATTCTCGGTCATATCCAGCGCGGCGGCCAACCACGTGCATTCGACCGTATTCTGGCGTCCCGTATGGGTGCGTATGCGGTAGAACTGCTGATCAATGGTGAAGGTGGCCGTTGTGTAGGCGTCCAGAATGATAACTTGGTTCATCATGACATTGCTGATGCCATCGACAACATGCGCCGTCCATTCCGTAAAGATTTATACGAAGTCGCGGCCAAACTGTTCTAAATGAGCCACTGGCGGTAAAAAACGGAGCACTTAGGCTCCGTTTTTTGTGCATATCGTTTTTGTACGTAACACAGTTGGCGATTAAATGCCGTCGCCTTCGCTAAACGTCTGGCTGCATTTAAACTTCTGATCCATATCCAAAGACGGCTTATCACTGCTCGGCGCACCAACAATTTTCGCCGGTACGCCGGCGGCCGTCGTATGTGGCGGTACATTGATTAGCACAACAGAGCATGCAGCCACTTTCGCCCCTTCCCCAACTTCAATGTTACCGAGAATTTTCGCGCCTGCGCCAATCATGACACCCGAGCGGATTTTCGGGTGACGATCGCCCGACTCTTTACCGGTACCACCCAGAGTCACATCCTGAAGGATAGAAACATCATCTTCGATCACCGCAGTTTCACCAACGACGATGCCAGTGGCATGGTCAAACATGATGCCTCGGCCAATGGTCGCTGCCGGGTGCACATCGACCTGACAGGCAACAGAGATCTGGTTTTGCAGGTAGACAGCCAACTCACGGCGGCCTTGATGCCATAACCAGTTTGCCACACGGAATCCCTGGAGTGCATGGAAGCCTTTCAGGTACAGCAAGGGCGTAGAGTAGAGCTCAACCGCGGGATCACGCTCGACCGTGGCGCAGATATCACACGCTGCCGATTCCACAATACACCTATCACCGGCATACGCTTCCTCTATCACTTCATGCACCGCCATCGCGGACATGCTGGGCGTTGCCAGTTTGTTGGCGAGAATATAACTCAGTGCACCACCCAGTGAATCATGTTTGATGATCGTGGCATGGAAGAAGCTTGCGAGCATGGGTTCACGCTCAGAGTGTTCTTTGGCTTCCCGCTTAATGGCTTGCCAGACTTTTTCCTGCTGGCACTTTTTATCGCGGCCTTCACCGCATATCCTTTGCATTCTGATACCCATATCTTCTGTCATAACATTGCGTTCGCCCACCTCTTTATCCGTGAGGTGTTGCGATGAAACTTAACCTAAGTGTGACATAGAACGCCAAACAACCCAAGGCAATGGCCTCGCCAAACAGATCGAATGGCCTTCCATCCCTAGTTTGTCGCAAATTAAAAACGCGAGACCTTCCCCGCGTTTTATAGACCCGACCGAACGGATAACTCATTCAGACGTGCGTTGACGTGCCAGCAAATCCTGCGCTGCCTGACGGGCATCTTTACCCTCATACAACACCTGATAAATCTGCTCAACAATCGGCATTTCAACGCCGGTGCGTTTTGCCAACGCACGGACTTCCTTGGTGTTACGGTAGCCTTCCACCACCTGGCCAATGTCATCCTGCGCTTCATCCACACCTTTACCCTGCCCCAACGCCAGACCAAAACGGCGATTGCGGGATTGGTTATCGGTACAAGTCAGCACCAGATCACCCAGTCCTGCCATGCCCATAAAGGTTTCACGTTCTGCGCCCAGCGCCACGCCAAGGCGTGTCAGCTCAGCCAGTCCACGGGTAATCAGTGCTGTCCGGGCGTTGGCACCAAAGCCAATGCCATCAGACATCCCCGCGCCAATTGCAATCACGTTTTTCACTGCACCGCCAAGCTGGATGCCGATAAAGTCACTGTTGGCATACACACGGAACGTGCGGGTACAGTGAATTTTCTCCTGAAGATCAGCAAGAAATTCTGCATCTGGCGACGCGACTGAAATCGCGGTTGGCATGCCCGCTGCCAGCTCTTTTGCAAACGTTGGGCCGGACAATACTGCCAGCGGCACGTTTTTACCGAGTTGCTCCCGTGCCACATCTTGCAGCAAGCGGCCTGTTTCTGGCTCCAGCCCCTTAGTGGCCCAGCAGACCCGCTGGTCATCCCGAAGGAAAGGCTTTACCTGTGACAATACCTGACCAAAAACATGGCTGGGCACCACCACCAGAATGTCCCGGCTGGCCTGAATAGCCTGTTCGAGATCCGCACTCAGGATCAGGGAATCGGGAAAGGTGACACCCGGCAGAAACGCTTCGTTTGCACGATCAATGTCGAGCTGCGCTATGTGCTCAGGTTCATGTCCCCACAGCACCACATTGGCCCCGTTACGGGCCAGTGAGATAGCCAGTGACGTCCCGTATGAGCCTGCACCCAATACGGTCATAGCCACATTGGCGTTCGCGATATCTGTCATCAGTGTCAACCTTACTTCTTACGCGTCAGCGCTGTCTTTCGTTTGCGCTTGTTGGTTTTTCAGGTAGTTCATGAACAGTGCGTCAAAGTTAACTGGCGCCAGGTTCAACTGTGGGAATGTACCTTTCACCACCAGGCTAGAAATGGTTTCACGGGCGTAAGGGAACAGGATATTCGGACAGAATGCCCCCAGGCAGTGTGCCAGTTGCGGCGCTTCCATCCCGTCGACAGTGAAGATACCACCTTGTTGCACCTCACACAGGAAAGCATTTTCTTTGCCGTTTTTCACGGTGACAGTCAAACGCAGAACCACTTCGTAAACGCCTTCACCCAGCTCGCGGCTTTGGGTGTCCAGGTCTAGGTTTACATCTGGGTTCCACTCTTGCTGAAACACTTCTGGAGAGTTCGGCGCTTCGAAAGAGACATCTTTCAGAAAGATGCGTTGAATCGCGAAATTTTGTTGCGGTTGTTGGTTGGTTGCTGCTTCAGCCATAGTGATAAATCCTTGTTATTTGGACAAATGCTTTCGCGCATTTAAAAACGTGTCAGGCAGCCCTGTGGGCTGCCCTGAAAATCGTGATGCCGCCAGCCGTTATTTTTTCTTCTTGCTGCGGACCAGTGGCAGGTTTGCCTCATTCCACGAGATCAGGCCGTCTTTCAGAACATTGACGTTCTCGTAGCCCGCTTTTGCCAGTGCATTGGCACTTTCAATCGCGGTTTGACCCGTCTTACACACCAAGATAATGGGGTCAGACTTATGTTTTTCAATCTCAGCGGCATTGTTGGCTTTGATGTCTTTTGCCAAAACGTGAAGTGCGCCCGCAACATGGCCACTGCGGTAGTCGTCGCGGCTACGAATATCGACAAACACGCCATTTTCACGGTTTACCAGCACGGTGGCTTCGCTGGGAGTGATGGTTTTATACGGTGCGGTTTTCTGCTTGATGACTGACAGGATCAGCGCAACAACCAGACCAACCCACACCAGGGACAAGATCAAATTGGCTTGTACAAATTCAATAAACTGCTGCATGGCTCGCTTCTACTAAGTGTCGGCACAAAAAAACGACCCCGAGTATACCCTTCAAACTGCTCAAATACAGCATAGGCTTGGATTTCCATCCCCCTACTCACTGGCAATCAAGGCAAAAAACTTGAAACGGATCACGTTCACCCCAATATCTGTCTGGCAGGAAGACGCCATTACTGGTCCTGACGGCGCAGTTAACACGCCATCGTGCATCTAACCGGCTGATTTGTTTACTTACTACAGAAAGCTCGTCGGTATTCGTCAACGTCAAGAACCGCTCGAAAAGGCAAGACAATCCCTTACGCCAGCAATGACCGGGGCAGGCATCCTCCATGATAGTATTTTTTAAGTGTTAGCAAAAAAGTTTGCCTACTGCTTAACCACTAAAATGTAGTAAAGTTACGCTAATTCACGAAATTTGAAATCGACATAAAGAGGGCACCGTATGTCTGCTAAGAAGCCTTTGGCACTCGTTATTCTGGACGGATGGGGTTATCGCGAAGACAGTAATGACAACGCGATTGCAAACGCAAAAACACCGATTCTTGATGGCTTGATGGCGGGCACCAGCACCCTGATCTCTGCATCAGGTATGGATGTTGGTTTACCAGAGGGTCAAATGGGTAACTCAGAAGTGGGACACGTGAATATCGGCGCTGGCCGTATCGTGTACCAGGATCTGACCCGTATCACCAAAGCCATTCAGGATGGTGAATTCTTCAACAACCCAGTACTGACCGGCGCAATCGACAAAGCCGTGAAAGCAGGCAAGTCCGTGCACATCATGGGCCTGATGTCGCCAGGCGGTGTTCATAGCCACGAAGATCATATTGCAGCTGCGGTTGAAATGGCCGTTCAGCGTGGGGCTGAAAACGTCTACCTGCACTGCTTCCTGGATGGCCGTGACACGCCACCACGCAGCGCCAAAGCCTCTCTGGAACGTTTCGATACGCTGTTTGCGAAGCTCGGTAAAGGCCGCACAGCGTCTATCATCGGCCGTTACTTTGCGATGGATCGTGATAATAACTGGGACCGCGTCGAAAAAGCCTACGATCTGTTGGTTGAAGCAAAAGGTGAGTTTACCTATGGTTCGGCAGTAGAAGCGCTGGAAGCGGCGTATGCACGTGACGAAAACGACGAGTTCGTAAAAGCATCTGAAATCCGTGCAGACGGCCAGCCAGTCGCAGCCATCGAAGATGGCGATGCCGTTTTGTTTATGAACTTCCGCGCAGACCGTGCACGCCAAATCACCCGCGCATTCATGCCCGGTTTTGATGGTTTTGCACGCAGTAAAACCCCAGTGCTGGCAGACTTTGTGATGCTGACAGAATACGCCGCAGACATCGACACCGCCTGCGCCTATCCATCAGAAAACCTGGTAAATACGCTGGGTGAATGGCTGTCCAAGCAGGGCAAGACCCAGCTGCGTATCTCTGAAACAGAGAAATACGCACACGTTACTTTCTTCTTCAATGGCGGTGTAGAAGCCGTGTTTGAGGGTGAAGAGCGTGCACTGGTGGCCTCACCGAAAGTGGCAACTTACGACCTGCAACCGGAAATGAGCTCTGAAGAGCTGACCGATAAACTGGTTGAGGCCATTAAGAGCGGTAAATTTGACCAGATTATCTGTAACTATCCAAACTGCGACATGGTCGGCCATACCGGTGTCTATGATGCAGCAGTGAAAGCGGTTGAAGCTATCGACCACTGCATTGGTCGCGTGGTTGAAGCCATTAAAGAGGTAGATGGCCAGTTGCTGATCACAGCTGACCACGGTAACGCGGAAATGATGGTTGACCCTGAAACAGGTGGCATCCATACCGCACACACCAACCTGCCAGTCCCCCTGATTTACGTGGGCAACAAAGACATTGCACTGGTTGAAGGCGGCAAGCTGTCTGATCTGGCACCTACCATGCTGGCGTTAAGCGACATGGAAGCACCGGCAGAAATGACCGGTAAACCGCTGTTTGTAGCCAAATAATACGCAGCAAAATCCAGTGACAGAAAACGCGCTTTCTCCGAGCGCGTTTTTTATGCATTTTTGCCCGTCTCAATCCAATTTTTTTCTTAAAATAGAGCAAGTAAACCGGTTAATTTTTATTTTATAACTTGCGATGCTGAGACAGGCAGAATAATGCCAACCCCCGATCCGCTTGATATACTGCCAGCCATGAAAAAGAAAACATTGCGCCATCTAGACTCCTTATGCGCCAGTGCCTTACGTGCTGGCGTTTTGCTGTGCCTGCTTGTTGCCCCCTTCGTGCATGCAAACGATGAACTGCTCTCTGGCATGAAAAATGAAATCTCCCGCCAAGAGCAGCAACTCAGCGCCAACGCAAAAAAGCTCAACGCGCTGCAATCGGCCTTGAAAGCGCAGGAACAATCCATCGGAGCGCTCGCCAAACAGATGCGTGATGCCAATGCCAGCCTCCAATCCACCGAACAAGAGATCGCCACACTGAACCGCGAAAGCCAGCGCCTTGAACAATTGAAGCTGGGTCAGGTGGAGTTACTGAAGGAATTGCTCAACAGCCAGTACCGGCAGGGAAAACATAGCGAGCTCAATGCCCTGTTAAGTGGCAAAGACACAACCGATATGGATCGCATGACTGTCTACACTGAACGTCTGTCAAAAGCCCGTACTGATGCCATTAACGATCTGGCAGCAACAGATACTGAACTACAGCTCAAACGCCACCAGCTTCAGACACAAACAGAGAAACAGAAAGCGCTGATTACCGAGCTCGCCGCAGACAAAGCCGAACTCGAGAAAAAACAGCAGGCCCAGAAGAAAACCGCCAGTGCCATCCGCCGCCAAATCAGCAGTGACAAAGGCTACCTTGCTGAGCTTCGCAGCAATGAAAAACGCCTGAAGGCTGAGCTGGAACGCGCGGCTGAACAAGCCCGCATTGCCGCCGAGCAGGCAGCCGTCAAAATGGATGGCCTTGCGAAATATAAAGGCCGCATGCAATGGCCCGTTAAAGGCCGGATTCTTCACCGCTATGGCTCCGCCCAAACCGGGCAGCTTCACTGGAATGGTATCGTGATTGCCGCCAAAGAAGGCAGCGAAGTGAAAGCCGCACACGACGGTACGGTTGTGCTCTCCAACTGGTTACGTGGCTATGGCCTGATGGTGGTGATTGACCATGGTAAAGGTGACATGAGCTTTTACGGCTACAACCAGGCATTGCTGAAAAACGTTGGTGATACCGTGAAAGCGGGTGAACCAATCGCCCTTGTCGGGAACAGTGGTGGACAGGCCGCGTCAGCACTCTACTTTGAAATCCGCCGCAAAGGTAATGCCACCGACCCCAACCCCTGGTTGACACGTTAGAATCAGGTGCCTGTTTCACAGGCGCTTATTCACCGGCGCTTCGCCATGAAAAAAACCGCCAACGCGGTTTTTTTCATTATAAAGATGGCGGACAGATAAAGTTACTTGGTCCAGTCCAGGATAACTTTGCCTGACTGGCCGGAGCGCATCACATCAAAGCCTTGCTGGAAGTCATCCACACTGTAGTGGTGGGTAATGATTGGGCTCAAGTCCAGACCAGACTGAATAAGGCTTGCCATCTTGTACCAGGTCTCAAACATCTCGCGGCCGTAGATACCTTTAATCACCAGCCCTTTGAAAATGACCTGGTTCCAGTCGATACCCATGTCTGACGGCGGAATGCCCAGCAGCGCAATACGGCCGCCGTGGTTCATGGCTTTCAGCATGCCATTGAACGCTGACGGGTTGCCGGACATCTCAAGGCCGACATCGAAACCTTCGCGCATGCCCAGATCGCGCATCACGTCTTCCAGCGTTTCCTCTGCCACGTTCACCGCACGGGTCACGCCCATTTTACGCGCCAGCGCCAGACGGTATTCGTTGACGTCAGTGATCACCACATGGCGCGCACCCACGTGCTTCGCCACCGCTGCAGCCATAATACCGATAGGGCCTGCACCGGTAATAAGCACATCTTCACCGACCAAATCAAACGACAGCGCAGTGTGAACCGCATTGCCGAATGGGTCGAAGATAGCCGCCAGATCGTCTGAAATGTCTTCCGGAATTTTGAAGGCGTTGAAGGCCGGGATCACCAGATACTCGGCAAACGCCCCTTCACGGTTAACGCCGACACCGATGGTGTTGCGGCAAAGGTGGGTGCGGCCTGCACGGCAGTTGCGGCAGTGTCCACAGGTGATATGGCCTTCACCCGATACGCGATCGCCAATGGCAAAGCCACGTACTTCCTGACCGATACCGACCACTTCACCCACATATTCGTGACCGACCACCATGGGCACCGGGATGGTCTTTTGTGACCACTCGTCCCAGTTGTAGATGTGGACGTCAGTACCGCAGATCGCAGTCTTACGGATTTTGATCAAAAGGTCGTTATGCCCCAGCACAGGCAGATCGGTTTCTGTCATCCAGATCCCCGGTTCTGCTTTCAGTTTTGCCAGCGCTTTCATTTTGTTCGTCATTGTCAGTTACCCAATCAGACCCATTTCTTTGCCGACTTTGATAAAGGCGTCGATAGCCTTGTCCAGTTGCTCACGGCTGTGCGCGGCAGACATTTGTGTGCGGATACGCGCCTGGCCTTTCGGCACCACAGGGAAGGAGAACCCGACAACGTAAATGCCTTCTTTCATCATACGTTCGGCAAATTCACCCGCCACTTTGGCATCGCCCAGCATCACAGGAATGATGGCATGGTCAGCCCCTGCCAGCGTGAAACCCGCTTCACTCATGCGGGCACGGAAATGGTTGGCGTTGTCCCACAGTTTTTCACGCAGGTCACCGCTTTCTGCCAAGAGATCGATAACACGGATAGAAGCAGCCACAATCGCCGGTGCCAGTGAATTGGAAAACAGGTAAGGACGCGAGCGCTGGCGCAGCCAGTCGATCACTTCTTTTCTACCCGACGTGTAGCCGCCAGATGCGCCGCCCATGGCTTTACCCAACGTACCGGTGATAATGTCGATACGGTCCATCACATCATGGTATTCGTGGGTACCACGACCGTTTGCGCCCATAAAGCCGACGGCGTGTGAGTCATCCACCATCACCAGTGCACCGTATTTTTCCGCCAGATCGCAAATAGCCGGCAGGTTCGCGACCACGCCATCCATCGAGAACACACCGTCTGTCACGATCAAGATATGGCGCGCCCCTTTTTCTTTTGCGGCAATCAGTTGTTGTTCCAGCTCTTCCATGTTGTTGTTGGCGTAGCGAAAACGCATCGCTTTACACAGGCGTACACCGTCGATAATAGACGCATGGTTCAGCGCATCAGAAATGATCGCGTCTTCTGCATCAAGAAGAGTTTCGAACAGGCCAGTGTTGGCGTCGAAGCAGGAAGAGTAAAGGATGGTGTCTTCCATACCGAGGAAGGCGGACAGTTTCTCTTCCAGCACCTTGTGTGCATCCTGGGTACCGCAGATAAAACGCACGGAGGCCATGCCAAAGCCATGCTCATCCATACCGGCTTTTGCCGCTTCAATCAGCGCAGGGTGGTTAGCCAGGCCCAGATAGTTGTTGGCACAGAAGTTCAACACGTCTTCACCGGATGTCACCGAGATATTGGCTTTTTGGGCTGAGGTGATCACGCGTTCATCTTTATACAGGCCTTCAGCTTTGACGTCTTCAAGCTGCTGGCGGATTTGCTGATAAAAAGCGGCAGTCATCGCTTACTCCATCAATGGAAACAGGAACGGGTTGATATCAATATGTTTATTCCATCACATTAAGCTAAAGCGTCTAAATAACCGCTAGCTTTCAGGATGACATATCAGAAAGAGTGTAGATGATAGAGTTCTGGGGAAGGTTGCGTCTATCGAATTAGTACATCTAATTGTGTTTGATCACGCGGAGTCTGTCGCGCTTTGGGTGGTTTCCATCTGGGTACGGTAATGTCCGATAAGTGCTGACACCACCGCCTTGCCTTTACCGGTTGTCATGGGTGACACCATGTTGAGGATTTGAAGCACGCCCTGAAAAATCACAACCGGTGTCACCCTGGCCTGTGGCGACTGGGCGCTCTGGTAAAATATCCAGCTGGACGCAACAAGCTTGAGGGTACTGCACAGTGATTGCAGAGCGTCATCATCCATGTCCAGCCAACCGGTGTCACGAAACCGGCTCAGCATGGCAAACAGATTGGCTTTCAGGGCCTGCTGAGCGTCAAGGTACTTTGTCTGTAGCTCTGCATCCCGGCTCAGGATGTCCGGCAGGTTAGCGTAGAAAAAACGGTAACGCCACATCAACTGAAACGTCGCATCAAGGTATGCAAGCAAGCGCTGCTCATCGGATTCCGCTGGCACTTCCGGCTGAAAACCGGTGGAAAGATCGCGCGCGTATTGATCGAAAATACTGTGTATAATCTCTTCTTTATTACGGAAGTGGTAATACAGGTTTCCCGGACTAATTCCCAGATCAGCCGCAATATGGTTGGTAGTCACATTCGGTTCGCCCTGCTCATTAAAGAGCGCCAACGCGGAATGAATGATGCGGTCGCGGGTTTTCATGGTTAAACTGCTATCCTCAAGCCCAGAAAGGGAAATGTTACCATACGCTCTCTCAGTTTACTGATGGGGTGTTCTCATAATTCAGGCCGAACAGAATGTAGGTGAAGATATGATTATAGTGACTGGCGGCGCCGGCATGATCGGCAGCAATCTGGTTAAAGCGCTGAACGAAGAAGGTTATAACGACATTCTGGTGGTCGACAACCTGAAAGACGGCACCAAATTCGTAAATCTGGTTGATCTTAATATCGCAGATTACATGGACAAAGAAGATTTCATCGCCCAAATCATGGCCGGTGATGACTTTGGTCCTATCGAAGCGGTATTCCATGAAGGTGCATGCTCTGCCACCACAGAGTGGGACGGCAAGTATATGATGTTGAACAACTATGAGTATTCCAAAGAGTTGTTGCACTACTGCCTTGAACGTAACATTCCCTTCCTATACGCCTCCTCTGCCGCGACGTACGGCGGTCGTGACCACGATTTCATCGAAGAGCCCCAATACGAAGGCGCGCTTAACGTTTACGGTTACTCAAAGCAACTTTTCGACAACTATGTCCGCCGCATCTGGGCGGATGCTGAAGCCCATGGCGAAACCCTGTCTCAAATCACCGGCTTCCGCTATTTCAACGTGTATGGCCCACGTGAAGGCCACAAAGGCAGTATGGCGTCAGTGGCATTCCACCTGAACACCCAAATCAATGACGGCCAAAACCCGAAACTGTTCGAGGGCAGCGACACCTTCAAGCGTGACTTCGTGTACATCGGTGACGTATGCAAAATGAACCTCTGGTTCTGGAAAAACGGCAAATCCGGCATTTTTAACTGTGGTACCGGTCGTGCGGAATCTTTCCGCGCGGTTGCGGATGCCGTGATCAAATACCATGGCAAAGGGGAAGTGGAAGAAATCCCATTCCCGGATCACCTGAAAGGCCGTTATCAGGCTTACACCCAGGCAGATCTCACCAAAGTACGCGCAGCTGGCTACCCGCATGAATTCAAAACCGTTGCGGAAGGCGTGGCTGAATACATGGCCATATTGAATAAGTAATTGGCGACAAACGGGCCTCGGCCCGTTTTTTCATCTTTCGTTCGACTTCCTGTAGTTTCGACTCTATGAGCCAAAATACAAAAAACAGCGCGTACCTGCCAACGTTTGAGTGGGCATTTCTACACCCCCGCTATTGGGGTACCTGGCTGGGCATATTCTTTGCCGCCATCATGGCGTTTGTGCCATTTCGCCTGCGTGACAAACTGGCCGAGTTTCTCGCTAAGCGTTTGGTAAAAATGAATAACCGCGCGAAGAAGCGTGCAGTGATCAATCTTCAGCACTGTTTTCCAGATAAAACCGACGAAGAACGTTTCGCCATCCTTGAGCAAAGCTACATAAACGCAGGGTGTGTCCTGCTCGGCTTTGCCACCATCATGATGCGCAGCAAACGCTATCTGGAAAAGCGTACCCTGTTCCGCAACGAGGAAATCCTGACCGAACTGGTCGAAAAAGGGGAAAAAGTGATTCTGTTGGTCCCTCACAGCTGGGCCATTGACTATCCCGCCGTGCAGCTTGCTTCCCGCGGCTTACCCGTCGCTGCTATGGTGAAGAAGCAAAAAAACAAAGTCGCAGACTGGTTGATGAACGTCCAGCGCCTGAAATATGGCGGCCGCACCCATGAGCGTGCGGATGGCATCAAACCCTTTATCAAATCAGTGCGCGAAGGCTATCTGGGCTACTATCTTCCTGACGAAGACCACGGCCCGGATTCCAGTGTATTCGTGCCGTTTTTTGCCACACAGAAAGCCACGCTTTCGGGCCTAGGTAAGCTCGCAACCCTAAGTCGGGCGAAAATCGTGCCGTTGATGCCGGTTTACAACCGCGCAACCGGCAATTTTGAAGTGATCGTACAGCCTCCACTTGCACCGTTTCCGTCAGGCAGTGAAGAAACCGATGCGCGTATGATGAACGAGCGTATCGAGCAGTTTTTGCAAAACGATCCCGGCCAATATATGTGGATCATGAACTTGCTGCGTTCACGTCCAGATAATACCCAGCTTTATTAAGAGGGAATAAGATGAATATATTGATGGCCCTCTCCCAACTGGAGGTCACCGGTGCCGAGGTTTATGCCACCACGGTGGGTAATGCACTCACCCAACGCGGCCACAATGTCTTTTATGTGTCAGATACCCTGACAAAACCCCACGATGGCCCTTATTTTAAACTGCGTTTTAACAAGCGCAGCATCCCGCGTCGCTTCTGGCACGTGGCCTATTTGGTGTATCTCATTAAGAAGCACAACATCCAAATGGTGCATGCACATTCCCGTGCTTCCAGCTGGAGCTGCCATGTCGCCTGTAAACTGACCGGCACGCCGATGGTGACAACCGTCCACGGTCGTCAGCCGGTTCATGCATCGCGTAAAAAATTCCACGCCATGGGCAACAAAGCCATGCCGGTGTGCGAAGCCATCTATCATCAACTGATTGATGATCTCAACGTGCCGCAAGAGACGCTGGAAGTCAGCCGGAACGGCATTGATACCCACAGCTACCAATGGCTGGAGCCGCCTCACAATACACGCAAAGTGATCGCCATCATCGGCCGTCTAAGTGGACCGAAAGGCGATCTTTGCTACCGGCTGCTTGAAGAATGCCTCGATCTGGATAAATACGATGTCAAAATCGTCACCGGTACTGTGCCTGATGCGCGCTTTGATAAATTTAAGGACAAAGCCGATTTCGTCGGTTATGTAGAAGATGTACCCGCAATAATGGCGCGTGCAGATCTGGTGATTGGCGCTGGGCGCGTTGCCATGGAATCACTGCTTTGTGGCCGCCCAACCATGGCCATTGGCGAAGCATTGAATATCGGCCCTGTTACCCAGGAAAATCTCCAACAGGCCATGGCAACCAACTTCGGCGACATTGGCAAAAAAGAGCTGGATATCGACTTTTCAATTATTCCGGCACAAATTGAAGCCGCGCTATCAGCACCGCACTGTGACCCGCAGGTGTCTGAGAAAATCAAGCAAAGCTATGATCTTCAAAACATCGTCAGCCACCTCGAAACCATTTACCAGTCGGTTTACGTCTACACCAAGCGTCAAGATATTCCGGTGTTGATGTATCACCGTTTTATCAACAGCGATGACGGGAAAGGTACTATCGGCCCTTACCTGGATATTCGGATGTTCGAAAAACACCTCAAGTTGCTCAAGCGACTGGGGTTTGAAACGCTGACGTTTTCTGATCTGAAAGAGCACGGAGTGATCTCCCGCCTGAAAGCCGGCAAGCGCTATTGCATCATCACCGTGGATGATGGCTTTAAAGACAACTACACCCTGATGTTGCCACTGCTGAAAAAGTACAATTTTAAAGCCGTGGTTTATGCTGTCACTGGCGTGGACTTCAATAAATGGGATGTCGAACACCCTGAGTCACCAGAAAAACGTTTTGAACTGATGACCCCTTCAGAAATAAAGGCCATGGCCGATTCAGGTTATATAGAAATAGGGGGACACACACTCACACATCCACACCTGAATACATTGAGCCGTGAAGCACAAAAAGCGGAAATCATGGAAAACAAGGCGCAGTTAGAAACCTTGTTGGGTAAAGAGTTGGTTTCATTCGCCTATCCATATGGTGACTGGAACGAGGACAGCAAAGCACTGGCTAAAGAGGCAGGCTACCAATTTGCTGTGGCGACCAATAGTGGCCCCGTCGCGTTTCATGAAGACCCGTATTTAATCCGCCGAATTGGGATATTCCCGGGGACGGATGTATTATCCTTAGCAAGGAAAATAACCGGCAGGTATTTATTTAGAAAACTCACGCCTAAAAAGAATGTCTTCACCCACCTTATTTTTAAAGTTCGCAATAGCGTCAAAGTGGCGAAAGGAAACACCATCAAGTTTGGGGTGAAAAACCGGATTCGCAAATGCACCATTGCTATTCACGGACGTGGAAACCGGCTTATTTTTGAAGACGGGGCGAATTTGAAAGGGGTTCACATTGAACTGGATGGCAATCATTGCACCATGATCATTGGCAAACACTGTGTAATAGGTGAAGGTTGTTACTTCTCAGCACGTGAAAATAATACAACCCTGCGCATAGGCGATCATTGTATGTTTTCTCGCAATGTGAAATTAATGACCAGTGATGGGCATGATATACACTCTCTGGAGCAGGAAAAAAGGATCAACCCGGCCAAGAATATCACTATCGGTAACCGCGTTTGGCTTGCCGACAGCGCTGTGGTACTCAAAGGTTGTACCATCGGTGATGGTGCGGTGGTAGGAATCAATGCAGTTGTCACAAAAAATGTACCTAACAACAGCATTGCAGCCGGTAATCCAGCCAAAGTGATCAAAAATAACATTCGCTGGAATGAAGAGTTAACTTACTAACTACAACGATGTCGGCATTGCTCACCGGTATGAGGACAAGGAATGCATGACATTGTTTCGTGAAAGAAATTGTCAATAAAGACAGATATTCCCATGTGTTGCCCCGATTACATGGTCCGGTGGCGCATTAGATATCACTTTTTTCAATATTTTTTCCTTGGTTTTTCTCATCCATTCAGCACTAACTTAGGCTATTTAGCCTGCTTTTTAGCGTTTTCCCTAGCCTCCTCATGGGCTAACAAAAACAAACCCGATCCCGTATCTAAAAAGACAGGAGGATAAATGAACATATTGATTATTGGTCCGTCTTGGGTTGGAGATATGGTCATGTCTCAAAGCCTCTACAAAAGACTGAAAGAAAAACATCCCAGTGCACAAATTGATGTACTAGCCCCTGCATGGTGCAAGCCGATTTTAGAGAGGATGCCAGAGGTAAGCACAGCCATTGAAATGCCGGTTGGCCATGGTGAACTTAACCTGTCTACCCGTTGGAAGCTGGGTAAGTCATTGCGCCAGAACGGTTATTCCCATGCATTTATCCTCCCGAATTCGGCAAAATCGGCACTCATTCCTTTTTTCGCCAGGATCCCGAAACGCACGGGTTGGAAAGGGGAAATGCGTTATGGACTGCTTAATGACCTTCGCCCTGATCGCAATGTTTTTCAGTACATGGTCGAACGGTACGTTGCGTTGGCGCACGACAAAGAGCAAATGTTAGCGGACGTCTCTATTGATAGCCTCCCTTTTCCTTCGCTAACCGTTGACCCAGAAAATCAGGAGAGCTGTTTTTCAAGGTTCGGCATTCGCGCCGACAGTCAATTGGTTGGCCTATGCCCAGGCGCTGAGTTTGGCCCCGCGAAACGCTGGCCAGAAGAACATTACTCAGCATTAGCTCAACAACTGATTGAACGAGGCAATCAGATCTGTCTGTTTGGGGGCGAAAAAGACAGGGTTGTTGCACAAAACATTATCGACAACCTTCCCCGCGCCTCTCAAACGCAGTGTTACAACTTAGCGGGAAAAACATCGCTCGTCGATGCGGTAGACATGCTTGCAGCCTGCCATACTGTGTTTTCTAACGATTCCGGTTTGATGCATGTGGCTGCTGCGGTTGGCGCTCACATCGTCGCGATTTATGGTTCGAGCTCACCAAAGTATACGCCGCCACTATCAACATCCGTGGCGACAGTGAACACGGATATTGAATGTCGCCCTTGTTTTAAAAGAGAGTGTCCTTATGGGCATTTAAAATGCTTAAAAGACTTACATCCATCAACCGTTTTGGCGTCCTACGGCGTTGTTTCCTAAATCATTGAACTAATCATCGGTGCCGCGATCAGATCATCAGAACCTGAAAATGAGTGACGATGATGGGCAAAGCCAAGTACAAAATCAGCAACTGGAAGCAATACAATCAAGCATTGATTAATAGAGGTTCAGTCACCTTTTGGGTTGATGAAGCCGCTATCCAGAGTTGGCACTGCAAAAAGCACCATGGGAAACGGGGAAGAGGCTTTACGTTTACCGATGGTGCCATTGAAACGGCGCTGATGATTAAAGGCATTTTCAAGCTCCCTTTACGCGCCCTTCAAGGCTTTCTCGACTCGATATTTGTCCTGATGGATGTACCGCTGAAATCACCGTCCTACAGCTGTATCAGCAAGCGCGCCAAGACCGTTGAGGTTCAGTATCGCTTACCAAGTCGAGGGCCTGTAGCGCATGTCGTTATTGACGCCACAGGCTTAAAGGTCTTTGGCGAAGGTGAGTGGAAAATGCGGAAACACGGCAAGGAAAAGCGCCGTGTTTGGCGAAAGCTACACCTTGCGATTGATGCCAGTACGCATGAGGTCATTTCAGCTGTCGTCAGCTTGGAATCAGTAGGCGACAATGAAGTGTTACCGACGTTGCTCAATCCGTTACGCCGAAAAATCACACAGGTCAGTGCTGACGGGGCCTACGATACAAAAGCTTGCCATCAGGTGTTAAGGAAAAAAGGTATAAAGCCGACTATTCCGCCGCGCAGCAATGCTGGCTTTTGGGAGGATGGTCATCCTCGAAATGAAGCCGTGAGTGCCTTGAAATCAGGTCACTTGGAAGAATGGAAGCGAGAAGCGGGATATCATCAACGCTCCCTTTCAGAGACTGGGATGTATCGGTATAAAAAGTTACTCAGCCCACAATTGGCACTGCGTGATTACAATGCACAGGTTGGTGAGGCATTGGCGAATGTCAAAGCGATGAACAAAGTCATAAGACTAGGTATGCCTAAGAGTTACCGAGTTGGATAACTGATATAACTCGCGGTGGATCAGTACGTTAAGTGACTGATTTGATCAACAACGCCGCGTCCTACAGCAGAATGGAAAATAACCCCTAGCGTAGGACAAACGAAAAAACATATATAACAAACTGTTATGAGAATTATTATTGTCAGCCTTAAACATTCATTGGAAAGACGAAAAAAAATAGAAAAAAAGCTTAATGCATTAAAGCTGCCATTCTGTTTTTTTGATGCTGTAGACGGTAAAAATGAACACCATAAAATTTTTGACCACTACAACAACAAAAAACGCGTTTTTATTAAAGGGTATCCTTTAAAACCAGGTGAACTTGGCTGCTTTGCCAGCCATTACAGCCTATGGGAAAGATGCGTTGAGTTAAATGAGCCGCTATTAGTGCTTGAAGATGATATTGAGCTAGAAGATGACTTCCTCAATGTCTACAAAAAAATGCATTTGCTTACAGAAAGTATCCCATACTTTAGAATAGGCCGTGTCCTTGATGCAAAATATAAAATATTTAAGCAAATAGATGATTGCCATGATCTCGTTCTGTATACAAAACCAGTGAGAAGTACTCAAGGTTATATGATCACTCCAGAAGCAGCGAAAAAATTCATCAATACCGCTTATGACTGGTATGAACCGGTTGATGATTTCATGGAAAAAGAATGGCTGCATGGTGTTTTAAATTTTGGCATTGAACCTCCTTTGATTCGTCATGATTTCAATATTCACTCTGAAATTGGGGAAAGAGCCAAACCCTATATTCCACTGAACGTTAGAATAATAAGAGAATTACACCGTAGCTATGAATCAATCAGGAAGTTTAGTTATAGCTTTTATAAAATGAGAAAAGTTAATTTAACGACATAAGGCTAAGTCATGAAAAAGATCATTGAATACCTTCTTGGCTTACCCAAGTCTATTTATGTTAATTTTTCTCTTTGCACCTTTAAAGATGCGATAAGGCTTCCTATTATCGTTTCCAGGCGAGTGAAATGTATCTCTCTATCGGGATCAGCCTCTTTTGAAAAAGTAAGGCCAGGTATAGTACGGATTGGATTTGGCAGCGTAGAGACTGTTGATTACAAACATGAAAGAACCCTGCTTTTTATTAAAGGAAATGTGCATTTTAAAGGAAAAGCAAAAATTGGCAAAGGGTCAAGAATTTCAGTGGTCGGGAAAACAACCTTTGGTAGAAATTTTCATATTTCTGCTGATGCAAAGATCATATGCAGGCATGAAATTGAGTTTGGCGAAAATGTTTTAATATCATGGGAAACACTGATCACGGATACGGATCATCACATTGTCACTGATTTTAACGGTAATACAGTAAATAAAAACAAACCTGTCATCATTGGAAAAAATTCATGGGTCGGTGCCAGATCCACCATACTCAAGGGAGTAAATCTCCCTCAAGGAACCATTGTAGGTTCTAACAGTGTTGTCACCAAAACAATAGACACTGAACACTGTTGCATTGCAGGAAACCCAGCCCAAATAGTTAGAAAAAATGTAAAATGGAAAGAATGAGAATTGTCTATATTATCAGTGATATATCCACTACAGGTGGTAGAGAAAGAATAACATTAGAAAAAGTAAAAACATTTGAAAAACATGGTATTATCGCGCATATCATTTCACATAAAATATCAAATAAAGAAGCAATCAACCATTATTTTAGCGATCGAATAATAGACTTAGGTATCAATGAATTTAACAGCAAGCTGTTGAATAAACTAATAAAACGCCCTTTTAGAAAAGCACTGTTCAAGCATAAAATAAAACATCACTTAAAGAAATTATCGCCTGATATCATCATTTCTCTGGGTGATGCATATTCAGATAAACTTAAAAATATCTATCCTTCTTGTCAGCATATTACTGAAGTACATGGCAGTTATGATTTGTTCTTTGATACCCCAAAAAAGCCAAGAAAAAAAACAAGAATAGCGAAAGTAACAAAATTTTGGCACAATGTATCTCAAAACAACCATATGGTTATTTTATCTGATATTGATGCTGAAAAATGGCAATTCCCATCTTTCTCTATTATTCCAAACTTTATTGAACACAGATCATTATATGAGAAAGACAGACAAAAGCGCTTCATTTTTGCCGGACGACTGTCTACAGAGAAAGGCCTTGATTTACTGATAGAAACATGGCGAAACATTCAACGTAAAGGATACCAAATAGAACTCGATATTTTTGGCGAAGGTATGGATTTATTACCTATCATAAAACAGTATGGTCTAGAAAATATGATCAGCGTACATCCATTCGATCCTCATATTATCGAAAGATACCAATCTTATTTGGGATGCGTTATGCCATCTCGATCTGAAGGTTTTCCCATGGTTGCCTTGGAAAGTATTCATCAAGGTACCCCGGTAATAGCGTTTAATATTGAGTCAGGCCTCAGAGACATTGTCAAACACAACAAGAGCGGTTTACTTGCAGCCCCAGGGCGTCCGCATGAATGGTTAGGATTTAGCCATTGACGTCAATCCGGCCATAAGGACCTGCTCCAAGAAGGCGGGTTTCATCATGCAACGTTTCTGTTTCATCGGTACGCTAATCTTGGTGGGTTCTGCCCTGAGCATGTTAAGTGCCATGTGCCTTAACCCTGCCAAGTTTTCAGCGGCGTTTGCTCGGTAAATCTGGCAAGCATCTTCCCGCATACTGACATCTAAAATCCAATGCATGGACTCAATGCCCCAGTGAGCCCGGATTGCATCTCCTGCCTGCTCTGGGGTCAGCTCGGCTGAACTGATGTAGTAGCGATACTCCAACTCTGGCTCTTTGCCTTTTGCTGCCCGGTAGTTTTCGACCATCACAATACTGGTTAGCCCATTCCAGATGGAGAAGTCACCGTCCAACTCACATGCACTCAGGACATGACAAGTACGCGCTTCAATCCGGCCTTTCTGCTTCTCAATTTGACATGTGCCTCTGTCAATCGGAGCGCGTCGATGTGGACTGAAAGCGGCCTGTACCGCTGCCGCTAACTTGCCTTGATTGCCCTTAACCGCCAATAAATAATCGCCGCCTTTGCGCGTGATAGCCTTGGCTATCTTGGTCTGGCAGGCCATCGCATCAATCGTCACGATGGCGCCTCGCAAGTCGAGCATCTGGATCAATGCGGGTATCGCGGTGATTTCATTGCTCTTAGTATCGGTTTTAAGCTGGCCCAATACGAGTTGGTTGGCGCTGGCATAGGCACTCACCATATGGATGGTGCTTTGCCTGTCGTTTCTGTCATAAGAGCCGCGTAAGGTCTTGCCGTCAATGGCGACCACTTCACCACAGGTTAGCTTGTGAACGGCTTTCATCCAGGCTAGAAAGCAATCGCGGAATTCAGCGGGATCAATATTTGAAATCAGACGAGCAAAGGTATCATCAACGGGCACCCCTTTTTCAAACAAGCCCTGTTTAAGGAACCACTCATGGTGACCAAGAACGTACTCGCGAATATCAGTCCAGCCTTGGCCTCCAGCGATAACGGCACAGATTGAACCAAATAGAATATCAAACAGTGGGTAGTCTACTTTTGCGCTTTGCCGCTCGTCACGGATGATGCTGAAATACGCTTTGATGGTATCTAAATTCATGGCTTCTCCTCAAAAGAGGAGCATAAGATCACAGTCGACTCGTCAGGTCAATTTTGACCTCGAATTGGACAAAAAATATTCATGATCTTGCCCTGCTTGCAGCCCCTTTTGATACCGGGGAAATGGCTGAACACATTATCTCTCTGTACGACAATGATGAACTCGCAAAATCACTCTCAAATGGCGCAAGAAAGCACTCGATGTCTTTTACTGAGGAGAGCATCCTCCCCAAGTGGGTGGCATTATTTGAAAACCTGGTAAACCAGACATGACAGATTAACCGCCGACAGTGTCCGCAAAATCTGTACGAAGTTCGAACTGGCGCCGACATATTACGGTAGTATCATTAGATACTAAGCGGTCTGCAATATTCCCAGCAGGGCAGTACTGCGCAATGATTAAGTAAAAAATCTGTTACCTATGAAAAATGATATCGCATCTCCGGTGATTTCCATCATTTGCCCCTGCTATAACGAGCAGGAAGTACTGGAAACCTTCACCACGACTATCACCGGTATTCTGACCGATACCGGCTTTAGCTATGAGCTGTTGTTCATCAATGATGGCAGTAAAGATAATACCCTCGCGGTACTCAATAAACTGGCAGAGGGTTGCAACCATATCCGTGTGGTCAATTTATCACGCAACTTTGGCAAAGAGGCGGCATTGACCGCAGGTTTAGACCTTGCCCGGGGGGAAGTGGTCATTCCGATTGATGCGGATTTACAGGATCCGCCAGAGCTCATTCATGATTTTCTGCGTGAGTGGCAAAAAGGTTATGACGTGGTCGTCGCCAGACGTATCGACCGCAGCAGTGATACCTGGGCGAAAAAAATTACCGCCAATCTGTTTTATAAGTTCCATAACAAAATTGCGAAAATTGAGATACCCGATAACGTTGGTGACTTCCGCCTTATTACCCGTCGCGTGGTCAACGCCATTCGATTACTTCCAGAAAATCAACGCTTTATGAAGGGAATTTTCTCTTGGGTAGGATTTAATACAGCCGTCGTCGAGTACGTGCGACAGCCAAGGGCGGCCGGTCAAACCAGCTTCAATGGCTGGAAATTATGGAATTTCGCGTTAGACGGGATCACCAGCTTCAGTACCGCGCCTTTGCGTGTCTGGTTGTATCTCGGCATTCTGTTTTCCGTCATCGCCTTTGCCTATGGCAGTATGATTGTTATCAAAACCTTAATTTTTGGTGTTGATTTACCAGGTTATGCCTCAATGCTGACCGCGGTGCTATTCTTCGGCGGCATTCAGCTGATTGGCCTTGGGGTGATGGGAGAATACCTCGGCAGGCTTTATATGGAATCAAAACGTCGCCCGACGTACATCGTCGAAAGCGACACGTATACGCAAGGCGACAACACGCCGTGAATCTGATCGATAACCTACTGGCACACCGTATTGTGCGCTTTGCAATGACCGGTGGGCTCGCTACCCTGACCCACATTGCTGTTGCTTTTACCTTGCTGCATTTTTTTTCTACCCGTGTGTTTTATGCCAACCTCGCCGGGTTTGCCTGTGCGTTTGGTTTGTCATATTTGATGCAGTCTCTGTTTGTTTTTCGCAGCACTTTGTCGCTGAAAAACCTGGTGCGCTTTTTCACTGTGCAGTTTTCAGCCTTACTGATTTCACAGTTGCTCAGTGAACAGCTTCAAGAGACCAACAGTTACCTTCGGGTTTTACTTGTGGTGTTTATGATCCCCTTGGTCACTTACCTGATCCACCGTATTTGGACCTACAATCAACCCTCTACTTCTAAAGAATAATCTTCGGATAACCCAATGAATGTAAATCCGCTAAACCGATATACGCCTTGGTTACTTGGCACAGGCTTTATACTTGGACTGGCTATGGCACTGCTGTATGCCAGCAACCAAATCTTGACTGGCGACCAAACACAGATGCTGCACAAAGGCTACTTGGGTGCCTACCAGGATATCTGGCTCGCCTTTGGTAATGCTGCCAGTGCTGTGGGTAACGTACCGGGCTCACTTTCTGCCTGGTTGGTGGGTGGCCCACTTCTGTTATGGGACAACCCCTGGGCACCGATGTTGGTGATCGTTGCCTTGCGCATTGTTTCTTTCTTTCTTTTTGATGCCGTGATCAACGCTGTTTTCAGCCAGCCCGTGCGCATTTTCTTTATGGTGGCGTATTGGCTGAACCCTTGGTTGCTATACGACAGCACCATCTACAACCCCGCATATCTTTGCTTTTTCACCGCACTGCATTTCTGGTCGGCGTTCAAACTGCGCGACACACCGTCCTTCTGGTACAGTTTTCTGCACGTGCTTGCCATTGGCGGAGCCATGCAACTGCATTACTCCTGGCCAGTACTGGCGGTGATCTCCTGTTACCTGCTGTACCGTAAAATGGCACACCCCAACTGGGCCGGCGTATTTGCTGCCGGTGCGGTGATTCTGGTCTCGCTGATCCCCTATTTTCAAGAATATATGACCAATGAAAGCATCAGCCGCGAGAGCGACCGCTACATTGGCTACGGCGCGGTGCATGTTTATCCGGTGTTGAAGGCTGTGTTGTACTGGCTTCGCTACAGTTCAACTCTGTTCTCGAACCGCATTATCACTGATGTTACGTTCGACTGGGTCACCACCATTAGCTGGTTGCAAATGGCGCTGCAGTATCTGTGGCAAGCGGTGTTGTATGTCGTCGGTGCTGCAACTGTGGTGCTG
This sequence comes from Grimontia sp. THUN1695, assembly GCF_059704325.2. Taxonomy (NCBI): domain Bacteria; kingdom Pseudomonadati; phylum Pseudomonadota; class Gammaproteobacteria; order Vibrionales; family Vibrionaceae; genus Grimontia; species Grimontia sp. THUN1695. Next base: position 3,151,227 of record NZ_AP046577.1, on the reverse strand, counting down.
ACAGCACGCGTAAACTGGCGTATGTGGAAAACCATCAAGCCAGCAGTCAAACGCGGTACTGCGATTGAGGATGATAAACAATGGCTGTTGCTGTTTGCGGTAGCCACGGTTATCGCCATCATCATTAATGCCATGCTGTCACCGATCACCTTCTCGTACTGGCACCTGATCCTGACCTTCCCGCTGGCGCTGATCCCTTTGCTGGTCGCTGCCGAATCCTGGGCACAAACCATGCCGGAACGTTTCACCAAGGGCGTGCTTGCTCTAGGTGTTTTCTTTCTGGTGGTCAACCTGGTTGCCGCCCACGACAGCAATAAGTACTCCTACAACGTCGACTATGTGGAACAAGTTCAGCAATACCTGGTTGAGCAAGGTCTGACCCACTGATTCAGCACAGGGTCCGGAAGGGCCCTTTTGTTGTACACTAGCGCAGGTTTTACTGATAAGGCTTGATTGTGCGTATTCTCTACACCCTGTTACTGGCGCTGGCGGCCCCTTTTCTTTTACTGGGCCTGTACCGGACAAAAGACAATAAACCCAAGGTAGGCAAACGCTGGGTTGAACATTTTGGACGTACACCCGCCCTCAAAGGCGACAATCCGATTTGGGTGCACGCGGTGTCTGTAGGCGAAGTGATTGCGGCCAGACCCGTGATTGAAGCACTGAAAAAGCGCTATCCCGACATTGCAGTGCTGGTGACCACCACCACCGCCACAGGCGCTGATATCGCGTCTAAAATAGAAGGTATCGAACACAGGTACATGCCGATTGACTTTAGTTTTGCGGTGCATGGTTTTCTTGGCATCACCAACCCCAGAATCATGCTGATCATGGAAACCGAGCTGTGGCCCAATACCCTTACTGCGGTAAAAAAAGCCGGTATTCCGATCATTGTGATGAACGCGCGCCTGTCAGAAAAATCCAAACGGGGTTATCAGCGCATTAAACCACTTTTCAACCTGTTATCACGCAATATCGATCACATCCTCTGCCAGTTTGACAATGATGCCCGCCGTTTCCTCGAGCTTGGCGTAGCCAGGGAAAACGTCTCTGTTTCCGGTTCGATGAAGTTTGATCTCCCCAAATTCGATATCAACTCACCGACAGTGACTGCACTTATCAGACAAGTGACTGGCCGCCCTGTCTGGATCGCGGCCAGTACCCACCCCGGCGAAGACGAAATCGTGCTGGCAGCTCATCAAGCCATCACTGAGATCGTCCCAGATGCGCTGCTGATTTTAGTGCCCCGCCACCCGGAACGTTTTGGGGAGGTGGCCCGCCTTATCGAATCCCGAGGTTTTGCACTGGCACGGCGCAGCCTGGAGCAAACTATCGGTCCAGACACCCGTGTGTACCTTGGTGACACCATGGGCGAGATGATGAATTTACTGGCGGTCAGCGATGTCACCTTGATGGCAGGCAGTTTGATCGGAGAAAAGGTGGGTGGGCACAATTTGCTTGAGCCAGCGTCACTGGCAAAGCCGATTATCACAGGCCCCAGCTACTTCAATTTCCAGATCATTGCCGAACAGCTGATTGAAAGCGGCGCCTGCACCGTCTGTGACAACAGTCATCACATCGCACAGCAGGTTATCTCACTGTTCAAGGATGAAGAAAAGAGGCAAAAAGCCGGCGAGGCAGCGCTTGGGGTGGTAGATAAGAACCGTGGCGCGGTGAAAAAGACACTCGATGCCCTTGCTCCCTGGCTGGGATAAATAGCTCTGAATAGACAGCTCACCGGTTACATAGCACGCTGGATAACCGATTAACCTTGGTAACCTTTGAGCAGGCATTGCCAGTCAGATGCCTGCCAATGGATCTGGCGCTTGCCAACCTCTTTTCGAAATGATCGCTGCAAGCGGCTTAAGTTTGCCGCTTTCCAGCTGTCTCCCGAACGGCGGCCACACTTATCAAAATCAATCAGCCAAAACGCGCCCTGACCATCAAGCAAAATATTGTGGATGTTGAGGTCGGTGTGGCAAACCCCGGCATCATGAAGCTGCCTGACGAGCCTGCCGATATGCTGGTAGCACGCTTCTGTGAGTGGCTTTTCCATTAATACATCCACCAGATCACGGGCCCCGTGCACTTTTTCAACCAGAATATCCGCGCGGTAGGTAAGACCCTCTTTCATCGCACGGGCAGCCAGTGGACGCGGGACGGGAATGCCTTTCTCACGAAGGTAATGAAGAAGATGAAATTCTGCCGCAGAGCGGGTGCGCTCCCAGCCGGTGAAAAAGTAACTGTCGCTCACTACTTTGCCGAACAGGCCTCCCCGACGGTAATGACGAAGTGCAGCAGGCACCGATTCGGTTTGAACGAACCAGGTTGTCCCCCGTCCTGTTGCTGAGCCCATCACGGCATTCTTAGCCTGCCAATGTGCAATGTCGAAACTCTCAAGCACCTCTTCCGCTGCAATTAACGCATCATCAAACCAGACCCGGGTATTATTCTCAGCCAACACTTTCACAGGCACTCCCATTAATCGGCCCATTCTCGTCAAAGGCATTTTACATTGCAGATCGGCAACTGCATAATTTCAGGCAAGACAACCACAAAAGCATCATCATGGCCTTATTTACCACCCCACCCCAGTCTCTTTGCATACTCCGTCTTTCCGCCATAGGGGATGTATGCAACGCAATGGCAGCCGTGCAGGCTATTCAGTCCCAGTGGCCTGACACCCGGATAACCTGGATTGCTGGCAAAGCAGAAGCCGCGTTGCTCACACCACTTTTGCCGGATGTCACCGTCATTGCTTTTGATAAAAAACAGGGCATGAAGGGCATGAAGGCGGTGTGGCAATCGTTGAAAGGGCAACAATTCGATGCACTCCTGCACATGCAAAGTGCGATTCGCGCCAGCGTGCTTTCCCTGGGCATCAAGGCCAAATACCGCCTTGGCTTTGACAAAGTACGCGCCAGCGATCTGCAATCGTGGTTTACCAACATTAAGGTGCCATCGCCTGCCTCCCCACATGTGCTTGATGGATTTATGGCATTCACCGAAGTGCTGGGGCTAGCACCGCAAACACCGACATGGAAAATCTCTCTCGCCAAGGAAGATATTGTTTGGGCGAAAGCACAACTGCGCGATAAACCGACACTCATCGTCGCGCCCGCTGCCAGCAAGGCCTTTAAGAACTGGACAGCCGAAGGGTACGCAGCAGTGATTGAACATGCCATGAAAAAGGGCTTTGACGTGATTCTGGCAGGCGGTCCGGGGCAGATTGAAATCGCGCTGGGTCAGGCGATAGAGAACCAGCTGTCACAACCGGTAAAAAACCTCATCGGAAAAACTACCCTGCTCCAGTTGCTGGCACTGGAAAAAGAAGCATCACTGGTACTGGCACCAGACAGTGGCCCGGCCCATCTTGCCAATGCGGTCAATACACCGGTGATTGGCTTATACGCCCACCACAACCCCGCACGTACCGGCCCCTATAATTGGCGACACTATGTGGTGAGTGTTTATGCCGAGGCCATTGAAGCTGAAACAGGAAAAACCGTTGAGCAGGTCTCCTGGCGCACCCGTGTGAAAGATGAAAACGCCATGCAACGCATTACGATTGAATCGGTGATCGCACGATTCGATGACGTCACCGAGAAAGAGGAACTGTTATGAGCCAGGCACAACGCGCCACCATCAGCGCCATCATTATCACCAAAAACGAAGAGCACATTCTGCCTGAGTGTCTCGCCTCACTGGACTGGGTCGATGAAATCATTGTTGTGGATTCTGGCAGCACCGACAATACGGTCGCAATTGCAGAAGCGGCTGGCGCAAAGGTGTATGTGAATGCTGAGTGGCCGGGATTTGGTAAACAGAAACAACTGGCGCAGCACTACGCGACCAAAGACTGGATCATTGCCATTGATGCTGATGAAGTGGTGTCATCGGCGCTCAAGCAAAGCCTGCTCAAATTGCTGGAAAATCCACCGACAGAAACATTAGTTGAAGTCAATGAGCTGACCTGGGTATTCGGACGCTTCCTGCGTCACTCGGGATGGTATTACAGCCATGTCCGTGTCTACCCGCGGGAATACACCCAGTATGACGATGCATTGGTACATGAAAAAATCATCCATCCGGAAGGGGCGAAAACCCTTGTGCTGGACGGCGATTTGCTCCACTACTCGTATCGCGACCTCAACCACTATCTGGTGAAATCAGCACATTATGCCAAAGCATGGGCAGATGGCCGCCAGGCCCGCGGCAAAAAAAGCAGCATCAGTCAGGGGATCCTCCATGCTCTGGGGTGTTTCCTGAAAATGTATGTACTGAAACGGGGATTTTTAGACGGCAAACAGGGCTTTTTGATTGCAGTGCTGTCAGCGCACTCCACCTTTGTGAAGTACGCTGATTTGTGGATCCGCGCCAATGACAGCCGAGCGGCTAAATAACGCGGCCAAGAAACCCCTTCACGTCCGGCAGAATGGCATCAATATCAATTTTTGACATGTCTGCCGCCTCTTCCTTGTTTTTCGCGGCTGGTGGCGCAAACGCGATATGCCGCCCTTCGCGGTTAATCGGTTTCCAGCGAAGCGGCGTCGCACTGCGTTTGGCCGGGAAAAAGCCAATAGTTGGCACATCGACCGTCGCTGCGATATGAAGAGGCCCTGTTGAGCCAGCCATAAATGCACTCGCACAGGCAATGGATTGGGTGAAGTCTTGCAAGCCATCATTTTTGTCATAAACAGCAGCATTGACGGACTTTTCCGCAAGGAGAGACTGAAGCGCTGACGCTTTTTCTTGTTCTCCCGGCCCGGCAGTCAGCACCCATTCAACCTCATGTTCAGAAGCGATACCCGCCACCAAGCCAGCATACTGCTGAAGTGACAGGTTATTTGCCGATCCGCCGCTCCCTGCGTGCACATAAAACCAGGGCTTATTGGGATCCAGCCCCAATGCTGACGAGAGTTTTTGCTTTTGCGCAAGCAAGATGCTGTTCTCAAAAGCAAGATAGGGAGCATGGGGTTCTTTTGCTTCAACGCCCAGCGTTGCCAGAAACGCGCGGATAAGGTCGAGGTTATACTCAAACTCAGGTTTTGCGGACTGCGATCGGCGTTGCGTCACGCGGTGATTATACAAAAACTGGCAAATTTTAGTCGCCGGTGCCAAGCGAAAAGGCACCCCGGCTTTCCAAACCAGCATCGCGTTGTAGCTGTCTGAGAACAGGCAAATAGACGCGTCAAACCGTTCGGCCCTGATTTGGCTGACAAGCGCTTTTTTACGCTGCTTATCCGCGTTTTTACCACCATCGACCAACACCTTGTCTATCGATGGACAGAGTTCTGCCAATGCTTTGGTATAGGAAGGCACCAATGCGGTAATTTCCACGTCCGGCAGGGATTGTTTCAACATGGCAAATGCAGGCCATGCAAGCATGAAATCGCCAATCTTATCGTTTCTGATGACAAGGATTTTTTTCATTGTATCTACCTGATGCCGTATTCTGCACCGATCATACCTGATGAACGGCCTGTCGCTAAGTATTGGGTAAAAAGAAAAAGTGTCGTATGCATTGCTGTTTTTATGACTTCATCCTATGACGGGGAATAAAATGTCACGCGTTTTTGATAGCATGTCGCCAGTTCAGAAAATTGCAGGATACGACTGTGAGCAAGAAAGCCATCACCCGCGTGATTTACCCGGGTACTTTTGATCCTATTACCAATGGCCATGTTGATCTGGTGGAGCGTGCGGCATCCATGTTTGATGACGTCGTGGTCGGCATTGCCGCAAGCCCAAGCAAAAAGCCGCTGTTCGAGCTTGATGAACGTGTCGAGCTTGCAAAAGCCGTCACCGCCCACCTCGATAATGTCAGTGTGGTCGGCTTCTCGGGCCTTCTGGTGGACTTTGCCAAGCAGTACCAGGCAAACATTCTGGTTCGGGGCCTTCGTGCAGTGTCAGACTTCGAATATGAGTTCCAGCTTGCCAACATGAACCGTCGTTTGATGCCAGAGCTGGAAAGCGTGTTTCTGACGCCGTCTGAGGAAAACTCGTTTATTTCCTCAACACTGGTGAAAGAGGTCGCGCTCCATGGCGGTGACACCCGTGGTTTTGTCCATCCAAAAGTACTGGAAGCACTGAATTCACGACTGAAAAAGTAACGCCAGCAACGCCCGAGCTGCGGGCGTTGTTTATTTTTGGCACGCTGGGCAAAACACCGTATTGCGCTGGCCAATCTTCACGCTTTCAAGCACCTCACCACACACCGGACAAGGTTTGCCCTGTTTGCCATACACCCGCAGCTCCTGGGCAAAGTAGCCGGGCTTACCATCGGCTTGGGTAAAGTCTTTCAGCGTGGTGCCTCCCTGCCGGATGGCCGTTGCCAATACCGCCTTGATCTCGGCCACCAGCGTCTGGGCTTCTTCACGGGTCAGCTGTCCTGCTGGCCGCGTTGGATGAATCTTTGACGTAAACAGGGACTCATTGGCATAGATATTCCCTACTCCAACCACCACCGCGTTATCCATGATAAAGGGTTTAATGGCGGTGCGTTTCCCTTTAGCTTTCTCAAGCAGGTAATCACCGGTAAAGTCGTCAGTGAGCGGCTCAGGGCCGAGCTTTTCAAGGACCGGATGATCGTCCCCTTTTTCCTGCCAGAGCCAGGCACCAAAACGGCGAGGATCGTTATAACGGATCACTTTGCCGTTAGAAAGATGCAGATCGACGTGATCGTGTTTGCCTGCGGGGGTTGCCTCCGGCAATACACGCAAACTGCCCGACATGCCAAGGTGCACCAGTGCATAGCCAATATCGGTATCCAGGATCAGATATTTGGCACGGCGTTTCACCGCCCGTATGGTCTGGCCTTCAATGTCGAACAAGGTATCCGGCACAGGCCAGCGCAGTTTGGGCTGCCTGACCTCCAGTTTGGTCACAACCTGATCTTTGGCATGGGGCGTGATCCCCATGCGGCTCACTTCTACTTCCGGTAACTCTGGCATCCTGTTAGTTCTGTGTGTGGGTTGGAAACAGATAGTTTGGATCAACCGAGACCGCAAGCCAACGATTTTCCCAGTTTTGGATCAGCCAGAACTGGGGCAGCTGGTAGTACGTTAAACGAAATGGCTCTACCGACTCTCCCCGGTCAACCACCAGTGTGGCCGGCCTGTTCAGGCCAGGCTTGAGTTTGTCATAGGTTGGCTTATCAATTTCCGTGCCGGAGAGATTTATCCAGCGACGGGCTAACTCAGATGCAGAAACCGAAAGCGGTGTATCGGTTTGCCAGGGCGTGCCATAGGTCAGGGTGAATGTCGGGAAACGCAGGGATTGCACCTCCACTCCGGACGGCATCAGCGTGATGATACCATCCGCTTGTACCTGTTCAGTCTGGCGTTCAGCATCACTTCCAGCCAACTGGCTTTTAAGGTATGTCGGCAGGTTTATCAAGGTGATAAACACCACAACCCCCAGGATCAGGAAGTTATTGAACGTCTTGCGGGACGGTGTCGCCATCATTCACTCTCAGTATCAAGCTCGTGTTCCCATGCTACCTGATACGACAGACATTCAGGTATAAAAAAACCCAGCCTAAGCCGGGTTTTTTACCAAAGCAAAGACCAATTACTTGATTTTTGCTTCTTTGTACATAACGTGCTGACGAACAACTGGATCAAATTTCTTGATCTCAAATTTGCCCGGCATGTTACGCTTGTTTTTATCAGTGGTGTAGAAGTGACCAGTACCAGCAGATGATACCAGGCGGATCTTCTCGCGAATGCCTTTAGCCATTCTTTAAGTCCTCTTAAACGTTCTCACCGCGGGCACGGATGTCTGCAAGAACAGCATCAATACCTTTCTTATCGATGATACGCATACCTTTAGGGGTAAGACGCAGTTTAACAAAGCGTTTTTCGCTTTCTACCCAGAAACGATGAGTTTGCAGGTTCGGCAGAAAACGACGCTTGGTGGCGTTATTAGCGTGAGAGCGGTTGTTACCAACTACAGGACGCTTGCCAGTTACTTGGCATACTCGTGACATGAATGTCTCTCCAAAATCGTTTCAGCTCGATGCTAACCTTGTCCGCCATTCCTGCAATTTCTAGGTCAGGCTCAAGGTCAAGGCTAATCAAAGGTGGCGCATTATACAAAGTGAATCGGCATTGCTCAAGTCCCGAGCAGATCCTTTTGACACTTTTCGATCGTTTTTTAGCAACCTAGGTGACGCTGACCTGAGGCAAACCTCGCTCGCCCCCAGGAAAAACGCCATACAGCGGTTTTCTACCGAATTAGAGAGAAGATGTTAAAGTACGATCGAGTATGAAACATACTCTTAAATCCAACCACGCTCGGCGAAGGATACCACGTCACCATCACCGATCACCATATGGTCAAGCAAACGAATGTCTACTAGCGCCAGCGCGTCACTAATTCGATGGGTAATATGGCGATCGGCATTGCTTGGCTCGGCGATGCCTGAAGGATGGTTATGGGCCAAAATGACTGCATTGGCCCCCAGCTCCAGTGAACGTTTGACCACTTCACGCGGATACACCCCAGCGGTATTGATGGTGCCTTCAAACAAGATTTCATCAGCAATCGGACGGTTCTGGTTATCCAGATACAACACCAGAAATGCCTCCCGCTGACGGTCGCGCAATTTCAGCGACAGATAGTTTGCGGTGTGGGAGGGGCTTGCCAGCGCATCTTCCCGCGCAAGTGTTTCGCCCAGGTGGCGCTTGCTCAGCTCAAGTACCGCCTGCAATTGTGCATATTTCGCCGCACCCAGCCCTTTTCTTGCACTGAATTGCGTCAACGTTGCCTGCATCAGGCCGCGCAGGGAGCCAAAATCTTCCAGCAGATAGCGGGCAAGTTCAATGGCGTTCATTCCGGTGACACCGGTGCGAAGGAAAATGGCCAGAAGCTCAGCATTGGTCAATGCTTCCGGCCCCTTTGCCAGCAGCTTCTCCCGTGGCCGGCACTCTTCCGGCAAATTTTTCAGCGACATGGCATTCTCTATCGGGAAAACCATGAGCGTTATCCTCACCATCGTATCCGTCAAGTAGTACGGCAGTAAGCTGCGATGAGAGCGCTAATCCCAGTGAATTGTGCAAGCACATGATTACATTTCCCTGGGTGATACTTCTGTTTTCACATTCGTGGACGCACAATGGACGATCACCGGTCTATTTATGCTATCTTTCCTCCCATTATCTATTGGTTAAATTCGTTATGGCCCAGAAAATCACTAAGACCCTGTCGGGCAGACATATCGTGCTTGGCATAGGTGGCGGTATTGCTGCCTACAAATGTGCCGATCTCACGCGTCGCCTGATTGAACGCGGTGCCGAGGTGCGCATCGTGATGACCCATGCAGCGAAAGAATTCATTACCCCGCTGACCATGCAGGCGGTATCCGGCTATCCGGTAGCAGACAGCTTGCTCGACCTGGCAGCAGAAGCGTCCATGGGCCATATCGAAATCGCCAAGTGGGCAGATTTGGTGCTGCTGGCACCGGCGACTGCCGATTTGATTGCCCGTGTCGCAGCCGGTATGGGGAACGATCTTCTGACCACCTTGTGCCTGGCTACCGATGCGCCTGTTGCCCTCGCTCCTGCCATGAACCAGCAGATGTACCGGGCGGTGGCGACCCAGGAAAACCTCGCCACACTGAAACGCCGCGGCCATCCCGTATGGGGACCTGCGAGTGGCGAGCAAGCCTGCGGTGATGTCGGTCCGGGCCGTATGCTGGAGCCAATGCAGCTTGTAAATCTGGTCGAAGAACACTTTACCGAAGGTGACCTCTCCGGCACTTCTTTCCTCATTACCGCAGGGCCAACAAGAGAAGCGATTGATCCGGTACGTTATCTCACCAACCACAGCTCAGGGAAAATGGGCTATGCGATTGCTGAAGCCGCAGCAAAACGCGGTGCAACCGTCACCCTTATCAGTGGCCCGGTCAACCTGCCGACGCCGGCAGGCGTTTCACGGATTGATGTGGAAAGCGCACAGCAAATGCATGATGCTGTGCATGCACATGCCGGACAGCACCAAATTTTCATTGCCTGCGCCGCAGTCGCTGATTTCAGGCCGGCAAACATTGCCGACCAGAAAATGAAGAAACAGGACGGTCAGGACGACATGACCCTCACACTGGTGAAAAACCCGGATATCGTTGCTTCTGTCGCCGCCATGACAGAAAACCGTCCCTTTACGGTGGGGTTTGCTGCAGAAACGCAGGACATTGAGCACTATGCCCGCAACAAACTTGCAAAAAAGAACCTGGATTTGATTTGTGCCAATGACGTATCACGCGAAGGACAAGGGTTTAACAGCGACCAAAACGCGTTACACCTGTATTGGCCAACTGGCGACAAAGCGTTGCCTCTGGCAAGCAAAGCCGACATCGGCCACCAGCTTGTCAGCGAAATTACAGCACTCTATCACTCGAAATAACGATTCAGCGGAAACTGGTTATGAAAAAAATTGATCTTAAAATCCTCGACCCACGCGTTGGTAATGAATTCCCCCTGCCAGCCTACGCAACTGAAGGCTCTGCAGGGCTGGATTTGCGCGCGGTACTGGATGCCCCGCTGACACTGGAGCCAGGCCAGACAGAACTGCTGCCTACTGGTCTTGCTATCCATATTGCCGACACATCACTGGCGGCAACTATCCTGCCGCGTTCAGGCCTTGGCCACAAACATGGCATCGTGCTGGGCAATCTGGTTGGCCTTATCGACTCTGATTACCAGGGTCAGCTGATGGTTTCCTGCTGGAACCGCGGGAACACCACGTTTACCATTGAACCGGGTGAACGCATTGCACAACTGGTTTTCGTGCCGGTGGTCCAAGCTGAATTTAATATTGTGGAAACGTTCGACGAAACAGCGCGTGGTGCTGGTGGATTCGGGCATTCAGGCACAAAATAACCGTGTTAACCCAGTGAAAAGTCTGAAAAATGCCACAAATGCGTGGTATTTTTCATGCCGCATTCACGCTTTCAGACATCCCTACAGGCACTGTCTACATCCATAGCGCATTATTCTTTTAATACAGAGAGTTCATCGTTAAGATAGCGGCTCTTCAGCCGATATTTGGGTCTGTGACCCCTAGAACAACAAAGGAACCATCTATTCATGGCTGGTCAAAGAAAACAGAATCGCAGAGAGGAAATTCTTCAGGCTCTGGCCCAAATGCTGGAGTCCAACCAAGGCAGCCAACGCATTACTACTGCAAAGCTTGCTGCGCAGGTCGGTGTTTCTGAAGCGGCGCTTTACAGACATTTCCCCAGCAAAGCACGCATGTTTGAAGGCTTGATCGAGTTTATCGAAGAGTCATTACTCACCCGCATCAACCGCATTCAAAGTGACGAAAAAGATACCCTGACCCGACTGCGTCTGATTCTGCAACTTCTGCTTGTTTTTGGTGAGCGCAATCCAGGCCTGACCCGCATCATGACAGGTCATGCATTGATGTTCGAACAAGACAGGCTGCAAAGCCGCATTAACCAGTTGTTTGAAAAGATTGAAACCCAGGTGCGCCAGGTGCTCCGTGAACGGCGCCTAAGGGAAGGCAAAGGGTTTCCCATTGAAGAATCTGTGCTGGCAGCACAACTGCTGGCCCAGGTGGAAGGAAACCTGAACCGCTTTGTCCGTTCAAACTTTAAGCACCTGCCAACGGCAGAATTTGACCAGTACTGGCTGCTGTTGAGCGCACAAATTCAATGATCGTGCAGGCAATAGATGTAAAAAGGCTGCAATCATGCAGCCTTTTTCGTTTAAGAGCAAACGTGGTTACACCCCGTATTCTGCGCGATACGCTTTTACTGCTGCCAGATGTTCAGGATTTCCACCCTGCTCTTCCAGGTACGTCACCAGATCGCTAAGGCTGATAATAGACACCACCTGACAGCCAAAATCGCGCTCCACTTCCTGGATAGCTGACAGCTCACCCTTGCCGCGCTCCTGACGGTCAATCGCCACCAATACGCCAGCCAGTTCAGCCCCCTGAGCCTGAATAACTTCCATCGATTCACGAATCGCGGTACCCGCTGTGATCACATCATCCACCAGCATGATACGGCCAGCCAGCGCACTGCCAACCAGACTGCCACCTTCACCGTGATCTTTGGCTTCCTTGCGGTTGAAGCAGTATGGAGTGTCCACATTATGGTGCTCTGCCAGCGCCACTGCTGTGGTTGTGGCAATGGGAATCCCTTTGTAAGCAGGGCCAAACAACACGTCATATTCAATCCCGGCATCCACCAGTGCTTCTGCGTAGAAACGGCCCAGACGCGCCAAATCCCTACCGGTGTTAAACAAGCCGGCATTAAAGAAGTAAGGGCTCTTGCGACCAGACTTCAAGGTAAACTCACCGAATTTCAGTACTTCTTTTTCTAATGCAAACTCGATGAACTGACGCTGGTAGGCTTTCATTTTCTCTCCTGTCGAACAATTACCTGAGGCGCGAATGCCTCTTTTACAAAATCCAGTTAAAAAAAAGCGGCTCCAATAGAAGCCGCTCTCTTATCAATCAATTAACGATGCTTTCTGAATAGCAACGATATCTTTAATGCCCTGTGTTGCCAGCGCCAACATGGCATTTAGCTCTTCGGCGGTGAATGGCTCCGCTTCTGCCGTGCCCTGCACTTCAATCATGCGGCCATCTTCCAGCATCACCACATTCATGTCAGTGTCTGCTGCAGAGTCTTCCACATATTCCAAGTCACAAATGGGTGTGCCTTCGAAAATACCCACAGACACGGCCGCTACATGGCCCTTCATTGGGTTTTCTTTCAGCTTGCCTTCACTCACCAGCATGTTCAGTGCATCCGCCAGCGCAACACTTGCACCAGTAATCGACGCAGTACGTGTACCGCCATCGGCCTGAATCACGTCACAGTCAACAGTAATGGTGAAGTCACCCAGCTTATCCAGGTTCACCGCCGCACGCAGGCTACGTGCAATAAGACGTTGGATTTCCATGGTGCGACCACCTTGCTTACCGTTCGCCGCTTCACGACGGTTACGCGTGTGGGTTGCACGTGGCAACATGCCGTATTCTGCGGTTACCCAGCCCTGTCCTTTGCCTTTCAGAAAACGAGGTACGCCCTCTTCAACGCTCGCGGTACAGATAACTTTCGTGTTGCCAAACTCCACCAGCACTGAACCTTCCGCATGGGCGGTAAAATGACGGGTAATGGTAACCGGACGAATTTGACCAACTTCTCTGCCGCTAGGACGCATAGACTCACCTGTAAAATCTGCTGAATTTCGTTAACCGGCGATTATAACGACTTCACGCCTCCGGTGCTAACACAATGCCGTTTTATCCGGTTTTTCTGGCTCAAATAGCGTCATGACGCATCTCACTGACATCCCGAGTCAGAAAGGCATATAATGACGCAAATTTATCTTCGATGAGTGAACTTCAATGATCCACAGTATGACTGCCTACGCCCGTCGGGAAATCAAGGGCACATGGGGCACCGCCGTTTGGGAAATCCGCTCGGTTAACCAACGTTACCTCGAAACCTATATCCGTATGCCAGAGCAGTTCCGTGGCCTTGAACCTATCATTCGTGAACGTTTCCGCAGCCGTCTTGCCCGCGGCAAAGTGGAGTGCAACCTGCGTTTCGAAGCCAACCAATCCGCCAATACTGAGCTTAAAATCAACGAGGAACTGGCCAAACAGGTGATTCACGCCGCTAAGTGGGTCAAAGAGGTTTCCGGTGAAGGCAACATTGGTCCTTTCCAGGTGTTGCAGTGGCCAGGCGTGATGGAAACGCCAGAGCAGGACATGGACGTGATCAACAAAGCCCTGCTGGAAGGATTTGACCAGGCTGTTGATGATTTCATTGCTGCCCGCGCCAGCGAAGGCAGCAACATGAAGGCCCTGATTGAACAGCGCCTCGACGGTATCGCAGCAGAAGTGGTAAAAGTGCGGGCGAAGATGCCGGAAATCCTGCAATGGCAACGTGAGCGCCTGCTGACCAAATTGGAAGAAGCGAAGATTGAGCTCGACGCCAACCGCGTGGAGCAGGAAATTATCCTGCTGGCGCAAAAGTCAGATGTTGCCGAGGAGCTGGATCGCCTGGAGTCACACGTTTCCGAGACCCGGAAAATCCTCACTAAAGGCGGCGCCTGTGGCCGACGTCTGGATTTTATGATGCAGGAGTTCAACCGTGAGTCGAACACCCTGGCGTCGAAGTCTATCAGCACAGAAATCACCGCATCAGGCGTTGAGCTGAAGGTTCTGATTGAACAAATGCGCGAGCAGATCCAAAACATCGAATAGTTTTTACCCGTCCAAGAATGCCTTAGAAGCCCTGTTATTTACTTGTAAGTACAGGGCTTTTCTGTCTCCCGTCCAAATCAGTGGTGGGCAGCCATTATTGCTAACAACATTTGACCTGTCTATAACTTCATAGTTTATCGTCATTCGTGTTCTGGTCTGTTTGAGCCAGCCGCGCCATTATTAAAAAGAACGGAAAGGACGTTTTATCTGTGTATCGCATTTCTGAGTTAGCTGAAAAAGTCGGGCTGTCACGGTCAACCTTGCTCTACTACGAGAAGCTAGGTTTGTTGCAGGGTGTTCGCCAAACCAACGGCTATCGACTGTATTCAGATAAAGATGTTCAGCAGTTGCGCTTGTTGCAACAACTGCAAGTGGGCGGTTTAACACTTAAGGAATGTAAATCCTTTTTGGACAGCAAGGTGCAGCGCTCTGTACTTGAAAAGCGCTTGCAGCAGCTGGACGAAGACATCGCTAAAAAGCAACAAGCTCGCGCGTTACTTGCCGCCATGCTTGGTGAAGGTTCGCTGCGTCTTTGGCACCAACAGACCGATAAATTAGCACCAGATGCCCATCTGGAGTGGTTAAAGCAGCAAGGCTTCAATGAACAACAAGCCCTGCATTTAAAATGGTTGTCAAAAGATATGAACGAACACGATCAATACATGGCCGACTTTATGGCGGTATTCCAGATGTTAGAGCGCTGGGGACCAGGCTGTGATGCCGATTCGCTTAAAGCGTTGTCAAAACTCCCAACGACGCCAACCAAGATCATTGATATTGGCTGTGGCAAAGGTTTTTCTACCCGCTTATTGGCAACGCATACTCAAGCACAGATCGTTGCGGTGGATAATGAGCAAAGCGCCCTTGATGAGCTGGGCGAACGCCTTATTGAGCAAGAATTGGATGCGCGCGTGATCTTATGCTGTGCCAGCATGACGGAACTGCCCTTTGCCTCTGAAAGCTTTGACTGTGTGTGGTCAGAAGGCTCGGCTTACATTATGGGGGTCGAGCAAGCATTAACCCAGTGGCGAACGCTACTGGCCGATAGTGGCTACATGGTAGTCAGTGACTTAGTGTGGCTAACCGACAATCCAAGCTCAGAGGCTGTAGAGTTCTGGAGGGGTGAATACCCAGACATGCAAACCATCGAAAAACGCTTAAGCCAAATGCGCCAAGCAGGCTTTGAAGTGATTGATCATTTCACCTTAAGGGAACAAGTGCGTATTCCGGCCGGATCTGAACAGTAATTCCGGAAACACTTGAACACCTATTCTGGAATCATTTGAACTCTGATTCCGGATTTATTTAGTACAGTTTTGTGCTCATTTCCGGAATCGGTGTTCAAGTACACCGGAATTTTCTCAACGCATTGAAATAACAATTAATTTGATAACTTAACCACTGACTTTTCGTTGGCGAGTGAGGGGTAGGTTTGAAAAGGATCACAATGCGTAAAATCAGAGAGGTTTTAAGGCTGCATTTCTCGGCAGGATTGAGTATCCGAGAGATCCACCGCAGCACCAAAGTCAGTGTCGGTAGTATTCAAACACTGCTCAGCAAAGCCAAGAGCATGAACTTATCCTGGCCACTGCCGGGTGAACTGGATGATGCGCAGTTGGCCCGCTGCTTTTATCCGCAAGCCGATACCCGCCATGCCAAGCGATTCCAAGAGCCGGATTGGGCAGACTTACGTAAGCAACTAAGCCGTAAGGGCGTGACGAAGCTGCTGTTGTGGGAGGAATACACTCAGCAATACCCCAACCGCTGTTACAGTTATTCCCAGTTCTGCGACCGCTATCTGCACTGGCTGAAGAAACAGCGCCGCTCCATGCGTCAGCATCACCGGGCAGGTGACGTCTTGTTCGTCGATTACGCAGGACAAACCATGCCTGTTGTGAATCCACAGACTGGCGAGATCCGGCACGCCCAAATCTTCGTGGCGGCCATGGGAGCGAGCAGCTATTACTTCGCCGAAGCGACCTGGACGCAAGGTATACAAGACTGGCTGGGCAGCCACGTTCGGGCCTTTGACTATCTCGGTGGCGTCCCCACTATGGTGGTGCCGGACAACTTAAAAAGTGCCGTCACCAAAGCCTGTAAAAGCGACCCAGATATCAACCCGGCCTATCAGCAACTGGCGGCTCACTATGATACGGCCATCGTGCCGGCCAGACCGTATAAGCCGAAGGATAAAGCCAAGGCCGAAGTGGGTGTACAAATCATTGAGCGCTGGATATTAGCCCGGCTTCGCCATCACACCTTCTTCTCACTGTATGAGCTGAATCAGTGCATCAGCGCGTTACTGATAGAAGTAAACAGTAAGCCCTTCAAACAAATGGCTGGAACCCGTCAGCAGTGGTTCGACGAACTGGATAAACCCGCCTTAAAACCGCTACCGTGTCATGCCTATGAATACACTGACATCCGCCAGGCTAAAGTGAACATTGATTACCATGTGCAGTATGAGAGCCATCTTTACTCAGTACCGCATCAACTGGTTGGTGAGCGGGTTGAGCTTCACGCGAAGCCGCGCTTAGTGCAAATCTACTTCCAGGGTAAATGCGTTGCCAGCCACCCCCGTAATGACCGCTACGGGTTTACCACTACACCGCAGCACATGCCTGTACAGCACCAGCATTACCACAAAGTCAGTGAGGGCAGTCTGATGAACTGGGCGAAGGACATCGGCGATGACGTGCTTGTCTGGGTAAAAGCGCAGCTTAAACGCAAACCGCATCCACAGCAGGCGTTCCGCGTCTGTCTGGGCGCATTGCGATTAGCCAGCCAGTATCCACCGCAGCGGCTCAATACCGCCTGTAAACTGGCTAATCAACATCAGCTCTATCGCCTGCAACAGCTCAAAGACATCTTAAACAGTAATCAGGACAAGCTCATCAGTGAATCCAGCCAGGAAACACTGACACTCCCTCAGCACCACGAAAATATCCGTGGCCCACAGAGCTTCCATTAAGGAGAAAACCCATGGTAAACACCACACTCTCCCAACTGCACCAACTCAAACTGAGTGGCATGGCAAAAGCATTGAGCCAGCAACTCGAACAACCGGGCCAGTATCAGGACCTCTGCTTCGCTGAGCGGCTGCAACTGCTGGCCGACCAGGAAATCCATGAACGGGATAACCGTAAACAACAGCGCCTGCTCAGACAGGCCCAACTAAAACTTGCGGCAACCGCCCAGGACATCGATTATCAGCACCCGCGCGGCCTGCAAAAAAGTGTCATGACAGGGTTGCTTCAATGCGACTGGCTACAGCGGCAGCAAAACCTGTTACTGACCGGGCCATGCGGCACCGGGAAAACCTATATCGCCTGTGCGCTTGCTAACACCGCCTGCCTGAAAGGCTACACGGTGAAATACTACCGGGTGAGTCGTCTGCTCATGGAACTCACCCAGGCCAAAGCCGATGGCACTTACAGCAAGAAGCTGAAAAGCCTGGCTAAACTCAACCTGCTCATCCTGGACGACTGGGGACTAGAACCGCTAAAAGCCGCGCAGCGCAACGACCTGATGGAGATCATGGATGACCGCCATGGCAGTAGCTCAACCCTCCTCATCAGCCAACTCCCCACCGACCAATGGTATCAATCCATCGGTGATAACACGTTGGCCGATGCCATCCTCGATCGCCTGATGCACAATGCACACCGGATAAAACTGAAAGGAGAGTCAATGAGGAAAATACTGGCGACCGTTGACGCCACTTGAACACTTAAGTTAAAAATCGGTTAGCCAACGATGCGTTGATCTGAGGTGTTCAAATAAAACCGGAATGGCTGTTCAAGTAAATCGGAATACGCAAACAAGCATGGCACGATTACTATCAACCACTCAAAGCGCGAGTGGCAGAAGTAAAAGCAAGCATGCCAAATTCAAACGCCATCGCAGATATCGAGCGAGAAATTGCGATTTATGAACGTTACCTAGGCGAGTTTGGGTACCACATGTTTGTGCTGCGCAAAGGGGCGTAACGGAACGCCCTATAAAAGTAGACTTTTGAGACGATTTAACAGCGCTTTACGGCTATTATTCGCCACAACAAAGCGCTCAAAGCGTTGTTCAAACGCCGCTTCATCCGCTTTGAACTGATAGGCCTCAAACAGCTGATGCAAATAGCGTGATGCCGCATCGTAACCACTGGCGCAAGTGCGATCCGCTTGCTCTTGTGCTTGCTGCCAGTAGTGCTCACGCCGATTGTAAACATCCGTCAACGCTTTTTCTTTTTCTGCTTTTTCAATAGCCATTTTCTTTGCGAGTGCTGCGGCTTGCTCTTGCTGTAATTGGCTTTGCGCTTGCTCAATAAAAGGAGAAATTACCTCGGGGGTTAACCAATACTGATAGATTTCGTCTATGTTGGCAGGTTCTTTTCGCGTCAGCGCTAAGGCTTGGTGACGGGTTAGCTGGCCTTGCTCAAACAGCGCGCGTAATAGCGTGTCTTTCTCAACTTCCGTGAGATTGTTTAGCCACGTATCAAACTGAAACTGGGCTTGTTTGGCTTGATGGCTGGGTTGTGCGTTCAGCACCATGGCGAGTGCCTTAACCAATGCTAAGGGAATATCATACAGCGCTGCAAACGCCTGTTCCTCTTCACTGAGGTGCTCAAAATCGAATTGAATTAACGGCACTCGCTCAACGTCATCATTAAAATCAAACGTTTTGAGCCACATAAAGTACACAAGGCGCCAATCCCCTTGCATTAACCCGCTGCGTAACCCAGCTAAATGCTGGAAAAATTCGTCGGCATGCTCATCGTCAAAATATTCGTCATACTCCTCAAGGGAAAAAATCAGTAACTGCCACTCATCGTTTTCGTGAACATGAAGCCCATCACTTGAAAAGCAAAGTAAAGCTTCAGGGAGCGTTCCTGCTGGCAGCTTGATGTAGGCATCGATTGAGCCCCAATCGGCATAGTAAAAACCGATATCAAAGTATTTTAACATCAGCTCAAAAGGCTCTGCCTTTAAGTCACTGTAGGTGTAATACACCTGAAAGGACGTAGCGCTGATCTCGGCACGGCTTGAAATTGATCGGAGTGCTTGACGTGCTTTAGCATCTAAATACCCATCCAGACGCTCAAATTTATAGTATTGATATTCGCTCACGATGACCTTGCTATGTATTTATTGTGAATTGAAAAGTTTGTTTTACTTTCATTGAAAAAGCGCTGCATTTTCCTGTTTGCGCTGATCCAATGTCTTAGCAATGGCAGACACTGTTGTTTTACTGATCCCTTGCTGCTGTGCCAGATACGTAAATTGGCTGATGGCTTCTGCGACTTCTTCAATGACTTGCCTTGCATCATTCCAATTCGAAAAGCCAGCGCTGGTCGCCAGTTTTTGCATCACCTTAAGCGGTGGCGCTTTGCCATAACCTCCGAAAGCAGTGGCGTGGTCATTGAATGGATGTGGGCTGTAAGTCACATCGTAAAAAGGGGCAGGATCCCATTGACCGTCATCCGCTTGCAAAAACGCCCAGTTTTTACTGTGGTCGTCTTGATTAGACGACAGCAGGTTAAAAACGGCACGGCGAAATTGCAGTTGTCCAGCCGCTGGCGATTTACACAACTGACGGCTGGCTTTAATTAAATCAATGTAATCTAAACTTGGCGTTCGAAAGTCTGCATCCAGTAGCCCGCAAGCGCTGTGCATATGCAGGCGACCTGAACTGCGATTGCCGCTTAAATTGGTCTGCTCGGTGACATAATCAAAACGCTTAAGCGCCAACCAGGCAGACGCACCGCTTGTAGTTGGTGCTTCAATGAGTTGCCATTGCGGCGGTTGACACTTAGCAAGCTCGGCCATTTGCAAATAAACCGCCTCACACAAACCTTCTTCATGGCCGAGTGCGAGATTTTTAGAGGTAAACTTCACCAGCCAGGCCTCATCTCCAAGCTGAGTGAAGGTTCGACAATGCTGAGTTTCCCCAGCAGGCATATAAATTTGTGCCTTAGGCCTTGCCCCACCCGAACTACCTCCGGCGACTAATGCGGCCAACACCTGTTGAGTATGCCCATCTAACTCATCGTGATTATCATCCATATAATCTGACATCGAAGAATCGAACAGCGTTTGTGCTTCTAAGCCTAACGTCGCTAAATCAATATCCGCGTGCGTGGTGGCTGAAAACTCAGACACCGGAGAAAAAGACAATGCTCCCATGCCTTTATCACCGACAAAGGCTAACCTATCCATCGCCGTTAATTGATTAGGCAGTATGCCCTTTTGCCGGAAAATACGATCTTGTAACAGCATGCCCCAGCCATCGGGTAAACAATCTCCAAATACGCCATGTACACCTTGGTGTGGCTGCTTAGGTGCGACTTGAACTTGTGTGCTCGACTGCAAGGTAAAAGGAGATAAATTGCCAAACTGCTGCAAATAGCTGTCTGCATACTGAAAAAAAACGCCTTGCCGATTCTGCGCCAAGACTCCAACAGATATCTGCTCACCTGAACTTAAGGTGCGAGTCACGGCGAGTTTTTGAATGGGTTTAAAACTCATCTTTTAGCACCTCATCAATACTAGAGGGCATAGTGACCCGTTCTTTGCTAGGTTGTGTGAGTTGATAGAGCCTCTCTAGCGAATCAAGGGTCTGCCATAGCAACAGCAATTGGCGAAATGAAATTTGCCCGGTCAGCTCAAACTTTTTAATGGTGGCCGCAGGTACACAGCTTCGCTCAGCAAGCGCCGCTCGTGACAGCTTTGCCTGCTTCCGTAACTCACGTAAATAAGCCGCATAGGCTTGGCTTACATCGGTATCATCAAGTAAGGTAAAATTCATCCGCAAAGACCGAATGGATACAGTTATATCCATTATAGCGAAATAAAACAGAAATTGGATACTATTGTATCCACTAACGGATGAGGTGTTGAAAAATTACTCGATAAAGCCCTTCAAAACTTCTATGTTTTAGCTCTAACAGCAGCATAAAAACGGCACTGTTTTTCCATTGCTAACCACTAAGATTTAGTAAAAGCCATAGGCAAGTGGTGGGCAGTTTGGTGGGCAAACAGGCATTTTTGATCGGTTTCTTTTCGGTAACTCATTGAGTTTGTTAGGATCTAGTCCGCTGCTCAATGAGCAGATCCAAAACATCGAATAGTTTTTTACCCGTCCAAGAATGCCTTAGAAGCCCTGTTATTTACTTGTAAGTACAGGGCTTTTCTGTCTCCCGTCCAAATCGGTGGTGGGCAGCCATTATTGCTAACAACATTTGACCTGTCTATAACTTCATAGTTTATCGTCATCCGTGTTCTGGTCTGTTTGAGCCAGCCGCGCCATTATTAAAAAGAACGGAAAGGACGTTTTATCTGTGTATCGCATTTCTGAGTTAGCTGAAAAAGTCGGGCTGTCACGGTCAACCTTGCTCTACTACGAGAAGCTAGGTTTGTTGCAGGGTGTTCGCCAAACCAACGGCTATCGACTGTATTCAGATAAAGATGTTCAGCAGTTGCGCTTGTTGCAACAACTGCAAGTGGGCGGTTTAACACTTAAGGAATGTAAATCCTTTTTGGACAGCAAGGTGCAGCGCTCTGTACTTGAAAAGCGCTTGCAGCAGCTGGACGAAGACATCGCTAAAAAGCAACAAGCTCGCGCGTTACTTGCCGCCATGCTTGGTGAAGGTTCGCTGCGTCTTTGGCACCAACAGACCGATAAATTAGCACCAGATGCCCATCTGGAGTGGTTAAAGCAGCAAGGCTTCAATGAACAACAAGCCCTGCATTTAAAATGGTTGTCAAAAGATATGAACGAACACGATCAATACATGGCCGACTTTATGGCGGTATTCCAGATGTTAGAGCGCTGGGGACCAGGCTGTGATGCCGATTCGCTTAAAGCGTTGTCAAAACTCCCAACGACGCCAACCAAGATCATTGATATTGGCTGTGGCAAAGGTTTTTCTACCCGCTTATTGGCAACGCATACTCAAGCACAGATCGTTGCGGTGGATAATGAGCAAAGCGCCCTTGATGAGCTGGGCGAACGCCTTATTGAGCAAGAATTGGATGCGCGCGTGATCTTATGCTGTGCCAGCATGACGGAACTGCCCTTTGCCTCTGAAAGCTTTGACTGTGTGTGGTCAGAAGGCTCGGCTTACATTATGGGGGTCGAGCAAGCATTAACCCAGTGGCGAACGCTACTGGCCGATAGTGGCTACATGGTAGTCAGTGACTTAGTGTGGCTAACCGACAATCCAAGCTCAGAGGCTGTAGAGTTCTGGAGGGGTGAATACCCAGACATGCAAACAATCGAAAAACGCTTAAAGCAAACACGCCAAGCTGGTTTTCAGGTGATAGATCATTTCACCTTGAGCGAACAAGCTTGGAATGATTATTACCAACCTCTCAAAGCACGGATTGCTGAGGTAAAAGCGAGCATGCCAACGTCAACCGCCATTGCGGATATGGAGCAAGAAATTGCGATTTATGAACGCTACTTGGGCGAGTTTGGTTACCATATGTTTGTACTGCAGAAAGGGGCCAATCTCATCGGGAGTTAACCGGTTGAAAACCCAAACATCGCATCCGGTATGGTCCCTACTGGAAGCGTGAATATACAAAAAGGACAGTAACAGTCTCTCCAAACAAGGGATAATCTGAGTCATATCAACATTGGCGCACAAATACTGGGTGTAACATAGCAATCGGGCAGTCTATGCACTGCATACCGTGAGCGTATTTACACCCAATGACCTGAAGATGCCCGGATTCAAAGACCATCAATGCGTTCAATGTCGACGCAAATTTTCTCTAATGGCTGTTGGCCTTTTACGGTTGTTCAGCAGTTTGTCAATGCCTTGTCCAAGGCAAAATGAGGCCACATTCACAACGCCAGTCAAACTCGCTGAGTCCTGCCTCATCAGGTTGTTTGGGTAGCAATTCGTTGGGAAAGGGTAAATATAATGAACAAAAAATTAATTCTAACTGTCATGTTGGCTGCCAGTTTCTCTATCGGGGCAACAGAACAACCTGTGCATTGGGGGTATGAGGGCCAGGAAAGCCCTGAGCACTGGGGAGAGCTTTCACCCGATTTTACGCTGTGTGAAATCGGTAAAAACCAGTCACCGATCAATATCCAGGGCGCCTTGAAGGCCAATCACTGCAAACTTGCGCTGGCCTTCCAGCAGGGTAAACAGCAAATCATTAATAATGGCCATACTATTCAGATTAACGTCAGCGAAGGTAATACCCTGCACCTGGACAAAGAGACCTTCATGCTGCAACAACTCCATTTCCATTCACCCAGTGAAAACGAGATCGATGGTAAACAGTTCCCGCTGGAAGGCCACTTTGTCTATAAAAATAAAGATGGCTCTCTGGCCGTACTGGCGCTGATGTTTAAGACAGGGAAAGCCAACCCAGAGTTGGCAAAAGCCTGGCAGCAAATACCAACCAGGGTTGGTCAGACTACCATGCTGACGCACCCCATAGACATAAAAGCCTTGTTGCCTGAAAAATTCGATTTCTACCGCTTCAGTGGTTCTCTGACCACACCACCTTGTTCTGAAGGTGTCATCTGGATGGTATTGGAACAGCCTGTCAGCGCTTCTGATGAACAAATCAGGCAATTCCTCTCAGCGCTCCACCATACAAATAATCGCCCGGTGCAGCCGCTGAATGGCCGCATTATCATTCATTGATTAGAGAGGATACAAGCAGGTCGCGATACCCTATGGGTAGTGACCTGCTATGTATGCCACCTCTATTGGCACAGCATTTCTCTGGGACTTTGACAGGGAGACAGAGCGCATAAAAAGCCAAGAAAATCAAAATCATCTGCTTGTGTAAACGCGTAGCTTCCCTGATAATGTTACCGTAACATTGAAGGTAGCCACTGCATATGTCAAATCCCAAGAAAAACCGTACCACCCTGCAAGATATCGCTGATCGGGTCGGCATCACTAAAATGACGGTATCTCGCTACCTTCGTAACCCCGACGCTGTCGCGGCAAAAACGCGCGATAAGATTGCGGCGGCGATTGAAGCGCTGGGGTATATCGAAAATAAAGCGCCGGCCATGTTGTCAAAGTCCTCCAGCCGTGCAATTGGCGTGCTGCTCCCCTCACTCTCCAACCAGATTTTCGCTGCGTTTGTCCAAGGGATTGAAGCGGTGACAAACGCCCACGGTTACGAAATCCTGCTGGCACACTTCGGTTACGACGAAAACGAAGAGGAGCAGAAAATCGCCTCGCTGCTCTCATATCATGTTGACGGGCTGATCCTGACAGAAAGCCACCACACTCCCCGCACTCTACAGATGATCCAAACCGCTGGCCTGCCAGTGGTGGAAACCATGGAAATCCCGGCCCAGCCCATTGATATGGCAGTGGGGCTGGATCATGTTGCCGCCTCTTATGACGTGGTAAAGCGCATGCTCGGTTCAGGCAAACGGAACATCGCCTATTTTGGTGCCCGTTTGGACACCCGGACCCGGCTTCGCATGCAAGGGTATGACAACGCGATGCAAGAAGCGGGGCTGGAACCCATCCACGTGCTGACCGAAGAACATTCCAGCTTTTCATTGGCGGAAACGCTGCTGGCTCGTGCCCTTGATGCCCACCCAAACCTGGATGGCGTGTTCTGCACCAACGATGATATCGCCACCGGCACGCTGTTAAGTGCGCTGCAACGGGGAATAAAGGTGCCGGAACAACTGGCTGTTGTCGGCTATAACGCATTGGATATCGGCCAGTCTGTCCGCCCTACCCTTACCAGCGTGGATACCCCGCGTTATGAGATTGGCAGGAAAAGTGCGGAGCTCCTGTTGGCACGGCTGAAAGGTGAGTCCATCAAAGAGACAGTCATCGATTTGGGATACCGCATCACCGATGGAGAAAGTCTCTAGCGGGTGCAGAGAGTAAAAAGGGCAGCCCCGCTGCCCTTACCCATTGATCAGACGATGAAGCTTGCGCCCTCTTCGGCACTTGATACGTTTTCTCGCATCACACGGAACAGGTTGCGCCCCCAGGTTTGCTGATACGCTTCGGTATCCCGTTCAACCACTTCCCGCCCACGGGTATCACTGAGGTTATTCAGTTCACCAGTCTGGCAGTTAAGGGAAATCAGGTCGCCATCACGCACAAAACTAATCGCACCACCGCGGATAGCTTCCGGCGAGACGTGGATCGCTGACGGGATCTTTCCGGACGCGCCAGACAAACGGCCATCTGTCACCAAAGCCACATTAAAACCGGCTTTCTGGATATTGCCCAGGATTGGCATCAGCTTGTGAAGCTCTGGCATACCGTTTGCTGCCGGGCCGTTGTGCGTCACCACCACGATGCAATCCTTGTTCAGCTCCCCGCGCTTGTATGCCGCTTCCACCTCGTGCTGGCACTGGAACACCACTGCTGGCGCTTCAATAACCCGCTGTTCTTCTTTAACGGCAGACACTTTCACCACAGCGCGGCCAAGGTTACCGTTCAGCACTCGGATACCGCCGGTGCTTTGGAACACCTTACCATCCGCAGCAATCACTGAGGCATCCAGCGTGCCATTGCACGGCTGCCAGCTGAGGGTGCTATTTTCCAGCACAGGCTGAGTAAGCTGATCCTCAAAGCCACCAAACACCGGCGTCACATCGGTGTGCAACAGGCCAGCAAGATTCAGGCGACGCAGCAGGGCTGGCACACCGCCCGCTTGCTGGAAGGCATTCATGTCTGCTGGGCCATTCGGATAAATGCGCGCCAGCAACGGCACCACATCCGACAAATCACTGATGTCCTGCCAGGTCAGTTGGATTCCTGCCGCACGTGCTACCGCCAGCATGTGGATGGTGTGGTTGGTGCTGCCACCTGATGCCAGCAAGGCAATCACACCGTTGATTAAGCTCTTTTCAGTCACCACGTCATACAGGGGACGATACTGGGCTGACTCCCTGGTCATTGACGCCACCTTAACGGCTGTGTGCTCTGTCAGTGCGTGACGCAGGGCGGAATGTGGATGCACAAACGCCGAACCTGGCAGCATCAAGCCCATGGCCTCAAACACCAGTTGGTTGGTATTGGCAGTGCCATAGAACGTACAGGTACCCGGCGCGTGGTAGGCGCGGCACTCCATCTCCAGCAATGCGTCTTTACCCACTTCGCCCGCCGCAAAACGCTGGCGGATATCCACTTTTTCTTCGTTGCTTATTCCTGTCGGCATCAGACCAGCAGGGACAAATGCGGTTGGCAGGTGCGCATAGGCCAGCGCGCCCATCAGTTGTCCCGGTGCAATTTTGTCGCAAATGCCCAGCAGCAATGTGGCATCAAAAGTATTGTGGCTCAGTGACAACGCGGTGGACTGCGCAATCAGGTCGCGGGAGAACAGTGACATGTCCATCCCCGGCTGGCCCTGGGTTACACCATCACACATCGCCGGCACCGCACCGGCAACTTGTGCGGTATGCCCATGTTCAGCCAATACTTTTTTAATTTGTGCCGGGTAGTCCTGATAGGGCTGATGGGCGCTCAACATGTCATTATAGGCACTGACCAGCGCCACGTTGGCGTGGGTAAAATCGAGGATTGCTTTCTTTTCTGCCGAGCAGGATGCCGCCACCGCATGCGCCAGGTTGCCACAACTCAGGCGCGCGCGGCCCTTGCCTGCTTTTTCCTGTTCACGGCAACGCGCCAGAAATGCCTCTCGTGTTGCACGGCTTCGCTCAATCAACCTGTCGGTGATGGCCTGAACTTTGGGATGAATCATAATGCCACCTCTTGGCCACCTTGCAGCACCTGGGCCGCTCGTTCAACCACCTCTTCCAGTGAGCCGCTGATATCAACAACAAAGGTATTCGGTTCGCCGTCCGGCCGCTCCAGCGTTTCAAACTGGCTTTTCACCATGTTCTCTTTCATGAAGTGACCCTGACGTGCGCGCATGCGCTCCATGATCAATGCCATATCGCCGTCCAGAAACAGGAAGGAGACGTTGTCATTCCCCTCACGGATTTGGTCGCGGTACTTTTTCTTCAGCGCAGAGCAGACAATGATGCCATGCTCGTTTTTGCTTTCTAAGCTATAGGCCGCGTCGCGGATACGCTCCAGCCAGGGCGCGCGGTCATCATCATTCAGCGGTTGACCAGACGCCATTTTCTGAATATTTGCACGAGGGTGAAGATCATCCCCATCAATGAATTTGCGGTTAAGACGCTTTGCCAGCAATTCACCTACGGTTGTTTTCCCACTGGCACAAACGCCCATCACAATGATACTACTTCCAGCCATGACTATTCCTCTATACCAAATTTGCGCGCGCTCTCAATTTTGAAATTCTCAGCGCGATTTGGGTTTATCTTAATGATGTTATCGGTAACATGTTACCGGTAACTATGACAAGTGTGAACTCACACACAAACAAGACCTAATCGTGAAAGGTGTTAAAAATGGAGCAGTTTGTACAAGCCTCTGACCCTACCTATCTGCTGACTGTCGCCGCACTTGCTATCGCCGCGCTGTTGGTACTGATCATTAAAATGAAAGTTCACGCTTTCGTGTCACTGACCGTTGTCAGCCTGGGTACGGCGCTTGCGACCGGTGTGGCATCAGAAAAAGTGGTTCCGACCATGATGGGCGGCTTTGGTGGCACCCTTGCCTCTGTTGCCTTGTTGGTTGGCCTGGGTGCCATGATAGGTAAAGTGCTGGAAGTCACCGGTGGCGCAAAAGTGCTGGCAGATACCCTGATCGGCCGCTTTGGTGAAGACAAAGCCCCGTTTGCGTTGGGTGTGGCATCGCTGATGTTTGGTTTCCCCATCTTCTTTGATGCTGGCCTTGTGGTGATGATGCCTATCATCCTGAGCGTCGCAGCACGCTTTGGTGGTTCGCCACTCAAGTATGCATTGCCTGCGGCGGGTGCGTTTGCCGTGATGCATGGTTTTGTACCGCCACACCCGGGCCCGGTTGCCGCGGCGGAGTTTCTAGGCGCGAACATCGGCCTACTGCTGGTAGTTGGTATTCTGGTTTCAATCCCAACCTGGTACGTCGGTGCATACCTGTTTGGCCTGTATGCAGGCAAGAAATTCGACATCCCACTGTCAAAAGCGTTCTTCAACAGCGACACCGTGGT
This sequence comes from Grimontia sp. THUN1695, assembly GCF_059704325.2. Taxonomy (NCBI): domain Bacteria; kingdom Pseudomonadati; phylum Pseudomonadota; class Gammaproteobacteria; order Vibrionales; family Vibrionaceae; genus Grimontia; species Grimontia sp. THUN1695. The sequence goes on along the minus strand of NZ_AP046577.1, from coordinate 3,122,917 downwards.
GGATGAAAACAAACTGCCAAAATTTGCCACTGTCATGGGCATTCTGGTGTTGCCGGTTCTGCTGATCTGTCTCGACACCGTTGTGCACACCCTGTCTGTGGCCGGCATCATTGACGGCAAAACACCACTGGTTGAATTCCTGCGTATGCTGGGTAAAACCCCGGTAGCCCTGCTGATCACCCTGCTTGTCTGCCTGGCAGTGTTTGCCAAAGACTATGGCATGGCAAAACTGGAAAAACTGTGTGGTGATTCCCTGGCACCTATCTGTGGCGTGGTGCTGGTGACCGGTGCCGGTGGCATGTTTGGTGGTGTACTGCGTGCAAGTGGCATAGGTGACGCACTGGCAGGCGCACTGACAGATACCGGTATGCCAATTATCGTCGCCGCTTTTGTCATTGCTACCTGTTTACGCGTAGCGCAGGGTTCTGCAACTGTTTCACTGACCACCACTGCAGCACTGATTGCGCCAGTTGTGGCAGCAACCACTGGCCTGAGCGAGTTGGATCTGTGCTTTATCGTGATTGCTATCGCGGCGGGTGCAACCGTACTGTCCCACTTCAACGACTCCGGTTTCTGGCTGGTTTCACGTCTGCTGGATATGGATGAGAAAACCACACTGAAAACCTGGACCGTGATGGAAACTTTGCTTGGCGGTATCGCATTCATTATCGTAGCAACACTGAGCTTTATTCTTTAGAGGTTAACCATGAAGACCCTTGAACAACGTCTGCAAGAGATCAAAATCGTCCCGGTCATTGCCATCAATGATGTCGCGCATGCGCTGCCACTGGCAAAAGTCCTGGTGGAAAACGGCTTGCCTTGTGCAGAGGTGACTTTCCGTACTGACGCCGCGGCCGAATCTATCCGCGTGATGCGTGAAGCCTATCCCGATCTCTTGATTGGTGCCGGCACAGTGCTGACCACCGAGCAGGTTGATATGGCTATCGATGCCGGTGTGGACTTCATTGTCAGCCCTGGTTTCAACCCAACCACAGTCAAATACTGCCAGCAGCGCAATGTCGCGATCGTACCGGGCGTCAACAACCCAAGCCTGGTTGAGCAAGCCATGGAGATGGGACTGAAAACGCTGAAATTTTTCCCGGCAGAACCCTCTGGCGGCGTGAATATGCTCAAAGCCCTGACCGCGGTTTATCCGGTGAACTTTATGCCAACGGGCGGTATTAACCCAGCCAACGTCGGTGACTACCTGAATGTGAAAAGCGTGGTCGCGTGCGGCGGTACCTGGATGGTGCCAACAGACCTGATGGACAAAGGCGACTGGGATGGCCTGGCGACACTGGTGAAAGGCGTGGCAGACCTACTGGCATAAGCCCCGAAAATAAATAAGCCGGGTCCCGAACAGGGACCCGGCTTTCTTTTAGGTGGGCCTAGGCTGAGCTGCGTTCGCTCACTTTCAATAACATCAGCGGTAGCATCGCCGCATCTACATCCACTTTCTCTTTCAGGGTATCCAGCACTTTGGGGAAGTTTCCGCCATGGCTGCGCGCACGGTGATAACTTTGCACAACCAGCACCAGATCGTCATCAGTCAGCGGGGTTTCTGCGGCCATTAACATCAATGCCCCACGAAGATAGAAGAAATCCACAATGATTTGGCTGAACTGTTCATACATATTGTCAGCCGGAAAATCCAACTGGTACATCTGGTAAATAAAGTAATTTATCCATACGTGCTCATGCTCGGCCATGTACGCCTGATAATGGCCGTTAAACCCTTTCTCCAACACCGCCTGTTGCTGGAAAATATTGTCCCCCACGCCTGCCAGCGCCGCTTTCATGCGCTGGTGGATTTTACTCAGGCGCGCCAGCACCTGCGGTTTTTGCTCAAGCACATTGAGTGCAAACAAGGCGTTGTAACCTTTTAGCAGGTACGATGCATGTAACTGGGTCGCTGTCGGCAGGTCAGCATAAAACGCCGCAATCTCACCGCTCTGGATCTGGGCAATCACCTGCTCAAACACGTCTGTGCGCTGTTCAGGCTCACTCTGTGCCAGTTGTTTCAATGCCAAACCAAAGGTGAACAGACGTTGCTCCAGCGCCATGTTGGTATCAGACAACAACAGCACAAACAACTCACGCACGGCGTCATAACAATCTGGACGCACATAGGGCACCGGTTTGAATGCCGGATCCTGAGTAACCTGGGTATCAAATGTCATCGCATCAGGGTTCAGCAACGCTTGCCGTACCGCTTCCGGGCAAGACAGGGTGAGGTTTTTTTGCACCTGATCGCCACGCACTTTCTCCAGACGTGGATAAGTTCTACAGGTATGCGACAGCCGCGCATGGCCGTGTGTCGCATGCACCTCACACAAGCCATTTGCCATACGAAACGGGCAATTCCCCTGTGCATCAAGTTTAATTCTGGCATAACCCGCCTTTCCACGGGTGCGTTCAATCGCCTGTGCTGATTTGGCCTTAAACGCACTTTTCCGGGTCATAAAGAGATACGTGCCCCGATCGATGTTCACAGTCCAACTGTGGCAACAATGATCTTCGCAATCCGACCCAATGCAGGAGAAGGTGTCATAGAATTTTGGAGTTACCGTGTACTTGTTCATGACTGTGTCATCGCCTCTAATCGGGAAACTGGCGCATTGTCCAACGCAAATTGCTTGGCACTTTTCACCGCTTCACCATGTTCATTGATGCTGTTGGGCAACGCAGGAACCGTGCCAAACAAACGCACCAGTTGCTCATCAGCCTCTTTTGTTAACACCATAATTTCTATCCGGCGGTTTTTACCGCTTTGCGGGTCAGCCTCATCCAGCAGGGTACGGTCGGCCATCGCGACCACCTGCAGCACCTGTTGCTGAGGCAATCCCGATCCCACCATCACCTGACGGGCTTTTAAGGCACGATCCCCCGATAATTCCCAGTTGGAATACGCTTGGGTACTAAACGCGGTCGAATCTGTGTGACCGCTGATAATCAAGCGGTTTTGTATTTTTCCCAGCTTTGGCGACAGCGCGTAGAGTATGTCTTCAAAAAACGGCGTCATCTGGGCACTGCCCCGCTGGAACATCACGTTCCGTTTACTGTCCTGAATTTGGATACGCAGCCCCTGAGGCACAACGTCAAGGTGGATGTTTTCCATCGCATCCAACGACGCCACAATCTCTTTCAATGCAATAGCCAACCCACTCAACTGCGCTGCATTCAGATACTGCCCCTCCAGCACAGACATGGCGTTTTCCCCTTGCCCCGCGTTATTGCCTTTCTCCCCCTGCGGCACCTGTTCATGCAGAGAGTTACCGAGCTCACTTGTCCCACTGAGCGTCGAATTGATCGGGTTCTCAAACGGCGACGCCTCACCACCAAAATCAATCGGGAATGGGCTATTTCGAATATCGAACAGGTTGTCGATGCTTTCAAAGATAGTACTTTGCTGCAAACGGTACTGGATTTCTTCCCGCTCTTCCTTTGAGGTGATTTCCATGATCCAAAGCACCATAAAAAAAGCCATCATCGCAATGGCAAAGTCAGCGAAAGCCACTTTCCATGCACCGCCGTGGTGATCATCATGATCGCCATGTTTCTTCTTTTTAATAATGATGACGTGTTGCTTATCGTGGGCCATGGCTCAGTCTCTCACCATCCACTGTTCCATCTCAGAGAACGACGGTTTGTACTCGCTATACAGCAAACGACGGCCCGAATCCAATGCCAGAATCGTGGGTTTGCCCTGCGCCTGCGCCACTAAAATCGTCGCAACCATACGCAGCGCCAACATCTCTTTTTTCACCAAACCCGTGATACTGGATGACAAAGGGTCAAACACGCCATACGCCATCAACACCCCGAAGAACGTCCCGACCAGTGCCGCTGCCACCTTCACACCAATCAATGTCAACGGACCACCAATATTTTGCATGGTGACGACAATCCCCAATACCGCCGCCACGATACCGAAGCCCGGCATCGCCTCACCGGTTTTGGTCAGCGCTTTGGAAGGGCGCATCAAGTCGGCTTCCAGCGCTTCCATTTCCAGCTCCAGCGCCGCTTCCAGATCATGATGGGTCATTTTTCCCATCGCCAGGGTACGCAAATTATCCGTAATAAATGGCAATAAAATGGGCGACTTCACCACATTCGGATAGCGCGAAAAAATGTCACTGCTCTCTGGATTTTCAATATGATCATCAAGCTTTTTCATGCCATCTTTACGCACCACTTCCAGCAACTCATACATCAGTTGCAGCACGGATTTATAGAAATCATCGCCGTAAGGCTTCCCCATCAGCATCTTGAGGCGGGTCAGGATATTTTTCAGCACATAAGGGGGATTAGCGATCACCATCGCCCCCAGTGCCGCGCCCAAAATGATGACAAATTCCGGCGGCTGCCACAGCGCAGCGATTTTGCCTGTCGCCATCACATAGCCGCCCATTACCGTGGCAAAAACAACAACAAACCCCAGTATTACCTGCATAAAAAGTGACTCCGCTATACCAACTGCCAGTCAGACAGTTTCTGATTAAGGGTCGCCAATGCTTTTTTCTGGATCTGGCAGATCCGGGCTTCCGTGAGATCCAGCACCAGCGCAATCTCCTTCATGCTCATTTCATGCTCAAAGTAAAAGCTCAGGACGATTTGCTCGCGTTCTGTCAGCGTCGCCAGTGCCGCTTTCAGTGCGACCGCCAGCTTTTCTTTTTCTATGTGATCGCAATACACCGCCAATCCCGGTATCGCGATATTATCTTCCTGCATCGATTCAAAACTGTGTGGCCGTTCCGCCTCATAATCCAGACGCAGCTGACGCACATCACTGACAGACATCTCCATCGCCCGTGCCAGTTCCGGATCGGTCGGCGCACGCCCCAGTGTCTTCGCCACCTCCCGTTCTTTTTCGCACAGTTGGTGGGTTTTCTGGCGAAGCTGGCGAGATCGCCAGTCTAAACGGCGCATTTCATCTAACAGCGCACCACGAATACGCGGTACCGCCAGCTTTTTCAGCCCACATTCATCTTCCTCCGGATACCGGCGAATCGTTTCCAGCAGTGCCATCAGGCCGATCTGCTCCATGTCATCCCGGTTCATCACCACATCGGCCTGAATCGCCAGATGGTTCACCACCCGTTTAACCAGACCAGAGAGCTGCATCAACAGACGTTTTTCCCGGGTTTTGCTGCCTACCTGATGCTGCTGATACGCGTGCAGTCCCACGGAAGACGCCTCATTCATCATCAACATACTCACCCCTTACTGAATAACCATTTTAGTGATGAGTACGCGTTCCACGCCTTTGCCGCCGGTCATCTCATTCATCTGGTCTTGTAACGCGTTACGGATGTCCTCCTCCAACGCAGGAAGCGCGCCTGCCTTCGACAGATCATTAAAATGTTTACCGTTGAGCAGCTTCACCACGGTGTTACGCAGCACGGGCATCATGTCTTCCATCTTCTTGAGGTCATCTTCCTCATAACTCATCAACGACATTTCCAGCATCAGGTAATGCAAACGGGAACCGCCTTCCAGACTGACAACAAAACGTGGCATAGAAAGAAACTTCGGCTTTTTCACCATCGCGGTCGGGGCAACCTCGGTCCCCTCCTTCACTTCGACGACACTTTCTTTCCATTGTGCATAAAACAGCCAGCCACCCACGGCCAGCAGCAAAAAGACAACGCCCGCCACCACCACGATAAGGCGCGACTTAGATTTAGGTTGTTCTTCAAGTGCTGTATTGGTCATATCATGCTCTCAATCTGGTTAAACCACCGATGCATAGCGACCCAGATCGCTCATCGACGGCGTAGAAAAAGGGGATGATTCCTTCATTGGGTTACCCTTCACGGCGCGGTGTTCTTGCTGCCCGCCCTGTGACTGGTCATGCCCTTGCTGTTGCGATCCGCTCGACACAGACACATTTGTCAGTTGTAACTGGCTCTGTTCAATGTCAAGGCGAAGACGATCTGCATGTGTAAGCAGTGCTTCACGCAGCTGCGGGTGCGCGGCTGCGATATGCACGTTCACTTTGTCGCCTTCTACGCGCAGGGTGATTTCCAATTTGCCAAGCTCTGGCGGATCAAGCCGCACATGGGCGGTCTGGACAGCATCCTGCTGGTTAAACCGCAGACGGGCGCGTAACTGGTCAACCAGCTCACGTCCCCACTCCGGTTGAGAAATATCAACCGATGCGTCAAGCTGCTGCGCCGCGGTAGCCGGACTGGCGCCGGGTACCATGATCGCAGGGCGTGTTTGGGGTGATGGCTGAGGCGCCAGCCCGGGAGCTAAAAGGCGCTCAGGGGCCGCGTCGTTCATCGTCACCGCCAAATCAGAGACCGGCAACGCATTCAACGGCTGGGCGGCACGATCCCCCGACATCTCCCGTAGCAACGAGGCAATGTCTGCCCGATCTGCGCGCACCGCAGCATCCGCCATTGCCGTTGTCTGAACGTGTGTCTGCCCTTGCGGTTGCAGATGAAGCAGCTTCTGTGCCTGTGTCAGCTCAGACACAGGCAGCGCCCCGTCAGCCACTTGCCCAAACAGACTTTCCAACGTCGCCAATGCCGACGGCGGCACAGATACGCCGTTTGCTTTCAGCTGGGTGTTCAGCGTCGCCACTAACGCTTCTGGCGTGATCCCTCCGTGTTGCAGGCTCACTATCCACTGAGCGATCTGCTCGCACTGCGGTGCTGCAAGGCCAGGAAACACCGTGTCCAGTGCCGCTGACAGGGCATCCAGCTCTGATGCCTGCCACAGCGTATCGCTGGCCGGGCTCTGTTCGAGTGCCCCCTCACCCTGTGGTACGCAGCCAGGAAACACAGTCGTTGGGGCGGAAGGCTGTTGCTCCGCACTGTGCGACAGTTCTGCCCCCTGCGCAGCACCGTTTTGCGTCGCCAGCTCGCTGGCTTGCGCGTGATAGTTAACAGGTGTCGCTGCATTTCCTGTCTGTCCGCCGGTGACAGCAGGACGGGCACTGATGGTTTTTCCACCGGCACTGGGCACAGTGGCGGCATTGGTGGCTGAAACAGAAATTTGCATGTGAACTCAGTTACTCATGGTGTCCCAGATAAGCCATCACCCCCTGTTTTGTGGCTTCCTGTTGTGACAATTGAAGCCGAATACGTGCTTGCTCCTTTCGGCCCTCAGAAATCATGGTCGTATAAAACGCATTCAACCGGGTCAATGCCGCCTTGGTGTCAGCATTCAGCGGTTGTTGTTTTAACCGGTGCAACGCCTCGGACAACTGGATATCCAGCGTACCAAGCGCAGCCCAGTCTCCAGCATTGAGCGCCAGCTCAAGCTGGGTATAAAGATGATCAAGCTGCTGCGCGGTGTCGACGCCATTTGATGAAGCCCGGGGTGCAGAGACGGGACGTGTCATCGGGTTCACTGTGCCACCTCAACTTTTTCCGGTTTCAGCACCACCCAACCTTCAAGGATTTGGGTGATCAGGCTGACCACCTCATCAATGCCCGCCAGGTCATTTTTCAGGTTCGCCTCAAACAGGCGACGGCCACAGTAGTCGTACAGACGGTACAACTCCTGCGTCACCTCTCCGCCTTTTTCCGCATCCAGCACCACGCTCAGGCCATTAAGGATGTCTAGGCATTTGGAAATGGTCATGCCTTTGTCTGACACCTGACCACGCTCCATATAGCCGCGTGCACGGCTGAGATTTTCCAGCAACCCTTCCAGCAACATCTGGATCAGGCGGTGTGGACTTGCCGATGCTGCCTGCGCATGGTTTTTAGAATGTTGGTAGGCCCCCAGGCCTTCATCAATCATCATGGTATTACCTGCTCTACATCAGCATGCTGATCAGCATGCTCTGGGTTTGGTTCATCTGTGCGATCTGGCTGTCCATCTTGGCGTAGTAATCACGCAGGGACAGGGCCTTCGCTTCCATCCGCGCATCCAGTGCCTCCCGCTCTTCCTGCAAACGCTGATTATCGGCATCCAACCGGTCGATCCTGACATCAAACAAACCGCCGTTTTTGTGGTAATCGTCCAGTACGGTCAGCATGCTGCCCATGATGCCGGTCTGTTTTTCCGGCACTGAGCTGGCTGGATCGCCCATAAACAACTTGGCGATTTCATCGAAGTTGTCTTCTATCACCTTGTCGAACTTGTCAGATTCCAGCTCCAGCGTACCGTCCATCTTGGTGGTGATACCAAGCTGTGACAGTGTGCCCAGCGTCGACGAGGCGTATTGGTCAGAAATCACTGAACGCAACCGGCTGATCATCGAACGGGTTGCCGCATCACCAGACAGGGCCGCCGCCATTTCCTCACTGGATTTGGTGTAGGTGTTAACCGTCTCCACCACCTTGTTGTAGCTGTCGATAAACGTTTTCACCGTCTCTTTAACGCCGTCTTCATCGCGCTGGATGTTGACGTTAACCGTGCCGGTTTCTTTCAGTGTCAGGGTGATACCGTCAATCACGTTTTCCATTTTGTTGGTCGGCGAAGTCAACTCCATGTTACCGAACTTAACAACCGCATCTTGCGCCGCCTGAAGCTGCACGCCGAGATCACTTACCGCCACATCGCTTCCGTTATCATCTTTAGCCGTCACATCCGTCACCGACAGCCCTTTCACCGCGTTCTCCACCCCGGTGTCTTTGGCGTTGAGCACCATGGTCAGCTGATCGCCGGTCTGCACCAGCGTGACCTTGGCACCATCAGCGTTTTCATGGCGGTTAATCGCCCCTTGCAGCTCCTCCGCCGTGACACCTTTGTCGCGATAGCGGGCAATGTTCTGGTCATATTCTTTGATGCGGGCATCAAAGCTGGCTGTAGCCTCTTTATCTTCTGCCAGCTTGGCCTCCGCTTTGGCTTCCCAGCCGTCTTTGGTGGTATCAATGTCGTGCTCTTTCGCCACCTCGGTCAGGGTATCGATGCGATACTGTGCCTTCTTGTCCTCTTCCTTGGTTTTCAGCTCAGTCGCCAGCGCGGCAATATCGACACTCACTGTCCCTTTATCCGTGGTGAATTCCACTTTTCCTGTGGTCAGGTAGCTGCCTTTTTTCATCGTCAGCACTTTGTCACGCGCTGCCTGTGCCAGCTGGGTCACATCAAAGTTATATTCACCGGATACCGCGCCGCCCGATACAGCCACACCCATCACATCGGTGTTACTCAATTCGGCTTTCAGCTTGTTCAGTTCAGTGTAGGCGTTCAGATCTTCCACCGTGTCGCGAAAGCTGTTCAGTGCCCCCTGAATTTCTTTCAGGGCATCCATTTCCGCCGTGTTCATGCCTTCCTGGCGGTTTAACTGGTTCTCGACCGGGGCGCGCTCTGCCGCCACGATCGCTTGAATCATCGCTTCGTAATCAATGCCTGATCCGAGACCTGTCATTAACATGGGATACTCTCCAAATACTGGGGGCCACGTCGACCTGCCGCCCTACGACTGTGTCGCGCGGCAGCAGGCCTTGAGCAATCTTTGTGCCAATTTCGCAGCATGAATTTTCAATGGGTTAATAAAAATAAAGCGGAAGTAAACCTTCCGCTTTTGGGTGTTTTATGCGGTAAATTCCGCCCAGACTGAAACGTATTAACGCAGCAGCTGCGACACCATGCTTGGCATCTGGTTAGCCTGTGACAGCACAGTGATCCCTGCCTGCATCATGGTGTTTTGTTTGGTCATATTGGCTGATTCTGCCGCAATGTCCGCATCCATAATACGGCCTTTGGCGACCGCCATATTCTCTGCAATATTGCCCAGGTTATTGATGGTGGACTGAAAGCGGTTCTGGGTCGCACCCAAATCAGCGCGGATAGAACCAACGGCATCAATCATGGCGTCGATCGCTTCCATCGCTTTACCAGCATCTTCAGCAGTAGAAATATCACCCAGCTTTTCAGTATCCAGCGTCACACTGTCTACTTTGACACTGATAACATTATGATCATGGCTCTTAAGTTCTTTACCAAGGCCCTCCATCGCACTTTGGAGAGCTGTCAGATCTTCACCTTGGTTGATGTCTTTAAGCTCACCTTTTGTCATGTCTACATTTTCTTTTAGAGCAGTCGCCAGTGTATTCAGATTAGTTGCTTTTTCCTTACCACCGGCGCTTAACTTGATCTTCACCTGAGTCCCACTATTAGTACCAGCGGATACTTCAGCATCGATACCAATCTCAGCCAATATATTTTCAACTTCTTCTTTTGAAGAAACACCAAGATCAGCTAACGTAATGTCATTCGATTGTTGTGTGTCCGTCAGATCCTTTGCTTTGTCTAAAACTTTACTGACCGCCGCCAGCTTTTTCAGATCTTCTTCAGATGTACTAAGTCCCAACTCCGCCAAACCAGCTTCTACAGCAGCCTGCACATCATATTTAGATAATTTACCTTCTGTTACATCATCTGCAGTCAAGACTTTGCTGTCTACATCCGCACCGACCTGGAAATCTACCCCAGCTTCCAATTTCTCAAACAGGTTTTCACCTTTACCGTAAGTGGTAGTTTCAGTGATACGGTCCAGCTCTTTTTTCATTTGCTGGAATTCTTTGTTCAGCGCTGCGCGGTCTGATTCTGAGTTGGTGCCGTTTTTCGCCTGCACGCCCAAATCACGCATGCGGTGCAGGATATTGGTGTACTCCTGCAGCGCACCTTCCGCCGTCTGCGCCATGGAAATACCGTCGTTGGCGTTACGTTTTGCCACGTTCAGGCCGTTAATTTGTGATGTCATGCGGTTGGCGATTTGCAGACCTGCTGCATCGTCTTTAGCGCTGTTAATACGCAGACCCGTCGACAGGCGCTGCAAAGATGTGTTCAGTGAACTCTGGGTTCCCAGCAGGTTACGCTGTGCATTCATTGATGCAAAGTTGGTGTTGATGGTCATTGCCATAAAGGTTTTCCTCTTTCATCGTCAAAAGGGATGTCAGTGCGGCACCATGGCCATCTGATCCCGTGTTCTTTTTCTGTCGATGAACTAAGACGACCGTTTTTTGGGGGACTTAAATAGAAAATAGAGATGAGCTTCGAGAGGCGAGAATCTATTCTATATTCTTTTGATTTTATTCTGTTTTAAAACAAAAGATAAAAAAGGCGGAAGCATTGCTTCCGCCCTGGTGACAAGGTGGGACAGCCCATCGCCACCCAAACTAAAAATATTAACGCAGCAGCTGCGACACCATGCTTGGCATCTGGTTAGCCTGTGACAGCACAGTGATACCTGCCTGCATCATGGTGTTTTGTTTGGTCATATTGGCTGATTCTGCCGCAATGTCCGCATCCATAATGCGGCCTTTGGCGACCGCCATATTCTCTGCAATATTGCCCAGGTTATTGATGGTGGACTGGAAGCGGTTCTGGGTCGCACCCAAATCAGCGCGGATAGAACCAACGGCATCAATCATGGCGTCGATCGCTTCCATCGCTTTACCAGCATCTTCAGCAGTAGAAATATCACCCAGTTTTTCTGTATCCAGCGTAACACTATCTACTTTGACACTGATAACATTATGATCATGGCTCTTAAGTTCTTTACCTAGACCGGTCATTGCAGTGTGCAATGCCGTCAACGCCTCACCTTGATTGATATCTTTAAGCTCACCTTTTGCCGTGTCTACATTTTCTTTCAATGCAGTTGCAAGAGAATCCAACTTACCTAATGCATCTTTATCACCAGTCTGCAAAGTAACTTTTACTTTTGTACTGTCACTGCCCTGTGCAACCGTAGCACCGATACCTAAATCAGCAAGAACTGCTTTCAACTCTTCTTCACCAGACACTCCTAGATCAGAATAGTTTATGTCTTGAGATTGGGCATTATCAGTTTCAGTTTTCAGCCTCGTGGTAATTTTACTGACTATATCCAACTTCTTCAGATCTTCTTCAGATGTACCCAAACCTAATTCCGCCAAACCTGCTTCTACAGCATCCTGCACATCATATTTAGATAATTTACCTTCTGTTACATCATCTGCAGTCAAGACTTTGCTGTCTACATCCGCACCGACCTGGAAATCTACCCCAGCTTCCAATTTCTCAAACAGGTTTTCACCTTTACCGTAAGTGGTAGTTTCAGTGATACGGTCCAGCTCTTTTTTCATTTGCTGGAATTCTTTGTTCAGCGCTGCGCGGTCTGATTCTGAGTTGGTGCCGTTTTTCGCCTGCACGCCCAAATCACGCATGCGGTGCAGGATATTGGTGTACTCCTGCAGCGCACCTTCCGCCGTCTGCGCCATGGAAATACCGTCGTTGGCGTTACGTTTTGCCACGTTCAGGCCGTTAATTTGTGATGTCATGCGGTTGGCGATTTGCAGACCCGCTGCATCGTCTTTGGCACTGTTAATACGCAGACCCGTCGACAGGCGCTGCAAAGATGTGTTCAGTGAACTTTGCGTTCCCAGCAGGTTACGCTGTGCATTCATTGATGCAAAGTTGGTGTTGATGGTCATTGCCATAAAGGTTTTCCTCTTTCATCGTCAAAAGGGATGTCAGTGCGGCACCATGGCCATCTGATCCCGTGTTCTTTTTCTGTCGATGAACTAAGACGACCGTTTTTTGGGGGACTTAAATAAAAAATAAAGATGAGAAGCGAGAATCTAGCAGAGTAGAGAATAAACGAGAGAAATGAAAAGGAGGGATGCAGGGCGGCAGGCGGGCTGGTGTATGCCTGCGGCGGATAATGTCCACCGCAGTACGGGTATCAGTGGCCGTTTTCGGTATCCAGCAGGGCCACGACATTGTGGCGGGTGGCGTTGGCCTGTGCCAGCAGGGCCGGTACGGCGTTATTGACCAGCAGCAGGGTAATGTCTTTGGGTAACTCAAACCAGCTGGCTTCAATGCTGCCATCCGGGGCGATCAGGGGTGCATGTTCGTCTGGAGTGTAACGTCGCACCAAGGGGCTGGCAGCCAGACTTTGTGCCAGTTCTACTTCCCTCTGTTTTTGTTGTTTATCCAGTGCTTGCAGGGAGTGATGGATTTTCTGTAACAGGCGCTCGATATCCGCCAAGGCCTGGCGGATGGTCTCCGGTTTGCTGAAGTCCAACCCGTCCAGATCGGGGCTGTGTGCTTCCTGCGGCTCGACTTTGGCCTTGACGGGGTTGCCTGCCGGAAGAACCTGACCATTACCCGACACCCAGATCCCGCCTTTGATGTCAGGCCAGCGTCCTTTGTCAATGGTGAAAATCAGCTCACCGTATTTGTCCAACGCCACCTGAATATCACGGGGTGCCAGTGCCTTATTCAAGGTTTCTGCCACGGCTTTGGGGGTGTCATCCCAGCGAATACGCGCCCGAACCGTGCTTGGCTGGCCGTGGTCAAACTGAAAACGCACCACTTCATCCTGATTGCGCCAACTATTCAGACGCACCCCTTTTATGGTAAAGCTGTGTTGATCATTGCTGCCGCGCAAGCGTGGTGACAAGTCATGGTGCAGCACAGGTTCACCGTCGTAGCGGGTGTCTTTGGCCAACCGGGTCAGCCGGCTTTTCAGGTGACTGAGCGACTGTTGCAACTGTGGCTTTTCATTTTCCCGAGCCTGCAAACTGCGGCGGGCAATCTGGCGCAGCTGTTCCAACAGGGCCACAGCCTCTTTCAATGCAGAAGCCGCACTTTGTGCATGGGCAGCCTCTTGATGTTTGACCTTGGTTTCGACCAAGGCTCCGCGCTGCCTCCCTTTCGCCAGCAGTGGACGTTCTGACGACGGCGATGGCTGTTCACGCTTTGCGGTGACACGGGCGGTTTCCGTCACTGGTTGTGACGTTACCGGATCCAGTGTGGCGCCTGACGGTGCCGTCACGGGTGGCTGCTGGATGTTGACTTTGTTGACCAAGACGCCCTCTTTTTTCACTGCATAGGGCAACCAGGGTTTGCCCTTTGGGTTAAACGCGCGGGTGTGTGTACTGTTACATCATCTTGAACAGGGACAGGTTTTGGATCTTGGTATAGGACATTTGCGTTGCCTGTAAGGCGGCCATATGCGTATTCAACCGTAAGATAGCTTCACTGTAATCCAGATCTTCAACGTCGCTGATCAAGTTTTCGTTCATTAATGCATTGTCTTCGTGCGCCCCAGCAATGCGATCCATTGAGGCACGTTGCGCCCCCACGTCTGTCAATACCTGTCCCATTCCCTCTCTCACAGCCGTGATATGGGTTTGGGCGCGCGATACGCTGGCGGTCAGGGCATCTCCGGTCACTGCTGGGTCACGCAAGTCGTCGATCACAGATTCCAGCGTGTTAAAAATATCACTGCCATCATCCGCACCATTGAAGTATAGGTCATGTGCGGTCTGGTTGGCGGGGATCTGGGTCGACTCGGCGACAGAGACCATGCGCTGCTCTTGGTTTCCCTGAAACACATACAAGCCGGTATCAGGATCGCGTGCCACGGCAGGGGTGTCTGTTTTGGTGCCGGAGAAAATATAATCCCCGTTCGGGTTTTGGCTGTTTGCCTCACTCAGCAACTGGTCAAGGATCCCTTCCAGCTCGCTGGCTATCGCCTCACGCCCTGTTTTATCGCTGTTGCTGGCGTTGAGTACACTGGCCACCAGCTCCTCTGCACGCAATAACGCATTGTTGGAGGCGTCAATGTGCGACTCCGTCAGGGTGAGCTGTTTTTCCAGGTTAGTGATATTTTTCTGGAACTGGGCAATGTTTGATTGCTCACGGTTGAGCATCATCACCTGCACAGCACCCAGCGGATCGTCCGACGCGGCCAACATTTTTTTCTGTGAGCCCATTTCTGTCAGAACCCGGTTCACGCCCGCTGTTGATGTCTGGATGCTGGTGAGCATCATCTCATTGAGTTGCGCTGAACTTAAACGCATGGCTGACTCCTCCGCGGTTAGTGGAACATGCCCATGGTGATATCCAACAGCTGCTGTGCCGTTGAAATCACTTTGGCATTCGCCTGATACATTTGGGTGAATTGCATCAAACTCACCGCTTCTTCATCCAGGTTGACACCGCTGACGCTATCACGCGCGTTTTCTGCATGTTTTACCTGGCTTTCTGCTGAAGCCATGTCCGTTTTTGACTGTGAGGTTTTGATCGCCCAATCGCCACACAGACCGGTGTAAGCGGTAAACAGCGTTTTGCCATTGAGCTTGTCAATGGTGTCGCCATATTGCGCTAAATCGGTCTCTGACAACCCTACTTTATCGAGGGTGATCGGCGCATTTTTCAGGCCAATCAATGCCTCCAGATTGTCGCTGTTACCCGGTTCATCCACCGTCCCGTTACCGGCAAAGGCCAGCGCTTTGGGATCGCTGACCAGCAGAGTCAGGTTTTTCGCTGCCCCTTCAATCTGATCCACGCCACCAAACAAGGGCTGTCCTGGCTCACCGTTCAAATCTACCCCTTGGATGTGCTGGGCGTTGAACTGGGTAGCAAAGCTGTAGGCCATCACATCCAGCTCCCGTTCCAGCGACTGGAGGTGACCGTCCCGGTAATTGAGCATGCCGCCAATCGCCCCCCCGGCACTGCTGCCGAGCGTGAATGTGCTCTCACCACGCTTAAGCACCAACCCACCGTCACTGTTTTTCGTCAGTTGGCTGGCACTGGCCCCATTCACCAGTGGCTGGCCTTGATCCAGAGAAACCGACACCGAACCATCACTGTGGTAGGTGGTGTTGATATCCATCATGCTGGATAACTCAGTCAACGTGGCATCCCGCGCATCCAGCAAGCTGGATTTTTCTGCTTCTGAGCCATTCGCTTCACGCAGGCTTTTGTTCAGGCTCGCCAGGTTCGCCATCAGGGTATTGGCTTTGTTCACGTTCGCTTCCAGTTGACCGTCAACCTGTTTCTTCTGGTTTTCCAGCTGTTGGCTCAGGTTGTTAAAGCGATCCACCATCGCCTCACTTTGGCTGATGATGGTCTGACGGTACGCAATATCCTGCGGCTGTGCCGACGCTTCATTCAACGCGGCATAAAAACGATCCAACCCAACATTCAGGCTGGTGTTATCACTGGTCAGCAGCGTTTCGGCCTGGCTGAGGTACTGCGTGGTTGCCTGATGGTAGCCAAACCCGCTGCGCTGACGCTGAATCTGCAGGTGGGTGAAGGTATCTGACATACGTTCAACGCTCGACACCTGAACACCACCATCCTGTGAACCAAAACTGATGCGCTGGCGACTGTAGCCAGGCACCAGGGATTGGTTGATGTTCTGGCCTGTAACAGAAAGACCGGCGCTCGCCGCATTCAATCCTGAAAGGCCAATGTTAAATAAGTTCATAGGTCATCTTTTCCCGTGATTCATTCATCACCATGCAGGGCAAGGGTATCCTCGCCTGCCTGAGGGTTAAATTGACGTTGTTGCAACAGTGAAACCGTGCCTTTTCCCCAATACTGGGCGCTGTGATTGGTCACAGCAGAATGATCAACCGCGTCTGACGTGGTAATGGCGAACGGTTCAACGTTACCGGGGGTGCTTTGGTTATCTATAACGACCGTTTTTTCATCTGTCTTAACCGTATTTTTTTGACTGAGCTGACGCGTCAGCATGTCAGCAATCCCCAGGCTCTGCTGTCGGCTCAATTCCACAGCCAACTGCCCATCCAGCATGTCACGGTAGAAAGTTTGCTGACGACTGTTAAACAGGCCGTCTTCTTCCTCTCTCAGTGCATCAGAGGCTTGACGCATGTGCTTGAGCACTGTTTGTAAAAACAGGGCTTCAAACTGTTGGGACGCTGTCTGTAACGCCGCGTCTTTATCAGGATTGGCTTTGATGTTTTGTAGCGTATGTGTGTCATTAAACAGGCGCTGCATATCGGTATCATTTACTTTCATTACAGGATCACCAATTCACCATCCAGTGCCCCGGCTTCATCCAGCGCGATCAGGATTGCCATCAAATCATTGGGAGAGGCCCCCAGGCTATTCACCGCATCCACCAGCGTTTGCAACGAGGTGCCTTCTTCACTTTCCGGCCAGATAAACACCTTGCCTTTTTCTTCGTCCACCGACACGGTAGAGTCAGGCGTGATCGCGGTGTTCCCCTGTCCAAACGCATTCGGCTGGCTGACATTGAAATTTTCCATCACGCTGACTGTCAGGTTGCCGTGGCTCACCGCAGCAGTATGGATATGCACATCCTGTCCCACCACCACAGTGCCTGTACGGGCGTTAAAGACCACTCGGTCTTTGCGGGTGGTTTCTTCGACGTCCAGCTCTTCAAGCATCGACAGAAAAGTGACACGCTGGCTGGTATCCAGCGGTGCCCGCACACGGATTCGGGCATGACTTTCCGCCACGGCCACATCCGGCCCAAACACTTTGTTGATCGCTTTTTCGACATTGCGCGCGGTACTGAAGTTGGGCTTTTTCAGATTCAGGACCACCTCTTCTTCTGTGGTAAACGAGGTCGGTACTTCCCGCTCGATGATGGCGCCGTTCGGGATAAGCCCCGCCGTCGGGATATTCACGGTAACACCCGACCCACTGCTGCCCTGCGCCTGAATGCCACCGACCACTAAGTTCCCCTGCGCCATGGCGTAGATCTGACCATCAGCCCCTTTCAGGGGTGTTAACAGCAGCGTACCGCCACGTAAGCTTTTGGCATCCCCCAGCGAGGCCACGGTCACGTCAAGCGCCTGCCCTTTGCTCGCCATGGCTGGCAGGGTGGCACTGACCGCCACCGCCGCGACGTTTTTCAGCTTTGGATCCGCGTTGGCAGGCAACTGCACACCAAACTGGCTCAGCATGTTTTTCACCGACTGCTGGGTAAATTTGGTCTGGTTTTTGTCACCAGTACCGCTCAGCCCTACCACCAGGCCATAACCGACCAGCTGGTTTTCACGGATCCCTTTGACATCCGCAATGCTCAATAAAGGACGGGCCATCGCCTGTGTCGAGATCACTGCTGAAAACAGGGTAAGTAATATCAGGGCACCCGTACCGAGATAGCGGGCAAACACGTTGTGTACTGTCTGTTTCATCACATTGGGAACCATGAGCTGTTGAAGAAACGGGTTAACCAGCCTGCTTCATTGGCATCCGCCAATGATCCACGGCCTGAATAAGTAATACGTGCATCCCCCAAACGCTGGGAAGAAACCTGGTTGTTACCGTCAATATCATCGACGCGCACCAATCCAGACAGACGGATAAATTCATCCCCTTGGTTCAGTCGTAACCACTTCTCGCCACGCACGCGCAACACTCCGTTTGGCATCACCTCATCCACCATGACGGTAATGCTGCCCGACAGGGAATTCTGTTGTGAGCTGGATGAGGCACCACTGAAATCGCGGCTGCCGCTCACGCTTACCTCACCCTGAGGGTAAGAGGTACCAAAGAGAGTCGGGACGCCCATTGCGATATCGCTTTTTTTATCAAAGCTGGTACCGGCTTTTTTGCTCGAACGTGTTTGCTCATCCAGCGTAATGGTCAGGATGTCACCCACGCGGAAAGCGCGTCTATCCTGAAACAAGGCCATGGAATAGTTGGCATTGAACAGCCCCCCATCGGGATCCGGGGTATATACCGGCATGTCCATTTTTGGCACCACCTCTTCCGGTTGCTGCTCCACCACTGCGGACACAGGGGCACACCCTACGACCAACAAGCAAAGTAACGCGGATAACCACATTACCATGCCGCTTTGTGAGCGACGGAAAATCGAAAAATTCACTGACATTCTGTTCATCTGCCGACTCTGGTTGGATTACATTGACTGGCTGATAAATTTCAGCATTTGATCTGCACTGGACACCACTTTGGCGTTCATTTCATAGGCACGCTGTGTGGTGATCATATTGACCATTTCTTCCACCACGCTCACGTTTGACCCTTCCAGCGTGTACTGGCTCAAATGCCCTAAACCTTCTTCGCCCGGCACGCCTTCAATCGGTGCACCTGAGGCGCCGGTTTCACGGTACAGGTTGCCGCCAAGGCCTTCCAAACCCGCAGGGTTGGTAAAGTTCACCAGGGTCAGTTGACCGATTTCCTGAGGCGCTGCCTCACCCGGCATCGTGATATTCACAACGCCATCTTTACCCACAGTAAAGCTCAGGGCGTTTTCCGGGATCTCAATATTCGGAACAAGAGGCAGCCCGGCGGCTGTCACCATCATCCCTTCGCTGTTACGGTGAAACTGGCCATTACGGGTATAGGCTGTGCTGCCATCAGGCATTTCAATCTGGAAGAAACCGCCGCCCATAATGGCTAAATCTGTTGCCTGCTGGGTGTTCTGGTACGCGCCGCTGCGCATCAGTTTCTGGGTACCCACCGTGCGTACACCGTTACCCAGTTGAATGCCACCCGGTACTTCATTTTGCTGATCAGCCATGGCCCCAGGCTGTTTTTTGGTCTGGTAGAACAGATCTTCAAACACAACACGGTCTTGTTTGAAGCCGACAGTGTTGACGTTTGCCAGGTTGTTAGAAATCACCTGCATTTGGGTGTCTTGCGCCGCAAGACCCGTTTTACTCACCCATAGTGCTGCGTGCATTGCTTTAAACCTCTGTACTTACTCTTATCAGTTGCCACGAACGAGACGGTTTCCGGTAGAGGCCAGTTCCTCTGCGGTTTTCATCATTTTGATCTGAAACTCAAAGTTACGTGACAGATCAATATTCTTGACCAACGCATCAATGGCGTTGACGTTACTGCTTTCCAAATACCCCACGGCAACCGTTACGCCCTGATCCGCATCGACAGGCTCACCGCTGTAGGTACGGAAAAGGCCATCCTCCCCTTTGCGGAGCTGGTTAGGCTCTGGCTTCACCAGTTTGAGTTTCCCGACTTCCTGCACTGCTGCTGAGCCCGCGGTCACCACAGAAATCGTGCCGTCCTGGCCAATCAGTAATTTTTCGTGTTCAGGGATCGCAATGGGCCCGCTATCACCCAGAACAGGGCGTTCGCCCAGCATCAGATCACCGTTCTCGTTAAGGTGAAAAGCCCCTGCGCGGGTATACGCTTCTCCGTCTTCCCCAACCTGAACTGCGAAAAAGCCGTTGCCACGGATTGCTACATCCAACGGGTTGTCAGTGCGCTTTAACACGCCGGGCGTGAAATCGCTCCAGGTACTGCCTATCCCCGTCAGCGTGCGAGTCTCCAGCCCCTTACCCTGAATCTCGACGCTTTTTGCCAAACCGATATCAGCGCGGAAACCATCGGTGTTCACGTTTGCCAGGTTGTTCGCCAGTACTTGCTGCGCCGTGATCACGCGTGTTGCGCCAGATACCGCTGTAAAAAGTAATTTATCCATGACTTAATCGGTTACATGTTCTGGAACAGGATCTGAACCATTTCCTGGCTTGCCTGAATGGTTTTCGCGTTGGCTTGGTAGTTGCTCTGCGCAGACATCAGGGACACCATCTCTTCGGTCAAATCGACGTTTGAACTTTCATATGCCCCCACACGCAATGCACCAAACTGGCCTGTACCAGGCTGGCCAAACAAGGCAGTGCCTGAGCTAAAGCTTTCTGTCCAACGCGTTCCGCCCGCTTGCTGCAACCCTTCCTGATTCGGGAAACGTGCCAGTACCAACTGGCCTTGAAGCTGCGTTTTCCCGTTGGAATAACGTGCATACACCGACCCGTCTGCATCAAAGTACCAGCCCGCCAGTTTGCCCGGTGCGTACCCGTCCTGTTTGCTTTCGTTAATAGAGAAATCGCTGCCAAACTGGGTAAATTCCGACACGTCCATCTCAATCTTCATCTCTGCTGAGCCGTTTTTTGGGGTTAAGGTCACGGAGATAGGCTTGTCAGGCTCAGTCAGCTTGCCGTTCTCATCAAACTCCAGCTGCGTATTTTTAGGATCTAATTCCTCACCATCGGCCACGTAATGCACATTCCAGGTGTTCTCATCAGTTTTGACAAAGTACTGGGTGATTTCATGTTCACCGCCCAGTGAGTCGTACACCGTGGTGGACGCACTGCAGGTAAAGGTTGACGGGTCATCTTTGTCGAACGGTTTATCTTTCGGAACAATAACCGCTGCACTCGCATCCAGGTTCACGCCCAGCGACACTTTGGTGGTCACTTTCGCGGCCATGTCAGCGGTAGAGATTTGCAAGTCGGTCAGCGCACCGTTTTGGATGCTGCCGGTTTCTGACACCCCATACCCCTGCAGGCGCAGACCGTCTGCGGTCACCAGATAACCATCAGAATCCAGATTGAAAATGCCGTTACGGGTGTACATACGCTGGCCATTTTGTTGCACCATGAAAAAGCCTTCACCGTTGATCGCCAGATCGCTGTTACGGCCGGTAGAGGTAGCGGCTCCACTGGTAAAACTCTGACGCACATTGCTGACTTCAACGCCGCCGAACTCACCGCCACCAAACTGGGGCGCATACACATCCTGAAACTCGGTGCGCGACGATTTGTACCCCACCGTGCCAACGTTAGAAATATTGTGCGAAATGGTGTTGATTTGATCTGATGTTGCGCGCAGACCACTCAAACCAATATTGATAGACATGACTTGGTATCCTCTCTGTAAATGTTATGCTGCGATTTCACGCATGTCGTACATAGACATCTTGCCGATGCCTTTCAGGTTCAGCATGATGACACCGCCATCAGACGGTATATTGACCGACTCAACGTCCGCCGCGATCATCATGCTGTGGGTGTCTGCGCTATCGCCGCGCTCACTCACCACGTCAAAATAAAATTCACCGGTGCCCAACTCCTGTGCGGATAGCTGGAATTCCACCATGCCAGCCGGCCTTGCCCCCAGCTTGATTTCCTCTACCACTTTGCCTTTATCGTCGTATACCACCACTTTGGCGTTATCGACCGCTTCATCAAACTGCACCCGGGCATCTACCGTCTGGTTTTCTTTCAATGTCAGGCCGTTATTCACGTCCATCAGCACTTTCTTGCCCACCAAACTGGTTGCCTGAAGCATTTCTACGTTGGTCATGCCAATGTTCAGGTTGTTCAGGCCCACTTTGACGCTTTCCAGACTTTCTACCGCTGACATCATGCCCAGTTGGGTCAGGTATTGCGTACCGTCAGTCGGGTTTAACGGGTTTTGATTCTGAACCTGTGCCACCATCATGGTGAGAAAGTCATTGCTCGATGGGTTCATCCCATTGGCACCGACTTGCGTTTCACTCGCCACCGACTGATGGCTGTAAAGGGATTCAGATCGTACTTGTGCCAAGCTCATACAAACTCCTAACCTGTCTGTCCAAGACGCAGAATGCTTTGCTGCATGCTGCGTGCACGCGTCATCACATCCACGTTGGTTTCAAAATTGCGTGATGCAGACATCATGTCGGCCATTTCTTCAACCGGGTTGACCTGTGAATAAAACACATAGCCTTCTTTATTCGCCAACGGGTGGTTCGGTTCATAACGGCGTTGCAACGGCGCATTGCTCTCTAACACTTCTTTCACGCGCACCATCGCACCCTGAGTGCCGTTGCCTTTGTCTACCATCACAGTTTCAAAAACCGGACGCTTGGCCCGGTAGCCTGTTTGCTCTGAACCCGACACCACATCGGCGTTTGCAAGGTTGCTCGCCACGGTATTCAGGCGAACCGTTTGCGCCGCCATTGCCGAACCGGCAATATCGTAAATAGTTGAAAAAGACATCGTTTACTTACTGCCCCTTAATTGCTTCACGCAAACCGTTAAGCTTCATGTTCAAAAACGTCATGCTGGTTTCAAATGCCATGGCGTTTTCTGCGAATTTCGCCTGCTCGACACCCAGCTCTACCGTGTTACCATCTTGCGAAGGCTGCATCGGTTCGCGGTACTGCAACGTATAGTGTTGCGATGCATCACGACGTTGGATGTGATTCATCCGCGCCTGATTCGCGATGCTGTCCATGGCTTGTTCAAAGCTGATATCCCGTGCTTTGTAATTTGGGGTATCGACATTGGCTAAATTGCCGGCAATAACCTTGGCACGTTGAATTCTGAAATCGACCGTGTTTAGGTGGACACCCAGCGCTTTGTCAAAATCAATCGTCATAGTGCTCTTCGTCTCAGAAAAATATCGCGGCACCTTTAGCAGCTTCCGTGCCAACATTTACCGGGGCAAATATCAGTGAGTTACAG
This sequence comes from Grimontia sp. THUN1695, assembly GCF_059704325.2. Taxonomy (NCBI): domain Bacteria; kingdom Pseudomonadati; phylum Pseudomonadota; class Gammaproteobacteria; order Vibrionales; family Vibrionaceae; genus Grimontia; species Grimontia sp. THUN1695. Next base: position 3,099,965 of record NZ_AP046577.1, on the reverse strand, counting down.
TAGGTTCCACCCCAATTTTCCGACGAGGCGGAAGCAAAACTTCCTCTTTTCCGCCCTGAAAGGGGGACTGTTTTTGGTCGCCTGGCTGGGAATATTTTCCGCCTCTGCCCATGTCAGTACGCCCGCTGTGAGCCGTACTTCCGTGGTGGCATTTGTTGAGCAGTCGGTTGCTGACTTTGCACGCTCGGTAGGCAGTGACGCCTTCACTGTCACCGTCGATACGTTTGAGGTGCCGGGCACATGTGATACGCCAGTCACGATGGCGCTGAGTGACCCAACCCGCCCTGTCGGGCGCTTTACGGTGATCCTCAGTTGTGAACAGCCGAAATACTGGAAGGTACGGGTAAAAGCAGAAGCGGCGGTCATGGCCGATGTGGTGGTGGCCAAATCGCCACTGAAACGGGGGCAGGCTATTCAGTTGACGGACATCGCCACAAAAGCCGTCAATATTGCCTATATCCGACATGGGTATTTCACTGACACGGAGCCACTTATCGGCAAACAGGTTCGCCGGAATATCTCGCCAGGGCGGATCTTAACGCCTAAGCTTATTGATCGGCCCGTGTGGGTGAAACGCGATCAGGAAGTCATTATCGAGGCCCGCCGGGATACGATGATCGCCCGCATGAAAGGTATTGCACTGGAAAATGGCAGTGAAGGTGACATCATCCGGGTAAAAAACAGCACGTCAGAAAAGGAAATCCAGGCCCGGGTTTCCTCTCCTGGCACCGTAAGTACGATCTTCTGAGCCATTTAAGCCACTTTTTTCATTTATGAGTTTAAGGTCTCGACAAAGTTGGTCGTTCTTCAAAGACCAGAATTCGGAGCATTTGGGCGTTAGGCAATGATCGGAAAAATTGGATTGAATCAATCGGTAAACTACCGACGTGAAATAAACAATACAGAAACAGTGAAAACACAACGTAAGCCAGAATCAAATATCGCGCTAAGTGAAGAAATGCGCACACTGAATGCTGCAAAAGCATCAATGGAAAACACACAAGACGTAGATATGGATAAAGTGGCAGCCATGAAAGCCATGCTGGAACGTGGTGAGATGACTGTCAACCTCGACAATCTGGCGAACAGTATCATCAACTATTACGAACCGGCGAAAAAATAGCCGACACCGGGGGCGAATATGAACGACCGTACCACCCTTGTTAAGACGTTGCTGTCAGATCTGGCGCAGGACGCAGCAAACTATGACAAACTGGATTCCCTGTTGGCAAAGCAGCATGCGCATTTAACCCGCCGTGACAGCCAGGCATTGAATGCGATAAGCGAAACGGTGCTGCCTTTAATGGACGCATTGAACAGCAATGCGCAGCGTCGCGTGACATGTCTGGAAACACTGGGCGTTTCAGCGGATGATGAGGGAATGCGTAAAGTGCTGACGGCATTGCCTGAGACATATGGTCATCAAGGATTGGCACACTGGGAGCGTATTTATGCGTTGGCAAAACGCTGCCAGGAACAGAACAATGCCAATGGCCGTTTATTAGCACAGCAAAAACAGTTGTTCGATAAACTGCTCAAGCCTGAACACGCTTTCAGTTACGCACCCAGCCTATAAATAAGCAAACACCCGCCGACACAAAACAGTATGTCGGCGGGTGTTTATTTGCTTATTCGATCCATTCACCGCACCATCAATCCACATAAAAGTAAAGCGCGCGCGTCAACAGGACTGATGTCGGCGGGCGCTCGCTTGCATCGCCAATTCATCCAGCATTTTCTGCTCGGCTTTGGCTTTTTTCTGGTTAATGGCGTTCATCCTTTTTTCTATAACCTTGTCGCACATTTTCACCTGACGGTGCTGAGTAACGACACGTTCATTCACACTGCGCAGTTCTATCTCTGACAGCATCATTTCCTGCTTTTGCATCAGGCTCAGGTTGTCAAGCTGGCCGCGAAAGCGCGCCGTCCCCTTCATCAGCAAGGACGACACCTGTTCGCCAGCAGAAAACGCGTATTGCGTCTTCAGGTTTTCCAGCAAATTAAGACGCTCCTGATGTGCCTGATGGAGGCGGGCTGCTTCTCCCGCTTGGGTTTTCAAATCATCCAGCCGCTTTTGTTGCTGATCCCGCCAACGGCTAACTGCTGCTATTCTCCGCATGATTAATCAACGCCCGGTATTTGCATGAATTGATCCATGCTGTCCGTGAGCGTAACGTTTTCATGCATGGTTTGCTGAAGAAACTGGCAAATCGACGGGTATGCCTGCACAGCCAGATCAAGCTCGTGATCCGCGCCTTGCTGATACCCCCCTAACGAGATCAACTCCTGAACCTGCCGATAACGGGCATACAATTGTTTCACCCGCTGTGCGCGTTTCAGATGTTCTGATGACACAATTTGCGGCATGGCACGGCTAATCGATTGTTCAATGTCTATCGCCGGATAATGCCCTTGCTCTGCCAACGCACGGTTCAGGACAATGTGCCCATCCAGGATCGCCCGCGCCGCATCGGCAATCGGATCCTGTTGGTCATCCCCCTCTGACAACACGGTATAAAACGCCGTTATCGACCCACCGTCACTGGCGCCATTGCCTGCCCGCTCGACCAGTTGGGGCAGCAAGCTGAATACGGAAGGCGGATACCCTTTCGTCGCCGGGGGCTCCCCTACCGATAAGGCGATTTCGCGCTGTGCCTGCGCATAACGCGTCAGCGAGTCCATCAGCAGCAAGACGTCTTTGCCCTGATCGCGGAAATATTCCGCAATACGGTGACAAAGTACCGAGGCACGCAGTCGCATCAGCGGCGGATCGTCAGCAGGAGAGGCGATCACTACGGCGTTGCGCATGCCTTCTTCACCCAGCGAATGCTCGATAAATTCACGCACTTCCCGTCCACGCTCCCCGATCAATCCCACCACGGTGATCTCGGCAGAGGTATTGCGCGTCATCATACCGAGCAGCACACTCTTTCCGACACCCGAGCCTGCAAACAGCCCCAAACGCTGGCCTTTGCCCACACTCAGCATGGTATTAATCGCACGCACGCCAACATCAAGCTGATGGGTAATAGGCTGACGTTTCAGCGGATTAATGGTATCGCCCTGTAAAGGCACACGCTGTTCGCAACACAATGGCCCCAGACTGTCTAGCGGCTCACCCAATCCGTTGAGTACACGCCCCAACAGGTTTGGACCCACCGGAATTTTGCTGTCACCAAACAGTGGCAAAACGCGGCAACCCGGACGCAGCCCGGTGGTGTGACGGATTGGCATCAGTACCGTCGCATGGCGGTCAAACCCGACAGCTTCCGCTTCCACCATGTCACCGTGATCGGTTTCAATCAAACAGCGCTGCCCCGTGGACAAGCGGCAGCCCACCGCTTCCATGGTCAATCCGGCCATACGCACCAAACGTCCGTAGCTGCGCGCAACGGGAACCTCAGGAATATGCTGACCTGCGCTCAACAGGCGTGCGGACAGTTCCGCGGCATAATCACGCATCGCCCATCACGCTCTCACGTACCGAATCCATGCAGACCTCCAGACGTTCATCGATATCGGCAATGGCCTCAGTATCATCACTGACGACGCGACAGCTTCCTGTTGTCAATAATTCATCCTGTTTCAGCGTCCAGCTTGCTACCGCATCTGGCATTAATTCAATCAGACGCTGGCAGTCCTGCGGATTTAAATACACGGTGACATTTTTCTGTTGCTCAGGGATCTCAGCCAATGCTTCATTGATAAGGCGGATCATATGGCTAGGCTGCAATGTTAATTCGGTACGAATCACCTGGTATGCCACCTTTTCCACCAAATCACAGATCATTTCACTTTGATCACGAACATACTGGTGAAACAGCGTTTCTGTCTGCTTCATCAACTGATCAACCGCGGTGACAGAGCTGTGCATTTGTTCTTTCACTTGCTCTATCCCCTGCTGAATACCTTGTTGCAGCCCTTCCTGCCTACCTGTTTCAACACCCTGGTTCATCCCTTCCTGATAACCTTGGTCGAACCCTTTTTGGTGGCCATCATCAAAGCCACGCTGAAACTCATCCTGATAGATGCCACCTTCATTGCCATACACGTCATCCTCTGCAGAAAACAGCGAGGGGAAATGGTAGTGTCGATACTGCCCAGGCGTTGGATGCATAATTAACGGCGCCCTCTTATTCATACTGAATCCGCCCTTTTTATTCACTGAACAGTTGCAATTCGATTTCTCCCGAATCAGCCAACTGACGCAGCAAGGTAACGATCTCTTGTCGTGCTTCTTCAACCGCACTCGCACGCACGCGCCCACTGCTTTCGATAGCATCTTGCAAAAATTGCGCAGCGCGTTTTGTCATGGTGGCAAAAATCTTGTCCTGCAGGGCTTGGCTTGCGCCTTTCAGTGCCACTGCCAGGGTTTCCTGATTAACATCCTGTACCAGGCGCTCCAGCGTTTCTTCACTCTGCTGCTCAAGAATACTGAAGTTGTACATTTTACTTTCCAGCTTCCCAACCAGCTCAGGATCGTGCTCTTTCATGCCTTGCATGACTTTGAGACTGTAATCAGGCTTGAGACGATTAATGATCGCTGTCGCCTGATCAGTGCCGTCAATCGGCGTGCTGCTTTGCTGCGCAGGCAATTCAAGGAAACGGTTAATCAACACCTGAACCTCTTCCACCATACTTGGATGGATTTCACTGAGGTTCGCAACACGATAAAGCAGATCGTCCATGCTGCTTTCCGGCAGGTGCATCAATACCTCCGACGCCACATCCGGATCGAGGTAAGCCAGAAACACCGCCTGCATTTGTGGGTGTTCGCCACTGATAAGCTCAGCAATTTTTGACGGCTCAAGCCACTGCAACGATTGCAGGTTCTGTTTCAATGTGTCGCCATAAATTGCATTCAGCAAAGGCTCAGACAACGAGCGCCCCAACGCTTTGTCCAGCGTGCGTTCAAGATACGCACGCGACGCACCTGAAATGCCGGACTCCGCTCTGAAATCATCAAAAAATCGACGATATACGTTCGACACTTCATCATTTTTTAATGCAGGAAGGCTGGCCATTGTCATTGTCAGCTGCCGCACTTGTTCGCGGTTAAGCTGCTTCAGCACATTCGCTGCAGCTTCTTCGCCCATACTGAGCAAAAGAATGGCGGCATGTTCTACGCCTGTATTAAGATCAAATGTCTGCATTTTTCGGGGTCATCCACTGTTTCACAACATGGGCAACACGCTCTGGCTCTCGCTCAGATAGCATTTGTAAATACGACGACTGACCTTCAAGTCCCGTTTCTGGTGTCGGCAAGTCTGGCATGTCATTCATCGCAGGCGTTTTACTGCCCTCTGAACCGACCGCCATATCAGTACTCCCGCCCACCAACTCGCCCGCAACGGTTCGACTCAGCGCGCCCTCATTGGCGCCTGCATTCATCGTTTCCAGTGACACGTTCTGCTGACGCGGCGTTGAGGTTGTCAGAGCGCGGACAGCGGGACGAATAACCACCAGCAATATCACCAGAGATACCACCGCTGACAAAATGTAACGCAGGTAATCCAACCAAATATTATCCATCCACCAGGACGGCGTTGACGCCAACAACTCAGGCGCATCCGTATTAAATGGATGCACAAACAGACTCAGCTTGTCACCACGCGCCTCATTCAGCCCCAATGCATCAATCAGCATGGTGCGGATACTCTCGCGTTGTGCATCACTAAAGCTCTCCGCCTCGCCGTTAAGCAACACCGATACCGTCAGGCGTTCAACCGAACCTTGTTGGTACTTGATGTGCTTTAACGTACGGTCAACCGCATAGTCTTTTGACGATTCACCACGCTTGTTAACCAAGGTGTCATCACCGTCTTCTTTCCCTTCTGGCAGTCGGTTACTCTGTGTGCCCGGCACGCCTTCTGGCTCCTTCTGCCCCTCATTATCAAACGAACTGAATTCGTTACGCACCGTTCCTTTCGGGCCATAGGATTCTTCCGTCGCTTCCACGCGGTCAAAATTGACACTTGCCGCGACTTCTACCTGAAAGTTGTTGACGCCCACCATCGGCCGCAGCATTTTGGCGGCGCTTTCAATGTACTCGGCTTCCAGTTTTTGTGTGTAGCTGAGGTACTGGCTGTTCCCCAGTTCACCGATACCGGTCCCCTGCCCAATCTGGTTGGACAATAAGTTACCGTGCTGATCAATCACGTTAACGCGATCAGCCTGTAGATCAGGCACGCTGCCTGATACCAAATTGACGATGGCGGCGATGTTGTCACTATGCAGCACGTAACCTGGCGTCAACACCACCACAACGGATGCCGATGGCAGCTCCTTATTACGACCGACAAACAAGGTTTGCTTGGGAAGCGCCAAATGAACGCGCGCATTACTGACACCATCGAGCGTCATAATTGAGCGGGCCAGTTCCCCTTCAAGACCATGTCGGTATCGGGCGTTTTCGATAAATTGACTGGTGCCTAAGGCAAAATCTTTATTCAGAATTTCCAGTCCGGCAGGTACTTTTGCCTCTATACCCGCCGCAGCCATTGCAATACGCGCTGCCGCCACCTGACTGCGCTCAACCATGATGTTGCCTTTTTGTGGCTCAACGTAGTAGTCGAAGCGATTTTGCTCAAGTGCAGCAATCACCTGATTGCGATCATATTGCTCCTGTTCGCCATAAAGCGGACGGTACTCCCCTCCTTGCCAGAGTCCTAATACCACGGCGACAGCGACTGCAACCGCAATAGTGCCCAGCAGCGCAACAGTGCGGGCGCCACTAAACACACGCTGCGGTGAAACCGCCATATTCAGCGTGGCTAATTTGTTTTTGAGTACGTTGATCACCTACGTCACCTATTACACTACACCGGCATTTTCATGACATCGTTGTAGGCCGTCATCAGGCTGTTTCTCACCTGCACCATGGCCGAAAATGACAAACTGGCTTTCTGGCTGGCAATCATGGCTCCCACCAGATCATCACTTTGACCGGTGTCGACGGCATGCATTTGGGCTGATGCTTCTTTACCCATGTTGTCAACACTGCGAATCGTGCTAGAGATGACATCAGAAAATGACACGTTCCCCACCGCCCCTTGATTGATAGGGTTAGGTGCAATCGACAGGGTATTAATGTCCGCAACCTGCTGGCGGATATCATTAATTTGACTCACAACACTGTCTACGTTCTGCAGTTCTTTTTGCATTTCATCAACCTCAAACGTTTGGTCATACCGTTAATGATGGAACAGGCTTTTTTCGAATCGCCCAGCTCTTACGCCAGTATCTGATCCACATCCCATCCGTTTTCACGCATGGTTTGGATCTTGTAACGCAGGGCGCGCGTCGTCACCCCTAGTGCTTGCGCGGTCTTACTACGATGACCATCAAAGCGGCGCAATGTATCGATGATGGTGTCAAACTCGGCCCGTTTTCTACTTTTCCGCAAAGACGGACTTTCTTCCTGAGCCACATAATGGCGTTGAGACTCTACGGCTGGCTCTGCAAACATGACTGTCTCTTCTCGCTCACTCATTTGCATTTGTGTCGCCAGATACATCGTGCCCGGCAAATTCAAGTCTTCACTGCGAATTTCACATCCACGACTTAATACCAATGCACGTTGAACCACGTTTTCCAACTCACGGACATTCCCCGGCCAACCATAGTTTTCCATTGCCCGTTGTGCGTCATCAGAAAAGCAAATCGACTGGTGAAAATCCGGCATGTACCGTTTCACCATGTGTTCCGCCAGCGGCAGGATGTCTTGTCGACGCTCTCGTAACGGTGCGCACTGCAATGGGAACACATTGAGGCGGTAATAAAGATCAGAGCGAAAACGCCCTTCAGCCACCGCCTGTTCCAAGTTTTGGTTAGTGGCTGCCACCACTCGGATATCCAGCTTGATCTTTTGATTGCACCCCAGGCGTTCCACTTCACGCTCTTGAAGTGCACGTAGCAACTTGGCCTGCATCGTCAGTGGCAACTCCCCGATTTCATCCAGCAACAGGGTGCCATGGTTGGCGATCTCCAATTTGCCCGGATAGGCCTGGGTCGCTCCCGTGAATGCCCCCTTGGCATGGCCAAACAAAATAGATTCCACCATGGTTTCAGGTAACGCCGCGCAGTTAATCGCCACAAACGGCCCTTTTGCGCGGGGAGAGGCATTGTGAATAAAACGTGCCAACACTTCTTTACCTGTGCCGCTTTCTCCTGTGATCAATACAGAAGCATCCGTTTGGGCAACACGCTGTGCCATTTGAAAAAGCTGTCGGTTGTATTGTGATTCCGCGACCACTTCGCCACCCGCGCCTTCCAGCATTTTCAGCCGATTGACCAACTGGGCGAGATGAAACGCTTCAAACGGCGCCAATAAATAATCGGCTGCACCATGCTGCATCGCGCGTGATACAGAACCCGCCTGATCCACGTTCGCCACCACAACCACAAAACCCCCAAACCGATTAAACGGCGCTTTTGTCAGACACTCCGCAACATCTGAGCCATCGTCGAGTTTGCTCGGTACCAGCACCATATCCCAGTGACGTGATGCCATCACGCGTGAAAACGTGTCAAAACAGGGGGCATCCACCAGTTCAAAATCGGTATGTTGTACCTGCACCAGATTGCTCAGGTTTACCGTAGAACTTTGAAGCATCAAGACTTGCCATTTCTGTTTCATGAATCACCCGACACGATTTTTTTGATTAAACGCACTGTGACATATCGTTTTTTATCGCTTTGCTGTTCCTCCGTGACGATGTATCTGTCTCCATGCCAGCGAATTTCTAATTTCGATAACGGCACACCCGACTCAACCAGCAACGAAGCCACTTCCTCCGCACGGCTTTGCGAAAGACGTAAGTTCGCAGAACGGTCTGAATAATCGCCTGCATAACCATCAATCAGTACCTTGTTGATGGTGCTGTCACTGGCAATCAATTCCGCAATTGACGCCAAATCTTTTGCATTACCCGCATCCACCTCAAACGCGCCATTGGCGAAGTTGAGAACGGTATTTCTTGCTGTTCCATAGCTGATAGGGAGTAGTTGTGCGCGACAGGCATTGAATGCCTCTGCAGCAACAGAAAAATTCACATTGGTAATTTGTAAGCTCTGGATATCCCCCTCACGACCTTGAAGACTGAGCCAAATCCAATCTCCATGTGATAACGCGTCATAAATTGGCTGCGCCTTATTGAGAGAGATCCCGCCATCCAAACGTGCCTGGGTTTTGCCAGCGTAAGTCAGAGGTCCAGCCACATCGGTATGCCAAGGTGGGGCAATAGACTCCACCGACATCAAGCTTTTTACCTTATCGCCAGACGTGGGCTGAATTTCAACGCTGACAGACACCCCCGGCTCAGCAACAAAATTGACGTTGCCAAAACCATCAATCCAATACGTCAATTCACAACGGTTATTGTCACCACTGAACAACCAACGGGTGCTATCTAGATCAGAAAACCAAAGTCTTTCCGCAGAGAAAGCCAGTGGTGAAAACAAAAACAACAAACAGAGCAAGCGCCTCATCAGATGCCTCATTCATGCAGTAACTTTTATCTTCAACACAATGCAATCCCCAGAAGGGAGGATTAGATCCAACGCTACACAGTTTTTTCACGAATGCACCGTTGGAGGGTTTGCAACGTCAGGCTAAGGAAAAGACAACGCCAGCGCATCTGACCACAAAACCAGACAAACCCATTCACCTACTTTCAATGCAGGTGACATTCTTTTTTTCATCAATCACCAGATATCGAAAAAGATGAATTGATCATTTTTTAACCATATCAAGCGCGGACAGCTTTAAACCATAATCACTCCATCATGTCAAGAGACATTTAACTTTCATGCATTATAAGCCTCAAAAAAGCCGTGAAAAACCTCTTTGTTTAAAATTTAAACATTCGATATTTTCGTCTTTTTTATTGCTTTAAATAAAAATGTTTTGATTTTTTATTCTAAAAATATTGTTCAATACAGATATTAATTCCTAATAAACAAATAAAATCTCATTTTTTCATAGCATTAGAGCATGTGATATCAATCACCATCAAAACATGAAAATCGATAAAAAGTCGTGCATTTCTCATTGACAAACCGCTGCTCAATATTTAGTCTCCGCACACTTTTTGTCCACTTGCGTTCATGATTTTCGTGAATGGTGCTGTTACATACCGGATAATTTCCGGAAAAAAGAACAGGCAAGTGATTAAGAAAACAGACATTTGATTTGAGCAACAGCGGCCTGCCCCCAGGCATCTGTTATGTCTTCAGAAGTACGACTGCATCGGATTAATTGGTTGTGAGTGGTTATGACAAAGAGAAGCAAAATCATCGCAGAAAACGATCTGGCCGATGTAAGGCCTTACGACCTTACCAGCCCAGAGCACCGCATCGGAGCCGTTCTGGCAACCATTGACAACGTATGCAAACAGTTCGAAACCCTGGCTCAGCAGGTATTCCAACATATTCTGCGTTGTCCGGTTGAATTTAAGCATCAGCAACAACACACCGCGACGCTTCAGGAACACCTGAAAGCCATGAGTGAACAGTCACTTTATCGTGAGTTTACGGTGTCACCACACCACTTCAATGGGGTGCTGGTCATTGAGAAAGAATTGCAGTTTCTCTTGGTGGATTTGTTTTTTGGTGGCAAAGGGGTTGTCAAGGAACACACAACCATCAGTGATACAGAATGGCGCATGATGGAACGTTTCTTTGGTCAAATACTGGACCAATACGCCATCGCCTGGCAATCCGTTTCACCCTGGCAATGTCAGTTGCAGCCCAAAGAGAGTCTGGACCGTGAAAATACGCTTCAAGACAGCCAGCTGCATCAGATCTGCCGGTTTATGATGAATGTCTGTGGTCATCAGGGTTGGATTGATATCAGCTTGCCACTCAACGGGCTGGATTTTCTTCGCTATCAGCACACCACAGATGAAGAGGCGGCGACAGCCCCTGAGCTGCAACACATTGTCAACGCAACATTGAAAAAGGCGCCAATACGCCTGTTAAGCACGCTTTGTGAACGCCAATTATCGCTTGGAGACATCATGGCACTGAAAGTCGGTGATGTGATCCCGGTAGAACTACCCGGTGAAGTGGTTGTTCGGGCAGGCAGGACACCTTTGTTTACGGCCAAGGTCGCTGAACAGAACGCGGCTCTCGTGCTTCAAGTGCAAAACGTAATTGAACAGTAGTAGTTAAGAGCATCATGACTGACTTAAATAACGATTTGAATCTGGATCTTAATGATCTTGATCTGGGTGGCCCGAGTTCAGACGCTCCCGCTCCCGTCAGCAACAACGACATGCGTTTTATTCGCAACATTCCTGTCAATCTGACATTGGAAGTGGCGAGCACCGAACTCAAGGTGGGCGATCTGATGAATATCAACGTCGGCTCGGTGATAGAGCTGGATAAGCTCAGTGGCGAACCGATGGATGTACGTGTAAACGGCACACTGCTCGGTCACGCAGAAGTGGTGGTTGTGAATAACAAATATGGCTTGCGCCTGGTGAACGTTGTCGATGAAAAAGACATGCTGAGAGGATTGGCCAATTGATGCAACAGAAGCCTCTGTTCATTATTTTCTTTTTGTTGTTCAGCTTGCCCGCATTTGGGCAGGACTTGCCTGTGCTCACTGTAACAGGCCCAGACGGTACGGAAGAATACAGCGTGAAGATGCAGATTTTCCTGCTCATGACCATGCTGAGCTTCCTGCCAGCCATGCTCTTAATGGTCACCAGCTTTACGCGGATCATTATTGTGCTGGGTATTTTACGCCAAGCCATTGGCTTGCAACAAAGCCCGCCCAACACCGTGTTGGTCGGCATTGCGCTTATTCTCACGCTGTTTACGATGCGTCCGGTGTTAACCGATATCCATGAGAATGCCGTCAAGCCTTATCAAAATGGGACGCTCTCGCTGCAACAGGCCGTCTCCGTGGCAGAAAAGCCGCTGAAGGCCTTTATGCTGCAACAGACGCGTGAAACGGATCTTGACCAAATTCTGCGGATCGCAAACGAACCACCGCATCAAGCCGGAGAAGACATTGACTTACTGTTACTGATGCCTGCGTTTGTACTGAGTGAACTTAAAACCGCCTTTCAGATCGGTTTTATGTTGTTTGTGCCGTTCCTCATCATCGACATCGTTGTTTCCAGCGTGTTGATGGCGATGGGGATGATGATGCTGTCACCACTGATCATTTCATTGCCATTCAAGCTGATGATTTTTGTGATGGTCGATGGTTGGAGCATGTTGGTTGGTACCCTTACTGCGAGTTTCGGATAATGATGGGATCTGAATTTGTCTCGGCGTTTTTTGGTGACGCCCTGTTCATGATTGTCAGTATGGTTTGTGTCCTTATCCTGCCAGGCCTGCTGGTTGGCCTGGTGGTGAGCATTTTTCAGGCTGCCACGCAAATCAACGAACAAACGTTGAGTTTTTTGCCACGTCTTTTGGTCACGCTCGCAATGCTGGGTTTTGCCGGACCATGGATGATGCGCACTTTCAGCGATCTTTTCGCTCGCCTGTTTCAAGACATTCCCCACCTTATCGGGTAACCCATGTACACGCTCACTGACGCCCAGGTCATGGCGTGGTTTGGTCAGATATGGTGGCCGTTTCTTCGGATCGGTGCCTTTTTGACCATGATGCCGATCTTTGGTGGAATGAATATTCCCGTGCAAGTGCGGATCGGTTTGACGTGGTTGATTGCCGTCATTGCCGCGCCCTTGATGCCGCCTATGCCAGAGGTTGAACCTTTGTCATTGCAAGCCGCATTGTTGTCAGCGAAAGAAATTCTCATCGGCGGCATTATGGCGTTTATGCTGGAGTTGCTATTCTCTGTTTTTATGACTCTCGGCCAAATTCTTTCCACTCAGATGGGATTGGGGATGGCGATGATGAATGACCCCGTCAATGGCGTCAGTATTGCGTCTATCGGTAAGTTCTATCAGCTTTTTGCGATTTTGCTGTTTCTTGCTCTCGATGGTCACCTCATCGCATTGGAGGTGATCGTAACGAGTTTCGATATCTGGCAAGTCGGTGAAACAATGAGTCAAATGGCGCTCAAAACCGTATTCATGCAGTTTAGCTGGATGATAGGCGCAGCTTTGCTACTGTCCTTACCCGCAATGATCGCTATGCTACTCGTGAATATTGCTTTCGGTGTCATGAACCGTGCCGCGCCGCAGTTGAATGTTTTTGCGCTTGGCTTTCCCATGACCTTGCTGCTGGGCCTCGCATGCCTGTTTCTGACCATGTCGGGCATTCCACATAACTTTGCGAATTTCTGTGGTGAGATTCTGGCCCTGATGACGCATTTGGAGGGCTGATAATATGAGCGATAGCAGTGCCCAGGATAAAACGGAACGCCCCAGTGAACAGAAAATTCGCAAGGCGCGCGAGGAAGGTAATCTTCCACGCTCCAGGGAATTGGTCACGGCGTTAATGATGGTTGCCAGCGCGCTGCTGCTCAGCGCCTTTTCATCTGCAATACATCATACGATTGTTTCCGTGTCTGAAATGACACTGAATATCGATAAGGACACGGTTTTCTCTCCAGATAAAATGGGCGAACTTCTGTGGCAAAGTGCCATTTTGGCTACACAAGCCTTGGCACCCTTATTTGCGCTGATCATGCTGGTTTCGATCGGCGCAAATCTGCTTCGGGGTGGCTGGAATATATCGACCAAAGCCATGATGCCCAAGTTGTCGAAACTGAATCCCTTATCCGGTATCAAGCGTATTTTCTCTGCCAACTCTCTGGTTGAGCTGATTAAAAGCATATTGAAAGTCACCTTTATTGGTGGCGCGCTCTATTGGCTTATTAATCACTACTTAAATGAAATCATTGCCCTTCAGCACACCCGCCTCAGTGCGGCTATTCCGGCTTTCCTGGATTTATTATGGACGGGCTTGTTTGTCTATGGCCTGGTGCTTTTATTTATCGCGGTGCTGGAAATGCCCTACTCTTCTTATGAATACATCAAAAAGCTGAAGATGACGAAACAAGAGGTAAAGGAAGAGCACAAAAACACAGAAGGCCGACCGGAAATCAAAGCGCGTATACGACAGCTCCAGCGCCAGATGTCACAACGTGCGTTTGCCAAAACAGTACCGACCGCCGACGTGATTATTACCAACCCAACCCATTATGCGGTCGCGTTGAAATATGATCTCAGCAAAGCTAACGCACCGTTTGTGATTGCAAAGGGTGTCGATCAGGCGGCGCTGCAAATCCGACAAATTGCGCAACAACACGGTTTACCGGTCGTTGAGGTACCGCCTCTTGCCCGCGCGGTGTATTACTCTACCAATGAATGGCAAGAAATCCCGGCACAACTGTATGTCGCTGTTGCCCATGTACTGAACTATGTCTTCCAGTTGGATCAATACAAGAAAGGCAGGCAGAGTAACCGGCCTACGTTTCCTACAGTGGTTGTCCCTGAAGAACTCCGACGATAAGCGGTGATCATGAAAACGAAATTTGCCTCTATCAATCAAGTAGTAGCCAAAGGAAAACTGGGGATCCCTCTCCTGCTGATGACCATTCTGGCGATGGTGATGCTGCCCATGCCACCTTTCTTGCTGGATATCCTGTTCACCTTCAACATTGTGCTGGCATTGATAGTCATGCTGGTCGCCGTTTACAGCAAAAAGCCGCTCGATTTCTCTGTGTTCCCCAGTATTTTACTTGTCGCCACCCTGTTGCGTCTGGCACTGAACGTGGCCTCAACCCGTGTTGTATTGTTGCATGGCCATGAAGGTGGCGATGCCGCCGGTAAGGTGATCCAGGCGTTTGGTGATGTCGTTATCGGCGGTAACTACGTGGTCGGTATGGTGGTGTTCGTTATTTTAATGATCATCAACTTCGTTGTGGTCACCAAAGGGGGCGAACGCATTTCCGAAGTGAGTGCACGCTTTACACTTGATGCCATGCCCGGCAAGCAGATGGCGATTGATGCAGACCTCAATGCCGGCATTATTGATCATCTGGAAGCCAAAGCCCGGCGTGAAACCATTGCCACCGAAGCCGATTTCTATGGTTCGATGGACGGTGCGTCGAAGTTTGTCCGTGGCGACGCCATCGCCGGGATGTTGATCCTGTTCATCAACATCATCGGTGGTATCGCGATCGGTGTGTTCTCTTACGGTTTAGACTTTTCCTCCGCGTTCAAAACCTACGCCCTGTTAACCATTGGTGATGGTCTGGTTGCGCAGATACCATCCCTTTTGCTTGCCACCGCCTCTGCGATCATTGTGACCCGCGTGAGTGATGCGTCAGACCTTTCCGGTCAAATTTCGCGTCAGATGCTGGCCTCTCCCGTTGTTATCTTAGTGGTAGCAGGCATTATGGTAGTGCTCGGCCTGATCCCTGGTATGCCACACCTTGCCTTTTTGAGCTTCGCTGCCGTGCTGGGCCTGGTCGGCTGGAAATTGCAACAACGGACGGAAAGCCCGCAAGTCGCGGAAGATCTGGCCCGTGCAGAGGCCCTGGTTGAAGCCGCTCCTATTGCACAAGAACACCATGAAATCAGTGCCAGTGATATTCCGCGCGTACATGCGATCACACTGAGTGTCGGATACCGGTTGGTGAACCTTATCGATCGTCGTCAGGGTGCAGAGCTGCTTAGTCGGCTGGCAGGCATTCGTAAAACCCTGTCAGAGAAACGTGGCTTTGTGATCCCACAGATTCATGTCCGTGATGATTTAGGGCTGGAGCCAAATGAATATCAAATCGCAGTACGCGATGCGAACGTGGAAAAGGTGGAGCTGGAACTGGACCACCTGCTGGCAATTAACCCAGGTCAGGTATTCGGCGAGATCGACGGCATTTTAACCCGCGACCCGGCTTACAACATGGAAGCCGTCTGGATAAAAACGGCAAACAAAGACAAAGCCATCAACCTGGGGTATACCGTCGTTGACCATGCCACTATCATCTCGACACATATCAGCAAAGTCTTCAACGAGTATGTTGATGAGATTATCGGGCCCGATGAAGTCGACAGCGTGATGAATCGGCTGAGCCAGTTGAACGCGCGTCTTGCCGACGATTTACGACAGAAACTGACACCACAACAATTGTTGCGCGTATTCCGCCAACTGGCCGTAGATGGCGTATCACTGAACGATATCGTGACCATCGCAAACGCCCTGGTGGAATCGTCAGAATTGTCAAAAGACCCCATCTTTCTTGCCGCCGACATTCGCTGTGCACTGCGTCGGAATATTCTCAGTGCGTTAGTCGGCACGGCACGGGAAGTGGCGGCTATTACCCTCTCTGGTGAATTAGAAAAGATGCTATTGGACGCGCTCAGTCAGGCACAGGCCAGTGGACACGTTCAGCTGGATGGCTTTGCACTGGAACCCAGCCTGATCGATAAGCTGCAACGCAGCCTGCCTGACGTATTGGATTCCATGCGCATCAATGGCCATCCCCCTATTTTATTGGTCATGCCGCAGTTACGCCCATTGCTGGCCCGCTACGCACGCGTCTGTGCGCGAGGGCTTTACGTACTCTCGTTCAACGAAATTCCCGATGACAGAAATGTGTCTGTTGTTGGCAATATGGGCTGATAACACACATCACCCAACACGTGGTATGCTTTCTAACACCACAGGAAGCGTGAGAAAAGCACGCAACGCAGTCAAGGTGGATTTTTTTTAGCGGGCGTTCATGGTAACCTGCGCGCCCTTTCATCTCACAGTGATCATGACCATGAGCCAAGGTACGCTTTATATCGTTTCAGCGCCCAGCGGTGCCGGTAAATCAAGCCTGATTTCGGCCCTGCTGAAAGACAATCCCCGTTATGACATGAAAGTGTCTGTGTCCCATACCACCCGCGCAGCACGCCCGGGAGAGGAAAACGGCGTTCACTACCATTTCGTGTCTGTTGACGAATTTAAAGCGCTGATCGAGAAAAATGCGTTCCTAGAGTATGCCGAAGTGTTCGGTAACTTCTATGGCACATCACGCCTGTGGATTGAAGACATGCTGGCAAAAGGTATCGACATTTTCCTCGATATTGACTGGCAAGGCGCCCAGCAAATCCGCGAGAAAATGCCCAATGCAAAAAGCATCTTCATTCTGCCGCCAAGCCGTGAAGAGCTTGAACGTCGCCTGAATGCGCGTGGTCAGGATACCGATGAGGTCATCGCAAAACGGATGGAAGAGGCCCGCTCCGAGATCTCCCACTATAACGAATATGATTACGTTATCGTAAATGATGATTTCGATGTGTCCCTGATGGACATGAAAGCCATCCTTCGCGCCGAGCGGATGAAACAAGACAAGCAATACAGTCGTCATCACGATATGATTGACAGACTACTGGAGCAATAAAGCGCGCTGATAGCAAAAGATGTTTGTTGTTTAGGCCAGTTCGCTTTTGTATAATTTTCGGTCATTTTGATTTTATTACTTACTGGAGTTCTTCATGGCACGCGTAACCGTTCAAGACGCTGTTGAAAAAATTGGCAACCGTTTCGACCTAGTATTGGTAGCAGCTCGCCGCGCACGCCAAATGCAAACTGGTGGTAAAGATGCACTGGTTCAGGAAGAGAATGACAAACAAACTGTTATCGCTCTGCGTGAAATTGAGGAAGGCCTGATCACCAAAGAGATCCTGGATGCCCGTGAGCGTCAAGAGCAACAAGAACAGGAAGCAGCAGAAATGGCTGCTGTCAGCACCATCACAGGAACTCTCCGCTAATCTAACTTCAGGGAAGCAGGCAGATTGTATCTCTTTGATAGCCTGAAAGAAGTCGCTGCACAATATTTGCCGGAGCCTCACCTAGAGGCACTCCGGCAAGCGTATTTGGTCGCACGAGATGCCCACGAAGGGCAAACCCGCTCAAGCGGTGAACCCTATATCATCCACCCTATCGCCGTTGCCCGCATCCTTGCGGAAATGCGTCTCGACCACGAAACCCTGATGGCAGCCCTGCTGCATGACGTGATTGAAGACACCGAAGTCACCAAAGAAGACCTGCAACAGCGTTTTGGCGATACCGTCGCCGATTTGGTGGATGGCGTCTCCAAGCTTGATAAACTCAAATTCCGCGATCGTCAGGAAGCGCAGGCGGAAAACTTCCGCAAAATGATCATGGCCATGGCCCATGATATCCGCGTTATCCTGATCAAACTCGCTGACCGCACACACAACATGCGCACGCTGGGCGCACTGCGTCCGGATAAACGTCGCCGCATCGCCCGCGAAACTCTTGAGATTTTCTCCCCGCTGGCACACCGGCTGGGTATTCACAATATCAAGGTAGAACTGGAAGAGCTCGGCTTTGAGGCCCTCTACCCAAACCGCTACCGCGTATTGCGTGAAGTGGTGATCCAGGCGCGTGGTAACCGCAAAGAGATGATCCAGAAAATCCACGCCGAAATTGAAGGCCGTCTCCAGGATGCGGGCATCAATGCCAAGGTGCTGGGCCGTGAGAAGAACCTCTACTCCATCTACAACAAGATGAAGAACAAAGAGCAACGCTTCCACACCATCATGGATCTCTATGCTTTCCGGGTGATTGTCGACACGGTCGATACCTGCTACCGGGTGCTGGGGCAGATGCATAACCTGTACAAGCCACGTCCGGGCCGGATGAAAGATTACATTGCGGTGCCAAAAGCGAACGGCTACCAGTCCCTGCATACCTCGATGATTGGCCCCCATGGCGTACCGGTTGAAGTACAAATCCGTACCGAAGATATGGATCAGATGGCGGACAAAGGGGTGGCAGCTCACTGGGCATACAAAGACGGTGCAGAGCGCGCCGGTGGTGGCGGCACAACCGCACAGGTCCGGGCACAGCGCTGGATGCAAAGCCTGCTGGAGCTCCAGCAAAGTGCCGGCAGCTCGTTTGAGTTTATCGAAAGCGTGAAATCAGACCTGTTCCCCGACGAACTGTTTGTCTTTACGCCGAAAGGACGCATTGTCGAATTGCCGGTCGGTGCGACGGCGGTGGACTTCGCCTATGCAGTACACACCGATGTGGGCAACTCCTGCGTCGGTGCCCGGGTGAACCGCCAGTCTTACCCGCTCAGCCAGCCGCTGAAAAACGGCCAGACCATTGAGATCATCACCGCCCCCGGTGCACGCCCCAATGCTGCCTGGCTGAATTATGTCGTAACCTCACGGGCGCGCACCAAGATTCGCCAGGTGCTGAAAACCAAGCGCCGCGAAGAGTCGATTATCCTTGGCCGCCGCCTACTCAACCATGCCCTGGGCGAAAAGAACATCCAGGACATTGAGCAGGTCAATATCGATAAGGTCCTCGTGGATCTGAAACTCGAGACCGTCGACGACCTGCTGGCCGCGATTGGTCTGGGTGAGTTGATGAGCGTGGTGATCGCCAAGCGCCTGCTGGGTGATGCAGACAGTCTGGAAGAGCAAGGCGGATGCCTGCCTATCCGGGGCGCTGAAGGCATTCTGCTGACCTACGCCAACTGCTGCCGCCCAATCCCGGGCGATCACATTGTCGGTCACGTCAGTCCGGGCAAAGGTCTGGTTATCCACCGCGAAGAGTGTGCCAATATCCGCGGTTACAGCCAGGAGCCGGACAAATACATGTCCGTGGAATGGGGTGCCGATATCGATCAGGACTTTGCGACTGCACTGCGTATCGATATGCACAACCACCAGGGTGCACTGGCAGACCTGACCAACGCTATCGCGGCCACAGGCTCCAATATCCAGGGGCTGACCACCGAAGAGCGCGACGGCCGCCTGTACACGATTTACGTTAAACTGACGACCAAAAACCGCGTACATCTGGCCAATATCATGCGTCGCCTACGGATCATGCCGAATGTGGTGAAAGTGGTTCGACGAAAAAACTGACCTGAGCGTCCACGATCAACCAAAGCGCCCGCTGATGCGGGCGTTTTTATAAACGGGAAACACATGACACCAGAACGTTTTGCACGCATTCATGAGGTACTGGCCACCCGCCAGCCCGATCTGACAGTGTGCATGGAAGAAGTCCACAAGCCGAATAATATCTCTGCCATTATCCGCACGGCGGATGCCGTAGGCATTCACCAGGTTCACGCTGTCTGGCCGAAAAACAGCAAGATGCGCACCTTGGGCGGCACCTCTGCCGGCGCCCGCAACTGGGTGGATGTTGTCACTCATGACAACACATCGGACGCCTTTGCTGCCCTTAAAGCCAAAGGGATGCAGATTCTGGTCACCAACCTGTCCGAGAGCGCAGTAGACTTTCGAGAGATTGATTACACCAAACCGACAGCTATTGTGATGGGGCAGGAAAAAACCGGGATCAGCCAGCAAGCGCTGGCACAGGCCGATCAAGACATCATCATTCCGATGGTAGGTATGGTACAGTCGCTGAATGTCTCGGTCGCCAGCGCATTGATTCTTTACGAAGCACAGCGCCAACGCCAGAATGCCGGCATGTACCAGCGCACCCGTACCCTGATCCCACAGGCGGAGGTTGACCGAATCCTTTTTGAACGGGGCCATCCGGTGCTGGCAAAAGTGGCCAGGCGCAAAGGCCTGCCGTACCCAGCGCTCGATGAAGAAGGCCAAATCGTGGCAGACCCAACCTGGTGGGCCATGATGCAAGCCGCCAAGTAATTTCAATGCAAATGCAGGAGAGATGAAACCGCCATGCGCGCTTCAATGTTAGATGCCGTCCCCGTCACCTCATTGACCGGTGTGGGCGGGAAAATGGCCGAAAAACTGGAAAAGCTCGGACTGTTTACCGTGCAGGATCTGCTGTTCCATCTCCCCTACCGCTATGAAGACCGTACCCGTATCTGGCCCATCATGAGCCTGATGCCTGGACAACACGCCACTGTAGAAGGGGAGGTGGTCAGCAACAACACCGTCTTTGGCCGCCGCCGCATGCTGACGGTGAAAATCACCGATGGCAACGGCTCACTGACCCTGCGTTTTTTCAACTTCAACGCGGCAATGAAAAACAGCCTCGAACAGGGCAAACGCGTCAAAGCCTATGGTGAAATCAAACGCGGTCAGGGCGGCCTTGAAATCATCCATCCGGAATACAAAATCTTCTCCGAGCCCACCGAGCTCACACTGGAAGAGACCCTGACACCGGTTTACCCGACTACAGAAGGCCTGCGCCAGCTCACGCTCCGTAACCTCACCGATCAGGCACTCAAACTGCTTGATAGTGCTGCCGTGCAGGAATTGCTGCCAGAAGGCTTATACGACAGGCAAATCACCCTGCGTGATGCCCTGAAAATCCTGCACCGTCCCACGCCGGATATTTCTGTCGCCCAGTTGGAAAAGGGCGAACACCCGGCGCAGAAGCGCCTGATCCTGGAAGAGCTTTTAGCCCAGAACCTGTCCATGCTCGCCGTTCGCAGCAAGTTGCAGCAAGATCCGACATTTTCGCTGCCGCCTTCGACCGAATTAAAACCAAAGTTGCTTGCCTCACTGCCCTTCTCTCCAACCGGCGCGCAATCCCGTGTAGTGGCGGATATCGAGCGGGATATGGGGCTGAATAAACCCATGATGCGACTGGTGCAGGGCGATGTCGGCTCAGGCAAAACCCTGGTGGCTGCACTCGCGGCCTTGCAAGCGATTGAGCAAGGTTATCAGGTCGCCCTGATGGCCCCGACCGAACTGCTTGCCGAACAGCACGCCATAAACTTCGCCAATTGGCTGGAGCCACTGGGCATTTCCGTTGGATGGCTGGCAGGCAAACTGACCGGAAAAGCCAAAGAAACCCAGCTTGCCAGTATTGCCAGCGGCGAGGCCAAAATGGTGGTCGGTACCCATGCCCTGTTCCAGAAGCAGGTGGAATTCGACAAGCTGGCACTGGTGATCATCGACGAACAGCACCGCTTTGGTGTCCACCAGCGCCTTGAACTGCGCGAGAAGGGCATGAAGCAGGGCATTCATCCGCACCAGCTTATCATGACCGCCACACCGATCCCCCGTACGCTGGCGATGACCGCCTATGCCGATCTGGATACCTCCATTATCGACGAGCTGCCGCCGGGCCGTACCCCGATCCAGACCGTCGCAGTGCCGGATACCCGCCGCATCGACATCATCAACCGTGTCCACGCCGCATGCATCGGGGAAGGGCGGCAGGCGTACTGGGTCTGTACCCTGATTGATGAGTCTGACGTGCTGGAAGCGCAGGCCGCCGCAGACACCGCCGATGATTTGGCCCGTGCCCTGCCCGACCTGAAAATTGGTCTGGTGCACGGGCGGATGAAAGCAGCCGAAAAGCAGGCGGTAATGCAGGCATTTAAAGCCGGAGAGCTTCACCTTCTGGTGGCAACGACGGTGATTGAAGTCGGCGTGGATGTGCCCAATGCCAGTCTGATGATCATCGAAAACCCGGAGCGTCTGGGACTTGCCCAGCTTCACCAGCTTCGTGGCCGGGTTGGCCGGGGCTCGGTGGCCAGTCACTGTGTGCTGTTGTACCACGCGCCACTGTCAAAAACCGCCACCCAGCGCCTTGGTGTTTTACGTGAAAGCAGCGATGGCTTTGTGATTGCCCAGCGCGATCTTGAAATCCGGGGGCCCGGAGAGTTGCTGGGCACCAAACAAACGGGAATAGCCGAGTTTAAGATTGCAGATCTGGTGCGTGACCAGAAACTGATCCCGGAAGTACAGAAACTGGCGCTCTACCTGCACCAGCACTATCCGGATAACGCCAAAGCCATCATCACACGCTGGCTCGGCAGTAAAGACAAATACAGCAACGCATAAGGGCGGTCTCCCGCCCTTTCATTTCCATTATAAACCCGGTTCCGGTGTTACCCCTCATCCCAGTGTTGCATCACCAGAGCCATTACTTCCGATTTGCTGTAACCCACCTCTCTGGCATCAGCAATCAGCGCGTTCAGCGTTGGCTTGATAAACCCGAACCTGTCTTCCATCCTACCCTGTAAACCCTGACGGGCGACAATCATGCCGACACCGCGTTTACGCTCCAGCCAGCCTTCTTTTTCCATCTTCTGGTAGCAACGGGAAATCGTCATCGGATTGATATTGAGCGCTGCGGCCAACTTTCTGACAGACGTCAGTTTCTCACCAGGGATCAGCGTACCCGCCACAATCTGACGCTGGATTTGCGTCATCAACTGGCGAAACTTTGGCGACGGGTCATGCGGGTCGATGATGATCTTCATATTTGATCCCTGCTGTATCGGCGTTTTATTACAGTATTAGCAGATGACGCAAAAATGAGACATATATATGCATTATTTTCCATATCAGAAAAGAAAAAGTGCAGGACAACCCCGCACTTTTTCTAGGAAGGTTCACAGACGTTTCCGCCCTTGCCGCTTGGTTACCGGCAACACGATTTGGGCCCGTAAACCACCTTGTGAACGCTCACTGAGCTTTAACGCACCATTGTGTTGCTCGACAATGCGTTTGACGATAGCAAGGCCAAGGCCTGTACCTTCAGAGCCTCGCGCGGTGTCACCACGGGTAAAGGGCTGCATCACGGTCTCAACCTGATCAGCAGCAATCCCGGGGCCGTTATCCTCCACCGCAATCCACTGGTGACGGCGATCCGCAGATGTGCCGGTGCTGATTTTCACCCAGCCATCGCCATAACGCACCGCATTCACCACCAGATTGGTCACCGCACGGCGGATAGCCACTTCGTTGGCCTCAAGGTTCCCCACCAACTCCCCTTTCACCACTTCAAGCTCATGACCGGTTGCACCATCAGCCACTGAGACATCTTCCGCCACCAGGTTCAGGTCAATCTCGCTCATGTCCTGAAGCTGTACCGAGCGCAAGTAGTCCATAAACTGATTGATGATCTCGTTACACTCCTCGGTGTCCTTAATCATGCTCTCAGCCAGATAACTGTCTTGCGGTGACATCATCTCTGTCGCCAAGCGGATACGGGTCAGTGGCGTCCGCAGATCATGGCTGACACCGGCCATCAGCAGCGCTCTGTCTTCCTCAAGCTTACGAATACCGTCACTCATCTGGTTAAACGCCCTGGTCACCGCGCGGATATCAGAGGCTCCGCACTCCGGCACAGGAGGGGGAAACTTGCCATGTCCCACTTCCAGCGCTGCCTTTTCCAGCACCGCCAGTGGGCGGTTCTGCACCTTGATAAACATCCATCCCCCGCCAATCACCAGCAGGGCAATAAACATCGAATAGAAGAACAGGGGCTGGAAATCATCCTGGTGCAATTCAGACAGCGGGATACGCATGACATACCCCGGAAACGCTGCGCTCTCAAGCCAGAGCACATAATTTTTCGATTCCAGACTGATGCGGGCTTCCGTCGGAGCATTGAGTTTTTCCGACATGTCGGCGCTCAGGTAATCCACTTCCGCCGCATGCTGAAATTCCTCCATCATCACGGGGTCAGCGTCATCATGCATGGTCACACCCAGCTTTTCTAACAGCTGGCGACGCAGCCCTTCATCGAGGTGGTATACCTTGCCATCCGACAGTGTCATGTCCCCGTTCAGCATCACCTGGATTTCATGGGCAAGGATTTTGTTGAACTGCTTGATACTCGGCAGCAGGGCGTAATTCAAGATGGTGAGATAGGAGAAAATCTGGCTGGCAATCAGAAGGCCAGCCATCACCACGAGTGTACGGGCAAAGTTACTGCGTGGAGAGAAGCGCATGGATTAGGCTTCTCCATCCGGTACGAATACGTAGCCCAGCCCCCATACCGTCTGGATATAGCGGGGTTTGCTGGGATCTTCTTCAATCATGCGGCGAAGTCGCGAGATTTGCACGTCAATGGAACGCTCCATAGCAGAATACTCACGGCCGCGGGCCATGTTCATCAGCTTATCGCGTGACATCGGCTCACGGGCGTTGGTCACCAAGGCTTTCAGCACCGCAAATTCGCCGGACGTCAGGGTCAGCGGCTCATCGTTGCGGAACATTTCGCGGGTACCGAGGTTTAAACGGAACTGGCCAAACTCCACCACTTTCTCTTCACTGGCTGGCGCCCCGGGGGCTTCAACCGTCTGGCGGCGCAAAACGGCACGGATACGTGCCAGCAGCTCACGCGGGTTAAACGGTTTTGGCAGATAATCATCAGCGCCAACTTCCAGACCGACAATACGGTCAATCTCATCGCCTTTGGCGGTGAGCATCAGGATAGGCAACTGGTTATTAGCCTGGCGCAGGCGGCGGCAAATGGACAGGCCATCTTCACCCGGCAGCATTAAATCCAGCACCATCAGGTGGAAATTCTCGCGGGAGAGCAAACGGTCCATCTGCTCGGCATTCGCCACACTGCGCACCTGAAAACCTTGCTCTGACAAATAACGCTCAAGCAGCGAACGTAGACGCATATCGTCATCAACAACCAGGATCTTATGATTATCTTGCATGACTTACCTTTCTCTCCGGAGGGTGGGAACACCACCAATATTAACGCTGATATAAGACACCAGACTATGACACTGTGGGAAGAAAAACTGTTACCAGTTGTAACCCTGCCCCAAAAAAACAATGTGTTTTTCATGCCTCAATATAACGTTGTAAGGCGCGATGACTTTAATCATGGCAGCAAAGCGGTTATAACTCTGGCCAGAAAACCACGATAGCACTCGGAACGCAGAATGAAAAAAACCGATTTGGTTACCCGAGAAGGTTATAACAAACTCAAACAAGAGCTCGATTATCTCTGGAACGAGCGCCGGCCTGAAATCACAAAAATTGTGTCCTGGGCTGCCAGTCTTGGCGATCGCTCTGAAAATGCCGACTACACCTACAATAAACGCCTGCTGCGCGAAATCGACCGCCGCGTCCGCTATCTCAGAAAGCGCCTCGAGGTGTTGCGTGTGATTGACTATAGTCCGCAACAGGACGGCAAGGTGTTTTTCGGCGCCTGGGTCGATGTCGAAAACGACGACGGCGACACCCTTTCTTTCCGCATTGTCGGCCCGGACGAAATTTACGGCCGCAAAGACTATATTTCTATCGACAGTCCGATGGCCCGCGCCCTGATCAAAAAAGAAGTCGATGACGAAGCCGTGGTCGCCACCCCTGAAGGGCCAAAAGTCTGGTACGTCAACCGTATCCGCTACCAGCAAGACGAACAGTAACGTCATGCCCTGGCGTGACAGTGAACCAAAGGAATACCATGACAACCTCTATCTACCAACAAATCGCCACTGAGCTCAATGTACGCGACGCACAGGTGGTAGCAGCCGTCAACCTGCTGGATGACGGCAATACCGTGCCGTTTATCGCCCGCTACCGTAAGGAAGTGACCAACGGCCTTGATGACACCCAGCTGCGTATTCTGGAATCACGTCTCAGCTACCTGCGTGAACTGGAAGATCGTCGCCAGGTGATACTGAAATCGATTGATGAGCAGGGTAAGCTGACCGACGCACTGAAAAAGGACATTCTCGACGCCGACAGCAAAAACCGGCTGGAAGATTTGTACCTACCCTACAAGCCCAAGCGCCGTACCAAAGGCCAGATTGCCATTGAAGCGGGCCTTGAGCCGCTGGCAACCCTGCTTTGGGAGCAACCCGACCACGATCCGGAAACCGAAGCGGCCAACTATCTGAATGAAGAAGCAGGCTTTGCAGATACCAAAGCCGTGCTGGATGGCGCGCGCGCTATCCTGATGGAGCAGTTCGCCGAAGATGCTGCCCTGTTGGATAAAGTGCGCCGCCATTTAAACCAGAATGCCGAAATCCAGTCCCGTGTCGTGGCAGGCAAAGAGGAAGAAGGCGCGAAATTTAAAGATTATTTCGCCCATGATGAACGGCTCAGCAAAGTGCCATCGCACCGCGCCCTTGCCATGTTCCGCGGCCGTAATGAAGGTATCCTGCAACTCTCACTCAATGCTGACCCGGGTCAGGATGAAAAATCCACCGGCTCCTACTGTGAAACCCTTATCTGTGATCACTATGGCGCGAAACTGGGTACCGCCCCTGCCGATCGCTGGCGCAAACAGGTGGTGAGCTTTGCATGGCGCATCAAAATCCTGATGCACATGGAAACGGAGCTGATGGGCAACCTGCGTGAAAGCGCGGAAAACGATGCCATCAAGGTGTTTGCCGATAACCTGAAAGACTTGCTGATGGCTGCCCCGGCAGGTCCACGTTGCACTCTGGGCATCGACCCGGGCCTGCGCACCGGCTGTAAAGTCGCGGTGGTTGACGCTACCGGTAAGCTGCTGGACACCGCCACCATCTATCCCACCCCGCCACAGAACAAGATTGCCGAATCTGCCCGCGTGGTGATGGCGCTGATCAAAAAGCACAAGGTAGATTTGATTGCGATTGGCAATGGCACCGCATCCCGTGAAACCGATGCCTTCGTCGCAGGAATGCTCAAAGATGCCGGCGAAAAAATCCAGACGGTGATGGTCAGTGAAGCTGGCGCATCCGTCTATTCGGCTTCAGAGCTTGCTGCCACCGAATTCCCACATCTCGATGTCTCACTGCGTGGCGCGGTATCTATTGCCCGCCGTCTGCAGGACCCACTGGCAGAGCTGGTGAAAATTGATCCTAAATCTATCGGTGTTGGCCAATACCAACATGATGTCAGCCAGACCCAACTAGCCAAGCGTCTGGATGCGGTGGTGGAAGACTGTGTCAACGCCGTCGGCGTTGACGTGAATAGTGCCTCGGCGGCGCTGTTAACCCGTGTGGCTGGCCTTTCGACCACCATGGCGGCAAACATTGTGGCGTTCCGCGATGAAAATGGCCGCTTTGAGGATCGCAAAACCTTGCTGAAAGTGCCGCGTCTGGGGCCGAAAGCCTTTGAGCAGTGCGCAGGCTTTTTGCGTGTCATGAATGGCAAAAACCCACTCGACGGTTCTGCGGTGCACCCGGAGGCCTATCCGGTAGTAAAACGCATTGCGGAGAAATCCGGCAAAGCGGTTGATGCCATGATTGGCAATCATGACTTCCTACGCACATTGAACGCGGCAGATTATGCCGATGACACTTTCGGCATCCCGACCGTCACCGACATTCTGGCGGAACTTGCCAAGCCGGGCCGCGACCCACGCCCTGAGTTTAAAACCGCGACGTTTGCCGAAGGCGTGAACGAAGTGAAAGACCTGATCCCCGGCATGGTGCTGGAAGGGGTGATCACCAATGTCACTAATTTTGGTGCCTTTGTCGATGTAGGCGTCCATCAGGATGGTCTGGTTCACATCTCAGCCCTGTCCGACAAATTTATCTCGGATCCCCGCGATGTGGTTAAAGCCGGTGATGTGGTGAAAGTGAAGGTGATGGAAGTTGACCTGCAGCGCAAGCGCATTGGGCTGTCTATGCGTCTGAGCGATGAGCCGGGCGCGGACAGCAAGCCTGCACGTGAATCACGTCCACGCAATCAGGATCGCAACGCCAACGGCAATGGCCGTCGTGACAACAACCGTGGTGGGCAACCGTCTGGCTTCGGTGGCGCCTTCGCCGATGCCTTTGCCAACGCCAAGCGCCGCTAGCCCCTGTCTCGCCCAAACCAAAACAGCGCCCGTCAAGGCGCTGTTTTTGTCTCTGGGCGTTTATCCCTAAATCACAATCAGGACTTCCGACGGCAAGTTGGCAACCGTTGATTGCTGGTAACGCATCGCCACCACCGCGCCGGTGCGCTGTGAGGCTTTGAGCTGTTCGATTTTATCCAGCACTTCTTTGGGCAACTTGATACGCATCGCATAACCATTGTCATCCGGCGACGCATAAGAGGCACCTGCCAGCATGGCAGAAAACTGGCTCAGGGCTTCATGTGCAGCCAGTCCGTTGTCACCGTATTGGTGAGGGTTTTGTTGCGTGACCTCCGTGTAGTCCGGATGCTCCGAGGGATCCCACGATGGTTTGCGAAGTTGTTTCTCTTGCTGGGAAACCGCTTTTTCTTCGGCGCTGGCACTGGCCTGGCGTGGAGGGACAATTTTTTCACGCACGCGATTTTCCCGCGCAACTTGCTCCGTTGGCGGGTTTACTGACGGTACGACAGCAGGGATGCTGACGTTTGCGGGCGAAATGTTCATGCCAATGTTTACTCCGAACATTGACCGAAGGCGAACCGCCTGCGTGCATGAGCGGGGAATCCCCGCCCATGCGCGTGCTATATCTCTATAGCGAAACTAAACCAATACTGCGATCAATCCGCCAATAGTCCCGAGTGCAGAAAGCACCTGACCGGCAGAATACGCCATATCGTCGTTGTTTTTCACTTCTTCAGGATGGTCCATACCGAGCGCCCCGTAAGTGAAAGATTCAACGCTAGACGAAGATTTGCCTTCGGCTTCCGTTGCTTGGTTAACAGCCTTACCGTCAGCCACCTCCTTGGTGGTCTGTGCATAAGACTGCTTGGTACCCTCAGCAGCTTGCGCCTCATTCGTCTTTGCAGTCTGGTTTGGCTGCACCGGTTTAGCGTAAGCGTGCTGGGAATACCCAACGTTACCTATGTTCATTATGGTCTCTCCTGATGCCATAGCAAGTAACTTGATTAAAGTATCGGCAGCTAACGATTAAAATTTAGCCCCAACTCACTTTATTTTGCTACTTTCCATTAACGGGATGGCAAACATTTTCCGCAAAACGCCAGAAGCGCCTGGGTAAAATGAGCAGGATCCGAAATGAACGGTGCGTGCGACGCTTTGGCAAAAATTTGCCGCTGCGAGCGCGGTGCAAGCACATCCAGCTCTTGTGCCACTTTTACAGGCACGAGGCCGTCCAGCCGACCGTACATTCTCAGCCAAGGCATTGACAGTTCACGCAATCGTGGACGCAAGTCAGCATTGGCTAGAATATCAAGACCGGCGCGAAGCGCCTCTGGCTGAGGAGACGGGAGAGAGAACACCGCCTGCTTCAACCACTTGATATCTTGTCTTGCTGTCGGGCTTCCCATTGCCTGAAGCGCCATAAAACGTTCAACCGTTGCCTGAAAATCGTCCGCTAATTGTTCAGTAAACGCTTGTAACACCTCGGATTTAATCCCTCGCCATCCGTGTTCTGCAGCAAACCTTGGAGAGCTGGCAATCGTGACTAGCCCTTTCACACGCTCCGGTGCGAGCAGCGCAGCCTGAGTGGCAACCATTCCTCCCAGAGACCAACCGGCCCATATAGATTCCTGCGGTAAGTTATCAAGCAAGCATTGTGCCATATCCTCGAGCGAAAACGCCTCCGCTGGTTGGCTCCGGCCATAGCCAGGCAAATCCACACAATGTACCCGGTAGTGGGAAGTGAGAGCCGGCAGGATGTTTTGCCATACAGCACTGTTCATCCCCCAGCCATGAATGAGAATCAGATCGGAGCCCTGGCCTTCCGTATGCCAGTAAAGATTGGTTGCCATTTACACTGCCTACACCGTTTAGAAAATACGCATAACGCGATGCTGAACATTATCTTACGTGCTTTGCCCCTACGCTGTCAGCTTTGCCAGCATAGCCTGGAGCAATCCAAACACCCTTGGTGCGAAACGTGTCACGCCAGCCTGCCGCGCCAACCCCGCTGCCTTCGCTGTGGACTCCCCACCCCTTACTTAATAGAAAGTTGTGGTCGCTGCCTGAATAAGCCGCCGCTCTGGGACGGGTTAATCTGCGTCGGCGCTTATACCTTCCCTTATGACAAACTGCTGCACCGTTTCAAATATCAGGGGCATTACTGGCTGGCCCCTGCGCTTGCCACCTTACTGGCGACAGAAATCGAGGAACCTGCACCCTTGTTGTTGCCGGTTCCGATGCACTGGCGACGCCGGATCTCACGCGGATTCAACCACAGTGGCGTGTTGGCCCGCGAGCTTGCGAAGATTCTGGAGACCCAATATGCGTCCAACATCTTAAAACGCACCCGTGCCACTCGCCAACAGCAGGGATTAAACCGACAATTACGCCTTTCCAACCTGAAAAGTGCGTTTTCCGTCAACGGAAAACTGCCGCCACATGTCGCACTGGTCGATGATGTGGTGACAACAGGCGCAACCATCGCCCAGATTTGCAGCTTGCTCAGGCAACATGGTGTGGAACGCATTGATGTGTATTGCCTTTGCCGTACCCCACCCGATGCCATCTAGGCTTCCGTGCCCGGTGAGGAAAAAGTAACCCCGATGCTTGAGGGGTGATAGTGGACAAAAACAAGCGTACAATGTAAACAAATACTGGATAAATCAGGTAAGAAGCCGTGTCACAAATTACTATTTCAGAAAGTGCACAAAGCCATTTCGTTAAGCTGCTTGAGCAGCAACCGGAAGGGACAAACATCCGCGTATTCGTGGTTAACCCAGGCACGCAAAACGCTGAGTGTGGCGTCTCTTACTGCCCACAGGATGCAGTGGAAGCGACCGACACCGAAATCAAATTCAATGGTTTTTCAGCGTATATTGATGAGCTGAGCCTTCCTTTCCTGGAAGATGCAGAGATTGACTTTGTTACCGACAAAATGGGCTCGCAACTGACACTCAAAGCGCCAAACGCCAAAATGCGTAAAGTGGCCGATGATGCGCCCCTGTTGGAGCGTGTTGAGTATGTCATCCAAACCCAGGTGAACCCACAACTGGCAGGTCACGGCGGTCATATCAACCTGATTGAAATCACCAAAGACGGTGTGGCTGTGATTCAGTTTGGTGGCGGCTGTAACGGCTGCTCAATGGTTGATGTCACCCTGAAAGACGGCATTGAAAAACAATTGCTGGAAGAGTTCAGTGGTGAGCTGAAAGGTGTTCGCGATGTGACGGAACACGCACACGGTGACCACTCCTACTACTAACCGCAGCATACGCAAAGAGGCGCCCGATGGCGCCTTTTTTGTATCGGTGAGGAGCGTCATATCAATGAACAGCGGAAAGGAAAGTGCCTCTTCTCCACTGGTAGACAAACAGCGCACCAAGCGTCAGCCCGCGTAATGCCATAAAGCCCAGCATCGCCGCCCACAGTGCGTGGTTGCCAAAGCCACTCAGCGACCACCAAATGGCGAAAAAGCCTGCCATGGCGACAAACATGGTATTGCGCATCTCCCAGCCCCGTGTTGCGCCGATAAACACCCCATCAAGCAGGAAACACCACATCGCCACCAACGGCATCGCAATCAGCCAGGGCAGGTAGATGATCGCTTGCTCACGCACCGCTGGAATATCCGAAATAATGCCGACAATCCCTTCTCCCCACAAAAGAAAAGCGCACGTGATCAACAGGGATATCACCAGGCTCCAGAAGGTGGTGGCCACCAGCGAGTCCATCAGTTCATTGCGGCTGCGAGCGCCGACCGCTTTCCCCACCATGGCCTCCATCGCATAGGCAAATCCGTCCATTGCGAACGACACCAACATCAGGAAATTCATCAGCACCGCATTGGCTGCCACCACATCATCCCCCAGCGTTGCGCCCTGGAAGGTCATAAAAGTGAACGCAAGTTGCAGGCACAGGCTTCGAAGAAAAATATCCCGGTTGAGCTTTAACAGCCGCCCCATTCCCGCACTGGCTTTTTTCCACTGTGCCACGGGCGACGGTAGCCCCTCGCTTTTCCAGCGTTGCGCCACGAAATAGAGCCCCAGCGCCATCCCGCTGTAATCGGCAATCACACTGGCTGCGGCTGCCCCCTGCACTTTCCAGCCAAAACCGACCACAAACAGCACATCAAGCACGATATTGATGACATTCACCACTATCAGCAGGGTCATCGGCTTTTTCGCGTTCTGGGCCCCGAGCAGCCAGCCCATGATCACCAGATTGGTCAGCGCAGCAGGCGCGCTCCAGATCCGCACCGAGAAATACTGTTCGGCATAACGTTTCACTTCGGTGCTCGCGTCACTGTAGGAAAAAACCCAGTCTGCGATGAGCGGATGCAGGGCAATAATAGCCAGAGCCAACAGCCAGGCCAGCGACATTCCCTGCAGGAAGACATTGGCCAGGCCGGTTTTGTCATTGGCACCATAGGCCTGCGCAGTCAGCCCGGTGGTCGCCATGCGGAGAAAACCCAACAGCCAGAAAGTCACGGCAATCATGGTACTGCCGACAGCAACGCCACCAAGATACCAGGCATGGTCAAGATGACCGATAACAGCCGCGTCCACCAATCCCAACAGGGGGACCGTGATGTTGGAGAGCACCATGGGAAACGCGAGCGAAAACACCCGCACATGAAGGGCTTTTTGTTGCAGCGCAGACAGCATAAATTGGCTCAGGAGACGGTTCAAATGACGGCAGTTTATCAGAAAGCGGGGGGGATAGAGACGCTGCCGTTAACCGTTCTTATCCTACCGCCCGCCACGCATGGTCGGCGAGCAGCACAACGAACAAACCAAACACATGCCAGATGGAATACTTGAAGGTGTCCCAGGCCAGTCCTTTACGGTCATGGAATTTCAGTTGCCATGCATACCAGACAAACCCCAGATTCAGTGCCAGGCTACCAAAGAGATAAACCAGACCACTCATTCCCGCCAGCCACGGCAACAGGCCCACCACGACCAGAAGCTGGGTGTAGAGTAAAATCATGGTCTTGGTGAAGTCCACACCGTGGGTCACCGGCAGCATAGGCACACCGGCTTTGGCGTAATCTTTCCGGCGGTGGATGGCAAGCGCCCAGAAGTGGGGTGGCGTCCAGGTAAAAATCAGCATCACCAGCAGCAGCGCATGGGGGTCAAGTGTACCGGTGACAGCGACCCAACCCAGCAGCGGCGGCATCGCCCCCGCCAGCCCGCCGATCACAATGTTTTGCGGGGTGGCGTGTTTCAGCCACGCCGTGTACACCACGGCATACCCAATCAGGCTGGCAAAGGTCAGCCAGGCCACCAGCGCATTTAACGCCCACAGCAGGATAAAGCCTGCCACCATGAGCGCACAGCCAAATGCCAGTGCCTGCACCGTCCCCACTCGCCCCCTGGCAACCGGCCGGTGAACCGTGCGCTGCATTTTCCTGTCGATACGCTGGTCAATCACATGGTTGAACACCGCTGCCGCCGCAGATTGCATACCAATACCGAGAAGCCCCAGAATCACCGCATGGGCTGGGGGCAAGGCAGGCACGGCAAGGCACATCCCTACCATGGCAGTCAGCAGCAACATGGCGACCACTTTGGGTTTGGTCAGCTCGAGGTAATCGCGCCACTCGGCAGAGTGTGTGTCCGGGGTGCTGTTTACCAGCGAAGGCAATGTGGTTTTAGCCATGGCTTAACCTCCCTGAATCTTCCAGCGGTGACCGCGCAGCACTCACCCAAAAAGGCGAAAACACATTTATCACTGTCCGTACTGTCACCAGCAATAAAAACAAACCGCACACGTTATGTGCCACCGCGACGGACAACGGCAACAGCGCCACCACGTTGGTGACACCAAGTGTCACCTGAATACCAAGCGCCACGACCAGCAGCGAAGAAGCGCCCAATCCCAGCGGTTTCCTGACCGCCAAGGCAAGCAGTAAAAGCAGGACAGTGACCACCATCGCGCCAATGCGGTGGGTCGCATGAATCGTCACACGCTGATCGAAGTTCAGCACGCCATACTGGTAGGTATCGCTTTTCGGACTGATGGGATGAAACGCCGAAGCATCATATTTCTCTACCCAATCAATTTCACAAACAGGTAACTGGGTACAAACCAGCGCCGCATAGTTGGCCGATGTCCAGCCACCGAGGGCTATCTGCATCACTACTGCCAGAAGCGCAGCGACAGAAAGTGTTTTGAGCTTCCCACTGACAGTGATCCCCTGAGTTTCGAGATCTACCTGAGCCGGTTCTTTGATACACCGCCTTTCCAGCAACGCCAACATAAACAGCAAAGTGACTGTGGAAAATCCGCCAAGCAAATGTCCCATCACCACCACCGGCATCAGGTTCATGGTCACCGTCCACATGCCAAGGGCAGCCTGAAAGATCACCACACCAAGCAACACCGTGGGCAACACGCGGTTTCGCTGTGGCCTGCGCCATGCCAGCCAGGTAATCGCGGCGACCGCCAAACCGAGGATACCCGCCACATAACGGTGGATCATCTCGTACCAGGCTTTGTGGATTTCCACAGGGGCGTGCGGGAAAGCGTCTGTTGCCGTGGCGATGTTGCCTGCTGATTGCGGCACGGTCAGAAACCCATAACACCCCGGCCAGTCAGGGCAGCCCAACCCCGCTTCTGTCAGGCGGGTAAAGGCACCGAGCGCCACTACCACCACAGCCAGCAACAGCGCGCCATATATCAGTCCGAGGTAGCGTTTTTCATTCTCCATTACGACCTCCTACCCGACCTTGGACAGCTTCATCAGCTTGCGAAGATCAGACAGCAATCCCTTGCTCTGTGCCACCTGCGCTGCTTTTTCCTCAGGCACAGGATAAGCAAGGATGAGGTAATTGAGCGGGTCAACCAGATAGATAGCCTGACCGGGAAATGGCAGGGATGACAGAGTTTTCAGCATCGCGGCATCCATATTCTGGCGGGTCATATTCATTCCCTCTTTTACTGGCGAGGCTTCAGGCGTAAGAAGAATGCTGGCAACCCGCTCACGCTCACGTCCGACCGCTACCGGGATCTGGTTAAGCTGAAACAGCGCACTCTCACACTGACTGCTGCAACGCTCTGGCAGGGCATAAACCAGCCGCCACTGCCCGTCATGTTCCAGCCAGTCTGCTTTTACTTCTTCAGCAAGTAATTCGCCGTTGTTGGTGACGCCTTTGGTATACCAGCCCATCTCAAGTATCAGCTTGGCGGCCAGCACCGGCAGAACAAAAATCACCGCGACCAGTATCAGTGCTTTTTTCCCTGTCATCGCCATGCTTTCCTCCACCAGAATCCTGCCCCAATCACAACCACCAGCGTCAGCCCAAACCACTGCATGGCGTAGGCGTAATGTTTTTCCGGCTTCATCACCACAGGCTCCCACACGTTTTCTGTCCCGGTGTTGAAGCGCACGCCCTTTTCATCTTGCAGGTTGTTACTGCGAATAAGCCAAGGCTGCAACGCCAATCCAGAGGCCTTGCCCAGTTGCTCTACATCAATTGACTGCACCCGTCTGGGCCAACCCTGTTCTGATGCATCTTCCGTCAATACCACACGGTCAGAAGGAAAACCGAGAATGCCGCTGACCGTAAAGCGTCCATTGAGCCCGACCAATTCTGGTAAGCTTTCCCGGCTGGTGGGTGCCGGCACCCAACCCAGTTCCACCAGCACCCAGCGGTTGTCTGTCATAAACGGCACCATCCAGCGGTAACCGACCCAGCCTTCAAAAATCTGGTTGTCGAGCAACACGCTTTTGCTGTCATCAAACCGCCCTTCAAGCACAACGCTGATGCCTGTCACGTCAGCAGGCAACCTTGTCAGTGCGGTGACCTGTTGCTGGGAACGCGCTGCAAGTTGCGACAACAGGGCTTCTTTTTCGGCCCCCCGGGACATTTGCCACATCCCCAGCTTGACCAACAGGGCGGTCATCACCACAGTAAACAGAAGGAAACCCATCCGTCTGCATTGCCGTATGTGGAACTTAGACATCCAGTCACCTTTTCGACGCTCAGGAGGCAATATGCTGCTCAAAGGGATCCTCATCTGCCTTTTAATCTTTATCGTTTTTAACCTGTTCCGTGCCTTGCCGATAATGTTCAAAGGCCAAACCGAAGTGCCGATGTCGCGCTACCTTGGCCGCCGTGTGCTGTTCTCTGTGATTGTCTTTATGATCCTGCTGGTTGCGCTGGCGACCGGGGTGATTGAGCCCAACCCCCGTCCCTATTAACCGGCGTTACAGGATGTAGACGAACACAAACAGGCACAGCCAGACCACATCGACAAAGTGCCAGTACCAGGCGCCCGCCTGAAAGGCAAAATGGTGTTTTGGTGTCATATGCCCTTTCAGTACCCGCAGCCAGACAATAAACAGGATGATTGATCCCATCAGCACGTGCATGCCGTGAAAACCGGTGAGCATAAAGAAGGTGGTACCATAGATACCGGAATCCAGACGCAGGTTCAGTTCTTGATAGGCATGGACATACTCTTCCACCTGAAGCCCCAGAAAGAGCCAGCCCAGTGCCACCGTTGCTGCCAGAAACACAGTGAGCTTTTTGCGGTTGCCCTGCTCCATTGCCACATGGGCAATATAGACAGTGACGGAAGACGTCAGCAGAATCAGGGTATTCACCAGAGGCAAACCCCACGCACCCATAGCGGTGGTTTCAATACCACCCGGGGTTTTCTCCAACGGCCAGGCTGGAATGAATTCTGGCCATAGCAAAGCCGCTGTCATGGCGTTATTGCTTGCCCCACCCAACCAGGGCACGGCAACCAGACGGGCATAGAAAAGTGCGCCAAAAAAGGCGGCAAAAAACATCACTTCCGAGAAGATAAACCAGCTCATGCCCTGTCGGAATGAGCGATCCATCTGCGCGGAGTACATGCCATTCATCGATTCATGAATCACATCCCGAAACCAGCCGAATAACATAAACAGCAGCACGCCGATGCCAATCAAAAGCACCCACGGGCCGTTGCCACCAAACAGGCCTGCAACTGTCGATCCTGCGCCCATCGCAACAAAAAACAGCGCAACGGCACCGACAATCGGCCATTTGCTCTGGGCAGGCACATAGTAATTTTCGTACTGGGTATCTGTTGTCATGATGACCTCACTGCATTTACTGGGCCACAGGCTCAGTCTTTGCGCTAAACAAGGTATATGCCAGCGTCAGGGTGCTGATATCGTCCGGCAATGCTGGGTCGACATAAAACACCAGCGGGAGTTCGGCGTCCTTTCCTGCTTCCAGCGGCTGGCGGTTGAAGCAGAAACATTCAATTTTGTTCAGGTACTGCGCAGCAAGGCCCGGGGTGACGGAAGGTACCGCCTGACCGACTGAATTCTCATACGTGTTATTGGTGGCGCGGTACGCAATGGTGCGGGTTTCTCCCGGATGGACAGTCAGCTTTTTCACTTCCGGAACGAAATCCCAGCCAAGACCGGGGTTGATGTAAGCGACAAATTCCACCGTCACCGTACGCGAAAAATCTACCTGACTGCTTTCGGTCGCAGCTACATCACGGGTTTTCCCGTTGATCCCCGTGATGTCACAGAACACGTCATAAAGTGGCACCAGCGCGAAGGCAAACCCAAACATCAGCACAGCAATGCCTGCCAGCTTAAGTGCTGAACGGCCCGCTTGTTGTGTCTGTTTTCCCTGATCTGCCATGTGTAATCCCTACTCGATTTTCGGTGGCGTAGAGAATGTGTGGTATGGCGCTGGCGAGGGTATACTCCACTCCAGTCCTTCTGCCCCCTCCCAGGGCTTGGATGACGCTGGCTGGCCACCACGGGCACATTTGACCACCAATACCAGAAAAATGAGCTGGGAAAACCCGAACAGGAAGGCACCAACACTGACAATGGCATTGATATCGGCAAACTGCAGGGCGTAATCCGGAATACGGCGCGGCATACCCGCAAGCCCAAGGAAATGCATCGGAAAGAACAGGATATTGACCGACACCAGCGAGCACCAGAAATGCCAGTTGGCGAGTCTCTGGTCATACATATGGCCGGTCCATTTCGGCAGCCAGTAATACGCCGCCGCCATGATGGAAAAAATCGCGCCGGAAACCAGCACATAGTGGAAGTGCGCCACCACGAAGTAGGTATCGTGATACTGGAAATCCACCGGCGTTATCGCCAGCATCAATCCTGAGAAGCCTCCGATGGTGAACAGCACAATAAAGGCCAGCGCAAACAGCATGGGGGTTTCAAAAGTCAGTGAGCCCCGCCACATGGTCGCCACCCAGTTAAACACTTTTACCCCGGTCGGCACCGAAATCAGCATGGTGCAATACATGAAGAAAAGTTCGGCAAATACCGGCATCCCGGTCGTGAACATGTGGTGCGCCCACACGATAAAACTCAGGCCCGCAATCGATGCTGTCGCATACACCATTGACGAGTAACCAAATAGCTTCTTACGTGAAAATGCGGGGATAATCGCCGAAATGATGCCAAAACTCGGCAGGATCATGATGTACACCTCTGGATGGCCAAAGAACCAGAAGATGTGCTGGAACATCACCGGATCGCCACCGCCAGCGGCATCAAAGAAAGACGTGCCGAAGTATTTATCGGTCAACACCATGGTCACCGCCCCGGCGAGTACCGGCATCACCGCAATCAATAGAAACGCAGTGATGAACCAGGTCCAGACGAACAGCGGCATTTTCATGTAAGTCATACCCGGCGCACGCAGGTTCATGATGGTGACAATCACGTTGATCGCCCCCATGATCGAGCTCATCCCCATGATATGAACCGCAAACACAAACAGTGCCGTACTGTCAGGTGAATAGGTGGTGGAAAGCGGTGCGTAGAAAGTCCAGCCAAAATTAGGACCGCCTCCTTCCATAAACAGCGACATAATGAGTATCAGGAACGCAAACGGCAAAATCCAGAAACTCCAGTTATTCATCCGCGGCAACGCCATATCCGGTGCACCAATCATCATTGGCACCATCCAGTTGGCAAGGCCGGTAAATGCAGGCATTACCGCCCCGAAGACCATAACCAGTCCATGAACCGTGGTCATCTGGTTAAAGAAATTGGGTTCCACCAACTGCAAGCCGGGCTGGAACAGCTCAGCACGGATCACCAGCGCCATTGCCCCGCCCAGTAAAAACATAGTGAAGCTGAACACCAGGTACATGGTGCCGATATCTTTATGGTTGGTCGTCAACAGCCAACGCATCAACCCGCGGGGTTTATGATCATGGTCGTGGTCATCGTGACCGACCTGATCAGGCGTCATATCTGTCATTGCCATTTCTCCTTAGAGATCGTCACCGTTTAGCACTGCATTGATTTGAGATGCCTGAACCACATCTCCCGTGTTGTTACCCCAGGCGTTACGTTCATAAGTAATCACCGCCGCCAGCTCTTTCAAGCCCAGTTGGGCACCAAATGCCTGCATTGCCGTGCCTTGTTTCCCGTGAATAACAATATTGAGATGGTCGAGCAGACGCTCAGGATCTGCGGATATTCCCTGTCCGGCAAGCGCGGGAAACACGCCAGGCAAACCAAGGCCATTGACCTGGTGACAGGCAACACAGCGGGCGTTGAACACCTCCTCACCCAGCGCCATCAACTCGTCCATGCCCATGTTCATTGCCAGCAACTTCTGCTCTTCTTCTTTTGCCTTAGCCTGCACGGCAGCCGTTTCTGTTACCCAAGCGTCGAATTCATCCACCGGTTTGGCGATCACCACAATCGGCATAAAGCCATGATCCTTGCCACAAAGCTCTGCACACTGGCCGCGATAAATGCCGGGTTTGTCGATACGGGTCCACGCCTCATTGATAAAGCCCGGATTGGCGTCTTTCTTCACTGCAAAATCCGGCACCCACCAAGAGTGGATGACATCTTCAGAAGTAATGAGGAAACGTACTTTCTTGCCGGTTGGCACTACAAGCGGCCGATCGACTTCCAGCAGGTAAGCTTCCCGTTTAGTCGCTTCACCATCAATTTGCGCAGCAGACGTTGCCAGCAACGAAAAGAATTCGACATCATGATCAAAATAGCGGTAGTGCCATTTCCACTGTGAACCGGTGATTTGGATGGTCAGATCGGAATCAGACGGGTCTTCCATCGCCAGCAATACCTTAGTGGCCGGTATCGCCATACCGATAAGGATAAGAAAGGGGATCAGGGTCCAAAGGATTTCCACTTTGGTGCTTTCATGGAAATTGGCTGCCACAGCGCCTTTGGACTTACGGTGATGAATAATGGCCCAGAACATGACGCCAAACACCACCACACCGATGGCAACACAGATCCACAAAATCGTCATGTGAAGGCCATAAACCTTTCCACTGATTTCTGTCACACCGGGCGTCAGGTTAAACGAGGATGCTTCGCTGGCAGCATGGGCTGTCAACGAAGAGAAAATTGCGAGCGCGTACAGAAGTTGGCGAATCTTCACCGGTCTCCTCCTCAAAGTCACTTCGCAGTGAAAGATGTAAACAGGTGCTAAAAAACAAAAAACAATTAACAATCCATTTACAATTAAAGCTAGGCAAGGAACCGGGGAAGAACAAAGTTTGTACAATAGAATACCCAGAAATATGATGCCAACCTCAAATTTAGGGGATGAAGACAACTGTTTCATTTACGATGTTTTTACGCTGTATTTTGCGACAATTAGACGTTTTATGACTCAGCCAAACATCAAGAAAATGGTTGTTTTTCTATTAGAGTCTGTTGACCCTAGTTACACAGCATGCAAGGTAAGAAGGGATAAAAGAAAAAGCGATATCACACGTGGAGTACACAAAAGAAAAGCAGCCAGAGACATCAGTCCCAAGCTGCCTTTTTCTATTCTTGCCACCTTCTATTCTTGCCACCTCGTAATGGCGGGAGGTTACATCCAGTCCGTGTTGCGAATCACACCGACTGCGATACCCTCAATAGTAAACGGTTGCTGTGACAAGTCGACCACAATAGGAGCAAACTCCTCATTTTCAGCATGCAGCAACACCTGATTACCTTTACGCTCCAGACGCTTCACCGTCACATCATCTTCAACCCGCGCCACCACCACCTGGCCATTACGTACTTCCTGGGTTTTGTGTACTGCC
Organism: Grimontia sp. THUN1695; assembly: GCF_059704325.2. NCBI lineage: Bacteria > Pseudomonadati > Pseudomonadota > Gammaproteobacteria > Vibrionales > Vibrionaceae > Grimontia > Grimontia sp. THUN1695. The sequence goes on along the minus strand of NZ_AP046577.1, from coordinate 3,058,499 downwards.
AACAGGTCGCCATCCAAAATGCCGATGTCTTTCATACTCATGCCGCTGACACGCAACAGGAAATCTGCATTGGGTTTAAACAGGTTAGGATCGACCTGATAATACATTTCGACGTGTTCTTGCGCCAGGATAGGCTCACCCGCTGCCACACGGCCAATAAGGGGCAGCCCTTCCTCATCTTTGGCGGCCTCGGTGTCAACTAGCAGGCGAATACCGCGCGACGCACCGGGTACGATTTCCAGCACACCTTTACGCGCCAGTGCTTTTAAATGTTCTTCAGCCGCATTGGCAGAGCGGAACCCCAGTTCTTTCGCGATCTCAGCACGCGTCGGTGGCATACCGGTGTCATCAATCTTTGCTTTGATTAAATCAAAGACTTGCTGTTGTCTTGCGGTTAACGGCTTCATATTATGAACCTGTCTTTTTATACAGTTAACTGTGAGTATATCCAGTGTTTAACCGGTTGAAAAGGCGGATTTTGCGCCAATGCGTAAGAAAGACCTTGCCGGGTTCACATTTTTTCTGACTGCCTGAGTAAACAGATGCTGGCTCAGGGCTGACATAATGACGCCAAACCACGTCATTTCCCTGCAAGTTCGGGGACGTTTTCTGCTAGACTTGCCACGCATTAAATATAAGAGGCTGCGATCAGATGTCTGCTTGCCAATCGATATATCACACGTTACTGAATTTACCCCTGTCGGTGCTGGTAAAAACCATCAGTATTCCGTCAGACCCTATAAACCAGCTGGATCTGGATTTGACCCGTCCAATGGTTTACGTACTGCCTTTCCGCTCTCATACCGATCTGCTGACCCTACGCAGCAGCTGTCTGCAACTGGGACTGCCCGATCCGCTTGAGCCACTTGAACTTGGCGGAAAAAGCCTGCCACGTTATGTGTTTGTCTCCGAAGGCAAGCGCATCTTTAAAGACAGCGATCCGATACCGGCAGATTCCCTTGCCCTGTTCACCGAATGGCTGGAACTGCACAAGCGCGATAGCGAACTCGATATCCAGATGGTGCCGGCATCTGTCGTCTGGAACCGCGATCCCGGCAATGAGTCACGCCCGGCAGCCCCTGCCCTGCAAGCGCTGAATGCCTTCCAGAAGTTTTACACCATCCTGACCCTGGGCCGTGACAGCATGGTACGCCTGAGTAACGCCGTTTCCCTGCGCTACATGGCGGACAAACATGGCACGGACACCACGATTGCCAACAAACTGGCACGGGTAGCGAAAATCCATTTCTCGCGCCAGAAAATGGCCGCATCCGGCCCTGGCCTGCCCAACCGCCAGCTGCTGTTCAAACGCCTGCTGGCATCGAAAGCTATCGACAAAGCGGTGCAGGACGAAGCGGCAAGCCGCAATGTGCCGGTAGAAAAAGTGCGTAAAGAAGCCATCGAGATGATGGAAGAAATTGCGGCGGACTTCTCACCGAGCCTGATCCGCTACGGTGATCGCATCCTGACCTGGCTTTGGAACAAACTGTATCAGGGCCTGAATATCAACAACGCCGAACGCGTACGTAAGCTTGCGCAGGATGGACACGAGATTGTCTACGTGCCTTGCCACCGTTCGCACATGGACTACCTGCTGCTGTCCTACGTGCTGTATAAAGAAGGACTGGTGCCACCGCACATTGCTGCGGGTGTTAACCTGAACTTCTTCCCGGCCGGCCCGATTTTCCGTCGTGGCGGTGCGTTTTTCCTGCGCCGTACGTTTAAGGGCAACCGCCTCTACTCCACCGTGTTCCGTGAATACCTGGCAGAGCTGTTTGCCAAAGGCTACTCCGTGGAATATTTCTCTGAAGGTGGGCGCTCGCGTACCGGCCGTCTGCTGCCGGCCAAAACCGGCATGCTGGCAATGACCATCCAGGCTATGTTGCGCGGCCTGAAACGCCCGGTCACCCTGGTACCGGTGTACATCGGTTACGAGCACGTAATGGAAGTAAGCACCTATGCCAAGGAGCTGCAAGGCAAGCGCAAGGAGAAAGAAAGCTTCGGTCAGGTACTGGGGATTGTTCGCAAACTGCGCAACTACGGCAAGGGTTATGTCAACTTTGGTGAGCCTATCACGGTGAACCACTTCCTGAACGAAAAAGTCCCAGAGTGGCAAAAAGACATCAACCCCATTGAGCCACAGCGTCCGAACTGGCTGAATCCCGTGGTCAATGAGCTTGCCGAGCATATGATGACCAAGATCAACGATGCTGCCGCAGCCAACGCCCTGACCCTGTGCACCACTGCATTGCTGGCGTCCCGACAGCGTGCACTGAGCCGGGAAACACTGGAAGAACAGCTGACGATTTACCTCGAACTGCTGCGTCAGGTACCATATTCAGCAACCAGTACGGTGCCGTCAGAGTCAGCACAGGAGCTGGTTGAGCATGCGCTGACCCTGAACAAATTCGTGGTTGAGAAAGACTCGCTGGGCGAAGTGATTTCGCTCGATCGCCAGCAGGCAATCCTGATGACCTTCTACCGCAATAACATCATTCACCTGTTTGCGCTGCCATCACTTATCGCGCAAACGCTGGTGTTCAATAACAGTGTTTCCCGTGAAAACCTGATGGATGCCGTTCGTAAGCTTTACCCACTACTCAAAGCCGAATTGTTTATGAGCTTTGATGAGGCGACGCTGGAAAACTACATCGATGCGATCCTGACTGAAATGGCACGCCAGTCACTGATCACCCTCGACGGTGACACCATCAGCTGCAACAACGCCAAGCTGACCCAGCTTCAGTTATTGGGACGCACCATTACCGAAACCCTGCAACGTTATGCCATCACCCTGACTCTGTTCAGCCATGAGCCAGATGCCTCCAAGTCAGATCTGGAACAACAAAGCCAGATGATGGCACAGCGCCTGAGCCGCCTGCACGGTATCAATGCACCGGAGTTTTTTGACAAGGGCGTATTCAGCACCTTGCTGAATTCCTTAAGAGAAGAAGGTTACCTGAATGATGACGACCATGCCTGTGCAGAGCGGATTGAAGCGCTGCGTGAATGCGTCTTCGGCCTGATCTCGCCGGACGTGCAACTGACTATCCAGGCTATCCTGAACCAGTCCTCAGAAAACTGAACATCTCCCGGAAACAAAAAACTCGCCTAAGTGGCGAGTTTTTTGGCTTTGAACGTGGATTACTTGAACAAAACAGCCAGCGCTATACCTATAAATACCAGCATGCCGACATAGTTATTGTTCAGGAAGGCTTTAAAACAGGGGTCACGCTCGCGACCGCGTGCCAGCCACTGCTGATAGACAAACAGCGTGGAAGCCGCCAGCAGGAACCAGTAGTAGATCGCAGAAAGCCCACAGAGGTCGCCTACCAGTACCAAAAGCAAAACAGTGACCAGTTGCAGGATGCCCACGGCAATCTTGTCAAAGCGGCCAAACAAGATGGCGGATGACTTAATACCGATTTTCAGGTCATCATCACGGTCAACCATGGCATACAGGGTGTCATAGGCCACGGTCCAGGCGACGTTGGCCAGAAACAGCATCCAGGCCACAGGCGGTAATTCACCGGACTGCGCCGCATAGACCATGGGGATCGCCCAGCTGAACGCCATGCCCAGCACCAGTTGCGGCATGTGGGTGTAACGCTTCATAAAGGGGTATACCGATGCCAGTAACACCGCCACCACGGACAATTTGATGGTCAGCGGGTCAAGCGTCAATACCAGCAGGAAGGCACCGAGCACCAACAGCCCAAACAGGGCCAACGCTTCTTTTGCCGTCACCAGACCGGAAGGCAAAGGCCTAGCCTTGGTGCGTTTTACATGGCCATCAAAATTGCGGTCAGCATAGTCGTTAATCACGCAACCGGCTGCGCGCATCATGACAACGCCCAACACAAACACCACCAGAACATGCAGGTCCGGTAACCCGTCAGCAGCCAGAAACAATGCCCACAGCGTTGGCCAGAGCAACAGCAAACTGCCGATAGGCCTGTCCATGCGTGTTAATTGCCAATACGCTTTCGCCTTGGCCGCATCCATTTAGCCTTCCTCCTGATATACCGGGGCGTGAGGTAAAAACAACTCAGAAACCAGCATAGGTTTTTCGTTAACCCACAAACGCGAGCGGCGCGCCAGCAGCGGTTGGCCTTCCACCATTACGGTCGCCACTTCAATCGCATCGCGCCTTGCATTCGCCTGGTTAAAGACACGCTGCCCAAGGGGCACAGCGCCTAGCTCCGCAATATCCTGTTCTTTCTCCGTCAGCGTTGACTTGGGCACTAACGTGCGGGCGCACAACCAAGCTTTGCCATCTCCCGACAACACCACTTCACGTACCATACAGGCTTGATCACCCAGCAGGGTGCTTTCATTGTCAGACAAGGCTGATTGTTCGATTTCATGCAGGCCCAGCAGCTCGACCGTCAGGGTGCGACAATGTGCTTTCAGCCGTTCTGTCATGGAGTGGCGCTCAAGCAGCCACGACCCCACTGGGGATGCTTCAAGCCGTTGCCATTCCGGCTCCTCCCAAGCTGCATCCATGAGAGCTTGCAAGTGTAATTCCTTGAATTTTGACATGTTATCCTGAGCAAAAGAGCAAAAAAAACACAAAACCTTCGCCGAATAGGCCAATAGTGTTTAGTATTAGCAGTGCGCTATTGTACACAGCTGTGTCTTCTGACGCGCAGCTAAACTACCATAAGAGATTGACGAAATCCGGGGTTTGACAAAAACCATGAAAAAAAATATCACGGCGGTTTTCGCCTTAATATTGTCTCTGCTGGTCACCTTCCCTTCAATGGCAAGTGAGGAAGGGAATGACACACAGTTCAGCTATTTTACGCTTGAGCCAGAGATAACCACTAACTTTATTACGGAAGGCCGCAAACTCGGGTTTATTAATGTCCGGGTTGACCTGATGGTGGATGATCCATCGTTGCTCCAGATGCTGGAATATCACCAGCCGCTGATCCGCGATGCCATTATTGAAATGCTAAGTCAGGAAAACGAAGTCCGGATCAAATCACTGTCCGGCAGGGAATCGATCCGTAAAGCGTGTCTGGATAAGGTAAATGCGATGCTGCTCGCCGAAACCAACCAGAAAGTGCTGACCGACCTGTTGTTTACTAAATACCTCTACCAGTAAGTGAACCCGATAGCAAAGGCGGCCCAAAAGCCGCCTTGCGTGTTTGTCTACGCCGTCAATTTAAGCTGTGACCGCCTCATCTTCCTTCTGCAAGCTGCGGGCAATGTAATCTGACAGCGTCGATTGCTGGGCGTTATTAAGATACAGCCCCAGCTTGGTACGTCGCCACAACAGATCTTCTGCACGTTGCACGTATTCTGATGCCATCAGGTAGTCGACCTCTTTCTGGGTCAGCCCTTCACCAAAATCGACACCCAGATCCGCCGCTGTTTTTACACCGTCTAACCACACCCAGACACGGCTGCCATAGGTGGTTGCCAGACGGTGGGCGGTGAATGCGTCCATCCATGGGTATTCACGTTTCAAGCGCTGCTGAACATCATCAAAACTGGCAATCCCCTCCCCGCCCGGCAAAACCTGATCAGCCGTCCAATCCGGCCCCATATCAGGGAAGAAAGGAGCGAGTTTGTTCACGGCTGCACGGGCAAGTTTGCGATATGTGGTCAGCTTGCCGCCGAAAATAGAGAGCATTGGCGCATCGCCGCCGTTGTCATCCAAATCCAGGGTGTAGTCACGGGTAATCGCTTGCGGAGAGTCTGATTCATCATCGCAGAGCGGACGCACACCACTGTAAGTCCATACCACATCGTCATGGCTTAACGGGCGCTTGAAATGCTGGTTGTACACCGACAGGATATAGTCAATCTCTTGCTGCTCAATGGCGACATCACGCGGGTCACCTTTGTATTCCACGTCTGTGGTGCCAATGATTGAGAAACGGTCAAGGTAGGGCAACACAAACACAATACGCCCGTCTTCATTTTGCAAAATGTATGCAGCATCTTCACTGTGGACACGAGGCACCACAATATGGCTACCTTTGATAAGGCGAATGCCACGGGGAGATGTCAGCGAGGTGCTTTCATCATAAAAGGCTTTCACCCAGGGACCGGCCGCATTCACCAGTACTTTGGCGTTGCGGGTCAGGATTTCGCCGGTCAGGGTGTCCTGGATTTCTACGTACCACAGACCTCCCTGACGCTTGGCTTTTACCACCTTACAGCGGTTACGTACCTCGGCGCCGCGCTCAGCTGCATCCATCACATTCAACATCACCAGGCGCGCATCATCGACCCAGCAGTCAGAGTATTCAAACCCTTTTGTGATATCCGTTTTCAGTACCGAGCTGTCACCAAAGCGAATCCCTTTACTGGCAGGGAGCGTTGTCCGTTTGCCAAGGTGGTCGTAGAGAAACAGCCCGATACGGATCATCCAGGCTGGTCGCAGGTGCGGACGGTGTGGTAAGCGAAAGCGCATCGGCCAGGCAAGGAACGGGGCTTTTTTGAGTAGCACTTCACGTTCAGCAAGCGCTTCACTCACCAGGCGGAATTCATAGTGCTCAAGATAGCGCAAGCCACCATGGATCAGTTTGGAACTGGCCGACGAGGTTGCCGATGCAAAGTCTGCGGCCTCATAAAGGCCGACTTTCAGCCCCCGCCCCGCCGCATCTGCCGCAATACCCGCACCGTTGATCCCGCCACCCACCACAATGACATCAAGCACGTCATCATGATGATTGTTTTGGTTGTGGTTTTCCTGTTCCCTGACCTGATTCATTTTACCCTCACGCTCATACGAACATTTGATTTTCGTTTCCGAGCATTTTAGTACAAATATTTCACAATCCCAATGGCTAAATAGTGAAAATTTGTTCAAAATAGGGACAAAAAAACCGCCATACGGCGGTTTCGGTAACAGAAAGAGTATTCATTCGACCATTTCCACCAAGGTTTCAAGCTCTTGCATTCTGGCCTGCAACGGCTCTGGCAATGGGGCATTGGTGAACAACATATCAATTTGTGCGATGTCACCGACATTGACCATGGCGTTGCGGCCAAATTTAGTATGGTCAACCGCCAGCATCACAGAGCGGCTGTTTTGCATGATCGCCTGCTTTACCCGTACTTCGTGGTAGTCAAAGTCAAGCAGACTGCCATCGTGGTCGATACCGCTGATCCCGAGAATGCCGAAGTCGAGACGGAACTGGGAGACAAAATCCAGCGTCGCTTCCCCTATGATCCCACCATCACGGTTACGTACTTCCCCACCCGCCATGATGATACGGAAATCTTCTTTCACCATCAGGATACTGGCAGCGTTGAGGTTATTGGTCACAATACGCAAATCCTGATGATTCAACAAAGCGCGGGCCACCGCTTCAGGGGTGGTGCCAATATCAATAAACAGGGTGGCGCCATCAGGAATGTGTGCCACCAGCGCTTGTGCCAAACGGTTTTTGGCATCCAGCTGCATTACCTTACGGGCATCATAGGCGGTATTCACAGAGCTGGAGGGAATGGTTGCCCCGCCATGCTGGCGGCGAATTTTGTTTTCTGCCGCCAGCTCATTGAGATCGCGACGGATGGTTTGGGGGCTGACATCGAAGTGGGCCACCAGATCATCAGTACTGACGTAACCCTTGCTTCGGACAAGATCGAGTATTTCCCGGTGACGTAATGTTTGTTTCACGGCATCCCCTGCGCAAAAGTAAAAACTGCTCACAGTTTACGTGGCTACACTGGGAATGCCAATCCGGCGTACACAAGGGGTGAGCAAGGTTAGCGTAGGTGTCTCAATTTGGCGTCGATGAAGCCAAGCGCACAGCCGGACACCAAACCAAATAGGTGCGCCATGTTGGCAATCGCCATACCAAACGGTTCGAAAAAGCCCACCACCAGCCAAAGCAGCATAAAGCCAACGTAAGCCGGTTCAATAGAAAGCCCACGATCCGGCGCGAGTGTGCCCATTAACCACAGATAACCCAGCAGCGCATAGACTACCCCGGACATACCGCCGAACGCAGGCCCATCGAAAACATACTGGCCAAGACCGGAAAAGAGGGAAGTAAGGAGAAACAGTGATAGCAACTTGGTGCTGCCACTGTGTTGCTCAATTTTGCCGCCAAGTACCCACCACCACAGCAGGTTAAACACGATATGGGTGGCAGAAAAATGGAGCAGCGCATGGGAAAACAGGCGCCAGAGCTGCCATTGCTGCGCCTCTGTTGCCGGGAAGTGCAGCAGCGAAAATACATCGTTACCCAAGCCCAGCGTCAGCCCGGCATACACCACGATACAAATCACCATCACGGTCAGCGTAAACGGACCTGCGTTTTGTTTCAGTGACGCCAGCAATCCCTGGCGTGGGTAGAAAAATTGGGCAGTACGGCTTTCTGCCATCTCCCACGAGGCAGCCTGATATCTTTCAGCCATAGGATTTTGCAGGAAAACATCAAGCTCCGCTTCTGCTTCAACCTGGTGCTGGCTGTCAGCCAGCCACAAGGCAAACTGGCCTTCCCCTTCCGGCATCATGTGAATCGCAATGTTCCGTGATGCCATATAATCAATAAACGCCTGTGCGGCCCTGGGATTGGAAAGCGCAGTCAGCCTTATCATAGTACCTCTTCGTTATTCGCAATCAGATGCCCGATGCCACCGGGAGGGCCTGTCGGCGCCAGGCCTCAAACCCTCCATCCACACTGTACACTTGCTCAAAACCTTGATTGATCAAATATTGCGCCGCCCCTTGGCTGCTGACGCCGTGATAACACATCACCAGCACAGGCTGCTCGAAATCAACCTCATTCATGAACTCAACAATAGTATCATTGGTAAGGTGGAATGCCCCCTGTGGATGAGATAGCTGAAATGACTGAGGATCTCGGATATCCACCATCACAGCGTGATGATCGTCACTTTCCAGCATCGCCAACGCGTCCGTCACAGAGATATGCGCAAATTGTTCCATGGGTTATTCCACTCCCGTTAAACCAGATAAATCAACGTATCCCTGTCGAAAGGCCCGCAAAGACACGTAAAACCGGCATTGTACATGACTTTTTTCTTCACCAGGCCATAGAGATTTTAAGGGATTTGTATGAACTTTCACCACCTGTGGAAAAAACTGTGGATTGCGTTGATAAAGTAGCTTGATGAAGAAGGATCCACAATATGTAGTGTTGATCGTAATAAAGCTGTGGAAAACATTTCCCGGAGGAGCATATTGACGAATTAACAGAGACAAAAAAACCGGCACGTGGCCGGTTTCTGTCTCGATAACGGGCGATTACAGGGCATCACCCACAGCATCTTTTAATTTACGCATCGCATTCTTTTCAAGCTGACGGATACGCTCTGCTGAGACCTGATAATGATCAGCCAGCTCCTGCAAGGTCACCTTATTGTCATCATCCAGCCAGCGTGAACGGATAATGTGCTGGCTACGTGCATCAAGCCCCGACATGGCTTGCGCCAGACGACGATTGGTATGGTCCTCCCAATTTTGGGATTCCAGGTTGGTGGCAATATCTGAGCTTTTGTCTTCCAGATAGAAAACCGGTGCAACTGCACCACCTTCGCGCTCGTCATCACCGACGCCAGCATCAAACCCTGCATCCTGCGCAGCAAGACGAGATTCCATCTCACGCACTTCTGCTGCATCAACGCCCAACTGCTCTGCAACCATATTCACTTCTTCGGCATTGAACCAGCCCAGACGTTTTTTCGATTTTCGCAGATTGAAGAACAGCTTACGCTGAGCTTTGGTGGTCGCGACTTTCACGATACGCCAGTTACGCAACACGTACTCGTGGATTTCGGCTTTGATCCAGTGAACCGCAAAAGACACCAAACGCACACCCACTTCCGGGTTGAAGCGTTTTACCGCCTTCATCAGGCCGATATTCCCTTCCTGCACAAGATCAGAGATTGGCAAACCGTAACCGGAATAACCACGGGCAATATGAACAACAAAGCGCAGGTGAGACAGGATCAGGCTTTTCGCCGCATCCAGGTCTTCTTCGTAGTGCAGACGTTCTGCCAGCTCACGCTCCTCATCAGCGGTCAACATTGGGTAGCTGTTTACCTGCTGTAGATAGCTGTCCATACTATCCTGGGAGATGGGGGCCAGTGCATGCATCTCTGCTGTCATTTTCACCTCTTTTCGAATGTATCGAAGATTGTGTTGTCCTCAGGGCAACTGCCATACTCTACTTAAGTTCAAAAAAACTGCAAGTAGGTACCCTTTTGTGACCTTTATTTATTAAACAGGTTCAATTTCCCGTAAATGTTTTGTGGCTGCAAGCTTTGCAGCCAGAAGCCCTATCAAGCCCGCCACCATCAACAGAATCAAACCTTCATCCAGGCTGAGACCCGCCAGGCGGAAACCACTGTCATACAGTGTAGCCAATTTCGCGACGGCAGCATCCAAAAGCAGGCTGTTGATCGTGGCGACGATCCAGGCCACCAGTGCCCCAGCCAGTGCCAGCCACACACCGGTATAAAGGTACGGACGCAGGATATAGCTGTCCGTCGCACCAACCAGCTTCATGACCTGAATTTCTTCTTTTTGGCTCAGGACTTGCAAACGCAGGGTATTCCCAATAATGAGAAATACGGCCATTAACATCAGACCGGAAAACACCCAGGTTAATGTCAGCACCAGGGATTCAATCGCAGAAAGGCGCTGCAACCAGTCACTGTCAAGACGCACTTCTTCTACTTCAGGAGCGGCGCGCAATCTGGCCGCCAGCGCAGTCACATCCTCTGCCCGGTCAGAGGATGGCGTCAACACCACCACCGCCGGCAACGGGTTTTCATCCAACAGGCTGACCGCTTCTTCAAAACCCTGAATCTGTCGAAGCTCAGTGAGTCCCTGTTCCGGCGAAATATACTCAGCGGTCGCCACGTCCGGCCAACCGGCCAGCGTTTTGCCAAATGCCTCAGCGCGATCTTCTGACACCGGATTGAGGTACACCGTCAGTTGGTTTGGAGCCTGCCACTCTTGCGTCACCAACATGACGTTTTTTGCCAGCATAAACAGGGTGGCAGGTAAAGCGAGTGAGAATGCCAGTGCAAGAACCGTCAACAGGTTGCCCAACGGCTTCGCCAGTAAATCGCGGAGTGCCTGACTACCCTGTTGTTTATGCACGGAAATAAAATTAGTCACGAACCACCTCTGACAAATGCCCCTGATTGAGTTCAAACCGCCGCATATCGTAACGGTTGAGTAGCGATGTATCGTGAGTCGCCATCAAGACTGTCACGCCGACCTGATTGAACTGACGAAACAGCTCCATGATTTGCGCAGACAGATCAGCATCCAGATTACCGGTTGGCTCGTCAGCCACCAGCACCATTGGGCGGTTAACCACCGCACGGGCTATGCCGACGCGCTGCTGCTCACCACCGGAAAGCTGAATAGGCAAACATGCCGCTTTATCCAGCAAGCCCACTTTATCCAGCGCCGCGGAAACACGTTTTTTGATGTCGTTTTCACTGGCCTGTTCAATGCGCAATGGTAAGGCCACGTTATCGAACACGCTGCGGTCCATCAGGAGTTTGTGATCCTGAAAAATCACGCCGATATGGCGGCGCAGAAAAGGAATGTCTTTTCGCGCAATACGTGAGATGTCATGGTCATTAAACAGTATTTGTCCGTCGCTTGGCCGCTCAATCGCACACAGTAATTTCAGCAGGGTGCTTTTCCCTGCCCCTGAGTGACCGGTCAAAAATGCCATGTCCCCCTTGGGTAAGTGAAAACTCACTTTCTGTAGTGCTTGTTGCCCACCACGGTAGGCTTTGCTTACCTGCTGAAATTGAATCACGTCTATCAGTCCTCCCGACTAAACAGAGCTTCGATAAAGTCTTCCGCAACGAACGGACGCAAGTCGTCGATGCCTTCACCCACGCCGATAAAGCGGATTGGGATATTGAACTGATCTGCCACCGCGAAGATCACGCCACCTTTCGCCGTTCCGTCCAGTTTGGTCAACGTGATACCGGAAAGTGGGGCGATATCGTTAAACAGACGCGCCTGGCTGATCGCATTTTGGCCTGTGCCTGCATCAATGGTCAGCATGATTTCATGCGGCGCATTTTCGTCTAGCTTTTTCATCACGCGGACGATTTTCTTGAGCTCTTCCATCAGGTTAGCTTTGTTTTGCAAGCGACCCGCAGTATCAGCAATCACTACGTCTACATTACGTGCTTTTGCAGCTTCAATCGCGTCATAGATCACTGATGCACTGTCCGCACCTGTGTGCTGTGCAATCACAGGAACGTTATTGCGATCACCCCAAACTTGCAGCTGTTCGACTGCGGCTGCGCGGAAAGTGTCACCTGCCGCCAGCATGACTGATTTGCCCTGCTGCTGAAATTGCTTGGCAAGCTTACCTATGGTGGTGGTTTTACCCACGCCGTTGACGCCAACCATCAAGATGACAAAGGGGCCATCTTTTTTCTCAACGTCCAGCGGCTTTTCCACCTTACTCAGGATATCTGCCATCTCTTGCTTGAGGATGCCGTACAGTGCTTCACCGTCTTTCAACTCTTTGCGTGATGCTTTGTCGGTGAGGCTGTCGATGATCTTAGTGGTGGTCTCCATGCCCACATCGGCAATCAGCAGCTGCTCTTCCAGCTCTTCAAACAGCTCATCATCAATTTTCTTACCGCTGAACAAACCGAAGAAACCCGCGCCCAGATTGGCTTTGGTTTTCTGCAGACCACGTTTCAGGCGGGCAAAGAAACCTTCTTTTTTCGGTTTTTCCTGCTCAGCCTGTGCTGGTTTTTCAGCCGCAAGGCGTGCAGCTTCTTCTGCCGCTTTGGCTTCTGCTTCTGCCTGCTGGCGGGCTTCCTCTTCAGCGCGGGCTTTGGATTCTGCCTCTGCCTGCTGACGGGCTTCCTCTTCAGCGCGGGCCTTAGCTTCTGCCTCTGCCTGCTGGCGGGCTTCCTCTTCAGCGCGGGCCTTAGCTTCTGCCTCTGCCTTCTGGCGGGCTTCCTCTTCAGCGCGGGCCTTGGCTTCTGCCTCTGCCTGCTGGCGGGCTTCCTCTTCAGCGCGGGCCTTAGCTTCTGCCTCTGCCTTCTGGCGGGCTTCCTCTTCAGCGCGGGCCTTGGCTTCTGCCTCAGCCTGCTGGCGGGCTTCCTCTTCAGCGCGGGCCTTGGCTTCTGCCTCAGCCTGCTGGCGGGCTTCTTCTTCAGCGCGGGCTTTAGCTTCTGCTTCTAAGCGTGCTTCTTCGGCTTTTCGCTGTTCTTCTTGTTCGTCATTTTTTCGGCCGAAACCCAGCCAGGACATAAATCCGCGTTTCTTTTTTTCTGCCATTGGCAAATCCTAAAGCTTGATTGGTACAATCAGCCCGGTAACCACGAGCTGATCTAGAAACTGTGAACACTGCGCCCCAGCGAGCGCAGTGGTGTAACGGCGAAACATGCATACCCTATCGACGCAGCCACTCCGGCGAAAAGAGCCGAAAGCCCTGACGTCGCTGACTAACTGAATAAGATTGGGGGAAATGCAGTGCCATTACCGAAAGCGTATAGTCTAACACCTTCTTAGCGGTCAAAAAATCTATGGTAAGACGTAACCCTAAAAACCCTGCGAACCGGAACATGGGTCGCAGACACGCTTCAACGGCCAATACAGGAGGCGGCACCGGTTTTGTCCGCATCATTTCCGGCAAATGGCGAGGCCGTAAGCTGCCGGTAAAGAACGTGGAAGGCTTGCGCCCGACCACAGACCGCGTCAAAGAAACGGTCTTCAACTGGCTGGCAGCCGATCTTTATGAGGCACACTGTCTGGATGTTTTCGCAGGCAGCGGTGGGCTAGGCCTCGAAGCCTTATCCCGCCACGCCGGACACGTCACTTTGCTGGAGCTGGATAAAGGCGCAGCGACACAAATCAGCCAGAATCTCAACACCCTGAAAGCAGATAACGCCACGGTGCACAATACCGATGCCCTGACCTATCTTTCCAATCAGGGGCAGCCGTTTGACGTGGTCTTTATCGACCCGCCATTTCGCAAAGACTTACTGGGTGATGTGATCAACAAACTTGAACACAATGGGTGGCTAAGCCACAACGCGCTGGTCTACATTGAGGCAGAGAAAGAGCTGGGACAACCGGTCGTGCCGGCGCACTGGGACATGGTTAAGGAAAAGCATGCCGGACAAGTCAGTTTCCGGCTGTATCAAAGAGAGGAAAAATGAAAGCACTCATCCTGTTAGCAAAAGCGGCCATCGGCTTTGTCTGGTTTGTCCTGATCGCCAATATCGTCCACCCCTTTCCCGGGGTCGCCGCGATGGCGCTTTATATCATGACCGCCTTTCTATTCTGTATGCACGGCCTGCAGATGCTGATTTTTATCGGTGCCTTCGGTGACAAAATCACTATGACGAAATGGGAAAAGTGGTCAATCCTGCTGTTTGGCATTTTTGCCCTGCTCGATATTCGCCGTAAGTATATGGTCAGTCAATAACATGTTCGACCAGAGTGACAAAGGCCTCTGGTCGATTAAACAGCCTTAGTGGTTACAAACCCGCGCTTCATTAACGGAAAGAGTGCCCATCTCTTCAACGATTTTTTTGCGGCGATGCAAAAACGTGAGCACTTCACTGAAGGAAAGCGCTTGCCGGCTGCAGGTGTGAAAACATGCTTCAGTGCCCCATTGACTCTCAACCCAGTGCGCTAGCGCCTGTTCAGACATAGGTTGCTGCTTGAGATGATTTAAGATCTCGTGGACATGAATAGATGCAGACATGTTAGCTCCGCTCGGTGAAAAAACGCACATATCAAATCACAGCTTCGCTGGTAACAACTTGATATGGCGCAAAGCTTATTGTGCTTTTAGTTAAGGTTTCGATCCATTGTGGGGTGAGCCGCACTGCCAGCATAGTTCAAAACTTCCCCCGTTCTCTTCACCACAACCTGAACAAAACCAGATTGTATCCCCCTGCGCTTCGTACTCTTTCAATGCCGCCAAGGCTTTCTTCTCTCGCAACTCTTCAACCCATAACGTCACCGCAATCACATCGGCCGGCAGCTCTCCCGTCGCACTGGCAAGGGATTCCCCTTTCAGAACCACCTCAATCCCCATGCTCTCCAGCATGCCTTTCAAACTGTGTGCCTCAAGTGAATTACTGGCGCTATACACTTGTACCCACGACATATAAGGCTCCTATAACAATACGGAAAGCGTGATCAGTCCCTGGGCACAGAAGTAGGTACTCATGATCAGCAGTACCGATGTCCTGAACGGACCTTTAAAACGGTCAAACGCCAACACGGTATCTGACACCATAAACAGCAGCGCGCCCCCGAAAGCATGGGCCGCCGCTTGCGACTGGGCATTCATCCAAAATTCACCCGCGCCCCAGGCCATTTGGGCAATCACAGCGATGTAAAGACCCACCGGGATCAGCAAGGTGCCGAGGTTGGGAAGCAGCAGCAGGAAAATAATCACACTTGCAGCACCAATCAGGGAGGGTAACCACCAGACCATCGGCCCCTCAAACTGTTGCCAAAAAGCGATGCTGTAAAGGATATGGGCGACCAGAAAACTGATAAGACCGGGAACAAAACGGTCTTTAGGCAACATCAAAAAGACATCTCCCAGCAGGGAAAATACCAACCCGGCAAGAATAAGGTGGGTATAAATGTTGCTCTCTCCGCTCATCACCGCAATAGTAATCATCAGCGCGATGGTCAGTGGTTTGAACAGGTAGAACTGCCATTGTGGCCCTTTGTAAGCCGCATTGATATGCAGTAAGCCGGAAAAACAGACGGCAACCCAACTCAACATGATGTGTTCCTCTAAACTGCGAGCCAACCAAGTCTAGAGATGCAAGATGGAAAGTCTACTGCCTACCTCTCAGAAAGCGAACAAGGCAGAAAAAACACGCCAGCCCCTCTGCACGGCCTGCTTAAAAAACTGGGTATTTTAATGTGTTACGCTCAGTATCGATAAAAAGAAAAATCATGGAGAACCGTGTTTCATTTCATGTTATTGGCCAACAATATGGCGCCAGTTCTCTACGTAAAACCACACCGCCCCGGCCGTGACCGCAAAGATGAGAAACAGGGCAATCCGCCACATGGTCCGGCTACTACGCGGCAACAGCTCTTTTTCACACTGTTTACACGCGCTCATAAAACCGCGCATATCATCGACCTCATAACCGTCTTCATGCACGGCTTTATTGCGCACCGTGGCAATAAAGCGCAGTTTGGCAATCACATCATGTGGCAGACGCTCCTGACAACTGCTCACCAACTCGTGTAACCCCCGCCCCTTGGCGTGGTAATGCTCTTTGAGAAGCCGTTCCAGGCGCCGACTTTGTCTCACGACAATGGCAATATCCTCCATGAGGGCCTCCTTTCTCTTTGCATGCAATGCGTTCCATGACATTAGATTACGTCATAACACCAAAAGTGAGAATGCACTTTAACTAACGTTAGCGCCATCCCTGCGCTGTATAAGTGCAGTGGATCACGAAATTTCCGTCCGCTGGGTTTGTAGAAACCGTGTGTGAAGTAGACTTTGCCGACTGTATCCCTGCCACATTCCAGCGCGTTGGAATGTGGTTGACCGGAGAAAAGGAGAGAGCCGTGCCAGTTTCACTGTTATTACTTGTAGGCGCCTTGGCGGTGATAGCGGGCGTTTACTTTGTACTGACCATGCAAAAGCACCTGATAGGACAAGTCGCTGAAGAACGGACGATTGATATCCGTATTCTTGATAAGCAGGCCGTCGCGATCCCCAACCCGCAGCAGCATCAAGATCCTGAAGAATACTGGATCTATGTAGAACCAATGGAAGGTGGCCCCAAACGCGAATTCCAGGTCGGGATCCACTACTACCATGCTCTGCACCCAGGTGATTACGGCACCTTGACTTATCGCGGCGCCCAGTTTGTCCACTTTGCCAAAATGCAGCGCCACTGACTCCTTACTGGTTTATGGCACCAGCCATGCGGTGAAACGTGACTTCGACAGCCCCACACTCACGATGTAAGACAGCCCAAACACAGCCAGTGTCATCAGCGGAATGGTCAGCCAGGCCATGGATGGCATAAAAGCGAGCTCCCTCACTGGCCACAAAATCAACGGATGTACCAGATAAATGCCCAGTGAATGTCGGCTGATGTGGGTCACTGTGCACTGGGCAGCACCTGATATATGCGATGCCCAGCCCTGACAAAGCCTGAACACCATGGCTGCAATCAAGACCGTATTCAGTGTCTTATAGGAAAACCAGCCTGCATTTGTGTATCGGTTTTTTGAGACACTTTCAGAAATCGCCGTGTACTCGGTAGCCACCAAGGCCAGCCCCCCCAAAAACAACAGCCACTTCAGCGGCAGTTTGCTTTGGTGGAGCACAAACCCCAGCAGCAGATAACCGCCATACAACACCAGATCCTCGACCCACCCCAGTGACATTCCCATCAGTCTCGCCGCGCAAAGTACCAGCCAGCTGCCGAGTAAAGCGTAAAGCAACCCAGAATCTTCCCGCTGGGCAACAGGACGTAATAGGGGAACCAGAAAATAAAGCGGAATAAAGTAATAGAAAAAACCCAGATGATAGTAGGTTTCTTCAACAGGAAACGCGATGAGACGCTGTATGGTTTCTGACCAATTTACATTTTGTAACGATATTCCCGCCAGCACTGCGTAAAAAACCGACCACGCAACAAACGGTAACAAGACCTTCATTACCCGCCGCTGGACAAAGTACTTCACCGAAAAAGGGCGTGTGTCTGAAAGCAATAATGCACCTGTGATCATGATAAAAACCGGGACGGCCCAACGGCTTGCGCCATTAATGGCAATGGCGGAAACCCAATCTGCGTCGGGCGTTTCCCCCATTAGGAAGCGATAAGGCCCAAGCACATGGATAGCAACAACGGCAAACGCAGCTACAACTCGCAACAGTTCGATATAAAAGACTTTTTTCTGAATTTCCCCATTCATCGTACGTTCGATCCCATATGTATCACTCCAACCCCACCTGACGATGATATTTTCATCAATATGAGCAGAAAGCAAACAATACTAAATGCCGGTTGTTAATTAATATTTAAATTTTATCGCCAATAAAGATCACTTAAATAGCATCAAGTATTGCTTTGTTGCGTTTTTATGACCTAGGATGCTTATCAATCAAAAATGGACAGTTGTAAAACATGGAGGATCTGATGCAGTCATCAGCTTCGCAACAACACCCCCAACGGAAGCAAAGTAAGACACTTTTTTCCCGTTTTCTTGATACCGTTGAATTCCTCGGTAACCTTCTGCCACACCCGGTGACCCTGTTTGCCCTGCTTTGTGTGATCATTTTCTTCGCATCAGGCATCGCCGGCTACTTTGGCCTGTCAGTGACTGATCCACGCCCGGAAGGCGCAGCTGGCCGTGCAGCGGATGGCATGATTTATGTCAACAGCCTGCTTAACGCAGAAGGCGTTCAGCTGATTGTGACCAACCTGGTGAAAAATTTCACTGGCTTTGCCCCTCTGGGTACCGTACTGGTTGCCATGATGGGTGTCGCCATCGCTGAGCACTCTGGCCTGCTGTCTGCCACCATGCGCTCTATGGTCATGGGGGCATCTGCGCGCATGGTGACCCTGACAGTGGTGTTCGCCGGTATCGTCTCTAACACCGCCTCTGAGCTCGGTTATGTAGTACTTATCCCGCTGGCAGCAATGATTTTCCACTCACTGGGCCGACACCCATTAGCCGGTCTGGCAGCTGCATTTGCCGGTGTGTCCGGTGGCTACTCAGCAAACCTGTTGCTGGGTACGGTCGACCCGCTGCTGTCAGGTATTACCGAAACCCCAGCCCAGATGATTGAGCCAGGCTATGTTGTCGGCCCCGAGGCAAACTGGTATTTCATGTTCGCTTCAACCTTTCTGATCACCATCCTTGGTGCATGGGTCACTGAGAAAATCGTTGAGCCAAAACTGGGCAACTATGACCAGTCAATGGCAGCAGAAGACTTTGAAGCCCAGGCTGCTGGCAAGGTCACAGATCTTGAGAAGCGCGGGATGCGCAACGCCGGTATCGCAGCACTCGCAGTGTCCGCCATCCTGGCCCTGACCATCGTGCCAGAATGGGGCATTCTGCGTCATCCTGAAACCGGTGCCGTAGCAGGCTCTCCGTTCCTGAAAGGCATCGTGGCATTCATTCTGGTGTTCTTTGCTATCCCGGGCTTTGTGTACGGCAAAACTGTCGGCACGATGAAAAACGATCGTGATGTGATTGATGCCATGGCAAAGTCCATCAGTGCCATGGGACTTTACATCGTGCTGGTGTTCTTTGCCGCGCAGTTCGTGGCCCTGTTCAAGTGGACCAACTTCGGTCAGGTGATTGCAGTAGGCGGCGCTGACTTCCTGCAAAGTATCGGTTTGACCGGTCCTATGCTGTTCTTCGCCTTTATCTTAATGTGCGGCATCATCAACCTGACCCTCGGTTCAGCATCGGCACAGTGGGCAGTCACCGCCCCTATCTTTGTCCCCATGCTGATGTTGGTGGGTTACGCGCCGGAAACCATTCAGGCGGCATACCGTATCGGTGACTCAGTAACCAACCTGATTACCCCAATGATGAGCTACTTCGGACTTATTCTGGCAGTCGCGGCACGCTACAAACGGGATTTGGGTATCGGCACCCTGATTGCCACCATGCTGCCATACAGCCTGATTTTCCTGGTCGGTTGGAGCCTGTTCTTCTACCTGTGGGTCTTCGTGGCAGGCCTGCCAGTCGGTCCCGGAGCTGAGACCTATTTCAACTTCCAGCAATAAGTGTGAAATATCCCTCCCTAAACAGCCGGTCTTTACTGGCTGTTTTTCTTTTCTGTTGGGCGTGACTCTTTTGCAACTGATAGAATCTTCCACTCAGGCATATTCACCATGGAATGATATGCTAATAAGAAAATAGCACCGGAATCCACATGCCAATTGAACACCCTTTTTTATTTTCCCGCGAGGATGCACTGACAGAGACCATGGAAAAGGCCATTGCCCCATTTTGGGCCAGCCGCCAACAAGGGGAGTTTGTCGGTCATGACGGACTGCGCCTTAACTGGTGTGCCTTTACCAAGCCAGAGCACACCAGGGCGATTGTGGTGGTGAATGGCCGTATCGAAGGGGTCGCCAAGTATCAGGAACTCTTCTTCGATCTTTTCAACCAGGGCTTTGATGTCTACAGCTATGACCATCGTGGACAGGGACACAGCCAGCGTCTGGTTACCGGCAGTGACATCGGCCATGTTGTCGACTTTGAACACTATGTGAACGATCTCGAGACCTTCATTAACGACATTGTCACCCGGAAAACCCACCAGCAACGCATGATTCTGGCCCACTCCATGGGCGGGGCAATCTCAACCCTGTACGCGGCACGTAAACCCAATGCCATTGATGCGCTGGCCCTGAGCGCGCCTATGTTTGGCATTAATCTTTCCCGGACCCTGCAAGTGACCGCCAAACCGCTGTGTAAAGTGCTGTCAAAGCTGCAACATCCTGCAGGCTTTGCACCGGGTCAGGTGCCCTACTGGACCAAACCATTCAAGCACAACCTGTTGACCCAGTCGGAAGCCCGCTACCAGTGGTTCCGCGAACTGTATGACAAAGATGAGACACTAAAAGTCGGCGGCCCCAGTGCTCAGTGGATCTGGCAAAGTATGGAGGCTTGCAGACGCATACATAACGCGGCCACCGACATCGAGATACCCATCCTGTTGATGCAAGCGGCCTGCGATCAGGTCGTTTGCAACCAGGCTATGTTCCAGTTCCACCGTGACCGTCAGGCGGCAGGCCTGCCAATCCAGTTTGAAATTCTGTCAGGTTCCCGCCATGAACTGCTATTTGAAGTTGACGCCATTCGCGATAAATCCCTAACCCTGATACTTGAATTTTTCAACACCCTCAACGGTGAAGGCGTAAAGGAGTAAACCGTCTAGCCCCGGATACAGATGTCGGCTTTTCAGAAACAGGAAATAAACGCCGACATTTTGATCCCTTTTCTTTCCCCTTTTTCTGGATACACTGAGAGCATTAACGCATCTCTGCTTTCCTATTGAGGTATCCATGTACAACATCGTTGCATCCGATCTCGACGGCACCTTGCTAACGCCAAAACACACTATCGCTCCCTTTACCTGCGATGTCCTGCAACGTTTACATGCCAGAGGTAAGCACTTTGTTTTTGCTACAGGCCGTCATCACATCGATGTGGCTCACATCCGCAAAAATGTCGGCATCCCAGCCTGCATGATCACGTCAAACGGTGCGCGGGTGCATGATGAAAACGACCAACTGATCTTCAGTCATAACGTTGACCCTGCGGTGGTTACCCAACTGGTAGAGATGGTAAAAGACGATGAAACCGTAACTATTCACATCTATCGTGAAGACGACTGGCTGCTGAACCGCGTGGATGAAGACCTGGCAAAATACCACAAAGATTCAGGCTTCAGTTTTAAAAAGTTCAACGTCAATAACCCACCGGTTGATGATGTGGCAAAAATATTCTTTATCCGCCATGACCATGATTACCTGATGGGTTATGAGAAAACGTTCATCGACACCTTTGGTGACAACATCAGTGTGGCCTTTTCCACCCCGTTTTGTCTGGAAGTAATGGGCTCTGGCGTTTCTAAAGGTGAAGCGCTCAAAGCAGTCGCAGAAATCAAAGGCTTCAGCCTGGACGACTGTATTGCGTTTGGTGACGGAATGAATGATGTAGAAATGCTGGGTGCGGCGAAAAAAGGCCTCATTATGGCAACCGCACACCCACGCGTAAAAGCGGCCCTTCCAGATAACGAAGTCATTGGCAGTAACGCAGAAGAGGCAGTCGCTCACTACCTTGAAACCCATCTACTGGGCTGAGTCGCGCGGTAGATTCCCAAACGGCAGCACTCCCCCTTGCTGCCGTTTTTTTATGCACACCTTTTTAACATCGCGATATTCTCATGCTATTGCGGCTCGGATTTCATCAGCCAATACGCCATAATTTCCCTATTGCTGCCTTGAGTCCTGTTAGGATTTAATCCAATCAGGCACAGAATGAGAAGAGGAATGTCTGTTGAATACCCAAAAACCCCCTTTCGCCCACACACTGGGATTACTTTGTGCGACTACCCTGCTGTCTGCCTGCAGCTTCACGCTTACAAACCCTGTAGATCAGGGGAGCACCGACGACGTATCCCCGCAAGCAGAAACCGGTGCTTCGCCTCAACGTTTTATGCTGCGTGGAGAAGTGACACTCGGCCATGAAGTTCGTGCTATTACCCCGTGCGGCAGCAATACTCAGTATTGGCTCGATCTTCCTGCTACCTTGGATCAAGGCGGGCAGGCACTGACCATGGGACCGTATCAGAATGTCTACGGCGAACTGATCGGTGAGTTTGTGCAGCCCGCCTATGATGGCTTTGCCGCAGATTACCCGGCAACGTTCAAGGTCACACAACTGAACCTGATGTCCGTCGAAATCGACGGCTGCAACCAACCTCGAAACCGTACGGTGGCATCAGGCAATGAGCCCTTCTGGTCGGTGTCTATTGATGGCAATACACTTAAGTACCAACAACCCGGTGTAGAAGCGGAGCAATTTACCTTGATCGGGCACGACATCTCTTCCGCTGCCCGCGTTTACCGGGCAGACGGTGCGACACTTACCCTGCGCCCAGCGCTTTGCAATGACACCATGAGCGACAGCATTTACGGCTGGACCTCGACCTTCACCAAAGGCAATCAAACCCTGAACGGCTGTGCGACGCTGGCCGCTGATGACCCAACACTGCACTGGGTCGGCGAGTATCAGGGCGTGACCAATATCGGCGGCAATTCACTGACCACCACCTTGGCGCTCAATCCCGACCACACTGCGACCACCCGCTACACTCAGGCAGGGGAAGACGCAGTGGAAGAAACCGGTATTTGGCAACAGATCAGCCAAGATAAAGTACAGGTGATGATGACCCGGCACCAAGGGCAATACCTGGTCAGTGAACGCCTGTTTACCCGCCAGGGATTCACCCTGAATGCCGATAAGGAAACAATCAATGGCCAGGAGTATAGCCTTGGGCCTGAAGGACTTACACTGTCGTTGATGGTCGGCAATCACCAGCAGCCCAATGCCGCCACTGGCGTGAAAGGCTCCGCCACATTCAATGAAAACGTCGATGCTGCATTCAGGGACTATCTCGGTGAGGAAGGTGTAAAGCAGGCTGCAGGCACCCGCTATCGCTGGCTCACGCAGGATCTTAACGGGGATTTTCAGGACGAGCTGCTGATTTTTACTGACTGGTGCGGCAGCGGTGGCTGCACCCTGCTGGTGTTTGCCAACGACAACAAGGTATGGCGCTTTAACAGCCGCATCACGCTGGTGCATTTACCGTTTCAGATGAGTACCACCACCCATCATGGCTGGCATGACCTTGTGATGCCGGTCGGCGGTGGCGGTGCAAAAGCCGCCTCCCGGGTACTGGCATTCGATGGCAAACTCTATCCCGGCAACCCCTCTGTTGCACCGGAAGTCCTGCTACCGGACAGCGCCGAGCTCTACCTGTTTGCTGACGGGGTTTATCCGCAGCAACAGGGCATTGCGCTGGAATAAGTGGACAGGAAATCCGAGATGCCGGAAAAGCCCAGACCCTGTCCATCCTGTGGCTTTCATTACAACTGCCTGTGTGGTGAGGCGCCAACGCTCGACAGTCGGGTGCGTATTGAGCTCTTAATGCACGAAACAGAAGCCGCGCGCACCACCAACACCGGCCAGCTGCTCGAAAAGGCACTGCCCCATTGCAGGCGGCATATCTGGCAACGCAAAACGCCACCAACAGCCTTGCTCACCCTGCTTGCCGACCCGGCGGTACAGCCATATCTGGTGTTTCCGGAAGCGCATGCTATCGCGCTCGATACCGTATTTTCCGGCTCCAATGCCGCACTGCAAACTAAGCCTGTTCACTTCATCATTGTCGATGCCACCTGGCAGCAGGCTCGGAAAATGCTGCGCCAGAGCCCCTGGCTCCAGACTGTCCCTATGATAAAGCTACCGGAGGGGCTTTCCACCCGCTACACACTGCGTCGCAACCAACCAAACGGATCACTGTGCACCTGTGAAGTGGGAACTGTGTTGCTGGCAGCGATGGGAGAAACAGACAATGCTGCCGCGGTAGATAAGTACTTTGAAAAATTTATGCAGATATTTGAAGCAGATAGACACCATCAGCCGTTACAAAAAAGATAAAGGTGAAACATGTACTAACACGGACCAGCGCTCTAAGACCACCCAATATAAGTTTTAAAAATCAATCTATTATCAACATAAATTGGCCGTTCATTTACTTTACAGATGAACGCAATGTAATTTCGCGTAACAAAGCGTTTCACCGTGATCTTCATTTCAAACCATTCCCATAACCCACTCTATGATTGCCGCCAATTTTTCTAGGCAAACCAAACCTCCTGGGATCATAGATAGGTATAAGAATGACGTTTAAGTTAGCCCCTCTTTCTGCATGTATTTTTCTCTCTTTGGCACTCGCGGGATGCAACAATAACGATGTCGTCGTTAACAATAGTGTATCTCTTGATAAATACACCAATATTCTTAACCGTCACGGTAACCCGCAGTTCCTCCGTGACTACGACAGCTACAGCAATCTTAAGTACAACGCTTTTGTCGATAACGGTGCCTGGCATGGCCACTTGTTGCCCGCCGATGAACAAGGCTATGGCGCAGTGGGGGGCATCATGCAAGTCACCCAAGAATACGCCCATTACATGTCAGATCAGACTTTCGATAAGCTCATCCTGACGGATAATGAATCGGGTGATGTGATAGACCTCTCACTTGCAGACGCCAACCTCTACAGTACACCGGATGCCCTGGTCCAGGAGCTCAAAACGCCCACCTTACTGGTCACCATGACACTTCGCTTTGCCACAAACCGCACATCGCTGTTGGAAACCAAATTGTCCGATCTCAGTGGTCAGGACCGCACATTTACCGCCGAGTGGCAAGGCACTTTGCTGACACATGCCATCTCAACCGCTCCCGAGAAAACCGTGGACGAGCAGTACCCAGAGTACGGCCGCCGCATTGAAAAATCAGACCTTGGCCTTTCTATCTCCAGTAATGAAATGAAAGACAACTGGGCCATTCGCAACGATGCTGATGCAACCTTTGTGATAGCACGCTCCGTCGACACGCAAACCCACATTGATGGCCTTTCCTATAAAGAGACCGCGCAACTTCAGTTAAAACACGGTCAAGAACAACGGCTCTACACGACATTTTCCTACCTACACAATGCTCAGGAAGTAAAAGAAGAAGCCTCAAAAATTGCGGATATCCTGCAAAACCCCAACACCTACATGGAGGCAACAAAACAGCGTTGGACAAACTACCTCACACGTGGATTGACGAATACCCACGCAAGTCAGGAACAGGCACGTGTCGGTGTAAAAGCGATGATGACACTGAACGGTAACTGGCGCTCTGCCGCCGGTGACATTGAACACGACACCGTGACCCCATCGGTGACCGCACGTTGGTTCTCCGGCAACCTGACCTGGCCATGGGATACCTGGAAGCAGGCATATGCCATGGCGCACTTCAACCCGGATGTGGCAATGGAAAACATCCGTACCGTGTTCCAGTACCAAGTGCAGGACAACGACCCTATCCGCCCGCAGGACAAAGGGTATCTTCTGGACGTGGTGACCTATACCGCACCGGAATCACGCGGTGGTGCCGGCGCTGAAAACTGGAACGAACGCAACACCAAGCCTTCTTTGGCTGCATGGGCTGTGATGGAGATTTACCATGCCTTGCGTGACGAGTTTAATCGTCCTGCTGATGCGCAGGCATGGATTGACGAAATGTATCCAAAGCTTGTTGCCTACCATGACTGGTGGCTGACCAACCGCGACCACAATGGCAACGGCGTGCCGGAGTACGGTGCCGCTGTCGATCCTGCCCACAATACCAATGATGGCCGGATGTATGTAGAAGTGGTAACCAAAGAAGATCTCGCCACCAAGTTTGGCAACGATGCCATCTTGATTGATAACGTTAATGGCGAGAAGCAGTACCGGGTCATTGGCGTGGACAACTACAACCGCGTATTGGACGAAGTAATCTACTCCGATCTCCATGTCGGCGCTCAGGAAGCGGCAGGCTGGGAGTCCGGTATGGATAACGCTGCCCGCTTTGGCTTTATCGATGAAGAGCAGCTCAAGGCTTACGCAGACAAAACCTACAATGGCGATCTCGACCGTGCCCGTAAAGACTGGCAGGTCCGTTTTGGTGAAAACCGCGATAAAGAAACGGACAAGTTGCTTGGCTTCTCCATGCTGCAGGAGTCAGTCGATCAGGCCTCTTACATGTACTCTGATAACTTCTATCTCGCTGACATGGCTGAGCGAGTGTCTGCTGGGGTTAAGGGCAAAGATCGCGCAGAAGAATTCTGCATTGGCGCAGAGAAGATCAAAACCTACATCAACACCTGCATGTTTGATGAAGCAAGCGGGTTCTACTACGACATCCGCATGGTTGACCAAAACGGTAAAGACACCGCCTATAAAAAGAATGGGGTGATGTGTGCTGGCCAACCTTTGGTGGAACGCGGACGGGGACCTGAAGGCTGGGGGCCATTGTTTAATGGCGCAGCAACACAGGAACATGCTGACAGCGTGATCCGCACCATGACTGACCCGAAAGAGTTTGCAACATCAGAGGCATTCCCGGGCTACGGCATTTCACTGCCCACCGCGAGCCAGACTAACCCGGCTTACGGCAAGGATATTTACTGGCGTGGTCGTGTATGGCTGGATCAGTTCTACTTTGGCGTGAAAGGGATGGAAAAATATGGCTACGGCCCAGAAGCGGTACAAATGGCCCACCAGTTGTTTGAAAACGCAGAAGGCATGACAGCAGATGGGGCGATCCGGGAAAACTACAACCCGGAGACTGGGGCGGTACAGGGTGCATCCAACTTCTCATGGAGTGCAGCGCATCTTTACATGCTCTACCGGGACTTTTTCTAAACGCCAGAAACCAAAAAACGCGCCACTAGGGCGCGTTTTTCATACCCAGGAAATCCCGGATAACTCGACATTAAAGTGCAACGACGTTAGCCGCTTGCGGGCCTTTTTGGCCTTGTTCAACGTCGAAAGAAACTTTTTGGCCTTCAGCCAGGGTTTTGAAACCGTCAGAAGCGATAGCACGGAAGTGAACGAATACGTCTGCACCGCCGTTGTCTTGGGTGATGAAACCAAAACCTTTATCTTCGTTAAACCATTTTACCAGACCAGTTGTTTTATTAGACATAATGTGTCCCTTATATAAATTAAATTCTTTGATTTTTCGCGAAATGCGATGCACTGAAAGCTTGAATTTGAATTATTGAATGTTACGAAAATCTAAGGGAAACGCAGAGGGCACAACAAAAGGAGGGCAAACTGAGATTTTTCTTTTACTTACGTGTTTCAAATAACCCTGTTCAACAGAGCAAGGACTATATTATAGTAAATTCACTTTTTGTAAAGTTTTATTTTTAAACTATAAAAATAAAAGTCCGAAAATTATCATTATTAGATGTGCTAGACGATAATTATTATCTTAACAAAGCACATCCATAATAAAAAACGCGCCACAAAGGGGGGGTTTTTATATCCGGGAAACCCCGGACAAATCGACATTAAAGTGCAACGACGTTAGCCGCTTGCGGGCCTTTTTGGCCTTGTTCAACGTCGAAAGAAACCTTTTGGCCTTCAGCCAGGGTTTTGAAACCGTCAGAAGCGATAGCACGGAAGTGAACGAATACGTCTGCACCGCCGTTGTCTTGGGTGATGAAACCAAAACCTTTATCTTCGTTAAACCATTTTACCAGACCAGTTGTTTTATTAGACATAATGTGTCCCTTATATAAATTAAATTCTTTGATTTTTCGCGAAATGCGATGCACTGAAAGCTTGAATTTGAATTATTGAATGTTACGAAAATCTAAGGGAAACGCAGAGGGCACAACAAAAGGAGGGCAAACTGAGATTTTTCTTTTACTTACGTGTTTCAAATAACCCTGTTCAACAGAGCAAGGACTATATTATAGTAAATTCACTTTTTGTAAAGTTTTATTTTTAAACTATAAAAATAAAAGTCCGAAAATTATCATTATTAGATGTGCTAGACGATAATTATTATCTTAACAAAGCACATCCATAATAAAAAACGCGCCACAAAGGGGGTGTTTTTTATATCCGGGAAACCCCGGACAAATCGACATTAAAGTGCAACGACGTTAGCCGCTTGCGGGCCTTTTTGGCCTTGTTCAACGTCGAAAGAAACCTTTTGGCCTTCAGCCAGGGTTTTGAAACCGTCAGAAGCGATAGCACGGAAGTGAACGAATACGTCTGCACCGCCGTTGTCTTGGGTGATGAAACCAAAACCTTTATCTTCGTTAAACCATTTTACCAGACCAGTTGTTTTATTAGACATAATGTGTCCCTTATATAAATTAAATTCTTTGATTTTTTCGCTAAATGCGATGCACTGAAAGCTTGAATTTGAATTATTGAATGTTACGAAAATCTAAGGGAAACACAGAGGGCACAACAAAAAGGAGGGCAAACTGAGGTTTTACTTTTACTTACGTGTTTCAAATAACCCTGTTCAACAGAGCAAGGACAATACTATAGTAATTCCGACTTTTGTAAAGCTTTATTGTTCGAAATATCAAAATAAATGCTTATTCGCCTGGTTTTCAACCAAAAAAGTAGAAAACAGGGCGACCGACTAACTATAGATCGCCCCAGATTGCACCTAACAGCTATACGTGTTGCCCTGCTACCCAGCCGGAGCTCCAAGCCCACTGGAAATTGTAACCGCCAAGCCAACCGGAGACATCCATCACTTCGCCGACAAAATAGAGCCCCGGCACTTTCTTCGCTTCCATGGTTTTCGATGACAGCTCATTCGTATCCACACCGCCCAGTGTCACCTCTGCGGTGCGGTACCCTTCCGTCCCATTCGGTGCGATATGCCAGTTGTGAAGGTATTCTGCCAGTACATTGAGGTCTTTTGGATTAAGCTGCCTGAGTGGTTTGTCCTGAATGTCACCACGGGCAATTAAGGCTTCCACCAATCGTTTTGGCAACAGGCGTGCCAGGCTGTTTTTCAGGCTCTGCACCGGGTGTTTGCCACGCATGGCAGTGAGAGTGTCTGCCACGTCCAGATCGGGCAAAAGATCGATCGTGACCTTCTCGCCAGGTTTCCAGTAGGAGCTCACCTGTAACACCACAGGGCCTGACAAGCCCCGGTGGGTAAACAGCAGGTTTTCTTTAAACAGCACCCCACTCTCGGTGGTGATGGTCACCGGGATGGCAATACCGGACAGATCGGCAAAGGCCGCCTTGTCTTTATCATGCAGGGTAAAAGGCACCAGTCCTGCCGTGGTCGGTACGCGGGCAAGACCAAACTGCTCGGCAATCTGGTAACCAAACGGTGTCGCACCAAGTTTTGGCATCGACAGGCCGCCCGTTGCCACGACCAGTGACTGGCAACTCACCGTATCTGTGTCCAGCTTTAAGGTGAAACCATCGTCGGTCTTTTCGATATCATGCACGTCGCAGCGGTAGCGTTGCTCCACGGTTGGCAGATCGCACTCTTTCAGCAACATATCCACGATATCTTTGGCCGAATCGATGCAAAACAGCTGACCGTGCTCACGCTCTTCCCATGCGATGCCGTATTCGTTAACCATAGAAAAGAAATCCCACTGGCTGTACTGTGCCAGCGCCGATTTTGGGAAGTGTGGGTTGCGGCAGACGTAGTTGGCGGCAGTCACATCATAATTGGTGAAATTACAACGTCCGCCCCCGGAGATCAGAATTTTCCGGCCCGGTTTCTTGCCATTATCGACTACCAGCACACGGCGGCCACGCTTACCTGCCTGCGCGGCACACATCAGGCCTGCGGCACCTGCGCCAATGATCACCACATCTACTTGTTTCATTTTTACAACCCATCACACGAAATCGGGCGGCATTGTAGCCGCCCGTACACCTTGGAGCCAGTCTAGTTTTTATCCGGCGGGGGCGCCAATTCTGTGCTGGGTGAGATCTGCGCGTCTATCACATCATCGCGGTCAAACGCGACAGTACGGGTCGGGAAGGCAAAATCAGCGCCGTGCGCGTGAACAATGTCGACAATTTTCAGCATCACGTCCTGTTTTACTTCGTGGTAGCGTGCCCAGTTGACGGTTTTGGTGAAGGTGTAGATAAAGAAATTAAGAGAGGAATCAGCAAAAGCATCGAAATTCACCATCAGGGTCGCACGCTGTTCAATGTCCGGGTGGGTTTTCAGCATGTTTTTCACATCATCGACAATGGCTTCCATCTTGTCCGCGTCTTTGTAACGGATGCCGATGGTTTCGTTGATGCGGCGGTTTCGCATCCGCGACGGGTTCTGCACCACGATATTGCTGAACACCGAGTTGGGCACATAGAGTGGACGGCTTTCAAAGGTGCGGATCACTGTCATCCGCATACCTATGCGCTCCACGGTACCTTCGATATTCCTGTCTGGTGAGCTTATCCAGTCCCCGACACTGAAAGGGCGGTCGAAATAAATCATCAGGCCACCGAAAAAGTTCGACAACAAATCCTTGGCCGCAAGACCGACAATCAGGCCGCCGACACCACCAAAGGTGATAAGCCCTGTCAGGCTGATACCAAACTCCTGCAGCAACGTCAGGACACCAATAAAAGCCAGCAGCAGACGCAAGACATGCCCTATGGCAGAAACCGTAGTCTGGTCACGCTTATTGGATTGGGAAAGGTAGGCTTCAATGGCGTTTACCAGGCGCAGCATCACCCACAGCATGAGAATGATCAGTAATGCTCGGCGTGATACAACAAGCCAGTCAGTGCCGACCTTAACTACGCTGGCATCCAGCAAGCTGCCTATCGCAAAGGTGGTTGGCCACAACCAGATAAACACACTGACAGGCGTACTGACAGCCTGAAGCACAATCGTATCCCACTGGGTCCGCGTCTTTTTCGACACCTCCACCAGTTTGCTGAACACAAACCGCCAAACCAGCCAGGCAATAGCTGCTGCACCCAGCATCAGACCAACATGTTCGAACCAGTCTAGATTCAACCCTTCAGTGCTTTGTTGCCACCATGCAAGAAATCTGTTCAAACCCTACTCCGACGTTTTTGTTTGCTATCCGGTCAGGGTAACAAAAAAAACGCGGGCATCTGCCAGCGTTTTCTGAGAATTGAGTGAACGTTTGTTTTTTGCTCTTCAAAGCCCGGCAAACGCCACAAAAAAGAGCGACAGAACCAGTGTCAGCACCAGTGCAGTCGAAAGAATGAAGAGGTGGCGAACCTTATTGCATTTGGCAATAAAAACGTTGTCATGATGATGGAGGTATTCCTGACTGCGGATATAATGGAACAACCTTTTCTGGCGACTGATATCACTCTGAGACGCAAAGAAATTATTCCCACGGGCCACTTGTTGGTAAAGCAACGGGTTAGCTTCACGCATCATGACCAATAACGTACGCAGCGAACTCAGGTAGCGCATGATATTCACCAATGCGACAAAAAAAATCGCGATAATGAGTGCGTCTCCGCTCATGGTTTCATCTCCCAATGCTACTTTCGGAGTCTGACTCTGGCGCCCTTAGGCGACTGACAACTCCTGATACAAACAGCACCCAATGAGGTGGGGCTGCCTGTTGGGTCAATATCAATGAAGAACCGGGCTTGTCCGTCTTCCCCTACAGGTTGCCAACACTTGGCTGAACGTTTTTCCATTTTTTCTTACTGTACAGGCTAGTTGGTCGCACGGTTCATTGCGCGAGAATGAAAGGCCACTCTCAGTCTCTTGGCATGATCTCAGGCTGGACATCACAAACACGCCAACCACTGAGCGCAAACCGCCGTGAATTTGCTGTACTCATTAATAAGTATAGAGTTGATGATAAAAACGCCAAGTCAAAGTGCGTTACGTGCCTCTCTAATCGTGATGACATTGGCTGTAAGTGACTCATTATTTTGAATATACAGGATTAAAATGTCGCTAGACTGCTACTGACCATTGATGGAAGTCTCTCCTTTTTCATCCTGAACCATTGTTCATCGAACAGTGAGATCTGCTCGACAGTCTTCCCACAAAGACAATGGTAGTTTTCGATACACAGACTGCTATCTCTCTGAAAGTTGGGCACTACTAAGGAGCGTGTTCATGAGTTACAAACATATTCTGGTGGCCGTGGATTTATCCTCTGACAGTGACGTGTTGGTGGCAAAAGGCGCCATGCTAGCAACGGCACTTGATGCGAAACTGTCACTTATCCATATTGATGTGAACTATGCCCAACTTTATACCGGGCTTATCGATGTCAACCTGGTAGAAACCCGCAACCACATCATTGAAGAGTCTCAATCACAACTCAATGCATTGGCCAGAAAGGCCGCGTATCCCGTTACCCATACACTGGTGGCCAGCGGCGACCTGGCGGAGGAAATCACAGAATCCATCGGCCATTTTGGTATCGACCTGGTGATTTGCGGTCACCACCAGGATTTCTGGAGCACATTGATCTCGTCAGCCAAGCAACTGATCAACAAAACCCCGGTCGACATGCTGATGGTGCCACTGCCAAGTTGATCGCGACGCTCATCCGTCCAGACGAAGATCGCTACACATTGCCGCCAGGTTCTTTAGAATTGGCGGCAATTTTTATTATGTTAGGGAAAGAAAATGGGGTATCTATCGTTTGTCACCCTACTGTGGGCGTTTTCGTTCAGTTTGATTGGCGTGTATCTGGCGGGGCAGGTCGATGCCTGGTTCTCGGTGGTGACCCGTGTGGCATTGGCAGCCTTGGTATTCCTGCCCTTCCTGCGCCTGAAAGGCGTGCCTAAACCCCTGATGCTGAAACTGATGGCAATCGGAGGCATTCAGCTTGGGCTGATGTACTGCTTCTACTACCAGTCTTTCCTTTACCTGTCTGTGCCAGAAGTACTGCTGTTCACTGTCTTCACCCCGGTGTATGTCACCCTTACTTATGACTTGCTGAACCGCCGTTTCTCCCCCTGGTATCTGATGACAGCAGCGCTCGCTGTTCTCGGTGCGGTAGTGATCAAGTTTGCTTCGGTCAACCCGGACTTTATGCTGGGCTTTCTGGTTGTTCAGGGAGCAAACCTCTGTTTTGCTATTGGTCAGGTCGGTTACAAGGTAGTGATGGAAAGAGCAGGCATTGACGTGTCGCAACACACGGTGTTTGGCCTGTTCTATCTGGGCGCCCTCTGTGTGGCCCTGCCGGCCTTCCTGCTGCTTGGCAATACAGAAAAGCTGCCAACCACCCATCTTCAGTGGGGCATTCTGGTTTACCTTGGCACCATCGCCTCGGGCTTGGGTTATTTTCTCTGGAACAAAGGCGCGACTCTGGTGAATGCCGGCGCGCTGGCGGTAATGAATAATGCTCTGGTGCCTGCAGGTATTGTGGTGAATGTACTGATCTGGAACCGCGATGCTGATTTGGTCACGCTGACGTTTGGCGGTGCGGTGATCCTCGCATCACTGTGGCTCAATGAAACCTGGGTGAAAAAGAAAATCGACGCGACCGCTTAGCGCGCCGGATACACAGACAAAAACACCGCCAGCGTGGCGGTGTTTTTCTGTCTGGTTTTTCTGCCCTGTGGCTTACAGGAAAGCGTAAGCATCCGCAAACAGGTGATCGCGCTCGGCGCCACGCTTATTGCAGAACATCTCACGTGCTGCACCCGCCATTTCAAACCGGCCTGCAATATAAATGTCGTAGGCAGACAGGGAGACGAAATCTTCCATCACTGCCTCCAGCACATTGCCGGTCTTGCCATTCCAGCCTTCCGGGGCCGTTTCCACCACAGGAATGTAAGTCAGGTTGCTGTGTTTCAGCGCCAGCGCTTCCATTTCGTCGTTAGCATAAAGCTGGCTGATATCCCGACCGCCCCAGTAGAGGAAAATCGGCTGCGCAACTCCCTGACCCAGACAATGGTCAACCATGCTGCGCACATAAGAGAAACCGGTTCCGCCGGCAATCAATACCAGCGGACGCTGGCGCTCTTCACGCAGCCAGGCATCGCCGTGTGGCGCATCAATCACAAAAGAGTTGTCACCTTTTTCCAGTGTTGCCTGCGCCGCTTTCACCACATCCATGGCATAGGCGTTTTCTTCTGCAGCACCGATATGCAGTTCCAGCTCACGGCCACCCTGGCGGCATGGGCTGCTGGCAATGGAGAACGGGCGCTTGTCTTTCTCACCCATCACCGCAAGAAGATACTGGCCTGCTTTGTAACCGACCGGTTTCTCGGGCTTCAGCAAAATTCGATAGGTGTTATTGGTCAGCGGTGACACTGACGTTACTTCACATTTAATAGTCATTGCTTTCCTCAAAACTAACCACCAGATCACTGCACGGTATAGCCTGACAGGCAAATATCCAGCCTTGTTGTTTTTCCTGTTCAGTCAGCATGGGGTCGAGGTGATAACGCACCTCACCTTCCACCAGCCGACACAGGCAGCTTGCACAAGCCCCAATCTGGCAACGGTTAGGAAAAGGCACTCCTGCATCAAGCGCGCCCTGTAATAATGTCTGGTGTCCGGAAACGGTAAACTGCGTTCCTGCAGGCATCAGGTGTACCGTATACATCGTCTAGAGATCCAGTTTATCCCACATTTCATCGACATTCGCGACAGTTCGCGGATCTTTGCTGATAGGCGTCCCCCACTCACGGACAGTTTCACCCGGCCATTTGTTGGTGGCATCGAATCCCATCCTGGATCCCGCACGTAAAACTTGTGGCTCTCCTTGCTGTACGTTTTCGCGCAACAGGGTATCACGGGCCGGATCCATACGGGTGGTTATCGCCCAAATTACATCGTTCCAGTCGCGGATGTTGACGTCTTCCTCATCAAACACCATCACAAACTTCACGTCTGCCACTTCCCCAAGTGAATCCCAGATGGCTTCAATGATTCGAGGGCCATCACCCAACGCCTGTTTGTTGATGCTGGCCATCACCATGCCGTTAGCGTGAGCTTCCGGCGGCAAATAGATATCCGCCAGCTCACTGTGCGCGGCTTTCAGGCCGGTAACACGGGATTCAATCTCTGCGCTGTCAACAACGCGCGCATCATGATTGGCGTAACCGGAGAGCTCAGCCTCCCATTTTCTGGTGACATCCAGGCCCATCTTCGAGCCCAGACCAACAACGGGCGACGCAAAGTCCAGCGAGTCAATCGGTGTATGCTCAATCATCAGGGTGTCACGTACCGGATCCATACGGGTGGTCATGGCTTGCACCACGCTGCGCCAGTCGCGCGCATCGACGTCTTCATCACAGACAATCACGTACTTGGTGTACATGAACTGACGCAGGAAGGACCACACACCCATCATCACGCGCTTGGCATGACCGGGATATTGCTTCTTCATGGTCACCACTGCCGCGCGGTAGGAGCAGCCTTCCGGCGGCAGGTAGAAATCAACAATCTCCGGAAACTGCTTTTGCAGGATAGGCACAAACACTTCATTGAGTGCTACGCCAAGCACGGCTGGTTCATCCGGCGGACGGCCGGTGTAAGTGCTGTGGTAAATCGGTTTCCGGCGCATGGTGACATGGGTGACGGTGAACACATGGTGGCGTTCCACTTCGTTGTAATAACCCGTGTGGTCGCCGTACGGGCCTTCATCCGCAAACTCGTTCGGGTCGATGTAGCCTTCCATCACAATTTCCGCGCTCGCTGGCACGTCTAAATCGTTACTGAGGCTTTTTACCACTTCGGTTTTGCTGCCACGCAACAGGCCGGCAAACGCATACTCTGACAGGGTATCCGGCACCGGGGTTACCGCGCCGAGAATCGTGGCCGGATCAGCACCATAAGCGACAGAGACAGGGAAAGGTTTACCCGGGTGAGTTTCCATCCATTCACGCAGGTCAAGCGCTCCGCCGCGGTGGGCCAGCCAACGCATGATGACTTTGTTCTTGCCAATCTTCTGCTGGCGGTAAATTCCCAGATTCTGGCGCTTTTTATTCGGCCCACGGGTGATAGTCAGCCCCCAGGTCAGGAGTGGTGCTACATCACCCGGCCAGCAACTCATGACCGGGATTTTATCCAGATCCACCTCGTCGCCCTGCCATACCACCTCCTGGCACGGTGCTTTGCGCAGGCGCTTGGCCGGCATATTTAACACCTGACGGAACACTGGCAGCTTTTCTATCGCATCCTTAAAGCCTTTCGGTGGCTCAGGTTCTTTGAGGTAAGCCAGCAACTTACCGACTTCACGCAGCTCTTTAACGTCTGTGCGGCCCATGCCCATGGCGACACGCTTGGGGGTGCCAAACAGGTTTGCCAGCACTGGCATGTCATAACCGACGGGGTTTTCGAATAAAAGTGCAGGGCCGCCGGCACGGAGCACACGATCGGCAATTTCGGTCATTTCCTGATCAGGATTGACAGGATGGGAGATGCGCTTAAGCTCGCCCACCGATTCCAGGTGGTCGATAAAAGCACGTAAATCAGTAAATTTCATAACCTTCCCGGTTGAGGTGTGTTGATTCGATTATAACGGGTAAGCCTTGCCAGAACAGATTGATATGTAAGAAACCGTCACGCGGTCAGCTTCCCGCGATCTTAAGCTTGAGTCCATGCTGAATGTTCCGGCGTGTCACGCCTGAAGTGGTTTCCGCCAGGGCTTTCAGCCAGGCATGATGGCCATTTTGGGCCAGCAATGCCGCGACATTTTCCCCGCGCTGGCGGTCACCAAGTTGTTTGGTAAGAAAACGTTTCACGTTTTCTGTCAGCGGGTGCAATCCTGTCAGTTGCCTGATTGCGGTCTGTGCCAGTATGGGATTGACGGTGGCAGCGATCATCAATTGAATATGTTTTTCACTCACTGGCGGCATTTCCAGCTTTTGCAGCGCCGACAGGCTGTAACTGTCGGTGCGGCGGCGCCAGAGTAGGTCATATGCCCGGGTCTCCCCGCTCTTCTCAGCCAATGCTGCGAGCACGGCATTATCCGGGCTCCAGACCATGTCCTTGTCAGCAAAATACAGATCCATCAAGGTATCAAGTTGTGCCTTGGAAAGTTTGTGCACCAAGGTGACCATGGCTTCCCGGCGTAATGCGTAGTCACCTGAGGAGAATGACAGCCACTCTGCGGGCTTGAATTGGTTGTAGCCAAGTAAACGCAGCACTTCATCCTGCATTACTTTGATTTGCCAGCGATTAAGCACCCATTTGGCTTCACCGGCATAATTGAAGGCAGGCATGGTCACCCAAAAACCATTGCCCTGGCTTTTAACCAGATACTTGGGCTGCTGGTGGCTGATGGTCACCAGAAATTTTTCACGCTCTGGAGTCATGCCGGTGAAGTCTTGCGCCTTCTGAGCAAGCACGGTCAGGGTTTCTTCCCGCAATAAGTCCGGCATCCCATCCAGATACTGGTTGAGTGCCGTCATGTCATTGGCATTAAACAGCGTCGTCGCACGGAGAATGGCAGTGACGGACGAGGGATCGGCCATATGTACCGCGACATCATCAGGGGACAGCGTCATAGCCCGAGCCCCCCCAGAAAACAGGGTGGGTAGCAATATGGCAAATAGAATCAGAAAACGTTTCATCCCGGAAATCCTGGGTCAGTCTGTCCTTGTTCGCTGACTGAGTAGCGATTCATCTCAATTTTGATGATCTGTATCAGTTTTGGCAACTTATAACGTTGTGAATAAAGATGACTTTTTCTGTTGTCATAATAAAAAAGCACCGCGCGGGCGGTGCTTTCTCTCTATAAACCATCACGTTATGACTTCTGACGGCGCATAGCGTCAAAAAATTCATCATTGGTTTTGGTCATAGCCAGTTTGTCGATCAGAAATTCCATGCCTTCAATTTCACCCATAGGGTGAACAATCTTACGCAGGATCCACATCTTCTGCAGCTCATCTGGCTTGGTCAGTAACTCTTCACGACGGGTGCCCGAGCGGGTAAAGTCGATCGCAGGGAAAACGCGCTTCTCGGCAATCTTACGGGACAGGTGCAGTTCCATGTTACCTGTACCTTTAAATTCTTCGTAGATAACTTCATCCATCTTCGAGCCGGTATCCACCAGCGCAGTTGCGATGATGGTCAGGCTACCGCCTTCTTCTACATTACGGGCAGCACCGAAGAAACGCTTCGGACGGTGCAAGGCGTTGGCATCCACACCACCGGTCAGAACCTTGCCTGAGCTAGGTACAACGGTGTTGTAGGCACGTGCAAGACGGGTGATGGAATCCAGTAGGATAACCACGTCTTTCTTGTGCTCAACCAGGCGCTTAGCCTTTTCAATGACCATTTCAGCGACCTGAACGTGACGGCTTGCTGGCTCATCAAACGTGGATGCAACCACTTCACCTTTTACCAGACGCTGCATCTCGGTCACTTCTTCTGGGCGCTCGTCAATCAGCAGCACCATCAGCTCACACTCTGGATGGTTGTAAGCAATACTCTGGGCAATGTTTTGCAGCAGCATGGTTTTACCCGCTTTTGGCGGCGCTACAATGAGACCACGCTGGCCTTTACCGATTGGCGATGCCAGGTCCAGTACACGTGCCGTGATGTCTTCTGTCGAGCCATTACCACGCTCCATCACCATACGTTCGTTGGCGTGCAGTGGGGTCAGGTTTTCAAACAGGATCTTGTTGCGGGCATTATCAGGCTTGTCATGGTTAACTTCGTTCACTTTCAGCAGGGCGAAGTAACGCTCACCGTCTTTTGGCGGACGGATTTTGCCTGAAATGGTGTCGCCGGTGCGTAGGTTAAAGCGACGGATCTGGCTAGGGGAAACGTAAATATCGTCGGGGCCAGCCAGGTAAGAACTGTCTGCACTGCGCAGAAAGCCAAAACCGTCCTGAAGAATTTCCAACACGCCGTTACCAAAAATATCTTCGCCGCTTTTGGCGTGTTGCTTGAGAATAGCGAAGATGATGTCTTGTTTACGGAGGCGGGCAAGGTTCTCGAGGCCCATGCTTTCACCCAGGGCTACAAGCTCGGAAACGGCCTGATTCTTCAGTTCGGTAAGATTCATAGTGGTAGGTGTCTTGTCAGTCAAAGTTGAGGTCTGAGTTAGTTAGGGTTTAGCGATCAAGGGTGTGATCGGGAAATGAACAGAAATGTACAATTAACGTGCAATAAGTTAGCACCAGATTGGAAAACTGTCTAGCAGATAGGAAGAATAAAGCCGTGTCCGGAGGTCGTACACGGCTTCT
Source organism: Grimontia sp. THUN1695 (assembly GCF_059704325.2). NCBI lineage: Bacteria > Pseudomonadati > Pseudomonadota > Gammaproteobacteria > Vibrionales > Vibrionaceae > Grimontia > Grimontia sp. THUN1695. Next base: position 3,019,253 of record NZ_AP046577.1, on the reverse strand, counting down.
CTGTCACATTACAGGTTTGCATCCAAGAACTCTTTCAACTGAGTCTTGGACAAAGCGCCAACCTTGGTTGCTGCCACGCTACCGTCTTTAAACAGCAGCAGCGTTGGAATACCGCGGATCCCGAACTTAGGTGGCGTACCTGCGTTCTGATCGATATTCAATTTACCGATAGTGACTTTCCCTTCGTACTCTTCAGCGATTTCGTCAAGAATCGGGGCGATCATCTTACAAGGACCACACCACTCTGCCCAAAAATCTACCAACACAGGGCCTGCTGCATTGATAACATCTGCGTCAAAGCTGTCGTCGGTCAGCTGCAAAATCTTGTCGCTCATCTTTCACTCCAATGATTATTTTTCGTCACTGGTGATATATCAACCAGTAAATCATCGCACTATTTGAATGTATTCACTACCGTATTGCAAGCCTAAGCTGATATTCTATGCGGATGAAAATGACACATCTCACAGAGCAGAAATTTGCCGACTTCGGTCTTCACGCCGATGTTCTCAAGGGTTTGGAAGAAAAAGGGTTTCATAATTGTACCCCTATCCAAGCACTGGCATTGCCGGTCCTGCTCACCGGCCAAGACATTGCAGGGCAAGCCCAGACGGGCACAGGTAAGACAATGGCATTCCTGACTGCAACTTTCCACCATTTGCTGACAACGGAGGCACCCGCCGACCGCAAGAAAAACTGTCCGCGCGCCATCATCATGGCACCGACGCGCGAGCTTGCGATCCAGATCTATAACGATGCTGCCCCACTGCTGGCATCGACCTCGCTGACCGCAGGCCTTGCCTACGGCGGCGAAGCATACGAGAAGCAAAAAGACACACTGGAAAACGGCGTCGATATTCTGATCGGCACCTGTGGCCGTATCATCGATTTCTACAAACAGCGCGTGATTGACCTGCGTTGTATCCAGGCCGTTGTGCTGGATGAAGCAGATCGTATGTTCGATCTGGGCTTTATCAAAGACATCCGCTTCCTGTTCCGCCGTATGCCAGAGCCGTCTGAGCGCCTGAACATGCTGTTCTCTGCTACCCTGTCATACCGTGTGCAGGAACTGGCATTTGAACACATGACCAACCCGGAACATGTGGTGGTTGAACCAGAACAAAAAACCGGTCATCGCATTAAGGAAGAGCTGTTCTACCCTTCCAACAAAGACAAAATGCGCCTGCTGCAAACCCTGATTGAGGAAGAATGGCCAGAGCGTGCAATTGTGTTTGCCAACACCAAACACCGTTGTGAAGACATCTGGGGGCACCTGGCGGCCGACGGCCTTCGCGCAGGTCTGCTGACCGGCGATGTGCCACAGAAAAAACGTGTCAGAATTCTGGAAGAGTTCACCAAGGGGAACCTGGACATTCTGGTAGCGACCGATGTGGCTGCACGCGGTCTGCATATTCCACAGGTCACCCATGTATTCAACTACGATCTGCCGGACGACTGTGAAGATTACGTTCACCGTATTGGACGTACTGGCCGTGCCGGTGCCAGCGGTGCATCAATCAGCTTTGCGTGCGAAGAATACGCTGTGAACCTGCCAGCGATCGAAGAGTACATCGATCACAGCATTCCGGTGTCTGAATATAACGAAAATGCCCTGTTGACCGACCTGCCCGCACCGATCAAGGTGCAGCGTCCGCGTCAGGTTAACAGCCGCCGCAGTACGTCTGGCAAAGGGGGCACACCTTCGCGTGGCCGCGGTCGCCGCCGTCCGTCGACCAGTAACCAGGGGTAACCAGAGAGCATGGAACACGCGCGTTCGCCCCTGTATGCTGCTATTGACCTTGGCTCAAACAGCTTTCACATGCTGGTTGTGCGTGAGGTTCAGGGCAGCGTGCAAACGCTGGCAAAAATCAAACGTAAAGTCCGCCTGGCTTCCGGCCTCGACAATCACCTGAACCTCAGCCAGGAAGCTATGCAGCGTGGCTGGGACTGTCTGTCGCTGTTCGCCGAACGTCTTCAGGATATTCCACCCGACAACATCCGTATCGTTGCTACCGCCGCCCTTCGCAGCGCCAAAAACGCCGATGTGTTTATCAAAAACGCCAATCACATTCTGGGGCACCCTATCACGGTGATCAGCGGTGAAGAAGAAGCACGCACCATCTATCAGGGTGTTGCACACACCTCGGGTGGCAAAGGCAAACGTCTGGTGGTCGATATCGGCGGCGCCAGCACTGAAGTGATTATCGGTGAAGGGTTTGATGCCGCTGCACTGACCAGCCTCGATATGGGCTGTGTAACCTGGCTGGAAAAGCACTTCAACGACCGCTCGCTGACGGAAAAAAGCTTCAATAACGCAATTGAAGGGGCGAAAGCCGTGCTCTCCCCTATCGTCAAGCGTTATCGCGAACTGGGGTGGGATGTCTGTGTCGGTGCCAGCGGTACAGTTCAGGCCTTGCAGGAAATCATGGTCGCGCAAGGCATGGACGAAACCATTACCCTCGCCAAGCTCTATCGCCTACGTAAACAAGCAATTGGCTTTGGTCAGGTCGAAGAGCTCGATATCGACGGGCTGACGCTGGAGCGTGCTCTGGTATTCCCAAGCGGCCTCTCCATCCTGATTGCGATTTTCGAAGAGCTGGGGGTGGAGTCCATGACGCTGGCGGGTGGCGCCCTGCGTGAAGGTCTGGTGTATGGCATGATGAATACAATGTCAGAACAAGACATCCGAAAGCGTACGATTAAAAGCATACAGTCGCGGTACCAGCTGGACACCACGCATGCCGGGAGTGTCGCCACCACCGCCAACACGCTGCTCAAACAGTGCGGAGACAGCTGGATCCCAGAGCCTGTTGCCCCTGTCCTGCTCCATGCCGCGGCCTCACTCCATGAAATCGGCATGAGCATTGGCTTTAAAGGCGACGGTGAGCATGCGGCATATCTCATCGACAATCTGGATCTGCCGGGCTTTACCCGCGCACAGAAAACGCTGCTGGCAGAAATGTTGCGTCACTACCGTGAGCAATTGCACCCTGTCGGCCAGCAAAATGCGATTTCACCCAACAGTGCCAACCGCCTTCTACGCCTGTTACGGCTCGCGGTGATCCTCTGTCACCGCCGTGACAGCGAGGCGATTCCAGCCTTTACACTCAAGGCCGAAGGGGATGTCCTGACACTGGCGCTGCCGGCAAACTGGCTGGAGAACAACGCTCTGATGGCGACTGAGCTGACGCTTGAGGCGGAGCGCCAGAGCGACCACCACTGGCCACTGACGGTTGCGTAAGTAAACCGGAAATACCAAAAAGCACGGCCGAAACCGTGCTTTTTCTTTATTGGTCAGCAGTTAACTGCCAATCCCACTGTGGCGCAGCAGCGCATCCGGTGACGGCTCACGGCCACGGAAGCGTTTAAACAGTGCCATCGGCTCTTCACTGCCACCGCGTTCCAGAATATTTTCCAGAAACGACTGGCCGGTTTCCGTATTAAAGATGCCTTCTTCCTCGAAGCGGCTGAAGGCATCTGAAGAGAGCACTTCCGCCCACAGGTAGCTGTAATACCCCGCGCTGTAGCCACCGGCAAAGATATGGCTGAAGGAATGCGGGAAGCGGTTCCATTCCGGCGACGGCACCACGGCGACCTTGCTCTTCACGTCAGCCAGTGTTTCCAGCACTTTCGCCCCTTCTTCCGCATCAAAGCGGGTAAACAGAGTGAAGTCAAACAGGCCAAATTCCAGCTGGCGCAACATGCCCATGGCCGAGTTGTAGTTTTTCGCTGCCAGCATCTTGTCAAGCATGGCTTTAGGCAGCGGCTCACCGGTTTCATAGTGACCGGAGATAAACGCCAGCGCCTCTTCTTCCCAGCACCAGTTTTCGAGGAACTGGCTGGGCAGCTCGACCGCATCCCATGGCACACCATTGATACCGGAGACAGCAGGCACATCCACCTTGGTCAGCATGTGGTGGATCCCATGCCCGAATTCATGGAACAGGGTGACCACTTCATCATGGGTAAACAGGGCCGGTTTCCCGCCAACCGGTTTGTTGAAGTTACAGGTCAGGTACGCCACCGGCGTTTGCAGCTCACCGGAAGTGGTTACGCGGCGCACACGGCACTCATCCATCCATGCCCCGCCACGCTTGTGTTCGCGAGCATACAGGTCAAGGTAGAAGCTGCCACGAAGCGTGCCGCTGGCATCGAAAATATCGAAGAAGGAGACCGACTCATGCCACACATCCACACCGTCACGGCGTTTGACTTCCATGCCAAACACGCGCTTGAGCACTTCAAACAGGCCAGCAACCACCTTGTCTTCCGGGAAGTATGGGCGAAGTTCTTCATCTGAAATGCTGTATTGGTGCTGCTTGAGTTTCTCAGCGTAGTAACCCACATCCCAGGGTTCCAGCGCCTCAACGCCAAAGTTGTCTTTGGCGAATTGCTTGAGGGTGTCGAATTCTTTCAATCCCTGTGGACGCGCTTTTTCCACCAGCTCGTTCAGAAACGTCATCACCTGCTCTGTTGACGCCGCCATTTTGGTTGCCAGCGACAATTCACTGTAGGTCGCAAAGCCCAGCAGGCGTGCAATCTCGCTTTTCAGCAGCAGGGTTTCATTGATAATGTCAGTGTTGTCCCACTTACCGGCATTCGGCCCGCGATCAGAGGCACGCGTCGTATAGGCTTCATACATTTCCTGACGCAACGCACGGTTATCACAGTAGGTCATCACGGGCAGGTAAGACGGGATATCCAGCGTTAACACGTAACCGTCGAGTGATTTACTCTCTGCCATGGCCTGTGCCGCAGCCAGTGCTGACTCCGGCATACCTGCTAGTTCTTTGGCATCGGTAATGTGTTTGGTCCAACCCATGGTGGCATCGAGCACATTGTTCGAAAACGCCGACGACAGCTCAGACAGGCGTTTGCTGATTTCGCCAAAGCGGTGTTGCTCTTTGGAAGGCAGTGCAATGCCGGAAAGTTCAAAATCACGCAGTGCGTCGGTCACAGTCTTTTGTTGTGCCGGGGTCAGGCTGTCAAAATCGTCACGCGCCTTGATGGCTTTATAGGCCTCATAAAGCGGCTTGTGCTGGCCGACCCAGGTCGAGTAATCAGACAGCAGCGGCAGGCAGGCATCATAGGCTTCACGCAATGCCTGGCTGTTCACCACCGCATTCATATGGCCTATCGGTGACCAGATACGGCTCAGCCGGTCATCGCTTTCTGCCAGCGGTGCGCAGATGGTGTCCCAACTTGGATCCGTGTTGTTTTCCAGTACCGCTTCAATCGCAGCGCGGCAATCAGCGATAGCCTGTTCAACTGCGGGTTGCACGTGCTCCGGTTTGATCTGGGAGAAAGGAGGCAAATCGTTAAACGACAGTAGCGGGTTGGACATAGGTCAATTCCTTTATATTTTTTAGTCTTACTATTTATGAAGGTAAATGTGCAGCTTTTCAATGCCGGGGCTGCAGATATCACCCAGTGACCCGGTGCGCCCATTCTTAGGGGGCTTTCTGCGCAGCTTGGGTATAACGCTTTAATAAGCGATAATGCTCCCCTACTTTTCTCTTTTCACCGGATATAGACATGCTCAGCTACCGCCACAGCTTCCATGCTGGCAACCATGCCGATGTGCTGAAACACATCGTGCAGAGCCTTATCATTGAATCGCTTAAACAAAAAGACAAAGCCTTCGTCTACCACGATACCCACAGCGGTGCAGGCCGATATGATTTGTCTGACGAGCGGGCAGAAAAAACCGGTGAATACAAAGAAGGCATTGGCTTGATTTGGGCATGTGATGACGCGCCAGAAGCCATCAAGCCCTATCTTGATACCATTCGCACCCTGAACAACGGCGACACCCTGCGTTATTACCCGGGTTCCCCGAAAGTTGGCCGCAGCCTGCTTCGAGAGCAGGACCGCGCCATTTTCACCGAACTTCACCCAAGTGATTTTCCGCTCCTGCTGCAAGAATTTCGCGGCGATCGCCAGGTAAAAATGTACAAGGAAGATGGCTATGCACGCCTGAAAGCCAGCCTGCCGCCCAAAGAGCGCCGTGGTGTGGTGCTGATTGACCCGCCTTACGAGCTCAAGCACGAATATCAGGATGTGGTTGACGCCATTGGTGAAAGTGTCAAACGCTGGGCAACGGGCACTTACGCGATTTGGTATCCGGTGGTCTATCGCAGGAATATTGACCTTATCACCCAGGGACTGGAGAAGCTCGGCATCCGCAAAATCCTGCAAATCGAGCTCGGCGTGGCGGAAGACAGTGAAGAACGCGGCATGACGGCATCAGGCATGATAGTCATCAACCCGCCGTGGACACTCGAAGCACAGATGAAAGAAATCCTGCCCTGGCTGCAAAGCAAAATTGCACCACAGACAGGGCATCAATTTGTTCAATGGGTTGTACCTGAATAACAGCCGGCGTTAACAAGGTCTGATAACATTAAAGGATAACCAGCCCGCTTTACGGGATTTAAGAATAACCAAACGGAGAAACTCATGGCCAAGCATTTTGATTATATTTGTATCGGTGGCGGCAGTGGCGGTATTGCATCGGCAAACCGCGCCGCGATGTACGGTGCAAAAGTAGCGCTCATCGAAGCGCGTCACCTCGGTGGCACTTGTGTCAACGTAGGTTGTGTACCGAAAAAGGTGATGTGGCATGGCGCGCAAATCGCAGAAGCCATCAAAATGTACGGCCCGGATTACGGCTTTGACACCACGCTGAACCACTTCGACTGGGCCAAACTGGTAGAAAACCGCGAAGCCTATATCGGCCGTATCCACACTTCATACGAAAATGTACTGGGTAAAAACCAGATCGAAGTGATTGAAGGTTTCGGTAAATTTGTCGATGCCAAAACCGTCGAGGTGAACGGTGAGCACTATACGGCTGACCACATTCTGATTGCTGTGGGCGGCGCACCAACTATTCCAAATATTCCCGGCGCAGAATATGGCATCGACTCCAACGGTTTCTTCGCGCTCAACGAGCAGCCAAAACGTGTTGCTGTTGTCGGCGCAGGCTATATTGCGGTTGAGATCGCCGGCGTATTGAGCGCGCTGGGCTCAGATACCCACCTGTTTGTGCGTAAGGAATCCCCGCTTCGCAGCTTCGACCCAATGATCATCGACACCCTGGTGGAAGTGATGGAAAAAGAAGGGCCGGCACTGCACACCCACTCAATTCCAAAAGAAGTGGTAAAAGAGTCAGACGGTTCGTTGACCCTGCACTTTGAAAATGGCCAAACTCACAACACCGACCTTCTGATCTGGGCGATTGGCCGTCACCCTGCAACCGACAAAATCAACCTGGCTGCAGCAGGCGTGGAAACCAATGACCGCGGCTACATCAAGGTAGACGAGTACCAGAACACCAATGTGCCGGGCATCTACTGCGTAGGCGATATTATGGAAGGCGGTATTGAACTGACCCCAGTGGCAGTGAAAGCCGGTCGCCAGCTTTCTGAGCGCCTTTTCAACGGCAAAGCTGACGCCAAAATGGATTACAACCTGGTGCCTACTGTGGTATTCAGCCACCCGCCTATCGGCACCATCGGCCTGACCGAAACTGAAGCCAAAGCACAGTATGGCGAAGAAAATGTGAAGGTTTACACCTCTAGCTTCACCGCCATGTACACCGCCGTCACCCAGCACCGCCAGCCATGTAAAATGAAACTGGTCTGTGCCGGAGAAGACGAAAAAGTCGTGGGGCTCCATGGCATCGGCTATACCGTGGATGAAATGATCCAGGGCTTTGGCGTAGCAATGAAAATGGGCGCAACCAAAGCAGACTTCGACAGTGTGGTCGCCATCCACCCGACCGGTTCGGAAGAGTTTGTTACCATGCGCTGATCGTAAACGCCTTTGAAAAAGCCCCGACAGTCAAGGCTGTCGGGGCTTTTTTATTCATACCACATCACTCACACAAGACATTCAGCGTCAGGGTGTCGGTGATGGCCACAAATGCCATATCGAGCTTGATGTCGTAAACCTTTCCATTATTTAGCCAGTAAGGAATAGTGTTGGATAACGCACCTTGCTTGCCAGATTGTTCAACCGCCCGCCGGAGCCCTTTCTCAGACACTAGCTGTTTCCCTGCATCGCGACAGGCCTGCTGTGCATCGTCAAAAGTAGCGCGCCACCAATCCTGCCGGCCGCGGGTATAGCGGGCATCATCCCTTTTGGGCTGAGGCGTCCAAAGCCCTGCTACCTTATTCAGCGTCCGCGCAGATTGGGATTGACGAGCTGCAGATGGTGACGCTTTAGGCTTGTTTTTTCTGACTTGAGGATAATCGACCTGGCGAATAAACGCATCCGCCGTCAGAGGCAACTGGCGCAGAAGATTGCGGGTTTGGAATGCCACATGATGATGTTCAAACGGCCCCACAAGGCAACGCAACTGGTTGGATTCCTGACGAAACACCAATGGGGCTGCATTATCCAACGCCTGTTCAATCACACGTCTTTTATCCCCTAAGGAGCCCTCAGGATAAATGCCACACTGCACCCAGAAAGGACCACCATTTTTTGCCGGTTTACGCCCCCAAAGTCCTTCGCCAACCGGACATGTCTCTGCCACCAAGCGCACACCGTTTTCCACACTGACACTTTGACACTGTCCGTCCAGATCAGGCTTGGCATGCACCGAAAATCCCATAGAAAACAGTACAACAAAAATTGCACTAAAGAGGGCTGAGTCAAAAGAAAACTGCATGGATGCTTGCCTATTTACTACTACACCCAAACAACCTGAAGTGACAGGTTGTTTGGATACATACCACAAAAAAGCGCTGAATCTGACCGGATAAAGCCGCCAACAATCATGCATTGTAGAGGCGGCGTTATGTATTGGGGGAATTACGATCTGTTTCTACAACAGATTTCACAAACCCTGCTCCATCTCGCGGATGACAAGATTAGGCTCACAAAGCACTAGTAGGGCTGATTCTTTCGATAACGGTATTGAAATGCCTGTATCTGCGTCAAAAGCGTTTCCATCCGCTACCCAATAAGGCAAAGGACTGGACAATTCTTCTTTTGCCGTCGGTATCGTTATCAGCTCTTTCAGCGTCTGCTCAGACACTAAATTCATATTATCTGTCGCGCAGGTCATCTTGGCTTCCTGGAGAGTGGCACGCCACCAAACATTATGTTGATCACTATATCTGGGCTCATCCACTTTTGGCATTGGACTTTTCATTCCAGCAATATCCAAATAACGGCGGGGCGGTTTTTTGACTTCCCGGATAAACGCTAAAGAGAAAGCGTCACTTTGCCTTACTGCCGCCTTCACTCCAGCAGCCTCAGAAAAGTGCATAAATGGCCCCAGCAAACAGCGGTATTGACCGTTTTCAGTGCGAAAAGCCAGTTTATCCAGTGAGATATCACGGGGAAACAGATCGGAAAAACTGGCTGGAGGCGAACGGTTAAACAAACCACATTGCACCCAGAAACGTCCGTCTTCCTTCTCGGGGCGTTTTGACCATAAACCTTGCCCGACGTCACAAGATTCTCCCACCACTTGCCAGTTGCCGTCACTCACAGGTTGACACCCATCACTGGCAACGCTGACCGGTGACAAGAAAGCAGCAATAAACAAGAAAGGTATCAGGTGTGAAAATTTTGCAATCATTACACGTTATCCGTCAAAGAGGTTTATTATTCAGCCTACTCTGAAATCCATGAAATAACGAGAAAAGAGGAATAGAGACAGTTTGATGCTGCCCTTTTTTCTCTTTATCGCACCTAGTGTCACTTATTCACAACATGACAAGCTATTTGTCTGTCTCCATGCGTTTTTAACGAAGGTTGTTCGTGGTGACATTTATCGATAGCGTTACGGCATCGCGCATGGAATGCACAACCTTTCGGCGGATTCAACGGACTGGGTAACTCCCCGGTTAACTTAATGCGCTCTATCCGGTGTTCGGGGTCGAGGCGCGGCGTTGCAGAAAGCAATGCCTGGGTATAAGGATGTTGTGGAGAGGTGAAAAGCTCATCTGCCCTCCCTTTTTCCACGCAGCGTCCCAAATACATCACCATGACGTCGTCTGCGATGTGCTCCACCACCGACAAGTCATGGGAAATAAAGACATAGGAAAGACCAAGCTCTTCCTGTAGGTCCATCATCAGGTTAAGCACTTGCGCCTGCACCGACACATCAAGCGCAGAAACCGGTTCATCAGCAACAACCACTTCAGGATTCAGCATCAAACCACGGGCAATCGCGATACGCTGACGCTGCCCACCGGAGAACATATGGGGGTAGCGATCGTAGTGCTCTTTCTTGAGCCCGACTTTCGCCATCATCTCCATCGCACGCGCTTTCCGCTTGGCCGCGTTCATGTCGGTGTTTATCGCAAGCGGCTCTTCAAGAATCTGGCCGATTTTTTTTCGGGGATTCAAGGAGCCATAGGGATTCTGGAAGACAATTTGAATCTTCTGACGACGTAGCTTGTCTGATTCAGGATCGCGCTTGAGAAGATCTTTGCCTTTAAAATCCAACGTCCCTCCGGTAGGCACTTCGATCATGGTCAGTAACCGGCCAAGCGTTGATTTACCACAGCCTGATTCCCCAACAACAGCAAGGGTTTTGCCACGCTCCAGGGTAAATGACACACCGTCCAGTGCTTTAACCTCTGCATCCGGTTTAAATAGGCCCTGTTTAACTGGATAGTATTTTTTCAGATCCACTGCATGAAGCAGCGGTGCATTCTGTTCACTCATCGTGTTGGCTCTCCCTGCTCATTCAATGGATAATGGCACTTCACCGCACGTTCCGGAGGCCCTTGTACCGCAGGCTCCTGAGTACGGCACTTATCTGTTGCATACGGACAGCGGGGGTTCAGCAAACACCCTCCCGGGCGGTCGAACAGGCCAGGAACCACACCTGACAAAGAATCCAGACGATGCTTACCGGCGGAGGATTCCGGTAAAGAACGCAAAAGCGCCTGGGTATACGGATGCTTTGGCATGCTGAAAATGTCCGTCGCCGCACCGGTCTCAACCACCTGCCCCGCGTACATTACCATCACTTTATGCGCCGCCTCTGCTACCAATGCCAAATCATGGGTGATCAGCACCAGCGCCATGTTTTGCTCTTTCTGTAGTTCGAGCAGCAAGTCAATGATCTGGGCCTGAATCGTTACATCCAATGCCGTGGTGGGTTCGTCGGCAATCAGCAGGCGGGGATTACAGGCTATCGCCATCGCAATCATTACGCGCTGACTCATGCCACCGGAAAGCTGGTGCGGATAAACCTTAAGACGTGAAGCCGGATCGGGGATCCCAACCAGCGTCAACAATTCCTCAGCCCGCGCCCAGCGCGCTTTTTTGCTCCCCCCCTGGTGAACACCCAATGCTTCCATGATTTGATAACCCACGGTAAAGCAGGGGTTAAGGCTGGTCATGGGGTCCTGGAAGATCATCGAAATATCGGCACCAGTGAGCTTTTTCCGCGCGTTATCTGGCATCTCCAGCAGGTTAGAGCCGTAAAAATTCACCGACTGAGCACTCACTCGCCCCGGATAATCAATCAGCCCCATAATCGCCAGTGAGCTGACCGATTTTCCGGAACCAGATTCACCGACAATGCCAAGAATTTCACCTTCATCGACGCTGTAACTGATTTTGTCCACCGCTTTAAACGGCGCGCGCTCATCACCAAAATGCACAGAGAGCCCGTTTACTTCTAATATTGCCATGTCGCTCTCCTACTGCTTCAACTTCGGATCCAGCGCATCACGCAGACCGTCACCCATAAGGTTAAAGGCCAACACCGTGAGCAAAATTGCAAGTCCCGGGAAGGTCACCACCCACCAGGCTGAATTAATGAACTGACGGGCATCGGCCAGCATCACGCCCCATTCAGGCGTGGGCGGCTGTGCCCCCAAGCCAAGAAAGCCGAGCGCAGCCATGTCGAGGATAGCGGCAGAAAAGCCCAGCGTTGCCTGTACAATCAAAGGCGCCAGACAATTGGGCAGCAGGACAGAGAACATCAAACGAATATGCCCCGCACCGGCGACGCGGGAAGCGGTGACATAATCCCGGTTGATTTCTGACAAAACCGACGCGCGGGTCAGGCGCACATAGTGCGGCAGGGAGACAAAGGAAATCGCCAGTGACGCATTGAAAATAGATGGCCCAAGGATGGCAACAATGGCAATCGCCAGAAGCAGGCTTGGTAATGCCAACATGATATCCACCAAGCGCATGATGGAGGTATCGACGACACCTCCGAAATAACCGGCAACCAGTCCAAGCGCCACACCCAGCACCAGTGACAGAACCACCACAAGGCAGCCAATCAACAATGAAAGCCGGGCTCCGTAAATCAAGCGGGAGAGAATATCGCGACCGACATCGTCAGTGCCCAGGATATAACTCCAGCTGCCACCATCAACCCAGGCCGGTGGCATCAAAAGAGCATCGCGAAATTGCTCGGCCGGGTTATGGGGCGCCACTATCGGGGCCAATACAGCAATGACGATGACACAGGCGATATATATCAGTCCCGCCAGCGCCCCCTTATTGGACGAAAAGTATGCCCAGAATTCTGCAAACGGCGACAGCGGCTCACGTTCCTGGGGAAAGTTTGAAGTTTGTGTGGTTTCAGACATCGTTGACCCTCCTACTTACCGTGGCGAATACGTGGGTTAACGATGCCGTAGAGAATATCAACGATAAGGTTAACAACAATGATGATGGTCGCCACCAGCAAAATCCCCCCCTGTACAACGGGGTAATCACGTCGGCCAATAGATTCAATCAACCATTTACCGATCCCCGGCCAGGCAAAGATGGTCTCTGTCAGAATGGCACCGGAAAGCAGGATACCGACCTGTAAGCCAATCACTGTGATGACGGGAATAAGCGCATTGCGCAAACCGTGAATGATAACAACACGCCAAGGCATCAGGCCTTTCGCACGGGCCGTGCGGATATAATCCTCTCCCAGCACTTCCAGCATCGATGAACGGGTCATACGGGCAATCACCGCAAGCGGGATCGTTCCAAGCGCGACAGCAGGCAAGACAAGATGGTGAACAGCAGCGCCAAACGCCCCGTCTTCCCCCGAAAGCCAGCTGTCTATCAACATAAAACCCGTGACTTCATCGACCCAATAAGTGGCATCATCCATGCGTCCGGAGACCGGTGTTATATCAAGGCCGATAGAGAAGAAAAGAATAAGCAACAGCGCCCACCAGAAGATAGGCATGGAGTAACCGGTTAACGATACCGCCATGACAGAGTGGTCAACCACCGTTCCGCGCTTGACCGCTGCAAGTACCCCGGCAGGCAAGCCAATGGCAATGGCAAATAACGCAGCACAGAGAGCCAGTTCCATCGTGGCAGGAAACAGAGTCATAAACTCTTTCATGACAGGCTCTTTGGTAATCAGGGAAGTGCCAAGATCTCCTTGCAGCACGTTGCTGATGTAGACGAAATACTGCTCTAGCAAGGGTTTATCAAGGCCCAGCTCGGCCATCAACTGAGCATGGCGCTTGGGGGATACACCGCGCTCACCGGCCATCACTTCAATGGGGTCACCCGGGATCATCCTGATCAGGGAAAAAGTCAGCAGGGTAATGCCGATAAACGTCGGGATCACCAACCCCAGACGCTTAAGAATAAACTGCAACATAAAACAACTCGCTCAATTGCATGGTGACGCAAAAATCGCGGCAGCATCCTGCGACCGCGGTGTTCTTTTGCTCTGGCGTGATTATTCTTGGATGTCTACACCGTAGAAAACATGACCGCCGAACGGGTCAATTTTGTAGCCTGTTACTTCTTTACGTACAGGTTCAAAGACAACAGAATGCGCGATGGTTGCCCATGGTGCCTGCTCTTTAAAGATCACCTGCGCTTCTTCATACAGCTTGGTACGCTCTTTAACATCAGACGTACGTTTCGCTTTCTGGATCAGCTCTTCGAACGGTTCGTAACACCAGCGTGCGCGGTTTGAACCACCTACACTCGCACAGCCAAGCAGTGCTGCAAGGAAATTATCCGGATCACCGTTGTCACCCGTCCAACCGAGCAGCAAGGTGTCATGCTCACCTTCTTTCGAGCGCTTCAGGTACTCACCCCATTCAAAGGTTACGATTTCAGCCTCAACACCAATCTTCGCCCAATCTGCCTGAATCACTTCTGCCATACGACGCGCATTCGGGTTGTAAGGGCGTTGGACAGGCATTGCCCAGATGTTCGTTTCAAATCCGTTTTCCAGACCCGCTTCTTTTAGAAGTGCTTTCGCTTGCTCCAGATCGAATGGGTAATCCTGGATTGAATCGTTGTAAGACCAAATCGTCGATGGCATTGGGTTTTTCGCTGCTTTACCCGCGCCTTGGAACACCGCATCGATAATGGCTTCTTTATTGACGGCCATATTCAGAGCTTTACGCACACGAACATCGTTGAAAGGCGCTTTCTCTACGTTAAAGGCCAAGTAACCAACATTCAATCCTTCCTGACTCATCAGGTTGACCACGTCATCATTGCCCATGCGCTCAAGGTCTGCCGGGTTCGGGAAAGGCATCACATGACATTCACCTTTCTGCAGTTTCGCATAACGCACTGACGAATCCGGCGTGATGGAAAAGACCAAGCGATCTATTGGCGCTTTGCCTTCATAATATTCTGGGTGAGCCAAGTAGCGGATGGTGGAGTCTTTTTTGTAGCCTGCCAGCGCAAATGGACCCGTACCCGCTGGCTCCAGATCAAGCTTCTCAGGCGTACCCGCCTTTAACATTTGATCCGCCTGCTCAGCAGACATGATTGACGCGAAGTCCATCGCCAGGTTAGCAATGAACGGCGCTTCTGGGCGTGTCAGGTTAAAGCGTACTGTGTAATCATCAACCTTCTCGATGGAGTCAACGAGCGTACCCATTTCGGTGTATCCGAAGTACTCGTAAGTACCACCAGACACTTTATGGTATGGATGATTCTCGTCTTTCTGACGCATAAACGAGAAGATAACGTCATCAGCGTTGAAATCACGTGTCGGTTTGAAATTTTTCGTGGTGTGGAACTTAACACCTTCACGCAGTTTGAAGGTGTAAATCAGGCCATCGTCAGAGACAGTCCATGACTCGGCAAGACCCGGAACGATGTTAGTGGTACCGCGCTCAAACTGCACCAGACGGTTAAAAATTTGGCGAGAGCTTGCATCAAAAGTGGTGCCTGCTGTGTAGAGCGACGGGTTAAATCCTTCTGGAGAGCCTTCTGAACAGTAAACCAAGGTTTTTGCCTGCACGCCGGCCGTCATCGCTGATGCAAGTAACGCTGCACTCAGCTTCAACATTCCTGTTTTCATCGTTTGACTCCATGTGGTTTGAACGACAAACGGCCGCCAAACCACCTTCCTTACAGCGAAAAATGCTTCCCGCACCCTTTCGTGTAAATCAATCCGGTTTGAGGAAGCTATAGATGGAATCAGCGGCCAGTTTTAAATTGCGCAAATTCAAGGCAATTTGTTGATAAATGAATCTGTCAAAAATTTTACAAAAAATCAACAAAGCAGCACTAAGTTCTATCTTTAAAGCTCCACATCGCATATTTAGTCAAACCAATGAGGATATGCAGAGTAATAAAAAACAAAATGTATCACGTATAACTAATTGTTTTACAAATCTTTATTTGGTGAGAAGAGGAATGGGACGAGATATGTAAAATATATAGGAAAAAATAAGTAAGAAATGAAAATCTTAGGATAAAAATTAACCTTTAATGCACATTCTGCCACACTTTCTAGCATTTATCGCTAAAAATAAACCATCAACACCTAACCATATTCGATTGGTCATAAGTAACATAAATGCATAATTAGAAGAGCTAACATGCATTAAACGCTCGATTCAGCACCTCTTTCAGCATGACTTACTTCAAAGAAATGATAATTCGCATGAAGCACTGTCTGGGTGTCCCTATCATGTTAACGAAAAGCAGGCTTCTATATCAGCCATGGATGTAACGATGCCGCCTCAATCCCGCACTGAGAAAACGAAAAAGCCCGCTCTACTGAGCGGGCTTTCCTGAAAGTGGTCGGTGAAGAGGGATTCGAACCCCCGACCCTCTGGTCCCAAACCAGATGCGCTACCAAACTGCGCTATTCACCGAGTGGGGTGGCTAACGGGACTTGAACCCGCGACAACTGGAATCACAATCCAGGGCTCTACCAACTGAGCTATAGCCACCATATTTTTTCGTTCCGGACTGGCGCACCCGACAGGATTCGAACCTGCGACCTTTGGCTCCGGAGGCCAACGCTCTATCCAGCTGAGCTACGGGCGCTTGCCCCTGTCGGCGGAGTCGCATATTACGGATATCGCTCCCTTCCGTCTAGCACTTTTTTTAATTTTTTCTCCGAACGGTTTATTTTTGCCCGATCAGGCTAAAATCAGTGCAAGCAAGGCGTATCATAACGGTTTCACGCAACAATCTAAAGCGCTATAATCACTTAATCTTTACACGGAGTTAACCTGATAATATTCATACTTCGTATTCAAGATTGTCATGATGACTAAAAAGGGAGACTCAGTTAGCCAAACCTTCCCTTCAATTGTGATAAAAATAACTAACCGCATAAAAAGCGTCCGGGTACTCGGGACCAAAAAGATATTGGGAGTGAAACAGTGAGCGCAAAGGGAATTTTTTTACGTCGTCTAGCAGTATCTGCTGTTACTGCTTTCTCTCTGATGGGCGCAGCGCACGCTGCTGATATGTCAGAAGAAGCTATTGCAGAACGCATCGCACCTGTCGGTTCCGTTTACCTGGAAGGCGAAGCGCCGGTTGAAACGGCAGCAGCTGCACCTTCAGGTCCACGTACAGGTGATACAATTTACAACACCTTCTGTATGGCCTGCCACGCAACAGGGGCAGCCGGTGCGCCGAAAGTCGGTGATGCCGCCGCGTGGGAACCACGCCTGGCACAAGGCCGTGACACATTGAACAAGCATGCGATTGAAGGGTTTAATGGTATGCCAGCACGCGGTACATGCATGGATTGTTCAGACGAGGAAATTGTTGCAGCCGTCGACCACTTGCTGTCACTGTAAAGGACACGGCCCGTTAGGGAAAAAGCCGGGTGATCCGGCTTTTTATCACTCTTTCTTCAGCATTGCCCTTAGGTTGGCAATCGCAGCCTGCCCTTTGGCCATCCGTTCTTCCTGGGTCTGGGGCTTTTTCTTCTCTTCCCATTCCACATCATCATACGGCAACTCTTCAAGGAAACGGCTGGGCATTGGCTTTATCAGCTCACCATACTGCCTGCGCTCTTTACACAGGGTAAAGGTCATCTCCTTTTGAGCGCGGGTAATGCCGACGTACGCAAGACGGCGCTCTTCCTCGACGTTATCCTCGTCAATACTCGATTGGTGAGGCAGCAAGCCCTCTTCCATGCCTACCAGATACACATATGGGAACTCCAGACCTTTTGAGGCATGCAGTGTCATCAATTGCACCTGATCAGCATCGTCGTCATCCTCGCCGCGTTCCATCATATCGCGCAGCGTCAGGCGCTGAACCACTTCACGGAGTGTCTTCACTTCGTTGTCGTAGTTATCACCCTCCAGATCGGCCACTATCCAGCTGTAGAGATCAGACACGTTCTTCATCCGCATCTCCGCGGCTTTCGGGCTCGGAGAGGTTTCATACAGCCAGTCTTCATAATGCGAATCACGCACCAGCGAGCGCACGGCATCCACCGCATCCCCCCGTTCAAACTGATCGGAAAGCTCTACCATCCAGCGGGTAAAACGTTGCAGGGACTCAAGCCCACGTCCGCTGAGGTGCGTCTGGAGCCCCAGTTCGAAGCTGGCAGCAAACAGGCTTTTCCCGCGCATGTTGGCGTATGTTCCAAGCTTTTCGAGTGTCACCGGACCAATTTCACGGCGCGGAACATTCACAATGCGCAGGAAGGCATTGTCATCATCCGGGTTGGTCAGCAAACGCAGGTAGGCCATGATGTCTTTGATTTCTGCGCGGGCAAAGAAGGAGGTGCCCCCGGAGATCTTGTAGGGAATACGGTTCTGCATCAGGGCCTTTTCGAACAGGCGTGACTGATGGTTGCCACGGTAAAGGATGGCGTAATCCTTGTAGTGAGTGCGATTCATAAACTTGTGGGCTATGATTTCACCCACCACCCGTTCGGCTTCATGTTCCTCATTGTTGGCTTTAAGCACTTTGAGCATTTCGCCGTCCGGCAGCGCAGAAAACAGGGTTTTCTCAAACACGTGTGGGTTATTAGCGATCAGGATATTGGCTGCACGCAGAATACGGCTGGTCGAACGGTAGTTTTGTTCCAGCTTAATGACTTTCAGCGCTGGGAAGTCCTGGCTCAACATCAGCAGATTTTTCGGCTGTGCGCCGCGCCAGCTGTAAATCGACTGGTCATCGTCCCCTACCACGGTAAAGCGTGCCCGCTCTCCTACCAGCAATTTCACCAACTGGTACTGACTGGTGTTGGTATCCTGATATTCGTCGACCAGAAGGTAACGGATTTTGCTCTGCCAGCGCTCACGCACCTCCTCATTGGTTTTCAGCAGGATCACCGGCATCAGAATAAGGTCATCAAAGTCCAGCGCGTTATAGGCCTTCATCTGTTTTTGGTACATGGCATAACAATGGGCAAACAACTGGTCACGTTCTCCCATGGCGGCAGCTTGTGCCTGCTGCGGTGTCAGCATATCGTTTTTCCAGTTGGAAATGGTATGCAGCAACTGCTTGAGCAAATCCTTATCGCCATCGAGCTCTTTTTCAGTGAGATCTTTTAAAAGTGCTATCTGGTCTTGATCATCAAACAGCGAGAAACCGGCTTTTAGGCCCAGACTCTTATATTCACGACGAATGATGTTAAGTCCAAGGGTGTGAAACGTGGACACCATCAATCCCCGCGTTTCCTGACGGCTGAGAGCCTGCCCAACACGCTCTTTCATCTCCCGGGCGGCTTTATTGGTGAACGTTACTGCCGCAATATGACGCGCTTTATAACCACAATGTTGAACCAGGTAGGCAATTTTGTTCGTAATAACACGCGTTTTACCGGAGCCCGCGCCCGCCAGCACCAGGCAAGGCCCAGAGACATGGTGGACAGCATCATTCTGCGCTGGATTCAGTTTCATGCAGCTCCTCTGTTCGTTTACGCGATAGTTTGCAGGCGCATTGTATACCCAAACGCGGGATAACTTCAGGCCGCAGGTGATAAAAGGGCAAGTCCCGATACTGAAACCTTGTCATCATGAATAACGTGTTGGCAATGTGTGAGCTTATCAATACAATGAATGAACGTTCATTCACCAAAGACGGCGTGTTATGACTGACAAGAAAACGCAAATTCTGGAAGCAACGGAGCGTTTGCTGGCCACCCACGGCTTTGACCGCCTGTCGATACAGATGGTTGCGAAAGAAGCTAAGGTTGCCGCAGGCACGATTTACCGTTATTTCTCGGATAAAGATGATTTGTTACGCCAGCTCAGATGCCACGTGGTTCAGCAATGCGCGACCAAAATGCTTGAGGGTTTCAGCGATAACATGTCCCTGGAGCAACAGTTTGTCACGCTGTGGCGCAATGCCTGGCACCTGACCATCAGTCGTGATGACAATGCGATAAACCGCGAACAATTTGACAGTTTGCCTTACCAGAGAAACGAAGAACAACAGTTGTTGGATTTAAAAGCCTTCGGCCCAATTCACCGTTTTTTTGAACGTGGTATCGCAAGCGGTACATTTAAACCCCTATCCACCTATGTACTGTCCAGCATTGGTATTGAACCGGCGGTGTGTCTGGCTCGCAAACAGGTACAGGGTGTGATTGAACTCGACGAACCAGCAATCGAAGAAGCGATCAATGCTTGCTGGGACGCTATATGCCTTCAAAGATAACCGGAGCAATCTCAATGAAAAAATGGTTGATAATGCTAGCCATTGTGGCCGCGATGGCCACCCCCGTTCTCTACAAACTGAACGACAACCTGGAAAAATTCGAAGCCTTCAAAAACATGCCTGAGGCCGAATTCCCTGTTACAGCGGTAGAAATGACACCCACCGCTTGGATCCCGACCATTGAAGCGATCGGTTTTATCGAACCCAACCAGGGTGTCACGCTGACCAGTGAAGTCAGTGGCGTGATTGAAACGATTAACTTTAAATCTGGCCAGACCGTTAAACAGGGGGATGTGCTGGTGGCGCTGGATTCGAAAGTCGAAGCGGCAAACCTGAAAAGCACCCAGGCACGCCTGCCGGCTGCCGAGGCCAAGTATAAGCGCTATCAGGGACTGTTCGAAAAAGGATCTATCTCTAAAGAAGCGCTGGATGAGGCTGAAGCCAACTTCCGTTCACTCCTGGCCGATGTAGAGAGCCTGAATGCTTCTATTGATCGCCGCACCATTGATGCGCCTTTCGATGGCATTGTAGGCCTACGGAACGTATTTCTGGGCGAGTATCTTCAACCGGGCAATGAAATTGTGCGCCTGGAAGACACATCTATCATGCGCCTTCGCTTTACTGTTCCCCAGACTGACATTGCCAAAATCAAACTGGGCCAGCAAATTGACATTTCTGTCGACGCCTATCCGGACACGCCGTTTACCGGCAAGATCAGCGCCATTGAGCCTGCGGTCAACTTCCAAAGCGGCCTGATCCAGGTGCAGGCGGATATTCCAAACAACCACGGCCAGCTGCGTTCAGGTATGTTTGCCCGTGCTAATATCATCCTGCCTACCATCGAAAACCAAATCGTGGTTGACCAGACCGCCATCAACTTCACCCTGTACGGTGAAAACGTGTATGTGCTGCGGGAAGAAGAGGGCGAATTGCGCGCATACCAGCAGGTAGTGAAAGTCGGCGAACGTAAAGGCCACGTTGTCCACGTACTGGAAGGCCTGAAAGCCGGTGATAAAGTGGTCACTTCCGGTCAGGTTCGCCTAAGTAACGGTGCCAAAGTGCGTGTGGTCGAAAGCGATGCCCTAAACCCACCGGCAGAGCTGCCACAACTGTAAGGGGCTGCTATGAAATTCACTGATATTTTCATCAAACGTCCGGTCCTGGCGGTGTCGATCAGTTTCCTGATCGCCCTGCTCGGCCTGCAATCGATGTTCAAGATGCAGGTACGGGAATACCCGGACATGACCAATACCGTGGTAACCATCTCCACCAGCTACTATGGTGCGAGTGCCGACCTTATCCAGGGTTTTATCACTACCCCGCTTGAACAGGCGGTGGCGCAGGCTGATAACATCGATTTTATGACGTCTGAATCGGTGCTCGGTAAATCGACCATCACGGCATACATGAAGCTCAATACCGACCCAAATGCGGCGCTGGCTGACATTCTGGCCAAGGTGAACTCGGTGCGCGCCCAACTGCCGGGAGAGGCCGAAGATCCATCGGTATCCATGTCGACCGGCTCAACCACCGCGGTGATGTACATCGGCTTTACGTCGGAAGCACTCGACTCCAGCCAGATCACTGACTATCTGGAGCGTGTCACCAAACCACAGCTGTTCACCGTCAATGGTGTAGCCAGCATCGACCTGTACGGTGGCCTTAAATACGCCCTGCGCGTTTGGCTGGATCCGGCAAAAATGGCCGCTTTCAACCTGACAGCCACCGATGTGATGGGCGTGCTGAATGCCAACAACTACCAGTCGGCAACCGGCCAGTCTATCGGTACCTACATGATCTACAACGGCGCAGCAGACACTCAGGTCTCTGACACCGATGAGTTGAAGCGTCTGGTTGTTGCCACCCAGGAAGGTCAGGTGATCCGATTAGGGGATATTGCCAAGGTCACGCTCGAAAAGAGCCATGATATTTACCGTGCTACAGCGAACGGTTCTGAGGCTGTGGTCGCTGCAATTAATGCTGCGCCAACGGCCAACCCAATTAACATTGCCGCCGATGTACTGAAAAAGCTACCA
Source organism: Grimontia sp. THUN1695 (assembly GCF_059704325.2). Classification (NCBI taxonomy): domain Bacteria; kingdom Pseudomonadati; phylum Pseudomonadota; class Gammaproteobacteria; order Vibrionales; family Vibrionaceae; genus Grimontia; species Grimontia sp. THUN1695. Next base: position 2,997,372 of record NZ_AP046577.1, on the reverse strand, counting down.
GAGCTTGAGCGCAATATGCCTAGCACGATCAAGATGAACGTGCTTTACGATTCTACCGTTGCCATTAACGAATCAATCAAGGAGGTGGTGAAAACCATCATTGAAGCGGCATTGATCGTGTTGGTGGTGATCACCCTGTTCCTGGGTTCCTTCCGTGCGGTACTCATCCCGATCATTACCATTCCACTGTCGCTGATTGGTGTGGCAATGATGATGGAGCTGTTTGGCTTCTCGCTGAACCTGATGACGCTGCTGGCGATGGTACTGGCTATCGGTCTGGTGGTGGATGACGCCATCGTGGTGCTTGAAAATGTCGACCGGCATATCAAGCTCGGGGAATCCCCGTTCCGCGCGGCCATTATCGGTACCCGCGAAATTGCGGTCCCGGTGATTTCGATGACCCTGACGCTGGCGGCAGTCTATGCCCCTATCGCGTTGATGGGGGGCATCACTGGCTCGCTGTTTAAGGAGTTTGCCCTGACGTTGGCCGGTGCCGTTTTTGTCTCCGGTATCATCGCGCTGACCCTGTCGCCGATGATGTGTTCGAAAATGCTGAAAGCCAACGAGCAGCCGGGCAAGTTCGAAGCGAAAGTCCATCACTTCTTGGATGGCATGACCGAGCGCTACGCAAAAATGCTGAAAAGTGTCATGGGCATGCGTCCAGTGATCATCACTTTCGCCGTGATTGTCTTTGCCAGCCTGCCAATGCTGTTCAAGCTCATTCCGAGTGAACTGGCACCGGCAGAAGACAAAGGTGTGCTGGTTATGATGGGTACCGCGCCGTCTACCGCGAACCTGGACTATATCCAGAATACGATGGCGGAAGTGAACCAGAAGCTGGCTGACCAACCGGAGGTGGCATTCTCACAAGTGTTCTCCGGCGTGCCTAAGTCCAACCAGGCGTTTGGTATCGCTTCCCTGGTGCCTTGGAGCGAGCGTGAAGCCAGCCAGGCGGAAGTGGTTCAGCGCATGGGGGCCGAAGTGAAAGACATCCCGGGCATGGCAGTCACTGCCTTCCAGATGCCAGAATTGCCAGGTGCCTCTTCAGGCCTGCCAATCCAGTTCGTGATCACGACACCGAACAACTTCGAAAGCCTGTTCCAGGTCGCCTCTGACATTTTGGCAGAAGTGAAAAGCAACCCGCAGTTTGTATACTCCGACATGGATTTAAACTTCGACTCTGCGACGATGAAAATCAACATCGACAAAGACAAAGCGGGTGCCTACGGCGTGACCATGCAGGATATTGGTATCACCCTGGGTACTATGATGGCGGACGGCTACGTCAACCGTATCGATCTGGATGGCCGCTCTTATGAAGTGATCCCGCAGGTTGAGCGTAAGTACCGCCTGAATCCGGAATCGATTAAGGGCTACTATGTGCGCTCAGCCAGTGGTGAAGCGGTACCTCTAGGCTCGCTGATCACCATTGACGTTGTCGCAGAGCCCCGCGCCCTGCCACACTTCAATCAGTTAAACTCTGCGACCATCAGCGTGGCTGCTGCAGGTATGCCGATGGGTGATGTAATTGACTGGTTTGAAAATGTCGCCAGGGAAAAACTGCCTGCCGGTTACCAGCACGACTATCTGGGTGAATCCCGTCAGTTCGTGACTGAAGGCAGTGCACTGGTGGGCACCTTTATGCTGGCGCTGGCGGTGATCTTCCTGGTACTGGCTATCCAGTTCGAATCACTGCGTGATCCCTTGGTCATTCTGGTATCGGTGCCTCTAGCTATCTGTGGTGCACTGATTGCACTGGCCTCAGGCGCAGCAACCATGAACATCTACTCCCAGGTCGGCCTTATCACGCTGATCGGCCTTATCACCAAGCACGGTATCCTTATCTGTGAGGTGGCGAAGGAAGAGCAGCTGCACCGGGGTGTGGGCAAGATGGAAGCTGTCATGGAAGCAGCGAAAGTGCGCTTGCGCCCTATCCTGATGACCACAGCAGCAATGATTGCCGGTCTGATCCCACTGATGTACGCCACCGGTGCCGGTGCGGCGCAACGTTTCAGTATCGGTATCGTTATCGTTGCCGGTCTGGCGATTGGTACGCTGTTCACTTTGTTTGTTTTGCCGGTGATCTATACCTATCTGGCAAGCAAACACCAGCCTCTGCCAGAGTTTGAAGAAGATTTTGACGCCAGCAAAAAGCCAGCGCACTGAGTTCAAACCTGACGAAAGGCCTCATTTTGAGGCCTTTTCCTTTTTCCTGCGTATGACTTTATGACTCTGTGCAACAAATGCCTTGCATGACCCTTTCGACAAAAGGGCGAGGGTTGCTTAGAATAGCGGCATCAAAATAAGGAGTAACACATGTTCGACCCAAAAAAGTTGGAGCAAATTGCCAAGCAAATCCATGAGTCTATGCCTAAGCCGGTAAGAGATCTGGGTAACGATGTGGAGCAGAAGGTTCGCGAAGTGATTCAGTCACAGCTGGCTAAACTGGATGTAGTCAGCCGGGAAGAGTTTGATGTCCAGACTCAAGTCCTGCTTCGTACCCGCCAGAAGCTGACCGAAATGGAACAAAAGCTGGCTGAGTTTGAGCAAAAGCTCAACGAAAAGTCTGACGCTTAAATACCATTACGAAAGATATAGAAAACCCGGCGATTGCCGGGTTTCTCGTACTTGCACTCTTCGGTGATTAGTCACCGACTGCGATACGTTTCATATCAGTCATGTAGCCACGCAGCTCCTGGCCAATCCACTCTACCGGGTGGTTGCGCAGCGCATCATTCACGTCAATCAGGGTTTGGTTGTCAACGTGGTTGCCAGTTTCACCCAGACCTTTACCAATCACATCAGTACCCACCAACGGCATGAATTTCTCACGCAGCAGCGGTGTAGCAACGTTGGCAAACAGATAGTTACCGTATTCTGCCGTGTCAGAGATAACCACGTTCATTTCATACAGGCGCTTACGTGCGATAGTATTCGCAATCAGTGGCAATTCATGCAGTGATTCATAGTAGGCAGACTCTTCGATGATGCCGGATGCCGTCATCGCTTCAAATGCCAGTTCAACACCCGCGCGAACCATTGCCACCATCAGGATACCGTTATCGAAGTACTCCTGCTCAGAAATCTTAACGTCAGTTTCTGGGTAGTTTTCAAATGCGGTTTCTGCTGTCTCTGCACGCCAGCTCAACAAGTCCGCATCATCATTCGCCCAGTCAGCCATCATGGTTGATGAAAAGTGACCGGAGATGATGTCATCCATATGCTTGTTATACAGTGGGCGCATCAGATCTTTCAGATCTTCAGAAAGTTCAAACGCTTTCACTTTTGCTGGGTTAGACAGGCGATCCATCATATGGGTGATACCGCCAAACTTCAGCGCTTCAGTGATGGTCTCCCAACCAAATTGCAGCAGTTTACCTGCATAACCTGGATCGATACCCTCAGCAACCATTTTCTCGTAACACACGATAGAACCTGCCTGCAGCATGCCACACAGGATGGTTTGCTCGCCCATCAGGTCAGATTTCACTTCCGCAACAAAAGAAGACTCCAGCACACCTGCGCGGTGACCGCCGGTTGCAGCAGCCCACGCTTTTGCAATCTCCAGGCCATCACCATTTGGGTCGTTTTCTGGGTGAACAGCAATAAGGGTCGGAACACCAAAGCCACGCTTGTATTCTTCACGCACTTCTGTACCCGGACACTTAGGTGCCACCATCACAACAGTGATGTCACTGCGGATTTGCATGCCTTCTTCAACAATATTGAAGCCGTGGGAATAACCCAGTGCCGCACCTTGCTTCATCAGCGGCATCACTGCACTAACGACTGCCGTGTGCTGCTTGTCCGGTGTCAGGTTAACCACGAGATCCGCCTGCGGGATCAGATTTTCGTAGTTATCGACATTAAAACCGTTCTCTTTGGCATTTTTGTAGGACTGACGCTGCTCATCAATCGCCGCCTGACGCAGTGCATAAGACACGTCCAAACCCGAGTCGCGCATATTAAGCCCTTGGTTCAGGCCCTGTGCACCACAACCCACAATAACGACCTTTTTGCCTTTCAGGTAATCCGCTTCGTTTGCGAATTCCGCTTTATCCATAAAACGGCATACACCTAATTGAGCCAATTGCTCTCGCAAGTTCAAGGTATTGAAATAGTTAGACATGTCGAATACTCCATGAAGAAAATGTGTCCCTTAGCGATGCGAACATAACAATCTGTTGCACCAAATTGCCCTCATCATAGATCAGGCATTAGGTTGCCTAAAGTGATATATTCACAACAAGTAATTGCATTTTTTGCAACATGGAAGTTAATCGATGAACATCAAACATCTTCAGCTGTTCATACATCTTTGCAACAGCAGAAGTTTCTCTAAAACCGCATCGGCTATGCATGTCAGTCCATCCGCTCTGAGCCGCCAAATCCAGAAGCTGGAACAGGAAGCGGAACAGCAACTGTTTCTTCGCGATAACCGGAGCGTAGAGCTGACATTGGCTGGAAGAAAGCTGTTACCGGTCGCGTTAAAAATCTTGCAAGAATGGCAGCAGTACCAAAGTCAGTTTAATGCCACAGGAAATGAGTTGGTGGGTGAGATAAGGCTGTTTTGCTCCGTCACTGCAAGCTACAGCCATTTGCCCAAGCTATTGGCTGAGTTCCGCTTAAGGCACCCGTTGATTGAATTGAAAGTCTCAACCGGGGATCCTGCGCAGGCTATCGACAAAGTACTCTCTGACAACGCTGACATTGCAATCTCGGCATTACCAGAACAACTCCCTGCGAAAATTGCGTTCGAGCCTATCAGTGACATTCCGTTATCCGTCATTGCCCCGATAGGGATCAGCAGTTTTACTGATATATTGCAAAGTGAGCATCCGGACTGGTCTTCTATCCACTTTATTGTGCCGGAAGCAGGGACAGCCAGAGAACGAGCCAATACATGGTTCAAGAAAATGAAGATTAGACCCAATATCTATGCTCAGGTATCCGGCCATGAGGCAATAGTCAGTATGGTCGCACTCGGGTGCGGGGTTGGAATTGCACCAGATGTGGTGATCAACAACAGCCCGGTCAGGGACAAAATAGAAAAACTGAAACTGGCACCCATTAAACCATTTGAACTAGGCGTATGCTGCCTTCGTTCCCAGATAGACAATCCGCTGATCAAAGCGCTTTGGGATGTGGCAGAAAGGAAAACGATCTAGCTTTAGATATCAAATAACGCAGACAGCAAAAAGCCCTGCTATTGCCAGCAGGGCTTCTTAATAAGTGGCGGAGCGGACGGGACTCGAACCCGCGACCCCCGGCGTGACAGGCCGGTATTCTAACCAACTGAACTACCGCTCCACTCAAATTACTGTGTGTTCAACACAATAACCTAAATTGGACGCCTGGCGATGTCCTACTCTCACATGGGGAGACCCCACACTACCATCGGCGCTGCTCTGTTTCACTTCTGAGTTCGGCATGGAGTCAGGTGGGTCCAAAGCGCTATGGTCGCCAAGCAAAATTTTGTCAGGAACAAAATTTAACGCACCTCAAGTGCGGCCCGTCAGGGTCAAATACACGGATGTATTTGATAAATTCCTTCCTTAAATCTTGGAAAGCTGTCTGTTCTCAACACATTCAATGTTCTGTTTGAGTCCGTCAAAACCCCTTGGGTGTTGTAGGGTTAAGCCTCTCGGGCAATTAGTACAGGTTAGCTCAACGCCTCACAGCGCTTACACACCCTGCCTATCTACGTCGTCGTCTCCAACAACCCTTCAGGATACTTTAAGTATCAGGGAGAACTCATCTCGAGGCTCGCTTCCCGCTTAGATGCTTTCAGCGGTTATCAATTCCGAACTTAGCTACCGGGCAATGCCACTGGCGTGACAACCCGAACACCAGAGGTTCGTCCACTCCGGTCCTCTCGTACTAGGAGCAGCCCCTCTCAATTCTCCAACGCCCACGGCAGATAGGGACCGAACTGTCTCACGACGTTCTAAACCCAGCTCGCGTACCACTTTAAATGGCGAACAGCCATACCCTTGGGACCGACTTCAGCCCCAGGATGTGATGAGCCGACATCGAGGTGCCAAACACCGCCGTCGATATGAACTCTTGGGCGGTATCAGCCTGTTATCCCCGGAGTACCTTTTATCCGTTGAGCGATGGCCCTTCCATTCAGAACCACCGGATCACTATGACCTGCTTTCGCACCTGCTCGAACCGTCATTCTCGCAGTCAAGCGGGCTTTTGCCATTGCACTAACCTCACGATGTCCGACCGTGATTAGCCCACCTTCGTGCTCCTCCGTTACGCTTTGGGAGGAGACCGCCCCAGTCAAACTACCCACCAGACACTGTCCTCACCCCAGATTATGGGGCCAAGTTAGAACATCAAACATACAAGGGTGGTATTTCAAGGATGGCTCCACGGCAACTGGCGTCACCGCTTCTTAGCCTCCCACCTATCCTACACATGTAGGCTCAATGTTCAGTGCCAAGCTGTAGTAAAGGTTCACGGGGTCTTTCCGTCTAGCCGCGGGTACACAGCATCTTCACTGCGATTTCAATTTCACTGAGTCTCGGGTGGAGACAGCGTGGCCATCATTACGCCATTCGTGCAGGTCGGAACTTACCCGACAAGGAATTTCGCTACCTTAGGACCGTTATAGTTACGGCCGCCGTTTACTGGGGCTTCGATCAAGAGCTTCTCCCTAAGGATAACCCCATCAATTAACCTTCCAGCACCGGGCAGGCGTCACACCGTATACGTCCTCTTTCGAGTTTGCACAGTGCTATGTTTTTAATAAACAGTTGCAGCCACCTGGTATCTGCGACTGCCCATAGCTCCATCCGCCAGGGACTTCACCGCGGGCAGCGTACCTTCTCCCGAAGTTACGGTACCATTTTGCCTAGTTCCTTCACCCGAGTTCTCTCAAGCGCCTTGGTATTCTCTACCCGACCACCTGTGTCGGTTTGGGGTACGGTTACTGATAACCTGAAGCTTAGAGGCTTTTCCCGGAAGCAGGGCATCAATGACTTCACTACCGTAGTAGCTCGACATCGTGTCTCAGTGTATAGCAAGCCGGATTTGCCTAACTCGCCCACCTACGCACTTGAACCAGGACAACCGTCGCCTGGCCCACCTAGCCTTCTCCGTCCCCCCATCGCAGTTATCAGCAGTACGGGAATATTAACCCGTTTCCCATCGACTACGCCTTTCGGCCTCGCCTTAGGGGCCGACTTACCCTGCCCCGATTAACGTTGGACAGGAACCCTTGGTCTTCCGGCGAGGAGGTTTTTCACCCCCTTTATCGTTACTCATGTCAGCATTCGCACTTCTGATACGTCCAGCATGCCTTACAGCACACCTTCAACCGCTTACAGAACGCTCCCCTACCCAATGTGCCTAAACACACTGCCGCAGCTTCGGTGTATCGCTTAGCCCCGTTACATCTTCCGCGCAGGCCGACTCGACCAGTGAGCTATTACGCTTTCTTTAAATGATGGCTGCTTCTAAGCCAACATCCTGGCTGTCTGAGCCTTCCCACATCGTTTCCCACTTAGCGATAACTTGGGGACCTTAGCTGGCGGTCTGGGTTGTTTCCCTCTCCACGACGGACGTTAGCACCCGCCGTGTGTCTCCCGGATACTACTTACTGGTATTCGGAGTTTGCAAAGGGTTGGTAAGTCGGGATGACCCCCTAGCCTTAACAGTGCTCTACCCCCAGTAGTATTCGTCCGAGGCGCTACCTAAATAGCTTTCGGGGAGAACCAGCTATCTCCGGGTTTGATTGGCCTTTCACCCCTAGCCACAAGTCATCCGCTAATTTTTCAACATTAGTCGGTTCGGTCCTCCAATTGATGTTACTCAATCTTCAACCTGCCCATGGCTAGATCACCCGGTTTCGGGTCTACGTCATGCAACTGAACGCCCAGTTAAGACTCGGTTTCCCTACGGCTCCCCTATGCGGTTAACCTTGCTACATAACGTAAGTCGCTGACCCATTATACAAAAGGTACGCAGTCACCTAACAAGTAGGCTCCCACTGCTTGTACGTACACGGTTTCAGGTTCTATTTCACTCCCCTCACAGGGGTTCTTTTCGCCTTTCCCTCACGGTACTGGTTCACTATCGGTCAGTCAGGAGTATTTAGCCTTGGAGGATGGTCCCCCCATCTTCAGACAAGATAACACGTGTCCCGTCTTACTCGTTTTCACTCACTGTGCGTTGTCGTGTACGGGGCTATCACCCTGTATCGCGCCACTTTCCAGAGGCTTCCACTAACGCACAATCAGCTTAAGGGCTGGTCCGGGGTCGCTCGCCGCTACTGCCGGAATCTCAATTGATTTCTTTTCCTTCGGGTACTTAGATGTTTCAGTTCCCCGAGTTCGCCTCATTAACCTATGGATTCAGTTAATGATACTGGCTTATGCCAGTGGGTTTCCCCATTCGGAAATCCGAGAGTATCGTGACTCTTACCGTCTTCTCTCGGCTTATCGCAGGTTAGCACGTCCTTCTTCGCCTCTGACTGCCTAGGCATCCACCGTGTACGCTTAGTCACTTAACCCTACAACCCCAAGAGGTTTCGTAGCTTTAAACAACCAAGGTTTGTCATCGTTCGATGACGATTTCGCCGGACTCAAATTCCAAGAACACTTGAATGTGTTTGGTGTTAACTCTTAAGAGTCAACATTTGAGAACTTTTACAAACAAGCTTTATCTCTTTCGAAACAAAGTTGTTTAGTCAGCTTTCCAGATTGTTAAAGAGCAAAGTGATGTTAAAACCACTTTTTAAATATTCTTGCAAGAACACTTAAAGAGTGGTGGAGCTATGCGGGATCGAACCGCAGACCTCTTGCATGCCATGCAAGCGCTCTCCCAGCTGAGCTATAGCCCCACATCGATACTTAGTTTGTGACCAACAGCTTTCAAAACAAGGCGTGAAAGGAGGACGTTTAGTTCACTAAACGACGAGTTTCACAACGCAGTGTTGGAAGTTGTTGGTGGGTCTGAGTGGACTTGAACCACCGACCTCACCCTTATCAGGGGTGCGCTCTAACCACCTGAGCTACAGACCCATCTAAGTAATGTTCTTTCTCTTTTTGACCGTAGCAATCTGTGTGGACACTCACATTCATAGTATCGTTAAGGAGGTGATCCAGCCCCAGGTTCCCCTAGGGCTACCTTGTTACGACTTCACCCCAGTCATGAACCACACCGTGGTAAACGCCCTCCCGAAGGTTAAGCTATCTACTTCTGGTGCAGCCCACTCCCATGGTGTGACGGGCGGTGTGTACAAGGCCCGGGAACGTATTCACCGTGGCATTCTGATCCACGATTACTAGCGATTCCGACTTCATGGAGTCGAGTTGCAGACTCCAATCCGGACTACGATGCACTTTCTGGGATTCGCTCCACCTCGCGGTCTCGCTGCCCTCTGTATGCACCATTGTAGCACGTGTGTAGCCCTACTCGTAAGGGCCATGATGACTTGACGTCGTCCCCACCTTCCTCCGGTTTATCACCGGCAGTCTCCCTGGAGTTCCCACCCGAAGTGCTGGCAAACAAGGATAAGGGTTGCGCTCGTTGCGGGACTTAACCCAACATTTCACAACACGAGCTGACGACAGCCATGCAGCACCTGTCTCAGAGCTCCCGAAGGCACCAATCCATCTCTGGAAAGTTCTCTGGATGTCAAGAGTAGGTAAGGTTCTTCGCGTTGCATCGAATTAAACCACATGCTCCACCGCTTGTGCGGGCCCCCGTCAATTCATTTGAGTTTTAATCTTGCGACCGTACTCCCCAGGCGGTCTACTTAACGCGTTAGCTCCGAAAGCCACTGTTCTAGACAACAGCCTCCAAGTAGACATCGTTTACGGCGTGGACTACCAGGGTATCTAATCCTGTTTGCTCCCCACGCTTTCGCATCTGAGCGTCAGTCTTTGTCCAGGGGGCCGCCTTCGCCACCGGTATTCCTTCAGATCTCTACGCATTTCACCGCTACACCTGAAATTCTACCCCCCTCTACAAGACTCTAGCCTGCCAGTTCAAAATGCCACTCCCAGGTTAAGCCCGGGGCTTTCACATCTTGCTTAACAGACCGCCTGCATGCGCTTTACGCCCAGTAATTCCGATTAACGCTCGCACCCTCCGTATTACCGCGGCTGCTGGCACGGAGTTAGCCGGTGCTTCTTCTGCCGCTAACGTCAAATTACGCAGCTATTAACTACGTAACCTTCCTCACGGCTGAAAGTGCTTTACAACCCGAAGGCCTTCTTCACACACGCGGCATGGCTGCATCAGGCTTGCGCCCATTGTGCAATATTCCCCACTGCTGCCTCCCGTAGGAGTCTGGACCGTGTCTCAGTTCCAGTGTGGCTGATCATCCTCTCAAACCAGCTAGGGATCGTCGCCTTGGTGAGCCTTTACCTCACCAACCAGCTAATCCCAACTGGGCCCATCCTGACGCGAGAGGCCCGAAGGTCCCCCTCTTTGGTCCGAAGACATTATGCGGTATTAGCCACCGTTTCCAGTGGTTATCCCCCTCGTCAGGGCAGGTTCCCAGCCTTTACTCACCCGTCCGCCGCTCGCCGCCCAATAAATCATCCGAAGAATCTTTATTGTCGCTGCCGCTCGACTTGCATGTGTTAGGCCTGCCGCCAGCGTTCAATCTGAGCCATGATCAAACTCTTCAATTAGAATCTTTTCTGCCCTTCCTCACTTTGAAAAAGTGAACAAAGGCGGCTCGATGAAATACTGTATAAATTGACTGTGCCGATAACCCCGAAGAGCTTTCGTTTTGGTCACTCAGTTTCATCGATAAATCTTTTGTCTATCAATGACGAGCGCCCACACAGATTGCATAGATCAAATTGTTAAAGAACGTTGACTTTAAGAAGCCTCGCTTCTCACCGTCAGGGCTGCGAATTCTACGCTGCCGGGCGATGAAGTCAAGAAGAAATTTTGAGATTTTTCAGCGTGATTTGCACAAACCTCAAAATACCTTGTTGACTTGCCTCTCGGGGTAATTTCCCTTCGAAGCGGGCGGCCATTTTACTGTTCTACTTTAACGCGTCAAGCGTTTATTTTCGTCTCAGTTTTTAAGGCCTTCGCCGTACCGGTTTGGATGAACATTTCCGCATTGGGAGCCGCTCTCCGTGTCGGTGAGGCGGCATTATAGGGAGGCGAAAAAATCTGGCAAGGGCTTTTTTGCGTTTTTTTATCAAAAACATCGCGTTCGACTATTTTTCACTCAAAATGCTATTAAGCCACATGAAAGCGAACAAGAATTGCACTCTTTTTCCCATCGAGATAGTCTGTTTTCTATTCACTTTATTAGGAATGCTCTATGTCTCCTCTCCTTCGCAGCTATAAAGGTCTCTTTCCAACAGTCGGTAAACGCGTCTACCTAGACCCGTCTTCGGTGTTAGTGGGAGATATTACTTTAGGTGACGATGTAAGTATTTGGCCTTTAGTCGCAGCCCGAGGCGATGTAAACCATATCTGTATTGGTAACCGCACTAATATCCAGGACGGCTCTGTTCTCCACGTGACACATAAGAATAAGGAAAACCCGGTAGGACACCCTCTACTCATTGGGGATGACGTGACAATCGGCCACAAAGTCATGCTGCATGGTTGTACCATTGGCAATAAAGTACTGGTCGGAATGGGGACAATTGTTCTCGATGGCGCAGTGATTGAAGATGAAGTGATGGTGGGGGCAGGGAGTCTGGTTCCGCCAGGAAAAAGGCTGATATCCGGTTACCTGTATGTCGGTAGCCCCGTCAAACAAGCACGCCCGCTAAAAGAAGCAGAGCGTGCTTTTCTCCAGAAATCGTCAGATAACTATGTAGTGACAAAAAACGAGTACATCGCAGAAAGTGGTTAACATATCCAAATCTCGCCGTCGGCATTGAAATCTTCATCTTCGATGGCGCGTTCAGCAAGCTCCTCTAAATCGAAGCGGTATTCACAAAAAGCTGCGAGAATGGCCTGCTCTGTAGGCAATGTAGATTGCGTGTGCTTTTCCAGATCTTCGACGCGAATAAAGCACGCAATCAGCGCACCCGACTGCTGTGCCTGAAAACACACCGCCTGCTTTTCATGATCGAAGTAATGAAGATCAGGAAACAAAATACTCTGGTTCATAATATCGTCGTTAACTTATTCTGCCAGATTACGGCGCAGTTCCCTGAGTACCTGACCACTTCCGGGTCTGATACCACGCCAGATAGTAAAACTTTCTGCTGCCTGTCCGACCAGCATGCCAAGTCCATCAATCACGCGTGCGGCTCCATTGTCCAGCGCCCACTGATTACTGCTGGTCATGCCTGCGCCATATACCATGTCGTACACCACAGTATGTTCACCAAATACGGATGGGCTGATTTGCGGGTGATCGCCTGCAAGGCTGGCGGATGTGGAATTGATCACCACATCAAACTGCCCATCTATCGAATCAAAGCTGGTCGCTGATACACAACCATGTTGTTCAAATAAAGACGCCAGCATTTCTGCTTTGCTTTCAGTGCGGTTAGCAATCACTAACGCTGACGGCTCATGTGCCAGCAAAGGCAAGATCACTCCACGCGCTGCACCACCCGCACCGAGCAATAGGATACGAGCCCCCTTGAGAATGATCTGGTTGTTCAGCAAATCCTGCACCAGTCCTTCGCCATCAGTGTTATCACCGAGGATTCCGCCATCATCCAACTTTTTGAGCGTATTCACCGCACCGGCAAGTTTGGCGCGCTCCGTTAACTGAGTCGCGAGCTTAAACGCCTCTTCCTTAAAAGGCACAGTGACATTGCACCCTTTACCGCCGTTTTCAAAAAAAGCGGTAACCGCTTCTTCGAAACCGCCCACTGGCGCCTCGAGGGTGTCATAACACATTGCCTGCGATGTCTGGCGCGCAAACAGGGTATGTATAAAGGGTGACTTACTGTGTGAAACCGGATTGCCGACAACAACGTATTTATCCACGGTATTTGCTTCCTTGCCTTACCATTCCCTTGGTTTGAGATACTCTGTATACAGTTTTTCTTCAGCAGAACCCACTTCGGGCTCGAAACCATATTCCCAGCGAACCAGTGGCGGCATCGACATCAGTATGGATTCGGTTCTGCCACCACTTTGAAGACCAAACAAGGTGCCACGATCATAAACCAGGTTAAACTCGACATAACGCCCACGCCGGTATAGCTGGAACTCACGCTCTCGCTCACCATAAGGAGTGGTTTTCCGTTTCTGGACAATAGGAAGATACGCATCCAGATAACCTTCCCCTACCGCCTTGATGTAACCAAAAGATGCGTCGAAGCCCCACTGGTTCAAATCATCAAAGAAGAGGCCACCGACCCCACGGGTTTCGTTACGGTGAGGCAAAAAGAAATAGCGATCGCACCAGGCTTTGTGCTCGGCATAAACATGCTCGCCAAAAGGCGCACAGAGAGATTTCGCCGTCTGGTGCCAGTGAATGCAGTCTTCCTCCACCGGATAAAATGGCGTGAGATCAAAGCCGCCGCCAAACCACCAGACCGGCGCTTCCCCCTCTTTTTCTGCGATAAAGAAGCGGACGTTGGCATGGGAAGTCGGCACGTGTGGGTTTTTCGGGTGCACCACCAGAGAGACTCCCATCGCTTCAAAACGCCTGCCTGCCAGTTCAGGACGGTGCGCGGTGGCAGAGCCCGGCATCTTATCGCCAAACACATGGGAGAAATTGACACCCGCCTGCTCAAACACCGCACCCTCACGCATCACACGGCTCTTACCGCCGCCACCTGCGGTTCGCTCCCACGCATCTTCCTGAAAGGTCGCGCTGCCATCTTCTTTTTCCAGTGCGGCACAGATAGTGTCCTGCAATGAGAGTAAAAAACGCTTTACCGCCTCTTTATCTACTTGCTGGGGAAGGTTCGGATTCTCCACGTGATTTCCTCGCTCTTTTCTCTAACCTTGACGAAGCACCTTACCAGAACGTGCATCACGGATCTCGGTCGGCTTGTCGCGTCCACCGATCTGTCCCTCCAAGACGTTAGGAACGCGCTCGCCAAGCTGCTTAACGACTTCTTCGACACTACGGCACGGCGCTTCACCGCTCAAATTCGCACTGGTGGATGTGATAGGCTTGCCGTAAGAAAGGCATAACGCACGCACATCAGGGTGATCGGAGACTCGTACAGCCACCGTATCAAACTGGCCTGTGACCCAGTCGGTGGTTTTCTTTCCTGCCGGCATCACCCAGGTAACCGGTCCCGGCCAGGTCGCCAGCACATCCGCTTTTACTTCATCACTCAGGCTGTCAAAGTCGATATAACCTTCCAGCTGAGAGAACTCAGCAGCAATGAGAATCAACCCTTTGGCTTTATCACGTGCTTTAACGTCCAACAGCGCCTGTACCGCCTGAGGGCTGTCAGGATCACACCCGACGCCAAACACACCTTCTGTTGGATAGGCAATCACTTCTCCACGGGCCAGCGCCGAAACGCACTGTTCCACATTCGCCAATGTTCATCTCCTACTCTGCCGAATAAAAATTCGGCTTACTATGACTAACTTTACCCGACGTTCTCAACACTTTTGTCACAAATAGAAACAGATGAACCAAAAACACTCGTCGATAAATTGACAAAAACCAACATAAACAGGTCGACGCAAACGTTTTTCTTGACCTTAATTGCCGATATAATGCGCCGAATTTCTCTGTACCAGTGGTTAGACAGCATTTACAGGAGTCACTATGAAAGTCGGCATCATCATGGGTTCGAAGTCCGATTGGCCAACCATGAAAAACGCAGCAGATATGCTGGAAAGTTTTGGCATTGCCTATGAAACAAAAGTGGTTTCCGCCCACCGCACTCCTGATTTGCTGGCTGAGTATGCCAGCAAAGCGGCATCCCGTGGCCTGAAAGTCATTATCGCAGGTGCTGGCGGCGCTGCCCACTTGCCAGGTATGACCGCCGCCTTTACCAGCCTTCCTGTACTCGGCGTGCCCGTTCAGTCAAAAGCGCTCAAAGGCATGGATTCCCTGCTTTCTATCGTCCAAATGCCAAAAGGCGTGGCTGTCGGTACGCTGGCAATCGGTGATGCCGGTGCCGCCAATGCTGGCCTTCTGGCTGCGCAAATTCTGGCCACCAGCGATGATACACTGATGGCCAAAGTCGATGCCTTCCGCCACAGCCAGACAGAGACTGTGCTTGCCAACCCTGACCCATCGGTAGAATAACCATGAATGTGCTCGTCCTTGGTGCCGGACAGCTGGCACGTATGATGGCACTGGCGGGTGCCCCCTTAAACCTTAAGATCAGTGCATACGATGTGCGAAGCGGCAACCTTGTCCATCCCGTCACACTGGAAGTCATTGGACAAGGGCTGGAAAACGGCATTGCCAATGCCGACGTCATTACTGCTGAATTTGAACATATCGCCCCAGATGTGCTGGAGATTTGCCAGGCCAGCGGTAAATTTTACCCGGGCGAAACCGCGATTCTGACCGGTGGTGACCGCCGTCTAGAAAAAGCGCTGCTGGATAAAGCTGGCGTCGCTAACGCCCGCTATCACGTTATCGAATGTCGGGAAGACTATGATGCCGCCATGGCCAGCATCGGTCTGCCACTCATCCTGAAAAGTGCTCTCAATGGCTACGACGGAAAAGGCCAGTGGCGGTTGAAACCTGACTCAGACACTGAATCAGTGTGGCAAGAGATCGAACAGTTCCTCAAAACCTCACCGCAAGGCGAGCGCCAGTGTGTTATCGCAGAAGAGTTTGTTCCCTTTGACCGTGAGGTGTCACTGATTGGCGCGCGTAATGCCAAGGGCGACCTGGCTGTTTATCCACTGACAGAAAATATCCATACCGACGGTATCTTAAGTGTGTCTATTGCGGCAGGTGACAATGATGCGTTGCAGACGCAGGCAGAAGCCATGTTCAAAGCAGTAGCCGACACACTCAACTATGTCGGCGTGCTGGCGATTGAGTTTTTCGATGTTGACGGAAACCTGAAAGTGAACGAGATTGCGCCGCGTGTGCACAATTCCGGCCACTGGACCCAGCAAGGTGCGGAGGTCTGCCAGTTTGAAAACCACCTTCGCGCCGTATGTGGCTTGCCGCTCGGCAGTGCCAAACGCATTCGCCCAACGGCAATGATCAATATCGTCGGTGACGTGACAGTACCTGCAGATGTCATGGGGTTGGCACATGTGCATTGGTACGACAAAGCACCCCGTCCGGGCCGTAAAATCGGCCACATTAATCTATGTGCCGACAATGTCAGGGCGCTGGGTGCAGCACTTAACGACGTTGCCAGATATTTGGACGATAGCGAGTTTCCGGCCATTCAACGCGCAGTACAAGCACTGGACTAGCTCCCCCTCCAAATACAGGAAAAGCCGCAAACTGCGGCTTTTCCTGCTTCTGTCGCAAAAAATTATTGCGCCTGCCTATGCTGGCACTTTTTATTCGCGCAGACTTTTACGACACCTGACGCCCGCTTTTTCTCCAACAAAAGCGGATAGCCACATGCCTCACAGTTACCCTTGAGAGGCTTAAGGTTGACGGCAAACTTGCATTTCGGATAGGCATCACAGGCATAAAACGCCTTGCCAAAGCGGGATTTCTTCTCGTGAAGTTTTCCTTTGCGGCACACCGGGCAGGTGATGTCCAGTGTCTCTGACTCCGGCTCCTGATCGCGCTTTTCAATGTGCTGACAATCCGGGTAGGCCGAACAGCCAATAAACATCCCATAACGCCCTTGCCGCAACACCAGTTCATTGCCGCACTCCGGGCACGGTATACCCAGTTCTTTGACGATATGGCCATCATTGTGGTGTAGAGACTCAACAAAATCACAGCCAGGATACGCCGTGCAGGCCTTGAACGGCCCACGTTTACTGTGCTTGATAACAAGAACTCTGCCACATTTCGGGCAGCGTTCTTCATTCTCCAGCGCGTGTTCGTGCGCGCTGAACAGGGAATCGTCAATTTTTCCAGCCAAAACAGATCAGCCTCAACAACCTAGTTTTAGTGAAGGTATTCATCTTCTGCTGTGCTGTAGAGTAACTCTTCCATTTGATCGTACGCACGCTCGTTACCGGGCACGTTAAACAGCACCATCAGGATCACCCATTTCAGATCTTCCAAGACAAATTCCTGCGTCTCCAGTTCCATGACACGGTCAATCACCATTTCACGGGTCTCTGGGCTCAGCACACTGATTTGTTCCAGAAACATCAAGAAGCCCCGGCTCTCAATATCCAGCCGAGCCATTTCTTTCGCAGTGTAGATGCGAACAGACGTGAGGGCACCACCGGTAAGGTATGGGGTTCTATCAGCGTCTTGCAATTGCGCCAACTTTTCCAGCCAGTTCAGCGCTTTGTATATATCATCTTGATGAAATCCAGCTCTGGAGAGTTCATCAGCCAACTCATCCTGATCCACCATCAGCTCCACATCACTGTGGATATAGGTTTCAAACAGGTACATTAATATGTCCATCATGGCTATCCCCTCCTCGTTCTGACATAGCCACCGGGTACTGCGGATACAAATCCCTGTAGCTCTAGCTCTAACAACTGCATCATGATTTCGTGAACGGGTTGATCGCAGAGTTCTGCAAGCACATCGACACACCTAACTTCATTTCCTACGTTAGCCAACAGTTCAGGAAATGGCAATTCTTCTGGCAAGTCTTGGGGCTGAGCAACTTCCAGTTGGTGATTAATCGCACAACCTGCAAGAGCCCCTACCTGTTCCAGAATATCGTCCACCGTTTCTACCAGAAAAGCGCCCTGTTTTATCAATCCATTGCTGCCTTTGGCGTGTGGATTGTGAATCGAGCCAGGCAGCGCAAATACATCCCGCCCCTGTTCAAGCGCCAGCCTGGCGGTAATCAAGGAACCGCTCTTCATGGCCGCTTCCACCACCAGCACACCAGTAGAGAGACCGCTGATAATCCGGTTTCGTCTCGGAAAAAATGCCGGCTTGGGTGGCGACCAAGGCCAAAGCTCTGACACCAGCGCGCCAGAGGCCCTCACCTCACCCGCTAGCTGGCGGTGACTTGCAGGATACACCTTATCCAGCCCAGACCCTAGCACGGCGATAGTTTTTCCCTGCCCATCGAGAGCACCACGGTGCGCGCGGCCATCAATGCCCAGAGCCAGACCACTGGTCACCACCACATCATGAGCCACAAGCTCCTTGGCAAACGCATGAGCCAACGCAAGGCCATCATTGGATGCGTGACGACTGCCGACAATGGCAAGTTGAGGGAGAGAAAGCAGCGCGGGGTCACCATCGACAAACAGCAGCGGCGGCGCACCAGAGATCTGCTTAAGCAGATAGGGATAGCGGTTATCGGTCAGGGCAATAATATGTCTGGACGGTACAGATGCCCAGGCCAGACACCTGTCGATGATGGAAGAATCGGGGCGGCGCAATGCCTGAACCTGCGCTGGCTTTAATCCCAGTGCTGCAAGCTCAATATCATCAAGCGCCTCAAGTTTATGGGGCGGATAGCGGCTGATAATTTTACTGACCGCCTGGCCACCTAAACGGGGAACAGCGGCGAGCCTAAGCCACCACTCAAGCTCGTGTGACATCTTATCCTTCCGCAGCGACAACCGGCATATCAGCCTTCAACGGCGTATCCGCATCCACCACCATGGCAAGACTGAAGAAAGGGTAGCTCCGGATCACTAACAATTTGCCTGCGGATGTTACGGGCAAGACTTTCCGTTCACCGCTCGCATTGTCCACCCCAGAGTCATAGCGCATTTTGCCTTTGCTTCCTTTCATGATCGCACCGGGCACCACCACAGAAAGGATATGACCAGCATTGATGCCATCGGTTTCACCCAGATCGACCACCACAATCTGGCGGTGCCCGACATAGTTACTGCCGTAAAGGTGCCCGACCATAGTGCCGGCAACGCCCTGAGGGCCCGGTTTGGGATGGAAAACCTCCCCGGTTTTTGCCCCAAGGGCCGGCAGCAAGATGTCATTGGGTTTAATTTCCTGGCGCTGGCGGGTGAGTTTCATTTCCGCAATGTCATCCAGTGAGCGCACCAGCGTTGCCTCGCCCACTTTTTTCAGGCTCACCATACGCACGACCGATTCACCTTTATTGCGCTCAAAATGGGTCACGGCGCGGTAAATAAACCAGCCCTCACTATCCAGCGGCCTGTCAGCAAAAAAAGGGGTGCGGGTTGAAATATAACTCCACCCTCCCTGAGAACCGAGAACACGTGGTGCGAGACGGTATTCCTGGTCTGAAATCAGAGTGTCAAATGTCAGGTGCTGCTCAAAAATAGAAGAAGAGGCACTGTTGATGGGATCCAGACCGGTTCTTTGGGTGCCTGCAGTGTAAGACAGGACCGGCTTCCCCCCAACCCAGTCAAGACGCAGCAAATCGCCGGGATAAATCAAGTGGGGGTTGGCAATCGACGGGTTATGCTGCCAAAGCGTTGGCCAGTGCCAGGGGTTTTCAAGATAAAGCCCGGCAATGTCCCACAGGGTATCGCCTTTTTTCACGGTGTAAGTTGCTGGCGCGTCTTCACTCAGTCGCACCTCTGCAGCCACCGCCATACCTGACCATCCAACAGCCAGACAAAAAATGATAAGCTTTCCAAACATCCCTTGTCTCCAAAAGCGTACTTTCGTTCGGGATGCTGTCATTTGGACAGCAAAATGTCTAGAATTAGCCCAATTATCGAAGCCGACTACGGCGCAGTTCAACATATTTAAGAGACGTTTATGAGTGTATTGCAGGTTTTGACCTTCCCGGACGATCGCCTACGCACGGTGGCGAAACCGGTAGAGAGCGTCACACCAGAGATCCAGAAGATTGTCGATGACATGCTGGAAACCATGTACGAAGAGGACGGCATTGGCCTTGCGGCGACTCAGGTCGATATTCACCAGCGTATCGTGGTGATTGATATTTCCGAGACCCGTGATGAACCCATGGTGCTGATCAACCCGGAAATTATCGAAAAACGCGGTGAAGACGGCATTGAAGAAGGCTGCCTGTCTGTACCGGGTGCGCGCGCACTGGTGCCCCGTGCATCAGAAGTGACCGTAAAAGCCCTGGATCGCGACGGCAACGAATACCAGTTTGAGGCTGATGACCTTCTGGCCATTTGCGTCCAGCACGAACTGGACCACCTGGAAGGCAAACTGTTTGTGGATTACCTGTCGCCACTCAAGCAACAGCGCATCAAACAGAAACTGGAAAAAATCAAACGCGCTAACCAGAAAGCCAGCTGAGGTGTCCTTGAGCGACTCATTGAAAATCGTATTTGCCGGTACGCCGGATTTCGCCGCCCGTCATCTGGCGGCGTTGTTATCTTCACACCATGAGGTAGTGGCGGTTTATACCCAGCCAGACCGTCCGGCTGGACGCGGCAAAAAACTGACCGCGAGCCCGGTCAAACTGCTGGCACAGGAACATGGCATCCCTGTGTATCAGCCTGCTAGCCTGAAAGCCGAAGAGGCGCAGCAAGAATTGGCTGCAATCGGCGCAGATATTATGGTGGTAGTGGCTTATGGCCTGCTGTTACCCAAAGCCGTACTCGATACACCACGCCTTGGCTGTATCAATGTCCACGGCTCTATCCTGCCCCGCTGGCGTGGCGCTGCCCCTATCCAGCGTGCTATCTGGGCGGGGGATACACAAACCGGTGTCACCATCATGCAAATGGATGAAGGCCTGGATACCGGCGATATGCTCAAGATCGCAACCCTGGATATCGACGCCAAAGAAACCAGTACCACACTGTATGAAAGACTGGCAGAGCTGGGGCCACAGGCGCTGGTTGAGTGCTTAGGCGATATCGCTTCTGGCAACACTGTGGCCGAAAAACAAAACGATGAACTGGCCAACTACGCCAAGAAGCTGAGCAAAGAAGAAGCACAGATTGACTGGAGCATGAGCGCTGTTGCCATTGAGCGCTGTATCCGCGCTTTCAATCCATGGCCGATGAGCCACTTCAGCGTGGCAGACAACAACATCAAGGTCTGGGATGCAGAAGTAGAAGCAGAAAACAGCGACAAAGCGCCGGGCACCATTTTGTCAGCGGACAAGAAAGGGATCCGGGTGGCAACCGGAGAAGGCGTATTGCGCCTGCTCTCTATCCAGCCACCGGGTAAAAAAGCCATGAGTGCGGCAGATATTCTGAATTCCCGCCGTGACTGGTTTGAACCTGGCACCCACCTGTAATTGAGAAGGCCAGCTTGCTGGCCTTTTTTAGTCGTCTGTGGTGACACAGACCATTCGGATTAAGGATCCATGCATGAACGTTAGAGCTGTCGCTGCACAGGTGATTTATCAGGTTGTTGATCAGGGCCAGTCCCTGTCAGCTGCCCTGCCGCCAGCCCAACAAAAAGTCGCACCACGCGATGGTGCCCTATTGCAGGAAATCTGCTATGGCGTCCTGCGCTGGCTGCCACGTCTTGAATCCATCACCCAATCCTTGATGGATAAACCCCTGAAAGGCAAGCAACGGGTATTCCACCACCTGATCCTGGTCGGCCTTTACCAGTTGAGCTATATGCGTATCCCTGCCCACGCAGCGGTAGCAGAAACGGTGAATGCCACCAAGGTACTGAAAAAGCCCCAGCTTCGTGGTCTTGTCAATGCTGTATTGCGTAGCTACCAGCGGAATCAGGAAACCCTGGATGCGGCATCTGTGGCGCACGATGCAGGAAAATATGGTCATCCCGGCTGGCTGTTAAAGCTGCTGCAACAGGCCTACCCCACCCAGTGGGAGCAGGTCGTTGAAGCCAACCATGAAAAAGCGCCGATGTGGCTACGCGTCAACCGTACACACCACACCCGTGAGGCATACAAAGCACTGTTGGATGACGCTGGAATTGAAACCTCAGTGCATCCGGAAGCCGAAGATGCCCTGAAACTGGCAACACCTTGTGATGTCACCGCGCTGCCGGGCTTTTCAGAAGGCTGGGTCTCGGTGCAGGATGGCGCAGCCCAGCTTGCCGTCGATTACCTCAAACCAAAGGCAGGTGAGCTCATCCTTGATTGCTGCGCGGCGCCGGGCGGTAAAACCTGCCATATCCTCGAGCATGAACCAAGCGCAAACGTGGTGGCGATGGACGTGGACGCCACCCGTCTGACCCGCGTGGAAGAGAATCTCAAGCGCCTCAAACTCAAGGCCCGGGTAATTTGCGGTGATGCCCGTACGCCAGGCGAATGGTGGCAGGGTGAGCAGTTTGATCGCATCCTGCTCGATGCCCCCTGCTCGGCAACCGGGGTTATTCGACGCCATCCTGACATCAAATGGCTTCGCCGCGCCGACGATATCAACCAGTTAGTGTCGTTGCAGTCTGAAATTCTTGATGCAATGTGGGCGCAGCTGAAATCTGGTGGTACGCTGGTTTATGCGACCTGCTCGGTCACCCCGCAGGAAAACGCAGAGCAGGTGAAAGCCTTCCTTACCCGAACACCAGATGCGGTGCTGGAAACCGGCACACCAACGCAGCCCGGACGCCAGATCCTGCCGGGACAGGAAGACATGGATGGGTTCTATTACGCCGTGCTCAAAAAAGCATCGTAGAGACCATGCGGGTAGTTCGAACTGCCCGCGATAACAATAAAAACTGAACCGAGGTTCACGAAGACGTTATGAAAATCATCATCCTGGGGGCTGGACAGGTCGGCGGCACACTGGCTGAAAACCTGGTGGGCGAAAACAACGACATCACCATCGTCGACAAAGACCCCGAGCGACTCAGGGAACTGCAGGACAAGTATGATCTCCGTGTGGTGCAGGGCTACGCCAGCCATCCCACCACCCTGCTGGAAGCCGGCGCACAGGATGCCGACATGCTGGTGGCGGTAACCAACTCCGACGAAACCAATATGGTCGCCTGTCAGGTTGCCTTCACCCTCTACAACACCCCAAACCGGGTCGCCCGTATCCGCAGCCCGGAATATCTGGCCACCAAAGATCAGCTGTTCCAGACCGACGCCTGTCCAGTGGACCACCTGATTGCACCGGAAGAACTGGTGATCCAGTACATCCAGCGTCTGATTGAATACCCCGGTGCGCTACAGGTGGTGAACTTTGCCGATAACAAAGTCGGCCTTGTCGCTGTTAAAGCCTACTACGGTGGTCCGCTGGTCGGTAATGCATTATCAGCTCTTCGCGAACACATGCCACATGTGGATACCCGCGTCGCCGCGATTTTCCGCCGCGACCGCCCGATCCGTCCGCAGGGCACCACCATTATCGAAGCGGATGACGAAGTCTTCTTTGTCGCGGCAAGTAATCACATCCGCTCGGTAATGAGTGAGCTCCAGCGCTTGGAGAAGCCATACAAACGCATCATGATTGTCGGCGGCGGTAACATCGGAGCCGGTCTGGCACGAAGCCTCGAGCGCACCTACAGCGTAAAACTGATTGAACGCAACCCCAAACGTGCCGAGCAACTGTCCGAATTGCTTGAAAACACCATCGTGTTCTGTGGTGATGCCGCGGATCAGGAGCTTCTGAGCGAAGAACATATCGACCAGATTGATGTATTCATCGCCGTGACCAACGAAGATGAGTCCAACATCATGTCAGCCATGCTGGCAAAACGCCTTGGCGCGAAGAAAGTGATGGTGCTTATCCAGCGCGGCGCTTACGTGGATCTGGTACAGGGCGGGGCGATTGATGTGGCTATCTCACCGCAGCAAGCAACGATTTCGGCGCTGTTGACCCATGTGCGTAGAGCCGACATTGTCAACGTGTCGTCCCTACGCCGCGGCGCAGCAGAAGCTATTGAGGCGATTGCCCACGGTGACGCCAACACCTCAAAAGTGGTAGGGCGCGCTATCGGCGACATCAAGTTGCCGCCAGGCACCACGATTGGTGCCATAGTCAGGGAAGAGGAAGTGCTGATCGCCCATGATAAAACGGTAATCCAGCAAGACGACCACGTGGTGATGTTCCTGGTGGATAAAAAGTATATTCCGGATGTGGAAAGGCTGTTCCAGCCAAGTCCATTTTTCCTCTAACTGCGCGACAATGCATGATTAACGTTAAGCCGGTACTGTTCGTTATAGGGCTGGTCTTATCCAAGATCGCCCTGTTTATGTACATACCAACCCTCACCGCGTTTTTTACCGGCACTCCCGGCTTTCTTGATTTCGGCCTGGCAGTCATCCTCACCCATGTCGCTGCGTTTGCCTGTTTAACCCTCGGTAAGACCGACACGTTCCGCCTCAATGCCCGTGATATGTTTGTTATCACTACCTTGGTATGGCTGATTGCCAGTGCCTTTGCCGCACTGCCGTTTGTGTTCATTAACCATATCAGCTTCACCGATGCCTATTTTGAAACCATGTCCGGCATTACCACCACAGGGTCAACCGTACTGAGTGGGCTCGACAACATGGCACCGTCCATTCTGCTGTGGCGTTCCATATTGCAATGGCTCGGTGGCGTCGGGTTTATCGTGATGGGCGTGGCCATTCTGCCGTTTCTAAACGTCGGCGGTATGCGCCTGTTCCAGACCGAATCGTCTGACTGGTCCGCCAAATCCAGCCCTCGCACCAAGAATGTCGCCATCAGCATCATGAAGGTTTATGTCTCATTGTCTGCACTTTGCTTCATCGCGTACTGGTTAACCGGCATGACACCCTTTGAGGCAGTCAACCATGCCATGACTACCCTGTCGACTGGCGGTTATTCCACGTCAGACAGCTCAATGAACCGCTTTACCCATGCCGCGCACTGGGTCGCTACCCTGTTTATGTTTGCCGGAGGCCTGCCATTTCTTTTGATGATCAATGCCCTCCGACGCCGCGAGCCCAAAATGCTGCTCGACGATGCTCAGGTGCGCGGTTTCGCCTACCTGGTACTGATAGCATCATTGATGGTGGCAACCTGGCTGGTGCTGGCCAAAGACTACGCCATGGCGGATGCGCTCAGGGTATCAGTGTTCAACATCGTGTCTGTGGTCACCACCACTGGATTTGGCCTGGATGATTTCACCGCCTGGGGACCCTTTGCCTCAGTGGTGTTCGCTTTCGTGTTGCTGGTAGGGGGTTGCTCAGGCTCAACATCCGGTGGTGCAAAAATTTTCCGGTTCCAAATCGCGATGGCGCTGCTCAAAAAGCAAATCCAGCAATTGGTGCACCCATCCGGGGTGTTTATCCAGCGCTACAATGGACGTCCGGTCAATGAAGAGATTGTGCGCTCCGTTGTGGCCTTCGCCATCACTTATGTTATGACGATTCTGGTGGTGGCCCTGGTCTTGGCTGCAACAGGGCTTGATAGCATTACCAGCCTGACGGGTGCCATGACTGCGGTTGCTAATGTGGGCCCAGGCATGGGCACCATAATTGGGCCAACGGGGAACTTTGCCGGTCTGCCGGATACTGCTAAATGGGTGCTGAGTATCGGTATGTTGATGGGAAGGCTGGAAATCCTGACGGTGCTGGTGCTTTTGTTTCCGGTATTCTGGCGCGACTGAGCACGCCACGTTGTAAGTAATACTGGTGTGATCTATACCGGTGGCACATACCAGTAAATTGCCAGGAAGTGCAACACAGTGCCCCCTAAAACAAACAGGTGCCATATCGCATGGTTATAGGGAATGCTGCGCTTAACGTAGAAAATCACCCCGAAGGAATAGACCAGCCCCCCTAACCCAAGCAGTATCATGCCTGCGACTGGCATCACCTGTGCCAGTTGATACACCACCACCAGTGACAGCCATCCCATCGCCAGATAAATAGCAAGCGACAGCGATTTAAACCGGTACACAAAAGCAATCTTCAGGATCACTCCCACCAGCGCAATCCCCCATATCAGCGCCATTACCCAAAATGCCAATGGCGTCCGGAGGCTGACCAACATAAACGGGGTATAAGTACCGGCAATCAGCAGGTAAATCGCACAGTGGTCAAAGGTTTTCAGTGCCCGCTTGGCACCAGCATAGGGGATTGCATGGTATAGCGTGGAGGCAAGATAAAGCAGAATAATACTGGCACCATACACGCTGTAGCTGGCGAAACTGAGCGCATCAGCATGCGCATCCCCAGCTTTCAGCAGCAACATCACCAACGCAACGATACCGAAGATTACCCCCAGTCCATGGCTGACACTGCTGGCGATCTCTTCCTTGACAGAGTATTGATGCTCAGAGGCCACGGTTGCCATACAACACAATCCTTATGGTGAGAACATTGAAACGTCCAGTCACGAGTATGACACATTTCAGCGTACGCGTGTAAGCCTAAATTGTTACAAGACTGGCCGATGCAGATACCCAACATTTATCATGCTGGCACCTCAAAGCATCAATTTCAGACTAAGATTATTAGACTGGTAATCGACGGTATTTTTGCCTTCGTAAAAGAATGGAGAACAAGCCAGCCATGTCAAAAGAGATTTTTGCGCTAAGCTCAGGATACTTAAAGAAAGTTGTTCCTCTCCTGATGAAGTATCAGGTACCGGCGACACCGCCAAATTATGCACTCTGGTATACCTACGTCGCCAATGCCGATACCGAACTGTCCCAAAAAATTGATGCATCTATCAGGGAAACAGGGACACTCAGTACCACTCGCTGCGAAGAGCTCTACAGCGCCCATGTCGCCGATGAAAAAGTGAAAGAGCTGGACGAGTTTCAGCAAGGCCTTCAGGCGCTGGCACTCGAAATGGGTAGCACCATGGAAGATACCCTAAAAGATACCGACACCTTTCAGTCAACGCTCGACAAAACCTTTTCCCAGTTAGCCCGCGTGGATGAAGAAGCCCTGTCAATGGAAGAGACCGTGGCGGTCGTCAGAAAGGCCATGAAGGACTCCAATGCGCTTCGCCAATCCACCGACTTTTTTAAAAACCAACTCGCCGAGGCGCAAAAAGAGATCGTCAGGCTGGAAGACACTCTCCACAAAGCTAACGAGGAAGCCTTACACGACGCGCTGACAGGCATCTATAACCGCCGTGCCCTTGATGCTGAACTTGAAGCCCTGGTCGCCCCCCCACCATCGAAAGGGTTCAGCCTACTGCTGTGTGACTTGGACCACTTCAAACGTTTTAATGACACTTATGGTCACCTGATGGGCGATCAAGTATTAAAACTCACCGCCAAACGCCTTTCTGATTACTGCCGGGATGGCATTAAAGCGTACCGTTATGGCGGGGAGGAGTTTGCGCTGTTAGTCCCTAATCGCCCATTAAGTGGCGCATGCCGTGTGGCGGAAACCATCCGTGCCACCATCGACAAGCTCGCCATCAAAGACAAAAGAACCGGCAAGAAACTCGACAACATCTCGATCTCCATTGGTGTGGCAGCATTTGAACACGGCGAAAGCATCCGCGACCTTATCAGCCGTGCCGATACCCAACTTTATGATGCCAAAAAACTGGGGCGAAACCGGGTCATGCCTGTGACATAAGGGCAAGACGAAAAATGCACAGGCAGGTTGATTCCCCGGGTTCTAGCACGAATTATTTTTCAACTGCTGCTTTTTTCATCATTTCTTTCCTGCTATTATCCGCGCGCATTCGCACCCTGCGAATCCAGAGTGGACACGCAGTAAGGCTTGCAGCCATTGGAACCTCTGACGCCACTCTGCCCGAGAACCCTGTATGGATGCGCAACTGAACTGATGAGAATTGACAATGCGTCCAGTTACTGTTCGTCCTGTCCGTGTCACCCGTACACCTTCACGCATGCGCGCACACTTTTTTGCACCGGCGTTCAAAAACAAAACCCACACGGAGTCGAATGATACCCCAGAACTCACGCTGGTTCGTTCGGCGCCTGCCATGACCAGCGCGCAAAAAGGTAAAGCCGCATGATGACGTTTGACAGATTGGTCTGCCTACCGGAATCTGGTACTGTAAGTAGATAAATCACAACAACGTTAAGGTTTATTGGGAGTCTTCAATGAAGTGTCATCGTGTGAATGAACTTATCGAACTTTTGCATCCTGAATGGCAAAAAGAGCCTGAGTTGAACTTGCTGCAAATGATCAGCAAGCTGGCAGAAGAAGCGGGCTATGAAGGTAAGCTTGAAGACCTGACCGATGACGTCCTGATCTACCACCTGAAAATGCGCAACAGCCAGAAAGACGAAATGATTCCGGGACTGGCAAAAGACTGCGAAGACGACTTCAAAACGGCCATTTTACGCGCCCGTGGCATTATCAGCTAATGGCGGTGTCATACGCCGGATGGAAAAGCGAAGTGGACCACTTCGCTTTTTTTATTTCCAAAACAATTCACTGTTATACCCAATCACATCGCTGCCCGACTGATTTTCCACCACACGCACAGATTTACTCCCTACACCTCAGATATAATCCTCGGTCTATCATTATCTATTGAGTTAGTCGACGAAAGGCACTGGCAATGTATCAGTGTCAGCAATGTGCGGGAATCCCCACTAGGCCCAAGGAATGCAGATGTCATGAGCAAGGATAAAATAGACGTCAAAGACGTCACTCCCAACGTGTTCAATCCGAAAACCCACAAAACCAGTGGCGACCGCTTTAATCCCAGTAACCGTATATATGTGCGCGCAATGACCGGGACGTTTCAAAAACTGCGTCGTAAGATGGGTTGGTTCTTTATGTTGCTTTTTTTACTGACGCCCTGGATCCCTTATGGCGACCGTCAGGCCATTCTATTGGATATCGGCAAACAACAGTTCAATTTTTTCGGCACCACCCTCTGGCCCCAGGATCTGACCCTGCTAGCCACGCTGTTTATGATCGCCGCTTTTGCCCTTTTCTTTGTTACCACTTTTTTAGGACGCGTCTGGTGTGGCTATCTTTGCCCCCAAACCGTGTGGACCTTCATCTACATCTGGTTTGAAGAAAAGCTTGAAGGACCCGCTAACAAGCGGAGAAAACAGGACTCAATGCCACTCACCAGAGACCTGGCAATCAGAAAAATCATCAAGCATTTATGTTGGTTTGCTGTGGCGTTACTCACCGGCCTCACATTTGTCAGCTACTTCGTGCCAGCAAAAACGCTTTTTATCGACTTTTTTACCTTTAACAGCCATTTCTGGGTCGCGTTTTGGGTGCTGTTTTTTAGTGTCTGTACCTATGCCAATGCGGGCTGGATGCGATCTATCGTTTGCATTCACATGTGCCCCTACGCCCGCTTCCAGTCTGCAATGTTCGATAAAGACACCTTTATTGTCGGCTACGACGCCAAACGCGGTGAAACACGAGGCCCCCGCTCGCGCAAAGCTGACCCCAAAACCATGGGGCTGGGTGACTGCATTGACTGCAACCTCTGTGTACAGGTCTGCCCGACTGGTATCGACATCCGTGACGGTCTGCAATACGAGTGCATCAACTGTGGTGCCTGTATCGATGCCTGCGATGAAACCATGAGTAAAATGAATTATGCCAAAGGCCTTATCAGCTATACCACAGAGCACAAACTGGAAGGCCACAACGTCGATATCATCAGACCGAAGCTTATCGGTTATGGTGTGGTGATGGTGGCGATGCTGGGCATTTTCTTTATGCTACTTTCATCGGTTCAGCCAATGGGGTTAGACGTGATCCGTGACCGCACCCAATTGTTTAAAACCAACAGTGATGGGTTAATTGAGAACACCTATACCCTGAAAATTCTCAACAAAACCCAGTCTCCGGAAACCTACTCTCTGAGTGTTAAAGGTCTGGACGGTGTCGAGTGGTACGGTAAACAGCAAGTTACCTTGAGTGCCGGTGAAATCTTCACCCTGCCTATCAGCCTTGGGGTCGATCCTTATGAACTCACAACCCCGGTAACAACCATCACTTTTGTGCTGGAGCGCCACTCCGGAGAGGACAAAAAAACGATTGAAACCGAAAGCCGCTTTATCAGCAAGATGTAAATCAGTTTTCGAATAAACGGGCGATACCCTACGCCCGTTTTTATCTCCAGCCCAAAACTCTGCTACCATCAATAGCCCTATCCCTTGACGCTGTGAACCTATGAGCGACGCCCAATTTAACTACGAACATCTCACGCCCGACACCTTAATCAATGCACTGGAATCCGTCGGCATCCGCCCTGAGTCAGGCCTTCTGGCACTGAACAGCTATGAAAACCGGGTCTATCAGTTTCAGGATGAGGAGCGCCGTCGTCTGGTGACCAAATTTTATCGTCCGCAGCGCTGGACCCGCACGCAAATTCTCGAAGAGCATGCGTTTGCCAACGATCTGGCGGAAGCCGAGATCCCGGTCGCGGCACCTATGAACATCAACGGCGAAACCCTGTTCGAATTCGACGGCTATCTGTTTGCTGTGTTTCCAAGCGTCGGTGGCCGCACTTTCGAAGTGGATAACTGGGATCAGCTTGAGATGGTGGGTCGCTTCCTGGGGCGAATTCATAAAGTCGGTGCCAGTAAGCCCTTCATCCACCGCCCGACTATCGGCCTTGAAGAGTACCTTTTTACGCCACGAAAAACGCTGGAAAATTCCCGTTTCATCCCCACGCATCTTGAAAATGCCTTTTTTGCTGATCTTGACCGCCTGATTGAGACACTGAAACAACGCTGGAATGGTCACATAACGACACTGCGATTACATGGAGATTGCCACCCCAGTAATATTCTCTGGCGCGATGGCCCGATGTTTGTTGATTTGGATGACGCGCGCAACGGACCGGCAATACAGGATATCTGGATGTTGCTAAACGGCGACCGGGCTGACCAACTGGCCCAATTGGATACTCTTTTCGAAGCCTATTCAGAATTTCACGATTTTCCCGCCAATGAGTTGCAACTTATTGAGCCGTTGCGCGGTCTGAGAATGGTACATTACATGGCATGGCTGGCAAAACGCTGGGAAGACCCGGCATTTCCACGTGCATTCCCATGGTTTGCTGAGGCAAAATACTGGGAAAATCAGGTACTCGCCTTTAAAGAACAATTGGCAGCCCTTGAAGAGCCACCACTTACTCTGGCACCTCAATGGTAAATTGCCGCGACTCACATTCAGGGAGAAAATAAATAATGTTGAAAAAACTGTTTACTGTGGCGGCAGCCGCCATGTTGGCCTTCTCAGCGCAGGCTGCACGCTTCGAGGCAGGCGAAGATTATCAGGTACTGGATCTGCCAAAAAGCGACACACCGACCGTG
Organism: Grimontia sp. THUN1695; assembly: GCF_059704325.2. NCBI lineage: Bacteria > Pseudomonadati > Pseudomonadota > Gammaproteobacteria > Vibrionales > Vibrionaceae > Grimontia > Grimontia sp. THUN1695. Next base: position 2,966,321 of record NZ_AP046577.1, on the reverse strand, counting down.
ACCGAGTTTTTCTCGTTTTACTGTCCGCACTGCTTTCAAAGCCAACCACTCATGGAAGCGCTGAAAGAAAATACGCCAGACAATACAAGCTTTACCAAAAATCACGTTTCTTTCATGGGCGGAAACATGGGTAGCGCACTGAGCAAAGCTTACGCCACGGCTATGATGCTGGACGTGGAAGACAAAATCGTGCCAGTGATTTTTAACCGTATCCACCTGATGCAAAAGCCACCACGCAATCAGGAAGAACTGCGTCAACTATTTATTGATGAAGGGGTGGATGCCGAGAAGTTTGACGGTACCTACAACAGCTTTGCAGCCAATGCGATGGCTAACCGTTTCGACAAAGCGTTCAGCGATTCAGGCTTGCGTGGTGTTCCGGCGGTTATCGTGAATGGCAAATACCATGTCACACCCAAGACCATCAAAACCAAAGAAGACTACTTTGCACTGGTGAATTTCCTGCTGACCCAGTAAGCCGGACACCTTACAACAAAAGGGCCACCATGGCCCTTTTGTCATTTTTCCGGTCAAACCACCTTTTCTTCCTGTTTAACCACCGCTTTTTCCGCAGGCTGCCTGTCGTAGATACCTGCCAGCATCTTGTCTTTTTCCTGCCAGATGCCATTTAGCCACTGGTGGAAACGCCGCTTGAACGCTTTGTCATTAAAGTAATCCCCTTTCACGTTGTCATCGACAGGAAGGGGGTCGATACGCACCACGATTCTTTTCATCTTTCCATCCAACAAGTCCCTGAATGGCAGGTGCTGGTTGTCCGGATAAGCCACGGTTACGTTGATAATGGCATCAAACTGCTCCCCCATAGCCCCCAATGTATAGGCAATCCCGCCGGTCTTTGGCGGTAACAGGTGGTGATACGGCGCAGGCATAAAAAACACCATTCAGTTAAAAGCGGTTGCATCAGTAAGGCAACGCTGCCCCTCCTAACTTGCCATGGCTGTCAGTTGTTTGAGCAACCTGTCCATCGAACGGTAGCCCAGCGCTTCTGCCAAGTGGCCGCGCTGGATGTTTTCCTCGCCGGACAAATCCGCAATGGTACGCGCCACTTTAATGATCCGGTGGTAGGCACGGATAGAAAGCCCAAGACGGTGCAGAGCAGTTTCAAGAAAATCCGCGTCTGCTTTATCCAGCGGGCAATAGGTTTCAATTTCACGGCTCGAAAGCTGGCTGTTCACTTTTCCAGACCGTGCCAGCATCACCGCTCTGGCTTTGTTCACCCGGGCTTTGACCACAGAGGTTGGTTCCCCGCGATCGCCCCCTTCGGTAAGGGTGCCACGCGGTAGCGCCGGTATTTCAATCGACAGGTCGAAACGATCTAAAAAAGGACCGGAGAGACGGTTAAGATAACGAAGGGTTGCCTGAGGATTAGAGCGGGCAAGCTGGCCTTCGTAGTGCCCGGTTGGACTAGGGTTTAACGCACCAATAAGCTGGAAACGGGCCGGAAAGCAGGTTTTGCCATTAGCACGGGAGATCACCACTTCACCGGATTCCAGCGGCTCACGCAGGGAATCCAGTACCTTGCGCTCGAATTCCGGCATTTCATCAAGGAACAACAAGCCGTTGTGGGCCAGGGAAATCTCACCGGGTTTTGGCATCGAACCACCTCCCACCAGCGCCGCCATAGAGCTGGAATGATGCGGGGTTCGGAACGGACGCTGTCGCCAGTTGCCTTCATGCAAGGGTTTCTCGGTCAGCGACGTAATGGCGGCAGTCTCCAGTGCTTCTTTGTCACTCATTGGCGGCAGCAAATCGGCCATGCGTGAAGCGAGCATGGTTTTACCAGTGCCTGGCGGACCAAGGAAAAGAAGGTTGTGGGACCCGGCGGCGGCAATCTCCAGTGCCCGCTTTCCCTGTTGCTGCCCAATGATATCCTGCATACAGCGGGTTGACGCTGTGGGTTCAATATCACGTGCTTCGGGTTCGTTGAGCATCAGGCTGCCCTGCCCGCACAAATGGCGGCACACAGCCACCAGATCCGGCGCAGACACATGGACATCCCTGCCCACCAACGCGACCTGTCCACCATTTTCATCGGGCACCACCAGACTGCGCCCCGCATCACGGCAGGCAACGGCGGCGGGCAATGTCCCTTTTACCGACCTCAGTTGCCCAGACAATGCCAGCTCTCCGACATACTCATGACCACCCAGTCTGGTCATCGGTATCTGTCCAGACGCCGCCAAAATGCCAAGGGCAATGGGTAAATCAAACCGCCCCCCTTCTTTGGGCAAGTCTGCCGGTGCCAAGTTAACCGTAATCCGCCTGGCTGGAAATTCAAAACCGGAGTTAACGATCGCGCTGCGCACCCTGTCGCGCGCTTCTTTGACTGTGGTTTCTGCGAGTCCGACTAATCCGAATGCAGGTAATCCGTTACTGATATGTACTTCGACGGTAACCTGAGGCGCTTCAACGCCAACACAGGCGCGGCTTTGAATAATGGCAAGATTCATAAGACAGATTTACTATTTAATTTAATTATCAGAAAGTTAGATTCATAAACGGATAGTATTACTGCTTTACGGTACGGAAATTGGAAAATCTGGTCAGTTTTTGCTTGTCATGCGACAGAAGTCTGTGATACCACTATGAGTGAACAACATCTGTGCAAACAAACGTTGACTTGAACATACGCCGTCGACAAAATTGGTGAAAAAAGAGACAAAATGAATCACCTATCTCGCACCCTAATTATTATTATTTCAATTATCGTGGTGGTACTACCGCGAGGGGCAGCGACGGCGAGAACATAGCACACAAACATCGCAACCAGCCCCCGCATCGAAAGGTCCGGGGGCTTTTTTCACATTTGGATGTACGGGTTAACGCCCAGGTTGCAAAACGCAAAAGGAAAACGCGGTATGGAACCGTCTCAGGAAGCAGAGCAGACACACGCCCAGACAGGATGTCACGGGAGGTCACAATGACAGGTGCACAACAGGTGGTAGAAGCCTTAAGGAAGCAAGGCGTAAACACCATTTTTGGTTATCCGGGCGGAGCAATCATGCCCGTCTATGATGCCCTTTATGACGGCGGAGTGGACCATATCCTCTGTCGACATGAACAGGGTGCTGCCATGGCCGCTATCGGTTATGCGCGCGCTACCGGTGGTGTCGGCGTCTGCCTCGCCACATCTGGCCCCGGTGCCACCAACCTTATCACCGGCCTTGCGGATGCCATGATGGACTCTGTGCCCGTCGTCGCCATTACCGGCCAGGTCGCCAGCCCTCTGATTGGCACCGATGCCTTCCAGGAAGTCGATGTTCTCGGTCTTTCCCTTGCCTGTACCAAACACAGTTTTCTAGTGACGGATACCGCAAAACTTGCGTCAACGCTGGCGGAAGCTTTTGTTGTAGCAAAAGAAGGCCGTCCCGGCCCCGTGCTGGTGGATATAGCCAAAGATGTTCAGCTTGCCCACATCGAGGAAGCGTTTACGGCTATCACACCTCAGCCTTCGGCGCCTGAGGTATCTGAAGCGTCGTTGCGGGAAGCCAATGCCCTTATCGCAAAAGCCAAGCAACCCATAGTGTATGTCGGTGGCGGCGTGCAACTGGCCCATGCGACCGATACCCTGCGCCAGTTTTTAAACCATAGCCAGATCCCGGCCACCAGCACCTTGAAAGGGCTGGGTTCTGTCGACAAAGATTATCCTTACTATCTCGGCATGCTCGGTATGCACGGCACCAAGGCAGCCAACCTGGCAGTGCAACAATCTGACTTACTTATCGCCATTGGCGCACGCTTTGATGATCGCGTCACCGGAAAGCTCGATACCTTTGCCCCCCATGCCAACGTTATCCATATCGACATCGATGCCGCCGAATTTAACAAGCTTCGCCGTGCCAATGTGCCACTGCGCGGCGAGTTGAATACTGTGTTGCCGCAGCTGGGAGAGCCCGCGGACATTCATGACTGGCAACAGCGTGTGCTGGCCATGAAAGCCGATTTTGGCTGGCGCTACGACCACCCGGGGGATGCCATCTTTGCGCCGCTCCTGCTCAAGCAGCTTTCTGACCTCATGCCGGATTCTACGGTTGTAGCGACAGATGTGGGCCAGCACCAGATGTGGGTCGCGCAACACGTTGAGCCGCGCCGTCCGGAGAACCTTTTGACCTCAGCAGGGCTCGGTACGATGGGCTTTGGCCTGCCCGCCGCCATGGGCGCAAAAATGGCGCGTCCGGATGACGAAGTTGTGTTAGTGTCGGGAGACGGTTCATTTATGATGAACATTCAGGAGCTTGGCACCCTGAAGCGTCGCAGCATCCCGGTTAAGATGGTACTGCTGGATAATCAGCGTCTGGGGATGGTGCGTCAATGGCAGCAGCTTTTCTTTGAAGAGCGCTATAGCGAGACCAACTTGTCGGATAACCCTGACTTCGTGACATTGGCGTCAGCCTTCAACATTCCAGGCAAAACCATTACCCGGAAAGAGGAAGTGATCCCTGCCCTGCAGGCGTTGCTGGCAAGTGACACAGCCTACCTGCTGCATGTTGCTATCTCAGAGGAAGAGAACGTATGGCCACTGGTTCCACCCGGTGCCGCTAACCAGGATATGTTGGAGCGTACATGAGCCAATCACACACTCTGCTAATCAATGCTGACGACCAGCCAGAATTGCTGGAGCGTCTGCTGCGCATTGTCCGTCACCGTGGATTCCGCCTGACGAGCCTCGACATGCATCATACCGATGACGCCAATGCGGTTGAAATTACCCTGCAAGTGACCAGCGATCGTCCTATCGCCAATCTTCAGAGCCAGTTAGACAAATTATGGGATGTCTCACGCGTACGTCTGCTCCCGCTAGAACAACAGTAATGCGTTATAAGGATTAATAACAATGGCAAACACAGCGGATTATATTTGGTCAAACGGCGAACTGATCCCATGGCAAGACGCCACAGTTCACGTACTGACCCACGCCATGCATTATGGCACCTCGGTTTTTGAAGGGATTCGTTGCTACGACACCCCGAATGGCCCAGTGGTCTTTCGTCACCGCGAACACATGCAACGTCTGAAAGACAGCGCAAAAATCTATCGCTTCCCAATCCCGTATTCGGTCGATGAACTGATGGAAGCCTGCCGTGAAACACTGCGTGCCAATAACCTCAGCTCTGCGTACATCCGCCCGCTGGGTTTTGTCGGCAACGTCGGCCTGGGTGTTTGCCCGCCACCAGACACCAAAATGGATCTCATCATTGCTGCTTTCAGCTGGGGCACTTACCTCGGTGAAGATGCGTTGGCGAATGGTGTCGATGCCATGATTTCTAGCTGGAACCGCGCCGCACCAAACACTATCCCGACCGCAGCTAAAGCAGGTGGCAACTACCTCTCGAGTCTGTTGGTCGGTGGTGAAGCCCGTCGTCACGGCTATGCTGAAGGTATTGCCTTGAGTGTGGATGGCTACCTGTCAGAAGGTGCCGGTGAAAACCTGTTTGTGGTGAAAAACGGCGTGATTTCAACGCCACCAGCCACCAGCGCCATCCTTCCGGGCATCACCCGTGACTCCATCATGACCATCGCCAAAGACATGGGTTATGAGGTACGTGAAGAGAACATCGCGCGCGAAGCCCTCTATCTGGCAGATGAGGTCTTCATGACAGGCACAGCGGCAGAAATCGTGCCGGTTCGCAGCGTAGACCAGATCACTGTGGGTGAAGGCAAACGCGGTCCAATCACAGAGAAAGTACAAACCGCCTTCTTTGGTCTTTTCAATGGCCAAACCGAGGACAAATGGGGATGGCTGGATCCGGTCTCTCCGGACGCCAAATAAGCAGTTGTTAGAGGAATAAGGAAATGCCTAAGTATCGTTCAGCCACCACCACCCACGGCCGTAATATGGCGGGAGCCCGCGCCCTTTGGCGTGCAACCGGCGTAAAAGATGAGGATTTTGGTAAGCCTATCATTGCCGTGGTGAACTCTTTTACCCAGTTTGTACCCGGTCACGTTCACCTGAAAGACCTTGGTCAGCTGGTGGCGAAAGAAATCGAAGCCGCTGGTGGTATCGCCAAAGAATTCAACACCATTGCCGTTGATGACGGTATCGCCATGGGCCATGGCGGCATGCTCTACAGCCTGCCATCACGTGAAATCATCGCGGATTCTGTGGAGTACATGGTGAATGCGCACTGCGCTGACGCCATGGTGTGTATCTCCAACTGTGACAAAATCACCCCGGGAATGCTGATGGCCGCAATGCGCCTCAATATCCCCGCGATTTTCGTCTCTGGTGGTCCAATGGAAGCGGGTAAAACCAAGCTTTCCGATCAGATCCTGAAACTGGATCTGGTGGATGCCATGATCCAGGGTGCCGATCCGAATGTGTCTGACGAGCAAAGCGAGCAGATCGAACGCTCAGCGTGTCCGACCTGTGGTTCCTGTTCGGGCATGTTTACTGCCAACTCGATGAACTGCCTGACCGAGGCCCTTGGCCTCAGCCAGCCGGGTAATGGCTCCATGCTGGCAACCCACGCTGACCGTAGACAGCTATTTATCACCGCAGGCCAGCGCATTGTCGAACTGACCAAACGTTATTATGAGCAGGACGACGCGTCTACTCTGCCACGCAACATTGCCAGCAAAGCCGCACTGGAAAACGCCATGGCGCTGGATATCGCCATGGGGGGCTCCACCAACACTATCCTCCACCTGCTGGCAGCTGCCCAGGAAGGGGAAATCGACTTTGATATGTCAGACATTGACCGTCTTTCCCGTCAGGTTCCACACCTTTGTAAAGTGGCACCTTCTACCCAGAAATATCACATGGAAGACGTTCACCGCGCCGGTGGCGTGATGGGTATCCTGGGTGAGCTTGACCGCGCTGGCCTTCTGAAAACCGACGTGCCAAACGTCTTGGGTGAAACCCTGGCAGACACGCTCAGAAAGTGGGACATCACAGTGACAGACAGCGAAGAGGTGAAAACCTTTTATCGCGCGGGCCCAGCTGGCATCCGCACCACTAAGGCCTTCTCACAGGATTGCCGCTGGGACACGCTGGATGATGATCGCACGGAAGGCTGTATCCGCACCAAAGAAAACGCCTACAGCCAGGACGGCGGTCTTGCCGTACTGAGCGGTAACATTGCTGTTGACGGTTGTATCGTGAAAACCGCCGGTGTGGCCGAGGAAAACCTCACCTTCCGCGGTCCTGCCCACGTGTTTGAAAGCCAGGAAGATGCGGTAAACGGCATTCTTGGTGGTGCGGTGAAAGCCGGTGAAGTGGTGGTTATTCGCTATGAAGGCCCGAAAGGTGGCCCAGGTATGCAGGAAATGCTTTACCCAACCACTTACCTCAAATCCATGGGTCTTGGCAAAGCGTGTGCGCTTATCACTGATGGTCGCTTCTCTGGCGGCACCAGCGGTCTGTCTATCGGACATATTTCTCCCGAAGCGGCTAACGGTGGCACCATTGCGTTGGTTAATCAAGGCGACATCATTGCCATCGATATTCCAAACCGTTCGATCGTTTTAGAAGTGGATGACGCTGAACTGGCTGCACGCCGTGAAGCGCAGGCAGAGAAAGGCTGGAAACCAGCATCGCGCGAGCGCACGGTATCACTGGCGCTGAAAGCCTATGCCAGCCTGGCAACCAGTGCGGATAAAGGCGCAGTGCGCGACAGAAGTAAGCTGGAGGAATAATCATGAGTCAGGCCCGCCAACACAGTGAACCCGCACCGCTCAGCAACGCTGAATATCTGCGTGATATTTTGCGCGCCCCTGTTTATGAGGCTGCGATTGTCAGCCCATTGCAGGACATGCCGCGGATTTCGCAGCGTTTGGGCAATAGCATCCAGCTTAAGCGCGAAGATCGCCAGCCGGTACATTCCTTCAAGTTGCGCGGTGCCTATAACATGATGGCGCAACTGACCGACGCCCAAAAACAAGCCGGTGTTATCGCCGCGTCTGCCGGAAACCACGCCCAGGGGGTGGCGCTTTCCGGCAGTAAGCTTGGGGTGAAAGCCACCATTGTCATGCCGCTTACCACCCCGGATATCAAAGTTGCGTCAGTACGCGGATTTGGTGGCAATGTGGTGCTGCATGGTAATAACTTTGACGAAGCCAAAGCCAAAGCCGTGGAGCTGGCACAGGCACATGGCTACACCTTTGTCCCTCCCTTTGATCATCCGTTGGTCATTGCAGGACAAGGCACCATGGGCATGGAAATGCTGCAACAAAATGGTCATCTGGACTATATCTTCCTGCCAGTCGGTGGTGGCGGTATCGCCGCAGGCGTGGCCGTTATCGTCAAGCAACTGATGCCACAGGTAAAACTGATTGCCGTTGAGGCTGAAGATTCAGCCTGCCTGAAAGCAGCACTGGATGCCGGAGAACCAGTGACCCTCAACAATGTTGGCACCTTCGCTGATGGTGTAGCGGTCAAACGCATTGGCGATGAGACCTTCCGTCTGTGTCAGGAGCATCTTGATGACATCATCACCGTATCGAGCGATGAGATCTGCGCGGCAGTGAAAGATATCTTCGAAGATACCCGGGCAATTTCAGAACCCGCCGGTGCCCTGTCCCTGGCGGGATTAAAGAAATACACCGAGTTACATCAGCTCAAAGGGAAAAAGATGGCGGCAGTGCTTTCTGGTGCCAACACCAATTTCCATAGCCTGCGCTACGTATCAGAACGTGCAGAGCTGGGGGAAAAACGTGAGGGCCTGCTGGCTGTTACCATTCCGGAACGCACCGGTGCATTCCTTGATTTCTGTAAAATCCTGGGAGGACGGGCCGTGACCGAGTTTAACTACCGGTACAGTGATGACACCCTGGCCAATATCTTCGTCGGTGTGCGCCTGCAAACCGGACAGGACGAGCTTGATAGCATCATTGCTGATCTGCGTAAAGGTGGCTATCCCGTGCAGGACCTGTCTGATGATGAAATGGCAAAAGTCCACATTCGCTATATGATTGGCGGACGCCCGACCAAAGCAATGAAAGAGCGTCTCTACAGCTTTGAGTTCCCGGAATACCCGGGCGCCCTGCTGCGTTTTCTCAACACACTGGGCACCCACTGGAACATCAGTATCTTCAACTACCGCAACCACGGTGCAGACTATGGACGTGTGCTGTGCGGCTTTGAACTTGAAGACAAAGATATCCTGTCTTTTACCGCCCATCTCCGCGAACTCGGTTATGCATGGAAGGATGAGACTGATAACCCGTCCTACAAATTCTTTCTTGCTAAAAGCCCGTAAATAGCAAAAAGCCCAGCGAACATACTGGGCTTTTTGTTTTTTTACTTATTTCTATTTATCCCGCGACACCATATTGATCATATATTGTGCCAGCAGCAACGCCTGATCCATCACAAGCTTACGTGCAGAATCAGGTAGCTGGCTGAACAGCGCCAACAGGGTGTTCAAATCATCCCTGTGCGTAAACGCGATATCACTTCGTGTGCTTTCGCCGAATAAAAACCAATTTAATGGACGACCGGTTACATCAGCGATAGTTGCCAGAGAAGACACTTTGGGCTCTGTTTTACCGGACTCAATATCCAGATAGGTTTGACGGGCAACATCCAGATGCTGCGCCATTTCTACCTGGGTGATATCCCGATACTCCCGCGCTTCCCTAATGCGCTGTGCAACATGAGCTTTGACAATCAACATCGCTTGCCCCACAACTCGGCGCCTAGCTACAGACTATAGCCTCTGATCACCGTGACGCACTTTACTGCTAGATCCTGCATTATGCACAGGGGAATTGACGACACATGTAAAGTGTTGTTGAAGTGTGAATCAGGGCAACTGTTGCCTAAGCCAGATGACAAGGAAAATATGCAATACCTATTTTGTCAGGCAAGGCCAGCTAACGCCTACCAAGTAAGTAAGTGCTTAACCTCGTTGCGCTGATTTCGAGTAATTTACCAGAAATGATGCCATGTTGACGCTTTGATTCAAAATGGCAGTGCGCGCTTCATGCGGCAACTTAGAGAAATGCTCCAGCAGACGATTCACATCCTGTTTGTACTGCACATCGTGCAGCTCAACGTCCGCATCGCCATAAACAAACCACACCAGTGGACGTTCAGTGATTTCAGCAATTTCTGACAACATACGAACACGGGGTTCAGTCTTGCCCGTTTCAATGTCCAAATATGTCTGGCGTGCAACCTGCAAGAGTTTGGCCATTTTCACCTGAGTGATCCCTTTCCACTCACGTGCTTCCTTAATGCGTTTTGCTACTTGTGCTTTCGAGTCGATCATACTTCACTCCCTACGACTTACAGCGCTGTGATTTATGTTTAGTTGTGCTGTTTATCGACAATATGCACAATGCAGGCCAACTATTTAGACATTAAAATAAATATTAAATATCAAATAATTAGATTATTCATAGATTGGGGTGTTGGCATTTCTGGACTCCGTGTCTTATTATGAATTCAAAATGATTTGCAAAATGCAAATATTGGTACTTCCCTGCTATTTGCAAAAAGCAAATTAGATGACTTTTATCTCATAAAAAGAAAAAAGGAGCTATACAGCTCCTTTCAGACTGCTGACAAAGCCCTGGCCATTTGGCTGGGGCTTTGATCTAATAAGGGATAAGCAAATCAATCATGGATGTGGTGACATGCTTAAAGACCCTGGCCCTCAGCAATATGAATTCGAGATGGTGACACTCGAACAGTTGGTTCCCAAAAACCATCTTGTTCGCAAAATCGATGCTGCCGTCGACTTTGAGTTTATCCGCGACGAAGTCGCCCATCTCTACTGCCACAACAATGGCCGTCCTGCGATAGACCCCGTTCGCCTGTTCAAAATCCTGCTCCTAGGCTTCCTCTTCGGTGTTAAAAGTGAACGCCAGCTCGTCAAAGACATCGAGGTCAATGTCGCTTACCGCTGGTTCCTTCGCATGTCACTCACTGAAAAGGTGATTGATGCGTCCACCTTGAGCCAGAATCGCCGCCGTCGCTTCAATGATACCGACGTGTTCGAACGCATCTTCATCCGTATCGTCGAACAGGCGATGAGCAAAGGTATGGTCGAGGGACGCGTCTTGTTTACCGACAGCACTCACCTGAAAGCCAATGCCAACAAGCGTAAATACCGTAACGAACTGGTGAAACAAAACGTCAGTGCTTATGCCGAGCTGTTAGATGAAGCGGTTGACGCTGACCGTGCAGCAGAAGGAAAACGCCCACTCAAACCGAAAGATGGTCACATTGAGAAAAACACCAAAGTCAGCACCACCGACCCAGACAGCGGGTTCATGACACGGGACCAAAAACCACAGGGCTTCTTCTACCTTGACCATCGCACCGTCGACGGCAAACACGGCATCATCCTCGACACCCATGTCACGCCAGGCAATGTGAATGACGCCCAACCGTATATCGCCCGTCTGGATACCACGTTAGCGCGCTTTACGCTCTCGCCTGTTGCCGCCGGGCTTGATGCCGGTTACTTCACCGCGACTATCTGCCATGAACTGGAGCAGCGCCAAATCCTGCCGGTGATGGGATACCGCCGGCCGCACCGTACGAAGAATCCTATCAAGAAAAAGCACTTTCATTACGACAAAGAGACGGACCGCTATCTCTGTCCTCAGGGACAGGAGCTGGTTTACAAGACCACCAACCGTCAGGCATACCGCGAGTATCACTCTGACCCACAGATATGCAAAACCTGTCCGCTGCGCGATGATTGCACCAAGAGCAAGAATCACAAACGGGTGATAACCCGGCACCTGTTCGAGAAATCGGTAGAGAATGCCAATGCCTTGAGGCTGACAGCCTGGGGAAAGAAAGTGTACCGACGACGGGCAGAGACGGTGGAGCGAAGCTTCGCAGATGCCAAACAACATCATGGCCATCGCTATGCGAGGTTCCGTGGTCTGTTGAAAGTACAAATCCAATGCTGGTTGGCGGCAGCAGCGCAAAACATCAAGAAGATAGCCTTACTGGAGGCTTATCTTCGCAAAATCGGGCTCAATACACGGCAAATAGTCCAGATAGTGACGCAATTTAGCGTCTATGGGCTAAAAGCAGCCTGAACATAACAATATGGAAAAATAGCGCGATCGCGGCCTTCGGCCGCTAACAAAAGAAAACCCCGCTTGAAAAAGCGGGGTTAGTCAGCAATCTGAAAGGAGCTATACAGCTCCTTTCTACATCAATCAACGTACTCAGGTTGTCATCCGCCTATTCCACAGTAACGGCTTTCGCGAGATTACGGGGTTGATCCACATCGGTGCCTTTAATTAGCGCGACATGGTAAGACAATAATTGCATCGGCAAGGTATAAAAAATCGGCGCGCACACCTCATCAACATGAGGCATCGCAATTATCGTCATCCCTTCACTTTTCTCAAATCCTGCATCTTTATCCGCAAACACATAAAGCTGGCCACCTCGGGCGCGTACCTCTTCAATGTTGGATTTCAATTTCTCCAACAGTTCGTTATTGGGCGCAACCACGATAACCGGCATATCCGCATCAATCAGTGCCAGTGGACCGTGTTTCAGTTCACCGGCTGCATACGCTTCAGCATGGATGTAAGAAATCTCCTTGAGCTTGAGTGACGCTTCCACTGCAATGGGATAATACTCCCCACGTCCCAGAAACAGCGCATGATGTTTATCGGCAAAATCTTCTGCCAGCTGTTCAATCTCCTTATCAAACGCCAGTGCCTGCTCCATGATAGCCGGTAATCGGTTCAGGGCATCAACAATGGTTTTTTCCTTGTCGCTGTTTATCACCCCTTTTTGCTTACCCACTGCGGTGACCAACATCAGCAGGGAGGCCAACTGGGTAGTAAACGCTTTCGTGGATGCCACGCCTATTTCCGCGCCGGCACGGGTCATAAATGCCAGATCTGATTCACGCACCAGCGAGGAGCCTGCCACGTTGCAAATCGTCATTGCAGCCATAAAACCACGCTCTTTGGCTTTGCGTAGCGCCGCCAGGGTGTCAGCTGTTTCACCGGATTGCGACAGGGTGATCAATAAACTGTTCGGACGGGTGACAAAATTGCGGTAACGGAACTCAGACGCAATCTCCACATCACAGCTCACACCGGCAATGTCTTCAAACCAGTAACGCGCGACCATACCCGCGTTGTAAGAGGTTCCACACGCCACGATCTGGATGTGCTCAGTCTTCGCCAGAATATCGCTAGCACCATGACCAATGCTATCTACCAGGACGCTGTCAGTATCAATACGTCCTTCAAGGGTATTCATCAGTGCTAAAGGCTGCTCAAAAATTTCCTTTTGCATGTAGTGCCGATAATGGCCTTTGTCCGCGGCGTCATGCTCTATCGACGATTCATGTATCTGACGCTCAACACGTTCCCCTCGTTCATCAAATATATTCACTTCACGGCGGGTGATTTCTGCAACATCGCCTTCTTCAAGGAAAAGAAAACGACGCGTCACATTCAACAGCGCCAGTTGATCTGATGCGAGGAAGTTTTCACCAATCCCAAGGCCAATCACCAATGGACTGCCAGAGCGCGCAGCAATCAGGCGTTCCGGATCGCGCCTGTCCATCACAACCGTGCCATATGCCCCTTCCAATTGTTTGACTGTGCGCTGGAAGGCCTCCATCAAACTGCCACCCTGAGACAACTCCCAGTCAACGAGGTGCGCAATCACTTCGGTATCGGTTTGGGAAGTAAACGTGTAACCACGGGATACCAACAATTCACGGAGCCGTTCATGATTTTCAATGATGCCGTTGTGAACAATAGCGATATTTTCCCCGGACATGTGGGGATGGGCATTGGCTTCGCTAGGCTCACCATGGGTCGCCCAGCGGGTGTGGGCAATACCGGTGCCACCACTCAACGGTTGGCTTTCCAGTGCCTCTGCCAACATCTGCACTTTACCCAGACGGCGCAGACGGCGAAGCTGGTTTTCACTGTCTGTTACCGCGAGCCCTGCAGAGTCATAGCCTCGGTATTCCAGCCTGCGAAGCCCTTCGAGTAAAATTTCTGCAACATCCCGTTGTGCTACTGCACCCACAATTCCACACATATCAATCCCCAAGGTTTTAATCAGGGGCGCAGATCACTTCTGTGCCCGTATTTTCTATTGCCTGTTTGGTGGCTGTATCCAGCTGGCTATCCGTGATCACGGTGGTGATGGCTTTCCAGGGCAGTTCGAGGTTAGGGATCTTGCGGCCAATTTTTTCCGATTCAATCAACACCACCACTTCCCTTGAAACTTCCGCCATCACCCGGCTTAACCCTATGATTTCGTTAAAGGTTGTCGTACCACGGCTGACATCAATCCCGTCGGCGCCAATAAATAACTGGTCAAAGTCATACGAACGCAGCGCCTGCTCTGCGACCTGGCCCTGAAACGCTTCAGAATGCGGATCCCAAGTTCCGCCCGTCATCAGCAGCGTCGGTTCGTTTTCCAGCTCCTTGATCGCCTGCGCAACAGTCAGGGAGTTAGTCATCACCACCAATCCTCGCTTTTGATTTAAAAGCGGGATCAGTGCCGCTGTTGTCGATCCGCTATCAATCACAATACGATTATGGTCGCGGATCCGGGCTGCTGCCATTTTTGCAATAGATAACTTTTGTTCCGAAACTTTTTCTGAATTTTCCGAAACCATTTCATGAGGAACCGGTACTGCCCCACCATACCGACGTAGCAGTAACCCATTTTTCTCAAGCTCAGCAAGGTCTTTTCGAATGGTTACCTCTGACGTTTCAAACAATGCTGAAAGCATATCAACGCTGACTTCACCCTGTTCAGTCAACATGGCAACAATCGCGTGGCGACGTTGTTGAGTATTACGTTTCGACATGTAACCACCAAACTTTCGTTTCGAAAGATAATATGAATTTTAAACTAAATATCAAGGATGAAATGCAATAGATATCGCGGCACGCATGATTTGATGCACGGAATGAGAGATTATATAGAGAGTTAAGGGAAGATGCGTGAAAGTGGCACCCAAGAAGGACTTGAACAATGCCAGATAGAAAAAAGCAGGCTTAAAGCCTGCTTCAAATCATGGTGCGGAAGGAGAGACTTGAACTCTCACACCTTGCGGCGCCAGAACCTAAATCTGGTGCGTCTACCAATTTCGCCACTTCCGCAAATTGTTGTACTTAACCCTTTCTTACCCAAGGCTTAAGTGAGGTTTGGTGCGAAGGGAGAGACTTGAACTCTCACGTCCGTAAGGACACTAACACCTGAAGCTAGCGCGTCTACCAATTCCGCCACCATCGCATTTTTTCGCCGGATATTGAGTATCACTCTCACAGATACTGACAGCATATCTTATCCAGCTGAAAGTCCTCGACTTTCGTAATAAGTGGTGGCTACGACGGGATTTGAACCTGTGACCCCATCATTATGAGTGATGTGCTCTAACCAACTGAGCTACGTAGCCAACCTGAATTATGGCTGGGGTACCTGGATTCGAACCAGGGAATGACGGGATCAAAACCCGTTGCCTTACCGCTTGGCGATACCCCAATTGCTGTCACGCTCTGAGCATAACGGCACAAATCATGGTGCGGAAGGAGAGACTTGAACTCTCACACCTTGCGGCGCCAGAACCTAAATCTGGTGCGTCTACCAATTTCGCCACTTCCGCATACTAAATTGCTCACCTCAACCCACAAAGGGAAAGAGATGGCGCGTCCGGGAGGATTCGAACCTCCGACCGCCTGGTTCGTAGCCAGGTACTCTATCCAGCTGAGCTACGGACGCGTTGGCTGGGGTACCTGGATTCGAACCAGGGAATGACGGGATCAAAACCCGTTGCCTTACCGCTTGGCGATACCCCAACTGAGGCGCGTATAATAGGGTGGATTGGAAAAGCCGTCAACCCCCTATCTTTTGTTTGCTGCCGATTTAACCAACCTTATAAAAACACCACCTTTGTGGTGTTTTTATTCGGCATTCCGGCTTATCAGCGCTTTTGGGGGCGTTTCCAGCCGTCGATAGTACGCGCCTTGGTTCGGGTGATCACCAATTGCCCTTCGCCCACATCAGAGGTTAGCGTCGTACCCGCTCCCACCGTCGCCCCTTTTTTGATGGTCACCGGTGCAACCAACTGGCTGTCAGAACCAACAAATACATCATCTTCAATCACAGTTTTGTGTTTATTGGCACCGTCATAGTTGCAGGTAATAGTACCCGCACCGATATTGACGCGCTCGCCAATTTCCGCGTCGCCCAGATAAGTCAGATGGTTGGCTTTCGACCCTTTACCAATGCGGGCATTTTTGACCTCGACAAAGTTGCCCACATGGGCATCTTCCACCAGCTCTGCGCCAGGGCGTAAACGGGCAAATGGGCCTACGGTACAACCCTCTCCAACCGATGCACCTTCAATCACGCTGTAAGGGCGAACAACGGTGTTGTCATCAATTTCACAATCTTTCAGCACACAACCAGCCCCGATAACCACGTTATCACCCAGGGTCACAGAGCCTTCAATAACGACATTGACATCGATTTCAACGTCAGTACCGCATTGAAGCTGACCACGCAGATCAAAACGGGCAGGGTCACGCAGCATCACGCCACTTTCCAGCAATTTTTCTGCCTGTGCCGCTTGGTAGGCACGCTCCAACCGCGCCAACTGAATACGGTTATTGACCCCTTCTACTTCAATCGTGCTTTCAGGATGAACCGCTTCTACTGCACGGCCTTCGTCATGGGCTATCGCAATCACGTCTGTCAGGTAGTATTCACCCTGCGCATTGTCGCTCTTGAGCTGGCTAAGCCAGCGACGCAGATCGCGGCCGGTCGCCACCATCACACCGGTGTTGATTTCTTTAATCAACTTTTGTTCTTGTGAGGCATCCTTATCTTCAACAATCGCCACCACAGGGCCATTGCGGCGCACAATACGGCCATAACCGGCAGGGTTATCTAATACCACCGTCAGCAATGCAATACCACCATCTGGCTGGGCATCTAACAGGTTCTCAATGGTTTGCTCAGAAATCAGTGGTACATCACCGTACAGAACCAGTACCTGCTCATCATCAGCAAACTCCGGTGCGGCCTGGTTTACGGCGTGACCGGTCCCCAGTTGTTCTGCCTGCAATACCCAGTTGACCGGTTCATCGGCTAATGCAGCCTTCATCGCTTCACCACCATGACCATAGACCAGATGAAGTCTTTTTGCCCCCAGTGAAGAGCAAGTATCAATGACGTGTTTGACCATGGGTTTCCCCGCCAGGGTGTGAAGCACTTTTGGCAGGTTGGAATACATACGGGTTCCTTTACCCGCCGCCAGAATAACCGCACTAAAATTCATGGAATATATCCTTGGATTAGATGTTCTGCTTCAAAACAATGG
The DNA here is from genome assembly GCF_059704325.2 of Grimontia sp. THUN1695. Lineage (NCBI taxonomy): Bacteria > Pseudomonadati > Pseudomonadota > Gammaproteobacteria > Vibrionales > Vibrionaceae > Grimontia > Grimontia sp. THUN1695. The sequence goes on along the minus strand of NZ_AP046577.1, from coordinate 2,949,018 downwards.
CGCTTATTGTAACGTTTCACGAGGAAAAGCGGGATTCACCCCCACAAGAATTTGATAAATATCCGTCAATTCATAGAAAACGCCAGACAGTTTCAGGCCCAAACCCAGAGTCAATAGCCTTTCTGGTTTACCAAACGGCCAACGGAGATAAAAAACAACAACACTGTTATACGTGAAAAGAAAAAAGGCGACCCTCTGGCCGCCTTTTCAGCTTGGTTGTGTCACCTGGTGTTTAGCGTGCCTTTTTCGTCAGCTCGATGACTCGTAGCTGGGCAATCGCTTTGGCCAGATCACTGGCCGCCTGAGCAAAGTCCATGTCTCCGTTCTTATTGAGGATACGCTCCTCTGCACGGCGCTTCGCTTCTTCTGCCTTTGCCTGATCCAGGTCAACACCGCGGATTGCGGTATCAGCCAGCACAGTCACTGTGCTTGGTTGCACTTCCAGCGTACCGCCAGAAAGGTATATCACCTCTTCATGGCCGTGTTGCTTGGTAATGCGGATCATGCCGGGCGTGACGGCGGTCAGCAGCGGGGTGTGACCAGGAAAAATACCCAGTTCACCTTCGCTACCAGTTACCTGAATAGATTCAGCACGACCAGAAAACAGTTGTTTCTCTGCGCTTACTACATCCAGGTGGAAGGTCATCGCTGCCATGTCGCCTCCTACCAGCTATTACAGGTTCTTCGCTTTTTCCAGTACTTCTTCGATACCACCACAGTACAGGAATGCCTGTTCAGGGATATCATCGTACTCACCGTTCAGCAGACCTTTGAAGCCTGCAATGGTGTCTTTCAGCGAAACATACACACCTGGCTGACCGGTAAAGACTTCTGCTACGTGGTAAGGCTGAGTCAGGAAACGTTCAATCTTACGTGCACGTGCCACCACCAGTTTGTCGTCTTCTGACAGTTCGTCCATCCCCAGAATCGCAATGATGTCTTTCAGCTCTTTGTAGCGCTGCAGTACAGACTGCACACCACGGGCCACATCATAGTGCTCTTGGCCGATAACCAGAGGATCCAGTTGACGTGACGTCGAATCCAGTGGGTCGATGGCAGGGTACAGACCCAGCGCTGCAATGTTACGTGAAAGTACAACGGTCGCATCCAAGTGGGCAAACGTAGTCGCCGGTGATGGGTCGGTCAAGTCATCCGCAGGGACGTATACCGCCTGAACCGAGGTAATAGAACCGGTCTTGGTTGAGGTGATACGCTCCTGAAGCACACCCATCTCTTCTGCCAGCGTAGGCTGATAACCTACTGCAGAAGGCATACGGCCAAGCAGTGCTGATACTTCGGTACCGGCCAGGGTGTAACGGTAGATGTTGTCGATAAACAGCAGTACGTCACGGCCTTCGTCACGGAATTTTTCAGCCATGGTCAGGCCAGTCAGTGCGACGCGCAGACGGTTACCCGGTGGCTCGTTCATCTGGCCGTAAACCATTGCTACTTTCGATTCTGCTGGGTTCTCAACGTTTACAACGCCAGCTTCCTGCATCTCATAGTAGAAGTCGTTACCTTCACGGGTACGCTCACCGACACCGGCGAAAACAGACAGACCAGAGTGCTGCAGTGCGATGTTGTTGATAAGTTCCATCATGTTAACGGTCTTACCTACACCCGCACCACCGAACAGACCGATTTTACCACCCTTCGCGAATGGGCAAACCAGGTCAATAACCTTCACGCCGGTTTCCAGCAGTTCAGTTGCATTCGATTGGTCTTCGTAGCTTGGCGCTTCACGGTGGATAGAGTAACGCTCTTTCTCACCAATATCACCACGCTCATCGATTGCGTCACCCAGCACGTTCATGATACGGCCAAGTGTCTCTACACCAACTGGTACTTCAATTGGCTTACCTGTGTTCTCTACTTCCAGTCCACGACGCAGACCATCTGACGAACCCATTGCGATGGTACGGACGATACCACCACCCAGCTGCTGCTGAACTTCCAGCACCAGACGCTCGCCTTCACGTTTCACATTCAGGGCATCATATACCTGAGGTACTGACTCCTGTGGAAACTCTACGTCGACTACCGCACCGATGATCTGAACGATCTTACCTGTAGCCATCGTTATTCCTCTAAAAATAGTTCGTTGGCCCTTGCCTTACACCGCGGCTGCACCGGAGACAATCTCCGACAGCTCTTGGGTAATTGCAGCCTGACGGGCTTTGTTATACACCAGTTGCAGTTCATCAATCAGATTCCCTGCATTGTCTGTTGCAGCCTTCATCGCAACCATTCGCGCTGCTTGCTCACAGGCGAGGTTTTCTACCACGCCCTGATAAACCTGGGATTCAACATAGCGAACCAACAGGGTATCCAGCAGGGGCTTTGGCTCAGGCTCATAGATATAGTCCCAAGCATGGTTGCGCTGCATTTCTTCGTCTTCTGACTTAGGCAAAGGCAGCAATTGATCGATCACTGGCTCCTGCGTCATGGTGTTGATAAATCTATTGAACACCAGATACAGGCGATCCAGTTGGCCTTCATCATATTTCTTCAGCATCACACCGACGGTACCGATAAGGTCTTCCAGTGATGGGCTGTCACCCATACCGGATACCTGTGCAGATACATTTGCGCCGTAGCTGTTAAAGAATGCTGTGGCTTTGGCACCAATCAGTGCGGTTTCTATTTCCACACCTTTTTGGCTCCAGGCCTGCATATCATTGATGGCACGCTTGAACAGGTTGATGTTCAGGCCACCACACAGACCGCGATCTGAAGATACGATGATGTAACCAACGCGCTTGGCTTCGCGCTCTTCCATATAAGGATGGCGGTACTCGAGGTTACCAAGTGCGACGTGACCGATCACTTTGCGCATTGTAGTTGCGTATGGACGGGAGGCTTCCATCGCGTCTTGTGAACGACGCATTTTAGAAGCGGCAACCATTTCCATCGCTTTGGTGATCTTCTGTGTGCTTTTAACACTTCCGATCTTGTTACGAATTTCTTTTGCGCCGGCCATCGTTACTCTCCGTTATTAGAAGGCCGCTAAGCGGCCTTCTACGCATTACCAGGTTTGCGTTGCTTTGAAGTCTTCAACCAGCTTAACCAGTTGAGCCTCAATGTCGCTGTTGTAGTCACCGGTCTCATCGATCTGTGCTACCAGCTCGGCAAACGAACCTTTCGCATATGCAAGCAGAGCAGATTCGAAATCAGCCAGTTTGTTCAGCTCAATGTCTGACAGGTAGCCTTTTTCTGCTGCAAAAATCATCAACCCCTGTTCAAACACAGACATTGGTGCATATTGCTTTTGCTTCATCAGCTCAGTGACTTTCTGACCGTGATCCAGCTGCTTCTTGGTTGCCTCATCCAGATCAGAAGAAAACTGGGCAAACGCCGCCAGTTCGCGATACTGAGCCAGTGCGGTACGGATACCACCAGATAGCTTCTTGATGATCTTGGTCTGCGCAGCACCACCTACACGGGATACCGAAATACCTGGGTCAACCGCTGGACGGATACCGGCGTTAAACAGCTCCGTTTGCAGGAAGATCTGACCATCAGTGATCGAAATAACGTTGGTCGGTACGAATGCAGAGACGTCACCCGCCTGGGTTTCAATGATTGGCAACGCGGTCAGGGAACCGGTTTTGCCTGTCACTTCACCGTTGGTGAATTTCTCAACATAATCAGCATTAACACGCGCAGCACGCTCCAACAGGCGAGAGTGGAGGTAGAAAACGTCACCTGGGAATGCTTCACGACCTGGTGGACGACGCAGCAACAGAGAAATCTGACGGTAAGCAACCGCTTGCTTGGACAGATCATCATACACAATCAGCGCATCTTCACCACGGTCACGGAAGTATTCACCCATCGCACAACCAGCGTAAGGCGCCAGATATTGCAGTGCAGCAGCTTCAGACGCAGATGCGACAACCACGATGGTGTTTTTCAGTGCATCATGCTCTTCCAGTTTACGTACCACGTTAGCGATGGTTGACGCTTTCTGGCCAATAGCCACGTAGATAGAGTAAATGCCAGAGTTTTTCTGGTTGATGATCGCATCAATGGCCAGCGCGGTTTTACCGGTCTGGCGGTCACCGATGATCAGCTCACGCTGGCCACGGCCAATTGGGATCATTGAGTCAACCGCTTTGTAGCCGGTTTGTACTGGTTGGTCTACCGATTGACGTGCAATTACACCTGGTGCAATCACTTCTACAGGAGAAGTCAACGAAGCGTTGATAGGACCTTTACCGTCAATAGGCTCACCCAGAGTGTTGACCACACGGCCCAACAATTCAGGGCCTACCGGTACTTCCAGAATACGACCTGTGCCAGTTACCTTCATGCCTTCCTGAAGGTCGGCATAAGGCCCCATGACAACCGCACCGACTGAATCACGCTCAAGGTTAAGCGCCAGAGCAAAACGGTTGCCAGGTAGTTCAATCATTTCACCTTGCATTGCATCTGCAAGGCCATGGATGCGAATGATACCGTCGCTGACTGACACGATGGTACCTTCGTTGCGCGCTTCACTTACAACGTTGAATTTTTCAATACGCTGTTTGATCAGGTCGCTAATTTCCGTGGAATTAAGTTGCATGCTCCAATTCCCCAAATCAAGACTGCAATGCATCGCTCAGTCGGCGCATACGGCCACTTACTGAGTTATCGATGACCAAGTCTCCAGCTCGAATCACAACCCCGGCAACCAGGGTCTCGTCTACACTACAGTTCAGCTTCACTTTTCGCTCAAGGCGGGCTTCCAGCTTACTGGCAATAGCATCCAGTTGCGCTTGTTCCAGCGCGACAGCAGAAATGACCTCAACGTCAACCTGCTTTTCTAACTCATGGCGAAGCGCCATGAACTGGGCACATACTGCTGGCATTGCTTTTAAGCGTCCGTTTTCGGCCATTACCTTAACCAGGTTCTGGCCGAACTCATTGAGCTGCTCGCCACACACTGAGAGAAAAACCTCAGTCAACTTTTCAGCTGAATTAGAACCATCCAGAAAGTCTGCCATGGTTTCATTGCGGGCAACTTCGGCAGCGAAAGCCAGCATTTCGGACCATTGGTCCAATTCGCCTTTTTCCACGGCCAGATCGAAGGCTGCTTTAGCGTAGGGGCGTGCGATGGTAGTCAGTTCAGACATAGCTGCCCCTCCTTGTTAAAGTTCTGCAGTGATTTTGTCGAGAATATCTTTATGCGCATTCTCGTCGATAGAGCGCTCAAGGATTTTCTCAGCACCCATTACGGCCAGAGTAGCGACCTGTTTGCGCAGTTCATCGCGGGTACGGTTGCGTTCAGCTTCCAGTTCAGCCTTTCCTTGGTTAAGGATGTTCTCACGTTCAGCTTTTGCTTCTTCGCGGGCTTCATCAAGAATTTGTGCTTTACGCTTGTTCGCCGATTCGATGATTTCACTTGCTGCGCGCTTTGCTTCTTTCAATTGATCAGAAGCATTAGCCTGGGCCAAATCCAGGTCTTTCGCGGCACGCTCAGCCGCCGCAAGACCGTCAGCAATTTTTTTCTGACGCTCTTCAATCGCTTGCATGATAGGCGGCCATACATACTTCATGCAGAACCACACAAACATGGTAAACGCGATCGCCTGGCCGATAAGAGTAGCGTTCATATTCATAACGACTTCTCCATCTCCCAATAGTTAACTACAGGTATAATCAGGCGACTTAACCCAGCTGACCAACGAATGGGTTTGCGAAGGTGAACAGCAGTGCAATTACGATACCAATCATTGGAACCGCATCCAGCAGACCAGCGATGATGAACATCTTAACTTGCAGCATTGGAGCCATTTCTGGTTGACGAGCAGCACCTTCAAGGAATTTACCGCCAAGCAATGCGAAGCCGATCGCTGTACCTAGGGAAGCAAGACCTACAATGATGCCAACGGCAATTGCAGAAAAGCTCAATAAAGTTTCCATCACTATCTCCAGTTTCTTGTTGTCGGCTTATTTGCCGGAAGGTCTAACAAAGTTGCTTACTTAAAAAATCTTTTATTAATGTGAGTCTTCATGTGCCTGAGACAGGTACACAATGGTCAGCATCATAAAGACGAACGCTTGGATGGTAATAACCAGAATGTGGAAAATAGCCCACGGTAATGAACCCAACCATTGCGCCCACCACGGCAAAAGAGCCGCAATCAGGATAAATACCACTTCACCGGCAAACATATTACCGAACAAACGCATACCGAGTGAGATGGGTTTCGCCAGCAGCGATACCACTTCAAGCAGCAGGTTGAACGGGATCATGAGTGGGTGATTGAACGGGTGAAGAGCCAGCTCTTTCGCAAAGCCACCCAGGCCTTTGATCTTGATGCTGTAGAAAATCATCAAGAAAAACACACCTAGTGCCATTGCCAATGTGATATTTACATCAGCTGTCGGTACCACCTTCATGTAAGGAATACCAAGCTGCTCCGCTGGATAAGGAATAAAATCGATGGGAATCAAATCCATCGTATTCATCAGGAATATCCAGACGAAAATGGTCAGAGCCAAAGGCGCAATCAGTGGATTCTTTCCATGGAAGGTTTCACGAACGTTGTTATCAACGAACTCCACCAACATTTCTACAATACACTGAAGCTTGCCCGGAACTCCTGTTGTAGCTTTTTTCGCCACTGATCGGAACAGCCATAAAAAGCCGATACCAATGACAATAGAGAAAAACAGGCTATCAATATGCACCGCCCAGAAACTACCTTCCTCCACCAGGCCCAGCTTATCCGTAGACAGATTGGTTAAGTGGTGGGAGATATATCCGGAGGGTGTAAGCGCTTCACCTGGCGCAGCCATAACTCATCCTATTTGTTGTTGTTAATGAATAAAACTGGTGCAAGGATGTTGATCCCAAGAACCAGCAAATAGGTCAGTTTGAGGGGAATAAGTTCCACCTCGGCATACAGGTAAACAACGGAAAACAACGCGACTGTCAGCAAAATCTTAAGCACTTCACCACTGTAGAATGATGCTACAACGAGCTTCGCTGCTCTTGCTCCACTAAAAAGGAATGCGCACAACGCAAAGGCTGCGTTGGCAATGACAAAAATGCCACCGCCAATAAGTGCGGAAACTCCCCAGTCGACATTGATGGCCGCGACCATCAAGATTGCCGTTGCTAACACGACGCACACTTGTAACAGCAGCAACCTTTTCGCAAGCTTGCGACCGGGTCGCGTGAGCGTCGATACCATGTATTCGTTCCTCGATTCCTTTCCTCTTAGCACCTTGGTCGTGCTGGGAAAACTGCGAAAATTATACGGGTCACCCTTTTGAATGCAATCTCATCACATCAAAAAGGGAGGCTAAATTTTACAACAGGGTAACCTGATCACAGTAAGCAAAAATATGTAACAAAAACACAACGCGTTATATCACAATTCCTCTCCAAGAATTGCAAGAATTTGCATGAGTTTTTCGTCCTGATCAAAGTTAATCACCAACTTACCACGACCACTCTTGCTTTGAGACAGATTCACAGAAGTACCCAATTTATCCGCCAATCTATCCTGAACTGCAGCCAGTTCTGGTGACATGAATTTCGATGATTTTTCCGCTGCCGGTGCCAACATTTTTTTCACCAGCGCTTCCGTCTGTCTGACGGTGAGTTTTCTATTCACCGAGGCTAATGCCGCTTCAATCTGGGCTTCACCTTCTAAAGCTAACAGTGCACGGGCATGGCCCATTTCCAGCTGCCGTCCAGACAACAGTTTTTTTACGCCAGCCTCAAGGCCATTCAACCGCAATAAATTACTGATAGTCGTTCGGGATTTCCCCAGCGCTTCGGCCAGTTGTTGGTGGGTAAGCGAAAAGTCATGGACTAAACGGTCCAGCGCTTCCGCTTCTTCCATCGCATTGAGATCTTCACGTTGGATATTCTCAATAAGTGCGATAGCACTGGCCGCTTTATCATTCAATTGACGGACCAGACAAGGGACTTGGGTCAAACCTGCAATTTTGGCCGCACGGAAACGGCGTTCACCGGCAATAATTTCGTACTGCCTGTCGCCGATATGACGTACAACCAAAGGTTGAATGACACCTTGGGCGCGGATGGATTCAGCCAGCTCTTCCAATGCGTCCTGCGCCATATCCTGACGGGGTTGATACACACCGGGACGCAATACCGACAATGGCAGTTGCTGTAATTCACTGTTGTTTACTGCTTCCTGGGTTTCACTGTTCAGATCGACACGGGCCTGTGCTTTGGCACTGGTAGCCAGTAGCGCATCGAGCCCTTTACCCAATCCACGTTTGGTAGCGTTCATTCAGGTTCCTTAAGACGCGTTGGCAACAGCCTGTCTGGTCTGTTCTTCCCGGCGCAATATCTCTCCGGCTAGTGCCAGGTAGGATTTGGCACCACTGGAGTGCTTGTCATAGTACATTGCCGGTTTGCCGTGACTTGGCGCTTCAGCAAGGCGTACGTTGCGAGGAATGACCGTTCGGTAGACCTTGTCTCCAAAGTGCTTTTTGATCTGTTCAGACACTTCTGTCGCCAGACGGTTGCGCGGATCGTACATGGTTCTGAGCAGGCCTTCCACATGCAGGTCAGCATTCACCACACTGGCCAGCTTGCTGATGGTATCCATCAGTGCGGTCAGTCCTTCCAGTGCAAAATATTCACACTGCATCGGAACCAAAACAGAATTCGCTGCTGTCATGGCATTGATTGTAAGAAGGTTCAGAGAAGGGGGACAATCAATGAAGATGAAATCATAGTTTTCACGAACGTCAGCAAGTGCATTACGCAACCTGACTTCGCGGGCAAACACTTCCATGAGTTTGATTTCAGCCGCTGTCACATCACCATTGGCGGCAATCAGGTGGTAACCGCCTGTGGTATCTGTCACAACCACATCGTTAAACGGGGTTTCCTCAACCAGTAAATCATAGGCAGTGGCATGAACATCATATTTATCCACACCACTGGCCATGGTTGCATTGCCCTGTGGGTCAAGGTCTATCACCAGTACCTTGCGCTGTGTTGCTGCCAGCGACGCTGCCAAGTTGATACAGGTCGTTGTTTTACCAACGCCTCCCTTTTGGTTTGCAACAGCTATGACTTTTCCCACAAGACGCCCCTCGCCAATAATCCTAATGAACCAAGATTACTAGATGACGTTGACCTTCCAATCCCGGAACAGTCAAAGGTTTGATATCTGTCACAGAACATCCTGCAGGAAGTTCGTCAATCTCGACCTGATCGACGTGCCCCTTGAGCGCAAGGAACTTACCGCCTGTGGCTGGCAGATGATGACACCAGTTCACCATGTCACTCATGGAGGCAAACGCACGGCTCAGTACACCATCAAATCCCTGCTCAGGCTGGAAGTCTTCTACCCGGCTCTGCACAGGGATGACATTGGTGATATTCAGTTCATGCAGTACCTGGCGAATAAAGCGAATACGCTTACCGAGGCTGTCAAGCAGGGTGAAGGATTTCTCCGGGTTAATGATCGCCAGCGGGATCCCGGGTAGCCCCGGACCGGTTCCGACATCAATATAATTGCGGCCATCCAGGTGCTCACTCACCACAATGCTGTCCATGATGTGTTTGACGATCATGTCATTCGGGTCACGCACCGAGGTCAGGTTGTACGCTTTGTTCCATTTGTGGAGCATCTCCACATAACCAATCAGTTTATCCTGTTGGTCGGCAGGGATTTGCATCCCTGCCTGTTCAATCAGTTGTGCCAGACGTTGTTTCACGGTCTATCAGGCCCCTTTTTTCAGCATGCCTTGTTTTTTCAGGTGTACCAGCAAAATAGAGATTGCTGCTGGTGTAATACCCGAAATACGCGACGCCTTGCCGATAGTTTCCGGACGGGCATCTCGCAATTTGGCAACCACTTCATTGGACAGCCCTTTAATCTGGGTGTAGTCCAAATCAATCGGCAGACGGGTGTTTTCATGGCGGATATATTTTTCAATCTCTTCTTTCTGGCGATTGATATAACCGGCATATTTAACCTGGATTTCAACCTGTTCAGAGGCTTGTACATCCTCATGAGCCGGCGCAAATACCGGGTTTACCACCAGATCGTTATACGTCACTTCCGGACGGCGCAGCAGATCTTCACCGTTCGCCTCACGGGATAGAGGGGTTTTCAGGATCGCATTAAGTGCGTCCGCGTGTTTGGAGGCTGGATGGATCCAGGTACTGCGCAAACGCTGGGTTTCCTGTTCCATATTCTCCAGTTTCTGGTTAAAGCGTGCCCAGCGCTCGTCATCTACCAGTCCCAGCTCACGGCCCATTTCGGTCAGGCGAAGATCCGCGTTGTCTTCACGCAGCAGCAGACGGTATTCAGCACGGGAAGTGAACATACGGTACGGTTCTTTGGTCCCCATGGTCGACAGATCATCAATCAACACACCCATATACGCTTGGTCACGGCGAGGGCACCAACCTTCTTTATCCTGGGTAAATAGCGCTGCATTAGTACCGGCAAGCAGGCCTTGTGCAGCCGCTTCTTCATAACCCGTTGTGCCGTTGATTTGACCGGCAAAGAACAGGCCTTTGATAAATTTGGTCTCAAAGGTTTGTTTCAGATCGCGAGGATCGAAGAAATCATACTCGATCGCATACCCAGGACGGATCACGCGGGCATTCTCAAACCCTTTGATAGAACGGATGATCCCCATCTGGACATCAAACGGTAAGCTGGTGGAAATTCCGTTAGGGTACAGCTCGTTCGTTGTCAGTCCTTCTGGCTCGACGAAAATCTGGTGTTTATCTTTATCGGCAAACCGCATGACCTTGTCCTCAATTGACGGACAATAGCGCGGACCGATCCCTTCAATCACACCGGCATACATAGGGCTGCGATCCAGGTTTTTTCGGATCACATCATGGGTTTTTTCATTGGTATAAGTGATATAACACGGTACCTGACGGGGGTGATCTGACACCTTGCCCATGAAAGAAAATACCGGACATGGTTTATCGCCATGCTGGGTTTGCATCACACTGAAATCAACGGTACGCGCGTCAATACGAGGTGGGGTACCGGTTTTCAGGCGGTCAACACGGAAGGGCAATTCACGGAGACGATCAGCCAAGGCGATCGAAGGGGGATCGCCGGCACGGCCACCTGCGTAGTTCTCCAGGCCGATATGGATCTTGCCACCAAGGAAAGTGCCTACGGTCAAAACCACTGCACGGGCACGGAATTTCAGACCCATTTCGGTCACCACACCGGTCACTTGATCCTGTTCAACAATCAGGTCATTCACCGCCTGTTGGAACAACATCAGGTTTGGTTGGTTTTCCAGCGCTTCACGGACCGCTGCCTTGTACAGTGCCCGGTCAGCCTGTGCCCGGGTTGCACGGACTGCGGGCCCTTTAGACGCATTCAGGGTACGAAACTGAATCCCCCCTTTGTCAATTGCCCGCGCCATCAGGCCGCCCAACGCATCGACTTCTTTCACCAGATGTCCTTTTCCTATCCCGCCAATGGCCGGGTTACATGACATTTGCCCCAATGTATCGATGTTGTGGGTTAGCAAAAGGGTTTGCTGACCCATACGTGCAGCGGCCAATGCAGCTTCCGTACCTGCATGACCACCACCGACAACGATGACATCAAAGTTATCCTGGTAAAACATGGTGTGACCTCAATAAGGAATGGGTTGATCGGTTGGTTGAGCAAAAGAGGATCATTCTAGCGCTTTTCAGATACGGAGAGAACCAAAAGTGTGATCTTTGATCGAAAGGGAACGCGCTAAAAATATATAAGATCTTTATATAGATCTTTATGTTGATCTCTTATTACGGCGAACGATCTTTGTGGATAAGTCATAAATGATCAACATGATCATGGTGTTAGTTGCGATCAATATCTGTGCGTTAGCTTGGATCTAATCTTGTACTGCTTGGGATCAAAATGGGTAGTTATCAACAAGGGGAGGAGATGAGTAAAGTTATTATTGGGATAACTATAGGTTGATCACTGTTTAGATCTATAGTTATCCACAATATAGAGATCACATAATTGAATGTTTTTTACGTTCCCTTTTCTCTGATTTATTCACAGATTGCCAGTTTATGTTGGGATAACCACTTTTCAGCAGGTTCCTCCGGAAGTGGTTGGTCGAGAATATCGATCTCCAGCATCGGGGCACTTTCGCGAGCTCCCAGTGATTTAAACAGTGCTGAAGCGGCTTTTCCTGCACCGCAAAACGTGTCATAACTGGAGTCTCCGATAGCGACAATGGCATATTTGAGTGCGTTTAAATCCGGTTTTGAATCTTTTAGCAGAGCCATCATGGGGGCTAGGTTATCCGGATAATCACCCGCGCCGTGGGTAGAGGTCACCAACAACAGGTGAGTGGCATTGGTGACGTCGGCCAACTCACCTTCATTGATCACGTTGACGTTATAGCCTTCCTGTTCAAGCAATTCTGCCAGATGATCGCCAACATATTCAGCCCCACCCAGGGTGCTGCCGGTGATCAGGGTTAATTCCTTCATAAGATTGTTCTCTAACGGTTTATTCATGTCCGTTAGTATTGAAGGGCGGATGTATGTGCGTCAAGTCAGCTTGGCGGGTAGCTTTCATTACGGAAAAAACAGGTAAAGCTTTTGGGGGGAAGTGCCTGAATTTTGTTTTTTCCCCGTTTCTTGGCATGGTTAACGGCAGTATTGGCCGTATCGACAAGCTTTGCGCCACTGATACAGGCATCGCTTGACGTGGTTACTCCTAGGCTGGCGGTACGTTTCACCGCTGTGTTATCGAGCAGCAGTACGCTGCGCCCAATGGCTAGCTTGATCTGTTCGGCAACGTTCATTGCTTTATTTGCCGAGGTATTTTTCAGCAAAACCACAAAGGTATCTGCATGCAGCCGTCCAATGGGTGTATCGGCGGGAAGCTGTTCCCGCAGCAGATCCGCGATGTGTATTAATACCTGATCCCCGGTTTGCCGGCTATGCATCTCATTGATTTGTGAAAAGTCATCCAAATTGATTGCGATGATTGACAGGGGAGTGTTGCGGCGACGTGATAGGAAAAACAGCTCATCAGCCTGATTGTAGAGGCTCTGGCTGTTGGCGGTGCCGGTCAATAGATCTTCATGCACCAGCTTTCTCGATTGCTCGTCGATGTTATGTAAATCCACGAGATAGAAGTCTGTCAGCGCGACGGATGCCAATACCAGGATCAGGATAACGCATAGGTAGGCTGCCTGTGCATTGGTGCCTGTCAAGCCAAGAACGGGATCGGAAGAAGGGAGCGTTTTAGCCAGAAAAAGCAGGAATATCGCAATAAGGGAAAGACCATAGCGGGGAAAACGTGCTTTGGGATCGAACACCAGTACAACCGCAGTAGGGACCACCAACAACAGTAGTTCAGTTTCGAAGTTATCGGAAAGGACAAACAAGGGAAGGAATAACTGCTGAAGAAAGAAAATAATAAAAATCCAATATTTGGCAATCCAAAGAATACCTTCACGGGTGAGCACGAAGGTAATGAGGTACAACACTGCAAACAATCCATTTAACAGTGCAGCAGTGGCACTGCCAAAGGCAAACCAGAACAGTGCTGAAAACAGCAAGGTCCCCGCTGTGCAAAGACAGGCCAACAGATTTACCATACGGAGATGATGTATCTGGAGTTTGTCGCAGCGTGTTATTCCCATATTGAGAATGGGGTTGAGGCTGTTGATCATTGCGTTGGCTGGTTGAAGGAATTTGCAACTAAGTGTAGCAAAAAGGGGACAGTTCGCCTGTTGGAAAAAAGGCTGCCCGGAGGCAGCCTTGGTGGATTATTTACCGATACAGAAAGTGAAGTTTCCCATAATAGCTGGCCTCGCGCGACGTCTTGGGGACCGATTGGGGACCAAATTGCAATTTATGGTCAAATACTGACTTCCCAAGATGACTTCCATCATAGATCAGGATGGGAAAAGTGGGAATGGTGGGAAACCGGATCAGCTTTCACGTTATTTCTCTTCAGCAGCGACAAACAAAAGTGGTTTTCCACTCTCTAGCAGGTAAGGGGTGGTGATCGTCTGTTTACCAAAGTGAATGTTCCCTTTTGCTATATAGATGAAGATCCAATCGGGCAACTTACTACTGATAGCTGCGTAAAGTGCATCAGAAGGGATGTCACTATTCTTGCCTGGCGAAATTCTAAATCTCTGGTAGTAGACGTGATGGTTGGATTCAAATGCAAAACTTTCCTGTCCATCGTTGACGAAAGATGGTGACATCGTTCTTCTCGGTTCGAAAACTTCTGCGGTGATATAGCATAGGTCCTGGTTTGTCATACCAGCTTGGTATTTTGGACATTGGTAGTCAGCACTATGGAAGTAGAACTCTATCTTTTGTTCTGAATTGCCATTCGTGCGCTCATAGTTAATAGATTGTTCTTGAAGCACGGTTTCGATGGCTGCGTTGAAGTGGTAGAGCAACTTTTGCTGTGCGTCTCGAGCGGATGTCGCTTCTTGTATAGGCATCCAAGCAATAATGCTGTTTCGTGAAGCGATATCAGGCTGTTCCAGCAATGACGTTAGCAAACCAAGGCTTAGTCCTTCACTTAACTCAAGTCCCGCGCCTACTGAAGACGTGAGCAACAATGTATTTCCTGCGGCAGCTTTCGCGAGCTTAAATGCCTCAAAATCTTTCATTGGAATGACTTTGTCTTCTGTTTGGTAGAGCCCACCTGCATGCGCAATGTTATGAGCACGGCTGTGGCTGTTGTCATATTGGATAGGAGTTGATGTAGAGGCGCATCCAGTGAGCAAAATGAGTAACGATAATGGAGTAAACCTAGCCTTCGGTTTCATGAGAAATTTCCTTTTCAAAACAATTTGATTTTGCAGTTATTTATCGGGTGATCACCAAATTGACACATTGTGGATAAGCAGGAGATATCTTTTGATCTTTAAACTCACCAGTTGTTGATCGGGGGCTTTGCTATGGATCGTGGATCATTTTGTTATTACGATCCTTCCCATTAGGAGCAAAAGTGATCATCACCAACCCATATCAATCAATCTTCCAGCCATAAGCTTCACCTGTCATGTCAAAGTGTCTGTTCTTCATCAACAAACCAGTGCTTGGGTTGATGCGTCGAGGCGCTCGCTTAACGCAAGACGAGTCATTGAGTGGAATGTTCTGTTGGTGCAAATGCCAGACATGAATGAAGAAATAGGTGAGGGCGGCGGCACTAGCGAATAGCCAGTTTACATAAAAGAGTACCAACCAAAATAACAACGCGATGTACTTATTTCTGTGGATAACATTCAAAGGCTTATGTAGCCAAATAACGCTTGGGAAGGCCATCAATATCACTCCCCAGCTTTGATATACAGTCACCAACGCACCAAGACAAAAAACGCAAAATAGTGCGAACTTTTTTAGTGTTTTCATCTTAGTCTCCATTTTGTGCTTAGTTTTCCTAAGTATACAGGTATAATTAAAACTTAGAAAATCTAAGCATCGTAGGTTGATGATGATTCTCACTTGTCTAAAACAAATCCATTTCCACAGCGCCTTAAACAGGCAAGAAACCGCGTTGGTATCAGCCAGAGGGAGCTTGGTATCCGTTTGGGTATGGATCCAAGTTCAGCGAGTGGCCGTATGAATCATTATGAAAAGGGGCGTCATATGCCCGATATCGGTACGCTACAAAAGCTTGCTCAGGAGCTTGGTGTGCCTGTTGCATTTTTCTTTTCAGATTCCGACAGCTCAGCGGAACTGGCATGTTTGATTGAAAAGCTCAGTGAAACTAAAAAGCAGGCGCTTATTGAGCAGATCAGGCAGGAACTCGATAACATCGACTAGTAATAAAGCTATCGCTGTCGTCCTGAATACCAAAATACCCCACCGACTGCGGCGACTGTCAGTAATAAACCTCCCAGCCAAATCCAAAGTTCCATATTCACCTCCTGTAAGTATCTTCTATCTCTATTTAGCTTAGCTTTCCTAAGCATGAATTTCATCGAAAGCATGCGTTACCTGAGAAAAAACCGTCACAACCAACTTGTGCTCCGCTAAGGATGCAATTTGAAAGTAAAGATTGCCTGTAGGGTTGGCCCAAATTTCATGTTGCTCGCTTCCGTAACGGAGTAGCTTTTGAAAACGTGTTCTTGATGACAAAGCCAATCTTTCTAGATTTGGATGGGAGAGTTGCTTCTGTAAGCTGTGCCACGGATTGCGAATATCACCTTGCCTGTGTCTTTGTTGGTAGCGTTGCATTGCATGGTTACTGATGGCGATGGTGCCAAGTTTTGCAACCTCAAACGTCGGATAGGGTGAAGCATAAGGCGTAATAATGTCTTTTGTTTCTGGATGAGTGATATCAACAATCTCGTCAGAATAAAGTTTGATACCGGATAGACGGTTGGACAGAAACAGTGCGGCTGCTTTGAGAGCTTCATTCTTGGCCGCTAAAATGGTTTCTTTGGTTAGGCTGAGTGCGAGACCTTTACCGCTGTTTGGTAAGCGCCCGAGTACCTGTTTGTCGAGAATTAAGAACCTAGCCGCCGTTAACTCTGCTACAGCGCACCGGAACTCACTTTGAGCAATTTGAACCGTAACGATACCGTGATTGTTCAACCCCGCGAACCAAGCGATATCGACGCTTGCAGCATTGATTTTTTCAACCTGAACTTTCAATCTCATCACAGCATTTTCTCCTCACTTTACTACCAGCGTATCATCGATTTTGAAAATGCAAACTGTGGTGAGAAGCTTCCAGATTGGATAGAGTTAAATGTGCAGTTTTTTTATCGCTCGCATCGTTTTTCTCACCTGGCTAGACAGCTCTCTTATTGGCTTCACACGCTGTTCCAGTTGGTTGAGTTCGTCTAGCAAATACAGATAAAGTGGAATCTCCCAATCCATCGCATGTGAAAAACGACGTAACACCCCATTTGAAACTTCTTGGGTTTCAAGCTCTGGATACCAGCCTCCACGAGCGATCACGCGATGCCATTTGATTTTAGGTAAGCGCTGTTCACTCGTAACAATGAACTCATAGCGAAATGGGTACTCGACGTTGTACTCTTTTGATAAGGCTTTCTTTAGTTTATCCATTTGTTTCTTCAGTTCTTTTGCTGCTGCCATCAAGTGCTTTGACTCTGTCGCAACGAAATCAGATAAACCATCGATTCTTTCTGGCAAAGGAACTGGCTCAGGCAGCTTCAACTTGAGATTACTTAACTCAATTTCCTTGTTTAGTTGTGTTATGCCGACGTTGGGTGTGGTTTTCTTAGCCATTTTGCTTCTCCATTTTTTGAAAGTGTTCACGAAGCTTGTTAAGTCGTTTTGTACAGATTTGCGCTTTTTGTTTGATGGTGAGGATTTCATGCCGTACTTCGCGGATCAGTGCGAATGCATCCTCTGTGTACTCAATAAGATCGGATTCCCATTCATCGTTGGCTTTTGAAAAGCGCCCCGGTGGGTAACGAAAGCCTTTGCCTTTGGCTAAATGCTTTGAGCGAACGCGTTGTTCTTTGTTGTTTCGCTGTGACATTTGATTGGTACTGAGATACCAGTTGTAATACCAAGCCGCTTCAAATCGATGGTTGCGAATCCGAACCCGACAGCCGTAGCGGCCAGGTGAGGTTGTAACCCTCCCCATTTTAGTGACAGTCTAAATTAGAGCTTTTCCTGCTTTCATACTTAGCCAGATATTCCCAAGGGGTTAGGTCATTGAGAGAGTCATGCGGTCTCTCGTTGTTGTATTCCTTCATCCAGTTTTCGGTGATTTCTCGGACTTCGGACAGCGTTTTAAAAACATACATGTCGAGAACTTCAGTTCGATAGGTTCGGTTAAAGCGTTCAATGTATGAATTTTCTGTTGGCTTGCCTGGTCGGATAAATTCAAGCTCAACGCGGTTCTCTTCCGCCCACTCGGCCAATGCCGTTGAGACAAACTCAGGGCCGTTGTCCATGCGTAGTTTTTGAGGCGCACCGCGCCAAGCAATAATACGCTCTAGGACTCGGATAACTCTCGGTGCGGGGAGGTTCAAGTCCACTTCAATGGCCAACACTTCTCGATTGAAGTCATCAACAACGTTGAAGGTGCGAAAACGCCGGCCACAGACAAGGGCATCGCTCATAAAGTCGATAGACCAACAACTGTTCGCCCAATCAGGACAACAAAGCGGCACTGGTTCTCGCTTAGGGAGGCGTTTCTTACCCTTTCGCCTCAAATTGAGTTTTAGCGAACAATACACGCGATATACCCGTTTATGGTTCCATGCGTGCCCCCAACGTTTAAGGACTTTAAAGAGTTTTCCAAAGCCATACGCAGGGTAACGTTCTACTGCTTCCTGCAGCTTGGCAATGACTTCATCATCACGATGCGGGTCAGGACGATACCGATACACTGAATCACTGATGCCAACCACGCGGCAGGCCATCCTTAAGCTGGCCTGAAAGTGTTGCCGAACGTATTCCACAAGTTCACGTTTAACCGCTGGCGTTACAGCTTTTTTTCTAAGATATCTTTGACAATACGATGCTCGAGGCTGAGATCTGCAAACATCTGTTTGAGCCTTCGATTTTCGTCCTCTAGCTCTTTCAGTCGTTTAACATCAGAAGCTTCCATGCCGCCGTACTTGGATTTCCAGTTGTAGTAAGTTGCATCGGAAATGCCGTATTCACGGCAGACTTCGTTCACTTTTCGACCCGCTTCCACTTCTTTGAGGATCTTGACGATTTGCGATTCCGTGTAGCGTGATTTTTTCATCAGACGTTCTCCGTTCGTTTCAGTGTAAACGGAAAAACTCTAATTGCTAATGACCCGCTTTTCGGGGAGGGTTACAAGGTTTCCTTATGTGTTCGATGGATTCGCCAAAATTGGTTAGCGTAGCAACTGGCTAAAAACTCCAGTAGATAGGGCTCCTGCATTGCAAAGTTCTCGATATCATTAAGGGCTTTTAGCGATTGTGATAGCGCGAGCTCAAAGCAATCTTGTTCATTTTCGGAGTGTCGCTGCTGGGCTCGTTGATGCCATTGATAGGCGGCGGAATGTTCATTTAATACAGTCATATTGGCTCCTTGCTTGTTTTGCTCAAGGTAGCGCAAATGTACTGTTACTTACGCATCTGTAATTGTCCTTTTGGGGTGCGTAATTTTCCTCGTGTCCCACTGCTGATTGGTAGTCATGATATCGATTCCTCTCCCGGGACCTATCCCTGCACTTTCCAGATACCTATCCTTGTGGGACGTTGCTACGGATTATTTTCGTTGCTTTATTGTTTTGGCGGGGATATAGGGATTTGTAGTCCAATCATTGTGGGATCTGGGTGTCGATTATTTCTTTTGATGGGATTGTGACGGTAAATTTCTAGATTATTGTGGGATTTGGTCAGTTTGAAGCGCTTGAGGGCTGATGAACTTTCACATGTGAAAGCCCATGGGGCAGCACGCGGTGGGTTGTGAGCAAGAGCGCTTTGGGGTTGCTTTTCGATAGGAGGATTTGCTACTTGCGCAAGCACTTGAATCCAAAAGCCATCGAAATAATGCCTTGTGATGAACTATCCGGAATTACCGGATAGTTCATTCATTACTCAAATAAATTTTTTGATTCGTGCGCGCTATTTAAAGGTTATTGAACTCCAAGCGCTTTAAACACAGCATCGACGGGGTCTGCATAAAAGCTGATCTGGAATTTTGAGAACAACTCAGCAGGAACCGTTGGAATATCTGAGGCTGAGGCCATTGGGAGCAAAATACGCTTTGCGCCACTGTCCATAGCTAACTGAAGACTGCCTGCAAGATCTTGAACAGGATTGACGACACCACCTAAAGTCATCTCACCCAAAACAACCATCTGCTCTTGAATCGGTCGGTTCATCAGAATTGAACAGAACGCAATTAATGCAGCGAGCGATGACTTTGTACTTGGCCCCGTATTGTGGAGTTCAACAACATGGAGGTGATACTCATGATCAGAAAACTTCGCCGACGCACTGATTCTATTCAGGTTACCTTTGAAATAATCAAAGCCAACACGCACAGCTTCTTTCGCTGCGGTATTCGAACCAAGGCCAGATACCGAGTGTTTACCAGAACCAGCCATCATCTGGGTTTCATAGCGATATAACCCAAGCTGCCCAGTGCTTCCCTGAGTAACCAAGTGCACGACACCAGCGCGAGGTAAGCCCTCAGGAATTAGCTTGCTGCCACCTTGTTCCGGTACATTGACGAAGAATTCTTCTAATGAATCGTTATCGATGTAGCTAAAGTGCACATCAAAAAATTCCATTCCGCCAAGCTTTTTCAACTGCTCTTTGACTCTACGTCTAGTTTCCAGCGCATAGGTCAGGCAGGCTCTTACATCATCTTTTGTGTACTGTGCGTCGGGGTGTAGTAGCTTTAACAAGCCCGAAACCGTTCTGCGTACAGCAATTACATCACGCTGATTAAGGTTATTACCGAGTTTGAAGAACTTATCGATAGCGTCCGCAAAACTTCTTTTGCGCATTTCACGCATGTATTCAGCAAGATAGTCTGTGATTAATCCGTAACTATTGGTGAAAAACTCAGGACGCATCTTCGGTATTTCCCATCCAGGAATATAGGAATGGAAACGGTCAAAAAAAGCAGTGTCAATCATGGCATCAGGAAAAGGTGCCAACAGATGACTGGTCTTCACCAGTGTCTCAACGCTTTGATTGATGTTACCGACGAATACCATGGAAGCCTTCGCTTCGATTGAATCACGGCCACGAGAAAATGAACCCGACGACATATAGTCTTTCATGATCTGAACGCCGTCTTTGTCTTTAAAGGTAATACCCGCTACTTCATCAAAGGCCACAACATCCCACATTCCGACCAACCCAACTTGGCGCGAGCTCATGTTATAGAACAAGTTCGCCACAGTTGTTTGTCCACCCGAGACAAGCAATGAGTTTGGTGAGCACTCTTTGTAGACATGGCTCTTACCTGTCCCTCTTGGTCCGAGCTCACACACGTTGTAGTTGTTTTCAACGAATGGGATCATGCGAGTAATAAGATGCCACTTCACCCGATGCTCTAAATTGGTTGGCTCCATACCCACGGAACGAAGCAACACATCCATCCACTGATCGGTACTAAAATGTCTTCTGGTTGAAAACACCTCATCCATGTTCATGGACGGCATTTGTATCGGTTTTAAACTCATAATGGAGAAAGGTGATGTCTTCTGACCTTCCTCAAAGAAATACTGGACGGTAATAATGCACCAGATGCCGCCAGTTAATAATTTTTCGTTGTCTTGTACTATTTTGGTCGGTACAAGGGCATCCTTGATACCCAGGTTCGACAACGCAGCTTCATAAACGTCTTTTTTCTGATTGAGCTTAACGCTTACTTTGTCGATGATTTTAAACGTGCCGCGTTCACGGATCAGTGACTTCACTTTCTCCGCTTCATCTGGTCGGACATAGTTCTCAGCCAAGATTTTTTTCACATTATCAAGGCCTTGCATTACAACTTCGTCGTCATCGGACGCACAATACATGCCTAGTAAATACTCAAGCACATAGACAGGGACGTTAGCGCCTTCTTTCAATTGCTTTGTCAGATCTTTTCGAACGACACGGCCTTTAAAATATTGGTTGAGCAATGAGTCTAAATCGGCGCTTTGCATCTGATTTTTTTCGTCTTTATGATCTTGTGAAAAATCAGTTGTCATGTTTCACCTCAGCGCCTTAGAAAAAGTCATCTTGGAATGCCAAATCAATGGTTACCGCGTATTGGCTATAACGGGTTCTCATTTCCGCATTCTCAAGAACTAATGTGTATTGAGCGTTCCTGTCGAACTGAGAGCCAATAAGCTTTAACCTAGCTTCGCGAGTACGCTCATCCATCACTTTACTCACGCTATCAAAGTTAATCGTTTCACGACTGGATACTTCATTACCTTGTGCATCGACGATATAGACATCCAACAACCGTGCGACAAAACGCTCGCCTACAGGGTCTGTCTGAATAAATCTGACCTTGTCGATATTGTTTACTAATTTGATGGGCTGAGTGGCTGCTACAACACCTACCGGTTGTTTCTCATGTTTTGCTGCTTGTTCTTTTTGCAGCTCGCGCACATGCAGTACCGGTACGCAGACTTCCTGTAGCATCGCTCCGCCGTGCACAAACTTGGCACCACCAACGAAGTGGAAGCGTTGAGCCGCTTTTGGAAGCAGGAACTCTGTATCACTAGAGCCATGAGCGGTATCGTTAATTGAGCCTTTCCAACAGGCTTCATCAGAAGGTAAGTTATTACCAACGATATAACGCTTCTTGGCTTCTATCGCGCCAGCAGGTTTGGTTTTCAACGAGGTTTTGTCAGCCGCTACAAGTGCTTTTTGTTGGAAGAGGAAGCCATGGTCAGCAGTGATCACAACTCGGCTGCCGTTTAGACGGTTGATGACCCGCCCAACGAGGTCTTTTAGCTCTTCAATGGCACTACGACAGGCTTCAAACGTTTTCTCTTCAGTTGCAGCCTTATCACCAATCGCATCAATGGTATCGTGATAGATATAAACTACTTCTACGTCTCGAACCTTGTCACGCCCCTCCTGGTTACTCCAGCTCATCAGCTCCTTAGAACTCACTGCCATACCACCTACTTTTTGTAGGATGGAATTACGATTGTCTAAACCCTGTGAAGAAATACCATCCACATAAACAGCCGTGCCTTGCTCTGGCTGGTAACTGAGCGCCTTATGAGGCAATAATGCCGCCATCCCAAGTTGGGTATAACTCGGCAAAATGCCCAACTGCGTAGACACCTCAGCCTTAAATCGCTTCTCGTTGTTAATGATAGCGCCAAGCTCATTCGCAATTTCAAAACGCAGGGCATCAGAGATGATGACAAACACTCGTTTTGTCTGTTTCAGACTCAGTCGTGTGCGAACTTCTTTTTCATAGAAGTCATACTGGTGCGGTACGCCAGAAATCTGCCACTTTTCAAGTAATTTCTCATTGGCCAAGTGACGATCCCAGGCAAGGCCAAGCTCATATAAGTACCAGTTGGTATAAATGCTTTCGACTTCGTCGTCGAGCTGACGCAGTATGTCTGCACCTTTACTCAATACAGAGTGCACATGCTCATTGAACAAACGGTAAGCCTGGTCAAAACGATAAATGTCTGTGGTATAGGCGTCGTACATTGCTTTCGCGTTATCAAAGTGGAACCCGTCCACATAGCGATTTCGCAAGTGCATTAACTCTTCAGCGTTGCGGATAGCTTCATAAATTGCGAAGTATTCTTTGCGTGACAATGTCCAGTGGCTAGCAAGACGTCTTGATAAAACCGTATCAAACTGAACCCGGTCTAGCGCTTTACTGCTATCGAGCAAATCACGAACTAAACCACGGATTATGGCCTGTTCCACAGCTTCGAACGTTTCGCATTCGATAAGCTCAACCGGATGGTACTGGCCAGCACGAGTCGAAATTTCCAACTGTTGGCTAAGCACCTTAGAGATGCTTTCGTAGTAAGCGGCGAAAGAGCGGCTGTCGCGCCAGCTCACCATAAACGCCAAGGCTGTCGCCCGGCCTGATGCGCTTTTTAGAACATTGTTAAGCAACCAATCGCGTTCAACACCTTCAATTTGGCTCCAGAATTCAGTACAGAATAATTTCAACACGAAGTCTGAGAAGGTTGGCTCTTCGACTGTATAGCCAAAACCCTCACTCAGATATGCCCAGAGTGAGGTCTCAAGATCAAACTTTCCTAGCTGGCTCCATAAAGGTTGGCCAAGGCTTTCATCTTCGATATAAGCTGCATATTCGCGTAGTAACCCAAGCAGAATGTCCGACAAAGACGCAGAATCAGCTTTTACAACCACTGCCATCATCTTCCTGTCTAACGACAGTTCGTCTTCGTTCTCAGTCACCCACTTTTTTAAACCGGCTATGCGCTGTTTATTGGCAAAAAAGCTCTGGCGCTTACGAATGTGCGTGCGTAGCGCCATTTTCGGGATACCCAGCTCATTAAGCAGCATTGAGCTGTGATCAGCAAAAAACTGTTCGCTATACAAACGCACGTCTAGCAACCAATCGCGGTCAGGCTCTGGCTCAGCGCTTGGAAAATAGATAAGGAATTTAGCTTCACGCTCATCTACTTCAATGCGTTTTTTCACTGCCAATACAGACTCATTGCCCATATTGAGGATGGTCAAATCATTTGGTAGTACCCTAGCAGTTATATCTGCCGCGCTATCGCCTACTTCTTTTGCAATAGATAGGGCGTTAGCTAAATGCTCAAGCTCTTCAGTAAAGCTTTGCTCTGGGTCGTACCAAAACACAATGCGGCTTTGTTCAAGTTTGGCAGCAACGCCTTGTGCCAGTTCACTAATCTGCATTAGTTAACCTCCGGGGCCGAACCGGTAATCGCCTTAACATCAGCCAACAGATCACCAAACTTGCCGTAATTCACTTTCACACCATCATCAAGATCCAGTGAAATACGCATATCGGCGTAGTGTTTTAGCTTGTCATCAAACTCTCGTAGCTCAACCTGTTTCTTGATTAAAGCATCCAACTCTTTCTTGAAGCGGTTCGCTTCACTAGTCGAGTCTGCCGTTTCAGTCTGCTTCTCAAGCTGTTCTGCATAAGCATCGTATTTGCCTAGTAACGGGGTGACATACTCGGTACGCATACGAGAAAGCGTGCCCTCGTTGTACCTATGTAAGTAAACCAAACACTCAAAAGCCTTCTGTTTACCTGAGCTAAACAGCCAATAAATAGGGCGTTTTTTGTAAGTCTTCAGGTGGTCTTTATAGAACTGAGTCGATAAATAGCGGCGGATCGTCTCAAGGGCTGATTCTGATTTCTTGGGCTTTATGGCATTTAAGCACAGAGACTCTGCAACAAAATCGAGATTTTCTTGTAAGTGTTCTTCACCCCAAACAACTTGGACAAACTCGCGAAAACGATTGGTAACATCATCTTTAAACCACTCCTGATCTGTTAATGGAATAATGCCATCTTCGTCTACAGGAAATGTCTCAAAAGCTCTAGCAGTGTACAGTTCGCTGAATTTATTATGATTTGAATGCGCAAATACGATACCTTCCCGGTCGAGCGAATAACGACCTAAAGAGCAACCGATAGCGTATGATATCAACTCTGAAATGGTATCAGATTGAAACTTAACTTCTGAATCAATAGCATTATTATAGCGATAAACTGGATTTGCATTTAAAGTAACATCCTGTAAATCTACTTTTTCGTCCAGCTCATTTGTCAATCCATAAGAATCAATAAATATTCTGTTATTATCCTCTTCTAAAGCCTTTACGTTTACCACCGTGGACTCGCAGGTCTTTCGATAATCCTCATATGATTTAGATAATGAATCTCCCGCATGTTTAACCAGAGAGTTTTTGGTAAAATCCCAAGATACCTCAGATAAATCCCAGTCATTTTTTGATTCTTTTATTATTTCTTCCCACATATTACTAAATGGTACATCACCTAATGGCACTCGCCCAATATTACCAGCCTCATAGTTTAAAGTCTCACTGAGGTTCGAGAGGAAATATGGGAACACTTTAGAGGATAGTAAGCCTTGAATATAAAAGGCGTCTCTTCCAGCACAAACGACCTTCATTCCTGCATCACTAAATACAGCCCCTTCAGGAGAGAATCGACTTGAGAAACTACCACCAGTAATTTTCCCCCAAGTTACTCCTGACTTAAAATATTCATTGGAATTTTTAGCTACGAAGTCGGGATTTCCATTTAAGTAAGGATATTTTTCATTAATACTATCTTTTATTCTCTGACCATCATTCTCCCAATCTACAACAAACTCATTATTCCCGTACCATTTTCTAAAGCTTCCTCCTTTGTCCAAAGGAAACCATCTTTTTTTACTCAATTTTGAGTCATATCGGCTAGTAGATGAAAAGGAGATGCCGTCTATAGAAACCTCATACCACCTCCGTGTAAACAGATCGTTATTTGTTGTAGCAAGCCCCTGTTTTGCTGAGAACTTTTCAGATAACAAAGGCATGGATTGGAAACAATCTCTTATCTTATCCGATGCCCAGTAAGCTATTGGAGAACCAGCTATTTTAGAAAAATCACTCTGAGCAGTAGATGAGAATTCGTTATCTCGTGATCCAAGCGCATCTCGCTTATCACTTTCATTACCTTCAACAAGCCTGTAAAAAGTTGGCTGATAATTATTAATATAATTTGATTTGATAATCCAGGCTGTTGTTTGTACAACTTCTCCGCTGATTTGACTAAAAGCTCTAGCTCCTAAGTGAGCCATAGTGATTATTGTGCGATCTTCCAATAGTTTGCTTCTCAGTTGTTGGTAACTACTTAAAAACATCCAAGACTGCATATTAATCTGTGCATTAAAACCAAGTTTATGAACAAGGGAAAATGCTCGCTCCATAAAAATGGCAAATAAATCAGATTTACTATCTGGATAGTTTTTCTTAGCAAACACTTTCAACTCTGAATTCATACCTTTGCTACCCATATATGGTGGGTTTGCAATAACAGCATCGTAACGAATCGACAGTACCAATGCCTGATGAACAAATTCAATCAACTGCTTCGCCGCAGGCTTCTGCATTGAGTCGCCTGACTCTTGTAGCTCTACTAGCGTGCTCAGGAGCTCTTTTAGCTGTTCATGGTCATCGCTTGGTACATCAATCAATGAACCAAAGGTCTTAGCTTGAGTAAATCTCGCCAATGTTCGCTTCAGCAGTTGGTAGCGGTTGTCTGCATTGAACGAGCTTAAATCTTGCTCTTCATCTGAGAACAAGCCCTGGGACGTGCCGCTTTGCCAACTTCCCGATAGGTTGAGTGCTTTCCATACTGTCGGCAGGTCGATATGGTTACTTTCCTGCAATGACAGTACATTGAGTCGCACGTTACGGGTAAAAATACGCTTATCGTCATCTCTAGCCATCATCATCAGCGCAAAACCAGATAGCTGCGCTGCACGATCATCTATGTCCAAGCCGAAGAGGTTGTTCTCCAGAATCATCTTTGGAATGTCACGAGAGCGGAAACCACGCTCTTCGTAGATGGCTTTTAGCACGTTATAGGCTTCAATCAATATGTGGCCCGAACCACAAGCTGGGTCAAGTACTTTGATGGTTTCAGGTTCAATAGATTCTGGCGTAATAGCCTTTAGCTGTTGGTTAACTTCGTCAGATTGTTCAGCAGGCTCAATGTAGTATTCCATCTGCGTTTTAATGGCAGAGTCTGGGTAGGTTTGCAGCCATTGACGACCGACTGAGTTTTGTACCAGGTACTTCACAATCCAGTTGGGTGTAAATAGCTGAGTGGCGGCAGGGATGTCTTCACTCTTGACCACCTTACCCATTACCTGATCTTTCTTTTCAGAAATGTAGAACTGGTAAAGCCAACCTATCACTTCGACTTGTTGCCAGTCCTCTTCAGGAATGCTGTCTACCAATCCACGCAGTATTGAGTCGGTACGTGTTAGATTGTCTGGTAGAAGAAGCTCAGTTTCATCGTCCAAAGCGTCGAATAAAAAAGGCATCGCTTCATGTAGCTTATGGCACTGGCCTAGCAGCAGTTCACGATACAGCTCTTCGTCTTTGTTGCCCGCAAGCTTGAGTTCAATAATACGAGCTCTATCTAATCCGAGTTCATCCGCAGCATCTTGCGCATGGTCGATAATTTCAAATCCTTTAGGATTGTCTGGGTGCGACAAAACACGAAAACCGTGACCTAGATAGTCATGGATTTCCATGTAGCGAATAGCACACAAGCGGTTGAACCAGGTATAGGCTACTTGTTCCACGAGCTGGTTATAGCCCATTGCCTGAACCTTTTTGACCAATCGCTCTCTGGCAGTTTTTACGCTAGGCTCAAAAGTTTTACCTTCAATTAGTAATACTGAACCTTCTTGTTTTACCTCTGATATCTGTTTGTCGCTGTATATACCTAGCTGATTAAATTGTTTTGAAACAGCGGTAATAAACTCACGCCTTGCTTGAGGCGCATATTTTTTTAGTTTTGCAGTATTCATAAATTAATTCCTCACTTCGCCACAAGCTTTTTCAACAACTGCGATAATATTACTCTTAAATTGACGGAAGCTTGGCATGTCCTCTAATCGGTCAACATCAATTTCCGCTATAAGAGTACTGAGATCTTCACGGCAATAGTCATGATTATTTATTGCATTTCCTAGGACAACTTTCGGAGCTCTATCTGCGGAACGGTCGTTGCCAGAAAGATCCGTTTCTAGGTTCTGGCAGTGACAATATGGGTTTTCTTTAACCGAACAAATGATCCATGACTCAGATGTAGGTTTAGGAATCATGGCAACGCCATGTTCGTACTCTGCTGCCTTAAAACCAGATAAAACGGCTTTGACACGATTAGCTTGCATTTCTGGTTCACGGTCTAATTCAGATCGTGTACCGTCACAGTCATGAAAATATACGGATAGGCTATTAGCCCATGTTTCTGGAAAATTCTCTTTTGCGAATTCAGCAAGCGCAGCAGCTCGTTTAGCATGTTCTAAATGTCCTTTTACCGCTTTATCTTTGCTCGGAAGTCTTACTTTGCTAGCCTTTGCTCTTTGCCCTAACTCTTTACGATAAATAAAGGTATGCGTAAAATCTTGGCCTTGATTCCACTCAGGTAAACAGTTCTCTAACAGCTTGATAAGCAGGGCGTACATTGGGCCTTGTAGAAAGTCTTCACCGTTTGATACCCCTAAACTATTCTGGCTAATACCGATGTCAGTTGGCCCTTCACCTGTAGCAATCAGATGCATAATCATAATTTTTTCAACCCCTCGATTCGAGATTTTTCAGCTTCCATTGCCACATCGGTCAAGTGGAGGTCCAACATAGCTTCGCCGGGAGCTAATGCTTCCAGTTTTCTAGCGGTAGAATCGAGATCGAAAAATTTTGTTGTTTTAGTATGACCCTGGCTATTTTTATAAACTAGGTGCACGGAGTTTTTTGCAAGTTCTTCATCAATGAAATTCAAGATTAGTGGACTATGAGTCGTGATTAATACTTGTTGTGGTGATCGAATAAATGTTTCAACGAGCTTTTCAGTAATCTCAGAGTTTACACCATTCTCAACTTCATCAAATTGCTGGAATTTCGAACTAGATCTTTGACTTGCCAGTATGATTAAAATACGCAACATGCCATCGTTGATATGCTTGGCATTAGTTACAACATCGGTGTGAGAGCCATCCTCATTATAAAACCGCTCTGTTAGCAAAAGGCTTAATGTGCCATCCAACTCAGTTTTAGTATCAATATTCACAACCTGAGGAAAATAACCATACAAGTTTGTTCGCAAAGTATCTCGCGCACTCTTTTCCAAATTGTGGATATAACTAATCAAGTACTCACCAGCACTACCTATTTTTCCTGCTGAAGCAAAACGACCTGAACGCATGACCTTAGGCGATAAAAGGTCATGACTATCAACATTAGTCATAAAATTTCGAAAAATGACTGCTTCTTGCGGCAAAGCCGAATCATCCAAAGCAGACAATATTGAACCTGAATATTTGAAAATAAGGTCCGGAAAACTGTGACGCTTAGTTTTTAGTCTTCCCTGATATAGACGTAACAGCTGCTGACCGTTGGCTAAATCCGTTAGAGTCTCACTTGTACAGAGGCCTCTTTTCCAGTTGTACGTGGCTTCCCAACGCAATTGCTTATCTGAAAGCTCTATATCGAGTACAAGATCAAACGTTTCTCGTGTGGGGAAGAAGTGAGAAACAACATCTTTTTCTTCCCAACCTCTTTCGCTTAACCAACGGTCAATTTTTCCTTCAATAAGAGCAGATACATAACTAAACAGTTGTAAAACCGAACTTTTCCCTGCACCGTTTAAACCAATGATGCAGTTAAACTTCGAGTCAAGGTTTAACTCAAAATCAACTAACGATTTGAATGCGCTAACGCTTATTCTTTTGATCATCATAAGCCCCTTACTTAATTCGTACGCGGTCGCCAGCTTTGACCGCAGCAATCAGCTGCTCTCTTAAAGCGGCAAGATAGGCATCAACTTCGGCTTCACTTTCAATGAATCCGGTTGTTACTGACTTAGCCATGGCATCGGTTGGGTTAATCGTTACGGTACGTTTTGCAACCGGCTGTGGCTGCACCGGTTCAGGGGCTGGCTCAGGTGCTGGAGCTGCCTTACCGGCTTTCGCTGCTTCCTCTTCGCGTTTCTTCTGTTCGAGTTCACGACGTCTATGCTCAGCTTCAGCTTTTTTGCGTTGATCTTCGATAAAGCCATTCAGCAACTCATAAGCTTCGTCCTCGTAACCTTCCGCTTCAGTTTGCTCACTGATAATTTGTGGTATTGAAGAGGTTGCTTCAATGCGCTGTCTGCACATTTGTAACGGGCGCAGTGCTTGGTTCTGTAGTTCAGACGGTGCATGAGCTTCAGCTAGCGCTTCCTTTACACGTCCGATGCGCAGATCAACACGCTCTAAGGCATGAGTGCGTTTTTCTTCAACCAATGTTGAGTTAACTTTTGCCACCTGCTCGATAAGCGGATTAATGTGGCGCAGCTGCTCATACGGTGACGGCATATTGTAAATGCGTTCTAATTCAGTGAGCGCTTTTAATGCTTCATTGTCTTTTTCTAACGCAGGTCTATTGGCCTTAAACTTCTCGTTCAATGCGCCAGCAAGGGCTTGCCAAGTTTGAAATTGGCTATTGTAGAAGTCATCAAGATCCTCAAAGTCCTCAGCAAACTCTTCAAGGGCATCAGCGTCTTCTAAGAATCGGGCGATAAGGGCGAAGCTTGAAGTTTGCTCAAGAATACCCGCGACCAATGCAAGACCATCGTCAATTTGAGATTTACCTGGGAAATGGCCTGTCTGTGACTTGGTTCTGAATGATTTAAGCTCTTCATTCCAAGCCAGTAATTCATCGCGCACTAATTCGTAGAGCTCCTTTTCACCAGAGCCGGTAAAGGTTTTTGAAAAGATCTCTTTAACAAGACCAGCAGCCTTTTTAATTTGGCGCTCGTCATGTTGCCTGATCTTATGTACACGGATCTCGCCGCGTTTACGCACACTGGTAAACGGCTCGTAAGCTTTTTTCAACGCCAGATCTGTGCCTTGGGTACTAAAAGATACCTTTCCAGCCAAGCCCAGCCTTGCAGTGAGCAATAAGATTTCATTGTCTGGCCAGCCATATGGGCGCTTGCCGAAGCGGGCAACGATGTCACGTAAGTAAACAGGCTCATTACGCTCGACTTTTAGCGTTACGTACTGCTCAACCTCACGCGTAGCTTCTGGGTTACATTCATCCGCTTGAAGATCCAGTCCAATCTGAGCAATATCATCAGCAACAAGAACGGCCTGTAGCTCACGCAAAACTTCACCAGGCGTTGCCTTGAGCATATTCAATTTAGCGAAGGTGTTTTCGATAACGTATTTGTATGCTTCTTCGACGATGGCACTTGGCGTTGCTGATTTCTTCGGTAGTTTTGTGCCGATAGCGTAAACGTCCGCCTCTGCAAACAAAGCTTCAAAATCCGTTCTTAAGCGTTTTTCACGCTCAATATTTTCCATCTGCTTTTCGCGGAGAAGGTGTTCTTGCTCTGGTCGCTGTCCTGAATTCTGTTTTAAGAATCGGTCAGTTTTAATAAAGATTGTCAGGTCATCCCAAAGACGCTTATGTTCGCCCAGCTTGACGAGCACGCACCCATCAGCCTCAAGCGTATGATTGATACACGCTTGATCGTGGGAGTAATTTTCAAAGTGCGAATCCAAAGGTGAAATGACTTTAATGACTAGATCTTCCAGCGTGGTGCCATCTTTTGGATGACCATTGCAAAAACGGCTCACCGCAAAGTCTTGCTTATTAATCGGGTAACGATAGGCACGATTACCTTTCAAAATACCGTCAAATACGATTGCTGAAAGCTTGTTAGAGACCTCTGACATTTCAACGTCAGTGTGGCGGATCTCGTTTTCGATCTCTTTTTCTTCGTTGGTCAGGAAGATAAATTCATCACCATTACGGGCAATCAACAATTGGCGTTCAAGACGATTCAAGCTCTCTTCAATTTGTTTACGCAGCGCAATTTTATCTGCATCGATTCGATCAATTGACAGCGTCACAAGGTTGTCTAGTGTGCTTTTGACAACGTCCACATAACGGATCAAGAAAAGAGTTTTTAGAATCTTGCCATCGAATTCTGTTAAGGAATCCAACTCACAGGCTTGGTCAATCGTTCGCTTAACAGCTGGCTCCAAAAAGCTTTCAATCGGTGCATAGAAACTGTAAAACGGGATTAACACATCAAGGGCAGAGTCCTTCATCTGTTTTGCAGCTGATTGGAAAGCATCAAGTAATGAACGCTCACCCATGGCTAAGTGCTTACCCGTCGCGCCTTTTGTTCGAATTGACTCAAACACTTTTTGAACCAGCGTGTAGTGGTAAGGCACAAACGGATAGTTGTCCACGAAAGACGGAGCGTCGGTGTAACCTTTTAGAGAAGCGGTTGTCGTTTTATCAAATGTCAGCTGGTTACGAAGAATGTCGCCCTTTTCTGCAAATATATCTATGAGATGTGTACGAGCTTCTTCCGTTTTGGACAACAAACGCTTTTGAATAACTTCCGAGGTATTCGAGCTCGACAGCTGTAAGCGGGTACTAAAACGCCCCTGAATTTTAGAAAAGTCCTCGCCATCGCGCTTATCCATACCACCAATGGCAGCATCAATGTCTGCCTGAGAGGTAACAACGACCCAAGCTCTGCCACCACAATATGTGCCAAGATCTTCAGTAATGGTCTGAAGCTTCAACATCATTTGTGTGTTCTTACCGATAAACTGACCGACTTCATCGACTAAGAAAAGAAGGTTACGATCCCCAGTTCGATCTAAGTATTCATTAACCCACTTACAGAAGTTTCGGATATCTAGCGGGAAATTGTTTTCAACCTGCTCAACCCATGCTTTGGCAGACTCTAATGATTGCTCACTGGCATGAGCGAGTGCTTCTGAAAGTTCGTCTCGATAGAAGTCATAGGCGTCACGCTCCGTTTCCCAAGTTGATTGGGTCAACTCAGCAAATTTGTCCTTGAAAGACATGTATTGATTACGCTTATCAAGCTCGCGTTCTAAGTGCGCAATATGAGGAAAATCAGCGCAGTATCCTACACGTTCATTAAAGACTTTGAGGAAGACCTTAAGAATGGCATTTTCTCGGTCATCCGTATTGGCTCGTGAATCGATGTTAAAAAGAATAACGTCTGTATCTTTTGTAACAGCGTTTTGGATATCGGCCAACAGCATGGCATCGTTGATTTTGTCTTTAAAAAACTCAAATGCTTGGCGGCCTTGTCCATCCTTTTCGACAGATTTATTTTCGAGGAGGTAAGACAAAATTTTCAGGAAGTGAGACTTACCCGAACCAAAGAAGCCAGAGATCCACACACCTATTTTACCTGACATTGATGCGCCGCTTTGCGTCACAGATGGAACGTAAGCCTCAAAGAAAGCGCGAAAATGTCGATCTAGCTCTCGGGTTACAACATACTCATCAAGTTCGACATACACACTGTCATTGTCTTTCTGTTCCGCTTTAACAACGCCGTTAATGTCACGCATCAACTTCTTGGAAAAAATCTGTTCAATTTTCATTCGGGAGGCTCTCTGCTCTACTTCTTATTGTCAGCAAAAGGTTTTTTACCGTCTTCAGGCACAAGCTTGAAGGCGCGATAATAGTTTTTAGATTCGATCATGCCGAAAGGATGCAAATCCCTTCCACTATATTCACCTGGATAGAAAAGCACTAATGGCGTGCTGCCCATCACGTCTTGCAGAGCACTGAGTAACTCATGCCCTCGTACAAGAGGCCACGCACTGCCTAAGCCTGACAGCAACACAAACTCAAGTTCTGATGGCTTATATTTGTCCGCGATATACCTTGCCACTTTCTCTTGGCTCAGAGGCCCGGCTAGTGTTTTTCGAAGGCCATCAACACCGACTTGCAATTCACGCTGGCAAGCTCGGTCGAAAAGGCCTCGCTCCTCAAGCATATCTATCAAGACTTCAAAAATATTGAGATGGACAAAGCGGTAACCACGCTTGTTGAGTTTTTCGTCAACGTGCTTAAGGTGATCTCGTACGAGCAGTTCATACTTGGCTGGATAGTCAAATACCCAAAATCCAATTTCATTGCCCAATCCATCGTTTTTCAAAAACTTAGGGCTTTCAATTCGTTCCAATATCAGATCAAGCCTGGTCTGAAGAGCCTTCATATTGTGCACTCCATTACATCAATCAAATCTTCCCTGCCCAGACGAACTAACCAGTCTTTAACTTCTGGCATTAGGTAAACAGGTTGTATTTTCTTTGTCCTGCTATCACTCAGGTAGCCACTGTCAACTAATGCCTTAATTGCGTTGTTACCCATTTTTTTGACAGTTGAGTCAGAAAAACCGCCAAGCTCGGCATATGCCCGCACTCTTGTGTCATAAAACTCAGACCATGCATCAGCAGTCAAAGAGGGTTTATAGGTGCGACGAGCCTCGGCCAAGGTAAGTCGCATAAAATCAGCGACAACCGGAGAATGAATGAGTAATGACATCATCAGCATTTGGACATATGCGCGTTCACTCGCGGCTAAAAGATCAGTCATAAACTCATCACCCAGGCCTTCAATACGCCAACGGATTGTTCTGGCATAACGAATAGCTGTCTGGCCGGATTTTTTCTGAAGAACATTTTGCTCAACGATTAGTGACTTCCACTCGTCATCTGGAAGTTTTTTCAGTAGCGATTCTGCGATTATTCTAGATTCAGTTATCAATAAACTGCCTCCGATAAGATCGCCTAAATATTCTTTTATATTCATAAATTCATCTCACGATTCGCTATATCCAGGAGCGAGTGCAGCATTATCAACGCCGTATAATGCTTCTGGGTTTTTAAGTGCTAAATGGAACTCTCGCCCATTGCCCTTACTATTCTTTGAACAATCGATATTCCATAAACGCAGTAAATACCCAGCGAACGCAGCTCTTATCTCTACACGCAACCTATTGTTTTCCATTGCGTAGTCCATCGATACAGCTTCTGGATGTGTTAGTTTTGGATGAGGTATTAGTTCTAACTCAACGATCCTGTTCCATTGCTTATCCCACTGAAGAGTCTCAACTTCGTCGTTAATCTCATCCTCTAACTGCTCAACTTCACTTATTCTGGTTAAAACAAAATCCCTAAATTCTTTATGCTTTCTATCGAATGCTCGGACATGCCATCTCAAGCCATTGTCAATCATGGTATGAGGAACAATTTGCCTGCTCTCATGGCCACTCGATAAAGAGGTATATTCAATATTGATCGCAGCGCGTTTATGTATGGCTTCACTAATAGCAGCCACTACTTCCAATTTTGGCTTATTGAGATGGAATGGTGCTTCACAAGCCATAGGTGGCTTAACCTTGCCAAGAAAACCATCACCAAACCCTTGGCTTATCGTCGCAAGAGTTCGAACAATGTCATAATCAAACAACGGCTTGAATGTGCTCGTCTTCAAGTGCACTCTGCGCTTTTCGTCATACATAACGTTGTTAGGAGCCAACTCTTTGTACCGCGCAAAATCTTGCGTTGCCACAGACGGCGCTACGCTAAAGCGCTCGGTTAAATAACTACGCCCAGCTTCACCTTTAAATAACAAAGTGAAATCAATATGAGCGAGTCGTTCTCTCTGTGCTTGGCTAAGCTCTTCAAGTCCAGTGTTGTCTTGCACTGTCAGCCTCTCAATCCATCCGGGACAAGCCCTAATCATATAAAGTAGGAATGTAACGATTGAATTAAATCAAGTTACCTACTGTTTTGTGTTAGGTTATATGCTAGCAAATTTGCTTTAATTTGACTATTTAAAATCTATCCTCAGGCTGAAGGGAGATTTTCACCTATATCAGTTTCACATGTGAAAGATTCTGATTGATTAAGCTTCTTCTTAATTACTGACTAATAACTTACTGATTAGTGGCGTTTCTTCGTTTTAGCATCAAAAAATGATCTTGTACTTTGTCTTGGCTGTCTGTTTGAGTTGATTTTCTATCAGATTGCCCAAAATGGGCCTGAGCACCGCGCGCCTTTGCGTTGCTCACCCTGCAAACTATTCCTTGATTATCCACTAACTGTCAGGAGTAGTTATGACCGAACAAAAACAATCAAATCAGCTATTAAGCTATCAAGAAGTTTGTCAGTTAACTCAGCTGTCTCAGGCAACCATTCGCCGTTATGTGAAAAATGGTTCTTTTCCTCCTCCAGTGAATTTATCGCCTGGTGCTCGAAGTGTGAGATTTCGTGTTGAAGACGTGCAGAAGTGGCTTTTGAGCCTGTGATAGGGAGGTCATATGAAGTTTCGTCATCACCATGATCAACTACAGTATTTCTGCCGTGAGCTAGGTTGGCGTTCGTTGAGCTCTTCGGTCAAGGTTCTTGCTAGAACGCGTTCACCTGATCGGAAGTCAGGGTTCAGTGCTTGTATTGAAATCATCAATATGGACAGGCAGATGATCAGAATGATAGTGCCTGCCAGAAAGATCATGGGAGGGACCAACTATCAGCTAAGAGATGAATTGTTCGATACCGGTTTTTGGCTGGAGCCTGAGCAAACTGCATGGAGTATGGTCCAGCGCTATTTGCGGGAAGAGCTCAAAGCGGCACAAACGGCCTTTTGTGTCACAAGAACAGGTTGGCATGACAAGGTGTTCGTTACTCCGGATAAAAGCTTCGGACGGTCAGATGAGTCCTACTATTTTTCTGGTGGTATGGCTGATTCACTCTGTTTGGCTGAAGGGAACTTAGCTGAATGGCAAAGTGAAGTCGGTTCTTTGTTGGTCGGTAATCCTCTGCTCATATTTTCTGTTGGTGTTGCGTTGGCCGCGCCGCTTCTCAAGCCTGTTGGAATGGAAAGTGCGGCATTCCATATCATGGGGCCGTCTTCGTCGGGGAAATCTGTCACATCGTTTGTTGCGGCGTCTGTTTATGCTGATAAGTCTTATATCAAGTCATGGAAAACAACCGCTAACGGTATTGAGGCGGTTGCATCAGAACATCATGACATGTTGCTTGTGTTAGATGAGCTAGGGTTGTGCTCGGCGGAAGAAGCCAGTTCTGCGGCTTATCAAATCGTAAACGGATGTGGGAAGCTGCGAGCCACTGAAACAGGCGGCTTGGCGAATATTGCCAATTGGCGAACGTTGACCTTGAGCAATGGAGAGATTGGCCTGACAGAGCTGATGGAGTCCTCTGGTTATCAAGTGAAAGCAGGTCAGCTGATTCGAGTTATCGAAATTCCTGCGGAAGAGCGTTTCGGTTGTTTTGCGGATCTACACCGATTTTCCTCACCATCTCAGTTTGCTGAGCACTTGGAAAAGCAGACTCAAAAGTACTTTGGCACTTTGTTCACGGCTTGGATGACGCTTATTTCAGATAAGCCCGATCTGGATGTTGTCTTACAGCGTGAAATCGAAACGCTGAGGCAGCATTGGTCTAAAAGCAATTATTCCGGCCAGGTTCATCGGGTATTGAAGCGCTTTGTCTTGGTTGGTGTCGCGTTGTCTGTTGCGTCACGAAACCAGTTAGTGCCATGGACTGAAGAAGAGTCGCTCTATTCCGTATATAGCGTTTTTAGCCGCTGGTTATCTCACAGAGGGCACCAGCACAATCAAGAAACGTATGAGGTGTTGAGTGCTTTGAAACAAGCGATTAGCCATTGGGAAAATAAGCTTCCTGAATTCTGTACAAGCAGACCGTCAAAGTTTGGTTACTGGCGGCAGGATGGTGATGACGTCCAGTGGCTTATCCACAAACAAGAATTTGTTAAGCAGCTACGACTGCGGCGTCAGTATAAGAGTCAATTGAGCCCTTTGATTCATAAAGGGTGGTTTGAAACCAATGAAGATCGTAGGGGAACACTTCGGGTTATCGAAAAGAAGAACGGTACTGAGTTTGATCATCGTTTTTTCGCCTTCTGGCCGGAAAAGATCCTCTCTGAGTTGAAGGAGATGGGTATTGATGAATAGTGAATTTCCCAGCTTTCCCACTCTTCCCAGAGATATTCCAATGGGCGAGGAGGTGATACGATGACAACCAACGAGCAAGTTCTTCTTCAATCCATTCTCGCCAAGATTGATCGTGTCGAGCGCGCTGTTCTGGAGCAGCGTTTGCAGCAAAAAAAGGTGGAGCTCCTTGGAAAGGACATTCTAACGATTGATGAATGTGCAGCCTTGTTGGGTTTATCAACCAACCAGCTTTATAAGCTGACCAGCTCTGCGGAAATACCATTTTTCAAAATTGGCAAACACCTTCGATTTGAGCGTCAAGCCATCATGAACTGGGTCGAGGAGCAGCGTGTTTCATCTCATTATGAGATCGAAAAAAGGGCAGCAAACTATGTCGCCACCACTTCTCGTAAGTAATACCGTTATCGCAGCGGCCTCATCAGGCCGCTGAATCCCTTTGAAAATTAACGTCGCCAAAAAGCCCGGTGTTACCAATAAACCTTTTGATTAGATTTGTACTGTCAGTGCAGAGTTTGTTTTGCGCTTGATGTGAGTAAATCAACATCATTAAAGGAGTAACATCATGTCAAAAGGTTCAAGCAAATCAGGTGGTCGCCCTCAATCATCGCATCCTGGGCCAGGAGGAAATTGGCCATCCACGACAGGTCAAAAATCTGGTGGTGGTCGTGGAAATGCTAAAGGTAAGTAATTGATATTTGGTTTGGAGTTAATATGAGCGAAAACCAGATTCAATGTGCAGAGTGCTATTGCACTCTGTACTTCACTGGAAAAAATGGACCATCAGGGGTTACAGGCGAACTTTGTTACGACTGTCAGAAGGAAAATGACTTAATGGATGAATATGATGACGACGATGACTAAGTATTCCTTCCCAACTCTTGGTGAAGCGGTGAAGCTAGTCTTCAATAGCACTGGATTGTTGGCCAAAAAGCACAATAAATCGGCGATATTGGCTGAAGAAACACAGAAGAAGACTATCCAAACCAAGTTGAATAGGCTGGCTAAGGAAGATGGTGATCTTGATAAAACCCTTGAGGAGCTTGAGGTTTACTTTATTGGCTTGGTGTATGAAGCGACTCAAGACCCACGGGTTAGTGAAGCACTTCTAGCAAGTGCGAGAGATTTGTATCAGTCCTACAGAGCCACGTTAAGTGATGAGGGTACCTATCTTTCAAGACAGGAAACGATCAAATGGCTTATTGAATGCGTATTCCGGCCGGATCTGAACAGTAATTCCGGAAACACTTGAACACCTATTCTGGAATCATTTGAACTCTGATTCCGGATTTATTTAGTACAGTTTTGTGCTCATTTCCGGAATCGGTGTTCAAGTACACCGGAATTTTCTCAACGCATTGAAATAACAATTAATTTGATAACTTAACCACTGACTTTTCGTTGGCGAGTGAGGGGTAGGTTTGAAAAGGATCACAATGCGTAAAATCAGAGAGGTTTTAAGGCTGCATTTCTCGGCAGGATTGAGTATCCGAGAGATCCACCGCAGCACCAAAGTCAGTGTCGGTAGTATTCAAACACTGCTCAGCAAAGCCAAGAGCATGAACTTATCCTGGCCACTGCCGGGTGAACTGGATGATGCGCAGTTGGCCCGCTGCTTTTATCCGCAAGCCGATACCCGCCATGCCAAGCGATTCCAAGAGCCGGATTGGGCAGACTTACGTAAGCAACTAAGCCGTAAGGGCGTGACGAAGCTGCTGTTGTGGGAGGAATACACTCAGCAATACCCCAACCGCTGTTACAGTTATTCCCAGTTCTGCGACCGCTATCTGCACTGGCTGAAGAAACAGCGCCGCTCCATGCGTCAGCATCACCGGGCAGGTGACGTCTTGTTCGTCGATTACGCAGGGCAAACCATGCCTGTTGTGAATCCACAGACTGGCGAGATCCGGCACGCCCAAATCTTCGTGGCGGCCATGGGAGCGAGCAGCTATTACTTCGCCGAAGCGACCTGGACGCAAGGTATACAAGACTGGCTGGGCAGCCACGTTCGGGCCTTTGACTATCTCGGTGGCGTCCCCACTATGGTGGTGCCGGACAACTTAAAAAGTGCCGTCACCAAAGCCTGTAAAAGCGACCCAGATATCAACCCGGCCTATCAGCAACTGGCGGCTCACTATGATACGGCCATCGTGCCGGCCAGACCGTATAAGCCGAAGGATAAAGCCAAGGCCGAAGTGGGTGTACAAATCATTGAGCGCTGGATATTAGCCCGGCTTCGCCATCACACTTTCTTCTCACTGTATGAGCTGAATCAGTGCATCAGCGCGTTACTGATAGAAGTAAACAGTAAGCCCTTCAAACAAATGGCTGGAACCCGTCAGCAGTGGTTCGACGAACTGGATAAACCCGCCTTAAAACCGCTACCGTGTCATGCCTATGAATACACTGACATCCGCCAGGCTAAAGTGAACATTGATTACCATGTGCAGTATGAGAGCCATCTTTACTCAGTACCGCATCAACTGGTTGGTGAGCGGGTTGAGCTTCACGCGAAGCCGCGCTTAGTGCAAATCTACTTCCAGGGTAAATGCGTTGCCAGCCACCCCCGTAATGACCGCTACGGGTTTACCACTACACCGCAGCACATGCCTGTACAGCACCAGCATTACCACAAAGTCAGTGAGGGCAGTCTGATGAACTGGGCGAAGGACATCGGCGATGACGTGCTTGTCTGGGTAAAAGCGCAGCTTAAACGCAAACCGCATCCACAGCAGGCGTTCCGCGTCTGTCTGGGCGCATTGCGATTAGCCAGCCAGTATCCACCGCAGCGGCTCAATACCGCCTGTAAACTGGCTAATCAACATCAGCTCTATCGCCTGCAACAGCTCAAAGACATCTTAAACAGTAATCAGGACAAGCTCATCAGTGAATCCAGCCAGGAAACACTGACACTCCCTCAGCACCACGAAAATATCCGTGGCCCACAGAGCTTCCATTAAGGAGAAAACCCATGGTAAACACCACACTCTCCCAACTGCACCAACTCAAACTGAGTGGCATGGCAAAAGCATTGAGCCAGCAACTCGAACAACCGGGCCAGTATCAGGACCTCTGCTTCGCTGAGCGGCTGCAACTGCTGGCCGACCAGGAAATCCATGAACGGGATAACCGTAAACAACAGCGCCTGCTCAGACAGGCCCAACTAAAACTTGCGGCAACCGCCCAGGACATCGATTATCAGCACCCGCGCGGCCTGCAAAAAAGTGTCATGACAGGGTTGCTTCAATGCGACTGGCTACAGCGGCAGCAAAACCTGTTACTGACCGGGCCATGCGGCACCGGGAAAACCTATATCGCCTGTGCGCTTGCTAACACCGCCTGCCTGAAAGGCTACACGGTGAAATACTACCGGGTGAGTCGTCTGCTCATGGAACTCACCCAGGCCAAAGCCGATGGCACTTACAGCAAGAAGCTGAAAAGCCTGGCTAAACTCAACCTGCTCATCCTGGACGACTGGGGACTAGAACCGCTAAAAGCCGCGCAGCGCAACGACCTGATGGAGATCATGGATGACCGCCATGGCAGTAGCTCAACCCTCCTCATCAGCCAACTCCCCACCGACCAATGGTATCAATCCATCGGTGATAACACGTTGGCCGATGCCATCCTCGATCGCCTGATGCACAATGCACACCGGATAAAACTGAAAGGAGAGTCAATGAGGAAAATACTGGCGACCGTTGACGCCACTTGAACACTTAAGTTAAAAATCGGTTAGCCAACGATGCGTTGATCTGAGGTGTTCAAATAAAACCGGAATGGCTGTTCAAGTAAATCGGAATACGCATTGAATACCGTTTGGCTGATCTTGTTATTAAGTCTGCGCATAAATATGCGTTGATGTATGGTGCAGCTGTGAGCAGTTTAAAAGCACCTTGCGAAATTGATTGGTGGTTGCCCACATTTTCGGGAGAGCATGTTTGCTGGCCGTTAGAAAAAGCTTGGCGTTGGATTTATCAAGAATGCGGAACGAATCAAAGTCGATTTCATAATCCTTTAGATTTAGATGGCAGGGCGAGACAAAATTTGGAAAACGTATCTCGTTGGTTTAACCGAGGACGATTACCTAGTTGGGGAGAGCTACAGAAGAACTTTGAGTATTCGGTTGAGCAACTGGCAAGTTGCGGTGACCAGCGACATGGCAGAAAACTGAGTGCTGAAGATGTTCATCGCTTCACATGTATTCTGTTTCTTGCTCGACTATCGACTGATATTTTTCTGCAGATAAATTCTGCTTTCGGGAGCAGATTTATTCAACGCTTGGCTGTTCAAATGAAAGCTCAAAACCGCAGAATGGTTAAGTTTAATCAAGAGCTTAAAAAACAGATTTCCGTTGAGTTGTTTGAAGTTGGCCCTCTAACTTCACAGCGATACTACGAGTTTTGGTTTCAAAAAGTGGATTTGTACTGGAGGCAGTATGCTCAGCATCTAGCCCAGGACGCAAGTATATTTCAATCGATATTGATAGAGCGAAAAGGCTCTCCGTTTTCACTATCAGAAGTTAAAAGGCTTAGGTGGAGATTTGATGCTTATTTTCTTGCCATGTGTCTAAGGGTGCATCACAAACAAATAGATTCAGATAAGAAAAGCTTTATGCTGAATTACATGGATGGCGGAAGGCGGAGAAAGTCATCAACCTTATCACTCACGGATATTCAAGACTATCAGCGCAGTATTGATGACGCTGGACATGGTGATACTTTGCATTGGATGGTTGAATGGATGTTCGCTACATATTTTTACCGAAAAGACGATCATCGTTCAGCCTTAGGGCACTATAAAAAAGCGTTTGAGCTTTCCAAGCATAGCGTGGGTCGTGATACGTATCTACTCGTGAACCAATTTGCTGAGTGTTGTGCAAAAAATGACAAATGGCGCGAGTTTAAGAAGTTAGTCGCTTGGGCTTGCCATCAGAAGGTAGAGATTCGCTGGCATAGAGGATTTGATGAGTCCGAAGATGCTGTGAAGGGAGCCTTTGAAATGTTAAAAATCGCTAATTATCCAATCCTATGACTTCAAATTAAG
Source organism: Grimontia sp. THUN1695 (assembly GCF_059704325.2). Classification (NCBI taxonomy): domain Bacteria; kingdom Pseudomonadati; phylum Pseudomonadota; class Gammaproteobacteria; order Vibrionales; family Vibrionaceae; genus Grimontia; species Grimontia sp. THUN1695. The sequence goes on along the minus strand of NZ_AP046577.1, from coordinate 2,905,997 downwards.
GTGATAGTGAGCAATGTCACCATCACCAGAATATACGATTTTTAGGCCGCTGAATCCTTTCCAGAAGCAAAAATATCAGGGAATGTCAGCATGGCTTCCATCCTGCGTTGTTCAATGATGTCAGCGTAGATCTCTGTTGTCTTAAGTTCGCTATGACCGAGCAATCGAGACACTGAGTAAATATCTACACCTCTGCTCAATTGGATCACGGCAAAGGTATGGCGGCCACTGTGGAATGTAACGTGTTTACTGATCCCAGCAGCTAGGCTCCATCTAAGCAATTCAACGTTCATGTACGAAGAGTATTTTAATCCCTTAAATACACGCTCGTGTGCCGCTTTGACTGGGCCTAAGAGTGATTCCGCGAACTTTGGTAGGTCTAGGTATTGAAGGCTCTTAGCATCGCCGTGAGAGAGTTTGACTTGGTCGAAGATAATGCGTTTGTGATTATTAAATGTCTCTATTTCTGACCAAGTAAGTCGATGGATATCGCACCAACGCATCCCCGTTGCACATGAGAACAAAAACGCACGTTTAAGGACTGGGTAGCGACATTCTGTTTGAGCTAACGCGTTGACTTCATCCAATGTTAAATAAACCCGCTTAGTTGTTTTGGCTTTGATACTCGTTACTTGTGCAAGCGGGTTATCGCGAATAATACCTTCTCTATGTGCTTCGTTGATCGCCGCGCGAACTTTATTGAAGTAGGAGCTTTGTGTGTTGCGAGACAAAGGCTCATCACTCTTGGTTTTCGCTTCATTGGTCAGGTAATACTTAAATCCGTCTAACCAGTCTTTATCCAGTTCATCAAAGCTAAGATCATGTTTCCCGCAGTAGAACAGCAGGTGCTTACGGGCTGAAAGCCAGATCGAGTGGTTGGAGCTTGAGGTAGTTTGTTCTTTGATGTCAATTTGCCGTTGAAAGTAATCGATGAAGCTAGCTGAGCGCTTGGTTCGATCCTCAAAACCATGCTTCTGAGATTGCCACTCAACCAGTCGTTTACTCTTAATGGTTTCGGCGAGAAGCATATGTTCTTTGTTGTGTTGGCGCTGGGTGGGTGTTTTAGGTTTGTCGTGAACGTACAGGTCTAAGGTTTCGTAGCTGCGCTTACGTTTATTTTGGCGTCCACCTTGCGTATTTGTGGTGTAGCCATAGTCATAAACTAAGCGTAGTGAGCGTGTGCCGTCAGCTCTAAGTGTTCGTTTTTCAATGGAAATTTTCATTTTAGCCCCCAATTGGTCCCCAATACGGCATTTATCATGTCATTGGGGACCAACTGGGGACTAGATTTGGCAATTAACGGCAACGGATGGAAACAAACGGCAAATGACGATCTAATAAAATCAGTGTGTTATCTACCGTTGCTTGCTGTTGTTTTCCGTTATTTGCCCACTTTACTTCCCGATACAGAAGGAGCTGAAGATCCGTCCAAGAAGATCGTCTGAGCTGAATTCCCCGGTTATCTCTGAAAGATGCTGCTGGGCAATACGAAGCTCCTCAGCAAGGATTTCCCCGGCCATATACCCTTCCAGTTGATTTTTTCCTGTTTCCAGATGACGTGCCGCAGCATCCAGTGCTTCCAGGTGGCGGCGGCGTGCCATAAACCCACCTTCAGTTGCGCCTGAGAAGCCCATGCAAGCTTTGAGGTGCTCGCGAAGGGCATCAACACCGGCACCGGTTTTGGCACTCAGACGAATCAATGTAGGCTGGCTGGCGTGGCAGATCCCTAATGTTTCCCCTGTGATATCTGCTTTGTTCCGGATGACCGTCATTCCCATATTGGATGGCAGTCGGTCAATAAATTCTGGCCAGATCTCTTCTGGTGACGTCGCGTCTGTTGTGGTGCCATCCACCATGAACAGTACGCGGTCGGCTTGGGCGATTTCATCCCACGCACGCTCAATGCCGATGCGTTCTACTTCATCTGAAGCATCACGAAGCCCTGCGGTGTCAATGATGTGCAGCGGCATGCCATCAATGTGGATGTGTTCGCGCAATACATCTCGGGTGGTGCCGGCAATGTCGGTGACAATGGCACTCTCTTTACCGGAAAGGGCATTCAAGAGGCTCGATTTACCGGCATTGGGGCGACCGGCAATTACTACTTTCATCCCTTCACGCATTATTGCGCCTTGGTTTGCTGCTTTTCTTACTTCGTCGAGCGAGGTGATAATGTCGTTCAGGTCACCGGCCACTTTTCCGTCTGAGAGAAAGTCGATTTCTTCATCCGGAAAATCAATCGCGGCTTCAACATAGATACGCAAGTGGATCAGTGACTCCACCAGCGCATTAACCTTGCTGGAAAACGCCCCCTGCAGGCTTTGCAGGGCACTTTTGGCTGCCTGTTCAGAGCTGGCGTCTATCAGGTCGGCGATAGCTTCAGCCTGCGCCAAATCCAGTTTGTCATTCAGGAAGGCGCGCTCAGAGAATTCACCCGGACGTGCTGTTCGCACACCGTCAATTTCCACGATGCGTTTTATCAACATGTCCATGATGACCGGACCCCCATGCCCCTGAAGTTCCAGCACATCTTCACCGGTAAAGGAGTTGGGGGCCTGGAAGTACAGGGCAATACCCTGGTCAAGCGCGTTGCCTTCGGCATCTTTAAACGGCAGGTATTCGGCGCGGCGAACTGGCAAATCCCGCCCGGTCACAGCTTGGGCTACGACTTTGGCTTTAGGACCAGATACGCGAATGATGCCCACACCGCCGCGTCCCGGTGGTGTAGCCTGCGCAACAATGGTGTCAGAGTGAGTCATGAAACTTTACCTGCGTGTTGAAAACGTTGCTTAGTGTATACCAATTTTGCCTGACTGCCTGTCGGTGTTCAGAAAGAAGAAAGGCGGCCATAGGGCCGCCTTATCTGTGTGTGGTGCGATTAGCCGCGGCTGTGAAGGCCTTTTTTCTCCAGCGCACGGTAAATCATGGTTTGCTGGATAAGGGTCACGATGTTAGACACCAGCCAGTACAGAACCAGACCTGCCGGGAACCACAGGAAGAACACCGTAAACATCACTGGCATGAAGTTCATGATCTTCTGCTGCATTGGGTCGGTCACTGTGCTTGGGCTCATCTTCTGGATCAGGAACATCGATGCGCCCATCAGCAGTGGCAGCACATAGAACGGATCCGGTGCCGACAAGTCCTGAATCCACAGCATGAACGGTGCATGGCGCAGCTCTACCGATTCCATCAGTGCCCAGTACAGTGCGATGAAGATAGGCATTTGCAGAAGCAGAGGTAAACAGCCGCCGAGCGGGTTCACTTTCTCTTTCTTATACAGCTCCATCATTTCCTGGCTCATGCGCTGGCGGTCATCGCCAATACGCTCACGCATCTCCTGCAGTTTTGGCTGCAGCATGCGCATTTTTGCCATGGAGGTGTACTGTGCTTTGGTCAGCGGGTACATCACACCACGTACAACAAAAGTCAGGATAATGATGGCGACACCCCAGTTACCCACAAAGCCGTGGATGGTTGACAACAACCAGTGCAGCGGACTTGCGATGAACCACAGCCAGCCGTAATCGACAGTCAGGTTCAGGTTAGGCGCCGTTTGTTCCATTTGATCCTGAAGCTTAGGCCCGACCCACAGTGTGGCATCCAGTTGTGCGCTTGAGCCTGCAGTCACTGTCGTGGTCGGGTAACGCACACCGATAAAGCCCTGACCATTGCTGGTACGGGTATACAGGTTAGCTTCACCTTCTGAATGCGGGATCCAGGCCGCAACGAAATAGTGTTGCATCATGCCTGCCCAGCCTTGCTCAGCGATAGTCAGGTTCAGGTTTCTGTCCTTCATATCGTCAAAGCTGTATTTTTCATATTTCGTGTCGTCTGCAGAGTACACACCGCCACGATATGTCGGCATGGTCAGGCTGCCGCCGTCATCCATCAGGTTTTGTTTCAGCTGTGCATACAGCTGCACATTGGCATCTTTACCACTTTGGTTGTCGATGGTGTAGTCCACGTCAACCGCGTAGTTGTCACGTTTCAGGACAAACGTTTTGGTGTAAGTGATACCGTCTTTTTCCAGTGTCAGCGGTACACGCAGCTCATCTTGGCCATCAGCCATGACAAACTCAGTACCGTTGGCAGTAAATTTCGCACGGCCATCCAGGGTATCGATACCATTCGGGCCAATCAGACCGCTTTGGGCGACGAAGACATGGTCAGGCTGGTTTTTCAGCAGAACAAATTTGTTGTCAGAGTCGAACTCTGCATCATATTTATTCAGTTCAGCGTGAATGATGTCACCGCCTTGTGTGTCAACGGTCAAAGTCAGCACGTCACTTTTCAGGGTGATCAGCTTATTTGACACAGCGTCTTGGGTCAGAGGCTGGGACGCATCTGAACTGGCAGGAACATCACCACTGTGTTGTGCTTGCTGTGTTACGCCCTGGCCCTGTGGTTGAGGGTTGGTTGCTTCCGTCCAGTTGAGGTACAACATGAAGGATACAAACATTAGGGCAATCAACAGGATATTGCGTTGAGAATCCATTGTTAATTGTCTCGATTTTTAGGATGACGCGGGGGCACGGGGTCGTACCCACCATGATTAAGAGGGTGGCATTTTAATAAACGTTTGCTGGCGAACCAACACCCTTTTATCACACCGTGACGGTTGACCGCTTCTATGGCGTATTGAGAGCATGTCGGCGTGAAGCGACATCGGGGCCCCAGAAGTGGACTGATAAAGAGTTGGTACCCGCGAAACAGTCCAGTGACTATTTTTTTCGCGGTGGTCGAGACAAACGTTGCCATAACTTATCAAGCAGCTTACTCAGTTCTTCATTGCTGAGCTCATTGGCACTTTTTTTCGCAATCACAACATAGTCTTTTGCCGGCAGGTCATGCTGATGGAGACGGAAACTTTCCCTGACCAGTCGCTTAAAACGATTGCGGTCAACAGCCAGTTTGATTTGTTTTTTTGGCACAGCTTGACCGAGGCGGGGACGCCCAAAAGTGTTGTTTCGTGCAAGAATGGTTAAGTGTGGAGAGCCAGCGCGATGAGGTTGCTGGAAGACAAAGTTGAAATGTTCGGGAGTTAACAGACGTAACTCCCGAGAAAAAGCTAGCTTATTCACAAATCGCTAAGGATTATTTTGAAAGCTTGCTACGGCCTTTCGCACGGCGAGCGGCAATAACCTTACGGCCGTTCTTCGTTGCCATGCGCGCACGGAAACCGTGAGTGCGCTTACGCTTTAGAACTGAAGGTTGAAAAGTGCGTTTCATGGTTTCTACCTTATTACTGATCAGTTTTTAGGTTTGTTAACCCGACGTGGGACAGAATCGTCCGACGCCTCTCAACAAAGAGGGCGGATTGTAATCACTGACTGACTTGTAGTCAATGTTAAAACCACGGGGGCTTTAATCCGACAACCTCCCGGGCGCGCAATTATACGTGGTCGTGGTTCAAGCGCAAGGATCCTTTATCGATCTTATTCACTTATCCTTGTGTAATTCTTGTGAGATCATCAGGGATAATCCTGTATGGAATGTGAAAAGATGATCGGGGTCTGTTTTTTAAGGAAGGGATCGATGATGACGTGTTTGTGGATGAAGGTCATCAACATCGTGATCAGATCTTCATATTTTCCGCCGAGATTTGGATAACTCTGTGAGTAAGTCGGGTGTTTTCTGTGCCGGACTGCCGGCTAATTGTGCGATCTGTGTGTATAACTTAGATCTTATTCACCGCAAAAGGGATCTTCCCGCTAGCGATCCTTGCAGTAGAAGTATAAACTTACATCCCTTTTCAATAATTCAGTGTGGAGTCAGACGTGTCATCTTCGCTTTGGTTGCAGTGTCTTCAGCGCCTTCAGGAAGACCTCCCTGCAACAGAATTCAGCATGTGGGTTCGACCGCTTCAGGCGGAGTTAAATGACAATACCCTGACTTTGTTCGCGCCAAACCGTTTTGTGTTGGATTGGGTTCGCGATAAGTATCTTAATAGTATCAATCAGTTATTGAATGATTTTTGCGGTAACGACTTGCCTTTATTGCGTTTTGAGGTGGGCAGCAAGCCTGTGGCTGTAGCAGCACCTCCGAGCCAACCTGCGGCACCCGCGCCGGTAGCGCCAGTCGCAAAACCGGTTGGGCGTACCTGGGAACCGGCACCGTCTCCAGTGCAGTCTGATGTGAATCACCGTTCTAACGTCAATCCCAAGCATAAGTTCACCAACTTTGTTGAAGGTAAGTCGAACCAGCTGGCGCTGGCGGCGGCCCGTCAGGTGGCTGACAATCCGGGGGCAGCATATAACCCACTTTTCCTGTATGGTGGTACTGGCTTGGGTAAAACTCACCTGTTACATGCTGTGGGTAACGCTATCTCCGATCGCAAGGCGGATGCGCGTGTGGTGTATATGCACTCTGAGCGTTTCGTGCAGGATATGGTCAAAGCGCTGCAAAATAATCAGATCGAAGAGTTCAAGCGCTATTACCGCAGTGTGGATGCGCTGCTTATCGATGACATTCAGTTTTTTGCCAATAAAGAGCGTTCGCAGGAAGAGTTTTTCCATACCTTTAATGCGCTCCTTGAAGGCAACCAGCAAATTATCCTGACGTCAGATCGCTATCCTAAAGAGATAAATGGAGTGGAGGATCGCCTTAAGTCGCGCTTTGGCTGGGGGCTGACAGTGGCGATTGAACCGCCGGAGCTTGAAACCCGGGTGGCAATTTTGATGAAAAAGGCAGAAGACCATAACATCCGCCTGCCGGATGAAGTGGCATTCTTTATTGCCAAACGTCTGCGATCAAATGTCCGGGAACTTGAGGGAGCGCTGAATCGCGTGATAGCGAATGCTAACTTCACCGGCCGTGCCATCACGATTGATTTTGTCCGAGAAGCGCTGCGCGACTTGCTTGCACTTCAGGAAAAACTGGTGACCATCGACAACATCCAGAAGACTGTCGCAGAGTATTACAAAATCAAAATGGCGGATCTGCTGTCAAAACGTCGTAGCCGGTCAGTTGCACGACCACGCCAGGTCGCGATGGCGTTGTCTAAAGAGCTGACTAACCATAGTTTGCCGGAGATCGGCGACGCATTTGGTGGCCGCGATCATACTACGGTACTTCACGCATGCCGAAAGATTGAGCAGCTGCGCGAAGAGAGCCACGATATAAAAGAAGATTACTCCAACCTGATCCGGACTTTGTCGTCTTAATATGAAATTTACCGTTACCCGTGACCAATTTTTAAAACCCCTGCAGCAAGTATCTGGTGCACTTGGGGGACGACCCACACTGCCGATCCTCGGAAATATCCTGTTGAAGGTGGAATCCGGCCAGCTTTCCATGACCTGTACGGATCTTGAGGTAGAGCTGATCGCCAACCTGCCGCTGGAAAGCGAAGCGCATGAGGGGGCAGTGACGGTTCCATCGCGTAAGTTCCTCGATATTTGCCGTGGTTTGCCAGACAGTGCCCCTATCAGTTTTACGCTGGAAGGTGACCGCGCTGTTATCCGTTCGGGCCGCAGCCGCTTTACGCTGTCGACCCTGCCTGCTGCTGATTTTCCGAATATCGAAGACTGGCAGAGCATAGTGGAATTTACCCTGCCACAAGGTAAGCTGCGCCAGCTGATGGAAAGCACTGCTTTTTCCATGGCTAATCAGGATGTGCGTTACTTCCTGAACGGTATGCTGCTTGAAACAGAAGGTACGACGCTGCGTTCTGTCGCGACGGATGGTCACCGAATGGCAGTGGGTACTACCTTGTTGGATAGCGAACTTGCTGCGCAGCAGGTAATCGTGCCACGCAAAGGGGTAACGGAGCTGATGCGTATGCTGGACAACCCGGATGCACCGGTGACTATCCAGATTGGCAGCGCGAATATCCGCGCGCTGGTAAACCAGTTTGTGTTTACCTCCAAGCTGGTTGATGGCCGCTTCCCGGATTATCGCCGGGTATTGCCGCAGTCTTCTAATAAAATCATGGAAGCCGGTTGTGATGACCTTCGCCAGGCGTTTTCTCGTGCCGCTATCCTGTCGAATGAAAAATTCCGTGGTGTGCGTCTTAACCTGAGTGCGGGACAGCTTCGGATTTCTGCCCACAACCCTGAACAGGAAGAAGCGGAAGAGTTTGTTGACGTCAATTATGACGGTGACGACCTCGAGATTGGGTTCAACGTCAGTTATGTGCTTGACGTACTCAACACGCTTAAGTGTGAACAGGTGCGGTTCTCGATGACAGACGGCACCGCCAGTACCTTGGTCGAAGACTGTAACAATGATGACGCCATGTACGTCGTGATGCCTATCCGTCTCTAACATGGCGCTGTCCCGACTCTCGATACATGATTTGAGAAACATTGAAGCCTGTGACCTTAGCCTGTCATCAGGCTTCAATTTTCTTGTGGGGCCAAATGGCAGTGGAAAAACCAGTGTGCTGGAGGCGGTGTATTACCTCGGGCATGGCCGCTCTTTCCGCAGCCCGCTGACGGGCAGGGTGATCCGCCACCATCAGGACAGATTGGTGGTACATGGTCGGATACAATACGGTGAATCCTTACTCCCGGTGGGGATCCAGAAAAACCGGGATGGCAGTACGGAAGTCAAAATTGGTGAAGAGCGCGGGCAGAAGCTGGTGCAACTGGCAGAAGTACTGCCTATGCAGCTCATTACGCCGGAAGGGTTTGAGCTGCTAACCGGCGGCCCCAAATTTCGCCGTGCGTTTATTGACTGGGGCGTGTTTCACGTGGAACCCCAGTTTTATCCTGTGTGGGCAAGAGTGAAGCGTTTGACCAAGCAACGCAATGCGTTGATGAAGACTGCCCGCAGTTACCGCGAGTTGAGCTACTGGGATGCCGAGCTGGCACCGCTTGCCAACCTGATTGATCAGTGGCGTAAAGACTATATCGAAAAGCTGGCCGAACGCGCTTCCAAGCTGTGTGAAGCATTCTTGCCCGAATATGAAATTAAACTCAGCTACAGTCGTGGCTGGGACAAAGAAACAGAGTATGCCGATTTGCTGCGTGATAACTTTCTGCGCGACCAGCAACTTGGCTATACCGTCAGTGGCCCCCACAAAGCCGATTTGCGCCTGCGAGTGGGGGGAACCCCGGTTGAGGATGTCCTGTCGCGGGGACAACTGAAACTGATGGTTTGCGCCCTGCGTTTGGCTCAGGGACAACAACTCACTGACGACAAAAAGAAACAGTGTATTTATCTGATCGACGATTTTGCCTCTGAGCTGGACAGCCAGCGCCGGGCGCTGTTAGCAGAGCAGTTAAAAGCCACTGGGGCACAGGTCTTTGTCAGTGCCATTAGTGCCGATCAGGTCGCTGAAATGTGCGACGAAAATAGTAAGATGTTTCATGTGGAACACGGTAAAATAGCCGCAGAATAAATTAAGCGAGAGTAACTCAATGTCCAATAATTATGATTCATCGAGTATCAAGGTACTCAAGGGTCTGGATGCAGTACGTAAGCGTCCGGGGATGTACATCGGTGATACTGACGATGGTACCGGTCTACACCACATGGTCTTTGAGGTGGTCGATAACTCTATCGATGAAGCTCTCGCGGGTCACTGTAATGACATCGTGGTCACTATCCACGAAGATGGCTCTGTGTCCGTTAAAGATGACGGACGTGGCATCCCGGTAGACATCCATGAAGAAGAGGGGGTGTCGGCTGCCGAAGTTATCATGACAGTGCTTCACGCTGGCGGTAAGTTCGATGACAACTCGTACAAAGTCTCCGGTGGTCTGCACGGTGTGGGGGTTTCCGTGGTTAACGCTCTGTCGGAAAAACTTGAGCTGACTATCTGGCGTCATGGCCACGTACACCAGCAAATCTACAAAATGGGTGTCCCTGAAAAGCCACTTGAAGTGATTGGTGACACTGATGAAACCGGAACGCGTATTCGTTTCTGGCCAAGCGATGAAACCTTCTCGGATACTACGTTCCACTATGACATCTTGGCAAAGCGCCTGCGTGAATTGTCATTCCTGAACTCCGGTGTTTCTATCAAGCTGATCGACGAGCGCGAAGAAAACAAACAGGACCACTTCATGTATGAAGGTGGTATTCGCGCATTCGTTGAGCACCTTAATCGTAACAAAACGCCGATTCACCCAACTGTGTTCCATTTTGAACATGAGCGTGAAGACGGTGTGTCAGTAGAAGTGTCGATGCAATGGAACGATGGCTTCCAGGAAAATATCTACTGCTTTACCAACAACATTCCCCAGCGTGATGGCGGTACTCACCTTGCCGGTTTCCGCGCTGCACTGACCCGAACCCTGAACAACTTCATGGACAAAGAGGGTTACTCCAAGAAAGCGAAAGCGGCGACCTCTGGCGATGATGCGCGTGAAGGCCTGACAGCGGTTGTGTCGGTGAAAGTGCCGGATCCGAAATTCTCAAGCCAGACTAAAGACAAGCTGGTCTCTTCAGAAGTGAAGTCAGCGGTTGAGTCTGCGATGGGTGAGAAACTGGCGGAGTTCCTGATTGAGAACCCGCAGGATTCCAAAATCGTCTGTAGCAAAATTATCGACGCAGCGCGTGCCCGTGAAGCAGCACGTAAAGCCCGTGAAATGACCCGTCGTAAAGGCGCACTGGATTTGGCTGGCCTGCCAGGCAAACTTGCAGACTGTCAGGAGAAAGATCCTGCGCTGTCTGAACTCTACATTGTGGAGGGTGACTCTGCGGGTGGTTCTGCGAAACAGGGCCGTAACCGTAAGAATCAGGCTATCCTGCCGCTGAAAGGTAAGATCCTGAACGTAGAAAAGGCGCGCTTTGACAAAATGCTGTCTTCCCAGGAAGTGGCGACGCTAATCACTGCGCTGGGTTGTGGTATCGGCCGCGACGAGTACAACCCTGACAAACTGCGCTACCACAGCATTATCATCATGACCGATGCCGACGTTGACGGCTCGCACATCCGTACGCTGCTGTTGACCTTCTTCTACCGTCAAATGCCTGAACTGATCGAACGTGGCTACGTTTATATTGCTCAGCCGCCGCTTTACAAAGTGAAGAAGGGCAAGCAGGAGCAATACATCAAAGATGATGAAGCCATGGAGCAGTATCAGGTTTCTATTGCCCTGGAAAATGCGTCACTGTACGTCAACCAGGATGCGCCTGCGCTGAATGGTCTTGCACTTGAAGAGTTGGTGAAACAATACAACGGTGTCATGAAGTTGATTAAGCGCATGAACCGTCGTTACCCATATGCGATGCTAAACGAGTTGATTTATCAACCGCGTTTGAGTGTAGATACGCTGAAAAACGAGGAAGACGTTCGCGCATGGATTGATAATCTGGTAGAGGTTCTGAACAAAAACTCAACCGGTGAAAGCCAGTATCGCGCGGAAGTGAAGTTTGATGAAGAGCATCAGGCCTATCAGCCAGAGTTGATTGTTCGTACTCACGGTGTCGATCACGAATACCTCATCAGCTATGACCTCCTGAATTCGAAAGAGTACGGCCGTATCGCCGATCTGGCAGAAGCGCTTGATGGTCTTCTTGATGATACGGCTTACATCCAGCGTGGTGAACGCAAGCAACCCGTGAAAAGTTTTGCTGATGCGCTGGCATGGCTGATCAAAGAATCTAACCGTGGTCTTTCTCGTCAGCGCTATAAAGGTCTGGGTGAGATGAACCCTGATCAGCTATGGGAAACCACCATGGATCCAGAATCACGCCGTATGATGCGCGTAACCATTCAGGATGCAGTTGCAGCAGATGAACTGTTTACCACGTTGATGGGTGACCACGTTGAACCACGTCGCGCGTTTATCGAAGATAACGCCCTGAAAGTAGCAAACCTCGACGTGTAACCACGTGAATCTACGTAAAATCTGAGTACCAAACGCCGCACTAGCGGCGTTTTTTTACGCAGAGTTGCATAAATATATAACCTGTTGATTGTAAATGTTATTTTGGTGTTATTTGCGGTGGTGTCCGCCTATTTTTTATGAATTACCCGTGATAGGCCTTTTTAGGTCGTCAAGTTATCTTCCTGGTTGTGAAGGCGACATAAAGCCCAGTTGATAGTCAGACTGGGCGATGTTTCACGTGAAACCTTTGGATTGGATTAAGCCTCTGAGTAAGCTCGCTCTACTTCCTCTTTGAGGATTTCAATGCCTCGCGCAATAGCCTCATCATCCTGAACATAGTTCATCCTTAAGCATTCATGAGTGTGGTCCCAATTGAGATCTGAACCAATAAAAAAGTACTCGCCAGGGACAATCAATAAACCACGTTGCTTTAAACGCTGATAGAGCTCGTTGGTGCTGATTGGTAGTCCTTCAAACCAAAGCCAAAGAAAAATAGCACCTTCGGGTTTGTGGATTTTAAAGCGTTCATCAGGAATGGCTTTCTGAAGTCGCTCAATACTACGCTGTGCTTTGGCTTGATAAAAAGGTTTGATCACAGTTTCACTGAGTGACAACAAGTCACCGCTTTTAATCATCTCTAGCGCAATGGCTGGGCCCACACTAGATGGCGATAAACTGACGATGCCATTGATGTTAGAAAGGGCAGTGATAATCTCCTCTTGAGCGATAATGATGCCGCAGCGCACACCGGGTAAACCTAGCTTGGAAAGACTGGAGCAAAGGATAGTGTTGTCATTCCAAAACGGTTTTACATCTTCAAAGATGATGTTGGGGAAGGGCACACCATAAGCGTTGTCGATAATAAGTGGGATGTTGTGTTGTCGTGCAAGTTTATCAAGCTTGGCAATCTCTTCGTCAGTGAGCACATTACCGGTCGGATTCGTTGGGCGTGATGCGCAAATTGCCGCGACTGAGTCATCGATTTCCAGCATATCGAAATCAACGTGATATTTAAATTGGCGATTATCCAGATGCTCAATAGTCGGTTTGAAGCTGGTGAATATATCTGGGTCGATGCCTGAATCGGCATAGCCGATATATTCAGGGGCCAGAGGCAATAAAATCTTTTTGAAACTGCCATCGTCATACTGACCAGCAAACAGATTAAACAGGTAAAAGAAGGCACTTTGGCTGCCATTGGTGAGCATGATGTTTTCAGAGGTTATTTGCCAGCCAAAGGTTTTATTTAGCATTTCTGCTAAAGCAGCAATAAAGGTGGTTTTCCCCTGTGGTCCATCATAGTTGGAAAGTGCGGCTATCAATGAGCCATCATCAAGCATTCTCCGGCTAAGCGCTTTAAAGTGTTCAAGCATTTCGGGAATAGCGGCGGGATTACCACCCCCCAACATAATGGCATCAGGATTACGAAGGCCATCGTTGAGGTCATCCATTAACTGCGTGATACCAGAGTGCTGTGTAAACTTATTTCCAAATTTAGAAAACTGCATGAACGCTTAACCTTGTCCCTTTGAAGTCCCTTTAATATTCGGTAAACAATAACTGATGCATCACCCGATTTGAAATCTATTTCTTTTGTATTGACAGGTTTACTTGACGTGCATGTATCAAGACTGAGTGAGATGAAGTTCGCTTCTGTGGATGTAGAACAGATATGGTCCTTACCGCTTTTGTTCTGAGCAGAGGCTTCACAATACAAACCTTGTCGTATTGTATTCTTTATCAGGCACTACTGATGTATTGTCATTTGGTGTTATATGTAATCATGATTTTCATTTTTGCCTGAGAGAGCCGACCGATGACTTTGCCAACTCATGTGCTTAAAGTACTTACATCACTCTATGCGCTGGTGTTTCTATTCAGCGCGTACAACCCAAATTCTTATGCGGTCTGGATGGCGGAGATTATCCCCGCGATGGGTGTGTTAGCCATTGTTTGGTGGGGGAATTGCTATCACCGTTGGTCTACAACGGCATGTATCTTGATGTTCATTTGGCTTTGTCTTCATACCATAGGTGCGAAGTATACGTTCGCTGAAGTACCGTTTGATTGGTTTAATGATGCCATTGGAGCAGAGAGAAATAATTTTGATAGGGTGGCGCATTTTTCGATTGGGCTTTTCGCGTATCCGATTGCGGAGGTGCTACTCGATAAGAAACTCGCCGGGCCCACTATCGCATTTCTGTTTGCTTTGTTCTCTATTATGGCCGTTGCCGCAGGCTATGAAATTATCGAATGGTGGTATGCAGAATTGGCGGGAGGTGAAGAAGGTATTGCGTTCCTCGGCTCTCAAGGTGATATCTGGGACGCACAAAAGGATATGTTAATGGACACGCTGGGAGGATTGGTTAGTCTTTGCTTACTGGCTTACCAACGAAGATACCACTGAATACACTTACGCAATGTTTCACGTGAAACATTGCGCGACACTCGAATATCTGGCTCCCGAGACAAAATAAAAAGCCTCGCATTCGCGAGGCCTTAAATACTGCGTTATCGAGGTTTATTTCTGAAGCAGAGAGATATCTGCCACATTCATAAACTGACTGCGTAGGGTATTAAGCAGCGCCAGACGGTTCGCTTTCAGTGCGTCGTCTTCAGCCATGACCATCACGTTGTCAAAGAAATTATCGACCGGTTCACGCAGATCTGCCAGCTGTGTCAGGGCAGTTTGGTAATCGCCAGCTGCGAACACTGGCGCCAGTGCCTCTACCATTGCCGTGACTTTATCAGCCAGTGCTTTTTCTGCATCTTCGATTAGCAGATCGCTATTGATAGTAGTAGACAGCTCACCGTCGTATTTGGCCAGAATATTACCCACTCGTTTGTTCGCTGCTGCCAGTGATTCAGCCGCTTCCAGTGAACGGAAGTGGGTCACGGCTTTTACGCGTTTGTCGAAATCAGCCGGTTGGGTCGGGCGCATCGCCAGTACAGCTTGAATCGCATCAACGCTGTGGCCTTCATCCTGATACCAGGTGCGGAAGCGACCCAGCATAAATTCGATCACATCTGCTTCAACATTGTCGTTAGTCAGGCGGCTACTTCCGTCTTCATTAGCGAATAGAGACTTGGCTTTCGCCACCAGATCGGTGAGATCCAGATCGTAGCCGTACTCGACGATGATGCGCAGTACACCCAGGGAAGCACGGCGCAGTGCGAAGGGATCAGAGCCTTTTGGTGCCTGGCCAATACCGAAGATACCAACAATAGTATCCAGCTTATCGGCCATCGCCAGTGCAGAGGATACGCCATTACCTGGCAGTTCATCACCCGCGAAACGCGGCATGTATTGCTCATTCAGCGCAACAGCGACTTCTTCGGCTTCACCATCATGACGCGCATAGTGCATACCCATCACGCCCTGAGTTTCGGTAAATTCGAAAACCATCGAGGTCATCAGGTCACACTTCGCAAGAAGGCCTGCACGTTTTGCCTTTTCGACGTCAGCACCAATCTTGTCAGCAATGTAGCCGGCAAGCTCGGTGATGCGGTCTGTCTTGTCTTTGATGGTCCCCAGTAGCTGCTGGAAGATTGCGGTTTCCAGTTGTGGCAAGCGGTCAATCAAAGGACGTTTGCGGTCAGTATCGAAGAAGAATTCCGCATCCGCTAGGCGAGGGCGAACTACTTTCTCGTTACCTTCGATGACGTGGCGGGGCTCTTTTGATTCGATGTTAGACACGAAGATAAAGTTTGGCAGAAGCTGCTTGTCTTCGCTGTAAACAGGGAAATACTTCTGGTCACCTTTCATGGTGTAAACCAAGGCTTCTGAAGGAACCTTTAGGAACTTCTCTTCGAAGGTTGCAGTAAGTACCACTGGCCATTCAACCAGAGAGGTCACTTCTTCAACCAGATCATCATCCAGATCTGCAACACCCCCAAGCAGCTTCGCCGCTTTCTGGGCATCTGCAATGATAGTAGATTTACGCGCTTCGTAATCGGCGATGACTTTACCGCGCTCTTCGAGAATCGCAGGGTACTGATCGGCATTATCGATGGTAAATTCTGCTTCGCCCATAAAGCGGTGACCACGGACAGTGCGTGCAGAATCCACACCCATAATGGTGCCTTCAACAAGCTCGTCACCCAGCAGAATAGTCAGGGTTTTTACCGGACGGATAAACAGGGTCTCTTTGTCACCCCAGCGCATTGGCTTGGCGATAGGCAGGTTTGCCAGCGCTTTGTCAGCCAGTGCCACAACGATGTCTTTGGTGTTTTGGCCTTTGACTTCTTGCTTGAACAGCAGCCATTCACCTTTGTCTGTGATCATGCGATCGGCGTCTGCCACGTCAATACCGCAACCCCGGGCCCAGCCTTGTGCTGCTTTGGTTGGGTTACCGTCCGCATCAAATGCAGCTGAAACCGCAGGACCGCGTTTCTCAACCACTTTATCTGCCTGCTGCTCTGCCAGTGCGGATACTTTCAGCGCCAGGCGGCGAGGCGTCGCATACCATTTGATGCCTTCATGGGTCAGCTCTGCATTTTTCAGTTCTTGCTCAAAATTCGCTGCAAACGCTTCAGCCAACGTGCGAAGCTGCGTAGGTGGCAGTTCTTCGGTCCCCAGCTCAATCAGGAAATTCTTCGCCATCTTACTTCTCCTCACCCTTTTTACACATTGGGAAGCCTAATGCTTCACGGGATGCGTAGTACGCTTCTGCCACTGACTTGGTCAGGTTGCGGATACGCAGGATGTAACGTTGACGTTCCGTCACGGAGATAGCTTTACGGGCGTCCAGCAGGTTGAATGCATGAGCGGCCTTCAGGATGCGCTCATACGCAGGCAGCGGTAAGGGTTTTTCAAGCTCAAGCAGTGTCTTACATTCTTTTTCGCACTGGTCAAAATACGTGAACAGGAAATCCACGTCAGCGTGCTCAAAGTTGTAAGTTGATTGCTCAACTTCGTTTTGGTGGAAGATGTCGCCGTAAGTTACTTTACCGAATGGGCCATCGGTCCAAACCAGATCGTAAACAGAATCCACGCCCTGAATGTACATAGCCAGACGCTCTATACCGTACGTGATTTCACCGGTAACCGGTTTGCACTCAAGACCGCCCACTTGCTGGAAGTAAGTAAACTGAGTGACTTCCATACCGTTCAGCCACACTTCCCAACCTAGGCCCCAGGCACCCAATGTTGGGTTTTCCCAGTTGTCTTCGACGAAACGGATGTCGTGAACTTCAGGATCAATGCCCAGCACCCGCAGTGAACCAAGGTACAGTTCCTGAATGTTGTCTGGAGACGGTTTCAGAATGGTCTGGAACTGATAGTAATGTTGCAGACGGTTCGGGTTTTCACCGTAACGGCCATCAGTAGGACGGCGAGAAGGTTGAACGTAAGCTGCGGCAATTGGCTCTGGACCAATAGCACGCAGACATGTCATTGGGTGAGAGGTGCCAGCACCTACTTCCATGTCGAGGGGCTGTACGATAGTACAACCTTGTTGGGCCCAGTAATCCTGCAGCGCGAGGATCATGCCCTGAAAAGTTTTAACGTCGAATTTTTGCATCGTCAGGTTCGCGCGATTTAATGAAGTGAAAATAACACGCGATTATAGCGTGCAAGGCTTGGGATAAGTAGGGGTAATGGCGGTTTTTTGTTCGTCAGGCTCAAAGCTAGAGACCAACTCCGAAAGGCCCAGGGATTGCAGGTTGTTTTTAGGGGGCATTAAAAGCTAAAATGCGCTGGCTCTTGGGGAGTAGTCTCTCGCGCCAGCGAGGCCATTATCAACATAGTTGCAGCTCATCTGCATGGTAATGGCGACACACGACAGTGGGTTTGACGAGACCAATGACAATCGACGCGAACCGGGCGGGGCGCGGATATTGTCATGGTTTTCGAATAATAATCCCCGCCCCGGAAGACAATCATGAGCGTGTTAGCCATTTCAATCACGACCGTTGCATTGGCGGAAATCGGTGATAAAACCCAGCTTCTTTCTCTGCTTTTGGCCAGCCGGTACCGCAAGCCAGTGCCTATTATTCTCGCTATCTTCCTTGCCACCATGTTGAACCATGCTGTTGCCGCGTGGCTCGGCGTCATTGTCGCAGACTATTTGACCGAAACCGTGTTGCGTTGGGTGCTGATTATCAGCTTTGCGGTGATGGCACTTTGGGTGCTTATTCCTGACAAGCTTGATGATGAGGAAAGCATTTCAAACCGAGGCCCATTTGTGGCTAGTTTCATCGCATTCTTTATTGCCGAAATTGGTGATAAAACCCAGGTGGCAACGACAGTGCTTGGCGCACAAAATGCCGATGCGCTGACCATGGTGATTATCGGTACTACCATCGGTATGTTGTTGGCCAATGTGCCTGTTGTTTTGTTAGGTAAGAAGGCTGCAAATGCTTTGCCACTGAATATCGTACGGTATGCGACAGCCGCGCTTTTCGGCGTGTTGGCTATCGCGACATTTTTGATGCGATAACGTACAACAAGCAGCCGGTGAATGTGTGATTTTTACTGCTACCTGTTTCGCTATTCCATGCTAGTTTGATAGCAGTGTAATGGTGATGAAGGAGCGCGTTATGAACAGGTTTCTGGCAATCAGTCCTACAAGCCAGATGTGGCTGTTCCATTTAGCACTGGCGCTAAACATTTTGGGCATGGTATTGACAGATATGTGGCTACCTATGGTGGTTGGTGCAATAGTAACCACTTACTTGTCTGTTGATGCAATGGTGCGGGTAAGGTATGTGCTACCCATGAAAAAAGCGTTACGAGACTTGGAACACGAGAATATAACGCTGCGGCGGAAAATGAGCGACCTCGCACAGGCGACAGAGCTTTAACTAAAACCCAAAAGGCAGCATTGCTGCCTTTTCATTTCCAGTGTGGCTACAACCCTTTTTTGATCAGGTAGCGAAACGGAAGAGTGTCGGATTGGTGTGCCACCAGAGTATGGTCCATAAAACGGCAGAAGCTGGGGATGTCCCGGGTGGTGGAAGGGTCATCTGCAGTGATCAACAGGGTTTCTCCGTTTGCCATGTTACGGATTGTTTTTCTCACCATCATTACTGGCTCCGGACAGCGCAGCCCTTCAGCGTTTAAAAAGTGATCTGGATTTTCAAATATTGAGCTCATCTGCAATTATCACATTGAAAACGTCGACCTGATCATACTTATGAAGACTAAATATTCAACAGGGGTTGGCTTTGTAAAATATGTGTGTAAATTGATTAACAGGTTGTTAATGAATCATATTTAGACAAAGTGAATGTCGCGAAACAACTAGGCTAACTCACTCATCGACTACACTCACCCAGTTTTCTTGGGCTTCCCCGCTTTTATGCGGGATTTTTTTTTATCAGGCGTTTACCAATATCGATAAAACCGCCTTTCCAATCAAACTTAACGTCAATCAGCGTGCTTATAATGCCAACGTTACCATTCTTTAGGCATGCTATGGAACTTGAAGATATTTACCGCCGTGATTTAAACCTGCTGGTTGCCCTGCGTGTATTGCTTGAGGAAGGCAGCGTCAGTAAAGCTGCTGTCCGTTTAAGCCTCAGTCAGTCGGCGATGAGCCGTGTGTTAGGGCGTCTGAGAGATCTTACCGGTGATTCGCTTTTTACCCGCCATGGGCAGCAATTAATCCCCACCCAACGGGCACTGGAACTTAATGCGTCACTGACCGCCCCGCTGGATGCGCTTTGCCATGTTCTGTCGCCAGAAGAGTTTGATCCGGCAAAATGTGAACAGTCTTTCAAGATAGCGACCACAGACTACGCCATGCAAACCATTCTTCCCTTTGCATTGCCCCGTATTTATGAAGAAGCACCGGGGCTGTCGCTGGAATTTGCCCCCTTGCAACACGATCAGTTGATGCGTCAGTTAACGACGGAAGGGTGTGATATGGCGATTTGCCGTCCAACAGGGAAGGTTGCGCCATTACAGTCAGACAGTCTTGGGCTGGTGAGTGTGTTTTGTCTGGTGTCGAAAAGTCATCCGCTGGCAGATAAACCCATGACGCTTGATGACTACCTTTCTTATCCACATGCGGTGATAGCCATCAGCGATGGGGTAAAAGCGCTGATAGACGAAGCATTGCGGGGTTACCCTAAACCTAAGCTGGCGCTGCGTGCCTATCACCTGGAAGCTGCCGTGGCGATGGTGGAGAGTTTACCGCTGATCATTACCGTTCCCGCTGACTTGGCCTATCTGGTGGGCGAGAAGTATGGTTTGGTGATTAAACCGTTGCCGTTTGAGTTCAAGCCGTTTGACTATTCACTGATCTGGCATCCAAGAACGGAGCATTCGGCCGCGCAGGTTTGGCTGCGTAACCTGATCAAAGAAGAATGCGGAAGGCTGATTGCAACACGGATTAAAGATATGGGGTTTGTTTGATTTGGCGGAGGATGTAAAGGGGTAAAAACGGAGCCTAAATGACTCCGTTACTGGTTTATTGTGGTGATAAAAGGCTACAGCTTGATCACCACGCGGCCGGTGATTTGACCATTGGTGATAGCTTCTGCGGCTTCCGGCACGTCTTCCAGAGAAATTTCACGGCAGCCGCTTTCGTAATAGCTTGCTGGCAGCAGCTCAGAAATACGTTGCCACGCTTTCTGGCGACGCTCGAACGGTGCGTACACAGAATCCACACCCAGCAGTTTCACGCCGCGCAGGATAAATGGCATCACTGTAGTGGGCAGATCGAAACCGCCTGCCAGACCACAGGCTGCGACCGCACCGTCGTAATCAACCTGCGCCAGCACTTTTGCCAGCATCTTGCTGCCAACGGTATCCACTGCTCCTGCCCACAGTTGTTTTTCCAGCGGGCGGGCAGGCTCTTCAAACTCACTGCGTTCCAACACGCGGGATGCACCGAGGGTTTTCAGCCATTCACCGTTCTCGCTTAAACGGCCTGTTACCGCAACCACTTGGTAACCCAGTTCAGACAGCAGCGTGACCGCCACTGAGCCCACACCGCCACTTGCGCCTGTCACCAGGATTTCACCTTTCTCTGGTGTGATGCCAGCATCTTGCAGTGCCTGCACACACAGCATGGCTGTCAAACCCGCAGTGCCGATTTTCATCGCCTGATCGCCGGAGAGCTTTTCTGGCAGTGGAACCAACCAGTCTGCTTTCAGGCGCGCTTTTTGCGCCATGCCACCCCAATGGGTTTCACCGACGCCCCAGCCAGTCAATACCACTTTCTGTCCTGCGGTAAAACGTGGATCTGAAGATTCTGCCACTGTCCCTGTCAGGTCGATACCCGGCACCATTGGGAACTCGCGACATATTTTGCCTTTACCTGTGATGGCAAGGCCGTCTTTGTAGTTCAGTGAGGAGTAATCCACGTCGACTAGCACATCACCTTGCGGCAGTCTGCTTTCGTCGAGTTCTTGAATGCTTGAGGTGGTAATTTTGTCAGCTTGGTCCAGTACCAGTGCTTTGAACATGGGATGCCCTCCGGAGTGGGAAATAAACGTATGAAATACAGTGTAGAACCAAAATGGTCATGAAAATAATGAAACTAATACATGGTTTATATGCACTCGACGCATAGTATTCCACCTGGCTCTGCGACAAATAATAAAGCCGGGTATCAAACCCGGCTTTAATGACAACACGTATTGTTTACACGCGCTCAAAGACGGTAGCGATACCCTGACCTAAGCCGATACACATGGTGGCAAGACCGAGCTCGACATCATTGTGCTCCATCAGGTTGATAAGCGTAGTAGAGATGCGCGCGCCTGAACAACCCAATGGGTGACCCAGAGCGATCGCGCCACCGTTGAGGTTCACTTTCTCGTCTACCTTATCCAACAAGCCCAGATCTTTGGCGCAAGGCAATGATTGTGCTGCGAAGGCTTCGTTGAGCTCCACCATGCCAATGTCATCCATAGTAACACCAGCACGCTTCAGGGCTTTTTGCGTAGCAGGTACTGGACCATAACCCATGATGGATGGATCGCAACCTGCTACAGCCATTGAACGCACGCGAGCACGAATTGGCAGCCCCAGTGCTTTGGCTTTGTCTTCACTCATCACCAGCATGGCAGCGGCACCGTCAGAGAGCGCAGACGAGGTGCCTGCAGTCACTGTGCCGTTGGCTGGATCGAACACAGGACGCAGGCTTGAAAGTGTTTCCACAGTGGTTTCCGGACGGATAACTTCATCATTCTCCATCAGGAACAGACCCCCTTTCTCATCATGGCCTTCAGTGGGCATGATTTCGTTCTTAAAGCGGCCTTCCACGGTGGCGGCATACGCGCGCTGGTGGGAGCGGGCAGCAAAGGCATCTTGCTGCTCACGGCTGATACCATGAATACGGCCTAACATTTCAGCGGTCAGACCCATCATACCAGCGGCTTTTGCCACTGATTTTGAAAGCCCTGGGTGGAAGTCCACTCCGTGGTTCATCGGTACGTGGCCCATGTGCTCCACGCCACCAATCAAACAGACATCCGCATCGCCTACTTGGATCGCGCGTGCGGCATCATGCAGTGCTTGCATCGAAGAGCCACACAGACGGTTAACCGTAGTCGCGGCGACTGTGTGTGGAATGCCAGCGAGCAGCGCTGCGTTACGGGCGACGTTGAAGCCTTGTTCCAGTGTTTGCTGTACACAGCCCCAATAGATATCTTCGATTTCTGTTGGGTCTAATTGTGGGTTACGTGCCAGCAGTGACGCCATCAGGTGCGCTGACAAATCTTCCGCACGGGTGTGGCGGAAAGCGCCGCCTTTGGAGCGGCCCATCGGGGTTCGAATACAATCGACAATCACGACGTTTTTCATGTTGTTTTCCCTCTCAATTCCTTGTGGTTAGGCAGACTGTCGTTGGGCATCGAAATACCCTTCGCCTTTGGCAGCTTTGTCGCGAAGACCTTGCGGCACTTCATAGGCAGGGCCAAGATTGGCCAGTTGGTCAGCCATAGCAACATAGTTTGCCAGTCCAATGGTATCCAGATAGCGGAATACACCGCCGCGGAATGGAGGGAAGCCAAGGCCGTAAACCAGCGCCATGTCTGCTTCCTGAGGTGTTGCGATAATGCCTTCTTCCAGACAACGCACCACTTCGTTGATCATCGGCACCATCATGCGGTTGATGATCTCTTCGTCGCTGTAATCGGTCGCTGAACCCAATACCGATGAGAGCAGGCCTGCGACATCGGCATCCACGTCTTTCTTCGGCTTGCCTTTACGGTCGACCGAGTATTTGTAGAAACCGACACCGTTCTTCTGACCAAAGCGCTCGGCCTCGAACATCACATCGACAGCATCGCGGTAGCTTTTCGCCATGCGCTCAGGGAAACCTTCCGCCATCACAGCTTGTGCGTGGTGAGCCGTATCAATGCCTACAACATCAAGCAGGTAGGCAGGACCCATTGGCCAGCCGAATTTTTTCTCCATCACTTTGTCGACTTTGGTGAAGTCAGCACCATCACGAAGCAGCATGCTGAAACCGGCAAAGTAGGGGAACAACACGCGGTTTACGAAGAACCCAGGACAGTCGTTGACGACCACTGGGCTTTTACCCATCTTGGCCGCATAGGCCACCACGCGTGCCACGGTTTCTTCTGAGGTGTCTTTACCGCGAATGACTTCTACCAATGGCATGCGGTGCACGGGGTTAAAAAAGTGCATGCCGCAGAAGTTTTCTGGTCGCTTAAGTGATTTCGCTAATAGATCGATAGGAATGGTTGAGGTATTGGAGGTCAGTACTGCATCTTCAGGCAGAAAGGCTTCGACTTCGCTCAGAACCGCCGCTTTTACTTTCGGGTTCTCGACGACCGCCTCAACAACCACGTCCGATTGCTCGATACCGGCGTAGTGAAGGCTAGGGGTAATAGAAGCAAGCACTTCTGCCATCTTCATACCGTTAAGGCGACCACGCTCCAGTTGCTTGTTCAGCAGTTTGGAGGCTTCTTTCATGCCGGTTTCAAGCGACGCCTGGCTGATGTCTTTCATCAGTACCGGCACACCTTTGCTGGCGGACTGGTAAGCGATACCGCCACCCATGATGCCTGCGCCCAGCACAGCGGCGCGCGCCGTAGGCTTGCCTTCTTTTGCTGCTTGCTTGGCCTTGTGTTTCAAGTACTGATCGTTGAGGAAAATGCCAACCAAAGCTTGGGTGACGTCGTTTTTTGCCAGCTTGACGAAGTGCTTGTTCTCAACCAGCAGGGCACCGTCGCGATCTAAGCGAGACGCTTCCTCAATCGCCACAACCGCGGTCATTGGAGCAGGGTAATGAGGGCCTGCTACCTGTGCCACCATGCCTTTGGCCATGGTGAAGCTCATGGTGGCTTCCATCTTGTTCAGCTGCAGTGGTGCTTTTTTCTGCGCGCGGCGTGACTGCCAATTCAACTTGCCTTCAATTGCCTGCTTGGCAAGACCAATGGCGGCATCACGCAGATCATCCGGTGCGGTGACTGCGTCGACGAGACCGATTTTCAGTGCAGCATCCGCTTTGCTTTCTTTACCTGCGGTGATGAGCTCCATTGCGGTATCAGCACCCACCAGGCGTGGCATACGCACGGTACCGCCAAAACCCGGCATGATGCCAAGTTTGGTTTCTGGCAGGCCGATGCGCGCGGTGGTGTCTGCAATACGGAAATCGGTGGCCAGGATACATTCACAGCCACCACCCAGTGCGAAACCGGAAATGACGGAAACGGTTGGGAAAGGCAGATCTTCGAGTTTGTTGAAAATATCGTTCGCGTGCGTGACCCAATTTGAGAGCTCTTCCTCTGGCTTAGCAAAGAGACCAAGGAATTCAGTGATATCTGCACCGACGACAAAGGCGGGTTTGGCAGATGTCAGCAGTAGGCCTTTTACGTCAGACGTTTGCGAGAGAGCATTCAGCGCCTCGTTGAGGCTTTCCAATGTCGCGAGGTCGAATTTGTTGACTGAGCCGGGTGCATCGAGGTTCAGCTCCGCGAGGCCATCTTCCAGATAGCGCACGGACAGGGTGTCACCTTGGTAAATCATGTTCTATCTCCGTATTGCCAGATCTATGTCTGGTTTGGTTTACCTTTAGGTAGAGGGTAGTTGTTTTAGTCTGCTTTAGTCTGAGTCGGGCTGAACAAAAAGGCAATAGAAATGTTAAACATATGTTTGAAATTTGTGTTTAAAGTAACTGTTTAAAATATATGGTGCCGATAATTCAGAGGGTTAGGGTGAGTGCTGTGTTACGATTTTCTTGTGTTAAAATTCCGCCCCTTTCAATCTATGGTGACCTGTATGAACAACTCGCCTTATCTGATCCCGTTATCGCCAGTGGTATCGGAGGAGGAGATCAAGAAGAGTCGCTTTATTACCTATCTGGCTCACACTCCAGGCATTGAGAGCGCCAAAGCGTTTGTTGCGGAAATAAAAGCGAAGCATGCTGATGCTCGCCATAACTGCTGGGCATTTGTTGCGGGGCGACCTGAAGATTCGATGAGCTGGGGCTTCAGTGATGATGGAGAACCTTCCGGCACGGCGGGTAAACCTATCCTCGCGCAGTTGTCTGGCAGCGGTGTTGGTGAAATCACGGCGGTGGTAACCCGCTACTATGGTGGTATCCGTTTGGGTACTGGCGGTTTGGTAAAAGCTTACGGTGGCGGCGTTCAACAGGCGCTACTTCAATTGGCAACGAAAGAAAAAGCGATCACGGTGCAGTTCACTGTAAGCTGTGAATACCCTCACATTGCCTTGATTGAATCAATACTGACATCCTACAACGCGGTTCAGGTTAGTACTGAATTCAGCCATAATGTGGAAATGACAGTGGAAGTGGATGCACGGAATGCCGAACAGATCGCTGCGGAGATATTTCATCGCTCCCGTGGTCAGGTGCGCGTAGCCGGGCTTGATAAAAACATGTAATTCAGGCTCACCCCTGAATATAAGGATGAGCCGTCCAAGGCTATGCAATTTCGTTCAATTATCCGTATTGTCGGGCTTCTTCTTGCCCTCTTTAGTATCACCATGCTGGCGCCAGCCGTGGTGGCATTTATCTATCGCGATGGTGAAGGTTTCCCTTTTGTCCTCACTTTTTTCCTTCTCCTCGCAGGTGGTGGTCTTCTATGGTTCCCAAACCGGCATTTCCGACATGAACTGAAAGCCCGTGATGGTTTTCTTATCGTGGTGTTGTTCTGGACGGTAATCGGCAGTGCGGGTTCGGTCCCGTTTATGCTTTCTGAGCAGCCCAATATGTCGGTGACCGATGCCTTCTTTGAATCATTTTCTGGCCTGACAACCACCGGAGCGACGGTCATGGTGGGGCTTGATGACCTGCCGAAAGCGGTGCTCTTTTATCGCCAGCTTCTGCAATGGTTCGGGGGGATGGGGATCATTGTGCTGGCAGTGGCTATCCTACCCGTGCTGGGTATTGGTGGGATGCAGCTTTACCGTGCTGAAATCCCGGGGCCAGTTAAAGACAGCAAGATGACGCCGCGGATCGCGGAAACGGCAAAGGCGCTTTGGTATATCTATCTGGCATTGACCGTTTCATGTGCTTCCGCGTACTGGCTGGCTGGAATGTCAGTGTTTGATGCCATCAGCCACAGTTTCTCGACCGTCGCAATCGGTGGATTTTCAACCCATGATGCAAGCATTGGCTATTTCAATAGTCCGGCAATTAATGCGATTACGGTTTTTTTCCTCTTCATCTCCGCCTGTAATTTCTCTCTGCATTTTGCTGCGTTTGCAAGTGGTAATATGCATCCAGGGTATTACTTTAAAGATCCTGAGTTCCGTGCGTTTATCGTGATCCAGCTTATCTTGCTGGCGATTGTATTCGGCATGTTGAGTAACCATGGCACTTATGAGTCGGAGTTCGAAGCTTTTAACCAGGCTATCTTCCAGACAGTGTCTATTTCTACCACTGCCGGCTATACCACCACGAGCTTCTCAGAGTGGCCATTATTCTTGCCTGTTCTTCTTTTATTTTCTTCTTTTATTGGTGGTTGCGCAGGCTCGACCGGTGGCGGAATGAAAGTGATTCGAATCCTGTTACTATCACTTCAGGGGTCGCGTGAGCTGAAACGTCTTGTTCACCCGAGGGCAGTGTATACCATCAAAGTTGGCAACAAAGCGTTACCGCAACAGGTCGTGGATGCGGTATGGGGGTTTTTCTCTGCTTATGCTTTGGTGTTCGTGATCTGTATGCTGGGGCTGATTGCTACCGGTATTGACGAGCTGACGGCATTTTCTGCGGTGGCTGCAACTCTTAACAACTTAGGTCCAGGATTGGGAGAAGTAGCGGTGCACTTTGGGGATATCAACAGCAGTGCCAAATGGGTGTTGATCATTTCCATGTTATTTGGCCGCTTGGAAGTGTTCACCTTACTGGTTCTCTTTACGCCGACCTTCTGGCGTAGCTAATCGCTTGGATAGGAATAATGATGAAAAAAGCACTCTTACTTCATTCCAGCCGCGAAGGACAGACAGTAAAGATTCTTCGTACCATTGAGAGCGAGTTATCAGAAAGCTACCAATGTGAGTTGGTGGACTTGCATGAAATGCCCGAAGTGAACTGGGAAGATTACGATAAGGTACTGATTGGTGCTTCAATTCGTTATGGCCATCTGAACAAAAAACTGTATCGGTTTATTGAAACCAACCTTTCATCACTTAAAAATAAGAAAGCGGCTTTTTTCTGTGTCAACCTGACTGCACGCAAGCCCGGCAAGGATACGCCGGAAGGCAGTGTTTACATGAAAAAGTTCCTAAAACGTTCACCCTGGCAACCGCAGCTTTTGGATGTGTTTGCCGGCGCACTCTATTATCCCCGTTATCGACTCTTTGACCGTGTCATGATCCAGTTCATTATGAAGATGACCGGTGGGGAGACTGATCCAACCAAAGAAATTGAGTATACGAATTGGGATAGGGTAAAGGTGTTTTCAGGCCAATTTCGTTCACTTTAAATCCGTTTTGTATGAAAAGTGCTCGAACGCGATGTTTTTGATAAAAAAACGCAAAAAAGCCCTTGCCAGATTTTTTCGCCTCCCTATAATGCCGCCTCACCGACACGGAGAGCGGCTCCCAATGCGGAAATGTTCATCCAAACTGGTACGGCGAAGGCCTTAAAAACTGAGACGAAAATAAACGCTTGACGCGTTAAAGTAGAACAGTAAAATGGCCGCCCGCTTCGAAGGGAAATTACCCCGAGAGGCAAGTCAACAAGGTATTTTGAGGTTTGTGCAAATCACGCTGAAAAATCTCAAAATTTCTTCTTGACTTAATCGCCCGGCAGCGTAAAATTCGCAGCCCTGACGGTGAGAAGCGAGGCTTCTTAAAGTCAACGTTCTTTAACAATTTGACCTATGCAATCTGTGTGGGCACTCGTCATTGATAGACAAAAGATTTATCGATGAAACTGAGTGACCAAAACGAAAGCTCTTCGGGGTTATCGGCACAGTCGATTTATACAGTATTTCATCGAGCCGCCTTTGTTCACTTTTTCAAAGTGAGGAAGGGCAGAAAAGATTCTAATTGAAGAGTTTGATCATGGCTCAGATTGAACGCTGGCGGCAGGCCTAACACATGCAAGTCGAGCGGCAGCGACAATAAAGATTCTTCGGATGATTTATTGGGCGGCGAGCGGCGGACGGGTGAGTAAAGGCTGGGAACCTGCCCTGACGAGGGGGATAACCACTGGAAACGGTGGCTAATACCGCATAATGTCTTCGGACCAAAGAGGGGGACCTTCGGGCCTCTCGCGTCAGGATGGGCCCAGTTGGGATTAGCTGGTTGGTGAGGTAAAGGCTCACCAAGGCGACGATCCCTAGCTGGTTTGAGAGGATGATCAGCCACACTGGAACTGAGACACGGTCCAGACTCCTACGGGAGGCAGCAGTGGGGAATATTGCACAATGGGCGCAAGCCTGATGCAGCCATGCCGCGTGTGTGAAGAAGGCCTTCGGGTTGTAAAGCACTTTCAGCCGTGAGGAAGGTTACGTAGTTAATAGCTGCGTAATTTGACGTTAGCGGCAGAAGAAGCACCGGCTAACTCCGTGCCAGCAGCCGCGGTAATACGGAGGGTGCGAGCGTTAATCGGAATTACTGGGCGTAAAGCGCATGCAGGCGGTCTGTTAAGCAAGATGTGAAAGCCCCGGGCTTAACCTGGGAGTGGCATTTTGAACTGGCAGGCTAGAGTCTTGTAGAGGGGGGTGGAATTTCAGGTGTAGCGGTGAAATGCGTAGAGATCTGAAGGAATACCGGTGGCGAAGGCGGCCCCCTGGACAAAGACTGACGCTCAGATGCGAAAGCGTGGGGAGCAAACAGGATTAGATACCCTGGTAGTCCACGCTGTAAACGATGTCTACTTGGAGGCTGTTGTCTAGAACAGTGGCTTTCGGAGCTAACGCGTTAAGTAGACCGCCTGGGGAGTACGGTCGCAAGATTAAAACTCAAATGAATTGACGGGGGCCCGCACAAGCGGTGGAGCATGTGGTTTAATTCGATGCAACGCGAAGAACCTTACCTACTCTTGACATCCAGAGAACTTTCCAGAGATGGATTGGTGCCTTCGGGAGCTCTGAGACAGGTGCTGCATGGCTGTCGTCAGCTCGTGTTGTGAAATGTTGGGTTAAGTCCCGCAACGAGCGCAACCCTTATCCTTGTTTGCCAGCACTTCGGGTGGGAACTCCAGGGAGACTGCCGGTGATAAACCGGAGGAAGGTGGGGACGACGTCAAGTCATCATGGCCCTTACGAGTAGGGCTACACACGTGCTACAATGGTGCATACAGAGGGCAGCGAGACCGCGAGGTGGAGCGAATCCCAGAAAGTGCATCGTAGTCCGGATTGGAGTCTGCAACTCGACTCCATGAAGTCGGAATCGCTAGTAATCGTGGATCAGAATGCCACGGTGAATACGTTCCCGGGCCTTGTACACACCGCCCGTCACACCATGGGAGTGGGCTGCACCAGAAGTAGATAGCTTAACCTTCGGGAGGGCGTTTACCACGGTGTGGTTCATGACTGGGGTGAAGTCGTAACAAGGTAGCCCTAGGGGAACCTGGGGCTGGATCACCTCCTTAACGATACTATGAATGTGAGTGTCCACACAGATTGCTACGGTCAAAAAGAGAAAGAACATTACTTAGATGGGTCTGTAGCTCAGGTGGTTAGAGCGCACCCCTGATAAGGGTGAGGTCGGTGGTTCAAGTCCACTCAGACCCACCAACAACTTCCAACACTGCGTTGTGAAACTCGTCGTTTAGTGAACTAAACGTCCTCCTTTCACGCCTTGTTTTGAAAGCTGTTGGTCACAAACTAAGTATCGATGTGGGGCTATAGCTCAGCTGGGAGAGCGCTTGATTTGCATTCAAGAGGTCTGCGGTTCGATCCCGCATAGCTCCACCACTCTTTAAGTGTTCTTGCGAGAATATTTAAAAAGTGGTTTTAACATCACTTTGCTCTTTAACAATCTGGAAAGCTGACTAAACAACTTTGTTTCGAAAGAGATAAAGCTTGTTTGTAAAAGTTCTCAAATGTTGACTCTTAAGAGTTAACACCAAACACATTCAAGTGTTCTTGGAATTTGAGTCCGGCGAAATCGTCATCGAACGATGACAAACCTTGGTTGTTTAAAGCTACGAAACCTCTTGGGGTTGTAGGGTTAAGTGACTAAGCGTACACGGTGGATGCCTAGGCAGTCAGAGGCGAAGAAGGACGTGCTAACCTGCGATAAGCCGAGAGAAGACGGTAAGAGTCACGATACTCTCGGATTTCCGAATGGGGAAACCCACTGGCATAAGCCAGTATCATTAACTGAATCCATAGGTTAATGAGGCGAACTCGGGGAACTGAAACATCTAAGTACCCGAAGGAAAAGAAATCAATTGAGATTCCGGCAGTAGCGGCGAGCGACCCCGGACCAGCCCTTAAGCTGATTGTGCGTTAGTGGAAGCCTCTGGAAAGTGGCGCGATACAGGGTGATAGCCCCGTACACGACAACGCACAGTGAGTGAAAACGAGTAAGACGGGACACGTGTTATCTTGTCTGAAGATGGGGGGACCATCCTCCAAGGCTAAATACTCCTGACTGACCGATAGTGAACCAGTACCGTGAGGGAAAGGCGAAAAGAACCCCTGTGAGGGGAGTGAAATAGAACCTGAAACCGTGTACGTACAAGCAGTGGGAGCCTACTTGTTAGGTGACTGCGTACCTTTTGTATAATGGGTCAGCGACTTACGTTATGTAGCAAGGTTAACCGCATAGGGGAGCCGTAGGGAAACCGAGTCTTAACTGGGCGTTCAGTTGCATGACGTAGACCCGAAACCGGGTGATCTAGCCATGGGCAGGTTGAAGATTGAGTAACATCAATTGGAGGACCGAACCGACTAATGTTGAAAAATTAGCGGATGACTTGTGGCTAGGGGTGAAAGGCCAATCAAACCCGGAGATAGCTGGTTCTCCCCGAAAGCTATTTAGGTAGCGCCTCGGACGAATACTACTGGGGGTAGAGCACTGTTAAGGCTAGGGGGTCATCCCGACTTACCAACCCTTTGCAAACTCCGAATACCAGTAAGTAGTATCCGGGAGACACACGGCGGGTGCTAACGTCCGTCGTGGAGAGGGAAACAACCCAGACCGCCAGCTAAGGTCCCCAAGTTATCGCTAAGTGGGAAACGATGTGGGAAGGCTCAGACAGCCAGGATGTTGGCTTAGAAGCAGCCATCATTTAAAGAAAGCGTAATAGCTCACTGGTCGAGTCGGCCTGCGCGGAAGATGTAACGGGGCTAAGCGATACACCGAAGCTGCGGCAGTGTGTTTAGGCACATTGGGTAGGGGAGCGTTCTGTAAGCGGTTGAAGGTGTGCTGTAAGGCATGCTGGACGTATCAGAAGTGCGAATGCTGACATGAGTAACGATAAAGGGGGTGAAAAACCTCCTCGCCGGAAGACCAAGGGTTCCTGTCCAACGTTAATCGGGGCAGGGTAAGTCGGCCCCTAAGGCGAGGCCGAAAGGCGTAGTCGATGGGAAACGGGTTAATATTCCCGTACTGCTGATAACTGCGATGGGGGGACGGAGAAGGCTAGGTGGGCCAGGCGACGGTTGTCCTGGTTCAAGTGCGTAGGTGGGCGAGTTAGGCAAATCCGGCTTGCTATACACTGAGACACGATGTCGAGCTACTACGGTAGTGAAGTCATTGATGCCCTGCTTCCGGGAAAAGCCTCTAAGCTTCAGGTTATCAGTAACCGTACCCCAAACCGACACAGGTGGTCGGGTAGAGAATACCAAGGCGCTTGAGAGAACTCGGGTGAAGGAACTAGGCAAAATGGTACCGTAACTTCGGGAGAAGGTACGCTGCCCGCGGTGAAGTCCCTGGCGGATGGAGCTATGGGCAGTCGCAGATACCAGGTGGCTGCAACTGTTTATTAAAAACATAGCACTGTGCAAACTCGAAAGAGGACGTATACGGTGTGACGCCTGCCCGGTGCTGGAAGGTTAATTGATGGGGTTATCCTTAGGGAGAAGCTCTTGATCGAAGCCCCAGTAAACGGCGGCCGTAACTATAACGGTCCTAAGGTAGCGAAATTCCTTGTCGGGTAAGTTCCGACCTGCACGAATGGCGTAATGATGGCCACGCTGTCTCCACCCGAGACTCAGTGAAATTGAAATCGCAGTGAAGATGCTGTGTACCCGCGGCTAGACGGAAAGACCCCGTGAACCTTTACTACAGCTTGGCACTGAACATTGAGCCTACATGTGTAGGATAGGTGGGAGGCTAAGAAGCGGTGACGCCAGTTGCCGTGGAGCCATCCTTGAAATACCACCCTTGTATGTTTGATGTTCTAACTTGGCCCCATAATCTGGGGTGAGGACAGTGTCTGGTGGGTAGTTTGACTGGGGCGGTCTCCTCCCAAAGCGTAACGGAGGAGCACGAAGGTGGGCTAATCACGGTCGGACATCGTGAGGTTAGTGCAATGGCAAAAGCCCGCTTGACTGCGAGAATGACGGTTCGAGCAGGTGCGAAAGCAGGTCATAGTGATCCGGTGGTTCTGAATGGAAGGGCCATCGCTCAACGGATAAAAGGTACTCCGGGGATAACAGGCTGATACCGCCCAAGAGTTCATATCGACGGCGGTGTTTGGCACCTCGATGTCGGCTCATCACATCCTGGGGCTGAAGTCGGTCCCAAGGGTATGGCTGTTCGCCATTTAAAGTGGTACGCGAGCTGGGTTTAGAACGTCGTGAGACAGTTCGGTCCCTATCTGCCGTGGGCGTTGGAGAATTGAGAGGGGCTGCTCCTAGTACGAGAGGACCGGAGTGGACGAACCTCTGGTGTTCGGGTTGTCACGCCAGTGGCATTGCCCGGTAGCTAAGTTCGGAATTGATAACCGCTGAAAGCATCTAAGCGGGAAGCGAGCCTCGAGATGAGTTCTCCCTGATACTTAAAGTATCCTGAAGGGTTGTTGGAGACGACGACGTAGATAGGCAGGGTGTGTAAGCGCTGTGAGGCGTTGAGCTAACCTGTACTAATTGCCCGAGAGGCTTAACCCTACAACACCCAAGGGGTTTTGACGGACTCAAACAGAACATTGAATGTGTTGAGAACAGACAGCTTTCCAAGATTTAAGGAAGGAATTTATCAAATACATCCGTGTATTTGACCCTGACGGGCCGCACTGAGGTGCGTTAAATTTTGTTCCTGACAAAATTTTGCTTGGCGACCATAGCGCTTTGGACCCACCTGACTCCATGCCGAACTCAGAAGTGAAACAGAGCAGCGCCGATGGTAGTGTGGGGTCTCCCCATGTGAGAGTAGGACATCGCCAGGCTTCTAATACTGAAGAAAAGGCCATCCGTGAGGGTGGCCTTTTTGCGTTGTCCTGACTAACTAATCAGATTCGCCCAGCTCCTAAAGCAAAGTGACATGACAGAGCTTTAGAAGGCAGGTCAAGTGGACTAAACGAACTTAATGCTTAATTTTTTGTATGACAACAGTTTTCGGTAGTACATCCGCGTTCTCTTTTTTTGATTTGATCTCTTGCCGAGAAATCATAAGCTTGCTCAAATTGCGACCAATTGAATTGTCTTCCTCCAATCAATGCTGGCTATTTAAATGGGAATCGATAGAATAGTTCGCACATAGGGGTGTAGCTCCAATTGGCAGAGCAGCGGATTCCAAATCCGCGTGTTGGGGGTTCGAATCCCTCCACCCCTGCCATTTTCGAGCCTCAGCAGAAATGCTGGGGCTTTTTAATATTTAATTCTCCTCTCTCCAACATATTGTTGATATATCTGCTGTCGCCTTAGCGTATAAAACCTATAACACGTATGATGTCAGTCTGACTTTCTCGCTGATACGGTTTAACTATATTGAAATTGAATCACGCTATTTTGCTTTTCTACATTGCGCTAGGCGGAGCTTTAGGGGCCTGCTCGCGATACCTGATCTCTGAGCTCTGTATTGTCCTGTTAGGGCGAGGTTTCCCTTATGGCACGTTGACGGTCAATGTGGTGGGATCCTTCATTATGGGTCTATTAGTCGCAGCATTGGAACAGGAAGCATTCGCCTCAGGTCCTTGGCGTCATTTGATTGGTTTCGGCTTTCTGGGCGCGTTAACCACCTTCTCAACTTTTTCTATGGATAACGTTCTTTTGCTCCAGCAGGGTGAATGGTTAAAAATGGGCCTAAATGTGATGCTCAATGTTATCGTGTGTCTCTTTGCTGCCTGGGCAGGTTTTCAGCTCTTAATGCGCGCTTAATCTCATTGCTGCCATTGTGTATCTGAAGCGCATTTTTTATACTCGTTCGCTGTAACTTGTCGGAGTGCCATTTGGCTGAGACCGCGTAAGCGGGATCCGTTGAACCTGATCAGGCTAATACCTGCGAAGGGAACAAGAGAAAACATGTGCGAGTACGTGCTAAAACCTACCGTTTATCTGCGTCTCAAACCTCTTGCTCAGCAAATCCGGCAAGCATTTATTCCCAAAGGATACTGGAGTAATGCTATGTCGAACCGTAAACAAGCCAGAAACGAAGCAAAAACCTTTATCGACAACCTGTCGGTACAACCCTTCCCGAATTCCCGGAAAGTCCATGTTACAGGCTCAAGGCCTGATATCCGTGTCGGTATGCGCGAGATTTCCCTTGCCGACAGTCTGGTCGGTGGGACGAAGGACAATCCTATGCTTGAGCCTAATGAATCCATTCGTGTCTACGATACGTCTGGCGTATATACCGATCCTGATTATGAAATTGATATTTATGCCGGTCTGCCCAAACTTCGTGAGCGCTGGATAGAAGAACGTAATGATACTGAGCTGCCGGACGGTGTTACTTCTGAATTTGCCAGAACCCGCCTTGACGACAACACATTGGACGAATTGCGGTTCGGTAACCAGCCTCGCGTTCGCCGGGCCAAAGGAGGTAAGTGTGTGACTCAACTGCATTACGCACGCCGGGGCATCATCACGCCGGAAATGGAATACATTGCTATTCGTGAAAATATGGGTCGCCAGAAGTTTGCTGATGAGCAGCTTAACCGCCAGCACCCCGGGCAAAGTTTTGGTGCCAACCTGCCAAAAGAAATCACGCCTGAGTTTGTACGAAACGAAGTAGCACAAGGTCGTGCGATTATTCCTGCTAACATCAACCACCCTGAATCTGAGCCAATGATCATCGGCCGAAATTTTCTGGTGAAAGTGAACGCCAACATTGGTAACTCGTCGGTGACCTCGTCGATTGAGGAAGAGACCGAAAAGCTGGTCTGGTCGACTCGATGGGGTGCGGATACGGTAATGGACTTATCGACAGGCCGGAACATTCATGAAACCCGCGAATGGATCTTGCGAAACAGCCCGGTGCCAATTGGTACGGTTCCTATGTATCAGGCGCTTGAGAAGGTAAACGGCATTGCTGAGAACCTGAACTGGGAAGTGATGCGTGATACCCTGATTGAGCAGGCAGAACAGGGCGTTGATTACTTCACCATTCATGCTGGCGTGCTACTCCGATATGTCCCCATGACCGCCAAGCGCGTGACAGGTATTGTCTCCCGAGGCGGCTCTATCATCGCCAAATGGTGTCTGGCGCACCATCAGGAAAGCTTCCTCTATACCCACTTCCGTGAGATCTGTGAAATTTGCGCCAAGTACGACGTAGCATTGTCGCTGGGCGATGGTCTGCGCCCGGGCTCGGTTGCGGACGCCAATGATGAAGCGCAGTTCGCCGAACTTCGTACTTTAGGTGAGCTGATAAAAATTGCCTGGGAGTACGATGTGCAGGTGATGATTGAAGGGCCGGGTCACGTGCCGATGCACATGATCAAAGAGAACATGGAGGAGCAACTGAAGCATTGCCATGAAGCCCCTTTCTACACACTTGGCCCCCTGACCACCGACATCGCACCGGGTTATGACCACATTACCTCGGGCATTGGTGCGGCGATGATTGGTTGGTTTGGTTGCGCCATGCTTTGCTATGTGACACCCAAAGAGCACCTGGGC
Source organism: Grimontia sp. THUN1695 (assembly GCF_059704325.2). Lineage (NCBI taxonomy): Bacteria > Pseudomonadati > Pseudomonadota > Gammaproteobacteria > Vibrionales > Vibrionaceae > Grimontia > Grimontia sp. THUN1695. Next base: position 2,869,803 of record NZ_AP046577.1, on the reverse strand, counting down.
CTGCCCAACAAGGACGATGTGAAAGTCGGCCTGATTACTTACAAGCTGTGCGCCCACGCCGCTGATTTGGCGAAAGGCCATCCGGGGGCGCAGGTGCGCGACAATGCGCTGTCGAAAGCGCGGTTTGAATTTCGTTGGGAAGATCAGTTCAACCTTGCGCTTGATCCGGATACGGCCCGTGCCTATCACGATGAAACCTTGCCACAGGAGTCAGGCAAAGTGGCGCACTTCTGCTCAATGTGTGGCCCGAAATTCTGCTCCATGAAAATCAGTCATGAAGTCCGCGACTATGCGAAAGGTCTGGAGTCGGGCGAAGAAATCGAAGTCAAAATGCTGGAAGATCCACTGGAAGGCATGAAGCAAAAATCGGCGGAGTTCCTTGCCAAGGGCAGCGAACTTTATCACCAGAAAGCGTAAGGGGGTGGTATGACTCCTGTTTATTCCTTTCCCCGTTTGGATGGACAATTTGGTCCCCTTTATCCGGTGGTCGACGATATTGACTTGCTCAAGCGCTTGCTGGCGTTGGGCGTTCGCACGGTTCAGCTTCGGGTGAAAGACCCCAACCACCCTGATCTTGATGCCATGATCAACGAGGCCGTGACTTGCGGTTGCCTTTATCAGGCACAGGTGTTTATTAACGATCATTGGGAAAAGGCGCTTGAGGCTGGCGCATATGGCATTCATCTGGGGCAGGACGATCTCAAAACAGCTGATCTTGCGGCGATAGCCAATGCCGGCATGCGCCTTGGTGTGTCCACCCGGACGGCGCAAGATCTGGATCTGGCCTTGTCACTAGCGCCCAGCTATCTCGCGATCGGCCATATCTTCCCGACCCCCACCAAACAAATGCCAACACCGCCGCAGGGCGTGGCGCAGTTGGCCAGGCACTTGCAAACTGTCAATGGTCGTATCCCCACGGTGGCGATTGGCGGTATCGATCTCGCGAAAGCCCCAGAAATTTGGCAAACCGGCGTGGATGCGATTGCCGTTGTGCGGGCGGTCACCCAGTCCTGTGACTTGGCGGTTACGCTCCAGGCATTTTCAGAACTACTGACCGAGGAGGCGAGAAATGCGCGTATCGTTACCTGATAATGCTAACCTGTCAGACAGTGAGTTTGACCGCTATAGCCGCCAGCTTATGCTGCCTGAATGGGACGAAATAAAGCAGCTTCGTCTTTCTAAGGCAACAGTGCTTATCGTTGGCTGTGGAGGGCTTGGTACAGCTGCCGGTCTCTATCTGGCGGGTGCTGGGGTGGGGCAACTGGTGTTGGCTGACAATGATTGTGTGGAGCGTTCTAACCTGCCGCGGCAGGTCGCCTACCGAGAAACTGATCTGGGGAGCCACAAAGCTAGGGCGCTTGTATCCCAGCTCAGGGCGCTGAATGGAAGTATCCAGTGCCGGGCAGTTACCCGTCGCCTCGGTGATACGGCGCTATCTCTGGAAGTGTCTCTTGCTGATCTTGTGCTGGATTGCAGCGATAACATGGCAACGCGGCAGGCGGTAAACGCCGCCTGTGTCATTGCAGGTAAGCCGCTTATCGCCGGGGCGGCGATTGGTTGGGATGGACAACTGATGGTGTTCGATTTCTCCCAGCCGGGAACATCCTGCTATCACTGCCTGTTTCCATCCAATGACGACCCTGATATCCGCAACTGTCAGAGTGCGGGCGTCGCTGGGCCTGTTGTGGGAGCCATCGGCAGCTTTCAGGCTCTGGCAGCGCTGAAACAACTACTCGGTGAATCCACGTCACCTTCGCGATTTTCTCACTTTGATGGCAAGTCCCTGACGCTGCGCTCGATGTCGATCCCAAAAGATACCCGGTGTCCGGTTTGTCATCCCGGAAAAACGGAACTCAAGGAGGCAACCGATGCTGATTTGGCTTAATGAAAAGGCATATACCCCCGTGGCCGCCGATAACCTGTTGGCACTGGTTTATGAACTTTCACTCCCTGAGCAGTCACTGGCGATATCAGTTGCTGGCAACATTATTCCCCGTAGTCAGTGGCCGCAAACCCCACTGACAGAGGGAATTCAGATAGCCATGTTTCAGGCTATTGCCGGAGGTTAACCATGTTAAAGATTGCAGATAAGACCTTTTCCTCCCGCCTGTTTACTGGTACCGGAAAATTCTCCGGCACGGCTATCATGGCACAAAGCATCGCGGCAAGTGGCTCAGAGCTCGTTACCATGGCGCTCAAGCGGGTAGATATCCAACGCCGTGAGGATGACATTCTGGCTCCACTAATCACGTCCGGTGTGAATCTGTTGCCGAATACCTCTGGGGCAAAAACAGCCAAGGAAGCTATCTTTGCGGCAAGACTAGCCCGTGAAGCGCTGGGAACAAACTGGCTCAAACTGGAAATTCATCCTGACCCTAAATACCTGATGCCGGATCCGATTGAAACGCTCAAAGCAGCCGAGCAATTGGTGAGGGAAGGGTTTATCGTCCTGCCTTATTGTCATGCTGACCCTGTGCTGTGTAAGCATCTTGAAGAAGCGGGATGCGCGGCTGTGATGCCATTAGGTGCGCCGATTGGCAGCAACAAAGGCCTGGCGTCCCGCGACTTTCTCGACATCATCATCGATCAGGCCAGAGTGCCCGTGGTGGTGGATGCCGGTATAGGCGCACCCTCTCACGCCGCGGAAGCGATGGAAAAAGGGGCAGATGCGGTGCTGGTCAATACCGCGATTGCTGCCGCGGCAGATCCGGTTACTATGGCGCGGGCGTTCAGGCTGGCGGTTGAATCAGGCCGAATGGCCTATGAAGCGGGGCTTGCCGGGAAAGTGCAGCATGCTGTCGCATCCAGCCCGTTAACCGCGTTTCTTGATGATCTTGGCTGAGAGGAGGCTGCGATGACATTCTCCCATCAATGGGCATCAATGAACTGGGATGATATCCGCCTGTCTATCTACGCCAAGACAGCGGCGGATGTCAGAAAAGCGCTGGCGACACCGAAACGGGATTTGGAGGACTTCAAGGCGCTGATCTCTCCGGCGGCAGAGCCCTTCCTTGAAACCATGGCGCAGCAGGCGGCAGCGCTGACCCGCCGCCGCTTTGGCTACACGGTGAACTTTTATGTGCCGCTTTATCTGTCGAACCTTTGTGCCAATACCTGTACTTACTGTGGCTTTTCAATGGAAAACCGCATCAAACGCCGCACATTGTCCCCCGAGGAAATCGAGCGCGAATGCAAGGCCATCAAGGCCATGAACTTTGACAGTATTCTGCTGGTGACAGGAGAGCATCAGACCAAAGTAGGGATGGATTATTTCCGGCAGGCCTTGCCCGCCATCAAGCAGCACTTCAGCTACCTGGCGATGGAAGTACAGCCGTTGCTGGAAGATGAATACGCAGAACTTCGGGGACTGGGACTGGATGCGGTAATGGTGTATCAGGAAACCTACAACCGTTCGACGTACGCTGAGCACCACCTTCGTGGCAACAAGACCGACTTTGCTTTCCGTCTTGATACCCCGGACAGGCTTGCCCGCGCAGGGATCGACAAGATTGGCATTGGTGCTCTGATTGGACTGGATGAGTGGCGAACTGATTGCTTCTTTGTCGCCAGTCACCTTGAGTACATGGAGCGAACCTACTGGCGAAGCCGTTACTCGATTTCCTTTCCAAGGCTTCGTCCTTGTGAGGGAGCGGTACAGACAAAGTCGGTGATGACCGACAGGCAGCTGGTGCAGCTTATTTGCGCTTACCGGCTGCTGAATCCGGAAGTTGAGTTGTCTCTGTCTACCCGTGAATCGCCAGTGTTTCGGGACAAGGTGCTGCCGCTCGGGATCACCTCGATGTCGGCCGCCTCGAAAACCCAGCCGGGCGGCTACGCGGATGATGTGCCGGAATTGGAGCAGTTTGCTGTTTCCGATGAACGCAGCGCCAGTGCCGTTGCGAGCGCCGTGAAAGCAGCGGGTTTTGAGGTTGTATGGAAAGACTGGGAGCAGGGGTATTCGGGGTGATGAAAGTGGCTGGATAAACAAAGAGCGCCGGCTGGCGCTCTTTGTTCTTTTCCTGTCGGGTTAGCGTGAAAGTGGCGCGGTTGCCTGCTTAAGCCAGTCCAGGTCTTCCCCTTCAAGCGCTGGACTGACATCCTGCCAAACTTTCTGGTGGTAATCGTTCCACCATGCTATCTCGCTGTCAGTCAGGAGCGAGACATCAACCAGACGGCGATCAATCGGTGCGCGGGTGAGTGATTCAAAGCCCAATACCGTCATATCGCCGGATGTCGGCACTTCCACCACCAGTTCCAGGTTTTCGATGCGGATACCGAAGGCATCAGCGCGGTAATAGCCCGGTTCATTTGACAGCACCATACCTGGCAGTAAAGCCACTGTATTCGGTGCTTTGGCAATCCGCTGTGGCCCTTCATGCACACTGAGGAAATGGCCGACACCGTGGCCGGTGCCGTGGTCGTAGTCAAAGCCATGTGCCCACAGGTGCTGGCGCGCCAGTGCGTCCAGCTGACTGCCTGTCGTGCCTTTCGGGAAGCGGGCGGTTGCCAGCGAAATGTGGCCTTTCAGCACCAGGGTGAAGGCACGTTTGATGTCATCAGGGCATTCACCGATGGCGATGGTACGGGTGATGTCCGTGGTGCCGTCCGGGTACTGGCCGCCAGAATCAACCAGATAGACATTGTTCAGCGCAAGCTCGCCGGGCTCGGGTAGATTCTGGTGGTTGTAGTGACACATGGCCGCGTTGCCACCTGCTGCTGAGATAGTATCGAAGCTGAGGTCTGCCAGAGTATCGTCCAATGCACGGAAGCTGTAGAGCTTGTCAGAAAGCTCTGCTTCATTTGGCAGCTTGCCGGCTGCCACTTCTCTATCCAGCCATGCCAGAAAGCGGCTGACTGCCACACCATCGCGCACATGGCAGGCTTTCATCCCGGCAATCTCTACCGCGTTTTTAGCCGCTTTAGGTAACATGCAGGGATCGGCAGCATGCACGAGAACCGCACCGTTTTGGCTCAGTACCTGGCTTGCCCAGGCATTACTGGTTTGTGGGTCAACCATCACTGTCTGGCCCGACAGCGCCGCAAGGGCAGATTCCAGTGACGCCGGAGCCTTTACCGTGACGCCTTCACCGACGTGTGCTGCAAACCCTTCTGGCAGGCGCGTTGGGTCGATAAAGAGGGTCACATCGCCCTGCGCATCAATCAGGGCGCTTGCCAGCAGCACAGGCAGGCGTGACACATCACCACCACGGATATTGAGCAGCCAGCAGATACTGTCGAGCTGGCTGAGAAAAGCCGCATCTGCGCCGGCTTGAGTGATTGCGGCCCCAATCTTGCGGCGTTTCTCTTCGCTGCTTTGGCCAACAACACCGGTGTCCATCAGTCTTGCGCTAGTAAGCTTTGGTGCCGGGCGGTCATGCCATGCTGTGTCTACCGGGTTGGCATCAACGCAAACCAGACTTAACTTACCGTCGACCTGTTTTTCTGCCGTTGCCAGCCAGTTGGCGCTGTGAAGGCGTGGGTCTACAGCGACTTTGCTGCCTGTTGGGAGGTTATTCTGCAGCCACTTCAGTGCGGGCTCTTCAATCAGGTGGCGGTATTCAAAAATGTCGCCGGGAACCTGTTTGCGCACCTGTACTGTGTAGCGCCCATCGACAAATATGGCGGCGTTATCGCGGGTGATCACGGCAGTACCCGCGGAACCGGTAAAACCTGTTGCCCAGTGCAGACGTTCATTGTGCTTGGGAATGTATTCGCCAAGGAACTCGTCTTCGTGAGGAATGATCAGTGCGTCCAGTGCCTGATCGTCCAGCCAGCGTCGCAATGCCTCGACGCGCTCAGCAATAATGGCGTGCATTCTTGGTCCTTCTTGGTGATCGTGTGTAGTGATTGAATAGTTAAGCTATCTGTTTTCACCTGCCGCTGCAATTTCTGTCATATGGCGACAGCGCGAAATAATGAGCTGCCTCAGCCAGGAATGGCCGGGATCGCCTTGCTGGCTCTGGTGCCAGAACAGGGTATATGCCATGGGAGGAAGCGGTGTTGGCAGCGTCAATACCTGTAAATTAAGCTGTTTTGCAACCGCCGCCGCGAAGTGCGATGGCGCGGTGAATACCAAATCGGTATGGGTGCACAGGCTAGCAGCACTGTTGAAATCCGGCACATACATGGCGATGTCCCTTTCTATGCCGCGTTCAGCAAGCTTGTAATCCAGCAGCCAGCGATCGCTGCCATCACAGCGTACCTGCACATGGCGTTGTTTAAGGTAGGTGTCTAAATCCCACTTCTTCCCTAATACCGGATGGTCTTTGCGTACAATTACCCGCTGCTCATCCTGATACAGCTCTTCATAGATGATGCCTTTCGGCGGCATCAGGGTCAGCATGGCATCCGCCGGGTTGAGGTCTTTCCCTGTGATACCGAAATCCACTTCTCCGCGGGCAAGGGCATCAAAGGTCTGTCCGCTCCAGGCCTGGGTATCCAGTGTAATAGAAGGCGCTGCATCGAGAATTTCCCCTAAAAAACGCGGCAGCAGCAGGGGATAGGCACTTTCTACCAGAGCGAAATGAAAGCGCCGGTCGCTGGTGGCAGGGTTGAAATCATCTGACACCGTCAAGCCTTCAATTTGGCTCAGCAGGCTTTTCAGTCCGGGTTTGAGTGACAGTGCCTTCGGGGTTGGGTGGAGCCCCCGTGAAGATCGGTTAAACAGAGGGTCGCCAAACTGATGGCGAAGTTTGGCTAGGTTTTTGCTGACTGCTGACTGGCTGAGATGCAGACGTTGTGCCGTGCGGGTGACGTTGCACTCTTCCAGCAAGACGTGGAGGCAAATAAGCAGACTGAGATCGTAGCGGAGCAATTGACTGAGGTTCATTCTTAGTTATTCCAATCAGGAATGTCTGACCTGACTATAAACCATTTTCATTCATATCAAAATCCCACTAGACTGCGCGACAAATAATAAGGAGAACGTCATGTCTTCCCATTCTTTAAAACCTGACAGTCGTTTAGTGGCACTGATGGTGCTGCTGGTGCTGTTTAGCCCGCTGGCGATTGATATTTATCTGCCGGCGATGCCTGCGATGGCGGCGGAATTTGATGTGTCAGCAGTCCGTATCCAGGACACCATTTCCTGGTTTCTGGTGAGCCTGGGCCTTGGCCAGGTACTGGCAGGACCGCTGGCAGACCGCTTTGGCCGCCGTCCGGTCGCCATTGGCGGTATTGTGATTTACTGCCTGAGCTCGGCGTTTGCCTGGCTGGCCACGTCTCTGGATGCATTGCTGGTGGCCCGTTTGATGCAGGGGGCCGGTGCCTGTGCAACCTCGGTGTGTGCCTTTGCCGCCGTGCGTGACAGCTTTGGCGGTAAACGAAGTGGCCAGATGATCAGCTACCTGAATGGCGCTATCTGCTTTATTCCGGCATTGGCCCCGCTGCTTGGGGCGTGGCTGACTGCCCAGTTTGGCTGGCGGTCAAACTTCAGCTTTATGATGGCGTACGCGCTGGTGGCGCTGGTGCTGGTCTTGACCCTGTTCCGTGAAACCCGCCCGGCCGATACAGACAGCAGTGGTTCACTGTTGAGCCCATCGCGTTATTGGCAGGTGCTGAAAGAGCCGGTATTTGTGTACCACGCATTGCTGTGCATGCTGGCGATGTCTGTCATTCTTGCTTACGTCACGTCGGCACCGGTGCGCCTTATCAACGGCCTGGGGTTGACCATGGAGCAGTTTACTGTGTGGTTCAGTGTCAATGCGGCACTGAATATCACCGCGTCTATGACCACGCCAACGTTGATGGATAAAATCGGCAGCCGTAAAACCCTGAATGCCGGTATGTTGATGCTGGTGTGTGCAGGGGGTGTCATGGCGGGATTAAGTGGCATCCAGCAGGCCTGGGCGTTTATGGTGCCGGTTTTCTTCGCATCCTTTGGCTTTGCCTGGGTTTTGGGGTCGGCTGCCGGGAAAGCGCTGGAGCCGTTTGGACAGCGCGCAGGCACTGCCGCAGCGCTACTGGGTCTTTTCCAGATGAGTGGCTCCGGTGTGTTGGTCAGCCTCACCCAGCGTGCAGGCCTGTCCGAGCCACACCTGTTGGTGTTCCACATGTTGTTGCTTGCACCGGGCCTTTTGCTGCTTTGGTCGTCCAAAGGGAAGCGGTGGCATACCGCTGAAGTGTAAACCGTTTTCTAAATACATTATTAGACGCGTATAGCGCGACGGTCTCGACAACCGTTATTCCAACTATTTGCCCGTTAATTGCTCATTAACGGGTATTTTTTGTTGATTATTTGGCTTGGGAAGTATAATTAAAGGGCGAAATTTTCAAATCAACCCGTGTCTGGGCTGTACGCATGGTGCGGGGCACCCAAACACGCCTTCGTAAATAAATAAAAATACACAGGCAGTTAACTATTATGTCGATGTCGACAATCGAATTGGCGCGTTATCTGGAGATGTTAGATGAATCGCCAGAAAAAATGATGTTTGGTAAGTTGCTCACTGAATTAAGTGGCATGAGTGAAGAGCGTGTAAAAAGCGCTGCACGGCAGGTTCCCATCAGTGGCCTTCGTGAGCTGGTACATCAATTTAACAAAGTGATAGAAGAACGCCGTGGTGAGCGCGTTCGTGAATTGGCGCAGGCGTTGGCCAACGACGGAATTTCTGTCGATGAGCTGCGCGAATATCTCACGCAGCGCTGTGCTTAACCCGTGTTATTTTCCTTTCCACTGCTGAACCACTAAACCTGCCACAATCATGACTAAACCGATTAAGGTCGTGGGATGAATGTGTTCGCCAATGATGTGTGACAGTAAGATCAGCGAAATAAACGGTGAAAGAAAGATCAGGTTACTGATTTTGGCGGTGTTCGTGGCAAGTTTCATGGCATTGAGCCAAAGCACAAAGGTGATGCCCATTTCAAACAGACCCACATAAGTCACCGCCGCCCAGCCCTGCCAGGGAATACCGCTCCACTCACTGGTGTAAAGGCTAAGTCCGACTGAAAATGGTAAAGAGAGAAGAAAACCAAGCAGTAATCCGATGATCGGATCGGCTTGGTTTCTTGCGTTCAAAATCCAGTACCCTGCCCACAACACCGTGGAGAGCAATGCCAATCCCACGCCTAGGGGGCTGTCGAACTGCAACCCGAGAATATTCCCTTTAGTAGCAATTACTACCACGCCAGCATAGCCCAGTGTCGCAGCAACCCAGTCCTGCTTGCGAATTTTCTGCCCCAGAAACAGTGCCGCCATCAGTGTCAGAGTGATCGCCCAGCTGTAATTGAGTGGTTGGGCAAGGGATGCAGGGAGCAAATCGTAGGCTTTAAACAGCACCAAATAATACATCAACGGGTTAATCAGGCCGAGCATCAGGTAATAGAGCGGCCTTGTCATAAACGTAGATGTTAGCAGGTGCAATTTTCCCTGCCAGGCCGCGACCGCAGCCAGGGAGATTGCTGACACCACGCTCGCCGCAGCCAGCATCTGGATAGGTGTCATATAACTGAGGGTGATTTTAAAAGCCGTCGCGACGGTTGACCAAAGCAATACCGCAGCCAATCCGTAGCCTATCGCAAGGCGGTCATTCATAGAAAATACGTGTCCAAAAGAGGGAAAGAATCCGGCAGTCTAGAGCAATTTCTGCGCAATAGAAAAGCTGGACATTTATCCAGTATCTATTTAGCCTGAGAGGCAATGAGATCATTGATATAAAAGGTAAACAGCATGCAACTTGAAGCGCTGTTTTCAGACAGTCTGGTATGGTTGGCAGCAGGCGCTGGTGCAGGTATCACCGCGATGCTGGGCGGGGGATATTACCGCCTGGCACAGCGCAACCAGCGCGAGCTTTACCAGCAACAACGGGACGCGGATGACAGGTTGAGCCAGGCAGAAATCGCCAGGCTGAAACATCAAAACCAGTCGTTGCAGGATGAGTTGGATGACATGGACTTGGAACGTGATCGCCTCAGTTCAGAGCTTCGCACTCAATACGGTAAACTTGCTGCCGCTGCAGAAAAACTGCGCCAGATGGAAACCTTGCGTGCCGAGAAAGCCGATCTGGCTGAAACGGTCGAGCACCTGCGCGAAGCCAACGCTGCGCTGGCGTTAACCTTGCGTGAGCAGCAGGCCCGCACCGAAGAACAGCTCGAGGCGGCAGAAGCTAAAATCAAACTGCTGGAAGGGGCTGAAGAGCGTCTCCGTATCCAGTTTGAAGCACTGGCCAACAAAGTCTTTGACCACAAAACCCGCACTGTGGATGAGCAAAACCGGCAGAGCCTTGAGTCCTTGCTGGGCCCATTGAAAAATGAACTGGAAGGTTTTCGTAAACAGGTCACCGACAGCTTTGGTGAACAGGCCAAAGAGCGTCACACCCTGGTGCATGAAATCAAAAACCTCCAGCAGCTGAACGAAGCCATGACCCGAGAGGCTGTCAACCTGACTCAGGCGCTGAAAGGGGACAACAAGCAACAGGGCAACTGGGGGGAGGTAGTACTGGCCCGTGTTCTGGAAGAATCCGGTCTGCGCGAAGGGCATGAATATCACACCCAGGTCAGTCTGGAGAATGAGCACGGCAAGCGTTATCAACCGGATGTGATTGTGCGCCTGCCGCAGGGGAAAGACGTGGTGATCGATGCCAAGATGGTTCTGGTGGCCTATGAGCGCTATTTCCATGCGGATTCCCTGGCGGACAGAGACGGTGCCCTACGTGAACACATTGCGGCGATCCGCAGCCATATCCGGGGTCTGGGGCGCAAGGATTACCACCAACTGCACGGTATTCAGAGCCTCGACTATGTGCTGATGTTTATTCCGGTTGAGCCTGCGTTCCAGATAGCCATTGAAGCCGAGCCTTCCCTGATCCGTGAGGCGCTCGACCACAATATCATGCTGGTCAGCCCAACCACCTTGCTGGTGGCACTGCGCACCATCAACAACCTCTGGCGCTACGAGCACCAAAACCAGAATGCCCGGTTGATTGCCGACAAAGCAGGCAAGCTGTACGACAAAATCCGCCTGTTTGTTGCTGACATGGAAGCCATGGGTGTTGCGCTGGATAAGGCATCTGACAGCTACCAGAATGCGGTGAATAAACTGTCCAGTGGTCGCGGTAATATTTTGCGTCAGGTCGAGAGCTTTAAATCCCTGGGAGTAGAAGTGAAACGTGACATCAGTCCCACCATGCTGGGAAGGGATGCATCGGGTGATGCACTGGATGACGATGTGGAGGCATTGCCGGTTTCAAAGGATTGACCAGGTTGTTAGTTGACGCATTACGCGTTTCTTGTGGTTGTTTGAGTATGTAAAGTACACTAAGCGCAAAAATATCGGGCGTTTTCTTCTTTCCGGCCCGGTGTTACTCAGGGGTTAATAATGACAGATATGACACAGGGCGTGATGAAAGACGCAGATCAGGATACCACCCACTTTGGCTTCAAAACAGTCGCCAAAGATGAAAAGGTCGGGATGGTTGCTAACGTCTTCCACAGTGTAGCGGCAAAGTACGACATCATGAACGATGTGATGTCGATGGGTATTCATCGTATCTGGAAACGTTTTACTGTTGATTGTAGTGGCGTGCGTCCAGGCCAGCGCGTGTTGGATCTCGCAGGGGGAACCGGCGATCTGACCGCCAAATTTTCCCGCATTGTGGGGGAGAAAGGCCAGGTGATACTGGCTGACATCAACAACTCGATGCTGAACGTGGGCCGCGATAAACTGCGCGATCTGGGCATTGTCGGCAACGTGAATTACGTGCAGGCCAATGCGGAAGAACTGCCGTTCCCTGATGACTATTTCGACTGTATCACCATCGGTTTTGGCCTTCGCAATGTCACCGACAAAGACAAGGCGCTGCGCTCGATGTACCGTGTGCTGAAGCCGGGTGGCCGCCTGCTGGTCCTTGAGTTCTCCAAACCCACTATTGAGCCGCTGTCAAAAGTCTACGATGCCTACTCGTTCCACCTGCTGCCCAAAATGGGTGAAATCATTGCCAATGACAGTGAAAGCTACCGCTATCTGGCAGAGTCCATCCGCATGCACCCGGATCAGGAGACCCTCAAAGGCATGATGGAAGAGGCCGGTTTTGAACAAACCAAATATTTTAACCTGACCGGTGGCATTGTAGCTCTTCACCGCGGCTACAAGTTCTGAGGGATAAGGGATGCCATTAGACCCGTTCGTTACCGCCATGGTTGAAACCAGCCTCAATACACTGCTGAAACAGGATGCGGAAAGCCAGAAACGCTTGGCGAGGCTGAAAGGCAACGTGCTGCGCGTGCGCCTGACCGACATCAACAAACAGCTGGTGTTTGTGTTCAGCCAGCAGATTGATGTGTTGGCGGATTTTGAAGGCGAAGCTGACTGCGATCTGGCGATGGCGATATCGGTTGCGCCACAGCTTAAAGACAAGGCCAACCTGACCCGGCTTATCAAGCAGGACAAACTGCATCTGGAAGGCGACATCGATGTCGCGCAGCAATTTTCCAGCCTCCTGAACGGCCTCAACCCGGATATCGCTGAATGGCTATCCCATTACACCGGGGATGTGGTAGCGCACACCCTGGTGCGTGGCGCGCAGCAAGGGCTGGCGTTTCTCAAACAGATGACCGAGCGTAACCAGCGTTATGTTGGGGAATTGGTCGTGGAGGAGTGGCGCCTGGCGCCGGGTGCGCTGGAAGTGGCCTATTTTGCTGATCAGGTTGATGACGTGCAAAGCCAGGCATCCCGTTTATCTGCCCGTCTTGATGCGATTGAGAAGAAACTGGCTGAGGTGGCGAACATATGACCCCGAGCGAAATCCGCCGCCTGTACAGAATCACCCAGGTCCAGCTTAGCTACGGACTGGATGAGCTGCTGCCGGACCAGCCGATTACCCGCGGCCCACAACTGATGCGCAAAATGCTGTTTTGGATGAAAAATCGTCATCCTGAGAAGCAACTTGGTGAACGCCTGCGTCTGGCATTGCAGGAGCTAGGACCGGTGTGGATCAAGTTTGGCCAGATGATGTCGACCCGCCGCGATCTGTTTCCGCCAGCCATCGCGGACCAACTGGCGATGCTTCAGGATCAGGTCGAGCCGTTTGATGGCAAGCTTGCCAAGGCACAGATGGAAAAAGCCCTCGGCGGCCCGCTGGAAAACTGGTTCGATGATTTCAGTGAAACGCCGCTGGCATCCGCCTCGATTGCCCAGGTTCACACTGCGACACTGAAAGAAAACGGTCGTGAGGTGGTGCTGAAAGTTATCCGTCCTGACATCCTTCCTGTCATTCAGGCCGACATCAAACTCATGTACCGCATGGCGCGTATTGTCGCCCGTTTCCTGCCTGAGGCCAGACGTCTCAAGCCGGTCGAAGTGGTGCGTGAATATGAAAAGACCCTGCTTGATGAGTTGGATTTGATGCGCGAAGCGGCTAATGCCATCCAGCTTCGCCGCAACTTCGAAAACGACCACATTCTCTATGTGCCGGAAGTGTTCAGCGATTATTGCCGTCAGTCACTGATGGTGTCTGAACGTATCTATGGTATTCAGGTTTCTGACATTGAAGGGTTAAAAGCCAACGGTACTGATCTAAAACTGCTGGCGGAACGGGGTGTGCAGGTCTTTTTCACCCAAGTGTTCCGCGACAGCTTCTTCCATGCCGACATGCACCCTGGCAATGTGTTTGTCTCCTACGATCACCCGAAAGACCCGCAGTGGATAGGTCTTGATTGCGGCATTGTCGGCACACTGAACCGCGAAGATAAGCGCTATCTGGCGGAAAACTTCCTCGCCTTCTTTAACCGTGATTACCGTAAAGTAGCAGAACTGCATGTCGATTCTGGCTGGGTGCCGCATGACACCAATGTTGATGAGTTTGAGTTTGCCATCCGCACTGTCTGTGAACCCATTTTTGAAAAGCCGCTGTGTGAAATTTCCTTTGGTCATGTGTTGCTGAACCTGTTTAACACGGCACGACGTTTTAATATGGAAGTGCAGCCACAACTGGTGCTGTTGCAAAAAACACTGCTTTACGTGGAAGGGTTGGGGCGCCAGCTTTATCCGCAACTGGATTTATGGGATACCGCTAAACCATTCCTTGAAGACTGGATGTCGCGTCAGGTTGGGCCGCAGGCGGTGATTAACGCGATCAAAGAAAAAGCGCCATTCTGGGCGGAGAAACTGCCGGAACTGCCAGAGTTGGTGTACGATAGCTTAAAGCAAGGGCGTCAGGTCAACCAGCGTATGGATGCCATGTACCGGGAGTTTATGCAGGCACGTAAGCAACAAAATCGCGCCCGTTTCCTGATGGGGATCGGCGCTACATTGTTGGTGACATCTGCCATACTTTACAGTAATCAGGTCGAGGTTTTGCCTCAGATCACAGGTGCAACCGCGTTGTTTAGCTGGTTATTTGCCTGGCGCGCATTTAACAAGTAAATTGCAGCAAACAAACTGTAACATTGAGCAAATAGAATCCGTTGGCTTGTTTATTCACCACATAACGCAGAGGTATCATTAGCATGGGTGGTATTAGTATTTGGCAACTGCTTATCATTGCCGTTATCGTTATTCTTCTGTTCGGAACCAAGAAACTTCGTAACATCGGCGGTGACTTGGGATCGGCCATCAAAGGCTTCAAAAAAGCCATGTCTGACGATGATAAGGACGACAAGAAAGACGCTGACTTCGGCCAGGAAAAACTGGAAGAGAAAAGCACTAACACTGCGCAAAAAAGCGAAGCGAAAGATAAAGAGCAGGCATAATCCGTGTTTGATATCGGTTTTTGGGAGCTGATCCTGATCGCCGTTGTCGGTCTGGTGGTGCTCGGCCCTGAACGTTTACCTGTGGCTATCCGCAATGTCTCCCGTTGGGTCGGTGCTGCTCGCCGGATGGCTGGCTCTGTGCGTGATGAGCTTGAACAAGAGCTCAAAATCCAGGAGCTGCAGGAAAACCTGAAAAAAGCCGAGCAGATGGGCATGAAAAACCTGTCGCCGGATCTGCAACAGTCTGTCGATGAGCTAAAAAAAGCAGCCGAGGATGTGCAACGCCCTTATTCAAGCACTAATAAGCCAAGTGCTAATAAGCGTGACACTGCCGATACTGCCAATGCTTCTAGCCCCACCAAGGATAAAACCGAGTAAGGTTGTATCCGGGCTCCAGTTTTTATCGAGAAACTATGTCATCTGTTGAAGATACCCAACCACTCATCAGCCATCTCACTGAGCTGAGAGATCGCCTGCTCCGTGCATTACTGGCTGTGCTGGTGGTGTTCATGGGGTTGGTGTATTTTGCCAATGACATCTACACCTTTGTCTCCGAGCCGTTGGTTTCCCAGCTGCCGGAAGGCACCAGCATGATTGCAACGGATGTGGCGTCGCCCTTCTTCACGCCAATCAAGCTGACACTGGTGGTGTCTGTGTTTATTGCCGTGCCAATGATCCTTTATCAGGTCTGGGCGTTTGTGGCGCCGGGCTTGTATAAGCATGAAAAACGCCTGATTCTGCCGTTGTTGGCATCCAGCTCGCTGCTGTTTTACTGCGGTGTGGCTTTTGCCTACTTTGTGGTATTTCCGCTGGTGTTTGGCTTTTTCACCTCAATTGCGCCGGTTGATGTGCAGATAGCCACAGACATTGCCAGTTATCTGGATTTCATCCTGGCACTGTTTATGGCCTTCGGCCTGGCGTTTGAGATCCCAGTGGCGATTCTGTTGCTGACCTGGACCGGTGCGGTAGAGCCTGATGATCTGCGCCAAAAACGCCCTTATATCATTGTGGCGGCGTTTGTGGTAGGGATGCTGCTGACACCGCCGGATATCATTTCGCAAACCCTGTTGGCGATCCCCATGTGCTTGTTGTTTGAGGTAGGTCTTTTCTTCTCGCGTTTTTATAAGCCGCGCGATGATGAAAACGGCGAAAGTGAAGAGCAAAGCCAGGGCTAACCTTAGGGTCAACAGATCCTGGTCGTGATAGTGTATAAAGCCAGTGACACACTGGCTTTTTCTTATTCTGGCCCCTGATCTGCCAGTAAAAAACAAGGATTTTCAGTGATAGATATCGGCGTTAACCTGACAAACAGTCAGTTTGATACAGACAGAGAAGAGGTGGTCGCACGTGCCAAAGAAGCGGGTGTTACGGCGATGGTGCTGACCGGCACCGATCTCCAGTCGAGCCCTGAAGCTGCAGCACTGGCAGCAACTATGCCGGGTTTTGCCTATTCTACTGCCGGGGTACATCCCCATGATGCCAAAACAGTTGACGATTTATCCTTGCCGACAATCCGGGCTTTGGCCCGTGAGCCGCAGGTGGTGGCAATCGGGGAGTGTGGTCTGGACTTTAACCGCGATTTTTCACCCCGTCCACAACAGGAGGCGGTGTTTGAAGCGCAGTTGAAACTTGCCGTCGAACTCCGTATACCGGTATTTCTGCACTGTCGCGACGCCCACGAGCGGTTTATGGCGATACTGTCTCCGTACTTGGATAAATTACCGGGGGCGGTGCTGCATTGTTTTACCGGCTCGGAAGGGGAGCTGAAAGACTGTCTGGAGGCGGGGCTCTATATTGGCATTACCGGCTGGGTTTGCGATGAGCGGCGTGGTGAGGCGCTTCGTGCGATGGTACCGCTGATCCCGGATGACAGGCTGATGATTGAAACCGACGCGCCGTATCTGTTGCCACGCGATCTCAAGCCGAAACCCAAATCGCGCCGTAACGAACCTTGCTATCTGCCGCATGTCGCGTCACAAATTGCTGCATTACGGCAACAGGACACTGAGCAGTTGATCACACAAACCATCCTCAACAGCCGTCGATTCTTTGGCCTGTAACCGCTATGATGCATGCGACGCTACTAACGCACTTGGATTAAGGAGGGTACCGTGACCGTATCCATTCAGGGCGCATTTCCGGCCCGTCGTCTGCGCCGTCTGCGCAAACATAATTTTAGCCGCCGTCTGGTGGCGGAAAACCAGCTGTCAGCCAGCGATCTGATCTACCCGATGTTCATCCTGATGGGAAAGAACCGCCGTGAGGCGGTGGAATCCATGCCGGGTATTGAGCGCCTGTCTATTGACCTGATGCTGTATGAAGCGGAATACCTGGCAAAACTGGGTGTGCCAGCAATTGCCCTGTTCCCGGTAGTGCCGAAAGAATTCAAGTCCGCAACGGCAGACGAAGCACATAATCCGGAAGGTTTGGTACAGCGTGCGGTGCGTCTGTTAAAAGAGCATGTGCCGCAAATGGGGGTGATCACGGATGTCGCTCTTGACCCGTACACTCTGTCCGGCCAGGATGGCCTGACCGACGAAGACGGCTATGTGCTGAATGATGAAACCACCCAGGTGCTGATCAAGCAGGCGCTGTCTCACGCAGAAGCAGGGGCAGATATCGTTGCCCCGTCAGACATGATGGATGGCCGTATCGGTGCTATCCGTGACGCACTGGAAGAGGCCGGTTACATCCACACCCAGATCATGGCGTATTCTGCCAAGTATGCGTCAGCCTACTATGGCCCGTTCCGAGATGCCGTCGGTTCTGCGGCGAACCTTAAAGGCGGCGATAAGAAAACGTATCAGATGGATCCGGCTAACAGCGACGAGGCCATCCATGAAGTGGCGATGGACGTTAACGAAGGCGCGGACATGGTGATGGTGAAACCGGGCATGCCGTATCTGGACGTGGTTCGCCGGGTGAAGAGTGAACTGAAAGTGCCGACGTTTGCTTATCAGGTGTCCGGCGAATACGCGATGCACAAAGCCGCAGCAATGAACGGCTGGCTGGATGAGCGCAAAACTGTGATGGAATCGCTGATGTGTTTCAAGCGTGCCGG
This sequence comes from Grimontia sp. THUN1695, assembly GCF_059704325.2. Taxonomy (NCBI): domain Bacteria; kingdom Pseudomonadati; phylum Pseudomonadota; class Gammaproteobacteria; order Vibrionales; family Vibrionaceae; genus Grimontia; species Grimontia sp. THUN1695. The sequence goes on along the minus strand of NZ_AP046577.1, from coordinate 2,852,054 downwards.
TGCGGATGGCATCCTGACTTATTTCGCCAAGGATGTGGCCCGTTGGCTGGCTGAAGAGCAGCAAATGGATATCCCTGAATTGCCAAACCAGGAAAGCGCGGAATAATCAGTGTTTACTGAGCAAAAATGCCAGCGATATGCTGGCATTTTTTGTTGCTATCAAACATGACCTTGGTAGACGCGTAATCTTGCTTTACGGCGACACATTACGCTTGATTGGATTTTGCAGCGAAATCAGGGTTTCAGTGGACTGCACTTCATCAATGGCCTGCAACTTATCAATCAGCACATATTGCAGCTCCTCTATCGAGCGACACATAAGTTTGACGAAAATATTGTAGGCACCGGTGGTGTAATAGGCTTCCACCACCTCATCAAGCTGTTGCAGCTTTTCCAGGGCTGAATGGTAATCCCGGGCGGCATAGAGGTTAATGCCGATAAAACAGCATACGTCATAGCCCAGTGCCTTGGTGTTCACCAAGACTTCCGTGCCGGTGATGATGCCTGCCGCTTTCATTTTTTCTACCCGCACGTGCACCGTGGCGGGACTGACGGAAAACCGCTTTCCCATTTCAGCATAGGGCACTTTGGCATCTGCCATCAGGGTGCGCAGAATTTGGCGATCTAAATCATCTAATTTTGCAATTTCAGTCATTGTTATTCACTAAACTCCATGTTACCCGCAGTTTCCGTGCATGAAACTTGACCAATTGATAGCCTTCCCAATACCGTGTCTTATTACTGTAACCGGTTTGAGAAAACTTTACTTTATTACTATGTGCCAAATACTTAAGTGGCTAATTTTCAGTGTGCTGTTTTTTCAAACCGGCGTAGTTTTTGCGGCCTACAAGGTGCTTGCTATCCATTCCTACCATCCTGACTTTTTCTGGACTGAATCGCTGGTGAATGGCATTGAACAGGGCGTGCAAGGTAAAAATATTGAGGTGGAGCACACCTACCTCGATACCAAACGCATCCAATCTTTTGACTACCATATTGAGCTGAAACGCCTCTACCTCGCCCGTTTTCAGGAACACCATTATGACGCCATCCTGACCACTGACAATGCTGCGCTGTGGCTGGTGAATGAACTGGCGGATGAAATCGGGACCATTCCGGTGGTGTTTTCGGGGCTCAACAGCACCGGCTCCGGGCTGTATGACAACATTGAAATGTTAAGTGGGGTCGAGGAGCTCATCAATGTGCCGGACAATGTCACCCTGATAAAACAACTTCACCCACAAACTGAGCGGGTGTGGATTGCGCTGGATGATGCTTATTCAAGCCGTCAGTATTGGCAGGCCATTGATCGCCAGTTAAAGGTGTTTCCTGATCAAGGAGTCGAGATCCGCCGCTTGCATCAAATTAGTTTTGATGGGCTGGTTGAAAAGGTTGGCACACTGGAAGACGGAGATGTGGTGCTGTTTGTTTCTTTTTTTAAAGATGCCAATGGCGCGTTTATGGAACATGGCGATCTGCTGACCCAGGTGATCGCATCCACCAAGGTGCCGGTGTATGGGGCAAACAGCTTTATGCTGTCATATGGAGTCATTGGCGGCATTATGGTTGATGCTACGCACCATGGGGAAGTGCAGGCAGGGTTGCTGGTAGAAGCACTCGAAAGTGGGGCAATGTCAGCCATTGTCGTCGATGCCAACCAAATGATGTTTGAATACGCAGCAGCCCGTGAGCATCGTATCGATGTAGGACAGTTCCCTGATGCGGTGATTGTCAACAAGCCGCCACCGTTTTGGCAGGCCAACCGTGATGCGATACTCAGTAGCCTGGCTATGATGGCAATTGCTTTGGTGATTATCGGAATCCTGGCAAAACACATGAACCGTCAGAAAAAGGATGAGCGGGCATTGGCACAAAGCCGGGCCCTGTTTAAAGAGGTTTTTGACCAGAGCCATCAATATATTGCCTTGTTGGATGACCACGGGCGGGTAGTATCGGCGAACGGCGCTTTCCAGCGACTCTTCCCCGAACATGCCTGCCGGGGATTTCTGCCACTTTGTCGGTGGCCTGAGTGGCTCAGCGGCGATCGGCTGAAAATCCATCTTGAATCACTGATTGAAGGACAGGTGAGCCGGTTTGAAGTGTGCCTGCTGTCGGATCAGCAAAATGAAGTGATTTTAGATGTGGCACTTAAAGCCCTGCCAGAGCATAGCCATGCTGATGCTCAAATCCTGTTTGAAGCGCGTGATATCAGCCAGCGAAAACTCGCCGAGCAAAAATTGCAGCGCAGCGAAGTGGAATACCGCATGCTCTATGAGCAGCAACCGGTGATGCTGCTGACCATTGACCAACAGTCGCGTATCCAGTCTGTTAACCAGTGCGCTACTGAATGGCTGGGATTTTCCAAGCACCACATGCTTGGACACAAGGTGACGGATTTCTACGCCGATGGCAGTCCGCCGCCACGCAGCCTGTTAAATGGCAAACACCGTGAGCGCTTTGGTATTCGCCGGCGTGAAATTCGCTACCGCACCAGTGATGGCAGCGAGCGCTGGGTCCGGGAAAGTGTCCGCTCGACGCTGGTGCAGTCGCAGTTGTTGTTGGTCGGGGAAGACATCACTGAAAACCGCCGCATGGAGCAGCAACTTCGCTATCAGGCGCAGCATGACTTTTTAACCGGATTGCTGAACCGAAACTACTTTGAAGCCCGGCTGGTGGATGTGCTGGGCACATTGAAGGAAAACGGTGTGGTTCATGCCTTGTTTTATATCGACCTTGACCAGTTCCGCGTGATAAACGACACCGTAGGCCATGAAGCGGGGGATGAGGCATTGAAGCAGACCGCGCAGATACTGCGTGAGTCGCTGCCCATTGGCGCAACCCTGGCCCGCCTTGGTGGGGACGAGTTCGCCGTGATTTGCTATGACTGCAATGAGCAGCAGGCCCTCGAACAGGGAAAACGTATTCTGGACACCCTGAGTGAGCTTGACTTCTATTGGAAAAATACCCGTCTGGCACTGGGTTGCTCGGTGGGTATCCGTATGCTGGATAAAACCGCCAGCACGCCGCAACAGGTGCATGCACAGGCTGATACAGCTTGTTATGCTGCCAAGCATGAGGGGCGTAGCCGGGTGCACCTGTATCGTCCGGACGATCAGGAACTTCGCCGGCATGAGCGCGAGATGTCCTTTGTCAGCAAAATTCATGAGGCACTCGCTGAAGATCGTTTCGAGGTCTATGCCCAGCCTATTGTCAGTGTCAACGCCAACCTCGAAGAGAAGCTCTATTTTGAGGTATTGGTGAGAATGCGTGACAATGAGGGTAACTATGTGCCACCGGGCCAATTTATCCCCGCTGCAGAACGTTTCAATATGGCCCATATGATTGATAAGCGGGTGATTGAAAAGACCCTGGGATGGTTTGACCGCCACCCCGAGCATGTAGATGTCGTCGGCATGGTGTCTATCAACCTTTCCGGGCGTTCCATGAGCGATGAAGGCTTTATCCACTTCCTGCTTGAAGCACTGAAAACCAGCACTATCCCCAGTTCGTCCATCAGTTTGGAGATCACTGAAACTGCCGCTATCGGTAACCTCAGTGATGCAATAGGGCTGTTTACCAAGCTCAAGCAACTGGGCTGCTCCATTGCATTGGATGACTTTGGGTCGGGGTTGTCCTCGTTTGGTTATCTCAAGCGCCTGCCGGTGGATATCATCAAGATTGATGGCCAGTTTGTGCGTGATATTGCTGATGATGAAGCCGACTATGTCATGGTCCGTGCTATCCATGAGCTGGCAACCAAGATGGGCAAGAAAACGGTCGCTGAATTTGTGGAAAATGATGCCATCCTGATGCGCCTGTGCTCCCTTGGAGTCGATTATGCCCAAGGCTATCACTTCAGTGTGCCCAAACCGATGGAAGAGGTGATCCTGACAGAGTCAGCGCGGCTGAGCGCAATTGTCACCGATCGTGCTGAAGCATGACTCCTTTCATCAACAGTCCCTGCACCTGAATCCGGTTTACGGGTATACTCTGGGCGAGAATTACACCGGAGAACTCAGGTGCAGATAGCTTTAACCTGCGAAGCGCCAGAACGCGCTGATACCCTCAAAGAAATAGCCACACGCTGGGGACTGACTCATGATGACAACGCGTTGTTTGCGCTGGTATTGACCCCAAACCAACTTGAACTTCGTAAACGGGATGAGCCCAAGCTGGGGGCTGTGTTTGTCGATCTGGTCGGCGGTGCAGTCGGCCACCGCCGTAAGTTTGGTGGCGGCAAAGGCCAGTCGATCGCCAAAGCGGTGGGGCTTAACAAAGGCGCGACACCTTCCGTGTTGGATGTCACAGCAGGGCTTGGGCGTGACGCTTTTGTGCTGGCTTCCCTTGGTTGCAAGGTACAGATGGTGGAACGCCACCCTGTGGTCGCGGCGCTATTGGATGATGGCCTCGCACGAGCCAAGGCCGATCCGGAAATCGGGAGTTGGGTGAGTGAACGCTTGTCTTTGCTGCATGCATCCAGCCATGACACGCTGGTAAAGCTTGTTGAGCAAGGGGAGGAGCTGGTGCGGCCGGACGTGGTGTATCTTGATCCCATGTATCCCCACAAGAAAAAATCGGCATTGGTGAAAAAAGAGATGCGGGTATTCCAGTCACTGGTGGGGGCAGATAATGACGCGGATAGTCTGTATGAACCTGCGTATACACTGGCAACCAAGCGTGTCGTGGTCAAGCGGCCGGACTATGCTGGCTTCCTTGCCGGGAAAACCCCATCGACTCAGATAACGACCAAGAAAAACCGTTTTGATGTGTATGTGAAAGCGGCGATGCGCTAAGGGTGTGACGCTTGCCGCTGCCAGAAACTAAAACGCCTCCGCAAAGGAGGCGTGGGGGAACAGGTTCTGGATTATTCCATGCCTTTTACCAACAAAACTGTCAGCAGGCCAGTCACAACTGACACTAACAGGCCTGATACCAAGATCCAGGGTAGCATATCCATGATGGGCGGGCTCACTTACTAAAGGGATTGGCAATACCGGTTTGGTTAGCCATCATTATTTGCTAAATGCATGCAAATTGATGAATAACGTCATCCGGCGAAAATTTTCACCTGCCTATTTGATAACAGTGATATTGTCTTAACAATGGATGATAAATAGCCGTTAATCATTATTAACAGCTTGAAACACAATGGATTGCTTTTAGTTCATCTATTGGAAATTGTGCATAAAAAAACGCCTCTCTGGGCGTTTTTTTATGCGTGGAGTGCCTCACTCTTTGTGAGGCAGAGCCAGTTTGAGCGCTTCGCGGGAAAGGTGGTTGGCGGCACTGGGGTCATTCAGTTTTTCCAGTGTGTCAACCAGCCAAGCATAATCGGATACGTCTGGTCGGATATCGAGCGCTTTCTCAAAGTGGGTACGCGCCTCAGCCCATTTACCTTCACGGAAATAGAGTTGTCCCAGAGCGCTGTGGGTTACCGGATTGTTTTCGTTGTAGCGCAACACGTCCTGAAGTTTCAGGATCGCGGGATGATAATCGGGCAACGACAGCTCAGGCACCAGCGAAATCAGGCTTTCATCCGGGTGCTTTTTCAGGTTCTCGCGCAGGATAATATAGGCCTCGGAGTCTGCTTTGCGGGCGATAAGCTGCTTCACCAGACAACCAATCAGTTTGGGTTGCTGGCGGGCTGAGCGGCTCAGGCTGTTCCAGTGGGCCAACAGGCCGTCACTGCCTTTCTGGGTCGCAATATGGGCCATCAGGCCACATTCCGCCTTTAGCTCCAGCCTTTCTGCTTCTGCCTCGCTGACGGCTTTCACACGTTTGAGTGAGGGCATCAGGCGAAGCAATGCCTGCCAATCCTGAAGTTTCAGGTAAGTGTCTTTAAGCAGGCTCAGTAACACTGGATTGCGTGGGTTGGCATCGACCAATCCTTGCAGACTTGCCAGTGCTTCTTCGTATTGGCCCTGGCGATACTGGAGTTTGGCTCGCGTTAACGCGGTGGCGAGGTTATCGATGCCAAAATCCGCTGCCTGTTGCAGGTAACGGTCACGGTTGTCGATATCCCCGCGGCCCTGCGCCGCTTCTGCTGCAGCCAGGTAGTTCAGCAGCGGTGCATCACTGTGGTTAACCCCCTTCAGTAATAACTTCTCGGACTGTTTCCAGTCGCCTTCTAGGAGCTTTAGCAGGCCTTCATTGGTCAGCACCCGGGCTTTCTTATTTTTTCGGCCGGAAAACCAGCCACGGGTAGAGCTTGAAAGGGAAAACAGTTTGCGGATCAGCCATTCGAGGATAAACAGCGCGGCAAACCCGAACACCACCAGGATAACCAGCGTGGAAACGCTCATTTCAATGGTCTGGTTCGCTGCTGAGATCAGTACATATCCCTGATTGCCGGCCAGATCCGGCCCGACAACCAGACCTGCAATTAGCGCGATAACCAGCAGGAGAATTTTTATCATTGGCCATGCTCCCCGCTCAATGGCGCCAGGTTACGGCGCAGGCGCTCGTCAAGCAAATCACTGATCAATGCCTGGCTCTCCAGGTTTTCCGGGTAACTTACTTCGATAGTTTGCTGGCTGAGGTTGGTCAAAGTAGCGATAAAACTCTGGGTAATGCTTGATTCCTGATTGTAGAAACGTTCAGCCCACTCTTTGGCCGTTTTCAGTGATTCTGCATACAGTCGGCCATTTTCCCGGTATACCGAGGTGGCTGCCTGATCGAGTTTCGCTTTCAGGTTTTCCTGCAGGTAAAACGTCTGCGCCGGGGACAGCAGTGGGATCACGTCACCATCACGCTTGCGGTAAGTGATGAATTGGCTGACAAAGTCGCCCAACGACGTTTTCAGGTTCTGCTGCCAGTCACCCACATTGCCGGAGACCTGCTGTGGTGCAACTTCTTGAGCTTCTGGCAGGATGACATTGGCCAGCGGTAGTCTGTCCACTTCTTGTTGCAGCGAGTTCAGACGCAGGACGATACCATCACGGTCGATGCGCTTCACCGCTTTCAGCTGCTGGATGTCTTTTGCCATCGCCTGGCGGATAGGCGTCAGTGACAGGTCATTGAGCTCGGCGATACGTTGATCAGCATCTTGCATCAGGGTCGTTGCCGTCAATGCGTCATGTTCGAGCCAGAGTTTACGTGCGGCCTGGTTTACTAGGTAATCGGCTTCTGCCAGCAGCCAGTCATTGGGACGGCGGCCTTTTACATCAGCCAGCGCTGATTGCAGGCTTTTGATGGTGGTATCCTGCTGGTCGATCAGCACCTGGGTATCCTGAATAGCTTTTTTTACTGCGGCTTGGCTTTGTTGCTCGCTTTGCGCCAGGGCAGATTTCAGGGCACTGATTTCATCGGTCAGTATTGAGATGTTGGCATTGACCTGTTCGCTTTGCTGGTGGCTGTGGTAATAAAGACCGCCACCCAAGGCAACTACCAACACAATCGCCAGTAAAGAAAGCGTGTTACTGCCTTTTTTCTCTTTAACAGGGGTGGCAGTAGACGTTGAGGCGCCGTTTGCTGGTGTGCCTGCGGATGAGGATTTGGCGGCAGGTTGGGCGATCGTGCTGGAAGACGACGAGGGCGTTTCCTTGTCGGTAGGGGATGCTGGCGCCGACGTGTCTTTATCCGTGTCTGATGTCTTATTATTGTCTGTCATCCGAATGTCCCGAGTTAATCATCTCGTTTAATGCGTGGAACAGGGCGGTGTTTGAAGCGCTGTTTACACATCTGATTGCATTAAAACCAAGGCCAATTGCTTGATTGTAAATCCGTTTGCTAGGCACCAGTATATGGCATTCTCGTAACCATTGCTGGTTGCTCTCTGAGATTGTCTGACACAAAAGCGAAAGTTGTTCGCCGCTGGTGATCACCAGGGTATCGACATTTTCCGCCTGCCATTGCATTGCCAATGATAATAGGGAATCACTGGTCCAATGTCTTTGATAGGCTTCAAAGTAGTGCACCTTGGCCCCCTGGCTTGCGAGCGTGTTGCCTAATAGTGCTCGTCCACCGTTGCCGCGAAGGATGAGGACTTCAAGGTGTTCAGGTTCGCCAAATACGGACAGCGAAAGCATCCCCTCACTGTCTTCAGTGGGCGGTTGAAGGGCGTTAATGCCGCTTTCAGCCAGCCATACCTGCGCGGTTTTTTCTCCGACTGCCACGTAATGTAAATCGTCACGCCATGGAGTGTTGTCTTTATCAAACTGTTGCTGGGTATATTCAATCGCCCTTGGGCTGACTGCCACAACTACGCTGCCTGATGGCAGGCGAGTGTAGATGTTGGTCAGGGCCGGGAGATCCTTACCCTCAGAGAAAGACAGCAAAGGCGCGGGCAGCGCCTTTATGCCTGATTGGTTCAGGGCTTCCACCAGTTCATAGCAGGCTGGCGCAGGGCGTACCACCAATACGGTCATACGTTGTCCTGGTACAGTTTTTCTAAAATGGCTCGGGCGCCGTCTTCCAACAGCTGTTCTGCAAGGCCAGTTCCCAGTTCTTCGGCTTTTTCCAGTGGGCCGGTTACTTCACCGCGGATAATCTTGCTGCCATCAGGTTCACCGACCAGCGCTCGCAGGTGAATTTGGTCGCCGTGAATTTCGGCGTAACTGCCGATCGGCACCTGACAGCCTCCCATCAAGCGGTTGTTCATCGCACGTTCACACAACACACGATAGGTGGTGTTGGCGTCAGCGAGCGGTTCCAGCAAGGCGCGGACACGCTCATCATCCAGACGGCATTCGATACCGACCGCACCCTGACCGACCGCCGGCAGGATCTCTTCCGGTTCGATTTCATTGCGGATACGGTCATGAAGGTTAAGGCGTTTCAGGCCCGCAGATGCCAGAATGATGGCATCATACTCGCCGTTATCCAGTTTACCCAGACGGGTGCCGACGTTACCGCGCAGGTCTTTTACTACCAAATCCGGGCGCATGGCACGAAGCTGGCATTGGCGGCGCAGGCTGGATGTGCCGACGGTTGCCCCTTGTGGCAGTTCGCTGATACTGGCGTAGTGATTGGAGACAAAAGCGTCACGTGGGTCTTCGCGCTCACAGATGGTCACCAGTCCCAGGCCTTCAGGAAACTCAACTGGTACGTCTTTCATTGAGTGAACAGCAATGTCAGCCCGTCCGTCCAGCATCGCCTGTTCCAGCTCTTTCACAAACAGCCCTTTTCCGCCAACTTTGGCCAGTGGAGTGTCGAGAATGATGTCACCCTTGGTGACCATAGGGACCAGTTCCACTGTCAGCCCAGGGTGGGTAGCTTCCAGGGCGGCTTTGACGAATTCCGCCTGCCACAGGGCGAGGGGGCTTTGACGAGTCGCGATGCGGATGGGTGTTGAAGTCATAGTCATGTCCATTTAATTTGCGTAGGCTAATCGTACCACCCCTTATGATGCCGTGAGAACTCATGGTGGCAGTAGGGACAAAAAGGTGCGAAATCAGGCGGGTTCGGCTATGATGATGTGATGGAGATCATGGTTAATCAGGTAGGTTCGCGGGCAACGCCCTATTCAGCTGGCTGTATTCCGCATTACATTGGGGATGAAGCGTTGTCTGTCTCTTGCTTGGTGTTGTTCGCAGGGTGAACAAAGTGAAGAAAAAATGGTGGGTTGCTGCTCGCTTTACGCTCTGACAAAAAACTGTTAGATTGATCACGTTTTTATCCATGGGCGCCGGTGTCACTGTTAATCCGGTCCCGTTTCGTTGACTAGGATGTCGGCAACTTTGGATGTTTATCTTGCAAAACTATGTTGATCAGCAAATAGAACGTTTTAACGCCTTTAACCAAGTCAGGTTGGAGCGTGCTCGAAGCGCTATGCATTCTCAGGCGGCTAACGTTTTTAACGTGTTGCCTGCTTTGTTGCATTTTAACCATCCGGCTGTCCCAGGTTACCTGGAACGTAGTGTTGTCCATGGTATCTGTAACTTTTCCCTTTCTGACGTCCAGCAGGATTTCGTCAATGATTGTGCCCATGCACAAGACACCCCCATTCCCGGGAAACCGTTTTCCCAGTCGCACCCTATCAAAGGCCTGTTTTCAATGGGCAGTACGGCGTCGATGGGGCAGAGTCTTTCCAGTGATTTGGATATCTGGGTCTGTGTGCAGCATTGGGTGGGGCAGGATGAACGTGACATATTGGAAGCCAAATGTTCGCTGATTTCTGACTGGGCGATGTCCCAGGGCGTGGAAGTGAATTTCTTTGTGATCTGTGAGCAACGCTTCCGCCAGAATATGGCGCAGGTGATGACCACGGAAAACTGTGGCTCAGCCCAACATTACCTGCTGCTTGACGAATTTTACCGCTCTGCTGTGCATCTGGCTGGCCAGCATCTATTGTGGTACCTGGTTCCTCCTGAGATGGAAGCGTGCTACGAAGATTACGTCGGCAAAATGATCGCCAGTGGTGCCATCAAGCGTGATGACTGGGTGGACTTTGGTGGCTTGCCTTCGATCCCGGCGGAAGAGTATTTCGGATCCAGCCTCTGGCAACTGTATAAGAGCATTGATTCACCGTACAAATCCGTACTGAAAGCCATCCTTCTTGAGGCTTATTCCTGGGAATACCCAGGCACCCAGCTATTAAGTGTGGATGGCAAGCGTCGTTTTTTCTCCGGTATGTTGGACGTTTATCAGTCCGACGCTTACTACCTGATGCTGGAGAAAGTCACGCGTTACCTTGAGCGAATTGATGATCACCGCCGTCTGGATCTGGTGCGGCGTTGTTTCTACCTCAAAACCCACGAGAAACTGACCCGAGAACCGGGGCCGGGCTCTGTACCCTGGCGCCGCGAAGTCCTGTGTATCTTGACCCGTGAATGGGGATGGACGCAGGATAACATTGCGCGTCTGGATAACCGCCGTAACTGGAAAGTGGAAGAGGTGAAGGAAGCACACAATGAGCTGCTTGAAGCCTTGATGCTGAGCTACCGCAACCTGATCCGTTTCGCACGCCGTAACGATATCACGTCGGCAATCAGCCCCGAAGACATCAGTATTCTGGCGCGTAAGCTGTATGCTGCGTTTGAGGTGTTGCCAGGTAAAGTGACCTTGCTGAACCCGCAGTTGTCACCCGATCTGCATGAAGCGGATTTGAGTTTCATCCAGGTACCGGAAGGCCGTAACAACCCGCCGGGTTGGTACCTGTACAAGCAATCGCTGAAGCCGGTGGATATCATTGGCCGCTCACCGCTTGAACATAACCGCTATCTGTCAAAACTGGTGGCGTGGGCGTATTTTAACGGCTTGCTGACGGAATCAACCCGCCTGCATTCGGTCGCGCGTAATAGCGATGTCGATATTGACAAGCTTTACCAGTTGGTGAGCGACCTTCGCAATACCTTCTCTGTAAGCCGGCCCCAGCCATCGCTGCAGGCGCTTTCAAGCCCTTGTGAAGTACGTAAACTGGCGCTTTTTATCAACCTGGAAAATGACCCGACCACAGCACTGAAGCAATCTGCAGTGCGGTTTGATTTCAAGAACACGGATATTTTCAGCTATGGCCCAGAGCAGCAATGTCTGGTTGGCAGTGTGGATTTGGTATATCGAAACAGCTGGAATGAAGTACGCACCCTGAACTTTAAGGGTGAGAATGCGATTCTCGATGTACTGAAAACCTTGCTGGGTAAAATGCACCAGGATGCCATTCCGCCAGAGTCGGTGGATGTGTTCTGTTATGCCGGGAAAATGCGTGGGCTGATCCGCAATCTGGTGTATCAACTGGTAGCTGAGTGTATTGATATGCGCCTGAAACCGGTCGATCAGGAAAAACGCCGCCGTTTTAAAGCCATTCGTGTCGCGGATCAAACCTTTGGCCTGTTTTTCGAACGCCGTGGTGTGTCGGTGCAGAAATTGGAAAATTCCGTGGAATTTTACCGTTCCATTTCCTCCAATAAGGTCAATGGATCACCGCTTGTGGTGCTGGATAAAGATGCTGATATCCATCCGCCGGAGGTGGTTGATGGCTATGCCAGTGAGGGGCTTATCCAGTTTTTCTTTGAAGATTGTGACAAAGGCTTCCACATTTATGTGCTGGATGAAAACAACCGGGTGGAAGTCTATCGCCAGTGCAGCGGTGACAAGGAAGAGATGGTTCAAGGTGTTAACCGTTTCTATACCTCTTCACAGGAATCACAGAATTTTGGTGGCAAGGCAGTAAACTTCAACCTGCCACAATTCTACGACATCATTTATCAGGCCGACGGGCGCGCCCAGGTGATTCCGTACAAGAGTGATCGCCAGTGGCAGCGTAACGAGATCAGTAACGATACGGTCCAGTATGCATCACGTTAAGTGAATCAGTTGCTGACAGCGTTTACTGTCAGCATCTTTTCATACACCTTCCGGTAAACGCACAGTTTCACTACCAATTCACTGTCTCGCCAGCGTGCTTGGAACATTCCTGTTTCACCATCTCGATAAATTCCATGCCGCTTTTGCTGCATAGCCATTTTCCATTCTGATAGCTGAAGTGGAAACCGCCTGAGCGTGATGCCAGCCAGATTTCCTTCATTGGCTCCTGGCGGTTGATAATGATTTGGCTGCGGTCTGCAAAATCCAGCGTCAGTACATTGCCATTGGTCTCGTAATCGATATCTGCACCACTCTCGTCGATACCGTCTTCAATCGCCATCCATTGCGCGTCAACCAGTTCATGGTATTGGCTCGTGTTCATTCTCAGTCGTCCTATTGCTTTTCAGTGTGTTGATGCGATTATAGAGGGCATTCACTTTTGGATCACTGGCAGAAATGATGCGATTACCCCTGAAACTTGCCATGCTGGCGACAGTAGCCCTGCTTTCGGCATGCGGCCAACAAGGCCCTCTCTATTTTCCTGAAGATGCACCTGTACAGAATGGACAGGTAAATCCAGAAACGCCGCAGGCTACTCAGGAATCCACTCAGCCATAATATTTCGGACAGGGAAGGATAACGTTGGACTACTTCAATTATCAGGATGATGGGCAACTGTGGGCGGAAGATTTGCCATTGGCGCAGCTTGCCGGGCAATACGGAACCCCACTTTACGTCTATTCACGCGCGACGCTGGAGCGTCACTGGCATGCGTTTGATAAAGCGGTGGGGGATCACCCGCATCTGATCTGCTATGCCGTAAAAGCAAACAGCAACCTGGGTGTACTGAATGTGCTGGCCCGTCTGGGCTCAGGCTTTGACATCGTCTCCCAGGGCGAACTGGAACGTGTCGTTGCCGCAGGCGGTGACCCGAAGAAAGTGGTGTTTTCCGGCGTGGGCAAAACCGCCCCGGAAATGGCGCGGGCACTGGAGCTGGGTATTAAATGCTTCAATGTCGAATCCGAAGCCGAGCTGGACCGCCTCAATCAGGTTGCGGGTGGGCTGGGTAAAAAGGCGCCGGTCAGCCTGCGCATTAACCCGGATGTGGATGCCAAAACCCATCCCTATATTTCTACCGGCCTGAAAGAGAACAAATTTGGTATTGCGTTTGACCGTGCCCGTGAGGTGTACCATTACGCAAACAGCCTGCCACACCTGGATGTGCATGGTATTGACTGCCATATTGGCTCCCAGCTGACCGATCTGGCGCCGTTTATTGAGTCCACTGATCGCCTGCTGGGCCTGATTGATGACCTGAGGCAGGATGGCATTCACATTACCCATCTGGATGTCGGTGGGGGCCTTGGCGTGACTTACAACGATGAGAAACCACCAGAGCCTTCTGACTATGCGAAAGCGTTGCTGGAAAGGCTTGCCAACCACCAGGAGATTGAGCTGGTGTTTGAGCCGGGCCGTGCTATTGCGGCTAATGCCGGTGTGCTGCTGACCAAAGTGGAATTTTTAAAGCACAACGAAGAGAAAAACTTTGCCATTATCGATGCAGCGATGAACGATTTACTGCGTCCCGCCCTGTATCAGGCGTGGCAGGACATTGTCCCGGTTAAGCCGCGGCAGGGTGAGGCAAAAACCTATGATCTGGTTGGCCCGGTCTGTGAAACCGGCGACTATCTGGGTAAAGACCGTTCTCTGGTGCTGGAAGCCGGAGATTTACTGGCGGTACGTTCATCGGGAGCGTACGGTTTTGTGATGTCGTCCAATTACAACACCCGCTGCCGAGCCGCTGAGGTGATGGTGGATGGCAACCAGTCCCATCTGGTGCGTCAGCGGGAACCGCTGGCATCGTTGTGGGCATTAGAACAGGTTCTGCCTGAGTAAAGGATCCGGATGCAAATACAATTTTCCAAAATGCATGGTCTTGGCAATGACTTTATGGTCGTTGACTGTGTGACACAGAATGCGTATTTCTCTCCGGACATGATCCGCCGTCTGGCGGACAGAAATACCGGAGTGGGGTTCGATCAATTATTGGTGGTTGAGCCGCCGTATGATCCGGAAAGTGATTTCCACTACCGGATTTTTAACGCTGACAGCAGTGAAGTGGCGCAGTGTGGCAACGGTGCACGTTGCTTTGCCCGTTTTGTGCGGATGAAGGGGCTGACCAACAAGAACCAGATTCAGGTCAGCACCAAGTCGGGCAAGATGGTACTCAAAATGGACGGTGACGATCAGGTGACCGTCAATATGGGTGAGCCCATCTGGGCGCCAGCCAAAATCCCCTTTCGCGCTAACGCAGAAGAAAAAACCTATATTTTACGTGTAGAAGATACCACCCTGTTTGTCGGAGCAGTCAGCATGGGTAACCCGCATTGCGTCACGGTAGTCGACGATGTGGATACTTTTGATGTCGAGGGGCTGGGGCCGCTGGTTGAATCCCATGAGCGTTTCCCGGAGCGGGTCAACGCCGGATTTATGCAGATCGTGTCACGCAATGAAATCCGCCTTCGCGTTTATGAGCGCGGTGCGGGCGAAACGCAGGCATGTGGCAGCGGCGCATGTGCCGCTGTTGCGGTGGGCATCCTGCAGGGGTTGCTTGATGAGTCGGTGACTGTGCATTTGCCGGGTGGCGATCTGAAGATTCGCTGGCGTGGACCGGGCCACCCGCTTTATATGACCGGGCCAGCCACACACGTTTATGATGGACAAATAACAGTATGACGGAGCTTTCCAAGCTCGAAGGGCCACTGGCAGAGGCGCTGACCGACGAAGCTGTGGCCGCTTTCCTGAAAGACAATCCCGATTTCTTCTGCCGTCAGCCCCAACTGGTGGCGCAACTGCGTATTCCCCATACGGATCGTGGTGCTGTCTCTCTGGTGGAAATCCAGTTAGGCCGTTTGCGCGAGCGTGTGGCGGAACTGGAAGAAGAGATCACCCAGCTGATGGGGATTGCAGCAGGGAACGAAAACCTGTTCCGTGCTTTCTCACACGCCCACCAGGCGCTGTTTGCTGCAAGAAATAAAGACGATATCCACCGGGCTCTGTGCGCACTGGCAGGGGCGCTGAATCTGTCTGTCAGTCTGCGTCTTTATGACAATGGACACCATGCCCTGAACCGCAAGAGTGTGGACGCTGTGAAAGCAGCGCATTTTTGTGGGCAACGTATTTATCTTGGCCGGTTGCGTAAGGCCGATGGTGACCAGTTTGTCTCGCAGGCGCCGGAACTGGGTTCCTATGCCCTGGTGCCCGTGGTGAAAGACAAAGAACTGGGCTTCCTTTCTTTCGCCAGTCCGGATGGGGGACATTTCCAGCCCAGCATGGATACCCTGTTCGTTGAACAGATTGCCGAACACATCGCGATCTTGTTGACCAAGTGGCAGGAGGCGGAATGAGCCTGCCAGCCAGCATGGAAAAACCGCTGGCGCGCTTCTTTGATTACATGATCCGGGAGCGCGGCCTCAGTCGCCATACCGAAACCAATTACCGCCAGCAGCTGGCAGCCTGTGCCGAATTCCTTGTCGGCGCCGGTGTCAGCCAGTGGCAGGATGTCGATGCTGCCTGGGTACGCCAGATTGCGGCGCAGGCCAAGAGAGAACAGCTGAAAGCAGGCAGTATTGCCCTTCGCCTGTCAGCCCTGCGAAGCTTTTTTGATTTTATGGTGGCAGATGGTGCGATGGCGGCCAATCCTGCCAAGGGCGTCTCTGCGCCCAAGCAGGGACGGACACTGCCGAAAAACCTCGATGTGGATGAGGTAAACCAGCTTCTGTCGGTAGATGCAGACGATCCGCTTTCAGTCCGTGACCGCGCCATGATGGAGCTGATGTACGGTGCAGGCCTTCGCCTGTCTGAACTGATTGGCCTTAACGTACGTGATGTTGCGATGCGAAAGGGCGATCTGCGGGTAATTGGTAAAGGTGACAAAGAACGTATTGTCCCGTTTACCGGCATGGCGAAAGAGTGGCTGATCAACTGGCTGAAAGTACGTAACCAGCTGCTGAAAGGGCCGGAAGATGCCCTCTTCCTGTCGAAGCTTGGTAAACGTATCTCACCGCGGAGCGTACAAAAACGGATGGCGGAGTGGGGTCAGAAGCAGGCAGTCAGCAGCCATATCAATCCTCACAAACTGCGACACAGTTTTGCCACCCATATGCTGGAGTCTTCCGGGGATTTGCGTGCGGTGCAGGAGCTGCTTGGCCACGCTGATCTCTCGACAACCCAGGTGTATACCCACCTTGATTTCCAGCATCTGGCCAAAGTGTACGATGCGGCGCATCCCCGTGCGCGAAAACGCAAACGTGACGGTTAACCGTAAGGAGTGCGCATGAAGTTCTATCGCCGCTGGCAACCTGTCTCTGCCATGACATTTGATTTGGATGACACCCTGTATGACAACCGGGTGGTGATCACCCGTGCAGAGCAGCTGTTACTCGAATGGCTGGCAGCACGCTGTCCTAAAATGGCAGACTTCAGCCGGGCCCAGTGGCAGGCAATGCGTGCAGAGGTTATCGCCGCAGATGTATCGCTGGTGGGGTTTGTGACTGAAATTCGCCACGCCCAGCTGGCACTTGCCGCATCGCGCTGTGGATTGAATGAAGCCGAGGCGAAAGCGCTGGCCGATGACGGTGTAGCATTCTTCCTCCATGAGCGCAGTAATTTTTCCGTACCGTCGGCAGCGATAGATGTGATGTGTAAGCTGGCAGCGCGTTATCCACTGGTGGCGATCACCAACGGTAATGTGGATTGCGAGCGGCTTGGGCTTTCCCCCCTGTTTCAGCAAGTATTATAGGCCGGGCCAGATGGCGCAGCCAAACCGGACAGGGCACTGTTTGCCAAAGCACAGTCCTTGCTGGGCATGCCTGCGGGCAGCATCCTTCATGTTGGCGATCACCTTAAGGCTGACGTGCGTGGGGCTAAACTGGCGGGTTTTCGTGCCTGCTGGTTTAACGACACAAAAAGGCCGCTGACCAAGCAGCGGCACGCTTCACTGTTACCGGATGTGGAAATTACCCACCTTTCCCGGCTGTTAATGCTCAGCCAGTGAGTTAGCTCCGTTTTTTCAGCCAGCTATCGAGTGCGGCCAGGCCCGGTCCCCAAATCATGGTGACCAGCAACATCACGCCCCACATCTGGTGGTCGAAAAAGCCTTTTGGCCATAGCGCCGGATAAGACACCACTGCGATAATATTAAACGCAAACAGCGCAAAGGCCGCTGGCCGTGTTAACAGGCCCAATGCAAGGAACACCGGCAAAATCAGCTCTGCCGCAGTGCCAAGGTATGCGGCCATTTCCCACGGGATCAGGGGAACCTGGTATTCGTATTCAAACAGGAACAGGGTGCTGTCCCAGCTGGCGATTTTGGTCTGGCCTGACTTAAAGAAAACCCACGCCACCCAAAGTCGGCTGATAAGCAACAAAACCGGAACCAAAGGCTTGAGTGTAGATTCCATCACCCCATCAATTTTTTTTAACGCAGCGAACATGTTTGGTTTCCTTTTCTTGTTAGTGTCCGGTGAGGGTAAAGTCACTGAAGACCCCAAGCTGTATGGCACCGGAAATGTGCGGTAACAAAGCAGGGTCGATATTCCCAAAGCAGGTATGCTGGCAGGCAAGGATAAGTGACGCCAGCTCGTCATCCAGTGTGCTGACGCTGATCCCTTGTTGCGTTTTCTGGATCAAAACCGCCTGAGGCTGCGCCAGGTCAAGATCTGCCAGCGCGTCATCATCCCTGTCACTCACCACCTGCCACAGCGTGGCGATCGCAAAGGCACTTTTCATCACTGCTGAGGCAGGAGAAAGCTTCAGCTGGATACGGCCAAAGTCCTCAGGTTGCAGTTCAGCCAGGGCATCGACCGGAAAAGCGGCGGGCAACGGCGCACGGTTCACACACTGGATATGCCATTCAATGTCGGCGATATCGGCAAGGTAAGGTACCGCGTTGATGATATTGGGCAACGAGCAGATGGTGTCAGCAAACCCCGCACCGTAGCGATCGGCACAGGCATCTTCCATGGTGGTGTTGAGTACATGATGGCGGGCAACGGCCTGAAAGCATGTTTCCCCAACCAGTGCGAAAACCACAGGGTAAACAGTTTCAAGGCACTCTGTCAGCGTCATGACAAAGTTGTTGCGGTAAACCTGGAGCAGTGCGTCTGGTTCAGCCACGCCATCAGAAACCGGCAGGCTGTGTGCCTGATAATGCAGGGCGTCACGAAATTGCTGTTGCAGGTCAGTGAGGCTGGGGGCATTCATGATGCTTCCTCCACCGGTTCCCTCAGCGCTTTGATGATATGATCAGCTTTTGCCGCTTCAGCCAATAACACTTCTGGTTCCGGAATATCCCTGTCCCATTCAATCAGGGTGTGGCGGGGACCATGCTCGGCAACCCATTTTTTATACATGGCCCAGACCGGTTCGGAAACCGGCTGGCTGTGGGTATCAATCCAGATCTCACCTTCATCGAGTTGCTTGATGGTAAACCCTGCCAGATGGATTTCCTGCACCCACTCCGGGTCGATGGCAGCAAGATAGGTATCGCTGTCAAAACCGTGGTTAAAGGCGCTGACGTGCACGTTATTCAGGTCGAGCAACAGGCCACAGCCTGTGCGCCTGACAACCTCTGCCAGAAATTCCCATTCCGGGATGGTGGAGTGACTGAATCCGAGGTAACTGGAGGGGTTTTCCACCAGGATCTGGCGGTTGAGATAATCTTGCGTGATGTCCACATTGCGGCAAAACACCTCCAGCGCTTCTTCTGTGTAGGGCAGGGGAAGTAGGTCGTTGAAGTACTCTCCGTTAACAGAGCTCCAGCTTAGGTGATCGGAAATAAACAGGGGATTAATGCAATCAACCAGCCGTTTCAATTGTGCCAGGTGCGTTTTACTCACCGGATCGACAGACCCAAGAGACAAGCCTACGCCGTGACAACTGATGGCATACTGGCACCGCAATTCATGCAGCGCCTTAAAGGCGTTGGAGTGCGGTAGGAAAAAGTTTTCACTGTGGATCTCTAACCATCTTATATCCGGGGAGTGATTAAGAAAGTGTTCATGGTGTGGGTGTCGAAGCCCAACGCCAACCCAGTGAGAAATCTCTTCCATACCTGACTCCCTATGATTTGTTAAGACGACGAGGTTGAACCGCCCGTCAGGCGATCGCACAAGCCCTTGGGTACAACGACAAATGCGTCAGTCTGCCCATCTTTGGTCGAAGTGCCGGCACAAGAGCTATTGTTTGTTGCACAGTCGTTTTTACCGGCTTTTGCCACGCCGTAACACTTCTCTTTCTCTGCTGCCTGGGCAGGCGTGGCTGTCAGGGTCGTGGCACCCACAGCAAGGAGACTGGTAACGGCAGCAGCAACAGCAAAATTGGTTTTTTTCATCTTCGTTCCTCTTTCTACAGACTTTACTAACTTTCAATAAGTTAAAGGGGGAGTTCCCAGCGGCACTGTTGGTTTTCAATGCTCTTTTCATAGGATAGATGTTTTCGTTAAAAACTTTCGATTGTGACGTTAATTTTTATGTGCATATTTTAAGGTCGGAGGACTGTATGATTGTAACCAATTGAATATTTGGAAATAAAATGTGTCATCCCTCTGGTACAGCATGGATAACGGTATCTTTGTGTCAGGAAAATACCGGGCAGGGTGATAAAAGGCGCACCATCACAATCGAAAGGCCAGTTATTCCTCCATAGGTCTGCAACTTCCGGTTGTTTGCGGGTATAATCTTCAACCAGTGTATAAATAACCAGTGGAAGAACGATGGACGTATCCCACCTGATTGACAGTCTGAATGACAAACAACGCGAGGCTGTGGCTGCGCCGCTTGGCAACTACCTGGTCCTGGCCGGTGCGGGCAGTGGCAAAACCCGGGTACTGGTTCATCGTATTGCTTGGTTAATGCAGGTAGAGTACGCCTCGCCGTTTTCAGTGATGGCGGTGACTTTTACCAACAAGGCGGCAGCGGAAATGCGTGGCCGTATTGAGCAGTTAATGCAGGGCACAGCCTCCGGTCTCTGGTGTGGCACTTTCCACGGCCTGTGTCACCGTATCCTGCGTGCGCACCATCTGGATGCAAACCTGCCGCAGGACTTCCAGATCCTGGATTCTGATGATCAGCAGCGCCTGCTTCGCCGCCTGATCAAGGCGCAGAATCTGGATGAAAAACATTGGCCAGCGCGTCAGGCATCCTGGTACATCAATGCCAAGAAAGATGAAGGCCTGCGTGCGCACCATATTGATGCCCAGTTTGATCCGGTCGAAAAAACCTGGTTGCGCGTATACGCTGCGTATCAAGAGGCGTGTGACCGTGCAGGGCTGGTGGACTTTGCCGAGCTGTTGCTGCGCTGCCATGAGCTGCTGCGCGATAAAGCGCACATCCGCGAACACTATCAGGCGCGCTTCAAGCACATTCTGGTCGACGAGTTTCAGGATACCAACAACATCCAGTACGCCTGGCTGCGTATGATGGCCGGAAACAGTGCCAACGTGATGATCGTCGGGGACGATGATCAGTCTATCTACGGCTGGCGTGGTGCGAAAATCGAAAACATCTCCCGCTTTCTGCAAGACTTTCCGGGAGCAGAAACGATTCGTCTGGAGCAGAATTACCGCTCGACCGGCAATATCCTCAAAGCTTCCAACCATCTGATTGAAAACAATGCCGAGCGCATGGGCAAGAGCCTGTGGACCGAGGGGCAGGAAGGTGAATTGATCTCGGTATACAGTGCGTTTAATGAACTGGATGAAGCCCGTTTTGTGGTCGGTAAAATCAAGGCCTGGCAGGACGAAGGTGGCGCCCTGAACGACACGGCTATTTTGTACCGCAATAACGCCCAGTCCCGTGTGCTGGAAGAAGCCTTGATTCAGGCGGGTTTGCCCTACCGTATTTATGGCGGTATGCGATTCTTCGAACGTCAGGAGATCAAGGATGCGCTGGCTTATCTGCGTCTGATTGGCAACCGTTTTGACGATGCGGCCTTTGAGCGTGTGGTTAACACCCCGGCCCGTGGTCTGGGCGATCGCACCCTTGAAACCCTCCGTCTTGCTGCACGTGATCGCGGCGCGACGATGTGGGAAGTAAGCAACCAGTTGCTTGAAGAACAGGCACTGGCAGGCCGCGCGGCAAATTCCCTGCGCCGTTTTATCGAGCTGGTGAATGCACTGGAAGATGATACCCGCGAAATGGCACTGTTCCAGCAGACCGATTACGTGATCCTGCACTCTGGTCTCCGCGCTATGTACGAAGCGGAAAAAGGTGAAAAAGCGCAGGCGCGTATTGATAACCTTGAGGAGCTGGTGACAGCAACCCGCCAGTTTGAAGTGCCCGAAGACGAGCAGGAAGAAATGACCCCGCTGTCAGCCTTCCTTTCCCACGCGGCGCTCGAAGCGGGCGAAGGACAGGCTGATGAGTTTGAGGACGCGGCGCAGCTGATGACACTGCACAGTGCCAAAGGACTCGAATTCCCGGTTGTCTTTATGGTGGGCGTGGAAGAGGGGATGTTTCCAAGCCAGATGTCGGCAGAAGAAGCCGGGCGTCTGGAAGAGGAGCGCCGCCTTTGCTATGTCGGCATGACCCGGGCGATGCAGAAACTCTATATTACCCACGCAGAAATGCGCCGGGTATACGGCAAAGACATGTTCCACAAAGCGTCACGCTTTATCCGTGAGCTGCCGGAAGAGTGCCTTGAAGAGGTGCGGATGCGGGCAAAAGTGTCGCGTCCTGCGGCGGCTAGCGGGCGATTCTCGCAAACCCAGACAAAGGAAAACTTCAACCAGACCGGTTTCACGCTTGGCCAGCGGGTACTGCACCCCAAATTTGGCGAAGGCACCATCATTAACTTTGAAGGCAGTGGCCAGCAAAGCCGTGTGCAGGTGGCTTTTAACGGTGAAGGTATCAAGTGGCTGGTGACTCAGTACGCCAAACTTGAGGCGATGTAAGCGGCGGAAAAACAAAAGGGTGGCGATGGCCACCCTTGTTTTTACGTGTCTATATCGGTTAAGACACTGCGCCCCAGGCGCTGGCCAGATCGGTTGCCTGAAGCTATCCCTAACCGGGTACACAGCGCGATGGTATTCACTATACGTAACATGCAGTTGCTCCTGGTGTTACTCTGCCACCACTAAACCTTCGCGCCTTGGATCGGCGCCGCCCTCCAAGGTGCCTCCGTCGATAACAATACCGTGGATACCTGAGGTTAAGTCACGGACATTGACCTCATAGCCCATGGCTTCGAGCACGGGCTTGAAGCTTTCTGCATCTGTCCCGGCTTCAAGATCATAAGTGCCGAAGCGGTTGACTAGGTGTGGCAGGTCAATCGCAGATTGCATGTCGAGCCCCCAGTCGAGGTGGGCGACCAGGGTTTTGGCCACATAACCGATAATCCGGCTGCCGCCCGGTGAGCCGACAGCCATGTATGGCTTGCCATCACGCATCACAATGGTGGGTGACATCGAAGAGCGGGGACGTTTACCCGGTTCAATGCGGTTGGCAATCGGGTAACCGTCTTGATGGGTGCGGAAAGAAAAATCGGTCAGCTCATTGTTGAGCAGGAATCCACGGGTCATCAGGCGTGAACCGAAGCCGTTCTCAATCGTGGTGGTGATGGAAACAATATTGCCGTCCCTGTCCACGATAGAGAAATGGCTGGTGGAGGGCAGTTCAATGGATTCATCATCCGCTAGTTTCGGTGCCACATTTGCGTGGCTGAACTGAGGGTCACCTGGTGCCACCTCTGTCATTGCACCTTCTGCCGGGATTAGTGAGGCGCGAGTCTTGAGGTATTCCGGTGCCAGCAAGCCTTCTGTCGGTACTGGCACAAAGTCGCTGTCGGCAATGTAGCGCCCGCGGTCTGCAAATGCCAGACGCGAGGCATCACCTATCAAACGCCAGCTTTCCGGGTTGTCCTTGCCCAGGGATTTGATGGGGAAATGGCTCAGAATGCCAAGGATTTGTCCCACAGTAATGCCGCCGGATGTCGGTGGCCCCATGCCGCAGATGCGGTACTGGTGATAAGGGGCGCAAACCGGTGTGCGCTCAACAATGCGGTATCCGGCCAGATCTTCCCTGTCCAGTACGCCCGGGTTACCGGCGGCGTTTTGCACCGTTGCCACGATATCGGCAGCAATGTCGCCTTCATAGAAATGGTCAATGTCTGTGGCGACGAGTTTTAATGTATCAGCGTATGCCTGATTCACCAGCCGATGGCCCACGGTCAACGGGTTGCCATTGTCGTCAAAAAAATACTGGTGGGTGGCGGGATAACGGCGCAGCCTGTCGGCGTCGCCTTCAATCAGTCCTGCCAGACGCGGAGAGACTTCAAAACCTTTCTCAGCCAGCTCAATAGCCGGGGCCAGCACGGCGCGCCATGAAAGGTTGCCGTATCTGGCATGGGTGTCATGCATCAGGCGCAGGGTGCCGGGTGTGCCTACAGAGCGGCCGCCTACTACGGCATCATAAAACTGCAGCGGTTCACCGTTTTCATCTTGGAACAGCGTAGGCGTGGCATTTTTTGGCGCGGTTTCACGACCATCAAACGTGGTCAGTGCCTGTGCCTTATTGTCCCAATACACCAAAAAGGCTCCGCCACCGATGCCGGAACTTTGTGGTTCGACAAGGCCCAGTACGGTTTGTACTGCCACCATGGCATCGATGGCATTACCGCCAGCGCGTAATATCGCTTCACCGGCTTTACTGGCATGTGGGTTGGCAGAAGCGACCATCCATGTTTTGCCTTTGACCGCCTTGCGCATCACACTGCCGGTTGCCAGCTCCGGTGCCACTGCGTCTGCGGCTTCTCCCCGAGGGGTAGCAGAGGTGGGAAAAGTGAGAGCGAAGCCAAGGGCCAGTGCGGAAAGAAAAAGGGTCGGGTGTTTTTGCATGGTAATTCCTTTTACGCCCAAACAATTGGACTTTGAGTATAGCCCGCAAAAGGGAGAGCAGCGTGTTGGATTAATGAGGTGGTGAGGTGAGTTTTCTTTTTCTGGGCAGCAAGATAGCGAAGATGTGTTGCATTAATAGAAACGGCACCCTGACGGTGCCGCTGACTGTTTTCAGGGCTGCTGCCGCTGCTTGTTGCGCTGCCTGACGGCATCAAACGTGAAGATGGCAAGTGCCATCCAGATAAAGGCGAATGTGGTGGCCTTATCCGCCGTAAAAGGTTCGTTATACAGGCCTACAGCCAGCATAAACATAATGCTGGGGCCGATATACTGGAAAAACCCCAGAGTTGAGAGGCGAAGCTTGGTTGCTGCGCCATTAAAGCAAAGCAATGGCAAGGTTGTCACGATACCGGCCGCTACCAGCAACAGGTTGAGGCCAAGGCTATTTTGCATCATGTCAGACGTGGCACTGTTAGCGATAAATAACAGATACACCAGCGCCACAGGCAACAGGACCAAGGTTTCGATAAAGAGCCCGGTTGCCGCATCGATGTTGATTTTTTTTCGCAGCAGGCCGTAACTGCCGAAGCTGCAGGCCAGCACCAGTGCCACCCAAGGTAGGGAGCCAAAGGTGATCACTTGGATAGCCACGCCGGAAAAGGCCAGTGCTACGGCGACCCATTGCAGTTTGCGGAACCGCTCGTCAAGAAACACCATGCCAAGCACGACGTTAATTAGTGGATTGATGTAGTAGCCAAGGCTTGCATCCAGCATCCGATCGTTGTTTACCGCCCAGATAAAGATCAGCCAGTTGGTGGCAATCACCAGGGCAGTCACCGTCAGTAATCCTAGGCGTCTTTTGTCTTTCAGCAGCAGTCTGACGCGGGCAAGGCCTCCGCTGGCGTGGATGATCAGGGCAAGGAAGAAAAACGACCACAGCACGCGGTGCATTAACACCTCCAGAGGAGGCACATTTGTCAGGGCCTTGAAGTATAGTGGGGCCACACCCCACATGGTGTAAGCACCCAACGCCAGTAAGACACCGCGGCGGGTCTGTTGCGCATCATTCACTGCGAAATCTCTACATCTGAAAATACAAAAGGGTAAAAACCGCCGGTTGGCGGCATGTGCAACGAAGATAAGGGCTTGATGCGGATTTTTCTGGTGAACAGTCAGCATCCCCATCGGTAAATGTTTTTGTTACGTTGCCAGTATATGGGCTTCCTCTGTTGAAGCACACCTTTTCCGAGAAGAATAATTGAAAGGGCGGTTCTTCGACATTGTTGATCTTTTATCCCTGTGCCGCTGCGTTTAGAATGAGCGGCTATCCCATGATGAGAAGTGCTATGACCGTTGCCGAATCAGCCGAAATGATGCCACCACTGACGCATGACGAAACCGTTTTGCAGCAGGTGTTCGGCTACCACAGTTACCGTGACGGTCAGAAAGAAATTATCGATGCCGCCATTGGCGGGCGTGATGCATTGGTGATCATGCCAACTGGCGGTGGGAAAAGCCTTTGCTATCAAATACCGGCGCTGGTGCGTGATGGCGTGACTGTTGTGATCTCGCCGCTGATTTCCCTGATGAAAGATCAGGTCGATCAGCTGCTGGCCAACGGCGTGCAGGCAGCGTGCCTGAATTCTTCCATGACACCGGAATCCCAGTCTGACACCTGGCAGGCGCTGCGAAATGGAAACCTCAAGCTGTTGTACGTGTCACCGGAACGTATTCTGATGCGGGATTTCATCGAACGCCTGCAAGCCGTGACACCGGGCCTGATCGCGGTTGATGAAGCGCACTGTATCAGTCAGTGGGGACACGATTTCCGTCCGGAATATGCCCAGCTTGGCAGCCTGAAGCAGTATTTCCCCGGAGTGCCGGTGATGGCACTGACCGCGACGGCAGATGACACCACGCGTCAGGATATCTGCCAGCGCTTGGCACTTGTTGACCCCCATATCTATCTTGGCAGTTTTGATCGCCCCAATATCCGTTACACCCTGGTGGAAAAGCACAAACCGCTGGCGCAACTGACCCAGTTTCTCGCCACCCAGTCCGGGCAGAGCGGGATCGTGTATTGCAACAGCCGTAAACGGGTCGAACAGGTGGCGGAAAAGCTGATGGGCAGCAACATCCGCGCTGCGGCCTATCATGCCGGGATGACTACCGATCAGCGCGCCTGGGTGCAGGAAGCGTTCCAGCGGGATGATGTGCAGATTGTGGTGGCAACCGTGGCATTTGGTATGGGTATTAACAAGCCCAACGTGCGCTTTGTGGTCCATTACGATATTCCGCGTAATATCGAATCCTATTATCAGGAGACAGGGCGTGCCGGGAGGGATGGCCTGCCGGCAGAGGCGATACTGTTTTATGACCCCTCTGATATTGGCTGGCTGCACCGTTGCCTTGAGGAAAAACCGGATGGCGAACAAAAACGGGTGGAAAGCCACAAGCTCAATGCGATGGGCGCATTTGCAGAAGCCCTGACCTGCCGTCGTCTGGTGCTGCTGAACTATTTCGGTGAATACCGCAACGAGCCTTGCGGCAACTGCGATATCTGCCTTGACCCGCCAACCCTGTTTGATGGCACTGAGCAGGCGCAAAAAGCGCTGTCCTGTGTGTATCGCGTGAACCAGAACTTTGGTATCGGCTATACCGTTGAAGTGCTGCGCGGAATGCAAAACCAGCGTATTAAGGAGCACGGACACGACAAAATCAGTACCTATGGCTTAGGAAAAGAATTCAGCCATGAGTACTGGGTCAGCATTTTCCGCCAGCTTATCCACCGTGGTTATCTGGTGCAGAACATTGCCCGAAGCTCGGTGCTGCAACTGACCGAAGAAGCCCGTCCTGTGCTGCGTGGTGAGATTGCGCTGGAGCTTGCCGTGCCAAGGCTGGGACTGTCTGCGCGCAGTAAAGCTGACAAACTTGGCAAGCGTAACTACGACAAGAAACTGTTCGCCAAGCTCCGCAAGCTGCGTAAAGCGATTGCCGATGAAGAAGACATCCCGCCGTATGTGGTCTTCAATGATGCCACCCTGATTGAAATGGCTGAGATGATCCCAACCTCGCAGGCAGAGCTTCTGGCGGTCAACGGTGTTGGCCAGCGTAAGCTTGAGAAATACGGCAATGTGTTTCTGGATGTGATTGAAGATCACATCACTCTTAACCATGACGAGACACGCTATGGATAACCCGACATTCCGCCTTTCGCATCTGGATGCGGTCGCCGGGCGTCTGGTGCTGGTCGCCGATACTCTCGATGCTGACAACGCAGAGCAGCATTTGCAGGCGCTTTGCCAGATGCTGGATGCCAGCGTGAAGGAAAAACAGACTGATGCAGATTTGCTCAGCTGGCTGATTGATTTTGAAGGTGTGGCCCTTGTGCTCCGCGCCGGGCATTACAGCGCCAGTGTCTGGCTGGAAACACTGGGCGATGAAGGTCAGGACGAGTTGGTTTTCCTGCATAGTTGGCTGAAGAAACAACTGGCTGGCTAGTCCGCCTCAGGCGGTTGGCAACCACAAAATTTGCTGTATAATTCGCCACCTTCTCAGGCGTCAGATCACCGTATCTGGCTGATTAGTAATTTGGGTTCCCTCACCCCCAATGACAAAAAGGTTCACAATGAGCACTTTTACACCCGCGCAGCAGCGCAACGCCCTCTCTTACCTCGTGGTTTTCCACCTGGTGATCATTGCATCCAGTAATTATCTGGTTCAGTTACCTTTTACCGTTTTTGGTTTTCACACCACGTGGGGAGCATTTACGTTTCCATTTATTTTCCTGGCCACGGATCTGACCGTCCGCATCTTTGGTGCTGCCCTTGCACGTCGAATTATCTTCGCGGTGATGGTGCCCTCCCTGCTGATCTCCTATGTGTTGTCAGTGTTGTTTTATCAGGGGGAATTTCAGGGACTGGGTCACCTGAATGAATTTAACCTCTTCGTTGCACGTATTGCGGCAGCAAGCTTTATGGCATACCTGCTGGGGCAAATCCTCGATATTCACGTGTTCAACCGTCTGCGCCAGACCAGACAATGGTGGGTCGCACCGAGTTGTTCCACCCTGTTTGGTAATGCGATAGATACCCTGGCATTTTTTGCCATTGCCTTCTACAACAGCCCGGATGCCTTTATGGCAGAAAACTGGGTGGAAATTGCGTTGGTCGACTATGCCTTCAAACTGGTGATTAGCCTTGGCCTGTTCGTGCCTATGTACGGTGTGTTGCTGAACTATATTGTCAGCCGCATTACAAAGGTGAACAACGTGGCTGAAACCAACCCGGTTTAAGCGACAAGCACGATAAAATAAACAGAGGGAAAGAGAGCCGGTCGGAAGGCTGGCTTTTTTACGTTTTCTATACTGAAAAAACGGCGTTCCGGCGCGAACCATTTTAAGGACAACCCCATGATTATTCGGGAAGGGACATTGGCTGAGGCCGTGAGCGTGCTTGGCCAGATAGAAGAATTTGCCCGTCAGGAAACACAGGATTCCATCAAAAAACGTCTCGGTGACAAACCTTCGCTAATACTGGTGGCAGAGATTGAGGGTGAGCTCTGTGGTGTCAAAATTGGCTACCAACTGGATGAAACGTGTTTTTACAGTTGGCTGGGAGGTGTGACCCAGTCAGGCCGTCGCCGTGGCATCGCGCAGGCACTGTTAAATACCCAAGAGCAATGGGTAGCAAAACATGGCTATACCAGCCTGCGTGTAAAATCACGCAACTGCTTCGCCGGTATGCTGTGCTTGCTGTTGAGTAACCATTACCAGATTGAGCATCTGGAGAAAAAAGAAACCTTGGCGCAATATCGCCTTCATTTTGTGAAAAAGATCACACCTGTTGAATAAAGACAAAAAATAAACAAAATATCGCTTGTCAAATAATAATGAGAATGATTATTATTTGAATTGTTCAAAGGCAAGTAAGGAGCTTGCTGCTGGACACACGACATTGCTCACATTGCTTCCAGTATATGTTTTTGCATAAGACTGTTTATATTTCGCAGTCATACCTGATGCAGGCGACGCCTCTCCCGAAGCGTCGCTTTTTTCTTTCTTGTCTTCCAGGTTTGTCTAAGCCAGTTCAACCAGCTTGGTTACCAGTTTGCTGATCCCGGCGTTGGCTTCGCTGATAGACGTCGCCAGCATATAGGCAGGCGTAGATAACAGGCGACGGCTCTGGTCGAGTACAAAATCATCAACCGGACAGTCAATATGCTCACCTCCCATGGCGTTAAATGCCTGGGCAACGTGTGGATCGTTGCCAATCGTGCCTTTGGCGCCTGGGCCATACACTTTAGGGATAAGCACAGGGGATATGCAGATATAACCCGCTGGTTTTTCCGCATTGGCGAAGGCTTTACACACTCTCAGCACCTCTTCTTCAATCTCCATCTCACCGCCCGCGGTAGCGAACGAGCTGAGATTCTTCGCAACGCCAAATCCGCCCGGCAACAGCAGGGCGTCAAACTCGTTGACATTGAGCGTTGACAGGGGGTGGATATTACCACGGGCAATGCGCGCCGCTTCCTGTAACACGTTGCGTGTGTCGCCAGAGGTTTCTCCGTCAGCATGGTTAATCACATGGTGTTGTTGAATATCTGGCGCGAAGCAGTGCCAGCTGGCCCCGGCCTGTTCAATCGCCAGCAGGGCCAATACAGATTCATGAATTTCTGCCCCATCGTAAACACCACACCCAGCCAGAATGACTGCCACTTTTTTCATAAATGTGTCCTCATCATCGTTTCCCAGACAGACGATAGCCTGAAATCCAGTCTGTTTGTTGGTTCAATCCAGAGTAGTTTATGTACAAATTGGTGGTGATTTGAATCTAACCGGATCACATCATCACACATCTGCATCTAATAATTGTTCTGGATAACGCGATCAATAGATGAATTTCTTTTTCCACAATCGATGATCAACGATCGATCCTGATCATGATCAATGACTTAGGTTTAACTATATAAATTTAAAAGAATTAAATTATTTTTTCGAGAGTGTATTGAAACCGACTTACAGCAGTAAAAATAAATACCAACAAACTTATCCACAACGATATTGGCGTAATACCTTGTGTATGAGGTTTATTCACAAGGTACTTAAGAGAGAGCAGAAAGCAGTTGAAAGGGAAATAAAACCCAAGCGTTTATCTTGGTCTTTCTGTCCTTTGCCTTGAAATCTCGGGTTAACAGTTTTGGGAAGTCATGGCATCCTAACCCATCAATCATTTACCGGTTAGCTTATAACGTTATGGCGACGACTCCTGATAACCCGTTGATCCTGGTCGACGGCTCTTCGTATCTTTACCGCGCGTACCACGCTTCTCCCAACCTGACCAATGCCAAAGGCGAACCGACCGGGGCGGTTTATGGCGTGGTCAATATGCTACGCAGTCTGGTGAAGCAGTATCCACAATCGCACGTGGCAGTCATTTTTGATGCCAAAGGCAAAACATTCCGTGATGACATGTATGCGGAATATAAAGCGCATCGTCCACCGATGCCGGATGATCTGCGTAGCCAGATTGCGCCGCTGCATGAGATCATTGAAGCCATGGGTTTCCCCATGCTGGTGATCGAAGGGGTTGAGGCCGACGATGTGATTGGTACCCTTGCTGTGCAGGGGTCGAAAGCCGGTATGCCTATCCTTATCAGCACCGGTGACAAGGATATGGCGCAGCTGGTAGATGACAACATTACCCTGATCAACACCATGACCAATGTCATCATGACCCCGCAGGGTGTGCACGACAAATACGGTTTTGGGCCTGAGCACATCATCGATTATCTGGCGCTGATGGGTGACAAAGTGGATAACATCCCAGGCGTGCCGGGTGTAGGAGAGAAAACGGCCACTGCCCTGATTGCTGGCATCGGTGGTCTTGATGATATCTATGCCAATCTCGACAAGATCGCCGATCTTGGTTTCCATGGTTCAAAAACCATGGCCAAGAAGCTCGAAGAGAACAAAGAAAATGCCTATCTCTCTTACCAGCTTGCCACTATCAAGCTGGATTGTGAGCTGCCGTTCAAACCAGAAGAACTGACCAACCGTGAGCCGGATAATGAAAAACTGGTGGCGTTGTTCACTGAGTTGAATTTCAAACGCTGGCTGGCCGAAGCACAAAATGGCGGTGCCGGTGTGACAGCCTTGTCAGAAAAAGCGGCTTCTGGCGCAACTGCAGCAAAATCCGCCGAAAAAGCTGATGTAGTGTTTGAAGCGGCAGCAATCGACCGCAGCCAGTACGACACTATCCTGACTGAAGAAGCGTTCCAGCGCTGGATGGAAAAGCTGAAAAACGCGGATGTGGTGGCGTTTGATACGGAAACTGACAGCCTGGATTATATGGAAGCCAACCTGGTCGGTGTCTCTTTTGCGGTTGCAGAAGGTGAGGCGGCTTACCTGCCTCTGGCCCACGACTATCTGGATGCCCCGAAACAACTCGACCGGGATTGGGTGCTGGCAGAAATAAAACCATGGCTGGAAGATGCCGGTGCGCTGAAAGTCGGCCAGAACCTGAAATATGATGCGAGTGTATTGGCCCGTTATGACATCGCAATGCGCGGTATTGCTTACGATACCATGCTGGAATCCTACGTGTTCAACAGTGTGGCCGGTAAGCATGATATGGACAGTCTGGCGCTTCGCTACCTGCAACATAAGTGCATCAGCTTTGAAGAGATTGCCGGCAAAGGCAAAAAGCAGCTGACTTTCAACCAGATTGAGCTGGAGCAGGCTGCCCCTTACGCGGCAGAAGATGCGGATGTGACGCTGCGTTTGCACAATGCCTTGATGGCACAACTCAACAATGACGAAAAACTGAAAGTCATTTTCGAGCAATATGAAATGCCACTGGTGCCGGTGCTTTCGCGCATGGAGCGCCATGGGGTTTTGATCAGCGCTGAAATGCTGGCGCAGCAATCCCAGGAAATCGCGGTGCGTTTGGATGTGCTTGAAAAAGAAGTGTTTGAGTTGGCCGGAGAGGAGTTCAACCTAAGCTCACCGAAACAGCTTCAGGTGATTTTGTTTGAAAAGATGGGCCTGCCTGTTATCAAGAAGACACCGTCAGGCACGCCATCAACCAACGAAGAAGTGCTTCAGGAATTGGCACTTGATTACCCACTGCCAAAACGTATTTTGGAATACCGTGGCCTGGCGAAACTGAAATCCACGTACACCGACAAACTGCCGAAGATGGTCAAACCGGCCACTGGCCGCGTACATACGTCTTACCATCAGGCGGTGACAGCAACCGGTCGTCTATCATCAACCGATCCTAATTTGCAGAATATCCCCATCCGCAACGAAGAAGGGCGCCGCATCCGTCAGGCCTTTATTGCGCCAGAGGGCAAAACCATTTTGGCTGTCGACTATTCGCAAATCGAACTGCGTATCATGGCGCATCTGTCCGGTGATGAAGCCCTGATTGACGCATTCCGTCACGGCAAGGATATCCACGCAGCGACAGCGGCAGAAGTGATGGGCATTGATATCAGTGATGTCACCCCGGAAATGCGCCGCCGGGCCAAAGCCATCAACTTTGGCCTGATTTACGGCATGAGTGCGTTTGGCCTCGCCAAGCAACTGGGTATTCCCCGTGGTGAAGCGCAGCAATACATGGAACGCTACTTTGAACGTTATCCGGGCGTGCGCCAGTATATGGAAAACACCCGTCTCCAGGCCGCTGAGCAGGGATACGTAGAGACTATCTTTGGTCGCCGCCTGCATTTGCCTGAAATCAAATCCAGTAATGCGATGCGCCGTAAAGGTGCTGAGCGTGCGGCAATCAATGCGCCGATGCAAGGAACAGCTGCTGATATCATTAAACGCGCTATGATTCTGGTGGATGCATGGATACAGCAACAACCAGAAGGCCGGGTTGCCTTGATCATGCAAGTACATGATGAACTGGTGTTGGAAGTGGATACCGAACACCTTTCTGATGTTGAGCAACAAGTGTGTAAGCTGATGGAATCGGCGGCATTACTTGAAGTCCCCTTGGTTGCAGACTCCGGAAGTGGGGAAAACTGGGACCAGGCCCATTAAATCTGGCTGGTTAAAGCCATTTTCCCACAGGTATACTTATATTCTATAGAAAAAAAAGCCTGTATTTACAGGCTTTTTTATTCATAAAATGAAACTGTATGCGTATATGAAATGTTCATTTTATAAATTGATGAAAAAAAACTACGTAAGGGGTTTTCTTCATCGATCATTTGATATACAGTAACAGTCGTAGGGTACAGAGGTAAGATGTTCTATCTTTCAGACCTTTTGTTTCACGTTATTGGATTTAGCTGATTCAGCAGCCCCGGTTGACAATTGTTGGCCGGGGCATTTTTTATTGGGATTTTTCTACACTCGCTTACGTCTTGAGTATTTCAATTAAATCCAGTTAATACAGCATGTTGAGTTTGTATTGTCTATGAGGACTATTTTCATTATATCATTTTAGAGTAATTACTTTAATTTGGTGAGATTGATATTATAATGACCACTGCTTCTTGTTCTTGATGTGCTAGGGGGGCTGTATTGCACCTTACGACAGGCTCCCCCCACATTCTTTCTGACCGGATTGAGATCTCATTCCGGTCTTTTTTATCTCACTCATTCTGTAATTCAATTCCAAAAATATTGGTGCTTAAAAACATATCGCATGTTTGATTTTTCTTTATGAAAAATAAGTTTTGTGAATGTTTTTAAACATAATAAAAATCAATATGTTGAATGAGTAATAACTCTGGCTGACGGTTAATTCAGGCAAATCTAACGATGGTTTTCAGCATGGGAACTTGCAGGGTGGGGGAAATTCGTTGACACTAATTCTATAACGATTAAAAAACCTCCTATTTCTCTCCCGTTACCCCACCTGCATGGTGGGGTCTTTATTTTTACAATGTTATTGATTGTCTTGTACGCTGTTGTCCTGGGCGTCTTCGATAACAGGCTGCGCTGGATGATACCAGGAATCCAGCTTCTGACGGAGTTTGTCGACGCCGATGCCCTTGAGTGAAGAGAACAGCTCAACCTCTACATCGCCGCCAAAATCTTTTGCTGCTTCACGCACCTTCAGCAGCTCCGCTTTCCGTGCCCCGCTTTTCAGCTTGTCGCATTTGGTCAGCAGTGCCAGCACTGGAAGTTTGCAATCCACCGCCCAGAAAATTAAATCCTGATCCAGCTCTTTGAGTGGATGGCGGATATCCATCAGTACCACCAGACCTTTGAGTTGATCACGTTTTTGCAAATACTCACCGAGTGATTTTTGCCATTTCTTTTTCATTTCCAGAGGCACTTGTGCATAACCGTAACCTGGCAGGTCAACGATGTGACAACCTTCGTCCACTTTAAACAAGTTGATCAATTGTGTGCGCCCCGGCGTTTTACTGGTTTTAACCAGGTTTTTTTGATCACAAAGCCGGTTAATTGAACTAGATTTACCTGCATTGGAGCGACCTGCAAACGCGACTTCAATTCCGGTATCCGGTGGTAAATGCCGGATATCTGGGGCACTGGTAATAAAGTGGGTCTTTCGATAGTTGAGTGAAGGATTCACTGTTAACTCCGTCTCGACTTTATGTAGTCGACTGATTACTTTTATGTGAAATTGTGTAAAATGACCGTGCTCGGTTTTTGCTCGATAATTGTATCATGATGGCGTGGGCATCGTGGTATTGGAAGCTTGATAATTATAAATGGAATGTCATGAAGATATTAGCGCTACTACTCACTTTATTCGCAAGCTTTACTGCCTTTGCTCAAGGCAATGCAGAAGCAGGTAAAGCAAAATCAGTTACTTGTGCCGCATGCCATGGTGCCGATGGTAACAGCGTCATTCCCGCCAACCCAACTCTGGCAGGCCAACATGAAAAATACCTTCTAAAACAGCTTAAAGAGTTCAAGCTGGGTATGACTACTGGTGGTGAACAGGGACGGAACAACGCGATAATGGCGGGTATGGTGGCTGCACTTTCGGAGCAGGACATGGCAGATTTGGCAGCGTTTTACGCATCTCAGACAGCAAAACCAGGTTCTACACCGGAATCTGCTATCGAAATAGGCGAAGCGCTTTATCTTGCTGGAAACCAAGAGAGAGGCATTGCAGCCTGTATAGCATGTCATGGCCCGCGTGGAAACGGCACCTCGCTATCAGGTTTCCCTAAAGTTTCCGGTCAACATGCTGATTACGTGAAGGCACAGTTGACGGCATTTCGTGATGGTCAGCGTAACAATGATCTCAATGGCATGATGCGCATTGTGGCAGCCAAACTGTCTGACAAAGAAATCGATGCGATTTCTAAATATGTGGGTGGTCTACACTAACAGCAGGTTGTGCAATAGAAAATGCATTCCGCAAGTGTATAAAAAGGTAGCGTTGGTTACCTTTTTTCGTTTCGGATTCGCTATTTTTCCTATCCCTTTTGTAAGCGTTCGACTATTGCACTCACAGACAGTAGATGAAAAATTTGCCGGATTTTTGTTCTTTGTCTTATTTTTCAAAAAGATAAATATTTGGTGTGGCAATGGTCTGTTTAAATTGTGAATAGCAGCCTGTTTTGAACTCGGTGAAAGCGTATACTTAATTCTGTCAGCAGGAGAATGACAGGGAAAAGGACCATCAGGACGATGACGCAGGGTTGCGGCAGGATTCAAATGGAGTTTGGCTGGGATAAGCCTTGGTAACCAGGAAGTTATATCGTCAGGAAGACGTATTGTGTGAAGGATTCACACGAGTATGGACCCTCTTCAGGAAGGAAGTCAGGACACACACCAGGACGGTGATGAAGACAGGACGTTACGAGTTAAACGCTCAAATAAAAATGGCAGGACGCCCAGGCACAAACGGACCTTTGTTCACCGGGAAGTGGTGTTACTGTTAGGGATGAAAACGGTAAATCCGTTCATTAGAACGCTATAGAGCGATAGGCTGTGCCTGTCGCTTTTTTCTTATTCAACTTTCTGCTACATTTCCGCCATTCAATTTGGTGTGAACTCCCCATGTCCCTTGAGTGCCCTCTTTGTGAATCAGCAGATATCACTGATTTCGAGCAGGATAAACGTCGCCGTTACTTCCGTTGCCAGCGTTGCTCACTGGTCTTTGCTGACCCCAACAGCCTGTTATCTGCTGAAGAAGAGAAGGCGATTTATAATCAGCATGAAAATGTGGTGGACGACCCAGGTTACCGACACTTTCTGAGCCGTATCGTGACGCCGCTTGGTGAAAAACTCGGGGATGTACCTTTGCAGGGGTTAGACTTTGGATGTGGCCCTGGCCCAGCACTGGCAGCCATGCTGCGGGAGGCTGGTCATGACATGGCGATCTTCGATCCCTATTTCTTTCCGGACGACGGGGTGTTGGAAAGGACCTATGACTTTGTTACCTGCACCGAAGCGATTGAACATTTTTACTTGCCTCACAGGGAATGGAGACAATTACTGGGCCTGGTCAGGCCGGGAGGCTGGTTAGCCATCATGACCAAGCTTGTTATCGATGCCGATGCATTTAAACGTTGGCATTACAAAAATGACCCAACCCACGTGAGTTTTTTCAGTCGCGAAACGTTCTGCTTTTTGGCCGAACGTGATGGTCTTGACGTGGACTTTGTTGGTAACGACGTAATTTTACTGAGGAAGAAAAACGAATGACCCGCAAGAAAAAAGCCCGCAAAGTTGGCTCTGAAGGTCCAGCACAATACAAAGAAAAAGCGCTGAGCAAAGAAGACATTGCCGCACTGGCCCGCAAACGCAAGAACAAACGCAAAGGGCTGAAAGCCGGCTCACGCCATTCTGAGGGTAAAACCGCACAACAGCGTCAGGCGCAGGCTCAGCGTGATCCGCGTCTTGGCAGCAAAAAGCCGGTTCCCCTGGTGGTGGAGACCAAGCCACATCCGAAATCAGCAGAAGGCAAAAAGGCCCGTCGCCTGAGTGCAGAGCAAGAACTGGAGATGCTGGAAAATGATGCACAACTGAATGTGCTTCTGGACCGTATTGAGAACGGGGAAAGCCTTGGCGCCGGTCTACAACAGTATGTTGATGAGAAACTGGACCGCATTGAGGTACTGATGAAACAGCTTGGCCTGCTTGACGAGGATGAGCCGGAAGAAGAAGCCCCGAACAAAAACAAGCGCCGTGGCGATGACGATCTGCTGGCGGAGTTTGAAAACCTCAAATTTGAACAGGAGTAAGTGTTGGAGACTCTTCCTACCGGTGTTGTAGCACTGGGTGTTGCAATTATTCTCGGACTTGCAGCGTATGCCGGCTGGTTGCTGTCGAAGCTTCGTCAGCAAACCCATATGCAGGAAAAGGCGATGGAGACGGCGATTAAACAACGCAATGAGAAGATCATTGAAAGTGTTGATGTCATTGCTATGGCAACCCTGCAAGAGCAGTGTGACCTGTCAGAGGCTGCAATTCGCCTCTATATGATCATGGATCACCTTCAGGGAGAAAAACGTGTGGAATTTCCAGAGCGCTTCCCTGCGCTGTATGAGCTCTATAACGTGGTAAAAGACATGCCGCGCGGCGATGATCGTAAGAAAATCGAAAAGCGCGAGCGCATGCGCCATGATATGGAACGCCTGAAGGCAGAAGCCCGATTGCAACAGGCCATTCATACTGAGCTTGAGGAAATCCTTGCGTTTACCGGTGCCAAAATGACACCGGTACATACCCTGTCGAGCTGAGTATTCAGTTTCAGGGTAAGATCTGACCAACACTTTTCCCGCTTATTGTGCGGGAATCATTCTTAGCAGCCGGAGAGTGTGGCAGTATTACATTGCTACCATCGTCCGGTTGTTTATTTTGGCGGGAACACACATGTCTAAGCAGCAAATTATCTGGGATCAGGCACTGATTGAGAAGTACAACTACTCAGGGCCACGTTATACCTCTTACCCCACCGCACTGGAATTCCATGAGGTCTTTACCGCGGCCGAGTTTGACATGGCGTGTACCCAGTACCCAGACCGCAACCTGTCACTGTATGTGCATATCCCATTTTGCCATACCCTTTGCTACTACTGTGGTTGCAACAAGGTGATCACCCGGCATGCGCACAAGGCTGACCAGTACCTCGATGCCTTGGAGCTGGAAATCCGCCAGCGTGCATTCCTGCTGGGTGACAGAAATGTCACCCAGTTGCACTGGGGCGGCGGGACACCCACTTTCCTGAGCAAAGCGCAAATCTCCCGCCTGATGTCTCTGTTGCGTGAAGAGTTCCGCCTTAATGCCGATGCCGAAATCAGTATTGAAGTCGATCCGCGTGAAATTGAACTCGATATGCTGGATCACCTGCGCAGCGAGGGGTTCAACCGCCTGAGTATCGGTGTGCAGGATTTTGACAAGACAGTACAAAAAGCGGTGAACCGGGAGCAGGACGAGGCATTTATTAAGGCCATGGTGGAACGTGCCAAGGCGCTTGGTTTCCGCTCTACCAACCTCGATTTGATTTATGGCCTGCCACACCAGAACAGTGAGACCTTTGCCAAAACACTGGAACAGGTGCTGACCATGCAGCCGGGCCGTTTGTCTGTATTTAACTATGCCCACCTGCCTCAGCTTTTTGCTGCGCAGCGCAAGATCAAAGAGGTCGATTTACCATCACCTCAGGAAAAGCTGGCGATGTTGGAACAGACCATCAATACCCTGACAGGTGCAGGCTACCAGTTTATCGGTATGGATCACTTCGCCCTGCCAGATGATGAGCTGGCGGTGGCGCAGCGTGAAGGTGTCCTGCATCGTAACTTCCAGGGGTACACCACCCAGGGCGATTGTGATTTGTTGGGATTGGGTGTGTCAGCAATTTCTATGATTGGTGACTGCTACGCCCAGAACCAGAAAGAGCTGAAAAAGTACTACCATCAGGTCGACGAGCAACGTCATGCACTTTGGAAAGGGGTGATGCTGGACGGCGATGATCTGCTTCGCCGTGAAGTGATTAAGTCACTTATCTGTAATTTCACGCTCAACAAGCGCGCCATTGAACAAGCGTTTGACCTCAGCTTTGACAGCTATTTTGCTGAAGATCTGTCATTGCTGCAGTGCTTTGTTGATGACGGCCTGGTAACAGTGGATGACGATACCATTCAGGTGACCCTGAAAGGGCGTCTGTTGATCCGCAACATTTGTATGTGCTTTGACACCTACCTGCGTGACAGGGCGCGCCAGCAACAATTTTCCCGGGTGATTTAACCCTCTGCCCAGATGACCAAAATGAAAAAAGCCGCATCTTGCGGCTTTTTTCATGGCTGGGAGTTAGGCACCGCTGCCGATGCTGAAAATGGCCAGCACCACAGCCAGTGCTGCTGCGGCCAGTTGTCCTGGGCTTGCGGCAACCAATTCATTTGCGGTAAAAAATACGTCGAACATGATACTTTTATTCGTATGGCTGATTAACTACGAGCTGCTGCTTTGGCTTTCAGCTCGGCTTTGTCGCTGTCAGACAGGAATGCGATTTCTATTCCATTCGTCTGAAGCTGGGTGATTTGTGCTTGGCTCAGGCCTGCCTGTGGTGCCGCAACTTCGTATTCGTAAGGCAGTTCGATACCGGACACTGCAGGGTCGTCAGTGTTCAGGGTGGCCAGGATACCTTCCGCCAGAAACGCCTTCACCGGGTGCGCTTCCAGTGAGGCTACGGTACTGGTCTGCATGTTCGAGGTCAGGCATGACTCAATACCGATGCGGTTTTTTGCCAGATGTTCCATCAGAGATGGGTCTTCAATGGCTTTCACGCCGTGGCCTATACGGGTTGCGCCCAGCTCGTTAATTGCCTGCCACATGCTTTCTGCACCGGCGGCTTCACCGGCATGGACAGTCACATTCAGGTCCGCTTTACGCACTTTGGCAAAGTGTTCCTTGAACTGATGCCCCGGTTGACCCAGTTCATCACCGGCTAAATCAATCGCGACCAGATACTCTTTCAGTGCCAGCAGTGCATCCAGCTCCTGCATGCAGGCATCGATGCCAAATGTGCGGCTCATGATACCGATAAGGTTGGTTTTTACACCAAAATCCCGGCTTCCTGCCTGAACGCCGTCAATCACGGCTTCCACCACGCCTTGTATTGGCAATTGGTGTTTCATTGCCATGTAATAGGGGGAGAAGCGCAGTTCCGCATAATCAATGCGCGCGTTGAGGGCATCTTCTACGTTCTCGTACGCGACGCGGCGTACCGCATCCAGATCGCCCAGTACCGCGACACCCCAATCCAGTTTGGACAGGAAGCCAACCAAATCCGGTTCGCTAGACATGACCTGAACATGTGGGCGCAGAGCAACAATGGTATCCGCAGGAAGTGACATACCGAATGCCTGACCCAGCTCCAAAATGGTGTTAATGCGAATATTGCCATCAAGGTGACGGTGAAGATCCGTCAAAGGAAGGTGGGTTGCGATCATGTGAATATCCTTAAATCAACTTTTGGCAAGTATAAGGGCTATTAATAGACGCGTCAGTAGGGGGAAATAGGGAAACCGCCTAAAAAGGCGGTTTCAGACTGCTGACAAAGCCCTGGCCATTTGGCTGGGGCTTTGATCTAATAAGGGATAAGCAAATCAATCATGGATGTGGTGACATGCTTAAAGACCCTGGCCCTCAGCAATATGAATTCGAGATGGTGACACTCGAACAGTTGGTTCCCAAAAACCATCTTGTTCGCAAAATCGATGCTGCCGTCGACTTTGAGTTTATCCGCGACGAAGTCGCCCATCTCTACTGCCACAACAATGGCCGTCCTGCGATAGACCCCGTTCGCCTGTTCAAAATCCTGCTCCTAGGCTTCCTCTTCGGTGTTAAAAGTGAACGCCAGCTCGTCAAAGACATCGAGGTCAATGTCGCTTACCGCTGGTTCCTTCGCATGTCACTCACTGAAAAGGTG
This sequence comes from Grimontia sp. THUN1695, assembly GCF_059704325.2. NCBI lineage: Bacteria > Pseudomonadati > Pseudomonadota > Gammaproteobacteria > Vibrionales > Vibrionaceae > Grimontia > Grimontia sp. THUN1695. Next base: position 2,811,041 of record NZ_AP046577.1, on the reverse strand, counting down.
ATTGATGCGTCCACCTTGAGCCAGAATCGCCGCCGTCGCTTCAATGATACCGACGTGTTCGAACGCATCTTCATCCGTATCGTCGAACAGGCGATGAGCAAAGGTATGGTCGAGGGACGCGTCTTGTTTACCGACAGCACTCACCTGAAAGCCAATGCCAACAAGCGTAAATACCGTAACGAACTGGTGAAACAAAACGTCAGTGCTTATGCCGAGCTGTTAGATGAAGCGGTTGACGCTGACCGTGCAGCAGAAGGAAAACGCCCACTCAAACCGAAAGATGGTCACATTGAGAAAAACACCAAAGTCAGCACCACCGACCCAGACAGCGGGTTCATGACACGGGACCAAAAACCACAGGGCTTCTTCTACCTTGACCATCGCACCGTCGACGGCAAACACGGCATCATCCTCGACACCCATGTCACGCCAGGCAATGTGAATGACGCCCAACCGTATATCGCCCGTCTGGATACCACGTTAGCGCGCTTTACGCTCTCGCCTGTTGCCGCCGGGCTTGATGCCGGTTACTTCACCGCGACTATCTGCCATGAACTGGAGCAGCGCCAAATCCTGCCGGTGATGGGATACCGCCGGCCGCACCGTACGAAGAATCCTATCAAGAAAAAGCACTTTCATTACGACAAAGAGACGGACCGCTATCTCTGTCCTCAGGGACAGGAGCTGGTTTACAAGACCACCAACCGTCAGGCATACCGCGAGTATCACTCTGACCCACAGATATGCAAAACCTGTCCGCTGCGCGATGATTGCACCAAGAGCAAGAATCACAAACGGGTGATAACCCGGCACCTGTTCGAGAAATCGGTAGAGAATGCCAATGCCTTGAGGCTGACAGCCTGGGGAAAGAAAGTGTACCGACGACGGGCAGAGACGGTGGAGCGAAGCTTCGCAGATGCCAAACAACATCATGGCCATCGCTATGCGAGGTTCCGTGGTCTGTTGAAAGTACAAATCCAATGCTGGTTGGCGGCAGCAGCGCAAAACATCAAGAAGATAGCCTTACTGGAGGCTTATCTTCGAAAAATCGGGCTCAATACACGGCAAATAGTCCAGATAGTGACGCAATTTAGCGTCTATGGGCTAAAAGCAGCCTGAACATAACAATATGGAAAAATAGCGCGATCGCGGCCTTCGGCCGCTAACAAAAGAAAACCCCGCTTGAAAAAGCGGGGTTAGTCAGCAATCTGAAACCGCCTAAAAAGGCGGTTTTGAGGTATGTGTTAACCTGTGCTGTTTAAAATGCGAACAGCGTTGGGGTTTCTAGTGCATTTGAAGTTCTTTGAGTTTGCGGGTCAAAGTATTACGTCCCCAACCCAGCAATTTCGCGGCTTCCTGTTTATGGCCCCGAGTGTGATTCAGGGCCTCACGCAGTAAAATGCGTTCAAACTCCGGCAATGCTTCCTGCAGCAGATTGTCATCGCCATTATTGAGTGAGCATCTTGCCCAGCGGGACAATGCTTGTTGCCAACTGTCACCATCACCATGGTTTTCGAGGGTTTCTGGTTGCATCAGCTCTGGCGGTAAATCTTCAGGCAAAATTTCTTTACCACTCGCCATGACGGTCAGCCAGCGACAGGTGTTTTCCAATTGGCGAACGTTCCCGGGCCAGGCGAGACCAGACATTAAGTCCAGCGTGGTCGGATGCAGGGACTTCACTTCGATATTAAGCTCATCAGAGGCACGCTTCAGGAAGTGTTTGGCCAGTTGGCCGATATCCTGACGGCGTTCACGCAGTGGTGGCAGGTGAACCCGGATCACGTTCAGGCGATGGAACAGATCTTCCCGGAAGCTGCCTTCTGCTACCAGTTTTTCCAGATTCTGGTGGGTGGCGGCGATAATACGGACATCCACGTTGATAGCCTGGTGACCACCGACGCGGTAAAACTGACCGTCTGCCAGTACGCGTAGCAGGCGGGTCTGGATATCCAGCGGCATGTCACCGATTTCATCGAGAAACAGGGTGCCGCCGTTGGCTTGTTCGAAACGCCCCTGACGGATGCTGTTGGCACCGGTAAAGGCCCCTTTTTCATGGCCGAAAAGCTCTGACTCAATCAGGTCTTTGGGAATCGCTGCCATATTCAGAGCAATAAAGGCGTTGCTGGCCCGTGGGCTGTGGCGGTGCAGGGCATGGGCAACCAGCTCTTTGCCAGTGCCGGACTCACCATTGATCAACACGGAGATGGACGAACGGGAGAGGCGACCGATGGCGCGGAACACCTCTTGCATCGAAGGGGCCTCGCCGATAATTTCTGGTGCTGCCTCCATCGTTTCTTTGGGGGAACGCTGGCGTTTTTGCTCCTGACTGTGAGCGACTGCACGTTCAACCAGCGCCACGGCTTCATCAATATCAAACGGTTTGGGCAGGTACTCAAACGCCCCTTTCTGGTAGGCGCTGACCGCAGCATCCAAATCAGAGTGGGCGGTCATAATGATCACCGGCAACATGGGGTATTCGGTTTGCAGGCGGTTTAACAGGGTAAAACCGTCAGTGCCTGGCATACGGATGTCGGAAACCAACACATCCGGCACCTCCCGGTTTAAGGCATCCAGCACGCTGTCGGCATCAGCGAAGGTTTCACAGGCGAGTCCTGCCGCGCCCAAGGTACGTTCGAGTACCCAGCGGATTGAGCTGTCATCGTCGACGACCCAGATTAATCCTTTGCTCATGTTCTCCCCTTTAGCGACGGATTGGTAACAAAATGGTGAAGGTAGTGCTGCCGGGCCAGCTATTGACATAAATTTTCCCCTGATGCTGGTCTATCAGATTGCGGGTGATGGAAAGCCCAAGTCCGGTACCGCCCGGGCGACCTGATACCATAGGGTAGAACAGGGTGTCCTGCAGTTCCGGGGCAATGCCGGGGCCGTTATCGGCAATATCAATGCGCGCTGCAAGACGGTGCCGTTTACCGTTGATCACCACCTGGTGATCGGTACGGGTGCGCAGCACAATTTCCCCGTTGGGGGTATCGGCAAGAATTTGGGCAGCATTACTCACCACGTTGAGAATGGCCTGCTCCATCTGCTCAGGATCCATGTCAATGTCCGGCAGGCTAGGGTCATAGTCACGCTCGACGGTTACGGTATCGGCACTGAGTGCCACCAACTGGCGCACTTTCTCCAGGATAACGTGAATGTTTTCTTTCTGGCGGTGACCAGGCCGTTGCGGGCCCAGAAGGCGGTCAACCAGGTTTCTCAGCCGGTCGGCCTGCTCAATAATAATGCGGGTATATTCACCAAGGCTTGGGTCTGGCAGCATCTTTTCTAACAGTTGCGCCGCACCGCGAAGGCCGCCCAGCGGGTTTTTTATTTCGTGGGCGAGACCCCGAACCAGCTCTTTGGCTGCCTGTTGCTGCGCCTGTTGCTGGAGCTCTTTACTGATTTGCTGCTGGTGCCCGATGGCCTTGATTTCAATCAGCATCGAAGGACTGCGTGCCCACATCAGGGGGCTGGCACTTAATTCCACTTTTCGCTGCCTGCCATCTACAACTAGGGTCACGTCGCTGTCGGTTAACCCTTGACCGTTTGCCAGGGTTTCCCTCACCAGAGCCAGATCGATAGAGCAATGCTGGAGTAAATCCGGAAGGGGATGCTCGAGCAAACGTCGTGTGCTCAAACAAAGCAGTTGCTCTGCTGCAGGATTGGCATAGGTCACAACAAGATCGTTGTCGAGTACCAATACTGCGGTGATCAAGTTGTCCATGACAGTTTCAGTCAGTGTGGCCACATTATCTTCCTTTGTGGTTGCACTAGTTTGGTGCAGGCTAGTTTACCTGATAGTGCGTTGTTGTGCAGTGTTGAAAAGGAGCTGCCTACAACAGCATTGCCAGATAGCGTTTCTACCCATGTTATCTGGGGCTTGGTTTAGCCGGAGGAAGGGTTTTCTTTACCTTCGCCCGGTGCAGATACACGGTCACTGAGTGGGATGCTGCAATTACCTTGCCATTTTCTAGCAGTTGCACCTTTATGGTGTGAGCTCCGCGATCGACATTTTTCAGTGTCAGGGACGCGTCTTTGGATGATGGCTGTTTTTTCCCATCCACTACTGCACGGACGGATTGGTTTTTGCCCAACGGCAGATCGGTAGAAAGGTGGAGTGTGATAGTGCCTTGGTTATGACGGACAGTGGCTTTGTCTGCCGGGGAAAGCAAGGAGACGCGACTAGCCTGTACTGGCTTCTCAGGCGTGGCTGGCATATCTGGTGCATCAGGCGCGTCCGGAGCAAAAACCTCTGGTGCATTCTGGCTTGGCAATGGCACAGTGCCGATTTCTACGTCAAGCTCCAGGCTGACAGATGGCGGTACATCGCTGAAATGTAGGGTGCCGTTTTCATCGACCCAGCGATAATAATCGCCAGCACTGGCTGTGGCAGACAGTGTTCCCATAAGAAGCATTCCGGTAATGCGCATGGTGACTCCCGAAACAGTGGATGGCGAAGATACCAGACACCTATTTTCCGTGAGGCAGACTTCCAGACAACAGAAAAAAGGCCCGCCTGTGAGCGAGCCCTTTGATTTTCTCTGAAATTCGTTGAGTTACACGGAGTAATACAATTCGAATTCCAATGGGTGAACTGCCGTGTTTACGCGTTCAACGTCCTGGGATTTCAGTGCGATGTAAGAATCGATGAAGTCATCAGAGAATACGCCGCCAGCTGTCAGGAACTCACGGTCCTCATCCAGGCATTGCAGTGCTTGCTGCAAAGACTCTGCTACTTTTGGAATCTCAGCCGCTTCTTCTGCTGGCAGGTCATACAGGTCTTTGTCCATGGCATCGCCAGGGTGAATTTTGTTCTTGATGCCATCAAGGCCTGCCATCAGCATAGCGGCGAAGCACAGGTATGGGTTTGCGGCTGGGTCACTGAAGCGAACTTCGATACGACGTGCTTTCGGGCTTGGTACCACAGGGATACGGATAGACGCAGAGCGGTTACGCGCAGAGTATGCCAGCATAACAGGGGCTTCGAAGTGAGGAACCAGACGCTTGTACGAGTTGGTTGATGGGTTCGCAAAGGCGTTGATCGCACGGGCATGCTTGATGATACCACCGATGTAGTACAACGCAGTGTCAGATAGACCGCCGTACTTGTCGCCTGCAAACAGGTTCTGGCCGTCTTTTGCCAGCGACTGGTGAACGTGCATACCAGAGCCGTTGTCACCAACCAGCGGTTTCGGCATGAAGGTTGCTGTTTTACCGAATGCGTGGGCAACGTTATGGACAACGTACTTGTAGATTTGGATCTCATCGGCTTTGGTTGTAAGGGTGTTAAAACGGGTTGCGATTTCGTTCTGACCCGCTGTCGCCACTTCGTGGTGGTGGGCTTCAACAACTAGGCCCATCTCTTCCATCACCAAACACATTGCGGAGCGGATGTCTTGTGATGAGTCAACGGGTGCAACCGGGAAGTAGCCGCCTTTCACACCGGGACGGTGGCCTTTGTTACCGCCTTCGAAATCAGCACCTGTGTTCCATGCGGCCTCAACATCATCAATCTTGAAGAAAGACCCTGACATGTCAGTAGAGAATTTCACGTCATCGAACAGGAAGAACTCTGGCTCAGGACCAATCAGAACCGTGTCGGCGATGCCGGTAGAACGCATGTAGTCTTCTGCGCGTTTGGCGATAGAACGAGGGTCACGGTCGTAGCCTTGCATCGTCGCTGGCTCAAGGATGTCACAGCGGATGTTCAAGGTTGACTCTTCTGTGAAGGGATCCAGTACAGCAGACGCTGCATCAGGCATCATCACCATGTCTGACTCGTTAATGCCTTTCCAACCTGCAACAGAAGAACCGTCGAACATTTTGCCTTCTTCGAAGAAGTCCGCATCGATCTGGTGCGCTGGGATTGAGATATGCTGCTCTTTACCTTTGGTATCGGTGAAGCGCAGGTCAACAAACTTAACTTCGTGCTCTTGGATTAAAGCGAGTACGTTTTCTACTGACATGTGAATAAACCTCCGGTGTCATGGTTCTCTAACTTGGCGAAGAAGCACCTTGCGCTTCACCAAAAATGGGTTTGACTCCACTGAAGCGAAAAGTGTGCCAATTTTAAAATCCCTGTCATGATGTGCTGTTAAACGAGAATGACATAAAAAAGTGCCATCTCATGATCACTCATGGTGCGTACGCGCACCATAATGGTGCATGCAAGGGATTGTATGCCAATCCATTCAGCAGCGGTTATGCAGTGTTGTCAACGAATGATAGTGCCTAAGAAAAAGACAATGTTGGCGCTGTGAGGTCGATCGAAAGCTGAAGAAAGAAAGGACGATGTATCGCCAACAAAGCGGTACGGATAGCCGTTTTGTTTTGCGCACTGTTGTGGCGCAAGATCTGTCCGCAGGCGGGGAAGGTTAAGGGATTGGGGGAAACTTCCCTGCCTTGCTTTTGAGTGTTGGCAAGGTGGTGGGGTCAATATAAATCGATCCCAAGTCACATATTTCGTGGGTTTTCAATAAAAATCTGGTAAATTACGGCCGGATTTTAATCAGTGGCGGTGAGCGCTTTCGGCAAAACCGGAGCTTTTGGCGGCACATCTTTTTTGAGTGAAAGAGAACCCATGTCTACTTTGCAGATAGATAAACTGAGAAACATCGCGATCATCGCGCACGTTGACCACGGTAAAACCACCCTGGTTGACAAACTGCTTCAGCAGTCTGGCACCCTGGAAACCCGTGGCGAGCACGAAGAACGCGTCATGGACTCGAACGACATCGAGAAAGAGCGTGGCATTACCATTCTGGCGAAGAACACCGCGATTAACTGGAATGATTACCGCATCAACATCGTAGATACCCCAGGGCACGCCGACTTCGGTGGTGAAGTGGAGCGTATCATGTCGATGGTTGATTCTGTGCTTCTGATCGTTGACGCCGTGGATGGTCCAATGCCGCAGACACGCTTCGTGACACAAAAAGCGTTTGCGCACGGTCTGAAGCCTATCGTTGTTATCAACAAAATCGACCGCCCAGGTGCGCGTCCTGACTGGGTGATGGATCAGGTCTTTGACTTGTTTGATAACCTGGGCGCAACCGACGAGCAACTGGACTTCCAGGTGGTTTATGCCTCAGCGCTTAACGGCTGGGCGACCTTGGAAGAAGGTGAAACCGGCGAGAACATGGAGCCGCTGTTCCAGGCGATCGTTGATAACGTATCTGCACCGGATGTGGATATTGATGGCCCACTGCAAATGCAGATCTCCCAGCTGGACTACAGCTCTTACGTAGGTGTTATCGGTGTTGGCCGTGTGACCCGTGGTTCGGTGAGACCTAACCAGCAAGTGACCATCGTGGGTGCTGACGGCAAAACCCGTAACGGCAAAGTGGGCACAGTGCTGGGTTACCTCGGCCTTGAGCGTCATGATGTTGAAGTGGCCACTGCCGGTGACATCATTGCAATCACCGGTCTGGGTGAGCTGAAAATCTCTGACACCATCTGTGACGTCAACGCCGTTGAAGCGCTGCCGGCACTGAGCGTTGATGAGCCGACTGTGACCATGACCTTCCAGGTCAACACTTCACCATTTGCAGGCAAAGAAGGTAAGTTCGTGACCTCACGTAACATCCTTGAGCGTCTGCAGAAAGAGCTGGTACACAACGTGGCCCTACGTGTGGAAGAAACTGAAGACCCGGATAAATTCCGTGTATCAGGCCGTGGTGAGCTTCACCTGTCTATCCTGATCGAAAACATGCGTCGTGAAGGCTTCGAGCTGGCGGTGTCGCGTCCTGAAGTGATTATCAAGGATGTAGACGGTGAGAAACACGAGCCGTTTGAGACTGTGACCATTGACGTACTGGAAGAACATCAGGGCGGCGTGATGGAGAAAATCGGCCTGCGTAAGGGTGAGCTGACTGACATGTCGCCAGACGGCAAAGGCCGTGTGCGCATGGACTTCATTATGCCATCTCGTGGCCTGATCGGCTTCCAGACCGAGTTTATGACTCTGACGTCTGGCTCTGGCCTGATTTACCACACGTTTGATCACTATGGTCCAATGAAGCCAGGGATGATTGGCCAGCGCCAAAACGGTGTGTTGATCTCGAATGCGACCGGTAAGGCTCTGACTTATGCGCTGTTCAACCTGCAAGAGCGTGGCCGTCTGTTCGCTGAGCACGCTGATGAAGTGTACGAAGGCCAGGTGATTGGTATTCACAGCCGCTCTAACGACCTGACAGTGAACTGTCTGAAAGGTAAGCAGCTGACCAACGTACGTGCATCCGGTACCGATGATGCGCAGGTGCTGACGCCTGCTATCAAGTTCACCCTTGAGCAGGCGCTGGAGTTTATCGATGATGACGAGCTGGTGGAAGTGACGCCACAAAGCATCCGTATCCGTAAGAAGCTGTTGACGGAAACTGACCGTAAACGCGCTAGCCGTGGCAGCAAATAACGTCCGGTTTCAGTAAGACGAATCAGCAGAAAGAAAAAAGCCTCCATTTTTTGGAGGCTTCAGATTGCTGACTAACCCCGCTTTTTCAAGCGGGGTTTTCTTTTGTTAGCGGCCGAAGGCCGCGATCGCGCTATTTTTCCATATTGTTATGTTCAGGCTGCTTTTAGCCCATAGACGCTAAATTGCGTCACTATCTGGACTATTTGCCGTGTATTGAGCCCGATTTTTCGAAGATAAGCCTCCAGTAAGGCTATCTTCTTGATGTTTTGCGCTGCTGCCGCCAACCAGCATTGGATTTGTACTTTCAACAGACCACGGAACCTCGCATAGCGATGGCCATGATGTTGTTTGGCATCTGCGAAGCTTCGCTCCACCGTCTCTGCCCGTCGTCGGTACACTTTCTTTCCCCAGGCTGTCAGCCTCAAGGCATTGGCATTCTCTACCGATTTCTCGAACAGGTGCCGGGTTATCACCCGTTTGTGATTCTTGCTCTTGGTGCAATCATCGCGCAGCGGACAGGTTTTGCATATCTGTGGGTCAGAGTGATACTCGCGGTATGCCTGACGGTTGGTGGTCTTGTAAACCAGCTCCTGTCCCTGAGGACAGAGATAGCGGTCCGTCTCTTTGTCGTAATGAAAGTGCTTTTTCTTGATAGGATTCTTCGTACGGTGCGGCCGGCGGTATCCCATCACCGGCAGGATTTGGCGCTGCTCCAGTTCATGGCAGATAGTCGCGGTGAAGTAACCGGCATCAAGCCCGGCGGCAACAGGCGAGAGCGTAAAGCGCGCTAACGTGGTATCCAGACGGGCGATATACGGTTGGGCGTCATTCACATTGCCTGGCGTGACATGGGTGTCGAGGATGATGCCGTGTTTGCCGTCGACGGTGCGATGGTCAAGGTAGAAGAAGCCCTGTGGTTTTTGGTCCCGTGTCATGAACCCGCTGTCTGGGTCGGTGGTGCTGACTTTGGTGTTTTTCTCAATGTGACCATCTTTCGGTTTGAGTGGGCGTTTTCCTTCTGCTGCACGGTCAGCGTCAACCGCTTCATCTAACAGCTCGGCATAAGCACTGACGTTTTGTTTCACCAGTTCGTTACGGTATTTACGCTTGTTGGCATTGGCTTTCAGGTGAGTGCTGTCGGTAAACAAGACGCGTCCCTCGACCATACCTTTGCTCATCGCCTGTTCGACGATACGGATGAAGATGCGTTCGAACACGTCGGTATCATTGAAGCGACGGCGGCGATTCTGGCTCAAGGTGGACGCATCAATCACCTTTTCAGTGAGTGACATGCGAAGGAACCAGCGGTAAGCGACATTGACCTCGATGTCTTTGACGAGCTGGCGTTCACTTTTAACACCGAAGAGGAAGCCTAGGAGCAGGATTTTGAACAGGCGAACGGGGTCTATCGCAGGACGGCCATTGTTGTGGCAGTAGAGATGGGCGACTTCGTCGCGGATAAACTCAAAGTCGACGGCAGCATCGATTTTGCGAACAAGATGGTTTTTGGGAACCAACTGTTCGAGTGTCACCATCTCGAATTCATATTGCTGAGGGCCAGGGTCTTTAAGCATGTCACCACATCCATGATTGATTTGCTTATCCCTTATTAGATCAAAGCCCCAGCCAAATGGCCAGGGCTTTGTCAGCAGTCTGAAGCCTCCATTTTTTGGAGGCTTTTTTATAACCAATAGGTTACCTGACAAACTTATCGTAGGCGAACAACAGGATTAACGCGCCGACGGTCGCCATGACAATACTGCCAATGCTGAGGCCCCCTGCGGTGCCGATCCCCAGCAAGGTACTGACCCAGCCACCGACAACAGCACCGGCAATACCCAGCAGTATGGTCATGATGAGGCCACCTCCATCGTTGTTTCCGGGCATGATCCATTTTGCCAGAATACCGGCCAGTAGCCCGAGAATGATCCAGGAAATAATGCTCATGTGTTCTCCTCCACGTTGAGAGACGGCTTCACATTGCTGAATGCCAGTCACTAACTGCCTGAATACACATTACGGCAGTTTGTCTCATAACATCTGTTTCAACCTCAAGAAAAACATTGAGATATGCTTGGCTTTCCCTAGGAGCAATAGATCCTAGTTTTTCAGGGTCGCCAGGAAGCGTTCAGATTCGCTAATAGCCACTTTCATGTCTTTGATGGCACGGTTAATTTCAAGTTCCAGACTGGCAAACTCCCCTTTTAGTGCACCGATGGCTGCGGCATTGAGGTTATGTTTCAGGTACAAGGTGTTATCGCGTAGTGTATTCAGTACGGGTTCCATTTTGCTTTCTGCCTTTTTCATCGCTGACAGCATGTGTTGGTATCCACGCTCCGTTTGTTTGAGTTTGCGTTCACTTTCGCGTCTCAGGCTGGCACTGGAATACAGGGAAAGCTCTTCGCGCCATTCGCTGAACAGGGCGTCGGAAACATCTTCGACCGCTTCAATGCGTTCACGGACGTTTTCTACGGCAGCCTCGCTGTCTTCATACTGTTCATTGATGGTGTCGTACATGGCTTGCAACTCGCCACCGTCGAAGTGCGTCAGTGCCGTGAGGGCATCCAATGCACTGGTAAACTGTTCGCTGGCTTCCTGTTGCGCATCAGATGCTGCTTCCACGCGGTTTGCCATGATGTCGCGTTTATGCACGCCAACTTTTTCCATGGTGGCATAATAGGCGGACTGGCAGCCTGCCAGTGTGAAGATCAGAAACAGGGTCGAGATCAGGCGCACGGTAAACTCCTCGTCGCTATCGTGTATGATTAACGTTTCAAATAGAGACTATGGTTGAAGCAGTGGAACGACTCAAGTATTTATTGCCCAGGGCAGGGCAAATTATATTCGATTTCTCAAGGCACCTTATCCGCCGTATTGTTCACGATCGCCTCACTGTGACAGCCGGTTATATGGCCTATGTCACGTTGTTGTCTCTGGTCCCTTTGATCACTGTGGTATTGTCGGCGCTTTCGCTGATCCCGGGGTTTGCCGAAACCGGCGACCAAATCCGCACCTTTGTGTTGCATAACTTTGTGCCTGCTTCCGGGGATGCATTAGAGCAATATCTTAACGAGTTTGTTGCCAATGCCGGTAAAATGACGGCGGTGGGGGTGGCCTTTCTGTTTGTGGTCGCCCTGATGCTGATTTCTGCCATCGATAAAAGCCTTAATTACATCTGGCGGGTGAAAAAAAAGCGCACACCAGTGGTGTCGTTCTCCATTTACTGGATGGTGTTAACATTGGGGCCGGTGCTGGTGGGCAGCAGTCTGGGTGTCAGCTCTTACCTGGGATCGCTGAACCTGATGGCAGTGGAAGGGGCGGATGTGTTGTCGCCAACCCTGCTAAAACGGTTACCGTTTCTGCTTACCGCGTTGGCATTCCTTGGTCTTTATACTCTGGTACCCAACTGCCGGGTGAAGATTGGCCATGCCTTTTCCGGTGCTATTACCGCCGCGTTGCTGTTTGAGTTCAGCAAAAAGGGCTTTGCCTTCTATGCCTCCAATTTCCCGTCCTACGAGCTGATATATGGTGCATTGGCAGTGGTTCCCCTGTTGTTTGTCTGGGTCTATCTCAGCTGGTGCATAGTGCTGGTGGGAGCAGAAATTACGGCGGCACTGGGTGAGCGAAACATCTGGGATACCGGCCCGGATACCGAACAAAAACAACTTAATGATAATTAAGATAATAAGAAAGGAGCTGCTATGATTGCGCTTATCCAGCGAGTCAGCGAAGCCAGTGTTGTGGTCGACGGCAAGACCGTGAGTGCGATTGGTAACGGGCTGTTGGTACTGCTGGGTGTTGAAAAAGGTGACGACGATAAAAAAGCGCACCGCCTGCATGAGAAAGTCCTCGGTTACCGCGTTTTCGAAGACGAAAACGGGAAAATGAACCTCAATGTGCAGCAAGTCGGTGGCGAAGTGTTGGTCGTGTCCCAGTTTACACTGGCTGCTGATACCAATAAGGGCATGCGGCCCAGTTTTAACGGTGCGCCGACAGCAGACGCCGATCGTTTGTATCAACAGTTCACGCAATATTGCCGCGAAAGCGGTGTCAAAACAGAAAACGGTATATTTGCTGCGGACATGAAAGTGAACCTGGTCAACGACGGCCCGGTGACATTCTGGCTGCAAGTGTAATGACCCGGCAGGGTTGATGAGGAGAGAAACGGGATGTTTCGGTTAATCACCCCCACCAAGGATGATGAGCTCAACACATATTTCCACTTTCGGTGGAAGATGTTGCGTGAGCCCTGGCGTCAACCGGAGGGCTCAGAGCGTGATGCTTATGATGGCGTTGCTCATCACCGGATGATTGTGGACAGCAAAGGCGAGCCGATTGCGGTTGGCCGTTTGTACCTGACCCCGGATAATGATGGTCAAATCCGCTACATGGCCGTCGCGCCCGGATATCGTCAGCGGGGCCTCGGGGCTCTTATCCTGATGACGCTGGAATCTCTGGCACGTCAGGAAGGGGCAAAGCGGCTGGTGTGTAATGCCCGCGAAGAGGCGATCGGTTTTTACAGCGCCAACGGCTTTGTTAACCAGGGAGAGCTCAGTGAAGAGCGTGGCCCTGTGCGCCACCAGCAGATGCTAAAGCCCCTTGACCCGATGTCGGATGTGGTGCGCCGTCCTGAATGGTGTCAGGAGCTCCAGCAGCGCTGGCAGCAGCAGATCCCAATCAGTGACAAGATGGGGATCAATATCAGCCAGTTTACCGGCTACCGTTTTGAACTCTGCGCGCGGCTTAATGCCAACCTTAATCCCCATGATTCCATGTTCGCCGGCAGTGTGTTCAGTATGGCGACCCTGGCAGGCTGGGGCATGGTGTGGCTGTTGATGAAAGAGCGCCAGCTCTCTGCAAGTATTGTGCTGGCTGACAGCCATATCCGCTACCGTCGCCCGATTGTAGAGCGTCCGCGCGCCGTGGTTTCCCTCGATGGGTTGAGTGGCGATCTGGATCGGCTGGAAAATGGCCGCAAGGCGCGGGTGAAACTGGAAGTGACGTTTTACAGCGGTGAGGATGTGGCCGGCACATTTACCGGCACCTACGTGCTGTTGCCGGAAAAAGATCCGGCTGCCGATACTATCGAAAGCCAGACCTTACTGTTCGGTTAACTCCCATCAATGTCTGATTGATGGATTCACTGGGTGTTATGGCTAAGTGCCCCTTCGCCGGTGACTAAATCCCAGCTGCCGGACAGCGTGGAGGTTTTGCCATCCTGTACCAGACTGACCGGTGACAGCGAAATCCGTCCACGGTCGGCGTACACTCCAATCTCCCCGACGCTGACTGCCATTTGCCCGGTTTCTTCGTTCCCCTCTTGCCCTCTGGTAAACAGCGTCATGACCCGCTGGCTGAATGACTGTCCCGGTGAGACGGTAAGCACTGTGCGGTGCGGCACGGCCGTTAGCTTGCCAGACAGGCTATAGGCCAGGCTGTCGCGATCGCCGCCGAGCCCTGACAGGGAAACGTCCACATCATGCTCGCCTTCCAGCGGCAGGCTCAGCCCCAGCCAGCGTTGGTAGAGGGAGGAAGGCAGGCTGAGCCCAGTTCCCTCCAATTTCCAGGGTCGGCTTGGATTCGTGAGATTAACGCTGGCGTTGGCTGCAAGCTGCCCTTGCTGGAAAGTCAGGCTGAGTGGGTTAAGTTGCCACACACCGTTTTCCACTTTCATGGCCACATAAGGGGACGAAACCGGGATACGGTTGATGCTGGCTGTCTTGGCGCTGCCGGTCAGCTCTCCAAGCCACATACCGTCATGGCTGGCTTGCCTGAGCAGCAGGTCTTTTCCCTTGAGATTCATCCCGATGATTTGCAGCGGGAACGCCGGATTTGGCACCGTCACATTGGTGTGCCTGACAGACAGGCTGCCAACGCGGATATTGTCAAAGCGCTTCCATTGTGCAGAGAGTGCTGCTGATAACGCTTGCTCAGGCTCGAGTGTCAGTCCGTTAAGGACAAGTGAACGCAGTGATAATGATGCCGGTGTGATGTCCCCGGCAAAAGAAATGTACCCTTGATCATCCACGTTGGATGAAAAGGCGCCCACTTCGATGCGGGAAGGAGAGAGCGACAGGTCTGCCAGTACGTCTGTCAGCAGCCAGGTATCGTAGTGAATCAGGTTAGCGTTGAAAGACAGCAACGAAGAGGCATCATTGGCGGCCCAGACCAGATTGCCATCATGCAGGTTGATGGCCTGCACCGAGAGGTTGAGGTGTTCCAGTGTCAGGCTATCCAGTGATGCGCTGACATCGAGTAAATCGAGCCGGTTGATCACAATGTCATAGTTGTCACTCAATGGTTTCCACATTGCAATCAGGTTTGACAGGTTCACTGAGGGCTCGATGCGGGCATCGCTCACTATCAGCTGGTGTAGCGTCCATTGGCGGTTTTCCAGTGTCGCACTGCCAGTCACAGTGCCAAATTCGCTGTTAAACGACAGCCCCCAGATTTCCCATTTATCGTCAGTCAATTCGCTGTCAAGCAAGAGGTTTGACAATGTCTGGCCTTTAAACGCAACGGCGGGTGCGGAAAACTGGAATGGTCCTTGCCAGCTGCCCCATTTTTCGTCGCTGTTGCGCCAGTTTGATATCTGGATACTTGCGTGGTCAACGCGCAGGTTGTCGCCATAATAGCTGACATCATCCAGCGCCAGATGCTTGATGGTGAGGTTTTTGGGGAGGGCTGCTTTGGTGCTGAGGTCTATCTTTGCACCACGGATCACCGCACTTTGCAGGGTGAAAGTGCCCTCAATTGCATCCCAAAGCGAAAGCGTCGCCGATACATATCCAGCCTGATAAATGGTGTTATTGGTTTCCTGATCAATGAGCGTTGGTGTATTCAGCGCCAGAGAAAACGGGGTCAGAAGATCGTAGTCCAGTGATTCGGCACGCAGGGTATAGTGCGTGAATGTACTGACGGCTTTCTGCATCAAAGGCAGGCCGTAATGTGTGCTGAGTACAGTAAGAAGCGTACCCAATGCAACCAAGGTGATAATGACAAGTGAGGCAAACAGCTTGGTGAGCAAACGCATTTGGCGATGTTCTCTTTTGGGTTATCTGATGCGTAGTAATAGGCAGCATGTTACGCCGCGATGCTATTGAGGTTGGCGTAAAAATCAACGTTATTCAAGCAGTAATATGCTTCAACGCCAGAGCAGTAAAGAAATTTAGAGATTGTACGGCAAACCGGGGAGTAAAAAGCCCCCGGAGCTGGGGGCTTGGTATTGTCATGTTTGTGGCTTAATCGAGCTGTGGACCGGCGTTCACCAGCGCTTCACCTTCTGGGGTGTCGGTGTATTTTGCGAAGTTGTCGATAAAGCGCTTGGCCAGATCTTCCGCTTTACTTTGCCATTGCAGCGGGTCAACGTAGGTATCACGCGGGTCAAGGATATCCGGGTCAACATCGTGCAGTTTCACTGGCACTTCCAGATTGAAGATAGGGATCACTTTGGTTTCAGCTTCTTCGATCGAACCATCCAGAATTGCATCAATGATCGCGCGGGTGTCTTTGATCGAAATACGCTTGCCTGAACCGTTCCAGCCGGTGTTGACCAGATAGGCTTCTGCACCTGCCGCTTCCATGCGTTTCACCAACACTTCCGCATATTTGGTTGGATGCAGCGTCAGGAATGCGTTACCAAAACAGGCTGAGAAGGTTGGTGTTGGCTCAGTGATACCACGTTCAGTACCGGCCAGTTTGGCGGTAAAGCCTGACAGGAAGTGGTACTTGGTTTGTTCAGGCGTCAGCTTGGAGACCGGTGGCAACACACCGAAGGCATCGGCAGACAGGAAAATCACCTTGTTGGCATGACCGCCTTTGGATACTGGCTTCACAATGTTTTCAATGTGATAGATCGGGTAAGAAACGCGGGTGTTTTCGGTTTTTGAACCGTCATCGAAGTCGATAGAACCGTCTTTACGCACCGTCACGTTTTCCAGCAGTGCATCGCGGCGGATAGCGTTATAGATGTCAGGTTCCGCGTCTTTCGACAGTTTGATGGTTTTCGCGTAGCAGCCGCCTTCAAAGTTGAACACACCGTTGTCGTCCCAGCCGTGTTCATCATCGCCGATAAGGGCGCGTTTTGGGTCGGTAGACAGGGTGGTTTTCCCGGTGCCTGACAGACCAAAGAAGATCGCCACATCACCATCCTGTCCCATGTTGGCAGAGCAGTGCATGGAGGCGATATCTTTGAGCGGCAGGAAGTAGTTCATCATGGCGAACATGCCTTTCTTCATCTCGCCGCCGTACCAGGTACCGCCGATGAGCTGCATACGCTCGGTCAGGTTAAAGACCGTGAAGTTTTCGGAGTTCAGACCATGCTCCTGCCACTTCTCGTTGACGCATTTTGCGCCATTCATCACTACGAAATCAGGCTCAAAGTTTTCCAGCTCTTCTTCTGTTGGGCGGATAAACATGTTTTTCACGAAATGTGCCTGCCAGGCCACTTCCGTGATCACGCGGATGCTAAGGCGGGTATCTGGGTTGGCGCCGCAGTAACCATCAACGACAAACACGCGTTTGCCTGACAGCTGGCGGGTGACGAGGGCTTTTAGGTCATCCCAGACGTGCTGATCTATCGGTTTGTTGTCGTTGGCGCCTTGATCTGACCACCAAATGGTATCCTTGGTGGTGTCGTCGCGCACAATGTATTTGTCTTTGGGAGAACGACCGGTAAAAATCCCGGTGTCAACAGCCACAGCGCCTAACTCGGTAACCGTGCCCCTTTCATAGCCTTCCAGCTCTGGCTTGGTTTCTTCGATGAAAAGTTGCTCGTAAGTAGGGTTTCGAACAATTTCCTTAACATCGTGTAAGCCGTGTTTTGATAAATCGATACTATTTGCAACCTTTTTTTCGACGTTCATGACAGTCATAGGTGCTCCTTGGGTAAGATGTAATGTAACTGTCGTCCATGCTAGCAACCTGAATTGGCCAATTCAGGGAGTTAACTCAAAAAACAACCATAAAAAAATTAATGGCTTGTAACAGCCTTAATTAGCCTGTGCTTAATATTACCGCTATGTTGCGCATGTGTGCCACATGGTTGTGGTTAATATTTGTGCAAAAATAAGAGGTGGGCGTGTCGTGTACTTCTTTGGCGAAATTAGGACGTTTTGAATAGAAAACCGGCATGATAGCCGGTTTTTTGTGGGGTCTTTGACCGTTAATTATCAAAGAAAATTATCAGTGAATGGTTTCTGAAGAGGGACCGTTTTGATCAAAAATTGCTGTAATATCAACAGAGTCGAATTCGTAATCTGTCCCGCAGTAGTCGCAGTGAAGTTTGATGTTTCCGGTCTCTTCGACCATTTTTTCCACTTCCTGACGATCAATCGCAGCAATCGCTGATGCGCTGCGTTCGCGCGAGCATGAACACTTGAATGTCACACTTTTTGGCTCGTAAACTTTTACTGTTTCCTGATGGTAAAGGCGGTATAACACTTCTTCCGCTTCCAAGGTAAACAGTTCTTCGTTTTTCACGGTTTCGGTCAGTTGCGCCAGGTGATCGAAATCATCTTCTTTACCCTGGCCGTCCGGCAGGATTTGCAGCAACATACCTGCGGCTTTTGCCTGGCCGTCTACCTCACCGGTACGTAGCCACAGTCGGGTTTTCAGTTGTTCTGAGCGGGTAAAATAGTCTTCCAGGCAGGCTTCCAGTGTGTCACCTTCCAAGCCCACAATACCCTGATAACGCTCTCCCTGCTCAGGCTCGATGGTGATCACGATGTGACCTTTACCCATCAGCGCTGGCAAGGTGCCACTTTCCGGCAGGGTGTCGTTATTCCAGCGCGCCGTACCGCGCATAACCTGATTGTGGTTTCCGTTGATCACAACCAGTGATACAGGGCCATCTCCCTGGATTTGTACCGTGATACTGCCTTCAAATTTCAGGGTTGCTGTCAGCAGGCTGGTTGCGACCATCAGTTCACCCAGCAGGGCTTTGATCGGTGCCGGATAGTCTTTGCTGCCGGTCAGCTGTTGGAATGAATCTGAAAGTTGAACCAGTTCGCCGCGTACAGAGACGCCATCGAACAAGTAACGGTGCAGACTGTCTTGTGCCATGGGATAACTTCTCCGGCGTTAATCGTTACTGTGTCTAAATTTGAGGATATCGCGTCGCTGCTTCTTGTCAGGACGACGATCTGGACTTGGGTTATGTGCGTGAAGCTGTCGCTCAAGGTTACGTTGTTCCCTGCGGGACGCGCTTTCATCGGTTTCCCGGTAGAGTGCCTGTGCTTCTGGCGCGCCACGGCGCTGTTCACTGAGTTTCACGACGATCACGGTTTTTTCGTCAAACCCTTGTCTGAGTTTGATTTCGGCGCCGACTTCCACCAGTTTGCTTGGTTTGGAGCGCTGACCATTGTAATGGACTTTACCGCCATCAATCATGTTTCTGGCCAGTGTGCGGGTTTTGTAGAAACGCGCTGCCCACAGCCATTTGTCCAGCCGTACCTGCAAATCTTGGTTAACATTGTCGTGTCTTGAGCCCACTACACACTCCTTTACATTCGAGTGGCTAAACTTACCATGTTTCGTTAATCCGATCAGCATCACAATTAGCGCTCTTTTATGGTGCCCAATCGTTTAACTTTCAAGCCGCAATGGAATCATTCAGACAAAAATGGCTTCTCTCTTATCGGCAAAGCTAAGGAAAACGGGTAAATTGGTGACCTTATTCATCACTCTTACACTCGAGTGCTAAAAGCGGCAATTGACTGAATGGCAGTGAAATGCCGGTATTGGTAACAGGAAAAGCATGTCTGCGAATTTTGGGATAAAACGCTTACCCACGTGGGTGCAATTACGACTTGGCAAATCCTTTCCCGCCAACCTTGCTAAATGGGTGACTCGGGTACTGGTATTGATACTGGCCTGGACGCTGGGGCGTTTGGTGTGGTTTTGGGTATCGGATACGGTACCTGATATGCCTGCCAGTTTGCCGGTGATCAGTGCGGGCATGAATGTCCAGAAACCGGCCTATCGCATCGATCAGTTGGTTAACCGTCACTTTTTCGGCCGCTACAGTGCCAGTGCGCCTGTCGAGAAAAAGCCGGAACCTGTTGTGGATGCGCCCCGAACCCGCCTCAACCTGACGCTGGTTGGTCTGGTTGCAAGCTCTGATCCCCAGCGTGGCTTGGCGGTTATTGATAACCGTGGCTCGCAAAAAACCTACGGTATTGGCGAAGCTATTGAGGGAACGCGGGTTATCCTGCGTCAGGTACTCAGTGATCGCGTCATTCTTCGCAATAACGGACGGGATGAAGCCCTGATGCTGGCCGGGGTGGATGACAACACATCAGGGTCTGCACCTGTCAGGAGGCCATCATCGCCACGGAATGCTCCGCAAAACACCGGACAGGCTGATCTCAGCAATGTGAAAGCGGAAATCATGAACAATCCGCAATCCTTGCTTAAATACATCACACTCTCTCAGGAAAGAAACGATGAAGGGCTGGTGGGCTACCGCCTGGGTCCTGGCAGTGATAGCCGTCTGTTTGAACAAGCTGGTTTGCAGAGTGGGGACGTTGCGGTGGGTATTAATGGCGCGGATTTAAGCAACCCGGCAGAGATGAACCGTATCTGGCAAAGTTTGTCTGATGCGTCAGAAATCAATCTCACCGTCTTGCGTGATGGTCAGTTGCACGAAATATATATCAGTCTGTAAGCGGACTGAAAACGGAGAACAAAGTGAATACGTGGAAGAAACGTAAATCAACCTGGTTGCTGGCCGGTGTGCTTGCTATGCAGAGCGTCGGTGCGTGGGCGACAGAATTCAGTGCCAGTTTCAAGGGAACAGATATTCAGGAGTTTATCGAGATTGTTGGACGTAATCTCGAAAAAACCATCATCGTTGACCCGTCTGTACGCGGTAAAGTCAATGTTCGCAGCTACGACGTGCTGAATGAAGATCAATACTACCAGTTCTTCCTCAACGTGTTGTCTGTGTATGGTTTTGCCGTCGTTGAGATGGAAAACGGCGTGCTGAAAGTGGTGCGTGATAAAGATGCCAAGCAATCGGCCATTCCGGTGGTGGGTGACGATAATATCCAGGGTGATGCGGTGGTGACCCGCGTCGTGTCAGTAAAAAATGTCTCTGTACGTGAGCTGTCGCCCCTGTTGCGCCAACTGATTGACAATGCCGGTGCCGGCAACGTGGTGCACTACGATCCTGCCAACGTTATCATGATCACTGGTCGTGCTGCGGTGGTGAACCGTCTGGCAGACATCATTGAGCGTGTTGACCAGGCCGGAAACAAAGAAGTGGATGTGGTTCACCTTAAGCATGCTTCGGCCTCTGAAATGGTACGCATTGTCGAAAGCCTCAATAAACAGGGCGATGGCAAAAATACCCCCGAGTTGCTTCAGCCGAGTTTTGTCGCTGATGAGCGCACCAATTCCGTGCTTATCTCCGGCGAGCCACAGGTGCGTGACCGCATCCGCCGCTTGATCTCTCAGCTTGACCGTGAAATGGCAACGGTGGGCAATAACCGTGTGATTTATCTTCGCTATGCTAAAGCGGAAGACGTGGTGGATGTGCTGCAGGGCGTCTCCGAGAACCTGATCGCCGAAAAACAGGGCGGCCAGAAAGCGCTAGGTGCGAACGCAAATAATGTCAAAATCTCCGCACACAAAGGGACAAACTCCCTGGTTATCACTGCGCCACCCGATATTCTGCGTGCGCTGGAAGGCGTGATTGCCCAGTTGGATATCCGCCGTGCCCAGGTGCTGATTGAAGCGATGATCGTGGAAATGTCAGAAAGTGATGGTGCCAACCTTGGTATCCAGTGGGGATCACTGGATGGCGGCGGTATTCAGTTTGGCAATACCGGCGTGCCGATCACCAATTATCTGGCGGCGCAGGAGAAAGCCAAGGATAAAACCACCACTGAAACCCGTTTTGATCGCGACAATATTCCCGTTGAGGTGCCTATCACCGAATCTGGCGACCCAACCGCGATTGCGGAAGTATTGGGCGGTGTCAGCGGGCTGGCAGCAGGGGTGGTTCTCGGTGACTGGACGGCACTGGTGACGGCTGTGTCAAGCAACAGTGATTCCAACATCCTGTCATCCCCCAGCCTGATGGTGCTGGATAATGAAGAAGCGTCGTTCATCGTGGGTGAGGAAGTGCCCGTTGTCACCGGCTCTACTACCGGCTCAAACAACGACAACCCGTTCCAGACTGTGGAACGTAAAGACGTGGGTGTCAAACTCAAGATCACCCCACAAATCAACGAAGGAGATTCCGTACAGCTCAACATTGAACAGGAAATCTCCAATGTGCTGGGGGCCAGCGGTGCAGTCGATATCCGTTTTGGTAAGCGCCAACTGACCACCTCGGTATTAGCGGCTGATCAACAAATGATTGTACTGAGCGGCCTGATTGATGAGCAGACCAATGAGAGTGAGCAAAAGGTACCGCTGCTTGGCGATATCCCACTATTGGGTCACCTGTTCAAGTCAACCTCATCGGGTAAAACCAAACGTAACCTGATGTTGTTTATTAAGCCGACCATTATCCGTACCGGCCTTACTGCAGATGGCATCACACAGCGCAAGTACAACTATATCCGTGCAGAGCAGATTTTCCGGGCACAAGAAGAAGTCAAACTGATGCCGGGCGTTAAAACACCGGTATTGCCAGAGTTTGGTTCAGATGTGACGTTGCCAGCAGAGGTGCGGGCGATCATGGCGGAGCTGAGGTAACGCCATGGAAAAGCAGTCCCCAGAAATGGAAACTGAACAGAGTCAGGCCATGGATATACTGTCTGAGGTGGCAAACATGTCGGTGACCCGTTTGCCATTTGGTTTTGCCAAGCGCCATGGTGTGGCGATTGAGTGTACCGATAAGGGTTATCTGCTCTACTATCGTGACCAGCCCAAACCTGCTGTACTCAATGAAGTACGTCGGGTGTTGGGGCAGGGGTTTATCCCCATTCAACTGCGCACCGAAGATTTTGAACCCAAGCTGACCGAACTCTACCAACGTGATTCATCGGAAGCGCAACAGCTGATGCAGGACATTGGTGCAGACACTGATGATTTCTTTGCGTTGGCAGAAGAGCTGCCACAAAGCGAAGACTTGCTGGAGTCAGAAGACGATGCCCCGATCATCAAACTGATCAATGCCATGTTGGGTGAGGCCATCAAAGAAACGGCATCTGATATCCATATCGAAACCTTTGAGAAAACCCTGTCCATTCGTTTCCGTGTGGATGGCGTACTTCGTGAGGTGTTGAGCCCAAACCGTAAGCTGGCCCCCTTGTTGGTTTCACGCATCAAGGTGATGGCGCGTCTTGATATTGCAGAGAAGCGTGTGCCACAGGATGGCCGTATTTCGCTGCGTATCGGTGGCCGGGCGGTAGATGTGCGGGTGTCCACCATGCCGTCATCCCACGGCGAACGGGTAGTACTTCGTCTTCTGGATAAAAACGCCACCCAGCTGGATTTGGAAAGCCTTGGCATGACCCGTCATGTGCATGATAATTTCCAGCACCTGATCAAACGCCCACATGGCATCTTGCTGGTGACCGGACCTACCGGCTCCGGTAAATCCACCACCCTGTATGCAGGATTGACGGAGCTTAACAGCGCCGAGCGCAATATTCTCACTGTCGAAGATCCGATTGAATTTGATATCGATGGTATTGGTCAGACCCAGGTCAACACCAAAGTCGACATGACCTTTGCCCGCGGACTACGCGCCATTTTGCGCCAGGACCCGGATGTGGTGATGGTGGGTGAGATACGTGACCTTGAAACGGCACAAATCGCGGTGCAGGCCTCATTGACCGGCCACCTGGTGATGTCAACCCTTCACACCAACACGGCCGTGGGGGCGGTGACCCGCCTGCGGGACATGGGTATTGAACCGTTTCTGGTGTCGTCATCCCTGTTAGGGGTGTTGGCACAGCGGTTGGTTCGCACCCTTTGTCCTGATTGTAAAGCGCCTTATGACGCAGATACCCAGAGCAAGCGTTGGTTTGATCTCGACGAACATGAACCGTTGACCCTTTATAAAGCAACAGGTTGTGAGAAGTGTAATCACAAAGGGTATCGGGGCCGTACCGGTATTCATGAATTGTTGGTGGTCGATACCCAGGTGCAAGAGCTTATCCACAATGAAGCGGGAGAGCAGGCAATAGAACGTTATATTCGCCAAACGACGCCGAGTATCCGGGATGATGGCCTGATGAAAGTGCGTCAGGGTATCACCACGCTTGAAGAAATACTGCGTGTGACACGGGAGGGCTGATGGCAGCGTTTGAATACAAAGCGTTGAATGCCAAAGGCCGGACTGTCAAAGGCGTGATTGAAGCCGACACGGCCCGTCAGGCACGCCAGCTGTTGCGAGAAAAACAGCTGGTGCCGATGGATGTGGCGCAAACACATGAGAAAGAACAGCAAAAGCACTCCTCCCCTGTTGGCTTTAAACGCGGGATCAGTACCAATGAACTGGCACTGATCACCCGTCAGCTGGCGACGCTGGTACAGGCCGCGATGCCGCTTGAAGAGTGCATCAAGGCCGTGGCTGATCAGACGGAAAAGCAGCGTCTGAAAAACATGCTGACCGGGGTACGTGCCCGTGTTGTTGAAGGCTATACCCTCTCAGACAGCCTTGGCGACTATCCCCATGTGTTTGATCAGCTTTTCCGCGCCATGGTAGCGGCAGGGGAAAAATCCGGTCACCTTGGCCCGGTGCTTGAGCGCCTTGCCGATTACGTGGAAAACCGGCAACAGGTCAAAAACAAACTGATCCAGGCCATGGTCTACCCCATGGTGCTGACCGTGGCAGCGATTGGTATCGTGGCCTTCCTGCTGGCGACCGTGGTGCCGGATATTGTCGGTCAGTTTCTGCAAACCGGCGCTGAGCTGCCAAACATTACCCAGGTGCTGCTTGCTGCCAGTGAT
Source organism: Grimontia sp. THUN1695 (assembly GCF_059704325.2). NCBI lineage: Bacteria > Pseudomonadati > Pseudomonadota > Gammaproteobacteria > Vibrionales > Vibrionaceae > Grimontia > Grimontia sp. THUN1695. Next base: position 2,786,722 of record NZ_AP046577.1, on the reverse strand, counting down.
TTTGTTACCCACTGGGGCTTGCTGGTGTTAGTGGTGGTTATTGCCTTGTTTGTGCTGGCAAAAATCATGCTCCGAAGTGAAAAGCGCCGGCTTGCGTGGGACAGAAATGTGCTTAATATGCCGGTCATCGGGCGGGTAGCGCGAGGCCTGAATACTTCTCGCTTTGCCCGTACTTTGTCGATTTGTACGTCCAGTGCTATTCCATTGCTGGATGGAATGAAAGTGGCCGCGAATGTGATGACCAACACCTGGGTCAAGGCCCGCGTGCTCGAAGCGTCAGACCGGGTACGTGAAGGCTCAAGCCTTCGTATTTCGCTCGAAAAGTCCAAGCTGTTTCCTCCCATGATGCTGCACATGATTGCCAGTGGTGAGCGAAGCGGTGAACTGGAGCAGATGCTGACCCGTGCAGCAGACAATCAGGACAGGGACTTTGAATCCCAGGTGAATATTGCACTCGGTATCTTTGGCCCGGCACTGATTATTGCCATGGCCGGTATCGTGCTGTTTATTGTTGTGGCAACCCTCATGCCCATTATCCAGCTCAACAATATTGTGGGCGTGTAACCCAAACTCGCTGCCAGGCAGCGTTTTTTCAGGAGAGATAGAAAATGCAACGTCGTCAACAGGGCTTTACCCTGCTGGAAATCATGGTTGTGATCGTCATTTTGGGTGTACTGGCGAGTTTGGTGGTACCAAACCTGCTGGGTAACAAAGACAAAGCCGATCAGCAAAAAGCGGTGACAGACATCAGTGCACTGGAAGGGGCGCTGGATATGTACCGTCTGGACAACAGCGTGTACCCCACCACCGATCAGGGTCTGGATGCACTGGTTTCCAAGCCAAGCTCTTCGCCAGAGCCCCGTAATTACCGTGAGGGTGGTTACATCAAGCGTTTGCCACAAGATCCATGGGGCAACGAGTACCAATACCTGAATCCCGGAGAACATGGCACGGTAGATATCTTTACCCTGGGTGCGGATGGCCAGGAAGGGGGAGAAGGTGTGAACCAGGACATCGGTAACTGGAACATGCTGGACATTAAATAATTGATGAAAAGGGGGCGCCCGTCCGGGTTTACATTGCTGGAAATTCTGCTGGTGCTGCTGTTGCTGTCTATCAGCGCCGTGATTGTGGTGCCCAACCTTCCCCAAAACAGCAGTGATGATGCCAAAGAAGAAGCACAGCGTTTCTATCAGTTGATCCAGCTTTGGACGGAGCAATCCCTGCTGACCGGGCAAACCTTCGGTCTGAACGTCGACAAAGACGGCTACCAGCTGCTCCGCCTGACCCACGATGACTGGGTGCCGGTGGAAAAAGGCCGCAATGTGACATCAGTAACCTTGCCGCCGGCGTTGGAACTGGATCTGGAAGTGTCCGGTTTTGTTGCCGAAGAGGATCGCCTGTTTGATCGCGAAAACCTGTTTGACGACGAGATGTTTGCTGAAGAGGAGAATCAGCCTCCCCAGCCGCAGGTGGTGTTGATGGGAAATGGGGAAATCATTCCGTTCACCCTGACGTTTATCGCGGATAAAAAACGCCTCTGGCAGGTGACAGGCAACGATGTGGCAACGTTTGAAGTGAAAAACTTGAATGAGGATAAAGAGTGAGAACGCATCGCGGCTTTACCCTGATTGAAGTGCTGGTGGCGATGGCGGTGTTCGCTGTGGCAGCCATGGCCGTGCTGAATGCGACCGGTCAACATGTGAACTCGCTGGGCGCGCTGGAAGAGAAAACGTTTGCGTCTATGGTGGCAGACAACGAGCTGGCGCTGTTTGTGTTGGACGGAAAAAAACTGTCTTCGGCCAAAAATGGCAGCTCGGAGCTTGCGGGACGCACATGGTTTTGGACCCTCAAACCCGTGGCAACTGCGGATAACCTGCTTCGCGCCGTGGATATGATTGTCTGGAAAAATGAAACCAGACAACACGCATTGGTCACCGTGAGGACGTATGTACCGGCAGAGTAAGGGCAAAGGCACCAATCAAGGCTTTACCCTGATTGAGGTACTGCTGGCGCTGATGATTTTCGCTACCCTGAGCGTAGCGACGAACCAGATTTTTCGTAATGTCATCAACAGTAATGTCCAGACCGAAGAAGTTGGGAATGCGCTCAAAAGTTTGCAGCGTACTCTGCTGATCATGGACAGTGATTTTCGCCAGATGCTGGCACGCCAGTACCGCAATGGCAGTGATGAGACGAAGGAAGCGCTGCTTGAGTTTGGTGATGATGTGCTGGACTCAGAATCGCAGGGTATCCGTTTTGTCCGCGGTGGCTGGATTAACCCGCAACAGCTGTTTCCCCGCGGGGAAGTAGTGAAAGTCGGTTACCGTATTCAGGATGAAACCTTAGAGCGTATCCGCTGGATGTATCCGGACAACAGCTCGGCACTGGAACCGGCTGCCATGCCTTTGATGGAAGGGGTCACCGGATTGCGCTTTGAGGTATTGGGTGATGATGGCTGGAAGACCGAGTGGGAGGCGCCGCTGTCCATGCCAAGGGCCATTCGGGTGACACTGGACACCGAGCGTTATGGTGAACTGACCCGTATTTATTTGCTGCCCGGACAGACACTGCCACCTTCAGTGGGAGAGACATCATGATGAGGCGTCAATCCCAACGCGGTGTCGCGCTGCTGGTGGTGTTGTTTATTATGGCACTGATGACCACGGTAGCAGTGAGCATGTCCAACCGGATGTTTGTCAATTTTAACCGGACTGAAAGCCAGGTGCGTTATCAGCAGGCCTATTGGTATGCCCAGTCAGTCGAAGCGCTGGCACGCTATGGTATAGAGCAGAGCATTGACAGTGACGATACTGTGACCCTGAGCCAGCCATGGGCTGTGCGCGATCAGGTCTATCCTCTTGAGGGGGGGCAGGCGACCGGCAATGTGTATGACAAACAGGCCTGTTTTAACGTCAATGGGCTTCGTAACATCAAACCGACAGCAAATGGCACTAACCCCAAACTGGTGGCGTCACTTCAGCAGTTGATTGAATCACAGGGTATTGACAGCCTTGAGGCGGAAACCGCAGCGGCAGCGACCTGGGAATACATTGACGGCAACACCAACGTGCAGTCGCCGTTGGGGGTTGAAGACAGCGAGTATGAAGCGCGCACGGTACCACATTTGATACCCAATAGTTTTATGGCGGACATTTCAGAGTGGCGTGCGGTGAATGGCGTCACCCAGGAAATGTTTGATAAGGTCAGCCCACTGCTTTGTGCGATTCCCAGCGATAAGCTGGTGGTAAACGTCAACACGCTGACGGAGGAACAGGCACCGATTTTGAGTGCCATTTTCCATCCCAACCTCTCTGAGGAGCAGGCAAAAACATTGATCAATGGCCGTAACGCCATTGATGGTTGGCAAGATGTCGCCAGCTTTATGGCTGAGCCAGTATTGGCGGGCATTGATCAAGAAGAACGCGAAAGGTTGCAACAGTTTATCGACGTACGCAGCCGGTATTTTGAACTGGATACAGAGATTACCCTCGACAGCATGACGCTGAGATTGCGTTCCCTGCTGGAGAGGGGTGGCAACGGCGCGGTCACGGTGATCCGCCGTCGCTTTGGAGGAATGAGTGATCGAGATCCTGACAGTCAGGCTTAACAGAGATCCCCACGAGCCGATCCCTTGGCTGGTATGGTCACCCTCTCAGCAGGAAGTGATTGCCTCGGGGGAAGCTGAGCATCTGTCGCAGCTGACAGACTACGCCACCGACAGGGAAGTGATTGCATTGGCTGACAGTGCGGCGATGACATTGACATCCGCGGTGATCCCCGCAGGCAGTGAACGCCAGCTTGGCACTGTCTTACCTTTCCTGCTTGAAGATGAGTTGGCGCAGGATGTCGATCAGGCCCATATCACCTTGCTGGATAAACACGGAGAATCGGCACAGGTTGCCGTGATAGAGCACAAGATCATGCAGCGCTGGATGGATGCCCTGTCTGACGCCAACCTGACCGTTCGTCGTCTGGTGCCGGATTGTCTCTGCCTGCCTTTGCATGAAGACAGTTGCAGTGCCGTTAGCCTCAACCACCGCTGGCTGTTGCGCTTTGGTGAAACAGAAGGCGGCTCGGTGGAAGATGTCTGGCTGCCCGTGTGGCTGCAAAGTTTGGGACAAAGCCGTGGTGAAGAAACATTGCCGACAGTGTTCAGCTATTCCCCCCTTCCTGAAGGTATGGGCGATAACTGGCAGGCTGAGCCCTGTGAGCTGGTGATGCTATTACTGACCCAGGAAGCGGTAAAAAGCCGTTATAACCTGCTGACCGGGCGATACAAACCGCAAAGCCAGATATACAAATACCTTAAACCATGGCGTGGTGCGGCGATTGCTGCCGGCTTGCTGATGGCGGTCCTCGGCATCGAGCAAGTGGTTAATATTTATCAGATGGACGCACAGGCGGCGCAATACCGTACGCAAAGCGAAGCCAGGGTTCGGGCCTTATTGCCACAAAACCAACGCATTCCCACCACCAGCTATATGCGGCGGATTGTAGAGGCTGAAGTCAACCGTCTCTCCGGTGCCGGTAGCCAAAACGGTATCATGGTCTGGATGGCAGAAATTGGACCGCTGCTGGATGCCGCGCCGTCGATTGAGCTTGATGCGTTGCGTTTCGACCAAAACCGTGGCGAGTTGCGTCTTAATGCCCGTGGTAAAGATTTTGCTGATTTTGAAAAACTGCGTGAAGCGTTGTCCACCATATACAACACAGAGCTTGGTCAGTTGAGCCGCGATGGACAGGCAGTAACTGGTGCGTTTGTTCTGCGGAGGAAATCATCATGAAAGCATTGATTGCCTATTGGCAGGGATTGTCCCGCCGAGAGCAGCGTCTGTTGGGCGTGGCAAGTGCAGTCATCTTGCTGGGCACCCTGTATTGGGGCGTGGTAAGCCCACTTCAGGCTAAAGCGGAACAGGCCGAGCAGCGTCTTGCCAGTGAGCGTAACCTGCTGGGTTGGGTGAATAGCAAAGTGGCTGAAATCGAAGCGCTGCGCCGTACGACAGGAAGCCGCAGCCAGGGCAACGCCTTGCCGCTGAACCAGTCCGTCACCACCACGGTGAAGCGCTACAACCTCGAGATTGTGCGTTTGCAACCGCAGCAGGAAGAGATCCAGGTCTGGCTTAAACCCATGCCGTTTAATGCGTTGATCAGTTGGTTGGATGATCTGTCAGTTAACTATGGTGTGCAGGTGAAGTTCATTGATGTCGGCAAAACGGAGACGCCTGGCGTGGTTGACGTAAAGCGGCTACAGCTGGGAAGAGGGTAAGATGAAACGTGTGATCCTTTGGTTTGTTCTTTTCCTTGTTGTGCTTATTACCAGCGCCATTGTCCATCTTCCTGCCAATCTGGTGGTGAAAAACCTGCTGCAAGTACCGGGTATTTCCTTAAATGGGATCACCGGTACGCTGTGGAATGGCACTGCTGCTGGCGTAAACTGGCAGGGTAGGCCGATGGGTTCGCTCAAATGGCGATTTAACCCACTGAAACTTTTTACCGGGAAAGTCGATGTAGATGTACGCCTTTCCGGAAACGCGGGGTTGTCGGCTCGCGGGAATGTGGGCTACAGCCTCGCAGGCGTTTATGCCAACAACCTGCTGGTCACGACATCAGCCCAGATTATTCAGTCATTTATTGCTTACCCTATACCTGTTACGCTGTCCGGACAGTTTGATTTAACGGTTCGTGACTACCTGTACAGCCAAAACCCGTTTTGTGAAGTGTTGGCAGGGAATCTGGCCTGGTCACAGGGAAATGTGGTCTCCCCCATTGGGACCATTGACCTTGGCGTGGTCGTTGCACAGCTAGCATGTCATGATGGTCAGTTGGTTATCAATGGTGACAGCAAATCTGACGCGATTGAAACAGAATTCAATGTCTCGTTGTCGCCGGGCCAGCGGTACAGCCTTGATGGCTGGTTTGTGCCGGGTAAAACATTTCCGGAAGGCATGAGACGTCAGCTGGGCTTTTTGGGGAATCCAGACAGTGAAGGGCGCTATCGCCTGAGTTTCAGCGGTTAATGCCTTCCCGGGAGAAGTAAGCATGAAAAAGCACATTCCACCTGAAATTTTAGATGCCAGGGTTGTGGCTAAATCGCGCCTGTTTCAGATTGAAGCCCTGGATTTAGCGTTCAGTAACGGTGAAAAACGCACCTACGAACGGATGAAGTCGAGTGGCCGCAATGCGGTGATGGTGGTGCCGGTGACAGAAAACGGCGATTTACTGTTGGTGCGTGAATACGCTGCCGGAACGGAGCGTTATGAACTAGGCTTTCCTAAGGGGTTGATTGATCCGGGTGAAACACCACTGGAAGCCGCAAACCGGGAATTAAAAGAAGAAATCGGTTTTGGTGCCAATCAATTGCGCCCACTGAAAGAAGTGGTGCTGGCACCGTCGTATTTTTCCAGCAAGATGACCCTGATGTTGGCGCAGGATCTTTATCCAGAGAAGCTCGAGGGCGATGAACCCGAGCCGCTGGAACTGGTTCGTTGGCCCGTCGCACAGGCAGAAGAATTATTATCTCACGTCGATTTTGGGGAAGCGCGTAGTATTACTGCATTGCTGTTGGCCATGAGAGCGCTTTCTGGCCATTGATCATTCGGTGACCAAAGAAACGCCAACAAAGTCGTAGTGTGAGAGCCCAAGAGGAGTGTTACATGGAGCTGTCACAACTGCTTCAACCGGTGATAGAGATTGCCCGGGCATCCGGTGAGGTGATTCTGGACATCTATCAGCGCGGTGATTTTGAAAAAAACATAAAAAGTGATGACACGCCAGTGACCAGCGCTGACATGGCTGCCCACGAACTGGTAAAGGCGCGTCTGCAAGCCCTCACCCCTGATATTCCTGTGTTGTCTGAAGAAGACATCAGTATTCCATTGGCTAAACGCGCAAATTGGGCGCGCTATTGGTTGGTGGACCCGCTCGATGGCACCCAGGAATTTATTGCAGGCAGTGGGGATTTCGCGACCATTATTGCGTTGGTAGAGAACAACCAGCCAGTTTTGGGGGTGGTATACGGACCGGTGTCCGGCATTTCTTACTATGCTGCAAAAGGGCATGGTGCATGGAAGGTGACGCCTGATGGTGAAAAGCAGCGCTTGTCGATTCTCAAACATGAAGACGAACTGGCATCGCTTTCTATTGCGATCAGCCGCCGACAGGATATCAAGGCAATTACCGATCGTCTGGAACCAAGCCGTCACTACGATTTAGTGCCGTTGGGTTCAGCAGCGTTAAAATCCTGTCTGGTAGCGGAAGGCGCGGTGGACTGCTACCTGCGCCTTGGCCCGACGGGGGAGTGGGATACTGCGGCAACCCAATGTATTGTTGAAGAAGCGGGAGGACGCATTCTGGATATGACGCTTTCGCCCCTTTCCTACAACGAGCGTGATTCGTTGGAAAACCCTAACTTTATCGTACTGGGGGATACGGATCTGCCGTGGCGGCAGATTGTGAAACTGGAAGGCTAGTTTTGGCGTCACGTTTGACTGAACCCAGACGTAGAAAACGGAGCCGATGCTCCGTTTTTTATACCAATAATTTAATTAAAACAGTCGGTTAAGACCGTTCAATGCCGCCACCCGATAGGCTTCTGCCATGGTGGGATAGTTGAATGTTGTGTTGATAAAGTAATCCAGCGTGTTGCCTTCCCCTTTTTGTTCGAAGATCGCCTGGCCGATGTGGATGATCTCTGCGGCACGTTCGCCAAAGCAGTGGATCCCCAGGATCTCTTTGGTTTCACGGTGGAAAAGGATCTTCAAACTGCCGACATCCATCCCCGCAATCTGCGCCCGGGCCAGGTGTTTGAACTGGGCGCGGCCCACTTCGTATGGTACCTTCGCTGCTGTCAGTTCCTGTTCGGTTTTCCCCACAGAGCTGATTTCTGGAATGGTATAAATGCCGGTGGGGATATGGTCAATCAGGCGGCCTGTTGCCTGACCTTCTGCAATCGCCTGCGCCACGATTCGGCCCTGATCGTAGGCCGCACTGGCGAGGCTTGGGTAACCAATCACGTCACCGACCGCGAAGATATGCTCAACGTCAGTGCCATAGTTGTCGTTCACTTTGAGTTGCCCGCGTGAGTCTGGTTTCAGGCCAACCGCTTTGAGGTTCAGTGAATCGGTGTTACCGGTGCGCCCGTTGGCAAACAGCAGGCAATCTGCTTTCATTTTCTTCCCGGATTGCAGGTGCAGAACCACACCGTCTTTGGTGCCTTCAATCTTCTCGTAGGTCTCATCATTTCTGATCAACACGCCGCTGTTCCAGAAGTGGTAAGAGATTGCATCTGACATTTCATTATCAAGGAAAGAAAGTAGGCGATCGCGGGTGTTGATTAAATCCACTTTAATGCCAAGGCCACGGAAGATAGACGCATATTCACTGCCGATAACCCCTGCACCATAGATAATGACGTGGCGCGGGTCATGTTGCAGCGAAAGGATAGAGTCGCTGTCATAAATCCGTGGATGCTTGAAATCAATATCTTTCGGGCGGTAAGGGCGCGAGCCTGTCGCGATAACAAATTTATCCCCGGTGTATTTATCGACACTGCCATCCGCAGCGGTCACTTCGATCTCATGGGTGCCGCTGAACCTGGCTTGGCCGTGGATGATCGAACAGAGATTGCGATCGTAAAAGCCCTGACGCATGCGTGTTTGCTTGCCAATCACCGACTGGGCGTGGCTCAGGATATCGGAAAAAGTACTGTGTACCTGGCGGTTATCCTGGGTATAAATCGGGCTTTGGTTAAATTCAATAATACGGCTGACGGTATGTCTCAGCGCTTTTGAAGGGATGGTGCCCCAGTGGGTACAGCCGCCGCCAACGGTGTTTTCCTTTTCAATCACCGCCACGCGAAGGCCGGCTTTGGTCAAGCCCATGGCTGCGCCTTCGCCACCGGGTCCGCTGCCTATTACAATGACATCAAAATGGTTAGACGATGTAGGGGTCGTTTTGCTCATGTCCGTACGGCCTTTTGTTTTCGTTATGTAAAGAAATACGTGGGTAGTGTACCCCTGAGTGGGGGCTTCTAGAATTAACACACGCTTATTCAGCGTAGGTGATCACGCAACTTAGTGTAAAACAAACCGTTTATGGTATGAGTTGAATGAACTCCCGTTGATCTGATGCCGCTTTTGGGAAAGTGAAGTATAACCACTGAACTCGGTGTAAAAACCGAGTATAGTTTGCGGTTAGATTTCATGAGGTAAACACTGGCGATGGGAATTAGAGCTCAACAGAAAGAAAAAACCCGGCGAACGCTGATTGATGCGGCTTTCAGCCAGCTCAGCGCAGACCGTAGCTTTTCCAGTCTCAGCTTGCGTGAAGTGGCACGGGAGGCAGGCATTGCGCCCACCTCATTTTACCGTCACTTCAAAGATATGGACGAACTTGGCCTGACCATGGTGGATGAAGGTGGCTTGTTATTGCGTCAGCTGATGCGACAGGCACGCCAGCGCATTGCCACAGAAGGCAGTGTTGTCCGCACGTCAGTGGAAACCTTCATGGAATTTATTGAAAGCAGCCCCAATGTGTTCAGGCTGCTGTTGCGTGAACGCTCTGGTACCTCAGCAGCTTTCCGTGCTGCCGTAGCACGTGAAATTCAACACTTTATCGCTGAGCTGACAGAATATTTCCAGGCGACCGCCGGATCGACCCGAGATGAAGCCTATAATCAGGCAGAGGCATGTGTGACGTTAGTGTTCAGTTCAGGTGCGGAAGCGCTCGATTTGGACAAGCGTGCCCGTGCTGAACTTGCGGAACGTCTGGTGACCCAGCTGCGCATGATTGCGAAAGGCGCTTACTGGTACCGCAAGGAACGCGAACGCAATGCTCTCAAGGATAAGTTGTCTTCAGGCAGGTAAGTGAATATGGAACAGAATCATCAATCAGAGCGTAAATTTCTTCTTCTCGCCGTGGTCGCAGGCCTTTGCGGCAGTGCATCTCTGGCGACGCTTTTCGTCGACAGTGTGGCATTCTCCGCTTTCCCGATTATCGCGTTTGTACTCGCGGTGTACTGCTTCTACCAGCAGCATGTTAACCAACCACTGACTGAAGGAACCCCGATTATCGCGTTCGCCTGCTTCCTGGTGGGTGCGTTTGGTTATTCGGCGTTTGTGCGTATGCAGGTGCCAGAACTGGGAGGAAATTTCTTCTCTATTATCGTCACTATGGTGCTGGCATTCTGGGTGGCGTTTAAAATGGGCTGGCTGGGCAACAGCGGTAAGAAAGAGGAAGCTGCCGCCGAAGAGTAATCGCGGCATGCTGAGACGAACGAAAAAGAGGCGCCATTTCCGGCGCCTTTTACTGTTTATGGATGCTTACTTTCGTTCAAGCAGCACACCCGCTTCCATGTGATGGGTATACGGGAACTGGTCGAACAGGGCGAAGCGCGTGATGCGATGCGTTTCAGACAGAATTTCCAGGTTCTCTTTCAATGTATCCGGGTTACAGGAAATGTAGAGGATACGGTCATAACCCTGCACCATGCGACAAGTGCCCTCATCCATGCCAGAGCGTGGTGGATCAACAAAGATGGTGTTGCAGTGGTAGCTTTTCAGGTCGATGCCCGCCTGTTGCAAACGGCGGAATTCGCGTTTGCCTTCCATCGCCTCAGTGAACTCTTCCGCCGACATCCGGATGATCTGTACATTGTCGATGTTATTTGCCGCAATGTTCCACTGTGCAGATTCCACTGAGGGCTTAGCCAGCTCGGTTGCCAACACGCGGTCAAAGTTTTTCGCCAGCGCCAGTGAGAAATTCCCATTCCCGCAGTAAAGCTCGAGCAGATCGCCGGTGCTGTCCTGAGTGCAGTCAACGGCCCATTCCAGCATCTTCTCTGCCACTTTGCCGTTTGGCTGGGTGAAGCTGTTTTCAACTTGCTGATAAGTCAGAGTGCGATCGTTGACGGACAGTTTTTCCACCACGTAGTCGCGGTCAATCACGATTTTTTGCTTACGCGCACGCCCAATCAGGTTCAGGTTAAACCCTTCGTCATTCAGACGCTGCTTCAGCATGCGTGCATTGGCTTCCCATTCTTCATCAAGCTGGCGGTGGTAGAGCATAGAAACCAGCACTTCACCGCTTAAGGTAGAGAGAAAATCGACCTGGAACAGTTTACGGCGCAGGCTCTCAACCGGTTTGATGGCATCCAGCAGCAGGGGCATCAAATCATTGATGATGCGGCTTGCCTGTGGGAACTGGTCCACACGGTACTTCTGCTTGGTTTCCTGGTTGAACATGATGTAATAGAGATCATCCCCTTCATGCCAGACGCGGAACTCCGCACGCATACGGTAGTGCTTGTCTGGGGACGGAAACACTTCCAGCTCAGGTGCATTGAACGCCTCGAACGCAGACTGCATGCGCGTGATTTTCTCGTCCAGTTGTGCCTGATATTGGGTGGTGTCAATCAGGGTATTGCTCATATTACCTAACCTGCATAACTAAAAATGAGCGCAAATTGTAAGAAGCCGCACCATATTGTCCAGCCTTTTCGCTGACTTTTTCGCCAGCAGGGGCGTAAACCTGCACCTTGGGATACTATTGGCACACATTAACCGAAGCAGGCCTTGTCATGAGCTTTCGAAAACCGAAAAACCGCAAAGAGATTTGTTATCCGTTTATCTACGAAACGGCGCTGACCTGTGACTATGAAATCCACACCGATGAGCTGTGCAGTCTGGTAGGCATGGCACTGGCGACCTTGCCGGACGGCTTTGATGATGTGAGGGAAGATTTGGAAACCCTGCATCCTAAAATCTATCACCTGAATGGCTCAGTGCGCGGTAAGAACGCCATCTTTGAAGAAGACTTGGAATGGTTACATGCCCGATACGACCATTACAACGAACTGAGCCGTGGCCGCATCAACCGCTTTGTTCTGCCGCGAGGCCCGGTGGGTGTGATGGCACTGCACCAGTGCCGAACCGGTGCGAAGAAAACCGTGCGGCTTCTGCACCGGCTGGATGAATCCGGCGTGACGTTTGAGCCAGTGCTGCCACGCTTTGCCAACTTGCTTGCCAACTTCTTTTTTGTCTTGACGGTCTACATCAAGATGAAGCTGGATGTCGAAGAAATCGAGTTCGTCAGTCTCAGCTATTAAAAGCGCTGCCAGCCATATTTCATACATTTCCTGTGTGAGTGAGAGCAATTTCTCAAGAAGCGAATATCAAAAGCGCACCGAGTTCTCTATAATCGGCGCGCTTTCACTCCAGCTGGGAATCCGGTGAGAATCCGGAACTGGCGCGCAGCGGTAAGGAGAAACGAAAGTGACACGGCGAAAGCCAGACACTGCATGTTATTGTGGGAAGTCGTCACCGTAGGCCGTCTCTAAGTCCGAATATCAGCTGGGTCACAATATGGTTTCAGGATCTCCTGACATCATTGGATACACGCGATATTTGGATCTGATATGTCTAAAAAGCTACTTGCAGCAAGCATGCTGCCGTGGGCTGTGTTTGCGCACGCCGAATCTACTACCCCTTCTGTTGATGATACGTTGGTTGTTACAGCTTCCCGATTTGAACAGCCTGTTTCTTCTGTTCTTGCACCAGTCTCTGTGTTGACCCGCTCCGATATAGAAGAGCTTCAGGCCAATAGTTTGGTTGACGCCCTCAAAACCTTACCAGGCATAGAAATTGGCCAAAATGGTGGCCGCGGTCAAACAGCCTCTATTTTTCTTCGCGGTACCAATTCTAACCATGTGTTGGTGCTGGTTGATGGTGTACGTCTTCCACGCACCATGCTGGGAACGATCGATTTCAACATGTTGCCCCTCAATACAGTGGAGCGTATTGAAGTGATCCGCGGCTCAGGTGCCACGGTGTATGGTTCTGACGCGATAGGTGGTGTCATCAATATTATTACCCGTAATGACGCGGAAGCGACACGTTTTAGCATTGGTGGCGGTAGTTTTGGTTCCGCATCTGCTGATGTCGGTGTTACCCGCAAAGTGAATGATAGCTTGTCCGTGCAATTAATGGGCGGCTTGGAGTCAGTTGATGGTTACAACGTTCGTCCTGACATTGCGCCAGCAAATGATAAGCACGGCTTTGAAAGTAAAAATGCGTCTTTGCGGCTGAGCTACGCTCCGCGTGAAAACTGGCGTTCCAATATCATTGGGCGTTGGTATGAGAATGAAGTCGGTTTTGCTGACTATGTGGGTGCAAAAAAATATCTCTGGGTTGAAAGCAAAGCTATTGGTGCGGATACCGGCTTTACATCGGGTAAGTGGAATACTCAGGCGCGCATAGAGTTAGGTGAACAGAAAAATTACGATTTTTCAGAAGGAGCCAGCCCGTCAGATGAAACCCTGACCAGCGATATCCGCCAAGTCTATGCAAGTGTGGCGACGCGTTACCAAGTCAATGAACAATTGGCGGTGACAGGTGGGGTTGACCTAACGTCGGAAAGATACCTGGATGGCAGCATGATTGCTATCGATGTTATTAAAGACAATCCTCGTGAAAATATTGGTGTATTTGGTTTAGCCAATTTCAATGTGACAGACAATGTTTTGATTGAAGGAAGTGTTCGTCATGACGAGAACGATCAGTTTGGTGGTAATACGACGGGTTTGATTGCGGCGAGTTGGAAGATGCATGATGATTACCGCATATTCAGTAGCTATGGCACGGCATTTAAAGCCCCTGGTTTTGATAAACTCTATGGATTTGGAGGGAACGTTAATCTGAAGCCTGAAGAGTCAGAGAATATTGAAATAGGCTTGGAAGGCAATACTTATAATATTGGCTGGAGCCTGAATGGCTACATCAATAATATCGACAATTTGATCACTTACTCTGGTAGTTATCCAACGGGTACAAACAAGAACGTGGAGGAAGCGCGCATCAAAGGCATCGAGTTGATTGCTGATTTTGACCTCGGTCCTGTTTATAACCAAGTGTCACTTGAGCTGCGTGATCCCAAAGACCTGACGAAGAACATGCAGCTGGCGCGTCGAGCAAAAGAAGTGGTTAAATGGCGTACTTCAGTATGGTTAGGTGATGTTCTTTTGGGGACCCAGTATATGTACCAAGGCGAGCGTCCAAATTTCTCGGACGGAAGCGGAGGTATACTAAGTAGTTACTCTGTTTGGGATCTGACCGCACAGTATGACATATCGAATAACATTACCCTAGGCGCGAAGGTCTCTAACCTGTTCGATAAAGAATATGAAACTGCGGGTGATTACCCAGCAGCAGAACGTGCATTCTACGTTAACCTGAACTTCGCGTATTAACCGTGCATTGTAAAAAACCGTCCACGGGCGGTTTTTTACTTTCAGTCAATTATATGAAAAAACGTGTCATTATCAGTTGGTCGACCGGTAAGGATTCAACCCTGACATTATGTCGGCTTCTAAAGAGCGACAGCTATGAGGTGGTAGGTCTTTACACCACGTATGTTGGATGTGAGGTTCCATTCCAGGCGACACCGATAGAGATTGTTAAGGCGCAGGCGGAAAGTATTGGCTTGCCGCTGGTGCTGATCGAGCTAAGTGAAGTTTTTCCGCCCAATGATGTTTATCAAGGTGCGGTTATAGAGGGTATTCGTAACAGCGGCCTGAATGTGGAGGCCGTTGCATTTGGCGATATGTTCTGCAATGGCATCGAAGCATACCGGAGAGGTTATATTGAGCCCCAGGGTTGGGAGTGTGTGTTTCCGCTTTTAGGCGAAGACAGCAAAAGCCTGGCAGAAGAGATTATCCATACCGGAATAGAAACCACATTATCGACCATCGATACCCATCAACTGGATGGCAGTTTCCTTGGCAGGCGCTATGACAAGTCACTGCTTGATGACTTGCCTGTGTCTTGCGACCCTTGTGGTGAAGATGGAGAGTTCCATACCTTGGTTACCAATGCGCCCTGTTTCAAAACGCCGCTGTCGGTAACGGCAATTGGAGAGAAGAGGGAAGGACGTTTTCACCATCTGAGCTATCATCTCGATCGGTGAGCGATTTAAAATTGATGTCATGAGCAGTATGATTGCGACGCTGTCGATAAAGTAAGGTAAACAAGCGTGAAAAGTGTGCTGATTTTTGATTCTGGTGTGGGTGGTCTGTCTGTGTATAAAGAGATAGCCCAATTGCTTCCGGAGCAGCACGTTGTTTATGCCTTTGATAATGCCGCTTTCCCCTACGGAGAGCTCGCTGATGACATCCTTATCCAGCGTGTCTGCGGCATGGTGACATCCCTGTGCTATGAGCGCGATATTGCCTTGGTTGTCATCGCCTGTAATACCGCCAGCACACTGGTTCTCCCTCATCTACGCTCGTTGTTGTCAATACCTGTTGTCGGTGTCGTCCCCGCTATTAAACCGGCTGTAGCCATGAGTAAAACCAAACATATTGGCTTACTGGCAACGCCTGCGACGGTAAACCGCACTTATACCAAGCAGCTGGTGGAAGAGTTTGCGCCTGATTGCCATGTAGAAATGGTGGGCTCAACGGAACTGGTACAAATGGGTGAGGGGAAATTACGTGGTACACCTGTTGATAAAAAAATATTAAAACAAGTCCTGATGCCGTTTATTAATAAAACGGACTGCATTGTATTAGGTTGCACACACTTCCCATTGCTTCGTGACGAAATTGAGGAAATTTTAGGCGACCAGTGTTTGGTCATTGATTCAGGGAAGGCAATAGCAAATCGTGTGGATGCGTTATTAAAAGAAAGAGGCGCATTGAGCACCTCCTTCCGTGATAAAAAGCATTTAGCGTTTAGCAGTGCACCAGTTAAAGATGAGGAAGCACTGAATCATGAATTGGGCAAATTAGGTTTTTCAGCAATTAAGCGCGCTCCGACTTTCTAGGATCATTCGCTTCTCTTACTTTAAGCGTCCTTTCTCCGTATTCGCTGTTATTCAATTCCTCGATAGCACTTTCTGTATCACCGGCCGCCATTACGACGAAACCAAAACCACGTCTCTTACCTGTCCGCTTGTCCTTCATCAGGCGAACGGCGAAAACCTCACCGTATTTAGAGAACAATTCCTTCACATCACTCTCATTAGCCCGATATGGCAGGTTACCTACATAGATAGTTTTACTGGTTGAAGAAGAGGACGCTGAAATATCGCCAGAAGATTTAGTAGAAAAAAGAAAAAGGGTAATACCTGTCGTAATAGCGCCCAGTGCAAAAGCATAACCTGCACTTGTTATCAGGGCTGTGCTGTTAAAAAGCAATACACCCAAGAGTGCGATAGTTGCAGTAATAAGCAAACTGATAGATGTTTTCATAATCGTCAAAAGTAAACGTCGGTTAGAAGAAGTAGCATAAAGAATCGAAAATAATGCTGACTAAAATAAATACAATTGTCAGGCTGATATTACGGATATTGACTTCTTATTGCTAGCAAGTGAATGTGATAGTTGTCTAATGTTGCAATTTATTGTGGATCTTTAAAGTTTAGATTGAATTGTGTTCAGTTGAGAGAAAAAAGAATAAAAACCCTTGCCAATGTGATCCTAGTCTCTATAATGCCGCCTCACCGACACGGAGAGCGGCTTCCAATGTGGAAGTTCCTATCTAAACCGGTACGGCGAAGGCCTTAAAAAACTGAGACGAAAATAAACGCTTGACGCGTTAAAGTAGTTCAGTAAAATGGCCGCCCGCTTCGAAGGGGGAATCACCCTGAGAGGCAAGTCAACAAGGTGTTTTGAGGTTTGTGCAAACCACACTGAAAAATCTCAAAATTTCTTCTTGACTTAATCGCCCGGCAGCGTAAAATTCGCAGCCCTGACGGTGAGAAGCGCAGCTTCTTAAAGTCAACGTTCTTTAACAATTTGACCTATGCAATCTGTGTGGGCACTCGTCATTGATAGACAAAAGATTTATCGATGAAACTGAGTGACCAAAACGAAAGCTCTTCGGGGTTATCGGCACAGTCGATTTATACAGTATTTCATCGAGCCGCCTTTGTTCACTTTTTCAAAGTGAGGAAGGGCAGAAAAGATTCTAATTGAAGAGTTTGATCATGGCTCAGATTGAACGCTGGCGGCAGGCCTAACACATGCAAGTCGAGCGGCAGCGACAATAAAGATTCTTCGGATGATTTATTGGGCGGCGAGCGGCGGACGGGTGAGTAAAGGCTGGGAACCTGCCCTGACGAGGGGGATAACCACTGGAAACGGTGGCTAATACCGCATAATGTCTTCGGACCAAAGAGGGGGACCTTCGGGCCTCTCGCGTCAGGATGGGCCCAGTTGGGATTAGCTGGTTGGTGAGGTAAAGGCTCACCAAGGCGACGATCCCTAGCTGGTTTGAGAGGATGATCAGCCACACTGGAACTGAGACACGGTCCAGACTCCTACGGGAGGCAGCAGTGGGGAATATTGCACAATGGGCGCAAGCCTGATGCAGCCATGCCGCGTGTGTGAAGAAGGCCTTCGGGTTGTAAAGCACTTTCAGCCGTGAGGAAGGTTACGTAGTTAATAGCTGCGTAATTTGACGTTAGCGGCAGAAGAAGCACCGGCTAACTCCGTGCCAGCAGCCGCGGTAATACGGAGGGTGCGAGCGTTAATCGGAATTACTGGGCGTAAAGCGCATGCAGGCGGTCTGTTAAGCAAGATGTGAAAGCCCCGGGCTTAACCTGGGAGTGGCATTTTGAACTGGCAGGCTAGAGTCTTGTAGAGGGGGGTAGAATTTCAGGTGTAGCGGTGAAATGCGTAGAGATCTGAAGGAATACCGGTGGCGAAGGCGGCCCCCTGGACAAAGACTGACGCTCAGATGCGAAAGCGTGGGGAGCAAACAGGATTAGATACCCTGGTAGTCCACGCTGTAAACGATGTCTACTTGGAGGCTGTTGTCTAGAACAGTGGCTTTCGGAGCTAACGCGTTAAGTAGACCGCCTGGGGAGTACGGTCGCAAGATTAAAACTCAAATGAATTGACGGGGGCCCGCACAAGCGGTGGAGCATGTGGTTTAATTCGATGCAACGCGAAGAACCTTACCTACTCTTGACATCCAGAGAACTTTCCAGAGATGGATTGGTGCCTTCGGGAGCTCTGAGACAGGTGCTGCATGGCTGTCGTCAGCTCGTGTTGTGAAATGTTGGGTTAAGTCCCGCAACGAGCGCAACCCTTATCCTTGTTTGCCAGCACTTCGGGTGGGAACTCCAGGGAGACTGCCGGTGATAAACCGGAGGAAGGTGGGGACGACGTCAAGTCATCATGGCCCTTACGAGTAGGGCTACACACGTGCTACAATGGTGCATACAGAGGGCAGCGAGACCGCGAGGTGGAGCGAATCCCAGAAAGTGCATCGTAGTCCGGATTGGAGTCTGCAACTCGACTCCATGAAGTCGGAATCGCTAGTAATCGTGGATCAGAATGCCACGGTGAATACGTTCCCGGGCCTTGTACACACCGCCCGTCACACCATGGGAGTGGGCTGCACCAGAAGTAGATAGCTTAACCTTCGGGAGGGCGTTTACCACGGTGTGGTTCATGACTGGGGTGAAGTCGTAACAAGGTAGCCCTAGGGGAACCTGGGGCTGGATCACCTCCTTAACGATACTATGAATGTGAGTGTCCACACAGATTGCTGCGGTCAAATATGTAAAAGACAGATGTGTCCCATTCGTCTAGAGGCCTAGGACATCGCCCTTTCACGGCGGTAACAGGGGTTCGACTCCCCTATGGGACGCCATTTTTAATCGCACTTTAGAGTGTTGTTAGAAATGGTGCTTCGAAAGAACATCAATGCTCTTTAACAATCTGGAAAGCTGACTAAACAACTTTGTTTCGAAAGAGATAAAGCTTGTTTGTAAAAGTTCTCAAATGTTGACTCTTAAGAGTTAACACCAAACACATTCAAGTGTTCTTGGAATTTGAGTCCGGCGAAATCGTCATCGAACGATGACAAACCTTGGTTGTTTAAAGCTACGAAACCTCTTGGGGTTGTAGGGTTAAGTGACTAAGCGTACACGGTGGATGCCTAGGCAGTCAGAGGCGAAGAAGGACGTGCTAACCTGCGATAAGCCGAGAGAAGACGGTAAGAGTCACGATACTCTCGGATTTCCGAATGGGGAAACCCACTGGCATAAGCCAGTATCATTAACTGAATCCATAGGTTAATGAGGCGAACTCGGGGAACTGAAACATCTAAGTACCCGAAGGAAAAGAAATCAATTGAGATTCCGGCAGTAGCGGCGAGCGACCCCGGACCAGCCCTTAAGCTGATTGTGCGTTAGTGGAAGCCTCTGGAAAGTGGCGCGATACAGGGTGATAGCCCCGTACACGACAACGCACAGTGAGTGAAAACGAGTAAGACGGGACACGTGTTATCTTGTCTGAAGATGGGGGGACCATCCTCCAAGGCTAAATACTCCTGACTGACCGATAGTGAACCAGTACCGTGAGGGAAAGGCGAAAAGAACCCCTGTGAGGGGAGTGAAATAGAACCTGAAACCGTGTACGTACAAGCAGTGGGAGCCTACTTGTTAGGTGACTGCGTACCTTTTGTATAATGGGTCAGCGACTTACGTTATGTAGCAAGGTTAACCGCATAGGGGAGCCGTAGGGAAACCGAGTCTTAACTGGGCGTTCAGTTGCATGACGTAGACCCGAAACCGGGTGATCTAGCCATGGGCAGGTTGAAGATTGAGTAACATCAATTGGAGGACCGAACCGACTAATGTTGAAAAATTAGCGGATGACTTGTGGCTAGGGGTGAAAGGCCAATCAAACCCGGAGATAGCTGGTTCTCCCCGAAAGCTATTTAGGTAGCGCCTCGGACGAATACTACTGGGGGTAGAGCACTGTTAAGGCTAGGGGGTCATCCCGACTTACCAACCCTTTGCAAACTCCGAATACCAGTAAGTAGTATCCGGGAGACACACGGCGGGTGCTAACGTCCGTCGTGGAGAGGGAAACAACCCAGACCGCCAGCTAAGGTCCCCAAGTTATCGCTAAGTGGGAAACGATGTGGGAAGGCTCAGACAGCCAGGATGTTGGCTTAGAAGCAGCCATCATTTAAAGAAAGCGTAATAGCTCACTGGTCGAGTCGGCCTGCGCGGAAGATGTAACGGGGCTAAGCGATACACCGAAGCTGCGGCAGTGTGTTTAGGCACATTGGGTAGGGGAGCGTTCTGTAAGCGGTTGAAGGTGTGCTGTAAGGCATGCTGGACGTATCAGAAGTGCGAATGCTGACATGAGTAACGATAAAGGGGGTGAAAAACCTCCTCGCCGGAAGACCAAGGGTTCCTGTCCAACGTTAATCGGGGCAGGGTAAGTCGGCCCCTAAGGCGAGGCCGAAAGGCGTAGTCGATGGGAAACGGGTTAATATTCCCGTACTGCTGATAACTGCGATGGGGGGACGGAGAAGGCTAGGTGGGCCAGGCGACGGTTGTCCTGGTTCAAGTGCGTAGGTGGGCGAGTTAGGCAAATCCGGCTTGCTATACACTGAGACACGATGTCGAGCTACTACGGTAGTGAAGTCATTGATGCCCTGCTTCCGGGAAAAGCCTCTAAGCTTCAGGTTATCAGTAACCGTACCCCAAACCGACACAGGTGGTCGGGTAGAGAATACCAAGGCGCTTGAGAGAACTCGGGTGAAGGAACTAGGCAAAATGGTACCGTAACTTCGGGAGAAGGTACGCTGCCCGCGGTGAAGTCCCTGGCGGATGGAGCTATGGGCAGTCGCAGATACCAGGTGGCTGCAACTGTTTATTAAAAACATAGCACTGTGCAAACTCGAAAGAGGACGTATACGGTGTGACGCCTGCCCGGTGCTGGAAGGTTAATTGATGGGGTTATCCTTAGGGAGAAGCTCTTGATCGAAGCCCCAGTAAACGGCGGCCGTAACTATAACGGTCCTAAGGTAGCGAAATTCCTTGTCGGGTAAGTTCCGACCTGCACGAATGGCGTAATGATGGCCACGCTGTCTCCACCCGAGACTCAGTGAAATTGAAATCGCAGTGAAGATGCTGTGTACCCGCGGCTAGACGGAAAGACCCCGTGAACCTTTACTACAGCTTGGCACTGAACATTGAGCCTACATGTGTAGGATAGGTGGGAGGCTAAGAAGCGGTGACGCCAGTTGCCGTGGAGCCATCCTTGAAATACCACCCTTGTATGTTTGATGTTCTAACTTGGCCCCATAATCTGGGGTGAGGACAGTGTCTGGTGGGTAGTTTGACTGGGGCGGTCTCCTCCCAAAGCGTAACGGAGGAGCACGAAGGTGGGCTAATCACGGTCGGACATCGTGAGGTTAGTGCAATGGCAAAAGCCCGCTTGACTGCGAGAATGACGGTTCGAGCAGGTGCGAAAGCAGGTCATAGTGATCCGGTGGTTCTGAATGGAAGGGCCATCGCTCAACGGATAAAAGGTACTCCGGGGATAACAGGCTGATACCGCCCAAGAGTTCATATCGACGGCGGTGTTTGGCACCTCGATGTCGGCTCATCACATCCTGGGGCTGAAGTCGGTCCCAAGGGTATGGCTGTTCGCCATTTAAAGTGGTACGCGAGCTGGGTTTAGAACGTCGTGAGACAGTTCGGTCCCTATCTGCCGTGGGCGTTGGAGAATTGAGAGGGGCTGCTCCTAGTACGAGAGGACCGGAGTGGACGAACCTCTGGTGTTCGGGTTGTCACGCCAGTGGCATTGCCCGGTAGCTAAGTTCGGAATTGATAACCGCTGAAAGCATCTAAGCGGGAAGCGAGCCTCGAGATGAGTTCTCCCTGATACTTAAAGTATCCTGAAGGGTTGTTGGAGACGACGACGTAGATAGGCAGGGTGTGTAAGCGCTGTGAGGCGTTGAGCTAACCTGTACTAATTGCCCGAGAGGCTTAACCCTACAACACCCAAGGGGTTTTGGCGGACTCGAAGAGAACACAGAGAATGTGTTGAGAACAGACAGCTTTCCAAGATTTTAATGGGTGTTCCCAGGGCCGAGTTACCCAGGACCGAGAACCCCAATAAAGAATTTGCTTGGCGACCATAGCGTTATGGACCCACCTGACTCCATGCCGAACTCAGAAGTGAAACGTAACAGCGCCGATGGTAGTGTGGGGTCTCCCCATGTGAGAGTAGGACATCGCCAGGCGTCTAATTTAGGTTATTGTGTTTAATACATAGTAATCTGAGTGGAGCGGTAGTTCAGTTGGTTAGAATACCGGCCTGTCACGCCGGGGGTCGCGGGTTCGAGTCCCGTCCGCTCCGCCACTTATTAAGAAGCCCTGCTGGCAATAGCAGGGCTTTTTGCTGTCTGCGTTATTTGATATCTAAAGCTAGATCGTTTTCCTTTCTGCCCTTAAGATTCTCGGAGGCATTCACCTGAAATATGTTCAGATCTTGTTTATAGTTTATGGATGAAGCGAAGCTTGGTCAGCGAAATACGACAACATGTATCTGGGCAAAGAAAAGGATGCGGCTAATTAGGGTCTCGGTGAATCTGATTAGTGAATGAATGGAATGGGTATGAGTAGACATAGTATGTCTTGCATTAAACGTTGAATTCTTCAAGGCGCTTTATGACATGAATGCCAGCATCGCGCATCTCGATACATGCGTTTAGGGTAGTATCATCTGCAATTCCCCGGCATGCTTCCAGGTTGACCCAAACATCAAATCCTCCGCTCTTTTTAAGTTGCAGTGCTGTGGTTTTTACGCAGTAATCAGTAGCGAGCCCACCGACAAGGACTGTTGACACGTTCTTTGCCTTTAACCATTCGATAAGCCCTGTGCTGAGTTTTTCTTGAATGTCATGGAAACAGGCGCCATAAGGATGAAGATCAGGCTCAACCCCCTTCCAAATCACGTGATCGTAATCTGTAATTGCAGGTAATGCAGGGATCGTTTCGAACCCTACAGTCCCCGGGACAGCATGAGAAACCCAAGTCAGATCGGCGTTGGCATGATCTAAAGGTGAGAGCATCTTGTCGTGGTTGTCGACAACCCATACGGCATTAGCGGGATGTGCATCTTTCGTCAGGACGCGAAAATGGGCTTTCCCAGCCTGCTTATTGAGCGCAGGACCAATGTTATCGCCCCCATTAACCGGTAATTCGTTGGGGCAGAGTGGCGTGAAGGTTTTTTGCGGATCAACGTCGATAGATGCAATCACGTTACTTTCCTTAAAGGATCTGGTTGAGCAGATGGTCTGCTTTAATACGTTTGATGCGTTTGAGCAGTTTTTTCACCTGAGGCGGATATGCATCAAGGTTATCAATTTGCTTGTAGCTGCCAATCAGTTGTGTGTGTTCCAGGATCTTTTCGATTTCACGCTGGGCTTCTGTTTCAAGCAGTTTTTGCTTGTCGTGAAGTAAGATGGCATTTTCCAAGTCCAACTTCCAGGCTCGTGGATTAAGGTTATTACCTGTTAGTAGCATGTATGAGCGGTCAACCCAGATACCTTTTAGGTGGAAGCTGTTGTCATCATGCTTCCATAGGTGGATTTTTAGCTGTCGTTTCGCAATGGCTGCTTCATTTCTACGTGCGAAGTTACGCAGATTCATTTCATATAGATAAGGCAACCCGGAAATTGTCTTGAAAGGTTCGCTGGGGGGGATATAAAAATCATTGGCAGTTTTGTCGCCCACGATGATGGTGACATGGACTCCCCGTCGAAGTGCACGCCGGATCTCGCGGGTGACACTGCGTGGCGGGTTGAAGTAAGGTGTGCAAATGATCAGTTCTTCCTCAGCACTGGCGATAAGACGACAGATTTGTATGTTGAGGAGATTTTTTTTCTTACCTAGCCCAACCATAGGTGTCAGGCCTATCTGGTCTTCATTAATAGGTTCGGAGAGAAATTGGTAGCTCGCGTTTTGTAGCCTGGCGCGAAGATCACGAATAGCAGGCTTCAAGACTTTTACGTCAGGGCGATTTGGTTGCGCCAGACATGTCACTGCATCACTGGCGACCAGTGTATTTCCAATAAAGTCAGCCATGCAGTCAGCCAGGTTTTTACTGTTGATGACATGGTAGCGATCGTAACGATAGCGATCGTGTTGTGCCAGATAGACATCATTCAGGCTGGCACCGCTATAAACCACCGTGTCGTCAAAAACAAAGCCTTTTAGGTGAAGGACACCAAATACCTCGCGGTTTCTGACTGGTACACCCAGAACGTCTATTTTATGGGGATATTTCTCTGCGTATTCGCGATAAAGCGCCGCATTGCCATCTGACTTGTCGGCACCAATCAGGCCACGTTGTGCGCGATGCCAGTCGACGAGTACCTTGACATCCAGCGAGGGATTTTTTTGTTTCGCATCGTAAAGCGCATCAAGAATCGTGCGGCCAGCGTCATCATTTTGCAGATAAAGTGCAACCAGATAAATACGGTGTTGAGCGTGGGCTATTTCGTGAAGCAGACGCTCCCTAAAGGTCATCGCATCGAGCAGCGTTTCTAATTGATCTGGACGTTGCGCAATTTTCGGGAGTTGATCGATCAACTGCTTATTGGCAGTAGCTGAAACCATTGTTGCCTCATTCAGTTCGACACTGTGGTCGTGTTAACGCAAATCAAACCCTGTATTGTACCAGAAATCGTACAATTTCTAGTGTTCTTGATGTGTCAGTCATCCCGATTTATCACCAAGATCCCGGGTTGTGTATCATCGGGATAAGATTTTTACCGCTGTTGCAATAGCTTAGGTATCTTCCGTGTAGATCTTCTGGCAATTCACTGACCGCGATAGTGGCAAATCCCACCTTTTCATACATAGCCTTAAGATGGGAGTAAGCCAGACAATAACAGGTTTTCACTTTTATTTGTTGTTTAACAGCAATCAGCAGTGATGTGCCGATGCTCTGTCTTCTCAGTGCTGGGTCTATCAACATACCTGTCAGCAACTGAAAATCACCGAACTGGCGAAACCTCACGGCCCCTTTGAGGCCTGAGATCCCCTCGACCGTCCATATCACTTCATCTTTTTTAGGTTTGCCTGCTGGATAATGGGTCTTGTAAAAGCGCATAACGAGTGGGAAGCGCTGCGGATCTAAGGGGGCGATTCTGTAATTATGCATGGTTACCAAATCACTGTGAATTCAAGGCAGATGGGGTAGTATACGCGGTTAAGACTTTATCAGATTGACGCTACGATCCGAATGAAAACTCTGTCCAATACATCGCTGAAATCTTTTCACACCTTTGGCATAGACATAAACGCCAAGATTATTGTGGAAGCGCAAACGGCGGATGATCTTATCCGCATTTGGCATGATTACGCCAACGAAGCAAAACTCATTGTTGGAGAAGGCAGTAACCTGCTCTTTTGCGAGAACTTCGACGGTGTGGTTGTACTCAATCGCCTGAAAGGGATTGAGGTTGAAGAGACTGAGTTTGACTGGCATTTGCATGTGGCCGGTGGTGAAAACTGGCACCAGTTTGTTCGCTGGACAATTGAAAACGGGATGCCGGGGCTGGAAAACCTGGCACTTATTCCTGGGTTAGTTGGTTCAGCGCCAATTCAGAACATTGGAGCGTATGGGGTTGAACTGAATGAGCGCTGTGAATATGTCGATGTGTTGATGCTGGAAAGCGGCGAAATTGTACGCATGGGAGCGGGTGACTGCGAGTTTGGTTATCGGGACTCTGTGTTCAAACGTGAGCTGAAAGATAAAGCTATCATTGTTGCGGTTGGGCTTAAGCTTTCCAAAATTTGGGTTCCCGTTATTGGTTACGGTGCCCTTAACGATCTCTCCCATAAAGCAGACCTTTCAGCGAAAGCGGTGTTCGAGAAAGTGTGTGAAATCCGTCGTGAGAAATTACCAGATCCAGAGATATTGGGTAATGCTGGCAGTTTCTTCAAAAATCCGGTGGTACCCCGCGAACAGGTAAAAGCCCTGCTTGAGCAGTACGAAAAAATGCCTTCATTTGATGTTTCTGAACGCGAAGTGAAACTGGCGGCGGGGTGGCTTATTGATAAGTGTGGGCTGAAAGGGTACTGCATCGGTGATGCTGCAGTGCACAATAAACAGGCGTTGGTGTTAATCAACAAGGGGAATGCGACCGCAGACAATGTTATCGCATTAGCCAAACATGTGGTGGATACCGTCTATGCACGCTTTGGTGTTCACCTTGAGCATGAAGTGCGATTTATAGGTGCGAGAGAAGAAATCACTCTGGAGGCTGTATGCCAGCACTAGATAACACGCCTCGCCTGGCACTGATTAAACTGCTCGCGGATGGCCAGTTTCATTCCGGTGAAAAGCTGGGCGAATCGCTGGGTATGAGTCGCGCGGCAATCAGTAAGCATATCAAGGTATTGCAGCAATGGGGTGTGGATGTCTTCCGTGTGCAGGGGAAAGGTTATTGTTTGCCTGCTCCTCTCGATCTGCTTGATGAAAAAGTATTGGAGGAAAGATTACAGGTGCCAGGATTTGAACTGATCCCTGTGATTGATTCCACCAATCAATACTTGCTGGACAGAGTAGGGCAAATTCCATCAGGCACAGCCTGTCTGGCAGAGTATCAACAGGCTGGACGCGGCCGTCGCGGCCGGGCATGGTTTTCCCCTTTCGGTACGAATCTTTATCTCTCTCTCTATTGGCGTTTAGATGCTGGTATGGCTGCAGCAATGGGACTTAGCCTGGCCGTTGGTGTTTCTATGGCGGAAACGTTGCAAAAACTTGGCGCAGAGGATGTGAAAGTAAAGTGGCCGAATGACTTGTATTGGCATGACAGAAAGCTCGCCGGCATTTTGGTCGAAATGACCGGGCAAGCCGGGGATGCTGCGCACCTTGTCATTGGAATGGGGCTTAATGTCTCTATGCCTGCTACGGATGAAGTAGACCAGCGTTGGGCGAACCTTAGGGATGCCTGTCAAATACTGCCGGATAAAAATACCCTGGCTGCAGCGTTAATCAATGGTGTGACCGATGCCCTTAAGCAGTACGAAGTGTTCGGCATGGCAGGCTTTGTGGCGCAGTGGGCGCGTTATGATAATTTCCGTGATCGTGCAGTCAAATTATTGCTGGGGGAGCGTGTGGTCAAAGGTATTGCGCGGGGCATCAACGAACAAGGGGCATTATTGCTGGAAACTGACACTGGCATTATACCCTACCTTGGCGGAGAAATAAGCCTGCGCGCTGACGATGGAGTTACTTCCTGACCTTGACAGTTTGTACCGCGTGATTTGCGCCTTTTTGCAGGATCAGCCCTGCGCGTTCACGGGTTGGCAGGATGTTTTCTATCAGGTTTTTACCATTGATCTCTTCCCAAATTCCGGTTGCTGTTTGGACAGCGGCTTCATGGGATAACTTGGTGTAGTGATGGAAGTAAGAGGTTGGATTTTGGAATGCCCCTTTACGGAATGCC
Organism: Grimontia sp. THUN1695; assembly: GCF_059704325.2. Classification (NCBI taxonomy): domain Bacteria; kingdom Pseudomonadati; phylum Pseudomonadota; class Gammaproteobacteria; order Vibrionales; family Vibrionaceae; genus Grimontia; species Grimontia sp. THUN1695. The sequence continues at coordinate 2,759,450 of NZ_AP046577.1, read as the reverse complement.
ATGAACCGTTCGATATACCAGGTTTTCAGCAAATCACTGTCTGCATCAACATAGATAGAGAAGTCGAGAAAATCTGAGATAAACACCCGGTGTGGCTCGTGAGGGTAATCCATGCCGCTTTGCAGGACATTTAACCCTTCAACAATCAGGATATCGGGTTGCTGAACTATTTTGATTTCCTGTGTGATGTCATAGACTAGGTGTGAATACACTGGGGCTTCAACACGCGGCTTACCTGATTTAACGTCAGCAACGAACTGAACCAACCTGCGAATATCATAAGACTCAGGAAAGCCCTTCTTTTTCATTAGGCTACGCGCATTTAATACCTTGTTCGGGTACAGGAAACCATCGGTAGTAATCAGCTCTACCTTAGGGTGTTCTGGCCAGCGCTCGAGCAGAGCCTTGAGCAAGCGAGCTGTTGTGCTTTTACCAACAGCCACACTGCCAGCGATACCGATTACGTAGGGAACGTTGTTGTCTTTTTGTCCCAAAAAGTGTTCCAGCACCTGGGTACGGCTTTTGCGGGCTTTTACATACAGATTCAATAGTCGCGAGAGTGGCAGATAAATGTCACGCACTTCATTCATCGTCAAATGCTCATTAATACCACGTAGCTTTTCGAGATCGGTCTCGTCGAGCGTCATGGGCACTGAATCGCGCAATTCAGACCATTGTTTACGGTCAAATGACAAATAAGGCGTTAGTAAATCACTCATGTTTTTGGTGAATCTGTTTCAATTGAGGAAAGCGACAATACCTTATCCCCAATCATTGTGAAAGTATGATGCCGATTTAAGGATGTGTCATCTAGCTAAAAAGTGGGGCAAATCGATGAATAAATGCACTGCAAGAATGGATTTAGGAAAAATTTTAAAATTACCTATTGCAACGCCAAAAATCATTGCATAGAATGCGCAGCACTTGTCGCCGGCTTAGCTCAGTTGGTAGAGCAACTGACTTGTAATCAGTAGGTCGCCAGTTCGATTCCGGCAGCCGGCACCATAACGACAAAGCAGAACAATTTGGTGGGATTCCCGAGTGGCCAAAGGGATCAGACTGTAAATCTGACGGCTCAGCCTTCGAAGGTTCGAATCCTTCTCCCACCACCATATTTCAGATAGTTTGAATAGCTCTACGAGAAACTGAAAGCGGGCATCGTATAATGGCTATTACCTCAGCCTTCCAAGCTGATGATGCGGGTTCGATTCCCGCTGCCCGCTCCAATCTTAACGTGCTGATATAGCTCAGTCGGTAGAGCGCACCCTTGGTAAGGGTGAGGTCCCCAGTTCAAATCTGGGTATCAGCACCACGCTTTCTCCCCCAAGTTACTTCAAGCCATTTGTCATATACTCAACAAAAAAACATTTGTTGTATGTGTGGTCGTTATGCCACCGAAATACCGTGCTTAGAGGGACTGTCATGTCTAAAGAAAAATTTGAACGTACGAAACCGCACGTTAACGTTGGTACTATCGGCCACGTTGACCACGGTAAAACTACTCTGACCGCAGCAATCTGTACTGTACTGGCGAAAAACTACGGCGGTGCAGCGCGTGACTTCGCATCTATCGACAACGCACCAGAAGAGCGTGAGCGTGGTATTACTATCTCTACTTCACACGTAGAGTACGATACTCCTTCACGTCACTACGCGCACGTAGACTGCCCAGGACACGCTGACTATGTGAAAAACATGATCACCGGTGCTGCGCAAATGGACGGTGGTATCCTGGTTGTTGCGGCAACTGACGGTCCAATGCCACAAACTCGTGAGCACATCCTGCTGGGTCGCCAGGTAGGTATTCCATACATCCTTGTTTTCATGAACAAGTGTGACATGGTTGACGACGAAGAGCTGCTGGAACTGGTAGAGATGGAAGTGCGTGAGCTGCTGTCTGAGTACGACTTCCCAGGCGACGACTGCCCAGTTATTCGCGGTTCTGCACTGGGTGCACTGAACGGTGAAGCTGAGTGGGAAGCGAAGATCATCGAACTGGCAGAAGCGCTGGATTCTTACATTCCAGAGCCAGAGCGTGCGATCGACAAGCCATTCATCCTGCCAATCGAAGACGTATTCTCAATCCAAGGCCGTGGTACAGTTGTAACCGGTCGTGTTGAGCAAGGTGTTATCACTGTCGGTGACGAAGTTGAAATCATTGGTATTCGTGAGACCACCAAGACCACTTGTACCGGTGTTGAAATGTTCCGTAAGCTTCTGGACGAAGGCCGTGCAGGTGAGAACGTAGGTGTTCTGCTGCGTGGTACCAAGCGTGACGAAGTTGAGCGTGGTCAAGTACTGGCGAAACCAGGTTCTATCACTCCTCACACTACTTTCGAGTCAGAAGTATACGTTCTGTCTAAAGACGAAGGCGGCCGTCATACTCCGTTCTTCAAAGGCTACCGTCCACAGTTCTACTTCCGTACAACTGACGTGACCGGTACTATCGAACTGCCAGAAGGCGTTGAGATGGTAATGCCAGGCGACAACATCAAGATGATCGTTACTCTGATCGCGCCAATCGCAATGGACGAAGGTCTGCGCTTCGCAATCCGTGAAGGTGGCCGTACCGTTGGTGCAGGTGTTGTTGCTAAAATCATCGAATAAGATTTGACGACGCACTAGCAAAAAGGGCATCATTTGATGCCCTTTTTCTGCGCCAAACCATTGGATTGAACTTTTTTTCACCGATTTGTCGCAGTGGTTATTGTTTTAGGGATAAGAAAATAAACGATTGCTTCAACCAAACGTGATTTTCCTTATTCCTTTACCTCGCTGACGCGAGGTTGTTGTCGTCTATGAAGTAGACTAGTTACAGGTAGAATGTATGAAAGCGAATGCTGAAGCCCCAACCGGGTCAATGGACACCCTGAAATGGGTTGTGGTCTTTGCCTTATTGGCTGTGGCAGTAGTGGGAAATAGCCTGTACAGTGATATGTCTGTCGTGCTTCGGGCTGCAGCCGTTGTTGTACTAGTTGCTGCTGCTGCTGGTGTCGCTGCACTGACTGCCAAAGGTAAAGCAGCGATCACCTTTGCACGTGAATCACGTATGGAAGTGCGTAAAGTCGTTTGGCCAACCCGCCAGGAAACTTTACAGACCACTCTCATCGTTCTGGCTGTCACTGTCGTCATGGCGCTCATCCTGTGGGGCATCGACGGAATCATGGTCCGTCTGGTCCGCCTAATCACTGGCGTGTGAGGTTAACTACATGAGCGAAGCTCCGAAAAAACGTTGGTATGTTGTTCAAGCGTTCTCCGGTTTTGAAGGCCGGGTAGCAAAATCCTTGAAAGAACATATCAAGATGCACGAGATGGAAGACTACTTTGGTGAGGTTTTGGTACCTACCGAGGAAGTGGTTGAAATGCGCGCAGGTCAGCGTCGCAAGAGCGAGCGTAAGTTCTTCCCTGGTTATGTTCTGGTTCAGATGCTGATGAACGACGAGTCATGGCACCTGGTACGTAGTGTACCTCGTGTGATGGGTTTTATCGGCGGTACGCCAGATCGCCCTGCACCGATTTCTGACAAAGAAGCGGATGCGATCCTGAACCGTCTGGAGAAAGCGAGCGAGTCGCCAGTGCATAAAACCGTGTACGAAGCTGGTGAAGTGGTACGCGTGACCGAAGGCCCGTTTGCGGACTTTAACGGCGTGGTTGAAGAAGTGGATTATGAAAAGAGCCGCCTGAAAGTGTCGGTGTCCATCTTTGGCCGTGCTACACCGGTAGAACTGGAATTTGGCCAGGTAGAAAAAACCTGATCATTTTTTGCACGGGAACAGTTGCTAGGGGCGTGAAATTTGAATACAATTTCGCGCCCTTTTGTTAAACGGGGAGTCTGCTTGCTAAAAGTAGACGTTTGAACCCAAATTTAGGTATTGAATAATGGCTAAAAAAGTAGAAGCTTACATCAAGCTGCAAGTTGCAGCTGGTATGGCTAACCCAAGTCCACCAGTTGGTCCTGCTCTGGGTCAGCATGGGGTTAACATCATGGAATTCTGTAAAGCGTTCAACGCACGTACAGAGTCTATGGAAAAAGGCCTGCCTATCCCAGTGGTTATCTCTGTATACAGTGACCGCTCTTTCACTTTCGAAACTAAGACACCACCTGCGGCAGTTCTGCTGAAAAAAGCTGCTGGCATTAAGTCTGGTTCAGGCCGCCCTAACACTGAGAAAGTAGGTACTGTTACCGACGCTCAGATCCAGGAAATCGCGGAAACTAAAGCGAAAGACATGACTGGTGCAGACATTGAAGCGATGAAACGCTCAATCGCTGGTACCGCTCGTTCAATGGGTCTGGTAGTAGAGGGTTAAGACAATGGCAAAACTGACTAAGCGCATGCGCGTGATCCGCGAGAAAGTTGATGCGACTCGTGAGTACGACATCAACGAAGCTGTTGCTCTTCTGAAAGAACTGGCTACTGCTAAATTCGTTGAAAGTGTAGACGTTGCTGTAAACCTGGGCATCGATGCACGTAAATCAGACCAAAACGTTCGTGGCGCAACTGTACTGCCACACGGCACTGGCCGTGACATCCGCGTAGCGGTATTCACTCAGGGTGCGAACGCAGAAGCGGCAAAAGAAGCGGGTGCTGACGTTGTTGGTATGGAAGACCTGGCTGAGCAAGTGAAGAAAGGCGAGATGAACTTCGACGTTGTTATCGCATCACCAGATGCAATGCGCGTTGTAGGTCAACTGGGTACTATCCTGGGTCCTCGTGGTCTGATGCCAAACCCGAAAGTGGGCACTGTAACGCCTAACGTTGCAGAAGCGGTTAAGAACGCGAAAGCAGGCCAGGTTCGTTACCGTAACGACAAGAACGGTATCATCCACACCACCATCGGTAAGGTTGATTTCGACGCTGACAAGCTGAAAGGTAACCTGGAAGCGCTGCTGGTTGCTCTGAAGAAAGCGAAGCCTTCTTCAGCAAAAGGTGCTTTCATCAAGAAAGTCAGCATCTCTACCACTATGGGTGCAGGTGTAGCGATCGACCAGAACACACTGGACACGAACGCAAACTAATTGCTTGAAGCGACGGATTGCTGTATGATTTGTCGCTTCGAATTCATGGCTAAGTCCGGCTTGCCGGGCTTCGTCCAAGACCGTAGGTGTCAAGTTTTTCGGAACGGAGACTTAATCATTACCTACGTAGACGGTGCCAGAACATGATAGATATATTTCTTTCTTGGATCTGCACCGTAATGACTCTCCTGCTGTGAAGCAGCGAGTGGTGTAAAAACAATCCAGGAGCAAATCCAAATGGCATTAAATCTTCAAGACAAAAAAGCAATTGTTGCTGAAGTCAACGAAGCTGCCAGCGGTGCCCTGTCTGCAGTTGTAGCTGATTCTCGCGGTGTAACAGTTGGCGCGATGACGAATCTACGTAAACAAGCGCGTGAAGCGGGTGTTTACATGAAAGTCGTTCGTAACACACTGGCACGTCGTGCAGTGGAAGGCACTGACTATGAATGTCTGAAAGACGTTTTTGTTGGTCCTACACTGATTGCGTTCTCTACTGAGCACCCAGGTGCTGCAGCGCGTCTTTTCAAAGACTTCGCGAAAGAGAACAAAAACTTTGAAATCAAAGCTGCTGCATTCGAAGGCGCACTGACTGACGCTGAAGTACTGGCAACACTGCCAACTTACGACGAAGCTATCGCACGTCTGATGATGTGCATGAAAGAAGCGTCTGCTGGCAAGCTGGTTCGCACTATCGCGGCTATCCGCGATCAGAAAGAAGCTGCGTAATTCGCATTGCTTTTTACTGGTTGCTAATTAAACTAATTGTTGACTTTAAAGAGAATTGTTATGTCTATCACTAACGAGCAAATCCTAGACGCAATTGCAGAAATGTCTGTAATGCAAGTTGTTGAACTGATCGAAGCAATGGAAGAGAAATTCGGTGTTACTGCTGCTGCTGCAGTAGTAGCTGGCGGCGCAGTTGCTGGTGAAGCGGCTGAAGAGCAAACTGAATTCGACGTAATCCTGACTGCTGCTGGTGCAAACAAAGTTGCAGTAATCAAAGCAGTTCGTGGCGCAACTGGTCTGGGCCTGAAAGAAGCGAAAGCAGTTGTTGACGGCGCTCCAGCTCCTCTGAAAGAAGGTGTTTCTAAAGAAGAAGCTGAAGCACTGAAGAAAGAACTGGAAGAAGCTGGTGCTTCTGTTGAAGTTAAGTAATTATTGCTTAGCTTCCTAGCCTGAAAAGGCTAATGGCTGGTGGCTAAATGGCCACCGGCCTTTTTGCGCTGTAGGGCAGTAGTGAATTTTGCACCCCGTTTAGTCACTGCTGACCATGCAAAAGCATCGGAATTAACCCTCTGATGTTCCTACAGTAAACGGTTGGTTATTAGTTACTGTCCCTCAGTCTGGACAGTTTGGGTCACTTATCAGCGAGCTGAGGAACCCTATGGTTTACTCTTATACCGAGAAAAAGCGTATCCGTAAGGATTTTGGTAAGCGTCCTCAAGTTCTGGACGTGCCATACTTGCTGTCTATCCAGCTTGATTCTTTCGAAAAATTTATCGAGCAGGATCCAGAAGGGCAATACGGTCTTGAAGCTGCCTTTCGCTCTGTCTTCCCGATTCAGAGCTACAACGGCAATTCCGAGCTGCAATACGTTAGCTATCGTCTCGGTGAGCCAGTTTTCGATGTTAAAGAATGTCAGATCCGTGGCGTCACTTACTCTGCACCACTGCGCGTTAAACTGCGCTTGGTAATGTTTGACAAAGATGCACCTGCTGGCACCGTAAAAGACATCAAAGAGCAAGAAGTCTACATGGGTGAGATCCCACTCATGACGGACAATGGTACCTTTGTTATCAACGGTACTGAGAGGGTTATCGTATCCCAGCTGCATCGTAGCCCGGGCGTCTTCTTCGACAGCGATAAGGGTAAAACCCATTCCTCAGGTAAAGTGCTGTATAACGCGCGAATCATTCCATACCGTGGTTCATGGTTGGATTTTGAATTCGATCCTAAGGATTTGCTGTACGTTCGTATTGACCGTCGTCGTAAGCTGCCTGCATCGATCATTCTGCGTGCGTTGGAATATACCACTGAGCAAATCCTTGATTTGTTCTTCGAAAAAGTCGTTTTCGAAGTGCAAGGTAAGTCTCTGGTGATGGAATTGGTGCCTGATCGTCTGCGCGGTGAAACCGCGAGCTTCGATATTGAAGCTGACGGTAAGGTATACGTTGAGCAAGGTCGTCGCATCACAGCGCGCCACATTCGCCAGCTTGAAAAAGACGGCATCAAACAAATTGAAGTTCCTGTTGAGTACATCGTGGGCAAAGTGGCTGCACGTGATTACATTAACGAGGAAACTGGTGAGATCATTGCGGCAGCTAACCAAGAGCTGAGCCTGGAAACCCTGGCGCTTCTGTCTCAGGCTGGCCACAAGAAGATCGAAACCCTGTTCACCAACGATCTGGATCACGGCCCGTACATGTCAGATACCCTGCGTATCGACAGCACGACTGATCGCCTGACCGCGTTGGTTGAAATCTACCGCATGATGCGTCCTGGCGAGCCGCCAACGCGTGAAGCAGCAGAACAACTGTTCGAAAGCCTGTTCTTCTCAGAAGATCGTTACGATCTGTCTGCGGTAGGCCGCATGAAGTTCAACAGTTCTCTGGGCCGTGAAGAAATGACCGGTTCTGGCGTTTTGAGCCATGACGACATCATTGAAGTGATGCGTAAGCTTATCGATATCCGTAACGGTATCGGTGAGGTGGACGATATCGACCACCTGGGCAACCGTCGTATCCGTTCTGTGGGCGAAATGGCAGAGAACCAGTTCCGTGTTGGTCTGGTACGTGTTGAGCGTGCGGTGAAAGAGCGTCTGAGCCTGGGCGATCTCGACAACGTGATGCCACAGGATCTGATTAACGCCAAGCCTATCTCTGCGGCAGTGAAAGAGTTCTTTGGCTCTTCCCAGCTGTCACAGTTTATGGACCAGAACAACCCGCTGTCAGAAGTGACGCACAAGCGCCGTATCTCTGCACTGGGTCCAGGTGGTCTGACGCGTGAGCGTGCAGGCTTTGAGGTTCGAGACGTACACGCAACCCACTATGGTCGCCTGTGTCCAATCGAAACCCCTGAAGGTCCAAACATCGGTCTGATCAACTCGCTTTCCGCGTTTGCACGTACTAACCCGTACGGCTTCCTGGAAACGCCTTACCGCAAAGTGGTTGACGGTAAAGTAACCGATGAAATCGACTACCTGTCTGCGATTGAAGAAGGCCAGTTCGTTATCGCGCAGGCGAACGCCGTGCTTAACGAAGATGGCTCTTTCGCTGACGAACTTATCACTGCTCGCCAGAAAGGTGAATCAGGTCTGCACCCACGTGACCATGTCCAGTACATGGATGTTGCAACCAACCAGGTTGTATCGGTGGCAGCATCCCTGATCCCGTTCCTTGAGCACGACGATGCTAACCGTGCACTGATGGGTGCGAACATGCAACGTCAGGCTGTACCAACGCTGCGTGCTGACAAGCCGCTGGTAGGTACCGGTATTGAGCGTGCGGTAGCGGTTGACTCCGGTGTAACTGCGGTTGCAAAACGCGGCGGTGTTATCCAGTCTGTCGACGCATCACGCATTGTTGTTAAGGTTAATGAAGATGAACTGGTTCCGGGTGAAGCAGGTATCGACATCTACAACCTGACGAAGTACACCCGTTCTAACCAGAACACCTGTATCAACCAACGTCCATGCGTGATGCCAGGCGAGCCTGTTCAGCGCGGTGACGTATTGGCTGACGGTCCTTCGACTGACCTGGGTGAACTGGCACTGGGCCAGAACATGCGTATCGCGTTCATGCCTTGGAACGGTTACAACTTCGAGGACTCCATCCTTGTATCTGAGCGCGTTGTACAGGAAGACCGCCTGACGACTATCCACATTCAGGAACTCCAGTGTGTGGCGCGTGATACTAAACTGGGTAGCGAAGAAATTACTGCTGACATCCCTAACGTGGGTGAGGCGGCGCTGTCTAAGCTGGACGAATCCGGTGTGGTATACATCGGTGCAGAAGTGAAAGGCGGCGACATTCTGGTGGGTAAAGTGACGCCAAAAGGCGAAACCCAGCTGACACCGGAAGAAAAACTGCTACGTGCAATCTTCGGTGAGAAAGCGTCTGACGTGAAAGACTCTTCTCTGCGTGTTCCGAACGGTGTATCCGGTACGGTTATCGACGTACAGGTATTTACCCGTGACGGCGTAGAGAAAGACAAGCGTGCGCTTGAAATCGAAGAAATGCAGCTGAAAGAAGCCAAGAAAGACCTGACAGAAGAGTTCTCGATTCTGGAAGGTGGTCTGGTCGCGCGTGTTCGTGGTGTGCTGGCACAAGCCGGTTACAGCGAAGACAAGCTGGCGAACATGGATCGCCAGACAATGCTGTCCCAGACCCTTGACGATGAAGCATTGCAAACTCAGTTGGAGCAACTGGCTGAGCAGTACGACGAGCTGAAAGCAGACTTCGATAAGAAGTTTGACACCAAGCGCCGTAAGATCACCCAGGGTGACGATTTGGCACCGGGCGTCCTTAAGATTGTTAAGGTTTACCTGGCTGTTAAGCGTCGTATCCAGCCTGGTGATAAGATGGCAGGTCGTCACGGTAACAAGGGTGTTATCTCGAAGATCAACCCTGTTGAAGACATGCCGTACGATGAGAACGGTGAGCCAGTCGATATCGTACTGAACCCACTGGGTGTACCGTCTCGTATGAACATCGGTCAGATCCTGGAAACCCACCTTGGCCTGGCGGCGAAAGGTATCGGTAACAAGATCAACAAGATGATCAAAGAGCAGCAAGAACTGGCGAAATTCCGTGAGTTCCTGCAGAAGGTTTACGATCTGGGTGACACCCGTCAGAAAGTGGATATTTCTGCACTGACAGACGACGAAGTTCGTACGCTGATCGAAAACCTGCGTGACGGTCTGCCAATCGCAACCCCTGTGTTCGATGGTGCACCAGAGCCGGCAATCAAAGAGCTGTTGAAGCTGGGTGACCTACCAGAATCTGGTCAGCTGACCCTGTTCGACGGTCGTACTGGTGAGAAGTTTGAGCGCCCTGTAACTGTCGGTTACATGTACATGCTGAAACTGAACCACCTGGTTGACGATAAGATGCACGCCCGTTCTACCGGTTCTTACAGCCTGGTTACTCAGCAGCCGCTGGGTGGTAAGGCTCAGTTCGGTGGTCAGCGTTTCGGTGAGATGGAAGTGTGGGCGCTGGAAGCATACGGCGCAGCATACACCCTGCAGGAAATGCTGACTGTTAAGTCGGATGACGTGAACGGTCGTACGAAGATGTATAAGAACATCGTCGACGGCGATCACCGCATGGAACCGGGTATGCCGGAATCTTTCAACGTATTGCTGAAAGAAATCCGCTCGTTGGGTATCAACATCGAGCTGGAAGACGAATAAGCCCCGGCTTGTTTGCACTTCCCAGCGTAAAACGAGATGCAGCAATAAGGCTGCATCTCAAATACAAAGGGAATTTCCGGTATCAATATGAAAGTGCAGAGTGTCTGCACTTTTATGGGTCAACTCCTCACAGGAGCCGAATGTGAAAGACTTACTTAAGTTTCTGAAAGCACAGCACAAGACCGAAGAATTTGATGCAATCAAAATCGGTCTTGCTTCACCAGACATGATCCGTTCATGGTCATTTGGTGAAGTGAAAAAGCCAGAAACCATCAACTACCGTACCTTTAAGCCTGAGCGTGACGGTCTGTTCTGTGCACGTATCTTTGGCCCGGTAAAAGACTACGAATGTCTTTGTGGTAAATACAAGCGCCTGAAGCACCGTGGCGTGATCTGTGAAAAATGTGGTGTAGAAGTTACTCAGACCAAAGTGCGCCGTGAGCGTATGGGTCACATTGAGCTGGCTTCACCCGTAGCCCACATCTGGTTCCTGAAATCACTGCCAAGCCGTATCGGCCTGCTGATGGACATGCCTCTGCGTGACATCGAGCGTGTTCTGTACTTCGAATCATACGTTGTGATCGAACCAGGTATGACCGATCTTGAACGTGGTCAGATGCTGTCTGAAGAACAGTATCTTGACGCGCTTGAGCAATGGGGTGATGAATTCGATGCCCGCATGGGTGCCGAAGCAGTGAAAGCGTTGCTGGCGAACATGGATCTGGCCGCTGAAGCTGAACTGATGCGCGAAGAGCTGGAAGAAACCAACTCTGAAACCAAGCGCAAGAAAATCACCAAGCGCCTGAAGCTTGTTGAAGCATTCCTGCAGTCTGGAAACAATCCTGAGTGGATGATCCTGACTGTGCTTCCAGTTCTGCCGCCGGATCTGCGTCCGCTGGTACCACTGGATGGCGGTCGTTTCGCGACCTCAGATCTGAACGATCTGTACCGCCGTGTTATCAACCGTAACAACCGTCTGAAGCGCCTGCTGGATCTGGCTGCACCTGACATCATCGTACGTAACGAAAAACGTATGCTGCAAGAGTCAGTTGACGCCCTGCTGGACAACGGTCGCCGTGGTCGTGCCATTACTGGTTCGAATAAGCGTCCTCTGAAGTCTCTGGCAGACATGATCAAAGGTAAGCAAGGTCGTTTCCGTCAGAACCTGCTTGGTAAGCGTGTAGACTACTCTGGCCGTTCGGTAATCACCGTGGGTCCATACCTGCGTCTGCACCAGTGTGGTCTTCCTAAGAAGATGGCACTTGAGCTGTTCAAACCCTTTATCTACGGCAAGCTGGAAGCGCGTGGTCTGGCGACCACCATCAAAGCGGCGAAGAAAATGGTTGAGCGCGAAGAAGCGGTGGTTTGGGATATCCTGGATGAAGTTATCCGCGAACACCCAGTACTGCTGAACCGTGCACCGACACTGCACCGTCTGGGTATCCAGGCGTTTGAACCCGTGCTGATTGAAGGTAAAGCAATCCAACTGCACCCACTCGTTTGTGCGGCATATAACGCCGACTTCGACGGTGACCAGATGGCTGTTCACGTACCTCTGACACTGGAAGCACAGCTTGAAGCGCGTGCCCTGATGATGTCGACTAACAACATCCTGTCTCCTGCGTCCGGTGATCCAATCATCGTACCTTCTCAGGACGTTGTACTGGGTCTGTACTACATGACCCGCGACAAGATTAACGCAAAAGGTGAAGGCCTTTACCTGTCCGGTCCTGCGGAAGCGGAAAAAGCTTATCGCACCGGTAATGCTGAACTACATGCACGCGTTAAAGTCCGCATCAAAGAAGTACTGTTCGACGAGCTGGGTAACCGCTCTGAGAAAGTTGAGCTGGTGGACACCACGGTTGGTCGTGCTATGTTGTGGCAAATCGTGCCTGAAGGCCTGCCATACAGCATTGTTAACCAGGCGCTGGGCAAGAAGCAGATCTCTGCACTGCTGAACACCTGTTACCGTAAACTGGGCCTGAAAGACACCGTTATTTTCGCTGACCAAATCATGTACACCGGTTTCGCTTACGCGGCACTGTCTGGTGTTTCTGTTGGTATCGACGACATGGTGATCCCACAGGCGAAATACGACCTGATCGAAGCGGCAGAAGCTGAAGTTGCTGAAATTCAGGAGCAGTTCCAGTCTGGTCTGGTAACGGCTGGCGAACGCTATAACAAAGTTATCGATATCTGGGCGGCAGCAAACGAACAAGTTGCTAAAGCGATGATGGATAACCTGTCTTACGACACCGTGATTAACCGTGACGGTGAAGAGGAAGAGCAGAAGTCGTTCAACAGCGTTTACATGATGGCCGACTCCGGTGCGCGTGGTTCTGCGGCACAGATCCGTCAGCTGGCGGGTATGCGTGGTCTGATGGCGAAACCGGATGGTTCGATCATCGAAACGCCAATCACCGCGAACTTCCGTGAAGGTCTGAACGTACTCCAGTACTTCATCTCGACCCACGGTGCGCGTAAAGGTCTGGCAGATACCGCACTGAAGACAGCGAACTCCGGTTACCTGACCCGTCGTCTGGTAGACGTAGCACAAGACGTAGTAGTAACCGAAACCGATTGTGGTACCTCAGAAGGTATCAACATGATGGCGGTTATCGAAGGTGGTGACGTTAAAGAAGCACTGCGTGAGCGTGTTCTGGGCCGTGTGGTTGCAGAAGACGTGCTTAAGCCGGGTACTGATGAAGTACTGGCGCCACGTAACACTCTGCTTGACGAGAAGTGGTGTGACATCCTGGAGCAAAACTCTGTAGACCAGGTGAAAGTGCGTTCTGTTGTAACCTGTGAAACCGACTTCGGTTGTTGTGCACACTGCTACGGTCGCGACCTGGCACGTGGTCATCTGGTTAACCATGGTGAATCAGTGGGTGTTATCGCGGCACAGTCAATCGGTGAACCAGGTACCCAGCTGACGATGCGTACGTTCCACATCGGTGGTGCGGCATCACGTGCGGCAGCAGAAAGCAGCATCCAGGTGAAGAACAACGGTTCTATGCACCTGCACAATGCGAAATTTGTTACTAACAACGCTGGTAAGCTGGTGATCACATCGCGTGCTTCTGAGCTGACTATCGTTGATGAGTTTGGCCGTACCAAGGAAAGCTACAAGCTGCCTTACGGCTGTGTGCTGAGTAAGCTAGATGGCGATGCTGTTAACGCGGGCGAAACCGTGGCTAACTGGGATCCGCACACCATGCCAATCATCACGGAAGTGGAAGGTCGTATCCAGTTCGTTGATATGATTGACGGTATCACCGTTCAACGTCAAACCGATGAACTGACCGGTCTGTCTTCGATGGTGGTTCTGGATGCGGCTGAGCGTACTTCTGCGGGTAAAGACATGCGTCCTGCTGTGAAGCTGATTGATGCAGCGGGCAACGACGTGATGATCCCTGGTACTGAAATGCCAGCACTGTACTTCCTGCCGGGTAAAGCAATCGTCCAGTTGGATGATAATGCCATGGTAGGTATCGGTGACACACTGGCACGTATTCCTCAGGAATCTGGCGGTACCAAAGATATCACCGGTGGTCTGCCACGCGTTGCAGACCTGTTCGAAGCACGTAAGCCGAAAGAGCCAGCGATTCTGGCTGAGATCTCAGGTGCCGTTTCCTTCGGTAAAGAAACCAAAGGTAAACGCCGCCTGATCATCACGCCAGCTGAAGGCCAGCCTTACGAAGAGATGATTCCTAAGTGGCGTCAGCTCAACGTATTTGAAGGTGAGAAGGTTGAGAAAGGTGACGTCATTGCTGACGGTCCAGAGTCTCCACACGACATTCTGCGTCTTCGTGGCGTGCGCGCGGTAACTGAGTACATCACCAACGAAGTACAAGACGTTTACCGTCTGCAGGGCGTTAAGATTAACGACAAGCACATCGAAACTATCGTTCGTCAGATGCTACGCAAAGTGACTATCCTGTCTGCCGGTGACTCTGAGTTCCTGGAAGGCGAGCAGGTTGAGTACTCTCGCGTGACTATCGCGAACCGTATGCTGGAAGCAGAAGGCAAACAGCCTGCAACCTTCGAGCGCGATCTGCTGGGTATCACCAAAGCGTCTCTGGCTACCGAATCGTTCATCTCTGCGGCATCGTTCCAGGAAACGACCCGCGTTCTGACCGAAGCGGCAGTATCAGGCAAGCGCGACGAACTGCGCGGCCTGAAAGAGAACGTTATCGTTGGTCGCCTGATCCCTGCGGGTACCGGTTTTGCTTACCACAAGGCCCGCCAAGCGCGTCGCAATGTGGTAGAAGAGCCAGTTGCACCGCAAATCGATGCTGAACAGGCATCCCAGGATCTGGCTGCGCTGCTCAATGCAGGCCTGAGTGACGATAACTAATTCCTCGCTAACTTGATATTATAAAAGGCATCCTTCGGGATGCCTTTTTTGTGCGCCAGGGGAATGCCATATCACCCACTCATCCTGAATTGGAGAATTGGGTGGAAGTCAGATTTGGCTGCGATCAGGGAAGCATTCGTTCTCTGTTTCCCCTCGCACTTCTTTACCATCACATCATTCCATTCTGTTAAGGTGATAATATGAACCTTTTAGCTTTGTTTGATATCAATAACACCTTGGTACATATTCCGTTAGGCGTAGGTGGCTATGCGATGTCTTGGATCGAAGCCATTGCTGCTGTGTTTGGGCTACTATGTATCTGGTTTGCCAGCAAAGAAAAAACAATTAACTACCTGTTTGGTTTGATAAATGTTTCCTTGTTTGCTGTTATCTTCTACCAGATCCAGCTTTATGCCCTTCTTCTCCTGCAGGTGTTTTTCTTCTGTGCCAACGTGTATGGTTGGTATGCTTGGACTCACCCAATGGCAAATGGTGAGCGCCTGAAAGTACGTTGGCTAGAGAAAAGCAAATTGATGGTCACTGTCTTGGTGAGTGTGGTCAGTGTCGCCTTGATGACGCTATATATTGATCCTGTCTTTTTTGCACTGGCAAACGTGGCCGTTGATGGGTTGAATCTTTTCGGTGCTGATCTGGCGCATCCAGCGTTACAACCTGACGCTTTTCCATTCTGGGATTCAGCGGTCACTGTATTGTCTGTGGTGGCGCAAATCCTGATGACACGTAAGTACGTTGAAAACTGGATTCTGTGGGTAGTCATCAACATTATCAGTGTTGGCTTGTATGCGGCGCAAGGTGTTTATGTATTGTCATTACAATACGCAATCCTGCTCTTTATCGCGATGAATGGTACCCGGGAATGGATACAGCTGGCAACGCCTCGTGCTGGCACCTTTAAGGAAAAAGAGGTGTAAGATCCATAAAACGAGATCGTATATCGGTATAGATAAAATCAGATTTTTGAGCGGGCGTGATATATAAAGCAGATGTTTCAGAAGGCGTCGCAGATTATACAGACAGCGAAGATGTGCTAAAAGCAGATGATGGCCTTCATCGTCTTAAATACCCTTACCGTTCAATGAAATCTTGATATGTAGCCTGCCAATTGTTGTTGCAATCTGGCAGGTTTACGCCTGCGTTACCCACCAGTTGGAATACAGGGTAAAGGGTTTTATGCCTTGGGAGAAATGGAAAGGCTGTTTGCAATCAGCTGGATCAACTTGTCTTCTTTTTCAAAGCGCATTTCCATGATTTCGCCCACCATTGAGATATCATTATCAAAGCCTGCGAAGTTATCGTCATCCAGAACAAAATCACTGTACTTGTCATTAAAGTTCAGTAACGGCTCAGTGGTTTCTACGATATGGAAATACAGGTTATCGATCTCTTCGTTGGTCGAAAAACCAATTGTTTTCCAGTGCTCCATCACCATGTCATAGATTTTGAAGTGGCCAGCGGAAATATAATCCACCAGTGCCTCACAGAAAC
Source organism: Grimontia sp. THUN1695 (assembly GCF_059704325.2). NCBI lineage: Bacteria > Pseudomonadati > Pseudomonadota > Gammaproteobacteria > Vibrionales > Vibrionaceae > Grimontia > Grimontia sp. THUN1695. The sequence goes on along the minus strand of NZ_AP046577.1, from coordinate 2,743,160 downwards.
GGTTCAATTTTTCTTCGGTAGGCAGACAATTTTTTTTGCTGCCGGAAAGACCAGCAACTTTACAATACTGGACCAACAATTCCTGTCTTAACGTTAACCAGTAGTCGATCACATCACTGTAGCCGCCCCACTGTTGTTGCGTTTTTTCAAGTTTGTTTAGCATGACCACGTTCCTCATGATCAGCGCACCTGAGCGCGTTTATAGGATTACAGCCATATCATTCAGGCCATCAATTGTCTAACATCAGGTTACTGAATTTAGAGTGCCCCAAATTGTCTGGCTAAGCAAGGATCGAAGTTGTGTTATGTCTGATCAAAAAGATCTTGTATACCTGTGTTGTGTAACTGATGGGAAACTATGGCAGATCGATCACAAGCTTCCACTTATCCCAAAAAATCAATTGGATAAATGCGTTGAAGCAAGCTACGTAATTGGTTGTTATGAAGGGCATCCTGTTGTGTATGCAGATATGCATCGTTGTGCGCTTGATACTGAGTTTGATGGGTTGAGAAGCCTGCTTCATTTACCTGCCACGTTATTCAATCTCGCAGGTCGTGCAATCCAACTGGATTATATGCGTCAGACTCAAAAATTTTGCAGTCACTGTGGGGATCCAAATCACTTTGAAGCTTCCTACCCAGCGATGGTTTGTCCATCTTGCGATACAGTGCACTACCCAAAGATATCGCCGTGCGTGATTGTGGCAGTGAAAAAAGGAGATCACATCTTACTGGCACATCATCCCCGCCACAAAAATGGCATGTACACTGTCTTGGCCGGTTTTGTAGAGATGGGGGAAACGCTGGAGCAGTGCGTGGCGCGCGAAGTGAAAGAAGAAACAGGGATAGAGGTTTGTAATATTCGCTATTTCGATAGCCAGCCTTGGGCATTTCCGTCCAACCTGATGGTGGGTTTTATTGCTGACTATGCCGGTGGTGACATTAACCCTGACTATGAAGAACTGACGGATGCGCGTTGGTTTAGTGCCGATAATCTTCCGCTGGTGGCACCGAAAGGCACCATTGCCAGACGTCTGATTGAGGCGTGTGTATCAGCCGCAAGTACCAGCAGGTAGCAGGCAAAAAAAGCCCGCCGTAGGGAGGCGGGTAAGATGCGATTATGGGTAGTGTCTATCAGACATTTTGTTATTTATGTATTTTTTAACATGTCATTAATTTTCCGGCAAATAGACGGTATCACTGGAGATGATATTTTTGATCGCCTCCACAAAGGGTGTCTTTTGTTGTCCTTAGAGGGTGGTACAATAGCGTTAACCCATTTGCAGGATATAGACAATGACAGAATTAAAGAATGACCGTTATTTGCGCGCGTTGTTAAAAGAGCCGGTAGATTACACCCCGGTATGGATGATGCGTCAGGCTGGCCGCTACCTGCCTGAGTATAAGGCAACCCGCGCGGAAGCTGGCGACTTTATGTCATTGTGCAAAAATGCCGAGCTGGCGTGTGAAGTTACCTTACAGCCGCTGCGCCGCTATGATCTGGATGCAGCTATCCTGTTCTCTGATATCCTGACTGTCCCCGATGCGATGGGCCTGGGTTTGTATTTCGAAGCCGGTGAAGGCCCGAAATTCGAGCGCCCAATCACTTGTAAGGCTGACGTGGAAAAAATCGGTTTGCCGGATCCGGAAGGTGAACTGCAATACGTGATGAATGCCGTGCGTACCATCCGTAAAGGGCTGGAGGGCAAAGTGCCGCTGATCGGCTTTTCCGGCAGCCCATGGACGTTGGCGACATATATGGTAGAAGGCGGCAGCTCGAAAGCCTTTACCAAAATCAAAAAGATGATGTACGCCGAGCCTCAAACCCTGCACCTGTTGCTGGATAAGCTGGCAGACAGCGTGATTGAATACCTGAATGCGCAAATCAAAGCGGGCGCGCAATCGGTAATGGTATTTGACACCTGGGGCGGTGTATTGACGCCACGCGACTACAACGATTTCTCATTGCAGTACATGCATAAGATTGTTGATAGCCTTATCCGCGAAAACGATGGACGTCGCGTGCCAGTGACCCTGTTTACCAAAAACGGCGGTATGTGGCTGGAGAAAATCGCGGCAACCGGTTGTGATGGTGTGGGTCTGGACTGGACCGTTGACATGGCAGACGCCAAGCGCCGTATCGGCGATAAAGTGGCGCTGCAAGGCAACATGGACCCATCGATGCTGTATGCCTCATCGGCGCGTATCCGTCAGGAAGTGGCCACCATTCTTGAAGGTTTTGGTAATGGTTCTGGCCATGTATTCAACCTGGGTCACGGCATTCACCTGGATGTGCCACCTGAAAATGCAGGTGTGTTTGTCGATGCGGTACACGAGCTTTCTAAACCGTACCACCAATAACCGAATTTCATCACTGTCAGGGCCAGCGTTTGCTGGCCTTTTTCTTTCTCCTATGCTGTACAAGGTTCGTCGGGAATTTTGCTTAAAAAGCTGAACACTCCATTAAACTGTTTAATAAACAATGAATTATTTCTGGCTTGCTTTGGATTGATAAAGTTCGTGCATCAAAAAGCTGTTTATTGGATAAAAAGCTGATCAATGCGATTTCTTAGCATCGGCAGGATTTCCGTATCGAACCACGGATTCTTCCTGAGCCAGAGATTATTACGGGGAGAGGGATGGGGCAGTGCTATAAATTCCGGTGACCAGCAGGTGTTGGCTTTCACCGTTTCGGTCAGGGTTTTGGGTTTGTCTTTTAAGTAATAACGCTGCGCATAATCGCCAATCAACAGGGTGAGCTGGATGTCAGGCAGCAGGGAGGTAATCGGTGAGTGCCACATCGGTGCACATTCAGGCCTCGGTGGCAGATCGCCGGAATGGCCGCGGCCCGGATAACAAAACCCCATAGGCATAATGGCCACCTGTTTTGGGTTGTAGAACGTTTCCTTCTCCATTTGTAGCCATTCGCGCAGGCGATCGCCACTGGGATCATTCCACGGAATACCGGTTTTATGCACCCGTGTGCCCGGTGCCTGACCGATAATCAACAATCTTGCTGATGGTGCGGCTTGTACCACCGGACGTGGGCCTAAAGGCAAGTGCGCGCTACAGTGGCTGCAATCACGGACCCTGTCCAGCAACAAGGCGAGTGGCTTGTCTGTCATCAGTATCCCAGTGAAAAATCCATCACAAAGTTCAGTGGCTCGCCGTCCCGCCAGCGTTTGTAGTTTTCCACGAAGATGCCAAACACCTGCTCAGGGACGCTTTCGGCAGAGATATGTGGCGTAACGGTGATAGAAGGATGTTTCCAGAAAGGATGTGCGGCATCAAGCGGTTCGTGCGTGAACACGTCCAGCACCGTATGACGGATATGCCCTTGCTCAATCGCTTTCAGCAGGCCTTCTTCTTCCAATACCGAGCCGCGACCAACGTTAAATAAAACCGCCTGGTTGCAGGCTGACAGGATATGTTGGCTGAGTAAGCCTTTGGTGTCCGGTGTGGAAGGCAATACCGAAACGATGACATCCGCCGTGGATAGGGCCTCTGTCAGCCGTGCTGTTGTCAACACCTCATCAAACGGTACAACAGGATTGCCTGAGCGGCTGACGCCCATGACCTTCATGCCAAAGTGGCGGGCGGTGGAGGCCAGGTGTGCGCCGATTGAGCCTGTACCCAGAATTACCATGCATTTGCCCGCCAGTCCCTGATAGGGAATGGGGGACCACTGTTGTTTGTGTTGTGCATCAAGGTATTGGGGAAAGTGGCGGGTGAGGGCCAGAAGCTGTCCGAACACATATTCTGACATCAAGGGGCCGAAAATACCCCGAACATTGGTCAACAAGTAGTCGGTTTTTGGCTTGGCGAGCAAGGCGTCACAACCGGCAAAAGTAGATTGCAGCCACTTGAGATTACGCGCGTTTTCCAGCTTGGGAGCCAGTTTAGGGGGATCGGCCAGGATAATGTTGGCTTTTTCTACATCGTCAGTGAGGACCAGATCCGGCAAGGCGGCATCCTCAAGCAGTGCCAGATAGCGTTCCTGCTGCGCGGAGCAAAGATAAAGTTGGTTCACACCTGTTCCTTTTTTACATGGCAGTTATCAAGTAAACTTGCGCAAAATTTCATTCCGGCGTAGTCCGCCGGTAACCACTGTAGACGGCAGACCATGTTACAAAACCCGATCCAGCTGCGACTCGAGAAACTTGATTCCTGGCAGCATATCACTTTTATGGCGGCGCTGGTGGAGCGCATGTATCCCAATTATGCGGTGTTTTGCCAGCAAACGGCGTTTGCTGATCCGCAAGCTTTCCGGCAGTTGCTTGATGCAGTGTGGGAAGTGCTGACAGTAAAAAACGCCAAGATCAATTTTGAGCGTCAGTTGGAAAAACTGGAAGCGCTGATCCCGACCACCGAGGAATTTGACCTCTATCTGGTGTATCCGGCGATTGATGCCTGTGTGGCGATGTCAACCTTGATCCACACCCTGCTTGACCGCGATCTTATGATGGAGTCTGTACTGAAAATCAGCCAACAATCTGTGGCAAGCGTAGCGCAACTGGAAGAAGCGCAAACCGGCATTGAAGTGACCAATGAAAACCAGAAAGAAGTGGAATCCGTGTGTGCGGAGTGGGATGTGCAGTGGGCCATCTTCCGTGCACTGAGAGAAGCTAAAGAACGTGATGTGGAAATGATCCGTGGTATCCGAAACGAACTGCGCGGAGAAGGGATCAGCAATCTGGGGCTGTCAATTTAAAGTTGCTACGTAGATGAGCGGAATGAAAACGGGCCTGATGATGGCCCGTTTTCCTGTTCTTACTTCTGCGCTTTTTCGTCACTTGGCATGTCAGGTGCACTCTCGTCTTTCTCTGGCGTTTCCTGAGAAGCTTCCCCGGTTACCGCTTTTTCGACGTCTGCCGCTTTCTCTGCCTCGTCTTCGTCGTCATCGTCATCTTTACTCTCAATCACGCCGTGGGTTTCTTTCCAGTCTTCCCAGCGCTCTTGAGCCAGCGCTTGCATGTTTGAGGTGGTGTCAGCCTCGTCGAGGATCTCTTTACCCACCAGATGCTCAAAGATATCTTCCAGGGTGATGATGCCTTGAACATCACCATATTCATCCACAATCAATGCCAGTTGTGAGCGTTGCGCCATCAGTCGGTCAAACGCTTTTGTGACAACAGTGGAATCGAGAACCACGGGAATAGGACGCATCAGGGTGCCCAGCTGCTTTTTGCCCTTACCGTGCTGGCTCGCAGAGAAGAGCTCAAGGCGGTGCACAAAGCCCATGATGTTATCGCGAGATTCAACATAGATCAGCGGGCGAGAAAACGGCGTGTCGTGGTGCTCACGCAGGAAATCTTCGATAGTCATGGTTGAATCAACACGAAACAGTACCGGGCGCGGTGTCATCAGTTTTGTCACTGGTACGTCACGCAGATTCAGCAGGTTGGTCAGCATGGTGGATTCGTCATCCGCCAGTTCGCCACTTTCTTTTGCCAGCATTGCCATGGCGGAGATTTCATCACGTAGCTTGGGTTGCTCTTTACCGTGCGCCAGACGGCGGGTTAATTGTTCTGACGCCCAGACAAACGGGGTCAACGCCCATACCATCCAGCGAAGTATGGTGGCCGCACTTGGTGCTAACTGACGCCAGTAGGTTGCGCCGATGGTTTTCGGCACAATTTCTGACAGCACCAGTATTGCCAGGGTCAGGACACCAGAGAACACCCCCAGCCAGGCATCACCAAACACTTTGGCAGCTTGAGCACCGGATGCTGCCGCACCCACGGTATGGGCAATGGTGTTCAGGGTCAGGATGGAGGCCAAAGGACGATCAATGTCCTCTTTCAGTGTAGAGAGACGGCCTGCAGCAGGGTGACCTTGCTGTCGCATTTGGGCGAGATAACTCGGGGTAATACTCAAAAGCACGGCTTCGAGTACCGAACAGATAAATGAGACACCGATAGACAGTGCCACAAACATGATTAGCAGGATCATTGTTTTCCAGCGTTAATGTAATAAACAGGACTAATACTAGCGTGAAAGATCGGGTCTGAGCGCAGTAAATACAAGAGTTGGAGCGAAAATATACCCCATATTTTGTGAGGATGCGCTCACTTTGTGGTTAAAGACTCTGCAGACAGTCACTTGTAGTGCCACAAACCTTTGCCAGCCGGGCTTCTTTTGAATTAGAGTTCACTTGTCTCAAGAAAACCTAAGAAGGGAAGACCTAATGAACAAGACCAACTTGATCGACCTGATTGCTGAAAAAGCAGACCTGTCTAAAGCACAAGCTAAAGCAGCTTTAGAAGCGACTCTGGCGGGTATCGAAGGTGCACTGAAAGACGGTGACCAGGTTCAATTGATCGGTTTCGGTACGTTTAAAGTTAACCACCGTGCTGCGCGCACAGGCCGTAACCCACAAACTGGTCAGGAAATCCAAATTGCAGCGGCAAACGTTCCTGCGTTTGTTGCGGGCAAAGCGCTTAAAGACGCAGTGAAGTAAGTTATACTCCGCCAAAGCAATTTCTTGTTTTGGCGGATATTTATGCGTGTAAGGGCATCTCTCCTCGTTTTCTCTCTTTTTTTGACTTTGGCGGGCTGCAGCTCGACAGAGATCCTTCAACCTTCTGTCCAAACCGTAACAGCCACCGTGCAGGGTAACACCACCCGTATTTTCTGGCTCGATGAACACCAACGTTTTCCTGAAACCCTCACTGAACTTGTCATCATGGGTGAGCATGGGCAGTACTCATCAGAATATCGCTGGCGAAAAGGCGTGGTGCGTGAAATCCTGCGTGAAGGAAACACCCTGATTGACGGTGAACTGAAGCATCAATGGGTATTGATTCGCTACGACTCTGAAGGTCAGGCGGTGTATCAGCAATACCGCCTGAATGGCGTTTTGTTGCCCATTCGAAGCACAGAGCTGGTTCGCTATTACCAACAGGCTCAAAAGGCGCTGGAAACCGCCCAGACGCTTGGAAATAACAAAAAATACTTCTTTCAGGGACACGGGAATCAAAGGGAGTTTGAAGAGTGTGGGACCGGTGATGTAAAAACACTTAAATTCGCCGTTGCTTTTCCTGAAGATGTCCAGCAACGCCTGAGACAGGAAGACATTTTCATTGCTGCGGTTGGCACGGTAGAGGGAGACATCAATACCGTGGAAACCATGATTGTCCTGGGTGACGGCAGCGTGAACTGTTTCGAAATGCCCCGTTTGACAAGGGATAAACCTCTGAATGAAAAAACGCGCCCGTAGGCGCGTTTTGACATTCTGAACAGCCGATTACTCGCCCTGTTCACGGGCAATGGCACGATAGCCAATATCATTGCGGTAGAACATACCATCCCAACTGATTTGTGATGCCAGCTCATAGGCGCGTTGCTGTGCCTCAGACACCGTTTCACCCATGGCAGTTGCACACAATACGCGCCCACCTGCGGTAACCACCTTGCCGTCTTTTTCTGCCGTCCCTGCATGGAAGACTTTCGCCGCATTCAGCTCAGCCGTTGGCAGGCCGGAAATGACATCCCCTTTGTTGTATGATGCTGGGTAGCCGCCTGCCGCCAGCACTACACCAATGGATGCACGTGGATCCCACTTGGATTCGACTGTGTCGAGCCTACCGGCAATCGCTGCTTCACAAAGTTCAACCAAGTCTGATTGCAGGCGCAGCATGATAGGCTGCGTTTCCGGGTCGCCGAAACGGCAGTTGTACTCGATGACTTTCGGTGTGCCATCTGCCATCACCATCAGGCCTGCGTATAAAAAACCTGTATAGGGATGCCCTTCCGCTGCCATACCGCGCACGGTGGGGAAAATCACTTCGTTCATCACACGGTCATGGATTTCCGGTGTGACGACCGGTGCCGGGCTGTATGCCCCCATACCGCCTGTGTTAGGACCTGTGTCGCCATTGCCCACACGTTTGTGATCCTGGCTGGTAGCCATGGGCAGTACGTTTTCACCGTCTACCATCACGATGAAGCTGGCTTCTTCGCCATCGAGAAACTCTTCAATGACAACACGGCTGCCAGCTTCGCCGAAGGCGTTGCCTGCCAGCATGTCACGGATTGCGTTTTCTGCTTCTTCAAGGGTCATCGCCACGATAACCCCTTTACCTGCAGCCAGACCGTCTGCTTTTACCACGATGGGTGCGCCTTTCTCTCGTACATATGCGAGTGCAGGTTCAATCTCAGTAAAGTTTTGGTATTCCGCAGTCGGGATTTGGTGCCGGGCGAGGAAATCTTTAGTGAAGGCTTTTGACCCTTCAAGCTGCGCTGCTGCTGCTGTTGGGCCGAAGATGGGCAAACCTGCCTCTTGGAATGCATCCACGACACCAATCACCAATGGTGCTTCCGGCCCCACAATGGTGAGAGCGATGTTTTTCTCTTTGGCAAATGCCACCAGCGCTGTAATGTCTTCAACACCAATCGCCACATTTTCAAGCTTGGGCTCCAGTGCTGTGCCAGCGTTTCCCGGCGCCACATAAACTGTGTTTACTTTTTCTGACTGTGCCACTTTCCACGCCAAGGCGTGTTCACGGCCACCGTTACCAATAACCAATACGTCCATATTCAATCCTTCAATCAAGGCAGCCCAGCATGCATCTGGGCTGTGAGAAATACTCAGTGGCGGAAGTGGCGCATGCCAGTAAAGATCATGGCCATACCGTGTTCATCGGCAGCGGCAATCACTTCGTCATCACGCATGGAGCCACCAGGTTGGATCACACAGGTGATACCTGCTTCTGCGGCGGCGTCAATGCCGTCACGGAAGGGGAAGAATGCGTCAGACGCCATCACGCTGCCAGCGACCTCCAGGTTCTCATCAGCGGCTTTTATACCGGCGATTTTGGCAGAATAAACGCGACTCATCTGACCTGCACCCACACCAATGGTCATGTTGCCTTTGGCGTAAACAATGGCGTTGGATTTTACGTACTTCGCCACTTTCCAACAGAACAGGGCATCACGCAGTTCTTCTTCAGAAGGCTGGCGCTTGGAGACTACTTTTAGGTCATTGTGAGATACCATGCCTTGGTCGCGATCCTGTACCAACAGGCCGCCATTCACGCGCTTCACATCAAATCCGGTGGTTCGCGTGTTCCACTCGCCACAAGCCAGCAGTCGAACATTTTTCTTTGCACTGATCACGTCTGCAGCTGCATCGGATACGCGGGGTGCAATGATGACCTCCACAAACTGGCGGTCAACAATCGCTTGTGCCGTTTGTGCATCCAGTTCACGGTTAAAGGCGATGATACCGCCAAATGCCGATGTTGGGTCGGTCTTGTAGGCGCGGTTATACGCGTCGAGGATGTTTTCACCCAGCGCGACGCCACAGGGGTTGGCGTGTTTGACAATCACACATGCCGGCTCGACAAACTCTTTTACACACTCCAGCGCGGCGTCAGTATCGGCGATGTTGTTGTAAGACAAGGCCTTACCCTGAAGCTGAGTTGCCGTTGCCACTGAAGCTTCTTCCGGGTTGGCTTCGATATAAAACGCCGCTGCCTGGTGGCTGTTTTCGCCGTAGCGCATGTCCTGCTTTTTGATGAATTGTTGGTTGAACGTACGTGGGAATTTTGATGCGTCGTCACCTTCCTTCCCGTCTTTATCAAGCGTGTGATAGCCATAAGAAGGCACCATGGTACCGAAGTAGTTGGCGATCATGCCGTCGTACGCGGCAGTGTGTTCGAAGGCGGAAACGGCGAGATCAAAGCGGGTTTTCAGGGTCAGCGAGCCGTGATTCGTTTCCATTTCTGCCAATACGCGGTCATAGTCAGATGCGTTTACCACGATGGTCACGTCTTTATGGTTTTTTGCGGCAGAACGTACCATAGTCGGGCCGCCGATATCGATATTTTCAACCGCATCTTCCAGTGTGCAGCCCTTTTTTGCCACTGTTTCTGCGAATGGATAGAGGTTAACCACTACCATGTCAATGGGTGAGATGCCGTGCTCATCCATAACCATATCGTCTGTTTCTCGGCGACCCAGAATGCCGCCGTGGACTTTCGGGTGTAAGGTCTTTACGCGTCCATCCATCATCTCTGGAAAACCGGTGTACTCAGACACCTCAGTCACTGCCAGGCCTTGTTCAGCCAACAGCCGGGCAGTTCCGCCAGTCGACAGGATTTCGACCCCTTTTTCTGCGAGCGCTTTGGCAAATTCTACAATGCCGGTTTTATCAGATACGCTAATCAATGCGCGACGAATAGGACGAGCGTTTTCCATTACTATTATCTCTTTAAATGTGGGGGATAAGATATTTGGCAAAACCGCCGCAAGAGAGCCGCTTTGCCAAATACCCGTTACGGCGAAGCCTTGGTTGAATCGGCGCATATTCTAACCTAAATTATTGACGCAATCGATTGCTTTTGTGTTTTGATCACAAAAGTACGCGAGAAGGAAAGGATGAAGATGTTACAAATCGGACAGTTAGCCAAGCATACAGGTGTTTCAGGCGACACGCTGCGTTTCTATGAGAAAGTGGGACTGCTGCAGCCGTCTTCGCGCAGTGAAGCAGGCTATCGCCTTTATAACCAAGAGGCGGTATCGCGTGTTCACTTTATTATCAAAGGCAAACGCATCGGTTTGACGCTGGAAGAGATCCAGGAGTTGCTGGAAATCCGTTTGGAAGCGACCCAACACAGCTGCGCGGAAGTGAAGGGCATCACCCAGAAAAAGCTTGATGAACTGGATCAGAAAATTGCGGAATTAACCGAGATCCGCGCTGCGCTGAAAAAGATCAACGATGCCTGTTGTGGTCATGTTGATGACGATGCCAGTCATTGCTCGATTCTGGAAGCACTGGCGTCAGAATCGTCATAAAGCAGGCTTCCTGAGTGAGCGAAGCGCCATGCTCAACCCTGATACTAAAATAAGCATTGGGAACATGATAAGAGTGTGGTAGCGTCAGGGAAAGTGAAAGGATAGGTTCTCCTGACGCTAGGGCATTGAAATACAAGTACCTGGCGACAGTAGGGGCGCCACAAGTGAGTTAAGGACAAAGATGTTAAAGGTAAACGACTATTTTGATGGGGGCGTAAAGTCCATCAGCTTTGAAAACAAAGGCCCGTTGAGCGTGGGTGTGATGGAAGTGGGAGAGTACACTTTCGGCACGGCTGCGCCGGAGCGTATGCATGTGGTCAAAGGTGAACTGATCGTGAAGCTGCCGGGTCATATTGAATGGGAAACCTACGGCGCGGGTGATGACTTCGAAGTGCCTGGCGATTCGTCATTCCAGGTGAAAGTGGAGCAAACCACCGCATATTTCTGCGAATACCTGTAAGTTGCCACTCATATCAAACAAAAAAACGCCAGCGCGGCGTTTTTTTGTTTATGGCCTGGTATAAAAGGCTTGTGAAAAAGCCAGAATGCAAAAAAGGCAAACCACTTGAAAGGGTTTGCCTTTTTCGTCAGAAACTTACGTTCGGATGATTAGTTCATGCCGTACTTTTTCAGTTTCTTGCGCAGAGTACCACGGTTGATACCCATCATGGTTGCTGCGCGGGTTTGGTTACCGCGGGTGTATTGCATGATGGTGTCCAGCAGTGGTTGCTCAACTTCTGCCAGCACCAGCTCGTACAGGTCGTTGACTTCCTGGCCATTCAACTGCGCTAGGTAGTTTTTCAGGGAGGCTTTTACTGAGTCACGCAGTGGCTTCTGGGTGATTTGATCTTGTGAAGTCACAGTAGTCACTGTCAATGCTTCTGAAGTCAGGTTTTGTTCGAACATACTCTGTCAGCTCTTCTCGTATTTATGCAACGTTTTCGAAGTAATCTTGCAGCGCATCGATCTGCCCTTGAGCGTCTTCGATTGCGTTGAAAGTCTGGCGAAAATCGCCAATTTGATCATGTTCTTTCAGGTACCAGCCCACGTGCTTACGCGCGATTCGCAGTCCTTTAAGATCACCATAAAACTGGTGAAGCTCCTGAACATGACCCAACAAAATAGTTTTGACCTCTTCCAGTGGCGGTGCGTCTAATGCATCACCCGTGGCAAGGTAGTGTTGGATTTCACGGAAAATCCAGGGACGCCCCTGTGCCGGGCGACCTATCATCAAAGCGTCTGCGCCTGTGTAATCGAGCACAAATTTGGCTTTCTGAGGCGAATCGATATCCCCGTTGGCAATCACTGGGATAGAGACAGCGTCTTTCACCGCTTTAATGCTGTCGTACTCAGCTTCCCCTTTGTACATGCAGGCACGCGTGCGGCCGTGAAGGGCCAGTGCCTGAATGCCGCAGTCTTCAGCCATTTTGGCGATCTGGACACAGTTTTTGTTGTCCGGATCCCAGCCTGTCCGGGTTTTCAGGGTGACGGGGACGTCAACCGCAGAAACCACTGCTTTTAGGATTTGCTCGATGATATCCGGCCGGGTCAGCAGTGCAGAGCCAGCCAGTTTCTTATTGACCTTTTTTACCGGACAACCCATGTTGATGTCGACGATCTGTGCGCCGTTTTCAACACAGAAGCGTGCGGCTTTTGCCATCAGAGCCGGTTCAGCACCGGCTATCTGCACAGAACGGATCCCTTTCTCATCGAGATGGACCATCCGGTTTTTTGATTTGGCGGTGTGCCACATCGCCGGATTGGAAGACATCATTTCACTTACCGCCATGCCAGCCCCGTAACGCAAGCAAAGTTCGCGGAAGGGTCTGTCAGTCACACCGGCCATAGGAGCGACGATAAGGTTGTTTTCCAATTTGTAGGGTCCGATCTGCAAGGCAATACCTTCTATGTCAGCAAGGGCGCGCATTTTACGCATTTTTTCCCGATCTGAAAAGGCCAATATTTGAGCGTTTTAGCTTGATTTTTCAAAAAGCCAGATAATTCAGATTTTTAGTGCGAAAAATGGCCAATTATCACTGGGTTAGGCCCTGTGTGCAGTAATACGGCACCACTCTTCCTGCTCGACAATCGCATCCACATTGAGCTCATCGCGGTAGCAGTCCGCGACTGATTCTGCCTGGCTATCCAAGACACCGGACATTGCCAGTACACCCTCTGGGGCGATCAGGCTTTTGATGACAGGAGAGAGTTCGCGAAGCGGGCCAGCCAGAATGTTGGCGACCACCACTTCTGCCTGCAGGTTTTCCGGTTGATCCTTCGGCAGGTACAACTCGAGGCGATTGGCGACGCCATTGCGCTCTGCATTGGCTTTTGACGCCTGGAGCGCTTGTGGGTCGATATCAATACCAATAACTTTCTCTGCCCCCAGCAGCAGCGCAGCCAGCGATAGGATACCGGAACCACAACCAAAGTCGATGACTGTCTTACCGGTCAGATCCAGCCCGTCCAGCCATTCAAGGCAAAGTGCGGTAGTAGGGTGGGTACCGGTACCAAAGGCCAGACCCGGATCCAGCATGATGTTAACGGCCTCCGGATCGGGCGCTTCGCACCAGCTTGGGCAAACCCACAGGCGCTTGCCAAAACGCATAGGCTTGAAGTTGTCCATCCAGGCACGTTCCCAGTCTTTGTCTTCCAGTTGTTCAATTTTGTGCGTGAAGTTCTCACCCAGCAGCGGACTGTTTTTCAGGATAGCCACAACGGCATCCATGTCAGTTTCTGCATCATACAGTGCAACGATATCGGTTTCGCCCCACAGTCGGGTTTCACCTGGCATAGGTTCAAACACCGGGGTGTCTTTGGCGTCAAGGAAAGTGACCGATAATGCGCCCGCTTCTTCTATCAGCACATCACCGATGGCTTCTGCGGTTTCTGCGGTAGCGTTCAGTTTGATTTGAATCCAAGGCATGGTTCTTCACTTCTTCGTTTAACGACGATTTCAGGGGGCGGAGTCTAGCATAAAAAGTAGTCAGCCCACATAGCCTTAGCACGGTGAGGGTTAGGAAGGGGAGAAAAAGGGCAGCAGATGCTGCCCAGAGAGAAGTTTATACAGTCGCAGGATGGGCGTTCCTGTGCTGCAAACTGCTGATCAGAAGGAAAGCGACCAGACTGATAGCCAGTGATGGCACAATCGCGTGCACGCCCTCCATGTCCGGTTTGAACGTAGAAAGTACAGCATAGCTGCCAAGCCCTGTGATCATAGAAGCCAGCGCGCCAGCAGCAGTGGCTTTTTTCCAGTAAAGCCCCAGCACCAGTGGCCAGAGGAAGACGGCCTGCATGCCGCCAAAAGCGAGCAGGTTCAGCCAGATGATCATATCCGGCGGGTTGGTGGCGGCGATAAACACCAGCAGAGAGAAAATACCCGTTACCCACAGGGAAAGCTTGGGAAGCTTGCTTTCGGTATCGGGGGCATGGGCTGCGTTGGGATTGATGTAATTCAGGTACAAATCTCTTAGCAATGTCGCCGAGGCCTGAATGAGCTGGGAGTCGATAGTTGACATGATTGCCGCCATCGGCCCTGCCAGGAACACACCGGCGACCACTGGCGGCAGTACCGTCATCATCAGGGTGGGCATGATTTGGTCCGGGTTGTCGATTTCCGGCACAATCGCGCGTCCCAGTGCGCCTGCCAAATGCATGCCCAGCATCAGGAATGCCACCATGGCAGTGCTGATGACCATGCCTTTGTGCAGGGACTGGCTGGATTTGTACGACATGCAGCGTACGGCGGCATGGGGTAAGCCAATAACGCCGAAGCAGACCAACACCCAGAAGCTCAGCATAAAGGGTTCAGACAGGAAGTTGTCCGGGCCATAGGGGGTCACAAGTGCCGGATCAATAGCATGGAGTCGGGTGATCATCTCTCCCAGACTGCCACCGGCATGGATGATGCCTACCAGTAGCGCGAGGGTGCCAATGATCATCATGATGCCCTGCACGGTATCGGTCATCACCACGGCGCGGAATCCGCCGATGGTGGTATACACACCGACAGTAAAGGCAAACAGTATCAAGCCATGGGTGTAGGAAAGTCCTGTGACTGTCTGAAGCAGCCGCGCTCCACCCACAAATTGCACGACCATGGTACCGAAGAATGCAAGCAGCAGCGCAAGGGAGGCGAAGATAACTACCGCGCGGTTTTTATAACGTGCGTACAGCATATCATTAAGGGTCAGTGCATTATGCCGGCGGGATTCTATGGCAAATTTCTTGCCGAGCACGCCGAGTGTCAGCCAGGCTGCGGGAAGCTGGATCATGGCCAGAAGCACCCAGCCAAGTCCCATTGTATACGCAGCACCTGGCCCCCCAATAAAGGAACTGGCACTGGCATAAGTGGCTGCAAGGGTCATCGCCAGGACAAAGCCACCCATACTGCGGTTGCCAAGCAGATACTCATTGAGGAAACCGCCACTGCGATCGCCTTGCCTGCGGGAATAAAGTGCCAGGGCAAAAACAGCAACCAGATACAGTGCGATAGGAATGAGAAGCGGGCTATTCATTGGACGAGTCCTGTTCGATATCGAGCGGCATGTCCTTAAAAAGGTATTTCACCATCAGTGCGCACAACAGGGTAAATACCAGGGGGCCGATGACACAGGCCAGTAAAAACCACAGTGGCAGGCCGAAATAGAGTGTCGGTAGGGTCTGTTCCATGCCTTCCGGGGCCAGGATATAGGCAAATCCGTACCACCATGCAAAATAGGCGAGTGCAAGGGCTATCGCCCATTTGGCTTCCTTGTGAGCCTGGCGGTAGCGGTGGCTGAGTGTTTTCATTGGTAGTCTCCGAAATGGCTGAGTGTTATGACTCAGTGAGACAGTCTGTTGATAAGGTGCCTATTGTGACAAAAGAGCCGAAAATGTAACAGGAATATGCATCATCCTCTTCAGTTTTGTTCTTTTCGGGGCGTTGAAAATAAAAAGGCTGCGCAAGCGCAGCCTTCTGACGTGCCCGACAGGATCACTTCTGCAGGCCCAGTTTCTTCTCTAGATAGTGGATGTTTGCACCACCGTGCTGGAAATTCTCATCTTTCATGATTTCCAGCTGAAGAGGAATGTTGGTTTTGATGCCATCAATAATGGTTTCCCGCAGTGCGTTACGCATACGCGCAATCGCGACGTCACGGTTCTCACCAAAGCAAATCAGTTTACCGATCATGGAATCGTAGTGTGGCGGCACGGTATAGCCTGAATACACATGTGATTCCCAACGCACGCCCATACCGCCTGGTGCGTGGAAACGGGTGATTTTTCCTGGGCTTGGCAGGAAGCGCTCAGGGTCTTCAGCGTTGATACGGCATTCAATCGCGTGGCCACGGATCTGGATATCATCCTGGGTGAATGACAGAGGCTGGCCTGCCGCAATGCGAAGCTGCTCTTTGATCAGGTCAATGCCGGTGACCATCTCGGTTACTGGGTGTTCAACCTGGATACGGGTGTTCATCTCAATGAAGTAAAACTCGCCATTTTCGTACAGGAATTCGAACGTACCCGCGCCGCGGTAACCGATTTCAATACATGCACGGCAGCAACGCTCACCGATGTATTTACGCATTTCTGCAGTAATACCCGGCGCCGGTGCTTCTTCTACCACTTTCTGGTGACGGCGCTGCATTGAACAGTCGCGCTCACCCAAGTGAATTGCGCCACCCTGGCCGTCAGCCAGTACCTGCACTTCAACGTGACGTGGGTTTTCCAGGAATTTTTCCATGTAAACCATGTCGTTGTTGAATGCGGCTTTGGCTTCTGCGCGGGTCATGGCAATGGCATCGGTCAGCTCTGCTTCAGAGCGCACCACACGCATACCACGACCACCACCACCACCGGATGCCTTGATGATCACCGGGTAGCCAATACGTTTTGCGAACGCCTTGTTCTTCGCTGCGTCATCATCCAGTGGGCCGTCAGAACCCGGTACACAAGGTACGCCCGCTTTTTTCATTGCGTTGATGGCAGAGACTTTGTCACCCATCAGGCGGATAGTTTCAGCACGTGGGCCGACGAAAATAAAGCCAGATTGTTCAACCTGCTCAGCAAAATCAGCATTTTCAGACAGGAAACCGTAACCCGGGTGGATAGCGACCGCGCCGGTCACTTCCGCCGCACTGATAATACGCGGGATATTCAGGTAGCTTTCTACGCTTGAAGCCGGGCCGATACAGATAGATTCGTCTGCCAGCAGTACATGCTTCAGATCGCGATCGGCGGTCGAGTGAACAGCAACGGTTTTGATGCCGAGCTCTTTACACGCACGAAGGATGCGAAGCGCAATTTCACCGCGGTTAGCGATGACAATTTTATCTAACATAGCTGCCCTCGGTTACTCGATGATGACCAAAGCCTGGTCAAACTCTACGGCTTGGCCGTCTTCACACAGGATAGCTTTCACCACACCTGCTTTGTCTGCCTGGATTTGGTTCATCATTTTCATCGCTTCAACGATGCACAGGGTATCGCCAACATTCACTGACTGGCCTACCTCAACAAATGCTTTCGCGTCAGGGCTTGGTGAACGGTAGAAGGTGCCTACCATTGGAGACAAGACTTTATGACCCGCAACGTCTGCTTCAGCCGCTGGTGCTTCTGTTGCTGGCGCCGCCGCAGGCGCGGCTGGTGCTGCAACAGGCGCCGGAGCCGGTGCTGCATAAACCTGGGTGGCAGCAACGGGTGCGGTTGCACGGCTGATGCGTACTGATTCTTCACCTTCAGAGATTTCCAGCTCAGCAATGCCAGATTCTTCAACAAGCTCAATCAGTTTTTTGATTTTACGAATATCCATGATGTCTATCTCTTTGAAATTATTGTTCAGTTGTCCCCTGATTGCAGCCGGCTCGCCGCTGCCCTCAGGGCAAATTCATAACCTTCAGCACCCAGACCGGCAATCACACCTTCTGCCTTATCGGAGAAGTAAGAGTGATGGCGGAAAGGTTCACGGGCGTGAACGTTGGAAAGGTGCACTTCAATAAAGGGAATACCGACGGCGAGTAACGCATCGCGCAGGGCGACACTGGTATGGGTAAACGCCGCCGGGTTGATGATAATAAAATCAACCTTTCCCATCGCCTGATGAATCGTTTCAATCAGGACGTGCTCCGCATTGGATTGCACGTGTTCGAGCTGAATATTGAAAGATGCAGCAAGTGTTGTTAGATCGGCAACAATACGATCTAACGATGTCTGTCCATAGTGGCCAGGTTCACGAACCCCAAGCATGTTGAGGTTGGGTCCGTTGAGAAGTAAAACTGTACGATTTGTCGTCATGTTGTTCGCTTCGTTCCTATTCTTGTTGCGAAAAGACGGTAAGTTTTTCTTTTCAGCCCAGACGATATGAGAACCCGGAAAATGGCACTCCCGCCATTTGCTGAAACGCAATTATAGAGAATTCACTGCAAATGGCAGCAAAATACTGGTCTAATCAGACAAAATATGACATTCCTGCGCTTGTGTGACGTTGTTATGACAGGGATTTCGTGACAATAGTTCACAAATTGGCCAGTTCAGGATAAGGATCTGTTAGGCGGATCTCATCGTGATGGTTGAACTTGTGGGTCGTGGGGGAAGGTGCTGTGTTAGCATCAAGACGTAAAAAAGGCCGCGTAGCGTTGCGGCCTTGGCATGTGTTGGTGGTTTAGACCACGCTTGATTTTTCAGCGATCAGTTTGTCCACCACGCTTGGATCGGCCAGGGTTGACGTGTCACCCAGGCTGCCGGTATCGCCGGTGGCAATCTTACGCAGGATGCGGCGCATGATTTTGCCCGAACGGGTTTTTGGCAGCGCGTCTGTCCAGTGAATGAAATCCGGCGTTGCGATAGGGCCGATTTCCTTACGTACCCAGTTTTTCACTTCTTTGGTCAGCTCTGCACTTGGCACTTCACCGGCATTGAGTGTGATGTAGGCATAAATCGCCTGGCCTTTGATGTCGTGTGGTACACCAACAATCGCCGCTTCTGCAATCTTGTCGAAGGCCACCAGTGCCGATTCAATTTCTGCCGTCCCCATGCGGTGACCGGAAACATTCAGAACGTCATCCACACGACCCGTGATCCAGTAGTAACCGTCTTCGTCACGGCGCGCACCGTCACCGGTGAAATACATGCCTTTGAAGGTTGAGAAGTATGTTTGCTCGAAGCGCTCATGGTCACCGTAAACCGTACGCATCTGACCCGGCCAGGAATCCAGCATCACCAGATTACCTTCAGTAGCACCCTCAATGATGTTGCCCATGTTATCCACCAGTGCAGGCTGGACACCAAAGAATGGACGGGTTGCTGAGCCTGGCTTCAGTGCGGTCGCACCTGGCAATGGAGTGATCAGGATGCCGCCGGTTTCGGTCTGCCACCAGGTATCTACGATGGGGCATTTGCTGTCACCAATGGTTTTGTAGTACCACTCCCAGGCTTCAGGGTTAATCGGTTCACCCACAGAACCCATGATGCGCAGTGAATCACGCTTGGTGCCTTCAATGGCTTCATTGCCTTTAGCCATCAGGGCACGGATGGCGGTAGGCGCGGTGTAAAGGATGTTGACCTGATGCTTGTCGACCACTTCGCTCATGCGGGCGGTTGATGGGTAATTAGGCACACCTTCAAACAGGATGGTTTTCGCCCCGTTGGCGAGCGGTCCGTAGATCAGGTAGCTGTGACCGGTGATCCAGCCTACATCGGCGGTACACCAGAACACTTCGCCTTCCTGGTAATCGAAGACGTATTTGAAGGTCATGGTGGCATAAACCAGATAACCGCCGGTGGTGTGAAGGACACCTTTTGGTGTGCCGGTTGAACCTGAGGTGTACAGGATGAACAGCGGATCTTCCGCATTCATTTCTTCGGGTTCACAGTTGCTGGATACCACGGCTGTGGCTTCGTGCCACCACACATCACGCTCTGAATTCCACTCAACGGCGTTACCGGTACGCTGGTAAACAACCACTTTATCCACTGACGTGACTGATGGGTTTGCAAGTGCCGCGTCCACATTTTGTTTTAAGGGCACGGAGCGGCCGCCACGAACACCTTCATCGGCAGTAACAACCACTTTGGCATTGGAGTCGACAATACGGCCAGCCAGTGCTTCCGGCGAGAAACCACCGAAAACGATGGTATGGATTGCGCCGATACGGGTACATGCCAGCATGGCGATGGCGGCTTCCATGACCATAGGCATGTATAGGCAAACGACATCGCCCTTGCGCACGCCCTGGCCTTTCAGGGCATTGGCAAACTTACACACTTCGGTATGCAGTTCTTTATAGGTCAGGGTTTTGTCGTCGCTCGGGTCGTCGCCCTCCCAAATCAGGGCGACCTGATCGCCTTTGGTGTCAAGGTGGCGGTCAATACAGTTAGCGGATACGTTGAGGGTGCCGTCTTCGAACCACTTGATGTTGACGTGGCCGGTGTCAAACGAGGTGCTTTTCACCTTGGTGAAGGGCTTGATCCAATCTACGATCTTACCGTGCTCACGCCAAAAACCTTCCGGGTTGACCACTGATTGTTGGTACATTTCACGGTAGGTATCGTTGTTTGCGTGTGCGTTTGCTTCAATTTCCGGCATGACCGGATGCAGGTGAACCTCACTCATTATCTTTCTCCTTGTGTTCCTGCATGATGCCGCCTGGCATCGTAAAATGTTCGACCACAGCAAAGTAGAATATAGGGTATGGTCTGGCGGTCTTGTCCCAATAAGGTCGGTTAGTTAGGGGTTCTCGACAATTAGACTTTAGGATGAAGAGGCCGTTTTCTCTGGGTTTTGTGACTATTCAACGCTGACAGTGAGGCGTTGCTCTCATTTATAGGCAGCGACATGCAGCCGGTTGAGGGACAGTTAGCCATAAGTGGGTATTGAGACATCGCCGTACTTTAGTCGTATATAGATAAGGGCAGCACTGATGGCGTCGTCGAGAGCATCATGTCGGCCAGACAGTGGCAGTCCCAGATGGTGTCCGATTGCTTCCATACTCAAATCGTAATAAGCATTGGGCAGGATCTGCTCCAGCTTGCGACGGTAGATATCACTGACTTCAATGGTGCTGTTTGGCAGTTTGAAGCCCAGATGCTTCCGGGTGTAGCGATCGAGAATGGTTTTGTCGTAATGGATGTAATAGCCGACGATGGGGCGGTTACCGGCAAATTCAATCAGTGCCTGTATGGCTTCTTTTTCCGTGACACCATCATGTAAATCCTGATGCCGGATGCCGTGTATTTTCACTGATTGTTCTGTCAGGGAGTGGGGTGCGCGCAGGGAAAGGGTGAGTGGGTCGCTGGTGACAATGGTGTTGCCGCGGATTTTGGTTGCCGCAATGGTTACCAGCTCGGCTTTTTGTGGGTCAAGGCTGGTGGTTTCACAGTCCAGCGCGACCATCTCTTCATTGGAAGGAGAGGTAAACAGCGGCGCATATTGGGTATCTCGCCATTTATACTTCAGCCAGAGCCGTTCCAGCGGGTTCATGCTAATCCCTTACCTGATAGTGGGAGGCCAGACGCTCCTTGAATTTTTTTACTACGCCCAGGCAATCTCTGAGTAAATCCCGTTCGGTACGTGACAGCTGAGTCACATCCAACAGATTCCCTGTGCTGGCACCGCTGTCGAGTTGTTGTTTCAGACGAACTTTGACGAACAGTTTGAGTGCTTCGGAGAGGTTATTGGCGGTTTCCTGATCCAGGGCCTTGCACTTTGCGAGGGCATCGAGTCTTTCAAATGTGTTGGTTTCGGTCAGGCCATTTTCGAGTGCCAGGGTGCGGACACCGTGAACCAGCGGGAAGATGCCACCTTTTTTTACATCCAATCCTTCTTTGTTTGCTTTCAGGCCACCGAAAAAGGTCAGGGGAACCCGGAAGGCGAGGCAGGGGCGAACAAAGGTATTCAGTGTCAGCATGTTATGTTTCATGGTGGCATGAAGCTTTGCCATCACAGGCTCCAGCAGGGCTTTGTTGCCGGCAACGGCATGGCTGTCGGCAAAGATCGCCAGGTCCATCAGGGAGCGTTCATCAGAGATTTTGCTCAGCGAGACCATCTCTTTTATCCACTCGGACTGGGTCTTCACCCAACGCGGGTTATTGACCATTACGTTGCCGGGACAAGGTGGATAACCCAGACGGCTGAGGACGTCACTGAACCTTACCATATAGTGCCGCACATCTGGCCAGTTGGCGTCATCGGCGAGGATGAGACCATTGTCCTGATCGGTTTTCAGTATCTGCTCGCCCCGTCCTTCTGAGCCCATCACAAACAGACAGCATTTCTTGTGAAAGGCTTCCGGAATAGTCAGGCGGAAGGCTTTCTCGATGATTTGCTCATTCACGGCTGAGATCAATTCCATCACAAACTGGGTGTGGATACCGTTGTTGGTGAGATTGGCCACCAATTGTTGCTGGTTATTGGCCGCCAGGGTCAGCTCTTCAATCGAGTGGGCGCGGTTGATTTGTAGTGTCAACACGTGGGAGTGGGTGGAAAACAGGCTCAGCACCTGGGTCATGTCGAGCATGCCGACCGTTTTCCCATCTTCTGTTACCCGTACCCGTTTAACCCGGTCGCGGGTCATCAGGATCATCACATTAAAGAGGTAATCGCCCATTTCCACGCTGATCACCGGAGATGTTGCGATATCGCCTACCGCTGTATCGAGCGAGCAGCCGTTTTCCACCAGGGCATGCAGCAGGTTGGTCCGGGTGATAATACCGATGTCATGTGGTTTACCTTCCAGTGCCACCAGTGCGCAATCCTGACGTGCCTGACGAAGTTGCAGCGTGGCATCATGAATCGTGGTGGCATGGGGCAGAGTCATGATTGGCTGGATGTTGCTCTCATCGACCTGTGTCAGAATAAATTCTGCCAGATTTTGCTGTTGTTGCGCTTGTTCCAGCATGCGTTTTCGCCGGCTGAAGCTGGTGTTGAAGTAGTCCGCAAATGAGGGGTTTTCATGGTAAAGCGCCATAAACAGCGCTTTGGGCAACACATAACACAGGGTATCTTCAACCACGTGGTATCGGTGATGAGCATGGCCTTTGAGCAGGGCTCGGGCATCGAACAAGTCGTCTTTGATGTATTGTGCCTGCACTTCCTGGGTGTCTGGGTTGATTTCCTGTACCCGGCCTTTGATGACGATATACAGTGCCTCATTGGACTGACCTTTTTCAATCAGGACATCACCACGGCGGTAGTAGGCGACATCCAGTGACGATAATAGGGACTTGGCCTGTTTGTCGTCGAGGCGGTCAAACGGGGGGGATGAAGTATCGAACGGTTCAGGCATGGCGGCACACTCCGTGTTATTGTTCACGCACATAACGTGTCTGTCCTTGTTTTCAGTTTGTCGCACGGGCTTGCACCTTGCCAGCCGACTTTAGTCTATTGTCAGTTATCTCTTTACGTAACGAAGTGGCCTTGCAGCCACATGAAAACCGTACTGTAAGTTTGTGGGAATCGCTGTCAAAATAGCACTCCTCGTTATGGCTGAAGGATGCGCCTGTATGGGTTACCCCCGTCCCACTCCCTTTCATTGGTTATCTGTTTATTACGGCACCTATTTCTTTGCCTTTGGGGTCTATCTGCCTTTTTGGTCGGTCTGGCTAGCCTGGTTGGGACTCTCTGCCGATGAGATTGGTATCGTGATCGGCGCTGGGGTGATGACGCGCTTTGTGGTGAACCTGACCCTGACCCCAAGGTTTCACTTGCCTGAGCACCTGCTTCCTGCTGTGCGCTGGTTATCTTTTATTGCTGCCGTGATTGGCTTTTTGCATTTGATGGCCACGCCAGATCTTTTGTGGCTGACAGTCTTGTCCGTCGCCATCAACAGTGTGATTGGTCCAGCTGTTCCGGTGTCTGATGCACTTGCCAACCATTACAACCGCCGAAAACTGGTGGATTATGGGCGGGCACGGCTCTGGGGATCGCTGGCGTTTGTTATGGGCTCTATGATGGCAGGCACACTGGTGGACAGCGTTGGACCGCAAACCATTGTGCCTCTTGCCGCCAGCGCCTTGCTGCTCACCTGGGGCTGGAGCCTGCTTTCGCCGCGTGACCTGCCGGTAAAAGAGAAAACGCAGGCTATCGCCAGGCCACCTCTGCGTCGGGTGCTCCGTTCCAGACCTGTATTGATGTTTCTCGTGATTGTTTCTCTGATCCAGGGCAGCCATGCCGCTTACTACGCGTTCAGTGCCATCCACTGGACGCAGGCCGGTGTAGCAGATGTCGTTGTCGGTTATCTCTGGAGCTCTGGTGTGGTGGTGGAAGTGATGATGTTCGCCCTTGCGGGCAGGCTGTTTGGTCACTGGCAGGTCTATGCTTTGTTCCGCCTGGCTGCACTGGCGGTGGTGTTACGCTGGTGTTTGACTGCATGGAGCACCGAGCTTGGCGTGTTATTTTTTGCCCAGTCGCTGCATGGCATCACGTTCGGTGTGGCCCATATCGCCGCTATGCGTTATATCCAGCAACAGAGCAGCGATAAGATCATCGCATTGCAGGCGCTGTACAGTGCGATTCCGATGGGGGCTGTGATGGCGTTGTTGACCGTTGTCAGCGGGGAGTTGTATGAGCGGTTTGGGGGACACAGTTTTTATGTTATGGCGCTGCTTGGGTTGCCGGTATTACTGCTTACCCTCAGGGCTGAACCGGCGACTGAAGCCGTAAATCACTGAATTTGCTGTGGGCTGAGAGAGCTTGCTCACGGAGATACGTCGCCGCGTTGTTGTACAACCAAGGGCATGATAAACAGAGCCTAATCACACATTAATCATGGAAGAGATAATGTCGGCTGGATGGATAGTGGTGCCTGTGGCACTGGCATACCTTGGCGTTCTGTTTCTTATTGCCTGGTACGGCGACAGCCGTCCGCGCTGGCTGCGTGGCTGGCGGCCCTACATCTACAGCCTGTCTATCGCGGTGTACTGCACATCCTGGACCTTCTTTGGCACCGTGGGGCAGGCATCAAGCCAGCCCTGGTCATTCCTGCCGATTTATCTTGCCCCTATTCTGGTGTTTACCATTGGCTGGCGCTTCCTTGCCCGGATCATCCTGATCGCCAAACGTGAGCACATCACTTCCATTGCGGATTTTATTGCCGCCCGCTACGGGAAATCTCAGGGGTTGGCGGTGATGGTGACCGTGATTGCCGTGGTCGGTATCTTGCCTTATATCGCGTTGCAATTGCGTGGTATCACCATGGGGCTGGATGTGATTGCGCCGGATATTGGTGAAGGCGCAGGTCTCAACGAAGGACAAATTGCCTGGCTGGTGTGCATGTCGCTTGCCATGTTTACTGTGCTGTTCGGCACCCGCCATATTGATTCCACCGAGCACCACCGGGGCATGATGATGGCGGTGGCCTTTGAGTCGATTGTAAAATTGGTGGCGTTTCTGGCTGTCGGTTTTTTTGCCGTCGGCCTGTTGCTTGACGCGCCGGGTGAACTGCCGACATTGAAAGAAGCCAATGTGGTGGGCGCACCGGATTGGGGGGCATTGCTGGTTCATACCCTGCTGACCATGGCCGCCATTATCTGTCTGCCACGCCAGTTCCATACTATGGTAGTGGAAAATGCCCGGGCGCAGGATCTGCACACCGCGCGTTGGGTTTTTCCGGTTTATCTGCTGTTGATGGGCATGTTTGTCCTTCCTCTGGCCTATGCCGGACAGGTTTTCCTGCCGGATGTGTCGGCCGATACCCATGTGATCCAGCTGCCGCTGTTTACCGGCAATGAAGGGATTGCCCTGCTGGCTTTCCTTGGCGGGGCCTCCGCGGCAAGTGGCATGGTCATCGTGTCGACCATTGCGCTGGCTATCATGGTGTCGAACGATCTGGTGCTACCACAGTTGCTGCGCCGTATGCGGGTATCTAACCGCAACTTTACCCAGTTTTCTGGCCTGTTGCTTAATGTGCGCCGCGCACTGATTTTCCTCCTGCTTATCGGGGCCTGGGGGTTTTATCAACTGATCCTTGAAGTGCCTTCACTGTCAGCCATTGGCTTTCTGTCCTTTGCTGCTATCGCCCAGTTTGCTCCGCCACTGGTCGCGGGTATTTACTGGCGTCAGGCCAACAAAAAAGGTGTGTATGCCGGGCTGATTGCCGGCTTCGTGGTCTGGTTAATGACTCTGATGATGCAAACTGGCATGTTGGCAGGGAATGAAGACACCAACCTGGTGCTCTGGATCCTCGCTCCACCAGCTATCCCGTTCTTTGCCTCACTGAGCCCGGTCAACTGGGGCATGGTACTCAGCATTATGGCCAATAGTGTCTGCTTTGTGGTGGTGTCGATGGCGACCCGTCCGTCCCTCAGTGAGCGTTTGCAGGCAGCAAGCTTCGTCGGTACGCCGCTGCCGGAAGGGGATGACTCGAGCCTGTATCAGAGCCGTGTGACCGTGGCAGAGCTTGAAATGCTGGCTGCCCGTTTTGTTGGCCGGACCCGTATGCGCCAGACATTCCGCACGTTTGGTGAGCAACGCGGAGAAATGCTGTTACCGCAACAGCAGGCGAGTGCGGCGCTGATCCGCCATACCGAACGGGTGTTGGCGGGTGTATTCGGCGCTTCTTCCGCCAAGCTGGTGCTGACTTCTGCGCTGCAAGGGCGCAACATGCAGCTGGAGGAAATCGCTACCATTGTTGATGAAGCGTCTGAGCTTTTTGATTTCAGCCGTGGCCTGCTACAGGGGGCGATTGAGCATATCAGCCAGGGGATTTCTGTGGTGGACAAACAGCTCCGGCTGGTGGCGTGGAACCAGCGTTATGTCGAGCTTTTCGACTTTCCCCCGGATTTAATCCAGGTCGGCAGGCCGATTGCAGACGTGGTGCGTTACAACGCCGAACGTGGCCTGTGTGGCCCGGGTGATATCGAAGAACATGTGAAAAAACGGGTTGGTTATTTGCGTAAAGGCTCTTCGCATACGTCCTCCCGTGTCCATCCGGACGGACGGGTGATTGAGGTGCAGGGCAACCCGATGCCAGGTGGTGGGTTTGTGATGAGTTTTACCGATATCACTGCTTTCCGTGATGCCGAAGAGGCGCTCAAGCAATCCAATGAAACCTTGGAAGCACGGGTTGTTGAGCGGACCAAAGAGCTGGAAACGCTCAACCGTCGCCTGATCAGTGCCACCGCCAAGGCGGAGCAAGCCTCCCAGTCGAAAAGCCGCCTACTCGCGGCAGTAAGTCATGATTTGATGCAACCGATGAACGCTGCGCGCCTGTTTGCTTCTTCGCTGAGCGAAATGGCAGAAGAAAAAGAAACCCAGAAGATGGCCGGACATATCGAGAGTGCGTTAGGGGCAGCCGAAGATTTGATTGGTGACTTGCTGGATATCTCCCGTATTGAATCAGGAAAAATGAAGGCAAAAATCACCGATTTCGAATTAGATGAGGTCTTTTCAACCCTGGCGGCAGAATTTGGTGTGATTGCCAATCAGCAGGGAGTAGATTTTCGCGTTCAACCAACCGGGCTTCGAATCCGCTCTGATCGCCGTTTGCTTCGCCGTGTTCTGCAAAATTTCCTTACCAATGCGTTTCGCTATAACCCGGATGGCAGGGTGTTGCTGGGCGTGCGTCGTCACGGCACCCAATGCCGCATCGAAGTGTGGGATAACGGGCCGGGTATTCCCCAAGACAGGCAGATGGACATTTTTAATGAATTTACCCGCATCGATCGCAAGGGGGCAGAGCTCGGGTTAGGTCTGGGGTTGGCGATCGCGCGCGGGATCAGCCGGATCCTCAATCAGCCTCTCAGTCTCCGCTCATGGCCCGGGCAGGGGACCGTATTTTCGATTACTGCCCCGATCGCGTCTGCGCCTCAGGTTTGTGACACTGGCATTGAGACTGAAGAAAAGCATAAAAATAGTGAGCCTTTGGCTGGGGTTCAGGTGCTATGTGTCGATAATGAAAGGGACATCCTTGCCGGAATGGAAAGTCTGTTGTCACGTTGGGGGTGTCAGGTTGAGGTGGCAGAAGATCTCGATGGCGTGGTCGCACTGTTGGAAGGAGGGTTCAGTCCCGATGCCATTCTCAGTGACTATCACCTTGCCCCTTCGTTAACAGGGCTGGATGTATTGCAACGTTGCCGCGCTATGCTTGGCAACAAATTTGTCGGCGCTGTGATCACCGCTGACAGAACGCAGGAAACACGGACATTGGTGCGTGAATTGGGCTTTGGTTATATTGCCAAGCCGGTGAAGCCACTGAAGCTGCGTGCGTTGCTTCAGCAAGGAGAAAGCTGATATGGAAGCGTTTATGATTCCCAGGCTCGATACCGAAGTCGGTTTGGTGCGGGTAGAAGGCACCTGGGATCCGTTGACCGGGGACATCCAGTTAGTGGACATTGATCAGATGGGCACGGATGGCTGGGTCGATGTCACGTTCTGGTTGTCAGAGCAAGAACACGAAGCGAGAGTGGCAGAAATACTGATCGCTGCCAAGCTTTATCTGGTGACCCAATAAGCCCAGGAAGGAAAGAGCCGCTTATTGCTGCTCTTCATTCAACAGGGTCTTATATTCCACAAAAACTGTCGTGGTCTCGCCATAGTAAAGCGTACCGTCAGATTTGACGACCAGATGAATTTCGCTGTCCTCTGACATAGGTGCCGGCAGGTCAACCCACCATTCTTTGTTATTCGTGCCGTTGATGTCCATATCAACCGGATTGGAACGGTTTCCTTTCTGTTGGATCAGGCTGATTTTTGCACCTTCCAGCGGATATTCCGATGTCAGCTTCAATACAACTTCACTGTCAGTCAGGCTCTCTGAGCGGAGTTTGAGTTTGAAGTCTCCGTTTTCAAGTGAACAGATACCACTGGTGTAACGGCAGTTGGAATTGGCAGCGAGTTTGTAGGTTTGTCCTTCTTTTGCTGCATGGGGTTTCTCACTGACCGCCAAATCCACACCAAAATAGGCGATTAAGGCCAGGATGGGGGCAACCAGCATTGCGGCAATAACGTGTTTGTTTTTTAACATGGTAAAGAGTTCGTTCTCGTCCTTGGGCTAAGGGGTAACATACCACAAGGCAGTGTTTACCCGAGGAGAAAAAAAGCCCCTGAGCAGGGCTTTTTCGCGTTAACGTGACGCTCTTATCGAAGTGCTCAGCGTCAAAGATTAATGGTCTTGCGCTTCGCCCGCACCGCCCGGGATACGTACGTGCTCAACCAGATCTTTAACGTGTTGTGGTGTTTCTTCAGTGACGCGTGAAACGACCATTGCAACAGCGAAGTTCACCACGGCACCGATAGCACCAAATGCGTTCGGCTCAATGCCCAGGAACCAGTTGCTGCCCCAGCTTTCCAGGTATTTCCAGTCCGCAATAAACAGGATGCCTTTGTGCTGGAAGACGTAGAACAGGGTGATGGTGATACCTGCAATCATACCGGCAATCGCCCCTTCCTTGTTGATGGTCTTCGAGAAGATACCCATCATCAGTGCAGGGAAGATGGACGATGCAGCCAGACCGAAGGCGAGGGCAACCGTACCGGCAGCAAAGCCCGGTGGGTGCAGGCCGAGGTAGCCAGCAAAGGCAATGGCGACACCCATGGCAACCCGGCTTGCCATCAATTCATTCTTCTCTGAAATATCCGGTCTGAATACCCCTTTGAGCAAGTCATGCGATACTGCGGACGAGATAGCCAGAAGCAGACCCGCAGCCGTTGACAGTGCTGCTGCCAGACCACCTGCTGCAACCAGCGCGATAACCCAGTTTGGCAGTTTGGCAATTTCAGGGTTTGCCAGCACCATGATGTCACGGTCAACTTTCAGCTCGTTGGTTGAAGCGTCGGAGGTGTAGTTGATCTTGCCATCGTTGTTCTTGTCATCGAAGCCAAGCAGACCGGTTTTCTCCCAGTTCTTAAACCAGGCTGGACGCTCGTCATATGCAAGGTGCTGACCTGGCGCTGGGTTAACCGTGTCCATCAGGTTCAGGCGTGCCATCGCAGCAACGGCTGGTGCGGTGGTGTACAAAATAGCGATGAAGAACAGTGCCCAGCCCGCAGAGATGCGCGCATCACGCACTTTCGGTACCGTAAAGAAACGGATGATAACGTGAGGCAGACCTGCAGTACCGATCATCAGGGACATGGTGTAAACGAACATGTTGAGGGTGTCACCACGCACCGATGTGGTGTATTCACTAAAGCCAAGTTCGGTCACTACCTGATCCAGCCTGTCGAGCAGGTAGGTGTCTGTGCCTGATATGGTGCTGCCAAGGCCAATTTGTGGCAGTGGGTGGCCGGTCAGTTGCAGCGAGATAAAGATCGCAGGAACTGTGTATGCCAAGATAAGTACGCAGTACTGTGCAATCTGGGTATAGGTGATGCCTTTCATGCCGCCAAGTACCGCGTACATGAATACGATTGCCATACCGATGTAAAGGCCTGTTGCATAGTCCACTTCCAGAAAGCGGCCAAATGCCACGCCTACCCCTTTCATCTGGCCGATAACGTACGTGACCGATGCGATGATAAGACAGATGACGGCAACCACACGCGCGGTATTCGAGTAGAAACGCTCACCGATGAATTCAGGCACAGTGAACTTACCAAACTTGCGCAAGTAAGGTGCCAGCAGCAGTGCCAGAAGCACGTAACCGCCTGTCCAGCCCATCAGAAATACCGAACCGCCGTATCCCATAAAGCCAATCAGGCCGGCCATTGAAATAAACGACGCTGCTGACATCCAGTCAGCGGCTGTTGCCATGCCGTTTGCGACTGGGTTTACACCACCGCCTGCAACATAGAACTCTTTGGTCGAACCTGCGCGGGCCCAAATTGCGATCCCAATATAGAGAACGAATGTGAAACCTACGACAAGGTAAGTAACGGTTTTCAAATCCATGATTACTGCTCCTTACTCGTCATCATCGACGCCAAACTCTTTGTCGAGTTTGCGCATCTGGAAAGCGTAAATAAAAATGATGGCCAAGAAGGTATAAATTGACCCCTGTTGTGCGAACCAGAAGCCCAGCTTGTAGCCGCCGATACGAATTTCATTAAGTTGCTCTACAAATAAGATGCCGCATCCAAACGACACCACGAACCAAACTGCCAGCAGATAAATCATCAACCTGACGTTTTTTTGCCAATAGGCTTTGGCGTTATCTTGTTTTTGTTCCTCAGACATCACCATCTCCTTGAGTGACGAGTTAACGGATTGTTACGCTTCGACAATAGCAGCCAAGTGACTGGGAAACACTGCAACTTTAGTCGAGCGAGAGATGGGTCTAACTGTCTGCTATTAGTGAATTTCTGTGATTTAAGACAAGGAAACTGCTTGTTAATAAAATGTTAAGCTAGACAAAGGTCTAATAGGCTTTCGGCTAAGGAGATAGTGAGCGATTGTTACTGTTCAAAGTGCGGAGTGTAAGGTTTGTAATTGGTGTGGTGATAAAGTGCCAGAGATCGTGCAGAGAGAAAAAGACATGCATAGATGTTGACTGTCCAATGGATCTGCCCATACAGGACTGATTATGCGTTGGGGTCCATTTGTTGAAGGAGAATCACTGCCTGCGTGCGGTTTTTAACCCCCAGTTTACGGAAAATGGCTGTCATGTGGGCTTTGATGGTGGCTTCGGACACATCCAGCTCATAGGCAATTTGCTTGTTCAACAGGCCATCATTAAGCATGTTGAGCACTTTGTATTGTTGGGGGGTGAGGGACGAAATCTTGTCCATCAGGGACTCTTCGTCGCCATTATCACTGAAATCGATACCGGGTGGAAAACAGGTATCGCCTTCCAGCACATGGTTGAGGCTGTTGATCAGTTCCCGCATGTCACTGGATTTCGGAATGAAACCCATAGCCCCATTGGCTTTGACCTGGCGGATCACACAGGTTTCTTCGTTGGCAGAAATGACCACAATGGGCAGTTCAGGGTACTGGACGCGAAGGTGGATAAGGCCGGACATACCGTTAGCACCGGGCATTTTCAGATCCAGTAGCAGCAAATCGATATCGGGTTCTTTTTCCAGCAGGGCCGTCAGGCTGTCGAGGGAGTCTGCTTCCAGCAAATTGGCACCACTGATAGCCATATGCACGGACTGAAACAGTGCATTGCGGAATAAGGGGTGATCGTCAGCGATGACAATGGTGTATTGAGCGTCCATGGCAATGTCATTAATACCTATTTAACAAAAACGCTACCACCCGGGTGAGGATTGATCAATTTGCATAAGTAGGAAGTAAGAGCTTGATCCCCCACCATTTGTAGGCAATGTCGGGGGGATCAAGTTTGTGTGCAATTAGCCCTGTTTGTTAATCAACTGATTTTGTTCAAGATGTAACATAAAGGGTTTGGCTTCCATAAAACCGGTCAGACGGGCTTTAGGAAGAGGAGTTCCGTGAGCATCCCAGAAATCAATTGTAGGCAAACCCAGCACGTTGAGTGCTGTCAGCATCTTGATGTCCTGCGGACGGTTGTCAGTGACGTCTGCCTGAAGCAGCACAAAGTTTGTCAGCGCCGGTGCAACGTTGGCATCGTGAAACGTATATTTCTCGAATTCCTTACATGCCACGCACCAGTCAGCATAGAAATCCAGCATTACCGGTTTGCCTGCCAATTTAGCGGCAGCCAGCTCTCGGTTTAGATCGTCGATGTTATCAATCTTGATGAATTCAACCAACGGCACATCGGCCTTTGCCTGAGAGGTGAACATGGTGGTGTTATAGGTATACACCGCGCCGCTACTCAGTCCGAGAATCGCAATGATCCCCAGTGCGCTGGCCAGTTTTCCCGGTTGTAATGTACGGCTGATATGATACACCCAGCTGAGCGAGATCAACATCCACGTAGCCCACAGCCACACGCTGATCGTTTCCGGCAACAAGCGCTCCAGCAGGAAGATGGGGGCGGCTAACAACACTAAACCGAAGAACGTTTTAACCTTGTTCATCCAGGCTCCCGCCTTTGGCAGCAACCGGTTGCCAAACATTGCCGCGATAATCAGTGGAATACCCATCCCCAGTGCCAGTGCATAGAGGGTCACTGCTCCGGTTATAAGATCGCCACTTTGTGCCACATACAAAAGTGCGCCAGATAGCGGCGCTGTAGTACAGGGTGAGCAAATCAGGCCTGAAATCGCCCCCATGGTGAACACGCCAAGGTTGCTGCCCCCTTTCTGCTGGTTGCTGATTTCACTCAGCCTGGTTTGCAGGTTTGCCGGTAGCTGGAGATTAAACGCGCCAAACATCGACAGCGCCAGCAACACAAACAGCGCACTCAGGCCAATCAGCACATAAGGGTGTTGGAAGGCTGCCTGAAACTGCAAACCGGCTGACGCCACCACCAGCCCCAGCAGGGTGTAAGTCAGCGCCATGCCCTGCACGTAAAGCATGGAAAGGCGGAAGGTCTGGCTGTGGGTTTTCTTGCCCCCACCCAGCACAATACCGGTCAGGATCGGATACATTGGCAGCACACACGGTGTAAAAGCAAGGCCAATGCCCAGCCCTAAAAATAATAAGGGTTGCCACCAGTTTTCAGCAAGGCTGCCAACCTTGGTTGAGCTGCTGTTGCTGCCGGAAGACGGGGTCTTTACCGGCTCTGTAGAGGCAGGCAATGCAGGCGTTGACTGGCTTGGCGCGATTGCGGTGGCAGAGCCCTCTGACACTGCAATTAAAGGAACCGTAACCGTTTCCGGTGGATAACAAAACCCTGCTTCTGCGCAGCCTTGATAAGTCACCCTCAGGATAGACGCATCGGTTGCTGCAAGAATCGGTACTGTCACGGTCAGTGGCTTTTTGAAAATTGAAACCTGACCAAAAAATTCATCGTTATAAGGCTGTCCCCGGCGCATTTCCAATGCACCGATTTTTGCGTCATCACTGGGCACCACCTCAATCTTGTCTTCATAGAGGTAGTAGCCCGGTGTCACCTGCCAATCGAGATAAACCCGGTTACCTTGTTGGGTGAAATTAAACGGAAATGCTTGATCGACGGGAACAAACGCCGGGGCATTACCTGCTGCCGGAACCGGGGAATTGAAAAGGGTGAATTCTGCCTTGGCGGGCAGGGCGCTCATCAGCGCCAAGGTAAAAACCGTAAAAAGTCGTGAGCCTATATTCAACATGGCCTTCATCAATCAGGTGGATTTGTGAACAATATTCGAACTATACCACTGAGACTGGGAAAGCCGGAATTCGTTTCAAAAACAAAAAGGGGCGCCGAAGCGCCCCAGTCGTTAATTCAATGGCTTACAGCACAATGCCGCCAACCACAAAACCCAGTGCAACCGAAGTGAAGATGGTCACTACACCTGGGATAAAGAAGGGGTGGTTGAATACCAGGTTACCGATGCGGGTTGAACCGGTATCGTCCATTTCCACGGCTGCCAGCAGTGTTGGATACGTTGGCAGGACAAACAGTGCACTGACAGCAGCAAAAGAGGCAATCGCGGTCAGCGGTGCAACACCAATTGCCAGCGCTGCCGGCATCAGTGCTACTGTGGTTGCGCCTTGTGAGTAAAGCAGCATAGAGGCAAAGAAGAGTACCAATGCTAGCATCCATGGATAGTCTGACAGCAGGGTGCCCGCTACTTCCTTGATGCCTTCAACGTGCGCGTTAACGAAGGTAGAACCTAACCAGGCTACACCCAGCACACATACACACGCTGTCATGCCTGAGCGGAACGTCGGTGCTGACGGGATTTTGGATGCGTCGATTTTGGTGGTTGCCACAATCAATGCCGCTGCCGCCAGCATAAAGGTCATGATCGCTTCGTTACGGCCAAGGGCTGGATTTTCAATCAGGCCAATAGAGCCAGAGATTGCCGCTGCGTAGGCCACCACCAGTAAAATTGCTCCGAGGAAAATGTAGGTGGCGGTTTTCGCTGTTGGCGCGATTTCGCGTTTTTCTGTGCCTTTCAGCTTGATCAGACCTTTTGCTAAACGTTCCTGGTAAATTGGGTCATCTTTCAGTTCACAACCCATGAAATTAGCGATAAATGCACCGATCATACAGGCTGTAAACGTGGTTGGGATACAGATTGCCAGCAGGGTCAGATAGCCAATGCCCAAGGGTTCGAGGATACCGGAGAAGAACACCACCGCCGCAGAGATTGGTGACGCTGTGATTGCAATTTGGGATGCAACTACCGCGATAGAGAGTGGGCGTGATGGGCGGATGCCTTGCTCCTTCGCCACTTCTGCAATCACCGGCAGGGTTGAGAATGCGGTGTGACCCGTACCCGCCATCAGGGTCATCAGGTAGGTAACAATAGGGGCATAGAATGTAATTTGCTTCGGATTTTTACGTAGAAAGTCTTCGGCTTTTTCAACCAACCAGTCCATACCACCTGCCACTTGCATGGCAGCGATGGCGGTGATCACAGACATGATGATAAGGATCACGTCGATAGGGATGTAACTTTGGTTGGTGGGCATGCCCAAAAACAATGAAAGGGCGATTACGCCCGCACCACCGGCTAAGCCGATACCAATACCGCCAATCCGTGCGCCCAGATAGATAAACGCAAGAACGACGAACAACTCTACTGCTACCATGGGTAACTCCTGTTCTCAAGACTCATTTCAAAAAACCAAACGGAGTCACTGTCTCGATGTGCTTATTACCTTTTCAAACAGGGCATTAAGGCGCAGTGAGTGGTGAAAAAGTCCCTTCGTTTGGGCTTTAAAGACCAGATGTGGAAAACATCCAGGTAAAAACCAGAAAAGGGTACCCTAACGGGTACCCATTCTGACGGATCAGTTATAGCGTTTTGCTTTGTATTGTGGGTGCATCAGGTTTTCGACAGAGAAAATATCGTCGAGCTGCTCTTCGGTCAGCAAACCACGCTCCAGCACAACTTCACGCACGCTCTTGCCGGTTTCTGCACAAATCTTACCAACGATGTCACCTTCGTGGTGGCCGATGAACGGGTTCAGGTAGGTCACGATACCGATAGAGTTGTAAACGAACGCTTCACAGATTTCTTTGTTCACAGTGATGCCGTTCACGCACTTCTCGCCCAGATTCACACAGGCGTTAGACAGGATTTCGATAGACTCGAACAGCGCCTGACCAATCACTGGCTCCATCACGTTCAGCTGCAGCTGGCCTGCTTCTGCTGCGAAAGTCACAGTGGTGTCGTTACCGATGACTTTAAAGCACACCTGGTTCACCACTTCTGGAATTACCGGGTTAACTTTTGCTGGCATGATAGAAGAACCCGCTTGCATTTCTGGCAGGTTGATTTCGTTCAGACCTGCACGAGGGCCGGATGACAGCAGGCGCAGGTCGTTACAGATCTTAGACAGTTTCACTGCCAGACGTTTCAGGGCGCCGTGAACCATCACGTATGCACCGCAGTCAGAAGTCGCTTCGATCAGGTCTTCAGCTGGGGTGCAGTTCAGGCCAGTGACTTCTGCCAGACGTTGTACTGCCAGTTGCTGGTAGCCTGCCGCTGCGTTCAGGCCAGTACCGATCGCGGTCGCGCCCAAGTTCACTTCCAGCAACAGTTCAGAGGTGTATTTCAGGTTTTTGATTTCTTCTTTCAGCAGCACAGCGAACGCATGGAATTCCTGACCCACAGTCATTGGTACTGCGTCCTGAAGCTGGGTACGGCCCATTTTCAGAATGCCTTTGAACTCGGTCGCTTTCGCGTCAAATTCGTTTTGCAGGTACTCGATAGACTCGATCAGCTTCATGATGCTGTTGTATACCGCAATACGGAAACCGGTTGGGTATGCACAGTTGGTGGACTGGCTCTTGTTCACGTGGTCGTTCGGGTTGATAACGTCGTATTCACCCTTTTCTTTACCCATCAGTTCCAGTGCCAGGTTCGCGATCACTTCGTTCGCGTTCATGTTCACAGAAGTGCCTGCACCGCCCTGATAAACGTCAGACGGGAACTGGTCCATGCATTTGCCGGTTTCCAGAATCACATCACACGCTTTGATGATGTAATCACCGATTTCCGCTGGAATGACCCCCAGTTCTTTGTTCGCCATTGCTGCTGCTTTTTTGGTAAACACCATGCCGCGAACAAACTCTGGCACATCGGAAATCGTGGTACGGGAGATATTGAAGTTTTCGATCGCACGAAGAGTATGAATGCCGTAATACGCGTCAGCCGGCACCTGGCGTTGGCCAAGCAGATCTTCTTCGATACGGGTTGCTAGATGAGAGGTAGTCAAGTTATTTTCTAAATCAATCGTCTGAGACATGATTTGGCCCTAAATGAAATATGCATTGGTTATTCTGTAGCCAATAATTTCGCTGTAGAGTCCATTCATCAGAGATTATGGCTGGGTGAGTGGTGTTTTACACCCTGTTTATGCTGAATGATTTTACCCGTCCTCTCTGGCAAAAACATGAGAAAGATCACCAATCAAAGCAAAGGGGGACGATTTGCATAAAACTGTGATAAGGATCGTCAGAGTTCTTATTTGTCTTTGTTTCTTATTGGGTTAATCAGCCAGGTTACTTGAGTATCTATCTTCCTGCGCGTTAACGAAGGGAAATACCCACCCTGTCGAGCGCATCGTATACCAGAAGTGTTACCATGTTACTTCGACACCACTATGAGGTTTTGTTGTGTTTCCAATCTTGTTGTTGATGTTCATTACCGTGCCCGTTATCGAAATCGCCCTGTTTATCCAGGTGGGTGGTGTATTGGGGCTTTGGCCGACGGTGGCATTGATTATATTAACTGCTGTGATCGGGGCGTCACTGGTGCGCAGCCAGGGCTTGCAGACCCTGTTGACCGTGCAACAGCGATTGAATCAGGGAGAATTGCCAGCACAACAAATCATTGAAGGGGTGATGTTGGCGGTGGCGGGTGTCCTTCTGTTAACGCCGGGTTTTATGACCGATGCCATGGGCATGATGGTGCTTCTGCCCTGGTCGCGTGCGTGGCTGGCCAAACAGTTTATGGGCCGGATTAAAGTGAGTGGATTCCGGCGCGGGTTTGGTGGTCAGCAAGGCCCATTCGGGCAAGACCCGTTCAACCGCGGCCCACACCAAGGATCGGGTGACAGTGGAAATACCTTTGAAGGGGAATTCCAGCGTAAAGATGAAGACCGCGATCGCCTGAACTGAGTCATACATCACCAAACGCCATCCACTGGGGTGGCGTTTGGCATTCTGTGCCCGGGGTTATTCCTGAAGCTCGGGGCGTGCTTTGTATTGTTCCAGCGAGCCAGGATTATCCAACGTACTGAGCTGGGCGACGGCCCGGCCATGCACCACATCACGCACGGCCAGCTCTGCCAGTTTTCCGGATTTGGTGCGTGGTATGTCGGTGACACGCAGGATCTTTGCTGGCACGTGGCGAGGGGTGCAGCTGGTACGGATAGTATTGCGGATTTTCCGCGCCAGATTATCGGTAAGCTCGACGTCTGGCCTGAGTTTCACAAACAGCACGACACGCACATCGTTTAGCCATTCTTGCCCTATTACCACCGCATCGAGCACGTCATCCATCTGGTTAACATGACGATATATTTCTGCCGTGCCAATGCGCACCCCTCCCGGGTTTAGAATGGCATCTGATCGCCCGAAGAAGATCATGCCACCTTCAGGCGTGAGTTCGACATAGTCGCCGTGGAACCAGATATCCTCAATCTTGTCCCAGTAGGCTTTGTAGTAGCGGGTGCCATCAGCATCATTCCAAAATCCGGCTGGCTGGTTTGGGAAACTGTTGCAACAGACCAGTTCACCTTTCTCTTCCTGTACCGGATGGCCCTGATTGTCGAACACGTTCACATCCATACCCAATCCACGGACCTGACTCTGAGCGCGATAGACTGGCGAGATGGGACTGCCCAGCACAAAGCAGCCACAGATGTCAGTACCGCCGGCAATGGAACTGAGTTGCATGTCCTGTTTTATATGGTTGTAGACCCAGTCGAACTGTTCTGGCGCCAGTACTGAACCGGTCGAGCAGAGTGCGCGGAGTGACGACAGGTTGTGGGTGTCCATTGGGCTGTATTGGTGTTTTTCCAGAGCTTCAATATATTTGGCGGACGTGCCAAACAGTGTGACCTGCTGTGCATCCGTTAAACGCCAGAGCACACCGGCATCCGGGTAAAACGGTGAGCCATCAAACAGCACCAGCGTTGCGCCGCTCAGCAGGCCACTGACAAGCCAGTTCCACATCATCCAGCCACAGGTAGTGAAATAGAACATGCGGTCACCACATTTCACATCAGAATGTAGCTGGTGCTCTTTAAGGTGATTCAGCAGCATACCGCCGACACTGTGGATAATGCATTTGGGTTTGCCTGTGGTGCCGGAAGAGTAAAGCACGTACATGGGGTCGTTAAACCTGACACGGGTAAAGGTCAGGGGCTCAGCCGGTCTGGAAATGATGGCATTCCAGCAGGTTTCATCACTGTTTGGTGCGATGCCACCCACATAAGGGATCACCACCATATGAGTGATGTTTTCCACGCCGTCACGTATCGCACGCGCTTTGGTGAGGTTGTCGTGAGTTTTGCCGTTATAGCGGTAACCGTCTGTGGTGAAGAGCACTTTCGGTTGGGTCTGACCGAAGCGGTCAAGTACGCTGTCGATCCCGAAATCTGGCGAGGTGGACGTCCATATTGCGCCAAGTGACGATGTGGCGAGCATGGCGATCACGGTTTCTGCGATGTTGGGCAAGTAACCTGCCACCACATCGCCTTTTTTAACTCCACACGCTTTCAGGTACGCGGAGATGGCACTGACTTGACGCTCGAGCTCCCCCCAGGACAGATGGGTGGCGGATTCCTCTTCGCCGGAAAACACGATGGCGTCCTGGCACTGCATTTCTTTCGCCCATCGCATCACGTTTTCGGCAAAGTTGATGCTGGCATCCGGGAACCAGACACTGTTTTTGTTAGGTTCTCGCTCTGGACGGGCGATCATGCGGTTTCCTCGCTCACCAACCACAGAGGAAAAATCCCACAGGGCCTCCCAGAATGCCTCCGAGTGTTTTACTGACCAGTCATAAAGCTGGCTGTAATCGGTTAGGTTTAGCGCATATTGCTGGTTCACTTTTTTGATGAAGTGGGTGAGGTTGGCGTTGGCGATGCGTGATGCGCTGGGTTGCCAAAGAAGATGCTGCGACATACTGTCTCCTACACATTGTCCGGGTGCGCGCGCTCGAAGGCAGGTAATGCCTGACAGCGCTGTTCTATTTCTGTCAGTGTGGGGTAAGGCGTCAGATCGAGTGAAAAGCGGCGGGCGTTAAACAACTGGGGGACCAGACAAATATCGGCAAGGGTGGGGGTGCTGTCACAACAAAAAGCGGTGTGTCCGCTTACCAGTTTTTTTTCGAGCGACGCCAACCCGGTTTTCAGCCAGTGCAGGTACCACGCCAGTTTTTCATCCTCACTGTGGCTCAGGGAGCCGGTGAGGTGTTTGAGTACCCGCAGGTTGTTGAGCGGGTGGATGTCGCAGGCGATGTCGAGGGCAAGTGCACGGCATGTTGCCCGGGCCACGTGGCTGGCAGGTAAGAGTGCCGGAGAAGGATAAACCTCCTCCAGATACTCGATGATAGCCAGCGACTGGGTCAGGACCTTACCGTTATCAATCAGCGTGGGAACCAGTCCTGTTGGGTTCAGGACCAGGTACGCGTCATCACGTTGATCGCCATCCAGCAAGGAGATGGCATGCGACTGATACGCCAGCCCCTTGAGGTTCAGCGCAATGCGCACACGGTACGACGCCGAAGATTTACTGTAGTCATAGAGCTTCACAGCACATGCTTCCTTCATTTCCGATACGGGACAACCCGCTGGTCAATCCTGCCAAAGATTGACCGACCTTCCTTGTCATGCATCTCGATACTGACCCTATCACCATAGAGCAGAAACGGGGTTTTCGGTGCCCCAAGATCCAGAATTTCCAACATTCGTCTCTCAGCGATGCAGCACGAGCCCTTGGAACGGTCGAGGTTTGATACTGTGCCGGAGCCGATAATGGTGCCTGCGCCTAAATGGCGGCTTTTGGCCGCATGAGCGACCAGCGCGGCAAAATCAAACGTCATGTCGACGCCTGCGTTTGGGGCGCCGAACTGTTCGTTGTTTAAGAAGACGGTAAGTGGCAGGTGCACTTTGTGGTCCTGCCAGCTGTCACCGAGTTCGTCAGGTGTGACGGCAACTGGGGAAAAAGAAGAGGCCGGTTTGGACTGGAAGAAACCAAAGCCTTTGGCCAGCTCATCCGGAATGAGGTTTCTCAGCGAGACATCGTTGACCAGCATCAGCAGTTTGATATGGCTGCCGGCGCACTCACTGGGGGTGGCCATGGCAACATCGTCGGTGATGACGGCAACTTCGGCCTCAAAATCACAGCCCCAGGCTTCGTCGCAAAGCGCGATGTCTTCGTAAGGGCCGATAAAATTGTCTGAAACGCCCTGATACATCAGGGGATCGGTCCAGAAACTTTCCGGCATCTCAGCCCCGCGCGCTTTGCGCACCAGTTCGACATGATTGACATAAGCACTGCCATCTGCCCATTGGAAAGCGCGTGGCAACGGCGATTCACACTCTGCCGGGTTAAAGGCAAAACGCCCGGCAACACTGTCTTCATTCAGTGCCGTATAACGGGCATCCAACAGTGGCGAAAGCGTGTTCCAGTCATCCAGTGCATCCTGCAGGGAAGGGGCAATATCTGAGGCGTCCACCGCCTGTCTGAGATCGCGTGAGACCAGAATCAGTTTGCCGTCGCGGCGGTGTTTCAGGGAAGCCAGTTTCATCATTTTCTCCTTGTGGTGTTATCCGCGCGGCGGGGTGCGCCAGGATTGTACGTAGTCATCCAGCTCTGTCTGTTTGGCCGCTTCGCCCAAATCCAGTGGCATGCGGGTATCAATCATCACCGCCACTTCATCGGTTTCAGCTCTGGCAGCCTTTTCCCCCGTTGTAAATGCTTTCGGATGCGGGCCATGGGGAAAGCCGCAAGGGTGCAGCGTCACCATACCGGGGTGGATATTGTCGCGACTGAAGAACTCACCCCGGTGATAGAAGATCACTTCATCATAGTCGTCATTGTTGTGATAGAAGGGCACCTTGAGCGCACCGGGATCGGACTCAATCGGACGGGGAACAAAGGTGCAAATCACAAAGCCATTGGCAACAAAGGTTATGTGCGCCGAAGGTGGCAGGTGATAGCGATGGCTCATCAATGGGCGGATATCACGCCAGTTCAGACGGAAAACGGTGAGATTGCCTTTCCAGCCCACTGCATCCAGCGGATTGAACGGGTAGGAAATGCGGTTTAATGCATCACGTGATTTAAGGTAAACCTGCCACGGTTTATCTCCTGTTTGTTGTGCCGTAAATGCATCA
Source organism: Grimontia sp. THUN1695 (assembly GCF_059704325.2). Taxonomy (NCBI): domain Bacteria; kingdom Pseudomonadati; phylum Pseudomonadota; class Gammaproteobacteria; order Vibrionales; family Vibrionaceae; genus Grimontia; species Grimontia sp. THUN1695. Next base: position 2,701,134 of record NZ_AP046577.1, on the reverse strand, counting down.
TCGATCTTCGGATATTCCAATACCGCCGGATCGAAGATGGCGTGATCGCCGACGATCCCGCGCTTGGCCGACATGTAGGAGCCATAAGTCGCTTCGATCATCAACATCGTGACCGGGGAATCCTGTTCGATGCGCCAGTTGGTGGACCGGGGCAGGATCAGGTAATCCCCGTCACGGAAGCGAAGATGACCGTAATCACAGTAAAGGGAACCGGATCCCTGATGGATAAACAGGCATTCGTCACCATCGCCGTTCCTGACCAGATATTCCATCGCAGCATCGCAGCGCCACAAGCGGACTTTGACATTGGCGTTAGACATCAACAACGGGGCCGTTAACGGATTATCCCCAACGGCCGTAATTTTATTGGTATCAAAAGCATGGGGACGAAGGTCACCTTCCCAATCTGTCCAGCCGGTCGGGGCATGCCGGTGGTACATATGGGTGGCTGGGCCGAAAAAGCCTTCCTTACCACATTCACGCTCGTACGTGCCCTCGGGCAAATCACAGTGTGCCTGCCTTGAGGCTTTCCCTTCGATGATGGGAAATGAAAACCACTTACGCATAACTTACTCCTGAGTATGGGATGAATCGAAATGCCAGTTTGTTTCAAATGAAACCATATTGTGGTTTTTAGTATCGCCATAATTACCCGCATTGCAACAATAATTTTGCGTTAATGTTAAAAATATGCTGCCGGCAGTGTGTCTTTGTGCTTCTATTTCAAAGGTGCACGGCGTTCGAATGCATTGAAGAAAGGACACGTCAATGCAACTTTTTGGTTGCATGTGAAACAAATATGGAGTCGTTAACATGCGGAAATGTGAAGCAATTTTCTGGTCTCTGGCCGCTGCCGTTTTTAGCTTTTCCCTCACTCTTCAGGCTGCCGAGACAACCCTTCGTATCAGCTCTTGGGCCTCGCCAAATCACGGTATTAACGCGATGGTCTGGCCGACGTGGGGCCAATGGGTTGAAGAAGCCACCGATGGAAGGGTGGACGTCAAGGTGGAATACAATATGGGACCGCCACCGGCTCAGGCTGATCTGGTTTTGGATGGTGTGGCAGATGTCACCTGGTTCTTTCATGGTTTTAAGCCAGGCCGTTTTGCGCTCACTAAACTCCCTGAGATCCCAACGTTTGACAATACGCTGTCGTCAGAAGAGGCGTCAGTGGCTTACTGGCGTACATTCGATAAACACCTGAAAAAAGGCAAGGAACATAGAGGACTGGAGGTGTTGGCGGTGGGTGTGCATGGCCCCGGAGCCATTATATCCCGCGTGCCCATTCACAGCTTTGCTGATCTTAAAGGAAAAAAAATGCGGGTCGCCGGGGATGTGATGACTACACTGGCCGAGCGCATGGGCGTTGTGCCAGTCGCATTGCCACCCAACAAGGTTTATGAAGCACTGTCGCAAGGGGTTGTTGACGGTGCTTTCTTTACGCTCGAGACGCTGAAAAGCTTTCGCCTCAATGAAGTGGCACCTTACACCGTCACGTTTCCGGGCGGCTTATACCGCGGCAGTTTCAGTATTTTGATGAACCGGGACACTTTGGATGGATTGTCTGAGCAAGACAGGGAAGCCATTCTGGACGTATCTGGAGAAAAACTCTCCCGGCTGTTTGGTCAGATGATGGACGATGCCGATGCCGCCGGTGTTGCCGATAACCTCGCCAAAGGCACTCCTGTGGTTGATGCTGACATACAAATGGTGTCTGATGCCAAAGCACTGGCTGTCGGCATTGAAGCGCAATGGCTGAAACAGGCGGAAGACCGTATCAAGGATCCCGGTGCTGCTCTTGACTATTACCGCGAACAAGTCGCGGCATTTAGCGGGCAGTGATCGTTATGGCTGTCGGGTGGACGACACTTGTTGCCAAGTGTCGTCTCCCTAAGAACCGTACGTGCAACTTTCACTGCATACGGCTCAAGCCTCCACAAAGGCATCGTTTGATACCCAGCAACTTATAACGCAGCCAGAGCAGGATCGTTCCAAGTGTTGCGAACTAGCCTTTTGGACTTTCTCTTTGCCAAGTATTCTTGGTATTCAGGGTCAAAAGGTGTTGCTGCACTTCGGATTTTCACATGTCTCTCGATAGGCACTTTGGCTATTTGGAAGAGATTGAACTGGCAATCCATACCTGAGATCTTCTGCCAACCGTGAAATTGCCACTGGCCTTTCCGATTGATGAAGTATTTAAGCGCGATCCACGTTTTAGATTTTGTTGGATGACGCCTTTTTGCCCAGTGCCATAGCGCATGGAATAGTTTACAGCCTACATATCCGAACACCTGTTTCGCGACGCAGTGCCGATAGTAATTCGACCACCCCCTGAGCTTCGGATTTATCAGTTTGATAAGATTATTCACAGGTAGAGTTACGTGCGTTTTGATGAGTTCGCGCAGATTACTTAAGAACAACAGCGTATTGGATTTGCTCGGTTTAATGAGCAGTTTTCCTTTGTACTTCCGATGGTTAAAACCCAAGAAGTCAAAGCCATCGTTGATGTGAGTGATGTGCGTTTTCTCTTCGGATAGCGTTAAGCCCCTTGCCGCCAAGAAGTCAGCAATCAACGGTTTTATATCGTTCTCCAGCACTTCCTTTGAAGCGCAAGTGACGACAAAATCGTCGGCGTACCCAATAAAGTTGGCTCTAGCTCCCCTTTTAAGGGCAGTGGATTTGATGAGCTGCTCAAGACCTGCGAGCGTCATTAACATCAGGGTGGGGGAGATGATCCCGCCTTGCGGTGTGCCCTCGTCGGTACGATAAAACAGCCCTTTATCCATAAAGCCAGACTTTAGCCATTGTTCCAACATCCGCTTGTCTACGGCGATGTTATCAAGAAGCCACTGATGACCGATTTTGTCAAAACAGGCTTTGATATCGCCTTCGAGCACCCATTGGGCTGATCTCTTTAGCGCCAGACACTTGAAGCACTGATCGACAGCGTCAGTCGTGCTGCGGTTTGGTCTAAATCCATAGCTGTTGGGGTCGGCAAGTGTTTCTGACACGGGCTCCAGTGCAAGTAGGTGGAGTGCTTGCTGCGCTCTGTCTATCACCAGCGGTCGAAGTTTACCGTTCTTTTTGGGGATGTAGATACGCTTGAGCGGCTTAGCTGTGTATGCCTTTCTGCTTAACTGATTGACGGCTTTCATGCGGCGAGCATCTGTGTTCCAGATGATGCCGTCTATTCCAGGCGTTTTGCTGCCTTTGTTTTTCGACACTCTTTTCACAGCAAGGAGTTTTGCTGAACGAGAGTGCGTCAGTAACCATTGCAGGGCTTTCGCCTTGCCGTGCTTACCTTCCCTCATTGCCTTTGCAATACGCATCTGAAGCTTTAATACGTGCGCTTCAACGGATTTCCAGTCGATTGACTGCCATTGAGCACTGTCAGGAGAGGCACTAATCTCTTTTGAAATCATCATTTGCGTTTCTCCTTGAATAAAGTTCTTCGAATTCTCTCGCAACGGGAGACCAGTCGGAAGTGGGCGCACTTTCGTGCTCAGACATGAGTCTGTATCTGCATCATTACAATGCAGCTTTGGCTTTTTCCGACCTCCTCTACCTGCATCACTATCGGCTATGTAGGCTTTCCCAGAGGGAGTGATACAGGCTTACCGTGTTCCGTATGTCGCGCAATGTCAGGTTAGATGCCCGCTATAGTGCGGAGAGTGCAATGATCACGAAAGAGCATGGGGCAATCTCTTTCCGACTCTCGTGCCTTTTGGCTACAGCGTGTTAACCACTTCCGCTGTTTCATCGAATAACGCACCTTGCGCGGATTCACTTACATTCATCATACTGACTACCTAGCACTCACCCAATTTGTGGTTATCAGGAGGATCATCCCCTCGCGGTTCCTATCCCGATTGGTCTATGACCACTCTTCGTTACATTGTCAGAGCCGCTACTTTATTCAGGCTCCTAGGTTCATCTGGTGATACAGATGGTTCACTCGTTAAGCGGTGAACAGCGCTTCATACGACTTCACGTCGCACGCCCTGTTTCAAATTAGTGGCCGTGTGCTGGAAGGCATCGTGGCGTTGTCGCTGATGTTGATGATGACCGTTACGACAGTCGACGTTGTCGGTCGTTATTTTTTTAATGCCCCACTCAGTGGCGGGATTGAAATCATAGAGTTGACGCTGGCAGTGGTTGTGTTTGGTGCCTACCCTCTTGTGACCTGGCGCCGGGCACATATTTGTGTTGACCTGCTTGACGATCATGTGCCGGTGTCATGGGTTCACCTGAGAGAAATAGTGATTAATCTCGTCAGCGCTTCAGCACTTGGGCTGGTGGCGCATAAAGTGTGGCAACTGGCGGAGCGTGCACTGAGCTACGGTGATGAAACCGATGTGTTGGCCATGCCCACTGCTTACCTTGTTTATTTCGTTTCAGTCATGAGCTGGCTGTCTATGGCTGCGGCATTGGGGCTGGTTGTCGCCTTGCTGTTTCGCCATCCTGCTATTTCCCCTTCACCTTCGGAGCATCACTGATGATGGAAACCCTGATTGGATTTGCAGTCCTGCTTTTATTGGTGCTTGTGCGGGTTCCACTTGCCTACAGTATGGGGATCGTAGGGTTTGTCGGTTTCGCGTGGCTGATTGATTTTAACTGGAACGCCACGTTATCTATGGCTGCACGCCGTATTGTGGATACCGGGCAGGACTATAGCCTGTCAGTGATCCCACTTTTCATCCTGATGGGGAATCTGGTGAACAAGGCGGGGATCTCCAGTGAGCTCTACCGGGCATCCAATGCGTTTGTAGGGCATCGCAAGGGGGGCTTATCAATGGCGACTATCCTTGCATGTGGCGGTTTTTCTGCGATTTGCGGTTCCAGCCTTGCAACGGCGGCCACGATGTCAAAAGTGGCGATGCCGCCGATGCGTCAATACGGTTACCGTGATTCTCTGGCTTCGGCTTCCATTGCAGCGGGCGGCACGCTGGGTATCCTCATTCCCCCGAGTGTGATGCTGGTGGTGTATGGGCTGTTAACGGAAAGCAGTATCCGCGAGCTCTTTGCTGCTGGTTTAATTCCGGGATTGCTTGGTGTGATCCTTTATTTGCTGGCGGTGCGGTGGGCGGTATCCCGCGATCCGGAAAGTGCACCGCCATTACAGGCATTGAGCTGGCCGGAGCGATTTGATGCACTCAAAGGTGTGTTATCTACACTGGCGTTGTTTGTTCTGGTGATGGGCGGTATCTATGCCGGTGTTTTTACGCCGACAGAAGCGGCGGGAATTGGTGCGGCGGGGGCGTTTGTGATTGCCTTGTTCAAACGCCAGCTCAGCATGCCAGTTCTGAAAGAAGTATTGGTAGAGACCGCAATCACATCTTCCGTGCTGTTCAGTGTGGTGATTTCGGCGCTGATATTCTCCAATTTTATCAACCGTGCCGGGTTTACGGATGCACTCTTGATGTGGGTAACCGGCATGGCGCTTTCCCCGCTTGCCGTGATGGCGATCATTGTGCTGGTTTATTTGTTGCTGGGCTGTGTGTTTGAAAGTATGTCAATGTTATTGCTCACCGTGCCTATTTTCTTTCCCTTGGTGCAAAGCCTTGGTTTTGATCTGATTTGGTTTGGCATTCTGGTGGTCGTGGTGACGGAAATCAGCCTTATTACCCCGCCGGTAGGCATGAATGTGTTTGTGCTCTCAGGGGTGATAAAGGATATCAATACGAAAACCGTCTTTCGTGGTATCGTCCCATTTTGGGTTGCGGACATGGTGCGGCTGGCGCTCATCGCCTTTATTCCGGCCATTTCGCTGGCACTTCCGCACTGGCTTTATGCCTGACGAAGCATTTATGCAGTAAAAGGATTCTCAATTTACATGGTTAGGCCTGATCTCTCTCTCGACAACTTCCTCCCTTATAAGTTAGTGCAAACCGCGGAAAAAGTGGCGGACAGTATGGCGGCAATCTATGAAAACGCGTTTGGTATCTCGCGGCCGGAATGGCGCATTATTGCGTCGCTGGGGGCCCGCGATGGTGTGATGTCGAGAGATCTGGCCCGTGAAACCAGTCTGGATAAGGTCAAAGTTTCCCGTATTTTGTCCAAGCTGGAAGCGCGTGGCTGGGTAGTACGTGTCGCCCATGCCACTGATCAGCGTGCCGCACTGGTCAGGTTGACTGACGATGGCAAGGCGCTTTATGACAGCATTGTACCGCGGGTACTGGAATGGGAGCGTGCCATGCTGGATGGCCTGACAGGATCCCAATACCGCGATTTGTATCAGGCTCTTGATGCACTTCAGCAACGAACCCGCGAGTTAGCAGATCTGGGCGAGGATGGCTGAAGCGGCTATTGGGCAGGGAGCGGAATGCTGCGTCGTAGGAAAAGGGCATACAGATAAGCCAGCACTCCCGCGATGCTGTTTGCAACGGCAATACCGATAAACAGGCCTTCTGCACCGTCAAAGTAACGGCCAATCCAGGCCATGGGCAGCAGTAGTACAAAAAGGCGTACCATGTTGATGGCAAATGCCTGTATCGGCTTTTTCATCGCATTTAATGCGCTGACCAGCATCATCATGACACCTTGCATGCCATAACTGGCTGGCACGACAATCAGGTAGTGCCACAGTTTATCCTGCACTGCAGGTTCCTGGCTGAACAAGGCGGCAATGGGCAGGCTGAGCGGCACCATAGCGATAAACACCATGAACTGAAATAAGATAGAAAAGCGCATCGCCCGAAACAGTGCTTCAAAGGAACGGGCAGGGTGATTGGCTCCGAAATTCTGCGCCATCAATGGTGTCAGTGCGGATGTCAGCGCCATCATCACAATCAGCAGTAACGACTCCACACGCTGCGCCGCACCGTAGGCTGCGACGGCTGCCGTGCCCTGTGTGGCAAGCATTGCCATGAGTATTGCACCGGAAATCGGGTTTAAGGCATTGGACAGTGCCGCTGGCGTGCCGATAGCGAGGATATCTTTCCAGTCCTGCCACAGCTTGGCGGGTGACGGCCAGGCAAGCAGCTTCTCCCTTTTTATCAGCACATAGAGTGCGCAGACCAATGCGCCAGCCCAGCTGATTGCACTCGCGATAGCAGCCCCTTTGACACCCAGCGCAGGTAAAGGTCCAAGGCCAAAAATCAACAGCGGGTCGAGCAGGCCATTAATAAAGCCAGCCACAATCATGATTTTTGCCGGGGTTTTGGTATCGCCGGTTGCACGGATAGCAGAATTTCCTGCCATGGGAATCACAAGCAGCGGAATAGTGAGATACCACACCGACATATAGTCGTTTATCAGCGGCAATAAACTCTCATGTGCACCTAATGCACGAAACAGGGGATGGATGGTGGAAAGCCCCACAGCACTTGCTGCCATCACCAATATTACTGCTAGGGTCAGGCCGTGCCCGGAAAGCCTGGCGGCATCGGTCTGGGCGTTTCGTCCCAGCAAACGGGCCACCCCGGTTGAAATCCCTACCCCGATGCCCATGGTGATGCAGTTCACTCCAAACGTGATTGGGAATGTAAAACTTACTGCTGCCAGGGCGTCTGTCCCCAACAGGGAAATAAAGAGGGTATCAACAAGGTTAAATGCCAGGATCGCCACCAGCCCAAACACCATAGGAATGGTCATATTTTTCAGGGTTTGGTCGATGGGGCCGGAAAGCAGGCCGTGTTTATCCTTCATGCCAATCTCTGCTATGCCAAATCGGGACAAGGCCAATGGATAAGGTTGCGTATTGCTTTTTCGGTATCGTATGGAAAAAGCAGGGCTACCCTAATAGATAGAATGTGATGGAGCAAAGGGTATTGAGTAAAAAACAAAAAAAATTGCATTTTGCCCCTTGGGATCGATGTTACCCATCCCCACTCTTATATACGAACCAACTTGAGCCTTGATGCGACCTGTGTCCATCAGGGATCGACAATCGGAACCTGCATTGTGTGGCAGTTTCCTATTCCCTAATCACATGGATCACTACATTTATTCAGGAGACGACCGATGAACATTCGTCCACTACATGATCGAGTAATCGTTGAACGCCAGGAAGTTGAATCAAAATCTGCTGGTGGCATCGTTTTGACGGGTTCAGCTGCAGAAAAATCTACCCGTGGTGTTGTGCTGGCGGTAGGCAAAGGCCGTATTCTTGAAAACGGCAACGTGCAGCCACTGGACGTTAAAGTTGGCGACACTGTTATCTTCTCAGAACCTTACGGCACTAAAACCGAAAAAATTGATGGTAAAGAAGTCCTGATCCTGTCTGAAAACGACATCATGGCTATCGTTGAGTAATGACTATTTCACTGAAGAAAATACGATAAAGGAAGAGAGAAATGGCAGCTAAAGACGTAAAATTTGGCAATGATGCACGCACTAAAATGCTGGAAGGTGTGAACGTTCTGGCAAACGCGGTAAAAGTGACTCTGGGCCCTAAAGGCCGTAATGTGGTTCTGGACAAATCTTTCGGTGCACCAACCATCACCAAAGATGGTGTATCTGTTGCGCGTGAAATTGAGCTGGAAGACAAATTCCAGAACATGGGCGCACAAATGGTGAAAGAAGTTGCGTCTAAAGCAAATGACGCAGCGGGTGATGGTACGACAACCGCAACTGTACTGGCACAGGCTATCGTAAGCGAAGGTCTGAAAGCGGTTGCTGCCGGCATGAACCCAATGGACCTGAAGCGTGGTATTGATAAAGCGGTTGCTGCTGCTGTTGAGCAACTGAAAACGCTGTCTGTTGAGTGTAATGACACCAAAGCGATTGCTCAGGTAGGTACTATTTCTGCAAACTCTGATGAAACCGTAGGTAACATCATTGCAGAAGCGATGGAAAAAGTAGGCCGCGACGGTGTTATCACTGTTGAAGAAGGTCAGTCTCTGCAAGATGAGCTGGATGTGGTTGAAGGTATGCAGTTTGACCGCGGCTACCTGTCTCCATACTTCATCAACAACCAAGAGTCTGGTTCAGTTGATCTGGAAAACCCATTCATCCTGCTGGTTGACAAAAAAGTATCAAACATCCGCGAACTGCTACCTACTCTGGAAGCTGTCGCGAAATCTTCACGTCCACTGCTGATCATCGCTGAAGACGTAGAAGGTGAAGCACTGGCAACGCTGGTTGTAAACAACATGCGTGGCATCGTAAAAGTGGCTGCAGTTAAAGCCCCAGGCTTTGGCGACCGTCGTAAAGCAATGCTGCAAGACATCGCAACCCTGACAGCAGGTACCGTTATCTCAGAAGAGATTGGTATGGAGCTGGAAAAAGTGACCCTGGAAGATCTGGGCCAGGCGAAGCGTGTTGCGATTACAAAAGAAAACACCACTATCATTGATGGCGCAGGTGACGAAGCGTCTATCCAAGGCCGCGTTGCTCAAATCCGTCAGCAAATCGAAGATGCAACTTCAGACTACGACAAAGAGAAACTGCAAGAGCGCGTTGCGAAACTGGCAGGCGGTGTTGCAGTCATCAAAGTTGGCGCAGCAACTGAAGTTGAAATGAAAGAGAAGAAAGATCGCGTAGAAGATGCACTGCACGCGACCCGCGCAGCTGTTGAAGAAGGCGTGGTTGCAGGTGGTGGTGTCGCACTGATCCGCGCAGCAAGCAAAGTGGCTGACCTGAAAGGTGACAACGAAGAACAAAACGTGGGTATCCGTGTTGCACTGCGTGCAATGGAAGCGCCTATCCGTCAAATCGCCCTGAACGCAGGCGATGAAGACTCAGTCGTTGCGAACCAGGTTAAATCTGGTGAAGGTAACTATGGCTACAACGCAGCAACCGGTGAATACGGCGACATGATTGAAATGGGTATCTTGGATCCAACCAAAGTGACCCGTTCAGCACTTCAGTTTGCAGCATCTGTAGCTGGTCTGATGATCACCACTGAAGCAATGGTTACTGAACTGCCAAAACAAGATGGCCCTGCAATGCCTGACATGGGCGGCATGGGTGGCATGGGTATGATGTAATCATCCCGTTTCCATGTGAAACAGAATAAAGCCCGCGAAAGCGGGCTTTTTTATGCCTAAAGAAACTTTTAACACATTCTACGTTTTGTCTGACCTTCTGATAGCTGGCATAACGGAGCAAAAGAAGCGTGAGGATATGCCAAAATACGCTTTACTCTATAGCCTTGCAGTAGGCATACAGTCATCAGAACGATATATTGTCTCGAAATAGGGATACTAGCCTCTAATCCAGAGCATCAAAGGAAAGACCAGTGAATGACTGTATTTATTTTAATCAAAATGGTTGTTTTTGGGCGATATTTGGACATTTGAGCGCGAGAGTGTGATTTTTTTCAAAAAAGTACTTGCGATAAAATTCTAATTCCCTATACTGCGCCACATCGACACGGCAAGCGGCTAATAAAGCAGGTAAGTCGGTCAACGTTCTTTAACAATTTGACCTATGCAATCTGTGTGGGCACTCGTCATTGATAGACAAAAGATTTATCGATGAAACTGAGTGACCAAAACGAAAGCTCTTCGGGGTTATCGGCACAGTCAATTTATACAGTATTTCATCGAGCCGCCTTTGTTCACTTTTTCAAAGTGAGGAAGGGCAGAAAAGATTCTAATTGAAGAGTTTGATCATGGCTCAGATTGAACGCTGGCGGCAGGCCTAACACATGCAAGTCGAGCGGCAGCGACAATAAAGATTCTTCGGATGATTTATTGGGCGGCGAGCGGCGGACGGGTGAGTAAAGGCTGGGAACCTGCCCTGACGAGGGGGATAACCACTGGAAACGGTGGCTAATACCGCATAATGTCTTCGGACCAAAGAGGGGGACCTTCGGGCCTCTCGCGTCAGGATGGGCCCAGTTGGGATTAGCTGGTTGGTGAGGTAAAGGCTCACCAAGGCGACGATCCCTAGCTGGTTTGAGAGGATGATCAGCCACACTGGAACTGAGACACGGTCCAGACTCCTACGGGAGGCAGCAGTGGGGAATATTGCACAATGGGCGCAAGCCTGATGCAGCCATGCCGCGTGTGTGAAGAAGGCCTTCGGGTTGTAAAGCACTTTCAGCCGTGAGGAAGGTTACGTAGTTAATAGCTGCGTAATTTGACGTTAGCGGCAGAAGAAGCACCGGCTAACTCCGTGCCAGCAGCCGCGGTAATACGGAGGGTGCGAGCGTTAATCGGAATTACTGGGCGTAAAGCGCATGCAGGCGGTCTGTTAAGCAAGATGTGAAAGCCCCGGGCTTAACCTGGGAGTGGCATTTTGAACTGGCAGGCTAGAGTCTTGTAGAGGGGGGTAGAATTTCAGGTGTAGCGGTGAAATGCGTAGAGATCTGAAGGAATACCGGTGGCGAAGGCGGCCCCCTGGACAAAGACTGACGCTCAGATGCGAAAGCGTGGGGAGCAAACAGGATTAGATACCCTGGTAGTCCACGCTGTAAACGATGTCTACTTGGAGGCTGTTGTCTAGAACAGTGGCTTTCGGAGCTAACGCGTTAAGTAGACCGCCTGGGGAGTACGGTCGCAAGATTAAAACTCAAATGAATTGACGGGGGCCCGCACAAGCGGTGGAGCATGTGGTTTAATTCGATGCAACGCGAAGAACCTTACCTACTCTTGACATCCAGAGAACTTTCCAGAGATGGATTGGTGCCTTCGGGAGCTCTGAGACAGGTGCTGCATGGCTGTCGTCAGCTCGTGTTGTGAAATGTTGGGTTAAGTCCCGCAACGAGCGCAACCCTTATCCTTGTTTGCCAGCACTTCGGGTGGGAACTCCAGGGAGACTGCCGGTGATAAACCGGAGGAAGGTGGGGACGACGTCAAGTCATCATGGCCCTTACGAGTAGGGCTACACACGTGCTACAATGGTGCATACAGAGGGCAGCGAGACCGCGAGGTGGAGCGAATCCCAGAAAGTGCATCGTAGTCCGGATTGGAGTCTGCAACTCGACTCCATGAAGTCGGAATCGCTAGTAATCGTGGATCAGAATGCCACGGTGAATACGTTCCCGGGCCTTGTACACACCGCCCGTCACACCATGGGAGTGGGCTGCACCAGAAGTAGATAGCTTAACCTTCGGGAGGGCGTTTACCACGGTGTGGTTCATGACTGGGGTGAAGTCGTAACAAGGTAGCCCTAGGGGAACCTGGGGCTGGATCACCTCCTTAACGATACTATGAATGTGAGTGTCCACACAGATTGCTGCGGTCAAATATGTAAAAGACAGATGTGTCCCATTCGTCTAGAGGCCTAGGACATCGCCCTTTCACGGCGGTAACAGGGGTTCGACTCCCCTATGGGACGCCATTTTTAATCGCACTTTAGAGTGTTGTTAGAAATGGTGCTTCGAAAGAACATCAATGCTCTTTAACAATCTGGAAAGCTGACTAAACAACTTTGTTTCGAAAGAGATAAAGCTTGTTTGTAAAAGTTCTCAAATGTTGACTCTTAAGAGTTAACACCAAACACATTCAAGTGTTCTTGGAATTTGAGTCCGGCGAAATCGTCATCGAACGATGACAAACCTTGGTTGTTTAAAGCTACGAAACCTCTTGGGGTTGTAGGGTTAAGTGACTAAGCGTACACGGTGGATGCCTAGGCAGTCAGAGGCGAAGAAGGACGTGCTAACCTGCGATAAGCCGAGAGAAGACGGTAAGAGTCACGATACTCTCGGATTTCCGAATGGGGAAACCCACTGGCATAAGCCAGTATCATTAACTGAATCCATAGGTTAATGAGGCGAACTCGGGGAACTGAAACATCTAAGTACCCGAAGGAAAAGAAATCAATTGAGATTCCGGCAGTAGCGGCGAGCGACCCCGGACCAGCCCTTAAGCTGATTGTGCGTTAGTGGAAGCCTCTGGAAAGTGGCGCGATACAGGGTGATAGCCCCGTACACGACAACGCACAGTGAGTGAAAACGAGTAAGACGGGACACGTGTTATCTTGTCTGAAGATGGGGGGACCATCCTCCAAGGCTAAATACTCCTGACTGACCGATAGTGAACCAGTACCGTGAGGGAAAGGCGAAAAGAACCCCTGTGAGGGGAGTGAAATAGAACCTGAAACCGTGTACGTACAAGCAGTGGGAGCCCCATCACTAAGTTACTGAGACTTAGTGGTCCAGGTACCTTACTTGAAAGGCGGTTAACAACGCGACGCGTTGGTCAACCTCCCCAATCAAGCAGAGGTGGCTTAGTGATGGGGTGACTGCGTACCTTTTGTATAATGGGTCAGCGACTTACGTTATGTAGCAAGGTTAACCGTATAGGGGAGCCGTAGGGAAACCGAGTCTTAACTGGGCGTTCAGTTGCATGACGTAGACCCGAAACCGGGTGATCTAGCCATGGGCAGGTTGAAGATTGAGTAACATCAATTGGAGGACCGAACCGACTAATGTTGAAAAATTAGCGGATGACTTGTGGCTAGGGGTGAAAGGCCAATCAAACCCGGAGATAGCTGGTTCTCCCCGAAAGCTATTTAGGTAGCGCCTCGGACGAATACTACTGGGGGTAGAGCACTGTTAAGGCTAGGGGGTCATCCCGACTTACCAACCCTTTGCAAACTCCGAATACCAGTAAGTAGTATCCGGGAGACACACGGCGGGTGCTAACGTCCGTCGTGGAGAGGGAAACAACCCAGACCGCCAGCTAAGGTCCCCAAGTTATCGCTAAGTGGGAAACGATGTGGGAAGGCTCAGACAGCCAGGATGTTGGCTTAGAAGCAGCCATCATTTAAAGAAAGCGTAATAGCTCACTGGTCGAGTCGGCCTGCGCGGAAGATGTAACGGGGCTAAGCGATACACCGAAGCTGCGGCAGTGTGTTTAGGCACATTGGGTAGGGGAGCGTTCTGTAAGCGGTTGAAGGTGTGCTGTAAGGCATGCTGGACGTATCAGAAGTGCGAATGCTGACATGAGTAACGATAAAGGGGGTGAAAAACCTCCTCGCCGGAAGACCAAGGGTTCCTGTCCAACGTTAATCGGGGCAGGGTAAGTCGGCCCCTAAGGCGAGGCCGAAAGGCGTAGTCGATGGGAAACGGGTTAATATTCCCGTACTGCTGATAACTGCGATGGGGGGACGGAGAAGGCTAGGTGGGCCAGGCGACGGTTGTCCTGGTTCAAGTGCGTAGGTGGGCGAGTTAGGCAAATCCGGCTTGCTATACACTGAGACACGATGTCGAGCTACTACGGTAGTGAAGTCATTGATGCCCTGCTTCCGGGAAAAGCCTCTAAGCTTCAGGTTATCAGTAACCGTACCCCAAACCGACACAGGTGGTCGGGTAGAGAATACCAAGGCGCTTGAGAGAACTCGGGTGAAGGAACTAGGCAAAATGGTACCGTAACTTCGGGAGAAGGTACGCTGCCCGCGGTGAAGTCCCTGGCGGATGGAGCTATGGGCAGTCGCAGATACCAGGTGGCTGCAACTGTTTATTAAAAACATAGCACTGTGCAAACTCGAAAGAGGACGTATACGGTGTGACGCCTGCCCGGTGCTGGAAGGTTAATTGATGGGGTTATCCTTAGGGAGAAGCTCTTGATCGAAGCCCCAGTAAACGGCGGCCGTAACTATAACGGTCCTAAGGTAGCGAAATTCCTTGTCGGGTAAGTTCCGACCTGCACGAATGGCGTAATGATGGCCACGCTGTCTCCACCCGAGACTCAGTGAAATTGAAATCGCAGTGAAGATGCTGTGTACCCGCGGCTAGACGGAAAGACCCCGTGAACCTTTACTACAGCTTGGCACTGAACATTGAGCCTACATGTGTAGGATAGGTGGGAGGCTAAGAAGCGGTGACGCCAGTTGCCGTGGAGCCATCCTTGAAATACCACCCTTGTATGTTTGATGTTCTAACTTGGCCCCATAATCTGGGGTGAGGACAGTGTCTGGTGGGTAGTTTGACTGGGGCGGTCTCCTCCCAAAGCGTAACGGAGGAGCACGAAGGTGGGCTAATCACGGTCGGACATCGTGAGGTTAGTGCAATGGCAAAAGCCCGCTTGACTGCGAGAATGACGGTTCGAGCAGGTGCGAAAGCAGGTCATAGTGATCCGGTGGTTCTGAATGGAAGGGCCATCGCTCAACGGATAAAAGGTACTCCGGGGATAACAGGCTGATACCGCCCAAGAGTTCATATCGACGGCGGTGTTTGGCACCTCGATGTCGGCTCATCACATCCTGGGGCTGAAGTCGGTCCCAAGGGTATGGCTGTTCGCCATTTAAAGTGGTACGCGAGCTGGGTTTAGAACGTCGTGAGACAGTTCGGTCCCTATCTGCCGTGGGCGTTGGAGAATTGAGAGGGGCTGCTCCTAGTACGAGAGGACCGGAGTGGACGAACCTCTGGTGTTCGGGTTGTCACGCCAGTGGCATTGCCCGGTAGCTAAGTTCGGAATTGATAACCGCTGAAAGCATCTAAGCGGGAAGCGAGCCTCGAGATGAGTTCTCCCTGATACTTAAAGTATCCTGAAGGGTTGTTGGAGACGACGACGTAGATAGGCAGGGTGTGTAAGCGCTGTGAGGCGTTGAGCTAACCTGTACTAATTGCCCGAGAGGCTTAACCCTACAACACCCAAGGGGTTTTGGCGGACTCAAACAGAACATTGAATGTGTTGAGAACAGACAGCTTTCCAAGATTTTAATGGGTGTTCCCAGGGCCGAGTTACCCAGGACCGAGAACCCCAATAAAGAATTTGCTTGGCGACCATAGCGTTATGGACCCACCTGACTCCATGCCGAACTCAGAAGTGAAACGTAACAGCGCCGATGGTAGTGTGGGGTCTCCCCATGTGAGAGTAGGACATCGCCAGGCTTCCAATACTGTCAAAAAGGCCATCCGTAAGGATGGCTTTTTTGCGTTTCTGTCATCCTAAGTTTACCTTCGTTCCTGTTTTTGAATCTCTGGCACCGACAACCGGAGCACTCGCTTATACACTGTTAGCTACGGGTTAACAGACAGGAGTCAAAACCATGCCATCACAGCGTTCTAAACGATTGAGAAAAAAGCTCTATTTGGATGAATTTGCGGTATTTGGCTTTGTAGTTACGCTTAAACTGAACACAGAAAGCGATGAAGCATTGGATGCTTTCATCGAATCGTTGGCTGATTTTGCAGAATCCCGTCATTTACTCGTTGGTGGCGGTGGCTTGAACAACATTGAGCTCGTGATTGGTTCAGCGACAGAGAAGGACAGAGAATCAATCAGAACTTGGATTGAAGAGCGCAATGAAGTGGAATTATTAGAGCTAGGCCCGCTTATTGATTTGCACCAACTGGAATTTAGCCACTAACAAATAAAAGATCCATTCGCCGGATCTTTTATTTTTAATATTTAGTGCCTAAACGCTTAGCGGACAATAATGCCAAGTAAAATGCCTGCTACATCAAAATCCTGGTTATTGAAGTCAATGAACTTATCCCGGATGCGATTGACTTGAATAGATTGAGGCAGCCCGAGCTTGATGCGCTGGTCTGCAGCCATGAAAGTATTGCGCTTGGAGTATTGTTTGAATGTCATAAATAAGTGGTGAGAGTGCCACATGCACTGGCAGTGAGCTGTCTGGATGGAAGCGAGTCTTGTCAAGAGTGTTACCCGTCATTGACATCTATTAACGTGGATTACACCGAGATGGGAAAGAAAGCGGCTCATTTGTTGTTAGCTAGATTAAGTGGCCAGCCACTCGACGATGAGCACGAAACGCTTACTTTCACCCTCATCGCCAGAAACAGCAGTTAATCAGATTTTCATCATTGCCTGCAACCGATTGTCAAGCAAGCAGTTTTTTGTTGGTGATTTCTTACTCAAGATGAAGGTCGAGTGGCGTTTTGCTATCACGCCCGCCAATTTCCCGGGTAAGGCGGGGAACCAGATAGCCGGAAACTTCTTTAATGAGCCCAGACATCAGGTTTCTTGCGGTTTCATCATCCACCAGAAAGTGCGCCGCTCCTTTCACCTTATCCAGAACATGCAGATAATACGGCAGGATACCGGCATCAAACAGACGGTTGCTCAGGTTTTTCAGCGCTTCGACAGAATCATTCACACCGCGAAGCAGCACACCTTGGTTCAAGAGGGTGACACCGGCACGTTTCAGGGTTGCCATTGCTGCCCGCAATTCGTCGTCAATTTCGTTGGCGTGGTTGATATGGGTAACCAGTACGATACTCAATATCGATGCTTCGAGCATATTCGCCAGTGCTAACGTCACCCGTGAAGGGATCACAACAGGTAAGCGGGTGTGGATACGAAGGCGTTTGATGTGCGGCACTGATTCGATCGCTTCAATCAGCCACTGCAGTTCGTGGTCTTTTGCCATCAGGGGATCGCCTCCGGATAAGATAACTTCATCCACTTCAGGATGCTGTTGCAAGTAAGCGATCGCTTCGCGCCAGGTGCTTTTCCCACCTTTGTTGTCCTGGTATGGGAAGTGGCGGCGGAAACAATACCTGCAGTTGATCGCGCAGCCGCCTTTAACAATCATCAATACCCGGTTTTTGTATTTGTGCAGCAGGCCGGGAACGTCATTGCCTTGCTCTTCAAGGGGATCAGTGGAGAAACCGGGTACCTCATCAAACTCTTCGATCACCGGCAGCACCTGACGCAACAGTGGATCGTCCGGGTTGCCTTTTTCCATACGCTTGATAAAGCTCTTTGGCACGCGCTGTGCGAACAGGTTGCGTGCAGAAAAGCCAGACGTCCACGAGGAAGGGTCGATATCAAGCTGTTGCAGCAGAATTTGAGGATCTGAGACAGCATTTGCCAGCTCTTTAAGCCAGTTTTGCTCAACAGATGGCGCTTTTCGGGTTATTATGTCCGGCATTTATGACAACTTCGAAGATGTTAAGAGGATAGACATGGCGTCTTTTAGCACCAATGAATTCCGCGGCGGAATGAAAATTATGCTCGATAACGAGCCTTGTGTCATTATCGAAAACGAGTTCGTGAAGCCAGGTAAAGGCCAGGCGTTCAACCGCGTGAAAATCCGTAAACTGCTTTCAGGCAAAGTGCTGGAGAAGACTTTCAAATCCGGTGACACTGTTGAAGCTGCTGACGTAATCGATATGGAGCTGGACTACCTGTACACCGACGGTGAATTCTGGCATTTCATGAACGCAGAAACCTTTGAGCAGATCGCAGCAGACGAAAAAGCCGTTGCTGACAACATCAAGTGGCTGAAAGAGAACGATCGCTGCACTCTGACTCTGTGGAACGGTAACCCAATTGCGGTGACACCACCAAACTTTGTTGAGCTGGAAGTGACAGAAACTGACCCTGGCCTGAAAGGTGATACCCAAGGCACAGGCGGTAAACCTGCAACCCTGAGTACAGGCGCTGTAGTGCGTGTACCTCTGTTCATCCAAATCGGTGAAGTGATCAAAGTAGACACCCGCTCAGGTGAATACGTAAGCCGCGTGAAGTAATTCGATACTTCCCACGAGTAGAGCGCCCTTCGGGGCGCTTTTGCGTTATGCCGCCAGAAACCAAAAAAGCACCCGAAGGTGCTTTTTTGAACGCTTGCTGTGATTAGATCATGAAAATGAAAATCACAGACAGGGCAGTTACCAGAAAGGCTGTCGCATAACACGCCACTTTACCTGCGGTGCCCGTGTGGAATTTCAGGTCATGCATACCGTGGTGAAGACGGTGCATGGCATGCCACATTGGCAGGGAAAGGGTACCGATAGTGAACAGCGCACCGATAAAGCTGGTAACAAAGCCGGTTACGCGCTCATAGCTCAGTGCTTCTGCATCCAGCATGCCCAATGGTGCCATGATACCCAGAACCAGAATGGTTACTGGAGTGATCATTGCAAACCATGAGCCACCTGCACCAAACAGACCCCACCATACCGGTTCGTCAGAACGTTTTGGATTCAAATCGACCACGTTAAATCTCCTCAGATGTCGGGGTTAAACCAGAAACAGGATTACAGCAGAAATCACTGCGACAGCAGCCCACTGCGCCAAGACAACGACTTTCTTGTCCAGCAACTTGCCACCGATGCGAATAGGCATCACCTGCGGCATCATGCTGAAGAACGTTTGTGCGTGGAACAGGCTACCTGCCAGTGCAACGATGTTGATTGCGATAACGACAGGGTTTGCCATGAACGACAGCCAGCTATTCCAAGCGGCTTCGCCGAGCACCAGGCTACCTAAACCGAAAGTCAGGCACAGGGTGAAGAAAATCAGCGGAAGCACAGTGGCTTCACGCACCATGTACATGCGGTAGAAAGGATGGTCTTTCCACCAGGTACGTTTCATTTCGCGAACGTAAGGTTTACGGTTAGACATCCTTAAGCCTCCACTTTCTTAGAGCCATCTGGCTTGAGCATTGCGATCACGAAGTCCTGGGACGATGCAATCTTGCCCTGGTTAACGGCTGCAGCCGGATCAACATTCTTCGGACACACTTCAGAACAGTAACCCACGAAGGTACAACCCCATGCGCCGTTTTCACCGTTGATAAGCTTCATACGCTCTTCAGCGCCGTTGTCACGGCTGTCGAGGTTATAACGGTGTGCCAGCGTCAGTGCTGCCGGGCCAATAAATTCAGGGTTCAGGCCAAACTGTGGGCATGCGGCATAGCAAAGACCACAGTTGATGCAACCTGCGAATTGCTTGTAGCGTGCCAGCTGTTCTGGCGTTTGGTTGTTCGGACCATCTTCCGGTGTACGGTCATTGCCAATGATATAAGGCTTGATGGCTTCCAGACGCTCGATAAATGGCGTCATGTCGACAATCAGGTCTTTCTCGATTGGGAAGTTCGCCAGTGGCTCAATGGTGACGCCATCCGGGTAATCACGCAGGAAAGCTTTACAGGCCAGCTTTGGCACCTTGTTGACCATGATGCCGCACGAACCACAGATCGCCATGCGGCAAGACCAGCGGTAAGAGAGATCCTTGTCCAGATGATCTTTGATGTAACCCAGTGCATCAAGGACAGACATGGTTTCATCAAACGGCACGTCAAACGTTTGTAGATGTGGCTCGTCATCTTTCGATGGGTCATAGCGAAGAATGCTGACTTTCTGAATGCGGTTTGCTGACATTATGCCTGCTCCTTCTGTGCTTTCTTAGCCGCTGCCTCTGCTTCTTCTGCAGCAGCACCGTAAAGACGTGCTTTAGGCTGAGACTTGGTAATCTTCACGTCACTGTACTTGATGGTTGGTGCACCTTCAGGGTTGTAGAACGCCAGTGAGTGCTTCAGGAAGTTCTCATCATCACGCTCGGTACAGCCTTCATCCAGACGCTGGTGAGCACCGCGTGATTCGCGACGCAGGATTGCTGAGTGCGCCATAGCTTCCGCAACATCCAGACCTGAACCCACTTCAATGGCGTACAGCAGGTCAGTGTTAAATACTTTACCTTTGTCTTTAATGCTGATGCGCTTGTAACGCTCTTTCAGCTCAGCCAGTTTGTCGATGGTGGTTTGCATCAAATCTTCACGGCGGTAGATACCACAGCCTGCTTCCATGGTATGACCCATTTCGGTACGGATATCTGCCCAGTTTTCATCACCCTCCTGAGACATCAGGGTAGCAATACGGTTTTCAACCGCTTTGACTTGACGGTCGATTTCAGCATCGTTCCAGCCCGTGAATTCTGCTGCGCGTTCAGCCGCACCTTCACCTGCTACGCGGCCGAAGACCACCAGTTCTGCCAGAGAGTTAGAACCCAGACGGTTCGCACCATGCAGGCCGACAGATGAACATTCACCCACTGCAAACAGGCCTTTGATGCTGGTTTCAGTACGCGCGTTCGTTTCAATACCACCCATGGTGTAGTGTACGGTTGGACGGATTGGGATTGGCTCTTTCGCTGGGTCTACGTTCACGTAGGCTTTTGCCAGCTCACAGATAAATGGCAGGCGCTCTTTGAGGTATTCTTCACCCAAATGGCGAAGGTCAAGGTGAACCACATCGCCCAGAGGGTGCTTGATAGTGTTGCCTTTTTGCTGCTCGTGCCAGAATGCCTGGGACACTTTGTCTCGTGGGCCCAGTTCCATGTATTTGTTCTTTGGCTTGCCAACGGGCGTTTCCGGACCCATGCCGTAATCTTGCAGGTAGCGGTAACCGTGCTTGTTAACAATGATACCGCCTTCGCCACGGCAACCTTCTGTCATCAGGATACCGGTGCCTGGCAGACCGGTTGGGTGATACTGAACGAACTCCATGTCGCGCAGTGCCACACCGTGGCGGAATGCCATCGCCATGCCGTCGCCGGTCACGATACCGCCGTTGGTGTTGCAGTTATATACGCGACCAGCACCACCGGTTGCCAGTACCACAGATTTTGCTTTAATGCAGACCAGTTCGCCTTCTGCCATATGAATGGCAATCAGACCCTGGACCTGGTTATCGACAACCAGCAGGTCTACAACAAAGTACTCGTCGAGACGTTTGATTTGTGGGTATTTGATTGATGTCTGGAACAGGGTATGCAGCATGTGGAAGCCGGTTTTGTCTGCAGCAAACCAAGTACGTTCTACTTTCATACCCCCGAAGCGGCGTACGTTGACATCACCGTTTTCCTTGCGGCTCCAAGGACAACCCCATTGTTCCAACTGGATCATTTCGCGGGTTGCGTTCTCGACAAAGTATTCAACAACATCCTGTTCACATAGCCAGTCACCACCGCCAACGGTATCGTTGAAATGGTTATCAAGACTATCCTCATCCTTGATGACAGCGGCGGAGCCACCTTCTGCGGCCACCGTGTGGGAGCGCATAGGGTAGACTTTGGAAACCAGCGCGATTTCCAGTTTTGGGTTTGCTTCAGCAGCAGCAATTGCAGTGCGAAGACCTGCACCGCCCGCGCCAATAACAGCGATATCTGTGGTAATGGTTTTCACAGCTATCCTCCGGAGGATTGTTAAAAATTTAAAGATGCCAATTGCGCATCTGACTCAAAAACTGCCTCCATCTTAGTAAAGTTAAATCCCGTAAAATTTGACCTGAGAGGGTATTTTTTCCGAGTTTTTGCCTGTTGGTGCATCAGAACAGTAGATTTGTGATCTATGTCTTGAGGCGGTAAGGAATCACCTTGTTAATCAGAGGTTGCAAGTCTCTTTTCTTTGTTTCTAACACGTAAAATTTGCCCAATAACAGTATATGCTAACTTACTATTTTAAATGACTTTTCTATGAAAATGAGAATGATTAACAATAAATCATTTTGTGGTTTTATTGCGTTACTTCATATGATTGAGCCAATGGGATAAAAAGACATGTCTCTTATCCGGTAGAGGCTGGGTTTCTATCACTCTGCCTCAAGGTTAAAATATTGCCAATCCATCCAACACTTGAGTAACCGTAATGACCCTTGAATGGCGCCCTACCGCTGAGATTGAAACCCTGAAGGCACGGGCCAGATTGGTTAATGATATTCGCCGTTTTTTTGCCGAACGGGATGTATGGGAAGTGGATACACCGGCAATGAGCCAGGCAACGGTAACGGATGTACATCTGCACACGTTTCAAACCGATTTTGTTGGCCCAGGCTTTGCTAAAGGGATCCCTTTGTACATGATGACCAGTCCGGAGTTTCACATGAAACGCCTGTTAGCGGCAGGCAGCGGTGCCATCTACCAAATCAACAAGGCCTTTCGCAATGAGGAAGCAGGACGCAATCACAACCCGGAATTCACCATGCTGGAATGGTACCGTCCGGGCTTCGACCACCATGCACTGATGGATGAAATGGACGCGTTATTGCAACGTGTTCTCGGTGTCGAAAACGCAGAGCGAATGACCTATCAGGAAGCGTTTATCAAGGTGTTAGGCGTTTGTCCGCTCGAAGGCTCGATGGATGAACTAAAAGCGGCTGCTGCACCGCTTGGTCTGTCTGATATTGCTGAGCAGGAAGAGGATCGCGATACCCTGTTGCAATTGCTGTTCAGTGTCGGGGTGGAAGCACAGATTGGTCAAACCGTTCCAGCCTTTGTTTACAACTTCCCGGTGTCACAGGCGGCGTTGGCAAGAGTGTGCGAAAACGATAACCGCGTCGCAGCGCGCTTTGAGGTGTATTTTAAAGGAATTGAACTCGCAAACGGCTTTTATGAACTTGATGATGCGGACGAGCAACGGGCGCGCTTTGAAGAAGATAACCGCAAGCGTGAAAAAATGGGACTGCAACCCCAACCGATAGACCATCATCTGATTGACGCCCTGCGCCATGGGCTGCCGGAGTGTGCCGGTGTTGCGCTGGGGGTCGATCGCCTGATCATGCTGGCGCTGGATAAAGCGCACATTGATGATGTGATTGCCTTCCCGGTAGGGCGTGCGTAACCCTGTTGAAATAACAATGCCGCTCAGGAGAAGCGGCATTTTTTTACGGTGGAATGCGTCAGTTGCTGGTCACGATAAGGCCAGCGCCAATCACTGCCAGCGCAGCACCCAGCCAGGCACTGGGGGCAGGGCGCACTTTGGTAAACAGCCAAATCAAAGGCAGGATCATCACCGGCGTTGTCGATGACAACAAGGCCACCATGCCCACGTCACCCCATTGCAGCGCGTACATAATCAGGGTCATGCCGACGGCCATTGCCAGAAAGCCATTCACCACCACCATGCCGAAAATTCGCCAGTTAATCGGGTTAACCGGTTTTGCTGCCCGCACCTGCAGGAAAATCAGGGCACCATGGGCAAGGAATGCCGTAATCATCCGGATTGCAGATGCCGCGATAGGATCAACGCCCTGGTTCAGTACAGGTTTAGCAATCACCCCGCCCAGAGACTGGCAAAGTGCCGCTGTCAGGCCAAGGCCAACGGCCACCCAAATATTGCCTTTGGTGTCTTCCCATTGGTGCGCGTTGCTGCTTTGGCGGAAGAAGACGGCAATCATCACACCGGAGAATACCAACATGGCACCGAGCAGGCGGAGGCCTTCCAGCGTTTCTCCAAATAGCCAGATACCGAGCAGCGAAGAAAAGGCGGCATGACAGGAATACAAAAGGCCAGAGCGGCGTGGACCAATTCGGTTCATGCAGCCAAACAGGGCCGTATCGCCGATAAAAATGCCGACAAGGCCAGACAGTGCCATCGGCCAGAGAATATCTGATGAGATGGTGGCCCAGCCACCGGTGAACAGTGCCAGTGATGTCAGCATCACCGACACGCAGGCCATCCGCCAGCGGCTATAGGCAAAACTGCCCAGGTGGCGTGCAGGCGTGACAGAAATCAGGCTGGAAATACCCCACAGGAAGGCAGCACCAAGTGCGAGCCATTCGTAACCCAAAATGACACCTTTTATTGAAAAAACGGAATGGACCGCGAGTGTATCTGCTCAACGATGACGGGGAAAGCGTCCAAGACACTTTCCCCGTCAATATGTCCAAACTGGCAGTACCTTTCGATTGTTCTGGTATCAGTTCAGGATCACAAGGGCACTATAGACAATCGTAAGGCCGACCAGACCGACGATAATCCCAGTTTTGGCCATATCTTTACTTTCAATCAGGCCGGTGGAATAGGCCAGACTGTTTGGTGGGGTAGAGACGGGCAGGATCATACCCAGTGACGCTGAGAACGCCACAACCACCAGAAGCCCCTGGATCCCGCCTACAGCCGCAAGGCTTTCCATCGACATAGCCACGGCGGCAGCAATAGGCATTAACAGGTTGGCCGTAGCCGTGTTGGACATAAAATTCGCCATCAGCCAGCAAATCAAGGACAGGGTCAGAACAACCGAAAGTGGGGTGAGGGCGTCGTAATCGACCGCATGGGCCAGCGAGACAGCAAGTCCGGTTTTATCCAGTGCCAGACCAATAGCGATCCCTCCCGCGACCAGCCAGAGCACATCCCAGTTAATCAGCCTGATCTCCTCTTTGCCCATGATACCTGTCAGGGTAAACACAGCCAGTGGAAGAATGGCAACCACATAGGTGTTCATGCCATGTAGGCTGGTGGTCATCCAAAGTAGGATGGTGGCAGCAAACGTGACATAAACGGTATAGGCTTGCCAGCTTTTCTGGAAATGGCCATTGAGCTTCAGCTTCATTTCCTGTTGCTGGGTTGGGAAAAGCCGTTGTAACAGCCACCAGGCGAAAGTGAGTTGTACCATCACAAACGGAAGCCCCATGGCCATCCATTCCAGAAAACTGATGGCGTTTTCACCGGTGAGGTATTGCAGCGCAATCGCGTTGGGTGGGGTACCAATCGGGGTCGCAATACCACCGGTATTGGCCGCGATCGGAATGCACAGCACCAGCGCCTTAATACCGTTGTCTC
This sequence comes from Grimontia sp. THUN1695, assembly GCF_059704325.2. NCBI lineage: Bacteria > Pseudomonadati > Pseudomonadota > Gammaproteobacteria > Vibrionales > Vibrionaceae > Grimontia > Grimontia sp. THUN1695. The sequence goes on along the minus strand of NZ_AP046577.1, from coordinate 2,675,991 downwards.
CCTTTGGCACAGAGGCGACTATCGGGGCCAGCAACGCCAGCATCATGACGGTTGTTGCGGTGTTGGACATAAACATCGAAAACACCGCTGTGATCAGCATCAGCCCCAGCATGATAAAGCGTGGTTGGGTACCAAAAGGCCTGAGCAGGACGCGAGCAAGGTTGTTATCGAGCTCGTATTTGGAGGCGGCGATGGCCAGCGCAAAGCCGCCCATAAACAGGATAATGATCGGCGATGAGAACGCACTGAATATGTCGGTGTATTTGAGCAGTTCTCCAAAATGCTGCTCTGTCGTGGCATTACGAAATAGCGACAGGCCTTTATCGGAGATCATGATGAGTTCAAGGGCAATGATCAGGATTGAGGTGGCAAACACTGGAACAGGTTCAAGCACCCACAGCAGGGCAGCCAGCAGGAAGATGGCAAGCAGTCGATGCTGGATCACCGTAAGATCATCCAGCGGGATCCAGTCAATGGGCATCATCAATACGCCCAAAGGCACGCCAAGCGCCACTAAAAACTTGATGATATTGGCACGGGAAAGGTTTGGCATACAGCAGAGTTCCATTTACAGAAAATATAAAACAGAAAAGAGCAGCCAATCATTTATTTGATAATTCATTATCTTGGCTACTCAGTACGGCCTACAGCATACGGTCTTAAAAAGAAAATACTCTGTGCTTGTCTAAATTTCGGAGACAAAAAAAGGGCATTGCTGCCCTTTTTGCTACAGGTCACAGTTTGTTTATTCTGAGTCCTGTGTCTCATTGGATTCTGTTTCGACAGGGGCTGGCACGCCATTCTGGCGGGCATACACATCCCCCATGCGGGTCGGTTTGCCGGGGATAATGGCCTCATCAAACGTGATTGCGCCTTTCGGGAACAGGTTGATCACAGTAGACCCCAGCTTGAAGCGGCCCATCTCTTGGCCTTTTTTCAGACGGATAGCCTGCTCACCTTTTGTCGGGTAATCCCAGCGACGGATACTTTGACCGGTAGGTGGCGTAACCGTGCCGGACCACACGGTTTCAATGCTGCCAACAATAGTTGCGCCTACCAGAATGTGTGCCATAGGGCCGAAAGCGGTCTCGAAAATACACACCACACGTTCATTACGCGCGAACAGGTTTGGCACGTTTTCAGCAGTCAGTGGGTTTACCGAAAACAGATCGCCTGGCACATAAATCATCTGGCGCAGTGTGCCGTCACAGGGCATGTGTACGCGGTGATAATCACGTGGTGACAGGTAAAGGGTGGCAAAGTCACCACCGGCAAATTCCTCAGCCAGTTTGGCATCGCCGCCGAGCAGCTCGCAGGCATCAAAAGTATGGCCTTTGGCCTGGATCAGACGGCCTTTTTCAATGGGGCCCGCCTGGCTGACGCAGGCATCGGCCGGATGGGCGATCACGTTTGCGTCATCATTGACTGGACGCGCGCCTTCTTTCAATTCACGTACAAAGAAGTCGTTAAAGGTTGGATAGCTTTTCGGATCCGGATTTTTCGCTTCGCCCATTTCCACCTTGTATTGGCGGATAAACCATTTGATCACAGCCGTGGTCAGAAAGCCGGCTTTCGCCGCGGCCAGTTTGCCAACCAGACGGGTTAGCAGGTGTTTTGGCATGCAATATTGCAGGCCAATTTTTAAATCGTTAGACACGGTTATTTTCCTAACTCGTATGCGCCCGAAAGCGGGCCTGGAATTTTAAAAAACGGCTCAGTTTACAAAATTAACAGGCCGCTAACCAGTTAGTGCCCAGTGAGAGTCGTTGTCAGTTCTCTTTATTGCGGGAGAACTGACGGTTAGCTTTCACTTCAGACATGCTGTCGATAATTTTGTGGTAACTCTCGAAACGCTCAATGCTTATCTTGCCATCTTCCACAGCCTCCCGTAGCAAGCAACCGGGATCGTCTTTGTGTTTGCAGTCGCGGAACTTGCAACCACCAAGGTAGTCACGGAATTCCTTAAAGCCTTGGGTGACCTCTTCAGGCTCAAGGTGCCACAAACCGAACTCTCGCACCCCTGGGCTGTCAATCAGATCGCCGCCATCGGGGAAATGATACAAGCGTGCTGTCGTCGTCGTGTGCTGGCCAAGACCTGAGTTTTCAGAGACCTCCCCGGTATCAGCATTAACTTCAGGAAGCAGCGCATTCACCAGACTGGACTTACCGACACCTGACTGGCCAACAAAAATGCTGGTACTGCCAGCAAGGTATGCCTTGAGATCGTCAATCCCTTCACCGGTCTTCTGGCTCACCATCAAGACGTCATAGCCAATATCGGTATACAAAGAGAGAATATCTTTAACCCTTTCAATGCCTTCATCATCCAACAAATCAATCTTGTTGATGACGATAAGCGGTTTGAAGCCAACCTGTTCGGTGGCGATCAGGTAACGGTCTATAATGTTTGTAGACAATTCGGGTAATATTGCGGAAACGATCACCACCTGATCCACATTGGCTGCGACCGGTTTGACGCCGTCGTAATAGTCTGGACGGGTAAGCACAGAGTGGCGTTCATGCACAGCTTCAACAACGCCTGCAATGCCTTGTAGTGACTCTACGCCAGGACGCCAGACGACGTTGTCTCCGGTCACCAAACTTTCGATAGAGCGGCGAAGGTTGCAGCGGTGAATGACACCGGTTTGGCTGTCTTCGATATCAGCATGCTGGCCAAATCGGGTGATCACAACCCCTTCACGGGCGGCTTCAAGCAGGGAGTCGTCCCAGTGGACGTCTTGCTGTTGGCGATTGATTCGTTTTTTCTGGTTTGTTCGTACTCGGCGCAACTGGCCTTTTGTGAGCTTTTTCTTTTTTGCCACGAGAATGTCGCTAGTTTAGTTGGCTTTCATGTCAGGCTAAGTATGATACATGGTTTACTTGTAAAATAGGCAATTTGGATGTCTTTCAGCGATAAGAATTTAATCTGGATTGATCTTGAAATGACTGGGCTAGACCCGGAAGTGCATAAAGTCATTGAGATCGCGACCATAGTGACAGATGCTGAACTGAAGGTGTTGGCTGAAGGGCCTGTTTTAGCCATTCACCAGTCAGACGAAGAACTGGCGAAAATGGATGAGTGGTGCACGAAGACCCACACCCGCAGCGGGCTGGTGGAACGTGTGAAAGCAAGTACCATTAACGAAGCGCAAGCGGTCAAAGAAACGATCGCGTTTTTGCAAGAGTGGGTACCTGCGGGTGTATCACCGATCTGCGGCAACAGTGTTGGGCAGGATCGTCGATTCCTGTACAAACATATGCCTGATCTGGAGCGTTTTTTCCATTATCGCACGGTGGATGTCAGCACGATCAAAGAGTTGGTTCGCCGTTGGCAGCCTGATGTTCTGTCAGGGTTCAAAAAACAAGGGGCGCATTTGGCGCTGGATGATATCCGGGAGTCAATTGAGGAACTGCGCTATTACCGGAGTAAGATCTTCACGATCTGACGGCAAAATAATCAATGCGAAGAAAAATCAAAAATTATGGATTTAGAGTCTTGCATCCCGGATTTTTCTTCGTATAATTCGCAGCCCTGACAGAGACAAATGTCTTTGATAAAGCGACACTAGCTCAGCTGGTAGAGCGCAACCTTGCCAAGGTTGAGGTCACGGGTTCGAACCCCGTGTGTCGCTCCAAAATTCAGTATGATCCGATGGATTGTCGGGTGATCATGCGACATTAGCTCAGCTGGTAGAGCGCAACCTTGCCAAGGTTGAGGTCACGAGTTCGAACCTCGTATGTCGCTCCAAATTAGTTTCTCCTTTTGAGAAACGCGAGTACAAGGAACCTTACCAAGGTTGAGGTCACGCCTAAGCCTTGAAGATCGGGAACCTCGTATATCGCTACAAAATTTAAAAAGTCCGGTTTTATCCGGTACTGTGATGCGACACTAGCTCAGCTGGTAGAGCGCAACCTTGCCAAGGTTGAGGTCACGGGTTCGAACCCCGTGTGTCGCTCCAAAAAATACAAAATTTCTGATGAATGTCAGGAAAAAGAATGCGACATTAGCTCAGCTGGTAGAGCGCAACCTTGCCAAGGTTGAGGTCACGAGTTCGAACCTCGTATGTCGCTCCAAATTAATTTCTCTTTTTGAGAAATGCGAATGCAAGGAATCTTGCCAAGGTTGAGGTCACGCCTAAGCCTTGGAGATCGGGAACCTCGTATATCGCTCCAAATTTTTCCGAAGTTTTTCGGACGCTCTTTGAATGCGACACTAGCTCAGCTGGTAGAGCGCAACCTTGCCAAGGTTGAGGTCACGGGTTCGAACCCCGTGTGTCGCTCCAAGTTTCTTACAGAATGTCATCTGTAAGCACCAACACTCCGCAAAGCATGTATCAAGCAGTAATGGATGCAGCGGATCGTTGTCTTTAATGCTGTGAAGCATTATCTCCGGGCATGCTCTAGCCCAAACACAATCAGAACATTGTTTGCACTTATTACGTAATTGCAGTAGCTTTAACGCTATTTTTTGGTGTTTTTCAACAGAGTTATCCACAAAGTATTGCTTGTGGGTAAAGCCGTTGATGAATATCAGAAGATGTGATGTTACTCAGAGTTATTTGTGCGGATGTTGCTCAGTGGAAAACTCATGCTTGTGCATGAATCTTTTCTCAATTAATTGTTTTTAATTGCATTTTTCTTTGTGAAAGTTGTCTTTTCAAACGTTTATCCCCAGCTTTATCACCTTTCGTGATTTCTATCTGAATTTATTCACAGAGTGTGTTTAACTTTGTGTGTGTGCACTGTTTTATGGCGTACTGAAAAGGTTTTCCACATTTCGCAGCAGAAGTGAATCTAGGTCTTGTTTTTGCATGTATTTAGCGCCGGTTAGAGGGTGGTAGTGCACAGTACCGGTTGCTAAGCATCCCGGGGTAACCCTTTTTTCACGATTCTCACCAGTCGTTTTGTCGATGCAGGCAAGACATCTACTGCGTTTTCATTGCGGCGCTTGATTTGTTGCTCCAGTGCCCAGTCAAGATGCTGATCAAGCATAGCAGAGAATCCTTTGGCCGATTCAAGAAGTTCAACAATTTCAGGGTCATAAGGAGCATTACCCATTGCCACCGATAGGTTTCTGCGCCATTTTTCATGGCCTATGCGGCGAATCGCTGACCCTTCAGTCTCTTGTAAAAAAGTGGTTTCATCCCAACTAAACAACACTTTTAAAGGTTTCTGGACCAGACTGTTCCGGCTATAGAAATCAGGTTCAGTGGTGAGTTCTGCTTCCCTGTTGTAAGGACAAACTAACTGGCAATCGTCACACCCATAGATGCGGTTGCCTATGGCTTTGCGAAATGCTTCTGGTATTTCCCCATCCAGTTCTATCGTCAGGTAAGAGATGCAACGTCTTGCGTCGACAACGGTTTCATTCACAATGGCGCCGGTTGGACAGGAGGTCATGCAGGCGACACATTTACCGCAATCGCCCTGAGAGGGTTTATCGATAGGCAGGGGAAGATCAATCAGTAGCTCACCGAGGAAAAACCAGGAGCCGACGTCTTGGCTTAAAAGCAGAGAATGCTTGCCTGTCCAGCCAAGCCCGGCTTTTTCTGCCAATGGGCGCTCCAGCACAGGAGCAGAGTCGACAAACGGGCGATAACCAAATTTCCCCACTTCCTCTTCGATGCGCTGTGCCAGCTTTTTCAGCCGGTTGCGGATGAGCTTATGGTAGTCGCGTCCCAGGGCGTAACGACTGATATAGGCAAGGGAAGGGTTGTCCAGTGTTTTGGCAAATCCGGCATCTGGTGGCAGGTAATTCATCCGTGCGCTGATCACGCGCACAGTGCCTTCTACCAGTTCCTGAGGACGTGCGCGCATCATACCATGGCGTGCCATCCAATCCATTTCGCCGTGATAGCCGTTATCCAGCCAGCGTTGTAATTGTGCTTCGTGCTGACGAAGATCGACATCGGTGATCCCAATATGCTGAAATCCTAGTTCACGTCCCCATTGCCTGATATTTTCAGCAAGTTGGGCTAAATTGATCGACGATAAAGATCGAGATTCAGGCATAAGATCACAAGAGAAACCGAAGATGAGCGCAAGTCTACCACACTCGCTTTACCGATCGGATCAGGTCAGAAATGGAGAGCGCAAGATCGCAGCGGATCTTGGTGTTGAAATGTACAGCCTGATGGAGCAGGCGGGTCAGGCGGCGTTTAATGCATTGCGAACCCGATATCCTGATGACAAAAATATCCTGGTTTGTTGTGGCAGTGGTAACAATGGCGGGGATGGGTATGTGATGGCGAGGTTGGCAAAAGAGGCGGGTTTATCCGTCACGCTTTGGTCGCTGACCGATCCATCTGCACTGCAGGGAGATGCCCGGACCGCGCAGCAGGCATTCATTGATGCGGGTGGCGTGATCCATCAAGGTGCATGGCCAGACGGAGCGTTTGATATTGTCATTGATGCCTTGCTGGGTACCGGACTCAGTCGTGAGGTGTCCGGGAGATACCTCACGGCTATAAAGGCCATTAACCGTGCGCATTGTCCGGTGATCGCTGTCGATCTTCCCAGTGGCCTTAATGCTGATACCGGGCGCATTTGGGGTGATGCGATTGTGGCAGATCTTACAGTCAGTTTTGTAGCACTCAAACAGGGGCTTTTCACCGGTAAGGCACGCGATTGTTGTGGTGATATTCTCTATGATGGGCTTGGTATTGGTGAAGAATTTGCCGTGCATATCCCATGTTCCGCTAAACTGCTGGATAGCCAACGTGCGGCAATGCTTGAACCGGTAAGAGGGCGAAGCGCACATAAAGGCAATGCTGGCAGGGTGCTTTGTATTGGCGGCCAGCGTGGTATGGGCGGAGCCATTATCCTTTGTAGCCAGGCCACCTTGCGGGTAGGTGCTGGTCTGGTGGCGGTTTTGACCGATGAGAGTCATGTGTCTGCCCTGCTGTCCCGACAACCCGAGTTAATGACCCGTTGGTGGCAGGAAAGCGAAGGGCGGGCTTCCCTGAATACGCAGTGTGAATGGGCGGATGTGATTGCTGTCGGACCGGGGTTGGGGTCATCCAGTTGGGCCAGACAACTCTTTGAGCAAGCGGTGATATCAGCTAAACCCCTGGTGGTTGATGCCGATGCGTTGAATGTATTGGCGGAAAGCCCTGCGTACTCTGACAATTGGATTTTGACGCCGCATCCGGGAGAGGCTGCAAATTTATTGTGTTGTTGTGTAACAGAAATTGAACGTGATCGTTTTTCTGCCGTCAAAGAGATACAGAAACGTTATGGTGGCGTGGTGGTGCTTAAAGGTGCGGGTACAATCGTTTATGATGGCAGCGAAGTAAATATTGTGGCAGCAGGCAATCCTGGTATGGCGAGTGGAGGCATGGGGGATGTGTTGACCGGCGTGATTGCAGGGTGCGTGGCACAGACCCGGTCGCTGACACAAGCCGCTAATTTTGGCGCGTATTTACATAGTGCTGCGGCCGACGTTGCCGCACGGCAAGGAGAGCGTGGCCTGTTGGCCAGTGATTTGCTTCCTTGGCTTGGAAAAACAATAAAACAAATGCAGCAGTGAAGACTGAGTGCTTCCGCAGATAAAGCAGTGAGAAACATGACACAGACTTTTATGACTGAGCTTGCTGACGAGCAGGCAACAGTCGCCTTCGGCGCGGCTATTGCAGCGGCATGTGCGCAGCAAACCACCATTTATCTTCATGGCGATTTGGGCGCCGGGAAGACCACGTTTTCACGCGGCTTTATTCAATCTTTGGGTCATCGGGGAAACGTAAAAAGCCCCACCTACACCTTGGTCGAACCCTATCAGTTAGAGAGCTGGCAGGTTTACCACTTTGATTTATATCGACTTGCCGATCCGGAAGAGTTGGAATTTATGGGAATCCGGGATTACTTCACGCCTGACGCGCTTTGTATGGTGGAATGGCCCGAGAAAGGGAAAGGCCTGTTGCCGCAGCCAGATATCAGTATCACACTGACATACAACGATAAACAACGCTCAGTGCAGGTCAATGCCAACACACCTGTTGGTGAAGCGCTGCTTGCAAAACTGGAGTGGAAATAACCTATGCTTTGGCGAGGCGTGTTATTAGGGGTGATAGGGTGGCTTGGGACGGCGTTTTCTGCATGGGCTAATGTACTGGAGAATATGCGTATCTGGCCAGCGCCGCATGAAACGCGGGTAGTGATGGATCTGGCTGAAGCGCCTTCTTATACCTATTTCACGCTGACCAAGCCTGATCGTTTGGTGGTGGATTTGAAGAACACCACCACGGCGATAACACTGCCAAAAAATGTCAGTGACAGCAAAATACTGACTAAGATCCGCAACAGTAATCCACCCGACAACAAGACATCCCGTCTGGTATTTGAGCTGAAAGACAAAAGTGTTCCTCGCCTGTTTCCCCTTGCACCCAGTGAAGAGTATGGCCACCGACTGGTGATCGATATTCCGCACAGCGATACTGCTGCGACCACGACACCGGTTAAGCCTGCGGCAGCAACAGAAGCGCAGGCTGCATTGCCGTTTGGAACCGATGACATCATCATTGCAATCGATCCTGGTCACGGTGGTAATGATCCCGGTGCAGTTGGCCCCCGGCGGAAGTATGAGAAACATGTGACATTGGCGATTTCCCGTCAGGTTGCCGCCAAGATTAATGCAATACCGGGTATGAAAGCGGTACTGACACGTAACGGTGATTACTTTGTCGACCTTAACAAGCGTTCTGAGATTGCGAGAAAGCAAGGTGCGCATCTGCTGGTGTCTATCCATGCCGATGGTTTCCACAAGCCGCAACCACGCGGTGCATCAGTTTGGGTGTTGTCCCGCCGTCGTGCCAATAGTGAAATAGGCCGCTGGATTGAGAGACACGAAGAGCAATCCAACCTGCTGGGTGGCGGGGCGCTGCTTAACGATAACCGGGACGAATACCTGAGCCGTGCCGTGCTGGATCTCCAGTTCAGCAACTCCCAGAAAGAAGGTTATGATGTTGCTGTCCGCGTGCTGAAAGAAATCGGCAAAGTCACCAAACTTCATAAATCCAGCCCTGAACATGCCAGTTTGGCGGTGCTGAAATCACCGGATATTCCTTCTTTGTTGGTCGAAGCCGGCTTTATTACCAACCCTCAGGAAGAGAAATTGCTGCTGAGCACCAGCCACCAGAACAAGATTGCTAACGCGGTTTACAAAGGTGTGTTGAGCTATTTTGAAGCGTTTCCGCCGGATGGTACTTTGATGGCCGCCCGTAAAAACGGCATTAAGCACAAGGTGACATCCGGTCAGTCGTTGTCCGTCATCGCGAAAAAATATGGCAGCTCAATCTCCGCCATCAAAGCGGCAAATGGCCTGAAGTCAGACACATTAAACGTGGGGCAGGTGCTGACTGTACCGAATGTCAATGTCGGCGCCCTGGTGTCCACATCACCGGGTAGCCGTTCAATACCTGCCAGTGCAGGCGAGACAGTAACGCACACCGTGAAGCGCGGTGAGTTTCTTGGCAAGATTGCCCAGAAGTATGATGTGTCTGTGTCGAGTATCCGAAGCGCCAACAAACTGCGTTCGGATGAGCTTGCGATTGGCCAGAAACTGAAAATTGTGGGTGTGAAACCCAAGGACAAGCAACACAAAGTGAAACGCGGAGAATATCTGGGTAAAATCGCCAGCAATTATGGTGTCTCTGTCGACAGTATCCGTCGTGCCAATAAATTGCGTTCAGATGAACTGGCTATTGGCCAGACCTTGATCATTCCCGGGAGCTAAGCATGGCAATTCAAATCTTACCTGCCCGTCTGGCAAACCAGATTGCGGCGGGCGAAGTGGTTGAAAGGCCGGCATCTGTGGTCAAAGAGCTTGTTGAAAACAGCATTGATGCGGGGGCGACCCGCATTGATGTTGATATCGAAAAAGGCGGCAGCAAACTTATCCGCATCCGGGATAACGGCTCGGGCATTGCCAAAGAAGAGCTTGAGCTGGCACTCAGCCGGCATGCGACCTCCAAAATTACCTGTCTGGATGACCTGGAAGCGATCATCAGCCTTGGCTTTCGGGGCGAAGCGCTGGCGAGTATCAGCTCGGTCTCGCGCCTGACTCTGACATCCCGCACAGTCACCCAGTCCGAAGCCTGGTCAGCCTATGCTGAAGGGCGAGATATGGCGGTGAAGGTCAAGCCTGCGGCGCATCCGGTTGGTACCACCGTTGAGGTGGTGGACTTATTTTTTAATACACCTGCCCGACGCAAGTTCCTGCGCACGGATAAAACCGAATTTGGCCATATTGATGAGCTGCTCAAACGCATTGCACTCAGCCGTTTTGATGTCGCCATTACCCTTCGCCACAATGGCACCATTGTCCGCCAGTACCGGGCGGCAACTAACGATGTACAGCGTGAAAAGCGTTTGGCAGCGGTGTGTGGCCCCCAGTTTGTCAAAACCGCGGTGGAAGTCAGCCTTGAGCACCAGGGTTTAACCCTGCAAGGCTGGATCTGTACTCCGGAAGGGGCGCGGGCGCAAAACGATATCCAGCACTGCTTTGTGAACAAGCGGATGATGAAGGACAAGCTCATCAATCACGCTATCCGCCAGGGGTATGAAGCTTCCCTTCGTCCTGATCAGTTTGCTGCTTATGTGCTGTATATTGATATTGACCCACACCAGGTCGATGTGAATGTGCACCCCGCCAAGCACGAAGTGCGTTTTCATCAGGCGCGTCTGGTACATGATTTTATCTATCAGGCCGTCGCTGATGCTCTTATGCAGGTTGTGGCGGAGCATACTCCCATGCTGGACTTTGTCGATAATGAAAACGACAACGAGACCACAGGCAACCCAGCCCTGCAGGGTGTTGAAAAAAAGGACAAGGGCGTCAAAGCCTCTGCCTATTCCAATTATCCCGGGCAAGCGGAATACTCAGAGTGGCGGCCGCAAGCGTCCGGGCAGCCATCCCGGGCATCCGGCTTTAGTCAGTCGTCAGCGGGTCGATCAAGTGGTGGCAGTAGTGGGCAGCATCGTGACTTCCTGGGTAACAGCGCCCCGTCCCGTCGCGAGAAAAACGTGTATCAGGCATTGATGACAACGCCAGTCGAGCCTGATCCTGTCAGAGAGATTGCGGAAGCGTCAGCTGTCTTCACACCTTCCGCGCCCCAAGCGTCGGTGTCGACAGGCCATGCTGCACAGGGACTCGGCAAGGCGTTAACGGTCGTGAACGCGAAATACCTGTTGTTGCAACGTGAAGAAGGCATTGCCTTACTGGATCTTGATGCGGCCGCGTATCTGGCGGTTTTGGGGAAGTTTCGCCAGGCAGGGCTGGAAGAAGGCTTGAAAGCCCAACCCCTGTTAATCCCTCAGGCATTGCCCGCATCAGCTGAAGAGCTGGAACTGGTTGCCTTGTATGAACCGTTGCTTCAGCAATTTGGGATTTTGCTTCGCAAGAAATCAGCGTCCCAAGTGATGGTGATGGCAGTCTGTCAACCTTTCCGTCATCACAACTTGCAGCAATTCATTCCGGCATTAATGGCTTTTTTAACCCGTTCAGGGAAGAAGCTTGATATGTCCTCGCTTTCAACATGGCTGACAGGACAGGCAGTGCAAAAAACCGATGCCTACAGCTTGTCGCAATCCGTTACACTGCTCACTGAGTTAGAAAATTGCTGGCAGGGTGCGCTGGCAGAACATTATTCCGTCTTGCTGCGTCCGGTTGACGTGGCGGCGGCTATAGAAGCGTTTAATCATGATTAAGCCATTGCCCAAGGCAATATTTTTAATGGGGCCGACAGCCTCAGGGAAAACCGACTTGGCGATTGCGCTGAGAAAACAATTTCCCGTTGATATAATCAGTGTGGACAGCGCGTTGATCTATCGGGGCATGGATATCGGCACAGCCAAGCCGACAACGGAAGAGCTGGCGCTGGCGCCACACCGGTTAATTGATATCCGTGATCCGTCAGAAGCCTATTCGGCGGCGGATTTTCGCGCTGATGCGTTACGCGAAATGGAACAGATCGTTGCAAAAGGGAGAATCCCCCTTTTGGTGGGTGGTACCATGCTTTATTTCAAAGCATTATTGGAAGGCCTGTCGCCATTGCCACCCGCGGATCCAGTGATCCGCGCTAAAATTGAGCAGGAAGCAAAGGAGCATGGTTGGCAGGCGCTGCACGAAGCGTTGTGCAAAGTAGACCCTGTCGCAGGAGCGAGGATTCACCCGAATGATCCTCAACGATTGTCGAGAGCGCTGGAAGTTTTTCGTATTTCGGGTAAAACTCTCACTGAGTTGACCGAAACCAAAGGTGAACCCTTGCCATATGAGGTTCATCAGTTTGCTATAGCCCCTAAGGAAAGGGGAGATCTGCATCGCCGAATCGAGTTACGTTTCCACAAAATGATGGAAGCCGGCTTCGAGAAGGAGGTCCGTGCATTGTTTGATCGTGGCGATCTGAACCCGGATATGCCATCGATACGTTGCGTCGGGTACCGACAGATGTGGGATTATTTGGCGGGTAGCTGCTCGCTTGACGATGCAGTTTATCGCGGTGTGTGCGCAACCCGTCAGTTGGCCAAACGTCAGATCACCTGGCTTCGCAGCTGGGATAATCTGACGTGGCTTGATAGCGACGATGCCGGGCTATCGTTACAAACAGTCACAAAGTGTCTGATCTGATCCGGGAAGAGACAGGTATACTCTGTGCTGTTGTAAGCGGCGTTGTTGATCTTTTTGTTGCTACTACAACTACAAACCAATAAGGAAAATTAAAAATGGCTAAGGGGCAATCTCTACAAGACCCATTTCTGAATGCACTGCGTCGTGAACGTGTACCGGTTTCTATTTATTTGGTAAACGGTATTAAACTTCAGGGCCAGATTGAGTCTTTTGATCAGTTTGTGATCCTGTTGAAAAACACGGTCAACCAAATGGTTTATAAGCACGCGATTTCTACTGTGGTGCCCGCGCGTCCAGTGAACCACCATCACACCAGCTCTGAGCGTTCGCCTACCGAACGTCAGCAAGAAAAAACTGAGGAGTAACAATCCCTTGGTAAGGAGTTGATCGCTTGTTTGACCGTTACGAAGCCGGTGAACAGGCTGTTTTAGTTCATATCAACTTTACCCAGGAAGGCGAATGGGAAGATCTCAGCGAATTTGAAATGCTGGTATCGTCAGCGGGGGTTAGCAGGCTGCAAACTATTACAGGCAGCAGGCAAGCCCCGCATTCCAAATACTTCGTCGGTGAAGGTAAAGCCCTCGAGATTGCAGATGTCGTCCAGATGACCGGGGCAGATATTGTGATCTTCAACCATGCGCTGTCTCCTGCGCAGGAACGAAACCTCGAGCGTTTAGTCAAATGCCGGGTGCTCGATCGCACCGGTCTGATCCTGGATATCTTTGCCCAACGGGCCCGTACCCATGAAGGTAAATTACAGGTCGAGTTGGCGCAGCTCCGCCACCTTTCAACCCGACTCGTTCGTGGTTGGACGCACTTAGAGCGTCAGAAGGGCGGGATTGGTCTGCGTGGTCCGGGTGAAACCCAGCTGGAAACAGACCGTCGTTTATTGCGTGATCGTGTTAAAGCTATTCTGCGTAGACTTGAGAAAGTCTCCAAACAACGGGAACAGGGCCGACGGGCACGAAGCCGTGCTGAAGTTCCTACTGTGTCATTGGTAGGATACACCAATGCCGGAAAGTCCACGCTCTTCAACCGCATTACTGAAGCGGGGGTGTACGCTGCAGACCAGTTGTTTGCAACACTGGATCCGACGCTGCGCAAGATTGAGGTCGAGGACGTAGGTGACACTATCCTGGCCGATACGGTCGGTTTTATCCGTCATCTGCCACATGACTTGGTTGCTGCATTTAAGGCAACGTTGCAGGAGACGCAGGAAGCAACGTTACTGTTGCATGTGGTGGACGCCAGTGATGACCGTTTCCGTGAGAACATTGACGCGGTCAATGTGGTGCTGGAAGAGATCGACGCGCATGAAGTACCGATGCTGCTGGTGATGAACAAAATCGACAATATGGAAGATACTGTTCCGCGTATCGAACGTGATGAAGACGGACTTCCTCGTATTGTCTGGGTGTCAGCACTTGCAGATCAGGGCATAGATCTTCTTTTTGAGGCACTGACCGAGAGGCTGGCAGGGACTATGGTAAGCTACCGCTTACGTATTCCGCCTGCGGCTATTGGCAGAATGCACAGTAAATTCTGTCAGTTGCGGTGTATCACGCACGAAGAATACGAGCAGGATGGACATTTGCTGGTCGATGTGCGGCTGCCTCAAACTGACTGGTTGAGGTTGAAAAAACGGGAAGGCAGTGAGTTGGGTGACTTTATCGTCAACTGACAGACTGTTACAGTATAAAAACTATCGTCATATCATACTGATGGAGTGCTCTAATGGCGTGGAATGAGCCAGGAAATAATGGCGGTCAGGACAAAGACCCGTGGGGGAACCGCGGGGGTCGTGACCAAGGGCCGCCAGACCTCGACGAGGTGTTTGGCAAGCTGAGCCGCAAACTGAGCGGATTATTTGGCGGCAAAGGGCCGTCTTTTGGTGGCGGCAGTGCCGCTGGTTTGGGCATCATTGCCGTTGTGGGTGCAGTTATCTGGGGTGTATCAGGCTTTTACACTATCGGTGAAGCGGAGCGTGGTGTTGTATTGCGTTTCGGTGAATATGACCGTATCGTCCAACCTGGCCTGAACTGGAAACCGACGTTTATCGATGAGGTGACACCGGTAAACGTGCAGGCAATCCGTTCGTTGCGTGGCTCCGGCGATATGCTGACCAAAGATGAAAACGTCGTGCGCGTTGAAATGGACGTGCAATATCGCGTGGCTGATCCGGCGAAATATCTGTTCTCGGTCACTAACGCGGATGACAGTCTGCGTCAGGCCACGGACTCCGCATTGCGTGCGGTGATCGGTGATGCAGTGATGGACCAAATCCTGACTTCGGGCCGTCAGGAAATCCGTGAACGCACGGAAGTGGAAATCAACCGCATCGTGGATCGTTACGACATGGGCCTGTTGGTGGTCGATGTAAACTTTGACACTGCCCGTCCGCCGGAGCAGGTGAAAGATGCATTCGATGACGCCATCGCAGCTCGGGAGGATGAAGAGCGTTTCATCCGTGAAGCGGAAGCCTATCGTAATGACATCTTGCCCAAAGCAACCGGTCGTGCTGAGCGTCTGAAAAAAGAAGCCTTGGGTTATAAAGAGAAAACAGTTAATGAGGCACAAGGTGACGTTGCACAGTTTGAGAAACTGTTACCGGAGTATTTAGCTGCGCCGGAAGTTACGCGTAACCGATTGTATCTTGAGACGATGGAAAAGGTGTTCGGCAATACCAGTAAGGTGTTGATTGATTCTCAGGAAGGGAGCAACAACTTGCTTTACTTGCCTTTGGATAAACTGATGAGCCAGTCTCCAGCACAGCGCAATGTTTCATCGGACAGCAACAGTGCCGCAGGCTATGGCATTGAGTTGGAGCGTGCTACCCAGCCCGCCTTACCGAACGTCAATACCCGTCAGTCGACCACACGTCAGGGGAGATATTAATTATGCGTAAATTATTAATTCCTCTCATCATCGTATCGATCGTTGTCGGCCTGATGTCTGTCTTCGTGGTGAAAGAAGGTGAGCGTGGTATTGTGATCCGCTTCGGCCGGGTTTTGAAAACCGATGACGATATGGCGCGTATTTATGGGCCGGGCCTGCAATTCAAAGTGCCACTGTTTGATCGTGTTAAGTTACTGGATGCACGTATCCAGACCATGGATGATCAGTCAGATCGCTTCGTCACGTCTGAGAAAAAAGACGTCATCATTGACTCTTACGTGAAATGGCGCATTAAAGACTTCGGACAGTACTACCTCACCACCGGTGGCGGTAACCGTTTAACTGCTGAAGCGCTGTTGCAGCGTAAAGTGGCGGATGGCCTGCGTGCAGAAATCGGTTCAAAGACCATCAAAGAGATTGTGTCTGAGAAGCGTGAACAGGTGATGGCTGATGTTCTGTCTGAACTTCAGGAAGGCGCGAACGATATTGGTATCGAAGTGATTGACCTTCGTATCAAGAAGATCAACCTGCCGGATGAGATCAGTGAGTCGATTTATGCACGTATGCGTGCAGAACGTGAAACTGTCGCTCGTCGTCACCGTTCACAAGGTCGTGAGAAAGCGGAAGTTATCCGTGCCCAGGCTGAGCTGGAAGTGGCTACTGTGCTGGCGGAAGCAGAAAAAACCGCGCGTGTGACGCGTGGTGAAGCGGACGCTGAAGTGGCAAAAATCTATGCTGACACCTTCAACAAAGCGCCAGAGTTTTATCACTTCCTGCGCTCGTTGCAAGCGTATGAGAAAAGCTTCAACAATAAGGGTGATATCATGGTGGTTGACCCGAACAGTGAGTTCTTCCAGTACATGAAAGAGCCAAAACTGAAGGTTAACTGATCCTGATTTGATGGCAGAATGGAAAAGACAAGGCACGCTGCCTTGTCTTTTTTTATCCAAACAAAATGAGAGAAAAAATGGGTAAGTCGATATGGCTCGCTATCGGGCTGGTATTGGTTGTTGAGGGACTGGGACCGATGCTGGTGCCACAAAAATGGCGGGAGATGGTAAAAGAAATGAGTTTGTTACCCGATAGTACCCTGCGTCGGGTAGGTGGATGTTTAGTTGTCGCAGGCGCAGTGATCGCCTATATGATGTGGCCGGCCAAGTAAATTGAAAAGGCAAAAAATTGTGACACCCCATTAGCCATAAACAGGACGGCGCTCAAAAAATGACTGCATCCTTCAAACGATGGTGCTAGAATCCCGTTTTAATCATCAACTGACTGGAAAAGATGAGTAATAACGTAGTCGTTCTTGGCACCCAGTGGGGTGACGAAGGTAAGGGTAAAATCGTCGATTTGTTGACTGAAGACGCTCAGTACGTCGTCCGTTACCAAGGTGGTCACAACGCAGGTCACACCCTTGTCATTGACGGTGAGAAAACCGTTCTGCACTTGATTCCTTCTGGTATTCTTCGCAACAACGTGAAATGTATCATCGGCAACGGTGTCGTGCTTTCCCCAGATGCCCTGATGAAAGAAATGGGTGAACTGGAAGCACGGGGCATTCCTGTTCGTGAGCGTCTGTTCCTGTCAGAAGCTTGTCCGCTAATTCTTCCTTATCATATCGCACTGGATATGGTGCGTGAGAAAGCGCGCGGCGCGAAAGCTATCGGTACTACCGGTCGCGGCATTGGTCCTGCGTATGAAGACAAAGTCGCCCGTCGCGGTCTGCGTGTTGGTGACCTATTTGATAAAGAAGCGTTTGCCGAGAAGCTTAAAGAAGTGATGGAGCTGCACAACTTCCAGTTGGAGCATTTCTACAAAGCTGAGCCAGTAAGCTATGAAGAGACGCTGGCAAAAGTGATGGAGCAAGCGGACATCCTGACCAGCATGGTTATCGATGTCACTCAGGAGCTGGATGATGCACGTCAGCGTGGTGACAAGATCATGTTTGAAGGTGCGCAAGGCACGCTGCTGGATATCGACCACGGCACTTACCCATACGTGACCTCCTCGAACACCACTGCTGGTGGCGTTGCAGTAGGATCTGGTTTTGGTCCTCGCCATCTGGGTTACATTCTGGGCATTGCGAAAGCTTACTGCACCCGTGTGGGTTCCGGTCCTTTCCCGACTGAGCTGTACGACGGTAAGGACAAGCAGGATCCTGTGGGTAAACACCTTGGTGAGGTGGGCCATGAGTTTGGAGCGACCACTGGACGCCTGCGCCGTACCGGCTGGTTTGATGCCGTGGCGATGCGTCGTGCAATCCAGATCAACTCTATTTCTGGTTTCTGTCTGACCAAGCTGGATGTGCTGGATGGTCTGGAAGAAATCAAGATCTGTACTGGCTATCAGAAAGCAGACGGTACCATCCTGACTGTTTCGCCAATGGCTGCAGACGATTACGAAAACATCACGCCAATCTATGAGACTGTGCCGGGTTGGAGTGAAAACACCTTCGGTGCCAAGTCGATTGAAGAGTTGCCTCAGGCAGCGTTGGACTACATCAAGCGCATCGAAGAGTTGACTGGCGTGCCTGTAGACATTATTTCTACCGGCCCAGATCGTAATGAAACCATCATTAAGGTGCACCCTTTCGCATCTTAACCGGTTATTGGTGAGAAGAAACCAGCCTTCATCAGGGCTGGTTTTTTTTTGCCCGATTGCACTTATACTGAGGATATCAGGTAAGGGAAATTTTTCGCCGGGAAAAGATAAAGTTCGGCAAATCCTTGCCGATATAAGTTAGGCAAACACACAGGCTCAGATAACCCTTGAATAGTAGGAAGGCATGAAGCTGCGTACTTTATTTATATCCATGATGCTAGCCAGCCCTTTTGCGAAAGCCGAAATTGGCCCGGCTCTTCCTGTGTATGAAGAGTCGCAATTGATCCGCCTGTTTGAGACCAATCGCCACCTTAACAAAGTTAAAGAAGATGATTGCCAGCTTCTGCAGGATATCGAAGCCCGTGCTATCCGCGTCGAATCCCCGGCTTATCAGTTTCTTTATGGTGATATGCTGGCATGGGGCGTGTGTGTCGACAGAGATGTCGAGACCGGGGTGTATTATATGCAAATTGCCGCGCAGCAAGGATTGCCTGCGGCGTTGGAACAGCTTGGGCGTTACTATGCGAAAGGCACTTTGGTGCAGCAGGATAAAGAGCGTGCGATCCCGTATCTTCGGGAGGCGGCTTCACTGGGGAATACCCGTGCACGGTTACAGCTGGCAGAGTTGTTGGTGGCAGATCACGGTAGCCCACTTGACTATGAAGATGCCTACCGCTGGTTATATCACACCATCACCTCAGACCCATCGACCCATAACCGTATTGCTTTATTACGCCAGGCGCTTGAAAACAAAATGCCGCGCAATGTTATTGCACGTGCCAAGCGGCGTGATACTTATTGGTAGTATACTGCTTTCGATAACATCAAAAATGCCCGCATTTCGCGGGCATTTTGCATGAAAGGGAAGGCAATTAAATCACCTTATGTGGGCCAAAGCACTCGTAGAAAATACGGTCTTTGTCTACGCCTGCATCAATCAACTGTTTGGCGACAAACTGCATGAAGCCAACAGGGCCGCACAGGTAGAATTCGCGGGTTGCATCTTCGGTTAGTCCTTCTACTTTGCTCACGTCTAGCAGGCCGGTATGGTCAAACTGTTCACCTGGCAAGTCAGTGCTTGAAGGTTCGCGGTACCATACGTCACGGCGCGCATTGCCATGTGCTTTAAGCAGTGAATCAATGTGCTCACCAAACGCGTGGTGGCTGGCGTTTTCAGCAGCATGTAACCAGTTGATCTGTGCACCGTGCTGACCAGACACAGATTCCAGCATTGATAGCATAGGTGTTAAGCCTACACCGGCAGAAATCAGCGCAATCGGTGTGTTCTTCTCTGATTTGAAGAAGAAGTCGCCGGTTGGTGGTGCCAGTTCGACGGTGTCACCCACATTCAGGTGATCGTGCAGGTAGTTGGATACCGTGCCCTGAGGTTCACGTTTCACAGAGATACGGTAGGTTTTGCCGTTTGGTGCAGCAGACAGGCTGTACTGACGGATCTCCTGGTTCTCGAATTGTTCAGGTTTGAGGTAGATACCGATATATTGTCCAGGCTCGAAACCTGTCACTGGTTTACCATCAACGGGTTCGAAGATAAAGCTGGTAATCACCTCGCTTTCAGGTGTTTTGCTGATCAGCTTAAAGGTGCGGGTGCCACGCCATCCGCCTTCTGATGTTTCGTTTTGATGATAGATTTCTTCTTCACGGTTGATGAAAACCTGCGCCAGCACACCATAGGCTTCAGCCCATGCATCCAGCACTTCCTGACCGGGTGAAAACAGCTCGTCTATCGTCGCCAGTAAATGACCACCGACGATAGAGTACATGTCCGCTGTGATATTAAAACTTGCGTGTTTCTGCGCGATTTTTTCCACAACAGGCAGCAAAGCCGGCAAGTTATCAATGTTTGCCGCATAGCCATAAACGGCATTAAACAGCGCTTCACGTTGTGCCCCCGTAAACTGGTTGCTCATATTAAAGATGTCTTTCAGTTCGGGGTTGTGGCTGAACATACGAGTATAAAAATGCTCGGTCAGTTTAGTGCCTGTCTCAGCAAGTAATGGTGCCGTAGATTTTACAATTTCAATGGTTTTTTCGTTGAGCATAGTGTGACCTAATTATGATTTTAAAGTGATATCTAAAATGCATGTTATAAGTTGTATCTGAAATGAATGTTTAGATCAACCCCTATTTGCTTGCTGGATCGCTTAAAGGGGAATACGCAAAACAGAAACAAAAGAAAATCAGAGAGTACGCGCCTTTTGTCTCAGATAAAGGTACAATACGCGCAAGGAGATTTGAAAACGTGCAATTAACCAGCTTTACGGATTATGGCCTTCGGGCGCTCATGTATCTGGCTATGCTGCCTCCCGGAGAATTGACCAGCATTACGGTGGTCACTGAGAAGTATGGGGTTTCCCGCAATCATATGGTCAAAATAATACACCGTATGAGTCAGGCCGGCTTTGTAGAAGCCGTACGGGGAAAAAACGGGGGGATCCGACTCGGCAAGCCAGCGGAATTGATAGTCATTGGCGATGTGATACGTTCACTGGAGCCATTGCAACTTGTCAACTGCGCACCACAAAACTGCCATATCACGCCTGCCTGTCGACTGAAAACTGCGATTGCGAAAGCGTTGACGGCATTTCTTGCCGAGATGGATAAATACACACTTCATGACCTGGTGTCAGGCAATGATGACCTGCAGCACCTTCTCATCCCTGTTCGTCCGCACTGATTTTCACCATGTGAGATAGCTTGCTAATTTTTACTGGCAATGCTTGCGGACACCCAATTTCTTTATATTTAAGCGATATACTTGATAAGCCAATGTCGCTAACGGGAACCTTATATGTCTCAAGACAAACACCTACACAGCAACGACCCTTTTCTGGGGCGTGAAGCAGAAAAATATGACAATCCTGTGCCGAGCCGTGAACATCTTCTCACTGTGATTAAAGGCTTTACCACACCGGTTAGCCGTGACCAGCTCTTTGAAGTGCTGGGCCTGCGCAGCGATGAAGAATACGAAGGCTTGCGTCGCCGCCTGCGTGCGATGGAGCGCGATGGCCAGCTGATTTTCACCCGTCGTCAGTGCTATGCCCTGCCAGAACGTCTGGATTTGGTGAAAGGCACCGTGATTGGCCACCGTGACGGTTTTGGCTTCCTGCGTCCGGAAGGTAAAGGGAACCGGGAAGACTGGCTGCTGCCACACCATCAGATGAAACAGGTCATGCACGGTGACTTCATTCTGGCCCAACCTGCCGGTACCGATAAACGTGGCCGCAAAGAGGCCCGCGTTGTGCGTGTATTGGAAGAGCGCAAAGGGCAGATTGTTGGCCGTTATTTTGTGGAAAACGGCATGGGTTTTGTGGTGCCGGATGACTCCCGCCTTGGTCAGGACATTGTGATTCCGCAGGACGAGCGAAAAGGCGCGCGTATGGGCAATGTGGTGGTGGTTGAGATCCTCCAGCGCCCGACCCGTCAATACAACCCGGTTGGCCGCGTGGTGGAAGTGCTGGGTGAAAACATGGCGCCGGGCATGGAAATTGAAATCGCCTTGCGCACCCACAATATCCCACACGTGTGGCCGCAGGACGTAGAAAAGCAAGTCAAAAGCTTTACCGACCAGGTGCCGGAAGAAGCCAAAAAAGGGCGGGTCGATTTGCGTGACCTGCCATTGGTCACCATTGACGGCGAAGATGCCCGCGACTTTGATGATGCGGTTTTCTGTGAGAAGAAAAAGTCCGGCGGCTGGCGTCTTTATGTCGCGATTGCGGACGTCAGTTACTATGTCCGTCCGGATTCAGCGCTCGATAAAGAAGCGGTAAACCGTGGTAATTCAGTTTACTTCCCTTCGCAGGTCATCCCCATGCTGCCGGAGGTGCTGTCGAATGGCTTGTGTTCACTGAATCCGCAGGTCGATCGCCTGTGCATGGTGTGTGAGATGACCATCTCTGAATCGGGCAAGCTGTCTGGCTACAAACATTATGAAGCGGTAATGAACTCCCATGCTCGCCTGACGTACACCAAAGTGGCAGCGATGCTGGAAGGTGATGAAGCGCTTCGTGAGCGTTATGCGCCGCTGGTAACACACATTGAAGAGCTAAACCGCATGTACAAAGCACTCAAAGCCGCGCGTGAGCAGCGTGGTGCGATTGAGTTCGAAACAGTGGAAACCAAGTTCATCTTCAATGCCATGCGCAAGATTGAGCGCATTGTGCCGGTTGAGCGTAACGATGCCCACAAGATCATCGAAGAATGTATGATTCTGGCGAACATCGCCTCTGCCCGTTTTGTCGAAAAAGCCAAAGAGCCTGCACTTTACCGGGTACACGAAGCGCCGGGCGAAGAGCGCCTGACCGGTTTTAAAGATTTTCTCGGTGAGCTCGGGCTGACGCTGGAAGGCGGTCTTGAGCCATCCCCGACCGATTACGCCAAACTGGCGCATGCAATTGCCGGACGCCCGGATCAGGAACTGATCCAGACCATGCTGCTGCGTTCCATGAAGCAGGCAGTGTACCAGGCTGACAACGCTGGGCACTTTGGTCTGGCGCTGAAACAGTATGCCCACTTTACTTCGCCAATCCGCCGTTATCCGGATTTGTTGCTGCACCGTGCCATCAAATACCTGATTGCCAAACAGGAAGGGCGCAATACTGATCGCTGGACTCCGACCGGTGGCTATCACTACTCCTTTGACGACATGGACGTGATGGGCGAGCAATGCTCGATGACGGAGCGCCGTGCTGATGATGCGACCCGCGATGTGTCAGACTGGCTCAAATGTGAATACATGCAGGATCACGTCGGTGATGTTATGGAAGGCACCATTGCCAACGTGACCGGTTTTGGGTTCTTTGTCCGCCTCAATGATTTGCACATCGATGGGTTGGTACATATCTCAAACCTTGACAACGATTATTACAACTACGACATGGTGCAGCAAAAGCTGGTGGGTGAAAGCTCTGGCCGTGTATTCCGGCTTGGCGATCAGGTGACGGTCAAAGTATTATCCGTCAACCTTGATGAAAGGATGATCGATTTCGAACTGGAAGGTACGACACGTAAAGCACGTGGTGCCGGTAAAACCGCTCGCAATAAAGCTAAGAAAGGCCGTGCGGAGTCAGGTAAGAACCCTGAGGCAAGACAAGAGCGTATGTCTGTCCGCCAGCAACTGAAACGTGGCGCCATTCCAAAAGCGGAGGGCGACAAAGCGCCAACGGGTAAGCGTGGCGGCAAAAGCGACAATCCGGCGAGAAAGAAAACCAAGGCGGAAAAGGCGCGCAAGAAAAAAGCGCAGAAAAGCAAACCGGCAAGAACAGGCAAGAAAAATAAGTAACCCATGAGCAATGAAATGATTTACGGCATTCATGCCGTCAAAGCCGTGCTGGATTCAGATCCATCGCGCTTTATTGAGGTCTTCGTACTGAAAGGCCGCCAGGACGAACGCATGTTGCCTGTGCTGAATGAATTGACCCGTCTGGGCGTTACCCTACAGGAAATGAGCCGTAAAGCGCTGGACGACAAAGCCAAAGGGGCGTCGCATCAGGGCTTGATTGCCCGGGTGAAACCTGGCCGTCAATACAATGAAAACGATCTTGATGCCATTCTGGATGGCAAAGAGAACCCATTGTTACTGGTACTCGATGGTGTGACCGACCCCCACAATCTGGGAGCGTGTTTGCGTAACGCCGATGCCGCGGGCGTGTGCGCGGTTATTGTACCGAAAGACAAATCAGCACAATTGAATGCCACCGCACGCAAAGTGGCGGTAGGCGCTGCGGAAGTGGTGCCTTTGGTCCGCGTGACCAACCTCGCACGCACCATGCGCGCACTGCAGGAAAAGGGCATCTGGTTTGTCGGCACGGCGGGAGAAGCGACCCATGACGTGTATGACGCCAAATTAACCGGCCCGTTGGCGATTGTGATGGGCGCAGAAGGTGATGGTATGCGCCGCCTGACGCGCGAGACCTGTGATGATCTGATCAGCATCCCAATGGCAGGCAGTGTTTCCAGTCTGAACGTGTCGGTGGCAACCGGTATCTGCCTGTTTGAAGCAGTGCGCCAGCGTCGCGGGTAACAACGCGAAAATACAAGGTTTTCAACCTGAGCAGCGCCCGGTGAATTATTTCTCCGGGCGTTGTGCTTTTTGTTGCTATTAGCGGCGCAATTCTGTACTATCCTGCCTCCAAATTCCCGGTCTTTTACTTTCGTTCCTTGCTTCCGCTGGATGACTGGGCCAAGCGTGGAAGCTGAATAATCCGTAAGGAGCAACCAATGCGTCATTACGAAATCGTATTCATGGTGCACCCTGATCAAAGCGAGCAAGTTGCTGGCATGATCGAGCGTTACACTGGTTCTATCAAAGAGTCAGGTGGTCAGATCCACCGTCTGGAAGACTGGGGTCGCCGTCAACTGGCTTACCCAATCAACAAGCTGCACAAAGCACACTATGTTCTGATGA
Organism: Grimontia sp. THUN1695; assembly: GCF_059704325.2. Taxonomy (NCBI): domain Bacteria; kingdom Pseudomonadati; phylum Pseudomonadota; class Gammaproteobacteria; order Vibrionales; family Vibrionaceae; genus Grimontia; species Grimontia sp. THUN1695. Next base: position 2,651,449 of record NZ_AP046577.1, on the reverse strand, counting down.
ACGTAGAAGCAGAGCAGTCAGTGATTGACGAGCTGGAAACTGCGTTCCGCTTCAACGATGCAGTGATCCGTAACATGATCATGCGTACCAAAGGCGCTATCACTGAGCCATCTGTAATGATGAAGGCTAAAGAAGAGCGCGCACCACGTCGTGAAGAGCGTGCAGAAGTATCTGTACAATCTGAAGAAGACGAAGCAGCAGCTGAGTAATTGGATTTGATGACCAATCGGATTGAGCTTGCAGGCGTGATTGCCCAAGGCCCAGTTCGGAAACAGAGTCCTGCCGGCATTCCTCATTGTCACTTTGTGATTGAGCACCGTTCGGAACAACAGGAAGCTGGATTGCCAAGGCAAGTCTACTGCCGGTTACCGGTAGTCGTGAGCGGGCAAGGGTCGCAAAGCCAAACACAGCGTTTAGCTTTAGGCAGTAACATTAAGGTGAGTGGGTTTCTTGCTTACCAGACCAGCCGAAACGGCACCGGTAAATTAGTGTTGCATGCCGACAACATTATAGACATTTAGATCAGGAGATAAGCCCATGGCACGTTTCTTCCGTCGTCGTAAATTCTGCCGTTTCACTGCAGAAGGCGTACAAGAGATCGACTACAAAGATGTAGCGACTCTGAAAAACTACATCACTGAAGCTGGTAAAATCGTACCTAGCCGTATCACTGGTACCCGTGCTAAGTACCAGCGCCAGCTGGCACGCGCTATCAAGCGTTCACGTTACCTGGCTCTGCTGCCATACACTGACAAGCATCAGTAATCGGCCACTGTCCAAGTTAATAGAGGAATAGATAATGCAAGTTATTCTGCTTGATAAAATCGCTAACCTGGGTGGTCTGGGTGATCAGGTAACAGTTAAGTCTGGTTACGCGCGTAACTTCCTTATCCCACAAGGTAAGGCAGTAATGGCAACGAAAGCTAACATCGAGCACTTCGAAGCGCGTCGTGCAGATCTGGAAGCGAAAGTTGCTGAAGCACTGGCTGCTGCACAAGCACGTGCAGAGAAAGTCGCTGCTCTGGAAGTGGTAGAAATCATTTCTAAAGCGGGTGACGAAGGTAAACTGTTCGGTTCTATCGGTACCCGTGACATCGCTGACGCTGTAACTGCAGCGGGCGTTGAAGTAGCGAAGAGCGAAGTTCGCCTGCCTGCAGGTGCACTGCGTAACACTGGTGAATACGAAATCAGCCTGCAACTGCACTCTGAAGTATTCGCGACTGTTAAGCTGAACGTTGTTGCTGAGTAATTCAGACACACCGTCGCTTTGAAGAAACCGGCCTTTTGGCCGGTTTTTTGTGCGTGGAATTCCTAAGAGCACCCAGCACCTAGAACTTATAGAGCATATTCACGGTAAAAATTGAATCAAGGTTCTTAAGGCCTGGCGGTACTTCACTGATGTACTTTTTTGTGGTGGAAAGCTTGATCGCAAGGTCATCTATCAAGCTGGTGGACACCGATGCGCGTGCTTCAAAACTGGTATTACTTGGGCCACTGATGGCGGTAATACGCCCTTCAAACAATGCGGACTTCGTCATTTGCCAAGACAACTCGGCTTGACCACGAAGGATCGCTTCCTTTACGTCATAGGGCAGGATCAGATCCGTACTTTTTATTTTGTCAAGGTTAGGTGTCTGGTAGCGGTAACCTGGGCCGATTTCGAGCAACAAGGATAAGTCTTCCTGCCAGATAGCTTGGTAACCCAACCCGGCTGCCATCGTCAAATCCTTGAAATAAGGACCGTATTTGTCGTCCAGAAAGCTGACGTTACCCCATATATAGCGCGTGGGGTCAAATTTGTAGTTGGCCTGACTTTCGAACTCACTCTTGCGCTTATCCTCTACACCGCCTTTTTCAACCAGCAAGAACTTGGCGTCGGACGAGTGCCGATAACGCCCTTCCGTATAGTTGATACCCAATCGGCTATTGATGGTCATTGAATCTGAGTTGCCTGAAAGCGCCTGAAAGCCGAGCTCAACTTCTGATTGCCAAGGATCAGACGTGTCAGCGCTTGCACAAAGGGGGAGTGCCATCAGATAAAAAAGAGACGGTTTCAGTAGTGATGACGCCATTGAGATTACCATTGCCACATCAGAGGTAACATTTTATCTGAATCTTCCCGCCTTTCGTCAGCAAGACGTGAAATTATCAAACAAAAGGTTAACAAGACCCTACCGATAGTTATTCTCCAGATGTTCTGGGTATAATGTCGGTTGAATCGACAAGGTAATAGGTAATATGGCAGAGCAACGCAGCAAGCAATTCAACTCCAGCAAACCCAAAGATCGTCAAGTGGATGCCCTGAAAGTGCCACCGCATTCTCTGGAGGCTGAGCAGTCTGTATTGGGCGGCCTGATGCTCGACAACGAGCGTTGGGACAGCGTAGCGGAAAAAGTGGTCGCTGCTGATTTTTACAGTCGTCCCCACCGCCTGATTTTTGAAAGCTCCAAGCAGCTGTTGGATGCGGGCATGCCACTCGACCTGATTACCCTTTCAGAGCACCTTGAAAAGCACAGCCAGCTTGAGGATGTGGGTGGCTTTGCGTATCTGGCAGAGCTGGCGAAAAACACCCCCAGTGCAGCGAATATTGTCGCGTATGCGGATATCGTTCGTGAGCGTGCGATGGTGCGTAACCTTATAAGCGTGGCAAACGAAATTGCTGATGCAGGGTATGAACCGGATGGCCGCACCTCTGAAGACTTGCTCGACATGGCAGAAAGTAAAGTCTTTGCTATCGCCGAATCACGGACCTCTGAAAATGAAGGGCCACAAAGCATCGACAATGTATTGTCGAAAACCCTTGAGCGTATCGAGCTCCTGTTTCAGTCACCACAAGATGGTGTAACCGGTGTGTCGACCGGTTTTACTGACCTGAACAAGAAGACAGCTGGCCTGCAAGGCTCAGACCTCATCATCGTCGCTGCCCGTCCTTCCATGGGTAAAACCACGTTTGCGATGAACCTGTGTGAAAACGCTGCCATGGATCAGGAAAAGCCCGTACTGATCTTCTCGTTGGAGATGCCTGCTGAACAATTGATGATGCGTATGCTGGCGTCGCTTTCCCGCGTTGACCAGACTAAGATCCGTACGGGTCAGCTGGATGACGAAGACTGGGCACGCATTTCGTCGACCATGGGGATTCTGATGCAGAAGAAGAACATGTACATCGACGACAGCTCAGGCCTGACGCCAACCGAAGTTCGCTCCCGTGCCCGGCGCGTCGCACGTGAACACGGTGGGCTTTCTATGATTATGGTCGACTACCTCCAGCTGATGCGTGTGCCTGGCTTGCAGGATAACCGTACTCTTGAGATCGCCGAAATTAGCCGCTCGCTCAAGGCGCTGGCAAAAGAATTGAATGTGCCTGTTGTGGCACTGTCGCAGCTTAACCGTTCGTTGGAGCAACGCGCTGATAAACGTCCGGTTAACTCTGACTTACGTGAATCAGGCGCCATCGAGCAGGACGCTGACCTTATCATGTTTATTTATCGTGATGAGGTGTACAACCCAGAAAGCCCGTTGAAAGGAATCGCGGAAATCATCATTGGTAAGCAGCGTAACGGCCCGATCGGCAGTGTACGCCTGACCTTCCAGGGACAATATTCTCGCTTCGACAACTACGCGGGCCCCGCATTTGATGAAGAATAACCGCGAGGTGTTATGAAAGCGGCAACTGCAGTCATCCATATGGCTGCCTTAAACCACAATATTGAGATTATCCGCGCGATGGCGCCCAACAGCCGGACTTGGGCGGCGATCAAAGCCAATGGGTATGGACATGGGCTTCTGCCGGTGGCAAAAGCGCTTTCTACCCAGACGGATGGCTTTGGCGTTGCCCGTCTGGAAGAAGCGGTCAGCCTCCGTAAAGGTGGGATTGAGAATCCTATCCTATTGCTGGAAGGTTTTTTCTCGCGGGCAGATTTGCCAGCTCTGGAAGCGCATAACCTGCAAACCGCAGTGCATTGTATTGAGCAACTGGAAGCTCTGGAAAAAGCGACTCTCAGGCAGCCATTACATGTGTGGCTGAAAATTGACACCGGTATGCACCGGTTGGGGGTGCGCCCGGAACATGTCTCAGAGTTTATAGAACGCCTGAATGCCAGCCCTAATGTTGCCAAGCCGCTGAATTTCATGAGTCATTTTGGCTGTGCCGATGAATTGGACAAACCAGTGACCCCGCAGCAAATTGCATTGTTTAATGAACTCACCGTTGGTCAGCCGGGGTATAAATCCCTAGCCGCCTCTTCCGGTAGTCTGATGTGGCCGGATAGCCATTTTGATTTCGTTCGCCCAGGTATCAGCTTGTATGGGATTTCCCCTGTGGCGGAGCGTTGCGGTCAAGACTTTGGCTTGAAACCTGCGATGACGATGACGTCCAGCCTGATTGCGGTGCGGGAGGTCAAAAAAGGCGAAGCCGTGGGTTATGGTGGCCGTTGGGTAGCAGAGCGCGATACCCAACTGGGCGTAGTGGCAATCGGCTATGGTGATGGCTATCCTCGTGTTGCGCCGGATGGCACACCTGTACTGGTGAATGGCCGGCGGGTACCGTTGGCAGGCCGTGTGTCGATGGACATGATCACAGTCGACCTGGGGCCCGATTCAACAGATCGCGTTGGTGATGAAGTGATCATGTGGGGGAAAGGGCTTCCGGTTGAAGAAATTGCCCGTCATGTCGGTACCATTGGCTATGAGCTTGTCACTAACCTCACACCCCGTGTCCACATTGTTTATCAATAATGAAACTGAAAGCCGCAACCCAGGTTGCGGCTTTGCTGATTTTATTCCCCTTGAATGGTCACAACGACCCGACGTGATCCACCATGATCGCGGTGTTCACCGAGATAAATACCTTGCCAGGTGCCGAGCGCCAACCGGCCCTTGCTGATAGGGATTGTCAAACTGGCACCCAACAATGATGCCTTGATATGTGCAGGCATATCGTCGTCACCTTCATAGGTATGGCGGTAATACGGGGCGCACTCCGGCACAAACTGGTTGAAATGGGCTTCCATATCACTGCGCACGGTCGGATCAGCGTTTTCATTCAATGTCAGGCTTGCCGAAGTATGTTGGATAAACAGGTTCATCAGTCCCACATCCAAGCGTTGAATCTCAGGTAATTGCTGAACCACTTCATCCGTAATGAGATGAAAACCCCGGGCACGGGAGCGAAGGCTAATGGTTTTTTGTATCCACATTTAAAACAACCTGCATTGTCATTATTGAGTAGAGTGCGTATTGCTGTGATTTCTGTCGGTTAAAAGAGGGGTACTGACCTGACGCAACATTGCCGCCATCTTTACGTGGCAAACTGTCACGTCATTCAAGTCCTTTCTCTGTCAGCAACCACTGTTCGCAGTGAAGAGTATACAGGACTTGGATGGGATGTCGGTGATGTGTTGAACACTGACATACCATGGCCTACACCTTCAAGGTTTTTGGGTATACCATAGTGCCATTCTGTAGGCTGCCATTCGTCGGCAGCCTACTTCTGTCTCGTGGGAAGGCGTACCCGCGTAAACAGGCTCAGTCAACAAAGGAACAAGAATTATGTTGAAGTCCATCAATCCGACGCAAACCGCCGCGTGGAAAGCGCTGACGGCCCACTTTGAAGATGCACAGGATTTGACCCTTACCTCGCTTTTTGCCAACGATCCAAATCGTTTCGATAAGTTCTCTGTGCAATTCGGCAATGACATCCTGCTGGATTACTCCAAGAACCTGATCAGTGAACAAACGCTTGACAAGCTGTTTGCACTGGCAGACGAAACCGACGTGAAGAGCGCGATTGACGCGATGTTCCGCGGTGACAAAATTAACCACACCGAAGGGCGTTCAGTGCTGCACGTTGCCCTGCGTAACCGCAGCAACACCCCTATCATGGTGGATGGCGAAGACGTGATGCCAGCGGTGAATGCCGTGCTGGAGAAGATGAAAAGCTTCTCAGAGCGTGTGATCAGCGGTGAGTGGAAAGGCTACACCGGTAAAGAAATTACCGACATCGTGAACATCGGTATTGGCGGTTCGGACCTCGGCCCTTACATGGTAAGTGAAGCGCTGGCGGCGTACAAAACCCGTCTGAACATGCACTTCGTCTCCAACGTGGATGGCACCCACATTGCAGAAACCCTGAAAGGCCTGAATCCGGAAACCACTCTGTTCCTGATTGCCTCCAAGACGTTCACCACCCAGGAAACCATGACTAACGCACTGTCTGCGCGTGACTGGTTCCTGGCGGCAGCAGGCAATGAAGAACATATCGCGAAGCACTTCGCGGCGCTGTCTACCAATGCGAAGGCGGTGTCAGAGTTCGGCATCGATACCGACAATATGTTTGAGTTCTGGGACTGGGTGGGCGGTCGCTACTCACTGTGGTCAGCCATTGGCCTGTCTATCTGTTTGGCCATCGGTTATGACAACTTTGTTGAGCTGCTGGCAGGCGCACACGACATGGATAAGCACTTCCAGAACACGCCATTTACTGAAAACCTGCCAGTACTACTGGCACTGATTGGCATCTGGTACAACAACTTCCATGGTGCAGAATCAGAAGCGATCCTGCCTTACGACCAATATCTGCACCGCTTTGCGGCTTACTTCCAGCAAGGCAATATGGAGTCTAACGGCAAGTATGTTGATCGTGACGGTAAGCCTGTAGACTACCAGACCGGCCCCATTATCTGGGGTGAGCCGGGCACTAACGGCCAGCATGCGTTCTATCAGCTTATCCACCAGGGCACCAAACTGATCCCTTGCGACTTCATTGCACCGGCAATCAGCCACAATCCGCTGAGTGATCACCATCCGAAACTGATGGCAAACTTCTTTGCCCAAACCGAAGCGTTGGCGTTTGGTAAGACTCGCGAGCAGGTCGAGGCGGAGTTTGCTGCGGCCGGTAAATCGGCAGAAGAGGTGGCGGAGCTGGTACCGTTTAAAGTGTTTGAGGGTAACCGTCCGACCAACTCAATTCTGGTGAAACAAATCACGCCGCGGACTCTGGGCGCATTGATTGCGATGTACGAACACAAGATCTTCGTTCAGGGCGTCGTTTGGAATATCTACAGTTTCGATCAGTGGGGTGTAGAGCTGGGTAAACAACTGGCAAACCAAATCCTGCCTGAACTGGCCGATCAAAATGAAGTGACCAGCCATGATAGCTCAACCAATGGCCTGATCAACACTTTCAAACAGTGGCGCGCCTAAGCGCCGGTTGCTCGTTGCTAAGAGCAAAAACGCCGCAATCGCGGCGTTTTTACGGACACTTGCTTAATCGAAGCAAATTTCGATGTAGGCACGGCCGAATTCTGATTCGAAAGGCATGATAATGATTTGCCCCTCGCTTTTGTGGGCGATGGTATGATCACGGCCAGAAACTACGATCGGGGTCGCCATATCAAAATCGAAGCCTTTTTCTGCTAGAAGGCGCTTGGCACCGCCGGTCACCATGTTGGTGATCTCACCAACCATGTCGGTCACATCCGCATCGATCGTTGTTGGGCGTTCGTCCAGCATCCGACTCATGATCTCCAGTGCCAGTGGCTCTTCAAAGGTGACAGAAAACGAGCCTTTGGTTTTCGGGCCAACCATACCAATCAGGCCTGACACATCGCCTTTTGCCACTTCTGATTTCTTCAGCTGAGGTTTTTTGGGCGTCACTTCCAGTTGCGCCATGGTGGTCAGCACGTTCACTAATGAAGACAAAAAAGGGTTTACAAATTCAGCGCGCATAACTGTTATTTACCGTCCTACTGCATTTTTCGTGTCGCCACCTGGCAGGTGTGACAGATTCCATGTGTTTCAACTACGTGATGATTCACCGCAAAGCCGACCTGATGGGCTTTGGCCTGAAGAGCTACCGACAACGCATCGGCATGACACTCTTCAACGGCGCCACAAGAATCACAGATCAATAGCTGTGAACAATGTTGTTCGTGGCCCGGTAAGCAGCAAGCAATAAAGCTGTTAGTTGATTCCACTTTGTGCACAAAACCTTGCGAAAGCAAAAAATCAAGCGCCCGATAAACCGTGGGCGGCTTCGCTTGCGGCTCGGTCTCGCGCAATATATCCAGCAAATCATATGCACTGATCGCCCGTTTGCTCTGGACAATAATCTCATATACCCGCTTTCGCTGTGCGGTCAGTCGGACACCGCGCTGTTCACAAAGTGATTGGGCCCGGGCAATTAATTGTGAAAGATTGGCCATACGACCTCAAAAATCAGGCTGAGGCCTTCATTCTAACACAGCCACCGATTCACGCATCCATGATGCCGTGACCGTGGTTTGCCTTTCAGTAATTGTAGCTCCTTTTCGCCATTGTCGCTGATATTTGGCAACCAACTGCATGTAACATAGCGAGTTTTGATATACCTGACTTATCTGCCATGTTTACTGTTCCCAGCTCTCAAAGGCTCTCTTGAACTGTTGGTTATATTCCTTTCCATAATCTATACTAAATGCGCATCAATAATGCGCACAGGATTATTTCATGAGAAATACATATAATGCACAAGCACCCAAAAAGGCTACAAACTTAAGCTTAAACAGTGAGTTACTCGCTGAAGCTAAGCGCTTAAACATAAACCTTTCCGCAACAATGGAAAAGGCACTTGAAAAAGAAGTGAGTCAACGCCTAAAAGCTGAATGGTTAGAGCAAAATGCTGATGCCATTAATGCTTGTAACGAGCTAACTGAAAACCACGGGCTATTTTCCGATTCTTACCGAATATTCTAATGTCACAATTTTCACTATACAAAAACAACGATAAGCGCACTGCAACTGCATACCCATACAGGGCAAGATCATGAATATTTTTTGTCCAATTCGAGGTCAAAATTGACCTGACGAGTCGACTGTGATCTTATGCTCCTCTTTTGAGGAGAAGCCATGAATTTAGATACCATCAAAGCGTATTTCAGCATCATCCGTGACGAGCGGCAAAGCGCAAAAGTAGACTACCCACTGTTTGATATTCTATTTGGTTCAATCTGTGCCGTTATCGCTGGAGGCCAAGGCTGGACTGATATTCGCGAGTACGTTCTTGGTCACCATGAGTGGTTCCTTAAACAGGGCTTGTTTGAAAAAGGGGTGCCCGTTGATGATACCTTTGCTCGTCTGATTTCAAATATTGATCCCGCTGAATTCCGCGATTGCTTTCTAGCCTGGATGAAAGCCGTTCACAAGCTAACCTGTGGTGAAGTGGTCGCCATTGATGGCAAGACCTTACGCGGCTCTTATGACAGAAACGACAGGCAAAGCACCATCCATATGGTGAGTGCCTATGCCAGCGCCAACCAACTCGTATTGGGCCAGCTTAAAACCGATACTAAGAGCAATGAAATCACCGCGATACCCGCATTGATCCAGATGCTCGACTTGCGAGGCGCCATCGTGACGATTGATGCGATGGCCTGCCAGACCAAGATAGCCAAGGCTATCACGCGCAAAGGCGGCGATTATTTATTGGCGGTTAAGGGCAATCAAGGCAAGTTAGCGGCAGCGGTACAGGCCGCTTTCAGTCCACATCGACGCGCTCCGATTGACAGAGGCACATGTCAAATTGAGAAGCAGAAAGGCCGGATTGAAGCGCGTACTTGTCATGTCCTGAGTGCATGTGAGTTGGACGGTGACTTCTCCATCTGGAATGGGCTAACCAGTATTGTGATGGTCGAAAACTACCGGGCAGCAAAAGGCAAAGAGCCAGAGTTGGAGTATCGCTACTACATCAGTTCAGCCGAGCTGACCCCAGAGCAGGCAGGAGATGCAATCCGGGCTCACTGGGGCATTGAGTCCATGCATTGGATTTTAGATGTCAGTATGCGGGAAGATGCTTGCCAGATTTACCGAGCAAACGCCGCTGAAAACTTGGCAGGGTTAAGGCACATGGCACTTAACATGCTCAGGGCAGAACCCACCAAGATTAGCGTACCGATGAAACAGAAACGTTGCATGATGAAACCCGCCTTCTTGGAGCAGGTCCTTATGGCCGGATTGACGTCAATGGCTAAATCCTAACCATTCATGCGGACGCCCTGGCAAGTTCCCCGATCCAAGTTCTGTCAATCTGGAATCACTCACCGGATTTGGCAGTGATTTCAATATCGATGGTGGTCGTCTGAATACAGAGGAAAGAACGTTGAATCGCCTGAATGGAATTGATGTTGATGCTAAACGCAGAGAGGCGGCGCAGAAGGTTTTTCCGGATTGGAAGGGGGAGTGATGTGTATCTCGTCCTCAATATACAGAGTAACAACAAGCGAAAACGATAAGAGCCACGGGAATGGCTCTATCACACGCTACCTGCGGTCAATACTCTATGAGCGGAAGAGAACTGGGCAGTTTAAATTCATCTGTCTACGAGTGGAGCTGAAGCCGCGTTTTTCATAGCAAACATCTGTAGTATATTCTTGGAACCTGTGAGTTCAAGTCCGGCTATTGAAACGGACAACTGCTGACAAGCTTCTGCCCCTTTCCGCTTTTAAGAAAGAAAACCTCATCAATCTCACTTCAAGAGTTTCCTATAGATTTCCTAATGCTAACTGAGAGGTGTGTAGAAAACACCATTGCTAGTAGGTTTTAAATGGAACGTGAGGGTTTGATTGTTTTGCTCTGTGTGAATGGCTTCAAAGCTTTCCCACAGCTCAAAAGGAAAGGTAAGCTGCGACATTGATAACGGCTGTGCTAAGTTAGTGTTGTTGTTTGGCGACTAAACAATAAATTCACAGCCGTTTTCATTTCCAGTTCACGCTAATCCGCGATGAACCATATAAAAGCGGGGGAGTATACTTTTCATGCTCCTAAAATTTTATCTCTCAGTTCATTTCAAAGTTATACATCACCCTCTATTAATTACCGAGAAAAAATAAATAAATTCAAATATAAAATTTACATTGCAATATGTCATTTATGTATCACACTGGTAAATTTCATATTACGATCATTGTACCTTTGCACCAAAAACCCCGCCCCAGGATTCATTATCAGAAGACATTATCGTCCCTGCTGCAACCTCACCATTTTTACCATAAAAGGCCCCATTCAAGACCCCTTGCATTGAGCCTTGTGATGGTTCGGTAAGTGGAGCAATAAACGTTCCATCCTCAAAAACATTATTTGATTTTTGATCATTATTTATGAGAAAATTAAAGTCACGCTGGCTATCACCAGTAATTGTACCTGTCAACATGGATTTATTACTATCATAGAACAAGTCAATATTAGCTTTTTGTCCAACAGCTCCATCACGATCATAAAAAACATCTCCATGGTATTGCGCACTTGCAGTTGGCTTATTTATTTCACTTTCATTCATCGCCAAAATATAGTCTGAACGATGATACTTTTCATTTTGTCCAAGAATTTCTCTGTCAGCATAACTTAGCACATAACCATAGTATCCTAGCAGCTTATCATCTGATGACAATGACTGTAATTGATGCCCCGTTATATGTTCATTTTCACTAGTATTTGGTGTAATGACTGGAGTGCCTGTGTCTACCGAAATAGTATAAATTCCACTATCACCATTAAATCCATCACTTATTAATTTATTTCCATTTACATATGAATCACGAGTAATTATTCTTCCAGTATAAACATCCGGCTGCTCAGGCGCTGGTTGCTCAGGCGCTGGCTGCTCAGGCGCTGGTTGCTCAGGCGCTGGCTGCTCAGGCGCTGGTTGCTCAGGCGCTGGTTGCTCAGGCGCTGGTTGCTCAGGCGCTGGTTGCTCAGGCGCTGGTTGCTCAGGCGCTGGCTGCTCAAGCGCTGGTTGCCCAGGTGATGCCCCCTTCCCCCCTGAACTACACCCCCACAATATTACGCTCAGTACAAGGATAGATAATTTAAAGTTCATATTACATAGCCTCTATATTGCTTTAGATAAAAAAACAGAATATGTCAGTTTATGAAAATCATATAATGGATGATCACTATTACTATCTAAAAATGATATTTTTAATCTTGGTGCCAATCCCCAAAAAGAAAGGTTTCGATACCAAAGCGTAATATCAGGCTCAATCTCAACAGCCCTAGGTTCAACACCAAATATATCCCTATAATTTCCATATTGATAAGATACCGCTCCCCCAATAACAGTTGATATGCCGTTATCCCAGTCATATCCCCAATGAAAATTTAAAAAATCTTTATTTATTGTAAATCTACCGACGTCCTCTAATCTAAAACCGATGGATGAATATACATAATTCCACGGGGAAAAAAAATGGAGATATCCTAAATTACTCAATAGTTCTTTATGCCTTTCTTCACCAAACTTCGCCTCAACAAAAAAACTCAATTTCTTATTCTTTCCAGTAATATTTGATGCATAAGCAGATAATATAAATTTATTTTCATTTACTTTTGCATCATGTCTTTCTCCTCCAAGCTGAGCATAAATAACTGAATTAGTAGTATTGTAAATCGGTCCAACCTTAAGTACGTAAACGTTTTTATTAAACTCACTCTCTTTTCTGTATTTTTTTCCATAGAGAGTACTATCAAAACGAATACCAAAACCATTAAACATAGGAAGAGTATTTGTTGTAGAAAGGTAATAATTTATGTAGTTATCTTTTTTAGGTGCCTGAAATCGCCACCCACCAAAATTTTTCCTTGGCACCCCATTTACATTATCATCGGTTTCATAAGACAAGTGTATGTTGTATGATGTTTTTTTGGCTCCTCTTATTGCATCAATATAACCATCAATTTTTGATAATATATATTTATTCTTCTCAGCTGCCCTAACTCTAAGTAATTGTTTTAATGAGTCATTAAATTCATTGTCTTTAAATAAAGAAATGGCAAGCTGTAGCCGTAATACATTATTCTTAGGGTACTTAGCTACACTATATCTTAGAATTTTGATAGCTTCTTTCCATTGATTATCTTGCATTTTATCCTGGGCAAGAACAATCAATTCATAATCATCATATTTCTCAAGCGAGTTAATATTAGCAAAGCAAGCGTAAGATGGAAAATAAAAGAAAAACATCAATGCAGATATTAACCTTTTTTTCATTTTTCTTTATATTACACCTCATAGTATGCTTACCGCTCTCTTCATTATTATTAATGATAACAATTCTAATAGAACAGTAAAAATAAACGTTTTTATATCAAATCAATTATTAAAAATCTATACCCGTGATCATTGAAGATGCTTGGTTTTCAATGATCACGGTATAGCTTCAAATTAATGAGGTGATCCAGAATACAGAGCTATCTAATGGAGCGATATGGATTCTCCCGTTCGTCAAACATCCACCTTTAGGCTTTTTATAGGCTTTGTTAATCAAATCAGCCCCTAACGCACTGATCCAATTAAGATTACAACTGCTACTCAATTCGGTAACTCGCAGGCATACCTAGTCTTGTGACTTTGTTCATCGCTTTAACGTTCGTCAATGCTTCGCCGACTTGTGCATCGTAATCACGCAATGCCAGTTGTGGGCTGAGTAACTTTTTATATCGATACATCCCAGTTTCTGAAAGGGAGCGTTGATGATATCCTGCTTCTCGCTTCCATTCTTCTAAGTGACCTGATTTCAAAGCAATCACGGCTTCATTCCGAGGATGTCCGTCCTCCCAAAAGCCTGCATTACTGCGCGGTGGAATGGTCGGCTTTATGCCTTTTTTCCTCAGCACTTGATGACAGGCTTTTGTATCATAGGCAACGTCTGCACTGACTTGTGTGATTTTGCGGCGTAACGGATTGAGCAACGTTGGCATCGCTTCATTGTCGCCCACTGATTCTAAGCTGACGACAGCAGAAATAACTTCGTGTGTACTTGCATCAATCGCAAGGTGCACTATCCGACCGAAATTAGATAGATTTCTCAGCCTTTCCCAACAATCCCCCTTTGCCGTTGAAGCAAATTAAACTTCTCATGCACCCGATTCGGATAAAGCTCTGTATAAATTAGCCATAATGTATTGAGGTTACGATGGCCAGTAACCTGGGCGACTTCTTCAATCGAAAAGCCTTGTTCAAATAGGCGGCTGGCACCTTCACGGCGCAGGTCATGGTATTTCAGATCATGGATGCCGAGTTTACTCCGGACACGTTGGAAACCGGCAGAAACGCTTTTGCTATTGTAAGGGAATATGCATGTTGATGTTTTTGGCTGGCGTTGTAGAATGTCCCAGGCATCACCAAGCAGTGGTACCCACATATGATTGCCTTCTTTTTTACGTGGATCTTTTCTGTCCCGAACCTTCACAGCCTTGCTTTTTTCGTCGACATCTTCCCACAGAATTTTGCACACTTCACCGATACGCATACAGCTTAAAATCGAGAACTCCAGAATATCAAGATACGGAATATGGGCCGCACGGTGCTCCTGCCTGTTCAATAGTTCGGCTCTGATGCGATCCAGCTCATCACCAACTGGCCGACGGCTGCGGCGTTCTGATTTGGCAATCAGGTTCAACTGATAAAGCGTGTAGTAAGCGTCACGAATCACCGAGTCATCCACATCAATACTGAAGATAGGCCGGGCGGATTTGAAAACACTGCGGAGATAGGAAATATCACCGCCAATGGTTTGTGGCTTCACGCCGGAAGATTTGCGATCTTTACAATAGGCGACTAAATCGGAGACGGTGAGTTTATCTACCCGGATTTTGGCAAGATCAGTATCAACCAGCATATTCAGTCCGTATTGCTTTGAACGGCCAATTTTCTCTGCGGTCAGTGAGTCATTCAGATAAAGCAGTATCAATTCCCTGATGGTCGGTTTTTCAGTCCTTCCCGGTAAACCATGAGTATCCAGCTTGGAAACCAATAGCGTGCCCCATTCTTTTGCGTCGGATCGTTTTCCGAAAGTACGGGATTCACGGTATACTACGTCATTTCCTTTTTTGACCCGAACTGTGCAGCGGAAGCGAATGATGCCTTTACTGGTTTTGCGTTTTTCTATCGTAAAGCTGGCCATTACTTTAAAATCAGGAAATTTAAATTACGTGCCCCACATATTAAGGGGCATATATGGGGCACGCAATAGTAAAAAATAGTTGAGATTAGTTAAGAATGAGCCAGAAACAGAATGCAGATAAATCTTTGCAAGACAGTGGGTTATCTAGTAATATTGATGTGTCATTAAGTCATAGCTTCAGCGTGGCCCCCATGCTCGATTGGACCGATCGCCATTGCCGCTATTTCCACCGTATCCTGTCTAAGAATGCTTTGCTCTATACCGAGATGGTGACAACAGGGGCGATTATTCACGGGAAAGGGGATTTTCTGGCGTTTAACGAGGAAGAACACCCTGTCGCGTTGCAACTTGGTGGCTCAAACCCGGCAGATTTGGCAACCTGTGCCAAGCTGGCGGCCGAACGTGGTTATGATGAAATCAACCTCAATGTCGGCTGCCCGTCTGACCGTGTACAAAATGGCCGGTTTGGCGCGTGCTTGATGGGCGAGGCGGAGCTGGTGGCGCAGTGCGTTGCCGCGATGAAAGAGGTGGTCGATATTCCTGTGACGGTGAAAACTCGCATTGGTATCGACGAACAGGACAGTTACGAATTTCTGGTCGACTTTGTGCGCACTGTGAGCGAAAAGGGGGGCTGTGACAACTTCACTATCCATGCACGCAAAGCCTGGCTGTCGGGCCTGAGTCCGAAAGAAAACCGCGAAATCCCGCCACTGGATTACCCGCGGGTATACCAGCTGAAAAAAGATTTCCCGCACCTGACTATGGCTATCAATGGTGGCATCAAATCGCTGGAAGAAGCCGAAGCGCACCTAAAATTTATGGATGGCGTGATGATTGGCCGTGAGGCTTACCAAAGCCCTTATCTGTTAGCAGATGTAGATCGCCGTCTGTTTGGCTGCGATGCGCCGGTGATCAAGCGCAGCGACGCCGTCAAAGCTATGTTCCCATATATTGAGGCGGAGCTGAGCAAAGGCACGTACCTCAACCACATCAGCCGTCATATGCTGGGTTTGTTCCAAAACATGCCCGGTGCGCGCCAATGGCGTCGATACATCAGTGAAAACGCCCATAAGCCGGGGGCAGGTATAGAGGTGTTAGAAGCGGCACTGGCGAAAATCCCCACTCACTTGGATGTGTGATTCATCTGGCTAAGTTTTCCGCAATAATCGGTAAAATTTACCAAGTATTGAAAAGGCGCCGCGGCAATATTGAGGCGCTTTTTCTTTATCTTATTGTTTTAAAAGAAATGATGAAGTTGGCCTGTTTCGTGCAATGTTCATGCAATAGATCGATACATAAAACAAACGTCACTGACCGGGAGGATATGATGGTTGAGTTTCTGTTTATTGTGGGATTTACCATCGCATTGTTAGCAACGGGTATCAGCTTTCTTGGCATTCTTGCTGCGATGGCGGTGGGTTTTATCGTGATGGCGCTGGCTGGCATGATTGGGCTGGTGTTTAAAATGCTGCCATGGATCATCTTGGCTGCTGTGATTGTCTGGTTGCTCAAAGGTCGCGATAAAGTAGCAATGCAGACGCGTGATTATTGCTACGAATGTTCGCGTCGTTACCAGCGTACACGTCGCTATTAAGCGGTGCTTTGATTGAATTGGCTTCAGCTTGGGATAAGGATTTCGCATAAAAAGTCGGCGGTTTGTGCGGAATCTTTGTCTTGGTTTTGCTATAGTGCTCGCAAACCATAAACATGAAAAATGTAAGGCGGAGCCCTTCCAATGAAAAAACTAAACCTTTCTCTTGCTGCGCTGGCAGTGGCTGGTGCGATTTCAATGCCTGCGCAAGCAGCAGTACTGTTAGGGGCTAAAGTAGGTGCAGATGCATGGTATGCCGATGCGAAGATCAATAACGTACGTGCCAATGATGCCAGTGTTCAACCTTCTTACTACGCCGCTTTTGAACACTTTATCCCTTTGGTGCCTAACGCGAAAATCCGTTACACCAGCATCGATTCAATAAAATTCAACACCGATTTTACCCAGTATGATCTGATTGCATACTACGAAATTTTGGATAATGACCTGATCTCCTTCGATATCGGTTTGAACCTGCAAAAGTTTGATGGGCGTTTTAATGGACGTGTCTTCGATGAGTGGCAGCCAAACGTGTACTCAGACGTGCGTTTGGGCATTCCATCAACGCCTGTTTCCCTGTTTGGTACCTTCAGTTTTGGTAGCTACAACGACACCAGCACGGTAGATGCAGAAGCGGGTGTGCTGTTTACGCTGGGTCTGGTTGCCGCTGATCTGAACGTCAAAGCGGGTTACCGTGTTCAGGACTATGACTTTAACTACTTTGGCCTGAACCAGGGTAAGTTTTATAATGATGGTGTCTTCGGTGGTATAGAATTAAATTTCTAACCAATTTAAACAATTAAAGAAAACCGCGCGATGGCGCGGTTTTTTTGTGCCCGGTGTTTAGGGGAGGGGCGGTCTCCTTTGATCTTTGACTGGTTGGAAACCGGCAACAGCGAGAATCACAAACGCCAGCGTGCAGCCTGAAACCACCAACAGGGCCGTGACATTCAGTTGTTGATAAAGCGCGAAGCGGATCAACTCGACACCAAAAGTGAACGGGTTAAAGCGGCAGATTTCATACAGCCAGACACTGGCTTCCTGCATTTTCCACAGCGGATACAGTGCGGAAGAGAGGAAAAACATCGGGAAAATGACAAAGTTCATCACCCCAGCAAAATTCTCCAGTTGCTTAATCCGGGAGGCAATCACAATGCCAAGGGCACTTAACATTAAGGCGACCAGAAAAAGTGCGGGAATAACTAACACATAGCCCATCGGAGTCAGTGGCCTGTCATACAGCGCGGCAATCACTAAAAATGCACCGACCTGAAGCACGCTGACCAAGGCACTGGCAATTTGTTTGGACAGCAGCAAAAACGGGCGGGATAAAGGGCTGGTCAGCAGCACTTTGATGCTGCCCATTTCCCGATCATAGACAATCGACAACGAGCTTTGCATGCCGTTAAACAACAAAATCATGGCGCAAAGGCCTGGCAGGATATACTCCTCGTAATTGATGTAGGTGGCGTAAGGCGCCATGATCGCAATACCCAATGCTGCCCTGAAACCTGCGGCAAATACCACCAGCCAGAGCAATGGCCTGACCAAGCTTGCGGCAAACCGTGCCCGTTGCGAGAAAAAGCGCAGCCACTCGCGATAACAAATCCCGATAAACGCATACCAATACCCCATCAATCATCCCCCGTGTTGTCTGATGTCAGGGTGGCAAAGACCCCGGCGAGTGTCGAATGCCGGTACTCAGCCCGCAGTTCACTCGCGGTATTGTGTGCCCGTAACCTGCCGCGGTGGAGGATCAGCACGTTATCGTGATCATCCACTTCCTCGATCAGGTGAGTCGCCCAGAGCACACAAAGGGGCTGCTGGGCACAAAGGCTTCTCACCGCTTCAGACAGGGAAACCCGTGCTTTGGGGTCGAGCCCACTGGTGGGTTCATCCAGCAGTAAAATCGAGGGTGCGTGCATCAGGGCACGTACCAGTTCAGTGCGGCGACGGTGCCCACCGTTCAGGGTGCGGACGGTGTCATTCAGCCTGTCAGTCAGCGAAAAGTGGGTCAGCAGTGGGGCCGCTTTTTTAAGGCTCTGTGTTTTGCTGTAACCATGTAGGGCGCCGTAATAACTGAGGTTTTGCCCGACGGTCAGATCCATATCGAGGGTACTTTGCTGGAACACCATGCCGAGTCTGGCCATGGTTTGCCGTGAAGGTGGTTCACCGAACAACCTGATATCGCCCTGTTGAACCGGAGTGAGCCGTGCCAGCAAGGAAAACAGGGTGCTTTTGCCTGCCCCGTTCGGCCCGAGCAACATGTGGAGGCCTCGCCCCAGTGTCAGGGTGAGATCGCTCAGGGCACAGCGCGGACCATAGTGGTGAGACAGTCCATCAATATCAATCATGTCAGTAGGTTATAGCCTCGCTATTCCACTTGCTGTACTGCCACTCCCCAAGGGTAGCGACCGACTTTCACCGTTTTCACCACCTTGCGGTTCGGCACATCGATAATAGAAACATCACCACTTACGCCATTGGTCGCCAGCAACCTGTCCTGCTGGGTGTTAAATGCCATTTGCCACACGCGGCGACCGACCAGCAGGTAATCTTCCACTTCCAGGGTGTCTGTGTTGACCACGGCCACATGGTTAGCAGGCCCCAGAGCGACAAAGGCGGTTTTTCCATCGGCAGCAATTTTTACGCCCACCGGCTGTACTTTGTCTTTATGAACCCCTTTGGGCGCAAAGCCGATTTTTTTGATGATTTCTTTGCTGTCGGTATCGATTACTGCCACCGTGCCGCCAATTTCAGCACTGACCCAAAGCTGTTTACCATCAGGGGTAAACTCCGCGTAGCGTGGGCGGGCATCAACCAGGGTGTTATGCACCATCTGGTTGGACTCGGTATCAATCCAGTGCGCCATGTTGGAGGTTTCTGAGGTGATGATGGCGATTTTTCCATCCGGGCTGACCGCCACCCCTTCCGGCTCTACGCCTACTTCCACTTGGGCTACTACGCTGGCGCTCGGAATATCTACCACTGTCATCAGTGCATCGTCTTCGTTAGCGATATAAAGGCGTTTGCCGTCAGGGTGCAGCGCAAACAGCTCCGGGTCTTCGCCGGAAGGCAGGTTGCCGATAATGCTGTTGGTGGCCAAATCGAGGATCTGCACCGTGTTAGACTCACTGGCACAGATATAGAGCTTGGTACCGTCTTTGCTGAGCTCGACACCCCGGGGGCGGTCACCAACGCTAATGGTGTCAATGACAGCCATGGTGTCCATGTCAATTACACTGACGGTGTCGTCTTTTTCATTTGCCACATAGGCCAGCTCTTTTGCCGCCACACTGTATGAGACAAGCGGTGCAACCAACAGTGCCGCGAAGGTCGTGGCGAGAAGCGGTTTGGGAAAATCCATGATGATGTCCTTTTGGTTTGCTCTCTTTTGTTGAAACAGGGTTAAAACTGGTGACATTGGCTTTGCGCTTCATCAATGCCGAGCGAATCAAGCTCGTTACGGGGATGAAGAAAGCCCTCAAACGGGGCGCTGGCCACCAGTGCTTGTGAATCAAACAACGGCACGGTTTGGCGGAGTTGACCGTTCCATGGCCGATAGGTCAGTTTGCGGCCTTTGTAGGCTGCCAACTGGAATTTATCGCTCATGATGAAAGGCAAAACTGTCTCTACATCGCCTTTGTTGAGCACGGTGACTGCTTCGTTGATGGAACGTACCGCTACCCAGGCGGCGTAATCACGGGCTGTCATAGGGCGATCAAACAGCGTGGTAAAGCGGTTTTGAAGCTGAAGCGCCGCCCACTGCTCAATCACGTAATGCCAGCCGTCGGCACGCAGGCCGTGTGTGCCGATCACCGGACGGGGCAGCCAGGTGTTATAGGGAAGGTGTTGACCAAACAGGTTGCTTTCATCGACAACCAGCACCACATCGTAGTCACTGGCCTGGGTAAACAGGGGAAGTTCGGCGGATGCGGTGCGGCGAAGATCAGTGTCGAAATTCCAGACTTTCTCTTGCACTATCTTCAGGTTGTATTTCTTAAGTGTGCGCTTTATTGCGTCCAGATAGGCGTTGTCGGCCCCGGACTCCCCGTAAACCAAAAAGGCGTTATCGAGCCGGCGTACCCGCATCCACTGGGCAAGGGCGTCAGCACGCATGCTGTGACTGAGGGCGGTATGTAGGGTGTTTGGCAGGCAAAGGGTACGTCTCAGATCATCATCCTGATTGCCGACGTTAAACAGCAGCGCGTCATCCGGTAGGGCGTTTCGCAGCGCCTGAAGGGTAGGGGTATCAAGATCTACCAGGAAGTAACGTACTCCTTCGCCATACCAGTTTTTTGCGGTGGTATTGAGCACTGCACTGTCGCTGTTGGTTTCTATCCTGAGTGCGTATTTCTGGCCGAGAAACTTCCCGGTTCCGTTAGCGTCATTGACTGCCAGTTCTGCACCGGCTTCTCCGTTATTTTCGGGTTGTGCAAGGTACGCCGGTACTGCGGTGGTTGTTTCAACCGGGAAGCGCAGCAACCCCATTTCTACCTCGACGTCAGCACGCAGGGAGAAAGAGAAAACCAGTAACCCCGTACAGAGTCTGGCGATGTAATGGTTTATTTTGTGGTGGGTTGACGCTTTTTCCATAGCGAATGCCGCTCCGTATTGGCTTACATTTCACTGTATGCGGGGGCAGCCAATTTGCCAAAACCAAGGATTGGATTTCCTGAAAAATCATCCCAAAGAATGAGGAATATCCCCGCTTTTGTACCATGTCTTCAACCAGCCGACGCTCCTACACTTTTTCCAACGCTGACCAATTAAGGAGTCGAGAGACATGGAAAAGGTTGAACGTAATATCTGTATTCTGGCTGCTGCATGGGTGGCGGTACTTGGCTCCCAACTGGCATTTGCACACGGTGATGTGACGCCGCAATCCATCGATACCTCTTCCATTCCCACTCTCGGTGAGGAGTGGGCTGAAACCAATCCTTACCGAGAACTGGACGGTGAAGTAAAAACGGAAATCGTGCGCCTCGGTGCGTCTGCCTACAACCAGAACTGTGCCCGCTGCCATGGTCTCGAAGGCATTTCAGGCGGCATTGCCCCGGATTTGCGCATGCTGGAAGCGGATTACGACGGTGATGAATGGTACGTCTACCGTGTCCAGAATGGTGCCGTACGCAATGGGGCGGTTTATATGCCCAAAATGACCGAGCACCTCAATCAGGAAGCGCTTTGGGCGATAAGAACCTGGCTTGAATCTGTGGCACCGGAAAATGGTTAATAGGGGGCGCAAGGATGAGGTTTGCTATTGTGGTTCGGACGCTTTCCTTGCTGCTGTGTGTGGTGCTGTCGGCACCGTCCCAGGCGCTTTCCTATGACGATATTCAGGTGCGCGGCGTCATTGCCATCGCGGTCTACAAGGATTTCCCGCCGTACTCGTACACAGATGGTGAGGGAAACCCGGCAGGCATTGATGTAGAGCTTGCCAGCGCACTTGCCAAAGGGCTGGGTGTGAAACTCGATCTTCGCTGGATGACCCCGGATGAAACGGTCGAGGATGACATGCGTAATTACCTGTGGAAGGGGATAAACCTGACCAGTGAAGATGGCCAGCGCGTGAAAGCAGATGTGATGCTGCGTGTGCCGTATGACCGCGAATTTGCGATGAAACGTGACGATGTCGGCCATCCTGCCCACGAACTGGTACACATGTTTGCGCCGTATCAACAGGAGCGTTGGCTGATGGCTTATGACACCGCCAAGCTCGACAGACCGCAAACCGCCGCCCGGTTTATGTATCACCCGGTGGGGGTAGAAGTGGACACCGTCCCCCAGTTTTATGTTACCACCGCCTTTGGTGGCCGTTTCCGAGATAAAAGCCGCACCTATTCTTCGACACCGGATGCCTTTCAGGCGCTCAATGACGGTGAGGTTGCTATCGTAATGGGCACCGCGTCGCAGCTGGAATGGCTGCACTACAACAAAAAGCCGCAAGCGAATGAGCAACTGGCAGAACTTGCGTTTCCGCTTCTCGGACGCAGTGAATGGGAGCTCGGTATGGCTGTGCATTCAAACTACCGCCAATTGGCTTACGCACTGGAAGACATCGTGATGACCCATATCAATAACGGCGACTTCATTCGCTGGGGTGAAAAATACGGGGTCGACTACCAACTCCCTGAACGTTTCCGGCCTGCGCCGGACGCTGCCGAAGAGAAGACTGTCGTACAGACACAATCATTCAGCCAACAATGAGGTACCCTATGACAATGACGTCATTTAAATGTTGCGGCTTCTACACCGCACTCTCGCTCGCTGTGACGGTATCGCCCGTCTACGCGGGTGTCACGGACAAAGACATCCTCGCTGATCAGGAGACCATAGAGGACGTGGTGACTTATGGTCTTGGGTTGCGAGGCCAGCGTTACAGCCCGATGGATACCATCAACCGCGAGACAGTGAAAGACATCCGTCCTGTGTGGGCCTTCTCATTGGGGGGGGAAAAACAACGTGGCCAGGAAAGCCAGCCGATGGTGAAAGACGGGGTCATGTATGTCACCGGCTCTTATTCCCGCGTATTCGCGATTGACGCCAAAACCGGTGAAGAGCTATGGCAATACGACGCCCGCTTGCCTGATGGCATTATGCCCTGTTGTGATGTGATAAACCGTGGCGTGGCGCTGTATGATGACCTGGTGATCTTTGGCACCCTGGACGCGAAACTGGTCGCGTTGGATGCAAAAACCGGGAAAACTCGCTGGAAGAAAACTGTCGATAACTATCAAGATGGTTACTCCATCACGGCGGCACCGATTGTGGTGAATGGCAAGGTGATCACCGGCGTCTCCGGGGGGGAGTTTGGTATCGTCGGTAAAGTGCGTGCCTATGATGCGAAAACCGGCAAGCTGGTGTGGGAGCGCCCGACAGTCGAAGGTCACATGGGATATGTATGGAAAGACGGCAAAAAAATAGAGAATGGCATTTCCGGTGGTGCACCGGGCAAAACCTGGCCGGCTGACCTATGGAAAAGCGGGGGGGCTGCGCCCTGGTTGGGGGGGACTTATGATGCCGACACCGATCTGCTGTTTTTTGGCACCGGTAACCCGGCGCCCTGGAATTCACACATGCGGCCCGGCGATAACCTCTTCTCCTCTTCCCGTCTTGCGATTGATCCGGATGACGGCAAAATTGTCTGGCATTTCCAGACCACCCCACATGATGGCTGGGACTTTGATGGTGTGAACGAACTGATTTCGTTTGATTACACCGAAAACGGCAAGACAGTAAAAGCGGCGGCGACGGCTGACCGTAACGGCTTCTTTTACGTGCTTAACCGCACCAATGGTAAGTTCATTCGTGGCTTCCCGTTTGTGAATGAAATCAGCTGGGCGACCGGGCTTGATGACAATGGCCGTCCGCTTTATGTCAATGACAATCGCCCGGGCGACCCTTCCGGTGACAAACAAGGTAAAACCGTGGTTTCTGCGCCTTCATTCCTGGGCGGTAAAAACTGGATGCCAATGGCATACAGCCCGGATACCGGCCTGTTCTATGTGCCGGCGAATGAATGGAAAATGGATATCTGGAATGAACCTGTGGCCTACAAAAAAGGCGCGGCCTATCTCGGTGCCGGTTTTACCATCCGAACCATCAATGACGATTACATCGGTACCCTGCGTGCTTACGATCCGAAAACCGGTAAACGTGTCTGGGAATACAAAAATTATGCGCCATTGTGGGGCGGTGTCATGACCACGGCAGGTGGGCTGGTTTTCACTGGTAATCCGGAAGGTTACCTGATGGCCTTTGATGACAAAACCGGCGAGCTGCTTTACAGGTTCAATACCGGTTCTGGCATCGTGGGTAGCCCGGTAACCTGGGAAATGGATGGCGAACAGTATGTTTCCGTGCTTTCCGGCTGGGGGGGCGCAGTGCCGCTTTGGGGTGGCGATGTAGCAAAACGGGTGAAAGACTTCAATCAGGGGGGAACGGTCTGGACCTTCAAGCTACCGAAAGGTTGAGACGACAGTTTTTTCCGGTAAATGTAGCAAGGCTGGGTTATCCCCGGCCTTGTTTTCGTTTGGGTGTTTTGCAACAGAGCTTTCCTCCCCATTGTCTCCCTCCAAAGTATGAGATATTGCCAACCAAGGGGCGATGGAGAGATTTACTGGTCATCCCATACTGGTATTACAACAACGCCTGACGCCGTTTCGCCGGCCTGTCAGGGATGACACAGGGAATCTCACCAACATACAGGGGTGGACAATGATTTACGCAAAACCAAATACCGATGGCGCCGTTGTTAATTTTAAATCGCGTTATGCAAACTACATCGGCGGTGATTGGGTCCCGCCAATCAAGGGACAGTACTTCACGGACACCTCGCCTTGCACCGGTGATCCAATCGCGGAAATCCCACGTTCAACCGCAGAAGATATCGAGCTTGCGCTGGACGCTGCCCACGCAGCCAAAGCCAGCTGGGGGGCAACCTCTGCAACTGAACGTGCCAACATCCTGCTCAAAATCGCCGATCGTATTGAAGCCAATCTCGAATATCTGGCGGTTGCAGAAACCTGGGAAAACGGTAAGGCAGTGCGCGAAACGCTTGCGGCTGACATCCCGCTCAGTGTCGATCATTTCCGCTATTTTGCTGGCGCGATCCGTGCGCAAGAGGGCTCTGCGGCAGAAATTGATGCCAAAACCGTGGCCTATCACATCCATGAACCTCTGGGTGTTGTCGGTCAAATTATTCCGTGGAACTTCCCTCTGTTGATGGCAGCATGGAAACTGGCACCGGCACTGGCGGCAGGCAACTGTGTTGTCCTGAAGCCGGCGGAGCAGACGCCAACCACCATCCTGTTGCTGATGGAAATCATCGGTGATCTGCTGCCACCGGGTGTGCTGAATGTCGTCAACGGCATGGGGCCGGAAGCAGGACAGGCGCTGGCAACCTCAGAACGCATTGCAAAAATAGCGTTCACCGGCTCTACCGCGATTGGTAACCATGTCCTTCGCTGTGCGGCTGACAACCTGATCCCATCGACCGTTGAGCTGGGCGGTAAATCGCCAAACATCTATTTCGAAGACGTGATGCAGCAGGAAGACGAGTTTATCAGCAAAGCCGTTGAAGGCTGCGTGCTGGCATTTTTCAACCAGGGGGAGGTGTGTACCTGTCCGTCACGCCTGCTGGTTCAGGAAAGCATCTATGATGACTTCATCGCCAGGGTGATTGAGCGTGCGAAATCCATCAAGCACGGCAACCCGCTGGATACTGAAACCCAGGTCGGTGCGCAGGCCTCCAACGAGCAGTTTGACAAGATCAAAGGCTACTTCGATATCGGCCGAGCGGAAGGTGCGGAAGTGCTGCTGGGCGGTGAAGCCGCAGACTTTGGTGGCGGTTACTACATCCAGCCAACCATCCTGAAAGGTGACAACCACATGCGGGTGTTCCAGGAGGAGATCTTTGGGCCGGTAGTGAGCGTGGTGACCTTTAAAGATGAAGCGGAAGCGCTGGCGATTGCCAACGATACCGAATACGGTCTGGGGGCGGGCCTTTGGACCCGTGATATCAACCGTGCGTACCGTGTTGGCCGTGCGATTGAAGCGGGCCGTGTCTGGACCAACTGTTACCACCTCTACCCGGCACATGCCGCATTCGGGGGGTACAAGAAATCCGGTATCGGCCGTGAAAACCATAAGATGATGCTCAACCACTACCAGCAGACCAAAAACCTGTTGGTGAGCTACGACATCAATCCGTTAGGTTTCTTCTAACCAGACGCGACGTCCGCTTGTCCGATGGCAGCTGCCCTCCGGTGCTGCCAGAGGCAGGAACATTGCGGGGCAGCAGCCCCGCTTTTTTCACCTGCATAACATAAAAAAATGAAGGTGTATCATGCGTTGGCGTAGTGCCCTGACACTGTGGTTGCTTCTCATGTTATTGCCCTTTCTTGTTGCCGCATCTCACTGGCTGGAAGTGAATGAAGAAGCTGCTGCACTCTTTCCCAGTGCGACCCGGATGAAAGCGTCGCAAGACGCCTTGCCTGTCACTGACATCTACCAACTCGACCAGCCGATCGGTTATCTGTTTGAAACTGACAACCTCACTAATTTCCCCGGTTTTTCCGGTGACACCATTAACCTGCGGGTTGGTCTCGACACCGAAGGACGGATTGTGGGACTGATGCTGCTGGGACACCATGAACCGATTTTCCTGCATGGCCTTGGCGAGAAGCCACTGGTTGATTTTATCCGTCAGTATCAGGGGTTGTCGCTCAAACAGCAGGTACTGGTGGGAAGCAATCAACAGCGGATCGCGAGCGATGACATCGTCTATTTTGATGGTGTCACCAAGGCCACGGTGTCGGTGATGGTGGTGCATGACACCATTATTGCGGCTGCGCGTAAGGTGGCGCAGTCACGGCTTTCCGGGTTTGGCTCAGCCACGCAAGCCATCCTGAATACCGAAGATTCCAGTCCGAGAACGCTCGATGCACTTCGCAGCGAAGGGTTGCTGTTTCACTGGCAACTCAGCGATGAAGAAGCAGAAAGCGCGCTGGACACCACGCCTGAGCGGATTGCCCAAGCCCGTGAAGCGTCAGCCAGCGATGAGGTGCCATTTCTGGATTTAACCCTCGCGGTACTGAACCCGCCAATGGTGGGAAAAAACCTGCTCGGTGAAAGGGAATACACCCGCATCATGGATACACTGGAGCCGGGCGAAATTGCGGTGCTGGTGGGTTCACGGGGTGGCTATCACCATGTAGCGGAAGATTTTGTCGCCGGCACGATTCCCCAGCGGCTGACACTCAAACAGGAAGCCAGCCCGCTGGCACTCCGTGACGCTGATCTTTACCATGCCCAGCCGCCGGTGCTTGCTGTTGATCTGGCCCCCTTTGAACGTACCCATATTTTCACTTTTTCTGATCAGAGCGGCTTTGACCCGTCACTGCCAATCACGGTCGGGATGAATGTTCAGGTGAAAAAGAATTTTCTGGAATCAGAAACCATCGCTGTTTCTACCCGTTACACACTGCCCGAAGCCGTGTTAACCCCGGTTGAGCCGTTATCGAAGCCTCTGCCTCTCTGGCAGCGGATTTGGCTGGACAGAAGCTTGGAAATCAGCGTATTAGCCCTTTATCTCGTTCTGCTGACCGGCGTGTTTGTATTTCAGCACCGGCTGGCGGTGTTTGGCCAGTTCCTTACACCGGTAAGGTTGTTGTCCCTTTGTTTTATCATTCTTTTTATCGGCTTTTACGCTCAGGGGCAACTCTCCGTTGTCAATATCTACACCTTGTTGCTGTCGCTGTGGCAAGGATTTGATATTCAGGTTTTTTTGCTCGATCCCGTCCTATTCATCCTCTGGAGCTACGTGTTTATCAGCCTTTTTTTGTGGGGAAGGGGACTTTTCTGCGGCTGGCTGTGCCCATTTGGTGCGATGCAGGAGTTGGTAGCTGTTGCCGCCGAGAAGCTTCGTATCCGGCAATGGAAGGTCAGTGACCTGCTGCACAGCCGCCTGATTTATATGAAATATGCCGTGCTTTTTGTGTTGGTGATAACGGCGTTTTACAGCCTGTCCCTTGCCGAGACCCTGGCGGAAATCGAGCCGTTCAAAACTGCGGTGACCCTGGTATTTGTGCGAAGTGCACCGTTCGTCATTTACGCCGTTTTACTGCTCTTTATCAGTGCCAAAATCCACAAAGCCTATTGCCGGTATTTGTGCCCGTTGGGCGCCGGATTGGCGGTGCTTGGCAGGTTTCGGCTTTTTAGTTGGCTGACGCGTAGGAAGGAGTGTGGCAGCCCCTGCCAACTTTGTGAAAAGCACTGTGGGATCAATGCCATCCACAAAGATGGCACCATTGATTACAACGAGTGCGTGCAGTGTTTTGCCTGCCTGACCATCATCCATGACAACACCCGCTGTGTGGCGGAAAAATACGGGAAACGGCGGCGTAAAAACGGTGCTGTTGGTAAGGCGATTCCGGTAACCATCGCTGAGTCGGCTGTGGAGACAACGCCGCGCCGCTCAGGGAGATAAAATCCGTGTCTTAGATGAGAGAAATCATCACAAAGTAGGATTGGTCATTTTTGTTCATGTGCATAGGCTAAATCAGGAGGCAAGTTGTGTCTCGATATATTGGTACAAGGAGCGACAATATGTGGAAGAAGCCTAGCTACACAGAACTCAGACTCGGTTTTGAAGTCACGCTTTACATCAGTAACCGCTAAGTAGCTGATAAACGGGATGCACCTTTCTATAGGGTCAACAGACCCCGGGGGCATCCCGTTTCTATTTTCCCTTTCCACACGGTGACAGGCAGCGAGGTGAATGGATGCAGATCTTGGTGTTAGGCTCAGCCGCGGGTGGCGGGTTCCCACAGTGGAATTGTCACTGCCGAATGTGCCGTTCGGTGCGGCACGGCACCAGCCGTGCCATGCCACGTACGCAATCTTCCATCGCGGTAAGCGATGACGGTGACAACTGGGTAGTGATTAACGCCTCCCCGGATATTCGCCAGCAAATCAACGCGTCACCCCAGCTTACCAACGCGGAGGGAGCACGCGGTTCGGCTATCGGCGCGGTGGTGGTGACTGATGCGCAAATTGACCACACGACCGGGCTTTTGGTCTTGCGTGAAGGGCTGCCGCTTGCGCTTTACTGCACACCGGAAGTAGCAGAAGAGCTGAGTACCAGCTATCCCATCCTGTCGATGATGAAGCACTGGGAAGGCGGCTATGAGACCCACACAGTCGATATCCATTCCCCCGAAGGCTGGCGCATTCCGGCCGTGCCACACCTTGCTTTTCATCCTGTCTCCCTTTCTTCCAACGCGCCGCCGTTTTCGCCTTACCGCAACCGTCCGCGTCCGGGTGATAACATCGGGCTCAAGATTATTGATACCCGCAGCGGGGCGACCCTGTTTTATGCGCCTGGACTCGGCGCACCGGAAGCGTCTGTGCTTGCGGCGATGGAGGAGGCGGATTGCGTGATGATGGATGGCACACTCTGGACCGATGATGAAATGATCCGTGAAGGCGTCGGCACCTCGCTGGGCTCAGAAATGGGCCACCTGTCGGTGTCGGGGGATGACGGTATGCTGGCGCTGATGGAAGGTTTCACCAAGCCGCGTAAGGTGCTCATTCATATCAATAACACCAACCCCATTCTGGATCCAGACTCGCCACAGCATCAGGCGGTACTTGATGCCGGGGTAGAGATTGCCTTCGACGGCATGACGATTGAAATTTGACGCAGGGAGGCGCCATGGCAACGGCAATGACGCGAGAGGAATTCCAGCAGGCGCTGCTGGCAAAAGGACAGTACTACCACATTCACCATCCCTTTCATCAAGCCATGTATGCTGGGAAATGCAGTAAAGCGCAAATCCGTGCCTGGGTGGCAAACCGTTTCTATTACCAGACATCAATTCCGGTCAAGGATGCCGCTATCATGGCGAATTGCCGGGACCCGGAAATCCGCCGTGAATGGGTACAGCGCATTCTTGACCATGACGGCCACAAGAGCCTTGATTGCAAATGGGGAGGCATCGAGGCCTGGCTACGTCTGGCGGAAGCTGTAGGCCTCAACCGCCAGGATGTGATTGATGAAAAATGGGTGTTGCCCGGTGTGCGTTTTGCGGTGGATGCCTATGTGAATTTTGCCCGCCGCGCCACCTGGCAGGAAGCAGCGTGCTCGTCGCTGACGGAGCTGTTCGCACCGGAAATCCACCAGTCACGCCTCGATTCCTGGCCCTGTCATTACACCTGGATTGACCCGGAAGGGCTGACCTATTTCCGCCAGCGTCTCAGTCAGGCGCGTCGTGATGTTGAGCATGGCCTGTCAATCACGCTTGACCATTTCCGGACGGCGGAACAGCAGGCGCAAGCGCTCAACATCCTGCAATTTAAGCTCGATATCCTTTGGTCACTGCTCGATGCCATCAGCATGGCATACGAATTTGACCGACCGCCTTATGTCGGCATCACTGACAAACCGGTCTGGCACCACGCACTTGACCGGTAACCAGAAACGTACAGGGAGGCGACATGAACAGTGACACGGTTTATCAGCGTAACAGCATGTTCCGTATGCAGTTTGAAAAAGCGCAGGACTGCCATGTCCTGCTTTACCCGGAAGGGATGGTCAAACTGAGCGAAAGCGCCGCTGAAATCTTGATACAGTTTGATACGCCAAGCTCAGTCACTGCGGCGATCGCACGTCTGGAAGAAAAATTTCCCGGTGTGGATTTGGCCGGGGATGTGCACGAGTTCGTGGAGGTCGCCTGTGACAAAAAATGGCTCGAAACCTGTTAACCCGCCGCTTTGGCTGCTGGCAGAGCTCACTTACCGCTGTCCGCTGCATTGTGCCTATTGCGCCAACCCATTAAACCTTGGCGACCCGGACGACGAGCTTTCCACCGAAGAGTGGTGCCGGGTGCTGGAAGAGGGGCGGGAGCTCGGTGCCGTGCAACTTGGCTTTTCCGGTGGCGAACCCTTGATGCGCCGCGATCTGGAGCAACTGGTTGCCCACGCCAACGCACTTGGCTATTACACCAACCTCATCACGTCTGCCGTAGGGCTGAATGAAAAACGCATTCTGGCGCTGAAGGAGGCCGGGCTTGACCATATTCAAATCAGTTTCCAGTCGGCTGAGCCGGATTTAAGCGATGCCATCGCCGGAAAGCGCCATGCCTTTGAGCATAAAAAAGCCATGTTCAAGGCGGTGAAAGATGCAGGGTTTCCTATGGTGATGAATGTCGTGATCACCCGCCAGAACATTGAATCCATCGAGGCAATCATGGCGCTTGCGATTGAACTTGACGCAGATTTCGTGGAGCTTGCCACCTCACAATATTACGGCTGGGCGCTGCACAACCGTGACGCGCTCTTGCCGTCGCAACGCCAGATTGAAAACGCTGAAGCCAAGGTAAACG
Organism: Grimontia sp. THUN1695; assembly: GCF_059704325.2. NCBI lineage: Bacteria > Pseudomonadati > Pseudomonadota > Gammaproteobacteria > Vibrionales > Vibrionaceae > Grimontia > Grimontia sp. THUN1695. The sequence continues at coordinate 2,620,034 of NZ_AP046577.1, read as the reverse complement.
CACTTCGTGACAGCCAGAACGGTGCCGGGCCCAAATTTATCTTCGTTACCCCTGATTATCATGAAACCCGCCCCAAGCCTTGTATGAGCGGCTGGGGGAACCTTTTCATCAATATCGCCCCGGATGGCAAAGCCCTGCCTTGTCACAGCGCCGCCATGTTGGATTTGCCCCATCCCAACGTGAAAAACCATTCTCTCAGCCATATCTGGCATGACTCTGAAAGCTTTAATCGTTTCCGCGGATTTGACTGGATGCGGGAACCTTGCCGAAGCTGTAATGAGAAGGCGAACGACTTCGGTGGTTGTCGCTGTCAGGCGATGCTGCTGACCGGCGATCCGGCGAATGCCGATCCGGTGTGCAGCAAATCCCCGCATCATCATGTGATTGAAGAGGCGGTGACAAAAGCCAATCAGGGTTGCCACAGTGCGGCACTGGCAAGAACGGTAAAAAACAGCCAAATGATCCTCAGTGTGAAGCCTTAAGGCCAACAGACCCAGGGCGTCGTCAAGTGTAAGGAGCCGCAATGGCGAAACTGCATCCTGCTGCACCGGACTGGTTGCTGTTGCCACCGGACGAACAGCAAATGGACACCGGCTGGGTGGGGTATCGCCATGTCAGTGGTGCCATGCACTGGCACTACGCGGCGTCTGAAGAAGAGAGGCTTAGTGCCGCTATTGTGATCCCCACCCCGGTGGAGGACGACAGCGGCATTACCCACGCCCTCGAACATATGGTGCTGCGCGGCTCCACCCGTTATCCAGAGCCGGACACCTTTCTTTCCCTGCGCGCAGAACTGGCATTGCTGGAATTTAATGCCACCACCCAAAAAGAAAGTACCCGTTTTCATCTGACCGGGTATGACCCGGCTTCTGCACTGCGTGGTATCGGGTTTATGGCCGATTGTGTGTTTGCTCCTCAACTGACCGGGGAAGACTTTGATCAGGAAATTGTGCGGAAAAACGGGGCCGGTTATGACGGCGCACTTTACCGGGAACTGGACGAGTACATGCGTCATACCGGTTTCCGGGAAGCCACTGAACAGGCATTGTTAAGCCTGCCCCGTGCGCCGCTTTATGGTGGAATGCCGCAAACCTTGCCCTTGCTGAATATCACCGCACTTCGCCGTTATCACAGCCACTACTACCGGCCTGAGTCCATGATACTGCTGACATCCGGCAGCTGGCCGATGGTGGCGTTGTGGCGTCAGTTGTCCAAATCGCTCAATAACGTGGGAAGCGCCTTACCTGTCGAGGTGCCGGAGCTAGGTAAACACACAGATAAACCTGAGCCAGCAGGACGGATTGAAACCCTGACATTGTCGCCACACTGGGCGGCAGCGCTTCATCCCACATTGTGCTCTCCGGAAGGCCAGCAAGCACTTAAGGTATTGGACGTACACCTTCTGCCGCTGACAACTGACTTTCAACCTGTCCCGGCGCTCCGGTTTCGGTTGGGCAATAACACGGATGCTGAAGCGTTGCAGCGTCATGTTGATGATGTCGCCAGATGCATGCCATCACGCCGTGTCAGTTGGCAATCGGGCTATTTTTCTTTGCAGCAGGGACGGGACATGGCCCGGCGCTGGGGGGACGGTTTGCAACGGCTCTACCATGATTTTTCCATCACGCCGTTTGCGCCGTCTTTCCTGAAAGGGCATACCCACGATCCGCTACTGGATGTACCTTATCGGGCGGCTGGAACCGAATGGATTTCTCCTTGTCAGCCGTTAACCCGTCTGGCGATCCTCTGTCGTTGTAATGCACGAGATGACAGCACTAAAGCCACATTGGAGCGCTGGCTGACCCTTTGCCAGCAACGTACCCTGCGCTGGGCGTGGATGCGGGGAAAGCCCGTGCTCGGCAGTATGGGAGAGTGGCGCTGTGCCAACACCCTGATACTGGGCTTCACCGCCGATTTGCCCCTTGATGAGGCCAGGGCGTTGCGCTATTTCTGGCACAATCACTTAAGTGCTGATGAAATCAGTGCGCTGGCCGGCGAGTGGCACCATACATCCAATGGTATTGAGTTTTATGTTGCCGCCAGCGCCCCGGTATTCCGGGCTGGAAGTGTCATGGCAAGCTACCGGGATGACGATGGTGCGATGCATGTGATGCTGTCGTTTCCTCATACCGTCGATGCCGGGGATATTGCCACACTGGGACAAGCGGTGATGGCCAATGACAGGGTGAAAAAACGCCGTCTTGCTGGACGCTGTTACAGCGTTGCGGTGTCGATAGATTTGATAACCTATGAACTGGCGTTTGATTCGGTGGCAGACAGTGATCCGAGTGTCAGCTTTGTGGCCTTGCTCAATGCGATTGAAACGCTGACGAGGCCGATGGAGCATGCAGTATTGGAGAAATGCTGTCTGGGGGGACTGGGGCTGGTTTCTGCCCGTTACCGAAAATCCCATGCCTGTTTTAACCGCGCATTGCTTGGCACCGTAGGCCAATCTGCCGCTGTGGACTTTTCGTCAGTCACGCCGTCAAGCCTGGCGACACTGGCCGCTAAAGTGCTCGTTGCACTTAAACACCCCACCGTCCATTAATGGCTGCAAGCCTAACGCTTCAGGTAGCGGTCAAAGTCAATATTGGTCACCCCTACAACTGCTTGAATGCGGTTATGTACCCCCAGTTTTTTTAAAATGGCGGAAACGTGAGATTTCACGGTGGTTTCTGAGATGTTGAGATCATAAGCAATTTGCTTGTTGGCGGCGCCTTGTGCCATAGATTTCAGCACCAGTAACTGACGGCGGGTCAGGGTGTGCAGCATTTCTGGGGAAAACTTAGGATCTTCTTTACGGCGCTGTGATGTCTCACCCTCTCCCTCAGCACGGATAATATCTGCGGGCAGGTAAACGTGCCCATCAAGGATTTGTTCAAACGCATCGCGCATCCTTTCCTTCGGGGCACTTTTGGCGATAAAGCCGACCGCACCGTAAGCAATGGTTTGGAGGATGATCTGTTTGTTGGTTTCGGCGGAAATGATAGCGACGGGAATGGTTGGGTATTGGTTGCGCAGTTCGAGAAGTCCTTTCAGGCCTGCCATGCCGGGCATATTCAGGTCGAGGAGGATAAGATCAAGATCCGGATTTTCCCCGGCAACGTCCAGCGTGCGCTCAATATTTTCGGATTGCAGAATATCGCATTCCTCGAAGCGTCCATGGATGACTGCTATCAGGGCATCGCGAAACAGAGGATGATCATCTGCAACGAGAAATTTGTACATAATTCAATCCTTTTTGATACTGCAAACACCGTTTTTCCAACGGAGATTGACATAAAAATCCCCCAATAAAAGGCTTAAAAACGCATACTCACCGGATGTTTGAATGTGTTATTCAGTGTAGTGACCCTTATTCCATTTGTAGTGGATGTTGCGTCACAATATTGACATTTTTGATCTGTAAATTTTGCATTTTTGTAAAATTCATTCCTAAGTATGACGTTGTTGTCCCCTGCTAGCGATTAAACTTAAGTCATATGCCCATTGATTCGGTGGCATGCTACGTTGTCTAAAAGTGAGCAGGAGAGCCCATGGCAACACGTCAACCTTTTACGCAGCCACGTGCGGTATTCAGCGCCGTGACCTACCAGTTGGATGCCGCGAAAGCCGCACGGGAACTGGCAATGCAGCTCGATGACGAAGATGTCGGCTTTGTGCTTTTTTTCTGTTCGGCGGCGTATGATCTGGATGCGCTGGGGCGCGAGATGGGACAGGCGTTTTCCCGTTGTGAAGTGATGGGATGTACCACGGCGGGGGAGCTGACGCCGTCTGGCTACGCCAAAAGCAGTATCAGTGCGCTGGGCTTTTCTCGTCGGGATTTCAAGATCAGCGGGCAACGGGTCTCGCTCGATGACTTTGATCTCCAATCTGCCCAGCTGTGCGTCAGCCATTTGATGGATGCCTGCCGACAGGATCTTAAGGCACCAATCAACAGCAATACGTTTGTCCTAACTCTGATTGACGGGCTGTCACCCAACGAAGAACGTTTTCTGGTGACGCTGGATACGGCCCTTGGTCGCTTGCCTCATTTTGGTGGCTCCGCCGGGGATGATGTGAACCTTGCCAACACTCACGTTTACAGTGAAGGCGCGTTTCACAGCGAGTCGGCGATTGTGGTGATGTTCAATACCCGCTGCCCGTTTGAGGTGTTCACGACCCACCATATTGAAAGCCTTGATAGCAAGCTGGTGGTTACCGATGCAGACTGTACTCTCAGACGGGTGTACGAGTTCAATGCTGAGCCGGCGGCAGAGGTCTATGCGCGTGAAGCTGGCATTGCATTGGAAGACCTGCGCCCGGAGATTTATGCCCTGCATCCGCTTGCGGTGCTGATTGGTGATCAGTATTTCATCCGCTCTATCCAGAAAGTGAATGACGATTTGAGTCTCGATTTTTATTGTGCGGTGGATGACGGCATTGTGGTGACCGCCATGCGCCCCGGCAATTTGTTTGCCGATATGGAGGCCAAGCTCAGTGCTATCCAGTCGCGCATTGGTGAACCTGAATTGACCCTGTCCTGTGACTGTTTTCTCCGTCGGCTTGAAATTGAGCAAACCATGACGCGTGACAAAGCTAAACAGATGTTCAGTCGGTTCAACATGGTCGGTTTCAATACCTATGGTGAACAGCTTAACGGCATTCATATGAACCAGACCCTCACCGGGGTGATGATCGGTAAACCTTCTCAATCGCCTCCTGGCTACCTTATTGACTTGGCACGCAAGGCGGGCTAACCGTTGAGTAACAGGGAAGCCGAACTGGCTCAACACATTGAAGCACTAAAGGAAGAAAACGCACGCCAGAAGAAGATGATTGACGCTTTGGTAAAACGCGTGGAGCAGGGCGGCAGTGGGCAGGTTGATGCCTGGGGAGCGTTTCAGCATTCCGTGGTGCTGGCCGATCAGGTGCGTGAGAAAACCGAAGAGCTTAACCATGCACTGCACTCTATTGAATCGGCTAACCGCCAGTTAACCCAGGCCAAATTGCAGGCGGAAAAAGCCCACCAGCACTTTATTGATGCCATTGAATCGATTTCTGATGGCTTTGCCCTTTACGATCCCAACCGTGAGTTAGTGTATTCCAACAGCCGCTTCCAGCGTTACTGGCAGGACAATGCCATTTCCCTCAATACCCCGTCACTGACGCCGGAGAAAATCCGCCAACTCGCCAAAGAGCGTGGCCTTATCGTGCAGGAGATTCCGGGCAACCGCAACGGTCAGACCCTGAAACTGCAAAACGGACGCTGGCTGCAAATCAAGGAGCGGGAAACCAGTGATGGAGGGGTGGTGATGCTCTACTCTGATATCACCCAGCTTAAACAGGCTGAAACCGCCCGCTTTGAGGCGGCAATGGCAGAAAAAAGCCGCATTTTGCAGAACATGGTCGATAACCTGTCCCAGGGCGTGCTGATGGTCAGTAAAATCGGCGATGTGCTGGTATTTAACCAACGCTTCCTTGATATGAGTGGTTTTGACCAATCCCACCTGATGGGGGCTCAGATAGCGCTTCTGGCGGAAGTTTCTCCGCTTACCCTCTGGCGAGTTGGGGGATGTGGAAGCCGTCCGCCGGAAGGAGTACGGGTGCAGCCCCTGAATGATGGCCGGGTTATCGAGGTGCGAAGCCATGCCATGGACGATCAGGGTTACGTGAATACCTACACCGACATTACCCAGCGGTATCTGGATGCCAAGGAACTTCGCGAAACGGAGCAGTGGCTGCGTTTGATCACCGATAATGTGCCTGCCCTTATCGCGTATGTCGGTGATGATCTCCGTTACCAGTTTACCAACCGTGTTTATGATGAATGGTATGGTTTCCCGCATGGCGAGCTGATTGGCAAACACATTTCGGTCTCCCGCCGCTCGTCGACATTTGAAGCAATGAGGCCTTATGTAGAGCGGGCGCTGGATGGGGAGTCTGTGGTGTTTGAAATTGAAGAGTTCAACGCGCAGGGGGAGGCGCGCTACGTAGTGAAAAGCTATGTACCCAACCAGGCCGTTAACGGCAAAATCACAGGTTTTTTTGTGCTCAACTGGGACATCACTGAACGCAGGCAGAATGCCGAGGAGCTTGAGCAGGCCTACCAGACCATGGAGCTTCGGGTTCAGGAACGGACGGCGCAGCTGCAGACACTCAATAACCAGCTTCAGGATGAAGTGGAAGAGCGCCGGATGATCCAGGAGCGTTTGCTGGAAACTAAAAAGGACGCCGAACGGGCCAATCTTTCCAAAACCAAATTCCTCGCCGCTATCAGCCACGATCTGTTGCAGCCTCTCAATGCCGCCCAACTCTATCTGGGGTCCCTGCTGAGCCACCGTATGTCGCCAGCAGCGAGAAAGCTGGTCAGCTCACTGGCGCATTCGCTTGAAGATGTGGAATCTTTGATCACGACACTGGTGGATATCTCCAAACTGGATGCCGGGGTGGTGCGGGCCGATAAACAATCTTTTCCGATCAGTGACCTGCTCGATAACATCGCCGATGATTTTAGCCATGCCGCCGAAGGGACCCGTGTGGAAGTGCGCTATGTGCACAGTTCCTCTTATGTGTATACCGACTCCCAACTGCTGGCACGTATTGTCCGTAACCTGATGACCAACGCCCTCCGCTACACCCCGGGTGGAAAAATCCTGCTCGGCAGTCGCCGGTGCCGTGAAGGGCTGCGTATCGAAGTATTGGACACTGGGGTAGGGATCCCGGAAGACAAGAAAAACGAAATCTTCCAGGAATTTAAACGCCTGACCGCCGAGCAGGATAAAAGCCACACCCAGCTTGGGTTGGGATTGGCGATTGTCGATAAGATTGCCAGCGTGTTAGGGCATGCTATTACCGTCGACTCTGTGCCCGGTGTGGGCTCACGCTTTTCAGTGCTGGTGCCCTACGGCACACCGGAAAGGCAAACGCTTCGCAACGTGGAATCACTGGTCACTGACAACAGTGTGGTGCTTCAGGGCGCGCGGGTGTGGGTGATAGACAATGATCCGAACATCTGCCGTGCTATGGAAGAGCTGTTGGTGCGCTGGGGGTGTGAAGTGACATGTGCCGGATCTCTGGACGCGTTGCAAATCAGTTGTGATACCGTGCAGGCACCGGTTGAGCTGTTGATTGCAGACTACCATCTCGACAATGACATCAATGGCCTGACACTGGCCAAAAGTATCAACCAGCAGCGGTTACAGCCTGTCCCGACGGTGATCGTGACGGCCAACCGCAGTGAAGCATTGCAGCATAAGGCCCGGGACTGTGGATTTCTGGTGATGCATAAACCGGTTTCCCCTATGCGGCTGAAAATGACCATGGTGCACTTGCTCCGTGGGGATAAAGAGCCGGTCGCGGCCCGTGTTGTATCGTCTCACAATTGATAAGACATGCTGTGGCACATACCCGGTGCCCAGTCTATGCTTTTCCTAACCAAACATGTGGGTATAAACCCCCTTTGTTTTGGCTTAGCCGCAGGAAAATGCAATGACAAAATCCGAACTCAGGATCCTCTACAGGCAACGTTTGTTGGTGGAAGCGGTGGTTGAACCATCACTGTCCAGTGACGGGTGGATTGTTGAGTTTCGCCATACCCGTGGTGGATTGGTACCACTGACCGATGGTAATGGCATTGAACAGTGTTTTGGTGATGTCGACATGGCGACGGAAAATGCCCTCGATATCGGTTTTCATCAGGTAAGAATCGTCGAGGCCTGACCCTTTAACTTTCTCCATTCACCCAATGTGTTCCCTTTTTCTTTAGAAGCCCTCTCTCTTTGAACAATACATGACCTCTGTGATCTAACGCAGGGTTATAAAACATGCGTTTCTATTCTTTCTAGTTATTACGCCGAGTGGCTACTCTATGCTCACGCAATAATAAAGGAATGTCGTGTCATGTTACTCAAGGAACTTTCTGCGCTGGCAAGTCCACTCAATGACCAGCAGATCGGCCAGCTGCAACAGGCGGTGGCAGAGTTGTCGCCACAACAGCTGGCCTGGATCAGCGGTTACTTCTGGGGATTAAGCCAAACGTCCTCGGTGGCAGGTGCTACCCCTCAACCTCTTGCCCAGGCGGTTGCCACTGCGGTAAAACCGGCGGGTAAACTGACCATTATTTATGCTTCCCAGACGGGCAATGCCAAAGGGGTGGCAGAAGCATTGGCAGCAAAAGCCAAGGCAGACGGCGTAGAGGTTTCCCTGTATTCGGCCGACGATTACAAACCGCGGGATCTGGCGAAAGAAACGCACCTTATCATCGTGGCGTCGACCAACGGTGAAGGCGAGCCGCCAGATAATGCGATTTCTTTGCACGAGTTTCTGCAATCGAAGAAAGCACCAACACTCGACAAACTGCAATACGCGGTGTTGGGTTTGGGTGATTCAAGCTACGAATTCTTCTGCCAGACCGGTAAAGACTTCGACGCTTACCTGTCTAAGCTTGGCGCGACAGCGATTGCACCACGTGTCGATTGCGACGTGGATTACGACGCAGAAGCCGAAAGCTGGAGCAGTGACGTGCTGGCGAAAGTGAAAGAGACCCTGGTTAGCTCAGCGACGGGCGGTGATGAAGTGGTGGTGCCACTGCACGCAGCGACCACAGCAGGTGCGGCGTCTGCCTATAACAAGCAAAACCCTTATGCGGCAGAGTTGGTGGCAAACCAGAAAATCACTGGCCGTGATTCAGGTAAAGACGTTCGCCATATCGAAATCGATTTAGGCGACTCGGGCCTGACTTACCAACCGGGCGATGCCTTGGGTGTGTACTACACCAACAGCCCTGAGCTTGCAGACGAGATTCTGGCGAAAGTGGGCCTGACGGGCGATGAAACGGTTGAAGTGGCGGGTGAATCCCTGCCACTGCGTCAGGCATTGATTGAGAAGTTTGAGATCACCGCGTCTAACCCACAGCAGGTGGCCGCGATTGCCGAACTTTCCGGCAGTAAGAAGCTGCAAAAACTCGCGGAAGATAAAGACAAGCTGCGCCAGTATGCCAACCGCACCCAGGTGGCGGATGTGTTGGGCGAGAAGAAAATCGCCCTGTCGGCAGAGCAATTGGTTGGCCTGCTTCGTAAACTGACCCCGCGTTTGTACTCGATTGCCTCGAGTCAGCAAGAGGTCGGTGAGGAAGTGCACCTGACCGTGGGTCTGGTGGAATTTGAAAACGGTGACAACACCCGCTTTGGTGGTGCGTCCAGCTTCCTTGCCCAGCGTGCTGAAGAGGCAGGCGCTGTGAAGGTGTTTATTGAACACAACAACAACTTCAAGCTGCCTGCGGACGATAACGCGCCTGTCATCATGGTCGGCCCCGGTACTGGTATTGCCCCTTTCCGCGCCTTTATGCAAGAGCGTGATGCCCGCGGTGCAGAAGGAAAGAACTGGTTGTTCTTTGGTGACCGCACCTTTACGCAGGACTTTCTGTATCAGGTTGAGTGGCAGAAATTCCTCAAAGATGGCCTTTTAACCTACATCGACCTCGCCTTTAGCCGCGATCAGGCAGAGAAAGTGTATGTCCAGCATAAGATTGTCGAGCAAGGCAAAGAAGTGTGGCAATGGTTACAAGATGGCGCGTACCTCTATATCTGTGGTGATGCGACTCACATGGCCAAAGACGTTCATGAAGCATTGATTAAGGTCGCCGAAGAGCACGGCGGCAAGAGCCGGGAAGACGCAGAAAATTATTTGAACGAGCTGCGTAAGGCGAAGCGCTATCAAAAGGATGTGTACTAATGAGTGACAAGCAAGTCGTATTGGGCCAAGAGCTGGGCCCATTGTCAGACAACGAACGTCTGAAGCGTGAAAGTAATTTCCTTCGCGGTACGATCGAACAGGATCTGCGAGATCCAGTGACCGGTGGCTTTACGGCGGATAATTTCCAGTTGATCCGCTTCCACGGTATGTACCAGCAGGACGACCGTGATATCCGTGCTGAGCGTCAAAAGCAAAAGCTGGAGCCGCTGCACAATGTGATGCTGCGTGCCCGTATGCCGGGGGGCATCATCACCCCGAAACAGTGGTTGGCGATCGATGAGTTCGCGACCGAGCACACCCTGTACGGCAGTATCCGTCTGACCACGCGCCAGACATTCCAGTTCCACGGTGTACTGAAGCCAAACATCAAGCTGATGCACCAGACGCTGAACAAAATCGGCATTGATTCCATTGCCACAGCGGGTGACGTAAACCGTAATGTGTTGTGTACCACGAACCCTGTGGAATCTGAGCTGCATCAGGAAGCCTACGAGTGGGCCGCCAAGATCAGTGAACACCTGCTGCCGAAAACCCGCGCCTACGCGGAAATCTGGCTGGACGGTGAGAAGGTAGAAGGCCATCAGGATGAAGAGCCGATCCTGGGTTCTAACTACCTGCCACGTAAATTTAAAACCACGGTTGTTATTCCACCGCAAAATGATGTGGATGTGCATGCAAACGACCTGAACTTCGTGGCGATTGCAGACAACGGCAAGCTGGTTGGCTTTAACGTACTGGTCGGTGGCGGTCTTGCAATGACTCACGGCGACACCAGCACTTACCCACGTAAAGCGGACGATCTGGGCTTTATCCCACTCGAGAAAACGCTGGATGTCGCGGCGGCGGTGGTGACCACACAGCGCGATTGGGGTAACCGTTCTAACCGTAAGAACGCCAAGACCAAATATACACTGGATCGCGTGGGCACTGACGTGTTTAAAGCGGAAGTCGAAAAGCGTGCAGACGTGAAGTTCGAAGCGAGCCGTCCGTACGAGTTTACCAGTCGTGGTGACCGTATTGGTTGGGTTGAAGGCATTGATGGTAAACATCACCTGACCCTGTTTATCGAAAACGGCCGTCTGCTGGATTACCCAGGCAAGCCATTGAAAACCGGTGTGGCGGAAATTGCGAAAATCCACAAAGGTGATTTCCGCATGACCGCAAACCAGAATCTGGTTGTGGCAGGTGTGTCGAAGACTAACAAAGCGAAAATTGAGAAAATTGCGCGCGAGCACGGTCTGATCGATGATGGCGTGAGCGAGCAGCGCAAGAACTCGATGGCATGTGTGGCGTTTCCAACCTGTCCGCTGGCGATGGCGGAAGCAGAGCGCTTCCTGCCGGGCTTTGTGACCGAGCTTGAAGGCGTGCTGGAAAAGCACGGCGTAGGAGATGATCACATCATCTTCCGTGTGACGGGCTGTCCAAACGGTTGTGGCCGCGCTATGTTGGCGGAAATTGGCTTGGTAGGTAAAGCGCCAGGTCGATACAACCTTCACCTGGGTGGTAACCGTGAAGGTACCCGCGTGCCCAAAATGTATAAAGAGAACATTACCGACGCACAGATCCTGGAAGAGATCGATGCACTGGTTGGCCGTTGGGCAACCGAGCGTAACGATGGCGAAGGCTTCGGTGATTTTGTTATCCGCGCTGGCATTATTGCGGAAGTGAAAGTCTCTAAGAGGGATTTCTATGCCTAAATTTCAACTGTCCGATCTGCTTGGCCGTACCAAGGCTGAGCAAATCTTAGAACTGGCGCCAATCAATGCTGAGCTTGAAAGCCTTTCAGCGCAGGAGCGGGTTCGCTGGGCGTTGGAAAACCTGCAGGGCGAGTTCGCCCTGTCATCAAGCTTCGGTATTCAGGCGGCGGTGATGCTGCATCTGGTGACGAAAGAAAAGCCGGACACCCCGGTGATTCTGACAGACACTGGCTACCTGTTTCCGGAAACCTATCAGTTTATTGATGAACTGACAGAGCGCCTAAAACTGGACCTTCGCGTCTACCGTGCAGAGCAAAGCTCGGCATGGCAAGAAGCGCAGTACGGTAAACTTTGGGAGCAGGGGGTGGAAGGCATTGAGCGCTACAACCGCCTCAACAAGGTGGAACCGATGCGCCGCGCGCTGGATGAACTGAATGTCGGCACCTGGTTCTCAGGCCTTCGCCGCGATCAGTCGAGCTCACGCCAGACACTGCCCATTCTCGGTATCCAGAACGGGGTGTTTAAGTTCCTGCCGGTCATCGACTGGACGAACAAAGACGTGCATTACTACCTGAAAGATAACGATCTGCCGTACCACCCACTGTGGGATCAAGGCTATGTGTCGGTCGGTGATGTGCACACCACCCGTAAGCTGGAAGATGGCATGACAGAAGAAGAAACCCGCTTCTTCGGTCTGAAACGCGAATGTGGTCTTCATGAAGACGCCGTGTCCGGGGATGGTGAGGGTATTTAACGCCCTAATAGCTTGCAGAAAAGCGGTGCTTCGGCATCGCTTTTTTATGTTGTAGTTGGTCCTAATTGTTGGTGGTTGCAGCGCCTGAAAACGCAGTGATTTGATTTGCGATTTTACCTGCCAGTTTTTTCAGTCCCCGCTGGTTCATCTTTTCCTGTTGCCCTTTGATTTCAACAATTAACTCGGGATAGGCCAGTCCGGTTTTTACATTCACAACTTGGGTTATCAGGTAGGAAAACAAAAAGCTTGGCTTGTGTAGTCGGTTAATCACCACCCACTCAGCGCCTAAATTCTGTCCCAATTGTGCTGCTGCGTCGGCATGGTCAAACAAATAGCCGAAGCCCTGATTGGCGTTTTGATAGGCCTCAGCAGGGATCGCGATTGAAACGTATCCGTGGGTATTGGTGAGTATATCGCGCAGCATGGGGGCGAGGCTCGCTGTGCGCTTGACCTCATCACTGTTGTCTGCGACACGGGTTAAGTCGTTGAGCTCAAAGTCGAGCACTGCGATATCGCCAGCCCAAAGGGGTGGGCTGATCAATAGCACACTCCCAGTCAACAAATATAAAGCCATGAAAAAACGGGCGACAGCGCCCGTTTTACGATTAGTCATCGTCATCATCTCGCCGTGGGGCAGAAGAAGCCTCAACAATGGGTACCCCGTACTCTTGCAATATCATCGCAATTTGCGGCGCATTGGCTTCCATTGCCATTTCCACGGTTTCCTTCCACGGTCTTTCTCCGTAACGAATGCCCATTGAAATGGCGAAGTCGAATATCTCACTGCCTTCGGACGTCATAGGAATCACTGCCAAGTCGGGGTGGCCTTTGGCAAAGTAGCCGGCAATGGGCCCCCAAATCACCAGTGCATCAAACTCGCCATCGGCAACACGGTTAACCATCTTTCCCGGGTAATCCTCTGGGTCGCCATTCATGATGCGGAAGAACTCAGTGTTATCTTTAAACCCATTGGCACGAAGCCAACCGACCGCGGGTGATGGGCTGAATGCGGCAATTTTAATGCCTCTTTTTGTCTCATCTGGCAATGCTTTAAACGCGTCCTGACTGTCTATGTCGGCCAACGCGCCTTGTTTGCGAACAAGCAGGGAATAGGCTGAGCGGTAGTAGGGCTTGGTCGTGGCTGCAATATCGAATTGCGCGGGGACGCCAATCACTAAATCACAGGCAAAGCGACCATCATCGTCAGACCAGTTTTTCAGGGTATTTCGGATAAAACCCATGCGTTGCGGAAACCAGACGTACTCTACATCCAGTCCGAAATACTCGCCAAGCTGCTCGGCAATCTTGTTCTCGAACCCTTCCTGTGCTCGGTTTGAGTAGGGCAGGTTATTCGGATCTGCACAGACGCGGAGTTTGTCTGGTAGCGGAGCGGGGAATGCTTTCTCAGTTGCCAATGTAAAACCTGAAAAAACGAGGATAAAAATCACTGAAAGGAGTGAAAATAAAGACTTCATCGTGCTCTCCTACTGGCTTGCTGCTGTCACATTTGGACTGACAAAACATTCTTGTTCTGCACTGTCGCGAATATCGAGCAGTTCGCCTCTGGCAGAACGGCTGTCTTTAGATGAACGGAAATAGCCGCCTCTCTCCCCACGCATATTGCGTAGCCTGACGAATGCATCCCCCCGAACATACTCATCGAAGGTCAGTTGTGCTGCGATTTTATCTATCACGCAGCTGCAACCGTACATGTTGACGTAAGAAGGGCCCCCTTTCAGCGCCATGCATTCCTGAACAAACTTGACCCTCTCTAAGGTTGGAAAGTCGTTGGCATGGGTGGAAAAGGGAAGCAGTAATGCCAAGCTAAAGAGCAAGGTAAATCTCGATATCAGTTTTTTCATAGCAACCTCCCGCGACTACAAAATGCCTTCTTGTTGCAGATGCTTCTTAAATTTCTTCAGTAATCCTTTGGCGGGGAGCAAGGACTTGTCGTTCTCAATTTCCGCCATGTAAGCATCGATGGTTCCCTCTATGCCGGAGGGGTTGCCGACAAGCAAAACGCCGCCCATTCTGGTACCCCAGTGTGGGGTGCATTTGTAGACATAAATACCTTCATTTTCAAACACGAAGCTTACGTCGACGCCGAGCTCAGTCAGTATTTTCTCTGTGCCGTCTGGCACCATGACATCAATGGTTTCAATGAGATGTGCTGGCATGTTGGTCCAGCTTACCCTGTCACCCGGCTGGAGAATGACGATCATAGGGTCGAATTTCACGCCCACGGCGCGTACAACGTGTTCTTCTGCAAACGCGTTACTTACCAGTCCCACAAACAATAAGAGTGATCCGATTAACTTCTTAGTCATACGCATTTTCCTTTTGCTGTTCGTTCAGTGTAGATGCCGTACAGACAACTCAACCTGATGCTGTGCATCAGAGCTGAGAAAGGGGAGTCGATACTCCCCTTTCTCGTTGTTTTATTTTTAGTTTGGCAGTGCGAAGACCGTCAGCACACCACCCAATTGGGTATAGTCAGAGAGTTTGCGGTAAGCCCCTACTGCACCCAAGCCATCGGTGTCACCTTCCAGGCCGGCAGCCATACCAATACCTGCCCAGCCACCGATGCCAGAGAGCACGGCGACATACTGTTTGCCATCATGCATGTAGGTATTCACGTTGCCGATAATGCCGGATGGGGTTTTGAAGCGGTAAAGCTCTTTACCTGTCTTCTCATCCACAGCTTTCAGGTAGCCTTCGAGCGTGCCATAGAACACCACGCCACCGCCTGTTGCCAGCGCGCCGCTCCAGACGGAGAAAGGCTCAGGCAGTGACCAGACGATTTCACCTTTCTCGGCATCCCAGGCAATAAAGTTACCCAAACCGCCATGGCTGTCTGGTGCGGGGAACATGGAAAGTGTTGCACCCACATAAGGTTGGCCTGCGGTGTAAGCGACTTCGAACGGTTCGTAGTCCATACAAACATGGTTAGTGGGGACGTAGAACAAGCCAGTGCGAGGACTGTAGGTCGCAGGTTGCTGGTCTTTTGACCCTAACGCAGCAGGGCAGATACCTTTGGTGTTGACGTCTTCACCGTTTTGAGCCGTAGAGTATTTGGCAACAACTTGCGGACGACCTGTCTCCATGTCCACATGGGTTGCCCAGTTCACGGCTGGATCAAACTTCTCAGCCACCAAAAGTTCGCCGGTGACGCGATCCAAGGTGTAACCAAAGCCGTTCCGGTCAAAGTGCACCAAAAGCTTGCGGTCTTTGCCGTTGAACTTCTTATCAACCAGGATCATCTCGTTAACGCCGTCATAATCCCACTCATCGTGTGGCGTCATCTGGTAGAGCCATTTCGCCATACCTGTGTCCGCATCACGTGCCATGATGGTCATGGAGTACTTGTTGTCGCCCGGGCGTTGGGATGGGTTCCACGTACTTGGATTACCGGTTCCGTAGTAAATCAGGTTCAGCTCAGGGTCGTAAGTAAACCAACCCCAGGTAGTACCGCCACCGATTTTCCACTGATCGCCTTCCCAGGTTTTCAGGCTGGAATCTTTGCCAATGGGTTTGAGCATTTCAGTGGTTTTTTCAGGGTCAACCAGCATTTCTTCATCTGGACCTGTGCTGTATGCACGCCAGGCAACGCTGCCATCTTTGATGTTGTAGGCGGTGAGATACCCACGGACACCGAATTCACCCCCACTGATCCCTGTGATGATTTTGTCTTTCACCACCAGTGGTGCGTTGGTGTTGGTGGCGCCGACTTTTGGATCGCCGTTCACGACTTTCCACACAACCTTACCGGTGTTCTGATCCAATGCGACCAGCGTGGTGTCGGCTTGTTGCAAGAAAATCTTGCCGTCAGCGTATGCAAGACCGCGGTTTACGGTGTCACAACACATTACTGCGATGACTGAGGCGTCTTGCTTTGGTTCATACTCCCATTTCAGTGCTTTGCTTTTTAAATCAATGGCGAACACTTTGTTGGGAAAAGGCGTATGGATGTACATGGTATCACCCAAAACCAATGGACCGCCTTCATGACCGCGCAGCACGCCAGTAGAGAATGTCCAGGCAACTTGAAGATCTTTGGCGTTTTTGGCATTGATTTGATCAAGCGGGCTGTAGCGTGTGCCTGAATAATCACCGCCCCACATCACCCATTGATTGGGGTCTTCTTGCAACGTTATCAGCTCGTCATTGGCGTGCGACGTTGCGGGAAACAGCAGTGCAAGGGAAAGGATTGCGGCTGTTGTGATGCAGAGTGTTAACCTTACAGCACCTATCATGTTGATCTCCTCCGTGACAGCGTGTGTTGTCGATACCAGTGATACCTGAACAACACCCGGCTTTTTTACTCAATAATGTAGGGGCGTAATCCGCAGGGTTGTGAGACGCATATTGACCAATTTTCGCTCTGTCAGCTTCCTTCGTTGGCGGTCTGGCGACATCAGCGATCGACAACGTCAGCGGTTTCGCGTTTCTTAAATGTTTTCAAAGACTATTTCGCTTCAACAGAAACAGCGCCAAAGAAAAGGGGGCCATACGTTGAATACAAAACGTCGTGAATTGAGTGTATGGCAGCTTTGGTGGTTGTGTGAGAAGGAAACGGACATAACACTTTTGTCCGCGGGCAATAATGTCCAAATTGCGGGAAGCTATAGATAACTCCTTGAAAATGTTGATTTTAAAGCTGTCTTGTTTTAGCGAAAGAGAGGAGAAAGCGGCATAAGCCACTGATGCCATATCCTTTAACATCATCAGGATACAGCATCAGGCGCTGGCCGCTTTTGGGTGATATTTTACGCAATAGGTGTCAGATGTCCCACTCTTTGGTAAACACACGCCCCGTGGAATCTTTCACATCGGCTTTCAACTTGCCGCTTTTTCCTTTATCGAGATGAAAGGTAAAGGTAGGATTTTCACTTATCGAGATCCCCCCGTTAAAACGCATGATAGGTTCTCCCTCCAGTGTGATATTCACATCACTGACATAATCGGAGGGGATCCAGTGGCGGGTGATCTGGTCGATTTGCAGACCGCTGTAATTAGGATGACTGATCAAAAGCTGTAGCATGCGTGAGTCATCGCCCGGCAGATCGTTGAGTTTCATTCTGCCCATCCGTTGGCGTGCCAGTGTGTCATCCGCGCCGGCTGGCGCAGAGCAACCACCGGAGGCTTTAACGAATTGGCTGTGCATATAAAGTTTCCCATCGGTGGTCTGGGCAATCACCCTTACCGGGCTGTAGGCATTGACCCTGACCCGGGTGGCAATATTGGCAATGCCATTATTCGGGCTCATGTCAAAACGGCCAACAATGGGAGACGGGTTGTTGTCGACGATAAGATAGAGCCGCGCAATGGGATTGGGAGCGTTCTGTCGGACATGTACGGTAACGCCGAGCGGCACCAGCGCTGCATCAACGGCCCGTCTGGGTGCTGAAAGCGTCACAATATGGTCTCCTTCTGTGATCTCGGGGGCGCCGGGAAATAGGCTGTCACGAATGACGGGCCAGGCTGCACTGTCCGTTTCAGGTTGCGCATGGCTTGGCAGGGATAACGCGGTAAGCAGTGCCGACAACAGCAGGGTGGTGATTTTCATAGCAGGTACCTCTTATCATTCCCATTCCAGCTCCTTGTAAGCCTGGATCACATTGCGTGGGTGAAACGTTGTGTAAAGTTTCCAGTCTCCCGGAGATGGCATGACTGTGGTGCTGGCCGTGTTGATATCGATGTGGTTGTTGATGGCGGCACGAACAGCCTGAGCCAGTGAAAAGAGATAGCGCGTTTGCCTGTCAAAGGCGTGTTGTGACTGTTGTATGGGGCCGTGTCCGGGAATAACCTGTTTGAAAGGCATGGCTTCAAGCCGTTTGGTTTCTGCCAGCCAGCCTTTCAGGCTGCCATCGAGTGTTGGTAGATGATCGACAAACAACAGATCGCCCGCGATCAGCGTGCTGGAGGTTTGATCAAATACCGACAGATCGTGGCGGGTGTGTGCCCGCCTATGTGGAGTCAGGGTCAGCATCCGGTTGCCAAGATCAAGTTCGGTTACCTCACTGACGACACGGGTCGCGCCGATAGGTTTGGTACCGTCAAACCAGGGCTTGGTCAGCCTTTGCTGGTAATAGCCTGATTTGGCATTAAAATCACTGGGATAACGGGCGTGGGCGATAAATTCAGGCTTTTCGCCGACGAAAGCGACATTGCCGAAGTGGTGATCTGGATGGACGTGTGTGTTGATCACATACCGGACAGGCAGGTCAGTGCGTTGTCGAATTGCCCGGAGAATCCCCTCACCGGCCCGTTTACTGCCGCCGGTATCCACGACAGCTACCGCTTCATTTCCCACGATGAATGTGATGTTGGCAACCGGATCGCTGTCGACGGTAAACAGATCGGCGATTTTACCCTGATGCATGAATATCCCAGGGGCTACTTCATCAAAAGAAAGTACGAGCGCAGCCTGCACAGAAAATGGCAGCATCAGAAACCACAGTGCCAACCCGAGTTTCATGGCCTGACCGGGTGTTGCGTTTCAAGTGCCAACCCTGCGGCCTTCCAGCCAGTAACGCCTGCGCGATACCAATATACCTCTTTTGCGCCTAACTCGATGGCCCGTTTCCCTGCATTCCATGAGTGCCAGCAATTGGGCTCACAAAACACCACTACCGGCGAGTTATCCGGTAGCCGGCTTTTCAGTAATTGGATGAGTGGCGCGGGTGCGATGCCGTGGCCGACATTGGCCAGCCAAAGTGCACCGGGTAATGTTTCACGGGTGGGTTCAATCCAGAGTGTTTCTGGTGTGAGGTTGTCGGGCTTATGCGGCGCAGGATAAACATCTATCAAAACAGGATGGCTGCGGTTTATCAGCGTCACCAGTTGTTGGGGCGTATCGAGCACCCGACCTCCCTGTAGGGTAGCGGGCACGTCTGCACGGTAATTTTCCGTGCGGTAGTCAACAGGTTCAGGCACTGTTTCAGCACTGAGGGTAGTGACTTGAATACCACACAATATCGCACATATAAAACTGATTTTGTTGGATAAATTAAGAATACGCATACTACTTTATTCTGATAATGCTCATACCTTAGTAGGAGTCGGGAAGAGTGCCAGACAATATGGGTTAACATTAGAATAACAATTTGACCGTCAAGGGGCGGGTTTTATTGTTGCAGCCATCAATAAACTTCTTTTCAGTGGGGCAAAGATGAACCGTTGGAGTGGTGTTGAAGAATTTGTTGAAGTTGTCAACAGTGGCAGTTTTACCGCCGCCGCACGCAAGCTGGGTGTGTCGACTTCCCATGTCAGCCGTCGTATTGATGCGCTGGAATGTCGGCTCAGTACCCGCTTGCTCTACCGTACAACGCGACAAATTACGCTGACGGAAGTCGGCAAAATGTACTTTGAGCAGTGTAACGATCTTATCGAGAAGTTTGCCGAAGTGGAGGCGCTGGTTACCCAGATGCAGACCGAGCCGGTCGGTACCCTGAAAATCACCGCGCCTTCGGTATTTGGGGAGAAGTTTATTGCGCCGCTGGTGAACGATTTTATCGACGTGCACCCCAGACTCAGTGTGGAGTTTCACTTTACCAATGACGTGATAGATCTGGTGCATGACGGCTACGATCTGGCGATTCGTACCGGGGATCTGAAAGACAGTACCCTGATGGCGAAAAAGCTGGCTCCCCGGAAGTTATATGTTTGTGCGTCACCAGCCTATCTCAGAGAATTTGGGGCACCGGTAAACCTCGATGACTTGCAAAACCACAATTGCCTGATTGGGTTGGTGGACTCATGGTCGTTTCAGGATGGTGGAACGACAGTCACCATCAAGCCTCGGGGACGCTGGCACGGTAACAGTGGCAGTGCGGTGCTGGATGCGGCGTTGCACGGCTTGGGGATTGCCCAGTTGCCGGACTATTACGTCAGCCAGAAAATTCTGAGCGGTGAGCTGGTGGAAGTGCTGGCAGACTACCAGGCGCCGGATTCTGCAGTATGGGCGGTCTATCCGTTTAACCGGAATCTGTCTGCCAAGGTGCGGCAGTTTGTGGACTTCCTGTCAGATCATTTCCAGCACCACCTGCCTTGGCGAATAGAAGCGCAGCGTGACGATGACAGTCACAATCACCGGGAAGTGGCAGGTTAGGACGAGAGAATAACAGGCGTAAAAAAGCCAGCATCTGTCGCGCTGGCTTTGCTTTTCTGAATCAGAACTTACAGGATATCCAGCAGCTCGACTTCAAATACCAGTGCTGCAAAAGGCGGAATTGCTGCACCCGCACCGCGCTCACCGTATGCCAGATCTTGTGGGATGTACAGTTTCCACTTCGAGCCAACAGGCATCATTTGCAGGGCTTCTACCCAGCCTTTGATCACGCCGGTCACCGGGAATTCAGCGGGCTGGCCGCGCTCAACAGAGCTGTCAAACTTGGTGCCGTCAATCAGGGTACCGTGGTAGTGAACGCGCACTTTCTTGTCAGATGTTGGGATTTCGCCGTTACCTTCAACCAGCACTTCGTATTGCAGGCCAGATTCGGTCACGGTCACTTCATCACGCTTGGCGTTTTCCGCCAGGAACGCTTCGCCTTCAGCGGCAGCTTCTTTTGCTGCTGCCTTGCGCACTTCTTCTGCTTTCATGTGCAGTTCACGCAGTGCGTTGTTGATCTCGTCAATGTCGATCTCAGGCATGTTACCTGCCAGTGCGGTTGCGATACCTTTCGCGATGGCATCTACATTCAGACCTTCCAGACCAGAACCTGCCAGTTGCTGACCCATTTGCAGACCGATGCCGTAGCTTGCTTTTTGTTCTACGGTTTCCAGTTTTACATCAGACATGTCGTCTCTCTTTATTTACGGGTTTAAAGTGGGCAAGGATAACAGTTACCCGCCATACGGGACAAATCGACTTTCAGGTTGTAATTCCGCGGGAATTCTTTGACAGTACAAATGTCAGACGATCGGAAGAAGTCTGACATTTTGCTGATATTGCCGATCTAATATTTAGCGCTAAGGCATTCACTGAGATACTGAAAGAGGAAATTGGGAGAGGTAATGACCTTGAAAGGAAAGCGCGAAAAAGGAACAGCACCCGCCACGCCCCCTTTGGGCGAGGCCATTAAAAGCGCGTTGGAAAAAGCGAAAGCCGCGCTGTCTCCCTGGGTTAAACGCATTCAACCCTACTGGCAATCCCTGCCGAAACTTCACCGTACCGGCATTTCTGTGCTGGCTGCCCTGCTGGTGGTATTGTTACTCTGGCCATCCAGTGATGGTGAAGCGCCAGAAGTGACAGCCAGTGGTGAAAGGGTCTCTGTCCCGCTGACTGTGGGGCAATCACAAGTAAATGGCAATCAGGAGGCTGGACAGGGCGCACCACGGTCTGTGCCAACCCAGACTGTGGGTACGGATTGGGTTAACTACGAAGTGCAGCGTGGCGATACGCTGTCAAATATCTTCCGGGCTCAGGCGTTGCCATTGCCTGATCTTTATGCAATTTCGGCCATTGAAGGGGATGATAAGCCCCTGAGCCAGATCCAGCCCGGCCAGCTGCTCCGCTTTAAGCGCAATGCCGAAGGCTCACTGGACATGCTGCAAATTGAAACCGCCGGCGCATCAGTGATTTTCTTCAGGCTGTCAGACGGCAGCTTTGCCCGCCGAAAGTAACCGCAAACAGGATTCAGGCTGCCAGCAGGCAGCCTTTTTTATCCCCGCTATTCAGGCAGCGCGGCGCATGTCTATATGAGGGATACCGTCTTCCAGGTACTGTTCTGAAATCTCCTCAAACCCGTGGCGACGGTAAAACTCACGTAAATGGTATTGGGCGCCGATAGTGATGGGGGCATCAGGCCACACACTGTGCGCCTGAATGATGGCCTGTCTGACCAGCTCATTCCCACACCCATTTCCCCGCTCGGTGCGGGCAGTAACGACACGGCCAATACTGATGTCCGGGTAGGTGAGGCCTGCCGGTAAAATCCGGGCATACGCAGTCATTTTGTCATCCCGGTAACCCAGCAGGTGGTGGGTGTCGGGATGGGTATCGTGGCCGTCCAGTTCCGGATAGGGGCAGTGTTGCTCTACGACGAAGACGTCGGTACGCAGTTTTAACAGGTCATAGAGTTGCCGGGTCGACAGTTGACCAAAAGTCAGGGTGATCCATTGCATTATTGTTATTCCTGATTTTTTTAAATCTCTTGGGTTAACGTTGTAATAGCCCATTTCTCCCAAATCAGTTTGATAACCTATAAAAAAACCGCGATTAGAACCGCGGTTTTTTTTGTACCAATCGTTATTTTTTCATTAATTAAACACAATGATAACCTATTGTTAATTATTTCTTCAGGTCAATGCGGTACTTGGCGAAGCCGACATCGTCTGTGCCCACTTTCACCATCGGATACTGGCCTTTGGCCTGAATGAAACTCGCTGCTTTCTCGCTCGGCGATGTTTCAAATACTACGTTCAGATTGGCATCAGTCTTGATAGGCGCGAAAGACCAGTTGTTGTCCGCCGTTGGCGTGACTTCGCCTTTTTCTTTGGTGACAGCACTGATGTAATTTGCAACCACGGTGCGGTTTTCATCCGGCGAGGCGAAGGCAATAAAGTCGTTACCTGTACCCGGGAATTTGTTTGAATACGCACGGTAGTTGTTGGTCGCAATCAGGAAAGGTTGGGCCATATCAATCGGTTTGCCGTTGAATGTCAGGTTCTGGATCCGCTCTGCATCGGCATTGACCAGTTTGCAGTCGCCGTCGTAACGGGCTGGCTGGGTAATATCGACCTGATAATTTACGCCATCAATCACATCGAAGTTGTAGGTACGGAAACCGTCCCAGTTGATCAGGGATTGCTCTGCGCTGGAATTGGGATCGATTTGGTTGAACTGTCCCGCGCTGCACTCCAGCCATTCTTTCACTTCTTTACCGGTCACTTTCAGGGTGACCAGGGTATTGGGGTAGAGATAAAGATCGGCCGCATTGCGGAAAGTCAGCTCGCCAGATTCCACTTCCGTGAAGTTGGCCGGGTCATTTTTACGGCCTCCGGCTTTGAACGGTGCAGCGGCTGACAACACAGGAATGCCGTCCAGATCCGGATCGCCCTGAATAAAGCGCTCGACATAATCTTTCTGCGCCAGGTTGACGATTTGCACCGTCGGGTCGTCCTGCACCAGCGACAGGAAGCTGTACATCACGTCATTGGCTTTGCCGATAGGCTGGTTAACAAACGCCCGGGTCGCGTGGTGGTCATCTTCCAGGGCGTTACGTATCTCGGTATTTGGCGCTGCCAGTGACTTGCCATCAAAGATTGGACGAGCCTCACTTTGTACCGGCGTGACGATCCACTTGTCGCCCTGCTTGTCCAGTTGCAGGTCCATGATACCGACATGGCTGCCCCAGCGGCCCGGCATCACTGCAGCTACACCTTTGATGGTGCCTTTCTGGTTGTCGACCCCTTTGATGTTGTCAAAGCCTTTGCCTGGGAACACCGCGTGGGAGTGACCGAAGGCAATGGCATCAATGCCGTCCACATCAGCAAGGTAGTAGACCGAGTTTTCTGCCATGGCTTGATATTCATCCTGCGACAGGCCGGAGTGCGGCACGGCGACAATCACGTCTGCGCCTTTGGCTTTCATCTCAGGCACCAGCTTTTCTGCACTGGCCTTGATGTCTTCGGCAATCACCTTGCCTTCCAGGTTCTTTTTGTCCCACACCATGATTTGTGGCGGCACAAAACCGATATAACCTACTTTCACCTGATGGGCATTGCCATCGGTGTCTTTGAAAGTGTGCTCTTTGATGATGTAAGGGGTGAAGTAGTGGTCACCCGTGGTGGCATCTATCACGTTGGCAGATACGTAGGGGAATTTGGCACCTTCCAGCGTGATGTCCAAAAAGTCGAGGCCATAGTTGAACTCATGGTTACCGATGTTACCCACATCGTAATCCAGCAGGTTCATTGCCTTGTAAACGGGGTGAATTTCCCCTTTTTTGATGCCTTTAGCGGCCATGTAATCGCCCATCGGGCTGCCCTGAATAAGGTCACCGTTATCAACCAGAACGCTGTTCTCCACTTCATCCTGCGCCGCTTTCACCAAGGTGGCGGTGCGTACCAGACCGATTTTTTCACTCGGCGCGTCTTTGTAATAGTCGTAATCCATCACATTGGTGTGAATGTCGGTGGTTTCGATGATGCGCAGCTTGATGGTATCTGCCATTGTTGGGCCTGCCATAGTGAGCATACCTGTCAACACCGCGATGGATAGCGGTTTGGCTGAAAGTGTCATGACTCTCTCCGAATGTTCATGGACTGAAAAGTATGACTATTTTGCATTGTGGTGACCTGAAATGGTTACATTTCATTTGTAAGTGTGATCAATGGATTGAATTAACTGGAATGTAATCAAAAGCATTTAAGACAGGATGTTAGGAAGGTTTGGCCGATCAATCAATGTGACGGAGAAACGATGTAATACTCATAACGTTATAAAAAATGAATTTTTAGAATTTCAAGTAATAACACCAACTCTCTATAGTGACCTCAATGGATAAAAAGTGACCCCAATGGATAAAAAGGGCTCTCAAGATGGATTACTTGCCAATTTTCGCAAAGCTGGAAGGACGTGCTTGTCTGGTTGTCGGTGGCGGTGAAGTCGCATGGCGCAAATCGCGCATGCTGATGAAAGCCGGTGCGTCAGTCATTGTTGTGGCACCTGATGCCGGTGAAGAGGTACAACATGCCGCCGGAAATGGCGATGTGGTTTGGATGCAGGAAAGCTTTAAGCCTCAACACCTGGACAATGTGTTTCTGGTGATTGCAGCCACTGATAATCCTCTGGTTAATGAGCTGGTGTCCAAAGCGGCGGACAAGCGCCGCGTGCTGGCGAATGTGGTGGATGACACCCCAAAGTGCAGCTTTATTGTCCCCTCGATTGTTGATCGCAGCCCGATTGTGATTGCGATTTCCTCTGCCGGTAAATCCCCGGTGCTGGCAAGGCTTATCCGTGAGAAGCTCGAAACCCTGATCCCATCGCATGTTGGCCGGATGGCGAAACTTGCCGGGGAATTCCGCGACACCCTGAAACAAAAAATTTCGACCCTGAATGGTCGCCGCAAATTCTGGGAAATGGCCTTTGATGGCCGTTTTTCTTCGCTGGTGGCATCGGGCGATGACGACGCTGCCAAAGCCGAGCTGGAACGTCTGACCGATGGCGTTTCCCTGCAAGGTGAAGTGGCATTGATTGGCGCAGGCCCGGGCGACCCGGGCCTTCTGACCCTGCGCGCGCTGCAACTGATGCAGCAAGCGGATGTGGTGCTTTATGACTATCTGGTCTCTGACGAAATCATGGAGCTTTGCCGCCGTGATGCTGAATTGATTTGTGTCGGCAAGCGCGCGAGCTATCACAGCGTCTCACAGGAAGAAACCAACGCCATGTTGGTGAAATATGCCCTGAAGGGACACCGCGTGGTGCGCCTGAAAGGGGGCGATCCTTTCATGTTTGGCCGTGGCGGCGAAGAGCTTCAGGTGTTGCAGCAGGCGGGCGTGCCGTTTCAGGTTGTGCCGGGTATTACTGCCGCAGCGGGTGCCACCGCCTATGCCGGCATTCCGCTGACTCACCGTGATTATGCTCAAACGGCGATGTTTATTACCGGACACCTTAAGAAAGAAGACGACAGTTTCCGCTGGGCGACACTCGCGCGTGGTCGCCAGACGCTGGTGATTTACATGGGCCTGATGAAAAGCGCCCATATTCAGCAGCAATTAATTCAGCATGGACGTGACCCGGAAACGCCGGTCGCAATCATAGAGAACGGCACGCGCACCAATCAGAAAATCTATAAAGGCACGCTCAGCGAGCTGGAGTCGCTGGCAGAAGGGGGGGGATCTCCTGCCTTGATTGTCGTTGGCGAAGTCGTGCAGCTTGCCGATCAGTTGAGCTGGTACGGAAAGCAATCATTCGAAACGGTCGGTGATGTTCGCACCCCTTCCGTGGTTAATTTAGGCTAAGGAAAGTACAAAGAATGGAAGCCAAAACTCTTACTCACCTCAAACAGCTTGAGGCCGAAAGTATCCACATTATTCGTGAAGTGGCGGCGGAATTCGATAATCCGGTGATGATGTACTCCATCGGAAAAGACAGTTCCGTCATGCTTCACCTGGCACGTAAGGCCTTCTACCCGGGCAAAATTCCTTTTCCGCTTCTGCACGTCGATACCGACTGGAAGTTCAGGGAAATGATCAAATTCCGTGATGAAACGGCGAAGAAATACGGCTTCGAGCTTCTGGTGCATAAAAACCCGGAAGGGCTGGCGGCTGGCATCAACCCGTTTGATCACGGCTCCTCCAAGCATACCGACATCATGAAAACCCAGGGCCTTAAGCAGGCACTGAACAAATACGGTTTTGATGCTGCCTTCGGTGGTGCACGCCGTGACGAAGAAAAAAGCCGCGCCAAAGAACGTGTTTACAGCTTCCGCGACAAAAACCATGTGTGGGATCCGAAAAACCAGCGCCCTGAGCTTTGGCACACTTACAACGGTCAGGTGAACAAGGGCGAGAGTATCCGCGTGTTCCCGCTGTCGAACTGGACTGAGCTGGATATCTGGCAATACATCTACCTTGAAGGCATCGACATTGTGCCGCTGTATCTGTCTGACGTGCGCCCGGTTGTGGAGCGCGATGGCATGCTGATCATGGTGGATGATGACCGTATGAAGCTGCAGGACGGCGAGGAAATCCAGCACAAGAGCGTCCGTTTCCGCACCCTGGGTTGCTACCCGCTCACCGGTGCCATTGAATCGGAAGCCAACACCCTGCCGGGGATCATTGAAGAAATGCTGGTGGCAACATCGAGCGAACGTCAGGGACGGGCCATCGACCATGATCAGTCTGGCTCTATGGAATTGAAAAAACGTCAGGGATATTTCTAAGGGATTAAGTATGAACAGTGTGATTGAACAACAAGTGGCCGAGCTGGGTATTGAAGCCTATCTGGACCAACACCAGAACAAATCCCTGCTGCGTTTTCTGACCTGTGGCTCGGTCGATGACGGCAAAAGCACCTTGATAGGCCGTTTGCTGCATGACTCCCAGCAAATTTATGAAGACCAGCTTGCTGCTATTCATGCCGACAGCCAGAAAGTGGGCACCACAGGTGAAAAACCGGATCTGGCGCTGTTGGTTGATGGCTTGGCCGCGGAGCGCGAGCAGGGCATCACCATCGACGTGGCCTACCGCTATTTCTCGACCAAAAAACGTAAGTTCATCATCGCGGATACCCCGGGACATGAGCAGTACACCCGTAATATGGCGACCGGTGCGTCGACCTGTGATCTGGCGGTGATCCTGATTGATGCCCGTAAAGGCGTATTGGATCAAACCCGCCGTCACTCGTTTATCGCAAGCTCACTCGGCATCCGCCACTTTATCGTTGCCGTGAACAAGATGGATCTGGTGGACTTTGACCAGTCACGCTTTGAAAGCATCCGTGATGATTACCTGGCGTTTGCAGAAAAACTGAATGCCGACATCGACATCAAACTGATACCGCTGTCAGCGCTGGAAGGCGACAACGTGGTTGACCGCAGTGAAAGCACGCCATGGTATGACGGTGAAACCCTGTTAACCCTGCTGGAAGATGTCAACGTTACCGCAGAAAAAGATATCCGCACTTTCCGTTTCCCTGTGCAATATGTGAACCGTCCGAACCTCGATTTCCGTGGCTTTTCCGGCACTATTGCTGGCGGTGAAGTCCGCCCGGGAGATGACATTAAAGTGCTGCCGTCGGGGAAAACCTCGAAAGTCGCACGGATTGTCACTTTTGACGGTGATTTGGACTATGCCCATGCTGGGCAGGCTGTGACACTGACTCTGGCCGATGAAATCGACATCAGCCGTGGCGACCTTATCGTACCGGCCGGTGACTCACAGCAGGCGACCAACAAACTGGTGGCACGTATCGTATGGATGGCAGAAGCGCCGCTGGAAGTGGGCCGTCAGTACGACATCAAAGTCGCGGGCAAGAAAACCATCGGTGCAGTGAGCAAAATCCGCTATCAGGTGGACATTAATTCGCTCGAGTCGTTTGAAACGGAGAGCTTGCCGCTGAACGGTATTGCGGAGTGTGAAGTGGAACTGACCGAATCTGTGCCGTTGGATCTGTATAGTGATTGCCCGGACACCGGTGGCTTTATCCTGATTGATCGCCTGACCAACGTGACCGTGGGTGCTGGCATGATCAGCGAGCTGCTTGAAGACAGTGCTGTCCAAACACCCGGGACTGATATCTCTGCGTTTGAAGTTGAACTTAACGCCCTGATCCGCAAGCACTTCCCACACTGGAATGCCCGCGACATCAGTAAGTTGCTTGGGTAACGCCAATGAGCTGGGATCAGTCTCTGGTCTTGGGATTGTTGCTGGCGATTGTGGCAGGTCTGGTGTTTACCAAAATCAAACCTGCCTTTCTTTTCGCCGGCGCTGCCTTTATTGCCTTTCAATCAGGGCTGGTATCGGTCGAGGCGATGGCAGGGAATTTTACCAACAGCTCCCTGCTGACGCTGGTACTGCTTATTCTGGCCTCTACCGCACTGGAAAAAACACGGCTGGTGGGTTGGGTCAGTGGTCAGCTTGCCAGCGGCAGGCTGGGGACCGTGGTTGCAAAACTGGGTCTCTCTACTGCGTTTCTCAGCTCGTTTACCAATAACACTGCCGTGGTCGTTTCGCTGATCGGGGCGGTGAAACGTAACCGTCGCCATGCTCCCTCGCGCCTGCTTATCCCGCTTTCCTACGCCGCTATTCTCGGTGGCACCCTGACCCTGATTGGCACCTCCACCAACCTTATTATCAACAGCTTTGTCGAAAGCGCAGGATTGCCAGCGCTGGGCTTTTTTGCGCCATCGACGATTGGCCTTGCGGTGTTAGCAGGTGGTCTTCTGGTGCTGATCCCGTTTTGCTACCTGTTGCCAAACTATGACGATGACAGTGATGACGATCTGCCGTATGTGCTGGAGGCGGAAGTCAAAAGCGGTTCACCGCTGGCAGGAAAGAGCGTGTCCGAAAATGGGCTGCGTGCACTGCGTCGTCTGTACCTTGCGGAAATTGTCCGTGACGGTGAACTCATTGCGCCTGTGTGCCCGGATACCGTGCTGCGCGAAGGGGATAAACTGCAGTTTTGTGGCGATGTGGAAAGCGTCGCGACCTTGCAGGAAATGGAAGGGCTGGTACTCTTTGGCCAGCACCATATCAATGGCCAGAATCTGTTGGAAGTGGTGGTGAGTCACAGTGCTTCTATTCTGGGTAAGACGCTGAAAGAAGCCAAATTCCGTGAAAACTTTGATGCGGTAGTGGTAGCGATTCGTCGTGGCCATGAAAAGCTTGAAGGCGGCCTTGGCAATATTACCCTGCTTGCCGGTGACACCTTGGTAATTGTCCCCGGTAAAGGGTTTGCGAAAGCGCAGCAGCGCATGCAACGCGAATTTGTGTTGGTAAACGGTCTGGATTCCAGTGCGCGTCTTGACAGCAAAATGAGTACCTGGGTACTGGCAGGCTTTGCCGCCGTGATTGGCGCTGCCTTGATGTCGTGGATGCCACTGCTCAATGGCCTGGCGGCTTACCTTACTGTGCTGCTGCTGACCGGTGTGATCAATCTGGTGGAACTGAAACGCCGTTTTCCGGCAGAGATTGTGGTGATTGTGGGCAGTGCATTAAGCCTTGCACAGCTGATGATCGAATCTGGCCTTTCCGGGCAGTTAGGTGAGCTGTTTATCCATTGGTTTAATGGATGGGGTGTGTATGGCGCGTTGATTGCGACCTACTTGCTGACACTGGTGTTGACAGAACTTGTCACCAATAATGCAGCCGCAGCGTTGTCATTTCCTATTGGATATAGCCTTGCTCTCGGATATGGCGTCGATCCCATGCCGTTTATTATGGCGGTCTTATTTGGCGCCAGTGCGAGTTTTATTTCGCCTTATGGTTACCAGACCAACCTTTTGGTCTACAGTGTGGGAAATTATCAATTAACGGACTACCTGCGGGTTGGATTACCGTTATCATTGGTATACTCGACCCTGGTGTTGAGTCTTATCCCCTTGTTTTTCCCATTTTAATTTCCCTGTGTTAAAGGGCACTTGCCTGACGACGGGGCAACAAAGGATTGAATTATGAGTGCAGCGGATACGCCGCATCCTGATGAAAATGTGGTTTGGCACAAACACGTCATTGATAAACAATACCGCGCAGGACAGAAGCAACAACGCCCGGCGTTGCTGTGGTTTACCGGTCTTTCCGGCTCCGGTAAATCGACGGTTGCCGATGCGCTGGAAAGCAAACTGGCACAGATGGGTTATCACACCTATTTGCTTGATGGTGACAATGTGCGCCATGGCCTGTGTCGCGATCTTGGCTTTTCTGATCACGACCGCCGTGAGAATATCCGCCGTGTAGGTGAAGTCGCAAAACTGATGACAGATGCAGGCCTGATTGTGTTGTCTGCCTTTATCTCACCGTTCCGTGAAGAGCGCCAGTTGGTGCGTGAACTTTTGCCGGAAGGGGAATTTTTCGAGGTGTTTGTCGATACGCCACTGGCGGTGTGTGAATCGCGCGATCCGAAAGGGCTGTACAAAAAAGCGCGTGCCGGTGAAATCAAAGCGTTTACCGGTATCAGTTCGGCCTATGAGGCGCCGGCGTCGCCGGAAGTGCACCTGCACACTGATGAGCATTCGGTAGAAGCTCTGGTGGATCAATGCATTGCGTCATTGCGCGAGGCGGGAATCATCGGTTAAGCACCACCGTTGTCTGAAACGAAAAACGGCTGGGATTTCCCGGCCATTTTCATCTCTCTCTGTCCATATCCAATATCACTACGCTTTCTCATTGACCGTAGAGCCCACATCACTCTCGACATGAAAAACCTTGGAAAGCAATAACATCAAGGCATCGAGGTATGCCGGATGGGCTTTTTGTCCCACCAGTTTTGCCAGTTCATTGCCGGTCGGGCTGAAGCGGTAGTAGTAAATCCGGATGCCTTTTTGAAGCGGTGTCAGCATAAAGGTTTTACCTTGTCCGGTCAGTGGTAATGATGCCGGCGGTTCGATCAAGCCGGATTCCAGCTCTGTTCTCAATATGAGCCCCAAATCCATCAACACCATCAGATCCGTGAAGGGGAGTTTGAAGTTCCCGAGCGCCAGGCGTTCGGCAATATCCGGTTTGAAGTAACGTTTCACCCCCTCTTCCGGCTTACGGAATCCGGTGATCAGCTTTTTGCTGTTGTCACTGCCAAATGTGCAGGCGAGGGCACAGGCACGTTGCAGGGCCTGCGCTTCACGCTGGGTCATGGTTTCCAGTAGCGACAGGGCTTTGAGGGACGTGCTGCCCGGCTTGATGATCTCCTGTTTTAAGATCCTCGCCCACAGGTTTTGCATGCCGTCACCGTAGATGGTTTTCGCCATCTCAAAGAAGCGGTACAGCCAGTCAGGATCCGGCGTA
This sequence comes from Grimontia sp. THUN1695, assembly GCF_059704325.2. Lineage (NCBI taxonomy): Bacteria > Pseudomonadati > Pseudomonadota > Gammaproteobacteria > Vibrionales > Vibrionaceae > Grimontia > Grimontia sp. THUN1695. The sequence goes on along the minus strand of NZ_AP046577.1, from coordinate 2,588,405 downwards.
CTGGCGGTTTCATCTCGGCAAAGATCGTGGGCGATCTTGATGATGTGTTCGAGGTTCGCCTGTTGCTGTTGTTTGATGTTCAGTTGGCGGTAAGCCGCGCGCGATGTCAGGCTATCGCGCTCAATATCGTGCAACTTTGCATCAATGTGGTGAGCGGCAGCAATTGCTGCCAGCCGATGCTGGCTGGATTTGAGATGACTTTCCTGCTGTGTTTGTGATTTTTCGCTCTTGTGGGCGTTTTCTGGTTCGACATTTTCTACGTCGATCACGACAGGTTTATTTTGATTGGTCATGCTGTTCCCGCTTTATACACCTTAAGATAATGTTTTCACGATGGTTTAGTTAACAGGGGATGTAATTAACCATGTTAAATTTAAATTAAATTTGTTAATATTTGGCGCATGTGATGAATACGCAAGGAGGAGGTGTCGCAGTGAAAAAGTTCAAGATGAATTCTGTGAATGTCCTGCTTGTCGTTTTTTATATCGCCACGCTGTTATATCTTTCCCAGTTTATCGGCTAATGTTGTCTAAACATTAAAAAAACCCGCTGCCTGCGGGTTCAGACTGCTGACAAAGCCCTGGCCATTTGGCTGGGGCTTTGATCTAATAAGGGATAAGCAAATCAATCATGGATGTGGTGACATGCTTAAAGACCCTGGCCCTCAGCAATATGAATTCGAGATGGTGACACTCGAACAGTTGGTTCCCAAAAACCATCTTGTTCGCAAAATCGATGCTGCCGTCGACTTTGAGTTTATCCGCGACGAAGTCGCCCATCTCTACTGCCACAACAATGGCCGTCCTGCGATAGACCCCGTTCGCCTGTTCAAAATCCTGCTCCTAGGCTTCCTCTTCGGTGTTAAAAGTGAACGCCAGCTCGTCAAAGACATCGAGGTCAATGTCGCTTACCGCTGGTTCCTTCGCATGTCACTCACTGAAAAGGTGATTGATGCGTCCACCTTGAGCCAGAATCGCCGCCGTCGCTTCAATGATACCGACGTGTTCGAACGCATCTTCATCCGTATCGTCGAACAGGCGATGAGCAAAGGTATGGTCGAGGGACGCGTCTTGTTTACCGACAGCACTCACCTGAAAGCCAATGCCAACAAGCGTAAATACCGTAACGAACTGGTGAAACAAAACGTCAGTGCTTATGCCGAGCTGTTAGATGAAGCGGTTGACGCTGACCGTGCAGCAGAAGGAAAACGCCCACTCAAACCGAAAGATGGTCACATTGAGAAAAACACCAAAGTCAGCACCACCGACCCAGACAGCGGGTTCATGACACGGGACCAAAAACCACAGGGCTTCTTCTACCTTGACCATCGCACCGTCGACGGCAAACACGGCATCATCCTCGACACCCATGTCACGCCAGGCAATGTGAATGACGCCCAACCGTATATCGCCCGTCTGGATACCACGTTAGCGCGCTTTACGCTCTCGCCTGTTGCCGCCGGGCTTGATGCCGGTTACTTCACCGCGACTATCTGCCATGAACTGGAGCAGCGCCAAATCCTGCCGGTGATGGGATACCGCCGGCCGCACCGTACGAAGAATCCTATCAAGAAAAAGCACTTTCATTACGACAAAGAGACGGACCGCTATCTCTGTCCTCAGGGACAGGAGCTGGTTTACAAGACCACCAACCGTCAGGCATACCGCGAGTATCACTCTGACCCACAGATATGCAAAACCTGTCCGCTGCGCGATGATTGCACCAAGAGCAAGAATCACAAACGGGTGATAACCCGGCACCTGTTCGAGAAATCGGTAGAGAATGCCAATGCCTTGAGGCTGACAGCCTGGGGAAAGAAAGTGTACCGACGACGGGCAGAGACGGTGGAGCGAAGCTTCGCAGATGCCAAACAACATCATGGCCATCGCTATGCGAGGTTCCGTGGTCTGTTGAAAGTACAAATCCAATGCTGGTTGGCGGCAGCAGCGCAAAACATCAAGAAGATAGCCTTACTGGAGGCTTATCTTCGAAAAATCGGGCTCAATACACGGCAAATAGTCCAGATAGTGACGCAATTTAGCGTCTATGGGCTAAAAGCAGCCTGAACATAACAATATGGAAAAATAGCGCGATCGCGGCCTTCGGCCGCTAACAAAAGAAAACCCCGCTTGAAAAAGCGGGGTTAGTCAGCAATCTGAACCCGCTGCCTGCGGGTTTTTTCATTTCAGGTGGTGAGCAAGATCACTTCATCAGCGTATTGACCAAATCAATCACTTGGGTGATCTCTGCCTCGTTAAGTGCCCCTTCTTTGACAAAGTGCACCGTGCCTTCGGCATCCAGGACCACAATGGCCGAGCTCTTGTCCTGCAATTGCCAGGCCTTAGCAACGGCGCCGTTTTCATCCAGTACAATAGAGGACCAGCTGAAGGCTTTCTTGCTGTCTTCCGCTGATGACTTGACGAAGCCGCCAGTTCCCCAAATGGCATCGTCTTGATTTATAATGGTGGTGGTTTGGTATTTGTCTTTTGAAAAACCTGCGGCTTTTACGGCTTCAATCAAGGGGGCGTTCATTTCTTTTGCGTGGCTACGACCGGCAATCGCTTGGATGATGCGCACTTTCCCAGGCAAGTCCTCACTGCTCCAGCTTTGGTAAGTGATGTTGTCCCCCTCCAGCGTGAGCTCTCCGTGTGTAGCGACAGACACTGGCGGCAGTGTCTGACCGTTTGAGAGGTTGTGCGCTGAGGCAAACGTAGAGATGAGAGCCGTCGCTAAGGCAAAGGTTTTCATACGACTCATAAGTGATGCTTCCTGTTTTTTTGTCGAGATTTTATACGTCACCCCGCTGAATTTGTTTAATTTTGGGGATGCGTTACTGACTATAGCTGATACGGGAAGCAAGCTTGTATCAATAACTGGCCCAACCACTCAGATTTCGGCATTCGCCCGGACATTTTCTTTGAATCTTTTTTAAGACAATGCGTCGTAATTATGTCATATGCAATTTTTTGTCTACGCTTAGTTCGGTAGAGGAAATGTGAGTCCATTGTGTTGTCAATGCCGTTATGGCGATAGCCCGAACACTTGGCATTTAGATTGCATCGTACATATGTCAGCCAATCCTGAGAGGAGAGGTGTGCGATGCAGGTTTTTTCTCATTGGCATGGAAGGAGTTCATCAATGTTGCGTATATTTCACCAATACCGTCCCCGTCAGGTCGCCCGTTACGTTAAAGGGTTTTTCCGTGGTCGTGTCTATATCGACGGCATTGGCGCGTTTGAGTTTGATGGTGGCAGGTTGCTACCTCCCCATAAAAAAGACAAGCGTGCACTGGCCGTCATGGCCGAAGTGAACAATGAAATCAAGGCCATGGCTGCTGTTGCCTGAACCACCATCAAACTCCATAAAAACGCCCGTCATTGTTTGCGGGCGTTTTGCTTTCTGAAAACGGCTTTTCTTCAGGCTATCTTTCCCAGGGAGGCAGGCACACGCCAGTACCACCAATGCCACAGTAACCGTTTGGATTCTTCTTCAGATACTGCTGGTGATAGGTTTCAGCAAAATAGTACGGCCCTGCCGGCGCAATTTCTGTGGTGATCCCGGCAGGATTTCCGGCTTCTTTCAATGCTACCTGATAGGCATCACGGCTGGCGAGAGCTGCCTGTTTCTGGGTCTCATCAAAGAAATAGATCGCCGAGCGGTATTGGGTGCCTACATCATTTCCCTGACGCATCCCTTGTGTGGGATCGTGACTCTGCCAAAAATGTGTCAAAATCGTTTCCAGGGAAATACGTGCTGGGTCGTAAACTACCTGAACCACTTCAGTGTGACCGGTTTGTGCTGTGCAGACGTCTTTGTATGTGGGATTAACGGTAAAACCACCGCTGTAGCCAACGGACGTGGATATGACGCCGTCAAGCGCCCAAAACAGGCGTTCAGCTCCCCAAAAACAGCCCATACCCAACAGGATTTGTGCCTGATTGGGCGGAGTGGTTTTGCTCAGAAGAGATCCATTGACGGCATGAGGTTCTGCCGGAATAATTTCCTCGAGCCGATCCGGCAGGGCTTGTTCCGGGGTGATGGCGAGTTGCTTTTTGTTGCTCAGCATAAATCGACTCCTTGTCGTTCTGGGTGATGCCTGACGTTATTGAGATGTCCATCATGGCACCTCACAGGCAGGAAAACTATAGAATGCTGCATGCAGTGAATTCTTTCACCATGACATGAACCTGCCCAAGGCGCTGGCATAAAATGATGTTTGCCGGCCTTTACCTTTAGATGATCCGCTGGGGCAATTTTTCCTTGGTTTGATGCAAATTTGCAACACAACAACTGAATACACGGACGGTCATACTGTCACTAAACTCTACAAACAGGCTCTCAGGGTGAGAGAAAAGCTTACGGTCGATGATTAAAAAACGATTAATACCTTGGGTTGTCGTTGCGACAACATGGGTGCCCGGGGTGGCAATCGCTGATGTGGATTTTGAAATCAACGGGCTGGATGACACGCTCGAAGAGAATGTCTCGGTGTACCTTGACGCCATTCCCGCCAGTGAACGGCGACTGACGTTTCGTTTCCATTCGCGTGTTCAGGAAGAAATCGAAAAAGCGCTCCAGGCGCTGGGGTATTTTGACCCTGAGTTCACTTATGACATCGAAGACCGGGAGTCTATCGATGATGCGACGGTGGTTCTGAACATCAATGCCGGTGAACCTGTCCGTATTGCGGAAGTTGATGTCCAATTGACCGGTGATGCGCTACACGACGAAGCATTCAGAGAACTTCTCAATACCGCTCCCAAAGTAGGGGATGTGCTTAACCAAGGTCAGTATGATGCCCTGAAAGCGGCAATCCAGAGCTTGGCGGTACGCCGGGGTTACTTTGATGCAGAATATACCCTGTCCCGGTTAGAGGTGGCGCCTGGCCTTCACCAGGCCTTTATCCGCCTGCATTTCAACAGTGGCACCCGCTATCACTTTGGGCCTGTAATTTATCATAACAGCCAAATCGATGAAGAGCGGCTTAACAGCATGCTGACCTTCCAGGAAGGTGATCCGTATCAGGTGTCCGAACTGGGGGCGTTTAACCAGTCGCTGTCCAATACGGGGTGGTATTCGTCAGTATTGGTCGAAGCGGGGCTGGGTGATCTTCGTGACGATCGTGTGCCCATTACCGTCAATCTTGAGCCTGCACCACGTAACCGGTTTGAAACCGGTGTGGGGTATTCCACGGATGTTGGGCCACGGGTAAAAGTTGGCTGGAGGAAACCCTGGTTTAACAGCCGCGGTCACAGCCTGAATACTGATTTGTATGTGTCCAGCCCCAAACAAACCCTGGAATCAACCTATAAAATCCCGCTGGAAGATGCTCAACGTGAGTTCTATCAGGTACAAGTCGGTCTGGAGAATATTGACAACAATGACACGGAGAGCCTTGAACTCATCTCGTCGATTTCCCGCCACTGGCAGTACGACACCGGGTGGCAGCGGTCGCTTTTCCTGCGCTGGCTTTATTCTGACTATACGCAGGCAAATATCTCGAACATTTCCAACCTGATATTGCCCGGTGTGAATTTTTCCCGGGTTCGCAGCCGTGGGGGGGCCATGCCTCACTGGGGGGACAAGCAGTCTATCACCTTTGAAGCGGGCGATCCGGCGTTGCTGTCAGACATCAGCCTGTTCCGTGTGGTTGGCCAAACCGCCTGGATTAGAAGCCTGAATGACGACAATCGTTTCCTTGCCCGTATTAATGGCGGTGGGATTTTTACCAGCGAGTTTGAACGTGTGCCGCCATCACTGCGCTTTTTTGCCGGTGGTGACAACAGTATTCGCGGTTACAACTATGAATCTGTCTCTCCCCGCGACAGTGACGGGCAACTGGAAGGCGGCGCTTACATGGCGACAGGCTCGCTGGAATATAACTATCGGGTTAGCGGGAACTGGTGGGCTGCGCTGTTTGTCGATGGCGGTGACGCGTGGAGCAGCAGTGATCCACATTGGAAAACCTCTGCCGGGGTCGGTGTGCGTTGGGAATCGCCCGTTGGGCCGGTTCGTCTGGACATTGCTCACGGCTTTGAAAATAAAGACGATGATTTCATGATCCATTTTAGTCTTGGACCAGAACTATGATGCGTTGGATTAAGCGGATTGTTATCGCCAAAGTATTGTTGTTGGTTCTGATAGTCGCAGGCGTATTTACCCTTCTTCTGACCCCCGCAGGTGTCAAATTTGCTGTGTGGGGGGCACAGAAAGCCCTGCCGGAACTGACCATTGAAAAAAGCCGTGGTGCCTTGCTGAACGGTTTTGCGTTGGAAGGTGTGACGTTCACGATGGACGGTTTTTCATTTTCAGGTCGGTCTCTTTCCCTTGATATCAACAGCAAATGCCTCAGTGGGCCCGCGCTTTGTGTTGAATCACTCACCGGTGACGGGATTGAAGTGGTGATTGGCGAAACGGAACCGTCGCCGGAATCGCCACCCTCAGAACCTTTGACCGAGATCAAAACGCCCATCCCGCTGTTTTTGAATGGCGTGGCACTGTCTGATATCTCGCTTGATATCTTTGGCACCAAGGTACACTGGAACAGCCTGGTGACAGCCGCGCAAATGCAAGGTGATACTGTCACCTTAAAACCCACAGAGTGGAAAGGCATCAAGGTGGCGCTGGCACCCAGTGAAGACGCGCCAGCGGAGCCTGAAGCCCAGTCATCCAGTGATGCCCCTATCGAACTGCCAGCGGTGACAATTCCGCTCAATGTGGTGGTTGAAGGCTTTGCGCTGAAAGAGGCTGAGCTGTTGTTGCCGCAAAAACAGGTGATCCATGAGTTTTACGTTAAAGGTCGTGCTGGCGGCCATGACATCACACTCGATGCGTTTCGCCTTGATGCAGAGCAGGGCAAGGTGTCACTCAATGGCAGAATTGCCCTTAAAGACAACTACCCCCTGAATCTTGACGCCTTGGCAAATATACGTATGGCACCGCTTCAGGGCCACTCGCTGGCGCTGGATGCAAACGGCGACCTCCGTGCGCTGGCACTGAAGGCAAATCTCAAGGGGGGCTTGCAGGCAGCGCTTTCCGGCAAGCTGGATGTGCTTGATCCTTCTCTGCCGTTTAACCTGTTGCTGACCAGTAAAAAACTGCAATGGCCGATTGACAGTGAGGCTGAGTATACCCTCACATCGACGGCCATTAACGCCAGTGGCAGCTTGAAAAAATACCGTGCGTCGCTAAAAACAAAAGCGTCTGGTGCTGCGATACCGGACATGGCGCTTGCCACAAAGCTGACCGGCGATCTCGGTAAGGTGATGCTGGGTGACTTCGTGCTGAACACCCTTGGCGGGCGCATTGAGGGCTGGGCGAGTGTCGACTGGTCAAAGCAGGTGAAATGGCAAACCGGGCTCCAGTTTAACGATATCCAGCCTGGGCTGAAGTGGCCGGAAGCAGAAGGTAACCTCTCGGGTGCGCTGAAAAACAGTGGTGAGCTGACAGCCGGGGGCGGCTGGCTGGTGAGGTTGCCGCAGCTTGATATCAAGGGCGTTATCCGCGATCAGGCGCTGGATCTGAGCGGCCAGCTTGATGCGTCCGATGTCAAAGGTAAAGGCGATTTGTTGCTGGAAACCAAGGGGTTGTCCCTGCGCCACGGGCCTAATGCCGTCAAGGTATCCGGTCGGGTAGACAACACATTGGCGCTCACGCTCGACCTGAACTTACCCAAGCTTTCGGCCTCTGTGCCGCAGGCGGGGGGCAGCGTTCAGGGACAGGTCAATCTCTCCGGCACCCTCGATAAACCCAGTGCGACTCTGAAACTGACCGCCAATACCTTGCGTTGGGAAGAGTTGATTAGCATCAGGGATGTCAGTATCCGAGGTTCGGTGATGCCGCTGCCGACCATCAGCGGAGGACTGATCATTGATGTGAATGGCGTAAAGGCTGACGGGGTGGACATCAGCAACCTGGCTATCCATGCCTCTGGCGATGAAGCCGACCAGACCATTTCCCTGAAACTGGATGGTAAACCTGTTGGGACCGCACTCTTTGTTCGTGGGCGGCTGGAGCGTGAAAAAGGTTGGACGGGAACGCTGTACAATTCATCGCTCAAAACGCCGGTCGGGCCCTGGAAACTGGCCAATGACATTCCTGTTAAGGTGGACTTTAACACCGGCGTTGTTGATATCGGCGCTTTCTGCTGGACACAAAACCAAAGTCGGATCTGTCTGGATAACCCGGTGACAGTCGCAGACAGTGGCGAGGCCCAGTTATCCGTCAACCATTTCAGTCTGGATCTGCTGCAAGCGTTCCTGCCGGTGACCACTTCCGTGTCCGGTGCGCTTGATGCCAGTGCCAAGGTAGCGTGGACACCGAATGCACTGCCAGAGGTGAAAGCGTCAGTGTCTTTGGGTAAAGGTCAGGTGGCAGAGCAACTGGATGAGCTGTTTGTCATTGGTTGGGACGGGCTCAATTTGGATGCCACCCTTGGCAACAATGCCTTAAATGCTGAGCTCAAACTGGCACTGACTGACAATGGCACGGTGTCACTGAACACGGTGATGGGAAACCTCTCCAGTAAAAAGCGTACGCTTAAGAGCACCGTTGGCATCGACAGGGTCGATCTGGGTCTTCTCGCCCCGTTATTTGGTGAAGGCTCCCTGCTGGCAGGTGTACTCGATGGCAAGGTGATGCTGGATGGTGATCTGGATAAACCCACGGCCAATGGCACCATTTCGTTGAGTGGCTTGAGATTGCAAAGCCTGTCTGCGCCGATAGAGGTACAGACAGGCAACGTGACGGCGAGGCTCAACGGCACTCATGGGCATATTGATGGCGACATTAAAACGCCGGATGGTGATCTGGTGCTGACCGGCGAAGCAGATTGGCAGGATCTGAATGCCTGGTTGGCATCACTGAATGTAAAAGGCCAGCGCTTGAAAGTGGTGGTGCCGCCGATGGTGGCACTGGTAGTCAGCCCGGATATGACCCTCAATGCCTCTCCTGACTCAGTGAATGTAAAAGGGCATGTGGATGTGCCCTGGGGGCGTATTGTGGTAGAAAAACTGCCCCCTTCGGCAGTGCAGGTATCCAGCGATGTGGTGCTCCTCAATGACGAGTTGCAGCCGCTCTCTGAATACGAAGCCAATCCCATTACGGTGAATGCCAATATTGCGGTTAACATTGGTGACGATGTCCGTCTGGAAGCTTTCGGCCTGAAAACCCATTTGACAGGCAAGCTGGATGTGGCCAGTAACCGCAAAGGTCCCACGGTGAACGGTGAAATCAAACTGGAAAAAGGAACCTATCGATCCTTTGGTCAGGATTTGTCGATCAAAAAAGGCCAGATCCTGTTTAATGGCCCGCCTGAGCAGCCCTATTTGCAGGTGGAGGCAATCCGCAACCCGGATGCCATTGAAGATGGTGTTGAAGCCGGCATCCGTGTCACAGGACCGGCAGATACGCCGGAAGTGCAGATGTTTTCCGACCCTGCCATGCCTCAGGCGAATGCCTTGTCGTACCTGACCCGTGGCCGGAATCTCGACAGTGAGTCTGACGGCAATGCCATGACCTCCATGCTGATTGGCCTTGGCCTGTCACAGAGCGGTAAGTTGGTGGGAGAGATTGGTGAAGCGTTTGGTGTGCAGGACCTGAGCCTTGATACATCCGGTGCCGGTAATAATGAGAAAGTGGAAGTGTCTGGCTATATCCTGCCTGGACTTCAGGTGAAATACGGTGTGGGGATCTTTACCAGCTTGCCGGAGTTTACCGTCCGTTATCGCCTGCTTTCTGATCTCTACGTTGAAGCTGTTTCTGGTGCAGACAATGCAGTAGACTTGCTGTACCAGTTCAGCATTAAGTAGTCTTGCCTGAAAGTAAACAGCCCGGTTTTGATACCGGGCTGTCTTTTTATGCGTGGGGGTTATTCCTGATCTGGGAAGTTTTTGAGGAACTCTTCCACTTTATTCACCATCTGGGTCGAGCCGACGAAAAATGGCACGCGTTGGTGAAGCTCAGTCGGTTTGATGTCCATGATGCGCCGCACGCCATCCGATGCTTTGCCACCGGCCTGCTCAATGATAAAGGCCATCGGGTTGCACTCGTACAGCAAGCGAAGCTTACCGCTGGGGTAAGCGGCAGTGCTCGGGTAGAGGTATAACCCGCCTTTGAGCATGTTGCGGTGAAAATCAGAAACCAGTGATCCGATATAACGCGATGTATAAGGGCGGCCCTCTTCCGGTGCGTTTTCCTGGCAGTATTTGATGTATTTCTTCACGCCTAGCGGGAAGCGGATATAGTTTCCTTCGTTGATGGAGTAAATCTTGCCGTCATCAGGGATGGTCATGTTTTCATGGGACAGGCAGAATGCGCCAATAGAAGGGTCGTAGGTAAAACCATGAACGCCGTTACCTGTGGTGTAAACCAGCATGGTGGACGAGCCATAGATGATGTAGCCCGCTGCAACCTGCTGGTTACCCGGCTGGAGAAAATCCTCCATGGTGGCGGGCTGTCCGATGGGGGAAACACGGCGGTAGATGGAGAAGATGGTGCCCACGGAGACGTTAACATCGATGTTGGACGAGCCATCGAGTGGGTCCATCAGAATAACGTATTTGGCGTTGCGGCCAAGTTCGGTGTCGAAGATAACCGCGTCATCTTCTTCCTCACTGGCGACGCCACACACCTGGTCACGAGCTGCCATTGCCGCTTTGAATTTTTCGTTGGCATAGACGTCTAACTTTTGTTGTTCTTCGCCCTGGATGTTCTCACCACCAAACGCGCCTGTGATATCAGCAAGGCCAGCTTTGTTGATTTCACGGTTGACGATTTTGGCGGCCAATCGGATAGATGAGAGCAGGGAGCTGAGCTCGCCACTGGCGTTCGGGTACTCATGTTGCTTTTCAACAATGAACTCGCCAAGTGTACGCATATCTGACATTCCAGATCCTTTTGATGTCTGTGAGTAGATTCTTGGGTAAGATGCCGGAAAGCAAAGCGCTATCAGACCTTGTTTTTTCGGGGTGATTTTAGCGTGTTCGGTGTGTCGCTTGGCAGGAAAAAGGGGTGCCAAAAGCGTGACGTCACATCCGGACTTAAAATCAACCTCAATAGCTGAACGACACACTGATGTCGCTTAGCGACAATATTTTAAGGTGTAGAACTTTTTATTCGAATCGAAGTAATTTGGACATGTCAGGAACTGTGATCTCGAGGGTCACAGGCCGGGCAAAAATCACTGTTTTAGGCTGACGGAACCTTATGCATATACACATTTTGGGCATTTGCGGCACTTTTATGGGTGGCGCTGCCCTTTTGGCGAGACAACTGGGTCATAAAGTGACAGGGTGTGACGCCAATGTTTACCCGCCAATGAGTACGTTGCTGGCATCGCAGGGCATTGAAATCATCCAGGGCTACGATCCGTCCCAGTTAGACCCAGCGCCGGATCTGGTCGTGGTGGGCAATGCGATGAGTCGTGGCAATCCGTGTGTGGAATATGTGCTGAACAATAACCTCAATTACACCTCCGGGCCACAGTGGCTGCTGGATTTCCTGCTCAAAGACCGCTGGGTGCTGGCGGTGGCAGGGACACACGGCAAAACCACTACCGCGAGCATGCTGGCGTGGGTGCTGGAAGACTGCGGTTATCAACCGGGCTTTTTGATCGGCGGTGTACCGGGCAACTTTGATGTGTCGGCACGTCTGGGCGAAAGCATGTTCTTTGTGGTGGAAGCCGACGAATATGACTGCGCTTTTTTCGACAAGCGTTCGAAGTTCGTCCATTACCACCCACGTACGCTGATCATGAACAACCTGGAGTTCGATCATGCCGATATTTTTGACGATCTGAATGCAATCAAGCGTCAGTTCCACCATTTGGTGCGCACCGTGCCGGGGATTGGCCGCATTATCGCGCCGTCCAATGATGACAACATCACATCAACACTGGCGATGGGCTGCTGGAGTGAACTCGAATTCGCCGGGGAAGACGGCATCTGGAAAGCCGAAAAGCGTGTGGCAGATGGCAGCGAGTTTGATGTCTGGTTTGACGGCAAACAGGTGGGTACCGTGAAGTGGGACCTGATTGGTGACCATAACGTCAGCAATGCGCTGATGGCGGTTGCCGCTGCGCGTCACGTCGGTGTCACGCCGGAGCTGGCGTGTGAAGCGCTGGGCCGTTTTATCAATACCAAACGTCGTCTGGAGCATAAAGGTGACTTCAACGGGGTCACGGTCTATGACGATTTTGCCCACCACCCAACGGCGATTAAGACCACGCTGGCGGGGCTTCGGGCGAAAGTTGGAAAGCGACGCATCCTGGCGGTGCTAGAGCCTAGATCCAACACCATGAAGCTTGGCGTACATAAAGATGAGATTGCCCCATCACTGGATGATGCTGACGCCGTTTTGCTGTTCCAGCCTGAGCATATCACCTGGTCTGTCAATGACGTGGCCGAGGCCTGTAAAGCCCCGGCGAAGACCTTTGATGATATCGATGCTCTGGTCGCGGGCATTGCCAGTGAGACCAAGCGTGGCGATGTGGTGCTGGTAATGAGTAACGGTGGCTTTGGCGGTATTCACGACAAGCTGAAAGCGGTCCTGGAACAACGATAAGGAATACATGGTAACGTCAATGAGCGACAAACGTATCACCCTGGCCTGGACGGGAGCGTCAGGGGCACCTTATGGGCTCCGTTTGCTGGAATGTCTGCTGGCCGCAGACTACGAGGTTTATCTGTTGATCTCCTCGGCGGCGCGGGTGGTGCTGGCGACGGAGCATGGCCTGAAGTTGCCATCGGGCCCAGATGCGGCCAAAACAGTGTTGGAAAAACACCTTAATGCCCCGACGGACAAACTGGTGGTGTGCGGCAAGGAAGATTGGTTTTCGCCTGTTGCTTCCGGTTCAGCGGCCCCGAAAAAGATGGTGGTGTGTCCATGCTCGGCAGGTTCACTCGCGGCCATTGCCCATGGTATGTCCGATAACCTCGCCGAACGTGCGGCGGATGTGGTGCTCAAAGAGCGTGGCCAATTGCTGCTAGTGGTGCGTGAAACGCCATTCTCTACACTGCATTTGGAAAACATGCTAAAGCTGTCAAAGATGGGCGTGACTATCATGCCGGCTGCGCCGGGGTTTTATCATCAGCCTGAATCTGTCGACGATTTGGTGGATTTTATGGTGGCGAGGATCCTTGACCATCTGGGGATTGAGCAGGTGCTGGTGCCACGCTGGGGTTACGATTCCCGGGACAAAAAATAAAAAGGGGCGGTGAGAAACCGCCCCTTTTCAGATCTTATGTAGACAAACCCTAGCTTTGCGGCTTCATGATCAGGACATTGATTTTCGATTGCTCCAGTACTTTTGATGCAACCGAACCAATGATTAATTTATTGGCCTTTGAGCGTTTGTGACTTGGCATCACAATCAGATCGCAACCCAGTTTATCGGCTGTTTTCACAATCGCCTTGTACGGCTTGCCTTCTGCTACCGATAAATCATATGCCACGCCTTGCGGTACGGAGCGTTCGGCAAACGCTTTCAGGTTGTTTCGCACATCTTGTTTCATTTTTTGTGCCGCATCTTCCGGGAAGTAAGATTGCACCATGGAGTTATGAATGCCCGGCAGAGCGGTAAGAAGGTGCAGTGTGGCACCGGTCTGTCCTGCCAGCCAAACAGCATGTTCAACCGCTTTGTCAGCAAAACTTTCATCATTCAAATCAACAGGGACCAGAATGTGTTTATACATGTTCTCTACTCTCTTATGTGGTCGTTGACCGGGGCAATTTTCCCCCGGGGGATTACGCTGTTTGTTGGCTTGCCCGTTGTATACGGCGGCGCTGGTTCCAGGCCAGCGCCGCAAGCAGAAGCAGAGTCGGTACGAATACCCATTCTTTTGCCGGGCGGTCCGCTGGCGTACTTACCTGAACGACCTCCCAGTCAAAGTCGATACCCGCTTCGGCGGCCGGGCTTCCCCACTGGACCATATCGACCCACTGCACGCCGTCTTCGTTGCGCAGTTCCAGACCGGTAGACATAACACGTGCCAGCCCTTCTGTTTCCTGACTATCGACAGGCAGGCGAACGTGTTTGGTCACCGTATCACCGTCAATAGTTTCGCCGCGTACCTGAATATTAAGTGTCTGTCCAGCCGGCAACTTTTCCGCCACTTCCATAATAGCCGAACCTGGGTAATCGTTAGTGGGCGGATACATTTCATCCCACCAGAAACCCGGACGGAACAGGGAAAATGTGATAACAAGCATCAGCAGGGTTTCCCACCATTTGTTGCGGGTAAGCCACCATCCCTGAGTGGCTGCTGAAAACACCAGCATAGCGATAACGGCTGAACCTATGGTCAGCAGTAAGTGAATAGGACCGTCAATATCCATCAGCAGTAACTGGGTGTTAAAGATGAACATAAACGGCAGGATGGCTGTCCGGATATCGTAGGTAAACCCCTGGATACCGGTTTTGATCGGGTCTGATTTCGCAATCGCCGCAGCGGCAAAGGCGGCAAGGCCGACCGGTGGCGTATCATCTGCCAGAATACCGAAATAGAACACAAACAGGTGAACCGCGATCAATGGAATGATCAGGCCTTCCTGCGCACCCAGTGTGACGATCACCGGCGCCATCAGGGTGGATACCACGATGTAGTTTGCTGTCGTTGGCAGCCCCATGCCAAGGATCAGGCTGATAATAGCCGTAAACAGCAGCATCAGAATGATGTTGCCGCCAGAGATAAACTCGACGAAGTCGGTCATCACCAGGCCAATACCGGTCAGTGTCACTACGCCCACGACGATACCTGCCGCTGCCGTTGCAACACCGATACCAATCATGTTGCGGGCACCGGCAACGAAACCTTCCATCAGATCAACAAAGCCGTTTTTCACTTCGCTGCCAAGGGTTGGTTTTCCTTTAAAAAAGGCAATCAACGGACGTTGTGTCACCACGATGAACATCATGAACAAGGTCGCCCAGAAGGCCGAGAGGCCCGGCGAAAAACGCTCCACCATCAGGCACCATACCAACACCACGATAGGCAGCAGGTAGTATAGGCCTGAACGTACTGTCGGGCCCGGCTCAGGGACTTCAGATAGATCTGCTGCCGCCGGATCCTCAACCGCTTCTTTTTTGTATTGTGCTGAATAGCGAATCAACGCGATGTAGGCGAAGAAAATCAATGCAGCAATGATGGGGCTGGCGGCGGCTCCGAACACACTTTTGGTCCAGCCAATGCCGTAGTAAACCGCGAAGCTCAGCACACAAATGCCAATCACGATCACCACAAAATTTTGTAGCGATTGCAGGAAGGTTGAGGTGTGGCGGCGGGGAAGACCTGTCATGCCCGCTTTGCAGGCCTCCAGGTGAACAATATAAATCAGTGCGATATAGGAAATAAGCGCGGGCAGGATAGCGGCTTTAATCACGTCGATATAGGGAATACCTACGTATTCCACCATCAGGAAAGCGGCAGCCCCCATAATGGGTGGGGTCAACTGGCCATTGGTGGAAGCGGCCACTTCTACTGCGCCGGCTTTTGAACCGGGAAAGCCCACACGCTTCATCAGTGGAATAGTAAAGGTCCCGGTGGTGACCACGTTGGCGATGGAGGAGCCGGAAATCAGGCCTGACAGGCCGGACGCTACAACCGCCGCTTTCGCAGGGCCGCCACGCATGTGGCCCAGCAATGAAAACGCAACTTTGATGAAATAGCCACCCGCGCCGGCGCGGTCGAGCAGGGCACCAAACAGGACAAACAGGAACACGAAAGAGGTGGAGACACCCAGTGCGACACCGAACACTCCTTCGGTGGTCAGCCACATATGGGACATCGCTTTATTCAGGCTGGCACCTTTGTGGGCGATGACGTCCGGCATATATGGGCCGGCGAAGGTATAAAGCAGGAACACCAGTGCGACCACCATCAAGGGGGGGCCCAGAGCCCGGCGTGTGGCTTCCAGCAGCAATATCATCCCAGTGACAGCAACCGCAATATCCACAGAAGTGGGCGCGCCAGCACGGGAAGCGAGGTCGGTATAAAACAAGAAGAGGTAGCCTGCAGAGAAACTTCCAGCAAGGGCAAACAGCCAGTCTTGTACCGGGATCCGGTTCCGTGGTGAATGTTTCAGTGCAGGGTATGCAGTGAAGGCGAGAAAGATGGCAAAGGCCAGGTGAATGGAGCGTGCCTCAGTATCATTGAGTGCGACAGTAAAAGGGGAGGCATACCACAACTGGAAAAGTGACCAGCACAAAGGAACAAACCACAGGATTCTTCCTAGTATACCTGACGGAGCGCGGGCTCCGGTGTCCGCCTGGGCGACAATGTCCTGCGCGCCTTGCGGTGTCTCGGTCGTCTTCGTCATGCCATTATCCTTTAAATCGGCAAGTAAAGTGTAAAAAAACCTGACAGCAGATGTGAATAACCCGCAACAAGGCGGGCTATCTCAATGGCGAGTGTTATACGCCTTTCTTGTCTTCATCTAATGACAGGTACTGCGTTATCTGGTCTTGTTAAGACTCAGCTTATTTTATTAGAGTTGAATATATGGTGATAAATGATAACAAATCCGTTTCTGAAATTTAAAACCTGAGAAATATTTTGTCATTGTCTTTCGCATCGAATTGAGGCCTACGAAGAAGATAAAAGCAGAAAATCTCCTTCTTGATATCGTGTTTTGTGGCGGGATGTGAAGGATTGGATAGAAATTAGGCGAGATGTGAGGAAAATCATCCCGCCTATTTGTGTTTATGTGTTCCGGTTGATTTAGCGAGAATAATCGAAAAGCCCACAAACGGCGTCAAAAAGTCGCGCTGTGGTAGTAGAGCGCGTAGGGGTAATGAAAATGGTGTCATCACCGGCAACTACACCCAGAATACCTTCTGCTTTACCCAGAGAGTCGAGCAGGCGTGCGATCAGTTGAGCAGCGCCTGGGCCTGTGTGAATCACCACCAGGGCATCGTTATAATCGATGTCCATGACCAGCTCTTTGAGTGGGCTGCTGGTCGTTGGAACGCCAAGCTCAACTGGCAGGCAGTAGACCATTTCCATTTTTGCATTGCGGGTACGCACGGCACCAAACTTGGTCAGCATGCGGGAGACTTTCGACTGGTTGATGTTCTCAAAGCCCTGTGCTTTCAGCGCATCCACGATTTCACCCTGCGAGCTGAATTTTTCTTCTTTTAGGATGGCTTTAAATGCCTTCACTAATTGATCTTGTTTGTCTGAATTGCGCATATTTCTTTTATCTTCCCCGTATCAGGAAGGCGCATTCTTGCATAGTGATTCAGTCGCGGGCAATAAAATCGGCAGTAAAGTGACGCACCTATCACCTTTCAACAGGGCGTAAGTGCTTTGAAGGGAAAAATGAGAAGCGCGGCTTATCCTCAGTCTGACAAGCTTGTGATTGCTGCTATTCCGCACGTATTATGCACTCAGGGCCGTGTTGTATTCAGGGTTGCCGGTTCGCTGTTGAGTAAATCACGTTAATGTTAATACTGACAGGTTCTGTATCCAGGGTCAGCAGACCCAAAGGTCTGAAAGAAAAATAATCGTAACTAAGGAGAACGAAATGAAAGTTGCTGTGATTGGCGCCGCTGGTGGCATTGGTCAAGCTTTAGCCCTGCTTTTGAAAAACCGTCTGCCTGCGGGTTCAGATCTGGCATTGTACGACATTGCACCTGTCACGCCGGGTGTTGCTGTTGATCTTAGTCATATCCCAACGCCTGTTTCGATCAAAGGTTACTGTGGTGAAGATCCTACGCCAGCGCTGGAAGGTGCGGATGTGGTCCTGATCTCTGCCGGTGTAGCACGTAAGCCTGGTATGGATCGTTCGGATCTGTTCAACGTGAATGCGGGTATTGTTCGTTCTCTGAGTGAAAAAATCGCTGATGTTTGCCCGAAAGCACTGATTGGTATTATCACTAACCCGGTAAATACCACGGTGGCGATTGCCGCAGAGGTATTGAAAGCAAAAGGTGTGTATGACAAAAAACGCCTGTTTGGTGTGACCACGCTGGACATCATCCGTTCAGAAACCTTTGTTGCTGAGCTGAAAGGTAAAAATCCAGGTGACGTGCGTGTGCCGGTGATTGGTGGCCACTCGGGTGTGACCATCCTGCCGCTGCTGTCTCAGGTTGAAGGGGTTGAATTCACCGAAGAGGAAGTAGCTGCATTGACACCACGCATCCAGAATGCGGGTACTGAAGTGGTTGAGGCGAAGGCCGGTGGTGGCTCTGCAACCTTATCTATGGGTCAGGCGGCATGCCGCTTTGGTCTGGCGCTGGTTCGCGCTGCCCAAGGTGAACAAGGCATTGTTGAATGTGCATACGTAGAAGGTGACGGCAAATATACACGCTTCTTCGCACAGCCAGTTCGTTTGGGTAAAAACGGTGTGGAAGAGATCCTGGATCACGGCCCACTGAGTGCATTCGAGCAAAACGCACTGGACAGCATGCTGGATACACTGCGTAAAGACATCGCGCTGGGTGAAGAATTCGTCAAGTAATCTTCACTAAAACGGAAAAAAGCGGCTTTAAAAGCCGCTTTTTTGTCCTTGTAGCCGCCAAATACTACTTTTTACGACGTACCGCGATATGGGCCAGTGCCTTGAGTGCGTCTTTGTATTCTGACTCTGGGATCGGGGCGAGAGCGTTAATGGCTTTATCCGCCTCATCTTCGGCCCGCTGGCGGGTGTATTCAAGAGACCCACACGCCTCCATGCAGGCAAGTATCTGCGCTAGCTTATCCAGGCCATTGCCTTGCTCGATCGCTTCACGGATCATCGCCGCCTGCTCTGGGGTGCCGTTTGCCATGGCATGAAGTAATGGCAGGGTCGGCTTGCCTTCGGCCAGATCGTCACCGGTATTTTTCCCCATCTCATCACCTTGTGACGTGTAGTCCATTACATCGTCGATAAGCTGGAAGGCCGTACCAAGATAACGGCCATAATCCTGCATCGCTGTTTCTATTTCTTCACTTGCTCCGGCGAGGATCGCGCCGATCTGCGTGGCGGCTTCAAACAGGCGGGCTGTTTTGGAGTAGATCACCTGCATGTAACTTTCTTCGGTGGTGTTGGGATCGTTACAGTTCATCAGCTGCAACACTTCACCTTCGGCGATCACATTGGTGGCCTTGCTCATCAGATCGAGGATCCTCAACGATCGAAGCTCGGTCATCATCTGGAAAGACCGGGTGTAGATGTAATCTCCCACCAACACACTGGCGGCGTTGCCAAACATAGCGTTGGCGGTCGCTTTACCACGGCGGAGATCGGATTCATCAACCACGTCGTCATGAAGCAGGGTCGCGGTGTGAATAAATTCGATAAAAGCCGCAGCGGTGATGTGTCCGTCACCCTGATAGCCCAATGCGCGCCCTGAAAGCACAGCAAGCATTGGGCGAAGGCGTTTTCCGCCACCACTGACGATGTAAAAACCCAATTGGTTAATCAACGCGACATCAGAGTTCAGTTGTGCGAGTATTTTTTGGTCCACTTTTGCCATGTCATCGGCAGTCAGTGCTTGGATGGTGTTAAAATCCATTGATGCGTCCGGTCCAAGGAAGATTGCAGGTTGCTGCTCTCGTTTTTGCGATGATAGTACACTAAAATTCCTTGCTCGACACAGTATCAATGTTGGCAAAATAAGCGGTTAAATACGGTGAACAGGTTTTCGCCAATTTTCTTTCACACCCCCCTTGCCAGCAAGCGAATCTTACCGTAGAATTCGCGCCCTATTGATGAATTAAATGCGCACCCCTCGCTGCACACTTTTTATACGCAGTAGGCTGTGCGGAAATGCGGAGAAAACCATGTACGCAGTTTTCCAAAGTGGTGGTAAACAACACCGTGTAAGCGAAGGCCAAACTATTCGCTTGGAAAAGCTAGACGTTGAAACTGGCTCAACTGTTGAGTTTGATTCTGTTCTGCTGGTTGCTAACGGCGAAGAAATCACTGTTGGTGCACCGTTCGTAGCAGGCGGAAAAGTAACTGCTGAAGTAGTTACTCACGGTCGTGGCGACAAAGTGAAAATCGTTAAGTTCCGTCGTCGTAAGCATTCTCGTAAGCAAATGGGCCACCGTCAGTGGTTCACTGAAGTCAAAATCACTGGCATCAGCGCTTAATTTAGGAGAAGAGATAAATGGCACACAAAAAAGCTGGCGGTTCGACTCGTAACGGCCGTGACTCAGAAAGTAAACGTCTTGGTGTTAAGCGCTTCGGCGGTGAATCTGTTCTGGCAGGTAACATCATCGTTCGTCAACGTGGTACCAAATTCCACGCTGGCACTAACGTAGGTTGCGGTAAAGACCACACTCTGTTCGCTCTGTCTGACGGCAAAGTGAAATTCGAAGTTAAAGGTCCTAAAAACCGTAAATTCGTTAGCATCGAAGCTGAATAATAGCACTCGATACTGATTTTGAAGCCCTGCCTTACGGCGGGGCTTTTTGTTGCATAGTTAAGTGGCTTTTGGATGAAGCGATTTAACTATACAACAGCAATCTAAAGCTCAGGCGGCTCAGCAGCGAATTTCGCGTGCAGCACAAGCATGTGCGGCTTGAAAGGACTCTCGTCACCTAGATGTCACAGGTATCACGGCGGTATCTGCAGACATACGATAAGTGGCAAGACTGAACGCAACACGGTTTTTGATCCTAAGATCTTTTGTTGGGGAGAGAGGATCATCAGCCAGATGTGCTCCATCAGGGTGCTGCTCAATCGCCAATGTTAACCCAAAATCACGTAATACCTCCTGTCAGGTGGGTTGTGCAGGGTATGGAGAAGAAAAATGAAATTTGTAGATGAAGCGGTGATCCGCGTAGAAGCCGGTGATGGTGGTAACGGTACCGTTAGCTTCCGTCGTGAAAAATACGTGCCAAAAGGGGGTCCTGACGGTGGTGACGGTGGCGACGGTGGCGACGTCTATCTGCTGGCCGATGAAAACCTGAATACCCTGATTGATTATCGCTTTGAGCGCTTCCATGCGGCAGGGCGTGGCGAAAATGGCCGCGGTGGTAACTGTACCGGTAAACGCGGTGATGATCTGGTTCTGAATGTCCCTGTCGGTACCCGTGCGATTGACGAAGATACTGGCGAAACCATTGCTGACCTGACTCATCACGGCATGAAAGTGATGGTAGCGAAAGGCGGCTGGCACGGTCTGGGTAATACCCGTTTCAAATCATCAGTAAACCGCGCCCCGCGCCAGAAGTCGATGGGCACCAAGGGCGAGCTTCGTCACTTGCGCCTTGAGCTGCTTCTGTTAGCAGATGTTGGCATGCTTGGTTTGCCAAACGCCGGTAAATCGACCTTTATCCGTGCGGTATCGGCTGCGAAACCGAAAGTCGCGGATTATCCGTTTACCACTCTGGTACCGAGCCTTGGCGTGGTGCGTGTCGCCGATAACAAGAGCTTTGTCGTGGCTGACATCCCTGGCTTGATTGAAGGGGCGGCAGAAGGGGCTGGTCTTGGCATTCGCTTCCTGAAACACCTTGAGCGTTGCCGTGTCCTGCTGCACATGATTGACCTAATGCCGGTAGATGGCTCTGATCCGGTCGACAATGCGTTCACAATCATTGAAGAATTGCAGCGCTACAGCGAAAAGCTGGCTGAAAAGCCGCGCTGGATCCTATTTAACAAGATTGACCTGATGTTAGAAGAAGAAGCGCAGGCACAAATTGACCGCGTTCTTGATGCGTTGGGCTGGGATGAGCCGTATTACGCGATTTCTGCCATCAATAAAGGCAATACCCAGCAACTGACTTACGATTTGATGGAATTCATCGAATCCCTGCCGCCTGAGCTTGAACCTGAAGTCGCGGCGGAAGAAGCCAAAGTGGAATTCAAGTGGGACGATTACCACGAGCAGGAAATCAAGAAGCAGTCGAAATTCGACGACGATGACGACGACTGGGATGATTGGAACGAAGATGACTACGACGTGGAAATCATCTATCGCCCATAACCGGCATAAACAGAAAACCGTCTTTTGGAAAGGCGGTTTTTTTCGTCCAAATCAAAGCAAAACCTAGGCTGGTCGCGTAAAACAGGGGAACCGTCCGTTTCAGCAGATAAAGAGGTGAGGGGGCAATCTGGATGGATGAATCAACACAGCGTGAGGTGTCCAGGCTGGTCAGTCATACTGGCCAAATGTTGTTGCAGCATGGGGCAGAGAGTAAATTGGTCAGTGATATCTGTTGCCGGCTCGGGGAAGCGTTGGGGCTCGACAGTGTGGAACTTTCGTTGTCGGCCAGTTCGATGGTGATCACCACGATTACCCATCAACACTGTATTACTACGGCCAGACGTTGTCCGGATCGTGGCATTAATATGTGGATGATCACTGAGATCCAGCGCATTCTTATTATGACGGAAAAAGGGTTGCTGGATCGTGAAGGTGTCAAAGCCCGACTGTCCCGCTTGTCACCAGACCGCTATAACCGCTGGCTGGTGGCCGTGATGGTGGGGCTGGCTTGCGCCAGTTTTAGCCGGCTTTCCGGTGGAGATTGGGCAGTGTTTGGTATGACTTTTCTGGCTTCTTTTGTCGGTATGCTGGTCCGGCAGGAGATTGCCCACCGCCATTTTAACCCATTGCTGAATTTTGGTGTCACTGCCTGTGTTACGACGGTGATTTCAAGCTTTGGTGCTATGCATCATGTGGGGAATCAACCGTATCTCGCTATGGCCTCTTCGGTGTTGATGTTGGTGCCCGGTTTTCCCTTGATCAATGCGGTTTCAGATATGGTGAAAGGCTATGTGAACATGGGTATTGCACGTTGGGTGTTTTCCAGCTTGCTGACTCTTGCAACCTGCCTTGGCATTGTCGGGGCAATGAACCTTACCGGTGTGTGGGGGTGGTTATGAGCTTGTTGCTTGATCTGCTGCATGACATGCTGTTTGCTGCGATTCCTGCCATCGGTTTTGGTCTGGTGTTCAATGTTCCGGTAAAGGCATTAAAGTACTGTGCTGTACTTGGGGCACTTGGCCATAGCAGCCGCTTTTTATTGATGCATTATGGCGTGGGGATTGAGTGGGCAACGCTGGCAGGGGCAACCTTGGTCGGCATGATTGGGGTCTATTGGTCACAGCGGTTGCTGGCTCATCCGAAAGTGTTTACCGTTGCCGCCATCATCCCCATGGTGCCGGGAGTGTTTGCATTCAAAGCCATGATCGCCCTGGTGGAGATAAACAGTCTGGGATACAGCGATGCACTCTGGGCGACTTTTATGAACAATGGTATTAAATCCCTGTTTATCATAGCGGCACTGGCGATAGGGCTCGCGATGCCCGGGCTTTTGTTTTACCGCCGTAAGCCGGTGGTGTAGCATGTCGCCGCTGTTGAAAAATAAAGGATAACAGAGCAGATGAAGATCAGCATGATTGCCGCGATGGCAAAAGGACGGGTAATAGGCAAAGACAACGCCATGCCTTGGCACCTGCCTGCCGATTTTGCCTGGTTCAAGCAAAAAACCCTGGGCAAGCCTGTGATCATGGGTAGGAAAACCTATGAATCCATTGGTCGTCCCCTTCCCGGCCGTCGTAATATCGTCATCAGCCGTGATGAAAGCCGGACGGCAGAAGGGGTGGAAAGCGTGACCAGTATTGATGCCGCTATCGAGCTGGCCGGTGTGGTTGAGGAAGTGGTGGTCATTGGTGGTGGTGCGATTTATGCTGCCTGCCTGCCCCGGGCCGATAAACTGTATCTCACCTTTATCGATGCTGACATCGAGGGTGATACCTGTTTTCCTGATTGGGGAGAAGGCTGGCAGGAAGCCGAGAAAACCGCTTATGCCGCGGATGAAAAAAACTGTTACAACATGGAGTTTGTGGTGCTGGAGCGGGCTTAACCCGCTCTGTATTCAGGCTGCATGAATAGGGCAAGGGCGCGAAAACCGTTGCCCATCTTCCCACCGAACCATGGTCAGAGAGCCACCCCAGACACACCCGGTGTCGAGGCCAAGCAGGTTGTTGGTCAACACGCCGCCTAGTGCTGCCCAGTGACCAAATACCAAGGTTTCTTCGATAGGATAGCGGTTTTTCATCGCAAACCAGGGGACTAAGGCATTATCTTCCACTTTTTCCGGCGGCAGTTTGCATGTCATATCCAGTCGGCCGTCAGGCTCACAGAAACGCATCCGTGTCAGTGCATTGATGGTGTAGCGATACTTTTCGATACCTTCCAGCTTGGTTGACCACAGCGATGGTTCGTTGGCATACATATTTTCCAGCAGCCAGACATAGCGTTCGCTTTGTAGCATAGCCTCTACTTCGCGTGCGCATTGTATTGCGGTATCCCGGTCCCAGCTGGGTGGGATACCTGCGTGAGTCATGATAAAGCCCGGCGCACAGCGGTTGCTGTGTTCAACATGAATAAGCAATGGCTGGTGACGTAACCAATTCAGAAGTTCGTCGTGGTCATCGGCTTCCAGGATGGGCAGGGTTTTATCCTTGCCTTTGGGCTTCATGATACCTTCAGACACTGCCAGCAGATGCAGGTCGTGGTTGCCCAGCACGGTGTGGCCATGGTTGCCCAGAGACTTTACAAAACGTAATACGGACAGGGAGTCAGGTCCCCTTGCGACGAGATCACCGGCGATGTAGAGATGATCCTGCACCGGATCGAAGTTGGCTTCCTCCAACAGGATTTTCAGATCGTCAAAGCAGCCTTGAATATCACCGACAAGGTAAGTCGCCACGGGTGCTCCTAATGAAGAATGTTGGGAAGTGCCAGACGAAACGGCGGGATCTCAATATCAAACTCCTGTTCTTCAACGTCAATCATGGTGTAGTAACCCTGCATCACGCCCACCGGTGTTTCCAGTATGGTACCACTGGTGTAGGTGTATGCGTCGCCTGACTCAATTAACGGTTGTTCGCCTACAACCCCTTCACCTTCAATCACCAGTTTTTTGCCATTGGCATCGGTGACCAACCATTTCCGGCGAAGGAGTTGGGCATGCCGCTCTCCATTGTTTTCAATGGTGATCGTATAGGAAAACACATAACGTTTTTTATCCGGCTCAGACTGCTCTTGTACATAATGCGTCTTCACTCGAACCATAAAATTGTTGTTTCTCATCCCTGAAGTGTTCCCCGAAATAATTATGGGTGGTTAGCATCCATCCAGTTTGCCAATGCGACAAATTGGGCCAGCGTCAGGCTTTCCGGCCGCGCCGAAGGGTCGATGCCCAAGGATTCCATGGTGTCTGCATCAATCAGTGATTTATAGCAGTTACGTACTGTTTTACGACGTTGGTTAAACCCTTCCCGGCAAACACGCTCCAGCCACTTCAGGCTGGTGGTTGGGTATGGCAATTCCTTGTGTGGAACAAGGCGCACTACCGCAGAGTCTACTTTGGGGGCAGGTTTGAACGCAGAGGGTGGCACTTCCAGCACCGGTACCACTTTACAGTAGTATTGCGCCATCACAGTCAGACGACCGTACGCTTTGCTGTTAGGGCCAGCAGACAGACGGTTAACCACTTCTTTTTGCAGCATAAAGTGCATATCTTTTACTTTGCCTGCAAAGCTGAACAAGTGGAACATCAGTGGCGTTGACACGTTATAGGGCAGGTTGCCAAAAATGCGCAGCGGTTTGTCATCGGACGACAGTTGCGTAAAGTCGAACTTCATCGCATCGCCTTCATAGATGGTCAGCTTGTCTGCCAGTTCAGGGTGATTACGCAGACGCTCCGCCAGATCGCGGTCAAGCTCTATCACACTCAGCTTATCGACTTCACGGGCAACCGGCTCTGTCAATGCGCCCAGACCCGGGCCGATTTCCACTAGGTTTTCACCTGGCTGCGGATTAATGGCAGAAACAATGCCATCAATGATGTACGGATCGTTCAGGAAGTTCTGGCCAAAGCGCTTACGGGCGCGGTGACCAAGATGGACTTTATCGCTCATGCTTTCTTTTCTACTAATTCGAGGGCGTGGGATAGCGCTGTCCGCAGGCTTCCAGTATCCGCCGTTCCGGTACCTGCTAAATCCAATGCGGTACCATGATCTACTGAAGTTCGGATGAAAGGCAGACCAAGAGTGATGTTGACTGACTTTCCAAATCCTTTGAATTTTAACACAGGCAACCCCTGATCGTGATACATCGCTAGCACGGCATCAGCGTCTTTCAGGTATTTGTCCTGAAACAGGGTATCTGCCGGCAGAGGGCCAATAAGGTTGATGCCCTGCTCACGCAGTTTTTCAAGTGCAGGCGCAATGATGTCAATCTCTTCACGTCCCAGACAGCCATCTTCACCGGCATGGGGATTAAGACCGCAAACATAGATTTTGGGTTCTGCGATACCAAACTTGGACTTTAGGTCATCGTTAAGAATACCAATTACCTGGAACAGTCTTTCTTCGGTGATCGCTTTGGACACATAGGCCAGGGGAATGTGAGTTGTCACCAGGGCGACACGTAATCCTTCGGTTGCCAGCATCATCACCACTTGTGGAACATTGGCATGGTGCTGGAAAAACTCGGTGTGACCACTGAAAGAAACGCCTGCACGGTTGATCACCCCTTTATGGACAGGGCCGGTGACAACGGCGGCAAACTCCCCCTGCATATTACCTTCTGCCGCTCTTGCCAACGTGTTCAGTACATAGTGCCCATTGGCTTCGTTGAGCTGGCCTGCAACGACTTCGGTTTCCAGCGGCTCATCACAGACAACCAGTACACCGGGTTGATGGGGTTGAGGGGCAGCCTGCGGATTGTAATCCTGAAAACGGACATCAATACCCAGTTGTTTCGCCCTTGCTGCCAACATCTCTTTGTTGGCACAAATAACCAGCTCATGGGGCCAGTGATCGTGGGCCAGTGCGAGTACCAAGTCCGGGCCGATACCCGCAGGTTCACCTGGTGTGATCGCAATGCGTTGTACATTAACTCTCTTCATTTAGGTTTCCTACCTGCTCCACATACGCACCTGCACGAAGTTCTTGAAGCCATGCCTGGACTTCTTCATTGAACTTACGGTTTAACAGCATGCCATACGCGCGGTTTTGCATCGCCGTATCAGTGCGGTCTGCCTGGCGGCGATCTAACACTTGTACAATGTGCCAGCCATGAACGGTTTTGAAGGGCTCACTGATCTCGCCTTCTGGTAAGGTATCGACTTTATCTTTGAACTCAGGCACATAAAGTTCAGAGGTTTGCCAGCCAAGATCGCCGCCTTTCACCGCAGAGCCTGGGTCGGCGCTGTATTGCTTCGCTAAATCCTCGAACGATTTCTCACCTTTTTTAATTTGGGCGATCATTTGGTTGAGCTGGCGTTTCGCTCCGTCATCACTGAGCACGATGGAAGGTTTGATCAAAATGTGACGTGCCTTTACCTCTGTCACTGCCACGGATTTCAAGCCTTTTACATCGGTAATTTTCAGAATGTGATAACCCACGCCACTGCGGAAGGGGCCAATGATCGCACCCTTGCCGTTATTTTTGATTTGATCGGCAAAAATCGTTGGCATTTCCTCCAGACGCATCCAGCCCCAGTCGCCGCCTTGCAGCGCTTTGGGGCCTTTTGAATTAGCCAGAGCCAGTGCCGCAAAATCGCGGCCGCCTTTCAGTTCTTTCACCAGCCTGTTGGCTGTGGCAGCAACGGCTTCGCGTTCCTCTTTTTCTGCGTCTTCATCCAGTCGCAACTGAATGTGGCTGAGACGGTATTCCACGTTCTCTAGGTTTTTGGCATTCAGTTGTGAGGCCAGCGCCTCCACTTCCTGGGGAAGAATGCTGATACGGCGGCGCACCTGCGCATTACGCGCTTCACTGATGGTCATTTCACGGCGGATTTGATCACGGTAGGAAGACCAGGAAATACCATTGCGCTTCAGCTGTTCCCGCAACTGGTTAACTGAGATATTGCGTTCCTTGGCAATCGAGTCAATGGCCTGATCAAGGCGTGTATCATCAATCCGGATCCCGAGCCGTTTGGCTTCCTGAAGTTGCAGTTCTTCAATGATCAACTGATCCAGTATTTGCTGGTCGAGCACGTCCTTTGGCGGCAGGTTGGCCTTATCAGCATTGAGGGCAACGGTTTTTTTCAGTGCATCGATGTCACTTGACAGGATCACACCATCATTCACCACAGTGATCACGCGATCCAGTTCTGCCGGTGAGGCAGAAACCGACAATGAACTGGATGAGATTGCTGCGGCCAGTAAAACTTTCGTCAATTTTTTCATTTGCTGTTCCAAAATCTCATTAGTAAGGTCAACAGACCTTAGTTTTTCAGGCCAAACGGATTGCGGTAACCCAAGGCGTTACCACTTGCTGAGCTATAGCCAAACCCTGCGTTTGCGCCAAGTCCAAGCAGACTGAATGACAGACTGATATTGTTGTCATAACGCGCTTCGTTATTGATATTGCTGCGTGACAACAGGTACTCGTTGTAACTTAAGCCAATCACCCAGCAGTCGGAGTGGTAGGTGATTCCAAACTGGTTCTCCAGCATCAGATCCTGAGTCAGGTCATGGAAGTATTGCCCGCGGACAGTGACGCCGTCAGCAATAGGAAAACCGGTGACCAAACCAGCCTGTGAAATGCCATCTTCAGTGATCTGATCCAGATTGTTAAATCCCACGGTGCTGGCAATGTAATCCTTGGCCACATAGCGATAACTGGTCTGGGCAAAGAAGCCACCGTCACGGTATTCCAGTGTGGCATTGGCAAACTGGAGATCGTTGAAGTTACTGTCGTATTCCATCGACCCACGGACAAACAGGTGGTCATTCAGGTTCAGCTCACTTTCAATTGCCCAGGCGGAATAGTTCAGCGAGGTATCTTGCTGATCAGCAAACCTGTCCAGATAATAAATCTGTCCAAATGCCAGATTAAACCGTTCTTTGTAGCCGTCATCAAAAAAGCGGGTGGCGGCTCCGACTGTCACCTGGTTTGCTGGATTGATATAATCCACACTGCTGTATTGGTTGGCACGAAATAGGCCATAGTAGTCGGTTTGCAAGCGTGCCGTGTCATAGCCACCACCGGAATAGTTCACCGGATTATAAATACTCGACTGGTCGACATCTTCGATATACAAATATTGTACCTGTGGCTCCAGTGTCTGGGTGTAAGGGGTATCGAAAAATGCACCGTTACGCTCAAGTGTGATCATGGCATGCAACCTTGCCATTGGCACTGCACGGGAAACGGTTTCATCGAGCTTTTCACCGTTTACTCCGGTTATGCCTTCAATATTCGACTGGTCATAATAGGTGTAGAACACCTTGCCTTCTGCTGTGGCACTGAGCCAGGGCAGGTTATACGGTAAGACAACAGTGGGTTCGATATTGATTCGCAGGGCATCGGGCTTGCGGTTATCGTCTGTGGCGTATTTGCTGATTTGAGCAGGTATGTAAAAGTCCAACCCGTACTTGGTATCCGGGCGGTAATAATTCATCGCCAGTTGTGGCAACAGACGATACACTGACGTGTTTGGGCTTAATGGCTGAAAGTCTCGGACAGTCAGCGTGGAATCCCAGCTCAGATCGCGGTACGAGACCTGGCCGGTTTGCAATAATGTATTGTCTTCGCGGCTCCCCACACGTGAATCGGTATGGCGATTAAAATACGTGAAGTCACTGACTTTGCTGTAGTCAATATCGTAAAGCCAGTGATCCTGAATACCGGCATGACGCCAGTTAACGCCCCAGCTTTTATCCAACTCCGGGTAAAGTCGGTCACTCCCCATATACTCCAGTACCAAACTGCCTCTGCCATATTCGGTTAGGTAGCGGGGTTCCAGAGTCATAAACAGACCGCGGTTAGACATGTATCTTGGTGTGATAAGCATGTCTGCCTGGGGGTGAATATTCCAGTAAAACGGCGTTTCAAGTTCGAAACCGTCAGTATCATTCAAGCTCACAGATGGATACAGGAAACCGGTTAACCGACCATCTTCCACCGGTACCCTCAGGTAGGGAAGATAAAACACCGGGGTGTCCAACACCTCAAAACGGGCGTGGTACAGATTGGCGAAAATGTCCCCTTGTTCTTTTTCCAGCTTGCCGGCACTGAATCGCCAGCTTTTATCATCATCAGGGCACGTGGTGTAAGTACCGTCTTCCAATTCATAGAAGGTGGTGCCGTTTTTAAACACACGCTTTGCCTGCCCACGACCCGGTGTACACATCATTTTGTAGTAGGCTTCGGTCAGGGTAGTGTCTTCGTTGTCAAGATTGGTCTGCAGGGACTTTCCGGAAACTGCAATTTCCCCGTCATGGAAGTAAACGTTGCCATCCGCAGTGACAATATTTTCTGGTTGACGCAGTGTCGCTGTATCTGCCTTGACGGTACGGTTGCCTTGCGTCACCACAACATCGCCACGGTAAATGGCCCGTTCGTTGGCTTTGGCTTCAGCGCTGTCAGCTTCAATTTTGATGGGTAAATTGTTGATATCTTCTGCCGTACCCTTGGCAGGGTTACAGCGATATTCTGGCGCAAGGCATTTCCCGTTAGGGAGCGTCAGCGGTTCTGTGCTGCCGTGAGTGACTTGGCTTTCTGTCGCCATGGCCTGGCCATGGAGGGCAAGGCAAATCATCAGAGATAATAAACTTCTGGCAGTCAGTGACATTAAAACTCAATCCTGTTGTTGTCTTACAGCACTGGTATACTCTTGCGCTGCGTCCTGGCAAATTTTTGCTGAAAAATGGGTGTTATGATAATGCAAATCATGCTTCACGGCACCTGCTTGCTGGCTTAAACGAGATAAATTAATCAAATAGAGAATCAATCATGGCGGTTTGGGGAAAAGTATTGGGGGCATTCTTCGGCTTTCTGCTGGGTGGTCCATTCGGTTTACTGTTAGGCCTTTTTTTGGGCCATAAGTTCGACAAAGCGCGACAAAACGTGTCATTTGGCGGTGGCTTCCAGGGCCAAAGCCAGCAAGCCCGTCAACAGGCTTATTTTCATGCGACCTTTGCAGTGATGGGGCATGTTGCAAAAGCCAAAGGTCAGGTGACACAGAGCGAAATCCGCCTTGCAACAACCCTAATGGATCGCATGGGGCTGCATGGAGAGGCCAGACGCCAGGCCCAGGATGCTTTCCGGGAAGGAAAAGATGTCACTTTCCCGTTGGAAGATACCCTAGAGGGAGTCAGGCGCAATTGTGGTGGCCGTTTTGACCTGCTTCAGTTTTTCCTGGAGGTGCAAATTCAGGCGGCCTATGCCGATGGCTCTATCCACCCCAGTGAGCGGCAGGTACTGTATACCATTGCCAGCAGCCTGGGCTTTTCCCGCCAGCAACTGGAACAGCGTCTTGCCATGCAAGAAGCCGCCTATCAGTTTTATCAGCAACAGGGCAGCCATCATCAGGGACAACAGCAGTGGCAACCCGGTTTCAGTGGTCCCAATATTTCCGATGCCTACAAAATCCTGGGGGTGGATGAAACCGCCAATGCCCAGGCGGTCAAGCGTGCTTACCGTAAACTGATGAACGAACATCACCCGGACAAACTCGCCGCCAAAGGCCTCCCGCCGGAAATGATGGAGATGGCAAAACAGAAAGCCCAGGAAATTCAGGCTGCCTACGATCTGATTAAAAAGGAAAAAGGCTTCAAATAAGCCTTTTCTCCTTAGATTAAATTCTGGGGGTGTCCTGCCACAAAGGCATTGAGGTTATCAGTGAGCTGGTTGGCAAGTGTCTGGATGCTGGAATCACTGCCCCAGGCAACATGGGGAGTGAGGATCAGGTTTGGCATCCCCGCATGGGCTAATAGAGGGTTGTGCATGGTGGCGGGCTCCTCGGTAAACACATCTACCCCGGCACCCCCTATCACACCTTGTTTAAGCGCATCAACCAGTGCCTGTTCATCCACCAAACCGCCGCGGCCGGTGTTAATTAAAATGGCCGTGGGTTTCATTTTAGCCAGTTCTTGCTGACCAATCAGGTGTCGGGTCGTGTCACTTAACGGGCAGTGCAGGGTCAGGATATCTGCGCTCTTCAGGGTACTATCGAATGACACATAGCCATCACGGATGGACGCAGCGCCTTTGCGCTCTGCACGGATCACTTTCATACCGACGGCCTTGGCCAGCGCTTCGACCGATTGCCCAAGACACCCTGACCCAATAATGGCGAGTGTTGCACCCTGGATATCGCCGATGGGATGGGTGAAAAAGCAAAACTGGTTTTTCTCCTTCCAGACGCCAAGCTCGATATCACGGTGGTAGGCATTGAGGCTACGCCTTAATGCAAAGGCGAGGGCCATAACGTGTTCCGGCACTGAGCGGGTCGCATAGCCACGGATATTGCACACTGGCAGGTTATGAGCTTTACACCATTCAAGGTCAATATTGTTGTAGCCGGTTGCCGCGACGGCAATCAGCTTCAGCGCAGGCAATTGTTTGAGGATCTCGCCACTGAGCACCACTTTGTTGGTGATGGCGATGGTCGCCGTTTTGAGCCTGTCGACAACCTGATCAGGCGAAGTTTCCTCAAAACTTTCCCATTGATGGGGGAATGCAGGGGAGGGAATACGAATATGAGCAGGGATAGTAGCGCTATCCAGAAAGACAATCTTTTCCATGGCGGACTTCCTTTTTCCGCCAGTGTAAAGCGGAATACCTGATTACTTCAATGACAGCGGATCCGCTTTAATTCCCCGTTGCACCAGTGTGTCTCCCGGTGCCTGACGGTAAAAATCGCAAGGCGCTGCCAGATGCATGGGTTCTCCGCTGCCTGGGTGCAGGAAACAGAGCTCACCAGCGTGAAGCTGGAGCCGCGGAGAATATTTCTGTGCTTGTGGGTGGGCATAAAATTCATCCCCCACAATCGGGTGGTCAAGCGCCAGCATATGCACACGAAGCTGATGGGAGCGGCCGGTGATAGGCAAAAGCCGCACCAGGGTGGTTTTCTTTTCGCGTTTGATGACTTCGTAATCGGTCACTGACGGTTTACCGTTTTCAAAGCACACCTTTTGTTTCGGGCGGTTTGGCCAATCACAAATCAGTGGCAGATCAACCCGGCCTTTCTCCTGCTCAACGTCCCCCCAGACGCGGGCATAGTAGAGCTTGTGGGTAACACGTTCACGAAACTGCGCCTTGAGGTGACGTTCTGCCTCTTTATGCTTGGCAAACACAATCAGGCCGGATGTCGACATATCGAGCCGGTGAACCAGTTCAGTATCTGGATATTCCGCCTTGATGCGCGACCACGCGCTGTCATAGTGGGCAGGGTCACGCCCCGGGTTGGTCAAAAGACCACTTGGTTTGTTGATGGCAATGATGTCGTCATCTTGATAGATAACATCCAGCCAGGGGGTTGTTGGCGGGTTATAGATAAAATCGCTCATGGTGCTGCTCAACGTTTAGACGGGCGGCAGTTTAGCATGCTGCTACGGAAAGAGAAGCCCGACAAAAAAACAAAGGCACTGCCGGAGCAGTGCCTTGTATGCAGTGTTGTGCGATTACTGGTGGCTGACCACAATCACACGCAGTGCATCCAGGTTGACCTGGGCCTGGTTGATGTAGCCGCGAAGTTCATCCATCTGGGTTTCAATCGCTTCCAGCTCATCGTCGCGGATGTTCGGGTTTACGGCCTTCAGGGCCTGCAGGCGATCCAGTTCGGCGCGCAGCTTCGACGTCATTTCCGCTTCCGCCGCTTCTTTAATAACGGCCAGTTGTTTTTCCGCCAGCGGGTCACCCATCTCAATCAGCCCATGGATCTGTTTTTGTACCGAAGAGACCAGCTTACTCGCCAGATGGCGGTTAACCGGGCTCAGCTGACGGTGGAAATTTTCGAATTCCACCTGCGCCGCCAGATCGTTTCCTTTGGCATCCAGCAATACACGGATTGGGGTTGCCGGCAGGAACTGATGAATGCCTGAGCTTTTCGGTGCCTGCGCATCTGCCACATACAACAGCTCCAGGAACAGGGTGCCGACAGGCAGGGCTTTGTTTTTCAGCAGGGAAACGGCTGTGGTACCGACATCTTCTGACAGCAGCAGATCGATACCCCCCTGGATCATCGGGTGCTCCCAGCTGATAAAGTGCAGATCTTCACGGGACAGCGCCGTTTCACGATCGAACGTGATGGTGCATCCTTCGCTTGACAGCCCCGGATAGCTGGATACCAGCATGTGCTCAGACGGTGTCACGACGATGGCATTTTCGCCTTTGTCATCCTGGTTCAGACCTATGGTATCAAACAGGCCCAGTGCAAACGTCACCAGGTTCGTGTCACCATCGTGTGTGCGGATAGTGTCTGCCAGTGCCTTGGCCTGCTCGCCACCGTTGGAGTGCATCTCCAGCAGGCGGTCTCGGCCTTTTTCCAACTCTGCTTTCAACCTGTGGTGCATCTCTGCACTGGTTTCAATCAGGGCGTCCAGTGAATCGTCCAGACTGCCTTTCGCCAGCAGTTGCAGCAATTCTTCCTGAACATGTTCAAACACGGCGCGGCCAGTCGGGCAGGTTTCTTCAAACGCATTCAGGCCTTCGTTATACCAGCGAGCCAGCAGTGCCTGCGAGGTGCCTTCCATGTAAGGGACATGGATTTCAATATCACGGCGCTGGCCGATACGGTCAAGACGGCCGATACGTTGCTCCAGCAGATCCGGGTTCATCGGCAGGTCGAACATCACCAGCTGGTTGGCGAACTGGAAGTTACGGCCTTCTGAACCGATTTCCGAGCAGATCAGTACCTGTGCCCCTGCTTCTTCCTGGGCAAAGTACGCGGCGGCTTTGTCACGCTCCAGAATCGACATCCCCTCGTGGAACACCGTGCCGCGGATGCCCTCACGCTCGCGCAGTGCCTGTTCCAGTGACAGGGCAGTTTGTGCGCGGGAGCAGATCACCAGCACTTTTTCCTGGCGGTTTGACTTAAGCAGGCTCAGCAGCCAGTCGATGCGTGGGTCAAAGCCCCACCAGCTGGCACTTTCGCCTTCAAATTGCTGGTAAATATCTTCCGGGTACAGCCACTGGATGGCTTTTTGTTCCAGCGATTGTTTGCTGCCGCCCATCATGGCCGCAACACGCATGGCGGTCTGGTATTGGTTTGGCAATGCCAGTGGATGCAGATTCAGGTGGCGCTGTGGGAAGCCCTGAATGGCTGCGCGGGTGTTGCGGAACAACACGCGGCCTGTACCATGACGGTCCATCAGGTTATCAATCAGTTCATTACGGGCATCACGGCGCTGCTCTTCATCGACGTCGCTGGCTTCAATAATACGTAGCAGTGGTTCCACATCCTGCTCAGACAACAGCTCAGTGATACTGTTTTTGGCGTCGTTACTGAGTTTTTCATCCGACAATAGCTGGCTGACGGCATCCGCCACCGGGGCATACTGTTTTTCTTCCTCGACAAACGCCTGGTAGTCGTAGAAACGGTCCGGATCCAGCAGACGCAGGCGGGCAAAGTGGCTTTCATGGCCCAATTGCTCCGGGGTGGCGGTTAACAACAGCACGCCCGGGGTATTTTCAGCAATGCTTTCAATTACCTGATATTCGCGGCTGGTTTTTTCTTCACTCCACTCCAGATGGTGCGCTTCATCTACCACCAACAAATCCCAATCACCTTCCGCCGCTTGTTCGGCACGCTTGCGACTTTTACGCAGGAAATCCAGTGAACACAGCACCAGTTGCGCAGTATCAAACGGGTTGTCGGCATCGGCAAACGCTTCGATACAACGCTCTTCGTCAAAAATGGAAAAATGCAGGTTGAAACGGCGAAGCATTTCAACCAGCCACTGGTGTTGCAGGGTTTCTGGCACCACCACCAGAATACGGGAGGCACGGCCAGACAATACCTGTTGGTGGATGATCATGCCGGCTTCAATGGTCTTACCCAGGCCCACTTCGTCGGCCAATAACACGCGTGGCGCATGACGGCGACCTACTTCATGGGCGATAAATAGCTGGTGGGGGATCAGGCCTGCACGCATCCCACAAAGGCCACGCAGAGGGCTTTTGTGTTGCTCGTACTGGTTTTTCAGTGCGCGATAACGAAGGGCGAAGCGGTCCATGCGGTCGATTTGGCCAGCAAACAGCTTATCCTGTGGGCGGTTAAAGCGGATTTGGTGGCTAAGGAAAATCTCGCGCAGCGACACATTTCCTTCGCCGGTGTCAGTACGGGTACCGACATAGGTCAGTACGCCCTTGTCTTCGTCGACACGTTCAACGGTGAGAAACCAGCCTTCATGACTTTCGACAGTATCGCCAACGTTAAACATGACACGGGTAATAGGCGCATCGTTACAGGCGTAGAGCCGGTTTTCTTCACTGGCCGGGAACATCAGGGTCACGGTGCGCGCATCAATCGCAACAACGGTACCCAGACCCAGGTCACTTTCAGTATCGCTGATCCAACGTTGTCCGAGGGCGTAAGACATAGGAGAGAAACCTCTGGTTAAAGCTGACATAAATTGGCGTTGACGTACTTTGGGCGAACTAAAGTGTAGGCCATGATAAGTACGGAGAAAAAGGTTGCCAATGGTACTCGAACTTGTGAGCGGGGTCACGGTGAATGTGTGAAATTTGATGGCATAACAAACAGGTAACAAATTCATGAAAATGTGGGGTGGTCGACGGGTAAACCCGCTAGTTTGTCTTACGATTAAGATGATGCAGACACTCGGTTTTCCGGCTGAGTGACTGTATTTCTCTGATTGCCGTGGCATGTGGTTGGTTTACGGAACAGGGAAACACGTGGGATTCCCACTGCCTACGCAACCAAGGAGGTGCCTATGGGCGATGCCGATCGGAAATTCTTTGTGCTGGATACTAACATCCTGCTTCACGAACCTTTCGCCATCTATTCCTTTCAAGAGCATGACGTGGTCATACCGATGACCGTCCTCGAAGAACTCGACCGGATCAAAGACAGTAAACGTGATGTCTCCCGCGATGCACGTGTTGCGATCCGGGCCCTCGAAGATATTTTCAAAGATGCCACCCCAGACCAAATTGCCGAAGGGATCGTTGTCGGCAAAGAAGGCAGCACGGGCACCGTTTCGATTCTCGCTGACTACCAGATTAAAGAGACGGTACAAGCGTTTGCTGACAAGGCCGGGGATAACCGAATCCTGAATGCAGTGCTTCACCTTCAGGCCAAACGCTCCCCCCGAAAAGTGGTGTTGGTGACTAAGGACATCAACATGCGTTTACGGGCGAAAGGCGCGGGTGTACGAGATGTTGAAGATTACCGCACAGACCAGTTGATTGATGATGTCAGCCTGCTGACCAAAGGCTTTCAGATCTTTGACGGTGGATTCTGGGACAAAGTCGGTCAGGTTGAAACGGAAAACAGTGGCCGTACTACGCTGCATACCCTTCCGCGAGAGTTGGCGGATACGACGTTTATCAACCAGTATTTGCTGGATGAGAGCGATGATTTTGCCGGACGTGTGGTTGGCCTGACTGACACGGAAATGACCATCAAGGACATCAGCCGTGAACGTTTGATGCACCGTGAAGCCTGGGGGTTAGACCGAAAAATATTTATCAGGGCATGGCGATGGATGCATTGCTCGATCCGAATGTGGATTTGGTTATCCTGACGGGGCCGGCAGGTTGTGGTAAAACCATTCTCGCTATGGCGGCAGCCCTCGAGCAGGTGGTCGAAAAGGGAATGTATGACAAGATCATTGTCACCCGTAATACGCCGGAAATTGCGGAGTCTATTGGCTTTCTGCCCGGCACTGAAGAAGAGAAAATGCTGCCCTGGCTGGGGGCGGTGACAGACACGTTAGAAGCACTGCACAAAAATGATGAGTGTGCGGATGGCTCAATGCGTTACATCATGGATAAGGCTAACCTGCAGTTCAAATCCATCAACTTTATGCGCGGTCGCTCAATCCAGAACGCGTTTGTGCTTTTGGATGAGTGCCAGAACTTAACCGCTTCTCAACTGAAAACCATTATTACGCGCTGTGGCGAGGGGACTAAGATTGTGTGTTCCGGTAATCTGGCGCAAATCGACAGCCCTTACCTGACGCCAGTAACCTCCGGGTTAACCTATATCGTCGAAAGATTTAAGAACTTTGAGGGCAGTGCCTGTGTTTACCTCAATGGTGTGGTGCGCAGTCGCCTGGCAGAGTTTGCTGAAGAAAACCTCTAACCTGAACTAAGCAAATACAGGCTGCTGACGGCAGCCTGTATTTTCGTTGGTGCATCACGCCCAGTGATGTTCGGTAAGCGTCTTGCCTTCTCCGCTGCTTGTACTCAGATTGCTGGCTGTGGGTTTATTGGCACGCATGCGTGTCGTCGCAATCTGCACTAACCCTTCTCCGTTTTCCCCGTCATAAGGGTAGCTGGCGGTGCCTGCACTGAAGGTGAGTGGTACCTTTTGTTGGTCGATATACAACAGGCTAAGTTGCAACATTTTTTGCAGTTGTTGCAGTTTACGCTGTGCCTGACTGCTGTCGCTAAGTTCAAACAGGATAGCAAACTTACCGCCACTCAACCTGGCATAAAGTGTGTCGCGAGGGAGTTGTAACCTTAGCTGGGTTGCCAAATGTTTAAGTGCCATGTCACCGACATCCTGGCCATAGTTTTCATTGATCTGTTTGAGACGATCAATGTCCAGCACGGCAACCACATAAGGCGACAGTGAAAAGCGTCTTTCATTCAGGGCAGCAAAAAACTGGTGACGGGTTTTGGCACCAGTCAGGGGATCGTTTTGGGTAGCACATTCTAATTGTCGTTTAGAGTCCTTGAGGGCTTTAATCGCGTTTTTTAGGGCTACCGTCCGGTTTTTCAGCAAGCAGTGGTAAAAGAGCAACCCGACAGTAGCAATCATCAATAAGGCAGTAAAAATCAGATATTGTAACGTTTTGTCCAGCCAGGATTGGACAGAATGTTGCTTATTCTGGGGTAGCCATTTGTTGTAGATAGCCTCAACGTCTTCCTGAGTGATGTTATCCAGACCACGTTCAATATCTGCAACCATCGCCAGTGAATTTTTACTGACGGCAAAGTGCAAAGGGAACGAGTACAGTGTCTGGCGTGGAGTGAACAGTCCCCGGTGACCGGAATGGCGCATCTCGTATAATGCGGTATTCAAATCATCAATGAACACGTCGATTTCTCCACGGTAAGCGGCATCATTCAATGAACTAAAAGTAGGGAACAGGCGAATGTTCTGCTCAGGGATGCGGGACTGCAAAAAAGCGTGTTTTGTGCTGTCTTTAACAGTACCAATAACGGTCGAGTCCAATGCATGTAAGGAATCGAATGGCAGATCTTTTTGAACGAACAGGTTGACCTTGTAGTCTTTTAGTGGAAGTTCCCGGGAAAAGGTGAGTGTTTTCGCCCGATCACTGGTATATCCCAGTGCACCATGTACGACGCCAGGTGTCGTCCTTACGTAATCGAGCGAGTCGCTCCACGGCTTTAATTCGAAGGTAATTGCGACATTGTTGACGTTGCCATAAAGACGCCAAAAATCGACCATGATGCCATCAGGTTCTCCCAACTCATTGATAAATGAGAAAGGTTGCCACGTTGAAGAGCCAGTAACGATCAGTCTTTGGGTTTCAGCACATGTGGATGGGGAGAGCAAAAAAAGGACTGACGTCAGCGCAAGGAAAACAAGCTGGCGGAGTGTGTGCATAGATGAACTCGGATGAATCAACTTGTCTGGATTATCTGTCGGAGATTATACGCAATCCTTTGTGTGCAGGGAAACGATTAGTCGAGCCGTTGTCAATCGTTAACTGTCTGTGAAAATGATGAATATTTCGCAAAGTATAAAGCCGCCTTTGCGGCGGCGGGTAAATGGCCATGACAGTTAAAACAGCTCGACATCGTCTTCTGGTTTCAGCGATTTAAGATCACCGGAGGCGATCAGATCTTCATAAAAGGCGACCTGATTACGGCCGTTCTGTTTGGCCTTGTACAAAGCCTGATCAGCAAAGCCCAGGACAGTGATTGCATTCAGTTCTTGATCGCTGATGGCCGCAGCACCCATCGAGATAGACACTTCTTTCGCCTGGCCGTAATCACGCTTGTTCACGGCGTCAATAAACTCACTGACCGTCGCTTCCATCTCCTCTCGTGACTGAGGATGCATGATGACCACAAACTCATCGCCACCGTAGCGGAACAGGATATCCTCATCGTGAAATATCTTTTTCATCATAGCGGTGACCAGAAGGATAACCTCATCCCCGAACACATGGCCCAGAGCGTCATTTATCTGCTTGAAATGGTCAATGTCGAAGATACATACCCAGTGGTGATGGGTCGGATCGTCGATGATGCTGGTGCCCTGGATCAGGAAACGGTCGAGCAGCAGGTCAATTTTGGTCGTTAGCACCTTGCGGTTGTACAGGCCGGTTAAACCGTCCCGTTCGCTGGCGGAAATGATCTTCTGGTAGTTTTCGTAAATTTTTGCCAGCCCTTCAATCAACTGAACTTCATCGCCTTTCAGCTGAGCGGCCTTACAAAATATGATGGCATGGATTTCATCTTTCTCGCCGTAGCGGATTGGTGAGGCTAACAAGGACTGGTTTTCATCTGTGCAGTACTCAACCACGTTTTCACCTGAAAGCACACAGTTGCGCAGCACCCGCTCTATGGCATCCTTTTCTTCCTCAAAGAGAAAGATGTCCGAGCATGCGACGACCATAAACTGCGGATTGGCTTCAGCATTGTAATCCAGCACTAAAACCTGGTTCGCCGATGTTAGCTGCAAGACAGTGGTAATGAGGCTTTCGGAAATCGTATCGGACTCTGTCTGGGCTGTAATATCGACCACCGAGTCCAGTACATCAATACTGGTAACAGTCACAATCGCATCTCTCTTATGGGTTTAGTGTCTTAAAAATAAGTATAGATGCGGTTAGTTGATGCGCAATATTTGTCCAGTCTGGCCCGTTTAACGTTATGAAAGGTAGGACTTTATTGTGTCATTTGGGGTGGTAAGTTCTTCAATATCAGCGTGATAAACCACTTTACCCCCGTCGATAAACAGCACCTTGTCGGCAATCGCCAAAGCATCTTCCGGATGATGGGTCACCATCAGGATTGTCGTGCCTTGACTGGCTGCCAGGTCTTTTACTTCCTTTAACATGTCGCGGCGAAGGGAGGGATCGAGCGCAGAAAATGGTTCATCCAACAACAGGAGTGGGCGGTTACGAACCAGACTGCGTGCCAGCGCGACACGTTGTTTCTGGCCACCGGAGAGTTCACCGGGCAGGCGCTGCAGGTAATCACCAAGCCCCACTTTGTTGGCGGCCTGCACGATGCGTGATTTATCCGTCTCAGTGATAGCCAGTTTCGGACTGATGCCCAGAGCAATATTGTCGAAAGCGCTCAGGTGACTGAACAGGTTGTGCTCCTGAAACAGGATGGACAGTGGCCGCTCGTGAGAGGCGTTGTGAGTGAAATCATCATTACCGAATGAGACAGAGCCGCCATGAGGTGGGAGTAACCCGCAAAGCAAAGAGAGCAGGGTGCTTTTCCCTGCGCCACTTGGGCCGAGAATGGCTGTGATGCTGCCCGGCTTTGCGGTAAACGTGAATGTCAGCATCTCTGTCTGGTACAGATAGGAAAGATCACGAACGTTCAGCATAGGTTTTTCCTGCAATAAGTTTCTCTATCAGGGCATAGCTGCCAAGGCTGAGGGCAAAAAGGATCAGGGAAGCCGCGGCTGCCGCGTCCATTTGGTAGCTTCCCATCAGGTGGAACAGGTAAAGCGGCAGGGTCTGGAAGGCCTGGCTGCCCACTAGTGCAATGGCGCCCAAATCGCCGGTAGAAAGTACAAAGCTGACCCCAAGGGCACGGGCAATCGGGCTTTTGAGGGCTCGCCATTCCACAAGTTTCAGTCGTGCCAGCCCTTTCACACCGAGACTGTTACACAGGTTCTGATACTGCTGGGATAACTGGAAAGCTGGCGCGCTCAGAGTTTTGACCACATACGGCAGTGCCATCAGGGTGTTTACCGCAAGCACCAATCCAAACGGCGAGCTGAACACATCGATATGCTCACGCAACATGAGAAACAGGCCGGTGCTGAGCACCACACTGGGCACCACCAGAATCAATGACGCAGTCATCTCGATGCCATCGGCACGTTTCACTTTTCCATTCAGCCGCCAGAAACGGCTGGTCAGTACGATAGCACTGCCCAGCACAAACGCGGACAGTGCAGCACCTGCGGCAAGCGTGACTGAGTTGGCGGTTGCCTGCCACAGCGCCGGTTGGGTGAGGATGTGCAGGGCGCTGGGGTTAATTCCGCCGAGTACCACCATCGCGAGTGGAGGCACGACAAAAAGCACAGCCAGACCAATCCAGAAGGTGTCCCAGACTTTTTCTGCCGGAGTGTCGAGCTGGGAAAGCAGTAACACCGTACTGTCTCTGCCCTGTTGTGAAACCGGACGTGCCAGTTTCTGGATACCAACATGGAACAGGCCACAAAGCAGTAATTGCCACAGCGCCAGCAGCGCACCGGTATGTAAATCAAAATCAAAGCGGATGGCCTGATAGATAGCCAGTTCAATGGTGGTGGCACCGGGGCCGCCACCGAGCGCCATCACGGTGGCGAAACTGGTAAAGCACAGCATAAACACCAGACCGACAGTGTGCGGCAATTGCTGGCGAAGATAAGGCCATTCAAGCAGCAGGAAACGGTGCCACCCCCTCATGCCCAACTGTTGGGCGAGGCGCTGTTGATCGCCGGGGATTTGCTCCAGTGCCTGAACCAGAAGCTGGGTAGAAAAAGGCAGGTTGAAGAACACATGCGCCAGCAAAATACCGGACAGGCCATAAATGTTGACGTTCCAGTCCAGTCCCAGAATCGGGAGCCACTCCGACAGCACGCCGCTTTTGCCATAAATCGCCAGAATACCGAAAACGCCGACCAGCACCGGCAGAACCAGTGTCATGGAAAACAACTTTAGCAACAGGCGTTTTCCCGGAAACTGACGACGTGCCAGTGCGTGGGCAACCGGAATTGCCAGTCCCACAGACAGCAGTGTGGAAAGTACGGCCTGTTTGATACTGAACAGGGTAACGTGCTGCAAGTACGGGTCTTGCCACAATGCGCTGATATCCAGTACGGGCGCCTGAGCCAACAGGGAAAACAAAGCGGCACCAATCAGCGCCGCGATGACTGACGCCGACAGGATGCCGGGCCAGGTTCGGGAAGGGTTTAGCACGACTTCTCTACTACTTAAAACGGGTTACTTCACCAGTGCGGATTGCCACTCACGAATCCAGGTACGGCGGTTATCGGCCACTTTTTCTGGTGTGAACTGCAAGCTCTTTTCCGGCACAGAAAGGGTGTCGAAACCTGCCGGCAATTCGATGTCTGTGACTGGGTACATCCACTGGCCAGTCGGTACTGCACTCTGGAAGCCATCACTCAGGATAAACCGCATGAACTGGTCTGCCAGCGCCTGCTTTTGTGAGTTTTTCACTTTGGCCGCTACTTCCACCTGCATATAGTGGCCTTCTGCAA
This sequence comes from Grimontia sp. THUN1695, assembly GCF_059704325.2. Taxonomy (NCBI): domain Bacteria; kingdom Pseudomonadati; phylum Pseudomonadota; class Gammaproteobacteria; order Vibrionales; family Vibrionaceae; genus Grimontia; species Grimontia sp. THUN1695. The sequence continues at coordinate 2,545,062 of NZ_AP046577.1, read as the reverse complement.
AATGGGCGCTGCTGAAGTTCGGGTTTTCTTCCGCAATCAGGTGATAAGCCGGAGAGGTGGTGTAGGAGAGCACCATGTCAGATTCGCCTTCCAGGAACATGTTGTAGGCTTCTGACCAGCCTTTGGTGACAGTGACCGTTTTCTCTGCCAGCTGTTGCCATGCCCCTGACACATCGTCGCCGTAGACAGATTTCATCCACAGCATCAGGCCCTGTCCGGGGGTTGAGGTACGGGGATCCTGATAGATAACTGAAATATCATCCCGTTTCTCAACCAGTTCTTTCAGGCTTTTTGGCGGGTTTTCCAGCTTGGTTTTGTCGTAAACAAACGCGAAATAGCCATAGTCGTAGGGCACAAAGGTTGTGTTATTCCAGCCGTCAGGCAGGGTCACAGAGGTTGTATCCACATTGTGGGTGGCCAGCAAACCGGTTTTTTCTGCTTCAGCCAACAGGTTGGTATCCAGCCCGAGAATCACGTCTGCCTTGCTGTTTTTGCCCTCAAGGCGAAGACGGTTGAGAATGGTAACGCCATCTTCCAGTGCCACCAGATTCAGGGTGCAGTTGCACTCGGCCTCAAACGCTTTTTTTACCGCAGGGCCCGGGCCCCAGTCTGCCGCAAAGGAGTCGTAGGTGTATACCGTTAAGGTATCGGTCGTCTCTGCCAGCGCGGGACCTGCCATGGTCATCGCCAACATCAGAGCAGAAATAGAATATTTCATCAGTGCCTCACATCAATGTGCGGCGAGGGTGAGGGCCAATAAGCTGAAGCTTGGGGACATCTCATTCCTACGCCAGCATTATCTGGTTCAGGTACATGGGTTTAGCAGGTGCAATCTCAGCCGACGGTGTCAGCTCCCCATGAGATGTCTTCCATTGTAATCATCACATTGATGATTACCAATCCTTCTTACGGCTGGTTCAACGACCAGTCGTAATCGTAGTTGATTTTTCCACTCCAACCGTGAAGTTTGTCACCCTCACGGTATTGGTCGATAGCCTTCAGGATAGCCTGCTCGTTGTTACCGAAATCGACACCATACCACTCATAAATCGATGAGAGAGTCAGCGTCTCGCCATCAATCCGGGCGCCTTTGTCGCTGTTGGTAAACTGTTTGGCGGCATCTTCCAGCAGTGCTTCGCTGTTGTCCGCTGTAAAAGCTGTCTTCGACAGGTTTGGACAACCAAGGCTGGCACAGTTTACGGCATAATGAATGCGTGCATCGTTCCAGATTGGGCGCAGGATCCGGTGTTCAATGTCATTCAGGGTCAGGGATTGACCGGCGATCTGGGTGATGTTGTCATCCCACGGGCCAAAGCTCAGAAAGCCACCCAGCTTGGTGATGGACTGGATAGGGTACTCATCAAGGATCAGTTTTACCGTCAGTGCATTGTAGAGGTTAACCCAGAACGCAAACTGTTCATTCTTGCTGTAACTGCGGGGGTCCAGAGAAGCCATGTCAGTCAGATACTGGCTGAGTAACGCCTTATCCGCCTCGTTGACCGCGCTGTAGTCAAACAGGTTATGTTGGCCTTTCTTAACCAGATACTTATCCAGGATCTGTTGCCAGCGGGTGTGATCAATGCTGGCAGCGTTGGACTCATTGCTGCTGTTCCATATGGGCCATAAGTCGCTTTTGGGCGCTGCAAACGCGTGGCTGGTCAGAAACAAAAGCGCGGCTGTACAAGCGGTCAAAATATTTCGCATCATCCTTTCCCTAAAAAAATATTCCTGAGTTTAAGACCCTTCAACCCCGTATTTTCTTTCTGATACGACGAAAAAGCCGACTCGATGAGCCGGCTTATTCATACTTTGTCTGCTATCACGCCAAAAATGCTGGGATCTTACTTTCGTACTCTGCGATCTTTTCTTCGTGTTGCAGCGTCAGACCAATACTGTCGAGGCCATTGAGCAGGCAATGACGGCGGAACTCATCGATTTCGAACGAATACGTTTTGCCACCGGCAGACACCGTTTGCGCTTCCAGATCCAGCGCGATCTCCGCCCCTTCGTTAGCGTCGACAAACGTAAACAGTTCGTCGACTTCTGCTTCAGTCAGTTTTACTGGCACCATCTGGTTGTTGATCGAGTTGCCGTAGAAGATGTCGGCAAAGCTTGGCGCGATCATCACTTTGAAACCGAAATCAGCCAGCGCCCAAGGTGCATGCTCACGGGACGAACCACAGCCAAAGTTTTCGCGTGCCAACAGTACGCTTGCGCCTTGATAGCGCGGCTGGTTCAGCACGAATTCCGGGTTATCCTGCTCGCCGGCTTCATCCAGAAAACGCCAGTCGTGAAACAGGTGCTTACCAAAACCGGTGCGGGTCACTTTTTGCAAAAATTGCTTTGGAATGATGGCATCAGTGTCGACGTTTGCTGCATCCAGCGGCGCCACCAAGCCTGTGTGTTGTTTGATTCCTGACATGGTGGGCTCCTTATAAGCTATTTACGTCAACGAAGTGACCGGCAATCGCAGCCGCGGCTGCCATGGCTGGGCTCACTAAGTGAGTACGACCTTCGCGACCCTGACGGCCTTCGAAGTTACGGTTACTGGTGGAGGCACAGCGCTCTTTTGGCCCCAGGCGGTCGTTGTTCATCGCCAGACACATAGAGCAGCCCGGCAGACGCCATTCAAAGCCTGCTTCGATAAAGATCTTGTCTAGGCCTTCTTGTTCAGCCTGCGCTTTAACCTGCTCAGAGCCCGGCACGACCAGCGCCTGAACACCTGCCGCCACTTTGCGGCCTTTAGCAATCGCCGCCGCTGCACGCATGTCTTCAATACGTGAGTTGGTGCAAGAGCCGATAAAGACTTTATCGATGGTGATGTCGGTGATCTTCTGGCCCGCTTCGATGCCCATGTATTTCAGCGCGCGTTCGGCAGAGTGGCGCTCGATAGGGTCGCTAAAGCTTTCCGGTGCAGGCACCACGTCGTTGATGCCAACCACCTGGCCTGGGTTGGTACCCCAAGTCACTTGGTTGGAAATGTCTGCTGCTTCAAGCGTGACGATGGTGTCGAACTTGGCATCAGCATCAGTTTTCAGGCTGTTCCAGTATTCAACAGCGGCGTCCCAGTTGGCGCCAGTTGGCGAGAATTTGCGGCCTTGCAGGTATTCAAACGTGGTTTGATCCGGTGCAACCAGACCCGCTTTCGCGCCCAGCTCGATCGCCATGTTACAGACGGTCATGCGACCTTCCATGGAAAGATCTTCAATCGCCTGACCACAGAACTCCACCACGTGACCGGTACCTCCGGCGTGGCCGACTTTACCTATGATTGCAAGAACGATGTCTTTCGCGGTCACGCCGTCAGCGACCTTGCCTTTGACCTCAATTTTCATGGTCTTGGCGCGGCCTTGCTTCAGGGTTTGAGTCGCCAGTACGTGTTCAACTTCAGAGGTACCGATACCGAATGCCAGCGCACCGAACGCGCCGTGGGTTGCGGTGTGGGAGTCGCCACAAACAATGGTGGTGCCCGGCAGGGTAATACCCAGCTCAGGACCCATAACGTGAACGATGCCCTGATAAGGGTGGTTCAGATCGTAAAGGGTGACGCCGAACTCTTCACAGTTATTTGCCAGCGTTTCCATCTGAATTTTTGCCATCTCGCCTGAGGCGTTGATGTCTTTGGTCTCAGTAGAAACGTTGTGATCCATGGTCGCGAAGGTTTTAGAAACCTGACGCACCTTACGACCGTGTTGACGCAGGCCATCAAACGCTTGTGGCGAGGTCACTTCGTGGACCAAGTGGCGGTCGATATACAGCAACGGGGTTTCGCCCGGTGCCTCTACGACGATATGGGCGTCGTAGATTTTTTCGTACAAAGTCTTGGCGGACATGCTCATTAATCCTTTTTATGGTGCCGCAGCCTGCTGTCGCTAAGCTGCGGTCGCTTCCTTGTTATTACGCTTCGCTCACGTACGCAGCAATCTTATCACCCATTTCGGAGGTGGTCAGCGGGGTGCTGTTGCCGGCCAGATCCGCCGTCAGTTCGCCCGCTTCGAGCGCCTTACTCACCGCCGTCTCGATAGCGCGTGCCGCGTCTTCTTCACCCAGGCTGTAGCGCAGCATCAGCGCGGCAGACAAGATTTGCGCCACGGGGTTGGCGATGTTTTTACCCGCGATATCCGGTGCAGAGCCACCTGCTGGCTCGTAAAGGCCAAATTTACTGTCGTTAAGGCTTGCTGAAGGCAGCATGCCCATGGAGCCTGTGATCATCGCGCACTCATCAGAGATGATGTCACCGAAGATGTTTGAACACAGCATGACATCAAACTGTGAAGGGTCTTTAATCAGCTGCATGGTCGCGTTGTCGATGTAGATGTGTGACAGCTCAACATCGGGGTAGTCTTTGGCAATCTCTTCGACCACTTCGCGCCACAGAATTGAGCTTTGCAGCACATTCGCTTTGTCGACCGACATCACTTTCTTGCGACGAAGACGTGCCGATTCAAACGCAATGCGCGCAATACGCTCGATTTCATAGCGGTAGTAAACTTCCGTGTCGAACGCCTTCTCTTCTGCGCCTGAGCCTTCGCGGCCCTTGGGCTGACCAAAGTAGATACCGCCAGTCAGTTCACGCACTACTACGATGTCAAAACCGCGCGCAGAGATATCCGCGCGAAGTGGTGAGAACGCTTCCAAGCCTGCATGAATTTGCGCAGGACGCAGGTTACAGAACAGCTGGAAGTGCTTACGCAGTGGCAACAGCGCGCCACGCTCGGGTTGCTCGTTAGGTGGCAAGTGTTCCCACTTAGGACCACCCACTGAGCCGAAAAGTACCGCATCCGCCGCTTCACACCCTTTCAGGGTGGCGTCTGGCAGCGGGGTACCGTGGTTGTCGATGGCAATGCCACCGACATCGTATTCCGTTTTCTCAAAGCTAATGCCAAATTTAGCGCTGACGGCATCAAGGACTTTGTGGGCTTGCTGCATCACTTCCGGGCCAATACCGTCTCCCGGTAGAACGGCAATCTTATACGTACCTGCCATGGTTACACTGTCTCCGTTTTTAATGTTGCTTGTTCTTTTATTTGTGCGATGCGGTCAGCGCGGTAAATGCTGTTAATTACGTGCAGCAAGGCCTGACCTGAGGCTTCAATAATGTCTGTTGAGACGCCCGTACCGTGGTACTTGCGACCTTTATAATTGGCGATGATGTCTGCCTGACCCAAGCCGTCTTCCCCTTCACCTTTGGCGGTCAGGTCAAACTTGTCCAGCACGATGTCATAACCGGTAATGCGGTAAATCACCTGATACAGCGCATCAACCGGACCGTTACCAATCGCAGCGTCGCTGACTTCCTCGTCGCCGCACTGCAGGCTGACGGTTGTGGTTGCCATCACGCTGCCGCTTTGTACGCTCAGGTACTTCAGCTTGTAGAAGTCGTCTTCTTCCTGCAGGTTGTTGAAGAACATCAAGGCTTCCAAATCGTAATCGAAAACCTGACCTTTGCGGTCTGCCAGCTTCAAGAAAGATTCGTACAAATTATCCAGGTTGTAATCGCTGTCGCTGTAGCCCATGGTGTCCATGTGACTCTTCACCGCAGCGCGGCCTGAGCGGCTGGTCAGGTTCAGTGCTTTTTGGCCCAGACCAATCGACTCCGGCGTCATGATTTCGTAGGTGTTCTTGTTCTTCAGCATGCCATCTTGGTGAATACCAGAGCTGTGACTGAATGCATTCGCGCCGACGATTGCTTTGTTAGATTGAATAGGCATGTTACACAGCTGGCTTACCATCTTACTGGTACGGCTGATTTCTTTATGATTGATACCGGTTTCCACCCCCAACAATTCGCCGCGGGTTTTGATGATCATCGCAATCTCTTCCAGCGCACAGTTACCGGCACGTTCACCGATACCGTTGATCGTGCCTTCTATCTGACGTGCACCTGCTTGAACCGCAGCAATCGAGTTCGCCACCGACATGCCCAAATCGTCATGACAGTGAACCGAGATGATCGCTTTGTCGATGTTGGGTACCCGGTTGAACAAGGTTTGGATAATGCCACCAAACTCGCCCGGTACGGTGTAACCCACGGTATCAGGAATGTTGACTGTGGTTGCGCCGGCCTTGATGGCTTCCTCTACCATGCGACACAGATTATCAATTGGCGTACGGCCAGCATCTTCACAGGAAAATTCCACATCGTCAGTGTAGCGACGGGCGCGTTTGACGGCATTCACCCCCATTTCAACAACCTGGTCGTAGCTGCGACGCAGTTTGTCCTGAACGTGGATGGTCGAGGTGGAAAGGAAGGTGTGGATACGGAAGGCTTCGGCGACTTTGAGGGATTCAGCGGCGACATCAATGTCTTTATCGACAGCGCGGGACAAGGCACAGACTCGACTGTTCTTGACCGATTTTGCGATCGTCTGGACGGATTCAAAGTCGCCTGGGCTCGATACCGGAAAACCTGCTTCAATCACATCAACACCGAGACGCTCCAGCGCCAGTGCGATCTGCAACTTCTCTTTTACAGTCAAACTGGCGGACAGCGCCTGTTCGCCATCGCGCAATGTGGTGTCAAATATGATGACTTGGTCTTTCATTGTCGTTCCCTCTTTTGCCGTTGGATACCAAGGTATTAGCCCTTGGTATAAGGTTCTACTCCGCACCTTTGGCAGGTAATACAAAAAACCCGCGCCTTGGCGCGGGTTTTTTGTGTCTGGTGAAAACTGTTTTCAATCCATGACCTACCCGCGCGAATTATTCACGAGAAGTAGAAGGTCAAGGAGGAAAATGCGTTTCGTCATTTGTAACAGTTCTCTAAAGATGTCTGCACAAATGAATACCAAAACGATTACTAAAGCGTCAATATCAAATTAGAAAATAACAAGAAAGCATCAGTCATAATGTTAACTATGGTGTAAAACACTGCTTTTGTGTTTTTTAATTAGATGAATTCACTAATGCGGTTTTCTGCGTTTTTGGCTAATGAAGAGCATTTACTGCGCCATTGCAGGGATGTTGGGAAAGTGAGCCTGACCGCCAACGCATCAGCACTGCCTGTCACAAAACCAAAAGTTGGTAATGCAATGTTTTGTAAATTGGGAGAAAAGGGGCGTCTTCCAACGTAATATTACCGCAGGATTGTTGTCACGAAAGGAGATCGTTGCCATGACGCTTCGCCGAAAATTACTTTTCTTCCCCGCGTTGGCGATAGGTGTTGCTGTTCTCTTTCTGGCGATTAACAGCCGCCCGGATGTGCCAGTCAAACCCGCGCAATCCAAGGCTCGCCCCGTCGATATCATTACCTTGACCCAGACCAATATCGCTCCGGTTGTCACTGGTTTTGGCCGCGTCACGCCCAAACTCACCTGGCAGGCCATTGCGGAAGTGAACGGCAAAGTGATTTACCGCAATCCGGCGTTGGAAAAAGGGCGGGTGCTGCCCGCGGGCACTGAGCTTTTGCGTATTGATCCCACCGACTATCAACTGGCGGTTGCACAGGCTCAGGCAGATGTGAGCGCTCGGGAAGCGCGGTTGGCAAAATTGTCGCTCGATGAAAAGAACCTGAAAACCACGCTGGCCATTGAACAGCGAAGACTGGCGTTAAGCCGCGATGAACTCGCCCGTAAAAAGAATCTGCGCCAAAAAGGGCTGACATCGCAATCAGAATTAGACAACGAACAACAAGCTTTCCTTTCCCAGCAAACCCGTGTTCAGGATCTGGAAGCTCAGCTGAAAGTCCTGCCGGACGAAAAACGCATTACCGAAGCGGAGCTTGAAGCAAGCAATCTGGCACTTGAGCAGGCGCAGCGAAATCTGGATAAAACCCAAATCGTCCTTCCGGTGGATAGCCGTATTGCGCAAGTGAATATCGAACGTGATCAGGTCGTTACGCCACAACAGGTGATGGTGATCGCCCACGGCCTTGGTGCGGTAGAAGTCGATGCGCAGGTCTCCATTCACGACATGCAGACGGTTTTCGATACCTTAAACGGGGAGCCAAACGAGGGTTTTGCCGAAAAACTGCATCAGCTCAACGCAAGCGTGAACCTTTCCAGTGGCAGTTTTAAAGAGCAATGGCCTGCCAAGGTGGCACGTCTCAGTGATACCGTCAGCCTGAATCAGGCGACGGTCGGCGTTATCCTCGAAATTGCATTGAACGAAGAGCAAAAACGTGGGATTGCCACCCAACCAAGTTTGGTTAATGGCATGTTTGTGAAAGCGACCATTGAAGGCAAACCCGTTTCCCATTGGGTGATCCCAGAGCGCGCCCTTCGCGGCGACAAAATCTACCTGATGGAAGACGGTGTGTTGAAAGTGATGCCGGTAACCATTTTATTTCGGCGTGGAGAGAGCGTGGCGATCGCCGGGGATCTGAAAGCGGGTCAGCAACTGGTGCTGAACGATCTTCTACCCGCCGTGCCAGGCATGGAGCTTCGCGCGCTGACCCTAAACGGTGAGGATGTTGAAAATACGCCGGTGAACGGAGAGGCGTCATGATCCGTTTCTTTGCCCGTCACCCGACAGCAGCCAACCTTCTGATGTTGACCTTGATCCTGTTGGGGTTAACGTCACTGTCAAAACTCAAGCGTGAAACCTTCCCTGAGTTTGCGCCGCCTTATATTCTCGCCACAGTGGTGTATCCCGGTGCCAGCCCAGAGCAGGTAGAGCAAAATATTTGTCTGTTAATGGAAGACGCGGTGGATGGTCTTTCCAACATCGTTGAAACCCGTTGTGAAGCGGTGGAAGGTTCGGCAGGGTTAGTGGTAAAGCTCGATGCCCAGGCCGATATCTCCCGCATGCTGGTGGACATCCAAACCCAAATCAATGCCATCAACAACTTCCCGAGTGATATTGAACTGCCCGTTGTGCGAGAGCTGGATTGGAATGAACCCGTGGTGGACGTGGCGATTGCGGCTGACACCGATTGGGTGGGGCTCAAAGCGTACGCGGAAGACCTTAAACAGACACTTAAACGTGAATACGACGTCCCGCTGGTCAGCGTGGCGGGCTTCTCGGGCAAGCAAATCCGCATCGAAGTGCGAGAGAGTGCGTTGCGCCAGCTGGGGTTAAGTGTTTCTGATATTGCCGCTCAGGTCAGTGCACAGAATATCAATTTGCCAAGCGGTAACGTTGAGCTTGATAACAAAAGTTTGCTTATACGCTTTGACGAAAGACGGATTGCCGCTGACACACTGGGGCAAATCGTGGTTGCCGCAGACAGCGACGGCGGCGTGATTCGTCTGCAGGATATCGCGACGTTGACCGAGCGCTTTGAGCTGGATGAACAACAGGTATGGTTTGATGGCAAACCTTCGGCGCTGCTCAAAATCAGCAAAAACAAAGCTGATGATGCTCTTCGTATCAAAGAAAAAGTCGCCCAGTTTGTCGAAGACGAGCGGGCCCGCACGCCCAATGGCGTGACGCTCAACCTCACCAATGATTTCTCGTCGCTCCTTTGGGATCGCCTGACCATGATGACTCGCAATGCCTGGCAAGGGGTGATCCTGGTGTTTGGCGTGATGTGGATGTTCTTTTCGTTGCGCTATTCATTCTGGGTAGCGGCGGGTTTGCCTGTCGCCTTCCTCGGCAGCTTCTTTTTGATGGCGCAACTTGGGCTTTCCATCAACATCATGTCGCTGGTCGCGCTCTTGATGGCTATCGGCATCATGATGGATGACGCCATTGTGATCTCCGAGTCCATTGCGGCCCATATCGATCGGGGGCAGAAACTTGAAGAGGCGGTGGTGAACGGGGTGAAGAAAGTGCTCCCTGGCGTCGTGTCCTCCTATCTAACAACAGTTTGCATCTTCGGCAGTTTGATTTTCCTGCAAGGGGAAATGGGAGCGGTGCTGCGGGTCGTGCCCATGGTACTGATCCTGGTACTGACGCTCAGTCTTGTCGAAGCCTTCCTTATTTTGCCGCATCACTTGCAGCATTCTTTGGCGAAAGCCAAAGCGCCAAAACCGGATTTGGCCTTCAAGCGCATTTTCCTTGAGAAGTTTGAAGCCTTCCGCGCAGGTAAACTGGCGGAGTTGGTCACCCGTGCCGTGAAATGGCGTTATCCCTTTGTGGGGGGCGTGATAGCCATGCTTTTGATTTCAATTTCCCTGCTGGCATCGGGTCAACTGCGGTTTGTCGGCTTTCCTGAACTTGATGGGGATATTGCGGAAGCCCGTGTCATATTGCCGCCCGGCTCGTCACTGGCGCAAACCGAAGCTGTTGTCGCAACACTGGTGGCCTCAGCCAATCGAGTGGGTGAGCGATTAAGTGAACAAAATGAAAGTGGTCAGCCTTTGGTGGAGCACATTACCGAGCAGTTCAACTTTAATGCCGATGCTGATGAGAGTGGTCAGCATATCGCGACAGTGAGGCTTGATTTGTTGAGTGCGGAGATCCGCAACACCCTGATTGATGACTTCATCTCAGATTGGGAAAAAGAAACCGGCGTGCTGACCGATCCTATTTCCATGGTGTTCAAGCAACCGGCGATGGGGCCGGGAGGGCGCGACTTTGATATCCGCTTGCAACATGACGATTTGAACGAATTGAAACAAGCCTCGGTCGCCATCCAGCAGTTTATCAGCCAATTTCAGGGCGTGTCAGGAGTACTTGATGACATGCGCCCCGGCAAAGAAGAAGTGAAGGTGACCCTGCGCCCGGGGGCAGAAGCGTTTGGCATTAACGGCCAAATGATTGCGCGCCAGCTTCGCGCCGCCTATTTCGGTCAAACGGCCGATGAAATTCAGGTCGGCCCAGAGAGCATTGAAATTGATGTACGCCTCGACAGTGATGATGCCGCCAGCCTGCAAAACTTTGCCAATTTCCCGATTGTGTTGCCGGATGGCAGTCAGGTGCCGCTTTCTACCGCCGCAGAGCTTAATTATCAGCGTAACTTTGTGCGTATCCAGCGCATTGATGGCATGCGAACGCTGAGTGTTTATGGCGATGTGGTGCAAAGCCAGGTCAGCATCGGTGATGTGTTGGCGCAATTAAAACGCGATGTGATCCCAGAGCTGGAAACGCAATATCCGGGGCTACGCGTGTTGTTTGAAGGCCAGAGTCAGGACTCTGCGGAAACCGGCCGCTCCATGGGGATTGGTTTTGCTCTGGGCTTGCTCGGTATCTTCGTGATCCTGAGTTATCAATTCCGCAGTTATCTGGAGCCCTTTGTGGTCTTGATTGCTATCCCGCTTGCCTTGATTGGTGTGCTGTGGGGGCATTGGCTGCTGGGGCATCCGCTCAGTATGCCAAGCCTGATGGGGTTCGTGTCGTTAGCTGGCGTGGTGGTGAATGACTCTATCTTGTTGGTGCAATACATCCGCCATCATCTCGATGAAGGGGAAGATATTTATGATGCCGTGGTGCGAGCCAGTCAGGAGCGTTTCCGCGCCGTCTTCCTGACGTCGTTGACCACGGCGGCAGGTTTGTTGCCGCTGCTGTTGGAAACCAGTTTGCAGGCTCAGGTGGTGAAACCTCTGGTGATTTCCATCGTATTCGGGATTTTTACATCAACACTGTTGGTGCTGTTTATGATCCCTGCGGCCTACGCCATATTGGCAGACTTCGGCAAAGTAAAACGACACCAACCCCTTCATGGTGATATGCCGGCGTGATCTTTGCCGGCAAATATAAATCGATGTCCCCATTGGTCGAGTCAATGTCTGATTGACAGGTTTTTTAGTCTAACTTTATATTTAACCATATGATTTTCAGTTTTTTTTGTTGATTTGTTGTTTTTTCTGTTGCTTCTTCTAGGCATCAATTTACAACAATTTACTGGGGGTATTTATTCAATCGTGTTACTAAGTTGATGCTTTGATTGTCGCGCGCGCAATTTCATATTATTGCAAGACGTAAGCAAGCTTTGTCTCATGGCTGGAAGGTCAACCTACTTCGTATTAATAATGAACTCTCCAGGGTTGATCGGTGACTGTTGCCACAGACGCTTTACATTTACTGTTTCCTTCAGGGTTTAGGTATGACGCAGAAAGAGTCGGTTAACCATTTCGAGAGCCGCACTGATACGACGCTGAGAAGCGTCGATCTTAACCTCATCACGGTCTTTGATGCCGTGATGCAAGAACAGAACATTACACGTGCCGCACAGAACCTGGGGATGTCGCAACCGGCAGTCAGTAATGCCGTATCACGCCTGAAAGTGATGTTTAATGATGAGTTGTTTGTTCGCAATGGCCGTGGCATTAAACCGACACAGCGCGCCCGTCAGCTATTTGGCCCAATTCGTCAGGCCATCCAGTTGATCAAAAATGAGCTGCCGACGTCAGTGTTTGAGCCTGAAACCAGTAATCGTACTTTCCGCCTGGCGATTTGCAGCCCCTCAGACATGCGGTTTGTTCCTCAGATCCTCAATACCATTTCTTCCGTTGCGCCTGGTGTCAAAGTACAGGTAGAAACGGAGTTTGATCGCGATATCGCCCGTAAATTGCGCTATCAGAAAGTGGACTTTGTGATTGATTACCTGCACTTCTGTGAAGCCGGTTTCTGCAGCACTGAGATGTTCAGCGATGAGCTGGTGGTGGTGGCAAGTAAAAACCATCCGCGTCTTGGAGACAGCATTACTGCCAAAGCACTTGCCAGCGAGGCGCATGCCGTCTTGAAACATAATGGTGAGATGCTGGGATATGCTGAAGCTTTATACCGTGATGGCCGTTACCATGAAGCCTATCATGGGGTTAGCCTGAGCAATATCTTATATGTGGTCAGTCAGTCACAACTGGTGGCCGTGGCGCCACGTTGGATGGTTGAAAGTGGCAGCAACCATGAAAACCTTAAGATGTTACCCCTGCCGCTGGAGAACAACCATATCAGCGGCTACCTGAGCTGGCATGCATCGGCGGAGAAAGACAAAGGTCACTTATGGATGCGTGACCAACTGCTGACGATTTGTGGTAACTCTTTGGTGTAAATCTGGCGCAAAAATGCTGCGAAAAAGCACTAAAAACCGGTGAAAGCCAATACTTGCTTTGATATATCTTGTTACAACTTTTTTCTGCTTTGAGAGAACAGGTGTACTCTGAAATGAACACTGTTTATCAAATGTATTGCTCAGGTTTTGAACGTCCTGTATGTGCTTTTTCTTGTAATTGATGGGAGAGTCATTACACTGCTGGCTGAGTTTTAGCTTACATCTGTAAGCCAATTGTTTTCCTTGCGACCCACCTTGTAATTATCGGGTCACGCTGTGCTGAGAGAGAGTGAAATGGCGCTGGAACTTCATATCGTTAACCGTATTCGTGAGCAGGTCAATGCTCAGGGCGACAAGATTGCGCTGCGCTTTCAACAAGGAAGCGGTTGGGGCGAGCTATCTTGGCGTCAATTCGGTGAACGCATTGATGCCGCTTCACGTGCGATGCTGGTTTCCGGCCTTGCAGTGCAGGACAAAATCGGTATTTTCGCCAATAACTGTGCAGAGTGGAGTATCGCCGATATTGCTGCGCTTCAGGTGCGTTGCGTGCCTGTGCCCATTTATCCCACCAACACGGCTGAGCAGGCGGCGTATATTCTGCGTGATGCAGGGGTGCGCATCCTGTTTGTGGGCGATCAGTCCCAGGCCGATGCGGCGATATCGATCGCAGATAGCTGTCCTTCACTGGAAAAAATTGTCAGCTTTGACGACAACGTCGATTTTTCCGGTCATGTTATGGGAATGGGGTGGCGTAACTTCCTGCAAACTGCGAATGACAATGTGGATCCGGAGTTCAATCAACGCCTTGCTGATGCGGCGATGGACGATTTGATGACGCTGATTTACACCTCAGGCACCACGGGCGAGCCGAAAGGTGTGATGCTGGATTACGCCAACATTGCTGCGCAGATTGAAAGCCACGATCAGGTGCTTGGGATCAGTGAAAATGAAGTATCACTCGCCTTCCTGCCACTGTCACATGTGTTTGAACGCTGCTGGACTTTCTATGTGCTACATCACGGTGCGACGAACTGCTACCTGTCCAATACCTATGCCATCCGCGAAGCATTGCAGGAAGTGAAGCCAACCGTGATGTGTGCGGTGCCGCGCTTCTATGAGAAAATCTACAGTGCGGTCCACGAAAAAGTGGCGACAGCTAACCCGGTGAAAAAAGGCATGTTCCGTGCGGCAGTGTCTATTGGCAACCTGATGGCAGAAATTACCCGTAAAGGCAAAATGCCGGCACCCTGGCTCAAGAGTGCGCACCGTATGGCGGATAAGCTGGTACTGCGCAAATTGCGCGAACTGCTGGGAGGCAATATCACCATGATGCCGTGTGGAGGGGCAAAACTGGAGCCAGCTATTGGCCGTTTTTTCCATGCCATTGGCGTGAATGTGAAACTGGGTTACGGCATGACTGAGACCACGGCAACCGTTTCATGTTGGGACAGCGGCAGTTTTGACCCAGACTCGATTGGCATGCCAATGCCCAATGCGGAAGTGAAAATTGGCGAGAACAATGAAATTCTGGTTCGCGGCCCGATGGTGATGCGTGGTTACTACAACAAGCCAAAAGAGACCGCCGACACTTTTACCAAAGATGGCTTCCTTAAAACCGGCGATGCAGGCCATATTGATGCCAAGGGTAACCTGTTTATTACCGACCGCATCAAAGAGCTGATGAAAACCTCAGGTGGCAAGTATATCGCGCCACAAATGATTGAAGGTAAGCTGGGCAAAGATCACTTCATTGAACAAATTGCGGTAGTGGCAGATGCGCGTCATTTTGTGTCTGCGCTTATTGTGCCGTGTTTTGAAACGCTGGAGAGCTGGGCGAAAGAACTCAACATTAAATATCACGATCGTATGGAGCTGATTAAACACAGTGAAGTGGTCGAACTGTTTGAAAAACGCCTCGCAGAGCTGCAAAAAGAGTTGGCGAAGTTTGAGCAGGTGAAAAAATTCACGCTCTTGCCTTCTGAGTTTTCCATGTCGAAAGGCGAGTTAACCCCCACGCTGAAGCTCCGTCGCAAAGTGATTCTGGAGCGATATAAAAAGCAAATTGAAGCCATGTACAAAAAGCACTGAGCTTGCCAATTCTCAAAGCCCGGCACTGATGTCGGGCTGTTTCTTTGCGTCTTTTCGCCTCTTTTCTTCCCCTCACGTTATTGCCCGACAGGCAAAAGTGTCTTTAACGTGCAACTCCCCGAAAATATTTCCCTGATGGTCAAAACAGACTTTTTTCGTGTGCATATACAACGGATGTCCAAACAGTAAATGTTGTTAACGCATGACTTTTTAGCAGTGAATGCTGATGGAGTGGGTTTGTACAGAGTCTTTAATGATGAATGATTGTTCAATTAGAGTATTAATGGGAATAAAGGTTATGTAATAGACAGATTTGCTAACAAAGCGTTAAAGTTGTTGGTGTTCATACAGCAGACAGGTGACTGGGATTAGACACTGTTAAACGCAGCATGGACAAACGCTTTTTTATTCCCTGTTACGACCGGGGATAAAAGCATAGCTGGCATGGATTGGCGGCAAGCAGGCAGTAAGTAATGTCGGCGTCCATCTCTAGGCTACAAATAAGTCCTAAACTATGCAGACATGGAGGCATATAGTGGAAATGTTGTCAGGAGCCGACATGGTCGTTCGTTCGATGATCGATCAGGGCGTTAAACATATATTTGGGTATCCGGGCGGATCAGTGTTGGATATCTATGATGCACTGCATGAGAAAAGTGATATCGAGCACGTGCTTGTCCGTCACGAGCAGGCTGCGGTTCACATGGCGGATGGTTATGCCCGTGCTACCGGCGAAGTGGGTGTTGTGTTGGTCACTTCAGGCCCAGGTGCAACCAATGCGATTACCGGTATCGCGACCGCGTATTACGACTCAGTTCCCTTGGTGGTACTCTCCGGCCAGGTAATGAGTAACCTGATTGGTAACGATGCTTTCCAGGAATGTGATATGGTGGGTGTCTCCCGTCCCATCGTAAAACACAGCTTTTTGGTGAAAAACACCGAAGACATTCCCAAAGTCATCAAAAAAGCCTTTTATCTGGCATCAACCGGCCGCCCTGGTCCTGTGGTTGTTGATCTGCCGAAAGATATGCTGAACCCTGCAAACACATACCCTTACGAGTATCCGGAAAGCATGTCCATGCGTTCTTATAACCCGACAACGTCGGGACACAAAGGACAAATCAAGCGTGGCCTGAAAGTGCTGCTGGAAGCGAAAAAGCCGGTTCTGTACGTTGGGGGCGGTGCGATTATCTCGGAGTGTGGTGAGCAGATTAAAACGCTGGCAGACACCCTGAACATTCCGGTTATCAGCACCTTGATGGGCCTTGGTGCGTATCCGGGAACAGGTGATAAGTCTCTCGGTATGCTGGGCATGCACGGTACGTATGAAGCCAACATGGCGATGCACAATGCCGATCTTATCTTCGGTATCGGTGTGCGCTTTGATGATCGTACCACCAACAACCTCGAAAAATACTGCCCGAACGCCAAGGTCATGCACATTGACATTGACCCATCAAGCATTTCAAAAACCGTCGCGGCTGATATCCCAATTGTAGGGTCTGCTGATGTGGTGCTGAACACCATGCTGAAGCTTCTGACTGAGCAGGGGGGCTCGAATGATGCGGCAGCGCTTGATGCCTGGTGGAGCAACATCAATGTCTGGCGTGAGCGCAAGTGCCTGGCGTATGAAACCAATAATGAGCGCATTAAACCGCAGCAAGCGATTGAAGCGGTTTACAAACTCACTAATGGTGATGCCTATGTGGCGTCAGATGTTGGTCAGCACCAGATGTTTGCGGCGCTTTATTACCCGTTTGACAAGCCACGCCGCTGGATCAACTCCGGTGGGCTTGGCACCATGGGGTTCGGCCTGCCAGCTGCCATGGGGGTGAAGTTTGCGCTCCCTGACGCTGAGGTGATTTGTGTCACCGGTGACGGCAGTATCCAGATGAATATCCAGGAACTGTCAACCGCGCTGCAGTACGACATTCCCGTCAAAATTATCAATCTCAACAACCGCTTCCTTGGTATGGTGAAGCAGTGGCAGGACATGATTTATCAAGGTCGCCACTCTCATTCTTACATGGACTCGGTGCCTGATTTCGCGGCGATTGCCGAAGCTTATGGCCATGTTGGTATCCGTATCAGCAATCCGGCAGAGCTAGAAAGCGAACTGGCGCGTGGTCTGGCGATGAAAGACAAATTGGTCTTTATCGATATCAGCGTGGATGAAACCGAGCACGTGTACCCGATGCAGGTGCGCGGCGGAGCGATGAATGAAATGTGGTTGAGCAAGACGGAGAGAACATAATGCGCAGTATTGTATCGATTTTGATGGAAAACGAACCTGGTGCATTGTCCCGTGTTGTCGGTCTGTTTTCCCAGCGTGGCTATAACATCGAGTCACTGACGGTTTCTCCGACAGACGATCCGACCCTGTCCCGCCTTAATATCACTACAACAGTGGTAAAAGAGTCAGAGCGTGAGCAAATCGAAAAGCAGTTGCATAAGCTTATCGACGTGCTGAAAGTCAGCAATGTGACTGAATCTGATTATATTGAGCGTGAACTGGCGATGGTGAAGGTGAAAGCGAGTGGCTTTGCCCGTGCGGAAGTCAAACGCACTGCAGACATTTTCCGCGGCCAGATCGTGGATGTCACCAACGCGCTGTATACGGTGCAGCTGGCAGGAACCAGCGAAAAGATTGATGCCTTTATCTCAGCAATGAAAGATGTCACTGACATCATTGAAGTTGCACGCAGTGGTATCGTGGGCATCGCACGTGGTGAGCGCGCGCTACGTCAGTAATCGAGAACCCGACCCGTCACGGAAAAGCCGATGGTAGGAGCCATCGGCTTTTTTTGATTTGCAGATGCTCTCAACTTGCGACTTTTTGCTCAAAA
Organism: Grimontia sp. THUN1695; assembly: GCF_059704325.2. Classification (NCBI taxonomy): domain Bacteria; kingdom Pseudomonadati; phylum Pseudomonadota; class Gammaproteobacteria; order Vibrionales; family Vibrionaceae; genus Grimontia; species Grimontia sp. THUN1695. The sequence goes on along the minus strand of NZ_AP046577.1, from coordinate 2,527,254 downwards.
TGTATACTGCCATCTTCATCAAAAGTAAAAATAACTTAAAAGAGAAACGTCACGTGTTCCAAACCATCAATAAGTATTTGGTGAGGGTGACAACGTTGTCACTGGCTGTCCTGACAATCAAGGTTGGCTGGATTTACTTGGTGCCAATGGCCATTCTGGTCAATACCCACCGCAATGAACTGTTGCCATCCTGGTTCAGAAAGTAAAACCTAAGACATTAAAAAAGGGAGCCAATTTTCGTTGGCTCCCTTTTCCTGTTAAGTACGGTTAGATTACAGAACGTGTACAGAGGCAGTATTGGTGGTACCGGAAGCAACCAGTGCACCTGATACCATCACCACGATGTCACCTTTCGCAGCCAGACCTGATTCCAGTGCAATTTCTTTTCCGCGACGGTAGAACTCGTCAGTGTTTTCAAATTGATCAACAACCACAGATGTTACACCTTTGCTCAGGCAAAGTTGTGCGGCAGTTTTCTCGTTGATGGTCATCGCGAGGATGTTTGCTGTTGGGAAGTACTTACGTACAGAGCGTGCAGACTTACCGGCTTCCGTCGCAACCACGATCAGTGGTGCGCCCAGTTTCTCAGCCGTGTCAACGGCACCTTTACATACCGCTTCAGTAATGCGCAGGCGAGGGCTGTCCAGACGCGAACCCAGCTCCGCTTTCAGTACAGCGTCAGTGCGCTTGGCGATTTGCGCCATGATGGTAACCGCTTCAACAGGGTATTTACCTTTCGCAGTTTCACCTGACAGCATCACTGCATCAGTACCGTCCATGATTGCGTTTGCCACGTCACCGGCTTCTGCGCGGGTTGGACGTGGGTTTTTGATCATTGAGTCCAGCATTTGGGTCGCGGTGATAACCACTTTACGTGCGCGGTTACATTTTTCGATCATCATCTTCTGTGCGAAGATCACTTCTTCTGCCGGGATTTCGACACCCAGGTCGCCACGTGCAACCATGATGCCGTCAGACAGCTCCAGGATTTCGTCAAAGTTATCAACGCCTTCCTGGTTTTCGATTTTTGAGATGATTTGGATTCGCTCACCGCCGTTTGCGTCCAGCAGTTCGCGGATTTCTTTCACATCAGATGCTTTACGGATGAAAGACGCCGCGATGAAGTCAACGCCTTGTTCACAACCGAAGATCAGGTCGCCTTTGTCTTTCTCAGACAGTGCAGGCAGGTTAACTGAAACGCCTGGCAGGTTAACACCTTTGTTTTCGCCCAGATCACCGTTGTTCAGTACTTTACAGATAACTTCTGTTTCTGTGGTTTCCAGCACTTCCATTTCGATCAGACCGTCGTCGACCAGAATGGTGTTACCCTCAGACAGGTCATTGGCGAAGCCTGGGTAAGTGACTGCAACGCGCTCTGCGTTACCGATGACTGATGCATCAGTCGTGAAGGTGAAAGTCTGACCTGCAACCAGAGAAACATCGTTGCCGCCTTCCAGTTTGGTGGTGCGGATCTCAGGACCTTTGGTATCCAGCAGGATAGCCAGTTGCTTTCCTGTGTTTTCCATTACCTTACGCAGGTTAGCGATGCGTGTGCCGTGCTCAGCGAAGTCGCCGTGTGAGAAGTTCAAGCGCATGACGTTCATGCCTGCTTCTGCCAGCTTGGTCAGCATCTCTACCGATTCGGTTTTTGGTCCAATCGTACAAACGATTTTGGTCTTTTTCATGTAAGGTTCTCTCCGGTCGAACGTTTACCCAAGGGATAAATGTCGCTGTAACCACGGGCACAGGTTATTGAAGTTTGTAATAAAACAACAACCTTGACACAGTGATGAGCGGCAACAGTGCCTTATTGCTCTTACAGCGTTAATACAGGTTCATGCCACATAATTGTGTTGTCCAAACGGTGAGGCGCTTGGACAACACAACTCATCCATGAAAGCGGGCACAAGTATACATGCTTTATATGGCGGAAATTTGATCGCAGGCAATGGAAAAAGGGTTATTCCCACCTTCATTCTACATTCCACTTAAGTGATAAAACGCATACCCGCTTCAAAACTGTAAATTTACCACAATAATCTAGGTAGATCACTAATCGATAACGATTAGGCAAAGAGCGGTGAACATTCGTAAACGAAGAGAAAGAAGCATTAGGGGTGTACAGTGGTATAGGCATCACGCATGGATGTTTGTGAAATAAAGTGACAATATTTTTTCGTTTTTCAATGAAATTCCGAATTTTTTTCACAGTTTCAGAGATCAAGCTCTCGCTCTGGTGAATCAACTGTTAAACACAGTGTGGTCTGTTGATTGAATTTTGCGACAATGTTTGCACTAATTGATGTGTAAAGAGGCTTGCTTTTGATATATACGCTTCGGTTATGCCGATTCGTTTGTAGCGTTGTGGTATTCATGCTGGGAATGCCCCAGTCGCTAGCGTTATCTGAAACAGATAAAGAGACCATTATCGTGACGAATTCCCATAGCTGGAAGCCGTTTGCTTTTTCTGAAAATGGTATTGCGACGGGATTGTTGGTTGACTACTGGAGGTTGTTTTCAGAGATCAACAATACGCCGGTCGAGTTTGCGCTGAGCGATTGGAATGACTCAATCGAAGCTATGAAAACGGGGGGGCGTAAGGTTCACGGTGGCTTGCTTTATTCTGAATCCCTGGTGGATACCCTAGATTATGTTTTGCCACTGTTCGAGATCTCTACCACCTTGTATGTACGGAACCGCGACGAAGAATTGCGAACTCAGGGTTTTTTGCCGGGAATGGTGATTGGCGTGGTGAAAGGCAGTTACGAAGAAGAATACGTCCAAACGCGTTATCCGTTAGTGGCAACCCTGGGGTTTGATAACAATGCGGCGCTGATCCAGGCTGCACACAATGGCAAAGTAAACCGCATGCTGCTCAATACTCAAGTTGCGACGTACTATTTGCATCAGCAGGAAAACCCAAACCGCTTTGTACCGATTGAACGCATTTATCAAAAGATGTTGTACACTGCGATCCCCAAAGACAATGAACTGCTGTTTAAGGAAGTCGAAAGCGGGATTAAGAATATTCCACCACAGGAAATTGCCCGTATTAAACAAAAGTGGCTTAACACCAGCAAAACTACCCAGATCCCACACTGGTTTTGGCCGATCACTGGTTCACTCGTGTTTCTGGTGGCTGTCAGCTATATCATCTTGCTAAAAAAAGTCGTGACCAGAAAGACCCGTGCCCTGAAAGCCTTGAATGTCAAACTTGAAGATTATGCCTATACCGACTCCCTGACTGGGCTGATGAACCGGCGTGGACTGGACAGAATGTACAGCAGCAAGCGGGTCAGCAATATGCGAAAGCGTGGGAAACTCGGTGTATTGATGCTCGATGTTGACCACTTCAAACAAATTAATGACAAATACGGTCACCTGAAAGGGGATGAAGTACTGAATAACCTGGGGGGAGTATTAACCGATTACGTGCGTGAGGCTGTGGCGGTTGCAAGACTGGGTGGCGAGGAATTTTGCCTGCTGCTACCCGCTGAAGATGTACGGGATTTGGAAGTGAATGCGGATTATGTCTGCAGTTGTCTGGTCCCCCAGGCGTCACAAATACAGCTGGATCTTCATGTTACGGCCTCTATCGGTGCTTTGTTGGTGGACAGGGAAAGCCCGGAGACATCATTAGAAGCTTTGCTGCATTATGCTGACCGCTTGATGTATCAAGCGAAAGAAGCGGGCAGAAACCGGGTCGTGGTCAGCCAGCTTTCTCACCAACGTTTTCACCGTTATGCGGGAAATATCACCGCTTAACTGGCGTTGATTTTCTGTGTTTTCTTTATTGATGCTTCATAATTGATCAGATTGTTACGGCCGCTCTTCTTGGCAATATACAGCGCTTCGTCTGCACGTAAGCTGGCGGAAAGAAAGTCGTCCGTTGCTGTAATGACTGTCATCCCGATGGAAATGGTACAGCTAAGTGTCAGAGGCTGTGAGTTGGGATGGCTGACCCGGAATTCACAGTGTTCTACGGATTTGCGCAGTTGCTCTAAACGGGCATAGGCTTCGCCATGATTGTCTGCCCAGGTTAATAGCGCAAATTCTTCTCCTCCAAGCCGAAATGCATACTCATCCGGTGCGGTGAAATCTTCAATCTCCCTTGCAACGCGGCGTAACACAATGTCCCCTACCGGGTGACCAAATGTGTCGTTGATGTGCTTGAAGTGATCGATATCTGCAATCGCCAGGTATTGGCACCGTTGGTGGGCGGCATGACGTTCACTGAACAGATCAAGCAGGTAGCGGCGGTTGTAGAGATTAGTCAGGTCGTCGCGATTCGCCATATCCCGCAATGTACGTTCACGACGGACTTGGTCTGTTACCACACTGACAAAGGTACACATCGCTTTCTCGCCGTACCAATCGATGACTTTGTCGGTAATTTCCGCAATCATAGGATTCCCTTTCAAATCCATGTGATTGATCACTTCAGGCGGTGTCGGGATCCCGGTTTCTATCGCATGGTTGTAACGACGCTGTGCTTCTGGCCAGTGCTCTTTCTCAAACAACACACGAATAGAGGGCAAGCTGAGCACGTCTTCGGCACTCTCCATACCGCTGAACTTAGCGAATGCGTTGTTGGCATACTTCGGCACAAAATTGATATGAATGACACAAGGGTTAGGATGTATGTCGAGTATGTCTTTAAAATCTGGCATTGACATGGAAGAAGGGCTAGTCAAATAATTGTGAAAGTTATCACTTGTTCGCATGAAAACTGCGATATATTTCAAGGTTCAGGGACTGTATTTTCAAATTAATCATTTGTGAGTCATATGTATTAATATTACGTCAAAATTGGAGTGAAAACAGGCAGTAAAACTCAAAAATAAGACAGAATCTTTATCCGGTTATTATCCTAACACCGGCCTTATTTTCCCCCTTTGTCACATCAATTCAACACCCCGTTTTTGCCACTGTTTGCTAGATTTAACCAATATCATAGCCATAAGAGGAGGAACATTTGCATGTCAGCATGGAAATTACTCGCAGGGAGCTGTGTGATGTTCTTTTCCCTGTCGTCGCCCGCTGCCCCTACCAGCGAATTTGCTTACACTGAACAACTGGACAGCGATAAACGTATGAAATGCCTTTATGGGTATTTTGCTGAAAAGACCGGTGATCATGAGTTTGCTGTGGCCATTTTAGAAGACTGTATCTCACGCTGGAACGATGTGTATTCGATGCTGCTCTTGGCACAAATCCACGAGAACGGTGTGTACGCCCCGCCGGATCCTGTTCGTTCTACTGCCTTGATGAAACGTGGCGCAGCAATGGATGATGAGGCCGGATATTCGCGGCTGGCCCGGTATCATTATGGTAAAGCGCTTTATGAAGGGTTTGGTACACAGATGGATAGGGTGCGGGGACGTGAATATCTGCGTATGGCGGCCAGCGAAGGGGTGACGGATGCTTGCGACTATTTGCAGGCAAAAGGAGACTCTTGTTAAACAAGGGAATATACCCAATAAACCTGCACTCAGCATATTCAGGTTTCTTGGGTATACGCGTAAAGTTTCCTACCCTTAGGGTGTCTCATTGATGAGGCGGTGTGCAAGGGGGGCATGGAATATGCTCATAGGAGTTGTAGCACAAAGGTAAGAAGTTATGTGTACTATATTTGCCGGGCAGGATCCCGCTAATTACGAAATGCACTCACGTTCAGTCCGCCTTGCAGGTCATTCAACCAGTGTAAGGCTGGAGAAAAAATTCTGGCAGATCATTGATCATCTTGCCCAGGAACAAGGCATGAACACCGGCAAGTTCCTTACTACGATGTATGATGAAGCCCTCGATATTAACGGTGATGTCAGCAACTTTGCCTCTTTGCTGCGTTGCAGCTGTATTCTCTATCTCAGCGAACCTCACGGTGTCCTTAACCTGGCTAATGCTGAATTGCGACAGCGTGAAACGCTGGATAAAGCGGGATGAAAAAGCGCGATAGCAGCCAACAACAAATATTAACAATTTTTTCACATGCGGTAGCATGATACCACCCAAGCCGAATACCCCGTCGTTATAGTGGAATGACTTAATAAACACGGAGGTATTTATGGCGAAAATGATCCATTCCATGATTCGGGTACTCGATCCGGATCGTTCTCTCTCATTTTATAAAACTGCACTGGATCTGGATGTTGCACAGCGGTTTGACTTTGATGGTTTCTCTCTCATCTATTTGCGTAATGACAGCAGTGACTTCGAACTTGAACTGACGCACAACCACAGCCAGACCGAAGCGTATACCCACGGCTCCGGTTATGGTCACTTGGCTGTGTGTGTGGACGATCTTGCTGCTATACACGCCAAACTTTGCGATGCCAACCTGAATCCTACAGAGATGAAAGCCATGAGTTACAACGGAAAACCCATGGCGCGTTTTTTTTCCTGACCGATCCCGATGGATACAAAATCGAATTCCTTGAGCAGTCTGGACGTTTCCAATAGAAGAAGCGCTATCTTGCTTGCGAAAGGAAGCTGAAAGCGAGGAGAGCAATCATGAATAACGTGAACCCTGCCTTTTCAAGGCGAACCATTTTAAAAATGGGTGCATTGACGGCCACCGCGGCGTATGCCTATGCGATAGCCGGATTGTCCCTGTCTGGCAAAAGCTGGGCACTTACCGTGAAGGCACTGGATAACAAAACGGCGAATGCCCTGATCAGCATCAGCCGAAGTATTTATCCACACCCTGAATTGGACGACCTTTTTTATGCTGCCAGTGTTGAAAGTATTGACGCACAAGCGGCGAAAGCCCCCTCACAATTGAAAGCCATTATTGAAGGCGTGGCCTCCCTGACCAACGCCGCTGATGGAGACTGGAACAGCCTGCCAGAAGCTAAACAGGCAGCCTTGTTGCAACAGGTGGACAGTGAGCCCTTTTTCCAAGCTATCCGCAGTAATATGGTGGTTTCCCTTTACGACAACCCTGGCCTTTGGTCTTCCTTTGGTTACGAAGGCCCTTCTTTTGAGAAAGGGGGCTACATCAACCGCGGCTTTAATGATATTCAGTGGTTGCCAACACCGGGCAAGGAGGTCTAGTCATGGCGAAGCAATTTGATCTTTCAGACACCAGTGTTGTGGTGGTGATTGGCTCCGGTGCCGGTGGTGGCACACTGAGTAATGAATTGGCTCAAAAAGGGGTGGATGTGGTGTGTCTGGAAGCTGGTTCACACCTCGATTACCGCAAGGATTTTGAAAACAACGAATGGAAAATGTTCGGCAAGGAGGCTTGGCTCGAACCCAGAACCACCTCCGGCAGTTGGGAAGTCGCAAGGGATTTTCCGGGCTTACCAGCATGGATCTGTAAAACTGTTGGCGGTTCGACCCTTCACTGGGCCGGGGCCAGCCTTCGCATTCAGGAACATGAATTCCGCACCCGGGATGTGTATGGCGATATTAAAGACGCCAATTTGCTGAACTGGCCGATCACCCTGGCGGAGCTTGCGCCTTATTACGACAGAGCGGAAGACAAAATGGGCGTGACCCGCACCCATGATATTCCGGGATTACCCGGCAACAACAACTTCAAAGTGTTGCAAGCCGGTGCGACCAAGATCGGTTACAAAAACGTGCACACCGGGCGAATGGCGATTAACTCCCAACCCCGCGATGGACGGGCTTCGTGCCAACAGCTGGGGTTTTGCTTTCAGGGATGCCGGATGGGGGCTAAATGGTCGACGTTGTATACCGAAATCCCGAAAGCAGAGGCGACAGGGCACTTTGAATTGCGCCCCAACAGCCATGTACTGAAAATTACCCATGATGTGACAGGCAAGGTTGACGGTGTGCTCTACGTGGATGCCGATGGGAATGAACAACATCAGAAAGCGCGCATTGTCTGCCTGGCAGGGAACTCGATTGAAAGTCCGCGCGTGTTGCTGAATTCCGCAACTGCCATGTACCCGGACGGGTTAGCGAACAGCTCTGGGGAAGTGGGCCGTAATTACATGCGTCATGTGACAGGTTCTGTGTACGGGGAGTTTGAGAATCCGGTAAACATGTACCGTGGTACCACCATGGCAGGTATTGTTCAGGATGAGGCCCGGCATGACCCTTCACGCGGCTTTGTAGGTGGGTATGAATTAGAAACCCTCTCGCTTGGCCTGCCGTTTATGGCTGCATTTTTACGGCCAGGGGCCTGGGGTGAAGAATTTGCCAAAGACATGGAAGGGTATGAACGCATGGCGGGTATGTGGATTGTTGGCGAAGACATGCCACGGTCAACCAACCGCATCACACTCAACACGGATGTAAAAGATCAGTTTGGTCTGCCCGTACCAAACGTGCACTATGACGATCACCCCAATGATATTGCTATGCGAAACCATGCTTACCAGCAGGGCAGTGCGATTTATGAGGCGGTAGGTGCGGTGAAAACCCATCGCGTGGTCCCTTATCCTTCGACCCATAACCTCGGCACTAACCGGATGAGTGCAAAGGCGCAGGATGGTGTGGTCAACAAATGGGGACAGTCGCATGATATCGACAACCTGTTTGTGTCGGATGGCAGCGTCTTCACCACGGGGGCGGCGGAAAACCCGACCCTGACCATCGTAGCGTTGGCTATCCGTCAGGCGGAATATATCGCCGATGCCATGAGCCAAAAACGTCTTTGACTGTAAATATGCCCTCCGGTGAGGTTGGAGGGCGTGTTACCTAGACGAAAATGATATCAGGCAGTCTTATACGCAATAATCTGGTCACGCAGTTGCTTGGCAAGCTTATCCAGTATTGAACTTGATTGTGCACTGTCTGCCGCCTGCTCTTGTAGGATTTGTGCTGCAGCATGCAACTCTGAAATGAGCAAAGAAATCTCTTGTGAGACTGAGGTTTGCTCATTTGCCGTTGCGGCGACCGTGGTGTTCAATTCGGCGATGCTATTGATGGCATTGGCAAGATCCCGCCAGCGTTCGGATACCTCGCTGATATTGGTGACTACTTCATCCGTTTTGTTTTGTCCGTTTTGCATCGCTTTAACGGTAGATTCGGATCCTTGGCGCAAACCTGCAAGGACTTCGGCAATTTCAGAGGTAGACTCCTGGGTTTTCTGTGCCAGCGCCCTGACTTCATCTGCAACGACCGCAAAACCACGACCTTGTTCACCGGCACGGGCAGCTTCGATGGCTGCGTTTAGGGCGAGTAAGTTTGTTTGTTCTGCAATTCCGCTAATGACAGTCATCACTTCATCTACGCGGACGACACGTTTGGACAAATCACCAACAGCCGATCCCGCCGATTCAATATCTTGGCGAAGCTGGGTCATCAACGCGTTGACGGATTCCATTTGAGTAGCACCTACTGCAGCCGATCCCGTTGTTTGTTGCGTGCTGTCAGAGGTTTCATTGGCACTGCGTGCAATCTCTGCCGCTGAACGTGAAAGCTCTTCTACCGCAGTAGAGGCTTGTTCGGTTTGTTGTTGTTGGGCATTGGCTGACTCTGACTGTTTCTGAGAATTGCTATTGAGTTGGTTTGATGCCGTTGACAGCTCATTGGCTGAGCGCTGTAGTCCGCTGATTAAGTTTGCCAACTGATTATGCAATTTGGTGGCAGATGCATTAATCATACCAATTTCGCCCAAACCGGTTGCTGAAGGAGTACTTGTTAGGTCTCCACTGGCAATAATATCCAGCTCTTTGGCTGTCGCTTCCAGTGGACGAGTGATGAACTTCATGATGAGTATATAAGCAAGAGCCAGCAGCACGATACTGATACCAATCACTGAAATGATAGAGATTTTCACCAATTCACGTGCTGTCGATTGCAGGATTTGTCCATGCTTTTCAGCGGATTCGCTTAAGACATTTGACAGTTCATCAAGACGTGCAGAAGGCTCACGGTCAATGCCACTCACCGCTTTATCACCTGCAGTATGGTTATAATTCGCATTCACGAAATCATTAAAACCACGACGGTAATCCGCTCCCATCTTCTTGTGCGACCTCAGGAAATCATTGGCCTGGGATGTCTGCTCCGGTGAATCGTTCAACAAGGGCACTAATTCCCTGCCTAACGCCTGGATTTTTGACTCTTGCTCTTGGAAGCGGCCCCAGTATTTCTCACGCTGCCCATCATCACTACCGCGGATCAATACGTTTTTCCACTCTTGTACCTGCCGCTTGAACTCAATATTCATTTGGTCTGCGAGCTGTACGGAGCGGATCTCTGTGTTAACGACAAAATCATATTCTTTCAGATCATCGCGCAAAGAAAGGATAGTTGTGAGGGAAATTGCTGTCAGGATGGCGATTACTGTGGTCAAGATACCAATCACTGCCCCTTTGATACTGAGATTTTTCATGAAAAACCTGCTGCTTCACATTCATCAATAAGTCTCTTTCAGTGTAGATTCGAATTTGAGACATGCATAATTTGTTGATTTAAAGACGTCTTGGGGAGGTGTGTGGTATATAGCGTGAAAATGAAAGCGCTGACGTAGACAGTTTTACCATGCAATGCGGCATTCCGTAGAGTGAGGCCTCATGGTGTGGGGCGTTGCAGAGCGGGCGGTTAAGTTGTTGGCGCTGGAGAGGTTAACCATTCAACCGCGAGTGTTTCCAGCGATGCCCAATCGGTAATTTCGCAGGTGCCAATATGAAAGCTAGAGGATGTCAGTTGTCCATAACGTTTAAAGGTCACACCTTCTCTGGGGTATTGGATTTCACAGTGGATGGAGGTAGCGAGGGTATCAATGTCGAAGGCAATGAGCATCACAGGAAGTGAAGGGTCGATACCACGCACATTTATCCGAAGCACCACAGGCAGGCCGCGTTCATTGGCAAACATATACATGGGTACAACATTGTGTTTGTTGCTGTTAGGTAGCAGCGTTTGAAGACAGTCCAACCGGTCTAACATTTCGTTCCCCTTCAAAAGTAAGGACTCATGACCTTACATCTTTTATTCAGTGTAGTGTTAAATCCCGGTATAAAACATGAATAGTGTATCCTCACGCATCTTCAGGTTCTAAATCTTCCTTTCAGAGCACACTGACTTATTCCTACATTAAAAAATGCCCCGACAAGTGCGGACCTGTCGGGGCATAAGGGCATTATTTATTGATAATAATGACCGAGATATTCCCATTCATGGTTACTGACATTGGGATCAGTTGGCCATGGGAAATAGCCGTATCGGTGGGTTTTCAGACGGTAATAGTGTTCCCCCCCTTGGAAATGATAAACATAGATATCGTTTACGTTTCCGTAGGTACCGTTATCACCCCATTCACGCATGGTGTCTTGCTTGTACCATGTCAGCAGCTCATCCTCGAAGGTGGTAACAGAACTTTTCAGTTTAGTCACCAAACGTTCAATCGTGGTATCTGAGCCTACGAAGTACCAGTCATCGTTTGAACCATACCAAGGGAACTCGCCGCCTTGTCCCGGACGTTTTTGGATAAAGTAACGGCGTTCACCGCTTTCATCTGTTCCCGTTGCGAAGACAGCATTTTCGCTTTCACCCCATTTTGTCGTTGTGCGCTCATCCCAGCTCAGCACGCGATCCTGACCGAAGTATTGCGCCACACGCGTTGCGGTATCTACGCCACTATTACGGTTCAGTTTCACTGGGTTCAACGCCAGGTTGACATAGTCATCGGCTGATCCCAGGAAGTGCCAGTCGTCGTTACTCTGATGGTTATTGGGCATGAGACCTGCGTTCTCATTGGCCATGATAAAGTAATCGCGGGTACCAGTATTTGGGTTCGCATAGACATACAATGCACCAGCTCGGCGGGCGTTAGAGGTGACACCGTTATTGATTTCACCGCCACCCCAATGTGCCGCAACATAGGCATCAAATTCGCTAAAGGACGCAAAATCCATGGTCTTTAGCCCTTGGTGCTCATTGAACGTAGGCATGGCTTCGACCACTTGGCGATAACCTTGTTCCTGGCCAATCACTACCGGTCCGTTGAGTTTGTCAATCGGTGGGTTTTGATCAGGTGTCAGGGTGTCAAGGATAGTTTCGCCCTGTGCATCCTCGCAGCTCAGCGTAACCTGAGCCGGTACGGTCATTGGCAGGTTTACGTGGAACTTGTTGCTTTCTGCACCATTATGACGGCTATTTGCCAGTTGGATTTGCTCTTGGCTACCATCGTGACGTGTCACCGTCAGGCTACAGACGCGTTGAGCATCAAAATGTGGATACCAGATGCCAGGTTGGCGAGATGAGTAGTACCAGTCAGCCCCGCCTTTGTGTTTGATATCTGGAAGTTGCTGGCAAGCATTGTCTTTAACAAAGCCTGCACCTTCGTGGTCAATATTCCCTTTATCCAAGACACACAGTTCTTGCTCGCCAATGTCAGCTGTTGGCTGGTAGGTCACTTTGCCATTACCGAATTTAGACAGTAATGCGTAGTCGTTTGGCTGTGAAACTATCGCCTCCCGTGAGCCATTGATATCCCAGTACATATCTTTACCGGCTTCACAGCGGGAAAGTGATGGGTTTTCAGCGCCGACGAAGTGAGCAGTCTGGCCGTTACTTGCGGTGTAAGTAAACTGACAAATTCGCTTCAGCTCGCCGTTTTCCCGCATTTTCCGCCAAATATCAGCGTTGAGTTGTGCATCGGTTAGGGACGTTACTGGCAGCCAACCTTCCACTTGGAAATCAATATCGGTAGGTTGTGGCAGATTGAACACATTGCCGTAGTTTGAATACAGCGGCGGATAAATCTGGCTTGGTAGCTGATTCATTGGATCGTACACGCCCAGTAATGTGACGACAGGCACACCTGTTTGAGACGGTTTGGGCGCCTCTGTCTGAACGACATCATAAGCTTGGGTGTGTCCATTCCAGCGTACATAGCCGCTTGGGCTGCTGCTATCCAGGTTGGCCGCTTGGTTTAACCAGTTCTGAGTTTTCCGGCTTTGAGCAGGGTGTTCAAGAGTGAACCGGCTAATAGTGCCGATTTTCTCTGCTTCACCGCCAGCTTGTGCATCCCGGGTAAAGCGGAACTCCCCTTTAAATGGTGGAACAATCTCACCGCCTTGCTCTTGGGTGTATGCCTCGCCTGTCCAGTGAAGGTTACCGATAAAGCGTTGATAGAATGCATCCCATCCCCAACCTGACTCCTGATCGTGAACGGATGCCATGTAAGGATAGTGACCCAGACCATAGTTATGACCAAGTTCATGTGACCATTCATTACCGGTTGTGCCTTCTAGTGTGACGATACCACCGCCACCACTGCCACCATGAACAACAGTCTGTGAGCCGCCATTAGGGTGTGTATAGACGCCGACGTTAGTGTGCGCCGTAATGTGGTTAAAACCACGATGACGGTTGTATTGTTGTGAGGCACCTGCAGAATCTGAAATACCGAAGTTTGCATTGTTAATGCCGGTAGATACCAGCGCTTTACCGATGGCCTCACGCATGTCGCCACTGTGCCAACCACCGGTGCTGTCGCTTTTTGTGGTGTAGACTTTCCCGTTTGGCATCGTCACTTTTTCAAAATGTGCCGGCGTGTAATCCGCCATCACCAGTTTTGAAACCGGGATCTTCTGGTAATAGTCCGCTGCCAGTGTTGCCATCTGCTGGATCATGGTGTTCTGACCACGTGGTGGGGTGAGCATGCCCATGTCGATATTCTGGATCACTAACTCAGGCGCACCGCCAAAGTAAATGCCAGTTTCAGGTAGCTCTCCGGTACGGCCAGTATTGTCAGTAATGCGCAGTGACAGGCCAGGCTGCATCCAATCCCATTGCATGTTTGCTGACCACGCATAATGGGAGTACACCACCTTGGTACGGCCATTATCAGGTTGATCGTTTTCAGGCAGAGCGCTCGGAGGGGTCATCGGCATGCGGTGGATGAGTTCACCGGATTGATACACTTCAACCCACAGTTGGTTGATGGTGCGATCTGATGGCGTAAACAGCAGCAGCGCAGCACGTTTCATGACAGGGTCTGGGAACAGACCATGCTCATTACCGTAAGGTGCGCTATCGGTATTGGTTTGTGCAAACGTCAGCCTTCCCTCTAAATCGCCGGTCAGGCTATTGGTGACAGGCAGATCGTCCACAAAGCCATGGCGAGCAGGGGCGGTGGTAAATGTCAGCGTTTTTGGTGCGCTGCAGCTTGCATCATTACAAAATGAGATGTCAGCTTGATAGGTAGTATTTGGCGTTAAATCACCAATAAAAAAGCCAGAACTGACCTGTTCAAATTGACGCTTGGCAGTAGGCTCTGATACGGGGAAAAGGGAGAGCGTTGCCAATGTGCCTTCATTTTCAGGCCAAACAAGGGATACCCCCTGATCGGAAAGGCTGCTTGCAACCAGGCTTTCAGGTGTTGCTGGCGTAACATCTCGGCAATCTGATGTTTCGATGCGCTGGATCATCGGGGCTCTAACGGTATCATCTCCCTTTGCTTTTGCCGCGGGAGAATACTGGATGTAACACCCTGACTGTGTTCCATCAAAGTTGATGCCTCCGAATTCCTTGTTGACCAGATAAAAACCGCCGTCATTCATCATGAATGACCAACGGTCATCCAGTCCGTCAATCACAGCGCGATACGCACTGTCATCCCCACCCAACATAAACGGGAAATTAGGATAGTGGTCAAAATTGACCAAATACTCATGGCCGTTATAGCGCAGATAGGTGTGGTCCCCTTTTTTGAATGTGCCTTCACCACGCTCTGCCAATGTTTTTAACTGCTCGATTTGTGCAAATGCGTGTTCACCGACGCGTTTCAGTTCCTCCGGCGAGGCCTGCACGGCTCCACTGAGGCTGCTTAGGGCAGCTGCTATTAGTATTGATAGTTTACGTTTGTTCATAAAATACCCGCAACATAGAGACGTTTGCTGTCTATAAATGCATTCAAATGTGTTTTGTTATCATGACAAATGTATCAATAATTGGATACCGCATGATTATCTTGCATGGCAAAAAAGATCACCAAAGAGGCGTAACAAGATTGGGACTTTCGTTCCATTCAGCGCGAAGCTGCATGCCGATAATGTATAGCGGGTTCAGATTATGTACCTATAACCTATTGATTAGTAGGTGACATACGCCAGGGATGGTGCGTTGACATGGAGGTATGAGCAATGATGAGAAACGAGGCCAGACATGAAAAGGGTACAGACAGTAACGCGACTTTACTAAGGCGCTGCATCTTGCAGAGTTCGGAGTGAGTGTGCTTAGAGACTGGTGATCTCCATATCTTACTTACCTGCGAAGAAGAGACTGAGAGAAGGAAGGTTGCGTGTAATATTATGAATATACCCATTCAACTTGAAGATGCAGGATTGAGCACTTGAAAATTATCATTTATACGAGACGCTAAAGAGCCTGCGATTTGTGGAAGGATCACAGTGAAAAATCGGCCAATAGCCGCTTCAAAATCCCGTTTACTTTTGAAGTAGACATTGTTCCTTACCTGCTCGTTCATCACTTTCCAAAGCCGGCGTCTTTTACTAAGTCGCTTCGGTGATACCCTGCACCATCCAGAATGAGGTGGAGCTTATGCGTCAGTGGGTAGCTTTCTCTCAGCTTGCACAAAAACCTAACGATGTTTTCGCTGTTGATGCTCTCGTAATTATCGATAACAGTGCGGCCAATCTCAGAGAGATTTAATGCACCCACAATGTTGAGGCGACTGCGGCTTCCCGTGGTTTCAATCGCTTTGTCCTGCCCAGTACGTATCCAGCCATGAGAGAGTTTGGTGGCCTGAGTGGGATGAACCGCATCCATGAACAGGATAGTTTCCTCTTTGCCGCAACTGGACTTAAGTGCCTTGTAGGCTTCGACAAATTCTTGCTGTTTAGCCTCATCAAACCTGTGAGGGACACCTTTAGGCTTTTTATAGCTAAAACCGTGGTGATGCAGCCACTTGTTCATGCCAGCGACGGTATAGCAGACGCCGAATTGCGCCAGAACATAGGCAACAATCTGGTGAGTATGGTGATAGGCAATGGCGTGGAGTTCAGGAATTGGCTTACAGCAATAGATAACGTGATTTATTTTCATGCGAAACAGCAAGGGTAGTTATCCCTTGTTTGACTAAAAATCGACAGGAATAAAAAAAGGTTAGTGAGCACTACGCTTACTAACCTTCTAGAATTTGGTGGCCCCTCCCAGACTTGAACTGGGGACCAATCGATTATGAGGGGCTTTTTTCGTTGTTTTTCAATGAACAAGGATGAACGAAAATGAACAAATAAACCCATTAAAATCAGTGTGTTGTCGTAATTCTCTGTGTTTTCTGTTGTTCATCGAAATCCATCGGAATATGATTGATTTGCTACATATATGCTACACAGCGAGCGCGGCGAGTTGCAGGGAAGCAAAAAATCATGCCTATAAAGAAGAAAATCACCACTACCACGATTAAGCAACTTCGTGTTGAAGATAAGCGAATCAATGATACCGAAATTCATGGTTTCCATGCGCGGATTTCTTCGGCGGGGCGCATTGTCTACTACCTCTATTATCGCTTCGACGGCAAACAGGTAAACTTCAAGCTGGGTTCAGCCAATGAGATAACGCCAGCACAAGCGAGAGACCTTGCTAAAGAGAAAGCGGGGGAGGTAGCAAAAGGCAATGACGTACACGAAGAGAAAAAACAGGTACGGCATGAAAATCAACGCCGAAAGCACTTAAAGCTGCCCGTTTACCTCGATGAGCGTTATCTGCCGTTTTTGATGACGCGAAACCCTAAAACCGCAAATCGCATCGTTAATCATATAAAAAGCCGTTTTGCTTTTTTGATGGAAAAAGAGCTCGATCAAATCACTCCGTGGGAAATCGAGAAATGGCGTAGTGAACAGCGAAAAAAGGGACGAACACCTTCAACCATCAATCACAGCGTTAACTCGTTAAAAGGTGCTCTATCACGAGCGGTTGAGTGGGGGCTGATTGATTCCCACGAACTGAGCAAAGTGAAAACCATCAAAGCGGACAACATTCGCGTCCGTTACTTGACCGAAAGCGAAGAAAAGCGGTTACGCCATGCCATAAAACTACGTGATATGAATGCACGTGCTGCTAGGCGTTCTGCCAATGAACATAGAGAAATTCGTCACCGTGAACTTTTCCCCAGTTTGGATGATGTAACGTTCGTTGATTACGTCGAGCCGCTTATCCTGCTTGCCATGAATACAGGCTTACGCCGTGGCGAACTACTAAGCCTTACTTGGTCAGACATCTATTTCACTGAACGATACCTTCAAGTTCGTGGCGGTAACGCCAAATCAAAGCAGGGGCGAATCATCCCGCTGAACAATGAAGCCTACAACGCTCTTTTCAACTGGCGAGAACAAAACCAGAAAGCGGCCTATGTGTTCGAAGGAAAAATGGGCGTACCGCTGACCGAGGTGAAAAAGCCGTGGGGCATGGTAATGAAGATGGCTGAGATTGAAGGGTTTAACTTTCATGACCTCCGCCACCACTTCGCAAGTAAGCTTGTGATGGCGGGAGTTGACCTGAACACAGTCCGAGAGCTGCTAGGCCATGCA
This sequence comes from Grimontia sp. THUN1695, assembly GCF_059704325.2. Classification (NCBI taxonomy): domain Bacteria; kingdom Pseudomonadati; phylum Pseudomonadota; class Gammaproteobacteria; order Vibrionales; family Vibrionaceae; genus Grimontia; species Grimontia sp. THUN1695. The sequence goes on along the minus strand of NZ_AP046577.1, from coordinate 2,509,774 downwards.
GACCTTAAGATGACGCTTAGATATGCACACCTAGCGCCAGAGCATAAGGCTGCTGCGGTAAACCTGATTGGATAATCAAGAAAACTCGTTTGTTGTACTAAAAATAGTTTCAATTTTGCTTTTGAAGCTAGATATATCATCTAAATATAAAATGCTTAGGTTTTTCCTCGCGCGAGAACATGATACGTAGAGCAGGTTTTTTGTGTTCTCGTGTGTTTCTCTTCTTGCTAGGTCAAGAGTGTCTTCATTTCCTAAGTTCATGAAATAGTCTTTGAATTTATTTGGCTGACGAACCCCAAATCTATTTTCCATTATAATTACGACATTATCAAACTCGACCCCCTTTGTTCCATGATAGGTATGGAATATTACATTACCTTTAACATTGTCAGTAATGTGGTTATACCATTTTAGGAGTTGTGTTAAATCCGACTTAAGGAAATCATCGACGAATACTAATTTTAATTCTCTTTCTTGTTCACTCATCTCGTTAAGATTGAATAGCTTAGAGCTTATGTGTAAAAGGAAGTCATTATAGCTTCTTATTTCTATGTTAAATATATCATTAATCAAGCTCTTGAATTGATTGCTCGATTCTTCATATTTAGCGAAAAGTGACTTAATGATACTCATAATGCTTTTCCTTTTAAAACAGGAAAGCTCATTAAGAAGGTTGATTATTTCGTGAGAGCTCAATTGTGAAATTAACTTCTCGCTGATTATCGCTGACAGCTTGACTTTTGAATTAAGATGATCATGCAGTCTAATTATCTTGAACAGTAGTAATTGAATATCACCTAGCTTATGGGTGTCCTTACTTAAAAGTTCCACATTGACTTGATCAAAAAACTTTCTGTAATAGTCTGTAGAAGAAAAGAAATCATATACTGATGGGAAGCCTGCTAGTTGGCACAAAAACCTATTGGTCAACACTAGGCAATTTACTTTCTCTCTAGTTATGTCCTTTGATTTTTTGATGTTCGCTTCTATGAATCTTACAACCGACTCTTCTTGATTACTTGAGTTATGTAGATGATAAAATTCAACCTTACCGCCAAGATTGCTATTTCTATCGTCCGTACTGTAGATTGACTTTTGAATAATATCGTCATTTCTTATTTTGTTTATTACACTTATGATCTCTTCCTTAGATCTTCTGTTGAATTTTTTATATATTTCCTTTAGTCCTTTGTGAATATTCTTTAGCTTAACACCAACACCATCTTCATAAATGTTTTGCGCTTTATCTCCAAAATATCCCACTACCACTTTATTGTTGTTTTCTTTGGATTGTTCATCTATTAACGCAAGAGATTTTATAACAAGCGGGTTTGTGTCTTGATATTCGTCTACCAGTATATATGGGTATTTATCAGCAAAAATTTTAGCTATCAAAGGCTGTGATGAAAAAACCTTTTCAGAATACTCGAGAAGAGTATCGTGACTTATTAGCATTTTATGTAACACATCTGAGTTAAAGTTTTGGTTATAATCGATGAAATCCTTTTTCTTCAAATCTATATCTTTTATACATTCTGAGTAATTATCTATTCTAAATATCTCATTAACGATTGATTTTAGCTTTGATACATTATTTGATATTGAGCCAAACTGCTGTAGCCCATCACCTAACGAATTTCTGAAGTCAGCAGCTCCCTTGTTGTAATTTTCATGATAAGCATCTTTTACTGAATACATATATTCATGAAAAATTATTTTGTCTTCTTGGGAGAGGCTTCTATAAGCAGCATGTTGTTCCGATTTTTTATGTTTTTCATCAGTAAGGGAGCGTTTGCTGTTTTCTATTTCCTTTCTTAACTTTTCCTTATGTATAGAAAGAAGAACACTTTGATGTCTTGAGATAAAACCCCATAAAGTATCATGAATTGTCGATACTTTTACTAGTTCAGTATTACCCAAACGCTTGCTAATCTCATTGGCGGCTACATTAGTGTAAGTTATGCAAAGTACTTTTTGATTGTTCTTCTCTAGCCGCTCTCGTTGAGTTTTTAATATATACTGTATCGTTTGTACTAATGCGTATGTCTTGCCAGACCCTGCACCTGAATCAAATACAAAACTAAACTTCTCTTCGATGGTTTTGTTTATATCCTCTTGAATTCTTAGTTCTTCGTCTAAGTTTACTTGAGGTATTGTTTTTATTCTTTCCATTACATAACCCCAGATTAGTAAGAATCTTGTGTTTTAAGGCTTAGCCAGAAAATGCCATCTTTAATATATGATGGTAGCTCAGGATGTTTCTCTATGTCATCTTCACGACAAAGTTCATAAAGCAAGTTATTCGAGAACTTGCTTTTATCTGAAGATAGTTTTCTTTGGAGTAAATATGATGAGTGTATAATTTCTTTTATTGATTTTCCATTTTTCGTCACTTGTAAATATGTATTTTTCTTGGTTGAATACAGGGCTTTTTTTATTATTTCATTGCCCCAATTCATTAGTATTATTGCTTCTTCTAGGCTTGAAGCGTAATATCCATTTGTTTGCTCGATTTGATAAACACAGCGAACATTTTTGTTAGTGTAATACTTGTCTATATATTTTAGGTTTGGAATGTTACTGCTAAAATAATTAATTGTTGCGTTAGTGGTTGTTCTTAAATTCAAGTCGTTTACTTGTGAGTATTTTCTCTTTTCTTCTTCTGTCCTTAATATATCAAGATCGGTAACTATCAATGTTGGGATGCCTAAAATCGTAAGTAATGGCTGGTAAACAAGGCCATGAGCCCCATCAATATTAAATACCGATATATATTTATTTTTTAGAGATGGATTTTTATCAATATAGAAATTCAGTATTGTCTCTTCCGTCACGCCCTCTACAAATATCACGGCGTCAGAGAAAAATAGTTCTGATACTTTGAACTTTATATGTGTCTTAAGGAACTTTAGATTTTCCCTTTTTCGTTTTAAATACTCAGCTTGTGTTTCTTCTTTGTTATTTCTTTTCTTTTCTTTCCTTTTTTGTATATTTCATTGTCATTAAGATTTACTACATGTATGCCACCATTTCTAGTAGTGACATAGCTTATATTGTCAAATGAATTACTTGAGTGTATTTTGCTATTAAGAATATGGGCTGAGTGACTTGTTATAATAATTTGGCTGTTGATGCTTTTTGTAGCGCAATGAGCTATAAGTGTTTTAATTGCATCATCTATATATTTTATGAAATTCTCTTGCATCTGAGGATGCATAAAAGCTTCTGGTTCTTCAATGCATATAAGGTTTACTTTATGCTGTATTAAATCGTCTGGGCAATCTTCAATGTAGTCAATTATCTCACCGACTATGCTAACCAAATTGGTATAACCAAGGCCATACTGATCTTCCGGTATATAAATTCCCGCTTCGTCAAACTCATATTTTATGAGGTTAGCCATTAACTTTTCAAAGTCCAGATCGGAGATTAGACTTACATTGAGAGTGTCTGATGATTCGACTTTCCCTAGCACGTTATTAACTAGACTGTTATGAGTATTTGAAATATTTTCTGAAATCCCGATGTTTAATTTGTCTATTTCATCAATTAGATTATTGTACTCCGAGTTTGATGATGGGGATTTGTATTTTTTCTTTATTATTTTGTTGAACACCTTGGCTAGATTTGTGCCGTTTAGGTTTTTATTTGCTGAGATTGACTTTATTTCAATTATATCGCTAATCTTAAAGTTTGAACTAGTGATTGGGTTGTTTTTCTCATCATAATAAAATACTTTGAATTCAGTTTTGTCAATTAGTGAAATCAGCTTTGAAAATTGAAGCCTGGTTTGATCTTTATATTTATTCTTTATTTCTGATAGGCTGGATGAAAATTCATCTGCTTCTTTTATTTGTACTTTTGTTTTGATGTTAATGTCCATGCTTTCAGGTATGGATCCGTTGAATGAGTCAATGAAGTATATTAAGTTTCCTAAGCTGGATTTTTTGGTGTTGGAAATATGTATAACTATAGAGAATTCAAGTTCAGGTAGGATGTTATCGTTTTTCTTTGGATCAAACATTTTCAATATTCTCTGTAGGTATTGAAAGTTAAAGTCATTCCCTCTTATATTTTTGCTCCCACCAACGATACACTCTAGGGCTTTTGTAATCGTTGTTTTGCCGGCATTATTCTTTCCAACAATTAAAGTGGTAGCGTTTGCGACAGATTCAAAACCTTCTTCAATTTTATTTCCAATTCCTTTCGATACAAACTGTACTTCGTTACCAGTAGATTTGAACTTTCTGAAATTTTTTACTCTCAGGCTTTTTATATACATGTTTTACCTACAAACATCGAAATAACTTCACTTGATTAAGCTTCGTGACTACAAACCAATAAGGCTTTGTGGTCAGCGTTTCTAGGCTTAAATGTATCACGATGTTTGCTTTACATTACAGTCATTAGTGACAACGAACTTATACACACTTTGGCTAATTTCATGCGAACTAGTACTGGATCACATTGCTATGAGACCTAATCAACCTCTAAGCACTCTAGTAAGGGCACTCTAGCAGGGAGGCCGCATGAGTTGATTTTTTGTTTAAACAATGATTATCAAATGTTGCGATCATGCGAATGAGAGCTTGTTTTAGAAATCATCGCAGCATGTCTTGCTTGATAATTAACCGATTCAGTGACTAGCGATACATAAATTGAGTTATCTAAATGTTAATTTTAATGATTGGATAACTCATGCGGTTGCCCTGGGCACTCTAGTAAGGGCACTAAAGCGAAACACTGGGAGTAGCTATTTAGTTGGTTACCAATAAGGCGGGATGAAAGTTTGTCATTGCACAGATTTTTATGCAGTAAGAATATGATAGTTAACACTAATGATTTGGTGGTGGGTCGGTTTCATTTGCTTTGGCAATAGAGCTAACGTTCCAACTACCCGAATCGGCTATTCGTTTGGCTTGCTATCGCCTGAGTATCTAGCGGTAACGTTCTACGAATACGAGCCAGATCACTTGCTGTGAGGTTACGCTGCTATCGACTTGCCTTAATCTAACCGGATGTAAGTTCGGTTTGGAAGCCGGCTCCTTAACCGACCAACTTCGGTTAGATGAACCTTTAGGTTACCTCTTTCGGTCAAAATAAATCTTTCGGCTTCTTAACCGATGAAGGCGCATAAACACTAGGCTTCCAGCCGAAGCGGGTAGGCCTTTAGGCTCGGCTCGTTCGGTTTACAAGCCTAAAGGCTGGGAATAAGGCAAGGATGCAAAAAAGACGTTTTTACCGCTTAGACGAAATCAATGATGTTACCTCCATAACAAAAGGTGATTTGCTTCATGCCGTTGAAATAGGTGAGTTGGCGCTTTGTGCGTGGGTTGATGCCAAAGCGTTAGGCGCTCAAATTCAGAGTAAAGAACCAAATAGGCCAGCGCTGGCGAACCTTTTTGATTACCGTGGGGTATTGAGCCTCACGTCCAAACAATCCATTGATTGCCTCTCTTCATTAAAAACGGCTATCAGCCGGACGCTTATCCTTGAACCAGAGTTCGTTTCCAATTGGCGAAGTGCATCAACGGATTACCCTAAAGCCAAATCTGTTCGGTTTAGTTCAGTTACCGCATTGTCGAATAAGCCTTTAGACCCCTTTGTGGCGTTCGCGTCGATTGGTACTCAGGCGGTTTATGGTCAGAGGGCAAAGCAATTAGCGAAAGCGGGGGCAGATGAGTGGAAAAAGGAAGGCTTTTCAGGTCTGCTTGATGCTTTGCTCGATACCGATGAAGAATTGGCAATCAAACCGTTAGAGATTCGGATTGATCAGCTTCGGTTTGATTTGGAATCGGTTAACAAAGTGTTTGGTCTGGAAACCGTTAAAAATACACCTCAAAGCCCAAATATTGTGAATGTTGACGGTATTGAAACGCATCCTATCAAAATCATGATAAGTGCTGTGCTTGCTGGCAATCGGGAAGCCAATGCGCGAACCATTTGGAACGCAATAAAGCGTGATCACCAAACCGATGCGAAAAATATTGATGTAGATAGTCTGATCAGCACCATGAACAATGATGAAATCGAGTGGTTTGGTCAGAAAGACGCCGTAAGAATCACCAAGTACAAGACCTTTCAAAACTTGATAGCAGAGGTTAGAAAAAGCCAAAACTAAAAACCTTCCCGACCACATTCCCGATTAGCTTCCCGATGCCATCGGGACACTTACGGTATCTCCCAACGAACTACAGGAGATGTCGTTATGGCTACAGAGCACGCGAATAAACGCGCATACACAGAACAAGAAACTTCCGCCTATATCGGCATGAGCCGTTCCTTTCTGCGTCAGTCACGCATGGAAGGCCACCGCTTAAACCGCACCGAAGCACCGCCGTTTATCAAAATCGGTCGTGCCGTCCGTTACCTGAAAGAAGACCTTGACCAATGGCTTGATAGCCACCGCAAGCAAACTCACCTCGTTTGTGATGGAGGTGATCATGCCTAACGCTAAGAAGCCTCAGTTAAACAAGCACCTTCGAGACATTATTCGAGCACTTCAGGCGGGGCATTGGTTTGAGTTGTGCAATTCAACCAAACCGTCAATTCATGGTCGCTACGCCTGCTCTGATGGCTTTGATATCCGAGTGATGCACCGGACGATTATCAAGCTGCAACGTGAAGGGATTTTGACTAGCAGAAAGGTTTTCTATTACGGCATTTCATGGCTGCGCTATGAACTCACCGACGCTGGGAGGGCATTAGATGTTAGTCATTCCTGATTCTGAACTGGCGAAAGTTGATTGGGATGATAGGGCGTTCGTAAAAGAGCGCCTTTCCTGTTTGCCAGCGAAAGCGCAAAAAAAACTGTTCAGCCGTTACAACACGATTCCAGACAAGTTCGCCAGAAATACTTATCTTCGTGAGCTGGTCGATAGCCTTGTTTCAAAGCTTACTGTTTCTCCCGAAAAACTTAGCCTCAGCACGTCAGAAGATGAATTACAGGAAGAAGCTGAACATTTGGTGGATTCTGCATTGTCAATTCGTCGAACCATGATGGGTAACGAGGAAGAAGCCTTATCATTACTTTCTGTCATTTGCCGTGGCTACGGTGTTACCCCACCAGATGAGAATAAATACAAGCAGGAAGGGCGATTAAGGCGTCTGTCAGACAAGTCTTGGTGGCTGCGTAACCTTCGCAAGACACAGCGAAAAAACATAGAAACCACCATGCGCCACATTGGGGAAGTGAACCGCTGCAAAGCCATTTATTGCTCAGACGAAACGCTTAACGCCAGAGCGGCACAGAAATTCCAGCATACGGGATATCTGTCAAAGACCATGATGACCAACCAATACGGACAACGCTTTAGCCTGCTGGAGCTTTCGAAAAAAGGCGTATCTGATCCAAAAATCCGCAAAACCGAATTGATGGTTCGTGCGCGTGGCTTTGAAGATCTCGCCAACGAGCTAGGCCATGTTGCCACCTTCCTCACCATTACTTGCCCGTCAAAGTATCACCGCAGCTATGCCACTACCGGCGACGATAACCCCAAATGGCAAGGTTATACGCCAGCAGAAGCACAAACCTATCTCAACGAGAATTGGAAACTGGTTCGCGCAAAATTGCAGCGAGAAGACGTGCGTTTCTATGGTTTTCGCGTCGTAGAGCCGCAACATGATGGCACACCGCATTGGCATTTACTGTTGTTTGTCGAACCTCGACACTATGACACTTTGATAAACATCATGCGTGATTACGCCATGCGCGAAGATGGCGACGAGAACGGCGCAGATAAGCACCGTTTCACCGAAGTGAAGATAGATCCTAATAAGGGTTCAGCAACAGGCTATATCGCCAAGTATATTTCCAAAAATATTGATGGTGAGAACCTTGAAGCAGGTGTTTACGGTGAAGACCCAAAATGCGCAGCGGCAAGGGTGGATGCATGGGCTGCCTGTTGGAGCATTCGCCAGTTTCAGCAACTTGGTGGCTGTTCGGTAACGGTTTGGCGAGAATTACGCCGTTTAAAGGCCATGATGGGCGAAAGTCAGCGAGTGACAGAAATCCATGCAGCAGCGGATAAAGGTTGCTGGAAGACGTTTACAGACTTAATGGGAGGTGTGTTCTGTAAACGCACTGAACAGGCTATTGCGCCACACTATGAACTCGCCGTGGATACGGCAACGGGCGTTGTGAAAACCTCTATGTATAGCGAAGAGGAGCTTTTGAAGGTGCTAAAGGGCATCTCGACGGGTGGCAAGACCATCATCACTCGAACCAACGAGTGGCATCTGTCCTAGGGACAGATGTGCTTTTACTTGGAGTTCTGTGAATAACTGTATTTTGTTAGTTTCCATTCTAAATGTGGAATCAATATTCGATTTGATATATGTGTTAATGTATCGAAAATTCATAACTTATTGATTTAAAATGCCCGCGATTACGACTAAAGAAATTCAAGCTGCTTTTGAGCTGGGGGTTGAATGCTTTGAGAACGGTATTAGTCCGTCTCGCCTTAAACAGCGACTTATTGACTCTTTCGATATGAACTCTAGTTCAGCGCACGGATACATTGAAATTGTCAAACACATGCTTAAAGGGCGTCAGTACACCCGGACTATAAATGCCGAAGCTACTCAATATTACCTATCCACTATCCATGAGACATATGGGATAGATAGGCTAAAAATTGCTTTGGAAGCGGTTAGAAAACACTTGGAATACTACGAAACAACCAAAGGAAATTCACAGAAATCGGTTCGTCGGATTTATAAAGAACATCTAGCTGTCTGCGATGAATATTTTCAACTTTCTGATTTTGAAAAGGCTGTCATTCTGGCCAGTGACGATAGTTCTAAACAGCGTTCTGTGCGACTGAGATCCGCAGTATCAAAACCGGAAGTGGTCGAGAGAACATCTAAATATTATCGAAGGAATCCTGACGTTGTTGCCGAACGTCTGTTCATGGCTAAGGGAATATGTGAGGCATGTAAGAAACCTGCTCCTTTTAACCGAAAAGATGGTACTCCATACTTGGAAGTACATCATATCAAAATGCTTTCTGATGGTGGGCTAGACGTCATAGGAAATACTGAGGCGTTGTGCCCAAACTGCCATAGGGAAAAGCATTTTGGTTAAACCTTTTTGGGGTGCTTTTCCTTTCTCACTCGTAAGTTTCTGGTAACTGATATGACTGTTGGTACTAAGAAAATCAACCCAAAGAGGGGGGGCTAGCTCAACCGAAGCTTGTCCAAGCCCAATACTGATTGCTGATTCATTATCCAGAAACGCTGGAGCAATGTAGGCCAGCACAACATAGACAACTACTGCAAAGATTACGCTCATGTAACCCTCCCCGAAAAGCGGGTCATTAGCAATTAGAGTTTTTCCGTTTACACTGAAACGAACGGAGAACGTCTGATGAAAAAATCACGCTACACGGAATCGCAAATCGTCAAGATCCTCAAAGAAGTGGAAGCGGGTCGAAAAGTGAACGAAGTCTGCCGTGAATACGGCATTTCCGATGCAACTTACTACAACTGGAAATCCAAGTACGGCGGCATGGAAGCTTCTGATGTTAAACGACTGAAAGAGCTAGAGGACGAAAATCGAAGGCTCAAACAGATGTTTGCAGATCTCAGCCTCGAGCATCGTATTGTCAAAGATATCTTAGAAAAAAAGCTGTAACGCCAGCGGTTAAACGTGAACTTGTGGAATACGTTCGGCAACACTTTCAGGCCAGCTTAAGGATGGCCTGCCGCGTGGTTGGCATCAGTGATTCAGTGTATCGGTATCGTCCTGACCCGCATCGTGATGATGAAGTCATTGCCAAGCTGCAGGAAGCGGTAGAACGTTACCCTGCGTATGGTTTTGGAAAACTCTTCAAAGTCCTTAAACGTTGGGGGCACGCATGGAACCACAAGCGAGTATATCGCGTGTATTGTTCGCTAAAACTCAATTTGAGGCGAAAGGGTAAGAAACGCCTCCCTAAGCGAGAACCAACGCCGCTTTGTTGTCCTGATTGGGCGAACAGTTGTTGGTCTATCGACTTTATGAGCGATGCCCTTGTCTGTGGCCGGCGTTTTCGCACCTTCAACGTTGTTGATGACTTCAATCGAGAAGTGTTGGCCATTGAAGTGGACTTGAATCTCCCCGCACCGAGAGTTATCCGAGTCCTAGAGCGTATTATTGCTTGGCGCGGTGCTCCCCAGAAACTACGCATGGACAACGGCCCTGAGTTTGTCTCAACGGCATTGGCCGAGTGGGCGGAAGAGAACCGCGTTGAGCTTGAATTTATCCGACCAGGCAAGCCAACAGAAAATTCATACATTGAACGCTTTAACCGAACCTATCGAACTGAAGTTCTCGACATGTATGTTTTTAAAACGCTGTCCGAAGTCCGAGAAATCACCGAAAACTGGATGAAGGAATACAACAACGAGAGACCGCATGACTCTCTCAATGACCTAACCCCTTGGGAATATCTGGCTAAGTATGAAAGCAGGAAAAGCTCTAATTTAGACTGTCACTAAAATGGGGAGGGTTACACTCACCCACCAAGGCGAACCAGTTAGTAGCACCAGAATGTGTTTGTTACGTTTTGGCATATCATTCCCCTTACGTTAGTAAGGTTCTACTTCACCACAATCTTGGATGCGTTGGCAGCGGATGAGTCGGGAGTTTCGACGAGAGGAGAACTTTGGTGTAAATCGGCAGTTTGGTTGCTATAAATCTGCTACATATATGCTACACAGAAGCAGAAAAGCAAAAGGCCTGAGTGGTTACTAACCTCTCAGGCCTTTAAATATGGTGGCCCCTATGTGACTTGAACACATGACCAATCGATTATGAGTCGACTGCTCTAACCACTGAGCTAAGGGGCCGTTTAGGCGGTCGATTATAAGGGTTGGTGGCGGGCGTGTCTAGATGTAAGCATTCCTGATCGGTATGGATTTTAATCACTTGAACGGATTCTTAAATATAAAAAAGGCGAGCTGTATGCCCGCCTTTCCATTATGTCAGTTACACTATGTTTGGATTATTCATCCAGGAAGCTGCGCAGTACTTCTGAGCGGCTTGGGTGACGCAGTTTACGCAGTGCTTTTGCTTCAATCTGACGGATACGCTCACGGGTAACGTCAAACTGCTTGCCTACTTCTTCCAATGTGTGGTCGGTGTTCATGTCGATACCGAAACGCATACGCAGCACTTTTGCTTCACGTGGCGTCAGGCCTGCCAGTACTTCGCTGGTTGCCATTTTGAGGTTATTCATGGTGGCAGAATCCATTGGCAGTTCGAGGGTGGTATCCTCGATGAAGTCGCCCAGATGTGAATCTTCATCGTCACCGATAGGGGTTTCCATGGAGATTGGCTCTTTGGCGATCTTCAGCACTTTGCGGATCTTGTCTTCTGGCATTTGCATGCGTTCTGCCAGTTCTTCCGGCAGTGGTTCACGGCCCATTTCCTGAAGCATCTGGCGTGAGATGCGGTTCAGTTTGTTGATGGTTTCAATCATGTGAACAGGGATACGGATAGTACGCGCCTGATCAGCGATTGAACGGGTGATTGCCTGACGGATCCACCATGTTGCGTACGTCGAGAACTTGTAACCACGACGGTATTCGAACTTGTCTACCGCTTTCATCAGACCGATGTTACCTTCCTGAATCAAATCTAGGAATTGCAGGCCACGGTTGGTGTATTTCTTGGCGATAGAAATAACCAGACGCAAGTTTGCTTCAACCATCTCTTTCTTCGCACGGCGGGCTTTCGCTTCACCGATGGACATGCGACGGCTGATGTCTTTTACGCGCTCAACAGAAAGACCGGTTTCGTCTTCAACGATTTTCAGCTTCTGGATGCAACGGCGAAGATCTTCTTCGTGCTGCTTGAGGCGTTCTGCGTATGGTTTGTCAGAGGCCAAAGCCTTATCCAGCCATGCGTCTGATGATTCATTGCCGGCAAACAATTGTACGAAGGTTTTCTTCGGCATTTTTGCTTGGTCGACACACAGGCGCATGATGATGCGCTCTTGAGTGCGTACACGATCCATGGTGTCGCGCATTTCGTTGACCAGGCGGTCGAACTGTTTTGGTACCAGACGGAACTGCTTGAACACTTCAGACAACTCGGCGATGGCGACGGTGGTCTGTTCGTGGAAGCGGCCGTATTTCTGGATTGACTGTTGCATGCCTTCGTAAGCGACGCGCAGTTCATTGAACTTTTCACGCGCCAGCTCTGGATCGATGCCAGTATCTTCTTCCGCTTCGTCTTCGCTATCTTCGTCGTCATCGTCGTCTACGTCGTCGTCTTCATCGTCCAGTTGCTCGTCGGTGAGCTCTGAGCCGATGTGGGTCGCAGTAGGGGCGATGTCGTCCTGGTTAGGATCAACGAATCCGGAGATGATGTCAGTCAGGCGAAGCTCTTCAGCTTCCACTTTGTCAAATTGGTCCAGCAGTGATGAGATAGAACCTGGGTACTCGGCAACCGATACCTGTACTTGGTTTATCCCATCTTCGATGCGTTTGGCGATGTCGATTTCGCCTTCGCGGGTAAGCAGTTCTACTGTCCCCATTTCACGCATGTACATGCGCACAGGGTCAGTGGTACGACCTATTTCAGATTCAACGCTGGAAAGTGCTGCTGCGGCGGCTTCAACGGCATCTTCGTCTGCGACAGTTTCAGACATCATCAGCTCATCGGCATCCGGCGCTGTTTCCACTACCTGGATACCCATGTCGTTGATCATTTGAATGATGTCTTCTATCTGATCAGAATCGACAATGTCTTCCGGTAGGTGGTCATTTACTTCTGAATAGGTTAGATAGCCTTGTTCCTTACCTTTGGCGACAAGCAACTTTAGCTGTGACTGCGGATTTTGATCCATAGACGATATCCAACTTCGGGTCTGAGTGAAGAATTTAGTATGCGGAAACGCAAACTGCCAATTTTAGCAAAATACAAGTATGCTGGCTAGTTTCTAGTCGGGCCGGTTGAGGATTAACAACTGCAATTCCCGCTTCTCTTCGACTGATAAGCCGACGGTATTCGATTTAGCTTGCAACTTGGCTATTTGTTGTTTGACACACTGATCTAAAATTTTGTCCAGTGAGTCTAAAAATACATCTAATGCATTGTTTTCGTTGATAAGTAGTTCCCAACTTGCCAATTTGGCCAACAATGCTTCTTGATCTGTGCCGCGCCAGTGTTCGAGCAGCTGTCCTGTCGTAATATTGGGACGGGACCGGCAAAGTTCAAGCATCGAGGTGAATAAATTTAAGCCAGGGATCTCAAGCTTTTCCACCCCCTCCAAGGGGGGCACATTCTCAACAAACCCTGGGTTTTGTAATAACAGGGTTATCACCTCTCTCATGGGGGTACGTTTTATTTCTGGCAATGGCTTACGTGTTAGCGCCTGTCCTTGCCGGCTGATGAGTTTTTCCAGTTGTTGCTCATCAGGTAGACCGAGCTTCTGCCCCAACATGTTACGCAGATACAGTCGAAGTGTGCCACCGGGCACTTTATCAATCAGTGGCACCGCCAGTGTGGTCAGTTTGGCTTTGCCTTCCTGACTGCTGGTATCGACCTGCTCCATCAGGGTGTTAAACAGGAACTCGGACAGTGACATGGCACTGGCAAGGCGCTGTTCAAAGCCGTCTTTGCCTTCTTTCCGCACCATGGAATCCGGGTCTTCGCCATCGGGCAGGAACATGAACTTAAGCTGGCGGCCATCCACAAGGTGGGGGAGCGCCTGCTCCATAGCACGCCATGCGGCGTCACGTCCTGCGCGGTCGCCGTCATAACAGCAGATCACATTTGGCGTTTTGTGAAATAGTGTTTTGATATTTTCGCCGGTGGTTGCTGTTCCTAGCGCTGCGACAGCGTAATTTATTCCGTACTGAGCAAGAGCGACGACATCCATGTACCCTTCAACCACAACAAGCTGAATAGGATCTTTGTCATGCTCCAGAGCTTCATAGAGCCCATAAAGTTCGGAGCCCTTACGGAATATTCCGGTTTCTGGAGAGTTGAGGTATTTTGGGGTGCTGTTATCAAGCACGCGACCACCAAAACCAATGACCTTTCCTCTATTTAGTTTATGGCCGCGAATAGGAAACATCACACGGTTCCTAAAGCGGTCATAAGTCCGGCCATTGTCTGTTTTGATGAGCATACCAGCATCGATAAGTGCATCGATACTTGCTTTGTCTTGACCAAAATGTCTTTTTACTGTGTCCCAGCCTTCGGGAACAAAACCTATCCCAAATTTTGCTACAACTTCTCCGCTAAGTCCTCGCTGCTTTAGATATTCAACGGCTACAGCGCCAGAGTCTTTACGCAATTCTGCTTTATATAAGCGAGATATTGACTCCATTAAATCGTAAAGCTCTAGCTTTTGTGCGCGTGATTTTACAGGAAAGTTCTTGTCGAAGTTTCCTTGTTCTCTTGGAACCTCTAAACCCAATGTCGACGCCAGCTCTTCAATTGCCTCTACAAACTCGAGACGGTCATACTCCATAACAAAATCGATGGCATTGCCATGGGCACCACAACCGAAACAGTGATAGAACTGTTTTTCCTGGCTGACAGAGAATGATGGGGTTTTTTCGTTATGGAAGGGGCAGCAGGCACCGTAGTTTTTGCCTTGCTTTTTAAGTTTCACCCGCGCGTCTATCAGCTCGACAATATCCAGTCGTGCCAGCAGATCATCAATAAATGAGCGGGGGATCTTTCCTGCCATAAACCTTCAGAATTCGGTAGTTAAGAGCGTTAAATACCCAAGCTATCCGCCATTTCGGTTAGCTTTGGTATCATCAGTATTTGTTACTGAGCGAATACGAACAAGCCGCGCACTCCAAAATTGGATAGCACGGCTTGTTTGCAGGTTGGATAAACGTTAAGCCAGATTGGCTTTAACCAATTGGCTGATTTTACCCATGTCAGCACGGCCCTGAACCTGAGGTTTCAGGACGGCCATGACTTTACCCATGTCTTGCATGGAGCCTGCACCGGAAGTTGCGATGGCTTCTTTCACCAGGGCATCAACTTCTTCGTCGCTGAGTGGCTTTGGCATGAACTCTTCCAAAACGGAAATTTCAGCCAGTTCCACATCAGCCAGGTCATCACGGCCTGCTGACTGATATTGCGCTACGGAATCACGGCGTTGTTTCACCATTTTGGTCAGTACTGCCAGCACGTCATCTTCGGTCAGTGTTTTCTGACCGTCGATTTCCTGCTGTTTAATGGCAGCCATGATCAAACGGATGGTGCCAAGACGTGCTTTGTCTTTGGCTTTCATTGCCGCTTTTTGTTCGTCTTTCAGACGTTCAATCAATTCCATGTCGCAATCCTGTATTAATCGTAATTAGTACAGGCGAACGCGACGTGCGTTTTCGCGAGCCAGCTTTTTCAGGTGGCGCTTAACTGCAGCTGCTTTAGCGCGTTTGCGAACGGTAGTTGGCTTTTCGAAGTGCTCACGACGGCGAACTTCAGAAAGGATACCTGCTTTTTCACAAGAGCGCTTGAAGCGACGCAGTGCTACGTCGAATGGTTCGTTTTCACGTACTTTAACTACTGGCATGTGCCTTTCACCTCGGGGGTTAGTCAGTTATCGCTGGAGACAGTTTGACCAGCTTTGATTAAAAATGGTGCGGAATTCTAATCCGATACTAGGGTGCTTGTAAAGCATAACTGGTGAATTTGATGCCGCCCATGTAATATTGCCGCCTGTTTTGAAAACTGGCAGATCGAAAGCGGATCGATCTGGGATCCGAGCAAGCTGAGGTGTTATGCGAATTCTGGGCATCGAGACGTCATGCGATGAGACTGGCGTGGCAATTTATGATGATGAAAAAGGTCTGTTGGCGCACCAGCTATACAGCCAGGTCAAATTGCATGCCGATTACGGCGGTGTGGTGCCTGAGCTGGCATCTCGCGATCATGTGAAAAAGACGATTCCGCTGGTAAAAGCAGCGCTGGAAGAAGCCGGTTTGACGCCGGAAGGTCTTGACGGCGTGGCATATACCGCAGGCCCGGGCTTGGTGGGGGCGCTGCTGGTAGGTGCAACCATTGGCCGCAGCCTGGCGTATGCATGGGGCATTCCTGCTGTTCCCGTTCACCATATGGAAGGGCACCTGCTGGCCCCCATGCTGGAAGATAACCCACCGCCGTTCCCGTTTATTGCCTTGCTGGTCTCTGGCGGTCATTCGATGATTGTCGAAGTGAAGGGAATTGGTGAATACCAGATCCTCGGGGAATCGATTGATGATGCGGCCGGTGAAGCATTCGACAAGACGGCCAAGTTGATGGGGCTCGACTATCCTGGTGGCCCGCTGCTTTCCAAACTGGCCGAAAAAGGCGACAGCAGCCGTTTTACCTTCCCGCGCCCGATGACCAACGTGCCGGGGTTGGACATGAGCTTTTCCGGCCTGAAAACGTTCACGGCGAACACCATTGCTGCTCATGGCAATGATGACCAAACCCGTGCAGATATCGCCCGGGCGTTTGAAGATGCGGTTGTGGATACCCTGGTGATCAAGTGTAAACGCGCACTGAAGCAATGCGGCATGAAACGGGTGGTGATTGCCGGAGGCGTGAGCGCAAACCGCCACTTGCGTGCGAAACTGGAAGCGCTGGCAAACAGTATCGGGGGCGAGGTGTATTACCCGCGCACAGAGTTCTGTACTGACAATGGTGCGATGATTGCATATGCGGGCATGCAACGTCTGAAAAATGGTGAGCATAGCGATCTGGGGGTAAAAGCCTTCCCTCGCTGGCCCATTGATACGCTAAAACCGATTGAAGGGTAAGAGCGAAGAGCTGGTTCTAGGAAAAGAAAGGTCCTAGGACCTAGGAAGAGCGAAAAGTAGAACGAAAAAAGCGGCAACTGAACTCCAGTGCCGTTTTTTTGTTTTCCGGTGATGGGGCTGTTTTCTTCTAGACCCAGGACCTAGGACCTAGGACCTAGGACCTAGGACCTAGGACCTAGGACCTAGGACCAAGGATCCGCTCTTTCTTCCTGCTTCTTCTTTTTATGCCAGACTTTTTGCTCTTCCCCGCGCAGCAGGCGTTTTATGTTTTCCTGATGACGGAAAATGATCAGGCAAGAGAGCATAGCAACCGGCATAGTAAACTGGGGTTTGACCATCCAGGTGAAAAGTGGGGCGAGCAGAGAAGCAAACAGGGCCCCAGCCGATGAGTAGCCTGTCACCAACACCGCAGCGGCCCAGGTTCCCAGCATCATGCCGGTCAGATCCAGACCAATAGGGGCAATGGCCCCCAGTGCCGTAGCAACACCTTTTCCGCCGCGAAAGTGAAAGAAAATCGGGTAGATATGGCCAAGGCAAGCGGCAATACCAATCAGGCCAAGCAGGAAGGGATTGATGCCTATCAGGTAGCTGACCCAGACCGGGATAGTGCCCTTGAGCATGTCACACAGCAGAACTAACGCGGCAGTCAGACGTCCGCCAAGGCGAAAGACATTGGTTGCTCCGGGATTGCCTGAGCCCTGTTCCCGTGGGTCTGGCAGACTGTAAAGACGACAGATCAATACCGCACTGGAGACAGAACCCAGTAAGTAGGCAATCACGATCATCAGTAGGCCAATCGCTGTCATTCGGTCATCCACGTTGAACATTCGCTAGGGCGACAAGAACTTGTTATAGTTCGCGCAACAGACACAAAGTATCCATTTTTTATCGGGTAATGTGTAGATACAACGCGTTTTATAGATAATGATCCCAACTGCGTTGATTCAACGATGTTACGTGCTTTTGCGCATAATAGGTATCCGACCTCTGATATTTTTAAGTGAACATGGATTTAGTATTTATCGAGCAGCTTGAAGTCGTGACCACCATTGGTGTGTACGACTGGGAACAGCAGATCAAACAGAAGCTGGTGTTTGATATTGAAATGGCACACGACAACAAGCCCGCCGCAGACAGTGATGACGTGACCCTCGCGCTGGACTATGCGGCAGTCAGTGGTGCTGTGATCGATCTGGTCGAAAATGGCCGGTTCCTTTTGGTTGAACGGGTTGCAGAAGAGATTGCCGCCCTGATCCAATCCCGGTTCTCCGTTCCCTGGGTTCGTGTAAAAGTCAGTAAACCGGGCGCTGTGCCTCAGGCGCGCACTGTCGGCGTGGTGATCGAGCGGGGCATAAAGTGACACAGGTGTTAGTGAGTGTTGGCTCGAATATTGATCGTGAGCATCATATCACAGAAGGGGTTGCGGCACTGAGAAAGCTGGATCCACAGTGTCGCTGCTCGCGGATTTTTGAAGCTGAGCCTGTTGGCTTCGACGGCCCCAATTTTTATAACCTTGTGGTGGAACTTCATACCGATCTTAGCCTTGAAGGCATTATGACGGCGTTGCGTGACATTGAATCGCGATGGGGCCGTGAACGTGATGCGATCAAGTTCCGTGACCGTACGTTGGATATTGATCTGCTGACATACGGCGAGCTGTTGCAACCTTCCGGCCCGACCCTGCCCCGCAATGATATCTATAAGTTTGCATTTACCCTATGGCCGCTGGCAGAGCTTTGCCCTGATCAGATCATTCCGGGTGACTCGCAAACCTATAAACAGGCTTGGGAGGCTTTTACCGAAAAACAACCTCTCTGGCCTGCAACGGATTTCTCCCTTTAATCACAGGTAGTTTAACGCTAATGAGTATGTTTGAAGCCTTTGCGCTGGCGCTGATTCAGGGTTTGACGGAATTCCTTCCGGTTTCAAGCTCTGCGCATTTAATTCTTCCGTCAGAAATTCTCGGTTGGCAGGATCAAGGGTTGGCCTTTGATGTCGCCGTACATGTGGGCACCCTGCTTGCGGTTATTGGCTATTTCCGAACAGAAGTGACGCAGCTTTTGGGTGCCTTCTTCCGCTCTATTTTTAAAGGCGAACGTTCTTCTGATGCCAGTCTGGCATGGATGATTGCACTGGCAACGATCCCGGCCTGTCTGTTTGGCCTGTTTATGAAAGACATTATTGAGCTTTACCTGCGCTCAGCGTGGGTGATTGCCATAACCTGTATTGTCTTTGGTCTGTTGCTGTGGTGGGTAGACGTGAAAGCCAAGTGTGAGTTTGATGAATACAACACCACGCCGAAAATGGCGCTGTGGATTGGTATTGCACAGGCGCTGGCGATGATCCCGGGTACCTCCCGTTCTGGTGCAACCATGACCATGGCGTTGTATCTGGGCTACACCCGTGAAGCGGCAGCGCGTTTTTCTTTCCTGATGTCGATTCCAATCATCGTACTGGCGGGGTCTTATCTGGGGCTGGGTCTGGTGAAAAGCGATGTGCCTGTGATGTGGGGCCCCATCCTGACCGGTGTACTGGTGTCTTTTATTAGTGCGTATGCGTGTATTCACTGGTTTTTGAAGCTCGTTACCCGAATGGGCATGAAGCCTTTTGTTATCTACCGAATCGCGCTGGGTCTCGGTCTGGCGGTATTTCTGGCGACGAGATAAAGAATAAAGGTCCTAGAAGAGCAGGTCCTAGATTCTGGGAAAAACAGGTCCTAGGCCTTGGGAAGAGCAAGAGCAGATCCTAGGAATAGAAAAAGCGGCAACTGATAATCAGTGCCGCTTTTTTTATTCTTGATAATCTTGAATAATTCCTTCAGGACCCAGGACCCAGGACCCAGGACCCAGGACCCAGGACCCAGGACCCAGGACCTAAGCTCTATGTCCTTCAAGATACCCCTTCACAGCCTCAACTCTCTGTCTTGTCAGTTCTTCACGGATTGCCGGGCCTTTAAACCCTGCGGCAACAATCGGTTTTACCTCTACCGCATTGGCGGCATCAAAGGCGCCAGCCAGCCACTCCGCCTGCGGATAATCCCGCTGTTCAAACCCGGTGCGGCCTTGGTGGTCTGCTTTGCTTGCCGTGGCGAGTTGGGGGATTTTCTCCGGTTTTCGCCAGCAGTCATTGCGGTCGAAAATTTTTACGAAAGTGGCGGCTTTCAGCTCGCCGGCGTTGTGCACATTAGTGTGTTCGGCGCAGACCAGCAGAGCCGCATCACGGTAGGCGTTGGGTATGCGGATACGCTCACACAGCGCTTTTATCGGTGTTAACCCCAGCTTGGTATGACGTTTATGGCTCGGCCACTCTTCTTTCGGTGTCAGGCCTTTACCCAGATCGTGAACCTGCGCGGCAAAGCGGATCACCGGATCGTCGGTCAGCAATGCCGCCTGCCTTGCCACCATCAGAGTGTGAATCCCGGTGTCGATTTCCGGGTGCCACTGCTCAGGTTGCGGGACACTAAACAGGGTGTCGATTTCCGGCAGTACCACTGCCAGAGCGCCGCAGTCGCGCAGCACACTGAGGAATACGTCAGGGCGTTGGGAGGAGAGTGATTTTTCCCACTCTTTCCAGACCCGTTCGGCGGTCAGCGCTTCCAGCTCACCGCTGTCAACAATGTGTTTCATCAGTGTCAGGGTGTCGTCTGCTACCCGGAAACCCAGGTGGTGGAAACGTGCGGCAAAGCGGGCAACACGTAACACGCGCAGAGGATCTTCAACAAAAGCCGGTGATACATGGCGCAGCAGGCGATTGCTCAAGTCTTGCTGGCCGCCATAAGGGTCAACCAGGGTGCCATCTTCTGCCTTGGCAATGGCGTTGATGGTGAGATCGCGGCGCTGTAAGTCTTCTTCCAGTGTCACCTGTGGCGTGAAATCACAGACAAAACCGGTGTAACCTTTGCCGGATTTGCGCTCCGTGCGCGCCAGTGCATGTTCTTCGTGGGTTTTAGGATGCAGGAACACCGGAAAATCTGCACCAACCTGCTGATAACCCGCCTCCAGCATAGTGTTGATATCAGCTCCGACCACCACCCAGTCCCTGTCTTTTACATCCAGGCCGAGCAGTTCGTCGCGCACGGCGCCGCCAACGAGGTAGGTTTTCACATCACAGTCCGAAATTTAGGTAATAATGAGGGCATCATATACTGAAATATTGCATACCCAAACATCAGCAACGTCAGGGAGTGTAAATAGAGGGAGGAGTAAAAGCAGCGAACCTGCCCCTGAATACACGGTCTTACGGGCGTGTCTGTCTTTACAACGCTTATGGGCCGCGATACCTTGCAACCCATTGAGGGAACAGAGAACTATCCATGTACCAAGACTTTTTCCGGTTAACTGAATCGCCCTTTGCGATTGTGCCTAACCCCAAGTTTTACTTTTTGAGTGAGCGGCACAAAGAAGCGTTGAGCCATGTCCTGAATGGCATTGAGGACGGTGGTGGCCTTGCGCTGTTAACCGGTGAGGTGGGCACGGGGAAAACCACCACCATGAAAGCCTTGCTCGAGCGCCTGCCGGAGCAAACTCAGGTCGCAACCATTCTCAATCCAAGTGTTTCTGTGCTCGAGCTGCTCCAGACCCTTTGTGACGAGTTGGGGGTGGCATACAACGAGAATGACAGCTTCAAGCGGTTGTACGATGCGATTGCCAATAAGCTGTTCAACAACGAATCCAAGGGTATTCAGACGGTGTTACTGGTCGATGAAGCCCAGCACCTGATGCCGGATGTACTTGAGCAGCTTCGCCTTCTCACTAATATTGAAACCTCATACCGCAAGCTGCTGAAAGTCATTTTGATTGGCCAGCCTGAGCTGCAACAGATGTTACGTCAGCCGAACTTGCGCCAGCTTGCCCAGCGCATTACCGCACGCTACCACCTGATACCGCTTACGCCGGATGAGGTGCACCAGTACATCACCCACCGTATCAGCTGTGCCGGAGGGCTTGACCCTTTGTTTGACAATGCGGCGATCAAGCTGATTGCCAGTAAAACCGGGGGCGTGCCCCGGCTGGTGAATCTGGTGTGTGATAAATCCCTCAAGATGGCGTTTAAGGCATCCCGCCAGAAGGTTAACAAAGAGATTGCTGCTAAGGCCTGTCAGGATGTGCTGGAATGGCAGGGGATGACACAAACCAAGCCAAGCGGGAACAAGCGTTACTGGCCGGTGTATGTCGGTGTTATCGGTGGCGCGGCATTGCTGGCAGTGGCTGTCCGTGTTGGGCTGTGGGGGGGCAATGGGGAAAGCGTCGCTGTGATTGCCAACGATCCCGTTCCGGCCGCGGTGACAACCAAGCAGAAAGAGGAGACGCCGGTGGTCGCCGTTACTCAGCCTGAGCCCGTGGTGGCGCAGAAAGCACCGGCAAAGCCGCAGAAGCCGGTCGTTACCCTGCCATTGGGTGAGGTGGCGAGAGAAAGCCTGAGTGCAGGCACGGCGATGCAGTCACTGTACAAGCTCTGGGGCTTTGATGCTGATGTGCTGGCAGCAGGGTGCGCCAACGAGGTGCGTGGTGAGCTGGCCTGTTTTAAAGGCAGGCTGCCCTTTTCCCAGCTCCTGACCATTGGCCGCCCTGCGGTATTGCAAATGAACGGGCCTGAAGGGCAAAGCTGGTTTGCTGTACTGTATGGCAAAGGCGAAGACCAGTTTGAGCTGCTGGCGGCAGACAAACGTCTGCTGGTGAGCGGGGACTTCCTCAAACAACACTGGAGCGGGGAAGCGCTGGTGTTATGGCGCCCGCCGCTCGGCAACCCGAATCACATCAAGTTTGGTCAGCGTGGTGAGCGTGTACGCTGGCTTGACCAGCGCCTGAACCTGGTTCTGGGCGACACTACACCGGTTTCCGATATATTTGGACAGGCGCAGCGCGTTAAAGTGCGGGAGTTCCAGCGCAGCAAAGGACTGGATGCTGACGGCATTCCGGGAGCCATGACCTTTATGGTGCTGGATGCTGTGTTGCAGATGCCGGGGCCGGTTTTGGTTACCAGTATTGATGCCACACCGGGTGAAGTGCAGGCGATGCAAGAGGGTGACATTGTGATGATGCCGCAATCGGATGTCTTTGAGCTTGCCCTTGAACCTTTGCCGTCACCGGTAACAGAAGAAGCGATAACAGCGGAAGAGGACGAGGAGCAGACCACGCCTGCTGACAAGGCAGTGGACGTGGGCAGCACAACGTTTACCGCACCGAACCAAACCCAGTTGAAAGGTAATGATGAACTGACGCTGGAAGAGCTGGATTTGTCTGGACTGTCGCCGGAGCTTGTCAAGAAAGTGGAAGCCGCATTGGGAAGCGATAAAAGCCGTACGTTGGATGCCAAGCTTGAGCGAGCCAAACCACAAAGCAACGTCGTGCCGATTGCCGAGTTGCCTGATGCGCAGTTAACCCGCTTACCGCCAATGGATTTCCAGACCCATATTTATGCTTCCGATGAAAATGCACGTTGGGTGAAGGTGAATGGTAAAGAAACCCGGGAAGGAGAGTTTGTGGCGGAGGGAGTCTTGCTGCGGGGTATTGAGCCACAACAGGTCGTTGTGCAGTTTGAAGACATGCTGATTGCGATCCCTGCACTGACGACTTGGTAATTCAAGCTCGCGTTTAGAATTTTTTCCCAGGACCCAGGACCCAGGACCCAGGACCCAGGACCTGGGAGGAGCAGTGAGAGCCAGGCACTATCACCTTGTGTGCTGACTCAAGACACTAAAAAAGCCGCTTCCACGGCTTTTTTTGTCGTTCGATTATTGCCTACGCCCAACCGCTGTTGCGCTTCTTACGGCGTGGGATCAGGTGAGGTAAAATCAGGCCAAACAGCAGGCCACCACCGGCCACTATGCCACCGTAGGTGAAGTAGCGCATCAACAGATCATCTTTCTGGGTGTCGATACGGGCACGCAACTCGCGGATTTCGGTTTGTGCATCAATCAGCTTCTGGTTCAGCTCACTGGTATGCTGTTCAAGCTCTTTCACCTGAGCATTACGCTGCTCTAAGGAGGTAATCAAACCTTTGGTTTTGGCTTCCGTGTCACCCTGTGCCCTGGCCAGTGCTTCTTTTACCTGCTTCAGCTCTTCTTCCAGCGCCGGGACACGGATTTTCAGACCGGGTTGGTTGGAGACATATTTGGTTTCCACCCATCCCTTGCGGCCTCGATCATCAATGATTTGGCTGTAACCCGCGTTACGGTTACTGTCCACAACAGTTACTTTTGTGCCCGCATCCACACTGCCAATAATACGGTATTGGGTACCTGGGCCAGAATGCATGTAGGTGAATAGCTCATCAGAAATGTAGTTGTCCTTTGCATGCGCAGCAGGAACCGCCAACATCATCAATACAGCTAGGGCAGAGAAAAGTTGCTTCACGGAGTATTCCTTTGTTTTGATCGTGAGTATCTGTTTGTGTCAGATACTAAAAAATTTTGTGGTTCAGGTACAACAAAAGGGAGGTATAACCTCCCTTTTTTAACCGAAGACTGACATCACAGCACAAAAACGTGACTTAAATGCCTTTTTCGGATGGCATTATACGCCAAGCATAAACTGCATAACGTAGAAGAAGATCACAGCAAGCAGCGCGCCAGCAGGCAGGGTGACGACCCAAGATGCGACGATATTACGCACGACGCCGAGGTTCAGTGCGGCAATACCTCGGGCAAAACCTACACCCAGCACCGCACCTACCAGTGTCTGTGTGGTGGAGATAGGCAGGCCAGTACCGGAAGCCAGTACAACCGTTGATGCGGTCGCCAACTGCGCAGCAAAACCACGGCTTGGCGTCAGCTCGGTAATACCTGTGCCGACGGTGGCCATCACTTTGTGGCCAAGGGTCGCCAGACCGACAACAATGCCGATACCGCCCAGCGGCAGGATCCACCAGGCAATCTGACTTTTCTCGCTGATTTGGCCCATGTGTTCAACGGTAGAAACAATGGCTGAAAGGGGACCAATTGCGTTAGCTACGTCGTTTGAACCATGTGCAAACGCCATCGCACACGCGGTAACCACCATCAGGAGACTGAACACGCGCTCTACGCCCTGATAGCCATTTTCGCTGGCCGAGTTGTCTTTGTACTTACGGCGGATGTAAAAATAACCAAACACCATCACAAGCGTGGAAAGGGCGATAGATACTGTTACCGCTTCACCGGTAGTCAGGTGCAGGCCCACGTGTTTCAGACCTTTTTTGATCGTCACCAAGGTGATAATCATCGCAGTCAAGAACATGTAGACTGGCACGAAACGTTTGGCATTGATCAGGGGAGTGTCGGTATCAAAGATCAGGCGTTGGGCGCTGACAAAAATGGCATACGCAAACACACCTGAGATAAGTGGGGTGACAATCCAACTGCCTACAATGCCTTGGACAGAGCTCCAGTCGACGGCTTCAGTGCCTACAGATACGCAGGCAAAGCCGATGATGGCACCAATAATAGAATGGGTGGTAGAGACGGGCCAGCCCATGTAAGACGCGACCAGCAACCAGGAGCCGGCAGCCAGTAGAGCGGACATCATACCGTAAACCAACACGTCAGGTTGAGAGGCGTAAAGTGAGGTTTCAATCACCCCTTTACGGATGGTGTCTGTGACTTCACCACCGGCAAGATAAGCGCCGGCAAATTCGAAGATCATCGCGATGATGATCGCTTGTTTAACCGTCAGTGCCTTGGAGCCCACTGACGTACCCATGGCGTTGGCAACGTCGTTTGCGCCGATACCGATAGCCATCATGAAACCAAAGACTGCGGCCACCACAATAATGATGGAACCGTAATTCGCTAGGATTTCCATTGTTTTACCTTGTTATCTATTCGGAAAACGGGACACTTATGAACGTGACAGCATCAGCTCCAGACGTGATCCTACACGCTGAGCCTGATCAGCAATTTCACCAATCCATTCAAGGATCTTGTACAGGAACATCACATCAACAGGGTTGTATTCATTTTCGATGGACATCAATTTCTGGCGAAGGTGGATCTGCATGGAGTCTGTATCACCCTCAATGGTGTCTAGCTGGTGGATCATCTCTTCAACCAGTGTGACTTCACGACCTTTAAAACCCGTTTCCAGCAGTTCATCCAATTCACTGATCACGCGACGTGCCTGTTCGGCAGCATCAAGGCAACGTTGCACATAAGCGACGAAGTCAGTGTAGAGCAAGGAAGGGATTTGGAGTTGTCGGCCAATAACACGGCCAGCAATGTCTTTAGCGAGGTTTGCCAGTTTGTCCTGCTGGATAAGCAGATCCAGCATGTCGGTACGGTCTACCGGAAGGAACAGACCGCGGGGCAATTTAAGGCGGATTTCACGTTTGAGCGCATCAGCATCTTTTTCAATCGTTGAAATCTCATGGCGCAGTTGTTCTGCACGTTCCCAATCGCCCTTTTCGCATGCTTCGAAGAAAGGGACCAACAATGAGCAGCAGTCATTGACGCGACTCACATGGCGTTGCAAAGGTTTTAAGGGGCTCTTTGCAAACAGCCCAACAATTGTATTTACAGGCATAGCCGTATCTACCTAAAAAACCTGTCCAAAGGATCAGGCTAAATATTACACCCAAACACCCACCAACGCAGGTTTTACAAGTCCGGGTAGACCAATAGTTATTTAGGCGGCGAATGTTAGCGCAATCACATTTGCATTGATACCATTTCAGATCAATGAAAGTCTCTTGCCCGCGTCCACGAATATTCATATCCTTGTCTGGCTATTGGTTATGGGTCCCTTTATGGAAACTGAGATAGAGTTAAAGTTTTTTGTTTCTGGTGATTTTTACCGTCAACTTAGAGACAAAATTACGGATCTTAAAGTATTGCAACAGCGTCAGAAAAACCTGGGCAATATTTACTATGACACCCCGGACTTCCTGCTGCGACACCATGATATTGGTTTGCGTGTCAGGCGTTATGATGACGTCTATGTCCAGACATTGAAGACCGCGGGACGTGTTGTTGCCGGCCTTCACCAGCGTCCAGAATATAACGCTGAACTGGACTCCCCGGTGCCTGATCTCTCCCTTATCCCGGCAGATGCCTGGCCAGAAAGTATCGATGTTGATGCACTTGCCGCCAACCTGACCCCTTTATTTTCCACCGACTTTGAACGCCAACAATGGTTGGTCGCCATGCCTGACAGCAGCCAGGTCGAACTGGCGTTTGACAGCGGAGAAGTGACGACCACAGAAGGGGGCTACGATCCGGTTTGCGAGGTGGAGTTGGAGTTGAAATCCGGTCAGACGGATGCCCTGTTTGTGCTGGCGCGTGAGCTGGCGGAGCATGGCGGCTTGCGCTTGGGTAACCTGAGTAAAGCGGCGCGGGGCTACCGGCTGGCAACGGGGTACGAAGGCGATCCGGTCAAACCGCTGACTATCGTGCCGGTTAACAGCCAGATGCATGTCGAGGATGCGTTTGTGAAGGCACTGGAACATGCGCTGGCACATTGGCATTACCACGAGCAGATTTATGTTGAGCGTCCAGAGCAGGAAGCCATTTTTGAAATCTGTAATGCTGTTGCGCTGATCCGTCAAGCGCTGGTGCTTTACGGCGGCTTGATCCCACGCCGCGCCAGTGCACTGTTGCGCCAGGAACTGCAATGGCTGGAAGGGGAGTTCGAATGGGTCTATGAAGGGCGGGCGATTGAGCGCCTTCTTGATGACAAAGGCCATTTTCTGCGAAAACTCAACGCGCAAAAGCCACTGATGGCAAAGCTCTCTGATCGCTACGATAAACTGCCTGAACGTGCACAGGTGCTGGAATTGCTGCACTCAAGCCGCTATTGCAACCTGCTGCTTGATTTGAGCCGTTGGATCTTAACCCGGGGCTGGCAACCCTTCCTGGATGATAAAGCACGTGAAAAACTGGATGAGCCAGTTCGTCAGTTTGCTGTCCGTTCTCTGGCGCAATCCTGGGAGGAACTGCTGGGCGTATTTGCTGAAAACAACACGCTGGACCGCTTTGGCTATCTCGACCAACAGCCCCGCCTGACTCGTAACCTGATGTCGGGATGTTGTGTGGCGGCGCTGTTTGACATTGAAGAGCGTGAAATATTTCGTTTGCCCTGGTTGGATTTGCTGCAAGGGATTGAAGATATCCAATTGCTTGAGCCGGTGCGACGCCTGGCTGGCGATGAAGATCTGGATGAAGAAGATCGGCACCAGATTGAAAAATGGCTGAGCCGTAAGGAAGAATCCCTGTTGCATGCCATGATGCAATCGCGTCAGATTGGGTTGACACTAACACCCTATTGGGAGCTGTAACAGAACGCAGAGTCTATTGATCGTAAAAGGTCAGTAGACTCTGGCACTTGGGGGCGTTATTTTTGAGCTTGTGAAGGCGCCTCAGGTGATATTTGCTCCAGTTTTTTCTCAATTGCTGCAAGGCGCGTCATCATCTCATTTTGCTGGTTCAAGAGTTGTTCCAATACTTCACGGCTGCGTGCTTTCTTTTCCTGCTCTTTCTTCTGGGGCTTAGTGACGTAGGAAGTCACCAAACCGGTGATTGCACCGAAAATTCCCACACCACAAATGATCACAATAATGGCGACTGCCCGGCCGGCTGACGTGACCGGATAATGATCTCCGTATCCTACGGTCGAGATAGTGACAAAAACCCACCACATCGCATCCATCAAGCTGGTGATATTGGCTTCATCGGCCGGACTTTCAAGTACAAATATCGTCGCTGAACCCGTCGATACGATGACCGTCAGCAGCAACAGGATGGTTGCCATGGTGGTTTCGTTGCGGTTTTCGTTCATATAGCTGAGCAGGGAATGACTCTGCTGTATTAACCGGATAACCCGGAATATCTGGAAAATGCGGGCAAAACGCAGGGCTTCTATCACAGGAATGCTGGCAAGAATATCAATCCAATGTTTTCTCAAATAAGTGATTTTTCTGTCACTTTTAAGAAAGTGTGTCGTGATTTGGAGCAAAAATATCAGGCAGATCAGCGTGTCTATGCCCAGTAATAAGGTATAAAGGGGCGTGTTTTTCGGCAGTAATAACAAAGTGGTGACGATGCACAGTGAGACAAAAGAAAGCAACAGACTTAATAATCCCATTGGATTCAGATCTAAGTTTTTTGAATCGTTTTCACTCATCGCTCAATAAAATACCTGTTTTGCCGTTAATAAACGAAGGCAGGTTATCTTCACCGGCATTGATGATCGGCAGATACCTAGTGCCTGTTTTAGCTTGCATTATCTCTACTGTATCGCAGTTTACGCGGTGCAACTATCAAGGAGTCATCACGAATGTCACAGATGATATTCAGGCCTGGGGAAAAGGCCGCTGCTAACATCAAACTTGTCCCCAAACTCATACTGTTAATGGTGTTCAGTACCTTGCTGCTGGTAGTAAAACAACTGTGGGATGCTAATACGTTTCGTGACTCTGTTAAAGAGATGACTGAAGCCCAAAGCTATAGCTTGGCGCTTCGTAGCGCTGAGCTGGCGCAGACATTGTTGGCCAAGGAGGATGGTGTTGCATTGCTTGAGCATGTGGTTAAGCAAGAGAATGCGACCAGCACCATTGACCAATACATTTATCTGGTAAACCGTCAATCCGGCCAGGTATTGGCGCACCCGACGATCAAGAGGCTTGATGGCTTGAATCTGCCACTGGAAAATGGTCGCCTGCTCACAGAAGTATTCCGTAACACCCCAAGTGGCTTTGCTTACCATTTGGCTGATGAAGCCCGTCATGGCATTGCCGTGCCAGTGGGTAACAGCGATTGGATGGCGGTGTCGTCACAACCTGATTCTGCTGCCGAGCAGTATTACAACGCATATCTGATGCAGATGGTCTGGCAAACTGCCTTGATGATTGTGGCATTTATGGTGATTCTGTTTGGTGCTTCCAGCCTGATGCTACGCCAAATCAAATGCCTGACCAATGGCATGCGTAACATGGCACAGAAAAACCTGAGTATCCCTGTGGTGATGGATTGTAAGGATGAATTTGGTGAGCTTGCCCGTGAACTGGAAAAGAGCCGCGTTCAGCTTGCCAGCGTGATCAAGACCCAGCGCAGTTCTTCTGAAGAGTTGTACTCCATTGCGGAAGTGATGAGCGTCAGCATGGATGAAACCCGTGAGTCAGCCAAGGAACAGTTTGGTGAGATAGACCAGCTGGCATCGGCGATGAGTGAAATGACATCGACTGTTCAGGATGTTGCCAGTCATGCTCGTGCGGCATCACAGGCAACTGAAGCGTCACGCCAGCAGGTCGCCAACGGTCAGCTGTATGTGAGCAACACCATTTCCACCATTAACAAACTGTCTGAAGACATCAGGGAATCCGCGAGTGTGGTGAACCAGGTAGAAGAGCGTGTGGAGAAAATCAGCTCGGTGGTGGTTACTATTCAGGGCATTTCGGAGCAAACCAACCTGCTGGCACTGAACGCGGCGATTGAAGCGGCACGTGCCGGTGAAGCGGGTCGGGGATTTGCAGTGGTTGCCGATGAAGTGCGTAACCTGGCGCAGAATACCCAGAAAGCGACCGTAGAAATCCAGGACATGATCACCCAGCTGCAATCGTCTGCACAGAAGGCCGTTGGCCTGATGGAGCAAAGCGTGGTAGAAGCAGTAGCAAGCGTCGAGTCTGTCAGCAACGCCGGGGAGGAACTGAACCTGATTGTTGAGCAAATCTGCCAAATTAATGACATGAACTTCCATATTGCAACAGCGGCTGAGCAGCAGGCCTCGGTGGCGGATGAAATGAACCAGAATCTGACCAATGTGCGTGAGCTGGTTGAAGCTTCAGTGACGGTAGTCACAGAGCTTGCCAATACATCAGAGAGCATGCAGGGCAATGCGGAACAACTGGATCTGAAAATCAAAGAATTTGCTGTTTGATGCCCGCTTAGGAATGAAGAAGCCCACCATTTTGTGGGCTTTTTTATGATAAATTGTCAGATACTGAAAGCGTAAAGGAAAGAACACCGATGTCGTTGCCTAGGGAACTGGAAGCGTGCGCAACCTGCGCGATAGATGTATTGGCTGAAAAACAACCGGACAACCTTACACAGTGGCAAGGGAAAGAGCGGGATACACTTGCCCGCACATTGGCACTGAGTGACTTTATCAATGCATCGGTTTTGCAGGACGAAACCTTGTTGCCGTGGCTGAAAGCGAATCTGGAGAGTGGCCAGCGCCTGACTCAGTACCGCAACGCGCTGAAAGAAAAACTTGCTAGCCAGCAGGATGAAAATGGCTTGCTCCGTGAGCTTCGGCGTTTCCGTCGCCGTGAAATGGTTTGGCTGGCCTGGCATGACTTCAATGATTCCCTCTCGCTGGATGACAGTCTGGCGCACCTCTCCAAACTGGCTGAAGCCATCATCATGGAAGCCTATGGTTGGTTGTACCGTTTCTGTTGCAATGAATGGGGAACGCCTTGTGATGCTGAGGGAAACCCACAACCCATGCTGATCCTTGGTATGGGCAAACTGGGTGGCGGTGAACTAAATTTTTCCTCTGATATCGACCTTATCTTCACCTATCCGGAAAACGGTGAAACCCAGGGGGCACGCCGCAGCATTGCCAATGCCCAGTTCTTTACCCGCCTCGGTCAGCGCTTGATTAAAGCGCTTGACCAGCAAACCTATGACGGCTTCTGCTACCGCGTTGATATGCGCCTGCGTCCGTTTGGTGACAGCGGTCCGCTGGTGATGAGCTTCGCGGCACTTGAGGATTACTATCAGGAGCAGGGGCGTGACTGGGAACGCTACGCCATGATCAAAGCGCGGGTGATGGGCAAAGAACAGTTTGCCTGTTACCAGAGCTTGCGCCAGATGCTGCGTCCATTTGTGTTCCGCCGCTATATCGATTTCAGTGCTATCCAGTCCCTGCGCCGGATGAAAGCGATGATCCGCAGTGAGGTACGTCGCCGCGGACTGACAGACAACATCAAGCTTGGGGCAGGCGGGATCCGTGAAATCGAGTTTATTGTCCAGTCTTTCCAGCTGATCCGGGGTGGCCGTGATCCTGTCCTTCGTAAGCGTGGCTTGTTTATCACCTTACATGCTATTCGTGAGCTGGCACTGTTACCTGCACAGGATGCAGATACACTGGAAGCGGCTTACCGTTATCTGCGCCGGGTGGAAAACCTGTTGCAGGCGATAGGCGATAAGCAAACCCAGACCCTGCCGGATAACAAGCTCGACAGGTTGCGCCTTGCTGTCGCGATGGGTGAAGATAACTGGGATCTTCTTCGTGGGAAAATCGCGTCTCACATGCAGGACGTGCATGACATCTTCGATAATCTTATCGGTGATGAAGAAGAGGGCGAAGAAGAGAAGATCGCCGCTGAATTCAGCGAGATCTGGGATGCGGCGCGCGATCCGGAACTGGTTGAGAAGATCCTGACGGATATGACGGCGCAACATGCCGAAGAGCAAGCCAGGGCACTGCTGCGTTTCAAGGAAGAG
This sequence comes from Grimontia sp. THUN1695, assembly GCF_059704325.2. Taxonomy (NCBI): domain Bacteria; kingdom Pseudomonadati; phylum Pseudomonadota; class Gammaproteobacteria; order Vibrionales; family Vibrionaceae; genus Grimontia; species Grimontia sp. THUN1695. The sequence continues at coordinate 2,477,604 of NZ_AP046577.1, read as the reverse complement.
CTGGCAAAACGCACTTTAGGGCCACGTGGCCGGGAGGTGGTGAACCGTTTGATGCCGGTGATGCTCAGCCACATTGTCTGCCGGCAGGACGCCATCGCGGTGTTGGAGAGGGTGCTGAAGCTGCTTATCTGTATTGCTACCCGCACCACCTATCTGGAACTTCTGGACGAGCACCACGGCGCTATTACACAACTGGTTAGACTTTGCGGTGCCAGCCCTATGGTGGCAGAGAAGTTGGCAAGCTACCCCATCTTGCTGGATGAATTGCTGGATTTGCAACACCTCTATAACCCAACACCGCTCGATCAATACCGTAACGAACTGTTTGATTTTCTTGCCCGCATTCCGGAAGAGGATATGGAGCAGCAGATGGAGCACATTCGCCAGTTCAAGCAGACCCAGTTGCTGCGTATCGCGGCAGCAGACATTGCCGGTGTGTTGCCTGTGATGAAGGTGAGTGACCACTTGACCTATCTGGCGGAAGCGATTGTAGAAGCGGTAGTGAATCAGGCCTGGTTCCAGATGACAGAGAAATATGGCCAGCCCTCCCACCTTGCCGGGCGTGATGGACGGGGATTTGCGGTGATTGGCTATGGCAAGGTTGGTGGTATCGAGCTCGGGTATAACTCGGATTTGGATGTGGTGTTTGTCCATGATTGCCCCGTTGACAGCTATACTGATGGCCCCAAAGAGATAGACGGTCGCCAGTTCTATCTTCGCCTTGCTCAGCGCATTGTCCACCTGTTTTCAACCCGCACGGCATCCGGTGTGTTGTATGACATTGACACCCGCCTGCGTCCATCCGGTGCTTCCGGCATGCTGGTGACCACACTGGAATCGTTCGAGGAATACCAGAACACCGAAGCCTGGACATGGGAGCATCAGGCGTTAGTGCGTACCCGCTTGATCTACGGCGATACGTTGCTGGCAAAAGGCTTTTCGGACGTGCGTAAGCGCATACTGACCAAAGCGCGTGACAGGGATGCTCTCCGTAAAGATGTGGTTGAGATGCGTCATAAAATGCGCGACCACCTGGGCAGCAAAGAAAAAGGTAAATTTCACATCAAACAGGATCCCGGCGGGATCACAGACATTGAGTTTATGACCCAGTTCTTTGTGCTGGCCAATGCCCACGATGAACCCGCTTTGATGCGCTGGAGTGACAATGTCCGTATTCTGGAAGACATGGCCCAGGCCGGCATTTTAAGCACACCACAGGCACTGACCCTGCGTGATGCCTATGTGGCGATGCGCGATGAAATCCACCGTCTGAACCTGCTGGACGCCCCTGTGGAAGTTGATGATGCGGCATTTACCGCAGAGCGCGAGGCAGTGAAAGCAGCATGGAAAGAGTGGATGGAGCCCTAAAGAGTAGAGAGAAAAACAGCATCGAGTTACCTCGCACATCAGTCGTATAACGATGGCTCACCGTCGGGGCGGCTTTTGAAACGGCGATGCAGCCACATATATTGCTCTGGTGCCCGCATAATAGATCGCTCAATAAACGTGTTGGTGTATGCGGCGGAGGCGTTTGCATCATCATAGGGAAAAGCCTCCATTGGCGGATCCAGCGTCAAAGTGTAACCGGTACCTTCCCTGTCGCGGGTAATGGTAAATGTCGCCACATCACACCTGCTGGCAGACGCAAGAAGATGGGTGCCTGTCGTTGTGCAAGCGTTTTCTACGGCAAATAATGGGGCCCATGCGTAACGGTGACGTCCATAGTCATGATCCGGCGCATACCAGACCAATTCCCCTTGCTTTAATCGTCTGATCATCTGTTTAACGTCGCAGCGGTCGATCAGTTTGTTTTCGCGACACCTTCCCCAGTATTGAAACCAATCATAAACGGGATTGGTGTTTGGCCTGTATACACCAAACCCGGGTGTATGCAGGCCAAATGCACGGGCGCCAAGTTCCAGGTTGAAAGAATGCACGGCAACAATCAGCACCCCTTTTTTGCGTGCTTTGAAATCGGCAATCTGTTCAAAACCTTCATATTTTATGTGCTTTCTAATTCGCCAGGCTGGCCAAAACCACGCCATACAGGTTTCAAAAAATGCTAAGCCCATATGCTCGAAGTTTTCTTTGAGCAGGGCTTCACGCTCGCCCCCTGTCATTTCTGGAAAGCAAAGCTCAAGGTTGCGTGCGGCAATTTTCTTACGACTTTTGAAAAACTTCATGATCAGCCGGCCAAGTTTCCGGCCAAGGAAGCGTTGCACACGGTACGGTAACCAACTGATCAAAAACATCACTCCGACACCCATCCAGGTGTGCCAGTACCTGGGGTGAAGGAAAGACAATTGGAAAGTTGGCGCTTCAGAATGGCTGCTCATAGCGTGGTCGTGTTTCCTGAATCAAACGGTAAAAATGAGGCGCCATTGTATACCGAAATGTTTGAAATAGTCAGGGCTCGTCGGCAGATCCTATCAGTGGCCCAAGTTGCCTGAAGGTACTGGATTGCGGTGGCGCGGATATAGACGGCGTGAGTTGTTGTCGGTATGGCTGTTGCTGTGAAGTCTTTATGATAATATCGCCGACGTTCCTTTTTCCTTGGAGAAAACAATGAAACTGACTTTGCCTGACTATCAGCAAGCTAATGTTCTGGTTGTTGGAGACGTGATGCTTGATCGCTACTGGTATGGCCCAACGGGACGTATCTCCCCGGAAGCGCCGGTACCTGTGGTGAAAATCAACCAGACAGAAGAACGTCCGGGCGGTGCAGCAAACGTGGCAATGAACATTGCAGCGTTGGGCGGGAAGGCACAACTGATTGGTCTTGTAGGTCAGGATGAGCAGGCTCAGGTGCTAAAAGACACCCTGGGATCGTTAAACGTGGCGTGTGATTTTGTGGAGCTGCTGGACTACCCAACTATCACCAAACTGCGCGTTATGAGTCGTAACCAGCAGCTGATCCGCTTGGACTTTGAAGAAGGTTTCCACGATGTGGATGTGCAGCCAATCTTGTCCCGTATTGAAGCGGCACTGTCAAACACCAAAGTGATGATCCTGTCAGATTATGCCAAAGGCGCATTGGCAAATGTTCAGCCAATGATCCAGTTGGCCCGCAAGGCGGGTGTGGTGACGTTGGTCGATCCCAAAGGTACAGATTTTGAACGCTATCGCGGTGCGACCATGTTGACGCCAAACATGAGTGAGTTTGAGGCGGTAGTAGGGGCCTGTCGTACGGAAGAAGAGATTGTTGAGCGTGGCCTGGCGCTGATTGAGAAGTTTGAGTTTAACGCGTTGCTGGTGACCCGCAGTGAAAATGGCATGACACTGATTCGTGCTGGCCACGAGCCGCTGAACCTGCCCACATTGGCCAAAGAGGTGTATGACGTGACCGGTGCCGGTGATACCGTGATTTCGGTCGTGGCTGCGTCTTTGGCGGCGGGTAAGCCGTTTGAAGATGCGTGTGCGCTGGCGAATGCAGCAGCCGGCGTGGTGGTCGGTAAACTGGGAACGTCCACGCTGTCGACGATTGAACTGACGGAAGCGGTGCATGGCAGCCATCATTCCGGTTATGGTGTCGTGACTGAAGATCAACTGAAAGCTGCGGTGCAGATGGCACAGTCTCGTGGCGAGAAAGTGGTGATGACCAACGGGTGTTTCGACATTTTACATGCCGGTCATGTGGCTTATCTTAATGAAGCGGCGAAACTGGGCGATCGCCTGATTGTGGCGGTGAATACCGATGAGTCTGTTCGTGGACTGAAAGGACCGGGTCGTCCGGTAAATCCGACCGATCGCCGTATGGCTGTGCTGGCGGGGTTAGGCGCTGTAGATTGGGTGGTGCCATTCAGTGAAGAAACGCCACAGCGCCTTATCAGCGAAGTGTTGCCAAACATGTTGGTGAAAGGCGGAGACTATAAACCGGAAGAGATTGCTGGTGGTAAAGAAGTGATTGCCGCAGGCGGTGAAGTTCGTGTGTTGAATTTCGAAGAAGGTTGTTCAACCTCTGAGATCATCAATTCTATTCTGGGTGGCCACAACAAAGCGTAATGCTTATTGCTGGCTGACTGAACAGAAAAAAGGCGCCCTTTCAACAGGCGCCTTTTTCATGTTTGGCAACCATTACTTTTTCGGTGGCAACAGACCGTTGTTAATATCAACCAGGTCTTGTTCACTCAGTGTCCCGATAGCCTGACGCAATTGCAGCACATTCAGGATATAGTCATAACGTGCGTTGGACAGGTTGCGGTTGGCGTCATACAGACGGCGGGTTGCATCCAGTACGTCAACAATGGTTCGGGTACCCACTTCAAAACCGGCTTCGGTGGCTTCCAATGCTGACCGTTGTGAAATCACGGTTTGCTCATAGGCACGCAGTGCACCAATGCTGGCGTTGATGTTGTTGTAGAACGCACGCACATCTTTCACGGTTGTACGGTACGTCCCTTCCAACTGCTCAGAGGCAGCCACATACCTGAACTGCGCTTCTTTTACGCCAGCACTGATAGAACCACCGCTGTACAGAGGCATATTGAAGTTAATGCCTCCCGCTAGCTCATTATTATTGATATCACGGGATGAGTCTGTCTTGTTTTCCTGATCGGTATAGCCATAGCCTACATCAAGCGTCAATGATGGCAGATGTCCAGATTCTGCCAGGCTGATACGTTCTTTTGCCGCATCACGGGAAATACGTTGTGCCAGCAGGTTCAGGTTGCCTTCTTCTGCGCGTTTGACCAGCTCCTCAACCGTTTGTTGGGGGCGGGTTGCCGAGAAGGTTTTGGTATTCAGGATATACAGGTCTGAATGACGGGTACCCGTGATTTCACGCAGTGCCTCGTAGCTGTTGGAGACTTCATTTTCTGACAGGATTTCCTGTGCCAGTACAGCGTCATATTGTGCCTGCGCGTCATGCACATCGGTGATGGCAGAAAGACCCACTTCAAAACGTTGTTTGGTCTGTTCCAGTTGACGACCCACTGCTGCTTTTTCAGCGCGGACAAAAATTAGATCGTCAATAGCACGCAACACATTGAAGTACGCTTGGGAAACACGAAGAATGAGCCCCTGCTGCTCCGCCGCGTAAACCGCATCTGCTTGGCGGGCAGTGATTTCAGCGATATCCAAGTTGATCCAACTGTTTTGCTCAAACAACTCCTGCTTCAGGGTTACACCCGCCGTGAGGGTGTTTGTGTCACTCACAATGTTGTCACTGTTACGGGAGAGATTGTAACCCGCTTGCAGATTGATTTGTGGCAGCAGTGTACCACGGTTGGTATCCACCGCCGCAAAGGCAGCATCCTTAGTGGCTGCTGCTTGCAGAAGTTGAGGGTCGCTTTGCTTCGCCTGCTCGTAAACCTGAATCAGATCATCAGCGCTTGCCAGAGGAGCGGCGGTACCCAGCGCAACCCCGATAAAAAGGGGGAGCAATTTTTTCATAGTCAGTAATCCCTGAACGTATAATTATTTGGTCAGTTATCAAAAGGTATCCGGACCTTACGGCTAGCCTTAGTTTAAACCATGGAGGCTTGCTTGGAACTGACAATGTGATGGTTTCTTGAGAAAAATTCATTGTAAAACTGTCAGAACCATAAAGGCATTCAAATAATTCTGCAATCTATACCAAAAAAGTCGGGGTATAACGTTGCAGTCTCGTCTTTTGACCATTTATTATTTGCCTCCTGATTACAGGAGTAGAGGGATACGCTGTGCCGCAGCAAAATAGCCCATCCCAGTTTGGACAGGACGATGTCACCATTGAGGCCAATGACGTTGTCTATAATGGTTACTTCAAGATGGTGAAATACCGCTTCCGGCACCGACTTTTTTCTGGAGGCTGGAGTGGACCGATTGAACGCGAGCTTTTTGAGCGTGGACATGCAGTAGCGATGCTGCCTTACGACCCTGTTTCAGACAAGGTGGTGATGGTCGAGCAAATTCGCGTGGGGGCCATGGTGGCAAGTGACTCTCCCTGGCAACTCGAGATTGTCGCTGGGATCATCGATAAAGATGAAACCCCGGAAGCGGTGGCTGTGCGTGAAGCTGAGGAAGAAGCCGGTCTTAACGTGCAAAAGCTGCTGCCGATGACCCGTTACCTGTCAAGCTCAGGTGGTTGCTCGGAGCGCATTCATCTTTACCTTGGTATCGTGGATGCTTCGCAGGCAGGTGGCGTGCATGGGTTGGCCGAAGAAGATGAAGATATTCTTGTCCATGTGGTGCCGTTTATGACGGCTATGCAATGGATGAATGAGGGCAAAATTGAAAATGCCGCTTCGATCATTGCGCTGCAATGGCTGGCATTGAACAGGGAAACGTTGCGCGCGGTAGTATAAGCGGGCCAGTCAGGTTGTGCTGGAATGGAGGTAGGTTGAAGCAAAAGTACAGGGTTAATTTGAATGCGCTGATGCGCATGTATGAGACCAACTACGCCAAATTGCTTAGACTGATGCCGCGTGACGATGATGTGGGGACGTCCCGTGTCTACGACATCCAGGGTAATGAATACCAGATGGATATTCTGGAATCGACACGCTACACCACCTTACTGGATATCTGGCTACGTGGGGATGCCCCTCACTATTTGCGCCCCAGACTGACAGTGCGTATGTATCACGATGCACGTGTCGCTGAAGTGTGTACCACTCAGCAGATTTCTCGCATTAAGCCGCGTTATGATTATCCCAACCCGCGTATGCACCAGAGGGATGAAAAGCACCAGGTAAATGCTTTCCTTGCTGACTGGCTCGCGCATTGCCTGCGAAACGGTATCACAAAACAGAATATAATTTATTAGTTTGACGTGCATAGGCACGCATTTACGATCAAGGTTTTCAAGACGTTGCGGATAAGCCATCAACCTAGTCAATACAGCCAGAGCGTCCGGTTGTTACAAATTACAGATACCCACCTGTTTGCCGACCCTTATGGCAGTCTGCTGGGGGTGAATACAGCTGCAAGCTTTCAGGCTGTGGTCGAAAATATTCAATCCTTGGGGGTTGAATTCGATGCCATGATAGCGACCGGTGACATTTCGCAGGACCATACTGCTGAATCCTACCAACGTTTTGTTGATGGTATTTCCCACTGGACGCAACCCTGTTTTTGGTTGCCGGGTAACCATGATTTCCAGCCTGAAATGCAAACTGTTCTGGCACAATCTCCCCTTCAGCGCAGCGACGTTGTTCTGATGGGGGAGCATTGGCAGCTGGTCATTCTGGACAGTCAGGTAAAGGGTGTCCCACACGGAAGACTCTCTGAGGCGCAACTGGCACTTCTGGATTTGGCTCTGGTAACCCACTCTGAGCGTTATACCCTAGTGCTGCTTCACCATCATCCACTTCCTGCTGGCAGTGCCTGGCTGGATCAACATCAATTACATAACCGGGATGAATTCTGGACTGTGGTGGACAGACACACTAATGTGAAAGGTGTGGTTTGTGGACATATCCATCAGGCGCTGGATACACACTACAAAGGCTGTCGCGTGATGGCAGCGCCGTCTACCTGCATCCAATTCAAGCCAGATTCCGATGACTTTGCGCTCGATACGACCAATCCAGGCTGGCGTGAGATTGAATTACACCATGACGGTACGATTTCCAGTTATGTAGGTCGACTGAAAGGCACGGATTTTCAACCAGACATGAATTCATCCGGTTACTAGGTCCTGATATGCCTTCCTTGCTTCTCTATATTCACGGTTTCAACAGCTCGCCATTGTCGGCAAAAGCACAACAAATGCAGACTTGGTGTAGGTTGCATCGTCCGGACATAAAGCTGGAAGTTCCCCGTCTCGCCTGCTACCCTGCCGAAGCTGCAGCTCAACTCCAGCAAGTTGTTGAGACCTATAAAAACGACTATTGCATTGGTTTGGTGGGGAGTTCTCTCGGTGGTTATTTCTCGACCTGGTTAAACGCCAAATACGGCTTCCGTGCCGCCTTGATTAATCCGGCAGTTAAGCCTTACGAATTGCTGGCCGGTTACCTTGGCGCGCAGCAAAATCCCTATACCGGCGAAAAATACTGGCTTGAGCCACACCATATGGATGAGCTTAAAGCGTTGGACGTGGTATCCATTGCCAAACCGGAAAACCTGTGGCTGCTGCAGCAAGAAGGCGATGAGGTACTTGATTTCAGAGATGCCGTCACCAAGTATCAAGGATGCAAGCAGACGGTTGAGCCCGGTGGCGATCATGCTTTTGTCGGGTTCGACAGATACCCCGCTGACATCATTCAATTCCTGGGACTGTGACCACAACTCACAGAATAACCCCGTCAGCCGTGGCAATATTTGACAAGCTGGCGGGGCATCACTGACCATGTGACAAAATTTAGAAAACCAATCATCTATGACAGAGCAAGTTTATAACGCGGGATCCATTGAGGTTCTCAATGGTCTTGAACCGGTGCGTCGTCGTCCCGGTATGTATACAGACACGACCCGTCCGAACCATCTCGGTCAAGAAGTTATCGACAACAGTGTCGATGAGGCATTGGCAGGGCATGCACGGAAAGTGGAAGTTATCCTTCATGCGGATCAGTCCCTTGAGGTTATCGATGACGGCCGGGGCATGCCGGTGGATATCCACCCGGAAGAAGGGGTGTCCGGGGTTGAGCTGATCCTGTGTAAACTCCACGCCGGGGGTAAGTTCTCCAACAAGAACTATCAGTTCAGCGGTGGTTTGCATGGCGTAGGTATTTCAGTGGTCAATGCCTTGTCAAAGCGTGTGGAAGTCTCGGTAAAACGTGATGGGCAGGTATATGACATTGCCTTCGAACATGGCGAAAAAGTGCAGGAGCTGACCGTCACCGGTACCTGTGGCCGACGGGCCAAGGGCACCCGTGTCCATTTCTGGCCTGATGCCTCTTATTTTGATTCGCCGAAATTCTCTGTTTCCCGCCTGAAAAATATCCTGAAAGCCAAAGCGGTATTGTGTCCTGGTCTTGAGATTGTTTTCACCGACAAAAACACGGATGAAACCATTACGTGGTGCTATGAAAGTGGTTTGAAAGAGTACCTGGCGGAAGGCGTTAGAGGGTATGAACTGCTGCCGGAAGAGCCCTTTGTCGGTGAATTCAGCGCGTCGAATGAAGCGGCTGACTGGGCGGTGATTTGGCTGCCGGAAGGGGGCGAGCTCATCACTGAGAGTTACGTTAACCTGATCCCGACTGCGCAAGGTGGCACCCACGTCAACGGTCTGCGCCAAGGGCTTCTGGATGCCATGCGTGAGTTTTGTGAATTCCGCAACCTGCTGCCACGCGGTGTGAAGCTGACGGCAGATGATATCTGGGATCGCTGTGCGTACGTGCTGTCAGTGAAAATGCAGGATCCACAGTTTGCCGGCCAGACCAAAGAGCGCCTCTCTTCACGCCAGTGCGCGGCGTTTGTCTCCGGGGTGGTAAAAGATTCCTTTAGCCTGTGGCTGAATGAGCGTCCACAACTTGCTGAGCAGCTGGCAGAAGTCTGTATTGCCAACGCGCACCGTCGTATGCGCGCGGCGAAAAAAGTGGTGCGTAAGAAAGTGGCGTCAGGCCCAGCATTGCCCGGCAAGTTGACGGATTGCTCCATGCAGGACCTGTCACGCACTGAACTGTTCCTGGTTGAGGGTGACTCGGCAGGTGGATCGGCCAAACAGGCCCGCGACCGTGAATTTCAGGCTATCATGCCGCTTCGCGGTAAGATCCTGAACACCTGGGAAGTCTCCGCCGATCAGGTACTGGCTTCCCAGGAAGTGCACGATATTTCTGTGGCACTCGGTATCGATCCTGACAGCGACGATCTGAGCGGCCTGCGCTACGGCAAGATCTGTATCCTCGCCGATGCGGACTCCGACGGTCTGCATATCGCGACCCTGCTTTGTGCCCTGTTTGTAAAACATTTCCGCGCGCTGGTAAAAGCCGGCCATGTGTATGTTGCAATGCCACCACTGTACCGTATCGACTGCGGCAAAGAGGTCTATTACGCGCTGGATGACGAAGAGAAAGCCGGCATCCTTGAACGGTTGAGCCAGAAGCGCGCCAAAATTGATGTGCAGCGATTTAAAGGTCTGGGTGAAATGAATCCACTGCAGCTGCGCGAGACCACCATGGACCCGAATACCCGCCGTCTGGTACAGCTGACTATTGACGATCAGGAAGAAACTGACCGTATGATGGACATGCTTCTGGGGAAAAAACGCGCAGAAGATCGTCGCCATTGGTTACAAGACAAAGGCGACATGGCTGAGCTGGTTGAGATTTTATAAGATTCTAAGATCGGACGTTTTCAATGACTGATATCACTTATGACGGTGTCGAACAGCTTCCATTAAGGAAGTTTACTGAGGATGCATACCTCAACTATTCGATGTACGTCATCATGGACCGTGCACTGCCTTTTATCGGTGACGGCCTGAAACCGGTACAACGCCGCATCATTTATGCAATGTCTGAGCTGGGGCTGTCAGCCACAGCCAAATACAAGAAATCTGCCCGCACCGTGGGTGACGTGCTGGGTAAATATCACCCGCACGGCGATTCGGCCTGTTATGAAGCCATGGTGCTGATGGCGCAACCATTCTCTTACCGCTACCCACTGGTAGATGGTCAGGGTAACTGGGGTGCGCCGGACGATCCCAAATCCTTCGCGGCGATGCGTTACACCGAATCGCGTCTCTCCCGCTTTTCTGAAGTGCTGCTGTCTGAATTAGGGCAGGGCACCGTCGATTGGCAGCCAAACTTCGATGGCACCATGAAGGAGCCGAAAGCGTTGCCTTCGCGCCTGCCGCATATCCTGCTGAACGGCGTGACCGGTATTGCTGTGGGTATGGCGACGGATATTCCTCCGCATAACGCCCGTGAAGTGGCGAATGCGCTGGTGGCATTGATTGATTCACCCACACTGGATTTAGACGGCCTGCTTGAGCACGTTAAAGGACCGGACTATCCGACTGAAGCGGAAATCATTACCCCGCAGGTTGAGCTTAAAAAGCTGTACCGTGATGGTCGTGGCTCAATCAAAATGCGCGCCCGCTGGCATAAAGACAATGGCGATATCGTGATCACCGCGCTGCCACATCAGGTATCGGGCGCGAAGCTTCTGGAGCAAATCGCCAACCAGATGCGCGCGAAGAAGCTGCCGATGGTGGATGACCTGCGTGATGAGTCGGATCATGAGAACCCTACCCGGATCGTGATCGTACCGCGTTCAAACCGTGTGGACTGCGAACAGTTGATGAATCACCTGTTTGTGTCGACGGATCTGGAAAAGAGCTACCGCGTTAACCTGAATATGATTGGCCTTGATGGCCGTCCTCAGGTGAAAGGCTTGCTAAAAATCCTGACTGAATGGCTGGAGTTCCGCCGTGAAACCGTGCGTCGTCGCCTGCAATACCGTCTGGATAAAGTGCTGGCACGCCTGCACATTCTGGAAGGTTTACTGGCTGCCTATCTCAACATTGATGAAGTGATTGAGATCATCCGCACTGAAGATGAGCCGAAAAAAGAGCTGATGAGCCGCTTTGGCCTCAGCGAGAAACAGGCTGAAGCGATCCTTGAAATCAAACTGCGCCAGTTGGCGAAGCTTGAAGAGATCAAGATCCGCGGTGAGCAGGATGAACTGAATAAAGAACGTGAGCAGCTGGAAAAAGTGCTGGGTTCTGAGCGTCGCATGAACACCCTGCTGAAAAAAGAGATCCTCGCCGATGCCGAAAAATACGGTGATGAGCGCCGCTCACCACTGGTTGAGCGTGCAGAAGCGAAAGCGATGACGGAACGTGACCTGATCCCGAGTGAGCCGATCACTGTGGTGTTGTCAGAAAAAGGTTGGATCCGTCATGCCAAAGGCCATGATGTTGACCCAACCTCACTGAGCTATAAATCCGGCGACAGCTATCTGGCATCTGCCCGGGGTAAAAGCAACCAGCCCGTGGTGTTTATCGGCAGTGATGGCCGCAGCTATGCGCTGGAGTCCCATACACTGCCATCGGCACGCAGTCAGGGTGAGCCAATCACCGGTCGCCTGAACATCACTGCAGGAACAGCAGTGCGTCATGTGATGATGGGGGAGAACGACAATCTGGTACTGATGGCATCCGATGCCGGTTACGGATTTGTCTGTAAGCAAGACGATCTGCTGTCGAAAAACCGCAGCGGTAAAGCCTTGTTGAGCCTGCCCCAGGCGGCTGAAGTGATGCCGCCGCAGCGTGTGCTGGATATTGAAACCGACGATATCGTGGCCATTACCAACGAAGGCCGTATGCTGGTCTTCCCGGTGAAAGAGCTGCCACAGCTGGGTAAAGGTAAAGGGAACAAGATCATCAACATTCCTTCGGCGCGGGCAAAGGCGCGCGAAGAGCTGTTGTCACAACTGTTCGTGATCCCGCAGGGGGCGTCAGTCACCCTGCATGCAGGTAAGCGCAAGCTGTCACTCAAGCCAACAGACATCGATAATTTCCGTGGCGAGCGTGGCCGGCGGGGTTCAATGTTGCCGCGAGGTTTGCAGCGCGTCACCGCCATTGAGATTGCCAAGCCAGAAAGCGCCGAGCCTGAGGCGATGGACGCTGAATAAGAAAAGCCCTCTCCGGAGGGCTTTTTCTGGTGTGTTAGACAGAGTTGTTTGAGTATATACTAGGCGCAACTTATTTTAGCGAACATGTGTACGCTGTAATTTTTACCCGACCGCAGGGCTGGATGCCCGATTCTTTGCGGCGAAATGGTGTTAGGAGAATGTGAATGTACTTTATACTGCGACTGTTGGCTGTCGCGCTGTTTGCGATTGTCATGTTTGTATTCGGTTGTGGTTACTGCCTGTTCAGCCCGAGAAATCCAAAGCACGTTTATACCTTTGGCCGTTTATTCGGCAAATTGTCATCCCTGTTCGGGATCAAACTTCACCTGCGCCAGAGTGAAGCGTCAAAAGCCGTGGGAACCTGTGTGTATATTGCCAACCACCAGAGCAACTGGGATTTGGTGACGGTGTCCAATGCTGTACGTCCCCGGGCAGTGACAGTCGGCAAGAAAAGCCTGGCGTATATCCCTATCTTTGGCACCTTGTACTGGCTAACCGGTAACATCCTGATTGATCGCAACAACCGCAGCAAGGCGGTGGGCACCATTGGCCAGGTGGTTGACCAAATCAAGGACAATGATGTGTCGGTATGGCTGTTCCCGGAAGGCACCCGTTCACGCGGACGCGGTCTTCTGCCGTTTAAAACCGGTGCATTCCATGCTGCTGTGGGGGCAGGGGTTCCTATCGTGCCTATCGTGTGCAGTTCAACCAATCACCTGAGTGCATCACGGGGTGACAACGGTAATATTATTGTTGAAGTGATGGATCCGATTTCAACGGAAGGCTACGGCAAAGAGAACGTGCGCGAACTGGCACAGAAATGCCATGACATCATGGCGGCTAAGCTGGCAGAGTTGGATGCAGAAGTAGCCGAACTGAACAAGAAGTAATAAACTACTCAACAGATTGAGTAGTGATAAACCTAAAGGATACGCAGCCGCGTATCCTTTTGTTGTTTTTGGCGCGTTTAGTTTGTATGAGAAGTAATAGATTATGCTGAGAGATCAGGTCGTTCTGGTAACAGAAAGTGGCGAGCCGACGGGGCTGGCAGAAAAACTGGCTGCCCACCAGCAAGGGCTATTGCACCTGGCATTTTCTGTGATGATTTACCGTGAAACACCGGCAGGACGTGAGTATCTTCTGCAGCAACGCGCACTGGGCAAGTATCACAGTGGCGGGCTTTGGACCAACACCTGCTGTTCTCACCCCATGCAGGGTGAGCCGGTTGACGTGGCAGCCAGGCGTCGCCTGAATGAAGAGCTTGGTATTGTTGCCTCACTGGATTTGGCGTTGGGTGACAGGTTTTGCTATCGCGCTGAGCTTGATAATGGGCTGACCGAACATGAACTGGATCAGATCATTGTCAGCTGTGTGGATGATGTCGATGTGGTGCCGAATCCGGAAGAGGTGATGGACTGGCGTTGGTGGACAGAGCGTGAGATCAGCGAAGCGCTTCAGAAAAAGCCGGAGCAGTTCACCGCTTGGTTCCGTCAGGTGCTGGATAGGGTGTCTTTACAGCTCGCCGCATAGTGGTGCTCAGAAAAACAAAAAGCGACCGGCTATGGTCGCTTTTTCAATCTTGGTGCTTAGGGGCAACGGCCCTAGAGCTTATTTGCGTACAGCAATCGCTTCGATTTCAATGCCCACGTCTTTTGGCAGACGTGCAACTTCAACACATGAACGTGCTGGGTAGTGTTCGACACCGTGTTCATCGAAGAACTTGCCATACACGTCGTTAACGGTGCCAAAGTCGTTCAGATCTTTGACGAATACAGTCAGCTTGACGATGTCGCCAACTGTCAGGCCCGAAGACTCAACCACCGCTTTCACGTTTTCCAGGGATTGACGTGCTTGAACGGCAATATCTGGGGACACTTCACCGGTCTCAGGGTTGACCGGGATCTGGCCTGAAGTCAGCACCATGTTGCCCAGATCGACGCCTTGAATGTATGGGCCAATTGCTGCAGGCGCCTTTTCAGTGTGAAGCACTTTAGTCATTAATTTATCCTTAATCTAAACAATTATGTTGGATGCGGGCTTAGTCTGCACTGAGCCAGCGCCGTCGTAAACCCAGTCCATCACATTTTATCCCTGAAATGGCCGGTGATGGCGTTCATCGGCAAGAAAAGCCAACAACAAGGTTGGCTTTTCAATGGGATGAAGGGCAGGAAAGGCTGTCGCCCTTCGGGGTGTTGGCTGAAACCCTAATGGTTTTCGGTCATGATCTCCCGGGAGAACACTTTCTCGCAGTATTTGCACTTCAGATACACATCGTCGGCCTTTTCGATGACATTAAAGCTGCTTTCCACGGCTTTTTCATCGTGGGTAATACAGTTGCTGTTCGGACAACGGTATACACCCTGGATGCTTTTGGGCAGTGTCAGTGGCAGTTTGGCTACCACTTCATAGTTTTCGATTTGGTTGACGGTGGCATTGGGGGCATACAGCGCCAGCTGCTGTGCCTGCTCTTCACTGACGAAGATATTTTCAATCTTGATAAGATCTTTGGCACCAAGGGCGGATGAAGGCAGGTTAAGACCAACCGTTACGCGCTCATTGGTCTTGTGCAGCTTGAACAGCTTCATCACTTTAAAGCCGATATTGGCAGGGATGTGGTCGATAACGGTGCCGTTCTTGATGGCTTCAACCTGTAGTTTGTGATCTTTTCCCATGATGTTTCTCCTGCCTTAAATGCTTCCGTTAATAACCAGTGCCAGCAATGCCTGGCGTGCATACACCCCGTTTTCTGCTTGTTCGAAATAGTAAGCGTAAGGGGTTTTATCAACTGCGACGGTGATTTCATCTACCCGTGGCAATGGATGGAGAACTTTCAGGTTGTCGCGGGCGTTGGTAAGTTGCGGGGTATCCAAAATGAAAGCGGCTTTGATGTGTTGGTATTCTGACTCGTCAAGACGCTCTTTTTGTACCCGGGTCATATAAAGGATATCGAGCTCTGGCACCACATCTTCGATGCTGGCATGCAAACTGTAAGGAATACCTTGTTCGTCGAGCTCTTCCAGAATGTAATCCGGCATTGCCAGTGCTTCCGGCGCAATGAAGTAGAATTGGTTGCTATCGAATTTTGACAGCGCTTGGGTCAGAGAATGGACAGTGCGTCCGTATTTTAGGTCGCCCACCATCGCCACTTTCAGGTTATCCAGACGGCCCTGGGTTTCGTAGATACTGAACAGATCCAGCAGGGTTTGGGTTGGGTGTTGGTTCGCGCCATCACCACCATTGATAACAGGAACTCCCCTTGAAAATTCTGAGGCCAGCCGTGCCGCCCCTTCTTTCGGGTGGCGCATGACAAAGGCGTCGACGTAAGAAGAGATCACCTGCACTGAGTCAGACAGAGTTTCGCCTTTTTTTCCTGAAGAGGTGTTGCCGCCGTCTGGGAAACCAATCACGGTGCCGCCAAGACGCTGAACCGCAGTTTCGAAAGACAGGCGGGTTCGGGTGGACGCCTCGAAGAAGCAGCTTGCCACGACCTTGTTTTTCAGCAAGGTAGGGTTGGGCTCTGCTTTGAGTTTACCGGCAATATCGACGATAAGTTCTAGCTCTTCACGGGATAACTCCGGGATGGAGATGATGTGTTTGTTGTGTAGCGAGGTCGCCATGCCTTCTCTCCCTTAACAGATTCCATGTGCTGTTATTTTTGGGCAATTAACAGCCGCAGTGGTGGTACATTTTGGTCAAAAAAAAGCCTCCCGATAAGGAGGCTTTTTTGAATACAGTAAAAACGAAAAAGGGGGCCAATGCCGGGAGCCGGCAGGTTTTAGCAGTCAGTAATGTCACTAAATTTGGCATTCCGGTTCGTTTTTTTGACAAATTGCGGAGGATTATACGCCCATTTTTGTCCGGTGCAAGGTAGGAATAGTGATATGGCTCTGTTGGGAAATAGAAACCGCGCAGTACGCGGTTTACCCTGTTTTCTCACTCAGAAAGCGGGTTAGTTTCCCAGCGTGGCGACCATCACGGCTTTGATTGTATGCATGCGGTTTTCCGCCTCATCAAAAACGATGGAGTACTCAGATTCAAAGACCTCTTCGGTGACTTCGAGCCCTTTCATGCCATATTTTTCTGCCACTTCTGCGCCAAGGATTGTTTCATCATTGTGGAATGCAGGCAGGCAGTGCATAAATTTGACGTTTGGGTTACCGGTCGCTTTAATTACGTCCATGTTAACCTGATAGGGTTTCATCATCGCAACGCGCTCGTCCCAGGCTTCTTTGGACTCGCCCATAGAGACCCAGACATCGGTATAAAGGAAGTCACAACCCCGCACGCCTTCTTCCACGCTTTCTGTCAGGGTAATTTGTGCGCCGGTTTTTTCGGCTATCGCCTGACATTCTTCTACCAGTGTTTCTTCAGGCCAGAATTGGCTGGGAGCCACCAGGCGGATATCCATGCCCATTTTGGCTGCACCCACCATCAGTGAATTGCCCATGTTGTTGCGGGCATCACCCAGATAGGCAAACGTGATGTCAGACAGCTTTTTTCCTTGCCCATGTTCAAGCATGGTCAGGAAATCGGCTAGGATCTGGGTGGGGTGAAATTCATCTGTCAGGCCATTCCATACCGGTACACCAGCATATTGTCCCAGCTCTTCAACGATATCCTGGCCAAAACCACGGTACTGAATACCGTCATACATACGGCCAAGCACACGGGCGGTATCTTTCATCGATTCTTTGTGGCCAATCTGGGAGCCCGATGGGCCGATATAGGAAACCTTTGCGCCTTGGTCAAATGCCGCGACTTCAAAGGCACATCGCGTGCGGGTGGAGGCTTTCTCAAAGATCAGGGCGATGTTTTTTCCTGTCAGGCGAGGCTGCTCATAGCCACCATATTTGGCTTTTTTCAGCTCGGCAGACAAGTCTAATAGGTGTGCAATCTCCTGCGGCGTGAAATCCAGCAGCTTGAGAAAGTTCCGGTTACGCAGATTAAATGCCATGTTTGAGGTCCCTTTCTAAAATCCTACTTGTGACCTGTTTTATGTCACGCAGATATCAGTCATGATTCTGACTTATTTTTGATTGTTAATTCAACCTCTTTGAATAAATATTTATTTTTATTTGATCGCTACTTTCTTCAGGCGAGAGAGAAAACCCCGGTTGAGATAGTGTTATCAGTTTGAGGGGGGGCCTTAGACATTTTCATGCTCAATAGGGCAGGTCAAACAGCGCATTCTCCATCACTTGGTCTGTGCGGGTTGTCTGGAGGCTTATTGTAGAGGAGAGGGAGTGAATTTGGCGTGGCAAACCACATCAATCCGTGCCATAGTGCTGCCGTTAATAAAGAGCTGGAGTGAGCCGATGTCTTACGCTG
The DNA here is from genome assembly GCF_059704325.2 of Grimontia sp. THUN1695. Taxonomy (NCBI): domain Bacteria; kingdom Pseudomonadati; phylum Pseudomonadota; class Gammaproteobacteria; order Vibrionales; family Vibrionaceae; genus Grimontia; species Grimontia sp. THUN1695. Next base: position 2,459,778 of record NZ_AP046577.1, on the reverse strand, counting down.
ACATTATTGAAGAACAAAAAGCGGAAACCCGTGAAATTATTGAAGCGTTGCTGGAAGATGGCAGCGATCCTGATGCACTTTATACCATCGAACACCACCTTTCTGCAGACAGTTTTGCTGAACTGGAAGGCGCTGCTGTGGAAGCGTTTAAAATGGGCTTTGAAGTGTTGGAAGCGGAAGAGCTTGAGCTGGAAGATGGCAGCACAGTGATTTGCTTTGACGCTGTGATGGAATCAGCATTGGACGCTGACCGCATTGATGAGCAGGTAGAAAAGCTGGTGAAACTGGCTGAAAAGTACAACATTGATTATGACGGTTGGGGCACCTATTTTGAATCGGATGAAGAAGACGCCGAAGAAGAAGGTGAATTAGAAGAAGACGATTAACCGTCACTGACTGAAAAAGCTGGAGCTGCAATGCTCCGGCTTTTTTTCCGCCAAACCTCAGAGTTTTTTCAGCATCACGACTTCACAATCAGTGTGTCCGGTGTTGCCCAGTGGCGCATCGAGCCGTTCAAAGCCCATCGACTCATACAGATGAATCGCTTCCTTCAGGCATGCTGTTGTTTCAAGGTAACAGGCGGTGTAGCCTTTTTCCCGGGCAAACTTCATGCCTTGGGCAGCCAGGCGCCTTGCAAAACCACGTCCACGCAATTCTGGGCGGAAATACATTTTCTGTAGCTCGCATATGCCTTTTTCGCCGGGCAAGGGCGCAATACCGCCGCCACCAAGAATTTTACCGTGTTGCTCAATCACCCAGTAGGCCGCATTGTCGGCTTTGTAATTTTCGCTCAGCACATCAAGCGTTGGATCTGAAACACCATAGCCTTTATCGGCTGTCAGGCCATACTCTTCCGACACGTTACGGATCACCGCAGCCATAGCGGCATTGTCAGCAGGCTCTAACCGGCGAAGGGTAAATCCTTTTTGGCGTTCGCTTTGTGCCATGGCGCGGTTATAGCGATGCAGCGAGCGGGACAGGGCTTCGATTTCATCAGTATCGAGCTGCTCAAGATACAGGGCGATTTGTTGGTTGATACCGTGGTGGTGTTCATCCAATCGCGCTTTTCCTGCATCAGACAGGGCATATTTCAGCTGGTTACTCTCGGTGTCAATGTGTGAAGTGATGTTGTCATTGTTGATCAGGATGGCAAGTGTGCGGTTGGCGTTGGCCACATCTATGTTCAACCGTTTAGCCAGTTCACTGGCACTCATTGTTTCCTGCTCCAGTTCGATCATCACGTGGCATTGCACGGTGGTAAGGCCTGCAGTGCCATAGATGTTATCCAACAAGCCACGATGGCGAAGAAGTTGGCGGACGAGGGATCTGATTTCAACCGGACCTGTAGGCATTGTGTCTCCATTTTATACTGAGTGTGCCACTTTCCTGCGTGGCTTACTGTTATTGGGTAAGCAGGCACGTGACACCTGAAATGAAAACAGGTCAGCCAAGGCTGCCCTGTTTCGTGAGGAATGCTGTGGGTGGTTATAGCATCATCGTATGGTGGTGGCATTGCATGTTCAAACGTGATTTATGCTGCCAGACCCGTTCGTGGACATAATACGCCATGGTATTGATGCATGGCTCAATCATTGCCATTACGCTGCCAATCAAGATATCACCGGTCAACAGGTATACGACACCGAATGCCACACTGAAGTGGACGATCGCAAAACTGACGGTTTTGCGGCCAGGATCGCTGGCAAAGGTGCGTTTCAGCCAGTTGCTTTCCCAGGCTTTTTCGTGGAAGAAAAATGCCACGGTATTGACCATAGGTTCGATCATGGCAATCAAGCTACCCAGTAGAATGTCGCCGGTCAACACGTACGCAACGGTAAAAGCAACGGTAAAGTGGATTGTTGCAAAGCTGATGGTCTTTTTCATAACGAATACCTCACTGGATGATGAATTCATTATTGTAAATAATTCTCATTTGTAAATGTGGTTTCTGTGAATCAATTTAATAGGTTTAAACTATTAAATTGACCGGGGTAGAAATACAAAAGGAGGAGAGGCAATGGGAACGAAAGGGAAGGCGATACGAGAGCGAGTAAAGCAGTACATACTGCTCAAGAAAAGAAAACGGCCCAAAGTAAGGGCCGTTCGTATCAATAAAACTCGCTATCCTCTTCGTTCTAAGCACCTTAAGTGATAGGTGTTATTCAAATGGGAGGCTTTTATTGAAATTGTTTATTGGAGCGATTGTTCTAATTTATCCAATTTACGGTTCAGCTCACCAAGCTGTAATCTAACCCCATAATAAATATCATAATTTTTCATTATACTGCTGTATGTTATATTATAATCACTAATGCATTCAGCAATTCTCTCTCCACACCTATGAGCCTCTTGGTTGATAGCTTTGATTTGTAACTCAAGCGTTGCAATTTTAGTGTTAATCTTATCTAAATCAGACTTAGGCACAGAAGAAGAAAACTGAATAGTCGGTGGGGTATGCAGTCTCATAATAAAATCCTTCAAATAATAATACGATGCGCATAAACACTATCAAACCCAATAGCGTCATACGTAGTTACAAAATCAGATTTTATCTGCCTATTTTTCAAGGCATTTGGCCCGCAAAGATAAGAAAACCGCATGATATTTCAACGCATTACACTAGATTAAGTGGCTGCATGTCATGCTCTTCACTTTCACGTAAATAGTCGATTGTGAGTCGAGTTCGGCGGTGCATTTGTGCTCATCTATGTTTGTTTTTTGGATATTCTGGAACCTTGCATAGAAAGGTTTTCCATAAATTCACGCATATTTTTATGTTTATTGAGGGTGAGGGGTTGCAAATCCGCTGTGGTGCCGAAAATCTAGTCATTTCAATGTCGTGGTCACTACTGGAAGCGAATTCGTTTTCCCCGTTCAAACTGAAGCGGAAATCAATAAGTTTCGTTTTACTGGAGTAGTGAATCTGAGGCACGTTTTAACGTGTATGACTGCGTGTAATGGAGACGGTATTTCGTTGGTTGGAAAAACAGGGTTAAACGCACCCAAGAGATAGGTCAAAAACACTGGGCATGGGGCGGTAAGCACTCCAGACGATGATACAGTATGTCACCAAAAAAACAGGCGTCATGCTCCCTGTCGTTAAGTCTGAGCAAAAAAGCTGATGGTTTCCCATCAGCTTCAGACTGCTGACAAAGCCCTGGCCATTTGGCTGGGGCTTTGATCTAATAAGGGATAAGCAAATCAATCATGGATGTGGTGACATGCTTAAAGACCCTGGCCCTCAGCAATATGAATTCGAGATGGTGACACTCGAACAGTTGGTTCCCAAAAACCATCTTGTTCGCAAAATCGATGCTGCCGTCGACTTTGAGTTTATCCGCGACGAAGTCGCCCATCTCTACTGCCACAACAATGGCCGTCCTGCGATAGACCCCGTTCGCCTGTTCAAAATCCTGCTCCTAGGCTTCCTCTTCGGTGTTAAAAGTGAACGCCAGCTCGTCAAAGATATCGAGGTCAACGTCGCTTACCGCTGGTTCCTTCGCATGTCGCTAACCGAAAAGGTGATTGATGCGTCCACCTTGAGCCAGAACCGCCGCCGTCGCTTCAACGATACCGACGTGTTCGAGCGCATCTTCATCCGCATCGTCGAGCAGGCGATGAACAAAGGCATGGTCGAGGGACGCGTCTTATTTACCGACAGCACTCACCTGAAAGCCAATGCCAACAAGCGTAAATACCGTAACGAACTGGTGAAACAAAACGTCAGTGCTTATGCCGAGCTGTTAGATGAAGCGGTTGACGCTGACCGTGCAGCAGAAGGAAAACGCCCACTCAAACCGAAAGATGGTCACATTGAGAAAAACACCAAAGTCAGCACCACCGACCCAGACAGCGGGTTCATGACACGGGACCAAAAACCACAGGGCTTCTTCTACCTTGACCATCGCACCGTCGACGGCAAACACGGCATCATCCTCGACACCCATGTCACGCCAGGCAATGTGAATGACGCCCAACCGTATATCGCCCGTCTGGATACCACGTTAGCGCGCTTTACGCTCTCGCCTGTTGCCGCCGGGCTTGATGCCGGTTACTTCACCGCGACTATCTGCCATGAACTGGAGCAGCGCCAAATCCTGCCGGTGATGGGATACCGCCGGCCGCACCGTACGAAGAATCCTATCAAGAAAAAGCACTTTCATTACGACAAAGAGACGGACCGCTATCTCTGTCCTCAGGGACAGGAGCTGGTTTACAAGACCACCAACCGTCAGGCATACCGCGAGTATCACTCTGACCCACAGATATGCAAAACCTGTCCGCTGCGCGATGATTGCACCAAGAGCAAGAATCACAAACGGGTGATAACCCGGCACCTGTTCGAGAAATCGGTAGAGAATGCCAATGCCTTGAGGCTGACAGCCTGGGGAAAGAAAGTGTACCGACGACGGGCAGAGACGGTGGAGCGAAGCTTCGCAGATGCCAAACAACATCATGGCCATCGCTATGCGAGGTTCCGTGGTCTGTTGAAAGTACAAATCCAATGCTGGTTGGCGGCAGCAGCGCAAAACATCAAGAAGATAGCCTTACTGGAGGCTTATCTTCGCAAAATCGGGCTCAATACACGGCAAATAGTCCAGATAGTGACGCAATTTAGCGTCTATGGGCTAAAAGCAGCCTGAACATAACAATATGGAAAAATAGCGCGATCGCGGCCTTCGGCCACTAACAAAAGAAAACCCCGCTTGAAAAAGCGGGGTTAGTCAGCAATCTGAAGCTGATGGTTTCCCATCAGCTTTTGAATCATTACCTTCATGGAGGAAATTACAGTGCAGCGATCACCGCTTTCTGTTCTTCCAGCTTGGTCAGGGTTTCTGCGTAACCTTCGAGTTTCGCACGCTCGGCTGCGACAACCGCTTCCGGTGCTTTGGCAACAAACCCCTGGTTGTTCAGCTTGCCTTCAACGCGTTTGATTTCGCCCTGAGTCTTGGCGATTTCTTTGTCCAGACGTGCCAGCTCAGCATCTTTGTCAATCAAGCCTGCCATTGGGATCATCAGGGTTGATTTACCCACCAGTGCGGTTGCACAAGCTGGGGTTTCTTCACCTGCTTCCAGAATGCGGATGCCTTCCAGTTTCGCCAGTGACATCAGTACTTGCTTGCTTGCTTCAACACGCGCCGCGTCTTTTTCATCAGCCGCTTTCAGCATCACATCCAGCGGTTTGCTTGGTGCGATGTCGTACTCGGCACGCAGGTTACGGATGGCGGTAATGAAACCTTTCACCCATTCGATGTCAGCCAGCGCAGCGTCGTTGAATTGCGCGTCATCATACTGTGGCAATGCCTGCAGCATAATGGTGTCGCCTTCCACGCCGTCTACCAGCGGCTTCACACTCTGCCAGATAGATTCCGTAATATATGGGATCACTGGATGTGCCAGACGCAGGGTCTTTTCAAGCACAGTGATCAGCGTGTGACGGGTCGCGCGCTGTTGTGCTTCCGTGCCTTTCCACAGCACCGGTTTGGTCAGCTCCAGATACCAGTCGCAGAATTGGTTCCAGATAAACTCGTACAGGGTGTTCGCTGCCATATCCAGACGGAAGTTCTCGATGTGGGCATTGAACTCTTTTGCTGCCAGCTGGAACTGGGATTCGATCCACTTGTCAGCCAGTGAGAATGCCATCTCGCCGCCCTGATCTTGTGACAGAGAGGTGCCGCAATCCTGGCCTTCAGTGTTCATCAGCACGTAACGGCTTGCGTTCCACAGCTTGTTACAGAAGTTACGGTAACCCTCAAGACGCTTCATGTCCCAGTTGATGTCACGGCCCGTAGACGCCATGGCTGCCAGGGTGAAACGCAGCGCGTCAGTACCGTACGCTTCGATACCGTTTTCGAAGGTCTTACGGGTGTTCTTTTCGATCTTGGCGGCCAGTTGAGGCTGCATCATGTTACCGGTACGTTTTTCTACCAGTGATTCCAGATCGATACCGTCAATCATGTCGATAGGGTCAAGTACGTTACCCTTGGACTTCGACATCTTGTCGCCGTTTTCATCACGGATAAGGCCGGTAACGTAGACGGTCTTGAATGGCACCTGTGGTTTGCCATCTTCATCTTTGATGAAGTGCATGGTCATCATGATCATGCGCGCCACCCAGAAGAAGATGATGTCAAAACCGGTCACCAGCACATCGGTCGGGTGGAAGGTTTTCAGTTCTGGGGTTTGTTGTGGCCAGCCCAGTGTTCCGAATGTCCATAGTGCAGATGAGAACCAGGTATCCAGTACGTCTTCGTCCTGACGGAGGACAACGACGGGTGCCAGACCGTGTTTCTCACGGATTTCTTCTTCATTGCGGCCAACGTAGACGTTGCCGTCGTTGTCGTACCATGCAGGAATGCGGTGGCCCCACCACAACTGACGGGAAATACACCAGTCCTGGATGTCACGCATCCACGCGAAGTACATGTTTTCGTACTGTTTAGGTACGAACTGAATGTCACCATTTTCAACCGCTTCAACCGCAGGTTTTGCCAGGGTTGCTGTACGCACGTACCATTGGTCGGTCAGCATTGGCTCGATCACCACGCCGCCACGGTCGCCGTATGGCACGGTCAGATCGTGATCTTTGATCTCATCCAGCAGGCCCAGCTCTTCGAATTCCGCCACGATCGCTTTACGTGCAGCGAAACGCTCCATGCCACGGTATTTTTCTGGTAATTCGCTGCTGTATACATCGCTTGGTTCACCATTGGTGGTGAACACTTCCGCCGCATCACGGATGTCAGCGTTGAAGGTCAGGATGTTGATCATTGGCAGCTGGTGGCGTTTACCCACTTCGTAGTCATTGAAGTCGTGCGCAGGGGTGATCTTCACACAGCCTGTACCTTTCTCCATGTCTGCGTGCTCGTCGCCTACGATAGGAATGCGGCGGTTGACGATAGGCAGGATGATCTCTTTGCCAATCAGATCTTTATAGCGTGGATCTTCAGGGTTAACCGCTACGCCGGTATCACCCAGCATGGTTTCTGGACGGGTGGTTGCTACCACGATGTAGTCTTTGCCGTCAGCGGTTTTCACACCGTCAGCCAGTGGGTAGCGGAAGTGCCACATGTGGCCTTTCACGTCTTTGTTTTCCACTTCCAGATCGGAAATGGCTGTGTGCAGTTTCGGGTCCCAGTTAACCAGACGCTTACCACGGTAGATAAGGTCGTCTTCGTACAGGCGTACAAACACTTCCTGAACGGCTGCGTAAAAACCATCATCCATGGTGAAGCGCTCACGATCCCAGTCTACTGACGCACCCAGACGGCGCAGCTGTTTGGTGATCGTGCCACCGGATTCGTTTTTCCACTCCCAAATCTTGTCGATGAAGGCATCACGGCCGTAGTCGTGCTTGGTCTTGCCTTCTTCTGCCGCGATTTTGCGCTCAACAACCATTTGAGTCGCGATACCGGCGTGGTCAGTACCAACCTGCCACAGGGTGTTTTTGCCCTTCATGCGCTCGCAGCGGATCAGGGTGTCCATGATGGTATCCTGGAACGCATGGCCCATGTGCAGGCTGCCCGTGACGTTGGGTGGTGGGATCATAATGCTGTAGGCAGCTTTCGATGTGTCACCGTGAGGCTTGAAGTAGCCGGCCTCTTCCCAGCGCTGGTACAGCGCTTTTTCGATTGATGTTGGGTTGTATGTCTTTTCCATAGCGCTCTTGATGGACTGATTTAATGGGACATTTCTTCAATGGCGAGAGTGCGCATTTGGCGCCCCGCCATGCGGTAAATTTTGTAGCGTTCCCGAGCCTGTTGCTTGAGAGCGTCTTCGCAAGGCACGAAGTCTACCACTTGTGCAAAGGAAGGCGCAAAAGTTGCTGCTTCTTGCGCCAGATTTATCAGCACATGCCGGTGGCCGGAATGACGTACGCCAGGCCAGCCAATTTCAACCTGTGCTCCCCCCCGGGGGCCTTCGCCAACCAGATTATGCGGAACAAAACCCTCTGCAGGTTGTTGCCATAATGCTTCATCAATGGCTTCTGCCTGGGATTTATCTGCCGCAGTGATAAACACTTTCATACCCTGTTGGCAAAAAAGGGCAGACAACTGACAGACTTTTTCCAACATCCGCAGGGAAGGGGTGTGGTGCGATTCATCCAGTAGGTAGAAGGTCGCCATGCCTGTCATTGGTTTTTCCTCTTGTGCCGTTTGGTGTGGCGGTATTTTGCTCGGTTCAGTGTGCGTTGTGTTGTCGGTTGACGCAACAAAAAGCCAGCAATAAAAAAGGAGGCCGAGGCCTCCTTCTCTCTATGTGCAGGTTTATTCTGCAACTTCAAGGCCGGAGCGGTTCAACAGGAACTGGACCAGCAATGGAACAGGACGGCCTGTTGCCCCTTTATTCTGACCGCCTTTGAAAGAGGTGCCGGCCACATCCAGGTGTGCCCAATTGTACTTCTTGGCAAAGCGTGACAGGAAGCAGCCTGCGGTAATAGTGCCGCCACCCGGGCCACCGATATTTGCCATATCTGCAAATGGGCTCTTCAGCTGTTCTTGATACTCTTCGGTCATTGGCAAGCGCCATGCGCGGTCGCCAGCTTGTTCAGACGCATTCACGATTTCATGTGCCAGTGGGTTGTGGTTAGAAATCAAACCGCTGATATGGTGGCTGAGTGCCACGATACACGCACCAGTGAGAGTCGCCACATCAATCACACATTCCGGCTCGTAACGCTCGACATAGGTCAGGGCATCACACAATACCAGACGGCCTTCTGCGTCTGTGTTCAGCACTTCAACCGTCTGGCCAGACATGGTGGTCAAAATATCTCCGGGGCGGTACGCGTGGCCATCGGGCATGTTTTCACACCCTGCCAATACGCCCACCACGTTGATCGGCAAGTCGAGTTTTGCCAGTGCTTTCATGGCACCGAACACCGCCGCTGCGCCGCACATGTCGTATTTCATTTCGTCCATGTTGGCAGCCGGTTTCAGCGAAATACCGCCAGCGTCAAACGTCAGGCCTTTACCGACCAGAACAATCGGTTTTGCGTCTGGGTCTGGATGGCCTTTGTATTCCATGATAGACATCATGGATTCGTTTTTAGATCCCTGACCAACGGCAAGGTATGAGGTCATACCCAGCTCTTTCATTTCCTGCTCACCAATGATCTTGGTGCTGATTTTCTCGAAATCATCTGCCAGACGGCGAGCCTGAGAAGCCAGATAGGCAGGGTTTGCCACGTTAGGCGGCATATTACCGAGATCTTTACAGGCGTTTACGCCAGATGCCACAGCCAGGCCATGTGTGATAGCGCGTTCACCCAGATTCAGTTCACGGCGGGTCGGTACGTTGAACACCAGTTTGCGAAGTGGACGGCGTGTTTCTGGTTTTACACTCTTGAATTGGTTGAAGGTGTAGAGTGTGTCTTTGGTGCTTTCAACCGCCTGACGCACTTTCCAGTAGGTATCACGACCTTTAACGTGCAATTCGGTCAGGAAACACACCGCTTCCATTGAACCGGTTTCGTTCAGGGTGTTAATGGTGTTTTTGATGATTTCTTTGTATTGGCGCTCACCCAGCTCACGCTCTTTACCGCAACCGACCAGAAGCACACGCTCAGACAATACATTAGGAACGTGATGCAACAGCAGCATCTGGCCAGGCTTGCCTTCGAGGTCCCCACGGCGCAGCAGGCTACTGATGTAACCGTCGCTGATCTTGTCCAGTTGCTCTGCAACCGGTGACAGGCGGCGTGGTTCAAATACACCGACAACGATACATGCACTGCGCTGTTTCTCGGGGCTCCCGCTTTTTACACTGAACTCCATGCGTACTCCTACATCCTAAAGACAAGTGGGGCTAAATGTTGGATAATGCCCGCTTTATCGGAACTCGAAACACTGTTCGAGGTAAATTTCATTAAGCAGGTCAACACTTGGCCGAAAGATTAAAAAACAACTAATTTACCGAAAAACTATAGCGATTCGAGTAAAAAAACAAGTTTTCTAAAGGTAAAACGCCGTGATTATTGTTCGGTATTTGATCCGAGAAACAGTGAAAACACAACTTGCGGTGCTTTTTGTGCTGTTTCTGGTCTTTTTTAGCCAAAAATTTATCCGGGTGCTGGCGAATGCGACAGATGGCTCAATTCCGGGCGGTGATGTGTTAACCCTGGTGGGGTTGTATATGCCTTCAATGGGCATGTTGATGCTGCCACTCAGTCTATATATCGGCATTTTGATTACTTTCGGCCGTCTGTACGCAGAGAGTGAAATCACCGTGATGAATGCAACGGGAATAGGAAACAAATTCCTGATCCGTGCGGCGCTATATCTGGCAATCATTACCGGCAGTGTCGCGGCGTTTAACGCGTTATGGCTGACACCTTGGGCTAACGACAAAGAAGTCAAAGTGATGGAAAGTTTGGAAGCCGACACCGGGTTGGAACTTTTGGTCCAGGGAAAAATCCAGACCACGCCGGATGGGCAGGCGGTAGTGTATGTCAATGATATTACTGGCGATGGTAAGGATTTGCACAAAATTTTTATTGCCCAGCCAGTTCCCCGTGGCACTTTGCGCCCGAATGTTGTGGTGGCTGAGAAAGGCTTTATTTCTGAGTTGCCAGATGGTCGTCAGGTGCTGGATCTGAACAACGGTATCCGTTACGAAGGTGTGCCGACCCTGCTCGACTATACCGTTACGGATTATGAAAATTATCAGGTGCTGATTGGTCAGCGAGAAGTTCGCCAGAAAAACCGGGATTGGGATGCGATGCCAACCCAAGTACTTATCCATGAACCTTCTCCCCGCGCACAGGCAGAGTTGCAGTGGCGTATTTCTCTGGTGCTTTGTATTCCACTGATGACCATGATCGTGGTACCGCTTTCAGCCGTGAACCCCCGCCAGGGGCGGTTTGCCAAGCTTTTCCCGGCTGTTTTGATTTACCTGGCTTACTTCCTTTCTATCAGCGCGGCGAAATCGGCGGTTGAAGAAGGGAAACTGGCGCCAGAAATTGGCCTTTGGAGTGTTAATTTGATGGCATTGCTGGTTGCCCTGATGCTCATCAGCTGGGATAGCTTGCCTGTGCGTAAAATGAGATACCGTTTGAGGAGAGCGGCCTGATGTTCAAGATCCTCGACATTTATATCGGCCGCACCATTATTGCCACCACATCACTGTGTCTGGCAACACTGGTAGGGCTCTCTGCCATCATCAAGTTTGTGGAACAGCTTCGTTCGGTGGGTGAGGGTACCTTTACCATGATGACCGCGGTGCAATATGTGCTTTTGAGCATGCCCCGTGATATTGAGATGTTCTTCCCGATGGCGGTGCTCCTTGGGGCATTAATTGGTCTGGGTACCCTGGCCTCAAGCTCGGAACTGGTGGTCATGCAGGCAGCAGGTTTCTCCAAGCTGGATATAGGCCTTTCTGTACTGAAAACAGCAATGCCGCTGATGTTAGTCGTCTTGGCGCTGGGTCAATGGGGGGCGCCGGATGCGCAAAAAGCGGCACGTGAACTGCGTGCATTTGCGAAATCCGGTGGCAATGTCATGTCTGTCAGACGTGGCGTCTGGGCAAAAGATGGCCGTGACTTCATTTATATTGCTCGGACTGACCAGCAAGAATCGTTGATTGGTGTGAACATCTGGAAGTTTGATGACACCCAGACGCTGAAAGCCCAAGTGTTTGCCGAACAGGCAAGGTATTTGGATAAAGATAGCTGGATGTTGGAAAACGTCACCGTCACCCACTTTGATGGTCCGGTGAAAATCAATGAAACTAACGAGAAACAACTGGCCTGGAAGACCACGCTGACGCCTGAAAAACTCTCTATCGTCACGGTGAAACCGGAAGAGCTTTCCCTCAGTGGCGTATACAGTTATGTGGATTACCTGAAAGCGTCGGAGCAGGATGCTTCCCGCTATGAATTGGCGTTGTGGCGTAAAGTGCTTCAGCCGCTCTCTATCGGTGTCATGATGCTGTTGGCATTGAGCTTTGTTTTTGGCCCACTTCGTTCTGTGACGATGGGGGCGAGGGTGCTGTCTGGGGTGATTTTCGGCTTTGCCTTCTATATTTCCAATGAAGTGTTCGGCCCGATGACCCTGGTCTACAACCTGCCACCATTTGTAGGTGCTATTGCGCCTAGCTTGGCTTTTATCGGAGTGACGCTTTACCTGTTGAATAGAAAGCTTTAGCGCTTTACATAAAAAAGAAGAGGGAGCCAATGTGCTCCCTCTTTTTATACTTAGTCTTGAACTACTTCGTTTTCACTGTCTCGATTTTAATCACCTGACTGTTTGAGAAGTGATCCTGAAACGCCCGGTTATTCCTGTCAAACAATGCCAACAGGTTACCGATGCCAAGGCAAGATGTCGTCATGCGGATCAGTGCCTGGGTAAACGTGATATTGCCTCCAAACTCACTGACGACTTTGAGTTTCCATGCCCTCATGCCAACAGTCTGGCCAGCCCGGGTCCAGAAATAACCATAGAAGCCCGCTGCAATTGCAAAGACATAGATAGTGAAGAAGGGACTGATTGCAGGGTCTCGGGTGAGGTAGTCGCTGACATCTGCATACCCTTCAATAGAAAGACCCAGATGTACTGCAATTGCAACTGCACCAACAACCAGCGCAATGGCCAGCATCTCAACAGCGATAAGTACGAGAAAATCATAAAGCCAAGCGCCAAAGCGTCTGAAAAAGCTGGCGCCCTTAGGTACGCTGTATTGTGGGGAGGAGTGAGCCATTGTGTTGTCCTAGAAATGAGTACTTTGTGTAGTTTACCAGCCTTACAGACCGTGTTGAATGCGTAAAAACAGGCCAGATAGTACGTGTTTATAGCAGTGTGGCGAAAAAAGAAACGATTAGAAGGGTTTTGTGAATTAGACGCTTGCTTCGGTACGTTGCTTGCGTATAATTGCTCGCACTTGCCCGGGTGGCGAAATTGGTAGACGCAGCGGATTCAAAATCCGCCGGTGGTGACACTGTGCCGGTTCAAGTCCGGCCCCGGGCACCAATTTCCAGAAAGCCCCAGTCGAAAGACTGGGGCTTTTTTCGTTTTAGGTCTTTGCGTATCCCCCTAAAACTCCCTCTTTGTTACGATCTTTCCTTCTAAGCCTTATTTATTGAAGCGTTAACTTATCGCTCTTATCCTTCCGTTGTCTTCAATATGAAAACTCCCCATGACTATTGGATTCTTTGAAGCGAACTTGGAGAGTATCAGCAACTTCTTGCTGGGGGGTAAAGTGTGCTTCATTTCATTTTTCTTAGTATATCTGAGCTGAATATTGATGGATAACTATTCATCTCTGTATTTTTTGATGGATTTATAACCGTTTGATTCGATTTTTCGAAATTATTTGTTTTTGGCTATTGCCAATGAAAGTGAACGCCCTATAATGCGCCGCATCGACACGGCAAGCGGCTAATAAAGCAAGTAAGTCGGTCAGCGTTCTTTAACAATTTGACCTATGCAATCTGTGTGGGCACTCGTCATTGATAGACAAAAGATTTATCGATGAAACTGAGTGACCAAAACGAAAGCTCTTCGGGGTTATCGGCACAGTCAATTTATACAGTATTTCATCGAGCCGCCTTTGTTCACTTTTTCAAAGTGAGGAAGGGCAGAAAAGATTCTAATTGAAGAGTTTGATCATGGCTCAGATTGAACGCTGGCGGCAGGCCTAACACATGCAAGTCGAGCGGCAGCGACAATAAAGATTCTTCGGATGATTTATTGGGCGGCGAGCGGCGGACGGGTGAGTAAAGGCTGGGAACCTGCCCTGACGAGGGGGATAACCACTGGAAACGGTGGCTAATACCGCATAATGTCTTCGGACCAAAGAGGGGGACCTTCGGGCCTCTCGCGTCAGGATGGGCCCAGTTGGGATTAGCTGGTTGGTGAGGTAAAGGCTCACCAAGGCGACGATCCCTAGCTGGTTTGAGAGGATGATCAGCCACACTGGAACTGAGACACGGTCCAGACTCCTACGGGAGGCAGCAGTGGGGAATATTGCACAATGGGCGCAAGCCTGATGCAGCCATGCCGCGTGTGTGAAGAAGGCCTTCGGGTTGTAAAGCACTTTCAGCCGTGAGGAAGGTTACGTAGTTAATAGCTGCGTAATTTGACGTTAGCGGCAGAAGAAGCACCGGCTAACTCCGTGCCAGCAGCCGCGGTAATACGGAGGGTGCGAGCGTTAATCGGAATTACTGGGCGTAAAGCGCATGCAGGCGGTCTGTTAAGCAAGATGTGAAAGCCCCGGGCTTAACCTGGGAGTGGCATTTTGAACTGGCAGGCTAGAGTCTTGTAGAGGGGGGTAGAATTTCAGGTGTAGCGGTGAAATGCGTAGAGATCTGAAGGAATACCGGTGGCGAAGGCGGCCCCCTGGACAAAGACTGACGCTCAGATGCGAAAGCGTGGGGAGCAAACAGGATTAGATACCCTGGTAGTCCACGCTGTAAACGATGTCTACTTGGAGGCTGTTGTCTAGAACAGTGGCTTTCGGAGCTAACGCGTTAAGTAGACCGCCTGGGGAGTACGGTCGCAAGATTAAAACTCAAATGAATTGACGGGGGCCCGCACAAGCGGTGGAGCATGTGGTTTAATTCGATGCAACGCGAAGAACCTTACCTACTCTTGACATCCAGAGAACTTTCCAGAGATGGATTGGTGCCTTCGGGAGCTCTGAGACAGGTGCTGCATGGCTGTCGTCAGCTCGTGTTGTGAAATGTTGGGTTAAGTCCCGCAACGAGCGCAACCCTTATCCTTGTTTGCCAGCACTTCGGGTGGGAACTCCAGGGAGACTGCCGGTGATAAACCGGAGGAAGGTGGGGACGACGTCAAGTCATCATGGCCCTTACGAGTAGGGCTACACACGTGCTACAATGGTGCATACAGAGGGCAGCGAGACCGCGAGGTGGAGCGAATCCCAGAAAGTGCATCGTAGTCCGGATTGGAGTCTGCAACTCGACTCCATGAAGTCGGAATCGCTAGTAATCGTGGATCAGAATGCCACGGTGAATACGTTCCCGGGCCTTGTACACACCGCCCGTCACACCATGGGAGTGGGCTGCACCAGAAGTAGATAGCTTAACCTTCGGGAGGGCGTTTACCACGGTGTGGTTCATGACTGGGGTGAAGTCGTAACAAGGTAGCCCTAGGGGAACCTGGGGCTGGATCACCTCCTTAACGAAGCTATGAATGCGAGTGTTCACACAGATTGTATAGGTTGAAAAAGTAAAGAGTGGTTTGGTATCCCAATACCAGACATTGTGTTTTTCGGTATGATGTCGCTTCTCGCAAGCTCGTCACTCCACTAACACAACGTTAGCGAAACATGTTTCGCTGACAAACGTTGTGTCCCATTCGTCTAGAGGCCTAGGACACCGCCCTTTCACGGCGGTAACAGGGGTTCGACTCCCCTATGGGACGCCATTGGGTCGTTAGCTCAGTTGGTAGAGCAGTTGACTTTTAATCAATTGGTCGCAGGTTCGAATCCTGCACGACCCACCATCTTCCCCACAGAGGATGTAAAACGCAGTTTGGGTTTTGCCTTTTCAAAGGTGAAAACAAACAATGTGGGCGATTAGCTCAGTTGGGAGAGCACCTCCCTTACAAGGAGGGGGTCACTGGTTCGAGCCCGGTATCGCCCACCACTTTTCCTTTATGCTGCGTTGAAGGTTTTCTCGTTTAGCGAGCTAAACGTCGGAATACTTCGCCTTGCCGAAAGGAAAAGGTCATTTGATGGGGCTATAGCTCAGCTGGGAGAGCGCTTGATTTGCATTCAAGAGGTCTGCGGTTCGATCCCGCATAGCTCCACCACTCTTTAAGTGTTCTTGCGAGAATATTTAAAAAGTGGTTTTAACATCACTTTGCTCTTTAAAAATCTGGAAAGCTGACTAAACAACTTTGTTTCGAAAGAGATAAAGCTTGTTTGTAAAAGTTCTCAAATGTTAACTCTTAAGAGTTAACACCAAACACATTCAAGTGTTCTTGGAATTTGAGTCCGGCGAAATCGTCATCGAACGATGACAAACCTTGGTTGTTTAAAGCTACGAAACCTCTTGGGGTTGTAGGGTTAAGTGACTAAGCGTACACGGTGGATGCCTAGGCAGTCAGAGGCGAAGAAGGACGTGCTAACCTGCGATAAGCCGAGAGAAGACGGTAAGAGTCACGATACTCTCGGATTTCCGAATGGGGAAACCCACTGGCATAAGCCAGTATCATTAACTGAATCCATAGGTTAATGAGGCGAACTCGGGGAACTGAAACATCTAAGTACCCGAAGGAAAAGAAATCAATTGAGATTCCGGCAGTAGCGGCGAGCGACCCCGGACCAGCCCTTAAGCTGATTGTGCGTTAGTGGAAGCCTCTGGAAAGTGGCGCGATACAGGGTGATAGCCCCGTACACGACAACGCACAGTGAGTGAAAACGAGTAAGACGGGACACGTGTTATCTTGTCTGAAGATGGGGGGACCATCCTCCAAGGCTAAATACTCCTGACTGACCGATAGTGAACCAGTACCGTGAGGGAAAGGCGAAAAGAACCCCTGTGAGGGGAGTGAAATAGAACCTGAAACCGTGTACGTACAAGCAGTGGGAGCCCCATCACTAAGTTACTGAGACTTAGTGGTCCAGGTACCTTACTTGAAAGGCGGTTAACAACGCGACGCGTTGGTCAACCTCCCCAATCAAGCAGAGGTGGCTTAGTGATGGGGTGACTGCGTACCTTTTGTATAATGGGTCAGCGACTTACGTTATGTAGCAAGGTTAACCGTATAGGGGAGCCGTAGGGAAACCGAGTCTTAACTGGGCGTTCAGTTGCATGACGTAGACCCGAAACCGGGTGATCTAGCCATGGGCAGGTTGAAGATTGAGTAACATCAATTGGAGGACCGAACCGACTAATGTTGAAAAATTAGCGGATGACTTGTGGCTAGGGGTGAAAGGCCAATCAAACCCGGAGATAGCTGGTTCTCCCCGAAAGCTATTTAGGTAGCGCCTCGGACGAATACTACTGGGGGTAGAGCACTGTTAAGGCTAGGGGGTCATCCCGACTTACCAACCCTTTGCAAACTCCGAATACCAGTAAGTAGTATCCGGGAGACACACGGCGGGTGCTAACGTCCGTCGTGGAGAGGGAAACAACCCAGACCGCCAGCTAAGGTCCCCAAGTTATCGCTAAGTGGGAAACGATGTGGGAAGGCTCAGACAGCCAGGATGTTGGCTTAGAAGCAGCCATCATTTAAAGAAAGCGTAATAGCTCACTGGTCGAGTCGGCCTGCGCGGAAGATGTAACGGGGCTAAGCGATACACCGAAGCTGCGGCAGTGTGTTTAGGCACATTGGGTAGGGGAGCGTTCTGTAAGCGGTTGAAGGTGTGCTGTAAGGCATGCTGGACGTATCAGAAGTGCGAATGCTGACATGAGTAACGATAAAGGGGGTGAAAAACCTCCTCGCCGGAAGACCAAGGGTTCCTGTCCAACGTTAATCGGGGCAGGGTAAGTCGGCCCCTAAGGCGAGGCCGAAAGGCGTAGTCGATGGGAAACGGGTTAATATTCCCGTACTGCTGATAACTGCGATGGGGGGACGGAGAAGGCTAGGTGGGCCAGGCGACGGTTGTCCTGGTTCAAGTGCGTAGGTGGGCGAGTTAGGCAAATCCGGCTTGCTATACACTGAGACACGATGTCGAGCTACTACGGTAGTGAAGTCATTGATGCCCTGCTTCCGGGAAAAGCCTCTAAGCTTCAGGTTATCAGTAACCGTACCCCAAACCGACACAGGTGGTCGGGTAGAGAATACCAAGGCGCTTGAGAGAACTCGGGTGAAGGAACTAGGCAAAATGGTACCGTAACTTCGGGAGAAGGTACGCTGCCCGCGGTGAAGTCCCTGGCGGATGGAGCTATGGGCAGTCGCAGATACCAGGTGGCTGCAACTGTTTATTAAAAACATAGCACTGTGCAAACTCGAAAGAGGACGTATACGGTGTGACGCCTGCCCGGTGCTGGAAGGTTAATTGATGGGGTTATCCTTAGGGAGAAGCTCTTGATCGAAGCCCCAGTAAACGGCGGCCGTAACTATAACGGTCCTAAGGTAGCGAAATTCCTTGTCGGGTAAGTTCCGACCTGCACGAATGGCGTAATGATGGCCACGCTGTCTCCACCCGAGACTCAGTGAAATTGAAATCGCAGTGAAGATGCTGTGTACCCGCGGCTAGACGGAAAGACCCCGTGAACCTTTACTACAGCTTGGCACTGAACATTGAGCCTACATGTGTAGGATAGGTGGGAGGCTAAGAAGCGGTGACGCCAGTTGCCGTGGAGCCATCCTTGAAATACCACCCTTGTATGTTTGATGTTCTAACTTGGCCCCATAATCTGGGGTGAGGACAGTGTCTGGTGGGTAGTTTGACTGGGGCGGTCTCCTCCCAAAGCGTAACGGAGGAGCACGAAGGTGGGCTAATCACGGTCGGACATCGTGAGGTTAGTGCAATGGCAAAAGCCCGCTTGACTGCGAGAATGACGGTTCGAGCAGGTGCGAAAGCAGGTCATAGTGATCCGGTGGTTCTGAATGGAAGGGCCATCGCTCAACGGATAAAAGGTACTCCGGGGATAACAGGCTGATACCGCCCAAGAGTTCATATCGACGGCGGTGTTTGGCACCTCGATGTCGGCTCATCACATCCTGGGGCTGAAGTCGGTCCCAAGGGTATGGCTGTTCGCCATTTAAAGTGGTACGCGAGCTGGGTTTAGAACGTCGTGAGACAGTTCGGTCCCTATCTGCCGTGGGCGTTGGAGAATTGAGAGGGGCTGCTCCTAGTACGAGAGGACCGGAGTGGACGAACCTCTGGTGTTCGGGTTGTCACGCCAGTGGCATTGCCCGGTAGCTAAGTTCGGAATTGATAACCGCTGAAAGCATCTAAGCGGGAAGCGAGCCTCGAGATGAGTTCTCCCTGATACTTAAAGTATCCTGAAGGGTTGTTGGAGACGACGACGTAGATAGGCAGGGTGTGTAAGCGCTGTGAGGCGTTGAGCTAACCTGTACTAATTGCCCGAGAGGCTTAACCCTACAACACCCAAGGGGTTTTGGCGGACTCAAACAGAACATTGAATGTGTTGAGAACAGACAGCTTTCCAAGATTTTAATGGGTGTTCCCAGGGCCGAGTTACCCAGGACCGAGAACCCCAATAAAGAATTTGCTTGGCGACCATAGCGTTATGGACCCACCTGACTCCATGCCGAACTCAGAAGTGAAACGTAACAGCGCCGATGGTAGTGTGGGGTCTCCCCATGTGAGAGTAGGACATCGCCAGGCGTCTAATTTAGGTTATTGTGTTTAATACACAGTAATCTGAGTGGAGCGGTAGTTCAGTTGGTTAGAATACCGGCCTGTCACGCCGGGGGTCGCGGGTTCGAGTCCCGTCCGCTCCGCCACTTATATTAAGAAGCCCTGCTAGAAATAGCAGGGCTTTCTTCCGTTTGTGATACCGAAAATTTTCTCGCTTGAAACCTTCAGTCTACATATTCGGTCGCAAGGTGAGTTATAGCGATATGGGGTTCATTTAAAGCTCCCCCTTTGTTCAATAACGGCATTTCTTATGGCCTGTTTTTGATGTTTACGACAGATCCCGCGACTTCCTTTTACTATCTGCGATACTCCCCGGCTAGACTGCTAAGATTGACATGATCCTTTTTCAGGCGGTGACACCATGAAGAAAAATCTTCTGTTGATCCTGTTTATTTGCATGTTTTTAATTGGCTTCTCTATGGCAGTGGCACAGGCTAATCCATGGGAAAAGGTACAGGAACCTTACCCTGGGGCTGAGAAGTCGATTGGCAGTTATGTCAATGGTTGTTTAAGCGGAGGAGAAGCGTTGCCACTGAAAGGTGAGGGGTATCAGGTGATTCGTCCGTCAAGGAATCGCTATTACGGTCATCCTGCTATGATTGCTTACCTCACCAAGCTTGCCAGAAAGACCAAGGGGTTTGGCTTGGATGATTTGATGATTGCTGACATCGCCATGCCCCGGGGTGGTAACTTCACCCAAGGCCATTCCAGCCACCAAACCGGGTTAGACGCTGACATATGGCTAAGTTTTGCACCGGAATCGCTGACGCGGGATTCGCTCGAAAGCCCGGTGGCGGTGAGCATGGTAGATTTACATAACTATGCATTGAAACGTGATAACTGGATGAAAGATCACGCTATCCTGTTTCAGGTCGCTGCGTCAGAACCTGAGGTGGCAAGGATTTTTGTCCATCCGGTGATTAAAGAAACCTTATGTGATATGGCATGGGAAGACAGGCGCTGGCTGCGTAAATTGCGCCCGTGGTGGGGACACCACTACCATATGCATGTCAGGTTGCAATGCCCTGAAGGGAGTGTGAACTGCATTCCGCAGAACGCGCCGCCTGTGGGGGATGGCTGTGGGGCAGAGCTTATCAGCTGGCGGCCAACACCGACAGACCAGCAGAAAACGGTAGCGGCGACAGCAAAGAGAAAGCGTGTGAAGATAAAGCCGGGCCAGTGTGACGTCGTATTAACCCAGTGATTTACGCCATCCAGAGACAAGAAAAGCGCCTGTCGGCGCTTCAGATTGCTGACTAACCCCGCTTTTTCAAGCGGGGTTTTCTTTTGTTAGCGGCCGAAGGCCGCGATCGCGCTATTTTTCCATATTGTTATGTTCAGGCTGCTTTTAGCCCATAGACGCTAAATTGCGTCACTATCTGGACTATTTGCCGTGTATTGAGCCCGATTTTTCGAAGATAAGCCTCCAGTAAGGCTATCTTCTTGATGTTTTGCGCTGCTGCCGCCAACCAGCATTGGATTTGTACTTTCAACAGACCACGGAACCTCGCATAGCGATGGCCATGATGTTGTTTGGCATCTGCGAAGCTTCGCTCCACCGTCTCTGCCCGTCGTCGGTACACTTTCTTTCCCCAGGCTGTCAGCCTCAAGGCATTGGCATTCTCTACCGATTTCTCGAACAGGTGCCGGGTTATCACCCGTTTGTGATTCTTGCTCTTGGTGCAATCATCGCGCAGCGGACAGGTTTTGCATATCTGTGGGTCAGAGTGATACTCGCGGTATGCCTGACGGTTGGTGGTCTTGTAAACCAGCTCCTGTCCCTGAGGACAGAGATAGCGGTCCGTCTCTTTGTCGTAATGAAAGTGCTTTTTCTTGATAGGATTCTTCGTACGGTGCGGCCGGCGGTATCCCATCACCGGCAGGATTTGGCGCTGCTCCAGTTCATGGCAGATAGTCGCGGTGAAGTAACCGGCATCAAGCCCGGCGGCAACAGGCGAGAGCGTAAAGCGCGCTAACGTGGTATCCAGACGGGCGATATACGGTTGGGCGTCATTCACATTGCCTGGCGTGACATGGGTGTCGAGGATGATGCCGTGTTTGCCGTCGACGGTGCGATGGTCAAGGTAGAAGAAGCCCTGTGGTTTTTGGTCCCGTGTCATGAACCCGCTGTCTGGGTCGGTGGTGCTGACTTTGGTGTTTTTCTCAATGTGACCATCTTTCGGTTTGAGTGGGCGTTTTCCTTCTGCTGCACGGTCAGCGTCAACCGCTTCATCTAACAGCTCGGCATAAGCACTGACGTTTTGTTTCACCAGTTCGTTACGGTATTTACGCTTGTTGGCATTGGCTTTCAGGTGAGTGCTGTCGGTAAACAAGACGCGTCCCTCGACCATACCTTTGCTCATCGCCTGTTCGACGATACGGATGAAGAT
Organism: Grimontia sp. THUN1695; assembly: GCF_059704325.2. Lineage (NCBI taxonomy): Bacteria > Pseudomonadati > Pseudomonadota > Gammaproteobacteria > Vibrionales > Vibrionaceae > Grimontia > Grimontia sp. THUN1695. Next base: position 2,438,092 of record NZ_AP046577.1, on the reverse strand, counting down.
GCGTTCGAACACGTCGGTATCATTGAAGCGACGGCGGCGATTCTGGCTCAAGGTGGACGCATCAATCACCTTTTCAGTGAGTGACATGCGAAGGAACCAGCGGTAAGCGACATTGACCTCGATGTCTTTGACGAGCTGGCGTTCACTTTTAACACCGAAGAGGAAGCCTAGGAGCAGGATTTTGAACAGGCGAACGGGGTCTATCGCAGGACGGCCATTGTTGTGGCAGTAGAGATGGGCGACTTCGTCGCGGATAAACTCAAAGTCGACGGCAGCATCGATTTTGCGAACAAGATGGTTTTTGGGAACCAACTGTTCGAGTGTCACCATCTCGAATTCATATTGCTGAGGGCCAGGGTCTTTAAGCATGTCACCACATCCATGATTGATTTGCTTATCCCTTATTAGATCAAAGCCCCAGCCAAATGGCCAGGGCTTTGTCAGCAGTCTGAAGCGCCTGTCGGCGCTTTTCTGTGTTAACCCAATGAGCGTTAAACCAACCCCTGGAGTTTGACGAATTTTTCCATCAGTTCATCATTGGTTTCCTGATGTTCAGGGTCAATGATGATGCAGTTGGTGATCGGGCACACCGACTGACAGGTGGGTTTTTCATAGTGACCCACACATTCCGTGCATTTGTCCGGATCAATTTCGTAGATCTCTGCGCCGAAGGTAATGGCTTCATTCGGACACTCAGGATCACACATGTCGCAGTTAATGCACTTCTCGGTGATCAGCAGAGCCATCGGTTATGCACTCGCTGTTTGAGGCACATTTGGGTTCCGTGTATTCGCACCATCAACCAGGTTTCGCATCAACAGGGCAAAGTCCAGATCCATGTCTTCCGGTACCGGAATGTACACGAAGTACCCATTGCCTTTGGCGTCGTCAATCGCTTCACCCTTGCGGTTTTCCATGGTCTCCAGCGTGAACACGACATTGCCTTTTGGTGTCATCAGCTCCAGTGAGTCGCCGACGATAAATTTGTTTTTCACCTCGACTTCTGCCATGCCATCACGGCGCTTACCGGTGAATTCACCTACAAATTGCTGGCTGTCAGATACTGAGTAGCCGTAGTCATAGTTTTGGTATTCACTGTGGGTATGGCGGCGCAGGAAGCCTTCGGTATAACCGCGGTGTGCCAGGCTTTCCAGCGTGGTCATCAGGGTTTCGTCGAACGGTTTGCCTGCAACCGCGTCATCAATCGCCTGACGGTAAACCTGCGCAGTACGTGCACAGTAATAGAAAGACTTGGTACGGCCTTCGATTTTCAGCGAGTGAACGCCCATTTTAGTCAGGCGGTCTACGTGTTGAATGGCACGTAAGTCTTTGGAGTTCATGATGTAAGTACCGTGCTCATCTTCGAAAGCGGCCATCAGCTCACCCGGACGGCGGCCTTCTTCCAGCAGCACGACTTCATCCGTCGGTGCACCTTCGCCGAGGGTTGGGGTCACTTCCTGAACCTGTACAATCTGGCCTGCCTCGTCTTCTTTTGCCTCATGGACTTTATAGTCCCAGCGGCAGGCATTAGTGCAGGTGCCTTGGTTCGGATCACGTTTGTTGATGTAACCAGACAGCAGGCAGCGGCCAGAGTAAGCCATACACAGTGCACCGTGAACGAATACTTCCAGCTCCATGTCAGGCACTTCCTGACGTATTTCCTCGATCTCTTCTAACGACAGCTCGCGGGACAGGATCACACGCTCAACGCCTTGGGTTTGCCAGAACTTCACTGTCGCCCAGTTCACCGCGTTCGCCTGTACAGACAGATGAATTGGCATGTGTGGGAACGCTTCACGAACCATCATGATCAGGCCTGGGTCAGACATGATCAGTGCGTCAGGGCCCATATCCACAACCGGTTTCAGGTCGCGGATAAAGGTTTTCAGCTTGGAGTTGTGCGGTTGGATGTTGCACACCACATAAAACTTCTTGCCAAGGGCATGCGCTTCGTTGATGCCGATTTGCAGGTTCTCGTGGTTGAACTCGTTGTTACGCACACGCAGGCTGTAACGTGGTTGGCCGGCATAAACCGCGTCAGCGCCATAGGCAAAGGCGTAGCGCATGTTTTTCAGGCTACCGGCCGGGGACAAAAGTTCTGGTACAAACATAGTCATTGCTTCTTTTCATCTGAGTGTAAGTCAGGCCGCATCAAAAAAGTGGTGCGGAGGAGCGGCGATTCTACTGCGATCTTGCTAGCATAGCCAGTTCCGTTCAAGAAACTAATTGCAGAAAAGATTGTCTCTTGGATGAGTCAATACGATATTCAAAATGATTGAATGAATTGACACCAGTTAGAGAAGATAGGTATGTTGGCTCGGTATTTTCCGACGTAACTATGGTGGTGAAACCCTGCGACTTTGAGATGTGGACTGATGTACGAAATTAAAACCAAGAGATTTAGTAACAAGCTGTCTAAATCGTTGCTTGGCCTGATGGGCTTGTCACTGGTGACGGTAGCAGTGTCAATTAACACGCTGCAAAAAGAGCCGATCCGAATTGTCCCTCTCAACCTGCCCGAGTCTGTTGTGCCTGACTTGATACAAGAGGATGTGGCGAAAGAATCCGGCGACCTCGATCTCCCCGCGTACGAATACGCCATTCAGACCGGTGATAATCTGAGCGAGATTTTCATGCGGCTTGGGTTACCCTATTCCGAGTTGCTTAAGCTGATGGAAGCGGATCTGAACCACCTCCGGATTGATACATTAAGGCCGGGCGATATTTTGCGCTTCTGGGTTGATCCAACGGGTAAACATCTAAAAAAGCTCGAACTGGAATTCAACATTGCTTCCAAAGTGCAATATGTTCAGCTTGATGACGGCAGTTACGAGTTTAACGAAATAGTGATTCCCGGCACGTGGGAAGAAGCGGTTGCAACGGGTGATATTCAGGGCAGTTTCTCTGTTTCCGCACGTCGTGCAGGCCTGAGTTACAACGACGTGCAGATGATTACCAATTTGCTGAAAGACAAGATGAATTTCTCGCGCGATCTTAGGGCTGGCGATAAATTCGAGGTCGTGCGTTCAGAGCAGTTTGTTGATGGGCAGGCCAGTGGGCAACGTGAAATCAAGGCGATTCGTATCGAGCGTCGTGGTGAGCCTATCACCGCATACCTGCACACTGATGGCAACTATTACGACAAAGACGGGCAGAGCCTGCAGCGTGCATTCCAGCGCTACCCGACCAACGGCAGGGAGCGCATCAGCTCGCAATTCAATCCTCGTCGCAAGCACCCAGTCACCGGGCGGGTGTCGCCGCACAACGGGGTAGATTTTGCAGTAAGGACAGGTACGCCCGTACTTTCAACAGGGGATGGCGTGGTAGTGATGGTACGCAACCACCCCTATGCGGGCAAATATGTAGTGATAGACCACGGTAACCAGTATAAAACCCGTTACTTGCACAACAGTAAAATTCTGGTGCGCAAAGGGCAACGTGTGACGCGTGGACAACGCATCGCCCTGTCTGGTCGCAGTGGGCGTGTTACCGGTCCGCATATTCATTACGAATTATTGATTCATGGCCGTGCTGTTGACCCGATGAAAGCCAAAATTCCGATGGCAACGTCAGTACCGCATGGGGAAATGACTGCGTTCAAAAAGTCGGTTGCCGAATACGATAAGAAGATGCTGCAAGCGCAATTCAGTTAGCGCGGACAGTGAAACCAGCAACGGGGCGCAATGCCCCGTCTCCGTTTCTGGTAAGAGAAAGGTGCTGTGCTTATTCGCCTTTGTCGATACCGCCCAGTTCCTCGTAAAGGTTTGGCAGGAAAGCGCCCAGCTCGCCACACATCAGCGACAGGTCTGCATCCAGACGCTGCGCGATATCTTCACGGTCGATGTCGGCATTCTGATCGCGAAGCTCTTCAGAAAACTTGATGCGCTTGATAGACATGTCATCACACAGCATCAGCTCGATGCGATCCTGCCAGTTCAGTGCCAGTTTGGTCACCAGCTTTTCTGCTTCGATGTGAGCGAGGATTTCATCGCTCGACAAATCCTGTTGCTTACAACGGATGACACCCCCCTGTTCCAGAATGGCTTTCAGTTCCGCCTCTTCACCAATGGTAAAGCCTTTTGGTGCATTGCCGGAGCGCACCCACTCGGTCATGGCCAGCTCAACCGGTTTGTGGGTTTCCACCGGCACCACAGGCAGACTGCCAAGGGATTTACGCAGTAGCGCCAGAATCTCTTCTGCTTTCTTTGCGCTGCCGGCGTCAATCAGTATCAGACCTGTTTTGGGCATGATCAGCGCATAGGTTTGGCTCATACGGCTGAATGCCCGTGGCAGCAAATCCATCACGATGTCATCTTTAATGCTGTCTTTTTCTTTTTTCTTCAGCGGACGGCCTTGTTCTTGTTCAAGCGCCTCCACTTTGGCGTTCAGTGAGTCTTTGATCACCGACGCAGGCAGCATTTTTTCTTCTTTGCGCGCACAGATAAGAATATTGCCATCGCTGACATGAGTCATCATGTCACCATGCTTGCCCAACGCAGTTGCCCAGCCAAACTTCTGCATGTCCTGGCTGCCACATGGCGTAAAGCGGAAGTCAGATAGCTGTTTTTCGATATGCTCTGGGTCGAGGTCAATATCTCGGGTGAGGCGGTAGGTAAAAATATTCTTGAACCAAATCATGGCGAGGCTTTATCCATCCGGTAATGAGAAAGGCCACATGGTATTGCATTCAGGAAGGATTGTCGCTCCAATGGCGGTAATATTTGTTCTCCACGTAACATGGTGAGTACGCATTCTGTGATTAAAATCATCCACACCTCCGACTGGCATCTGGGCCATCAACTGCATGGTTTTGACAGAGACCACGAACATCAGCAATTTCTCAACTGGCTGTCTGATTTGTTGATCACTGAACAGGTTGATGTGCTGTTGGTCTCTGGTGATGTCTTTGACACGGCCAACCCGCCGGCCTCAGCATGGCAAATGCTCTACCGTTTCCTGGCTGAGATGTCGAAGGCCCTGCCGGACTTGGATGTGATCATTGCCGGTGGAAACCATGACTCACCCAGCAAATTGGATGCGCCCCATGATTTGCTGAAAGCCTTTGATCTGCACATGGTAGGAGGCATACGTCGTCACAATGACGGTAGCCTGGATACTGATCGCATGCTGGTGTCGGTTTCCGGGAAAGATGGCAGCAAAGCCATCGTTATGGCAGTGCCGTTTTTGCGCAGTGCCGATTTGCGTACCCAGCATCTGGATGAGGTGGATGATCGTTTGATTGCCGGTGTGGAAGACGTCTACCGGGAAATGCTGGAAGCGGCGGAGAAACAGTGCCATGGCGGTGAAGCCCTTATTGCCATGGGGCACCTTTACATGGCATCCGGCCAGTTGTCTGAAATGTCTGAGCGCCGAGTGTTGGGTGGCAACCAGCACGCGCTGCCTGCATCAATTTTTGATGACAAAATTGATTATGTGGCACTGGGACACCTGCATCTGGCGCAGAAAGTGGCCGGACAAGAACGTATTCGCTATTGCGGCTCGCCCATCCCCCTGTCGATATCTGAGCGTGACTATAAGCACCAGGTATTGGGCATTGAACTGGCCGACGGAAAGCTTGCTAGTGTCACCCCCCACTATGTGCCGCGCGCTGTCGATATTCTCCGAAAGCCGTCCAAGCCTCAGCCGCTGGATGTGGTGCTTCAGGAGCTAAAAGACTGGCAACCGGACACGTTGCCGCGTGAGTCCCGGCCGCTGGTGGAGGTGCCGGTGCTGATGGATGCACCACAACCTATGCTTCGTGAAAAAATCCACGCGGTACTGGAAGGCAAGCCGGTACGCTTGGCACGCATTGCGCCGCATTATACCCAACAAAGCCAGGCTGAACACTTTGCGACCAAACGTCTTGATGATGTCTCGCCGGAACAGGTATTCCAGTATGGTTGGGAACAAAAATTTGACGGAGCGCCGCCCCAGGAAATCTGCGACGCATTCCACGCATTGCTCACTATGGTTGAAGAACAAGAAGAGGGTCAGGCATGAAAATCTTGGCGCTTCGTGGCGAGAATCTCGCCAGCATCCAACATCCTTTCGAGATTGATTTCGTCAACAGCCGACTGGGTGAGGCCGGGCTTTTTGCTATCACAGGTAAAACCGGTGCCGGGAAATCCACTTTGCTGGATGCGATTTGCCTGGCGCTGTATGACCGTATGCCACGCCTTCAGGCCAACAAGAAAAATGACGCAGAGATAGGTCTGGGTGATGAATCCACCAGACTTAAAGCCAATGATGTACGCAGCATCCTGTCACGGGGTAAAGCAGAAGGCTATGCTGAAGTGGACTTCAAGGCCAACGATGGTTCCTGCTGGCGTGCACACTGGCATGTCCGTCGGGCACGGGGCAAGGCAGATGGCCGTGTCCAGGCTTCTGAGCAATGGCTGGAAAACCTTGAAAATGGCCAGCGGTTTTCGGGCAAAAAACAGGAAGTGCTGGGCGAAATTGAACGTTTGGTTGGGTTGAGCTATGAACAATTCCGCCGCGCTGTGATGTTACCACAAGGGGACTTTGCCGCATTTCTGAAAGCCAGCATCGATGAACGGGCTTCGTTGTTGGAACGCATGACTGGCGGGGAAATCTACAGCCGGCTGTCTGTCGCCGCCTACGAAAAATCCAAAGCTGAGAAAAATGCCTTGGAGACCCTGCAGGAGAAACTGGGGGGGATCTGTATCCTGCCCGAAGAAGAAAAAACCGAGTTGCGAGAAAAGCTGGAGGCAGAGAAAGCGTCACTGGAAAGTGTGCTGGCACAGCTGGATACCCTGAAAATCCATCGCCAGACCCTGGCATCACACACTGAACTGGAAAAGGCCCTGGCCGCAGCAATCGCCCAGTGTGAGGATGCAGAAAACGCGTTGGAAGAGGCTGCGCCACGGCGTGATGAGCTCAGCATGGTCGAAAAAGTGCAGCCTGCCCATGCCGATTTTACCCAACTTCAGCACACTCGGCTGTCGTTGACGCAACTAAAAAACAACATTGAATCGCGGACAGCAGCGTTGCAAACCCTAACCGGGGAGATTATCACGGCGACGGATGCACTGACAGCATCGCAAAATATCCTGGGCACAGCACAGGCCCAGTGGGCGGATGCAGAGCCAAAACTGCGCCGCGCGGCAGAGATGGACACAGAACACCGTGCCATCAAACAGCAACTGGACGACATGCAGGGTCAACTGCAAGAGCGTGATGGAAAGATAAACAAGGCGCGCGCTGAGTTTGAGCAAAAACGGCGAGCTCACTATCAGCTGGAAGAGCAAATTGCGGCACTGAAACACGAACTGGCCCAATTCGGGGATTTTTCGGGGATTGCAGAGCAGTACCAACCTGTGCTGGATAACCTTGAGCAATACCTGGTTGCAAACCGGCAATATGCCGAAGCGGATGCGGAAATCCAGAAACTGCAACATTTCCAGCAACAGGTAGAACAGGACCTTGCCGACATTGTCCGTCAGCAGGAAAGTCTGGGTAAAGATCGTGAGCAGCTGGAAATGCAACTCAATGACGCGGATACCGAGGCTTTGGAAATGGCGCAAAAAGAAGATTATGCCCGTTATGAACAGCTTCAGCAGCGCCATGAGCATTTCCGCAAACTGCAATATGCCAGCAATGAATGGTTGAACCTTCTGGAACACAAAGCGCGTCTGATCCAGGAAAAAAACAGCCTGACGTCGGTCATTGAAAGTGCCACCAAACAGCTGTCGGACATTGAGCCAGCGTTCAACACCCGGGTGACCCAATATGAAGAGGCAGAGCGGGCCTTAAACCAGAGCATGGCGGTAGTGAGCCTCGCGGAGTACCGCAGCCAGTTGGAAGAAGATCAGCCCTGTCCATTATGTGGTTCAGGGCATCACCCTTACCGGGAGCATAACCCGGTGGTTGAAGGTGTGCTGGTTAGCCAACGCCAGAGACTGCAGGCGTTGCAGTCTGAACTTCGCCAACTGGAAAGTGAACGCCATTATTTCCACCAGCAGCGCCAGCAAGCGCAGCAACAAATGCCACACTGGGAGCAACAATGGCAGGATTTGGACTACCATGTGCAACGCCAGAAAGCCCTACTGGCGCCGCTTATGGAAGAAGCGGGTGAGGTCACTGAGTTTTTGGAACATGATGATCCAAATGCATTTGGATCATGGGTAGACGAAAGCCATCAAAAGGCCAAAGAAAACTATCAGGAAATGGAAAACCTTTATCACACGCTGGAAAACCGTCGCCAGCGTCTGGGGTATGTGCAGCGGTGGCAACAACAGCTTATGCAGTTGGGGCAACGTGAAAACCAATTGCAAACCCATGCCCATCAGGTTGCCCAACAGAAAACGCAAAGTGATGAGCGAATCAAGGCGCTGCAGGAGCGCTTAGTGGCTGCGAAAGAAAGCATCCGTTCGCGTCATAACGCGCTGGACGATTTGTATGGAGACAGCTCCTGGCTGAATATGCTGCAGCACTATGGCGCAGAGCGTTATATCCGTGAAATGCAACAACGTATCAAGCACTACCTGTCACTTCGTGAAAAGTTGCAGGAGTGCGAAAAACAGCTTACACCTCTGGTGCCGGACATGGCGGCCCTTGAGCAGGCGTTGAAGACATTACAGCTTCACCAAAATGAAGCCATTGACGCTTACCACACTCTGGCTAAGAAAGCGCAGCAGCAATACAAAGCGCGGATGGAAGTGCTGGATGTCGACGATCTGGCGGGGTATGAAGCGTCACTGAAATCGGCGTTGGAAACAGCCCGTAGCAGGGAAAAAGAGTGTGAAGCCGTCCTGTCGTCACTGACCGAAAAGCGGGCTGCTGACAGGGCGGCGCTGGAAGCCGCAGAGGCGCAGCGTAAAGACACTGACAAACAACACCGCGAGGTAGTGCACCGTTGGCTGAAATGGCAACAGACATTCGACCTGACTGAGTCTGCTCTGATCCAATTACTGGCCAAAGATGCGAACTGGGTAACCAGCGAGCGAGCTGCCCTGAAAGCCTTGGATGATGCCATGCAAGTTGCCAACACCCTGCGCGATGAGCGGGAGGGGCGCTTACGTGAGAGTCAGGAGGCTGTCTATCAAGCGGTGACGTGGTTAACGGAGCGTGGCGCTGACGATGATGAAAAGGCCACGGCATTGAAAAATGCGCTGGATGCGCAGAAAACGGAAATTGAAGAATCGGTGTTTTTGGTCAGGCGTACATTGGAGGCCTCTGAGCAGGCTGAAGTACAGGCAGGCGAACTCAGATCCCAGCTTGAAAAACAGCAGCAACACGCAGAAATGTGGATGAAAATTGCCGATTTGATTGGCTCTGCTTCCGGCAATAAATTCCGTAACCTGGCGCAGTCGCTCACCTTGCAGCAATTGGTGTTGGAAGCCAATGTCCACCTGCAAGAACTGGCGCCGCGCTATGCGCTGCAAACTGTGCCATCCAGCCCACTTTCCCTGCAGGTGGTGGACCATGACATGGGCGATGAAGTGCGCAGTGTTGAGTCACTCTCCGGTGGGGAAAGTTTTCTGGTTTCGCTGGCATTGGCACTGGCGCTCGCATCGCTGGCCGCAGATACGCGGCAGTTAGGTTCGCTGTTTATTGATGAGGGCTTCGGTACCCTGGATCCGGACAGTCTCGAAATGGCGCTCGCCTGCCTTGATACCCTGCAGGCTGATGGCAGACAGATTGGTGTGATATCACATGTTGGCACATTGGTGGAAAGGATTGGCACACAGGTGGCTGTTGAAGCGCTGGGCGGCGGTGTCAGCCGGGTACAGGTGCGGGGCTGAATGAATGATAGTCAGAAAATGCCTTTTTTATTGGGCGTTTAGTGGCTGTGTTTTCGTTCATCTCTCACGGAAGGTCACAAAACTGTCATAATAGAATCACATAATGACACCCAAGAAATACACATAAACCTCTAACTGGGTATGGAAAAATGGTAAGACGGATACTTGTTGTCGAAGATGAAGCACCGATTCGCGAGATGCTGTGCTTCGTACTGGAACAAAAAGGTTATCAGGCCGTAGAAGCAGAAGATTATGACAGTGCTCTGGAAAAAATCTGCGAGCCTTACCCTGAACTGATCCTGATGGACTGGATGCTGCCAGGTGGCTCGGGGATCAACCTGATCAAACATCTTAAACGTGATGAACTGACTCGCCAGATCCCGATCGTGATGCTCACAGCGCGTGGTGAGGAAGAGGATAAAGTACGCGGTCTGGAAGTGGGCGCAGATGACTACATCACCAAGCCGTTTTCGCCCAAAGAGTTGATGGCACGATTGAAGGCTGTGATGCGCCGTGTATCACCTACTTCGCTGGACGATGTGATTGATGTGCAGGGCCTCAAGCTTGATCCTGTTTCACATCGCGTCACGTCCAACGATAAGCCGCTGGAGATGGGGCCAACCGAGTTTAAAATGTTGCACTTTTTTATGACCCATCAAGAGCGAGTTTACAGTCGCGAACAGCTTCTTAATAACGTATGGGGCACCAACGTTTATGTGGAAGATCGTACTGTTGATGTGCATATTCGTCGTTTAAGAAAAGCGCTTGAAGAGCACGGGCACGACAAGCTGGTACAAACCGTGCGTGGTGCTGGCTACCGCTTCTCAACGCGCATCTGATAACACATTGTTCATCTGTCGCCCGAAGGCCACCGGGCGATATCGTGGAGACATAAATGGTCGAAAGACTGACATGGAAAAAGCTGGCTCTGGAGCTGGCTTTTTTTTATCTACCCTGGTTTCTTATTGGCGGTTTTTTTGGCGGCCTTCCCTGGCTGTTGCTGCTGGCAACGGTGTTGGTGTTGTTGTGGAACTTCTATCACCAGCTCAAACTGTCTGACTGGCTGTGGAAAGAGCGCAGTCTGATACCGCCAACCGGCTCTGGGAGCTGGACGCCGCTGTTTAATGGCATTTATCGCTTACAAAAACGTAACCGCCGTCGGCGTAAAGAGTTGACGAATTTGATCCGCCGTTTCCGCAATGGCGCTGAATCTTTGCCGGATGCCGTGGTCGTGTTTGAGCATGATGGCTCGATTGTCTGGTGCAACAAGCTGGCACAGGAGCTGCTCGGTTTCCGCATGCCAGATGATGCCGGCCAGTACATTGCCAACCTTATCCGTACCCCGGAATTTATTGAGTACCTGGGGCGCGCAGAGCTTGGTGAACCGTTTGAGATGCGCTCCACGCTGCATGCCTCGAAAACCCTGGAGTTCCGTACCATGCCTTATGCGGAAGGGGAATACCTGATGGTGGTGCGTGATATCACCCAGTTGAAACAACTGGAAGGCATGCGCCGTAACTTCTTTGCCAACGTCTCCCATGAGCTTCGCACCCCGATGACGGTGCTGCGTGGTTATCTGGAAATGTCAGAAGATCCGGACATGCTGGCGGGGCCAATGTGGAATAAAGCCCATGGCGTGATGACAGAGCAGTTAACCCGCATGGAGAGCCTGGTGGAACAACTTCTGACGCTGTCTAAGATAGAAGCGAGTGTGAAAATCGCCCTTGATCAGAAAGTCGATGTGCCGGCGATGCTGGATGTGCTGGAAAAAGAAGCGCGGACATTAAGTGGCGATAAGGCGCATGACTTTGAATTTGATATCGACCATTCCCTGAAGGTGCTGGGGGATGAAGACCAGCTTCGCAGTGCAATTTCCAACCTGGTGTATAACGCGGTGAAGCACACCCCGGCTAGCGCGAAAATCAAGGTTCGCTGGTTCAAGTCCCGAAAGGGGCCCCGGTTAGAAGTGATTGACAGTGGTGAGGGTATTGCGCCGCAACATATCGACAGGCTGACAGAGCGTTTTTATCGGGTGGATAAAGCGCGTTCACGTGAAACCGGCGGTAGCGGTTTAGGGCTTGCGATAGTGAAGCATGCGCTGAATCATCACGAATCTGAACTTGAAATTAACAGTAAGGTTGGCGAGGGCAGTACGTTTTCATTTACGCTCCCGGAGCGCCTGGCATGCTGAAATGGGCTTTGATCTTAATTGGATTGTTATGGATGGTGTCGCCTTCGCTAGCTGAAGATCACCTGCCTGCGTATCACCGCATAGAAAATGTATCCGGCAATCTCTCGACCGTCGGATCAGATACCCTTGCCAATCTGGTAACCCAGTGGGGTAGTCTGTTTAAACAGTATTACCCCAGTGTCAACGTGCAAATCCAAACATCAGGCTCATCAACCGCTGTGCCTGCATTGATCGAAGCCACGACGCAGTTTGGTACCATGAGCAGGGAGATGCACCCGCGCGAGATTGAACTGTTCGAACGTAGGTATGGCTATCCCCCGACAGCCATCAAAGTGGCCATTGATGCGATGGCGATTTTTGTCCACCAGGACAATCCCATTGATGTGCTGAATATGAGGCAAGTAGATGCGTTGTTTTCCCAAACGTTGCGGTGTGGCGCCAATGCGCGTATCGAAAAGTGGGGGCAGCTTGGTCTGCCGGGCAGCTGGAAAAAACGGAACATTCAACTTTTTGGCCGCAATTCAGTATCAGGTACCTACGGCTTTTTTAAAGATCAGGCGCTGTGTGACGGTGACTTCCGGCCAGATGTGAATGAGCAGCCGGGTTCTGCTTCTGTGGTGCAATCTGTCAGCACGTCGCTGAATGCCATTGGTTATGCAGGCATTGGCTACCGCACGGCTGGCGCGAAAATGTTGCCGCTGGACGTAGATGGCGAGCGGGTTTACGCCACTACCGGAAATGTGATCTCTGGGCGTTATCCGTTATCCCGCTATCTCTATGTCTATATCAACAAAGTGCCGGGCAAGCCCTTGCCGCGCATGGAGGCTGAATTTATAAGGATGATCCTCTCAAGACAGGGGCAAGCTTTGGTGGGGGCTGAAGGATTTGTTCCCTTGCCAAAAAAACTGATTGAACAGCAGCTTAACGATCTTGACCTGTAACCATATAAACACGGCTTCCTTGCTCTGTCACCTTGACCTTGGCTTGGTACCGTGTTTTATCCCTTCACCTTGAGCTTCCAGCCCACTGCTTCCCAATAGTTTTTCTCTGTCTCCAAATCTGCAGCAAGCAGGGTATTCTGGTTTAACCCGTTTTCTGGAAAGGTGAGTGACCAGCAATCATCGTTGGTCTCAAGTTTGACATCCGTTACCGGCTCCCCACTTCGCTGAACGTTGAGTACACAGGCCAGACGCAGTGAACGGATAAGTGGATAAATGTGTTTTACTTTGAACAGGGTGAACTCAGGCATGTCTGCCAGCTTCAGCGCTTTGCGGTGAAAACGGGTCAGGGTAGCCAGTACGGTTTGTTGCTCCTGATTAAAACCGGGCAGGTTGGTATTTTGTAGGATATAGGCAGAATGCTTATGAAAGCCTGAATGGGCGATACTGAGGCCAACTTCATGGAGTAATGCTGCCCAGCTCAGCAAGATAGCCAGCTCAGCCTTTTTCGGACTGAGCTGCGGCTCTGCTTGAAGGTAAAAATGCTCAGCGATCTGCTGCACATTCTCTGCATGTTGCAGGTCAATATGGTATCGCTGGGCCAGGTCTGCGGCAGTACGGCTTCGGATGTCACTGTGTTGAAAGCGTTCTTCCATTTCGTACAGCAGTCCTTCACGCAGTGCACCGCTGGAAAAAACCATGCTGTCGATATTCAGGGCATGAAAAATCCCCGACAGGATTGCAAGCCCCGCTGCAAAGACCGGTTGCCGCTCTTCGGGTAAGCCCGGTAGAGTCAGTGCTCGGGCTGACTTAAACGTGATGACTTGATCAATCAGATCATCAAGGCGTTTTCGGGTGATGATGCCGTCTTCGTGTCCACTGGCGATCAGCACTTCACGAATCGCTTTTATCGTGCCCGAAGAGCCCATTGCTTCGTTCCAGCCACAATCTTTATATTGTCGGGCAATGCTTTCCAGCTTGAGTTCCGCGGTCAGTTGGGCTTGTGCAAAGCCTCTGGCAGAAATCTGTCCATCGTTGAAAAAACGCTGGTTGTAGCTGACACAACCCATATGCTTGCTGGTTACAAGGATCGGGTTAAAGCCGTTGCCGATCACCAGCTCAGTGCTGCCGCCGCCGATATCAACCACCAGTTTCTTACCTTCCCCAGGTTGGGTATGGCAGACACCAAGGTAAATCAGACGCGCTTCCTCTACCCCGGGAATAATTTCAATCGGGTAGGGAAAAACGTTACGGGCACGCCGGACAAAAACCTGGCTGTTCCTGGCCTCACGTAGGGTGAATGTGGCCGCTACGCGCACATTTTGTTCATCAAACCCCTGGAGACGCTCAGCGAACATGGCCAGACAATCGACACCACGATCAATGGCGGCATTATCCAGATTCTTGTGATCATCGAGCCCGGATGCCAAGCGTACACGCTGCTTATGGCGGCTGATGATTTGAAGGCTTTGCCCGACGACACGGGCAACGACCATGTGGAAGCTGTTGGAACCCAAATCAATCGCTGCAATTTCCCGTGGCTTTTCAGTCGGGGTGTAGTCATTCATTTTTTTGTTTGCCTGCTTGACGTTTTTCCGCGCGTTCTACGTGTTTAAGGTATTCGTAAATGGCGAGTTGTGAGCGTACTTTTTTGCGATTTCCGCGTTTAACGTAAGCGTTTGACATCTTTTCGTCGAGCACACGCGCTTTGGCCCGATCGAGAAACTGCAACTCGAGAATGTCCATAATGCGCTGTTTGAGGCGTTCATCCCTGATGGGCGCCCCCACTTCTATCCGGTTGTCAATGTTACGTGTCATCCAGTCTGCAGAAGAAATATAGACATCGTGATCGCCCCCGTTTTCAAATGCAAATACCCGGGGATGTTCAAGGAAACGGTCGACAATACTGATGGCTTTAATGTTATGGCTCAGTTCTTTTACACCTGGAATGAGTGAACACATACCACGGATGACCATGCGGATTTTTACCCCTTCATTGCTTGCTTTGTAGAGCAAATCTACCAGTCCCTTGTCGACCAGGTTGTTTACTTTCAAGGTGATCCCGGCTTTGCGTTTTGCCTTGGCATGCTCAATTTCACGCTCAATCAACCGGTATATCCTTGAACGTGAGTTGCGTGGGGACACAATCAGGTGTGAGAACTTGACCGGTTTGTACGGGTTTTCGATAAAGTTAAACACTTTACGTACTTCTGTGGTGAGGGATTTATCCGCGGTAAACAGTGAAAAGTCCGTGTAGATACGTGCGGTTTTTTCGTGGAAGTTCCCCGTACCGATATGGGCATATTCCTGAAGCCCGTCGTCCTCTCTGCGGGTAATTAAACAGAGCTTCGAGTGGATTTTAAGGCCTGGTGTCCCGAACACGACTTTGACACCTGCGTCGGTCAGCATGCGGGCCCATTCAATGTTGGCTTCCTCATCAAAACGGGCTTGCAGTTCCACCACCACGGTCACGCGTTTGCCGTTATTGGCGGCGTCAATCATGGAGTTGATAATGCGGCTGTTTTTCGCCACCCGGTAGATGTTTATGCGGATGCTTCTTACTTTCGGATCAAAGGATGCCTGACGCACCAGCTCGGTCATATGACGGAAGGTGTGGTAGGGGTAGTACAGCAATATATCCCGCTCGCGGATGGCGTCGAAGGCGTTTTTTCTGGTTGTGAAATCGGCTGATTCAATCGGGGGCAGCGGCGGGTTTTCCAGGTATTTCATCCCAACATTCGGAAAGCCGATGAAATCTTTAAAGTTGTGGTAGCGGGCACCGGGCAGCACGCTGTCATAATCTGAGAGTTTCAGCATCTGGATGATTTTTTTTACCATCTCATCGGGCATATCACGCTGGTAAACAAAGCGCACTGGCAAGGCAGTCAAGCGCTGGTCCAAACTGTCTGACATGTTTTCAAGCAGGCTGTGGTCGACTTCATTGGTCAGGTCGTATTCTGCATCCCGGGTCATTTTCATGGCGTAGGCTTCGGCACTGTCGTAGTCAAACAGGCCACTGAAAATTTCATCCAGACAGAGACGGATAATGTTGTCGAGCAGGATGATGGTTTTTCGGCGGCGTCTGCCTTTAGGCTCCGGCACCTTGATGAAACGTTCGATCTCATCGGTTGGGATTTCAATCAAGGCGTAATAGGGAAGCTGGTCTGCTTTTCTCAGTTCGATGGCCAGATAGGAGTAGGCATCTTTTAGAAATGCCAGCACATCCATGTCGTCTGTCAGGATAATCGGCGTGATGTGGGGGAGCAGGTTGCTGACAAAGTGTCTTTTCAGCCAGTTTTGCTGGTATTCGGTCAGTTGTCTTTCGTTGACCAGAAAGATGTGGCGCCGCGCCATTTCCAGCAGAATGTCGTTATAAAGGTGATCGAAATCCTGATTGAGTTTGAGGACTTTATTCTGGATTTTATTGAGGAGCTTTTTGGCTTTGTTGTCGCCACCTTGCTCCTCGTTGATCAATATGCGGCGCTTTACATCGGCAAACCGGACTTGGTAGAACTCATCGAGGTTGCTGGAAAAAATCCCCAGAAAGCGAACCCGTTCGATGATGGGGACGTTTTTGTCTGCCGCTTCCTGCAATACCCGTTCGTTAAAAGACAACCAGCTTAACTCTTTATCAATGTAAAGCGTCTCCTCGCTCATCTTTTTCCCTTTATTCTAGGTTATATCGCTTTCATCAAACTCCACGATCAGATCATCAGAAAGCTGTTCCAGTGCGTCACCAAGATCGTCCAGCGAGAGGGTGTTGGCGATGTCGAGATCAAACTCGGCGTTGAATATCACGCCGCCAAAATTGGCCGCGCTTTGAGTGTTTGTTTCCAGATTGTTGATGTTGATTCCAAACTTGGCAATTTCACGCGTGACTTCCTGCACTATCCCGGGGCGGTCGTTCCCTGTGACGGACAGCGTATGGGTGGTGGTGTCCATTTCTGTTTGTGGTGTTGCGTTTGCGATAAGGACATTTAAATCGGGAATGCGGTTCAGCGCTTCTTTGAGAGCATAAGCATTGTCTTCATTGATATCAATTTGGACAATGCCAGCGAATTTACCTGCAAGTTTACTCAGGCTGCTGGCTTGCCAACTTCCCTGATGCTGGAATACGGTATCGGAGAGCGTTTCTACCAGACCTGGGCGATCTGTGCCGATGAGGGTAATAACTAGCTGCTTCATGGTCGAATCCTTTACGTCAACAGCGGAAGGGGAAATGCTCATTATTAGAGCGGTTTGAAACCCCTGTCTACCTTGGGCGAAACAAGCACTTCCGATCTGTGCCTCATATCAATGTTAATCGAGACTATCGATGTTTTATTACACTTTGATTTCGGGTGAGTAATAGCGTCTTAGAGGATGGGCTGTCACATTTGTGTCATCAAAAATAAATATTATAAACCGCTTAACTAATCGATGAGGTACCAATGGCAAACGCCACCCATGCGCTGACCCAGGGAGACATCCGGCGGCGTTTCAAAGACAGACTTGCGCGCCTTTCCGTCACGGGTGGTGGCATTGCGGTGTTACTGGCTCTGTTGTTGATTTTCTTCTACCTCGCTTATGTGGTGTTGCCGCTGTTCAAAAGCCCGTCGGTTTCGGTTGATCATGTTCTGGATATTGGCTTTGAGCATCCTGCCGAACAACTGGGCATCGATGATAATAACCAGTTGGGTTATCGCTATTCTGATCAGGGCATGTTGACCGTTTTTTCACTGGAGGGCGAAGGCAATGTCGTCGCTCGTGAGCAATTGGCTGTCGCACCAACCAGCTTTTATTCTCCCCACCCTTATGCCGGGATCAGTGCATATGGATTGAAAGATGGCACTGTCAGCTTTCAGCACCTGCGTTTTCTTTCCCACTATGTTGATGGCGTGCGCACGTTTACTCCGGATATCCAGAAACTGGATAGCGTGAAACTTGGGAACGGTGACCCTATTTCCAGCTTGTCTTTTGCCCAGAGAAACAATGGCCGGGTGATTGCTGCGGTGACGGGAAATATGCTCAATGTGGTGATTGATAATGCGGGCAAAGAGCAACATATTGAATTACCGACTCAGATCGGTGCCAATGTTGTGATCACCCCCAATGGGCGTAAGCTGTTTGAATTAGCTGGCCATACGTTGAATGTGTATTCGCTTTCAGAGCGTGAGTTGACGCTGCGTGAGTCGGTCGATATTGCCGAAGTAACGGGAGCCATGCCTCAATCCATGACACTACTTGCCGGTGGCCATTCGTTGATGGTGCGCCTTGATGACGGCAGGATCACCCAATGGTTTGATGTGGCGAAAGCCAACCAGCGTTCGTTAACCATGGTTCGTGAGTTCGCATCAGAAAATGGTCTGCTGGCGGTAGAACCTCACCGCAGTGTATTCGTGAATCTATCATCCAGTGGGGCGTTGACGTTCTGGCATGCCCCGAGTGAAACCCTGGATGTATTCGATGTACCGGATGTTGCTGGTCAGATTGATGCGTTGGCTTTTTCTCCCCGTGCCGATCGTTTGCTGGTTGAAAAGGGCGGCTTACTGATCCTGCTGAAGGTGGATAATCCACACCCGGACGTGAGCATCGGTTCACTGTGGAAGAAAATCTGGTATGAAGGGTATGAAGCGCCCGGTTACGTTTGGCAGTCAACCTCTGGCAGTGAGTCGTTTGAAGGTAAGCTCAGTGTCATGCCGGTGGTGTTCGGTACCATCAAGGTGGCTGCTTATGCCCTGTTTTTTGCCATTCCTCTGGCGGTTGGTGGGGCTATCTATACGGCCTATTTTATGCCCGCTAGCATGAGGAAAGTGGTAAAGCCTACCATTGAAATCATGGAAGCGTTGCCCACGGTAATTCTCGGTTTTCTTGCCGGGCTCTGGCTTGCACCTGTTATCGAAACTCGCCTTCCGGCTGTGCTCCTGATGTTTGTCTCTATGCCGGTTTCATTCCTGCTTTCCGCAGTTATTTGGGCGTTTTTGCCTAAGGTTGTCCGCAAGAGATTGCCCCCCGGAGGTCACCTGTTTGTGCTGGTTCCTCTGATATTGGTGTTAGGTTATGTGTCACTCGCACTTGGGCCTTGGATAGAAAATACCTTTTTAGGTGGAGACAGCCGGGTGTTTGTCACTGACGTGCTGGGTGTAAATTTTGATCAGCGCAACGCCATTGTTGTCGGTATTGCGATGGGCTTTGCGGTGATCCCAACCATTTTTACCATTGCAGAAGATGCAATTTTTTCGGTGCCGAGCCACTTAACGAATGGATCACTCGCACTCGGTGCAACCCACTGGCAAACATTGACTCGGGTTGTGCTGCTCACCGCCAGTCCCGGGATTTTCTCTGCCATTATGATGGGACTGGGACGTGCGGTAGGAGAAACCATGATTGTGCTGATGGCAACAGGTAATACACCATTGATGGAATGGAATCCCTTTGAAGGATTGAGAACCCTGTCAGCCAATATTGCCGTGGAAATGCCGGAATCGGAAGTGGGCAGCTCGCACTATCGTGTGTTGTTTCTGACGGCATTCATTCTGTTCTCATTTACTTTTTTGTTTAACACTGTGGCTGAGTTTGTCCGTCAGCAGTTACGGGAAAAATACCGTGCCTTGTAACTTTATCATTTCCATCCATTTACTCGTTTTGGGGCCAGCAAATGCTTAAGCGGTTAAACAGCAGCTCTCCGTGGGTGTGGGTGACCGCCGGTATGGTTAGCCTGTGTCTGGTGGCGGTGTTGGGCGTGATGTTATTGATTGGCTGGAAAGGGCTTGCTTATTTCTGGCCTGCACCTGTGTATGAATTCAAGATAGAAACGCCCCACGGTGAGGATACGGTGTTTGGCCAGATTTATGGTGTTGAGATGGTTTCCCGCCAGCAACTGGAAGAAGCGGGTGTGACCCTGAAAGATCCTAATCTTGATGAGTATCAGCGCTTGCTTATCAAGGTTGCTAACCGGGAGCGGGAAGCGCACGATTTTATCTCAGTGCTGCAACAGGACATTCTCTTACAAACCGCAAATCCTCATATAGCGGTCATCGAACGCACGGGAAATGGGGTATTTTTTGGCATACCGGTTGGCTATATCGACGGCGGGGAACATGTGATTGATGCGCCGGATCACGTGTTTTTTGAACAGAAAATTGCCTCGGCAGATACCCGTAGAAAAGCGATTGCCCAGATTGAACAGCGTGAGATTGAGACGGTTAATTATCAGCTGACCGCGCTGAAAAATGAGAGGTCCGCTTATATCAAAAAGAGACAAGCGGTACCGGCAAAAGTGGAAGAAGGAATTGCAACGCTGCAGCTTCGCTATCAGTCATTGGAAGACGTGCTGATGCAGCGGCGTAATGAGCTGTCGCTGGACCGTTTAGTGGTGAAAGACCGCCATGGCGAGACCGTTACTATCGCATTAAATGACGTGCTCCGGCTTTGGTATCCTAACGATATGGATTGGCCTGAAAAGGTGACACATTGGGCACAGCAAATTGCCCATTTCGTGACGGAAAACCCACGTGAAGCCAATTCTGAAGGCGGCGTGTTCCCGGCGATATTTGGCACGGTATTGATGGTGTTACTGATGTCTGTCATGGTGACACCGCTTGGTGTATTGGCAGCGGTTTACCTGCATGAGTACGCAGGTAAGAATACCTTTACCCGCATTATTCGCATTGCCGTGGTCAACCTTGCCGGTGTGCCATCGATTGTTTATGGCGTGTTTGGCCTTGGATTTTTCGTTTATTTCGTGGGAGGCAGCATTGATTCGCTGTTTTATTCTGATGCGTTGCCAAACCCGACATTCGGTACGCCGGGGATACTATGGTCATCTCTGACACTGGCTATTTTGACCCTTCCAGTGGTGATTGTTTCTACTGAAGAGGGGTTAGCGCGTATTCCAACGTCGGTTCGCCATGGCTCGATGGCGCTTGGAGCGACACAGGCTGAAACCTTGTGGCGCATCGTATTACCGATGGCAAGCCCTGCTATCATGACCGGATTGATCCTGGCGATAGCGCGGGCGGCAGGTGAAGTAGCTCCTTTGATGTTGGTCGGTGTGGTAAAAGTGGCTCCGGCGTTGCCGCTGGACGGTCACTTCCCGTTTTTGCATTTGGACAGAAAGTTCATGCACCTTGGCTATCATGTTTATGACGTGGGCTTTCAGAGCCCGAACATTGAGACGGCAAGGCCACTGGTTTATGCCACTTCACTGCTACTGGTGACGGTAATTGTTAGCCTCAACCTGGCCGCGATCACTATTCGTAACCATTTGCGGGAAAAGTACCGCGCGCTGGAACAAGAGATTTAGGAAGACTTGGGTTTAAACGAAATGATATCTATCAATGCCAATATTGGATTACCAGGTCCGGTCGATCTCTCATCACTTCCCGATGAGCAGACCGCATTGGTGATCCGTAATCTCAATCTGTATTACAGCAATACCCAGGCATTGTTTGATATCAATATGCGTATTCCCAAAGGAAAGGTGACAGCATTTATTGGTCCGTCCGGTTGCGGCAAATCAACCTTGCTGCGCTGCATCAACCGTATGAACGATTTGGTAGATGGGTGCAAAGTTGAAGGTGAAATCCTCTTGCATGGCACCAATGTGTACGATGAATCCATCGATGTGCCTGCGCTCCGTCGACAGGTTGGTATGGTGTTCCAACGCCCCAACCCGTTTCCCAAGTCTATCTATGAGAATGTGATTTACGGTTTGCGCCTACAAGGCGTGAAGGAGGTACGTACGCTGGATGATGCCGTTGAGCGCTCGTTACGTGCCGCGGCCCTTTGGGATGAAGTCAAAGATCGCCTGCACGACAATGCGTTTGGTTTATCGGGTGGTCAGCAGCAGCGGTTGGTGATTGCCCGTGCAATTGCGATTGAACCGGAAGTGTTGTTGCTTGATGAGCCGACATCCGCACTTGACCCAATTTCTACGTTGACGATTGAAGAGCTCATTAACGATTTGAAGCGTAAATACACCGTGGTCATTGTGACACATAACATGCAGCAGGCCGCACGCGTCTCTGATCAAACCGCCTTTATCAACTTAGGCAAATTGGTAGAATATGCCGATACCGACACACTGTTTACGACACCGAAAAACAAACAAACCGAAGATTACATCACCGGCCGTTATGGTTAAGGAAACACACGCAAATGGATAATCAAAATATCAGTCGCCACATTTCCGGTCAGTTTAATACTGAGCTGGAAGCAATCCGCACCCATGTGCTGGCAATGGGGGGGCTGGTTGAGCGTCAGTTAACGGACGCACTGCGTGCGATACACTATCAGGACATCGAGCTGGCAAAAAAGGTGATCCGTGAAGATCATAAAGTCAACTCGATGGAAGTGGCTATCGATGAGGCTTGCACCCGTATCATTGCTAAACGTCAGCCGACAGCTGGTGACTTGCGGTTAGTGATTGCCATTATCAAAACCATTACCGATCTTGAGCGAATCGGTGATGTGGCTGACAGCATCGCGAGAATGGCGCTGGACAATTTTTCCAATCACCAACAACCATTCTTGGTTTCGCTGGAAAACCTTGGTCACAAAGCGGCGCGGATGTTGCACGATGTTTTGGATGCGTTTGCCCGTATGGATGTGGACGCAGCGATGCAGGTTTACCATCGTGATGATCACTTGGATAAAGAGTATGAGGCGATTTTACGCCAGTTGATGACGTACATGATGGAAGACCCACGCTCGATTCCCAATGTGCTTAAAGTGATGTGGTCAGCCCGTGCTATTGAGCGGGTAGGAGACCGCTGCCAGAACATCTGTGAGTACATTATTTACTTTGTGAAAGGCAAAGATATCCGCCACACCAACAAAGAGCAGTTGGAGAAAATGCTGAAATAGCGATTGTCTGGATACAGATCTGAGAGACAATAAGAAACCCGCATCTGCGGGTTTTTATTGCATAACTTCAAAAAAACCGGAACTTGGTTGATAGTCCCCTTTCATGCCAATCAACAAACTATTGTTGTCGAAAGAGAGGATCAGCTCTTTTTGTTCAGACTCTTCATGTCCGGGTTTTACATATTGAACAAAATACCAAGTTTTAGGATAGCCAGATTCGACTAGCATTGGTGAACCAAGCAAGAATTTAACTTGCTCTTTGGTCATACCGAATTTGAGCTCTTCAACCGCATTTTGGTCGATGTAATTTCCCTGATTGATGTCTATGCGGTAAACCAGCTTGTTGGCCCAAGAGCAACCTGAAAGGCTGATCAGAACAAGTGCTGCCGTAACGATCTTTTTCCAATGCATGACGTCTTACTTTATGTCCCAAATAAGAAATGATAATAAACGAGCTGGTGATAGAAGTAAAAAATTCTTGTCTCAATTTTCCTATTCAACTGTGCATTTTGGAATAGTTTGTTTTCTCAGGCAGTAACCAGTAATTCCTTGGCGTTTGCCAGTGTATGCTCGGTAATTTCACTGCCACCGAGCAAGCGTGCCAACTCTTTGACCCGCGATGGGGTATCCAGCGGGATCATGCTGGTGGTGGTATTGCCTTTCACACTGGTCTTGGCCACAAACATCTGCTGATGGCCGCAACCGGCAACCTGCGGCAGGTGTGTGACACACATAACTTGTGTGGATTCACCGAGTTTGCGCAGCAGCTTACCAACAATAGCGGCTGTTGGGCCACTGATGCCTACATCCACTTCGTCGAAAATCAGGCTTGGGGTATCAACTTTCTGTGCTGTTATTACCTGGATGGCGAGCGAGATACGTGACAGCTCCCCACCAGATGCCACACGCCCTAGTGCCTGCATGGGTTGGCCGGGGTTAGTAGAAACCAGAAACTCGATATTGTCGATTCCCAGCGGTGATAAGTGGCTGGTTGGCTGGCTATCAAGGGCGATATGAAACTTGCCGTTTTCCATACTGAGTTCATGCATGCTGGCTGATATCAGATTGTCCAGCTCTTTGGCATAACGTTTACGGCTCTTGCTGAGTTTTTCTGCAGCGACCAGACATGCCTGATGTTTTAGATCTACATTAGCGGTCAGTTGATCAATTTGATTGTCACTGTTATTCAGGTTTTCCAGCTCATTGACCAGAGCTTGATGGGTAACGAAGAGTTCCTCTGGTGATACCTGATGCTTGCGCGACAGGCGCATAATGGTTGCCATGCGCTCGTCCAGATAACTCAGCCGTGCCGGATCCATATCCAGGCGATCCATATAACTTGAGATCTCATGGCTGGCTTCCTGCACCTGGATACACGCTTCATCCAACATCTGGGTCAGTTCATTGAACCGGCTGTCCATCGCGGCAAGCTCTGCCAGTTTTTGCTGGGCAAATTGCAGCAGTTGCATGGCGTTGTTTTCTTCATTATCGCTCAGTGCCTGCAGCACACTTTGACTACAAATGGCGATGTCACCGCAATTTGAAAGACGACGGTGCTCTTCCTCAAGCTCTGGGTATTCATTTTCACCCAATGCCAGTTCGTTGAGCTCATTGACCTGATACTCCAGCAACTGGCGCTGTGCTTCCAATGCTTCTTTGTTTTTCTCCAGTTGCTTGAGCTCATTTTTCGCCGCGCGCCAGTCCTGGTAGCGTTGTTGCATTGTGGAGAGAAGGTGCTGGTGGCCTGCATACTGATCGAGCAGTGTCAGCTGGTAATCATTTTTCATCAGCAGTTGGTGGGCATGCTGGCCATGGATATTGATCAGGTGCTGTCCCAGTGATTTTTGTTGGGAAGCCGGAACAGGATTGCCATTGATATAGGCGCGAGAGCGGCCTTCTTTAGAGATAACACGCCGCAAAATACATTCCTCACCATCGGCCAGTTCATTGTCTTCAAGCCAACGTCTTGCTGCCGGGTTATTTTGCAAATGAAACTGCACCACAATGTCGGCTTTATCTTCGCCGGGACGAACCATGGCAGCGTCAGCGCGATCGCCTAGACATAAGCCTAATGCATCAATCGCGATCGATTTACCCGCACCGGTTTCACCGGTAATAGTGGTCATTCCCGGCTGGAAGTCCAGCTCGAGTGCTTTAACAATGGCAAAGTTTTGAATTGTGATGTGTGCCAGCATGACTATATACCTGTATTTATCACCACCTGTTGTTTTGCACAGTATATACTGTGTTTGTATACAGTAAAGATGTTCAGGAATGAATTTGCCATCAAATTGTGATGCGGGTTGAAAAATGAACAGATGGCAACTCAAGCATAAAAAAGAGCAGTCTAAACTGCTCTTTTTTATCGATATGTTCTGTTCCCTAAAATAGCTTACTGGACCAGCCCAGCTTGGTACGCAGAGTTTTGTAATAACTGTAGTTTTTGGGATGAATCAACTTAAGCAGTGAAGGGCTGCGGTAAATGTGTACTTCATCACCCGGGTTTACCGGCAGGGAAACCTGGCTGTCGCAACTGACTTCCAGTGTGCTGCCATTATCCGGCGACACCACCAGTTTGATATGGCGCTTGGCATCCACCACCAATGGCCGGCTTGATAACGTGTGAGGAAACATCGGCACCAGCGAGATAGCGTCAATACTGGGCGACAGAATGGGTCCGCCACCAGACAGGCTGTATGCGGTGGAGCCCGTCGGTGTAGAAATAATGATGCCATCTGAGCGTTGAGAAAACGCGAAGTTGTCATCGATATAGACTTCAAACTCAATCATATGGGCTACTTGCCCCGGATGAAGGACAGCTTCATTGAGCGCGGCATTGTGGCTTTTTATCTGGCCATGGCGGTGCACTTCTGCTTCTAAGAGAAAGCGGTGATCTTCCACGTATTCGCCTGCCAGCACCGAGCTTAATGCGTTTTCATAGTCATCAGGATCGAGATCGGTCAAAAAACCGAGGTTGCCCCGGTTTACACCGACAACAGAAATATCAAAGCGGGAAAGGACACGGGCAGCTCCCAGCATATTGCCATCACCACCAATCACAATGGCAAGATCAGCTTTTGCGCCCAAAGAGAGCAGGTCGTGAAAATCTTCGGCAGGGATATCCAGGTAGTTATCAAGCCTGTTGTCGATCAGCGTGCGATAACCTTGATGTGTCAACCATTTATAGAGGCTTTCATGGGTTGCAACCGCGTCGGGGTTTCGCGGTTTTCCGACCAAAGCAATAGTGTTGAAACGCTTTGCCATCTTATTGATCCTGCACTGTTTAGTGGCTTGAGTATAAGTGATTGCCCTTCCGTTGTCGTGCTTTCGGGGAACAGACACCTTGAAACGTGAATATTCATCCCCATAATAAGCAAAACCGTCGAGATTGATGCCCCAATGTATGAGATTTTGGGGGATCAACACAGTGTATTGTGTCGGAGAGAGCATGAGCAAAGAAGAAAACAAGATCCAGGAAGAAGAGTTGCAAAATGAAGCGGTGGACGCACAGGCTGAAGAAAATGCCCTAGATGCTGAAACCGATGCAATGATCAGCCGGATCACTGAGCTTGAGGCTGCACTTGAAGCAAGTGAAGCAAAAGTCAAAGAGCAACAAGACAGCGTACTGCGTGCACGTGCAGATGTGGAAAACATGCGTCGTCGCACAGAGCAGGAAATCGATAAGGCGCGTAAGTTTGCTCTGGAGCGTTTTGCCAACGAATTGCTTCCTGTTATCGACAACATGGAACGCGCGGTGGAAATGGCTGACCGCGAAAACGAGACCCTGAAACCGATGGTTGAAGGTGTTGAGCTGACACTGAAAACCATGAAAGATGCCGTCGAGAAATTTGGTTTGAAAGAGCTGAACCCACAGGGCGAACCGTTTAACCCTGAATTCCATCAGGCAATGTCTATTCAGGAAAGCGAAGAGCACGCCCCAAACACTGTGATGCTGGTGATGCAAAAGGGCTATGAGCTGAATGGCCGCGTTGTTCGCCCAGCAATGGTCATGGTGTCAAAAGCCCCCGCTGGTAACGTAGATGAGCAAGCGTAACTGGCATTTTCAAAGAAAAACCCGCATGTTGCGGGTTTTTTTCATTTCAGGCCTTGAAAGACAATAAGTCGCCCTTATTTAAAAGGCATTAAAAAGAAAATTTAAAAATTTTTCTTGTGCAGGGTTGAACCCTAAAACGCGACCCCCATATATGGGTTAACGTAACATAGACATAAGACGAATTTTCGGAGAAAACCAAATGGGTAAGATCATTGGTATCGACTTGGGTACTACCAACTCATGTGTAGCAGTACTGGACGGTGACAAGCCACGCGTAATCGAAAACGCGGAAGGCGATCGCACAACGCCATCAATCATCGCGTACACCCAGGATGGTGAAACCCTGGTGGGTCAGCCAGCAAAACGTCAGGCAGTGACCAACCCAGAAAACACGCTGTTTGCAATCAAACGACTGATCGGTCGTCGCTTCGAAGACGAAGAAGTTCAGCGTGATATCGAAATCATGCCTTACAAGATCGTTAAGGCTGACAACGGCGACGCTTGGGTTGAAGCAAAAGGCCAGAAAATGGCGGCGCCTCAGGTTTCTGCTGAAGTTCTGAAAAAAATGAAGAAAACTGCGGAAGACTTCTTGGGTGAGGAAGTGACTGGCGCGGTTATCACTGTACCTGCGTACTTCAACGACGCACAACGTCAGGCTACCAAAGACGCTGGCCGTATCGCAGGTCTGGAAGTTAAACGTATTATCAACGAACCCACTGCGGCTGCACTGGCTTACGGCCTGGACAAGCAAGGTGGTGATCGCACTATCGCGGTATACGACCTGGGTGGTGGTACGTTCGATATCTCTATCATCGAAATTGACGAAGTTGACGGCGAGAAGACCTTCGAAGTGCTGGCAACCAACGGTGATACTCACCTGGGTGGTGAAGACTTCGACAACCGCATGATCAACTATCTGGTTGACGAGTTCAAGAAAGACCAGGGCATCGACCTGCGTAAAGACCCGCTGGCAATGCAGCGTCTGAAAGAAGCGGCTGAGAAAGCGAAGATCGAACTGTCTTCCGCACAACAAACTGACGTGAACCTGCCATACATCACGGCAGATGCGACAGGTCCTAAGCACATGAACATCAAAGTGACCCGTGCGAAACTGGAGTCACTGGTTGAAGATCTGGTTCAGCGCTCTCTGGAGCCTCTGAAAGTGGCGTTGGCTGACGCTGACCTGTCTGTGAACGACATCAACGACGTTATCCTGGTTGGTGGCCAGACCCGTATGCCTCTGGTACAGGCGAAAGTGGCTGAATTCTTCGGTAAGGAAGCACGTAAAGACGTGAACCCTGACGAAGCAGTAGCAGTGGGTGCAGCAGTTCAGGGCGGTGTACTGGCTGGTGAAGTGAAAGACGTACTGCTGCTGGACGTAACGCCTCTGTCTCTGGGTATCGAAACCATGGGCGGTGTGATGACCAAGCTCATCGAGAAGAACACCACTATCCCTACTAAGGCGAACCAAGTGTTCTCTACTGCTGAAGACAACCAAAGTGCAGTAACTATCCACGTACTGCAAGGTGAACGTAAGCAGGCGATGTACAACAAGTCTCTGGGTCAATTCAACCTGGAAGGCATCAACCCAGCGCCACGTGGTATGCCACAAATCGAAGTTGTGTTCGACCTGGATGCTGACGGTATTCTTCATGTGTCTGCGAAAGACAAGCAGACTGGCAAAGAGCAGAAGATCACTATCCAGGCATCTGGCGGTCTGAGCGACGAAGAAATCGAGAAAATGGTACAGGAAGCGGAAGCGAACAAAGAAGCTGACAAGAAGTTCGAAGAACTGGCGACTGCGCGCAACCAAGCAGACCAAATGATCCACGGCACTCGTAAGCAAATTGAAGAAGCAGGCGATGCGCTGCCAGCAGACGAGAAAGAGAAGATTGAAGCGGCTATCAACGAGCTGGAAACAGCGCGTAAAGGCGAAGACAAAGCGGCGATCGACGAGAAAGTGCAAGCACTTATCACAGCATCTCAGAAGCTGATGGAAGTGGCTCAGCAGCAAGCACAAGCTGCCCAAGGCGCCGGTGCAGAACAAACTAAGCAAGACGACGATGTTGTTGACGCTGAGTTTGAAGAAGTAAAAGACGACAAAAAATAAAACTGGAAGCAATCCCAGAAACAGGCCTTGCTACTGAAAGAGGGCAAGGCCTGAATCGAAAGATTTAACCGTTTTATTTCGCACGGGCGCAGGAGGAACCTCTCCTTCGCCCGTAGTTGTATGATACGGGGCAAACTTTATCTGTCCGGTATAAGAGCAGGTGACAAGCAAAACATGTCAAAACGTGATTTTTATGAAGTACTTGGCGTAAGCCGCGACGCCAGTGAGCGTGACATCAAAAAGGCGTATAAGCGCCTTGCGATGAAGTACCACCCGGATAAAAACCCGGGTGATGAAACGGCAGCCGAGAAATTTA
This sequence comes from Grimontia sp. THUN1695, assembly GCF_059704325.2. NCBI lineage: Bacteria > Pseudomonadati > Pseudomonadota > Gammaproteobacteria > Vibrionales > Vibrionaceae > Grimontia > Grimontia sp. THUN1695. Next base: position 2,408,873 of record NZ_AP046577.1, on the reverse strand, counting down.
AAGAAGTGAAGCTGGCGTACGAAATCCTCACCGACGATCATAAACGCGCAGCTTATGACCAATACGGTCATGCAGCCTTTGAACATGGTGGCATGGGCGGTGGCGGCGGCTTTGGTGGCGGCGCAGACTTCAGCGATATCTTTGGTGACGTGTTTGGTGACATTTTTGGTGGTGGCCGTCGCGGTGGTCAGGCGCGTGCGCAGCGTGGCGCAGACCTCCGTTACAACATGGAGCTGACGTTAGAAGAGGCGGTTCGTGGTGTAACCAAAGAAATTGATGTCCCTACCTATGTTGGCTGTGACAAGTGTGGTGGCAGCGGCTCTAAACCTGGCTCGTCTCCCCAAACGTGTGGTACCTGTCATGGCCAGGGCCAGGTACAAATGCGTCAGGGATTCTTCGCTGTTCAGCAAACCTGTCCAACCTGTCATGGTCGCGGTAAGATCATTAAAGACCCATGTGATAGCTGCCACGGTCAGGGTCGGGTACAGAAGACCAAGACACTGAGCGTGAAAATTCCAGCCGGTGTTGATACCGGTGACCGCATTCGTCTGACTGGCGAAGGCGAAGCGGGTGAATTTGGTGCACCAGCAGGGGATTTGTATGTGCAGGTACATGTACGTGATCACCACATCTTCACCCGTGATGGTAACAATCTCTATTGTGAAGTCCCTGTGAGCTTTACCATGGCAGCGCTGGGTGGTGAAGTTGAAGTACCAACACTGGATGGTCGTGTAAGCCTGAAAGTACCGGCTGAGACCCAAACTGGCCGCATGTTCCGCATGCGTGGTAAAGGCGTTCAGTCAGTGCGAGGTGGTGGCCTGGGCGACCTGATTTGTAAGCTGGTAGTAGAAACGCCAGTGAACCTCAGCAGTAAGCAAAAAGAGTTGCTGCGTGAGTTTGAAGAGTCGTTAGGCGGCAGTGCAGCGAAAAAGCACAAGCCTAAGTCAGAAGGCTTCTTTGATGGCGTGAAGAAGTTTTTTGATGACCTGACCCGCTAATTACCCATACCCATTGAAAAACCGGCGACATGATTGCCGGTTTTTTATATCCAGCACTTCCCGTTGTCTGCAATAGCATCCCCTTCTTTTGTCAAATTTGATTGCTCAGAGGCGGCGTTGATAACCATGGTATGGCAATCCGTATCTTTGTCCTGCCGGGATGTGGATTTGGGCTTGGCCTGGATTTTATACACATTGTTACCAGAACCACTGGTTGTTATCGAGAAATCATAGTCATCAGACACCTGGCATTTTGCACAAACCAAACTGTTGTTATCGGGATAACTGCCTGTTGCCGTGTATGTCTGTTCGGTATGGGTTTGGAGTTGATACAAATCTACCTGAGCCCGACTGCGCTCAGACTTTATCAAATACTTTCCTACTGCGGGCACTGCAATGGTTGTGATGGCACCGATGATCGCAATCGCTATCAGGATTTCGATCAATGTCATACCTGTATGTAATGTCTTCGTTCTTGGCGTCATTTTTTGGTTCATTACTCGGAAAATCCAATTTAATTCCAGAAACCTACGTTATCGCCGTTGATAGTATGGAAACAAGGTACAGCAGACGCTAAAGGTATTTGTTGTGAGATATTGGAATCTACAGCGCGGATTTAGCTTAATTGAAATGATAACGACGGTGACGGTATTGGCAGTCGTCACAGCCGTTGCTGTGCCAGCGTATGTTTCTTCTCATAAAGCGGCGGTGGTTGAAAGCAAAACCTCTCAATTGCTTTCTGTGTTGGAAGTTGGCCAATCTGAGTCTTTACGCCGCCATCGTAATATCTATGTGCATTATGTCCCTGTGACCGAAACGGATAATGGCTGCATTGGATTGAGTGAAAAGTCTGACGTGGCGACGTTTAGTTGCTCTGATAGTGAAGGACTGCAGAAAGTCATATTAGAGAAGGGAGCCAAGGTGAATATTCAAGAGCCAGCGTTGACGGATCCAGCGAAACTTTTTTACTTCTCTCCGTTATCTGGCATGCCCTCAACCAACAAAACTCTGAAACTGGCACATGGTGAGGAAACCGGTAAAGAGTCGGGTATTTTGATCCGTCAATATTCAGGGCTGAAAGGGTGTAGCAACACAATAGTGACAGGCTGGGAGTCTTGTTCATCATGATACGTGCCCGGGGCTACACGCTGGTCGAAATGATAGTGGGGATGACAGTTAGTCTCGTTGTCCTTGCTTCTTCTTTAGCACTTTTTACCGTCAATACAGAATTCGGCACAAAGCAACTCCAGAATGACTTTCTGCGAACCCAGTTAACGATCATTGCTGACACCATGAAAAATGAAATTGCCCGTGCGGGGTTTTGTTTCGATTGCACTTTTGTAAATCCATTTATTCACATCGATGCTGCTGGCGCTTCCTCTTCAATATTGATTGATGACAGCGTTTCAAAGGTAATTGCAGGTGAGTGCATAAGGTTCGCTTACAACCATGATAAGCGCTCAGGCGCTTTGTCTTTAAATAAAGATGATGCCAAGGGCTATCGCCTTGGCAAAGACAGCAATGACAATCCCGTCATCGAAACGTACGAGAACTGGAAAGGCCTGACCAATTGGCATTGCGAAAGTGACAGTTCAAATGGTGGTGTATCAGGGTACTGGCGAGATATGACATATGATCGCTTGTATCTGGAGTCACTTAGCTTCAAACGCACCATTCTTGAGGGGGTTGCCTCAACGAACAAAATCCAGACTGTCGAAGTGACGCTCTCTGCTTCATTGAAAAATGACCGCGCAATAAAGGACACGGTAACCTTTACAGTGTACTTGCCGAATGTAGGTGTATAACGAGTATGAATCGTCAGAATGGAATGGCAACATTGGCCGTTGTAAGTGGTGTGTTACTTATCGTTGCCTTGTTTGCTATATCAGTGGCGAGTTCGGGGTTTGCAGATATCAAAAAAAACCAGAATCTCGTCTTGGATGCAAAGCAGCGGGCAAAAGCAAAAGCTGGATTGGATTGCGCCATTGCAGTGTTTGAGCAAAAGGAACTAAATCCGAACGATGCCGGCTTTGATGCAAACTTTAATGTGTGTGAAACCGCATCAGGAAGTTTGATTGGGGCAGATTCCCTTCCTGCACATTGGGTGTTAACGTCGACCTCGGGCTATGCCTCGTCAAGTATTTTGATAAAACATATTGGCGGCAAGCATGCCGCATTTAAAACGACCGGCGACCTCGTTTTGGAAGGTGGGCAAGATTGGACGTCGGTAAAAGGGAAATATCTTGGGGATAAGTATGAATGTACGGCGATCATTGCTGGCGGTTCAGTCTCTATCGATGTTGGGAACAGTGCCGCTGAATTCAAAACAATAACACCTGACTGTTCTGATGATTACAGCACAAATGTCGCTGCCAATACCCCGAAAATTACCAATGCTTTTGAGAGTGACATATTGGTCAACCAAAACGCGTTAACTCTCGACGAGCCGATGGACATCTTTGAAGAGCTTTTCGGTGTTCCCCGGGAGCAGTATCAAAGTGTGATTAATAAACATAACCCTAAGCAGATTCACATCGCCAATGGTGATATGGCGAGTTGTGGTGCAACAATAAAAGATCGGGTTGATGATGGAGACAATGAATCTGGTGTTGCTGATTTTATCTGGGTGAAGGGGGATTGCCTGCTTGATGGAATAACCCAAGTTGGGACGGATGAAAAGCCTGTGATCATTGTTATTCAAAATGGAGTGGTTGCGGTAAATGGTGGCGTTGCGGATTTTAAAGGCACTATTTTTCAGTATGCAGATAGTTCGGCGACGGGTGATATGCGTATGTCCTCTTGGGGAGTCGAGGAAGATAGCGATGGTAACTTGTCATGTACTGCTAACGCGCCAGTTGTCAGTCTGTGCAGCGAGCTGATTAATTCGGAAGACATGACAAAAGAGAAGTGGGAGTCACTAGCATTTTTCTTCAGGGGGGCATTTACCAGTTCGGGGAGTTACATGGTGGATGTTCCAGGAGGGACATCAATAATGAAAGGTTCATTTAACGGTGGTGCTCCTGATGATCCGAAAGGGTTTCTTTCCGGGAAGTTGGCGTTGGTTAAAGGAAGCATACATGACTTCTAATAAGGGCTTTTCGCTTATTGAAACGCTTATTGCTATCTTCGTGGTTGTTCTCTCGGGCGTAGGAACGCTTAAGCTCTACAGCTACCTCGAAGTAGAAAAAGCCAATGCGCTGATGTTTACCGAAGCCAAGCAAATCGCTGAATCCCAAATGGCATTAATACAAACGCTGAACACGACAGGCTCTGTTTGTGAAGGTAAAACTGTTGAGAATATACAAAGCTGCGTGATCGTTTTAGCTGAGGATTCGGCATATCTTCTTACTGTTACGCCGACGGAGACACTTCAACACACGCCGGCCGGTGGTGTTGCTGCAACTTACGCAAAAGTCTTGGATGTGAAAGTAAGCTGGGATGACAGAAATGGTCATGCGCAAGCGTTGATCTTTCCTGTTTCTGTTTCCAAATCCACCAATCTGCTCAATTAATGATTTGTTGGGCGTTGTTTTGGTTTTTTTCTAAAAAAAGCCCTTGCCAGATTTTTACGCCTCCCTATAATGCCGCCTCACCGACACGGAGAGCGGCTCCCAATGCGGAAATGTTCATCCAAACCGGTACGGCGAAGGCCTTAAAAACTGAGACGAAAATAAACGCTTGACGCGTTAAAGTAGAACAGTAAAATGGCCGCCCGCTTCGAAGGGAAATTACCCCGAGAGGCAAGTCAACAAGGTATTTTGAGGTTTGTGCAAATCACGCTGAAAAATCTCAAAATTTCTTCTTGACTTCATCGCCCGGCAGCGTAGAATTCGCAGCCCTGACGGTGAGAAGCGAGGCTTCTTAAAGTCAACGTTCTTTAACAATTTGACCTATGCAATCTGTGTGGGCACTCGTCATTGATAGACAAAAGATTTATCGATGAAACTGAGTGACCAAAACGAAAGCTCTTCGGGGTTATCGGCACAGTCAATTTATACAGTATTTCATCGAGCCGCCTTTGTTCACTTTTTCAAAGTGAGGAAGGGCAGAAAAGATTCTAATTGAAGAGTTTGATCATGGCTCAGATTGAACGCTGGCGGCAGGCCTAACACATGCAAGTCGAGCGGCAGCGACAATAAAGATTCTTCGGATGATTTATTGGGCGGCGAGCGGCGGACGGGTGAGTAAAGGCTGGGAACCTGCCCTGACGAGGGGGATAACCACTGGAAACGGTGGCTAATACCGCATAATGTCTTCGGACCAAAGAGGGGGACCTTCGGGCCTCTCGCGTCAGGATGGGCCCAGTTGGGATTAGCTGGTTGGTGAGGTAAAGGCTCACCAAGGCGACGATCCCTAGCTGGTTTGAGAGGATGATCAGCCACACTGGAACTGAGACACGGTCCAGACTCCTACGGGAGGCAGCAGTGGGGAATATTGCACAATGGGCGCAAGCCTGATGCAGCCATGCCGCGTGTGTGAAGAAGGCCTTCGGGTTGTAAAGCACTTTCAGCCGTGAGGAAGGTTACGTAGTTAATAGCTGCGTAATTTGACGTTAGCGGCAGAAGAAGCACCGGCTAACTCCGTGCCAGCAGCCGCGGTAATACGGAGGGTGCGAGCGTTAATCGGAATTACTGGGCGTAAAGCGCATGCAGGCGGTCTGTTAAGCAAGATGTGAAAGCCCCGGGCTTAACCTGGGAGTGGCATTTTGAACTGGCAGGCTAGAGTCTTGTAGAGGGGGGTAGAATTTCAGGTGTAGCGGTGAAATGCGTAGAGATCTGAAGGAATACCGGTGGCGAAGGCGGCCCCCTGGACAAAGACTGACGCTCAGATGCGAAAGCGTGGGGAGCAAACAGGATTAGATACCCTGGTAGTCCACGCTGTAAACGATGTCTACTTGGAGGCTGTTGTCTAGAACAGTGGCTTTCGGAGCTAACGCGTTAAGTAGACCGCCTGGGGAGTACGGTCGCAAGATTAAAACTCAAATGAATTGACGGGGGCCCGCACAAGCGGTGGAGCATGTGGTTTAATTCGATGCAACGCGAAGAACCTTACCTACTCTTGACATCCAGAGAACTTTCCAGAGATGGATTGGTGCCTTCGGGAGCTCTGAGACAGGTGCTGCATGGCTGTCGTCAGCTCGTGTTGTGAAATGTTGGGTTAAGTCCCGCAACGAGCGCAACCCTTATCCTTGTTTGCCAGCACTTCGGGTGGGAACTCCAGGGAGACTGCCGGTGATAAACCGGAGGAAGGTGGGGACGACGTCAAGTCATCATGGCCCTTACGAGTAGGGCTACACACGTGCTACAATGGTGCATACAGAGGGCAGCGAGACCGCGAGGTGGAGCGAATCCCAGAAAGTGCATCGTAGTCCGGATTGGAGTCTGCAACTCGACTCCATGAAGTCGGAATCGCTAGTAATCGTGGATCAGAATGCCACGGTGAATACGTTCCCGGGCCTTGTACACACCGCCCGTCACACCATGGGAGTGGGCTGCACCAGAAGTAGATAGCTTAACCTTCGGGAGGGCGTTTACCACGGTGTGGTTCATGACTGGGGTGAAGTCGTAACAAGGTAGCCCTAGGGGAACCTGGGGCTGGATCACCTCCTTAACGAAGCTATGAATGCGAGTGTTCACACAGATTGTATAGGTTGAAAAAGTAAAGAGTGGTTTGGTATCCCAATACCAGACATTGTGTTTTTCGGTATGATGTCGCTTCTCGCAAGCTCGTCACTCCACTAACACAACGTTAGCGAAACATGTTTCGCTGACAAACGTTGTGTCCCATTCGTCTAGAGGCCTAGGACACCGCCCTTTCACGGCGGTAACAGGGGTTCGACTCCCCTATGGGACGCCATTGGGTCGTTAGCTCAGTTGGTAGAGCAGTTGACTTTTAATCAATTGGTCGCAGGTTCGAATCCTGCACGACCCACCATCTTCCCCACAGAGGATGTAAAACGCAGTTTGGGTTTTGCCTTTTCAAAGGTGAAAACAAACAATGTGGGCGATTAGCTCAGTTGGGAGAGCACCTCCCTTACAAGGAGGGGGTCACTGGTTCGAGCCCGGTATCGCCCACCACTTTTCCTTTATGCTGCGTTGAAGGTTTTCTCGTTTAGCGAGCTAAACGTCGGAATACTTCGCCTTGCCGAAAGGAAAAGGTCATTTGATGGGGCTATAGCTCAGCTGGGAGAGCGCTTGATTTGCATTCAAGAGGTCTGCGGTTCGATCCCGCATAGCTCCACCACTCTTTAAGTGTTCTTGCGAGAATATTTAAAAAGTGGTTTTAACATCACTTTGCTCTTTAAAAATCTGGAAAGCTGACTAAACAACTTTGTTTCGAAAGAGATAAAGCTTGTTTGTAAAAGTTCTCAAATGTTAACTCTTAAGAGTTAACACCAAACACATTCAAGTGTTCTTGGAATTTGAGTCCGGCGAAATCGTCATCGAACGATGACAAACCTTGGTTGTTTAAAGCTACGAAACCTCTTGGGGTTGTAGGGTTAAGTGACTAAGCGTACACGGTGGATGCCTAGGCAGTCAGAGGCGAAGAAGGACGTGCTAACCTGCGATAAGCCGAGAGAAGACGGTAAGAGTCACGATACTCTCGGATTTCCGAATGGGGAAACCCACTGGCATAAGCCAGTATCATTAACTGAATCCATAGGTTAATGAGGCGAACTCGGGGAACTGAAACATCTAAGTACCCGAAGGAAAAGAAATCAATTGAGATTCCGGCAGTAGCGGCGAGCGACCCCGGACCAGCCCTTAAGCTGATTGTGCGTTAGTGGAAGCCTCTGGAAAGTGGCGCGATACAGGGTGATAGCCCCGTACACGACAACGCACAGTGAGTGAAAACGAGTAAGACGGGACACGTGTTATCTTGTCTGAAGATGGGGGGACCATCCTCCAAGGCTAAATACTCCTGACTGACCGATAGTGAACCAGTACCGTGAGGGAAAGGCGAAAAGAACCCCTGTGAGGGGAGTGAAATAGAACCTGAAACCGTGTACGTACAAGCAGTGGGAGCCCCATCACTAAGTTACTGAGACTTAGTGGTCCAGGTACCTTACTTGAAAGGCGGTTAACAACGCGACGCGTTGGTCAACCTCCCCAATCAAGCAGAGGTGGCTTAGTGATGGGGTGACTGCGTACCTTTTGTATAATGGGTCAGCGACTTACGTTATGTAGCAAGGTTAACCGTATAGGGGAGCCGTAGGGAAACCGAGTCTTAACTGGGCGTTCAGTTGCATGACGTAGACCCGAAACCGGGTGATCTAGCCATGGGCAGGTTGAAGATTGAGTAACATCAATTGGAGGACCGAACCGACTAATGTTGAAAAATTAGCGGATGACTTGTGGCTAGGGGTGAAAGGCCAATCAAACCCGGAGATAGCTGGTTCTCCCCGAAAGCTATTTAGGTAGCGCCTCGGACGAATACTACTGGGGGTAGAGCACTGTTAAGGCTAGGGGGTCATCCCGACTTACCAACCCTTTGCAAACTCCGAATACCAGTAAGTAGTATCCGGGAGACACACGGCGGGTGCTAACGTCCGTCGTGGAGAGGGAAACAACCCAGACCGCCAGCTAAGGTCCCCAAGTTATCGCTAAGTGGGAAACGATGTGGGAAGGCTCAGACAGCCAGGATGTTGGCTTAGAAGCAGCCATCATTTAAAGAAAGCGTAATAGCTCACTGGTCGAGTCGGCCTGCGCGGAAGATGTAACGGGGCTAAGCGATACACCGAAGCTGCGGCAGTGTGTTTAGGCACATTGGGTAGGGGAGCGTTCTGTAAGCGGTTGAAGGTGTGCTGTAAGGCATGCTGGACGTATCAGAAGTGCGAATGCTGACATGAGTAACGATAAAGGGGGTGAAAAACCTCCTCGCCGGAAGACCAAGGGTTCCTGTCCAACGTTAATCGGGGCAGGGTAAGTCGGCCCCTAAGGCGAGGCCGAAAGGCGTAGTCGATGGGAAACGGGTTAATATTCCCGTACTGCTGATAACTGCGATGGGGGGACGGAGAAGGCTAGGTGGGCCAGGCGACGGTTGTCCTGGTTCAAGTGCGTAGGTGGGCGAGTTAGGCAAATCCGGCTTGCTATACACTGAGACACGATGTCGAGCTACTACGGTAGTGAAGTCATTGATGCCCTGCTTCCGGGAAAAGCCTCTAAGCTTCAGGTTATCAGTAACCGTACCCCAAACCGACACAGGTGGTCGGGTAGAGAATACCAAGGCGCTTGAGAGAACTCGGGTGAAGGAACTAGGCAAAATGGTACCGTAACTTCGGGAGAAGGTACGCTGCCCGCGGTGAAGTCCCTGGCGGATGGAGCTATGGGCAGTCGCAGATACCAGGTGGCTGCAACTGTTTATTAAAAACATAGCACTGTGCAAACTCGAAAGAGGACGTATACGGTGTGACGCCTGCCCGGTGCTGGAAGGTTAATTGATGGGGTTATCCTTAGGGAGAAGCTCTTGATCGAAGCCCCAGTAAACGGCGGCCGTAACTATAACGGTCCTAAGGTAGCGAAATTCCTTGTCGGGTAAGTTCCGACCTGCACGAATGGCGTAATGATGGCCACGCTGTCTCCACCCGAGACTCAGTGAAATTGAAATCGCAGTGAAGATGCTGTGTACCCGCGGCTAGACGGAAAGACCCCGTGAACCTTTACTACAGCTTGGCACTGAACATTGAGCCTACATGTGTAGGATAGGTGGGAGGCTAAGAAGCGGTGACGCCAGTTGCCGTGGAGCCATCCTTGAAATACCACCCTTGTATGTTTGATGTTCTAACTTGGCCCCATAATCTGGGGTGAGGACAGTGTCTGGTGGGTAGTTTGACTGGGGCGGTCTCCTCCCAAAGCGTAACGGAGGAGCACGAAGGTGGGCTAATCACGGTCGGACATCGTGAGGTTAGTGCAATGGCAAAAGCCCGCTTGACTGCGAGAATGACGGTTCGAGCAGGTGCGAAAGCAGGTCATAGTGATCCGGTGGTTCTGAATGGAAGGGCCATCGCTCAACGGATAAAAGGTACTCCGGGGATAACAGGCTGATACCGCCCAAGAGTTCATATCGACGGCGGTGTTTGGCACCTCGATGTCGGCTCATCACATCCTGGGGCTGAAGTCGGTCCCAAGGGTATGGCTGTTCGCCATTTAAAGTGGTACGCGAGCTGGGTTTAGAACGTCGTGAGACAGTTCGGTCCCTATCTGCCGTGGGCGTTGGAGAATTGAGAGGGGCTGCTCCTAGTACGAGAGGACCGGAGTGGACGAACCTCTGGTGTTCGGGTTGTCACGCCAGTGGCATTGCCCGGTAGCTAAGTTCGGAATTGATAACCGCTGAAAGCATCTAAGCGGGAAGCGAGCCTCGAGATGAGTTCTCCCTGATACTTAAAGTATCCTGAAGGGTTGTTGGAGACGACGACGTAGATAGGCAGGGTGTGTAAGCGCTGTGAGGCGTTGAGCTAACCTGTACTAATTGCCCGAGAGGCTTAACCCTACAACACCCAAGGGGTTTTGGCGGACTCAAACAGAACATTGAATGTGTTGAGAACAGACAGCTTTCCAAGATTTTAATGGGTGTTCCCAGGGCCGAGTTACCCAGGACCGAGAACCCCAATAAAGAATTTGCTTGGCGACCATAGCGTTATGGACCCACCTGACTCCATGCCGAACTCAGAAGTGAAACGTAACAGCGCCGATGGTAGTGTGGGGTCTCCCCATGTGAGAGTAGGACATCGCCAGGCGTCTAATTTTCTTTCACTTTTTGAAAAAGTGAAGACAAAAAGTACGTTGAAAAGGCCATCCGCAGGGATGGTCTTTTTGCGTTGTGTCGACTAGCTAATCACAAATTCAAGGTATAGTTTGTAGCAATCCCTTACCTGAGATAAAGCTGAATGAAATAATATGACTTGGCACTCATATTAGTATCTGGGTTCATGCTGAGATGACGGGAAGAGTGAGGCCATGGACATGGAGAGAAGTAATGAAAACAAAATTGGGTTTAGCAATGCCAGTTTTACTGCTAAGTGCATGCACATCCCCATTGTCATACGACTATGCCTGTGATGACGGACAGACATTTGGCGCGATGATGATGTCAGATTATGCTGTCGTTCATGTTGATGGTACTGAATACGAGCTTTCACGTATTCGTTCGGCGTCTGGCGTGTTATATGAGTCAGAAGATGGTTCAGTCAAGCTTCATTCCAAAGGTGATGAGGCGTTGCTGGTTGTCCGAGAGCGATCATTGCAGGCATGCACACTGCGCAGATAAAAGAAAGGGTAGCCAGGCTACCCTTGCTGCGAAAATCTTTTGGTTTGCATGAATGAACTGCACTGTTGCCAATCGTTGTCCAATGATAGTTTAAACGTACAGGAACTCTTTGATCTGGCGTACCAGCGCTTCGGCAGTCTCTTTGTCTTCCCACTCTACGAAAATACGCAGCAGGGGTTCTGTGCCTGAAAAGCGTGCCAAGGCCCAGCCGCCATTTTTGAAGTAAACCTTCAAGCCGTCGGCATAGCTGACTTTTTCAATTTCGTAAGCAAATTCAGGCAGGGCTTTTTCTACATAAATTTTGTTGTAAAGCACTTCACGCTGGGATGCCTTGAAGGTGCAATCGCCTTCGGCGGTATAGGCGTAGCCGTACTTTCCGTAGATTTCGTCAAGCAGCTCTGATAGTTTCTTGCCTGTCACGCTTATCATTTCCACCAGTAAGCTTGAAGCAAATACCCCGTCTTTACCCTTGATGTGACCACGGATTGTCAGGCCACCCGAGCTTTCACCCCCAATCAGCGAATCATCCGCTTCCATTTGCGAGCTGATGTGTTTAAAGCCAACCGGTACTTCGAAGCTTTTTTCATTATGATCAGCGGCAACCTTATCCAGCAGGTGAGTTGTGGCAATGTTACGCACCACTGAACCTTTCCAGCCTTTGTATTCAAGCAGGTAGTAATAAAGCAGAAGCAATACTTCGTTCGGGTGAATAAAGTTGCCTTTTTCGTCGATGATGCCGAGACGGTCTGCGTCGCCATCAGTACCAATACCAATATCATACCCTTCATGAGCAACTAGATGTTTCAGGCGATAAAGCGTCGCGGCACTCGGTGATGGCATCAGACCGCCAAAGCCTGGGTTTGCCCCGTCGTTGATGACGTCAACATCACAGCGTCCAGAGATCAGAACCGTTTGCAGGGCATTTTTTGCCACCCCAAACATAGGATCGATCAGCACCCTCAGGTTGGCTTTTCTGATCGCATCAATGTCGATGAAATTGATGATCGAATCCACGAACTCGTTCATCGGGTTGATGATCTTGATCAACCCCGCTTCAATGGCTTCTTCAAAATCGATGATTTTGATATCGCTAGGCTGAAGTTGACTGATCTGTGTTTCAATCTTTGCGGTGATCACTTCATCGGCATCGCGGCCGCCTTTGATAAAGACTTTTATGCCGTTGTAGTCTGCCGGGTTGTGGGAAGCCGTGATGCAGGCAGAGTAGTGGGTTTCCATTTCTTTTGCCTTGAACATCACAATGGGTGTTGGCACATACTTGTCGATAAAGCTGACGGTAATGCCGTTTGCTGCCAAGACTTCGGCAAACCAGGCTGCTGCCTTGTCAGAGAGGAAACGGCGGTCGTAACCAATCACAAAGCCAGGTTCAACAGCATTCTCGTTCAGCATGATGTTGGCAAGGCTCTGGGCAACGAGGCGCACGTTGTCACGGGTAAACTCTTCGCCAATCAGGGCACGCCAGCCGCCGGTACCAAATTGAATCATGGTGGAACTCCTTTAAACCGATAAAACGGGGCGCAAAGGCCCCGGCTTTGGGATTAACCCAGAACAACAATCACTTCGTTCACAGAACCTGCTGCCTGTGCAGGAATGGTGCCTTTAACAGGTTGGCCGTTCAGGGTGATGGATTTCACGCCTTTGCTGACGCCATTCGGGTTCTGTACCTTGATTTGATATGTTGCACCGCGCCACTCACGGTTCACTTCAAAACCTGGCCAGCTGGTTGGGATACACGGATTCACCGTCAGGCCATCGAAACCGGTTTGTACACCCAGAATGAAGTTGGTGACGGCGAAGTATGCCCAGCCCGAGGTGCCTGTCAGCCAAGGGTGGTTAGCACGGCCATGGTTTACGTGGTCACGGCCCATAATGAACTGGACGTAAGAATAAGGTTCAGCGACACGCGTCTCGATGATGTCGTTTTGGTTGTAGGGGTTCAGCGCATCGTAGAACTTCATGGCACGGTCACCACGTCCCAGTTTGGCTTCAGCAACCCATGCCCATGGGTTTGGATGTGAGAAGATCGCACCATTTTCTTTTACACCCTGATAAACACGGGTGACGAAACCGATGTCGTCATTGGGTGTCGCAAACGAAGGTGAGTTCAGGTGTAAGCCGTACTCAGAGAACAGGTTCTCGTCGACAGCATCCATCGCTTTCTCACCACGGTCTTGGGAAGCGAGGCCTGAGAGAACCGCCAGAGTGTTTGACTCAAGGTGGACTCGCCCTTCGGTTTGCTGTGCAGTACCAATCTTTTCGCCGTCTTTGGTCAGGCCACGGATATACCAGCCGCCCTCTTCATCCCAAAGGTGGGTTTCACAGGCTTCACGCACGTTGGCAGCCATCACGGTATATTTCTGGACGTCATCCTGGTTGCCTTTGTACTTCGCCAACTCGATAAACTCTTGCAGCGCCCAGAAATGCAGGAAAGACACCATGGCTGACTCACCGCCGCCCAGATTCAGGCAGTCATTCCAGTCTGCGCGCAAGCCTTTACAGATACCGGTTTGGCCGACGTATTCTGCAGAGAAATCCAACGCCGCTTTCATGTGCTCATAGACAGTGGCGCTTCCGCCGTCTGCGTATGGGATCACTTCATCAAGGAAACCTTCCTCACCGGTTTCAGTGATGTAATTAATGATGGTGGGTACGATCCAAAGGTGATCATCAGAACAGGTGTCTTCGATACCGTGGATCTTGTCTTCGTCACTAGGGGTGGGCACAACGGTCGGTGACTTGGACGGTTTAACGTCCGCTTTTTCTGGATCGAACCAGTCAGGATCGAACAGGTGAAGACCGTAACCCGCTTTTACCTGGCCGCGCAGCAAGTCAACCAGACGTTTGCGGGTCATGGCCGGGTTTGAATGCGGGACAGAGATCGCGTCCTGTGCAGTGTCGCGATAACCTAGGCCGGTACGTCCACCCACTTCAATGAAAGAAGCAAAGCGTGACCACACCACGCAGGTTTCTGCCTGGTACAGAGTCCATGTGTTGATCATGGTGTCCAGACCTTCGTTGGGCGATTTCACCTGGAACTTGTTGCAGCGACTGTCCCAGTGGGCTTTGATATCAGCAAACGCCGCATCCACATTGGCGAAATCCTGGTATTTCGTGCGCAGGCGCTGACCTTCACCTTTACCGATACCCAGAATAAAGATGAAGCGCACTTCTTCACCCGGTTGGATAACGAATTGCTTGTGCAACGAACCACAGTGGTTGTAGCAGGTTTGTACGTGGTTAGAACAATGGCCACGCTCAACGGCAACAGGGTTGGCTTCATCACGGTACAGGCCGAGGAAACTGTCGCGCTGGCCATCATAGCTGTCTGGATCGAAGCTTGATGCCAGGTAGTAGAAGCCTTCGTAGTCGTTGGTGTTGTAGTACAGGTCGTACTCAATCACCCCGTTGTCGTATGATGTACCTGCAGAGTAGAGGCTCATCTGGTGGTTCTGGTTATCTGACTGGATGTGGCTGAACGAGAACTCGACAAAAGAAAATGCGCTGATGGTGCGCGGTTTGTCGCTGTCATTTTTGATCTTCACATCCCAGATCTGTGCGTCTTCACCTTTCGGTACGAACAGGGTTTTCTGGGCGGTAATGCCGTTGTACTCACACTTGAATTTGGAATAAGACAAACCATGGCGCACTTCGTATTTGGCTTCTTCCAGGCTCTTTGCCACGGGTTGCCAGGAGATTGACCAGTAATCACCGGTTTCGTCATCACGCAGGTAGACATAATGTCCCGGGCGGTCGAAGGTAGCGTTTGGGCGGAATTTGGTTACGCGGTTGTACTCAGGGCTGTTATAGAACGAGTAGCCACCTGCGTTGTGTGAAATGACGGTACAGAATTTCTCTGTACCCAGATAGTTGGTCCATGGCGCCGGTACATCAGGACGGGTAATGACATATTCCCGGTTGTCGTTATCAAAGAAGCCGTAATTCATGGCGTATTTCCTTCTACAAATCTTAAAAATTGAAGTAATTACCGACGATAGTTAATACCCAGACGATCCAGGTATTGCAGTTGTCCGCTAAGACGGGCCTGAAAATCCGCCCAGTCCCGCTGTTCCTTGGCGCTCCAGCACACTTCTGCGATCGCCAGAAGGCGAGGGTAGATCATGTACTCGAAGCGGCTTTGGCTATTGACCATCTCGCACCAGAGTGCGCATTGAATGCCTTTCACCTTGGCAAATTCCTCGGCGGTGACGTTAGAATTGGCGAAAGGCTCATAGTGGTAGGCTTTTTCCAGCGGTACCTTGCAGGCCCAGTCTGTGCCTGGCTCACAGGCGGAATAGTCCTGTGCCATGTCCAGATAAGTTTCCTGACCGGGTTGGAGCACAATCGGGTATCCGTTGCGAATACAGTCGATACCGGATTGTTCGCTTACCCAAGAGAAGATCACGGTGTCTTTGCTGACCTTGTCGCCAAACACCGCTTCCTCCCAGCCAAACATTTGCTTGCCTTTGGTGCTGAGGAAATTCTCGGCATGGCGAAGCAGGTGGCCTTGCAGATCTTTAAAGTCTTTGTAGCCGTGGGTTTTCATTAACGCCCGGCAGGCTGGACTGTCCGTCCAGACACCTTCGGGGACTTCGTCAGCACCGATATGAACATACGGCGCTGGGAAGAGTTCACACACTTCTTTCAGCACGGTTTCAATAAAGGTGTACGTGCCTTTAAGGCCCGGATTGAGGACGTTATCGGTGTAGTTTTGAATGCTGCGGTACACGGAGGTGTCTGCATCTTCTACTAATAACTGCGGCAGCGATTTGATGGCGGCGCGGCAGTGTCCCGGAATATCAATTTCCGGTACCACGGTGATACCGCGCTGTGCGGCATAGGCAATAACCTCGCGGACGTCGTCTTTGGTGTAAAAACCGCCGTGAATCCTTGAAAGCGAGGTGTACTGAGGCTCGAGTGTTTCAAACGGGCCCCGCCACGCACCGATTTCTGTCAGCTCAGGATAGGCATCAATCTGGATGCGCCAGCCTTCATCATCGGTCAGGTGCCAGTGGAAGTGGTTGAACTTGAAACGGGCCAGTTGGTTAATCAGGTCTTTTACGCGGTTCACTGGATGGAAGTGGCGCACACAATCCAGCATCATGCCGCGGTAACCGAAGCGCGGATGATCTTCAATCTCGACACAAGGCAGGGCGTAATCGAAATAGTGTCGGTGTGATGCCTGCACCGGCAACAGTTGAAGAACCGTTGCGACACCATAAGTGAAGCCGTTGCTGTCGGATGCCGAAATCACCACGCCTTGCGGTGTCACACTGACGCGATAATGGGCGGGCTTGAGTTTGTCATCCAGGGTCAGGTGAATCTGGCCTTGCTGCTTAATGCTCACATCGCGGCGCAGGTGTCTGGACATTTCATCGGCCAGCCACAGGGCAGCCGGTTTGCTGGTGTCACAGCCTGAAACAATGGCCACCTCATCAGTCAATGCAAACTGCCCCTGTTTGACTATCAGGGCTTTGGGCTGCGGGATCAGGTTGATGGCGTTGGGCGGTGGCAATGTTAATGGGACACGCTCCGGCGTTTGCCGGCCAAGGTTAATCACCGTGGTTTCTACCGGTATGGCGTTAACCCCTTGATCTGTCGTGATCAGCAGGCAGGCGTCACCAATACCTTCATCATGGAGCGAAAAAGGTTTGGTGGTATGGCTGAATTCCAGATAGAGGTGATCGTTGGCGTTTAGCGGCTCGCCGGTTTCAAAAATACACAAACTGCCAATTTGCTTTAAGTTGCCGTGTGACACACTGGCAGGCATCACATAACGGCTGACGGTGAAAGTCAGTTGCCAGTTTTGGATGTTGGTTTCAGACAGGTTATGAAGCACCAGCGCGAAACGGCTCTCTTCGGGCTGTATATCAATAACATTGAGGTCTAGGCGAAAGTTCATGGCTTACCTCGAAAAAGGAAAAAGGTTGTGATCACCGCGCGCCATCAAAATAGCGCCGGCCATAGCATCAAAATAGCGCCGGCCATAGCATCTGCCTGTGGGGGAACCAGCAAAGATTGAACGGCCGGGGATAGCCAGGGCACAATGCGTTCTCCAATGCTGCCCATGAGTGCAATTTGTTTTGCCCCTTTTCGGTTAAGACCGAGGATCAGGCGTTCAATGTCGTCAGCAGAGTCTTGCAGTAACGCCATCGCAAGTTCATCTCGCGCCATTGCCAGTTCGAAAATTGTCGGACTGAACTGACCGTAATCCCGCGGTTTCGCAGTTTTAGACCATTCAACAATGGCGTCGAGATCGTGATTGAAGTGGGCCAGGACGTGATCTGACAAGGAGGAGCGAGAGCGAAGGCCGTCATGTGCCAACAGTGTTTGCTGGATCAGGCGTAATCCCATCACAGCACCTCCGCCTTGATCGGAGATGGGGAATTCGCGGCCACCAACCACGTGCTGGTGGCCATTTTCCAGATAGAGACCGACAGAGCCGGTGCCTGCAATGACGATTGCTCCGTTACCACCACCAAATGCCCCCATACAGGCACCATACCCATCCGTGTTGAGAGTCATGTGCTTGTAAGGGTGAGGCAGTGCCATAAAGGCATACCAGGCTGATTTTTGCTCGGCAGCAGCAAGCGCAAGGCCGACCGACAGGGTAGATAAATCAAGGATACTCGCTTGCTCAGCCGCCTGGGATATCGCACGTTGGATATTCTCCATGGCGAGCTCTACACCCAGAAGGATATTGGCGCTGCCGGTTTTGGCTTCACCCAAAAACTGGCCGTTTTCGTCTACGATGCGTGCACGGCAGGATGTACCGCCACCATCGACTCCACAGTAGTAACTAGCCATGGGCGACATCCTTCTTCTGCATCGCAATGGCTAACAGGTACCAGGCGGCGTGCGGGATCCATTGCTCGCCCCAACGCCAGTTCTGCAGCATGTCGTCTTTTTGTCCCTGCGGGTTGAAAGCGATGTCATGCTCATTGTCAAAACCGGCGGTGATACCGTTGCAGATACCACCTTTGGCATTGAAAAAGCCCAGATGGGGCAGGTAATCCGGGTTATTGTGCCCATGGCCGTCAAGCATGCACATGTCGTAAGGGTTGAGACCCACAATCCAGTTCAGGGCATGCTGACCATATTCGCGGAGTCTGGCTTTTTGCGTGTCATCAGACACATAACCGGTGGCCATATAGGCCATGGCGGCGAGTGAGCCTAAACGGGCATTCTCCCCTTGCCACCAGTAGCCGGTTTCATTGCGCTGGGCGATAAAAAAGCTGGTGCGTTTTTCCGCATCGACATTTTTGATGTACTGGCGAGGGTAGCCGAAAGGGTTGTTCACTTCGGCAGTAATGCTGAGCTCAAAATCCAGCGCATTGAGAAGAATTCCTGTGAATTTCGCTTTCAGCGTGCTGTCACCTTCCACCTGAAGGTACTGCATCAATGAAATTGCCGGTAAGCCTGCTTCAGCCGCATGGAAATACGGGCGGGAGCCGTCACCGTTAGCGGACCAGAAGTGATTAACGCGATCATCACTCTGTTGTTGTTCGGCAAGGCGGGTTGCCCAATAACGTGCTTCTTCAAGGTAGCGCTCACTGGTTGTAAGTTTGAACAGTTCGGTGGCTGCCAGCAGCGCGCAGTAAAAATCGATAGTGTTTTCCTGACCATCATCCAGGTAGGAAGGGTTATTTTCCTTCAAGTGCCAGTAGCCGGTTTCTGCGGTCTTCTGGTAAGTCTTGACATCGAATTCGCCAGCGACACCTAAACGGGCAGCAGCAGCTAAGGCGGCAATGGCAACACCTGCCCCCTGACGGAAACCAGCCTGGTAAGCGCTGGTTTTATAGCCTTGCTGCGTCTCATAGGCACAGACTTCACGCTGGCTGGTGTCTTTGCTCCATTTGTCGAAAACGGTCAGGTAAAAATACCCGGCAGGATCTTGCATACGAACTAGAAAATCTGCGCCGAACAGCGCTTCGTCATACAGACGGTTTTTGGCAAACGGGGCCAGTTCTGAAGAAAGGGTGTCCAGGGTGGTCAGCATATTCCAGACAACCATCGGAATTTGCTGGGGATTTAGATAATTGGCATAAGAAAGGTGGCTGAGGTATTTACTGACGTCACCTGACGCATCGTACCATCCACCATGAACATCAACGAGACGGTCGGTGCCGAAGATCGGCGTGGCGCGATCGCGTTGATCAAACGTGCCTGTACAACGCTGGGATTTAAAGTAGTGGATCACATCTGAAAAGGTGCGATCAAACAGGATACCGTCTGCGATAGAAAAAGCCGGAGACGACACGCCCCCGACTCTGACAAAGAAATCCCCGCATGTCTGGAGCGCAGAGAAATCAATACGGTAAACATCGCCGGTATGCCATTGGTCTACTGAACCACAAGCACAAACAGGCAGCTGCATCACTGATTGCCCTGTGTGGCAATCTACGATATCGGCGTGTGTTGCAGTCATTTCTTGCCGGGCAAGAATCAGCGCTTGTTTACTGCCAAAGCGCTCATAACCGATATGGTTGGTCAACAGCTGCATTTTACCTCCTAAAATGCTTGACGAGGATCACTCGTACAAGTAGCAGCGAACAAAGTGGTTATCGCCCAGTTTGGTGACACCGGGCAGTGCTTCACGACACTTCTCTGTCGCCTGCAGGCAACGGCCTGCAAATGGGCAGCCTACAGAATCCGGGGTCCAAAGCGGGATCTCGCCTTTGTTGCCTTCCAGCTCGGTGTGGATGGATTTAGACGGATCTGGCACGGCTGACACTAACAGGCGCGTGTATGGGTGCTGGGGACGGTGAATGATCTCTTCGCAATCGCCCCATTCCACCATATGACCGACGTACATCACCGCCAGATCTTCTGCGATATAACGGGCAGTGGCGATATCGTGTGTGATGTACAGCAGGGCCATCTCTTTCTCGAACTTCATCTCCTCCATCAGGTTCAGAACACCTGCGCGGATAGAGACGTCAAGCATGGAAGTGGGTTCGTCGGCCAGCACCACTTCTGCACCGACTGCGATGTTCCTTGCCAGGTTGACACGCTGGCGCTGGCCGCCGGAAAGCTGATGGGGATACTTTTGTGCGGTTTCTTTGGGTGGTGTCAGACCGACCTGATCCAGCAGATCATATACCTGCTCTTCCAACTCTTTCGGATTGCTGCTCGCTTTTTTGTGAATGTGCAGCGGGCGGGCAATGTGATGGAAGATAGTATGTGTGGGGTTCAGGGAGCCGAACGGGTCTTGCCACACCATCTGAACGCCTTCACGGTACGTCATCAGATCGTTCTTTTTGGTGATGGTCGCAATATCACGCCCTTTGTACTCGATAGAACCTGCCGTTGGCGCATACATCTTGGCGATCATTTTGGCGGTGGTAGATTTTCCTGAGCCGGATTCACCTACTACCGACAGACCGCGGCTTTTATACAGTTTGAATGACACATCATTCAGTGCGCGCATCATTGGCTTGTTGAGCGCGTTACTGCTGATCGGGAAGTCCTTTACCAAGTTTTTCCCTTCAACAATCGGTTGGCCTAATTCTTTAGTCATGCTCACTCCTACAAGTCGCGAAAGCCGATTACTTGCCTGTAAATCGGTGGCAGTTGGTGAATCGGTTTGGCTCAATCTGAGTCAGGGTTGTTGCGTCCTTAAAACAGGTATCCTTGGCTTTGCTACAGCGAGCCTGGAAACGGCAGCCCTGCGGAATTTCAAGCAGGTTCAGCGGGTTACCAGGAATGCCTGAAAGGTGCGTTTTAGGCCCTGTCAGCGGAGGGAATGAACTTGCCAGGCCTTCGGTGTAAGGGTGATACGGGGTTTTCAGGATCTCTTTTGACGGTGCAACTTCAATCAACTGACCGGCATACATGATGCCGATGCGATCAGTGAATTCGACCATCAAGGATAAATCGTGGGTAATGAACAGAATTGAGAAGCCGAACTCTTCTTTTAGCGCATAGATCTTTTGCAGGATCTCACGCTGTACCACCACATCGAGGGCAGTCGTCGGCTCGTCCATGATTATCATTTTTGGGTTCAATGCCAGAGCAATGGCAATCACCAAACGCTGACGCATACCACCGGAGAACTGGTGCGGGTAATCCGTTAAACGGCTTGGGTGGATATCTACGATTTCCAGCAGGCCTTCTGCGCGGCGTTTTGCCTGATCGCGTGTCATATTGGTATGGCGCATGATCACATCACAGAACTGCTCTTCCATGGTCAGGACCGGGTTCAGGGCGTTCATCGCTGACTGGAACACCATGGATATCTCTTTCCAGCGAAAGCGGCTCATGCGTTCATCGCTGTATCGCATGATGTCTTCGCCGTTGAAGAATACTTCGCCGCCACTGATATAAGCGGGCGGCTTATGAAGGCGCATCAGCGAGAAGGCAACAGTAGATTTACCACAGCCGGACTCACCGGCCAGGCCAAAAACTTCGCCTTTGCCAATATCAAAGCTCACGTTGTTTACCGCGCGTACATCGCCCGCGTCAGTAATGTAGTCAACACATAGGTTGCGGATAGAGAGTTGTGTTTCAGTCATTATTTTTCTCCGCTCAAAACTGTAGCTTGTGGTGCAACGTCAGCCTGTTCGCGGGCTTTCTTTTCTTCCTGCTGGACCTTCTTCCAACGCTTAAGGCCTTTCTGGGCACGTAGCTGCGGGTTCGCGATCTCATCAACAGCGAAGTTAACCAATGCCAGCGCAAATGACAGGAGACTCAGAGCCAGACATGGCGCCAGTACTTCCCACCAGATACCCAGTTGCATGGCAGAAGAGGTGCGCACGTTGTACAGCATCGAACCCCAGCTCACGGCATTTGGACTACCCATGCCGATGAATGACAGCACAGACTCTGTCAAGATGGCGTACATCACTGAACCGATGAAGCTTGCGCCGACCAGAGGGATAAGGTTTGGCAGGATTTCAACAAACAGGATGCGGGGGCGAGATTCGCCCAGAACTTCTGCAGCTTTTACAAATTCTTTTTCACGGATGGCCAATGTCTGGGAGCGGATTACCCTGGCTCCCCATGCCCAGGAGGTTAAGGCAATAACCAGTGCGATGGTAAGCGGCCCAGCCTGACCGACAAACGCGGCAACGACCATGACAATGGGGAGTTGTGGCATCACCAACATCACGTTCATCGCACCGGACAACACGTTATCGACACGTCCACCGAAATAACCGGCAGAGATCCCCATAATGGTCGCAACCACACATACGAAGATACCGGCAGTGAAACCGACAAACAAAGAGGTTCGGGCTCCGTGAACCACCTGTGACCAGATATCGCGGCCCAGACGGGTCGTTCCCATTACGTGTTCAGCATCTTTCGAAATGCGAAGACGGCGTGGGTTGTCAGCCAGATTTTCCGCTACCCATCCATCTGGATTTGCTTGCGCCATCTTTACCACTACGGCAGGGTACTCATGCGGGTTACCTGTACGTTTCTGTGGGTCATACTTTGACAAAAAAGGGGCAAATACTGCTGCGATAATGAACATAAAAATGAGGCTGACACCGACAAGCGCTTTAGGGTTGCCCCGGATAATTGAAAAGATACCGTTCATGATTATTTGCCTCCTTTACGCAGGCGTGGGTCGAGCAATACGATGAGAACATCAGCAATGAAGTTGAAACACAGCATGACCAGCGTCA
The DNA here is from genome assembly GCF_059704325.2 of Grimontia sp. THUN1695. NCBI lineage: Bacteria > Pseudomonadati > Pseudomonadota > Gammaproteobacteria > Vibrionales > Vibrionaceae > Grimontia > Grimontia sp. THUN1695. The sequence goes on along the minus strand of NZ_AP046577.1, from coordinate 2,385,964 downwards.
GGATAATCAGTAGTCCTTGCAGCACTTGGTAGTCGCGGCCATTAACGGCGTTCAGCATTGCGGTGCCGAGACCCGGATACTGGAAAATCATTTCAACCACCAGCTGGCCGGCAACCGCCATACCCAGTGCCATAGAGAGTGCAGTCACTGTTGGGAGCAGTGCGTTACGTGCGGCGTAGTTGAATACCACCCGGTTCTCTGTCAGGCCTTTTCCCTTGGCCATGGTGATGTAGTCTTCTGCCAATAGGTTGATCATGTTATTACGCATGTTGATCAGAAAGCCGCCGATTTGGGCGATGGTTGCGCAAAACAGGGGAAGTACAGCGTGGTACATGATGCCGGTGTAAGTGTCCCAGCTTGACCAGTCAAGGATGGCACCTTCGGGCATACCGTAAGAAGTCGGGAACCATTTCAGAGTGATACCGAAAACGAAAAGGATCAGCATACCGATAACCACAGGTGGTATTGCCTGCAGTGCCATAAAACCCGGGGAGACAAAAGAGTCGAAGCGGCTTCCGCGACGCCAGGCCGCAAAGATACCCACAACAGAGCCGATGCAGAAAGCCATGACGACAGAGGTGCCCGCCAAGAATAGAGTCCAACCCAGTGACTTTGCGATTAACTCATTCACTGTCATTGGGTAGAAAGTGGTGGAAACACCCAATTCCCAGGTGAAGATGCTTTTTAAGTAAGTCAGGAATTGAATATGGATGGGACCGTCTACAAAGCCGAGCAGCTCTTTCATCGCTGCAATACGCTCAGGAGTGACCTGTACGCTGGCATTGGCAAACATCATGGTCACAGGGTCACCTGGCATTGCGCGTGGCAAAATAAAGTTCAGCGTAATCGCGATAAGCAACGCGCCAAAATAAAACAGTAATCTATTAAGAAAAAATCCCATAACTCACACCTTACGTGGCACGATAAAGCCGCAACCAAAGAATTAAAGCTCCAAGGTCAAAAATACCGATTGTCTATCTTTGGAAAGAGGCGGCGCGGGTGCGCCGCCAGATTTAGAGATTAAGATTTAGGCTTCAGATCAAGGATGTGCAGCAGACGCTCATTGATACCTTGCCAAATCATTGGACGGCCTTTTGGATTCTCTGCATCCCACCAACCAGTGAAGCGTGTTTCGTTGAACTGGTAAGTAGACGCCGCAGACAGTACTGGGATAACAACTTGATTATCAGACAGGATCTTTTCGATTCTGTGTGCCATTTCCAGTTGCTCAGAACGATCCGCTGTTGAGTAGAATTTCTCCAGCAGGGTGTCTACTTCTGCGTTCTTGAAGCGGTGCATCGCGAAACGTGGGTTACCTTCTTTCGCCATGAAGCGAGAGTGGAAGCCAGTGTCCCAAGTCTGGTGTGGATCTGGACCCGTGAAGTAGTTGGTCAGCGCAACATCAAACGTACCACCCGCCATCTCTTGGTTGTATACAGAGAAGTCAGGCGTAACGGCTTTCGCTTTGATTCCTACGTCTGCCAGGTTTTCAGCAGCCAGTTGTGCTGTGTTGTTCCAGTCAGTCCAGCCAGATGGCGTCTGGATAGCCAGCTCAAAGCTCTTGCCTGATGGGGTTTCAACGAAACCGTCACCATTGGTGTCTTTAAAGCCTGCTTTCTTCAGAAGCTCTTTAGAGAACTCAACGTTATAAGTGTTGAATTTCTTCGCTGCTTCATAGGTGTTTTTGTCTGACCAGCTTTGGTAAAGCTCAGCAAGACCAGCAGCAGAGTGGTTTGGAGAACCGGCGCCGTAGAATGCGATGTCAATGATGGATTGACGGTCGATAGCAGTCGACATTGCGCGACGGAAGTCAACGTTAGTCAAGGCTTCGTTTTTCGCTGCATCTGGGTGTTCGAAGTTAACCAGCAGGTTAACCGCACTACCTACAGGTGCTGGCCAGTACTTGTGGTTTTTGTTCACTGACGCGTAAACCGCATCGATGTCTGGGATGAACGATGACGTCCAGTCCAGCTCAGAAGCAACAATCTTAGACAGCAGGCCATCGTTGTTGTTGATCAGAGGCATGCGCAGGCAGTCGATTGCAACGCTGTCCGCGTCCCAGTAGTTCGGGTTTTCACACTGAACATACAGGTTGCTGGTGAAGGTATCGACTTCGGTGAATGGGCCTGAGCCTACAGGGTTTTCGTTTGCGAAAGCTTCAGGCTTGTCAATCTTGCTCCAGATGTGCTTAGGAACAGGATGCGTTTGAACCAGTTTGAAAGGTGCAGAAGAGTTTGCTTCTTTCAGGGTAATTTCAACGCTGTTGCCTTTCACTTTAACGTCAGTGATCAGGGCTGCGTTACCCGCCAGGTCAAGTGCTGAGTTTTCGCGGATCAGGTTATAAGTGAATGCCACGTCTTCTGCAGTGAAAGGTGTGCCGTCAGACCACTTCACACCGTCACGGATTTCGAAGGTCACTTTTTTCAGGTCATCTGAAATGGTGTAGTCCTTCGCCAGACGCATAACAGGCTTATTGCCGTCCAGCTGGTTGAAGATAACCAGTGGCTCGTAAACAAAGTCCAGAGTCGTCTTCAGGTTGTTCTGCAAGAACGGGTTGAAGTTACGGGTAAGCTGTGGGTAGAAGTCAGGTACAATAGTCAGTTCAGTTCTTTCTGCAGCGCTGACAACCGGTGCTGTCAGTACCGACGCTGCGGCCGCAACGACGGCTACTGCAAGTTTTGTTTTCTTAAGATTGGCAAGCATAGCTGTTCCTTACTAGTTGCTTTGTTCCACTTGGTTCTGACCGTTAATCAATGAGGTCAGGCCGGAACCCGCTATGAATAAACAGACAAGTGATCCTGTGTATTCACATGGCCGTGCAGGCTCAGTGCAATGTAAGGAAACGCCGGTTCCACGTTGGGGTCAATTCGGTCGCCCGTTAAAACCGTTAAAAATAAAAATGGCGGCGTCAAAAACGTCAATATTAACGTTTTTAACACCACGTGTTGCTTATTGACGCAGGTCAAAAAACGCACGTCATTAATGCGTCACCTTAATCTATGTTAGTTCTCACTCTCTTTTTTGGCTCTTATTAATATGACTTTTCGTTTTAGATTTTGTTTGGGTGATCTGGATCGCTGTTTGTTATCTCCGTTAATTTTTTGCTGAAAATTTGAGGCGTGAGTTTGTTGTGATTCTGTTCTCATAAACAGAAAATCAATCTGAGTACGTTTGAATATGGTTAAAAATGGTGCAGATTTTCTGGTGGAAAGAATGGGTTACTTAGCAGGAGTAAGAGCAAACATATGTTGAATTTCATGCAAAAAATAAGTGGATAATCATGCCCTAAACCAGAGCGATAAACGGTGTGCGGAATGTGACAAGGTCAGGTGTGTTAACATCTTTAGGGAAAAGGAAAACTGCCCCCGAAAGGGGCAGTGCAGACTGCTGACAAAGCCCTGGCCATTTGGCTGGGGCTTTGATCTAATAAGGGATAAGCAAATCAATCATGGATGTGGTGACATGCTTAAAGACCCTGGCCCTCAGCAATATGAATTCGAGATGGTGACACTCGAACAGTTGGTTCCCAAAAACCATCTTGTTCGCAAAATCGATGCTGCCGTCGACTTTGAGTTTATCCGCGACGAAGTCGCCCATCTCTACTGCCACAACAATGGCCGTCCTGCGATAGACCCCGTTCGCCTGTTCAAAATCCTGCTCCTAGGCTTCCTCTTCGGTGTTAAAAGTGAACGCCAGCTCGTCAAAGATATCGAGGTCAACGTCGCTTACCGCTGGTTCCTTCGCATGTCGCTAACCGAAAAGGTGATTGATGCGTCCACCTTGAGCCAGAACCGCCGCCGTCGCTTCAACGATACCGACGTGTTCGAGCGCATCTTCATCCGCATCGTCGAGCAGGCGATGAACAAAGGCATGGTCGAGGGACGCGTCTTATTTACCGACAGCACTCACCTGAAAGCCAATGCCAACAAGCGTAAATACCGTAACGAACTGGTGAAACAAAACGTCAGTGCTTATGCCGAGCTGTTAGATGAAGCGGTTGACGCTGACCGTGCAGCAGAAGGAAAACGCCCACTCAAACCGAAAGATGGTCACATTGAGAAAAACACCAAAGTCAGCACCACCGACCCAGACAGCGGGTTCATGACACGGGACCAAAAACCACAGGGCTTCTTCTACCTTGACCATCGCACCGTCGACGGCAAACACGGCATCATCCTCGACACCCATGTCACGCCAGGCAATGTGAATGACGCCCAACCGTATATCGCCCGTCTGGATACCACGTTAGCGCGCTTTACGCTCTCGCCTGTTGCCGCCGGGCTTGATGCCGGTTACTTCACCGCGACTATCTGCCATGAACTGGAGCAGCGCCAAATGCTGCCGGTGATGGGATACCGCCGGCCGCACCGTACGAAGAATCCTATCAAGAAAAAGCACTTTCATTACGACAAAGAGACGGACCGCTATCTCTGTCCTCAGGGACAGGAGCTGGTTTACAAGACCACCAACCGTCAGGCATACCGCGAGTATCACTCTGACCCACAGATATGCAAAACCTGTCCGCTGCGCGATGATTGCACCAAGAGCAAGAATCACAAACGGGTGATAACCCGGCACCTGTTCGAGAAATCGGTAGAGAATGCCAATGCCTTGAGGCTGACAGCCTGGGGAAAGAAAGTGTACCGACGACGGGCAGAGATGGTGGAGCGAAGCTTCGCAGATGCCAAACAACATCATGGCCATCGCTATGCGAGGTTCCGTGGTCTGTTGAAAGTACAAATCCAATGCTGGTTGGCGGCAGCAGCGCAAAACATCAAGAAGATAGCCTTACTGGAGGCTTATCTTCGCAAAATTGGGCTTAATACGCGCCAAATAGCTCAGATAGTGAAGCAAATCAGCTTCTGTGGGTTAAAAGCAGCCTGAACATAACAATATGGAAAAATAGCGCGATCGCGGCCTTCGGCCACTAACAAAAGAAAACCCCGCTTGAAAAAGCGGGGTTAGTCAGCAATCTGAACTGCCCCCGAAAGGGGCAGTGAGGTAAGGGCTAACGGGCGATCAGTTTTTGGAGACGCTCCCTGAGCATTTCGAGTTCGCTTCGCTCCTTGTTCTCATCGCTGCAGCGTTCCAACACAAAATCAATCGTGCTGATCACCGTTCGCCAGCGCGGGGATTTGGGTACTGTCTCGACGTGCAGGTATTTATCCAGTGTCCGGGTTTGTAGGGTGCTTCGGTCCAGATACACACGCCACAAGCCGCTTTCTTCTGCAAGATCAAACTTGGTTTTTCCGGTTGAGTGGCTCCAGTAGCCCAGTGTCATGGTCATGACCTTCACTAAGGTTTCACGCAATATATTGGCTTTGTCCGGCTTGTTACCTGAGAAACGGTCTGCCATACGGGTAAACTCCCCACCCAGTTCCCTGAGTTGTTGCAGTTTCTCCAGATCGCCGTCATAGGCATAATCGGCGAGGGCCGATACCGCATTCTCCAGCAGGTGTACCCGGTGTGATGAGGCTTTTTTACCGGTGTTCAGGATAAGCATCATCTGCAGGCCTGATGACTCCGGCAAGGTGATGAGATCGGTATCAATATTGACGATGTCACCTTCCACTTTAAACCTGAACTGGCCACTGTAATGGCCCCGGCTTGCTTCCGGCTCAGGCAGTGCCATGGCAAGGAAGTCATCCAGTTGGTGGCGTTCAATCTGCTCGGCACTTAAATGGAAAATCTCACTACAAGCATCGTTGGCATAGGTGATACGCCCACCTTCCTGTACGCAGATAATGCCTTCCGAGGCGGTATCCAGCATGCCGAGTAGTCGGTTTTGCACCTCCCTAAGGCCCGCTTCTACTTGCTCTCTGAAGTGGATTTCTTTTTGCAGGGCACGGTTTTGTTCCCGCTCCTGTTCTGTCAGGGAGGCATTAATATAGGCGCGGATGCGGGCACTAAGCTCATCTTTATTAAACGGCTTAGTCAGGTAATCGTTGGCACCGGCATCAAAGCCCTTGACCTTGTCCTGAACCTGCCCCAGTGCAGAGAGCATAATGATCGGCAACTCAGCACGACTGTAGCGCTCACGAAGATGAGTGCATACTTCATACCCGCTGAGCTCTGGCATCATCACGTCAAGCAGCATCAGTGCCGGTTTTTCCATGGTGATGGACTCAATCGCTTGCCGACCATTTTCTACGGCCTTGACACGATACCCTTCCAGACGCAGGAAGTTGTTCAGGATCTGCAGGTTCACTGGTTCATCATCGACAACCAGAATAAGAGGGCCGTCCGGGTTTTCCGGCAACTGGGTGTAATCAACCGGCTCAAGCTCGGCATGTGGAGCTGCAAAGTGCACGTTGTTGGCAAGGCGGGTTTTGGCTTTGTCTTCTTCAGTTGCCAGTGGCAAGGTAAAGCTGAATGTTGTGCCGACCATAGGTTGACTGGATACATACAGCTGGCCTCCCATAATATCAATCAGCTGGCGGCTGATTGAAAGGCCAAGGCCGGCACCCTGGCGGTACTGGTTATTGTTGCCGTTTGCTTGCGTGAGTGGTTCAAAAATGTATTCCAGCTGATCGGAAGGGATCCCCTGGCCGGTATCCACTACCTGAATGCGTAATTGCCCTTCCAGCACTGTTGCGGAAATGATGATTTTGCCTTCGTCGGTATACTTAATGGCATTGCCTATCAGGTTGTAAAGCACTTGCTCGAGGCGTTGTCCGTCTGCCCTCACCAGTGGCAGGTCAATCGGTACCTGATTGATAATACGTACCGGTTTCCCGCCTAACAGGTGGCTGGAAAGCTCAATCACCAGACGCACAGCATTGGCGGTGTCTACTGCTTGTGGGGAAATTTCAAGATCGCCATAGCGCATTTTGTGGTAGTCGAGCAGGTCATCAACCAGGTTCGACAGGCGTTCACCGCTGTTGATGATCATACGAAGCTGGTGTTTCTGGCGCTCCGGTAATGGCCCTTCAGCCCCGGCAAGCATCGATTCAGCAATCCCTACCATGCCGTGAAGCGGTGTGCGAAGCTCATGGGATGTGGTGGCAAGGAAGTCATCCTTCATTCGATCTGCTTGCTGTAATTCTTCATTCTTTTGCTTGATAAGCTGGATGTTTTGCTCAAGCTCCTTATTCTGCTCGCGAATAAGCGCCAGTTTGTCACGTACTGAGCGCTGCATACGGGCAAAGCTGACCGCAAGCCGACCAATTTCGTCTTCACGATCGGTATTATTTATCTTCTGGTCCAGATCGCCTGCTGAGACTTGCTCCGCGGCCCAGGTGAGCTTCAACAGTGGTGCGGTAATAGAATGAGACAGAAGGTGTGAGCCGATGACGACCAGTAAGATAGCGATCACCATGACGACCACAAAAATTTTTTCCAGCTGATAGATGCGTGCGAATGCCTCCTCTTCCGGTAATTCGAGAATAAGTGCCCAGGTTTTATCCTGTATCTGAACCGGTGCGTAAGCACCGAGTACACGCTCATTATTGGGGCTGAGGAAACTGCCGACATCACGAAGCCCGGATAGCGCCGCTTCAATGGCATTGCTATTGATTGGGGTGAGCTTTTCTGTGCTGACAATATTTCGCGGGATCATGTCACTTCCCACCAGGAGGGTGCTGATATACCCCTTTTCCTGCGGGGAAATTTTTAGCATCTTATCCAGTGTTGTATTTGTCAGCCGGAACAACACATAGCTGTGTAGATATCCCTGCTGGATGATGGGGGCTGCAAACCAGGCCACCATCTCGCCATTTCCCTGCTGGGAAAAATCGCTGAAAACGATAGGCATATCGTCGTCATCAACCAACGGGGTATTGGCAATATCATGGAGCTCAGCAAAGGTTTTGCCGATGGCGGTATCACGCCATTGCTCAGACAACAGGTTGGCGGCAAACACATCATCTTTCAATGCGGAATAGGCCACATTGCCGTGGATATCGACAAGCAGGATGTCAGAAAAATCCGAACGCTTCAGGTGCTCCTTGTAGGCCCAGTCATAGCGTTTGTGAAGCAGGCGATAGCGTTCGCTGCCAATGAAGTTGGCATCTTGGGGCGTTTGGGCCTGGTTCTGGGGTGGGGAGGCCGCGTATCGTTCACGTGCCGTTTTGCGTGCTTCTTTTTCCGTATCGCCAAGTTGATGGAAAGCGGCGATCAAACCATAAAAACGGCCACCACTGGCAGTGGCCAGTTCAGAACGGCTGAAGGATTTTACTTCGGATTGACGCGCCGCAAAATAACTGATGATTTGCTCTTTCTTATTGTCACGAAGGAAGGAAAGGTGTGTGGTGCTCTGTTGTTCGAGATCGCTGCTGTGAGATTCCAAAAAGAAGATCGCCAGCAGGGTGAGAGGCGTAATACTCAGCACCAGAAAAGCGAGCATCAGCGTGTGCTTCAATCGCTTGAATTTCTGTTTTTTTTGCATGTTTCTGCCTGACAAATGAAAAGGCGCTATAAGTCAGCCGAGCTTGTGGAAGTTGACGACGGGAGGACGACAGCGCATATGTATGAAAGAAATCGATCTTTTGTCCTTATACCGGCTTAATTTTTGTTGGCAAGTAAGTCAGTAATGAACTACGTGCCAGTGCGCAAAATTAACGTTTTTAACGAGGGGGTATAGATTTCTTCAAGAAGGGAGCCTTCCTGCTCTCCCCCCCCCCCCCGATTTAGCCGTTTTTAACGGCATGGTAAATAGTGAATTTATTGTTTTTCGCGGGTGTATGACAGTGTCCGAATGCACTTTCGATAAAAGGCGGATAACGAAGGAAGTTATTCGCCACAATCATCAGTTGCCCCTGAGGATGCAAATGCGCTGGGGCTTCGCTAAGGAAGGTTTCTGTTGCCGTATAATGGGTTTTCAACCCGGCATGAAACGGTGGGTTGCTGACGATGTTATTAAACGGGGTGTTAATGTCACTGTATACATCGGAAGCGAAAACCTCACCATCAAGGTGGTTAAAACGCAGTGTTTCCCGGGCGGAAGCGACAGCCAGTGCGCTGATATCGACCAAGGTGATATGGGTTTCCGGATAGCGTTGTTTAATGGCAGCGCCAATCACACCTGCGCCGCAGCCAAAATCCAGTACGCTGCCAGTTAATGCTGGCAGGGCATCCAGCAACAGTTGGGTTCCGGCATCCAGCTCGCCGTGACTGAACACCCCCGGCAAAGAGCGGATAGTCAGTGATTGCTCACCCACATTCAACGGATAACTCTTATACCAGTCGTCCAAAGAGAAGGGTGCAGGTTCCTTGTCGCATTGCCCCCAATAGAAGCTGCAACGGCGGGCTGAATCGAACTTGGTAACCTTGCCATAGGGGACAAACGCTTTCTCAATACTCTTCACACCGCTTCGGTTTTCGCCAACCACCACAATCTCAGTCCCTTTACCGAGGGTGGCCATCAACATCGCCAGAAGGAACTCGGCTTCGGCTTTGGCTTTCGGCCAGTACAGCATCACCATGTTGACAGGGGACGTTGGCTGGTAGACCTCACCAAACTGGACATCAATGCCGTCAAAGCGGCGCATCTGGTTAGCGTATGCCAGATTGGTGGTAAAAATGCTGACACTTTCTGCCGTACCCAACAATTCTGTCGCAAAAGTATCTTCCAGCTCGCCGGCAAGCAGTACATGTTTGCCTTCAAAGTAGGCGAGTTGACGGGCCGCGATCTGGCTGGGGGCAGTGTAGGGCATGGATACCTCTGGCTATCAAACTAGGAGGCGCGGATTCTCCCACAAACTGGGGTGGGAGGGAATACAGCCGCGCCGTTGCGGTCAGGTGTTGTCCTGTTTCTCCAAAAAGCTGTGGAATTCTGTTTCGTACATACGAAACAGTACCAGAGTCAGTGAGAAGATAATCGGTCCATAAATCAATCCCATCAAGCCATAGACATGGAGGCCCCCAATCAAGGAGAAAAAAATCAGCAGGGTATTCATCCCCGAATTGCCCTGCATCAGAAGCGGACGCAGGAGATTATCAACTGAGCCAACAACAATCACCCCCCAGCCAGCCAGAAACGCAGCCCATTCCCACTGTCCAATCAAGAGCAGGTAGGCGGCAGCCGGGACCCAGATAAGCGCCGTACCGACGACGGGAATAAAGGAGGCAAATGCCATCATGGTGCCCCAGAAAAGGCCGGCAAAACCTGCCAGCCACATAGCAAAGCCCCCGACAAAACCCTGTGCCAATGCGGTGAGAAAAGAACCCAGCACGGCAGATTTGGCGACCTTTTCCGCTTCATCCAGCAGGGTATCTTCCTGGCTGCGGGAAAGCGGACTGACGTGGCGCAATGTGTTGATGATCTTTTCATGGTCGCGGAGCAGAAAGAAGAGCACAAACAACATCAACAGGAAGTTGACGAAAACACCGGTCACATCGCCCAGAATCTTTGAGCTCATCCCTATCATCTGCGAACTGAGAGCCGAAACGGTGGAAGCGGCTTTGGCGACCAGCTCTTGCGGATTAATTGATTCCGTGGGTAGCCATTTGTCGACCAGGGTCAGAGCAGATTTAACCAAAGGCGCATCGAGTATCGCCTTGGCGCCCCCTTGCGTCAGCCATTCGTAGGCGCCGGTGAAAAATGTCACTCCCTGGCCCAGGATAGCGGCAGCAACAAAAATCATCGGGATAATAATCATCACCGTCAGCAAAGTGCAGGAGAGGGCTGCTGCTATGTTGGTGTGTGATGGCAGTTTTTGCTCGATGCGGTCATGCAGGGGGAAAAACAACAAGGAGACGATGAAGGCCAGCACAATTGAGCCCATGTAGGGGGCGATCAACATATAGCAGGCATAAGCGGCCAGGGCTAATGCGCCAATCAATATCCAGTGTCTCGGTTCGGCTTTGAATGATGCCACGGCTCAGCTCCTCAGTTTCTCGCTAAAAGGTCTGGAGAACAGTGTAGTGTGACGCTTATGATACGTTGTGACGATTCAACGAGAAAGGATAAAAATCATGCCGTGCTGTGATGGCAAGTGTGAGCCTAAAAAACGACGCAGGGTGAGCCTGCCGTTGTTATGCCTTGCGGTAATTGTTGTGCTGGTGGCGTTGAACTGGCAATAAAAAACGGAGCCTGAGCTCCGTTTTCAGATTGCTGACTAACCCCGCTTTTTCAAGCGGGGTTTTCTTTTGTTAGCGGCCGAAGGCCGCGATCGCGCTATTTTTCCATATTGTTATGTTCAGGCTGCTTTTAGCCCATAGACGCTAAATTGCGTCACTATCTGGACTATTTGCCGTGTATTGAGCCCGATTTTGCGAAGATAAGCCTCCAGTAAGGCTATCTTCTTGATGTTTTGCGCTGCTGCCGCCAACCAGCATTGGATTTGTACTTTCAACAGACCACGGAACCTCGCATAGCGATGGCCATGATGTTGTTTGGCATCTGCGAAGCTTCGCTCCACCGTCTCTGCCCGTCGTCGGTACACTTTCTTTCCCCAGGCTGTCAGCCTCAAGGCATTGGCATTCTCTACCGATTTCTCGAACAGGTGCCGGGTTATCACCCGTTTGTGATTCTTGCTCTTGGTGCAATCATCGCGCAGCGGACAGGTTTTGCATATCTGTGGGTCAGAGTGATACTCGCGGTATGCCTGACGGTTGGTGGTCTTGTAAACCAGCTCCTGTCCCTGAGGACAGAGATAGCGGTCCGTCTCTTTGTCGTAATGAAAGTGCTTTTTCTTGATAGGATTCTTCGTACGGTGCGGCCGGCGGTATCCCATCACCGGCAGGATTTGGCGCTGCTCCAGTTCATGGCAGATAGTCGCGGTGAAGTAACCGGCATCAAGCCCGGCGGCAACAGGCGAGAGCGTAAAGCGCGCTAACGTGGTATCCAGACGGGCGATATACGGTTGGGCGTCATTCACATTGCCTGGCGTGACATGGGTGTCGAGGATGATGCCGTGTTTGCCGTCGACGGTGCGATGGTCAAGGTAGAAGAAGCCCTGTGGTTTTTGGTCCCGTGTCATGAACCCGCTGTCTGGGTCGGTGGTGCTGACTTTGGTGTTTTTCTCAATGTGACCATCTTTCGGTTTGAGTGGGCGTTTTCCTTCTGCTGCACGGTCAGCGTCAACCGCTTCATCTAACAGCTCGGCATAAGCACTGACGTTTTGTTTCACCAGTTCGTTACGGTATTTACGCTTGTTGGCATTGGCTTTCAGGTGAGTGCTGTCGGTAAACAAGACGCGTCCCTCGACCATACCTTTGCTCATCGCCTGTTCGACGATACGGATGAAGATGCGTTCGAACACGTCGGTATCATTGAAGCGACGGCGGCGATTCTGGCTCAAGGTGGACGCATCAATCACCTTTTCAGTGAGTGACATGCGAAGGAACCAGCGGTAAGCGACATTGACCTCGATGTCTTTGACGAGCTGGCGTTCACTTTTAACACCGAAGAGGAAGCCTAGGAGCAGGATTTTGAACAGGCGAACGGGGTCTATCGCAGGACGGCCATTGTTGTGGCAGTAGAGATGGGCGACTTCGTCGCGGATAAACTCAAAGTCGACGGCAGCATCGATTTTGCGAACAAGATGGTTTTTGGGAACCAACTGTTCGAGTGTCACCATCTCGAATTCATATTGCTGAGGGCCAGGGTCTTTAAGCATGTCACCACATCCATGATTGATTTGCTTATCCCTTATTAGATCAAAGCCCCAGCCAAATGGCCAGGGCTTTGTCAGCAGTCTGAAAACGGAGCCTGAGCTCCGTTTTCTGACACCTTTCAGGTTTATTCTGCTGCCAGTTTGGCAAACGCGCGGTCTGCTGCGGCAAGCGTTGCTTCCAGCTCTTTTTCACCGTGGGCCAGTGATGTGAAGCTGGCTTCAAAGGCTGATGGTGCAAGATACACGCCTTCTTCCAGCATCAGGTGGAAGAAGCGTTTGAACTTCTCAATATCACATTGCTGCACGTCAGCAAAACAGGTGATACGTGCTTTGTCGGTAAAGAAGAAACCGAACATGCCGCCGACCTGGTTGGTAGTCAGGGCAACACCGTGTTTGTCTGCAGCGGCTTTGAAACCTTCAGCCAGACGCTTGGTCAGCTCTGCCAGGCGTGCTTCATTGCCTTCTTTGGCAAGCTCCGTCAGTGCCGCTTCACCGGCAGCCATGGCAACAGGGTTGCCTGACAGGGTACCCGCCTGATAAACCGGGCCTGTTGGTGCAATGTATTCCATCACGTCACGACGACCGCCAAAGGCACCGACCGGCATACCACCACCGATAACTTTACCTAGTGTTGTGAGATCGGGTTTGATGTTGTAATGTGCCTGCGCGCCGCCCAGTGCAACACGGAAGCCTGTCATTACCTCATCAAAAATCAGTAACGCACCAAACTCATCACACAGTGCTCGAAGGCCCTCAAGGAAGCCTTCCTGTGGCGGGATACAGTTCATATTGCCTGCTACCGGTTCGACGATAATACACGCGATCTCTTCTGGATACTGCTCGAAAGCGGCACGGACGGACGCCAGATCATTGAAGGTACAGGTCAGGGTGTGTTTGGCAAAATCAGCTGGCACACCCGGAGAAGTCGGTTCACCCAGTGTCAGAGCACCAGAGCCTGCTTTCACCAGCAGGCAGTCTGCATGGCCGTGGTAGCAGCCTTCAAATTTGATGAATTTATCGCGGCGGGTAAAACCACGTGCCAGACGAATTGCGCTCATGGTGGCTTCAGTCCCAGAGCTTACCATGCGCACCATTTCCATTGATGGCACCAGCTTGCTGACCAGCTCGGCCAGGGTAATTTCGCGCGCTGTCGGTGCGCCGAAACTCAGACCGTTTTCCGCTGCTGCAATCACAGCATCACGGATGCTTGGATGATTATGACCCAGAATCATCGGACCCCACGAGCCGACATAGTCGATATAGGCTTTGCCGTCGGCATCGTAAATGTAAGCGCCGTCAGCACGCTCGATAAAAATAGGGTCGCCCCCTACACCTGCAAAAGCGCGAACCGGGGAGTTCACACCACCGGGGATGGTTTTTCGGGCTTGTTGAAATAGCTCGGCTGATTTTGTCATGGTTCTTTCCTGGGCCATTTGGGTCATAAATTCACGGTTGTTACGTATTGTACGGGATACGTTTACTGGGTGCGAGATAGATGATGAGGTAGGCATCACATCCGCCCCAAACATGGTGTATATTGCGGGTTAAATTTCCATTTGATGACCAATACTTGAACGTTTTAGTCAGGTACTGGATAATGCAATCAAATAAAAAGACGTTTTGTGAGGTAGAAATGAGCGATACCACGTTGCCGTTGCAGTTTACTGAAACCGCGGCGAATAAGGTAAAAACGCTGATCCAGGAAGAGGAAAACCCGAACCTGAAGCTGCGTGTGTATATCACTGGCGGCGGCTGCAGTGGCTTCCAATATGGTTTTACGTTTGATGAAAACGTAAACGATGGCGACATGACCATTGAAAAATGTGGTGTTACTCTGGTGGTTGACCCAATGAGCCTGCAATACTTGATTGGTGGTGAAGTCGATTACACCGAAGGGTTAGAAGGTTCACGTTTCTTCGTCAATAACCCGAATGCAACCACGACTTGTGGTTGTGGTGCATCTTTCAGCGTATAAACTGTATAACACGTACAAACATCCGGTGCACTTTGACGCCGGATAGTTCATCAAACGGGCTTGATGGATATGTGCCCGTTTTCTTCTCACTGCAGTAACCACGTCAGGATGAATTACTATGGCGAATGCAGGCACGAAAACGTCTTTTTTATCCCAGCGTCCCTGGATCATTTCCCTTGTGCTGTTGTGTGCCCTGCTGTTTTGGGTAGGTACAGGACACAGCGATGAAGCCCCGCCACCGGCAAGCAAAGAGACAGTTGCTCCCCTCACTAAAGTGTCGGTCGAAACCTTTCTTTCTGAGCCTGTTACACGCTCAATTTCATTATATGGCCGGACCGAACCTGACCGGGATGCCACCATTTCTGCCGAAGCATCAGGGCGGGTTATCAAGGTGAGTGTCAGGAAAGGTGCTGCAGTGAAAAAGGGCGATCTGTTGATTTTTATCGACAAAGGGGATCGTGAAGCCCAGATTAAGCGCGCGAAAGCCCTGTTGCAGGTTCGCCAAAAAGAATACAACGCAGCCAGCTCTTTGAGTCAAAAAGGTCTGCAGGGTGAAGTGGCCTTCTCGCAGGCACAAGCCAATCTGGCTGAGGCTAGGGCGACGGTGGAAAACCTTGAACTGGCGCTGTCGAACACGGAAGTCCGTGCACCGTTTGATGGCATCGTGGATGATATGAATGTGGAAGTGGGCGATTATCTGGGGGTTGGCGACCCGGTTGCAACACTGCTCGACCTCGATCCCCTGATCGTGACCGCGGATGTCAGCGAGCGCCATATCCGCAATATTGATGCATCGCTGCCAGCCAAGGTACTGCTCGTTGATGGCACCACAAAAGAAGGGCGCCTGCGCTACCAGTCGAGCATTTCCTCACCCGAGACCCATACCTTCCAGATTGAACTGGAAATTTCTAACCCAGACCAAACCCTGCCAGCTGGGATCAGTGCCGAAGTCGATTTGGCACTGGAGCAAAAACGCGCCGTCAAACTTAGCCCATCTATGCTGGCGCTCGATGAAAAAGGGAACCTTGGTGTGAAAACCCTGCGGGGAAGCAACGTTGCCTTTGTGCCTGCCAATGTTGTGAAAGCCGAGCAAAACGGTGTCTGGCTGTCTGGGTTGGGTGATGAGGTAGAGATAATCACCAAAGGACAAGGTTTTGTGCGCGATGGTGATGCTGTCGATGTGGTGCACCAGTCCCCAGCACAGTACACGATAACAGGAGCATCAGATGAGAAACGTGATTGATGCTTCACTGGCACGTACACGCACCATGATCACTCTGCTGCTGGTGCTTCTGGTAGCAGGCTTTTATACCTATCAAACTATTCCCAAAGAATCTGATCCTGATATCACCATTCCGGTGATTTACGTTTCTGTCAGCCATGAAGGGATTTCCCCAGAAGATGCAGAACGTCTTCTGGTGCGTCCTGTTGAGCAGGAGCTTCGGTCCATTGAAGGCATCAAGGAGATGACAGCCATCGCTTCAGAAGGGCATGCGTCTGTCACCCTGGAGTTCAATGTCGGTGTCGATCTGGACGAGGCGATGGCGGATGTGCGTGAAGCCGTGGATTTGGTTAAACCGCGACTGCCGGATGACAGTGATGAGCCGACGGTGAACGAAGTGACCTTTGCCAATATGCAGCCCGTACTCTCCATTGCCCTGTATGGTGATGTCTCAGAGCGGGCGATTGTCAACGTGGCCCGTGAGCTTCAAGAGAAGCTTGAGGGCTTCAAACAGATTCTGGAGGTCGATATTGCCGGCGACCGGGAGGATGTGGTCGAGATCATTGTCGAGCCACTGCTGCTCGAAAGCTATGGTCTTGACCAGCAAGATATCTTCAACCTGATTTCAAGGAATAACCGTGTTGTCGCTGCTGGCTATGTTGATACCGGTTACGGACGCTTTTCAGTCAAAGTCCCATCGGTATTTGAAACCGCCAAGGATGTCCTGACTCTGCCGATTAAAATTGATGGCAACCAGGTGGTGACGTTTGGCGATGTTGCCAAGGTGCGCCGGGCATTCAAGGATCCCGAAAGCTTTGCCCGGCTGGACGGCAAGCCTGCTGTGGTACTGGATGTCAAAAAACGTGCCGGTGAGAACATTATTGAAACCGTTGAGCTTGCCAAAGCGGTGATGGAAGAAGCACAGACATCGCTGCTTTGGCCTGCTGCTCTTCAGGTTAAATACACCTGGGACGGTTCTGACGATGTCCGTTCAATGCTGACCGATCTTCAAAACAACATCCTGTCCGCAATCCTGCTGGTGGTGATCGTTATTATCGCTATTCTGGGGGCCCGTACGGCGCTGTTGGTCGGGGTATCAATTCCTGGCTCTTTCCTGACTGGATTGGTGGTGCTCGCGCTGGGTGGTCTGACGGTAAACATTGTTGTGTTGTTCTCGCTGATTATGGCGGTGGGCCTGTTGGTGGACGGCGCGATTGTTGTTACAGAGTATGCCGATCGCCGGATGCGGGAAGGTGTCGAACGAAAAATGGCCTACCGCGAAGCGGCGCACCGGATGGCATGGCCAATCATCGCCTCAACGGCGACGACCCTTGCTGCGTTCGCCCCACTGCTTTTCTGGCCGGGGATCACCGGTGAGTTTATGGGATATATGCCGCTGACACTGATCGCCACGCTGTCGGCATCGCTGGCGATGGCGCTGCTGTTTGTGCCCGTGCTGGGTAGCATGATGGGGAAGCCCTTGCCGCTGACTGCAAAACAGCAGGCACGTACCTATGCGCTTGAACAAGGTGACTTCGCCCAGGCCCGTGGCATTACCAGGGCATACATAAAAACACTGTCGGTCGCGATCAGACACCCGATCAAAATCCTCATTGCTGCCTTGATTGTGGCGGGTGGCGTCTTCTTTGCTTACGGAAAATCCGGATTAGGCTCTGAATTCTTCCCGGATGTCGACCCGCCGTTTTTCAATATCAAAGTCCGCTCACACGGCGATTTATCCATCTTCGAAAAAGACGCGCTGATGAAAGAAGTCGAGCAGCGTGTGATGGGCATGGACGAAATCGAATGTGTCTATACCAAAACCGGCGGGCAGGATGAGATTGGCATCATCCAGATGAAGCCTGTGGACTGGCAACAGCGGCGCAAGGTGAAAGAGATCATTGAAGAGTTGCGTGATAAAACCGCCGATCTTGCCGGTCTGGAGCTGGAATTCAAAAAGCCGGATGCCGGACCACCCAGTGATCATGACTTGTCGATTGAAGTCAGTGCGGCTGACAACAGCTTGATTGCGCCTGCCGCCAAACAGATCCGTGCTTTGCTTGAGCAGGATCCCGCATTCACCAACTACAGTGATACCCTGACCAAACCGGGGATTGACTGGGCCATTGATATTGATCGTGAAGATGCCGCCCGTTTTGGTGCTGATGCCCTGTTGGTCGGAAATACCGTCCAGTTTATTACCAATGGCCTCAAGATTGGCGACTATCTGCCAGATGATGCTAACGAAGAAGTCGACATTCTGGTGCGTTACCCTGAAGAGAAACGCGATATTGGCCGTTTTGATGAGCTGAGGGTGAAAACGCCATACGGACTGGTGCCTATCACCAATTTTGCCCGGATTAAGCCAGAGCCAAAGCAGGGCAACATTGACCGCGTTGATGGACGGCGGGTAATCAAGGTGATGGTGGACATGGCGGAAGGTTACAACCTCAGTCTCTCCTTACCGGGCCTGAATGAGAAGATTGAAGCACTGGGCTTGCCACCGGAAGTGATCATTACCCTGCGCGGCCAGAACGAAGAGCAGGATGAAAGCTCCGCGTTTCTAGTGACCGCTTTTATGGCAGCACTGGCAGCGATGGCACTGATCCTTATCACCCAGTTCAACAGCTTCTATCAGGCATTTTTGATCCTGAGTGCTGTGCTGTTCTCCACGGTCGGCGTTTTCCTTGGCCTTCTGATCTTCCAGCGCCCGTTTGGGGTGATCATGTCCGGGGTCGGTGTGATTACGCTGGCGGGGATTGTGGTAAACAACAATATCGTGTTGATTGATACCTACAATGTGTTGCGTCGCCGTGGTCTGGAAAAAGTCGATGCCATTTTGCGCACCGGTGCCCAGCGCCTGCGCCCGGTACTGCTGACTACTGTGACGACGGTTCTTGGTCTGATGCCCATGGTGCTTGAGATGAACGTCGATTTGGTTAACCGTGGCGTCGAATTTGGTGCGCCAAGTACCCAGTGGTGGTCGCAACTTGCGACGGCTGTTGCTGGTGGTCTTACCTTTTCTACCTTGCTGACTTTGGTGCTGACACCGTGTCTTTTGATGCTGGCGAGAGAGCCTAAAGGAGCAAGTAAAAAAGACAAGCAGGGCAACTGGCAAGTGGAAGAGAGAGAAAGCGATTTCCCAATGCCGCAACGGGAGGTTGATCCTCAGTTCTGAGGTGCTATGCAATAACAAAAAAGCAGCGTGAGAAACGCTGCTTCAGACTGCTGACAAAGCCCTGGCCATTTGGCTGGGGCTTTGATCTAATAAGGGATAAGCAAATCAATCATGGATGTGGTGACATGCTTAAAGACCCTGGCCCTCAGCAATATGAATTCGAGATGGTGACACTCGAACAGTTGGTTCCCAAAAACCATCTTGTTCGCAAAATCGATGCTGCCGTCGACTTTGAGTTTATCCGCGACGAAGTCGCCCATCTCTACTGCCACAACAATGGCCGTCCTGCGATAGACCCCGTTCGCCTGTTCAAAATCCTGCTCCTAGGCTTCCTCTTCGGTGTTAAAAGTGAACGCCAGCTCGTCAAAGATATCGAGGTCAACGTCGCTTACCGCTGGTTCCTTCGCATGTCGCTAACCGAAAAGGTGATTGATGCGTCCACCTTGAGCCAGAACCGCCGCCGTCGCTTCAACGATACCGACGTGTTCGAGCGCATCTTCATCCGCATCGTCGAGCAGGCGATGAACAAAGGCATGGTCGAGGGACGCGTCTTATTTACCGACAGCACTCACCTGAAAGCCAATGCCAACAAGCGTAAATACCGTAACGAACTGGTGAAACAAAACGTCAGTGCTTATGCCGAGCTGTTAGATGAAGCGGTTGACGCTGACCGTGCAGCAGAAGGAAAACGCCCACTCAAACCGAAAGATGGTCACATTGAGAAAAACACCAAAGTCAGCACCACCGACCCAGACAGCGGGTTCATGACACGGGACCAAAAACCACAGGGCTTCTTCTACCTTGACCATCGCACCGTCGACGGCAAACACGGCATCATCCTCGACACCCATGTCACGCCAGGCAATGTGAATGACGCCCAACCGTATATCGCCCGTCTGGATACCACGTTAGCGCGCTTTACGCTCTCGCCTGTTGCCGCCGGGCTTGATGCCGGTTACTTCACCGCGACTATCTGCCATGAACTGGAGCAGCGCCAAATCCTGCCGGTGATGGGATACCGCCGGCCGCACCGTACGAAGAATCCTATCAAGAAAAAGCACTTTCATTACGACAAAGAGACGGACCGCTATCTCTGTCCTCAGGGACAGGAGCTGGTTTACAAGACCACCAACCGTCAGGCATACCGCGAGTATCACTCTGACCCACAGATATGCAAAACCTGTCCGCTGCGCGATGATTGCACCAAGAGCAAGAATCACAAACGGGTGATAACCCGGCACCTGTTCGAGAAATCGGTAGAGAATGCCAATGCCTTGAGGCTGACAGCCTGGGGAAAGAAAGTGTACCGACGACGGGCAGAGACGGTGGAGCGAAGCTTCGCAGATGCCAAACAACATCATGGCCATCGCTATGCGAGGTTCCGTGGTCTGTTGAAAGTACAAATCCAATGCTGGTTGGCGGCAGCAGCGCAAAACATCAAGAAGATAGCCTTACTGGAGGCTTATCTTCGCAAAATCGGGCTCAATACACGGCAAATAGTCCAGATAGTGACGCAATTTAGCGTCTATGGGCTAAAAGCAGCCTGAACATAACAATATGGAAAAATAGCGCGATCGCGGCCTTCGGCCACTAACAAAAGAAAACCCCGCTTGAAAAAGCGGGGTTAGTCAGCAATCTGAAGCAGCGTGAGAAACGCTGCTTTTTTTGTTTTGTAACGGGTGATTTTATGAGACCCCCCGCTCCAGCGTGCCAATCGATGCCAACAACTGTGCTAACTTGTTAAGCTGTGCCATCCGGTCTTTGGCCAGTGCCATAAACGCGGTTTTTTCTTTTCCTTCCAGTGACTTGGCTTCAGGTAATTGTACCGTCCGTGGGTTTTTGTGAACGCCGTTTACCAAAAACTCATAATGCAGGTGAGGGCCGGTTACACGTCCTGTTCCTCCGAGGGTACCGATGGTTTGTCCCTGTTTTACCCGCTGTCCTGTTTTCACTTTGCGCTTGGTCAAATGCAGGTACTTGGTAATGTAAGTTGAGCTGTGGCGGATAAACACATAATGGCCGTTAAATTTGTTGTAGGCCGATTTCATCACAATACCGTCACCAGCAGCCCAAATAGGTGTACCTACCGGAGCCACATAGTCAGTACCACGGTGTGCCCTTACCCTGCCTGTGACTGGGTGCAGGCGACGTGGATTGAAGTTTGAACTCACGTAACGGAAATTGACGGGCGAGCGCAGGAAGGCTTTTCTCATCGCACGCCCTTTCTCGTCATAGTACTTTCCGTTTTCAGCGCGGATCGCGGTGAAGGTTTCTCCCTGGTTGGTGAAAGTGGCAGCCAATATGTTGCCACGGCCGATTAACTCACCTTCTACCAGCTGCTCTTCGAACAACACGGAAAACTTGTCACCTTGGCGGATATCAAGGGCAAAGTCGATGTCCCAGCCAAAGATGCCAGCCAACTCCATGATTTGGTTGGCATTGAGCCCGGCGCTGACGCCAGCATTCCAAAAGCTGGAGGTGATAGTGGCAGAGGCGAAGTTTACCTGGGTATCAATTTGTATTGATTCCGTTTTGGAAAAGAACTTGTCACCGATGCGGGTCACAATCAGCTTTTCGTTGGCACTTTTAGGCTGTACCAATTGAGTGAACAGGCCGTTTTCATCGAACCCTAAATGGATTTCGTCACCCACCTTCAAAGACGCTAAAGACTGGGTGTTTTTATCACTGTTGATCAGGCGGTAAAGGGTTGTTGGGCTGATCCCAACACGGTTAAAGATGACCGCCAGACTATCCCCGGTCTGCACTTTGAATTTGTGCCATTCCAGCGGCGCAAAAGCGGTCACCGGCTGTTGCTCGCTTTCGGGCGGCAGTAATGACAGGGTATCTAAGGGGATCGGGTATTGTTTACCTACTTCAAACCTGGCTTCCGGGTGTGGAACCGGTGTTTCTGAGGGGAGCAAAATCAGCAGTACTATAAAAGCACTGATCGCCATAATCGAGACTTGGTGTAGTCTGGGTAGCGCAACAATATGTTTAACAGGCATTAAAAAAATAGTCGTTAAGAAAATGGATTGTGTTGGGATGTGCCAATTCCCTTTAAAAATAGATATGGCGTAGTCATCCCTTTTGCTTCTATATCCTGAAACGTCAGGGAGTTCTGATATATCAAGTCTAACTGGTTTCAAAAACCATCGCTATTCAAGTAGTATGTCTGCTTACGAAAAAATGCCGATTCTGTGGGAGCGTTAAAATATGGCAAGCATTGAAGCCGCGCTGGCTGAAATTAAGCGTGGTGTTGAGGAGTTGATTCCTGAAGAGGAACTGATTGCAAAACTGAAAGAAAACCGACCTCTTCGTATCAAGTTGGGCGCGGATCCAACTGCACCGGACATTCACCTGGGTCACACTGTGATCATGAATAAACTGCGTGCTTTCCAGGAGCTGGGCCATGAAGTGATTTTCCTGATCGGCGATTATACCGCGATGGTGGGTGATCCAAGTGGTAAGAACACAACACGTCCACCGCTGACCCGCGAACAGGTTCTGGCAAATGCTGAAACCTATAAAGAGCAGATCTTCAAGATTCTGGACCCGAATAAAACCCGCGTCGAGTTTAACTCAAGCTGGCTGGGTGAACTGGGTACAGATGGCATGATCCGTCTGGCAGCAAGCTCAACCGTTGCTCGTATGCTTGAACGCGATGACTTTAAAAAGCGTTACAGCAACAACCAACCTATCGCGATCCACGAGTTCATTTATCCGCTCCTGCAAGGTTATGACTCTGTCGCGCTGGAAGCGGATGTTGAGCTTGGCGGTACCGACCAGAAATTCAACCTGCTGATGGGCCGTGAATTGCAAAAGCAAAACGGTCAGCCACAACAGGTAGTGATCACCATGCCTCTGCTGGTGGGTCTGGATGGCGTGAAGAAGATGTCGAAATCGGCGAACAACTATATCGGTATCAGTGACGCGCCAAATGAAATGTTCGGCAAAATTATGTCGATTTCTGACGATCTGATGTGGAACTACTACGAACTGCTGTCTTTCCGTCCACTGGAAGAGATTGAAGGTCTGAAACAAGAGATCGCCAATGGCCGTAACCCACGTGACGTGAAGATCTTGCTGGCAAAAGAAATCATTGCACGCTTCCACTCTGAAGCTGATGCTGACGCCGCAGAAGCTGACTTTATCAACCGTTTCCAGAAAGGCGCGATGCCTGACGAAATGCCAGAGTTCTCTTTTGCACAGGGTGTGGCAATCGCCAACCTGTTAAAAGATGCTGATCTGGTAGGCTCGACGTCTGACGCCATGCGTATGATCCGCCAGGGTGCGGTGAAAATCGACGGTGAGAAAGTGGATGACACCAAGCTTATACCGGCAGCAGGTACAGCGGTTTACCAAGTTGGTAAGCGTAAATTTGCCCGTATCACGCTGGCATAATCCCCAAAAAGGCGCCGATTTGGCGCCTTTTTTCTCTCTTCCCTTTATCTCCCTCTTCAAGCTGTTAAAGCAAATAGTCGTTACGGCTTTCGAGGGAATCGGTCAGGTATTCGATGAATTCCCATTCCATACCATCGCTATCGGGAAAATAAGCCCGCTTGCGGGCAGGGTGGGTTTTATCAAAAGAGACTTTCTGATAGCCGGCTTCACGTAGACGATTTGCTGCTTTTTCTGCATCTGCCACCACAAAACCGATGTGATTGACGCCAAGCTGGCGGTAAGGGATACGCTCGACCGCTTTGTTGATCACCACTTCCTGCAGGGCAATGTAAGAGGTGTCAGTACCTAGGTGGCACCAACCGTGATCGTCACTATAACCTTTCCCCCGGACGACAAACTCAGGCATGGCGGTTTGTAAAAACTGGATCGCATTGTCCAGATTGGTGACGGTGATGTTGGCGTGTTCGACATAACTGTTCATAGGGTACTCCCGATTGATATTTGTGAGATAAGTAAAGTTATTTGTTTACATAGTGGTTGAAGAGTTACTTAAGTAAACAAAAGGCTTTACTTAAAAAGCTGAAGGTATGATGGGATTTGGTAATCTGGAAGCAGTGTTGGCTTTTTAGTGAAACGGTGTGAGAAATTTGATGTGAGGATGAAAAGCGCACCAGTCGATGCGCCTAAACGTCAGTAGTGGTTTATTTGCCCGAGCTGAAGACGGGTAAAGAGAGGTGCCAGCGAATAGCCGCGAGGCGGATAAGCAGTGTGGTGATCATTCCGGCGACGGAAGCAAGCTCAATATCAATATTGGCCGTCAGCATCAAAGTATGCATTATGCCACCCGCAATACAGGCAGTCGCATACACTTCGGTACGGAAGATCATTGGAATTTCACGGGCAAGGACATCACGGATAATACCGCCACCGCACCCGGTGACGACCCCCATAATGACGGCGACCATTGGGGAGGCGCCATAACTCAGCGCCTTATCGACGCCAATAGCAACAAAAACCGCCAGACCAATGGCATCTGCCACCGGCAGGACGTACCAGGGAAGACGGCGGGGCTGTCGGATCAATAACATGGAAAGGGCACAGGTCGCGAGTATCACCCACAGGTATTGCGGTTGGTTGACCCAAAATACCGGCGTGGCCCCCAGTGCCATATCGCGGATAGTGCCACCGCCAATCGCCGTTACCATAGCCAGCACGACCATGCCGAAGGGATCCATCCGCAGTTTACTGGCTAGCAATATGCCTGATATCGCGAAAACAACCGTGCCAAACATGTCCAAGATATATAGAAGCATAATGCGCAATTTTATCCATAAAAAACACAGGGCAGCGCGATTCTACGTGAAAGTCGCAGCCTTACCATCCACCGTTTGGAAGCGGTGTCATTAATCGTGAGCGGGATCGTTTCTCACTTTATCCAAGGCGGCGCAGATCTGCTTCACTGCCTTCAGTGCACGTGGGGTGGGTCGGTTTAACCAGTCTCCGGTCACTGCGAAAATGGCGTTGTTTTTCACTGCAGGAATAAACGCTTGCCATTTTTGCCAGCTTTCCAGCGGCTTGGCTCTGTCAGCGGGATAGAAAATGGCTTTAGGTTTTCTTACCACAATCTGCTCCATGCCCACTTGTGGGTAGGGGGCGGCGCTGTCAGCAAAAATATTCTCTCCCCCGCACAGGCTAAACAGCGGCTGCGGCCAGTGCTCGCCGTTATTGGTTAATATCGGGGTCACACTGAGCTGGTAGAAATAAGGCACTTTGCTTTTTCCCTGCTGACTGGCTTCAATGCTCGCAAGTTCCTGCCTCACAGCATCAGCACGGGCTTTGGCAAGCGCCGGGTTGTCTGACCACGCGCCCAGCTTCTCTATGTTGTCCGCGGCATCATAAAGGGAGTGCGGATTGGAATAGAACACCTTGATGCCGAGCTTTTCCAGCTTGGCGAGCTCCTTATCCGGATTGCCTCCTTTCCAGGCAAGCACCAGATCCGGTTTCAGCGTTACTACCCGCTCTATATTAATTCCGCGATAGTTAGCTACCTGCTCCAGTTTCAGCGCTTCAGGCGGGTAGTCACTGTGTGCGCTGACTGCGATCAGGTTGTCGCCAAGACCTGCTTCGAAGGCAAGCTCTGTGGTATGCGGAGAAAGGCTGATCACCCGAAGTGGGGCAGCAGACGCCAATGCGGGCAGCAAAAGGAGCAGGAAAAAAAATCGGAACATCATAATAATCCGTGGGCAAACCACATCAGAAAACTTTGGATCACAATCCAGAGCAGGGCTTTTTGCCTTAGCGTCTGGTTCAACAGGGCGAGATGAAGGGAGGAAGGGCTGATTTCCCCACCGATACTTGGGCGGACGCATTTTTCATCGTCATAAATCGCCGGTCCTCCAAGGGCAAGCTGAAATTTGGCGCCGGATGCAGCGAGCAGCCAACCGGCCCCGTTTACTGACCAGTTTTGTCCCTGCTCCCGAATGGCGGTAAGTGCAGGCTGGAAGCGGTGCCCGGCAGCGATCAGTAAGGCAAAAAGCCTGGCAGGTAGCCAGTCCAGCATACTGAGCATGGCAGACGTCGGCAGGCCAAACTGTGTGTATTCCTGCTTTCTTGGTGGCCAGGTACGGGCAAGCTGGGCAACCAGGGCATAAAGAAATGCCCCAATGCCGCCTGCCACCGCATACCAGAACAGGATACCAATCAAGCCTCTTACATACCCGACCAGCAGGGTTTCACAGCCAGCTTTGGCAATGCCAACCGGGGAGAGTGAATAGGTTTGCCGGTTAAGGGCGGTCGCGAGTAGGGTTCGGGCCTGTGGTTTTTCGTCACGGGACAGGGCGCGCTCTACTTCTAGTGCCAGATTGGTTACCGGTTTCCAGCCAAGTGCCAGCCACAGCAGCAACAATTGAAACAGCCAGTCTACCCAGACCAGTTGTTTTAAGGCAACCAGCAACACCGCAACCGTCAGCCACATGATGGCGAGTGATAATGCACCGGCGAGCCGCTGCTGCTCGGGGGTGTCTTCGGCATGGTTGACTTTGTCGGAGATGGCATCTGCCACGCGGCGCCACAGGGTGAGGGGGCTGATATCGCTGGGGACAGGAAAAAACCAGTGCAAAAGAAGGGCTCCCCACATCGCCAGCAAGGTGGTGTGTGCCAGTAAGGCATCCAGTGGTGTGAGGAGCTCTTTCATTACATTATGCGTTCAGCAGGTCGACCATCTTCTCCACCATGGCGCTTGAACTTTTCGCTGCCAGCGGCAGGAACTCGTCAAACGTCATCGGTGATTCTTTATCGGCCACATCAGAAATGGCACGGACAACCACAAACGGTACCTTGAACTGGTGACAGGTCTGGGCAATCGCTGCCGCTTCCATTTCAACTGCAATCACTGACGGGAAGTGTTCACGGATGTAGTTCTGGCGCTCTGCGGTGCAGACAAACGCATCGCCTGTGCAGATAAGGCCTCGGACGGCATGTGGCGCAGGGTCCATCGCCGCCAGCGCCTGCTCTGCCACGTCCATCAGTTTTGCATCAGAGGTAAATGTTGCTGGCTGGCCTGCCATCTGGCCCATGGTGTAACCAAACGCGGTCACGTCTGCATCGTGGTAGGCGACATCGGTAGAAATGACCACATCACCTAGGTTCAGGCTGCTGTCAAAACCGCCGGCAGAGCCAGTATTGATCACGGCGGTTGGCTTGAAGCGTTCAAGCAGAATGGAGGTGCCCACTGCTGCGGCGACTTTCCCAATGCCTGATTGCAGTAGCACCACATTCACGCCATTGAGATCACCCGTATAGAATTTACTGCCACCGATTTCCTGGAGTTGGCAGTTGTTCATTTTGTTTTTCAGCAGGGTTACTTCCTGCTCCATGGCACCGATAATACCGATTTTCATCTCGTCGCTCTTAAAGAATTAGGGAATAGTCAGAGTGTATCACGGGCAAAAAATGGGGCGAAAAAAAAGTGCCTTTGCAGGCACTTTTCTGTCGGCTTGGAGGCCGCTTAGACTTCAAGGTAATCGAGGATACCTTCCGCCGCTTTGCGGCCTTCATCAATGGCGGTGACCACCAGATCGGATCCGCGTACCGCATCACCACCTGCGAAAATTTTTCTGTTGGTGGTCTGGTAGGCGTACTCTGATTGCGCCGGCGCTTTGATGCGTCCCCATGGGTCGAGCTCAACGCCAAACGGTTCCAGCCATGCCATTTTGTGAGGCTGGAAACCGAACGCCATGATCACCGCATCGGCTGGCAGGACATGTTCACTGCCTTCGATGGGCTGTGGACGGCGGCGACCGGCTTCATCTGGCTCACCCAGTGCTGTTTTCACCACCTTGACGCCGCTGACTTTACCGCTGCTATCCACTTCTATGCCAAGGGGCTGTAGGTTGAACATAAAGTTCACCCCTTCCTCACGCGCGTTTTTCACTTCGCGGCGGCTGCCCGGCATGTTGGCTTCGTCGCGGCGGTAAGCACAAACGACGTGCTTGGCGTTCTGGCGGATAGAGGTGCGGACACAATCCATGGCGGTGTCACCACCACCCAGAACAACCACCTTCTTACCTGCCATGTCGATGTATTCCGGCGGGTTTTCCTTCAAATCCATCACCCGGTAGGTGTTGGCGATTAAAAAGGGCAGGGCATCAAACACACCCGGCGCATCTTCATTTTCCAAGCCTGCACGCATGGACTGGTAGGTGCCGACACCGAGGAATACCGCATCGTATTCATCAACCAAAGACTGCAATTCGACATCTTTACCCACTTCGGTATTGAGCCTGAACTCGACCCCCATTTCGGTAAACACGCGCTGGCGGTTGCGCATCACCTCCTTTTCCAGTTTGAAGGAAGGGATACCGAAGGTAAGCAGGCCGCCGATTTCCGGGTAGCGGTCAAACACCACTGGTTTGACGCCGTTGCGCACCAAGATGTCTGCACAGGCAAGCCCGGCAGGGCCCGCACCGATGATAGCGACTTTCTTGTCGGTCCAGGTGACGCCTGACATATCCGGCTTCCAGCCCATCTCGAATGCTTTGTCGGTGATGTATTTTTCCACATTACCAATGGTTACCGCACCAAAGTCTTCATTCAGGGTACAGGAGCCTTCACAGAGCCTGTCCTGCGGGCAGACCCGGCCACACACTTCCGGCAAGCTGTTGGTCTGGTGAGACAGTTCAACGGCCTCCAGAATGCGTCCTTCCTGTGCAAGCTTCAGCCACTGTGGGATGTAGTTGTGTACCGGGCACTTCCACTCACAGTAGGGATTACCGCAATCGAGGCAGCGGTCAGCCTGTGCAGAAGCCTGCTTGTGGGTGAACGGTTCGTAGATTTCCACGAACTGGTTTTTACGCGTTTTGATCGGCTTTTTTCGCGGATCAATACGCTGCACATCAATAAATTGGTATACGTTCTGGCTCATAGGGTCTTCCGTTACTGTGCCTGGACACGCAGCTCTGCTGCGCTCCGGCTTTGGTGACCCAGCAGGGAACGCACGTCCGCCGCTTTTGGTTTCACCAGGTAGAATTTACAGATCCATTGTTCAAAGTCGGCGAGGATCTCCTGCGCTCGGCACGAGCCTGTCAGCTCTAAATGTTGATCAATCAGACCACGGAGGTGTTCCTGATGAATCGGCAGCTTGTCGAGTGACAAAGCCTCCACCAGTTCTGGGTTGACGCGGCCGGCAAAATCGCCCGCTTCGTCGAGGACATAGGCAAAACCACCGGTCATGCCGGCACCAAAGTTAACCCCGGTGCGACCAAGGATCGCCACAATACCGCCTGTCATATATTCACAGGCGTTATCGCCCGCGCCTTCGACCACGGCCTGTGCTCCGGAGTTACGTACTGCAAAACGCTCACCGGCCTTACCGGCCGCAAACAGCTTGCCGCCTGTTGCGCCATACAGACAGGTGTTACCAATAATGGTGGACTCTTCAGGTTTGAAGGCTGACCCCACCGGCGGTTTGATCACGATATTACCGCCGGCCATACCCTTCCCGACATAGTCGTTAGCATCTCCGGTCAGGGTCAGGTTCACGCCGCCTGCGTTCCACACGCCAAACGACTGGCCAGCAGTACCTTGCAGGTGAATATCAAGTGGCGACGCCACCATGCCCTGGTTGCCATAGCGTTTGGCGATTGCTCCTGAAAGTGATGCGCCCACAGAGCGATCCGTGTTGCGGATGTCGAGGTAGCAGCTTGCAGGGCTGCGCGTTTCAATGGCGCTTTCAAAGGTCTCCAACAGTTTCCGGTTAAGCTCCGCTTTATCAAACGGTGCATTCGGCTCGCTCCAGTAAACAGTTTTCCCCGGTTTGGGCTGCGGGCTTTCCAGAATGCCTGAGAGGTCAAGTTTTAGCTGCTTGGCCGTGAAACCTTCCACCGCTTCCAGCAAATCGGTGCGGCCTATCAGGTCGGTGAGTTTTTCAACGCCAAGCTGTGACATCAATTCACGCACTTCCTCGGCGAGGCCTTTGAAAAAGTTCATCACCTGCTCTGGCAACCCTTTGAAATATTCGCGGCGCAGGGTGTCATCCTGGGTGGCAACACCGGTGGCGCAGTTATTCAGGTGGCAGATACGCAGGTATTTACAGCCCAGCGCGACCATAGGCGCGGTGCCGAAACCAAAGCTTTCTGCACCCAGAATAGTGGCTTTAATGATATCGAGGCCGGTTTTCAGGCCGCCATCCACTTGCAGGCGGATCTTGTGGCGAAGGCCATTAGTCACCAGCGCCTGCTGGGTTTCCGCCAAGCCAAGCTCCCAGGGGCTACCGGCATATTTCACCGATGTCAGCGGGCTTGCGCCTGTACCGCCGTCATAACCTGAAATGGTGATAAGATCTGCATATGCTTTGGCGACACCGACGGCGATAGTGCCTACCCCCGGCTCGGACACCAGCTTCACTGAAACCAACGCCTCCGGATTGACCTGCTTCAAATCGAAAATCAGCTGCGCCAAATCTTCAATGGAGTAGATGTCGTGATGTGGCGGCGGTGAAATCAGGGTTACGCCCTGCACCGAGTGGCGAAGACGCGCGATTTCTGCCGTGACTTTATGGCCTGGCAGCTGACCGCCTTCACCCGGTTTCGCGCCCTGTGCTACCTTGATTTGCAGCACATCAGCGTTGGTCAGGTAGTGCGGAGTGACACCAAAACGTCCTGAAGCAATCTGTTTGATGCGCGAGTTACGCTCGGTATTGAAACGGCGTGGGTCTTCGCCGCCTTCACCGGAGTTGGAGTTACCACCAAGGCGGTTCATCGCAATCGCCAGCGCTTCGTGCGCTTCGGGGCTCAGGGCACCGATTGACATAGCCGCAGAGTCAAAACGTTTGAAGAGCTCCGTCGCCGCTTCTACTTTCTCAAGAGAAATAGGCTTATCGGCGAATTTCAGCTTCATCAGGTCGCGCAGTGACGAGACCGGGCGTTTGTTTACGGTGTCAGCATAGGTTTTATAGTCCATCGCTTCGCCGGAGCGAACCGCTGATTGCAGGGTGCTGACCACATCCGGGTTGTAGGCATGGTATTCGCCGCCATGGACATATTTTAGCAACCCTCCATGTTCGACAGGTTTGCGCTTTAGCCATGCACGACGGGCAAGATTGACAAGATCTTGCTGGAAATCATCAAAATCTGCACCCTGGATCCGGCTTGCCACGCCTTTAAAACAGAGGTCGACAACCTTGTCGCTCAGGCCGACCGCTTCAAAAAGCTGGGCACAGCGGTAAGAGGCAATGGTCGAGATGCCCATTTTGGACATGATCTTGAACAAGCCTTTGTTGATCCCGTTGCGGAAATTCAGCATGGCATCGGGCATCGATTGCTGGATGACGCCTTTTTCCACCATCTTAGCAATGGATTCGTACGCCAGATATGGATAAACCGCCGTGGCACCGAAGCCAAGCAGTACCGCAAACTGGTGCGGATCCCGGGCGGATGCGGTTTCTACTACAATGTTGGCATCACAGCGAAGCTGGGCATCGACCAGACGTTTCTGCACAGCACCGACGGCCATCGCTGCAGGAATGGGGAGCTTGCCTTTGGCGATACCACGGTCAGACAACACGACCAGCACGGTTCCGTCACGTACCACACGCTCAACCTGATCGCAGACATCTAAAATCGCCTGTTCGAGATGTTTATCGTCCGGATTGAAGTTGATGTCGATGATGCTGTTGCGGTAGTGCTCATCGTCCAGTTCCAGAAGCTGAACCATGTCGGAGTACAGCAATACCGGGCTCTTGAACGCGACGCGCTGCGCATGACCATCGGTTTCCGAGAACACGTTCATCTCGCGGCCAATACAGGTTGCCAGTGACATGACGTGATTTTCGCGCAGCGGATCGATAGGTGGGTTGGTGACCTGGGCAAATTTCTGGCGGAAATAATCAGCGACATGGCGCTCTTTTGATGAAAGTACCGCCATTGGGGTGTCATCTCCCATAGAACCTGTGGCTTCCTGCCCGATATCGCCCAGCACCCGCAGCACCTGATCCTGCTCTTCGTTGGAAATGCCGAACAGCTTTTGATAAACCAACAGCTCGTCATCATCCATGCTGCGTTGGCCAGCGTTGTCATCGGTCTTACGCTCTTCGAATGGTGTCAGCTGCTTCACGTTGTTTTCGAGCCACTGTTTGTAGGGGTGGCGGCATTTCAGTTCATTGTCGATATCTGCCGAATGCCACACTTCGCCTTCGAATGTGTCGATAACCAACAGTTCGCCTGGCCCGACACGGCCTTTTTCTGCCACTTCATCCGGGGCATAGTCCCAGATCCCGACTTCAGAGGCCAGGGTGATGAGTTTGTCTTTGGTCACCACATAGCGGGCAGGGCGCAGGCCGTTGCGGTCAAGATTACAGGCAGCATAGCGGCCATCTGACATTACGATGCCTGCAGGGCCATCCCACGGCTCCATGTGCATGGAGTTAAAGTCGTAAAAGGCGCGCAAGTCCGGATCCATGTCCGGATGGTTTTGCCAGGCGGGCGGTACCAGCATGCGCATCGCACGGAAGAGATCCATGCCACCGGCGAGAAACACTTCCAGCATGTTATCAAGGCTTGAGCTGTCAGAACCGGTTTCATTGACAAAAGGCGCTGCTGCTTTCAAATCGGGCAGCAGGGGTGAATTGAATTTGTAAGCACGGGCCCGCGCCCACTGACGGTTTCCTTCAATGGTGTTGATTTCGCCGTTGTGGGCAAGGTAGCGGAACGGCTGTGCCAGCGGCCATTTTGGTGTTGTATTGGTAGAAAAACGCTGGTGGAACAGACAGATAGATGCTTCCAGCCGCAGGTCTGCCAGATCCAGATAAAAGCGTGGCAGATCGGCCGGCATGCACAGACCTTTATAAACGATGGTGCGCGTTGACAGACTGGTGATGTAGAAATCGCTATCTTCAGCAAGTGTTTTCTCAGCGCGGCGACGGGCGATATAAAGACGGCGCTCCAAATCGCGTGCCCGCCAGCCGGCAGGGCCGTTGATAAACACCTGCTCGATATGCGGGACGCTGCTGGCGGCGATTTCGCCCAACACGTCCTCGTTAGTGGGGACTTCGCGCCAGCCCACAATAGACAGGGTTTCAGCGGCAATTTCCTTTTCAAACACCGCTTTGGCATGTTGCGCTTTCGCGGGGTCTTTACTGAGGAAAATCATCCCTACACCATAGAGTTTACTGAGGGTCCAGTTATTCTCTTCAGCGATGATTCGGAAAAAGTTATCGGGCTTTTGAAGTAATAAGCCGCACCCGTCACCGGTTTTCCCATCGGCGTTAATCGCGCCGCGATGGGTCATTCGGTCAAGTGCGGAAATCGCGGTCCGGACAAGCTTGTGGCTGGCTTCACCCTCGGTATGGGCAATAAGGCCAAAGCCGCAGTTGTCTTTCTCCAGCGTCGGATCATACAGCGACATTGAAATTCTCCCTTGCGACTGCCCCAGGCAGTGACTGCAGTTTTTCTTGCCTTCCTGGCACCCAATTATCCGTGTCCTCCTTCCTGGAAGTATGTTTTAGCGGAAAATCAGGTTCGAGTTAGCTCGGTTAATTTATACCGACCTTTCACGTTATCGGTTAATGGCGAAGAGGTCAAACTTTGTCATATTGCATTAACTTTGCAGACTAATAGGTATATATGTCGAAAACTCTGTCTGCATACAGCATTTTGTGGCGGTTCTTTTCACTCAGTCGCAAAGATTAATGGGGTTCTTCTGAAGGGTTATTTGAAAAAAGTTGTTAATTTTTGGTCGGTGAGGCTTTGATGTGAGTTCAAAGTGAAAAAAGCCAGCCGCAGAGGGCTGGCAAAACGGGAAGATCACACTTGTTATTGTTACGCGGAAAGCATCAGTGAATCTGCTTTGGCTTCAAGATTGGTGCTGCCCATCAAGTAAGCATCGATAGCGCGGGCACATTCGCGACCTTCGTTGATACAGCGTACTACCAGAGACTGACCGGTTCGCATATCACCGGCAGCGAATACTCCTTTCTGGTTGGTCTGGAAGTCCTGAGTAGCCACATTGCCACGGTCATCCAGTGCGACATCAAGCTGTGCCAACACGCCATGCGGTTCAGGATGCAGGAAGCCCATCGCCAGAAAAGCCAGATCGCAGGGGATGTCACGCTCAGAGCCCGGCACTTCTTCAAACGTTGGACGTTCGCCCGGCGCGGCATCTTTCCACACGATGTCAGCCATGCGCAGTGCTTTCACATTACCGTTATCGTCGCTGATAAATGCTTTGGTCAGGATATTCCAGTGACGCTCACAGCCTTCTTCGTGAGAGGTCGAGGTGCGCAGGAGCATCGGGTATTGCGGCCAGGGCATGTTGGCGGGGCGCTTCTCCGGTGGCATCGGCATGATTTCAACCTGGGTAATGCTGGCTGCACCGTGACGGTTGGAGGTACCGACACAGTCAGAGCCGGTATCACCACCACCAATCACCACCACATGTTTGCCTTTGGCATGGATCTCTTCAGTTTTCAGATCCATGTTGTTGGCACGGCGGTTATTCTGCCCCAGAAATTCCATCGCGAAATGAACGCCTTTCAGCTCACGGCCCGGGATAGGCAGGTCGCGTGGCACGGTAGAGCCGCCGGTGAGCAGCACCACATCGTAGTCCTGACGGATTTGCTGGGCGTTCACGTCGATCCCCACATGGGCATTGACTTTAAACTCGATACCCGCTTCAGCCATCAGGTTGATTTTACGGTCAATCACATCCATGCCGAGTTTGAAGTCCGGAATACCGAAGCGCAGCAGACCACCGACTTTTTCATCACGCTCAAACACGGTCACGGTATGCCCTGCGCTGTTGATCTGTTCGGCTGCCGCAAGACCGGCAGGGCCTGAACCGATGATCGCCACCTTTTTGCCCGTGCGGGAGGTGGGTGTTTTCGGCTTGGCATAGCCTTCACGGTATGCGGTTTCGACGATGGTTTTTTCAATATTACAGATAGTGATTGGATCCTGGTTGATCCCAAGGACACAGGCACTTTCACAGGGAGCCGGGCAAACCCGGCCTGTGAATTCCGGGAAGTTATTGGTCGAACTCAGGATGTTCCACGCTTCTTCCCAGTTATCGCGGTAAACTGCGTCGTTAAACTCAGGAATGATGTTCCCGATTGGACAGCCGTTGTGACAGAAAGGCACACCACAGTCCATGCAACGGGCCGATTGCTGGTTAATTTTCTCACCGAACTCGTCATTCAGCACAAACTCCTTGTTGTCCTGAATACGAACGGCAGGGTCCTTCTTGGCCGGCAGCTCGCGGCCAAATTCTAGAAATCCGGTTGGCTTACCCATTTACAGCCTCCACTTCTTCCTTGTTAGCGGCTTCTTCTTTGCGCTGTAGCAGCACAGCTTTGTAATCTCGCGGCATGACTTTGACAATGAACTTGAGGTTTTCCTCAAGATTTGCCAAAAACGTTTCCGCCACAGTACTGCCTGTTAACGCATGATGTTTGGTGATCATCGCTTTCAGCAAGGTAACGTCTTCTTCATCCAATGGATCCAGGTCGACCAGCTCAGGGTTGAGCTTGGACTCGAAGTCGTTGAACTGATCCCAGACGTATGCCACACCGCCACTCATACCGGCGGCAAAGTTTCGGCCCGTCTGACCCAGAACAATCGCAACACCACCGGTCATGTATTCACAGCCATGGTCACCGATGCCTTCAACCACCACTCTCGCGCCGGAGTTACGCACACAGAAACGCTCACCAGCCACGCCGCGGATGAAAGACTCGCCCGAAGTCGCGCCGTAGAAACAGACGTTACCGACAACAATGTTGTCTTCGGCGATGATGTCGCTCTTCGCATCTGGGTAAAGCACCAGCGTACCGCCGGACAGACCTTTACCCCAGTAGTCATTCGCATCACCTTCAACCGTGAACGTCACGCCTTTTGCGAGGAAGGCACCAAAGCTTTGACCGGCAGAGCCTTTGAACTTCACGCTCATTTCTGCCGGCAGACCTTGGTCTTTGTACACTTTCGAAATTTCGTTCGACAGCATGGTACCGGCGCTACGGTCGGTGTTGACAATCGCGAATTCAGCGTCGACCTTACGGCCCTCTTTGAGTGCGCTGGAAGCCGCTTCAATCAGACGGCGGTCAAGAACCGTTTCCAGACCGTGATTTTGCTCGCGCTGGCAATACATGGCATCGCCTTCGCGTGGCTCTTCTTTGTGAAGTACTACGTTAAGATCCAGATTCTGGTATTTCCAGTGACCGACATCAGAGCGCACTTTCAGGTGCTGTGACTGACCGACCATCTCGTTGATGGTGCGATACCCCAGCTCTGCCATGATTTCACGCAGACCTTCCACCATGTAGGTGAAGAAAGTCACAATGTCTTCCACGCGGCCGTCGAAACGCTCACGCAGGGTCTTGTTCTGCGTTGCGATACCGACCGGGCAGGTATTGAGATGACACTTACGCATCATGATACAGCCTTCAACCACCAGTGCTGCTGTTGCCACACCCCATTCCTCTGCACCCAGCAGGGTTGCGACAGCGAGGTCACGTGGAGTTTTCATCTGACCGTCTGACTGAACCACAATGCGGTTACGTAAGCCGTTTTTCAGCAGCGTCTGGTGCGTTTCTGCCAGACCCAGTTCCCATGGCAGACCCGCGTGCTTGATAGAAGACAGTGGTGATGCGCCAGTACCGCCGTCGAAGCCTGCAATCAAAACCACGTCGGCTTTTGCCTTGGCAACGCCGGAGGCGATAGTGCCGACACCCGCTTCAGAAACCAGCTTCACGTTAATACGTGCTTTGCGGTTGGCGTTTTTCAGGTCGTAGATAAGCTGCGCCAAATCCTCGATAGAGTAGATATCGTGGTGTGGCGGTGGCGAAATCAGGCCAACTCCCGGCGTGGAGTGACGGGTACGGCCAATCCAGTCATCGACTTTGTGACCGGGCAGCTGACCACCTTCACCTGGCTTTGCGCCCTGTGCCATCTTGATCTGAATTTCATCAGCATTGGTCAGGTAGTAAGACGTGACACCGAAACGGCCAGATGCCACCTGCTTGATGGCAGAGCGTTCCCAGTCGCCGTTTTCTTTTCTCTCGAAGCGTTCTGGGTCTTCACCGCCTTCACCAGAGTTTGATTTCGCGCCAATACGGTTCATGGCCACCGCCAGCGTAGAGTGCGCCTCGTAAGAGATAGAGCCAAAGCTCATTGCACCGGTTGCGAAGCGCTTCAGGATGCTTTCGACAGGCTCGACCTCTTCCAGAGGAATGCTGCCTGCCGGGTTTTTCACAAAGTCGAATTGGCTGCGCAGAGTCGCGGCGTTATCGCCTTGACTGTCTACTGCATGGCAGTATTCTTTAAACTGCTTTTTGTCCTTGTTGCGGGTGGAGTTTTGTAACAGATGGATAGTTTCAGGGTTGAACAGGTGTTTCTCACCACGCTGTTTCCACTGGTAAACACCACCGACATCCAGCATCTGAACCGGAATTTCACGCGTCGGGTAACCCAGACGGTGACGGATCAACACTTCTTTGGCGATGTCATCAATTGACAGACCCTGAATACGGGAAACCGTGCCGGTAAAGTATTTATCGACCACCGTTTTGCTGATACCCAGCGCTTCAAAGATCTGCGCACCGTGATAAGACTGCAGGGTAGAAATGCCCATTTTCGAGAAAATTTTCAGCAGGCCGGCGTTGATGGACTTGCGGTAGTTTTCAAACAGCGCGTCGACATCGGCTTCTGGATCCAGCTTCTTGGTGCGCTGTAAATCGACCAGCGTTTCGTAGACGAGGTACGGGTTAACAGCATTCGCACCGTAGCCAACGAGTGTGGCGAAGTGATGGGTTTCACGCGCGTCACCGGTTTCGATGACGATGTCGGCTTTTGCACGCAGGCCTTTGCGGATAAGGTGGTGGTGAACCGCACCGACGGCCAGCATTGCAGGGATAGCGGCGTGGTTCGAGTTCACGGCACGGTCGGTCAGCAGAATAATAGAGTAACCATCAACAACTGCATCTTCCGCGTACTGACAAATGCGCTTCAGCGCACGCTCCAGTTTGCCAGGCTCGCCACTGGCTCGGAACACGATATCCAGGGTTTTGGCCTGAAGATGATCGTTGTCGATCGCGCGCAGTTTTTCCAGCTCGCCGTTACTCAGAACCGGTGACTCCAGCTCAACCTTGCGGCAATGCTCCGGCGATTCGGCCAACAGATTCTGATCTTTACCCAGATAGGTTTTCAGCGACATCACCATGCGCTCACGGATTGGGTCGATGGGCGGGTTGGTGACTTGGGCAAACAGTTGCTTGAAATAGTTAGACAGGTGCTGCGACTGGTGCGAAAGCACTGCCAGTGGCCAGTCTGCCCCCATCGCGCCAAGCGGCTCTTTGCCGTCTTTGGCCATAGGCACAATAATTTCGTTCACTTCTTCTGAGGTGACGCCAAATGCCTGTTGGTGATGCAGCAGGCGATCAGGAGATGGTTGTTGGTGTTTGGAATCGGATTCCGGCAGCTTGTCCAGTTGCAGCAGGTTCTTTTCTACCCACTCCTGATAAGGCTGCGCAGAGGCGATCTCGTTTTTCACTTCTTCATCAGAAATGATGCGGCCCTGCTCAAGGTCAGCAATGAAGATACGACCGGGTTGCAGGCGGCCACGGAACTGGATGTTTTCCGGCTCGATGTCTACGACGCCGGATTCCGATGCCATGATGAGGTAATCATCTTTGGTCACGGTGTAGCGGCTGGGACGCAAGCCGTTGCGGTCAAGGGTTGCACCGACTTTCACGCCATCGGTGAAACAGACAGACGCTGGGCCGTCCCAGGGTTCCATAATATTGGCATGGTACTGGTAGAACGCGCGCAGTTTCGGATCCAGCTTGGCATTTTCCTGCCAGGCTTCCGGTATCATCATCATCAGTACA
The DNA here is from genome assembly GCF_059704325.2 of Grimontia sp. THUN1695. Lineage (NCBI taxonomy): Bacteria > Pseudomonadati > Pseudomonadota > Gammaproteobacteria > Vibrionales > Vibrionaceae > Grimontia > Grimontia sp. THUN1695. The sequence goes on along the minus strand of NZ_AP046577.1, from coordinate 2,347,258 downwards.
TGTGGCAGGCTGCGGCCGCTGAGCACCAGAAGTTCCAGCGCCATATCAAAGTTTGCGGAGTCTGAAGCCCCTTCCTGACAAACCGGCAACAGCATCTTCAGCTCCTGCTCAGAAAACAGTTTGGATTCAAGCAGGGCTTCACGTGCCTTCATCCAGTTCAGGTTGCCACGTACGGTGTTAATTTCGCCGTTGTGGGCGATATAACGGAAAGGCTGGGCTAGACGCCAGCGTGGGAAAGTGTTGGTTGAGAAACGTGAGTGAACCAGCGCCAGCGCTGTGACCATTGATGGGTTTTGCAGGTCAAGGAAGTATTGTGGCACTTGCTCTGTGGTTAATTGGCCTTTATAGACCAGTGTCTTGGCAGAGAATGAATTGATGTAGAAATCGTCGCCGATATTGGAAACGCTTTCCAGACATACGCGGACAGTGTAGTTGCGCAGTACAAACAGTTTGCGCTCAAGTTCGTCAAGGGACAGGTGGTCACCACCGGTCACAAACGCATGTTCAAACTGTGGCTCAGTGCTGAGCGGGTCTGCACCGATCATGGAATTGTCAGTTGGCAATACACGGTAGCCAATCACTTCCAGATCCAGGCGTTTGGCATTGCGCTCGAAGATATCACGGCATTGATGGCGCTTGTTCTCGTCTTTCGGGAACAGCATGACGCCGACACCGTATTTGTCTGCTGATGGCAGCTGAATACCCAGTTTGCGGGTTTCTTCGAGTAAAAATTCGTGGGGTTTTTGTAAAAGAATACCGGCACCGTCACCACTGCATGGGTCGCAGCCTTGTCCGCCACGGTGCTCCATGCGTGCCAGCATATCAAGTGCCTGGCTCACAATCGCGTGGGACTTTCTGTTCTTCAGGTGGGCGATGAAGCCGATACCACAGGCGTCGTGTTCCATTTCGGGCACATAAAGCCCCTCTGTGCGTAGCACTGAATCAGTCATGTTTACGTCCTTCCAGTTGACACAAATGCCTGGGAGGCATTTGTCTTCCCTTGTTGTACCTGTTGCGGGCACAACTGAGCGGTCGCCAAGTTTAAATCAACAAAAATGTATGTATTCGCGGCAACCAAACCCGGTTGCTGTTTAACAACAGCGACCCTCTCTATCTTTGCAATCCTATGCAAAAATGCTGCGCTTTCTTTTATTGGCCAGATAACGCACTAAAAAAGAGGCTTATATAGCAAATATTATTGCTCACAATTTAGGCGAAGCTGTTGCTATCCTACATATTCGGAAAATTAATTACCATAAAAAGTTAACGTTAACGGCATGGTAGTTAAGTCTAAAAGGATTTGTTTCGCGATTATTTTGAATAGAAATGCAAATATTGGTGTTTGTGGTGAATGAGGAGAAAATCCTTCGTAGACAACAGGTTTGTCGCGGTGAAAGAAATGTAATTTATTTTCAGTGGGGTGATAAAAACTTAAACCAACATTGATTTGGGCGAGGTTTTCACTGCGGGTTTGATGCTAATATTGCGCGCCTTTTTCTTTTACCCAGAACTTCAGGCGGTCGGTGATGGAACTTCATCAATTGGTGAATACCTTTGGTCAGGATCTACAACGCAGGTATGGCGAAAAAGTACACAAACTGACATTGCATGGCGGTTTTAGTTGTCCAAACCGGGATGGCACACTGGGACGGGGAGGCTGTACCTTTTGCAATGTGGCGTCGTTTGCAGATGAGAGTGCCCAACAGCTTTCGGTGACCTCCCAGCTGATGCAACGGGCCTCAGAGGTGAACCGGGCCAGACGCTATCTGGCATATTTTCAGGCTTACACCAGCACCTACGCGGAAGTGGAAAAGCTGCGCATCATGTATGAAGATGCGTTGAAACATGCAGATATCGTCGGCCTTTGTGTCGGCACCCGTCCGGATTGTGTGCCGGATACCGTGCTTGAACTGCTGGCGGGATATCAGCAACAAAGCTACGAAATCTGGTTGGAACTGGGACTTCAGACCGCCAATGATAAAACCCTGCAACGCATCAACCGTGGGCATGACTTTGCCTGTTATGATGCTATCACCCGAAAAGCCCGAGCGTTAGGGCTGAACGTCTGCACCCACCTTATTGTCGGCCTGCCGGGCGATACCAAGGCTGATCACATTACTACTATTGAGCGTGTGATTGAGACCGGCACGGATGGTATCAAACTTCACCCACTGCATATTGTCGAAGGCTCTGTCATGGCGAAAGCATGGCGGGCTGGGAGGCTAGACGCGATGTCGCTGGAAGCGTACGTAGACAGCGCGTCAGAAATGATCATCCGGACACCGGCAGAGGTGGTTTACCATCGTGTGTCAGCCAATGCCCGAAAGCCGACACTGCTTGCACCAGAGTGGTGTGAAAACCGTTGGCTGGCAATGACCGCAATCGCAAAGGCACTGAACGAGAAAGGACCACAAGGTAGTCTGACTGAGCGTTGTTTTTATTTCCATCAATAATGTGACTCACGTTTGATACCTCGAAAAATCAATGAGGTCTGTTCGTTTTCTTTCATAACCGTGTGGCAAGATGAAGCGTGATGTTTATACAAAAAATGATTGCTTCTTCAAGGATGTCGGGCAAAAGGTGGAAGGATGAATGAGTGGTTACCAATCGCAGCATTGTTGCTTTTGGTAGGGTTTCTGTTGGGGATGGTTTGGGTGTTTCATCGCCGTGTCATATCGATGAAAACCTGGCAGCTTTACTTATCGAACCTTCATTCCCCCAAGGCGATAATCAACCACAGTGACGGCAGTATTCTGTATGCTAACAGAAGCTTTGTACGTCTGTTTAATGTCGATGTACAAGGTTCACGTTACCGTATCCGTGGCAATCGCGAAAAGGAAACCATTGGTGCCTTGCTAGCTTCCCGCCAATGGCCACACCCATTTGTTGAAATGACAGCAGACTTCCGAGCGGTGTCTGATCACCGTACCCCACGGCATGCACGTTTTTCCGGTTTGCCAGTCTGGTCGAGTGGCAAGCGGGTCTGGATTGTGTCGCTGGAGCCAAAGTCTGAAGCGGTTTATAGCGAGCCCTTTGCCAATAACGACAGCCAGATCTTTCGCAGCGTGATTAACTCGCTGGCCGAGCTTGTCTGTTTTCAGGATAAAGAGGGCCGGATCGTCGGGACAAACCTTGCCTATGACCGCTTCTGGAAAGGCCGAGAGCAGGAAGGGCTGATTTTTTCTGCCGATGAACATGCCCGTGGCAGGCGCACCCAACAAAGCTGGACCACCAACCCTAATGGCGACAGTTGCCTGCTGGAAACCAATCAAACGGTTTTGCTGGATGATGAGAGTGAGGTTTTCGGTACCCTCAGTATCAGCCATGATGTGACTAACTGGCACATGATGCGTCAGTCGCTCGAACAGGAGATTAAAGCGCGCCAGGATGTTGAGCAACAACTGAAAAAGCACAGCAATGTACTGACCTCGATTTTTAAAGCCAGCGTGGATCCTATCGGTATCTATAACAAGGATTATGAGTTTTTGGGCGGCAATGCTGCGTTTGCCGAAGCCATGGGGGTGCCCCATGATGATTTGGAGGGGGAGCTTGCCGATGATCTGATGGAGCCGGAAGTACTGGCACAACACAAGAAGACTGATTTACCGGTGTTGGAAAAGGGTGACACCATCAAATACGAAGATTTGGTGATGAAGCGAGACGGGTCCATGGTGTGGTACGAGCTGACCAAAACCCAGTTCAGCGATTCCACGGACGATACTATCGGGGTTTTGGTCATCGCCCGCGATGTGACAGAGCGTAAGGCAACACAGCAACAATTGGCTGATGCGATCATGGAGCTGGAAGAGCTCAGTTTCGTTGATGGTCTGACTAAGGTGGCAAACCGCCGTAGTTTTGATGAACAACTGGTTAAAATGTGGCACGCCCATATCCGTGAGAAAGAGCCCCTTTCCTTAATCTTCTGCGACATTGACTATTTCAAGCCTTACAACGACAACTATGGGCATCAAAAGGGGGATGAAGCATTGAGACAGGTTGCAGATGTGTTCCAACGCGTGACCCGCCGTCCCTTGGATGCAGTGGCCCGCTATGGTGGTGAAGAGTTTGCTATTCTGCTGCCGAATACTACCGAAGAGGGTGTATTGGTGGTTGCGCAGAATATTGCGGAAGAATTGCAAAAGGCGGCTATTCCACACGCGTTTTCAAAGGTGGCTGACCGGATTACTCTCAGCCAGGGTATTGCCACCTTGCGTCCGGTAGCGGGCCAGGATTACGGCGATCTGGTGTCACTGGCGGATCAGGCACTCTATTGCGCGAAAAATGCAGGGCGGAATCAGATAGTATCGGGTGGAGCCCTCATCGAAGCATAAAAGGCAGGCATCGGGTGGCGGTGTCGAAATACTTTGTCGGGGGCAGGGGAATGCGCCCCTTTTTCTTTAGCTTCCTTTGCGGCAACGTTATTATTTTGCCTGACTGACCCGCTGTAGCAGGAAACGATACAGCCTCCTCCTTTTACGTTGATCTGGAAGTTCAATGAAACACATAAAACTCTTAGCGCAGTACTACGTCGATCTGCTGGTCAAGCTTGGCTTGGTACGTTTCAGTATGCTGCTTGCACTGGCATTGGTCGCGCTGGCAGTGGTCGTTCAGGTTGGCATTACGCTGGTATTAAATGGCACCGTGCATGATGCGGATATCGTCCGCTCTGTCTTCTTTGGTCTGTTAATCACCCCTTGGGCAGTGTACTTCCTTTCTGTGGTGGTAGATCAGTTGGAAGAATCCCGCCAGCGTTTGACTAAACTGGTTGTTAAGCTGGAAGAAATGCGGGCCCGTGATATGGAGCTGAACCGTCAGCTTACCGAAAACATCAACCAGTTGAACCTTGAGATTGAAGAGCGTAAGCGGGCAGAAGAAGCGCGTGAAGAAGCCATGGTCGATCTGGAAAATGAAGTCTATCAGCGTGAAAAAGCCCAGGTTGAACTGGCAGAGCAGACGGCCCTGTTGCGGTCCTTTATTGATGCCTCTCCCGATCTGATTTACTACCGCAATGAAAAAGGTCAGTTTTCCGGCTGCAACCGGGCCATGGAGGATTTGACCGGCAAGAAAGAAAAAGAGCTGGTGGGGCTGACACCGTGGGATGTTTATCGTGAAGACATCGCCAGTAAGGTGGTAGAAACTGACCAGCAGGTGTTCGATAACAATGTGTCGCTGACATACGAACAGTGGCTGGAATACCAAGATGGCCGCAAGGCGTACTTTGAACTGCGTAAGCTGCCTTTCTATTCCAGAGGTGGTCGACGCTTGGGGCTGGTCGGTTTTGGCCGCGAGATCACTGAACGCAAGCGTTATCAGGATGCCCTGGAGAAAGCCAGCCGTGATAAAACCGCCTTTATTTCCACCATCAGCCATGAACTTCGTACTCCACTGAATGGGATTGTCGGGCTGAGCCGTATGCTTCTGGAAACCCGCCTGTCAGAAGAACAGTTGGGTCATCTCAGGACTATCCATGTCAGCGCCATTACCCTTGGAAATATTTTCAACGATATTATTGATTTGGATAAGTCTGACCGACGCCGTTTAGAGTTGATGCCACAGCCGGTAGACCTACCAGACTTTGTCTCTGAGATTGAGAGCATCAGTGCCCTGATGGCACAGCAAAAAGGGCTGCGTTTTACCCTGGACAGGCTTACTGACCTGCCGCCAGCAGTCAAAGTCGATGCCACCCGCCTTCGCCAAATCCTCTGGAACCTGGTGGGTAATGCGGTGAAATTCACTAAGCAGGGGGCGGTGAACGTCACGGTAAGCTGTGACGTGGAAGAGGACACTGCGCACCTGCAATTCGAGGTGGAAGACAGCGGTATCGGTATCCCGCTGGAAGAGCAGGACAAGATTTTTGCCATGTATTATCAGGTAAAACAGGGAGAAGATAACCTCCATGCTGTGGGTACAGGGATTGGTCTGGCTGTGTCGCGCAAGCTGGTACGCCTGATGAACGGGGATATTACGGTTGACAGTGAAGTGGGTGAAGGCAGTATTTTTACCGTGACACTGGCGGTGCCGCTGTGCGAAGCGAAAGCGAATAAAGATAAAGTGACAGCAGAGCAAAGCCCGTTGCACATCTTGCTGGTGGAAGACATTGAGCTGAACATTACGGTGGCTACCAACCTGCTGGAAAGCCTTGGGCACAGTGTGGTCGTGGCAAGGAGTGGCAGGGAAGCCCTAGAGCTTTTCCCGCAGGCGCAATACGACATGTTGTTGCTGGACATTCAGTTGCCGGACATGACGGGCTTCGATATTGCCAACCAGCTCCGTGCGAGCGGGGAAGCACTGCCACCACTGGTCGCACTGACCGCCAATGTGATTAAAGACAAAACTGAATACTTCAACAACGGCATGGATGACGCGATCAGCAAACCTATCAGTGTGTCTGCGGTGAAAGAAGTGATTGAGCGTCTGGCACTGCAATGCCCGGTTGCGACTGAAGCTGCGGAAGTGAAAAAACAGAAAAAGCCGGGTAATGAGATGCTGGACACCTTGCTTGACTTGGATATGTTGACGTCTTATGTCGATATTGTCGGACCGGAGCCAGTTTTCCAGAGCATTGCCATGTTTGAAGAGCTGATGCCTGAGTACCTCCATATCCTCGACAGCAACATGACCGCCAAAGATCAGGATGGCATTGCCAGTGAAGCCCATAAAATCAAAGGTGCGGCAGGCTCGATTGGTCTTAAACATATCCAAAAGGTGGCGCAGAAAGCGCAATCCCCGGAGCTACCGGCATGGTGGGAAAATATTGCTGACTGGGTGGATGAAATCAAAGAAGGCTATGTGAAAGATTTGGCCGTGCTCAAGCAATGGCTTGAGGATTACAGCAAACAATAACGCTTGGCATCCATCGATTGATGGTCGTTTAGCTCAGACAACAAAAAGGCCTGCAATGCAGGCCTTTCAACGCATCATGGTGTGGAGAAAGGAGAAATCAGATTTCTTCCAGTTCACCACAGAAGCGGTAGCCTTCACCGTGAATGGTCGCGATGATTTCCGGTGTGTCACCGAAAGATTCAAAGTGCTTGCGGATACGGCGGATAGTGACGTCTACCGTACGGTCGTGTGGTTTCAGCTCACGACCAGTCATCTTCTTCAGCAGGTCTGCACGGGTCTGGATTTTGCCCGGGTTTTCACAGAAATGCAGCAGCGCACGGAATTCAGAGCGAGGCAGCTTGAATTGCTCGCCACCTGGGCTGATCAGCGAGCGGCTGTTGATGTCCAGCGTCCAGCCATTGAATACATAACGGTCAACAGAGCGCTTATCGTCTGGCATTGCACCTTGGCTCATTGCACGGGTCAACAGGTTACGGGCACGGATAGTCAGTTCGCGAGGGTTAAAAGGTTTGGTGATATAGTCATCTGCACCGATTTCCAGACCCAGGATCTTGTCAACTTCGTTGTCACGGCCTGTCAGGAACATCAGCGCCATGTCGCCTTGTTCACGCAGTTCGCGTGCCAGCAGCAGGCCATTTTTGCCAGGCAGGTTAATGTCCATAATAACCAGGTGAACCTGATTGTTAGAAAGCACTTGATGCATTTCTTCGCCATCATTCGCTTCCAGGACGGTATAACCTTCAGCTTCGAAGATGCTTTTCAGCGTGTTACGAGTTACGTGTTCGTCTTCAACAATCAGAATGTGAGGGGTTTGCATTGGCGTTACCTAATTTCTTTAAGGATTCTGGTACTGGGAAGCGAGCGTTCTTGGCGGGCTCCCAATCAATCACAACGTCTGTTGACTTTGTGAAGAAAATTTACAAACAGGAAAAGTATATCAAAGGTGTTCTTCATACTTACGGACATACTTTCCTGATACAAACGCCATCCCTAGAGAAGCTAGTTGCAGATGCGAGTTGCCGCCCTGCATGTTACTGGCCAAGTCAATTTGACCAGCTAATCCTTTGGATAGCGTTGATTGTATTCATTTAACAGCGTGCTAACAATATTTAGTAATAAATCAACGCAACTTTTTTCAATTTTTATTGATATACGTCAATCCCAATTTCCGTGGTCGCAAAACATGGAAATTTGCCGGAATTTCCGTGCAGGATATTACAAAGATACATTAACCTTTTCGTACTATTACCACAGGTGTGAAAATTATGTAAAAACACTTTATCAGACCATGTTGCTTCACGTCGGTCAACTCGCTGAATCCTGCATTTTCAGGTTGTTTGGGTATATTGTGACTGAGAGTTTTTTTTAATTCGATCTGATGTTTCCTTTTATAACAGGGGAACAGCTTGTTTAATCAGATAAAAATACGATTAATTACACCAAAGTTTGAGTGAGCCATGCCTACTTTATGAAAGTTGGTAACGCTGAAATGACGGGATCTTGCTAGGTTTATAGCCAAGAAATGAGATGCTCAACAGGCTGGTGGATGTCATCAGGATTTAACGCAAGGTGACAGTGGTTAAATTTCAAACAAAGGAGCGAGCATGGAAGATTTACTGCCAGATATCAGTGATGCACATGGTGATGACGTGTTGTGGATCCCCGTGCAATGGCGAGACTTTGGTGGGAAAACTGTGTTTTCCGGTCGGGTGGAAACCTTGCGTTGTTTTGAAGATAACTCCAAAGTGCGCGACATTCTCGGTAAGCCCGGCGCTGGGCGGGTGCTCGTGGTTGATGGGCACGGTAACTTGAACAAGGCACTGCTGGGGGATCTCCTGGCAGAGCGTGCGGTAGAAAATGGCTGGGAGGGTATCGTGGTTTATGGTGCAGTGCGCGACGCCTGGGCGTTGGGCAAAATGAACCTAGGGGTAAAGGCCTTGGGTGTTTGTCCAATAAAAACCGAAAAGCGTGGGTTGGGGGATGAAGATGTTCAACTGCGTATTGAGGGGATACCGATTTCGCCTGGCGATTATCTGTTTGCTGACCTTAATGGCGTCATGATAAGCCAGCATCCGATAGAGTTTGGTGAGCAACCCTAAACACAAAAACCGCCTGATGGTGGTTTTTTCTGGGAAATGGCAAGTGAAACTTGTGTCAACAGACGTTAGAAACGAAAGCCTACGCCAAGCTGATAGGTTGTAGACGCGGCAGGCGTCTGGTTCAGGTTATAATCGACCTTGGCTTCAAGGTTGAGTTTGTCGGTAAGCCTGAATTGGCTGCTCATACCCACCACACCAATGGTTTCCTCGTTTATCCGTTCTGCCTGAACAGTACTGCCAATGCTGAGGGTATCAGTGAAGTTGTATTGGATGCCACTCAACAGACCTTTGCTGCTGGCGGTATAGGCTGTTTCTGTTGTCATCTCGGTGCCAAGGTACACGTTAACATTTTTCAACAGTGGATAATGATAGCCTGAACTGATCGTCCAACTGTCGAACCCCTGGTTTCCGGTCGTTATCGAGTTAGAAAACCAGGGTTTCTGATCTCCTTCATAATATTCATACAGCGGTAACGAACTCTGCGCGAATGCGATAAAAGCCACTGATTGCAGGGTGACGGCGATAAGGATGTTTTTCATTGTGCCACCTTCCCTGATTCGTTCTTGTTGGACTGAATGTTCAGTCTAGCCCATCTGTTTTATTTTTGAGAAAGCAGAAATGGGATTTTTCGACTCCTCTTTCAGGTCCCATCATTCAGTGGCAACGGTTTACCGCTGAATGGATTGGTTGAAATTTAAGCAAATGGTGTGCCCAATGTATGGCAAAGTTTTGACGTCAGCGTGTCGGGATCACACTTTCACTGATTGGTAAACCGATAGGCCTCACTGTAAGGGAAGACATCATTAAATTGTCCTTGCTGGATATTTTCCTGCAGGCCTTTCCAGTAGTCCGGCTCAAAAAGATCGGAATGCAACTCATCAAACAGCGCCCGGATTTTGGGGTTGATCAGCAGGAAGGTACGAAATTCTTCCGGGAATACGTCATATTCACCCACGCTGTACCAGGGCTCTGCCGCCATTTCATCTTCTGGTGTCCGCGGGGGGGGGATACGGCGGAAGTTGACTTCCGTCAGGTAGGAAATCTCGTCATAATCGTAGAAGATCACGCGGCTGTGTCGGGACACGCCAAAGTTTTTAAACAACATATCGCCAGCAAAGATATTCGCAGCAGCCAGTTGTTTGATGGCATCGCCATATTCCTGAACGGCATTTCTCAGCTCTTCATCGTCAGCCTGCTCAAGGTAAATGTTTAGCGGGATCATGCGGCGTTCCATGTAGAGGTGGCGGATGTGGACTTCTCTGCTGGTAATCTTGATGTTTGACGGAGCGACGTCGAGCAATTCCTCGATCAGCGCATCACTGAACCGCTCTCTGGGAAAGATAAAGTTGCGGTAATCCAAGGTATCGGCCATACGGCCTACACGGTCATGCTCTTTAACCAACTGGTACTTCTCTTTGACCATGGCATGGGTAATGTCTTTTTGCGGGGCGAACCTGTCTTTAATGATCTTAAAGACAAAACCATAGGAAGGCAGGGTGAATACGGACATCACCATCCCTTTTATCCCTGGTGCAATAATAAACTTGTCATCTGATGTTTCGAGGTGATACAGAAACTCGCGATAGAGTTCAGTCTTACCATGTTTTTGACACCCGATGGCGGTGTAAAGCTGCGCCGGAGTTTTATGGGGCATCAACTGATTGAGGAAATCGACCAATGCCGCAGGCACCGGGGCATACACCATAAAATAAGAGCGGGCGAAGCCGAAAATCACACTGAGTTCGTCTGCATCAGTGATACAGGCATCAACATAGAGTTCATTTTTTGAGTTCACCAGAATAGGCAAAACAAGAGGACGAACCTGGTTTGCCATGTCGATTCGGCCAATCAGGTAAGCGGCTTTGTTCCGGTAAAACGGTTCCCGAACCATGTCGATGGTGATTTCATCGGTTAACTGTGGGCCTAGCCTGCGTTGCATCGCTTCGACAATCCGATGGATATCCCGGGTCTTGTTCACCCAAGAGAGAGTAAGGGGGGTGTCATCCAGGATCCGCGCAATGGTGTGGATAAGAGATGGGTTGGAAGCATAACGTTTCAGCAGGGGCGTTGGGTATTTCGGGATACGCCCGCCCTGTGAGCTATTGACGAACAGTTTTTCTCGCCGGATATTACGGTGATCAAACATGCGGCAGTAAACCGAATTAAAGAAGCTTTCTGCAATATCATAACGTGGGTAGTCATCCAGCAACCGACTGTATTCCGCTTTTACTGCTTTGAGGAAGGTCCGGGTAGCATGCTGTTTATCCAGCATGGTTTTTAATTGTTGGCTGACAAGGCCGACATGGTGATCATAAAAGTTAATGCGGGTTCTTAGCGCCTTTTGCACACTTTTCCAGTCGCGAGCCTCAAAACGCTCCTGTGCCCCAGCGGTGACATCCAAAAAACGGCCATACATCGCATCAGAACCTTGCAATATGGTCTGGGCGACTAATTCCTCCATTGCAACTGCCATGGTTCCCTCCTTCGCGGTTGCTGAATTTCTGTTCAATTCAAGTCACTATGTCCTGCATATGTAAACGGTGCAAGAAGTAAGCGTTGGAATATAGGGGTTTCTCATCTTTTGATTCCATGAGTTAAGAGTTGCGAATAGCCGCGTTTTTTGAGGGATAACTTAAATTTTTGTTGACCTTGGTACCTATGTTCGGTAAAGGTTATAAAAACGCAGCACGTAAGGTGAAAAAGCCATGCTTAAAACAGCCGGCACCACAACCATTATCACCATTATTACCAACACCACTGGTGCGGGTGCGGGCTGATATGCACTGAATTTAGAAGAAGAGCCCGTACCCTACAAGGTACGGGTTTTTTTTACCCATTTATGACTGAATTGACGAGTTTTGAAGGAGTTGGAGGAAAGGATGCGAGTTTTAAAGTTTGGTGGTACTTCGCTGGCAAATGCTGAAAGGTTCAGCCGTGCCGCAGAGATCATCACTAGCAATACCTGTCAAAGTGAGGTGTCGGCAGTTTTGTCCGCCCCGGCCAAGATCACTAACCTGTTAGTCGATGTGATTGATAACACCGTCAAGAACGGAGAAGCTGATCGCCAGGTTGAGGAAATCAGGAAGATTTTCTCAGCGCTGTTTGATGGCCTGGAAGCGATGGAACCGGGCATTGATAAAGCCGCGCTGTATGAAAAGCTTGAACGCTCGCTAAACCAGCTGAAGCAATACATTCATGGCATTGCGCTGCTTGGGCTATGCCCTGACAACATTTACGCCCGTATCATCAGTAAAGGCGAACGCCTTTCTATTGCAACCATGTCTGCGCTGCTAAACGTGCGTGGATACAAGACGTTCGAAATCGACCCGGTGGAATACCTGCAAGCAAAAGGGGATTACCTGGAAGCGATGGTGGATATTGAAGTGTCCTCTGAACGTTTCGAAAAAGCCCCTATCCCTGCTGCACATATCGGCCTGATGCCTGGCTTTACTGCCGCCAATGAACAGGGTGAACTGGTTACGCTTGGCCGCAATGGTTCGGATTATTCTGCGGCGGTGCTGGCTGCCTGTGTCCGTGCGGAATGCTGTGAGATCTGGACTGACGTTGACGGTGTTTATAGCTGTGACCCGCGTCTGGTGCCAGATGCAACATTGCTGAAATCCCTGAGTTATCAGGAAGCGATGGAACTCTCCTACTTCGGCGCGAAAGTCCTCCATCCAAAAACCATTCTTCCCATCGCACGTTTCCATATTCCATGTCTTATCAAAAATACCGCCAACCCTCAGGGTGCCGGTACTTTGATTGGTAATGACAGCGGTGAGGACAATCTGGCGGTAAAAGGCATTACGACCCTGAGCAAGCTGAGCATGGTGAACGTATCCGGTCCCGGCATGAAAGGCATGGTTGGTATGGCTGCAAGGGTATTCGGAGCCATGTCTTCTGCCGGTGTTTCTGTTGTGCTGATCACCCAGTCCTCTTCTGAGTACAGCATCAGCTTCTGTATTGAAGCGGAAGATAAGCCGATGGCGCAGCGCGCCCTGCAGGAAAGCTTCGAGCTGGAGCTGAAAGATGGCTTGCTTGAGCCGGTAGAGTTTGTTGATAACGTCGCGATTGTGTCGCTGGTCGGTGATGCGATGCGCACCTCGAAAGGCGTTGCTTCCCAGTTCTTTACGTCTTTGGCGGAAGTGAACGTCAATATCGTGGCTATCGCGCAGGGATCGTCTGAGCGCTCCATCTCTGCGGTTATCCCGGATGACAGCGTGTCAGAGGCCGTGAAGGCATGTCATGAAAACCTCTTTAACTCCAACTACTATCTGGATGTGTTTATTGTTGGCGTCGGCGGAGTTGGTGGTGAACTGGTTGAGCAAGTAAAACGCCAGCAGGCGAAATTGGCTGGACAGGGCATTGTCATCCGTGTCTGCGGTCTGGCGAACAGCCGTGGCATGTTGCTCAACAGCAAAGGTGTGGATCTCAATAGCTGGCGTGACGAGCTGGCGAAAGCAGACGAGCCTTTCAGTCTGGAACGTATGGTGCGTCTGGTTCAGCAGAACCACATTATCAACCCGGTGTTCATTGACTGTACCTCTGAACAGGCGATTGCTGACCAATACGCCGATTTCCTTTCGGCCGGCTTCCATGTGATCACCCCAAACAAGAAAGCCAATACAGCAGGCATGGCGTATTACCAGCAGCTTCGCAAGGCGGCGCGTGCTACCCGTCGTAAGTTTATGTATGACACCACGGTAGGTGCAGGCCTGCCGGTGATTGAGAACCTGCAAAACCTGATTGCAGCGGGTGATGAGCTGGAGAAATTCAACGGTATTCTGTCAGGGTCGCTGTCTCATATCTTTGGCAAGCTTGATGAAGGCCAGAGTTTCAGTGACGCCACGACAGTTGCGCGTGAAAGCGGCTTTACCGAGCCGGATCCGCGAGACGATCTCTCCGGGATGGATGTGGCACGTAAGCTCCTTATCCTTGCGCGTGAAGCCGGGATGCATCTGGAGCTGGAAGATGTGGAAGTGGAGCCAGCGCTGCCACCGGGTTTTGACGCCTCCGGTGATGTAGAAAGCTTTATGGCAAAATTGCCACAGGCAGATGCGTATTTTGAAAAGCTGGCCGCTGATGCCCGGGCCGAGGGTAAAGTGCTGCGTTATGTTGGTAGTATCGAGAACGGTCAGTGCTCGGTGAAAATCCAGGCGGTGGATGCTGACGATCCGATGTTTAAGATCAAAGAGGGTGAAAACGCTCTGGCATTCTACAGCCGCTATTACCAGCCAATCCCTCTGGTGCTGCGCGGTTATGGTGCGGGAACAGCAGTGACAGCAGCCGGTGTTTTCGCTGATCTGATGCGCACACTGGGTTGGAAACTGGGAGTATAACAATGAGTGTGGTTGTTTACGCGCCGGCGTCTATTGGTAATGTGAGTGTCGGCTTTGACGTACTGGGCGCGGCGGTGTCCCCAATTGATGGCTCCTTGCTCGGAGACAGGGTGAAAGTGGAAGATGGCGGCACTACGCCATTTACCCTGAACTGTGTCGGCGGATTTGTTGATAAGCTGCCTGAAAATCAGGAAGACAACATTGTTTACCAAAGCTATCGGGTATTTTGCCGTGAAATGGAAAAGCGCGGCCAGCCGGTGCACAACGTTGCCATGACCCTGGAAAAGAACATGCCTATCGGTTCAGGGCTGGGCTCCAGCGCCTGTTCAATTGTGGCAGCGCTCGATGCACTGAATAAATTCCATGGAGAGGCATTGGATGAAACTACCCTGCTGGCCCTGATGGGAGAAATGGAAGCGGCGATTTCCGGTAGCCTGCACTATGACAATGTGGCGCCATGCTACCTTGGCGGCCTGCAACTGATGGTCGAGCAAATGGGGATCATCAGCCAGCAGGTGCCGTGTTTTGATGAATGGTACTGGGTGATGGCGTATCCGGGGATTAAAGTCCCGACCGCTGAGGCCCGTGCTATTTTGCCCGCACAATATCGCCGTCAGGATGTGATTAACCATGGCCGACATCTGGCGGGCTTTATCCATGGCTGTTATTCTGGCCAGCCACAGTTGGCGGCAAGCATGATCAAAGACGTGGTGGCAGAACCGTATCGCGAAAAACTGCTACCCGGCTTTGCCGAAGCAAGACATTACGCTGAAGATGCCGGTGCTCTGGCAACCGGGATTTCTGGCTCAGGGCCAACGCTGTTCAGCATCACAGATGATATGGCTGTGGCTGAGCGTGTCGCCAGATGGCTACAGGACCATTACGTTCAAAACGAAGAAGGATTTGTCCATATCTGTCGATTGGATGTGAAAGGATCGACAGTGACAGGAAGTGAACTATGAAGCTTTACAACATCAAAGAAAACGACGAGCAGGTCTCGTTCGGTCAGGCAGTAAAACAAGGTCTTGGCCGTAACCAGGGGCTGTTCTTCCCAAGCGAACTGCCAACATTTGACGACATTGATGCGTTGCTTGAAAAAGACTTTGTCAGCCGCAGCAGCGACATTCTTTCGGCCTTTATCGGTGATGAACTGACGCCGGACACTGTGCGTAGCATGGTGGAAAATGCGTTTCAGTTCCCTGCGCCAGTAGAGAAAGTGACGGACCGGATCAGTGCCCTTGAGCTGTTCCATGGTCCAACACTGGCGTTTAAAGATTTCGGTGGCCGTTTTATGGCCCAATCGCTGGCAGCGGTGTCAGACGGCGGTAAAGTGACCATCCTGACCGCGACCTCCGGTGATACCGGCGCAGCAGTTGCCCATGCTTTTTATGGCATGGAAAACATCAATGTGGTGATCCTGTATCCGAAAGGCAAAATCAGCCCGTTGCAGGAAAAGCTGTTCTGTACTTTGGGTGGCAATATCCACACTGTGGCAATCAATGGCACCTTTGATGACTGTCAGGCGATGGTGAAAAACGCCTTTGATGACGCGGAGCTTCGCGCCGCTATCGGCCTGAACTCAGCGAACTCGATTAACATCAGCCGCCTGATGGCACAAATCTGTTACTACTTTGAAGCCGCTTCCCAGCTGACTAAAGCGCAACGTGAGAATCTGGTGGTGGCGGTACCGAGTGGGAACTTCGGAAACCTGACTGCCGGACTGCTGGCCAAAGCCATTGGCTTGCCAATTAAACGTTTTATTGCTGCCACCAATGTCAATGATACGGTGCCACGTTACCTGCAAACCGGTGAATGGACCCCGGAGCCAACCATTCCTACCTTGTCTAACGCTATGGATGTAAGCCAGCCCAACAACTGGCCGCGAATCGAAGAGCTGTGCAAGGTAAAAGGTTGGGGCCTGAATGAACTGGGTGCTGGTGCGGTGACAGATGAACAGACCGCTGAGACGCTGAAAGCCATGTTTGATGCCGGTTACCTGTGTGAGCCGCATGGTGCGATTGCTTATCGTGTGCTGGATGAGCAGCTCCAGGACGGTGAATATGGCCTGTTCCTGTGTACGGCACATCCGGCGAAATTTAAAGAATCGGTGGATGATATTCTGGGACAGGACATTCCGCTGCCGGGCCCCCTGGCGAAACATGCGGCGATGGAACTGCTTTCTGTTGAGCAAGACGCGGGTTTCGCCCAGCTTCGCGAATACCTGATGAAAGTGGCTGTCTAACAGCCCAGAAAAAACAAAAACCGGCCATCAGGCCGGTCAGATTGCTGACTAACCCCGCTTTTTCAAGCGGGGTTTTCTTTTGTTAGTGGCCGAAGGCCGCGATCGCGCTATTTTTCCATATTGTTATGTTCAGGCTGCTTTTAGCCCATAGACGCTAAATTGCGTCACTATCTGGACTATTTGCCGTGTATTGAGCCCGATTTTGCGAAGATAAGCCTCCAGTAAGGCTATCTTCTTGATGTTTTGCGCTGCTGCCGCCAACCAGCATTGGATTTGTACTTTCAACAGACCACGGAACCTCGCATAGCGATGGCCATGATGTTGTTTGGCATCTGCGAAGCTTCGCTCCACCGTCTCTGCCCGTCGTCGGTACACTTTCTTTCCCCAGGCTGTCAGCCTCAAGGCATTGGCATTCTCTACCGATTTCTCGAACAGGTGCCGGGTTATCACCCGTTTGTGATTCTTGCTCTTGGTGCAATCATCGCGCAGCGGACAGGTTTTGCATATCTGTGGGTCAGAGTGATACTCGCGGTATGCCTGACGGTTGGTGGTCTTGTAAACCAGCTCCTGTCCCTGAGGACAGAGATAGCGGTCCGTCTCTTTGTCGTAATGAAAGTGCTTTTTCTTGATAGGATTCTTCGTACGGTGCGGCCGGCGGTATCCCATCACCGGCAGGATTTGGCGCTGCTCCAGTTCATGGCAGATAGTCGCGGTGAAGTAACCGGCATCAAGCCCGGCGGCAACAGGCGAGAGCGTAAAGCGCGCTAACGTGGTATCCAGACGGGCGATATACGGTTGGGCGTCATTCACATTGCCTGGCGTGACATGGGTGTCGAGGATGATGCCGTGTTTGCCGTCGACGGTGCGATGGTCAAGGTAGAAGAAGCCCTGTGGTTTTTGGTCCCGTGTCATGAACCCGCTGTCTGGGTCGGTGGTGCTGACTTTGGTGTTTTTCTCAATGTGACCATCTTTCGGTTTGAGTGGGCGTTTTCCTTCTGCTGCACGGTCAGCGTCAACCGCTTCATCTAACAGCTCGGCATAAGCACTGACGTTTTGTTTCACCAGTTCGTTACGGTATTTACGCTTGTTGGCATTGGCTTTCAGGTGAGTGCTGTCGGTAAATAAGACGCGTCCCTCGACCATGCCTTTGTTCATCGCCTGCTCGACGATGCGGATGAAGATGCGCTCGAACACGTCGGTATCGTTGAAGCGACGGCGGCGGTTCTGGCTCAAGGTGGACGCATCAATCACCTTTTCGGTTAGCGACATGCGAAGGAACCAGCGGTAAGCGACGTTGACCTCGATATCTTTGACGAGCTGGCGTTCACTTTTAACACCGAAGAGGAAGCCTAGGAGCAGGATTTTGAACAGGCGAACGGGGTCTATCGCAGGACGGCCATTGTTGTGGCAGTAGAGATGGGCGACTTCGTCGCGGATAAACTCAAAGTCGACGGCAGCATCGATTTTGCGAACAAGATGGTTTTTGGGAACCAACTGTTCGAGTGTCACCATCTCGAATTCATATTGCTGAGGGCCAGGGTCTTTAAGCATGTCACCACATCCATGATTGATTTGCTTATCCCTTATTAGATCAAAGCCCCAGCCAAATGGCCAGGGCTTTGTCAGCAGTCTGACCGGCCATCAGGCCGGTTTTTTTATGTGTTTTTAACTTTCGATTACAGAGAGTTAGTGAAAGTACGAGCGATAACGTCGCGTTGTTGTTCTGGGGTCAGCGAGTTAAAGCGTACTGCGTAACCTGATACGCGGATAGTCAGCTGAGGATATTTTTCTGGGTGCTTCGCTGCGTCTTCCAGCGTTTCGCGCTTCAGTACGTTCACATTAAGGTGCTGGCCACCTTCAATCTTTGCAGGTACTTCGATTGCGACTTCACGGCTCTCGTATTCGCCGAGATCTGCCGCAGGGATAACCTGATCTGCTTCGAAACCGGCTTTCGCTGCAACACAACGTGCCTGGTTGGTTTCGCTGTCCAGCAGCCAGATTGAGTTCAGCAGGTCATCATTGGCCGCTTTAGTAATTTGAATACCAGTGATCATTGTATTTCCCCTTTTTGATAGGCGTGTTGATGTTAATTTTCCATCAATAGATGAGCTGGGTACTTATATACCTTACTGCCTGTGAGGGTATTTTGATTTTAGTCAAAATACAATCAAAATGTGCGAAAATAACCCTGGCTATTTCTTGTTTTGAATCAAAGAATTATTAACTATTTGGTTTTGAGTGTTTTTTAAAAAAATTAGTCTTAAGTTAAAAATTACAAATGTAATTTTATTACTACATTTCCGGTGTTTGATCTGGTGATGTAAAGCGGTAACCTGGGGGAGCGATTGTGCTGGCCCAGCCAGTGCCCTGACGTGAATTGACCGAAATTAGGGGACAACACCCAAACCAGTAACCTACTATGTTGTCGGTTACGGCTTTTCAAAAGGAGAAATGATGAAGTATATCGGGGCACATGTGTCTGCATCTGGCGGCGTAGAAAATGCACCGGTGAATGCAGCGGCAATCGGTGCCAATGCATTTGCGCTGTTTACCAAGAACCAGCGCCAGTGGCAGGCCAAGCCGCTTGACGTAAAAAACGTGGCAGCGTTTAAAGCTAACTGCCAAAAATATGGCTTTGTGCCGGAAGCAGTATTGCCACATGATTCTTACCTTATCAACCTTGGCGCACCGGAAGAAGAGAAACTGGAAAAATCCCGCGCAGCCTTCATTGATGAGATGGCGCGTTGCCAGATGCTCGGGCTGCCATTGCTTAATTTTCACCCCGGCAGCCACCTGAAGAAAATCAGCGAGGAAGCCTGTCTTTCCCTGATTGCAGAGTCCATCAATCTTGCCCACCAGTCAGTGCCCAATGTTGTTGCCGTGATTGAAAATACAGCCGGGCAAGGCACCAATTTGGGATGGTCGTTTGAACAATTGGCAAGCATCATTGCGCAGGTGGAGGATAAATCTCGGGTGGGAGTCTGTATTGATACCTGTCATGCTTTCGCTGCTGGGTATGATCTCCGTACTCACACGGCGACAGAAGCGACGTTTGCGGAGTTTGATAAAACCGTTGGCTTTCAATACCTGCGCGGTATGCACCTCAATGACGCCAAAACTGCGCTTGGCAGTCGGGTTGACCGCCATCAGGCATTAGGGGAAGGAGAGATTGGGCTGGCCTGTTTTGAGGTCATCATGCAGGACAAGCGCTTTGACGGTATCCCCTTGATCCTCGAAACCATTAAGCCGGAAATGTGGGCTGAAGAAATCCGCCTGCTGCGGCAGTTTGAAGTCACAGCAAGCGGGCCTATTTCTGCGTAGAATAGCGTCCAAAGAGAATGATGAGGACTGGGAATTAAGATGACAAGCGCAATGACCTGGCATGATGTGATTGGCCAGGAAAAGGAACAAGACTATTTCAAGTACACCATGGCGTATGTTGCTAAAGCGCGTAAAGAAGGTAAGGTTATCTACCCCCCCAAGGAAGATGTGTTTAATGCCTTCCGTTACACCCAGCTGAATGAGGTGAAAGTGGTGATATTAGGGCAGGACCCTTACCACGGGCCGAATCAGGCACATGGTCTCTGTTTTTCTGTGTTGCCGGGCATTAACCCTCCCCCATCGTTGGTGAACATATATAAAGAGTTAGCGCAGGATATTGAAGGCTTCACCATTCCCCAGCACGGTTACTTGAAAAGTTGGGCAGAGCAGGGAGTTCTGCTGCTTAATACTGTGTTAACAGTAGAGCAGGGCAATGCACATTCCCATGCCCACCTCGGCTGGGAAACATTCACCGATCGTGTGATAGAAGCGGTTAACCTGCACTGTGACGGGGTGGTATTCTTGTTATGGGGCTCTCATGCGCGGAAAAAAGGGCGGGTGATTGACCGCCAGCGTCACCATGTGCTGGAAGCGCCGCATCCTTCGCCGTTGTCTGCTCACCGGGGCTTTCTGGGTTGTAAGCACTTTTCAACGACCAACCGGATTTTACGTCAGGCAGGTAAGACACCAATTAACTGGCAACCTGAACTGGACTGAACCCATGGCATTTTTGTCATTTCTTACGCCCGTGACACTGGTCGCGGGCTTTTTCTTTTTTTTGGCACACGTGGTGGAAATGCACAAAAAATGACCATGCTCAATTTAAGTGACATTTTGAGGGGTAGACTGAAGTTAAGGTAGGATTAATGAAGAAAGGGAGGCGCTATGTTAGTAGCCAGCATTCGTAGGGATCACCGGAACATCAGTCAGCTACTTAAGCTGCTGTCGAGAAAACTCAGGGCAATTCAGCAAGAGAAGCCGGTGAATTACGGCCTGATTAAGGACACGATGCTTTATTTGCAAGAGCATGCAGAAAAATACCACCATCCAAAAGAAGACCTGATTTACCACTACTATCTACAACATTATCCTGATGCGGAAGGCGTTGCCCGCCTTGATGATGAACACCAAGCATTGGCAGACCTGACAGCAGAGTTTGCCGACACGGTTGAGATGATTCTGATGGACGCTGTGATCCCATTGGACTTGTTTGTCGAAAAACTTAACCGTTTTGTCGGCTGCCAGAAAGCGCATTTGGATCTGGAAGAAAAAACCATTCTGCCATTATTGGAGCAGACCTTGACCACAGGAGACTGGACCTACCTGCAAAGCCAGTGGGAAGAGGAAACCGATCCCTTGTTTGGCGAGCAGGTGGCAGATCGCTTTAAGGAGCTTGCTGCTGCACTGTAAAAAGAAAAGACGTATTCGCAGACAAAAAAGGCATCTAAACGGATGCCTTTTTCAGAATTCCAATGTTGTTTTTGTCAGTGAACCTGATGGTTAACCCTATTAGCGAGTGCGTTAAAAATCGAAATCGCTGTCATTGACGTCGCCGAGCATATCAATGTCCTGAAGCTCTTTACGTAGGCGTTGTCTGTCTTTTAACGCCTCAATTT
The DNA here is from genome assembly GCF_059704325.2 of Grimontia sp. THUN1695. Taxonomy (NCBI): domain Bacteria; kingdom Pseudomonadati; phylum Pseudomonadota; class Gammaproteobacteria; order Vibrionales; family Vibrionaceae; genus Grimontia; species Grimontia sp. THUN1695. The sequence goes on along the minus strand of NZ_AP046577.1, from coordinate 2,325,798 downwards.
CTCTCCATTTACGTTTTACTGGTTTGGCTCGTCCACCGCGTTGTGGTCGCTCTTGATCTAGTACATCATCAAAGGCAAAGCTATCCATAATTCACCTCATTTTACCGTTGCGGTCGATATTTAAATATCAAACCTCCGACAAAATAAAATTGATGTATTTCTCATTTGTTGCACTTTGGTGAAGTTTTTATGGAGGAGAAATCACTTTTATTTTAAAGGTACTGAAAATATGTGCAGTTGCAGTACGTTAGATATCAAGACAGAAAGATCATAGCTTCTTACGGCCAATGTTTTCATTTAACCCTTGTCACAGCAATGGACCAGGGATTTTCAGGTTTTTTATTTCACCTTGAATAAAACATATTACCAGCAGCTACTGGGGTAAACAGCATGTTTACGTCATGTTGTGAAAAAAATTGTCGCCGATGATTAATCTACGGAGTGAGTGAAAAATAAGCACATTATTATGAACTTTGTTTCATATTGATTTTTAAAGTGGCTACCTGCATCATTTTGAAGAAATTTGCGGAATTAGCCGCAATACCGACACAATATTGGGATTTTCGCGACGTATTCTTCTCTGCGAGTTCCACATCCACTTTCGGCAGACGCCCTGTTTGCGTCAGTCGCATCTAATCGCATTTTCCCTGATTCGGGAACGTAGACATGGCGCATAAGTATATGCGCACAGAGAGGTAGGCTTGGTTAGTCTAATCAATTTTTTAAATGATCTGATCTGGGGATCAGTGCTGATCTATCTTCTGATCGGTGGTGGGATATTCTTTACCTTTCGCCTTGGTTTTATTCAGATCCGCCATTTTGGCCATATGTTCAACGTCATGAAAAGCAGCCGTCAGGCAGACAACGAGGGGATCTCTTCATTTCAGGCGTTGTGTACCAGTCTTGCCGCGAGAGTTGGCACGGGTAACATGGCTGGCATTGCTGTCGCCCTGACCCTCGGTGGTCCTGGTGCTATTTTCTGGATGTGGCTGGTTGCCATACTAGGTATGGCAACATCGTTTGCCGAAAGCACTCTGGCACAGCTTTACAAAACCCGCGACGATGATGGTAACTTCCGGGGCGGCCCTGCTTACTACATGGAGAAGGGGCTGGGGATGCGCTGGATGGGCGTGCTGTTCTCCGTACTGCTTATCATTGCATTTGGCCTGGTGTTTAACTCTGTACAGGCTAACTCCATTACCCAGGCAGCCTACGTGGCATTCGGTTTTGATCCCCTTTACGTGGGTATCGTTTTGGTTTGTTTGTCTGCGTTTGTCATCTTTGGTGGCATTCGCAAAATTGCCCGCACGGCAGAGATTATCGTGCCCGTCATGGCGCTGCTCTATTTGGGCTTGGCGATGTTTATCATGTTCACTAACCTGGAAAAGGTACCGGACGTTCTGATGCTGATCTTTCGTAGTGCCTTTGGCCTGGAAGAGGCGGCATCCGGCGCCTTGGGTTATACCGTGGCCCAGGGGATGGTTCAGGGGATCAAACGCGGCCTGTTCTCAAATGAGGCGGGTATGGGCTCTGCACCGAACGCCGCTGCCAGTGCGACACCGTATCCGCCACACCCAGCATCACAGGGGTATGTTCAGATGTTGGGCGTATTTGTCGACACCATTGTGATTTGCTCAGCGACGGTAGCCATCATCCTGATGTCCGGTGAATACATGCCAGGCAGTGATATCACTGGTATCGAACTCACTCAGCGTGCGCTGTCGAGTGCAGTGGGTGAATGGGGAGGAATTTTTGTGGCTGTGGCGATTTTCTTTTTCGCTTTTACCTCCATCATTGCCAACTACTCTTATGCGGAAACCAATCTGATTTTCCTCGAACACAACCATAAGGCCGGTCTGACTCTCTTCCGTTGTGTGGTACTCGGTATGGTGATGTTCGGTGCAATGGCTGAGTTGCCGGTGGTGTGGGTTATGGCAGATACTTCTATGGGCCTGATGGCTATCGTCAATATGATAGCGATCCTGTTACTTTCCGGTACAGTGGTCACACTGACGAAAGACTATAACCAGCAACGGGCAGGCGGCAAGGTGCCGTCGTTTAACAGCCGTAACCATCCTGATCTGTTGAACCAGATTGAACCCGGCGTTTGGGGGAAACCTGAGGTGGGTGAACCGGAAAACCGCCAAACTTTACAGTAGGTCATTCGGTTTCACCTATGGCAGTTATCGAAAAAAGCCACGTTTCATCGCGTGGTTTTTTTTCGTGTCAATGGTAACCTTTGAACCAGATAACAGATTGAAAGGAATGACACTATGTTGATCGTGGTTTCTCCGGCAAAAACATTGGACTACCAATCACCGCTGGCGACGGAGCGTTACACGCAACCTACGCTCACGGCGCATTCAGCTGAACTTATTGAGGTTTGCCGCCGGCTGACACCCGCGGATATTAGCAGTTTGATGAAGGTCAGCGATAAAATTGCCGGCCTGAATGCTGCCCGGTTTGCAGAATGGTCATCAGAGTTCACGACCGACAACGCGCGGCCAGCCATCCTTGCATTTAAGGGGGATGTCTACACCGGCCTTGAAGCCGAAACCTTCAGTGAGGAGGATTTCGACTGGGCGCAGGATCACCTTCGCATGCTGTCAGGACTCTATGGCTTGCTTCGTCCGCTCGATTTGATGCAACCGTATCGTCTGGAGATGGGCACCAAGCTTGCTAACGCCCGTGGAGCCAACCTCTACCAGTTTTGGGGGGATATCATTACAGGTGAGTTGAATGCGGCATTGAACGCACAAGGCGACAATGTGTTGATCAATCTGGCATCGAACGAGTATTTCAAGTCGGTGAACCCCAAACTGTTGGATGGACAAATCATTACGCCAGTGTTCAAAGATCAGAAAAACGGGCAATACAAGGTGATCAGCTTCTTTGCCAAGAAAGCCCGCGGTATGATGGCTCGCTACATTATCGATAACCGCATTGATTCGGTTGAAGCGCTGAAAGCGTTTAATATGGCAGGATACGGGTTCTGCGCAGAAGAATCGAATAGCAAGGAACTGGTGTTTAAGCGCGAAGAGCAGTGATCATCGTCTTGTAGCGGAAAAAGAAAAGGTTAGCCGCAGCTAACCTTTTTGTTTTTTGAAAAGTTAGGTTTACATGGTTGGGTTAACCGGTCTGCCAGACACCTCATCGGATGTTTCTTTATCCTGAGCGCGACGTGCTAGACGATGCTCCCAGTAATCGGCATTTTTAATGCCAAGCTTCACCGGATCAAAGGTGTATTCTTCCACGCCTGCCTTCTGCTGACGTTCATAGTCGAGCAACGTTTTCAGGGCTGGCTTGCTCAGGAAGAAGATGATGATAAGGCCAACGATGTTCAGCCATGCCATCAGACCAACGCCGATGTCACCCATTGCCCATGCCAGATTTGCTGTTTTTACCGTGCCGTAGAAAACAGCCGCCATCAGCACCACTTTCAGCACAAACATCATACCAGGAATATTCACTGTGCGGCGCAGGTACGCCACGTTGGTTTCTGCGATGTAGTAGTAGGCGAGAATGGTGGTAAAAGCAAAGAAGAACAGTGCAATCGCAATAAACGGCTTGCCCCATCCCGGCATCGTGCTTTCAATCGCCATCTGGGTGAATACCGGGCCGTTAGCTGCGATCTCTGCCGACACGTTCTGGATGATAAAGGCCTCACCCGCACCGTGAACGTTGTAGGCACCAGTGATGAGGATCATAAATGCCGTCGCTGAACATACCAACAGGGTATCAATATAGATTGAGAAAGACTGAACCAGACCTTGTTGAGCCGGGTGCTGGACGTTTGCAGCGGCTGCTGCGTGGGGACCTGTACCCTGACCGGCTTCATTGGAGTAAACTCCACGTTTAACTCCCCAGCCGATAGCGGCACCGACGCCTGCCATGGGGGTGAATGCATCACCGACGATCATGGCAATAATGCCCGGGATTTCTGTGATGTTAAGTGCAATGATAGCGAAAGCGATGATAATGTACGCCAGTGCCATAAAGGGCACCACAACCTGGGTGAAGCTTGCAATTCGCTTCACACCACCAAAGATGATGAAACCAAGCAAAATGGAGATAAAGGTGCCAGTGATGATTTTTGCCACACTGTAAGTACCCAATGCGGTTTCAATCATTTGACCAGAGCCGAAAGCTGTCTCAAATGCGTTACCGATACTGTTTGACTGGACACCAGGCAGCAAAACACCACAGGCAAAAATGGTGGCGATAGCAAAGATCCACGCATACCACTTGTGGCCCATCGCTTTTTCAATGTAGTAAGCCGGACCGCCCCGGAACTCGCCGTTGTCTTCCTCCTTATAGATTTGTGCAAGGGTGGATTCGGTGTACGCAGTTGCGGCGCCAAGGAAGGCTACCACCCACATCCAGAACACTGCGCCAGGGCCACCAAAGCCGATAGCGGCAGCAACACCGGCAATGTTACCGGTACCCACTCGCCCAGACAGGGAAACCGCCAGTGCCTGGAAAGAGGAAATGCCTTTCTCAGAACTTTTGCCGGAAAACAGCAGGCGAGTCATTTCTCTGAACTGACGAACCTGAACAAAGCGTGTCACGATGGAGTAAAAAAGGCCAGCACCCAGACAGGTATATATCAGGACTGGACTCCAGATAATGCCGTTCAAAAAATCTACAACAGATTGCATTACAAGATCCCTCTAAATAACAAATATTGGATAGATGATTTTTATCCAATGGCAGGATAATCCGAAATTTAAATAAATTGTTAATAATTTGTTTCATTGATGCGGAGGATTGTGAGCTTGATCTTTTGCCAACCATCCCTTGGCTGAACAAGATATTTATACCTAAACGACCTGAATTCGAGCGTCTTCAAGCGGTTTGAGGATATCTGGAAAGCATCTCAGGTAAATGAAAAAGGAGGTGTTACCCTCCTTTTCTAGCGTTATTGGACCAAAGAATCCAATAAAAGCGTGACTAAGTAGATTTCTTTGCTGCTTTTTTCGTCGCTTTCTTGGCTTTACCTTTTGCGACTTTGTTAGGGCGCTTTTTCTTTTTCTTCTTAAACTCTGGCTTTTTATGTTTAGGTTTCAGACCATCAATAAAGCGTTCTTTCACGTCTTCTTTCATGTAGCGGCAAATACGATCCATCATCGGTTGATCGTGTGCTTCTACCAGTGAAATCGCATTCCCCTTTTTACCGGCGCGGGCAGTGCGGCCAATACGGTGGAGATAGACGTCTGCCTTGCGGGGCAGATCAAAGTTGATCACGTGGTCGATGTCCGGCACGTCGATGCCACGTGCTGCTACGTCTGTGGCCAGTAACACGTTGATTTCACCTCGGGTGAAACGTTCAATCGCGTAAGTACGTTTTGCCTGTGGCATTTCTCCTTGCAACCAGGCGCATTTAATTTTTTCTGCGGTCAGGTACTCGCGCAGTGCCGCCAGACGCTCTCGGGTTTTCACGAAAATAATGGCGCGTTTTGCCTGTTCGGTCAGGATAGACTTCAGTAGGACATTTTTATGGGCCATGTCATCACAGCGGTAATACCACTGGGTGATTTTTTTACGCTCGCGGCGTGGTGGCTCCGCTTCCACTTCGACAGCATCGGTGAGCAGGGTCTTTTTGAAGCCTTCAATGCCACGACCTTCCAGCGTTGCTGAGAACAACATGCTTTGCTTACGCCAACGACATTCGCTGGAGAGGCGATCAACGGCTGGGCCAAACCCCATGTCCAGCATCCGGTCGGCTTCATCCAGTACCAGGCTTTCAATCGCGCGGCAGTCAAAACGCTCCGCTTCCACGTACTCCATCAGGCGGCCCGGGGTAGCCACCACGATGTCCTGGGTTTTCCCCAGGATTTCTGCGTGCTCCTGATAGGAGATACCGCCGGTGATGGTGATGATTTTCAAACCGGTGTATTTCGCCAGTGCGCGAGCCTGATCTGCTATCTGCATAGCCAGCTCGCGGGTTGGTGTCAGGATCAGGGCGCGTGCAGGACCCGGTTTCTGGCGGGGGAAGTCGATAAGGTGTTGCAGCAGTGGCAACACAAAGGCTGCTGTTTTACCTGTTCCCGTCGGCGCGGACGCCAGAATATCACGGCCATCCATACCATGAGGGATCACGCCAGCCTGGATCGCTGTTGGTCGCTCGAAGCCCATGTCATCCAGCGCTTGTAGCAGTTGAGGATCCAGTTCCAGTTCAGCAAAAGTTCGCACGCGTTGTCTCTCCACTCAAAGTTAGGGGGCGAATTATAGAGACTAATTCAGGTACGATCATCACATCTTGAGGTAAAAATCTTTGGTGAGCGCAATAAACGCATCGGTATACCCTGTCATCCCTTGAATCACCAGTGTTTTCTCTTCAACGTCAGCAGGACGGTTTTTTGATAGCGAGATCAGAAGGCGACTAACCGGTTTGCGCTCTGTCGGCTTGACCTGTACTTTCCGACAGCAAAACAGTTGGTGTGTTTGTGCCTTGGTGATCAGGCTTTCCCCTTCAACTGAAGGTAAGATCAAATGCGCTTCTCCATGGAGGGAAAGTCGCGCTTTTATCACGTTTAATAAGGTGTCGTGAGACAGGGTGTTGGTGTGACGAGCCTTTGCACGGCGTGCATCGTTGGCTTGCTCACCCGTCGTAAAATAGGGGGGATTACAAACAATGGTGTCAAACTGCGCGCTGCTTTCCCATGTACAAATGTCTTGATGATAGACATCAATGCGGTCATGCCAAGCGGACTGTTCTGCATTGAAACGGGCGGTCTCTGCCGCATGAGCATCAATGTCCAGTGCTGTAATCCTGGCGGTTGGAAACCGCTGTGCCATCATCAGGGCCAGCAATCCGGTACCGGTACCGATATCCAAAATGGTATGCCCATCTTTCGCCTCAGCCCACGCGCCAAGCAGCACACCATCTGTGCTGACAGGCATACCACAGCCCTGGTCTTCCACAGTAAAGTGTTTGAATCTAAAACCTTTCCCCACGATACCTCCAAGTGTCGTTTTCGCTGTTATTGTTGACAATTGCTCAATAAATGGATGGCTGTGTTGCATCAATGTTAACAACAAGTGAGTGGTGAATCTTCCTCATATGTTGTTTTTTGTTTTAATTGTGGTTTTAAATTCTGATTTTTAGTTTTAAATTGAATTTATAATCTATTTCTATTTGCACTATTGTCTACGTAGTGAAACTTCGTCATTATTCTGCTTAATCGGAAATGCACAGTAAAAACAACTAAAAGGCTAACCGATTGATTACATATTAATAAGCAAACACACATAGGTAATACGAAGTGAAAGAAAGTTTAAAGGTTAGCGATATACTCGCGCTAGGGTTTATGACCTTTGCATTTTTCCTCGGGGCCGGAAATATCATCTTTCCACCTCTGGCGGGCTTTCTGGCGGGAGAGCACACTTTTTCTGCGATGCTGGGCTTTTTGATCACTGCCGTTGGGCTTCCCCTGATTGGCATTGTTGCTGTTGCCCTTGCGGGCGGTGGCTGGAAAGGCCTGACAAAGGATTTACCCACATCGGTCGCTACCCTGATGGCAGTGCTGATTTTCATTATTATCGGCCCGGCATTTGCTGCACCCCGTGCAGGGCTGGTGGCGTATGAAATGGGCTTTAAGCCATTTTTTGATGCGCCCGGCCAGTTTGAATTGTCGCTATTCTCGGTAGTGTTTTTTGCCATTGCGATGTTCTTTTCGCTGTCTCAGGGCAAGCTCATTGACACCATCGGTAAACTGCTGACGCCTGCGCTGTTTGCCGCTCTGGTCGTACTGGCGATTGCTGTTGTGGTTAATCCACAGGGGGAGATCACTGCGGCGCAAGGTGCGTATGTTGGGCAAGCCTTTACCACAGGTTTTCTTGAAGGTTACAACACCATGGATACCTTTGCGGCGCTGATGTTTGGTATGCTGATTGTGGATGTGATCCGCAAAAAAGGGATCACCCACCAGGCAAAAACCTGCCAATACCTGATTTATGCTGGCATTATTGCGGCGGCAGGTCTGGCATTTGTGTATGTGTCGCTCTTCTACCTCGGGGCAACGGCAACGAGTGTTGCAGCAGGGGCGACAAATGGCGGCGCTATCTTGTCGGCTTATGTGCTGTCACTGTTTGGTCCAGCTGGCCAGATCATCCTGTCAACCATCATTGTGTTGGCGTGTCTGACCACGGTAATCGGTCTGGTATCTGCGTGTGCGGATTACTTCAGCACTCTGACTAAAATCACTTATCGTCAATGGGTAGTGATTCTGTCCATTGCTTGTGCAGTAGTGGCGAATGTGGGCTTGACCCAACTTATCGCGATCTCTGTTCCTGTACTATTTGCGCTGTATCCGGTGGCAATTGCGCTGATAGCATTAACGTTTGTTCGTCGCTTTTTGCCAAATCCACAACTGTCTTATCGTGTGGTGCTGGCGGTGTCTCTGGTATTTGCGCTACTGGATGCGGCAAAAGTGGCCGGTTTGGATGTGTCTGCGCTCGATGCTTTGCCGCTGTTTAATTACGGTATGGCATGGTTGCTGCCAACCGTCATTGCATTGTTTGTGGTGAGTTTTGCGGGGAAGCGTAAAAGCGAGACGGCGCACGCGTAAGTGAACGAAGATTAAAAAACCACCGGAAACGGTGGTTTTTTCTGTCTGGCGTTAAGTTAAAGAGTTTCCTGATATTCCAACAGTACCTTTTCACACCAGGCGGCAATACGCTTATCACTCAGTTCGTACTGGCTGTCTTCATCCAGTGCCAGACCCACAAAGTATTTTCCATCGTCGGTCAGTGCTTTTGAGGCTTCAAAGGTGTAGCCTTCATTTGGCCAATAGCCGATAAACTTCACGCCTGTTGGCAAAAGCGCATCATGCAGTAACCCCATGGCATCGAGATACCATTCGGCGTAGCCTTCCTGATCGCCAAGACCGAACAGCGCCACCACTTTTCCCTCCAGTTTGAGGCCGTTAAGCTGCGACCATACGGCTTCCCAATCCTCCTGTAATTCGCCAAAATCCCAGGTGGAGATCCCCAGCAACAGCAAGTCGTACTGGTTCATTTTTTCGACCGGCGTTTCTTTGATGTTATGAATATCCACCAGATCTTCACCCATAATGTCGCGGATTTTCTCAGCCGCCATTTCGGTATAACAGGTGGTGGAGCCGTAAAATAAACCTATTTTCATGTACTTTTCCTGCTGTCATGTCGCAATACTTAACCCAAGCTAGCAACGTATACCGTTGTGGCCAGGGCTTGAATTCTACCTCTCGTTGTGGCCTATCTCTACCCTCGGAAATCGCGGGGAGCTGGCGCTTTTTGCTGCAGTTGCTTTGTGCGGTGAGGGTAAACCTTGCATTCAGGCGAGGCTGAGGTAGTTTGGGAGCAGCAACAATCCATGTTAAGTGAGTAAATCGTGCAACAAAATACAGCATTGGTGGAACAGTTTCTGGATGCAATGTGGATGGAGAGGGGGTTATCTGAGAATACCCTGGCATCGTACCGCAACGATCTGACCAAGCTTTGCCTGTGGCTGGATAAAGATGGCGAGCTTTTGGTTACGGTGGCCTGTTATAAACTTCAGGATTACCAGCATTGGCTGTTCGACCAGAAGTATAAGCAAAGCAGCCGTGCCCGCATGCTTTCGGCCATGCGTCGCCTTTTCCAGTATTTGTACCGTGAAAAGCTGCGTGAAGATGATCCCACGGCGACGCTCATCAGTCCTAAACTGCCTAAGCGTTTGCCGAAAGACTTATCTGAAGCGCAGGTCGAAGCATTGCTGGATGCGCCCAATGTGGAAGATGTGATTGAGCTACGGGACAAAGCCATGCTGGAGCTGTTGTATGCCACAGGCCTGCGAGTTACGGAACTTATCAGTCTGACCACTGAAAATGTCAGTTTGCGTCAGGGGGTGGTGCGGGTGATTGGTAAGGGTGGCAAAGAGCGACTGGTGCCAATGGGAGAAGCCGCCATTGAATGGCTGGAGCATTATATGGCTCACAGTCGGCCGGCCTTGCTTGGGGAGCAAAGCTCGGATGTGTTCTTTCCGAGTCGCCGTGCTCGTATGATGACCCGGCAGACCTTCTGGCACCGCATTAAATTCTATGCAGCACTGGCAGGGATTGACGGTGAGATGTTGTCCCCCCACGTGTTGCGACACGCCTTCGCGACACACTTGCTAAACCATGGTGCCGATTTGCGTGTGGTACAGATGCTGCTGGGGCACAGTGACTTGTCGACCACACAAATTTATACCCATGTCGCGACGGAGCGATTAAAACAGTTGCATCAGGAGCACCATCCTCGGGCATAATGCAACCGAACGGACATTTTTAATGTGCTCGGGATTTTTTCTCTTTTTGACCGGTCTGAGTGTGTGACAATTTGTCCGCAACCCATTTTCAGGATTAGAACACTATGAATTTTAAACAACTGATGGCGCGTATCTTGATGGCCTCAGCCATGTTGTCATTCGGCGCCCAGGCCTCTGAAGATGCTGACAAAGCTTCCATTGCTGGCGTGCTGGCAAAATATCGCCTGAACATTGAAACTATTGAAAAAGCGCCCATTGATGGCTTGTATGAAGTGGTCACCAACGGTGGTGTGGTGTATTCAAATAAAGACGGTTCATACATTGTTATCTATGGCCAGCTGTTCCATACGACACCCACAGAATCGATTAACTTGACCAAAATCGCCCTGGCGAAACGCAATAAAAAACTGTTTGATGAGGCAGGCGTTGAAAAAGAGTTGATTGTCTATCCGGCGAAAGATGAAAAGTTTGTGGTGAATGTGTTCACCGATACCACCTGCGGTTTTTGCATGAAACTGCACAGTGAAATGCAGGACTATAACGATTTAGGGATCACTGTGCGTTATCTGGCATTTCCGCGCTCCGGTGAGCGTTCGCCAAACATTGGTCAGATGAGCGCAATTTGGTGTGCTGATGACAAGGCTGATGCCATGAATAAAGCAAAAACGGGTGAGTTTAGCCAAGAAGATAACGCGTGTAAGGATATTATTCGTCGTCATATGGCGCTTGGTAACGCGATGGGGGTGAATGGCACGCCGGCTATTATGCTGCAAGATGGCACCTTGTTACCCGGCTACATGCCAGCACCACAACTGCTTCAAATACTGATGCAAAAACAGCAGGGTTAATCTCTGCTACGATAGGATTCATGGGCGCTGGCGAAAGCTGGCGCCTTTTGCATTCGGCAAAAACAGGACGTGGGCTTTCCCTTTACCGGCCAGCCGCTACAATACAGCGTCAATCCGCATTCATTATCCAGGTAGCGAAGCTGCCGGACACAGGTTCATTCCATGATTGAGATTAAACGTCGCCATGCAGTACAGGGCGCTGTATTCCCTGCTTCTATTCCGCCGCTTCTTCAGCGTATTTACGCCAACCGCGGGATCACCAGTGAAAGAGAGCTGGAGCGAAGCGCGCGTGGTCTGCTCAATTACAGTGAACTGCACGGTATTGAACGTGCAGTGGCGCTGTTGGCATCAGCAATGGCTGACGGGCGACGCATTATTGTTGTCGGTGACTTTGATGCTGATGGCGCAACCAGCTCGGCGCTTTCTGTGACCGCGTTTCGTATGATGGGCTGTACCAATGTGGATTACCTGGTGCCAAACCGTTTCGATGATGGCTACGGCCTGAGTCCGGATGTGGTCGAGCAGGCCGCCGCAAAAGGCGCAGAGCTGATCATGACGGTGGACAATGGCGTGTCATCGATTGAAGGGGTTGCAGCGGCCAAAGCGCGGGGCATTCAGGTGGTGGTTACCGATCATCACTTGCCGGGCGAGGTGCTACCGGATGCCGATGCCATGGTAAACCCCAATCTCAATGAATGCGGTTTTCCCTCGAAATCGCTGGCTGGTGTCGGTGTGGCGTTTTACCTCATGCTGGCCTTGCGCGCCCACCTTCGCGACAGCGGCTGGTTTGCCAGTCGCGGTATTCCTGAACCCAACCTTGCGGAGTTGCTCGATTTGGTGGCGCTGGGCACCGTAGCCGATGTGGTGTCGCTGGATACCAATAACCGCATTCTGGTACATCAGGGATTAATGCGTATCCGGGCAGGTAAATGCCGTCCGGGCATTCAGGCGCTGATTGAAGTGGCTAACCGCAACATGGCAACACTGGTGGCCAATGATTTTGGTTTCGCCCTTGGGCCGCGTATCAATGCGGCTGGGCGTCTGGATGATATGTCTTTCGGTATCGAATTGCTGCTTTGCCAGAACCTGCAGGCAGCACGCCAGATGGCAAGCGAGCTGGATGCCCTGAACCAGAGCCGTAAGGAAATCGAGCAGGGCATGAAAGAAGAGGCGATGGCGATTTGTGAACGCCTCCAGTTCGGTGAAGGCAGCAGCCTGCCATGCGGCCTTTCCCTGTTCCAGCGTGAATGGCACCAGGGGGTGATTGGTATTCTGGCCTCACGGATTAAAGATAAATTCCACCGTCCGGTGATTGCGTTTGCCGATGGCGGTGAGGGCATGATCAAAGGCTCTGCCCGCTCCATTCCGGGACTGCATATGCGTGATACCCTGGATTTGATTGATACCCAGAACCCGGGGCTGATTAAGAAATTTGGCGGTCACGCCATGGCGGCGGGACTGACCATTGCCGAAGCCGACTTTACGCGTTTCTCCAAGCTGTTTGATGAGGCGGTCAGAAACACCATCAGCGAAGAGGAGCTGAAAGGCGTGCTGCTGTCAGACGGGGAGTTGCTTTCCAATGAAATTACGCTAGACGTTGCTGAAATGCTGCGCTCGGGTGGCCCATGGGGACAAGGGTTCCCGGAACCTCTGTTTGATGGCAAATTCAAGTTGCTGCACCAGAAGCTGGTGGGCGGTAAGCACCTGAAAATGATGCTGGAACCTGTCATGGGCGGCCAAATGGTCGATGCCATTGCCTTTAACATTGACCTGCGCCGCTGGCCGGATCCTTCAGTGCAAATGGTAGAGATTGCCTATCATCTTGATATCAATGAATTCCGGGGCAACCGGACAGTTCAGCTGATGGTTGAACATATGGCGGCGGTTTAGGGAAGGAAGAGCAGCCCTAGGAGGAGCAAGAGCTTTAGGTTCAGCCAAACAGTTCAAATACTGTAGGACCTAGGACCTTGAGCCTTTTCTCTCACTTTTATCCCAAAATTTCCCCTTTGATCCTCATCACACTCTGTATATTCCGTCCGCAATTCTGTAGAATTCGGCGGTCAAAACCCATTCCGAACATAAAAAGTGACCCATGTTTGAAATCAATCCGATCAAAAACCGCCTAGCGGACATTGCCGAGCGTGCCAATGTCCTTAGGGGGTATCTTTGACTATGACGCCAAGAAAGAGCGTCTAGAAGAAGTCAATGCCGAACTTGAACAACCTGACGTGTGGAACGATCCTGAACGTGCACAGGCACTGGGACGTGAGCGCGCATCGCTGGAAGCAGTGGTAGAAACCATCGACCAGTTGGCTCAGGGCGGCGAATACATCACCGAATTGCTGGAACTGGCCGTAGAAGAAAGCGATCAGGAGACTTTCGACGAGATCGAACCTGAACTGAACGATTTGGAAGACAAACTGGCGAAGCTGGAATTCCGTCGCATGTTCTCGGGTGATCACGATGCCTCTGACTGCTACATCGATTTGCAGGCAGGCTCTGGCGGTACGGAAGCGCAGGACTGGACATCTATGATGCTGCGTATGTACCTGCGCTGGGCGGATGCGAAAGGCTTCAAGACTGAAGTGATCGAAGTGTCTGAAGGTGATGTGGCTGGATTGAAATCTGCAACTGTCCGCATCAGCGGCGAATATGCTTACGGCTGGCTGCGCACCGAAACCGGCGTCCACCGTCTGGTCCGTAAATCGCCGTTTGATTCTGGCGGTCGTCGTCACACCTCCTTTGCTTCTGCGTTTATCTACCCGGAAGTGGACGAGAACATTGATATCGATATTAACCCGGCGGATTTGCGTATTGACGTATACCGTGCATCCGGCGCGGGTGGTCAGCACGTAAACACCACTGAATCTGCGGTACGTATTACTCACATACCCACCAATACCGTGGTGCAGTGTCAGAATGACCGCAGCCAGCACAAGAACAAAGATCAGGCGATGAAGCAGCTTCGCGCAAAACTGTTTGAACTGGAGCTGCAAAAGCAGAATGCAGAGAAGCAGGCGAACGAAGCCGCCAAGTCTGATATCGGTTGGGGCAGCCAGATCCGTTCTTATGTTCTGGATGACTCACGCATTAAAGATCTGCGTACCGGTGTTGAAAACCGTAACACCCAAGCGGTGCTTGACGGTGATCTCGACAAGTTTATTGAAGCCAGCCTGAAATCTGGTTTGTAATTTTTCACGTTTAATCAAAGGTTCACTTATGACTGACCAGTTACAAGACGAAAACAAGCTGATCGCGGAGCGTCGTGCAAAACTGAACCATATTCGTCAACGCTGTAAAGCAAACGGCCACCCGAACGATTTTCGCCGTGAGCACAAAGCGGCTGATCTTCAGGCTGAGTTTGGCGACAAGAGCAAAGAAGAGCTGGAAGCACTGGATCATAAAGTCAGCATTGCTGGCCGTATCATGGCAAAACGTGGCCCATTCCTTGCGCTGCAAGACGTGAGTGGCCGCATTCAGGCTTATGCATCAAAAGATGTACAAAAAGTGCTGAAAGAACAGTACCAGGGTCTGGATATCGGTGACATCATCGGGGTCAAAGGCGCGCTGCACAAATCAGGCAAAGGTGACCTGTATGTCAATATGGAAGAGTACCAGCTACTGACCAAAGCACTGCGTCCACTGCCAGAAAAATTCCATGGCCTGACCGATCAAGAGCTGCGCTACCGTCAGCGTTACGTTGATCTTATCGTGAATGAAGATTCTCGCAATACGTTCAAAGTGCGATCCAAGTTGATCTCTGCTATCCGCCGCTACATGGAGTCTAAAGACTTCATGGAAGTAGAAACGCCAATGATGCAGGTGATCCCTGGTGGTGCGGCGGCACGCCCATTCATTACCCACCATAACGCGCTGGATCAGCAAATGTTCCTGCGTATTGCGCCAGAGCTGTATCTGAAACGTCTGGTGGTAGGCGGTTTTGAGCGCGTGTTTGAGATCAACCGTAACTTCCGCAATGAAGGTCTGTCTCCGCGTCACAACCCGGAATTCACCATGATTGAGTTCTATATGGCGTACGCGGATTACAACGACCTGATTGATCTGACCGAAGACATGCTGCGTACTGTGGCACTGGAAGTGCTGGGCCAGACGTCAATGCCTTACGGTGAGCATACAGTGGATTTTGGTGGTAAGTATGCGCGCATGACCATGCTGGAGGCCATCAAGCATTACAATCCTGATCATGCCGATATTCAGGCGTTGACGGAAGAAGATGTGCAGGATCGCGATAAGCTGGTGGCTATCGCGGAGTCGCTGAAAATCTACGTTGAGAAATTCTGGACCTGTGGCCAGCTATTAGAAGAAATCTTCGGTGAAACTGCAGAACCGAAACTGATCCAGCCAACCTTCATCACGGGCTACCCGGCAGATGTCTCGCCGCTGGCACGCCGTAGCGATGACAACCCGTTCTTTACTGACCGCTTTGAGTTCTTCATTGGTGGCCGTGAAGTGGCAAACGGCTTCTCGGAGTTGAACGATGCGGAAGATCAGGATGCACGCTTTAAAGCGCAGGTAGACGCGAAAGATGCGGGTGACGATGAAGCAATGTTCTACGATGCAGACTACATCACTGCACTGGAGCACGGCCTGCCACCGACCGCGGGGCAGGGTATTGGTATCGATCGTCTGACAATGTTGTTCACCAACACCCACACGATTCGTGACGTGATCCTGTTCCCGGCAATGCGTCCACAAAACCAGAAGAAAGACTGAGTTGACTGGTTTTTAAACGAGCCTGAGAGGTTTCTGATAGATAAAAACACTGGATATGTCCGGTGTTTTTTTATGTTTGCTATCTATCTCGAAATCGTTTGCTCAATGTCACAACTTTTGCGACATAAAGCACGTTTTTGTTCCCGTTTTTACCCTGAGCGAAGATGATGCTCGTGACATCACTTGCTGCCTTTAACGGAAGATGACCATGTTGAAAAAAACATTTTTTTCTGCCGGTGTTGCCTTGGCAACGCTGGCCTCCCCTGCAGCGTTTGCCGCTGAGACTGCTGATTTGCTGATCAAAGATGCGATTGTGTTGACCATGAATGCTGACAAGACCGTTTACCCAAACGGTGTTGTTGCGGTGAAGGGCAACAAGATTGTTGCTGTAGGCGATGAAACGCTTGCCCAAAAATATCAAGCAAAGACGGTTCTGGATGTCGACGGTGATATTGTGATGCCAGGCCTGATTAACTCGCACACTCATGCATCTATGACCGTCTTTCGCTCTTTAGGTGATGACGTGCCGGATCGCCTGCACCGTTATATTTTCCCGCTGGAAAAGAAGCTGGTAAGCCGTGATATGGTGCGTATCGGTGCACAATTGGCGAATGTTGAAATGTTAAAAGGCGGTGTAACGACGTATGCGGATATGTATTATTTCGAAGATGAAGTCGCAAAGACCGTGGATAAGATTGGTATGCGTGCCGTATTGGGAGAGACGGTGATTAAATTCCCGGTGGCTGATGCGGCAAACGCCGAAGAGGGGATACAGTACGCGCTGAATTTTATTGACGCATATAAAGATCATCCGCGTATTACCCCAGCGTTTGCACCACATGCCCCATATACCAATACCACGGAAGTATTGCAGAAAATCACTCAGCTTTCGCTGGAGCACGATGTACCGGTAATGACGCACCTTGCGGAATCTGACCGTGAAAACGAGGTAATTGCAGAACGCAGTGGTGGCAAGTCTCCTGTGGCTTACATGGCAGAGATTGGTGCGTTGACCCCTAACCTTGTGGGTGCACACGTGATTAATGTCGATGAAAACGACATTGCGTTACTTAAACGCAATGATGTAGGTATCGCACATAACATGAGTGCAAACATCAAATCTGCCAAAGGTGTGTCTCCGGCACTTAAGATGTTTGACGAGGGGCTGCGCATTGGTCTTGGCACCGATGGCCCAATGTCGGGTAATACGTTAAGTACGATTGATGAGTTTAACCAGGTGGCGAAAGTGCATAAACTGGTGAATAAGGATCGTGCCGCTATGCCACCTGTGAAAGTCATTGAAATGGCAACCATAGGGGCTGCGCGTGCGTTGCATATGGAAGATAAGATTGGCTCATTGGATGTGGGCAAACTGGCGGACATCATCGTTATTGATACCAAAGCGCCCAATATGGTACCGATATATAATCCCTATTCAGCACTGGTGTATTCTGCGTATGCATCGAATGTTAAACACGCTATTGTAGATGGCCGCCTCCTGATGCAGGAACGAGACATCCTGACCGTAGATGAGGATGCCATCCGTGATGAAGCGTTGCAGTTTGCAGACAAAGTGCGTCAAACTGTGTTAGCCAGTGGTGAAGAGATACGTTGACTTTCCGTCACAACTTGCCTTAATCCAAAGACCGCGTCTTAACAGGACGCGGTTTTTCTTTTACCTGCATTGTGATGACTTCAAGAAAACGGATCATAGTCTATGATCTAAGAAAAATTAGAGAGAACTTAATTTTCTCAATAATAAGATATGCTCGAAGTGTTAGCCATTTTGAATTTTTTTTTTAGGCAATTTAAGGCGATCTATCCTATTAATATTAATAATGATTCTGTTAATTGGTTGATGTTTTTATTGTCAGTAAACCAAACAGCAAAAGTGTCTGATATGGGAATGATGCTGAGTTGAGAGCTACTTTGTATCTGTATTGAGACAAACCTGCTTGTCTTACTAAATATAATGATACTCACAACATTTTGAACACATGTCGTTAATGGATGACTTAAGGCAGGCATTATGGGTATGCAATTCAGATCTGAGGCAGTTCCAAGCTCTCTTGTTGTAGTGGGTGGGACCTATGAACCATGGTTGGCTACGTTGGAACAGGCTGGCTGGCGTTGTCACCGTTGCTATGACCTTAGGGCAGCACAATCCCTTCTTCAGGACATCGGTCCTTGTATCGGTATCGTGGACATCAGTCATGATGATTTCAGCCTTAACGGTGTCGCATCACTGGTTAATCGAAATAAGCAGGTACGCTGGTTGGCGCTGATCCGTGAAGATCAACTCAATAACGATGCCATTTGTCAGTTCATTGTGAGCTTCTGTATCGACTACTTCACTTCGCCAATTCCTGACAGCCAGTTGATGAGTACCATTGGACACCAGTTGGGTATGTTGAAACTTGAGCGTCATGTGTGGCCACAACTGGGCGATCATAGCGACATGGGCCTGCTGGGCAAAACGTCGGTGATGAAGAAGCTGCGCGATCAGGTCCGTCGTGTTGCACCGACAGATGTGTCCGTGCTTATCAACGGTGAAAGCGGTACCGGTAAAGAGCTGGTCGGTATGGCAATTCACAATGCGTCTACCCGCGCTAAAGGACCGTTTGTTTCCGTAAAATGCAGTGCACTGCCAGAAAGGCTTATCCAGAACGAGCTGTTTGGTGATGGTGACACAGAAGGTAAAGTGCAGCAGGCGCATCAGGGGACGCTGTTTTTGGACGAAATTGGCGATTTGCCATTGAATCTGCAGGCAAATCTCTTGCACTTGTTGCAAGATGGCACAGTCGAAACCCACGATGACAAATACTCGAAAGAAATCGATGTACGTGTGATTGCAGCGACACACATGGATCTGGAAAAAGCAGTATCAGAAGGCCAGTTTCGTGAAGATCTGTTCTACCGGTTGAATGTACTGCGTATTTCTGTACCGTCACTGAAAGAGCGCAGTGCTGACATTCCAGAGCTGGCTGAACACTTCCTGCTGAAGTTTGCACGCCAGTACAACACACAGGCCCGCACTTTCTCTGAGGAAGCAAACAAGATCCTGACCAACTACAGCTGGCCGGGTAATGTGCGTGAGCTGATTAACCAGGTAAAACGTGCCGTGCTTCTGGCGGATAATCTGGTGATTGAGGCAGAACATCTGGATTTGCCTCGTCAGGGGGATTACAAACAAAGCCTGCGTAAGATCCGTGAAGAATCAGAGCGTGATGCGTTGCTGGCAGTTCTTGAGAGCAACAACGGTCAGGTATCTGCTGCAGCGAAGGAGCTCGGAGTTTCCCGTGCCACTATGTACCGTTTGCTGAACAAGCACAGTTTGATCCCGGCGCCGCGCAGTTTTCGATAATACTCGCTAAGTTAGATAAAAACCGCCTGCACACTCAGGCGGTTTTTTGGTTTAGGGCTTATTCAGTTGCCAGTTTCCCTTCGGAGACAGGAAACAGTTTGTCGTATGCCAGATTATAGATATAGGCATAAACAAGATAGAAAACCACCATGCCGATATCCATCAGAAACGCTTGCCACAAACTGATGTTCAGCCACCAGGCTATCGCGGGTAGTGTCACCCACAGCAAACCAAGCTCAAACAGCACGGCATGGCTTTTGTTTTTTCTCGGTAGTACCGGTCAACTTCACCATGGCTTTGTCAAACCACAGGTTATAGATATAGTTCCAGCCCGTTGCGATGACAGAAAACGCAAGTCCCAGTACACCAGTGTGTGCAGCATCAAAACCAAACAGCGACAAAATGCCCACGATAAGAATTAGACCAATCACTTCAAAAGCGATAGCGTGTCGAATTCGGTCAGCAACAGATCTCATGGTGTATTTCTCTCAATCAACAGCGACATGATAACGAAAAATGGTGATTCTAGCCTTCATCATCGTGATGGTGGTATGAGATATGTGGATTGACCTGCCGATAATCAAGGAGTCAGAAAAAAGAAAGTCGGATTACCAACTAAAAGCAATATGTCCTTCAAAATAGGCAAAAAATAACCAGAAAACGATGAAAAATCGCACATACTGTTGGATTAAGCATATGACACTGAATTTGTGGCTATATCAAATAATACGTTGATATATTGATCCAGATTATTAGTGTTAACAATGACTTTGCAAGTGCGGAGCCCTCCGCAGGTTAACGTAGACAAGGAGACAAAAGATGACACATCAACTGTTTACATCCGTCATGACGATTGTCTCCGATCTGTGCGCAGATGTGCGAAAACCTGTACAGTAATCCGCCCCCTTTAGCAATGGGCCGCAGATATGACTGCGGCTCTGAGCGACACACTCCCTATCGATCTCTCACCTGCACTCTATCCAAGGCCTCCTGATACTCACAAGGAGTCCATCATGAACCAATCTGTTTACCTGCGCCTGGCTCTGTTTTTTGTCCGTATAGATATCAAACGTGAAGAAACTGCCTGGAGAAAAGCTCATCGTCGTATCCGCTACGCGGGTAAGCCGATGTCAGAACACCTGATGCGGGATATTGGCTTTGAAAAAGACGTTTTTTCTATCGGCCACACTGTTGCTCCTCAATTCAAGGCACAACGCGAAGTGGCCCGAATGCGCAGAAAACTCAGGATGAACCTCACGACGTAATGCTACTGGGAGCCATTTTTTGATGGCTCCCGGTGCATTGTGCAGACGAGGGGTAAAAAAGAAAAGCGTCGTTTGGCGCTTTTGCTTTGTTTATGAACGGTGGGCGTTATGGGCAGGGATTGGAATACCTTGCTCCAATCTCTTCAATGCGAATCAACAGCTCTTCTGGTAGCTCTACATGAATCGAGTCAATGTTGTTTTTGAGTTGCGTCAACGTGGTCGCACCAATGATGTTACTGGCCACAAACGGACGGGTGTTCACGTAGGCCAGTGCCATTTGGGCAGGATCGATGGAAAATTCGTTTGCTAAATCGACATAGGCCTGAGTGGCTGCCTGTCCTTGTTCAGTAAAGTAGCGGGCAAAGCGCTCCCAACGGGTGCAACGTGCACCTTCTGGTCTTGCGCCATTAAGGTACTTGCCAGACAACGCGCCAAATGCGAGAGGGGAGTATGCCAAAAGCTCGACCCCTTCCTGATGGCTGATCTCTGACAGGCCCACTTCAAAGCTGCGGTTGAGAAGGTTGTACGGGTTTTGGATCGAAACAATGCGCGGCAGGCTGTGCTTTTCTGCCAGACGGAGGTAACTCATTACCCCCCAAGGGGTCTCGTTCGACACACCGATATAACGGATTTTTCCTTCGCGGACCAACTCTGCCAGTGCATCTAAGGTATCAAGCAAGGTGACACCAGAGTTCTCCTCCTGGTGCTGGTAATTGAGCTTGCCGAAACTGTTGACGTGGCGTTGCGGCCAGTGTACTTGATATAAATCTATATAGTCTGTTTGTAACCGGGTCAGGCTATCGTTTATTGCTTGTCGGATATTGCGGCGATCCAGTGACATGTTTTCACGGAGATAGGGGACGCCACGGGGACCGGCAACTTTGGTGGCGATGATCACTTTTTCCCGCTTGCCGGATTTGCTGAGCCAGTTTCCAATGTATTGCTCGGTTAACCCTTGCGTCTCTGGTGTTGGTGGCACTGCATACATTTCGGCGGTATCAATGAAATTCACGCCATGATCAAGGGCGACGTCAAGTTGCTGGTGGGCATCGGCTTCTGTGTTCTGTTGACCAAATGTCATCGTGCCCAAGCAAATCTTGCTGACTTCAAGGCTGGTATGGGGAAGAGTGTGGTATTGCATCCTTTCTCCTTGGCTGCATCTCAGAATAGCTTCAATAAGATGTGCGGGGGTTTATTTTCCATCTTAGGATTTTTTCAGATCGGCACAAGGGAAAATTGCTGCAGAGCGGGGTAACCAGGAAGGCATTGAAATGTTGCCGCTGAAATTCGTGGACGCGATCAGAAATATCAATTTTAAACCTCCCACGTACTGCTGACACCTTATACTGAGGTTAACATTTGATTAACGAAATGGGTGGCAGATGAAATTAAAGCAATTGAAGAGCTGGATCCAGGCTCATCCCGATAATGTGCCCCATTGCTATGTGATTGCGCATGCCGGTGGTGCGCAATATGTTGTTGAAGTCGACGTCAAGCAAAAGTTGGAGCCACTCAAAGAAGACCACACGGATGAAGTGATGCACTTTGACAGTCTGGATCAGGTATCAGAAAAATTGCGTAAAATTGGCGTGAAACAGGCCACGTTACGACTGATGGATCCTTACGACGAGTTTGGCCCTGCAGAGGCTTCCTGCAAAGAAGACATGGACATCACCCTTTAAGAGGTTGTGCCGTCTGGTAACATAAAGTGACGGGCAAGGATCTTGCCGGTAAACTGGGGGCGTAGGTAAAAGCCGCGGGGGAGAGTTTTGATCGGCTGCCCATTCGCACCATAGGCTTCGGTTTTCGCTTTGCTGTTGGCGGCTTTGGGACGAAGCTGCAGGTATTCTCCATGTTTAGCGTTTATCTCGTGCACTTTCCCCAGCACGATAA
The DNA here is from genome assembly GCF_059704325.2 of Grimontia sp. THUN1695. Classification (NCBI taxonomy): domain Bacteria; kingdom Pseudomonadati; phylum Pseudomonadota; class Gammaproteobacteria; order Vibrionales; family Vibrionaceae; genus Grimontia; species Grimontia sp. THUN1695. The sequence continues at coordinate 2,303,424 of NZ_AP046577.1, read as the reverse complement.
ACTCCATCAACTCTTCCCAATCCGCTTTCAGTTGCGCTTCTTCTTCAGCAGAAGGTTGCCACAGAAGGGGCATACCGATGTGACGTTCACTAACTGGGATTTCCCGCTCTCCTTCTACCGGGATCCACAGTACTTTCGACAGTTTGTTGCGGATATGGCTTTTTTCCCATGTCAGGCCATGAACGCCGGTAAGGGGAGCGACACAAACAAAGGTGGTTTCCAGTGGTTTACCGGTATGGCTGACGGGAATTGACTTCAGCTCGATCCCTAATTCTTGAAAATCCTGTTCAGGTTTACTGCCTGCCACGGCGCCCAGACACGTTTCCAATAACATACCGACCCACCCTTTTTCCCGACGGAGATCTGTCGGGCATTCGAGGCCATGTTGTGCAGCCAGCTCTCCCAGGGTAAATCCGGCAAGGGCGTAGGCGCGTTCAAGTAGTTCAGGCTCTGAGGTTGGGGCTGGGATCATAAGTTATCTTCATGGTTTGTCGCTAAGAGTGAACGCTATCAGCCAAACTATTTTGGATCCAGCCATTTTACAGGATGAGATGAGTTATCCACAATGATCATTCTGGATAGGGTATAAAAATAGATCATGGATGCTTGTACAGTGGTTACTCTTACAAAAATAGGCGGTTTATGGATCGTTGCGGTTGTAAAATGCACAAGTCGTGTGAGTAACTTTGTTTTTGATGGATCTTTGACCACTTTAAGATCGTTCTCTTTTCCAGTACAACTGCCTCATATTCTTATTACACTGACTTGGTTTATCTTATTGATATAAAAGAAATAATTAAGGAGATGGGACATGGGGAAATAATATAAAGAACGAAGGAGACGCAAGTTTTATCCAGTTAATCGTCTGTTCTGCACAAATCTATCCACAGAAAGCGTGAATAAATGTGCGCCTAGTCTCACTTGACTGTTTATAACTCTGGGTCGGGAATGGAATTATCCCTAAAGGCGGTTGAAGTCCCCAAAAAATGCGATTCATACACAATGTTTGTTTACCACTGTGCACATAGTGTGAAAAAATCACTGGTAATAGAGATTTATATTTGAGGTCGTCCAGTGATAGATGACGATGGCTACCGTCCCAATGTCGGGATAGTAATTTGTAACAGCCACGGTCAGGTTCTCTGGGCTCGTCGATACGGACAACATTCCTGGCAATTTCCTCAAGGTGGCATTGATGACGGTGAAACACCTGAACAAGCCATGTACCGTGAGCTTTATGAGGAAGTCGGGCTCACGAAGAAAGACGTCAGAATTCTGGCAACCAGCCGACACTGGTTGCGCTATAAACTGCCTAAACGTCTGGTGCGCTGGGAGTCCAAGCCAGTGTGTATCGGCCAAAAGCAGAAATGGTTTTTGCTGAAACTGGAATGTGACGAGTCAAAGGTGAACATGTTACGCGGGGGAACGCCGGAATTTGATGGTTGGCGATGGGTCAGCTACTGGTACCCTGTTAGGCAGGTGGTGTCGTTTAAACGCGAAGTTTACCGACGCGCAATGAAAGAGTTTGCGCCAATGGCTATGCCGTTTCGTGAACGAAAAACGAAGCGTAAAAGTAAACGGGGTTCAGCGAAAAATTAGAGGGATACGTTGGGGACGCGAATGCTGACGAAACTTAAGGATATCGTTAACCATGTTGCGTCGTCCACCGACGTCAAGCAGGCACTCAATACGTTGGTGCGTGAAACCTGTTCTGCCATGGAGACAGAGTGCTGCTCCGTCTATATCGCAGACCATGAGCGTAAACAATATGATTTAATGGCGACGCAAGGGCTGAATGCCCGGGCCCGTCGTGTTTCACTCTCTTTCAATGAAGGTTTGGTCGGTCTTGTTGGCCGTCGCGCCGAACCCATAAACCTTGCCCAAGCCAGTACTCATAGCGATTTCAAACATTTTCCGGATATTGGAGAAGACATTTTTCACGCCTTTCTGGGCACCCCTATTATTTACCGCCGCCAGGTACTTGGTGTTTTAGTGGTGCAGCAGCGCGATTCGCGCCAGTTTGATGAAAGTGAAGAGTCTTTCCTGGTGACGCTGGCGGCGCAGCTAGCGGTTGTGTTTGCCCATGCCAAAGCGCAGGGAGTTTGGCCGAATAACACCCAAGGTACGCTGCTTTTGGAAGGGGCAGCAGCATCTCCTGGCATAGCGATTGCCAAAGCCTGGTGCGATGTCTCTCAACCCAGTCTGGATCTAGTGTTTCCTGCCTCTTGTCTGGATATTCAAACAGAACGAGACCGTCTAGAGGGGGCGATCAGTGGCGCTATCACTGAATTTCGCCGTCTCAGAAAACGTTTTGACAGCGAACTTAATCAAGATACGTTGGCGATCTTCGACCTTTTTATCCACCTGCTAAACGATCCTATGCTGCGCAAGGCGATGAACGAGCATATCCAGGATGGTGATTTGGCAGAATGGGCCGTGAAGCAGACCATTGATGCATTTGTTGGGCGCTTCCAGAATATGTCGGATCCTTACCTTCGCGAGCGTGCGAATGACATCAACGAATTGGGTCAACGCCTGCTTTACTTTCTTGAAAACCAAGAAATAAAGCAGTGGAACATTGAGGAGCCAATCATTCTCTTTGCTCGGGAGCTGACGGCTGTGATGTTGGCTGCTATTCCCCGCGACTGTCTTGCTGGCGTTGTGGCGGAAGAAGGGGCCGTGAATGCGCATGCGGCGATTCTTGCCCGAGCTTTGGGCATTCCAGCGGTGATGGGGGTCGAGTTCAGTGCGCAACTGGTTCATCGAAAGCCGATTGTGCTGGATGGCTTTAAAGGCCAGTTGTTGGTTGATCCGACACCACAAGTCCTGAAAGAATACGAACGCTTGCGTGATGAAGAGCTTGAGTTGCAACAAGAGGTGGAAAATGCGTTCACCAGGCAAACAGCGACAGCTGATGGTGTGAGGGTGGAAGTGCACCTGAATGCAGGGTTGAGTGCTGATACCAGTATCGCCATTAACCGTGGTGTTGATGGGGTAGGTCTTTATCGCACAGAGGTCCCTTTCTTGATGCAACGTAGCTTCCCGTCGGAAGACGATCAGGTTAACCAATACAGCGCTATTCTCGATTGTTACCCCAATCAACCGGTAGTGATGCGAACCCTGGATATTGGGGGGGACAAACCATTGCCTTACTTGAAAATTGAGGAGGACAATCCGTTTTTAGGCTGGCGGGGGATCCGTTTCACTTTGGATCATCCTGATATCTTCCTGATACAGGTGCGTGCAATGCTGCGGGCAAGTGTGGGCCGGAACAACCTTGCTATTTTACTGCCGATGATTTCAGGCCTGTCTGAGTTGCTTGAAGCCAAAGCCTTAGTGGACAGGGCTTTTTCTGAAGTTATGGATATTTCCTGTATGCAGGGAGAAACACTGAAAAAACCGCGACTCGGCATCATGGTGGAGGTACCATCGGTGCTGTATCAATTGGATGCTATCGCTCCGCATATTGATTTTCTCTCTGTCGGTACCAACGACCTGACACAGTATTTACTGGCTGTAGACAGGAACAATGCCCGTGTTGCAGACGTCTATGACACATTCCACCCATCCGTGTTGGCGGTATTAAAGCATATCCTTGATACCAGCAAGCGCTTGAAACTTCCAGTGAGCGTCTGTGGAGAGTTTGCCGGTGACCCGATTGGAGCAGTATTGTTGGTAGGCATGGGTTATCGTCACCTTAGTATGAACACCCGGAGCGTGGCAAAAATCAAATATGTACTTCGCCATATTCCCTGCACGGCACTGGTAAAACACCACACAGCTGTTCAGCAACTGTCATTGGCGCGGGATATCAGGAACACGTCTGAAGCCTTTTTGGAGCAATACAAGCTTGGTGGTCTGATCCGGGTAGGAAAATAATTTGGGCTTCACAGACCCTCGTGGTTAAGTCAATGATTAACCAGTCAGGTCGCTTGGGTATATTGGGATTTTCTCACGCAACGTGCAGGTTAAATAGGAACTTTTTCATGTTTGAAGCCACATTGTGGTTGTTTGGTGTTTGTCTTTTAGTGGGGGGCGTTGTTGGGCTGTTGGCCGGTTTGTTGGGGATCGGCGGGGGCTTGATTGTGGTACCTGCGCTGAGTGTTTTACTCCCCTTGGCGGGAGTGTCTGACAATTTAGTTATGCCGATGGCGTTAGCGACGTCGCTCGCCAGTATTGTTATCACCTCCGCCTCCTCGGCGTTCACCCATTACCGGCTTGGTAATGTCCAACCATCGGTTATCCGATCCTTGCTGCCGGGCATTTTGGTCGGTGGTATGCTTGGCAGTGCGATTGCCGATAAGATGCCAACCCAGTATCTACCGAAAGTGTTTGGGGTGATTGTATTGATATTGGCACTTCAAATGGCGCTGTCCCTGCGCGTCCGGCCTGCCAGATCCCTACCGTCTGCTATTGGTAGCATGACCAGTGGCACCATGATTGGTATGATAGCGAGCCTGGCCGGTATTGGTGGCGGTTCGTTGACCGTGCCCTATCTCAATTATCACGGTGTTGAGATGCGAAAAGCCATCGGCTGTGCCTCCCTGTGCGGGGTGTTTTTGGCCTTGTCCGGCGTGGCGGGTTTTGTTTTTTTCGGGTTGAACCAACCGGAGACGCTACCTGTCTATAGTGTCGGTTACGTTTACTTACCTGCGCTGATGGGCATTGTCATCACGTCAGTAATGACAACACGTTACGGTGCAAGCCTTGCCACCCGGTTACCGACGCCGATCATCAAGCGCGTATTTGCCGTGTTTTTGCTTCTGGTAGGGGCAAGCATGTTTTTTAGCTAAGGAAGACGAATACATGTCTCTGACATTTCCCCAGATTGATCCCATCTTGATTGAAATTGGCCCTCTGGCGATTCGCTGGTACGGATTAATGTATTTGGCCGGTTTTGCGTTTGCCCTCTGGTTGGCTAATCGCCGTTCTGACAAACCTGACAGCGGCTGGACGCGAGATGAAGTGAGCGATCTGCTTTTCGCAGGCTTTCTGGGCGTTGTTTTAGGTGGGCGGATAGGTTATGTGCTGTTTTATCAGTTTGACGCTTTCCTCGCCAACCCTCTTTTCCTATTTAAAGTATGGACCGGGGGGATGTCGTTTCACGGTGGCCTGCTGGGTGTGATTGCAGCGATGGCATGGTATGCGCGTAAAACCAAGCGTACCTTCTTTGTGGTTTCTGACTTTATTGCGCCCTTAGTTCCTTTTGGTCTGGGGGCTGGCCGTTTAGGGAACTTTATCAATGGTGAACTGTGGGGACGTGCGACCGATGTGCTTTGGGGGATGGTCTTCCCAACCGGCGGGCCAGTTGCCCGTCACCCATCACAACTCTATGAGTTTGCGCTGGAAGGTGTGGTATTGTTTCTGATCCTTAACTGGTTTATTAAAAAGCCGCGCCCGGCAGGTGCCGTCTCAGGCCTTTTCCTGATAGGCTACGGGGCTTTCCGCTTTATCGTTGAGTTCTACCGCGAGCCTGATGCTCACCTTGGCCTGTTTGGTGATGCGATCAGCATGGGGCAGATCCTCTCCACCCCGATGATTATCGTGGGTGTGCTCATGATGGTTTGGGCGTATCGCCGCAACCCAGGCACGACACACTCAGCCTAAGCGTTGCACGTTAAGCCGCAGAACCCTGCGGCTTTCTTTATATTTTTGATTTGTCCTCCCGGTTTAGCGGGAAAAACGTAAGGAAAAACCATGAAGCAGTATCTTGATTTAATGCAGGATATCCTTGATAACGGCACAGACCGTGGTGACCGTACTGGTGTCGGCACACGTTCCGTCTTCGGGCGCCAGATGCGCTTTGATCTCAGTGAAGGCTTTCCGTTGCTGACCACCAAAAAGCTCTACACCCGTGCAATTATCCATGAACTGCTGTGGTTCCTTAACGGCGATACCAACATCAAATATTTGCAAGACAACAAGGTGACTATCTGGGATGAATGGGCGACTGAAAGCGGTGATTTAGGCCCGGTTTACGGGGCACAGTGGCGTTCATGGGCGTGCCCGGATGGTTCTACTGTTGACCAGATTGCCGAGTTGATTGAGCAAATAAAAACCAAACCAAACTCCCGTCGTCACATTATTACTGCGTGGAATCCGGCGGACTTACCGGATGAGAGCATCAGTCCGCAAGCCAATGCAGAGCAGGGCAAAATGGCACTGGCGCCTTGCCACTGCCTGTTCCAGTTTTACGTGGCTGATGGCAAGCTTTCCTGCCAGCTTTACCAGCGCAGTGCCGACTATTTCCTGGGCGTGCCATTCAATATCGCAAGCTACGCACTGTTTACCCATATGATTGCGCAGCAGTGTGATTTGGAGGTAGGAGAGTTTGTGCACACCTTTGGCGATGTTCATCTGTATCACAACCATCTGACGGATGATATCGTCTACGAGCAGCTCAAGCGTGAGCCGGGTAAACGTCCAACCCTGAAGATCAAACGTAAGCCTGCGTCTATCTTTGATTACAAACTTGAAGATTTTGAGATTGAAGGTTACGAGGCGCAGCCTACGATTAAAGCGCCGATAGCGATTTAGGGCTTAGGAAGAGCTGGTCCTGGGGAAAGCGAAGAGCGGTCCTAGGAATTTAAAAAGCGGTCCTAGGAAGAGCAAAGAGCTTGGCTTTCTCCAAGCGCGATCCAAAATCCTGCAGTACCCAGTACCTTCTCTATATCCCAAACACAAAAACGCCCATTAGCGGGCGTTTTCACATCAGTAGGTCAGCATTGCTTATTGCGTTATCAGCATGACCAGCGAAGGAATGGCGAGAAATACCAGACCCAGGTAAGCAGCAACGGCCAGTTTGCTTTTGGCTGCTGCGTTGCCCAGCATCTCTGCACATTTCAGTGGAATATCACGCAGGAACGGTGTGCCAAAGATCAACAAGGTAGCCAGTACGTTAAACGACAGGTGTACCAGTGCGATTTGCAGGGAAAAGACCGCGTTCGGACCGGTGACTGCCGTGGCTGCCAGAAGCGCAGTGATACAGGTACCGATGTTAGCACCCAGCGTGAAGGGGTAAACGTCACGTACTTTCAGTACATTGGTGCCAACCAGAGGAACCATCAGACTGGTAGTGGTTGAAGAAGACTGAACCAGAATGGTGACCAGAGTTCCGGACATAATGCCGTGAATAGGACCGCGACCGATCGCTTTGTGCAGCATCTCTTTAGCACGGCCAACCATCAGCGCACGCATCAGTTTGCCCATCATAGTGATTGACACAAAGATCAGCGCGATACCCAGCAGAGCCAGTACAATACCTCCCCAGCTACCAGGCAGGACAGATAGCATCTCTTTGGTGCCATTGACTAACGGCTTGGTCATTGGACCCATAAAGTCCAAGCCTTTCATGCTCAGGCTGCCTTCAAACATGAAAGGAGCAACCAGCCAACTAGAGATTTTGTCGAGCAGGCCGAACATCATTTCCAGCGGCAGGAAGATAGCGACAGCAATCAGGTTGAAAAAGTCATGAACTGTTGCACAGGTAAATGCGCGGCGGAACTCTTCTTTGCAGCGGGCGTGACCCAGGCTTACCAGAGTATTGGTGACGGTTGTCCCTATGTTTGCCCCCATCACCATCGGGATAGCTGTTTCAACAGGCAGGCCGCCAGCAACAAGACCAACAATAATAGACGTTACAGTACTGGAAGATTGGATAAGTGCAGTCGTTACGATACCAATCATCAAGCCTGCAATTGGATGGGATGCGAATTCGAACAGGTTTTTCGCTTCGTCGCCCGCAGCCCATTTGAAACCACTTCCAACCATGGACACTGCAAGCAGCAGAACATAAAGCATCAGCGCCAGGTTGACCCAACGTACCCAATTCTTAGAGCTGTTAATCGGTGCAGCAGTAGAAACTTGGGAAGTCATAAAAGGAATCTCCGTGACAAGTAAATGTCAGATTTGTGCCAGTGAAAAATTTGTCGCGGATATTAGGTAGGAAATATTTCACTAATATGACAGCTTGGATATTGTGTCACCACCCACGATAGGAAAGGATCTGAAATACCTCTTCCTTTTATTTCATCTCTTTAAAAATCATTGTATTACGATGTATTTGTTGAGTGGGCCAGTACAGAATAGAAAATCGCTACTTGAACCCTGTTAACGCTTATTGCAGGCTGTGAAGGTGAGTATTGTAACGAAGGTGTCGATTTTTGTTGCGAAAAAAGTAACTATTTTTGTTTTATAATTCGGTTATTCCGATGTTTAATCTCTGAAGAACCGATTTTTCTTTATCAATGTTCGGTGCCTAGACTAGTAGGAACCAATTAATGTTATGGAGTGCTATAAATGACTGATGCGATTCGTCAGTTTATGAAGATGGAATCAGCGGGCGGTTTAGTACTGATTGTTGCTGCAGTCCTGGCAATCATTATTGCCAACTCACCTTTGCAGCCATTGTATGACGGCGCGCTTCACAGCTATATAGCTGGTTTGTCTGTTGCACATTGGATCAACGACGGCCTGATGGCCATCTTCTTCCTACTGATAGGACTTGAGGTAAAAAGGGAACTGATCGAAGGGGCCCTGAATACCAAAGAAAAAGCGATCTTCCCTGCAATTGCAGCAATAGGTGGTATGTTGGCCCCCGCGCTGGTTTATCTGGCTTTCAATGCCGGTGACCCAATTACCCAAGCGGGCTGGGCAATCCCAGCTGCGACAGACATTGCTTTTGCTCTCGGTGTGATGGCGCTGCTGGGTAAGCGTGTCCCGCTGGCACTGAAAGTATTCCTGTTGGCACTGGCGATCATTGATGATTTGGGTGTGATCGTGATCATTGCGCTGTTTTACAGTAGCGATCTGTCGGTAACGGCACTGATTGTGGCCTTTATATCAACTGCCGTTCTTTTCCTCTTGAATGCAAAAGGTGTGACATCAACCAAATGGTATCTGTTGGTCGGTGCAGTACTGTGGTTCAGTGTGCTGAAATCTGGCGTACACGCGACACTTGCCGGTGTTGTACTCGGTTTTGCTATTCCGCTGGAAGGGGACAAAGACGATAAATCACCGCTCAAGAAACTTGAGCATGCCCTTCATCCCTATGTGGCATTCCTTATCCTGCCCATCTTTGCGTTTGCAAACGCAGGTGTGTCACTTGAAGGTGTTTCTTTTAACAGCCTGACCAATGCGTTGCCATTGGGGATTGCCTTTGGCCTTATGATTGGTAAGCCATTGGGTATTTTTACCTTCAGTTGGGTGTCAGTGAAACTTGGTGTGGCTCGCCTGCCTGAAAATGTTAACTTTAAACATGTCTTCGCGGTGTCTTTGTTGTGTGGTATCGGCTTTACCATGTCCATCTTCATTTCGTCGCTGGCGTTTGTGGGTGTAGACGAAAGCTACATTACCTTCTCTCGGCTGGGCATCCTGATTGGTTCAACGATATCGGCTGTTATCGGTTACACCTTGCTGAGTATGGTATTGCCGAAATCGAATGAGGAAGAAGACGGCGATGGGAAGAAAGTGAGTATTGACTATTAGCGCAGTTCTTTTCTCTGTGCCGACGTTAGCATTGGAGCAATACGCACACTGTTTCGAAGGCAGCTCAACAGCAGTGTGCAAAGCCTTTCTTGCGGGATTGGACATAACCCAATCCCGGCCTGAACGGGTTTAAAGAGCAGTGCAGGAATGCTCATCGAATGTCGATAAAGACACGCTTTTAGGCAGGGCGTTGGAACAACGCGCCGGTGGCCGGTATAAAACATCCACCATGACCCATAAAGATTAATCCATAACCCTGAACGCCAGATGCAATTCTGCATCTGGCGTTCTCCTCCATGAGTTCACATGTCACATTTAAACTATAACCACCTTTATTACTTCTGGATGGTCTGTAAGCAAGGCTCAGTCTCTAAAGCCGCAGATGCACTTTTTCTTACGCCACAAACTGTCACAGGACAGATCAGGGCACTTGAAGAACGGCTCAATGGTAAATTGACTAAACGCGCGGGCCGTACTGTTGAGCCTACAGAACTTGGTCAGCTTGTTTTCAAATATGCCGATAAGATGTTTGGCCTCAGCTATGAGATGCTGGATATCGTGAATTATAGCCAGCGGGAGAACCAGCTGTTTGATGTTGGGGTTGCCGATGCGTTGTCCAAAAGCTTGGTGAGTCGGGTATTATTAAAAGCTCTGCCCGCAGATGAAGGTATTCACCTACGTTGTTTTGAGTCGACCCATGAGCTGCTTCTTGAGCAATTAGCCCAACATAAGTTGGATATGATCCTGTCGGATTGCCCGGTGGGCTCTGCGCAAAATCCGGGGCTTTTCAGTGTCAAAATCGGTGAAAGCATGATGAGTTTCTTCTGCTCTGGAGAGGTGTCCAATAAACGCTTTCCTGCAGTGATTGAGGAGCACAAATTGTTGATCCCAAGCACGCGTACGGCGATGGGACGTAAGTTAATGCACTGGTTTGACAGCCAGGGGATCACGCCTACGATTTTGGGAGAATTTGATGACGCGGCACTGATGAAAGCCTTTGGCTCATACCATCAGGCCATGTTTGTCGCTCCCACGTTTTACTCGTCGGATGTACTGGAGTTACCCAATGTCCGTGAAGTGGCCAAAGTCGAAACATTGAAGGAAGAATATTATGTGATTTTTGCTGAACGGATGATTCAGCACCCTGCGGTAAAACGTATATGCGAGGCGGATTTCAGTAAGTTATTTCACTAATATTCAACATCTTTGCAGCATTCTTGCATGCAAACCATTGTGACTGCCCTGAACAGTGATAAACTTAAGTTAATAAACACAAACAAACCTTTAGACGTATTTTTGTAGCAGGCAGTCAATATGGAATTAACACAGATGCAAGAGGCTGGACCTAAAGCTGTGCAGTTGCTGAAAGCCATGGCGAATGAGCGAAGACTCTTCATACTCTGTTATTTGCTGGAAGGGGAAATGTCAGTCGGTACACTGAGTGAAAAACTTCAACTCAGTCAGTCTGCATTATCTCAACATCTGGCTTGGTTACGACGTGATGGTTTAGTGGCGACAAGAAAAGAAGCGCAGACGGTTTACTACTCGCTCAAAAGTGTAGAAGTACAAACTATCATGACAACATTACACCAGCTGTATTGCAGTAAGTAGTAATAATAGCAATAAAAAACCGGCATTAAGCCGGTTTTTTTATTTCAAATCGGAGCACTATTACAGCGCTTTGATTTGAGCAGCCAGAGCAGCTTTATGACGAGCAGCCTTGTTCTTGTGGATCAGGCCTTTAGTTGCCATGCGGTCCAGGATAGGTTGCGCTTCAGCAAATGCTTTAGTAGCCGCTTCTTTGTCGCCTGCAGCGATAGCTGCAAGGGTTTTTTTCAGGTAAGTGCGCATCATTGAGCGACGGCTTGCGTTGTGCTGGCGACGCTTCTCAGATTGGATTGCACGCTTCTTAGCAGATTTGATATTCGCCAAGGGTCTAACTCCCAAATCTTATATTCGGTGACAATTTAAGGCCGAGGAATATGCCTCGTTTTACCCGAATTGTCAATTCATTTGTGCAAATATCCGCCGCATTCACCGTAGGATTGGCGTGCTGCGAACATCGCGGTTAATATGGCGGCAGATTCTACCAGCATTCTTTACCTGAAGTAAGCCCCTTATCTTTGCTTTTGTTGCGATTCAAGGTGCCTTTTCGCGTTTTATAACCACAGAGGTTATGGGCGATACGGTGATAGGTTTACTTCCTTTTGTTTTTTAAGGGGATATCGGTGTCAAAGCGATTACTTCGCTCAGGATTGATTGTCAGTGCCATGACCATGGTTTCACGGGTAATGGGCTTGGTACGTGATGTGGTCATAGCCAATTTGATGGGGGCGGGAGCCGCTGCAGACGTCTTCTTCTTCGCCAATAAGATCCCCAACTTCCTGCGCCGTCTTTTTGCAGAAGGGGCTTTTTCACAGGCGTTTATACCGGTACTGGCGGAATATCAGGCCAGTGAAGATAAATCAAAAACCCGGGAGCTGATTGCTTACGTATCAGGGACGTTGGGGCTGTTAGTTACCCTGGTGACCCTGATAGGCGTCATCGCTTCACCGGTGATCACCGCACTGTTTGGGATGGGGTGGTTTCTGGATTGGGTAAACGGCGGCCCTTCGGCGCATAAGTTTGAGCTGGCGTCACTTATCCTGAAGATCACGTTTCCGTATCTGTGGTTTATCACCTTTGTTGCCTTGTCGGGGGCTATCCTCAATACCCTTGGCCGTTTTGCCGTATCGTCGTTTACACCGGTGTTTCTCAATATTGCCATGATTTTGGCGGCGATCTGGATTTCCCCCAGACTGGCACAGCCGGAAATCGGGTTGGCGATAGGTGTTTTTCTTGGCGGTTTTATCCAGTTTGCTTTCCAGATCCCGTTCCTTTTCCGGGAGGGAATGCTGGTGCGTCCGAAGTGGGGCTGGTCGCATCCTGGCGTGGCAAAAATCCGGACGCTGATGATCCCAGCACTGTTTGGTGTGTCTGTCAGCCAAATCAACCTGTTGCTCGACACGTTTATTGCCAGTTTCCTTGCTACCGGCTCTATCAGTTGGCTGTATTACTCTGATCGCTTGCTGGAGTTTCCGCTTGGCCTGTTTGGTATTGCGATTGCCACGGTGATCCTCCCAGCACTGTCAAAGAAACACGTTGAGCAGTCAGCCGGCCATTTTGCTTCCACCATGGATTGGGGGGTGCGCATGGTATTGCTATTGGGTGTGCCAGCCATGGTCGGCATGATTGTGCTCGCCAAGCCGATGCTGATGGTACTGTTTATGCGTGGCGAGTTTGGGGCGGACGATGTAACCGCCGCATCCATGTCGTTGATTGCCTATACCTTGGGTCTGCTGAATTTTATGCTGATTAAGGTACTTGCGCCGGGATACTTTGCCCGCCAGGACACCAAAACACCGGTGCGTTACGGCATTATCGCCATGGTGAGCAATATGGTCTTCAACCTTATTTTTGCTTACTTCTATGGGTATGTCGGGCTGGCGATCGCCACGGCATTGTCGGCGCTGGTGAATGCGGCCCTGTTGTATCGGGGGCTGCACAAACAACAGGTATACCGGGTGAGCCGGGAAACGGTGATCTTTACCCTGCGCTTGGTGTTAGGGGTTGCCCTGATGGGGAGTGTACTTTACTACCTGATGCCTGCCTTCGAGCAATGGCTGGCCATGAGCTTGTGGCAACGGGGGTATACGTTGGCAGGGTTAATTGCTGCGGGTGCAGGTACTTACGTCATCGCGTTGGTGATTTTGGGTCTGCGTCCGCACCAACTTCGTGCAGAAGGCTGATTGAACAGCAGGATTAGTATATAATCCGTCGGTTTTTAAGGGGAAAGCAGTGTTACCGCTATGGAATTGATTCGGGGTATCCATAACATCCGCGACAGGCACCGTGGTTGCGTGATGACAATTGGTAACTTTGACGGTGTCCATCTGGGGCACCAGGAAGTGCTGCGCCGTGTAGTGGAAAAAGCGGGCGAACTTGGATTACCTCCTACGGTGATGTTGTTTGAACCCCAGCCGCGGGAGCTTTTTGCAGGTGAAAAAGCGCCGGCGCGACTCACAAGGTTACGCGATAAGTACGTTCAACTCGCCAAATTGGGTGTTGAACGCCTTGTCATGGTGAATTTTAACGCTAAATTCGCTGCCATTACCCCCCATGACTTTGTTCATCGCTTGTTGGCTGAACAATTGGGTGTTAAGTTTCTCGTGGTTGGCGATGATTTCCGCTTTGGCGCAAGGCGTCAGGGCGATTTCTGTTATCTGCAAAATCAGGCTGCATTGGCCGGTTTTGAAGTGGTCAGCACCGACAGCTTCACTGTGTCTGAGCAGCGTGTCAGCAGCACAGCAATCCGTGAAGTGCTGGCCGCCGGGCAACAGCATGAAGCTGAACAAATGCTGGGGCGGCCTTACAGCATCAGTGGACGGGTTTCTCACGGCAAGAAGCTGGGGCGTACTATCGGTTTTCCTACAGCCAATGTGCCATTAAAACGCCGGGTATCCCCGGTGTCAGGTGTTTATGTGGTTCGTGTTGGCGGCATAGATAGTGGACAGTGGCAGGGAGGCGTGGCGAATGTTGGTACGCGTCCTACCGTCAATGGGGTGCGCCAGCAACTGGAAGTACACCTGTTCGACTTGGAGAAAGATCTCTATGGTCGCCAAATTGAAGTGCAGCTTCTCCACAAGCTGCGCGACGAAATGAAATTCAGCTCGCTTGATGAGCTGAAAGCCCAAATCGAAATTGATGCCCAGACAGCGCGTGCGTGGCTAGCTGGGCATGATATGAAATAATGTCTAAACGTCCATATACGGAATGAACAATCAATGAGTGACTTTAAAGATACCTTAAACCTGCCGGAAACCGCGTTTCCGATGCGAGGTAATCTTGCACAGCGTGAGCCACAAATGCTCAAGCGCTGGTATGACGAAGATCTTTACGGTGAAATCCGTAAAGCGAAGAAAGGCAAAAAATCTTTCATCCTGCATGACGGCCCTCCGTATGCAAACGGCAATATTCACATTGGTCACTCCGTAAACAAAATTCTTAAAGACATTATTATCAAGTCCAAAACCCTTTCGGACTTCGACGCACCTTACGTACCTGGTTGGGACTGTCACGGCCTGCCTATTGAACTGATGGTCGAGAAAAAAGTTGGCAAGCCAGGTCAGAAAGTGTCTGCGGCTGAATTTCGCGAAAAATGCCGTGAGTACGCCGCGCAGCAAGTTGAAGGCCAGAAGGCGGACTTTAAACGCCTGGGCGTACTGGGTGAATGGGACAAGCCATACCTGACCATGGACTTCGACACCGAAGCCAACATCATCCGTGCGCTGGGCAAAATCGCCGGTAACGGCCACCTGCACAAAGGCTTCAAGCCTGTTCACTGGTGTACAGACTGTGGTTCTGCGCTGGCAGAGGCCGAGGTGGAGTACTATAACAAGGTGTCCCCGTCGATTGACGTGATGTTCCGCGCGGTTGATGAGGCGGCGGTGCTGTCTAAATTCAACCTGAAAGAAGGCCATGAAGGCCAGGGTGAGGTGTCTATCGTTATCTGGACCACCACGCCTTGGACCTTGCCAGCTAACCGTGCTGTTGCTGTCTCTGATCACCTGGAGTACGTGCTGGTTCAGGTCGAAGGTGACACACCACGCCGTCTGATCATGGCATCAGAGTTGGCGAAAGAGGTGATGGACCGTGCCGGTATTGAGCATTTCCATAACCTTGGCTTCTGTAAAGGTGACGCGCTGGAACTGCTGCGTTTTCACCACCCATTCTACAGCTTCGATGTTCCTGTGATCCTGGGCGATCACGTGACGACCGAATCCGGTACCGGTGTAGTTCACACCGCACCTGGCCATGGTCAGGAAGACTTCGCGGTTGGCCAGAAATATAACCTTGAAGTGGCTAACCCTGTGGGGAGCAACGGTGTTTACCTGCCAGACACCGAACTGTTTGCCGGCCAGCATGTACTGAAAGCCAACGACAATGTTGTGGACGTGCTGAAAGCACACGATGCGTTGCTGCACTATCACGCTTATGAGCACAGTTACCCACATTGTTGGCGCCATAAAACGCCCATCATCTTCCGAGCAACTCCGCAGTGGTTTATCTCGATGGAGAAAGCAGGCCTGCGTGCCAAGGCGCTGGAAGAGATCAAAAATGTACAATGGATCCCTGAGTGGGGCCAAAACCGCATTGAAGCGATGGTGGAAGGCCGTCCTGACTGGTGTATCTCCCGTCAGCGTACTTGGGGTGTGCCCATTGCCCTGTTCGTTCACAAAGAAACGGCAGAATTGCATCCTGACACGGTTGAGCTGATTGAAAAAGTGGCGCAGAAAGTGGAGCAATCCGGCATTCAGGCATGGTGGGATCTTGATCCCGAAGAGCTGCTTGGCGCAGAAGCAGCAAATTACGAGAAAGTGCTGGATACCCTGGACGTATGGTTTGACTCCGGTGCGACGCACTACGCAGTGGTTAATCAGCGTGAAGAGTTTGCCGGTCAGGAAGCAGACATGTATCTGGAAGGCTCTGACCAACACCGTGGCTGGTTCCAGTCGTCCCTGATGACATCGGTAGCGATTAAAAACCATGCACCGTACAAGCAGGTTCTGACCCACGGCTTCACGGTTGATGGTCAGGGTCGCAAGATGTCGAAATCTATCGGTAACGTGATTTCGCCTCAGGACGTGATGAACAAGCTGGGTGGTGACATCCTGCGCCTGTGGGTCGCATCGACTGATTACACTGGCGAGATGACGGTTTCTGATGAAATTCTCAAGCGCAGCGCTGATGCATACCGCCGTATCCGTAACACCGCCCGTTTCCTGTTGGCAAACCTGAACGGTTTCAATCCGGAAACTGATCTGGTGGCAGCAGAAGATCTGGTGGTAGCAGACCGCTGGGCAGTCGGCAAAGCGCTGGAAGCACAGGAAGAGATCGTCAAAGCATATGATGAGTGCAACTTCCACGCAGTGACGCAGCGCCTGATGCAATTCTGTTCGGTAGAGATGGGCTCGTTCTATCTCGACATTATCAAAGACCGTCAGTACACCGCAAAAGCGGGTGCCCATGCGCACCGAAGCTGCCAGACTGCACTGTTCCATATCGTAGAGGCACTGGTTCGCTGGATGGCGCCAATCATGTCGTTCACAGCCGATGAAATCTGGAACGAAATGCCAGGCAAACGCAACAAGTTCGTGTTCACTGAAGTGTGGTATGACGGCCTGTTCGGTCTGGGCGAAGACGAACAACTGAATAACGCATTCTGGGCTGAATTGCTTCGCGTCCGTGGCGCAGTGAACAAGGTGCTGGAATCGGCGCGTAACGAGAAGATCATCGGTGGTTCACTGGAAGCAGAAGTGACGCTTTATGCAAAACCTGAGTTTGCAGCCAAACTGCAGGCCATGGGTGACGAACTTCGCTTCGTGCTGCTGACCTCGAAAGCTGACGTAGTTGCAACTGACAGTGCACCGGAAGTCGCGGTAGCGACGGAAGTGGAAGGCTTGTCTGTTGCTGTTGCCAAGTCAGGCGCTGAGAAGTGCGAGCGCTGCTGGCACTATGTTGCAGATGTGGGCACCATCGAAGGTCACAAAACCATTTGTGGCCGTTGCGTGAGCAATATCGATGGCGAAGGCGAAACGCGCCAGTTCGCGTAATGAGCAACGATAGGAAAGCTGGATGAAAGATCTGACAGCGAAACAATCAGGACTGCGCTGGCTGTGGCTGGCGCTTCTGGTGTTCGTGCTGGATATCGGCAGTAAATTGCTGGTGATGAATACGATGGGGTATGGCTGGCCAAACCGTATCGAGATATTGCCGTTTTTTAACCTGCTGTATGTCCATAATTATGGTGCCGCATTCAGTTTTCTGAGTGATGCTGGCGGCTGGCAGCGCTGGTTTTTTGCCATCATTGCCCTGAGTGTATCAGGCTTGCTGATGTACTGGATGCGTTCAACGCCTGCCAGTAACCGGATCCTGAACATTGCCTATGCGTTGGTGATTGGCGGTGCGATTGGCAATCTTTTTGATCGCCTGGTGCATGGTTTTGTGGTCGATTTTCTTGACTTTTATCTCGGGAGCAACCACTGGCCGGCGTTCAACCTTGCCGATACCGCGATCGTGGTGGGGGCGGGGTTGATTGTGTTGGAAAGCGTGATTGCCTCAAAAAAGCCGCAGGCTGAAGCGGAATAAACACCCTTCAGCACGATAAATAAAAATTTGGCGCTGGCTGCTCTGTGGCCGGCGCCAAGTCGTATAAAAAACGTGATAACCCAAATATATTTGGGGAGTTGGGGCGAATCCGCCCGATAACATAGGATGTGAGCCAATGTCGCAAATTAGCGCCAACAGTGAAGTGATCATGCATTTCACCATTAAACTCGAAGACGGTTCGGTGGCAGACAGTACCAAAACGTCAGGTAAACCTGCCAAGCTGGTAATGGGCGATGGCAGCCTGACACCGAACTTTGAAAAATGTCTGCTCGGTTTAAAAGAAGGTGAAGCCGCCAGTTTTACGCTGGAACCGGAAGATGCATTTGGTCACCCTAATCCAGACAATGTCCAGCACATGGACAGGCGCCAGTTTGCCAGTGATGCCCCTGCCGAGGAAGGCACGATTATTGCGTTTTCGGGCCCGGGTGGCCAGGAGATCCCTGGCTTGATCACCGATGTGACAGGCGAATCGGTCACCGTGGATTTCAATCACCCGCTAGCGGGCCACCGTGTTATCTTTGATGTTGAAATTGTCAGTGTTGCTTAAAAGGCTACCCCATGAAAATCATGCTCGCTAACCCCCGTGGGTTTTGTGCCGGTGTTGATCGCGCGATCAGTATCGTTGAACGTGCCCTGGAGTTATACCAGCCACCTATTTATGTCCGTCACGAAGTGGTGCATAACCGTTTTGTGGTGGAAGGACTGAAAGCACGTGGTGCCGTTTTTGTTGAAGAACTGAATGAAGTGCCGGATGACAGCATTGTGATTTTTTCGGCGCACGGCGTTTCTCAGGCCGTTCGCAACGAAGCGAAAGCGCGCAAACTGACTGTCTTTGATGCCACCTGCCCGCTGGTCACCAAAGTCCATATGGAAGTGGCTCGGGCGAGCCGCCGTAATATGGAAGTGATACTGATTGGTCATGCTGGTCACCCGGAAGTGGAAGGGACCATGGGACAATATGCCAGCGAAACCGGTGGCATGTATCTGGTTGAAAAGCCGGAAGACGTCTACAAACTGAACGTGAAAGACCCATCAAACCTCCATTTTGTCAGCCAGACAACCTTGTCGGTAGATGAAACCGCAGAAGTGATTGAAACACTGCGTAAGGTCTTTCCCGATATTCAAGGGCCGCGCAAAGATGACATTTGCTACGCGACTCAAAACCGTCAGGATGCGGTGCGCGATCTGGCAACGCAGAGTGATGTGCTGGTGGTAGTCGGCTCGAAAAACAGTTCCAACTCAAACCGCTTACGTGAGCTGAGTGAAAAGCTGGGAACGCCAGGTTATCTCACCGATTGTGCGGAAGATGTGAAGCCAGAGTGGTTTGAAGGTAAAAGCAAAGTGGGTGTGACGGCAGGGGCGTCAGCACCGGAAGAGCTGGTGAACCTTATCATTGCACGAATAGAGTCGCTGGGAGGCACGTCGGTGGAAGAGCTGAAAGGCCGTGAAGAGAACATGGTCTTTGAGGTTCCTAAAGAACTTCAGGTGAAACACGTAAACTGAACCCATGTTTGACTTTTGAGGGAGCCAAGGCTCCCTTTTCTATGCCTTGATGTTGATTCACATCACGCTTTGAAAAGGGTACAGTGGAGACAAAGTAGTGTTATCTCGCAGCGAAGGCTGCGTTGACAGGAAGTTAAAAGGGGAAAAAGATGGTTCGCATTGCAATTGCGGGTGCTGCTGGTCGTATGGGCCGACAGCTTATTCAGGCTATCGACACGATGGATGGTGCGGTATTGGCTGCCGCGAGTGAACGCCCAGAGTCCAGTTTGATTGGTACCGACGCAGGGGAGCTGGCCGGTATTGGCAAGCGTGATGTGTCGATTGTTGATGATCTGGCAAAAGTCGCCGATCAGTTTGATGTCATCATTGATTTTACTGCGCCGGTTGCCACACTGGCTAACCTTGAGCTGTGCCGTGAATATGGCAAACGTCTGGTGATAGGCACAACAGGTTTTACAGATGCGCAGCGCGCACAGATTGATGCTGCTACCAATGTGGGTATCGTCATGGCGCCTAACTACAGCGTAGGTGTGAATCTGGTGTTTAAGCTGCTGGAGAAAGCTGCCAAAGTGATGGGCGGTTATTGTGATATCGAGATCGTAGAAGCGCACCACCGTCACAAGGTTGATGCACCTTCAGGAACAGCAATTGGCATGGGTGAGGCAATTGCAGGTGCTATGGGCAATAAATTGAGTGATGTTGCCGTGTACGCGCGAGAAGGCATTACCGGCGAGCGTAGTCGTGATGAGATCGGTTTTGCGACCATTCGTGCGGGTGATATCGTCGGCGAGCACACAGCCATTTTTGCTGATATCGGTGAGCGCGTGGAAATTACCCACAAAGCCTCTAACCGTATGACCTTTGCCAACGGTGCTGTACGTGCGGCGATCTGGCTGGCATCAAAAGAAGCCGGTTTCTACACCATGCAAGATGTATTGGCGTTGGACTCCCTCTAAGTCTCGGTATTTCTTTTAGACGAAAACAGTATAACTATGCAGTGTGATGTTTTCTGCTGCATAGTTTTCCCTCCTGAATGTTCATTTCATTTATATCTTCATTTGCCTCAAAAAAAGCTGAAGTTAATTGGTGTAAAAATGTCACTGGGGCATTTTTGTGTTTATGCTGCGCAAAAGTATAGTTAAAGTGTTTCAGTAAAACGGTTGCGTGATAAGTTATCTGCATGTCTGTACCTTTAAATACAGGTGCAGGCGAAGAGATAACCTGTTTTAGGTTATTTAGGATCAATTTCAAGAGATAACCCTGATTTTTACCCCTTTGAATGATGAAATGGCAGCTTGTGCCTATAAGTAACATTCAATTTTGAAACGCTTATTGACAGGGATCGATTCGATCTCTAGAATGCGCGCAATTTGTCAAAAATCTGCTTTCGCATAATGCGACATAGATATGGAAAGCTTTAATGCAAAACTATATGCCTTTTTTGCATTTTTATTTATCTGGAGGTTATCTTGAGCAAGTCTGCGCTCTTAGTCCTGGAAGACGGGACTGTCTTCCACGGTGAATCCATCGGTGCTGATGGAACTGCTGTTGGTGAAGTCGTTTTTAATACCTCGATGACGGGGTACCAAGAAATTCTCACCGATCCTTCCTATTCCCAGCAAATCATTACCCTGACTTATCCCCACATTGGCAATACCGGTACTAATACCGAAGACGAAGAATCCTCCCAAATCCACGCCCAAGGCCTGGTCATCCGCGACCTCCCCCTTATCGCTTCCAACTTCCGAAATCAGCAATCCCTTTCTGATTATCTGAAAGCCCAAAATATCGTTGGTATTGCTGACATTGATACCCGCAAACTGACCCGCCTGCTGCGCGAGAAAGGGGCGCAGAATGGCTGCATCGTGGCAGGTGACAATATTGATGAAGCGCTGGCACTGGCAAAAGCAAAAGATTTCCCGGGCCTGAAAGGCATGGATCTGGCGAAAGAAGTGACTACCGCTGAAGCCTATGAGTGGAAACAAGGCTCATGGACACTGGAAGGCGGCTTGCCAGAAGCGAAAAGCGATAGCGAACTGCCATATCATGTGGTGGCTTACGATTTTGGTGCCAAGCGCAATATCCTGCGCATGCTGGTAGACCGCGGCTGCCGCCTGACAGTTGTGCCCGCACAGACATCAGCAGAAGACGTGCTGGCAATGAACCCGGACGGTGTGTTTCTGTCAAATGGCCCTGGCGACCCAGAGCCCTGTACCTACGCGATTGAAGCGACCAAAGTGTTCCTGGACAAAGGCCTGCCGATTTTTGGCATCTGTCTGGGTCACCAGATTCTGGCACTGGCAAGCGGCGCTAAAACAGTCAAAATGAAGTTCGGCCATCACGGTGCCAACCACCCAGTAAAGGATCTGGACCGCAATGTGGTGATGATCACCAGTCAAAACCATGGTTTTGCTGTAGACGAAGAAACGCTTCCTACAAATCTGCGCGCGACGCACAAATCTCTGTTCGACGGATCATTGCAAGGTATCCACCGCACGGATAAGCCTGCTTTCAGCTTCCAGGGACACCCTGAAGCGAGTCCGGGTCCGCATGATGCGGCACCGCTTTTCGACCATTTTATTGAACTGATCAAGCAACACAGCGCGTAAACCGGAGTAGCAGAGAATGCCAAAACGTACAGATATCCAAAGTATTCTTATCCTTGGCGCAGGCCCGATTGTTATCGGTCAGGCGTGTGAGTTCGACTATTCAGGTGCACAGGCGTGTAAAGCGCTGCGTGAAGAGGGTTACCGTGTCATTCTGGTGAACTCTAACCCTGCAACCATCATGACCGACCCGGAAATGGCTGATGCGACCTACATCGAGCCTATTCAGTGGGAAGTGGTCCGCAATATTATCGCCAAAGAACGCCCGGATGCGGTGCTGCCGACCATGGGGGGCCAGACGGCACTGAACTGTGCATTGGATCTGGAAAAACACGGCGTGCTGGCTGAATTTGGCGTGGAAATGATTGGCGCAACCGCGGATGCGATTGACAAAGCGGAGGACCGTTCACGCTTTGATAAAGCCATGAAGTCTATTGGCCTGGAATGTCCCCGTGCCGCTACGGCGAAAAGCATGGAAGAGGCATACAAAGTCCTCGATATGGTCGGCTTCCCTTGTATTATCCGTCCCTCTTTCACTATGGGAGGCACCGGCGGCGGTATCGCCTATAACAAAGAAGAATTTGATGAAATCTGTCGCCGCGGACTGGATCTTTCACCGACCAACGAACTGCTGATTGACGAATCCCTGATCGGCTGGAAAGAGTACGAAATGGAAGTGGTCCGTGATAAGAACGACAACTGCATTATCGTCTGCTCTATCGAAAACGTCGATGCCATGGGCATCCACACCGGAGACTCCATCACGGTGGCTCCGGCGCAAACCCTGACTGACAAAGAGTACCAGCTGATGCGTAATGCCTCGCTGGCCGTGCTGCGTGAAATTGGCGTAGAAACCGGTGGCTCTAACGTGCAGTTTGGTATCAACCCGAAAGATGGCCGTATGGTTATCATCGAAATGAACCCGCGTGTATCACGCTCTTCCGCACTGGCATCAAAAGCAACCGGCTTCCCGATTGCAAAAGTGGCAGCAAAACTGGCAGTCGGTTTTACCCTTGATGAGCTGATGAACGACATCACAGGCGGCGCAACCCCAGCGTCGTTTGAACCGACCATCGATTACGTGGTGACCAAAATCCCACGCTTTAATTTCGAAAAATTTGCCGGTGCGAATGATCGCCTGACTACTCAGATGAAGTCTGTCGGTGAGGTGATGGCGATTGGCCGTAACCAGCAGGAATCGCTGCAAAAAGCCCTGCGTGGTCTGGAAGTAGGCGCGACCGGTTTCGACGAAATGGTGGATCTGGATGCGCCGGATGCACTGACCAAAATCCGCCACGAGCTGAAAGATGCCGGTGCAGAGCGTATCTGGTACATCGCAGACGCATTCCGCGCAGGCATGTCTGTAGATGGCGTATTCAAGCTGACCAATATCGACCGTTGGTTCCTGGTTCAAATCGAAGAGATTGTGAAGCTGGAAGCCGAAGTCAAAGAAGGCGGCTTTGCCGGCTTAAATGCCAAGGTACTGCGTAAACTCAAGCGTAAAGGTTTCTCTGATGCACGCCTGAGTAAGTTGTTGGGTGTAGGCGAAGGGGAAATTCGCAAACTGCGTGACCAGTTCGATATCCACCCTGTCTACAAGCGTGTGGATACCTGTGCGGCAGAATTCTCCTCTGATACCGCGTACATGTACTCTACGTATGATGAAGAGTGTGAAGCGAACCCGTCAGACAAAGAGAAGATCATGGTGCTGGGTGGTGGTCCAAACCGTATTGGTCAGGGTATCGAGTTTGACTATTGCTGTGTTCATGCATCGCTGGCGCTGCGTGAAGACGGCTATGAAACCATCATGGTTAACTGTAACCCTGAAACGGTTTCCACGGACTACGACACCTCTGACCGTCTGTACTTTGAACCAGTCACGTTGGAAGATGTATTGGCTATTGCACGGGTTGAAAAGCCCAAAGGGGTTATTGTTCAGTATGGCGGTCAGACGCCACTGAAACTGGCGCGTGCGCTGGAAGCGGCCGGTGTGCCTATCATTGGTACCAGCCCGGATGCGATTGACCGCGCGGAAGACCGTGAGCGCTTTCAGGCAGCTGTTGAGCGTCTGGGCCTTAAACAACCCGCAAACGCCACAGTAACAGCGTTAGAGCAGGCAGTAGAAAAAGCACGTGAAATTGGCTATCCA
Source organism: Grimontia sp. THUN1695 (assembly GCF_059704325.2). Lineage (NCBI taxonomy): Bacteria > Pseudomonadati > Pseudomonadota > Gammaproteobacteria > Vibrionales > Vibrionaceae > Grimontia > Grimontia sp. THUN1695. The sequence continues at coordinate 2,279,472 of NZ_AP046577.1, read as the reverse complement.
CTGGTGGTGCGCCCGTCTTATGTGCTGGGTGGCCGTGCTATGGAAATCGTCTACGACGAAAGCGATCTGCGCCGCTATTTCAACGAAGCAGTCAGTGTATCGAACGAATCGCCAGTTTTGCTGGATCGCTTCCTGGATGACGCAACCGAAGTCGACGTTGATGCGATTTGTGACGGTGAGCGTGTGGTGATTGGCGGTATCATGGAGCACATCGAGCAAGCGGGTGTTCACTCCGGTGACTCGGCATGTTCATTGCCTGCTTACACCCTGAGTCAGGACATTCAGGACGAAATGCGCCGTCAGGTTGAGAAGCTGGCTTTTGAGCTTGGCGTCCGTGGCCTGATGAATACCCAGTTTGCCGTGAAAGACGGTGAAGTGTACCTGATTGAGGTTAACCCACGTGCAGCGCGTACTGTACCTTTCGTGTCGAAAGCGACCGGTGCGCCACTGGCGAAAATTGCGGCTCGGGTAATGGCAGGCCAGTCTCTGGAATCACAGGGCTTCACCCAGGAAATCATTCCGCCTTACTACTCTGTGAAAGAAGTTGTTTTGCCATTTAATAAGTTCCCGGGCGTTGACCCACTGCTTGGCCCAGAAATGCGTTCAACCGGCGAAGTGATGGGGGTGGGCGATACCTTTGCAGAAGCGTTTGCAAAAGCGGACCTGGGTTGTGGTAAAACCTATACCGAACAGGGCCGTGCGCTGCTGTCTGTACGTAACAACGACAAGCAACGTGTAGTAGATCTTGCGGCTAAGCTTATCAAACTGGGCTTTGAGCTGGATGCGACTCACGGTACGGCGGTCGTGCTGGGTGAAGCAGGTATTAACCCGCGTCTGGTGAACAAAGTGCATGAAGGGCGTCCTCATATTCTTGACCGTATCAAGAATGGTGAATACAGCTACATCATTAACACCACCGAAGGCCGTCAGGCGATTGAGGACTCAAAAGTCCTGCGTCGCGGTGCGCTGGCTGAGAAAGTGAACTACACTACGACATTGAACGCGGCATTTGCAACCTGTATGGCGCATGCGGCCGCAGACCTGTCGAAAGTAAACTCTGTTCAGGAGCTGCACGCGCGCGTGGCAGAAAAATACGGCAAGTAACAGATAAATATGCCCAGACCACCTGGTTTCAGTTGGAAAGGGCATAAATCAATGAGCCGGAATCCAGATAAGCATCACACCCGCCTTCGTGGCGGGTTTTTTATTAATTTCCTGTCAGCGCATAGTGAGGCTTGATGTCAAAAGCGCCTGATACAATTCCCTCTCAAACTGGGTGATAGGGCTGGCGACATTGTCAGGACGTTCCTCAGAGTCCGGTATGTGGTAGTTGGTGACCAGTTGGACCACCAGCAGATCCTTCCCGAGATCGGTTTTTAATACGCCGGCAAGGTTATAACTGCCATACAGCGAGCCAGTTTTGGCGATTAGCCTTTGTTTAAGCGGCGCATGACGGACGCTGGCACGGTACTTCAATGTGCCATCAACGCCCGAAACTGGCAGCATAGCAAGCAGGCCAAGTTGGGGATGAGCATAAACATATTGGAGTACGTCCATCAATTGGGATGCCGTCATCCGGTTATTCCGCGACAGCCCTGAGCCATCCACAATCACTGCATGGGTCAAATCTATGCCTGTTTTCTCCAGCAAAATGGCTTTTATTGCCGCTGCTCCATTGGCAAAGGTCCCCGGTTGGTTGTAATAGCGGTGGCCAATTATTTTCAGCAGGTTATCGGCAATCAGGTTGTCCGAGCGTTTCAACATGGTTTCCAGCAGGGCATCGCGGTTGTCGGATCGGTGTTTTGCCAGTAGTGTGCGTGTTCCTGTAGGCGATCCAGTTTTTATTTTTCCGTCAACGATAATGGCGGCGGTTTTAAGTTCAGCCTGAAGGGTATCCTGCACATATTTTTGTGGATTCTGGATAGCAAACTTAAGCGGGAGGGGAGCACTGCGGTGGGCCAGACAACCGCTGAGCTGATAGTGATTGTTACTGTCATAATGCAACTCCAAGTCACACAGGTTTTGTTCCTGTTGTGATTGGGTGACCGCCATGGCGTCAGTGGTGACCTTAACAGGTTGGTGTTCAGGGACGAACACCCGGGTATGTGGCTGGTTTTTTTCGCTGTAGATTGCGCCCTGAACACAGTTTCGCTCCAAGGCAATCGCGCTGGATGGGGCGCTGTAGCACACGCCCAGAATATCCCACGGCCAGCCGATGGCACGTTCATAGCCACTGAATATGCTGCCATCCAACCAGATATCGCCACGAATATGTTGGATGCCTTTGGCTTTTAAGGCGCTGATCAGAAGGCGTATGTCGTTGCGGGTCAGGGTAGGGTCGCCACTGAAAGTGAACACCAGATCCTGACCAACTTGCTCCAGAGTAGTATCAAAGGTGAAATCTGGTGGTAAAGAAAGCGTCGCAGCCAGTGCTGTGACCACTTTTTGGGTACTGGCTGGGGGTAACAGGATGTCATTGTCTGCTGAGATAATTTCTGTGCCGATACTGACGTCATACACCGATAACGCTAATTGGCTGCCTGCCGGGAGCATGGCTTTGATTTTATTGAGTGGCACTGCGCTGGCAGCAAAAGAGAGAGGCAGCAACAAGAGGAAAATAAGCACTTGCACCATGGTGTCTCCGAGAAAGAAGGCCGATCCAGTATGGTACAAAAAACGCCTACACAGAGGTAGGCGTTTTCGGATCCTTATTAAGTTTTTAGCTTAACAGGGAATTAGAAGTCGTAACGCAGACCGAATACCAGCTCGTCTTCTGCATCAAGTTTGTGAAATACCTCTTTTTCGTCAAGCAGGTTGAAGTTGTAAGAGGCGTAGGCGCGGAAGTTGTCGTTGAAGAAGTGAGTCGCATCAATTGCGATTTGATCAACCGTATTTTGCTTGATACCTGATTTTTCTGCTTCCTGGTAGTTGTAGGTAGCAGTGAACTTAGTTTGGTTCATGGTGTAAGCTGCTGCCAATTCAAAGCCAGCTGCTTCTGCACGGTATACACCTTGGCCTGCTTCTATATCTGCGATCAGACCTGCAAAGTAGAAATCACCTACAGTGTAAGAGGCAGCAAGCATTACCTGGCTCTCTTCAGTGTTATTTTTACCTTGCTCAGCGTAGCCTAAACCCAGTGCCAGGCCAAAATCAAAGTTATAGATTGCAGATGCAGAGTAGCCGCCAACACGGTCAGTAATAACTGTGTTGCTAGAGCCTTCGCTCACAGTATCAAATACATAGTTGGCTTTAACGGTCAGACCACCGAACTCGCCCATGTAAGCTAAGTTGTTATCAGTACGGTCTGCAACAGCGATTTTAGTGCCTGCACCGTTACCGTGGTACGCCATGATATCGGTAAAGTCAGTGATTACACCCAGAGAGCCATCGTTTTTACCGTAGGTAACCAGGCCGTAGTCAGAGCCAATACCTGCAAACAGGTAACGGGTTTCATCCTTATCACCATTAAGAACAGCATCGTTAGTGGTGAACTCTTGTTCAAAGAAACCAATACCGTATGCGCCTTCTGAGATTTGGGTAGTACCCATAACATTCAGACGAACACGACTGTTGTCAGTTACATCACCGTCTTTGATAGCTGCACGTGCTTCAGCACGGCCACCGATAGCCAGAGATGAAGTACCGTCGTTAAAGATTTCAGCAGCAGATACAGAGGTAGACGCTACTGCCGCTACTGCAAGAGCAATCAACTTTTTGTTCATTATGTTGTCCTTTATATAAATGTGAGTGTCGGGACGTTGCCTCCAAACGTCGCGATGTCTTGTTTGTAACCGCTACCGATTTCTTACTGTTAGTAAAACAATCAAAAAACAAGTAGAAAACGGTGTTTTTTATATTTTTATGTATGTTTTTTCTGTTTTAAAACATGGTGATAAGTTTTTCTGCTGAGGTTCCGTAAGAGGTGATACTTTTATAAATTTTTATGTTTGTCGGCGATGGAAATATTCTTGCATTCTTTGGTTTGTGTGATTTGCGTTGGAGAAATGTTTTTGGGAATATGGTCGTCGTAATAAGGAAGTAGGAAGGTATTTCGTCAGAATGAATTCGTTGATGATCTAAACGGATAACTTGTTTACACTGAGATGAAACTTATTCGTCTGCTGCGCTCAAGCTTTGTCTGGGCGTGGCTTTGTTTTTGCCAAAACCTATGGTTTTGGTCACAGAGGTAATGTCATTTATGGATAAAGTACCAATGACTGTGCGTGGCGAGCAGCTGCTTAGAGATGAGCTGGACCGCCTGTTAAAACGCCGTCCGCTCATTACACAAGCAATTGCAGAAGCACGAGAGCTTGGTGACCTTAAAGAAAATGCCGAATACCATGCAGCCCGCGAAGAGCAAGGCATTTGCGAAGCGCAGATTCGTGACATTGAATACAAGCTTTCTGTGGCTCAGGTGATCGATATTGCAAAGATGCCAAACAATGGCAAAGTGATTTTCGGCGCGACTGTCACCCTGATTGATGCTAACACTGATGAAGAGGTGACCTACCAAATCGTGGGTGATGACGAAGCGGATTTCAAAAAGAACCTGATTTCCGTCAACTCACCCATTGCCCGTGGCCTTATTGGTAAAGAAGAAGGTGATGAAGTGGCGATCACTGTACCGGGCGGCGTCAAAGAGTTTGAAATCGAGAGCGTCAAATACATTTGATGATGGATGTCTGTTTCAACAAAAATGTTAGCGATTGTTACAGTCACCAAGGATAAAAAAGGCCGCTGAGCGGCCTTTTTTACTTCCGTGGCAATTCGATTTTGCGCTCTTCGCTTTGGCGGTAAAGTACCAGGATCTTGCCGATAACCTGTACTTTCTCCGCGTTCGTTTCACGAACGATTGCCTCTACAATCAAGTTCTTAGTGTCACGATCTTCTGATGCCACTTTCACCTTGATTAATTCGTGATGATCGAGAGCGATTTCAATCTCCGCAAGCACGGCTTCTGTCAGGCCATTTGCCCCCATAAGAACAACCGGTTTCAGGTTGTGCGCAAGGCCTTTCAGATACTGCTTTTGTTTTGTGCTTAGATTCATTGATGACTCGATTTATTGTTTTATCGGGGTTGAAAACGTGACATTCTACCGCCATCTCTATTCAAACTGAACAAATATCCCCCTGAGATTCGCCGTAAGACATTTTCGGCAGTGTTGTGGGTCAGGTAAAACATGAGCAAAAAGAAACACTCAGCGAGCTCTAGTCGCTGGTTGAAAGAACATTTTGATGATAAATATGTTCAGGAAGCCCAGAAAAAAGGCTTTCGTTCGCGAGCTATTTTTAAGCTCGAAGAGATACAAGGTAAGGATAAACTGCTGAAGCCTGGTATGACGGTGGTGGACTTGGGGGCCGCACCAGGAGGCTGGTCTCAATACGCCGCAGAGCAAGTCGGTGATAGTGGACAGGTGATTGCCTGTGATATTCTACCCATGGACTCGCTTCCCGGTGTCGCATTCCTGCAAGGTGATTTTCGTGAAGAGGCGGTGCTGAATGCGTTGCTTGACCGTATCCAGCCAGACATGGTGGATGTGGTGATGTCAGACATGGCACCCAATATGAGCGGCAATCTGGTTTCCGATCAGGCACGTGCCATGTACCTCGTTGAGCTTGCATTGGACATGTGTCGTGAAGTGCTAGCACCCAACGGTTCCTTTATTGTCAAAGTGTTCCAGGGAGAAGGCTTTGATCAGTACTTGGCCGAAGTGCGTAAGATGTTTAAAGCGGTTAAAATCCGCAAACCTGATTCCTCCCGTGCACGTTCGCGTGAGGTCTACATTGTGGCTACAGGGTATAAACTGTAGTACTCTACCATTATTAATATAGTTTTTGCGGGGCTAACACCTTGAGTGACATGGCAAAAAACTTGATTTTATGGCTGGTGATCGCTGTCGTATTAATGTCTGTTTTCCAAAGCTTTGGACCAGGCGACAGTGCTGGCCGTCAAGTCGACTACACTTCGTTCGTCCAAGAAATAGGACAGGATAAAATACAGGATGTACAGTTCAACAATCGCGAACTGAAGGTGACGCGTCGTGATGGCACCGGCTATGTCACCTACATGCCTGTGATGCAAGATCCTAAATTGCTGGACGACCTGATCAACCATAAAGTTCAGGTGCGCGGTACACCACCTGAAGAACCCAGCATTCTTGCGTCTATTTTCATCTCTTGGTTCCCGATGTTGCTGCTTATCGGTGTGTGGATTTTCTTCATGCGCCAGATGCAAGGCGGTGGCGGCAAAGGAGCGATGTCCTTTGGTAAGTCCAAAGCACGCATGATGAGTGAAGAACAAATCAAAACCACCTTTAACGACGTTGCTGGCTGTGATGAAGCCAAAGAAGATGTGAAAGAATTGGTGGATTACCTGCGCGATCCAAGCCGTTTCCAGAAGCTCGGCGGTAAAATTCCGACCGGTGTTTTGATGGTGGGTCCTCCAGGTACGGGTAAAACCTTGCTGGCAAAAGCCATTGCCGGTGAAGCAAAAGTACCGTTTTTCACTATATCAGGTTCTGACTTCGTTGAAATGTTCGTCGGTGTGGGTGCATCCCGTGTTCGCGACATGTTCGAACAGGCGAAGAAAGCCTCGCCCTGCATCATCTTCATTGACGAGATTGATGCGGTAGGTCGTCAGCGTGGAGCAGGCCTTGGTGGCGGGCACGATGAACGTGAACAGACACTGAACCAGATGCTGGTTGAGATGGACGGTTTTGAAGGTAACGAAGGCATTATCGTTATTGCAGCAACTAACCGCCCGGATGTACTGGACCCTGCGCTTCTGCGCCCTGGCCGTTTTGACCGTCAGGTGGTAGTAGGTCTGCCAGATGTTCGCGGCCGTGAGCAGATTCTTAAAGTTCACATGCGCAAAGTCCCGCTGGGTAGCGATGTTGAAGCATCACTGATTGCTCGAGGTACGCCGGGTTTCTCAGGCGCCGATCTGGCTAACCTGGTGAACGAGGCCGCCCTGTTTGCTGCACGTGGTAACAAGCGCGTTGTTTCTATGGTTGAGTTTGAACTTGCCAAAGACAAAATCATGATGGGCGCTGAGCGTAAGTCGATGGTGATGTCGGAAGAGACCAAAGAGTCGACGGCTTACCACGAGGCGGGACATGCGATTGTTGGCCGACTGGTGCCGGAGCACGATCCGGTATACAAAGTGTCTATCATCCCACGTGGCCGCGCGCTGGGTGTGACGATGTATTTGCCAGAGCAGGATCGCGTGAGTATGTCGCGTCAGCATCTGGAGTCGATGATTTCAAGCTTGTATGGCGGCCGTTTGGCGGAAGAGCTGATTTACGGCCCTGACAAAGTGTCTACCGGTGCGTCCAATGACATTGAGCGCGCAACCGATATTGCCCGTAAGATGGTGACGCAATGGGGCTTCTCTGAAAAGCTGGGGCCACTACTTTATGCAGAAGACGAAGGCGAGGTCTTCCTTGGCCGCTCAGTGACCCAGAGCAAACATATGTCTGATGAGACTGCGCGTCTTATTGATAGCGAAATTCGCGAACTGATTGACCGTAACTACACCCGCGCACGTAAGATTATCGAAGAAAATATGGACATCATGCACGCAATGAAAGATGCATTGATGAAATATGAGACAATCGATGCCGCGCAGATTGATGACCTGATGGCACGTCGTCCAGTTCGTGAACCTGCTGGCTGGAGCGCGAACGATAATTCAGACAACACGCCGAGCACGCCAAATGCAGAAGCCAGCACTGATGTGCCGCCATCCTCTTCTGGCGAAGTGGAAACAGGCAATAAGCCTGTAGATCCAGACGGCAAGTCGGAAGCGTAATTGTACGTTGAATATAACAAACCCCGGGATAACTCGGGGTTTTTCTTTTGCCAATAGAAATTTTTCACTTCGAACAAAGCCTTCTCATGAAACTTTTTAATCAATCCAAAATGCTTGATCTGTCATCACCTCAGGTGATGGGAATCCTTAACGTCACGCCGGATTCATTTTCTGATGGCGGTAAGTTTAACCAGCTGGATGCGGCATTGCGCCATGCGGAAAGCATGCTTGTATCCGGTGCCACTATTTTGGATATCGGTGGGGAGTCGACGCGACCCGGGGCGGCCGATGTGGCGGAACAAGATGAGCTGGACCGTGTCATCCCTGCGATAGAAGCCATTCGCTCCCGCTTTGACTGTTGGATATCGATTGATACAAGTAAAGCCTCAGTCATGCGTGAAGCCGTATTGGCCGGGGCAGATATGATTAACGATGTCAGGGCATTGAGGGAGACGGGGGCGTTAGAAACAGCTGCAGAAACAGACGTGCCAGTCTGCCTTATGCATATGCAGGGGCAGCCCCGTACCATGCAAGCAAATCCTACCTATCAAGACCTGTTTGGTGATATTTTCAGCTTCTTTGATGAACGGATAAAAGCATGTGAAGAAGCAGGGATTAACCGGCAAAAGATAGTCCTAGATCCCGGCTTTGGTTTTGGCAAAACCCTGACCCATAACTACCAGCTACTGGCTCAGCTAGACGCATTTCACCGTTATGGACTGCCTGTACTGGCCGGTATGTCAAGAAAGTCTATGATTTTTAAATTATTAGAAAAATCCCCGACAGATATTCTCGGGGGAAGTTTAGCTTGCGCCACTATCGCTGCAATGAAAGGGGCACACATCATCCGCGTCCATGACGTGGCTGAGACCTCTGATGTTATCCGTGTTGTACAGGCAATGCGGGAGGCGGCGGAATTTTTGGGAGAAACACAATGACAGAACGTAAGTACTTTGGCACCGACGGTGTTCGCGGTAAAGTGGGTCAATTTCCTATTACTCCGGATTTCATGCTCAAACTGGGCTGGGCTGCTGGTCGCGTACTGAGCCAACAGGGCACCAAGAAAGTACTGATTGGTAAAGATACCCGTATCTCAGGTTATATGTTGGAATCTGCATTGGAAGCTGGCCTGTCTGCTGCGGGTCTTCAGGCGGCATTTACTGGACCTATGCCGACGCCGGCTATTGCTTACTTGACACAAACCTTCCGTGCAGAAGCCGGGATTGTTATTTCTGCATCGCACAATCCTTATTATGACAATGGCATCAAGTTTTTCTCCTCTGAAGGCACCAAACTGCCGGACGAGATTGAGCTGGCGATTGAGGCCGAGCTTGAAAAACCCCTGACTTGTGTAGAGTCGTCGCAACTGGGTAAAGCCAAACGTATCGTGGATGCGGCTGGGCGCTATATCGAGTTTTGTAAAGGTACTTTCCCGTCAAGCATGAGCCTGAAAGGGTTAAAGATAGTACTCGATTGTGCTCACGGTGCCACCTATCACATCGCACCTTCTGTGTTTCAAGAGTTGGGTGCCGACGTGATTACCATGGGCGTTGAGCCAAATGGTACCAACATCAATGACCAGGTGGGCGCCACCGACGTACGCGCGCTGCAGAAACGTGTTGTTGAAGAGCAGGCGATGCTGGGGATCGCGTTTGATGGCGATGGCGATCGTGTGATCATGGTTGACCATGAAGGTAATAAAGTCGATGGTGATCAGATAGCCTATATCATTGCCCGTGAATCGCTTCGCCGTGGTGAACTGAAAGGTGGTGTCGTTGGGACGTTAATGACTAACATGGGCATGGAAGTGGCACTGAAAAACCTCGGTATTCCGTTTACCCGCGCAAAAGTGGGTGACCGCTACGTGATGGAGAAACTGTTGGAAAATGGCTGGACCATTGGCGCAGAAAATTCCGGCCACGTGATCTTGCTGGATAAAGTCACCACCGGTGATGCGATAGTAGCGGCATTGCAGGTCCTGGCGAGTGTTGTGGGCACTGGCATGTCACTGAAAGAGTTGTGTGATGGCATGAGCATGTTCCCGCAAGTGCTCGAAAATGTGCGTTTTAGCGGTGAAGCGGATCCACTTCAGTCTGATGCAGTCTTGTCAGCCAAAGCTTCAGTAGAAGCCAAATTGGGCGATAAGGGTCGCGTCCTGCTGCGTAAATCTGGCACCGAACCTCTGATCCGCGTTATGGTGGAAGGTGAAAACGCAGAAGCAGTTCAGGCATATGCACTGGAAATTGCAGAAGCTGTGAAGTCAAGTTGTTAAAAGCCTGACGGAGTCAGGCATTACACTGGAGCGGGAACGCTGGTTTGGTTACAAGATGTGCAAACGGAATGAAAAGTCCTGTTTTTTTCCATTTTCTACTTGTTTCACCTGCTGGCTTTGGTTAGTATTCTCCCGCTCCCAACGATGGGAGTTGCGCTAGTGAACTGAAACGATCATCTGGCTCAACAATTTGGAACATAGGTGGAACCCATGTACGAAATTCTACTTGTGATTTATCTGTTGGCTGCGCTTGGTGTCATTGGCCTGGTTCTGATTCAACAAGGTAAAGGCGCAGATATGGGAGCCTCATTTGGGGCTGGAGCATCAAACACAGTGTTTGGCTCTGGCGGCTCTGGAAATTTCCTCACCCGAATGACTGCAATTTTCGCAACAGTATTTTTTGTTCTCAGCCTCGTTTTGGGTAACTTGACTGCAAAGCAAACCGAAGTGGGCGGAGAATATGACGACTTGAGTGTGCCAGTAGAGCAGATTCAGTCAGGTGATGTGCCAGCTGCTGGTAACAACAGCGACATCCCGAACTAAAATTTTGCTGAGGTGGTGGAATTGGTAGACACGCTGTCTTGAGGGGGCAGTGCCTTAATTGGCGTGCGGGTTCAAGTCCCGCTCTCAGCACCAGTTGAAAAATCCTGAATAAGGTCATGGCACTTGAATTAGTGCGTGAGGCGACGATATAATGTGCGCCGTTCGGACGCGGGGTGGAGCAGTTTGGTAGCTCGTCGGGCTCATAACCCGAAGGTCGTCGGTTCAAATCCGGCCCCCGCAACCACTTTTAGATGATTGTTTATTGAGACCAAAACAGTCATCAGCCATGAGAAGTCGTGGCAATAGGGTCCAGTTACATTAAACCCCGACGTTCGGGGTTTTTTGTTATCTAAAGATGACCATTCGAATGGATAACTGGGCTTTTAGGCCCTTTTTTTATTTCTGGGGTTTGTATGACCGGACTAGAAAAACAGCTTCTTGCCTTGCTGGAAGCGCCTGTGAAAGCACTGGACTACGAATTGGTCGGGCTTGAGTTTGTTCGTGCAGGACAACACTCTACCCTGCGTATTTACATCGATCACGAAAACGGCATCACAGTAGAAGACTGTGCAGAAGTGAGTCGCCAGGTCAGTGCAGTGATGGATGTAGAAGATCCGATCACTGTGGCTTACAACCTGGAAGTGTCGTCGCCAGGTCTAGAGCGACCACTGTTTAAAGCTGAGCATTATCAGCGCTTTGTTGGCCATGAAGTCACGATTGTACTGAAAATGGCCATGCAGAACCGCCGCAAGTGGAAAGGTGAGATCCTTTCTGTCGAAGGCGAGACCGTCACCATTAAGGTCGATGGCAACGAAGAAGCGTTCGCCCTGAGCAATATTGCCAAGGCCAACCTGGTTCCTTCATTTTAAGGTTAAATGAGGCATTAGTTCATGAACAAAGAAATCTTGGCTGTCGTAGAAGCGGTTTCCAACGAAAAGGCAGTTCCGCGCGAGCGCATTTTTGAAGCACTGGAGACAGCGCTGGCTACAGCAACAAAGAAAAAATACGATGCTGACATCGACGTGCGTGTGGCTATCGACCGCAAAACCGGCGAATTTGATACATTCCGCCGTTGGTTAGTGGTAGAAGAAGTTACCCTTCCAACACGTGAAATCACCCTTGAAGCGGCCCAGTTTGACGACGAAACCCTGGAGCTGGGAAGCTATGTTGAAGACCAGATTGAGTCAGTAACGTTTGACCGCATCACCACACAAACTGCGAAGCAGGTTATCGTACAAAAAGTGCGTGAAGCTGAGCGCGCGCAAGTGGTTGAACAATTCATGGAGAACGAAGGTGAGCTGATCACCGGTGTGGTGAAGAAAGTAAACCGTGATGTGGTTATCGTAGATTTGGGTAACAACGCTGAAGCGGCAATTCAACGTGACGATCAACTGCCACGTGAAAACTTCCGCCCAGGCGACCGCGTGCGTGGTTTATTATATGCTGTACGCCCAGAAGCGCGTGGTTTTCAGCTGTTTATGACCCGTTCTAAGCCAGAAATGCTGATCGAGTTGTTCCGCATTGAAGTGCCAGAGATCGGCGAAGAAATGATTGAAGTGATGGGGGCGGCGCGTGACCCGGGCTCTCGTGCAAAAATTGCGGTTAAGACCAATGACAAGCGTATTGACCCTGTCGGTGCGTGCGTGGGAATGCGTGGTGCGCGTGTTCAGGCAGTGTCTGGTGAGCTGGGTGGCGAACGTATTGATATCGTGCTTTGGGACGACAATCCGGCACAATTCGTGATCAACGCGATGGCACCGGCTGATGTCGCATCCATCATCGTTGATGAAGATACCCACACCATGGATATCGCCGTAGAAGCAGACAACCTTGCGCAGGCTATCGGCCGAAACGGTCAGAATGTTCGTCTGGCTTCTCAGCTCACTGGCTGGGAATTGAACGTGATGACAGTGCAAGATCTGCAGAAAAAACATCAGGAAGAAGCGGGACAGTCAATTGAGCTGTTCAGCAAGCACCTGGACATTGATGAAGACTTCGCAGCCGTATTGGTTGAAGAAGGCTTTACCACACTTGAAGAAGTGGCCTACGTACCAGCAGCTGAACTGCTGGAGATTAACGGTCTGGATGAAGATACCGTAGAAGAATTGCGTAGCCGCGCGAAAGAAGCGCTGACCACCATTGCGTTGGCGAAAGAAGAAATCCTTGAAGGTGCAGAGCCCGCAGAAGACCTGTTGGGTCTGGAAGCTTTGGAGCGTGATTTAGCGTTCCGCCTGGCGGCGAAAGGCATCTGCACTCTGGAAGATCTGGCTGACCAAGGTACTGACGATCTTTTGGATATCGAGGGAATGGATGAAGTTAAAGCGGGTGAGCTGATTATGGCCGCGCGCAATATTTGCTGGTTCAGCGACGAAGCTTAAGCGCAGCAAAGGAGGAGCAGAATGTCAGAGGTTACAGTTAAAGCGCTGGCGAACGAAATTGATACGCCGGTAGAACGTTTGCTGAAGCAATTTCAAGATGCAGGCATTCAGAAATCGGCAGACGACAATGTAAGCCAAGATGAGAAACAAACCTTGCTGTCTCACCTCAAGCGAGAGCACGGTGATGATGGTAGCGCTCCAACTCGACTGACGTTACAGCGCAAAAAACGCAGCACGCTGAGTGTTTCTGGTGCTGGCGGAAAGAGTAAGGATGTTCAGGTAGAAGTACGTAAAAAGCGTACCTACGTGAAGCGCAGTGAATTAGAAGAACAGCGTGCAGCACAAGAAGCTGCACAACGTGAAGCTGAAGAAGCAGCGAAGCGTGAGGCAGAGGAAAAGGCCCGTCGCGAAGCTGAAGAAGCAGCGAAACGTGAGGCTGAAGAAAAAGCAAAACGTGAGGCTGAAGAAAAGGCCAAGCGTGAAGCAGAAGAAAAAGCACGCATTGCGGCAGAAAAAGCAAAAGCTTCGAACGAGACAGCTGAAGAGACGGCTGCTCGTCAAGCAGCTGAGGCGCAAGCGAAGAAAGAAGCTGATGAACTCAAGCGTCGCCAGGAAGAGGAAGCCAAGCGTAAAGCTGAAGAAGAAAGTCAGCGCCAGCTAGAAGAGGCACGCAAAATGGCAGAATTGAATGAAGAACGTTGGAGTCAACAAGAGGCTGCAGTTGTTGAAGTAATGGAAACAGCAGATCATCACACCACCACATCAAAATATGCACGTGAAGCGGAAGACGAAGCAGATCGTCGCCAAGAAGCTGCGCCACGTCGCCGTAAGAAGAAAAAATCAGCGCAAGAGAAAGACGAGGTGTCTTCTTCCCGTAGCCGTGGTGGTAAAGGCGGTAAATTAAAAGGCCGTATGGCGAAACCAACCTCTATGCAACATGGCTTCCAAAAGCCTGCGCAGAAAGTGACCCGTGATGTAGAAATTGGTGAAACTGTCACTGTTGCTGAACTGGCTAACAAGATGGCTGTGAAAGCGACCGAAGTGATCAAAACCATGATGAAGATGGGCGCCATGGCAACCATCAACCAAGTGATTGATCAGGAAACAGCGCAGTTGGTTGCGGAAGAAATGGGCCACAAAGTGGTTCTTCGCAAGGAGAACGAGCTGGAAGAAGCGGTGCTGTCAGATCGTGATGGCAACGCGAAGCTGGAGCCCCGCGCACCGGTTGTCACCATCATGGGTCACGTTGACCACGGTAAAACGTCGCTGCTGGACTACATCCGTAAAGCACACGTTGCATCGGGTGAGGCGGGCGGTATTACCCAGCATATCGGTGCATATCACGTTGAAACCGAAAACGGTATGATCACCTTCCTGGATACTCCGGGACACGCAGCGTTTACCTCGATGCGTGCACGTGGTGCGAAGGCAACGGATATCGTGGTACTGGTTGTTGCTGCAGACGATGGTGTAATGCCACAGACTATCGAAGCCATCCAGCACGCGAAAGCGGCGGACGTTCCTCTGATTGTCGCCGTGAACAAAATTGATAAAGATACGGCGAACCCGGATCAGGTGAAAAACGAGCTGGCACAGCACGATGTTATCCCTGAAGAGTGGGGCGGCGAGAACATGTTTGTTCACGTTTCTGCGAAGCAAGGCATCAATATTGACGCATTGTTGGAAGCTATTCTGCTGCAATCTGAAGTGCTGGAACTTCAAGCTGTTCGTGACGGTATGGCAAGTGGTGTGGTTATCGAATCACGCCTGGACAAAGGCCGTGGTCCGGTAGCAACGGTGCTGGTTCAGGAAGGTACGCTGAAGAAAGGCGATATCGTTCTGTGTGGCTTAGAGTATGGCCGTGTTCGCGCTATGCGTGACGAGAACGGTAAAGAAGTGGATGAAGCTGGCCCGTCTATTCCTGTGGAAATCCTGGGTCTGTCAGGTGTACCACAAGCAGGTGACGAAGCGACGGTTGTCCGTGACGAGCGTAAAGCACGTGAAGTAGCCCTGTACCGTCAAGGCAAGTTCCGTGATGTGAAACTGGCTCGTCAACAGAAAGCGAAGCTTGAGAACATGTTCTCTAACATGGCTGAAGGCGAAGTATCTGAACTGAACATCGTACTGAAAGCGGACGTTCAAGGCTCGGTTGAAGCGATTGCTGAATCACTGGTGAAACTGTCCACTGACGAAGTGAAAGTGAAGATTGTTGGCTCTGGTGTAGGCGCAATCACTGAAACTGACGCAGTACTGGCCGCGGCGTCTAACGCTATCCTGGTTGGCTTTAACGTACGTGCTGATGCCTCTGCACGTA
Organism: Grimontia sp. THUN1695; assembly: GCF_059704325.2. Lineage (NCBI taxonomy): Bacteria > Pseudomonadati > Pseudomonadota > Gammaproteobacteria > Vibrionales > Vibrionaceae > Grimontia > Grimontia sp. THUN1695. Next base: position 2,264,155 of record NZ_AP046577.1, on the reverse strand, counting down.
AGACCATTGATACTGAAAGCCTGGATCTGCGTTACTACTCCGTTATCTACGCATTGATCGACGAAGTGAAGCAGGCAATGAGTGGTATGCTGGCGCCTGAGTTCAAGCAGGAAATCATGGGTCTGGCTGAAGTACGTGAAGTGTTCAAGTCACCGAAACTGGGCGCAATTGCCGGTTGTGTGGTGTCTGAAGGTACTATCAAGCGCAACAACCCAATCCGTGTACTGCGTGACAACGTGGTTATCTATGAAGGTGAGCTTGAGTCGCTGCGTCGCTTTAAGGACGACGTACAAGAAGTGGCAAAAGGCTACGAGTGTGGTATCGGCGTTAAGAACTACAACGATGTCCGCGTTGGCGACCAAATCGAAGTCTTTGAAGTGGTCGAAGTCAAGCGTACTATCGACTAATAACCGACGGTAACCGGTTGTTTATAAACACCATGGGGGGAAGTGCGTGGCACTTTCCCCCCATTTCTTATGAGAGAAGAGCGTTATGGCAAAAGAATTCAGCCGTACTCAACGCGTATCGCAGCAGCTGCAAAAAGAAATTGCACTGATCCTGCAACGCGAGATAAAAGACCCACGCATTGGTATGGTGACTGTTTCCGGCGTAGAAGTGTCACGCGACCTTGCCTATGCCAAAGTATTTGTGACTTTCCTGACCATGGGGGATCAAACCCCACAAGGCGGCCTGGAAGCACTCCAGGAAGCGACGGGCTATATCCGTAGCCTGCTTGGTAAAGCAATCCGACTGCGTGTTACGCCTGAAATTACCTTCTATTTTGATGCGTCACTGACGGAAGGTATGCGTATCTCCAACCTGGTTTCACAAGCGGTGAAATCAGATGAAGCGCGCCGCGGTGATGTGGATGGAGAGGAAGAGTAATGGGTCGCCGTCCACGTCGTCGCGGACGTCCTGTTGATGGGATTATCCTGCTGGATAAACCCACCGGCATTACGTCAAACGCAGCATTGCAGAAAGTTAAAAGCATCTACTTTGCGGAGAAAGCGGGTCACACAGGGGCGCTGGATCCACTGGCTACCGGTATGTTGCCGATTTGCTTTGGTGAAGCGACCAAGTTTTCCCAGTTCCTGCTGGACTCAGATAAACGTTACCGTGTGATCGCCAAGCTCGGCGAGCGCACCGATACGTCTGATTCTGATGGTGAAGTGGTAGAAACCCGTGAAGTGAAAGTCAGCCTTGGCGATCTGGAGCGTGCTATTGCCTCTTTCCGTGGCGAAACCATGCAGGTACCTTCGATGTTCTCGGCATTGAAGTACGAAGGTAAGCCGTTGTACGAATACGCCCGTAAAGGCATTGAAGTACCGCGCGAAGCCCGCAAGATCACGGTTTACGATATCTCATTGCTGCGCTTTGAAGGCCATGAAGTGGAAATGGAAGTGCATTGCTCGAAAGGCACTTACATCCGTACTATCGTGGATGATCTTGGCGAAATGCTGGGCTGTGGTGCCCATGTGACCATGTTGCGTCGCACCGGCGTCTCCCGTTATCCGTATGAAAAAATGGTGACGCTGGAACAACTGGAAGCATTGCTTGAACAAGCGCGTGAACAAGGTATCCAGCCACGTGAGTTGTTGGATCCACTGCTTCTGCCACTGGATACTGCGGTACAGGACCTACGTGAAGTGAACCTGTTACCGGTAGTAGCAAGTTATGCCCTGCAGGGCCAGTCGGTACAAATTCCGAATGCGCCTGCAGAAGGGGAAGTGCTTCGCATGACCGTAGGGGATGACCACACGTTTATCGGTGTTGGTGAAATCGATGCTGATGGCATGTTGAAGCCCCGCCGTCTGGTGCGTACGTCCCAGCAATAAATTTATGGTGTGATGAATACAACAGCGGTTGCCTTAACAGGGGAATCGCTGTAGAATTCGCCGCCTCGGGTGTTGGCTGAATCAGAGATTGGCTGACACAAATTAAAACCTTTTACATTTAGGAAATGACTATGTCTCTGAATGCAGAAACTAAAGCAGCAATCGTTGCTGAATACGCACAAGGCGCAAACGACACGGGTTCTCCAGAAGTACAGGTAGCTCTGCTGACTGCTTCTATCAACCACCTGCAAGGCCACTTCGCTGAGCACAAAGGTGACCACCACAGCCGTCGCGGCCTGCTGCGCATGGTTTCTCGTCGTCGTAAGCTTCTGGACTACCTGAAGCGTAAAGACGCTGACCGTTACCTGGCACTGATCGCTCGTCTGGGTCTGCGTCGCTAATAAGCCGCTGGCTTTTAAGCATCGCAATCTGAGAAGGAGCCTTGCGGCTCCTTTTCTTGTTTTATGTCTTGCCCGGTTTCCCTGCAATTCAGACTACAGTGTCAGCGTGCTTGTCACGTTCCCCGCATTGGCGGATAAACCACCAGCATCAAACGGATTATTGGGTTTTTGCGCACGAAACTTTCTGTCGCAAGTTAACGAAAATCAGATAGCCGTGTATAATGTTGGCGCTTTCATCGGACTCACAGTCAACCACGTCGACCATCAGGTCGCGACTATTGAGAAAGCTCTTCAACACCGTGAGAACTTTGTCATTAGTCGCGATTGGTGAGCCCGTTGAACGTTAAGTAATTCAGCGCAACCGTGCGCGCAACAACAAGGAATTTCTCGTGAATCCAATCGTAAAAACATTCCAGTACGGTAACCACACCGTAACGTTGGAAACCGGCGTAATGGCGCGCCAGGCGACTGCTGCCGTGATGGTGAGCATGGACGATACTTCTGTATTCGTATCAGTCGTTGGTAAAAAAGACGCGGTAGAAGGACAGGACTTTTTCCCGCTGACGGTTAACTACCAAGAGCGTACTTACGCGGCAGGTAAAATCCCAGGTGGCTTCTTCAAGCGTGAAGGTCGTCCTTCTGAAGGCGAAACCCTGACTGCACGTCTGATTGACCGTCCAATTCGTCCTCTGTTCCCAGATCACTTCAAAAACGAAGTTCAAGTGATTGCGACCGTTGTTTCTGTTAACCCGAACGTTAACCCAGACATCGTTGCGATGATTGGTACCTCTGCGGCGCTGTCTATCTCTGGTATCCCATTCAATGGCCCAATTGGTGCGGCGCGTGTGGGGTATATCAACGATGAGCTGGTTCTGAACCCAAGCAACAAAGAGCTGGAAGAGAGCCGTTTGGATCTGGTGGTTGCCGGTACTGACAATGCCGTTCTGATGGTTGAGTCTGAAGCTGACCGCCTGAGCGAAGAGCAAATGCTGCAAGCAGTCGTGTTCGGTCACGACCAGCAGCAGGTTGTTATCAACGCGATCAAAGAATTCGCAGCAGAAGTGGCGACACCTGCATGGGAATGGTCTGCACCTGAAGTTAACACTGAGCTGAAAGCACGTGTGGCTGAGCTGGCAGAAGCACAGCTGACAGAAGCGTACCAAATCACTGAAAAAATGGCGCGTTACACCCGAGTGGGTGAAATCAAGTCTGCGGTTGTTGAACAACTGCTGGAGCAAGACGAATCTCTGGATGCACGTGAAATCCAGGGTATGTTGAGCAGCCTGGAGAAGCAGGTTGTCCGTAGCCGTATCATCGCGGGCGAGCCTCGCATTGACGGCCGTGAGAAAGACATGGTGCGCGCGCTGGATGTCCGTACCGGTGTTCTGCCACGTACCCACGGTTCAGCGCTGTTCACCCGTGGTGAAACCCAGGCACTGGTTACCGCGACGTTGGGTACCCAGCGTGACGCGCAAATCATTGATGAAATCACTGGTGAGCGTACTGATAACTTCCTGTTCCACTACAACTTCCCTCCATATTGTGTGGGTGAAACCGGCTTTGTAGGTTCACCGAAACGTCGTGAAATTGGCCACGGTAAACTGGCGAAGCGTGGTATTGCGGCTGTTATGCCATCTCAGGAAGAGTTCCCGTACACCGTTCGTGTAGTTTCTGAGATCACTGAATCTAACGGCTCTTCTTCAATGGCTTCTGTGTGTGGCTCATCGCTGGCGCTGATGGATGCAGGTGTGCCCATCAAGAAATCTGTTGCGGGTATCGCAATGGGTCTGGTGAAAGAAGGCGACGATTTCGTGGTTCTATCTGACATCCTGGGTGACGAAGATCACCTGGGCGATATGGACTTTAAAGTGGCGGGTACTGACGATGGTGTGACTGCACTGCAGATGGACATCAAGATCGAAGGTATCACCAAAGAGATCATGCAAATTGCCTTGAACCAGGCGAAAGGTGCGCGTCTGCACATCCTGAATGTGATGGATCAGGCCATCTCTTCTGCGCGTGACGATATTTCTGAATTTGCACCACGTATCCATACCATCAAGATCAACCCAGAGAAGATCAAAGATGTGATTGGTAAAGGCGGCGCAGTGATTCGTGCCCTGACAGAAGAAACCGATACCACCATCGAAATCGAAGATGATGGCACGGTGAAGATTGCCGCGACCGACGGCGAGAAAGCAAAAGCGGCTATCGCACGTATCGAAGCGCTGACCGCAGAAGTGGAAGTGGGCCGTATTTACACCGGTAAAGTGACCCGTATCGTTGACTTCGGCTGCTTCGTGTCGGTGATCGGCACCAAAGAAGGTCTGGTGCACATTTCACAAGTGGCAGACAAGCGCATTGAAAAAGTGTCTGACTACGTAGAAATGGGACAGGAAGTACAGGTTAAAGTGCTGGAAATCGATCGCCAGGGCCGTATTCGCCTGTCAATGAAAGAAGCGGTAGAGCAAGCGCCGGACGCTTCTGAATCTGACGTACAGCCACAAGCTGACGCATAATAACGGTTTACGCTGTAGCGTGAAACACGGTATAAAAAGGGGGCGATGCCCCCTTTTTGTTTTTCAGGAGAAAAGCACACATGCGAAAATTTAACTGGCTGCCACTGACTATATTGGGATCGGCACTGCTGCTGTCTGGCTGTGCGGCCCCGTCGTCAGTGAGTAACAACCAGCCATGGCATATGTTGCCGATGGCGGTGCCTTTGCAGCCAACTACGCAGCAGGAAGTGCAACTCGCGCGCATCGACCAGATCTTGCTCAGGAACGATCTGACAGAAAAAGACCGGGCGCTGCTTTACTATGAGCGTGGCCTTATCAATGACAGCCTGGGACTTCGCGATCTGGCGCGTCTTGATTTTAATCGTTCCCTGTCCTATAACCCGGCACAATCAGATGTGTTCAATATTCTCGGGGTATATTTTACCCAAAGCGGTATGTATGACGCCGCCTATGAAGCGTTTGATTCCAGTCTTGAGCTGAATGAAAAACACCAGTTTGCTGAGCGTAACCGCGGTATTGCCCTGTATTACGGTGGCCGTTATGAACTGGCTATTCGGGATTTGCGCAAACATTTTCATGACGACGAAAATGATGCCTACCGTGCCCTTTGGTTATATCTGGCAGAGCTTGAGTATTTTGGGCCAGAGAAAGCAAAACAAGAACTGAGAGAGCGCTACAATCGCTCAGATAAACTCGACTGGGGCTGGCTGTTGGCCCGCATGTATCTCGACGATATCAGTGAAGAAGCGTTTTTCCAGAAAGTGATGAACGACAGTACAGACAACGCCCAGCTGGCGGGAAGGCTGTGTGAAGGGTATTTCTACCTCGCCAAGCGTTATCAGGCCCAGGGGGACATCAGTTCTGCTGTGGCGTTGTATAAACTTGCCATGTCCGGCAATGTGTATGACTTTGTCGAACATCGTTACTCGATGCTGGAGCTTAGTCGTATTGCCTATGAGCTGAACAACCCGTCCTGATTCGTCTTTTCCTGTTGATACAAAATGTTTTCCCATTGATAGAGAAAGAAAAAGCCGCAATGCGGCTTTTGTTGTTTCAGTGCGCAGGTTAAGACTGTATCGCCATACCTTCAATGCTGTGCCAGTAACCATTACAGAAATGGTTTTTGGGGGCGAAACCGGATTCGCCGCGTTTGAAACCGGCCAGTACATCCAGAGTTTGCATGCTTTGTGGGCTAATACGTATGACATCGACCAAACCCTCCATTGAGGCGATGTCTGCGCTGAGGTCATAACAATACCCGGATTGGGTCTGAATGCCGTTCAGGGTAAAGACGGGTTGGCCTTCCTGGCTTTTTACCTCCAATCCTTGTGGGTAGTTGATGCAGCAGGTTTCGCACTTGTCTTTCGGGCGGTTTTCTGCCCGGGCACTGAAGCAACGGGCAGAGTAGGCCAGCGGTAAGTGACCATAAGAGAACACTTCCACTTCAAACTGGTTGCGGATACCCATCGCATCAGCCTCAGCCAGCACTTTTTGCAGCCACTCACGGGACAGCTCTACTGGCATACACCAGCGGGTCATGCCTTTTTTGAGCATCACCTGCAACGCTTGTGCGTTGTAAAGGTTCAGCGCTGGGCCTGCGACAAACGGGATGCCTTTCTCGTGGGCAAGCTGAATGGCAGACACGTCGTTGGCTTCAATGATGAACTCCCCGTTGTCGATATAGGTCTGCATCACCCTGACTTCGCTCGGCGCTTCCAGCAGCGCCATGGTCGACAACACCACTTGCTTGCCGCTGGCAGCCAGTTCACGACCGAGGTTCATCCAGTCAGCAGGACGCATTTCACGGCGCTTCGAACAGACGGTTTCGCCCAGGTAGACGATATCAGCGTCGCTGCCTACCGCGGTTTGATAGAAGGTTTCAACATCGTTTTTAGGCCAGAAATAAAGAAGTGGGCCAAGTGAATATTTCATGGGTTACTCCCTTATTGCCATTGACGGTGATAGGCGCCAAGTGTGGTTTGTGCACCTTCAGAAACGCTGTCAAGGCACTGGTTCCATTGTGGCAGTACCTGATAGTTATCCGGATTGCGCTTGTAGCTGTCGATAGCCTGCCGCCAAGTGCGGGTGACCTGCTCAACATAGGCAGGGCTGCGCTGGCGACCTTCGATTTTCACCGAGGCAATATTGGCTTCAAACAGCTCCGGTAATATAGAAAGGGTATTCAGGCTGGTTGGTTCTTCAAGAGCATGGAAGGGCTCTCCATCCGTCACGAAACGGCCTTTGCACAGGGTGGGGTAGCCAGCATTTTCGCCTGCTTTATAGCGGTCAATCAAAATGTTATTCAGTCGCGATTCCAAACCGTCAGGGGTTTCCTGCCAGCGAACGTATTTGGCCGGCGAGCAGGCGCCTACTGTGTTCGGGGATTCACCGGTCAAGTAAGAGGAAAGATAACAGCGCCCTTCAGACATGATGCACAGGCTGCCAAATGCAAACACTTCCAGATCCACTTCCGTGGTGCGCGCCAGTTGCTTGACCTGATGGATAGAAAGTACACGTGGCAGTACCACGCGTTTGACATTGAAATGATCTTTGTAGAACTGGATAGCGGCACTGTTGGTGGCAGATGCCTGTACCGACAGGTGGATTTCCATGTCCGGGTGTTTGCGCTCAGCGTAATCGAGCACGGCGAGATCGGCAATGATCAGTGCATCTACGCCCAGATCGACCGCCGCATCGACGGCGTCCGTCCAGCGCTTGAATCCATCAGGATGTGCAAAGGTGTTCAACGCGACGTGAATGTGTTTGTTGCTATCCCGGACGTAAGAAACGGCTTTTTCCAGTTTCTTGCCATCAAAGTTCAGGCCTGCAAAATGGCGGGCATTAGTGCCGCCTTTGAAGCCAATATATATTGCGTCAGCACCGTTATCGATAGCAGTTTTTAAGGCAGGGAGGTTCCCTGCAGGACAAAGCAATTCCATATTTCTCCCCACGAAACGTGGTCAGCATCAAGCTGGTTGGGTGTTGAGATAAACCTCGGATTGTAAGGAGAGGTGACGGTATGGGTTTTGATATAAGGCAGGTTAAGGTAAAAAATTTGAGCTGGAGGTGAGAAAAAGGTGCGTGTTGCACCTTTGGGATTAAGAAGCCACTCTGGCTTTATGGTTATTAATCAGTAACGTCTCAAATTCGGCCTTTGGCATCGGTTTGTAGAAGTGAAAGCCCTGGATAGTGTCGCATTTCAGGTTAGCCAATACGCTGGCCTGTTTGCCTGTCTCGACCCCCTCAGCGACGACTGACATATTCAGTGAGCGGCCAAGGGTGATGATGTTCTCTATTAAGGTGACCTGTTTAGGGAAGGTTTCCATGTCACTGATAAATGCACGGTCGATTTTTATCTCATCGAGTGGGAATTTTGCCAGGTAGGAGAGAGACGAATAGCCTGTACCAAAGTCATCGATAGAGAGAGCGAAGCCCAGATCTTTAATGGCATTCAGCATTTGGATAGCATGCTCACCATCATTCATAACAGCACTTTCTGTCAGTTCAAAGGTAATGAGTGACGGAGCAATTTCTGTTGCTGCCTGCAGCTTTTTCATGTGTGAAGTGAGATTAGGATTGCGGAATTGTTGGGGTGACAAGTTGATAGCCACACGCCCCAGTAATATCTTCATATTTTGCCACCGTCGCACGGTTTGGAACACTTCGCGCATCACGTTGCGACCCAGCAGTTCAATCATGCCCGAGCGCTCTGCGACCGGAATAAAACGCCCTGGGGTGATGTAGCCTTCAACGGGGTGTTTCCAGCGCACCAGTGCTTCAGCACCATTGATGGTGTAATCCTTGGCGTTGACTTTGGGCTGATACCAGACTTCCAAGCCATTATTTTGCAGGGCTTTTTGCAGCTCTATTTCCAGCCATAGGCGCATACGTGCTTCTTTGTTCATGTGCTGGTTATACGTCACCAGGCGGTTTCGGCCTCGTTCCTTGGCCTCGTACATCGCAGTATCGGCGTTTTGCAGCAGACTGCGTGCATCTTTGCCGTCATCAGGGTACCTCACCATGCCGATGGAGCAGGCGAGGTATTTGCTGAAATGGTAAAGGTCAAACGGCTGGCTGATAATATCCACCACACGGCGTGACAGCTCATTGGCGACTTCATCGCTGCTGTGTTCTGGCAGTAAAATGGCGAACTCATCACCACCAAGATGACCGAGAATGGTGTCTGGCGGAAGTCGTTTTCGAAGACGCTGAGCAATGTCTTGAAGCACACGGTCGCCGATGTGGTGTCCCAGGGAATCATTGATGTTTTTGAAGTTATCAATGTCGAGATAAAACATCAAAAGGGGAGTGTTGCTGTTGATGAGTTGTACCAGACGGCGGGAAAATCCGTGGCGATTGTACAGTCCGGTCAGGGCATCAAACTGGGCCAGTTTTTCGAACGTTTGTTGATGATCTGGCACCGCTGCCGTGCGGGAGAGTGTGATAATGGCACCACTGCCACCAAGCAGGCTTACAGCACCGTAAGAGACATTCAGTGCCTGATTGCTGTCGGCCCCTCTGGCCTGACACACCAGTTGTTGTCCGGGCTTTAATGCATTGAGCGATGCCATCACGGATTGTCCCTTTACCGGAGAAAACAGCAGGTTTTCAATGTCTTCACCCAGGATTTCGTTATGGCTGTCAAAGCCGAGCAGCTTGCCTGCAATGTGGTTGGCACTCAGCACTACACCATCAGCAAGCACACAACACCCATCACCTACCAGTTGGCACAGGTTTTCAAACCGGCTCTCTGACGATTCCAGTGCACTGGTCAGTACCTGACGTTCTGAGGTATCTGCAGCGTGGAAAATGATCGCATCTTCTGGCCATTCACTTTCAGCCAGTGGCGTCACACTGAAGTGGAAACTTGAATCGTGTATCCCGTCGTTAAGTACAATCTCTCCCTCTGAGCTGTCACCACTGAAGGCACGCTCGTAGTGAGGTTTGAGTGCCTCGTAAAAATGGGCGCCGAGAATGTCCTTATCGTGTTTGCCGATCAACTTGTCATGTTCCAGCCCGCTTATTTCGCAATAGCGTTGACTTACCCAAAGGTAATGGTGATGTTTGTCCAGGACGGCAAAGAGAAACGGACTGTTTTGGGTAAGACGTGAGAACCAATAGGTCAACTGCTCAACGGGCATTTAGGCACCATACATCATAGCTTGTGTGGCTATATTCAATTTCGACTCCATGATTGAAACAACACTATATAATCTGAGGGCTCAGTGATAAACCTTTCTGGAATAGAGCTTTGTTTTTTTGACACAAGGCATGAAAAAAGACGCGAGCAGTGTCATACAATGTCGGTTACCTTCGACTGACTCTCAATTAGGATCCCACTTTGTTCGATAAACTTCATTCAATGCTGGTTCAACAGGCCCCCAATTTCCTGCGCTTTCCCGTTAAGCTTACGCCTGTGTCTGTCCAACAAAAAGTGATGTTGGAAGCCCTGAAACGTGTTTTTCGTGAGGCGCTGGATGATGGTGAGTTTGAGTTTCTTGAAGATCGCTGGTTGGAAGTGCATGTACGCGATATCGGCTTTAAAAGCTTTATCAGCTATGAAAATGAAAAGCTGGTGGTGTGCCATGACATTGAAACACCGGATGTACGCTTCAGTGGCGATATCAACGACCTGATCCTGATTGCTGCACGTAAGGAAGATCCTGATACCTTGTTTTTCCAGCGCCGTTTGGTGATCGAAGGGGACACTGAGCTGGGATTGGAAGTCAAAAACTTGATGGACAGCGTGGATCTGGAGTCGTTGCCCACCGCGATGCGCCAAGTTCTGTTTTCATTGGCAGATTTCGTGCAAAAAGGGCTACAATCGCCCCCTTCTGTTAACGAGGTCCATTATGCTCATAAGATCTGAAGCGCTTGCTGATCAGCTAGCTATCGACAGGTTGCTCAAACAGGTTTTCCCGACCGACGCTGAAGCGAAATTGGTGAAAGCGCTGCGTGAAAATGGCCACAATACCTTGTCTCTGGTTGCCTGCAATGATGAAGGCGAGGTGGTAGGACACCTGATGTTTAGCCCCGTATTGGTTGGTGGTGTAGATACAGGCATTCAGGGGCTGGCTCCGCTCTGTGTCCATCCAGATTACCGGGGGCAAGGCATTGCAGCTCACCTGGTTCGTGAAGGCTTTGATACCCTGAATGAGTTTGGTTATCCGGCATGTGTGGTGCTGGGCGATCCGGCTTATTATTCCTGTTTTGGCTTTAAACCGGCGGAAGAATTAGGCCTGAGATGTAAGTGGGATGTACCAGCTGGCGCTTTTATGGCGTTTGAATTTGTAGAGGATGCTTTCAATACCGCCCAAGGTCTGGTTTCCTATTGTGCAGAGTTTGACGCGTTATAACCTTCAACAATAAACCCCCACATTTTATAAAGGGCTGCATGTGCGGCTCTTTTACTTGGTGTTGTTTATTGCTGTGGTTTGATAGCATCTCTCCCGGATGGAAGTGAGTGAGACTGGCATGAACGATCTGCAACGATTAAAGGAAATGGGCATTACGGTTTGGGATATCCGCCGACCGGAATGTTTTCCAGATGTCACCCCAAAAACCATTTCATTGCCTGAAAGCTGCCAATTGTTGCTGGTGTCTGAGCATGTGCCTTCCGGGCAGGACGCCTGGTTGTTTGGTAAAGTGCTTGCCAGCATGAAACTGACACCGGAACAGGCGCTTCATTTACCGCCACAGGCACTTGGACTGCTGGGGGAACATCAATTAGTGTGGTGTTGGTTTGCCGGGGTAAGTGCGGTGAATCTGGATGGAGTGAACACCCTGACATCGCCTTCACTGGCTGTACTTGATAAAGATCAGGGGGCGAAAAAATCGCTTTGGCAACAGATAAAAAGATATGAATCCTGACATTCTTCCTATGGACAGCCAGTGGCTGGATGACGTCGTGCGCATCGAGCAGGCGGCCCACAGCCACCCTTGGGCTGAAAGCCTGTTAAGAAAACCGGAATCCAAGTTTGGTTGTAACCGTGTGCTGGTGGTTAACCAGACGCTGGTAGGGTATTTCTTTGCCCAATGTGTCGCAGGAGAAGCCTCTTTGCTCAATATTGCTGTCTCACCGGATTATCAGGGGCAGGGATATGGCAAAATCTTGCTGCAAGCTTTCCTCGATTGTATGAAAGAGATGGGTGGGGAGGAAGCCTGGCTGGAAGTGCGTGAAAGCAACAAGGCAGCCATCAGGTTATATGAATCGCTTGGCTTTAATGAATTTGACCGGCGGTATGATTATTATCCCTCGGCCACTGGTCGCGAGGATGCGCTCATTATGAGTTACTGGTTTGAGTAGAAACCGGATGAGTGAACGAAAGAAAACCCGCTGGATTGCGGGTTTTCTTCATTAGGCCGTTTGCTCGTGTTGCGGCAAAACGCACGGCGGGTGGATAAACCCCTGGTAAGCGTCGATGACATCAATATTGATTTTTGTCTTACTTTCTTCATCTTTCACGCCAGTGGCAATTACGGTGATATCCTGTGATTCTGCGATGTTGGCCAGCATGTCAATAAAAAGGCGACTTTGGGCATTCTGATCTTGGCTGAACGCGTGATCCAGTTTGACGTAATCCGGCTTCAGTGCGGTCAGGTATTCGACTTCCTGCAGGTAGCGGCCAAAGTGGTCAATGCCAATCTTCGCGCCGGCTTTTCGGATCCCTTCACTGAAGGCAATGCAGGCGCCCAGGTTGTTGCGTGCGCTCGCTTCGCTGATTTCAAAGCAGATCTTGTTCGCTGGCAAAGTGGTTGTCAGCAACGTCTGTAGCCAATTGAGAAATTCGCGGCTTTCCATACTGTCATTGGTCAGATTGAGGGCGACAGTTTCTGTGATGGGGAATGCGTTATGTAAATCTACCAGATGCTCAACGATGAGGCGGTCAAACTCTGCGCCCTTTTTGAATAGCTGGATATAAGGCATTAGGCGTCCGCCGGATTGCCAGTTTCCTTCGATATTTGCCTGAGTAAAAATCTCCCGGTGAAGTGCAATATTTTTGTTGCCAGACAGGGGGTAAACCGGTTGTGCCAGCAAGCGTATCGCCTTGTTTTTCAGTGCGTCATTGAGCAGTGAACGCCAGGTTTCACGGTCAATCACTTGCTCCTCGGAAGCGCGGTTAAACACGAATACATCATGCTGCTTGATTGCACGTTGCAAGGCATTGTCAGCAAGGGACAGCAACTGTGAGCCGGGAAGCCCATGACCATGCACTACGCCAATGTGGAAACCTTCATTGGTATTAAATCCTGCCATGGTGACTTCGTTATTCAGGGTGCTGATCAGGGTGTGCAGGCCTTGTTGGCATTGTTCTTCACTGCTTTGCGGCAAAATCAGGGCGATTTCGGTGTCACTGAGGCGGGCGATGCAGGCATTGGGATAAGCACGGAATGCCGATTGCAGTGAACCAGCCAACAGTTGCCAGGTTTCATCGCGTGCCACATAGCCGTAACGACGGTAAATAATATCCAGCCAGGACATGTTAGCGATAAAAACGGCGCCGGGAACACCGTCTTCCTCTGCCATCCAACTGCCCAGTTGGTGGATAAAGTACTGGCGGTTGGGCAGGCCTGATACGGGATCATACATCAGGCTGTTATTCAGGGCTTTCAACTCTTTATGTAAGGACAGTATCATCCGTTGGATGTGGCTTGCGAGGTTATCCAGTGCCATATCCAGCGATTTAACACCAGAACGTTGCTTTGCCTGCGGTGATGTAAAATCTTGCTCGGAGAGCCTGTCGAGTGTTCTGGTAACGCGTTTAATTGCCCTCTTGCTATGGTTAAACATAACAGTGAAAGCGATCAGCAAAATCACAACAGCCATCCCAAGTATCAGGGAAAACTGGTTAACCTCTCTGGCAACAACCTAGCTGGCGGCATGTGGTGAAAACGTCAATGTCAGTGAGGCAATGTCTGAGCCTTCATGAACCAGGGGAAAGGTACGTTTGACAGGCTGGATACCCATCACTGCTTCAAACCAGAGGGTGTTTACAGACGTTTCTGGGCTGGACCACTTGGTTTTCTCTGCAGTAACAAGGTCGGTGATCGCAATGGTGTTGAGCTCATTGGATAGGCTAGCTTTCACAATCCTTTGAATCGAATCCGTATCGTAGTAAGCAACAAAGGCAGGAAGCACTTGGGTCAGTTGGGTTTGCGCAGCATCTGCACGCAACGAAAGCTGCTTTTGCTGTTCATTTACACTGACAGTTATCTGAGCAAGCACCGACAGCAATATCAGTAGTAGGGCAAAGGCATAAATCCACACATTGGGCAGGCGTTTTTCAAACATAGAGCGTCTCTTGTTAGCGCACGATAAAAAGAGGCCGGTCGGTAAGACCGGCCTATACCGTTTATTCGACCGTAAAGATTGTCCAGCGCATGTCTGTCGTGCTGTAGCTTCCTGACAGGGTTGCCATGACGCGGCGGTTTACATCGTGTGCATATTCAGAGTCTTCATCAATCAAAGGCTCTGTGTCCCCATAACCAATGGCATCGACACGGGATGGTGCAATGCCGAAGTCGTTAATTAATGCCCGGGCGACGGCATTTGCACGGCGCTGTGATAGCGACAAGTTGTAGTCTGGATTACCCACCTTGCTCGCATGCCCTTCAATAGTGACATGGGCATCTCGCTGGTCATCCAAAAAGTCCGCCAACTGTTCGAGTTTTGCGTAGTTGCTGGGACGCAGGGCGGACGAGTCGTTGGCAAATGCCACATTCAGGCGAAAGCTTTGCTTCACCGTCTTATCGCGAGGGCAACCATCGTTGTCGACTGCTGCGCCACGAAGTGTTTCGTTACACTTTTCGCGGGCATTGATGACGCCGTCATAATCCAGATCACGAAGGTCATTCACCTGGGGAGAGGTGTCCTGCATTGTGACAATGTCTTGTGAGCTACAGCCTGCCAGCAGCAGAATAGAAACAATAGCGAGTGTCTTTTTCATTATTGAACACCTCCTTCGTCGTTTTCGTCTCCTTGCCAAACCTCAGGGGTAGTGACGCGCAATGATGCCAGTAATTGGCCTGTTGCATTCAGCAACCGGTACTGAGCAATAAGATCGTCGTATTCTGCCGTGAGATACTCGCGGCGTGCCTGGAACAGTTCGTTTTCAGCATCCAGTACATCAATCAGTGTGCGCTGGCCTAGCTTGAACTGATCTTCATAGGCATTTCGGGTTTCAGTTGCCGCCTCAACGTGCTGGCGAAGGTACTGCATTTGCTGTTTCAGGAATACGCGGGCATTCCACGCCAGCGTGGTGCCTTCTTCAATATCGCGATAGGCATTGAGCTGAATCGCTTTTGATTCATTGATGTTATAAGCCGCTTCGCGCTCACGGGCTTTGTCTGCACCGCCAGAGAACAGGTTGTAGTTGACACGTACCATGGCGAGGATTTCGTCATTGTTGCCGCCGACATCCAAACTGCTTCCTGGGGAGGTGCCATCGTTACCGTCAAGGTTGTCATCCCAGCTTGCAGAAAGATCAAAAGAGACCTCTGGGTAATAATTACCTTTTGCTGCTTCACGCTGGGCGTTGGCAGCACTGATATCACTGTCGGCAGCTTTCAATGTTGGATGGGCAGCTTTAGCCATTTCCATCGCCGATTCCAGCGAGGTTGGCAACATCACGGCATCTGGCACTGGGATACGGGTGTCTTCCGGTGTGCGGTTTACGATACGCTGATAGGAAATTCTGGCATCAGACAGGTTATTTTGTGCAGAGATAAGGTTTGAATGCGCGCGGGCGAGGCGGCCTGTCACCTGAGAAAGGTCTGCAGTTGAGCCTAGCCCTGAATCGGTTTTCTGTTTCACCTGCTCATAAATGATCTGGTGGCTTTCGAGGTTACGTTCGGCAAGCACTACAATCTGTTCAGCTCGCAGGAATTCAAGGTATGCGCGGGCAACTTCCAGGGCTAAATCTTCCGCTGTGGCGTAAAGCGCCCATTGGTTAGCGCTTGCTTCGAATGTCGTGCGTTTAATTTCATTGGTGGTTTGGAAACCGCTGAAAAGTACCTGCTGAAGCGATACGCCGATTTCGTGCCGGGTCATTTCTATTTCTTCGTCAGTATCAAAATTGGCAGCATCCCGTCTGGTTGAAGGGCTCTCTGTCCATTCACGGCCAATACCGGCATCAAAATCGATGGTTGGATAATAACCTGCACTGGCTTGATGAATCTGTTCTTCGCTTGCCTTAAAACGATTGAATGCCTGCCGGATTTTCGGGTTGGTATCGAGGGCTGTTGCTACTGCCTGCTCGAGTGATTGAGCAGCCGCTGCTGTAGGAAGTAAAGTCGCCGCGACTGCCAGGGCAGCGACACTTCTTCTGAGCGAATGGCCAACACTGTTTTTCATTACTCTCTCCTTGTTATTATCAGCGCTCTCGAAGCGCAGACTCTTTCGCTCTCAGTATCGGATTCAGTAAATATTCCAGCACTGTCCGCTTACCGGTAATGATGTCGACAGAAGTCAACATGCCCGGGATGATTGGCAGTTCACTGCCATCTTTTTTCTCCAGACTGGATTTTTCTGTCCGGATCCTCACCAAATAAAAACTGTTACCCTCTTCATCCTGCGTGGTGTCCGCGCTGATATGTTCCAATGTGCCATTAAGGCCGCCATAGCGCGTGAAATCGTATGCTGTTACCTTGACAACAGAAGGCAGGCCGGCGTGCAGGAACGCGATATCCTTCGGTGCGATCTTGGCTTCGATAAGAAGCTGAACCTCGGCAGGGACGATTTCTATCAAATCAACACCCGGTTGTACGACGCCACCAAGGGTATTGATGTGAATGGTTTTGATGGTGCCAGTGACAGGAGCGGTGATAACCGCTTTGTCTACCTTATCCTGTGCCCCGACCTGGGCCTGTGACAGGCGGGAAAAACGGGTTTCCAGCTCACTCATTTTGGCCCGGGTTTCATTGCTGAAAGCAAGTACAGCCTCGCGGCGTTTTAATATGGCCTCATCAACGCTTGCTTTGATTTTTGGTTGTATCAGGCGAAGGGAGTCCAATTCTCCTTTGAGGTCATTGACCTGGCGTTCGAGTTTGAGCAGATCAACTTCTGAAACGATGCCTTTTTTCGCCAGTGGAATAGTAATTTTGAGTTCACGCTTTATCAGGCCGAAGCTGTCTGACAGGGTGCGGATTTTCGATTCAACTTCCTGGCTTTCTTGCTGCTTTTGCAAAATCTGACGAGCCAGAATTTCGAGACGGTTTTTGAGATCCAACAGACGGCCTTCGTATTCCTGACGCTGACCTTCAATTAATGCCGGCTCTGACTCTTCAAGTTCGGAGGGAAATTCAAGTGGCGACAGGGTGATGGCAATTTGCTCCCGCCAGTTTGGGGCTGCAGGAGACAGCTTAATACTGCGTAGTTCTGAGCGCATGCGAATGATATTGGCACGTAGACTGGAGACCTCTTCTTCCTGCTGGGCAAAATCGGAGCGGAAACGGGTGTCATCGATACGTGCCAATGGCTCTCCCTGCTTCACCAACTGGCCTTCCTGCACATACATAGCCTGCAAAATGCCGCCATCCAGACTTTGTATTAATTGCACCTGGGAAGAAGGAATAACTTTGCCTTCACCACGTGTAACGCGATCTAGGGAAGCAAAAGCAGCCCATGTAATGATGGCTATAAAAAAAGCAAATACCCCCCAGATAACCAAGCGGTAGCGCACTGGTGCATCAGCCAGCATGGCACCGTAGACGTCATCGGTCATTTCAATGTCATCATGCTTGAGCGCATTAGTCATTCTGCCCTCCAGCATTAGCATTCAGACGCTCCAGCACCTTATCCCTTGGTCCATCCATCATAATACGCCCCTTATCCATCACAATGACGCGGTCAACCAATTGAAGCAGCGGCATTTTGTGGGTGATCATCACCAAGGTGCGCTCTTTTGAAGCGAACTTCATGGCATGGATAAACTGGTTTTCTGCGTGGGCATCGAGGCTCGCGGTGGGCTCGTCCATGATTAACAGGGGCGGGTCATTGAGCAGTGCACGGGCAAGGGCAACCGACTGTCGCTGGCCCCGGGAAAGGGCTTCTCCGCGCTCACCGACTTGCTTATCGAGTCCTTCGCTGTCCTGAGAGGTGAACGTTCCCACCCCAGAAAGTTGCGTAGCACGTATTAATTGATGCTCTGTCACCTGTCTGGTACCGAACATAATATTTTCGCGTATCGTACCGTGGAAAAGCGTTACATCCTGCGCCAAATAACCCACATTGCGACGCAGATCTGCTGGGTGGATCTGTTTTGCATCCACGCCGTCGAAACGTAAGCTGCCAGTTGTTGGTTGGTAAAGGCCTGCCAGCATTTTGATAAGGGTGCTCTTGCCAGTACCGTTTTTGCCCAGAATGGCAATTTTTTCACCGGCATTGATGGTAAAGCTGGTGGGGTGAAGGGTCGTTTTTTCAGACTCCGGATAGCGAAAGCCAATGTTGTCAGCGTAGATATCGCCTTTTAAACGCTTACGACTGATCAGGTGGCCTTTATCTGCAAATTCATCTTCCTGATCCATCATGGCATTAAGCTGGCGCATACCTGATTGGGTCTGGTTCCAGCGGCTCATAAGGCCTGCCAGTTGCGCCATTGGTGATACAGCGCGGCTGGAAAGCATCACAGCAGCAATAATCCCGCCCATGGTAATTTGGGCGTCAGCGACGCGATAGACACCCAGGACAACCACGGCAACTGACGTTATCTGGACAATGAAAGACGCAAAATAGGAGACTGAGTTGGTGATTTGCTTCACCTTGAGGTTCCAGTTTGCTGTGTGTGCGGTCATCTGTTGCCAGCTTTTCTGAACGATACCTTCCGCCACATTGGCTTTTATGCCTTCGAGTGCGGAGAGGCTTTCAATTAAATGTCCGTGCTTTTGGCTGGCGTATTTGTTTGATTCTTCAATGGCTGCTTTAAGTTTTGGCTGAACAAACAGGGCATAGCCAATAATCAGGATACCTGCCACGACCGGGACAACAGCGAGATCTCCGGCAAAGAGATAAATGACAAACAAGAAAAAGAGAGCAAAGGGTAAATCGACCAAGGTGGTGATGGTGGCAGAGGTCAGCATGTCCCGGATGCCATCAAACTCACCCAGTTGCTTAGCCATGCCGCCAACACTTTTGGCACGTTTTTCCAGTGGAATCCCCATCAGACGGGCAAACAAACGTGATGACACGATGATATCGACTTTCTTACCTGCAATATCAATCAGATAAGAGCGCATCTTTTTCATCAGAAAATCAAAGCTGAAGGCAATTAGCGCACCGGTTGCCAGTACCCACAGGGATTCAAAGGCGAGGTTAGGCACTACCTTGTCATACACATTCATCACAAACAGCGGTGAAACCAGTGCGAAGATATTCACCAGCACTGACGCTATCAATGCATCGCGGTAAATCGGAGAGGCATCTTTCACTGTTTGCCAGAACCAATGGATTTTTGTGTCGTGAAGGTGCAGATCGACGCTGTTGTCACCACGATACTGACGTTTAACTAAAAACGTATAACCGGTATACATGGCTTCAAGATCTGCCAGTGGCATGTCTTCCTCACCACCGGTTTCAGAGGTTTGGATGAGTGCCGTGCCTTCTTCGGTGCTAACTTCCCTGAGAATACAGGCTTTTTTATCAGTTAAAAGAAGTATGCAAGGCAATAAAAGCGTTGGCAGTGCCTTCAATTGTCGGCGGGAAAGTTTGGCGGTCAACCCTGCACGGGCTGCCGCCTGAGGAAACAGATCCGGTGTCAGCAGGGCGTCAGTCATCGGGAGACCTGCTGTTAAGGCATCCCCCGAGCACGGCGAACCATAGTGCTCAGTCAAAAATACCAAGCAATCTAACAACGGGTCGTCCACCGCTTGCGTTGACGCACTAATGCGCCACTGCTGCGGCTTGCGTTCGGCAATTGCTGCGTCAGTCACCTATTTCTCTCTATAAAAACGTAAACAATTAATAACAAAAGCCAAATAAGACATCGGCCGAATGGCCGATGTCTTTAGGGCTATTGTTAATCTTGTGGTTCTTGCTGTTCAACCAGTGGTTGGAAAGTAATTGAAGAAGTTTCACCTGACTGTGTCAGTGTCAACGTGCCCTTACCTTCAGAGTAGAGTGTGTTGATTTGCACTGAACCGTTATCCAGTGATAGGCCATCCAACACAATCTTTTGGTCAACACTGCTATCACCGTTCAGGTCGAGATTCAGAACGAGTGACTTATTGCCGTCTTCTCCGACTTCCTCAAACGAAACGATCTTACTGATATCAACAGCATCACCGCTTTCTTTGACGAGAAGGTCGGTCAAATGTAGTTTGTCTTCTGACGTGTTGAAGTCTTTAACGGTATCAACCCACAGTTCTCCTTCGACCGAATCTGCACTTCCCCAGACAAAAACATCTTCGCCAGCACCACCGATTAGCGTGTCATTACCTGCATCGCCGCGGAGCCAGTCATTGCCTGTGCCTCCATCTAAGATGTCATCGCCGGAGCCGCCTCTCAAAGCGTCGCTACCAGAGCCACCAAACAACCGATCTTCGCCTGTACCACCAGAGATGATGTCCGTTCCATCTTCACCAAAAATGGTATCGTTGCCTTTACCACCTTGTGCGACATCCGCCCATGCTTGGTACGATGCGTTTAACGTACCATCTTCCAGCTCCGCTGAGCTTGAGGATAGTGTGAAAAGCTCGGACTCTGAAGCTGCGACAAAACCAAGCATTTCCTCTTCGCTATATCCGGCGTTATCGCCGCTGTCGCCAAGATAAATCCAATCATCGCCCGCGCCACCTTCAACATGGTCATTGCCACCATAGGTGTAAATAGCATCGCTGGAATTTGAAACAAATTGCTCGCCCTCTGGCAGTTTATCCAGAGCAGGGTTGGTCAGTCCGGTTACGCCATTGAGTTGGTCCACTGAAATTAGCCCTGGGCCGGCGCCGTCAAAGATAACGTGGCCATTGACTTTGATTGGTGAACCACTTCCTGTGTCAATCATGTCTATGTTTCCATAGCCAGAGTGCAGCTTGACCGTGTCGTTGGAATCACCCGTTTCAATCTTATTGCTGGTGCCTGCAGGGACAATCGTCACCGTAACATCATCGGTATCATTGTCTCTGTCACTGGCCACCACTTTGAAGTTCAACTCCTCAGTAATTGGCGCAAGTTGTTCGAAACTCCAACTGCCAGAGGTGTCAAGCTGCAAATCGCCGACAACTATCGCCGCAGCGCCTGAGCCTAAGGTTACCTGCCAGTGAGTGTTTGAAACTTGTGAGAAGCTATAGATACTAGTGTTGCCTTCGATTGAGTCGAATTGAGTAATAGCAGGCGAAGCGCCCGCACCGTCAGCACCGTATTGAACATCGATTTGACCACTGGCGTGGGCGTAGATGCTCCCATCCTGCGTCATATCAACATCGACACCTTTAATAGTGAAATCACTGCCTTGGGTTGGAGTAATTCGGAACTCATCAAATCCTGTAGGTACATCAAAGTGCACATCGGCAGCTTGAGGACCATGGTAAGTTACGTCTCCTTTGTCGAAAGAGTATGACGCGACAGGTACCCCTTCTTTGTAGAAAGTCACAATGCCGAAGACAGGCTTACTGCCATGCATCAAGGCTGTGCTGTCATTGAGCTTGTAGAGTGAGAGCGACAAGTTGTATGCAACATCATCCTGAGCCAAAGAGCCAATAAGCGTTTCAGCTTCAGCAGAAGTAGATTGGATCTCGTGCTTGTTGTTTGTCCCCATCGAACTTGCAACCCCGAGACCTTGACCATTGTTCCAAGATGGTGTGACATCGTCTCCCGGTCCTTCAGCGCTAAAGCTGATGGTGGTCTTGCCGTTCAGGTCATAAATGTGGGTGCTGTCATCATAGTTTTGGAAGACGTTAACAGTCCCATTTGTTTGTGCTTGAGTTAATTGAGCGGTCACTGTGGTTTGGGAGGCTGACATATCCACCATATCGTCATGAATGCTCACTGACAGTGACGCATCAGTATTTGCTGTCACTTTGCCCGCAAGTTCATTTTGCCCCTCAACAACGATTTGCGGCTTGAGTGCGCCTAACGTATCTTCGCTATTGGTATCAGGGTGATCAATCGGCTTGTGAAGTATAACGCTGTAGGACGGCATTACTGATCCTACGCCTTGTGTCAGTGAAATGGTGAGCGCATCGCCTTCACTCGTAAAGCCAATCAGTGTTGTGTAGTCATCGCCATTTTGGCCACCAAATTTCCATTGAACCACTTCACCACCTGAAATTAGGCGGCCAATAGTATTGTCGCCGGTAGCGAAAACAGGTTGATTAGCGCCATCCACTTGGACGGACGCGAAGCTAACCTTGATGTCTTGGTATCCTGTGAATCCATCGATGAGCTCAACGTCAGATACAATGATATCGATGTTAGTTTGCTGAGCCGTCGGATTTTCTCCCGCTTCAACATTAGCGCCAGTAAGGCCTTCTTCACTCACTTCAGTGTGAACGCCAGATACTGTTAATACCTGCGGTGGCGTAGTGACAATATCCTTCACATTAATAGTGACGGTTGCGGTGTCTGTGTCTCCGCGCTCATCTTTGATGGTGTATTCGAACGAGACTTCATTGTTAGCACCCACTTCATCTGGAACGAACTTGAATTCACCATTTGGTTTGACATACAGGGTGCCACCCTCAATGTTATCTATTTTGTAGTAGCCACCAAATTCCTGATCAGATGCTGGTTCGGGGGTGAGTCCAGAGATAGCGGTTGTACTGATATGGGTGATGGAAAAATCATCGCCTTCAGGGTCAAAATCAGCATTCTCTCCACCCCAAAGCGTACCCGTAATAACGTCCGTTTTATTCGTCGTGAAACTATCATCGCCAGCTATCACCGCATTCACGTAGATATGGATGTTGGCTGCGTTAGACTTAACACCACCGTCTTCTACCTGATAGGCGATTTTTACAGGACCAGCAAAATCCTCATTTGGCGTGAACTTCACGTAATAAATTTCACCTTCCTGCACAATTTCAACGCTTCCATCTCCATCAATAACGCTAAGAGCACTTTCTATCATCTTGATGGAGGTGCTGTTGGTTGGGTCAAAGTCATTGTCAAATATCTCGCTGAGAGGAATTTTGATGTTGGCGTCATCCTCATTCATCGAGTAAGGGGTTACCTTGTCAACAGATATATTGTCAATGTACCCGCCATAAGTGTTGTCATTGGTGTTATCGCCATTGGCAAATGTAAGCTCAATGCCGCTCTCATCCTCTGTGTTGTATTCCGCAGTGATGGTGTACCAGCCGTTTGTTGATTCAGATATCAACACTGTTGGTGAGTTTGGTTGTTCGCTGTGAATACTAATCACGCCTGACGCATCCACAAGCACGGAATAGGTGTAGTTGCCAAAAGTAAATTTTATATCACTGTCAGCCTCGTGGTTTGGACGAGGTTTGAAATCAAACGATAGGGTATAAGTAGAGTCAGTCTCGCCATCTAAGGTTCGGGTAATGGTTGTACCTGTATTAACGCTTCCATGGCTATCTAACTCTGCATGGTTGTTCCCATGAGATGGACTGCTTTCACCCACGTTGCCGGTTTGAATTTCTAGGCCGTTAGTTACTTCCCAGTCATTGTAGGTGTTTTCTACAACGATCCACTTCCCTTCTTTTCCAATCCCCTCTGCTGGCGTGCCTTCCAATTCGAATGACTCGGTGAACAGGTTTTGCTTGCGGCTGTCATCGTAATCATCTCGGGCAACAGGCGCTGTGTCGTTATCAATGATTTCAGCCGTGGCAGAGGCTTCACCGGCGACAGGGCCGTTTTCCGTCAACTGACCTTCCAGAATGGATTCAAACTGGCCTTGGTCATTGATAACGGTGATGTTGGCGGTGAGCGACTCTATGCCTTCATCAAAGAGGTCATCTTTGACCGTTAAAACAATTTCTTTAGTTGGATTGTGGGCATTCAATGTCACAGAATCCGGAAGCGTCGGAATGACTGCAAAGTCATCAGAAGAAAGTGAGCCAGGATCTCCCAAATTCCAATTTAGAGAAATGACCACATCTTTTGGTATATCCAAAACTGGGGCCCCACTCGCATCAACCAGTTTTACGGTGTAGGTGATGGTGGGCTCTTGACCTTCCTGACGGGAGGTTTGAGAGACGTCAATGACGACGAAGGCGGTGTCTTCCGGCCCTGGAGGCGGTGTGGTGCCGGTGCCTTCATCGCTGACGTTGGCGGTCGCGGTGTCGCTACCTTCGCCGGACTCGTTGCCCGCCTTGTCGGTCTGGGTTGCGGTGACCGTGATGCTCTGGCCGTCAGCCGGCGTGTTCTCGGTGAAGGAGATGGTGCCGTTGTCGTAGCTGAAACGGTCATCACTCAGGGTGTTGCCGTTCAGGGTCAGCTCGACGTTCTCGATGGTGCCGCCGTTGTTGATGGTCAGGTTGACCTTGCCGCCATCGACCAGGTCGTCATGGTTCACAGCCACTTCAACCTGAACGTTGTCATTACCAATCTCGTCCTTGGTGAGCAGCGCATCGCCTGGGTTGCCGTCATCGACGATGAGCACGGTTGGTGCGGACGTCGCCGTGGTGTCGCCGACGGTGACCGTTACGGTGCCGGAGTTGCCTTCGGCGTTGGTGTACGTGAAGGTGTCTTCCCCAACGAAATCCGGGTTCGGCGTGTAGGTCACGGTGCCGTCGCTGTTGATGGTCACGGTGCCGTTGGCACCCTGGGTGACGGTCTCCACGGGCGACTTGCTGTCGACATCGGTGTCGTTGGCGATAACGTCAATGACAATGGCGGTGTCTTCTTGAGTGGTGGCGGTATCGTCGACCACGACGGTCGGGTCGTTCTCCGGGGTGACGGTGACGGTCACGTTGCTGGAGTCACTATCCTCACGTACCTCACGTGCAGTGAAAAAGCTTCTTTCTGCTGCTTCTGTCTCAAACCCTGCCTGGGCGATGGTTTCATCACCCGTGCGGCTAATAGATTGGAATCCCCATGAGCCTGCACCGGATGCAGCGTTTCCACCAGCAGCAGTGGCTTCTAATACTTCCGTCGGGTCAGCGCCGCCTTCAATCAATGCCTGAATAGCCGCGATTTCATCGTCGATGGGGGTGTCGAAAATATCTTGCGCAGGAGAGTCTTGTTCACCGACTGGCAGCAGGCTTCCATCTTCGAGAGATAGAAGTGCGTTGGCACCTTCAGGGAGAAAGATTTCAGTGCCGGCGTTCAGAGCTAAAGTGTCAGTGATAGGAATATCTTTCCCGTTCACTTTGACGAATGCGTCGCCGTTTGCCGAAATGACTTTTGCAGCCTGTTTGGTGATAATCGAATCCATGAATCTCTTCCTGCGAAAGGTAAAATAAATAATCTGCATCAATCATGATGCATATACATCATCCACAATACTATGCAATTGAGCTCACCATGTAGTTTGATGTTAAATAAAATTGCTAAAAAAGTGATGCAAATTGTAATTTTGCTATATTTCTCAACACTAAAGATCTGAACTAAGATCAATATTTTATTGCTTCCTGATGAGTTCTTGTTCAAAAAGCGACCAAGGGTGATGGGTTGATGTACCATTATTTAGATATTGGCAATGGTCCAAATGGGCACTTGTTTTTCTTGGAAAATTTTCTTCTGGGGTGATGGAATAAGGTTTTTTCCGCCTGGCGTTGAGTCTTAACCAGAGATCGTACAAAATACCTGCCGATCTGAATTCATCTATACTGCGTGCGGTCTTCCCTTTTTAACCGTTCGCTGTTTAACGCGGAAAAGCTTAAGCATGTCAAACTCTCCACTTCAGCAAGAAGTCGGCAAACGTCGTACGTTTGCGATTATCTCGCACCCGGATGCCGGTAAAACCACCATCACTGAAAAAGTGTTGTTATTTGGACGCGCAATCCAGACAGCCGGTACGGTGAAAGGCCGTGGCTCTAACCAGCATGCCAAGTCTGACTGGATGGAGATGGAAAAAGAGCGTGGTATCTCGGTGACCACCTCGGTCATGCAGTTCCCTTATAACGACTGTCTGGTGAACCTGCTCGATACCCCCGGGCACGAAGACTTCTCCGAAGATACTTACCGTACCCTGACAGCCGTTGATTCTTGCCTGATGGTCATTGATGCGGCGAAAGGTGTTGAGGATCGTACCCGTAAACTGATGGAAGTTACCCGTCTGCGTGACACGCCGATCGTAACGTTTATGAACAAACTTGACCGCGACATCCGTGACCCTATGGAGTTGATGGATGAAGTGGAAAGTGAGCTGAATATCGCGTGTGCGCCGGTATCATGGCCAATTGGCTGTGGTAAAGAGTTCAAGGGTGTTTATCACATTCACCGCGATGAAACGATTTTGTACCAAACCGGTCTGGGTCATACTATTCAGGACTCCCGCATCATCAAAGGTCTCGATAACCCGGAGCTGGATGAAGCGGTGGGCGAGAGCTTGGCAGAGCAATTGCGCGAAGAGCTGGAGTTGGTGCTGGGTGCATCGCACGAGTTCGATCAGGAACTGTTTCTGAAAGGCGAGCTGACACCGGTATTCTTTGGTACGGCGCTGGGTAACTTCGGCGTTGATCATATGCTGGATGGCTTGACCGAGTGGGCACCTGCTCCACTGGCGCGTCAGGCTCATGAGCGCGAAGTTGAAGCCGGCGAGGATAAATTCTCTGGCTTCGTATTCAAAATCCAGGCGAACATGGATCCGAAACACCGTGACCGTATTGCTTTTATGCGTATTGTGTCGGGCAAATACAGCCAGGGTATGAAAATGAAGCATGTTCGTATCGGTAAGACGGTATCGATTTCTGATGCGGTAACCTTCATGGCGGGTGACCGCTCACGTGCAGCGGAAGCCTATGCCGGTGATATCATTGGTCTTCATAATCACGGTACTATCCAGATTGGTGATACTTTCACCCAAGGCGAAGACCTGAAATTCTCGGGCATTCCAAACTTTGCGCCTGAACTGTTCCGCCGTATTCGCCTGCGTGACCCGCTGAAACAGAAACAACTACTGAAAGGGCTGGTACAGCTGTCTGAAGAAGGCGCGGTACAGGTGTTCCGCCCAATGACCTCCAATGACCTGATTGTAGGTGCGGTGGGTGTGCTGCAGTTTGACGTAGTGGTTGCGCGCCTGAAGTCGGAATACAACGTTGAGGCGATTTATGAGCCTGTTAACGTGGCAACGGCGCGCTGGGTGGAATGCAGTGATGCGAAGAAGCTGGATGAATTTCAGCGTAAGAACCAGACCAACCTGGCACTGGATGGGGGTGATAACCTCACTTACATCGCGCCAACTATGGTCAACCTAAGTCTGACCCAAGAGCGCCATCCTGATGTAATCTTCCGCGCAACGCGCGAGCACTAATACCTGCAAGGTGATAAAGAAAGCCGTCTTTCGGGACGGCTTTCTTGTATTCTCTATAGAGAGGCTAAGTTCAGGCATTAATACTATGATTGATACCCATTGCCATTTTGATTTCCCGCCTTTCTCCGATGATCCGGCCTACTGGGTTCAGCGATCAACCGATGCTGGTATCCAGCACCTTATCGTGCCTGCAGTAGCAAGGGAAAACTGGGACAGAGTGGCAACATTGGCAGCGTCATTTCCAGAGGTGTCTTATGCAGTTGGGTTGCACCCTGTCTGGATGGCGTCGCACCACAAAGACGATATTGAAAAGCTGGATGCGTTTTTGTCAGAGTCGCCTAAAGGCTGTGTGGCCATCGGGGAGTGCGGCCTGGATTTTGCCATAGAGAATGCCGATCCAGAGCGCCAGACGTGGTTTTTAACCGAGCAGCTCAAGCTGGCTGAAAAGTACCAGTTGCCGATAATTCTACATTGCCGGAAAGCTCACAATGAACTGCTGCAAATCCTGAATCGGTTTTCTGGTGTAAAAGGGGTGTTACACGCATTCAGTGGCAGTGAACAGATAGGACTCAGCTATATTCGGCGGGGCTTTTTGCTGGGTATTGGGGGCACTATTACCTATGAACGGGCGAACAAAACACGGAATGCAGTGAAAAACTTACCCTTGAATGCATTGGTGTTAGAAACAGATGCACCAGATATGCCTGTTTTTGGCTATCAGGGAGAGCCTAATTTGCCGGAAAGAATGCTACTTATTGCACAAACACTGGCTCATCTCAAACATCTGCCTGTCGAAGAAATTATTCATGTAACATCACAAAACTCGACAAGATATTTTGTCTTAGATGCTGATTATGCAGCGCTTGACTGAGCGGTTTTGTCGTGCATAGGTCACAAAAATAGACCATTGTCACCTTTTTGAGTGAATTACACCGAATTTTTCACATTAAGTGTGATTCATGCATTCCTTCGCAACCTGTCCCATGCGTATAATCGCCGCCGGAATAACACTCCCAATTTGTCGAGACGCCAAGATTTTTTTAGGAACCCCTTTTATGAGCCTGATTATGAGCATTGTAGGGATGGTTGTGCTGCTGGGTATCGCAGTGCTGCTATCTGACAACCGCAAAGCGATAAACCTACGTACCGTTGGCGGTGCGTTTGTCATCCAGTTTGTTCTGGGTGGTTTCATCCTGTTTGTACCTGCTGGCCAAGCCATTTTGAATGGCATGTCAAACGCGGTACAGAACGTCATTAACTATGGTAAAGATGGTATCGGCTTCCTGTTCGGTAGCCTGGTGAACTTTTCTGTTGAAGGTATCGGTTTTATCTTCGCGTTTCAGGTTCTGCCTACCGTTGTGTTCTTCTCTGCGCTGATCAGCGTGCTGTACTACCTGGGTATCATGCAGTTTGTTATCCGTATTCTGGGTGGTGCACTGCGTAAAGTGCTGGGTACTTCTCACGCGGAATCTATGTCTGCAACGGCAAACATCTTCGTTGGCCAGACTGAAGCGCCACTGGTTGTACGCCCATACGTGCCAAAAATGACCCAGTCAGAGCTGTTCGCAGTAATGTGTGGTGGTCTGGCATCAGTAGCCGGTGGTGTACTGGCGGGTTACGCAGCGATGGGTGTTCCTCTGGAGTACCTGATTGCAGCATCGTTTATGGCGGCACCGGGTGGTCTGCTGTTCGCGAAAATCATCAAGCCAGAAACGGATGAGCCCATTGAGCAATTCGGCAAAGACGCTGATGAAGAAGAAGACAAGCCTGCGAACGTTATCGACGCAGCAGCGGGCGGTGCATCTTCCGGTATGCAATTGGCACTGAACATCGGTGCAATGCTGCTGGCATTTATCGGTTTGATTGCACTGATCAACGGCATGCTGTCTGGCATCGGTGGCTGGTTTGGCATCGAAGGCCTGACACTGGAGTGGTTGCTGGGGAAAGCGTTTGCGCCGCTGGCATTCTTGATCGGTGTGCCATGGGCTGAAGCGGATCTGGCGGGTTCTTTCATCGGCCAGAAACTGGTGGTGAACGAATTCGTCGCTTACCTGAACTTCGTACCTTACGTTGGTGACGCACCACAAGTGGTTGCGGCAACCGGTGAAGTAATGAGCGCGAAAACTGCTGCAATCATCTCGTTTGCACTGTGTGGCTTCGCTAACCTGTCTTCTATCGCAATCCTGCTGGGTGGCTTGGGTAGCATCGCGCCAACGCGCCGCCACGACATCGCACGTTTCGGTGTGAAAGCAGTATGTGCAGGTACCCTGTCTAACCTGATGAGTGCAACTATCGCTGGTTTCTTCCTGACTCTGGCTGCGATGTAAGCATCAAGTAAAAGAAAACCCAAAAGCCGCCTCCCTGTGAGGCGGTTTTTTTTCGCCTCGACGTTATGTACTCAAACAACCTGAATCCGGCCCTGCAGGTTGGTTGATGGATATATGATCGACGAGGTGAAGCCAGCTCTTCAGGAAATAAGACATAGCTTTGGTCAGGCGCGACATATAGTGTGTCTGGAAAACTGATAGTGTTGCCAAGGTTTCCAGAGCAGGGAACAAAGTATTTTCAACATAAATAGTTAACGTCTGGTTTGGCTCTGGGAAGATTGATAAAATTGGTGAATGCTGTCAAAGTTTCAGTGATGGCCTTTCACTAATTTCATTACTGTTTCACAGGCAGCGGAAAGTGAAACATCAAACCTGACTCGAAGAGCAACGTAGTGCTTCCTGTCAGGTTGGCACCCGGCGAGATGCCAAAAGGGTGTGCGGCCAACAAGGAATGTTGATTGGTGCTGACAACGCAAGGCACCAAACTTCAAGGAGCCAAGTCCGCTCATCAGGTTATGTCGATCAACGCGTCGCATAGCCTGTTACTTGGTTTTGAATATTTACGACTGGAGAAAGTCATGAGCGATCTAAAAGCAGCAGCGCTTCGTGCCCTTAAACTAATGGATTTGACCACCCTGAACGACGACGACACAGACGCGAAAGTGATCGAACTGTGTAAGAGCGCGAAAACCCCGGTAGGTAACACTGCTGCTATCTGCATCTATCCACGCTTTATCCCTGTTGCGAAGAAACAGCTTCGTGAACAAGGCACACCTGACATCAAAATTGCAACTGTCACCAACTTCCCACACGGTAACGACGACATCGAGATCGCCGTGGCTGAAACTAAGGCGGCAGTGGCATACGGCGCGGACGAAGTGGATGTGGTTTTCCCATACCGCACCCTGATCGCAGGCGATGAAAAAACCGGTTTTGAGCTGGTGAAACAGTGTAAAGCTGCATGCGGCGACGTTTTGCTGAAAGTGATCATCGAAACCGGTGAGCTGAAAGACGCAGCACTCATCAAACGCGCATCTGAAATCTCTATCGAAGCGGGCGCAGATTTTATCAAGACCTCTACCGGTAAAGTGCCCGTCAACGCGACCCCAGAAGCCGCAGAAATCATGCTGACCGTTATCAAAGAAATGGGCGTTGCAGACAAGGTTGGTTTCAAACCGGCTGGCGGCGTGCGCACGGCAGAAGATGCAGCAGCGTACCTAGCGATGGCAGATCGTATTCTGGGTAGCGACTGGGCAGACAGCGCACACTACCGTTTCGGCGCATCAAGCCTGCTGGCGAACCTGCTTCACACGCTGGGTGAAGGCGAAAAAGCGGCGGAAGGTGGCTACTAGGCACTTTCCCTAGGGGGGGCTGACTGTTCTGGTTCCCCCTGTTTTTGATACCCAGTTTGTGAGGTCGATTATGTACCTTCCCCAGGAAATCATCAGAAAGAAGCGCGACAACATTGCGTTGACGTCTGAAGAAATTAACTTCTTTATCCAGGGCATTGCGAAAGAGACGGTTTCTGAAGGACAGATTGCCGCATTTGCCATGGCAGTGTACTTCAATGACATGACCATGGATGAGCGTGTGGCACTGACCTGTGCAATGCGTGATTCAGGCATGGTGATTGATTGGTCACACATGCATTTTGATGGTCCTATTGTCGATAAACACAGCACCGGCGGTGTGGGCGATGTGACGTCCCTGATGCTTGGGCCAATGGTCGCCGCATGCGGGGGCTATGTACCCATGATTTCAGGCCGCGGTCTGGGTCATACCGGCGGTACGCTGGATAAACTGGAAGCGATTCTGGGTTATAACATCACGCCGACCAACGACGTTTTCGGCAAGGTGACCAAAGAGGCGGGTGTAGCGATTATCGGCCAGACCGGCGATCTGGCACCGGCGGACAAGCGCGTGTACGCGACCCGTGATGTGACTGCGACCGTCGACAATATTTCCCTGATCACTGCTTCCATCCTGTCGAAGAAACTGGCAGCAGGTCTGGAGTCGCTGGTGATGGACGTAAAAGTCGGCTCAGGTGCCTTTATGCCGACGTACGAAAAATCCGAAGAGCTGGCGAAAACCATCGTTGCTGTGGCGAACGGTGCAGGCACCCGGACCAGTTCACTGCTGACTGACATGAACCAGGTGCTGGCATCAAGTGCGGGTAATGCACTTGAGGTGAAAGAAGCCGTACAGTTCCTGACAGGCGAATACCGTAATCCTCGCTTGTATGCTGTCACTATGGCGCTTTGCGCAGAGATGTTGATCATCAGTGGCCTGGCGAAAGACAAAGACGAAGCCATGAACAAACTGCAAGCCGTGCTGGATAACGGCAAGGCGGCAGAGTGTTTCGGCAAGATGGTAGCAGGCCTGGGCGGCCCGCTCGATTTCGTTGAGAACTATAGTAAATATCTGGCAACAGCAAACGTAGTGAAACCTGTGTTTGCCAGCCGCGCGGGGTTTGTCTCCGCGATGGACACCCGTGCGATAGGCATGGCTGTCGTTGGCCTTGGCGGTGGACGCCGTGTTGCAAGTGATATTATTGATTATTCTGTGGGCTTTAGCGATGTTATCCGTTTAGGGATGCACGTTGACAGCACCACGCCGTTGGCGGTAGTACATGCCAAGGATGAAGCAGCATGGCAACAGGCTGCAGCAGAACTTCAGGCTGCGATGCGCATCGAAGATGAAGCGCCACAAGCCACCCCTGAAGTGTACCGTCAGATCGGCCCACAAGACGTCTAAGGAGGCGATCATGAAACGAGCGATTATTTTGGTACTGGATTCTTTTGGGATCGGTGCAACTGAAGATGCCCACAAATTTGGTGATGTGGGCGCAAACACTCTGGGTTCTATCGCGAAAGCGTGTGCAGCGGGTAATGCAAACAATGACGACCGCCAGGGCCCGTTAACGCTGCCCAACCTCAATGCACTGGGGCTGGGTAAAGCGTGTGAAGAGTCATCAGGCTACTTCCCGGAAGGTCTGGATCCAAACGCTGAGATCATCGGTGCCTACGGCCACGCGGCTGAGCTTTCTTCCGGTAAAGATACGCCATCCGGTCACTGGGAAATTGCCGGTGTCCCTGTGCTGTTTGACTGGGGTTATTTCACCGACAAAGAAAACAGCTTCCCGAAAGAATTGACCGACCGCATTCTGGCGCGCGCCGGTTTGCCGGGCTTTTTGGGTAACTGCCATGCATCAGGCACCCAGATCCTTGACGATCTGGGTGAAGAGCACATGAAAACCGGCCTGCCGATTTTCTACACATCAGCAGACTCGGTATTCCAGATTGCCTGTCATGAAGAAACCTTCGGTCTGGATCGCCTGCTGGAGCTTTGCCAGATTGCCCGTGAAGAGCTGGAAGACTACAACATTGGCCGTGTGATTGCGCGTCCGTTTATCGGTCCGGGTAAAGGTCAGTTTGAGCGTACCGGCAACCGCCGTGACCTGTCTGTTGAGCCACCTTCAGCGACCGTGCTGCAAAAGCTGGTTGATGAAAAAGGCGGGGACGTGGTGTCTATCGGTAAAATTGCCGATATTTACGCACATTGCGGCATCACCAAGAAGGTGAAAGCAACGGGTCTGGAAGCCCTGTTTGACGCAACAAAAGCAGCAATTCAGGAAGAGGGTGACAACCAAATCATCTTCACTAACTTCGTTGATTTCGACTCACAGTATGGCCACCGTCGCAACGTGGCCGGCTATGCTGCCGCACTCGAGTATTTCGACAAGCGCTTGCCTGAGATCATCGAGATGCTGCGTGATGACGATATCCTGATCCTGACGGCAGACCACGGCTGTGACCCAACCTGGACAGGTACCGATCACACCCGTGAGCACATTCCTGTGCTGGTGTATGGTAAGCAAGTAAAAGCAGGCTCTCTGGGCCGCCGTGACACCTTCGCAGACATTGGCCAGTCTCTGGCGGCGTACTTCGGTACGTCTGACATGGAATACGGAAAATCTTTCCTGTAATTCCCACATTAAATTCCGGTCGCAGCCTGACGAAGTGCGCTGCGACCCGATAAGCATCGGTTACGGCCGACATTTGATCAAAAGGAAATAAAAAATGGCAACTCCACATATCAATGCCGAAATGGGTGATTTTGCAGATGTAGTTCTGATGCCAGGCGATCCGCTGCGCGCAAAATACATTGCAGAAACCTTCCTGGAAGACGTAAAGCAAGTTTGTGATGTTCGCAACATGTTCGGCTTCACCGGTACCTACAAAGGCCGTAAGATCTCTGTTATGGGCCACGGTATGGGTATCCCGTCTTGCTCAATCTACGCGACTGAGCTGATCAAAGACTTCGGCGTGAAGAAAATCATCCGCGTGGGTAGCTGCGGTGCAGTACGTGAAGACGTAAAACTGCGTGAAGTGATCATCGGTGTTGGCGCGTCTACAGATGCGAAAATCAACCGTACCCGTTTTGGCGGCCACGATTTCGCAGCGATTGCAGACTTTAACATGACCCGCAACGCGGTAGATGCAGCGAAAGCAAAAGGCATCAACGTACGTGTGGGTAACATCTTCTCAACAGACCAGTTCTACTCTCCAGAACCAGAATTCTTCGACACCATGGCGAAGTACGGCATCCTGGGTGTGGAAATGGAAGCCGCAGGTATCTACGGTGTGGCAGCGGAATACGGCGCGAAAGCACTGACTATCTGTACTGTGTCTGACCACATCAAAACTGGCGAGCAAACGACCTCTGAAGAGCGTCAAACCACGTTCAACGAGATGATTGAAATCGCACTGGAATCTGTTCTGCTGGGTGACGCAGAAGAAGCGTAAAGCCTGCTGACAGACCGCAATGAAAAAGGATGGCTTTGGCCATCCTTTCAGATTGCTGACTAACCCCGCTTTTTCAAGCGGGGTTTTCTTTTGTTAGCGGCCGAAGGCCGCGATCGCGCTATTTTTCCATATTGTTATGTTCAGGCTGCTTTTAGCCCATAGACGCTAAATTGCGTCACTATCTGGACTATTTGCCGTGTATTGAGCCCGATTTTTCGAAGATAAGCCTCCAGTAAGGCTATCTTCTTGATGTTTTGCGCTGCTGCCGCCAACCAGCATTGGATTTGTACTTTCAACAGACCACGGAACCTCGCATAGCGATGGCCATGATGTTGTTTGGCATCTGCGAAGCTTCGCTCCACCGTCTCTGCCCGTCGTCGGTACACTTTCTTTCCCCAGGCTGTCAGCCTCAAGGC
Source organism: Grimontia sp. THUN1695 (assembly GCF_059704325.2). Lineage (NCBI taxonomy): Bacteria > Pseudomonadati > Pseudomonadota > Gammaproteobacteria > Vibrionales > Vibrionaceae > Grimontia > Grimontia sp. THUN1695. The sequence goes on along the minus strand of NZ_AP046577.1, from coordinate 2,229,482 downwards.
ATTGGCATTCTCTACCGATTTCTCGAACAGGTGCCGGGTTATCACCCGTTTGTGATTCTTGCTCTTGGTGCAATCATCGCGCAGCGGACAGGTTTTGCATATCTGTGGGTCAGAGTGATACTCGCGGTATGCCTGACGGTTGGTGGTCTTGTAAACCAGCTCCTGTCCCTGAGGACAGAGATAGCGGTCCGTCTCTTTGTCGTAATGAAAGTGCTTTTTCTTGATAGGATTCTTCGTACGGTGCGGCCGGCGGTATCCCATCACCGGCAGGATTTGGCGCTGCTCCAGTTCATGGCAGATAGTCGCGGTGAAGTAACCGGCATCAAGCCCGGCGGCAACAGGCGAGAGCGTAAAGCGCGCTAACGTGGTATCCAGACGGGCGATATACGGTTGGGCGTCATTCACATTGCCTGGCGTGACATGGGTGTCGAGGATGATGCCGTGTTTGCCGTCGACGGTGCGATGGTCAAGGTAGAAGAAGCCCTGTGGTTTTTGGTCCCGTGTCATGAACCCGCTGTCTGGGTCGGTGGTGCTGACTTTGGTGTTTTTCTCAATGTGACCATCTTTCGGTTTGAGTGGGCGTTTTCCTTCTGCTGCACGGTCAGCGTCAACCGCTTCATCTAACAGCTCGGCATAAGCACTGACGTTTTGTTTCACCAGTTCGTTACGGTATTTACGCTTGTTGGCATTGGCTTTCAGGTGAGTGCTGTCGGTAAACAAGACGCGTCCCTCGACCATACCTTTGCTCATCGCCTGTTCGACGATACGGATGAAGATGCGTTCGAACACGTCGGTATCATTGAAGCGACGGCGGCGATTCTGGCTCAAGGTGGACGCATCAATCACCTTTTCAGTGAGTGACATGCGAAGGAACCAGCGGTAAGCGACATTGACCTCGATGTCTTTGACGAGCTGGCGTTCACTTTTAACACCGAAGAGGAAGCCTAGGAGCAGGATTTTGAACAGGCGAACGGGGTCTATCGCAGGACGGCCATTGTTGTGGCAGTAGAGATGGGCGACTTCGTCGCGGATAAACTCAAAGTCGACGGCAGCATCGATTTTGCGAACAAGATGGTTTTTGGGAACCAACTGTTCGAGTGTCACCATCTCGAATTCATATTGCTGAGGGCCAGGGTCTTTAAGCATGTCACCACATCCATGATTGATTTGCTTATCCCTTATTAGATCAAAGCCCCAGCCAAATGGCCAGGGCTTTGTCAGCAGTCTGAAAGGATGGCTTTGGCCATCCTTTTTGCGTTCTGGGGAAAATTTCTTCTAGAACCTAGAACCTAGAACCGCTCTTCGCTCTGCTAGTCGTTACTCTTCAACAGAAACGTCGAGCGCCATAAATCGCGGCGGTTGGCAAAGGTGAAAATCAGCAGGGCACCGGTGGCAATGGCCACCAGTATCATCGCGCGCACCAGATTAATGCTTTGTTCAAGGCGGTTTGAGGCGGCCTTGATCACTTCCCCATGTTCCAGCGTGATCCGGATAAAGCCGGATATATTGCCGTTTTCGGCAATAGGTTCCACCAGTTGCTGGCGGCCAATGCTGGCGACTGATAGTGGGGTATTCAATCCAGTAAGCTCTTCCAGTGGCATCGCACTAAGCGAGCTTGCCACCCGTTTCCCCTTGATATCATAAACCGCTGCATCCAAGATCAACGGCTCGCTTTGCAAGTGGTTGACTAACGTCTGGAGTGACGCTACGTCGTCACTGACAAGTGCCGTGTGCGCTGTTGCCGCAGCCTGACGGAGAATGACGCGGGACAGTGATTCTGTCTGGTCATAAAGCATTTTGTAATTGCGGTTATTTAATTGATTACTGTACATAAACAGCATCATTACTGTGGAAAAACAGGCGACCACAACAATGAATTGCCAAAGCCTTTTTAGGCGTTTTCTATTTATTTGAAGCATAAACTGTCCAAGCTAAGGCGGTATCTAACGTGTCACCACAACAAAAAGAGTAGGGTGCTACACGCTCTGGCTCAGTTTGCGGTTCTGACTGGAAAAAAGCAAGCTGCCGCTGTGCTGTGATCACTGGCACTCTTTGTTATAGTAAGGTCATCTCTTAAAAAGGACTTTATGCAATGGGTGCACTATCTGCTTATCCGATCAAAAAGCACGTTAAATTGTTGAACCGATTTCCCGCTATCCGGGATTTTCGCACTTCCGATTGCCGTCTGGCGGGGTGGATCCTTTATGGTCACCATATCAGCCCGGGTGCACTGGAAGATCTGTCGTTTTTCCTTGGCGAAGACGTATTACCGCTGACAGGCTGGACAGTCGGTCCCTATGACGTATTGCTGATGCGCGGCCCGTTGACTCCAGAGGTGGTGAAGCTTTGTGATGTGCTGGCACTGGATTGTGCCGGGCTTGATAACATTCCGAACCTGTACGAGCCGGGACTGGCGCTGTTTGATATGGACTCGACCGCTATCCAGATTGAGTGTATTGATGAAATCGCCAAGCTGGCCGGCGTCGGCGAGCAAGTCGCTGAAGTGACAGAGCGGGCAATGCGTGGGGAGCTCGACTTTGAAGAGAGTTTGCGCCAGCGTGTTGCGACACTCAAAGGCACCGATGTTTCTGTACTTGAGCAGGTACGTGACAACCTTCCTTACATGCCAGGCATGAAATCGTTGACGGCCTCATTGCAAGCCAGAGGCTGGAAAGTCGCCATTGCCTCCGGTGGCTTTACCTGGTTTTCTGACAAGCTGAAACAAGACTTGTCACTGGCCTATGCCGAATCCAACCAACTGGTTATTGAGAATGGCAAGCTGACCGGAGAAGTAGCTGGCCGTGTGGTTGATGCCCAGCGTAAAGCGGATATTCTGGTCGATTTAGCAGAATGCTATGAACTGATGCCTGCCAATACCCTTGCGGTGGGGGACGGCGCGAACGATTTGGTGATGATGTCCGCAGCAGGCCTTGGTATTGCCTATCATGCTAAGCCGAAAGTGCAGCAGGCGGCGCAGGTAGCTATCCGCCATGCGGATTTAGGGGGCGTGCTTTGTGTGTTGTCGACGTCCTTGCTGCCTCAGCGCCTCGGATGGTAAGCACGTTTTGATGCAAAGCGGAAGGGATGTAGCGAGACATCTCTTTTTATCCCCAACGATGTGTTATCCGCCGATCTCCAGGCGGCGCAACACTTCATCAGTAATGTCGCTCATCTCGCCGTAGGCACAGAGAGCGGTGAATTCCACTTCAAGTTGCCGTGCCCGTTGTGTCGAACGGCGCAGCAGTGGTTCTAACGTTTCCGGTGTCAGCCATTGGTTGCCGTTATCCAGAGGTTGTAGCCAGTTTCTTACCGCAAAAAACTTACCGCGTTTTCTCGCCTGAGAGATAAATATCTTACGTGCTTCCGGCGAACTGAAGCTTTCCAGTGGGCGGGAAGTTATGTCAACCATGGTTCCGTCAGTAAACGTCGCCGCAATATAGAACTCATGGCATACCTGTGTCTGGCGGTTGCGCAGACGGGTTACTGGGGTAGCATATTTTGATAGATGCTCGCCAAGCACCGCGCTCAGCGACATCATGCCGGAACCTGCACTTTTTTGCAGAAGACGGCTTAACTCATTACCCGGGAAGTTTGCGCCAATGGCAGAGACGTGAAGTGTCTCGTTGCGGCGGGCGATAAAATACGGCGTGGCAGACAGGCGTGTCAGCAGCATCTGGTGCATAGCATGCAGCAGCGGCGCATCCGGCAGGTGTTCATTGTCAAGCAGCAGTTTGTGCTGGTTATGTTCAATCAGCCTTTGCAGGTAATGACTGCGGTGTTTGCTGTACCTGTCTTTTAACAAGGCCAGTTTGATATTGATTCTGTCTTCACTGATCTGCACGACTTTGTATGGCACGTTTCCGAGCGGTGCCGCTGGATCGACGCGTTTCAGTGCGGTAAACGTTACCGACACTTCCTGGAGTTTGCTGCCGGTGAACGGCTTGTCGAGCTCGACATTGAGGCCTAGGGTGGAAAAGTCGATGGTTTGTCCTTGCAACTCTCCGCTCAGATGATGAAGAAGGGTAATTTTAGTCCGGTGTTGATAGCGTGGTTCTTTACGCTGTGGCGCCAACATTGAAGGCATTGCCTCAATGGGCAAAATCGGGTCGCGTGGGTGCACAAACGGGTTGAGTTGTTTGGCAGAAAGTTTGGGTTTTACCGGGATACGGAAATCGCCGTTTATCGACGACAGGGTCAGATCCTGGATGGTCGCGATATGGGTCATTTCATCAATTTGTTGAATGTGTGCCGGTGAGGTTTCCTGTAAGCGGCGTGCATCTTCTTCGCTGATCCTGGCCATGGTCACACGAAGCACGCGCCATGACGGACGTGAACTGCCCACATGCCAGAAAAGGTGTCGCAGTTCTGTGTTCAGCTCTGTCGGACAGGCAGAAAAGAAGAAGAGTTTCTCCCCTTGCTGATGGCTAAAGCAATACACCAGGGTTTCACAGCTGGTCAGGCCATCCAGTGCAAGGTATTGCAAGCGCTTTTCAGAGAAAAGTTTGTCTATAACCGGTTGGTTACGTTCATCGTGCCAATAATCCCAAATCGCCCGATTCTGGTCGGTCAGCAGGCAGTATCTTAGCGTGTTACCGCCAAAAAACAGGGGCAGAGAAGGGGTCTGTTCCAGAAATACCTGCTCATACGCATGGGAGCGGGTTGTCAGGAACTTGTCTTCATTTTCAGTGCGCGAGGCCAAATTGCTCGTCAGGGACTTAATCTCAATGGCCCTTTTTACTGCGTCCGTACTGCTCGTCAAACGCAGGCGAAGCCGCTGAAAGCTGTCACCATGGAGATTCAGTTCAATCCCTACTACACGGTAATTCAGCCCGGTAAACAGCTCATGTAGTTGACACTCATCACCCAACTGTGGGAAATAGACCACCAGCATTGATCCGATTTCATAGTGGAAGGATGCGGGCAGTTTGATTTGCATGCCGGAGTTAGAGATATCAATTGTTGCACCGTTGACATCGGTACCATCCGGCAAAAAGGCTTGGATGCGGGTTGAAAGCTGGAGCCGGCTTTCACTGCGTGAGAGATAGTGACCAAAACGCAGCGGCACAGCAGCAAGGGTATTGGGTGACTCCAAAACCCGCATACTATTCTGGCGCTGGAGCTCGCGGTAGCTGTTTGGGGTGTTGTGGAGTTCTTCCCAAAGCCCCATTACCATTTTGCCTTGATAAATATCGACACGGCGGTGATACAGGTTGATGGCGACATCGTCCATCCAATGATTGATGCCATGCAGGAAATAACGGCGGCATTCGCCTACCACTTTCCCCCTCAGATCGACAGGTTTACGGCAAGGGGACATCAGGCGATATACTTCCATTTTAATGATTAGACGTTCGGAAGCGTTTTTATTGGGGGTGAGTTTTGACAGCATGGCATCAAAAGCTCCTTGCTCATACAGGGGGAGTAGCTGGTCAAACAACGCCTTATCGTGGTCCTTCATCTCATTAAAGTCTGCTAGAATCTTGCCATATTTAACGGCAAGCAGTGCCTACAGTTTACCCCTTTTCCCTTCTGGGACGTGAAGTTATGCGCAAATTTGTGTGCAAGACACGTATGAATTGATAACAGGAGACGTCATGGCGAAGACAAAACGTGCTTACGTGTGTAACGACTGCGGGGCGGATTACCCACGTTGGCAGGGGCAATGTTCCGCCTGTGGCGCATGGAATACCATCACTGAAGTACGTTTGGCTGCGTCCCCTACAGTGGCACGCACTGAAAAATACGCCGGTTATGCCGGGGCAACAGAGGCCAAGGTGCAGACGCTGGCGGCGATTGACCTGCAGGAAGTGCCGCGCTTTACCAGTGGTTTCAAAGAGCTTGACCGTGTGTTAGGCGGCGGCATTGTGCCTGGGGCTGCCATCTTGATTGGCGGTAACCCGGGGGCAGGTAAAAGTACGCTCTTGCTGCAAACTATGTGCTGGCTTGCCAGCCAGATGCCAGCGCTGTATGTCACCGGTGAGGAGTCGCTCCAGCAGGTGGCAATGCGTGCCGAGCGTCTCGGGTTGCCCAAAGACAAGCTCAAGATGCTGTCTGAAACCAACGTTGAGACCATCTGTTCGATTGCACGTATTGAGCAGCCGAAAATCATGGTGATTGATTCGATTCAGGTGATGCATTGCGCCGATATTGCCTCGGCACCGGGCAGTGTGGCGCAGGTGCGTGAATCGGCAGCGGCGTTAACGCGCTATGCCAAGCAGCACAATGTGGCGATCTTTATGGTGGGTCACGTGACCAAAGACGGTACTCTGGCTGGTCCGAAAGTTCTAGAGCACTGCATAGACTGCTCCATTTTGCTTGACGGTTCCAGCGACAGCCGTTTTCGCACCCTGCGCAGTCATAAAAACCGTTTTGGTGCAGTCAATGAACTGGGGGTGTTTGCGATGACTGGTCAGGGGTTGCGTGAAGTGAGCAATCCTTCGGCAATCTTCCTTTCGCGGGGAGAAGAAGCCACCTCTGGCAGTTCTGTGATGGTGCTGTGGGAAGGAACCCGCCCGCTGTTGGTTGAACTTCAGGCGCTGGTTGATTACAGCCAGCTTGCCAACCCACGTCGTGTGGCTGTCGGTCTTGAACAAAACCGTTTGGCGCTGCTTTTAGCGGTATTGCACAAACATGGTGGGCTGCAAATGTCAGATCAGGATGTGTTTGTCAACGTGGTGGGTGGCGTGAAAGTCACGGAAACCAGTGCCGACCTTGCGCTTTTGCTGGCACTTATATCAAGCTTTCGGGACCGGCCGTTGCCGCGTGATTTGGTGGTGTTTGGCGAAGTTGGCCTTGCCGGTGAAATCCGTCCGGTGCCCAGCGGTCAGGAAAGGTTGATGGAAGCGGCCAAGCATGGTTTTCAGCGCGCGGTGATACCGATAGCGAACGCACCGAAAAAAGAGATACCGGGCATGAAGGTATATGGCGTGAGCAAGCTTTCTGACGTGCTGACCGTGCTTGATGAAATGGACTAACCCATAACAGAAAGCCAAACGGGAAAAGTGCCATGTCAGATAGCACTTTTCTGGTTTTGCCGGTTACTCGGCTGATGCAATGGCCATGGTGGTGTTTTCGTCTCTTTTCGTGATCACAGTGCCTGTTTGGGTAGCCGCACCGGCAGCGAGTTGTACTTGGGTGGCAACCAGACTTTCTACGATCTTCACCAGGTTGGTCCACGTCACTTTTTCTTCTTTTTTGAACAGGGACTCGAAGCTATCCGGCGTCCAGGCAATAAAGTGTCTTGGGTCCAGCGCACGGCCCAGAAAACGGACCTCATAGTGAAGGTGAGGGCCGGTAGAGAGGCCGGTATTGCCTGACCAACCAATCAGGTCGCCTTTTTTAACGAACTGACCGGTATTGACGTTGAACTTATCGAGGTGCGCGTAAAGCGTCATAAAGCCAAAAGCATGGTCGATTTTCAGAAGGTTGCCATACCCTGTTTTGCGGCTGGGGCGCTTGTATTCCACCACGCCATCAGCAGGGGCATAGACCGGTGTGCCAATGTCTGCGGTTAAGTCCAGACCCAAGTGAAATTTTTTGTTGCCGGTAACAGGGTGGGTTCGCGAACCGTAGCCCGATGAACGGCGATAGCTTTCAATCGGTTTACCGCTTGGGATCAGTTGCAACATAGTGGCACGTACAGCGGAGTTGATAGCTGCGACATCCAGACGCTCGGCAAGCGGCAGTAGTCCATCACTGTCTTGTTCCAGCCCCAGTACTTCTTCCACAGAAGAGACGCGTAAGGTGAGGTAACTCAACTGACTGTCTTTTTCCTCGATGGTTTGCGCGTATTCTTCTTCTTTGTTGTTGATCAGTTGCTCAAGTTGTTGTCGCTGTTGTTTCAGATCTTCTAACTGACCGACGAGCTCAGAGCGCTTCTCCTCCATGTCTTTCAGTGTTACTTCGGCAGTGGTTGAACGGTAGTTGAGGTAATAAATGGCGGCAATACTTGCCACAATGCCCGCCAACAGGGTAACGAAAAGTGAAAGCAACACTTTTTTCAGTGATGGGGAAAGTACAAAGTGGCGGGAACCATTCGTATGAGAAATAGCAATTCGGATATTATGAGGCATGGTACGACTACTTCATGTCTATGCGCGTTGTTTGATCGCCGGGTTATACGGTATCTTTCAGGTCTGTCAGTTGCGCCAGTTCACGATGGAGCAAACTGTCATTGCCGACGTTGAGTTCAACCAGGCGTTTAAGGTGGCTGGCACTGTCGATATCAATGTGGTCTATCTGGAAGCTCAAGTATTCACCTCTCTCCTGGACCAGCTTGAGATCCATCTCCAGCTCGATATCTGATTCATGCAGCCTAAAGCGCACATCGTAGTCTTGATCGTTTCCAGCTTCCCAGTCTTTTGGCATAGCAAGCAGCGCCCCTTTCAGAGAAAGATCGAGTACATTACTTTCCCATGTTTGGTTGCCCTGACTGATGGTGGCCGGTGTACGGTATACCACGCGGGAATATCTACGACGTTCTGTCATCTCATTTATCCTTAAATCCATTTACACCAAGTGTAGGAGAGTCGGCGATATATCTCTACTTCGACGTTTCGTCTCCATGATGTTTTGCGTGTCTTAATGGTAAGTCGGCAGCGATGGGGTAGTGTCTCACTGATGTTTAGAAATAAAAAAGGGTCGAGAGAAACGACCCTTTTTAACCCGATGATCTTTATTTGGTCACGCGTTTGTATTTGATACGGTGTGGTTGTGCTGCCGCTGCGCCCAGGGTTTGTTTCAGCCACTCACTGTATTCAGCGTAGTTACCTTCGAAGAAGTTCACTTTACCTTCGTCACGGTAGTCCAGAATGTGGGTTGCGATACGGTCAAGGAACCAGCGGTCGTGCGAAATCACCATGGCACAGCCAGGGAACTCAAGCAGTGCTTCTTCCAGTGCACGCAGAGTTTCTACGTCCAGGTCGTTGGTTGGTTCGTCAAGAAGCAGTACGTTACCGCCTGCTTTCAGCAGTTTCGCCAGGTGAACACGGTTGCGCTCACCACCGGACAGCTCGCCGATACGTTTTTGCTGGTCACTGCCTTTGAAGTTAAAGCGTGAGCAGTACGCACGGGCAGGGATCTCAAAATTGTTGATGCGGATGATGTCGGCACCTTCTGAGATTTCCTGGTAGACGGTGTTGTTGTCATCCATATTGTCGCGGAACTGATCAACGGAGGCCAGTTGTACCGTTTCACCCAATTCGATCGTACCGCTGTCAGGCTGCTCAGTGCCGCTCAGCATCTTGAACAGGGTTGATTTACCCGCACCGTTGGCACCGATGATGCCGACAATCGCTCCTTTGGGTACGCTGAACGACAGATCATCAATCAGAACACGGTCGCCGAATGACTTGGTCAGGTTTTTCACTTCGATTACCTTGTCACCCAGACGGTTACCTGGCGGAATGAACAGTTCGTTAGTTTCGTTACGGCGTTGGTATTCCGTGGTGTTGAGCTCTTCAAAGCGCGCCATACGGGCTTTTGATTTTGCCTGACGGCCTTTCGGATTCTGACGAACCCATTCCAGCTCTTTTTCAATGGTTTTCTGGCGGGCTCTTTCAGACGCCGCTTCTTGTTTCAGGCGCGCTTCTTTTTGTTCCAGCCAAGAAGTGTAGTTGCCTTCCCATGGGATACCTTCACCACGGTCAAGTTCCAGGATCCAGCCAGCGGCGTTATCCAGGAAGTAACGGTCGTGCGTAATGGCAACCACGGTACCGCTGTAATCGACCAGGAAGCGCTCCAGCCAGCCTACAGATTCGGCATCCAGGTGGTTGGTCGGTTCGTCCAGCAACAGCATGTCAGGTTTTTCAAGCAACAGGCGACAGATAGCGACACGGCGGCGCTCACCACCGGACAGATGCTTAATTTTTGCATCCCATTCTGGCAGACGCAGTGCATCGGCGGCGCGCTCCAGCGCATTATCAAGGTTGTGGCCATCTTTCGCCTGGATCAATGCTTCCAGTTCACCTTGCTCTTTTGCCAGCGCATCGAAGTCTGCGTCAGGCTCTGCGTATGCGGCGTAAACGGCGTCAAGGCGCGCAAGGGCATCAACCACATCAGCCACTGCTTCTTCGACGGTTTCACGCACGGTTTTCTCTTCGTCCAGTTTCGGTTCCTGAGGCAGGTAACCCACTTTGATGCCCGGTTGGGCGCGGGCTTCACCTTCAATATCGGTGTCGATACCCGCCATGATGCGAAGAAGGGTGGATTTACCTGCACCGTTCAGACCCAATACGCCGATTTTGGCTCCAGGGAAAAAACACAGGGAGATGTTTTTCAGGATCTGACGCTTCGGTGGCACAATTTTGCCAACGCGCGACATGGTATAAACGTATTCAGCCATTCTGCTCGCGTTCTCTTGTCACTAAATGGAAATAATCAGCCCATTATTCTACCTGCTTCGCTGGCGCATTGTAACAGTGCAGGCCTTCAGTACTCACTGGATGTGGTTGAAGTATAGTTTTTGGGAACCATTTGCCAGGAAGATAAACAAAAGAGAGAGAGCTGTGTTTCAATATCCTATACCTAATGTCCAACTTGTTACTTTTTGGTTTTGCTTCAGGGGGATACATAAAAGAATGGGTCATTTGACGGGGAGGCCCCTAAATTCCGGTCGAATCAGGCACATTAGGTATAAGCTTTACCCTAACCGCAAAGGTCATCAGGCCCTTATAGAAAAACCAATAACGAAGAAGTGTATAAAAAGTCAGTGGATAGAATTTACCGTTCAGTGCCCATCGGTGTGGTGTTGTTTCTTGGCAGCATTGCTCCGGCATCGGCGCTCTCGGTTGATGAGCAGCGCACCCATTATGAAAAAGCCATTGCCGCTATTGAAAGAAATGATATAGCCACCTTTTCCCGTTTGAAATCCGACGTTACCGATTACCCGCTTTATCCGTATCTCGACTACCGCGATTTCATGCGTGACATTAACAATGTCAGCAGCGAAGAGGTGAATGCATTTTTGGCGAAATATCAAGACTTGCCTTTTACCAGCACGGTCAGGGCGCGGTATATCAGTGCGTTGGCATCGGAGGGGAAATGGTCGCAGCTGTTGGCTTTCCAACAGGATGCACCGCGTGGTGAAAGCTATCAGTGTCATTATTATTATGCCCACAGTCAGGCAGGAGATAAGGCGCTGGCGCTTTCCGGGGCAAAATCCCTCTACCTGTCAGGCTCTTCGGTTGACAGCGCATGTGACAAATTATTTGAATACCTCGATGATAACGGCAAGCTGACCGATAACCTGATCCTGGAACGCATGCTGCTGGCGTTTGAGAAGCGAAACAACGCCCTGATGCGTTATCTTGAAAAGACGTTGGGCAGTGCATCTGCCAAGCGCCGGGCTCAAGATGTAATCGCGCTGTATGACAAACCACAGGGCGTGGCGGATTTTTCCAAGAAAAGCAAAGTGACGGCGTTTAACCGCCATCTGACCAAAATCAGTTTTGAGCGCCTGGCCAACAGTGATCCCGAAGAAGCCGTCAGGCAGTTTACGCGCACGGTGGAAGGGCAACATTACGACAGGCATGAGCGTCAGAAGATGGCGGATTATCTTGCCGGCCGTTTGATGTCTACTGATGACAAAACACTGGCTGCATGGCGGGACAAGCAGCTTAAGCAGTCGGTGAACCCATCCCTGCTTGAACGCCGGGTAAGGGCGAGTCTGGTAGAAGCGGACTGGGATGAAGTCGGCCGCTGGATGACGGTGATGCCTGAGAAACAACGCGCTCAACTGAAGTGGCGTTACTGGCAGGGGCGAGTGTTATTATCACAAGGCAAAACGTCGCAAGCGAATGCTTTGTTTGAATCTATGCTGGGGGCGCGTAATTTTTACAGCGTTGCTGCTGCCATACAGCTGGACCGGCCTATCGATATTCCCTATCAAACTACGCCCTTGAATGTTGATGTCCTTGCGCCATTTAATGATGCCCTGATGCGCGTCGGTGAACTGTTAAAGCAGGACAAGCTGACTGCCGCTAAACGGGAGTGGCATTACATGCTCCAGCGTGCCAACCTGGCGCAGAAAGCAAACCTTGCGGCTTATGCGTCTGATAAGCGGTGGTATCACTTGTCTGTGCAGGCCACGATTGCCGGTAAGCTTTGGGAGCACCTGGAGTATCGCTTCCCTGTTGCACACCGTTGGTGGTTTGAGTTTTTCAGCAAAGAGCGAGAGCTGCCCCTGACAACCCTGCTGGCACTGTCACGTCAGGAAAGTGCCTTTTACACCGGTGCAGTGTCTCCGGTGGGGGCCCGTGGCCTGATGCAATTGATGCCGGCTACCGCCAAAGAAACGTCCAAAAAACTGGGTGTTCGCTACTTGGGGATACCGACTCTGCACGATCCTGGGGTCAACATCCGCCTCGGCAGTGGTTATTTGCGCATGCTGCTAGATGAGTTTGACCAGAACCGTATCCTGGCATTTGCTGGGTACAATGCCGGCCCACACCGCGCTAGGCGCTGGTTGGAAGAATCTGGCGGTAATCTCGATGCCATTGCGTTTATTGAATCGATTCCCTTCCGGGAGACCCGTGGTTACGTCCAGAATGTGCTGATGTATGACATTTACTACCGAAAACTGCTGGGGTTGCCATTGCAGTTTCTGACAGAAAGTGAGGTCAAGCGTCGCTATTAGCACACGAAAGCTAAGACTCTGACGTAGATAGGATATAATGCGCAGGTTGAGTAAACCTGATCCCCATGAGGTGACCATGAAAGCAACCCCGGAGTATTCTGACTGGCAAGACGTGCTGGATTTGATCCACAGAGCAAGTGAAACCGGGCGCGAAGCTGAATTGCTGAAAATGCTGCTGACCCAAGACGAACGTAATGCGTTGATCGCACGGGTGAACATCGTTAATGAGTTACTGAAAGGGGAAATGAGCCAACGCCAACTCAGCCAGATGCTGGGTGTGGGTATCGCCACTATCACACGCGGATCGAACGAGCTGAAACAGCTGGATGATACGCAAAAGCAATGGTTGCAGAAGCTGTTGGATAAGTAAAGTGCAGGAAGAGAAGGCCCTAGGAAAAAGAAAAATGCGGCAACTGTCTATTAGCAGTGTCGCTTTTTTATTCAATGTCGTCTGCAGGACCCAGGACCCAGGACCCAGGACCCAGGACCCAGGACCCAGGACCCAGGACCCAGGACCCAGGACCCAGGACCCTTGAGGTCTATTAGTGCTCTTCCGTTGGAAACAACCCCGGATTCATAAACGGAATCAATGCCAGGATCAGCGCCTGGTGGTAGACCGAACTTCGGGTCAGCAGGTGACCGGTTAACATGCCAATAGCCCCGCCTTTCTGTTTTACGTTCTGTTCATTGAACATTTCATCCATTACATCGCCGAGTTCTTTTCCTTCTTCCAGCATTTTCAGGGCGGCCGGTGGCAGGGGAACTGACGCTGAACGTGACTCGCCCACCCGGTTGGCTGATTCCACCACCACCCAGGCAAACGTGTAAGGGGCGTCTAAACCTGCTTCGACACCGACATAGAAGTTGCCGTCTATGACCTGTTTGGCGTTATGAATACGGTTACGTGCGCCCGCCAGCGTCTCTTCGCTGGTCATGGGCTGGTCGGCAACACCGCTGGGTACTGACACACCTTCGAAGGTCATGTCATTGTTGGGAAACACATCTTTGAAGGCAGCTTCAACGGCGGCGATTTTTGCTGGATTCAATGACGTGACGATCACTTTAGTCATGGGATTGTTGTCCTGGTTTCTCGTGTTGTCCGTTTTTCGGGGAATAGCTGAATAGCCGAAAAGGCAGCGCCAGCAAACCTGTCAGCCACACCACATGCTTTTCTTCCTGCTGGCTTTTTATGCCAATGGTCATGCTGTCGTGGCCGTCTTTGGGCTGTGCGCGGTAAGTGTTAAACAACCTGTCCCAGACAGCAAGATTAAAGCCGAAGTTGGAATCGCTCTCGTAACGATGGATAGAGTGGTGCACCCGGTGCATGTCAGGCGTCACGACTACTTTCCTTAGCCAGCGATCAACAGAAAGGGGCAGGGCGACATTGGCGTGGTTGAATAGCGCCATGCTGCTTAAGATTACCTCAAACAGGATCACCGCTACCGCAGGCACCCCCAGTATTGCGATGGCAACAAATTTGATCACCATGGAAAGCAGGATTTCGAGCGGGTGGAAGCGCGCGCCGGAGGTCACATCCAGATCGCGATCGGCGTGATGAACGGCGTGAAGCCGCCACAGTACCGGAATGGTGTGAAACAGTTTGTGTTGGAACCAGATAAGGCCATCCAGCAGCACAATGCTGAGGATCACTGACAGCCACAGCGGCAGGGGAACCAAGTTGAAAAGGCCGATTCCCTGGTCTGAAATCCAGACAGCGAAGCTGGCAGCCGCCACTGGAAAAATGAGGCGGACGGCCGCGGTATTCAGCATCGTCAGTGCAAGGTTATTCAACCAGCGCTTTGCCTTACTGACCGTCAGGATACGTTTGGGAAACAGCCATTCAACACTGGCCATCACTCCGAAGATGATAAGAAAGGTTAACAGCCTGAAAACAGCTTCTTGTGATTCAATAAAACTTAGCACGGATGTACCTGCGTTTGGATATATTGGGCAGCTTAACACAGATACAGGAACGGAAAACAAAACGGGTATTTTCGTCCGTGGCGTTGGTGATTTTGACATCGATATTGGCGGCATGCGCAGTGAGTGCGGTGCTCATTACCCATCAGAGTAGTCAGTTTTTCATTTTTTGCGCAATTGGGTCTGGCTGCTGTCTAAGCCTTCCTGGAGGCACGTCAGCTCAACATGGGTGACGACACGGTTCCGGCCCTGTTTTTTCGCCAGATATAGAGAAGAATCTGCGGCCTCTATCAGTGCTTCGACGGTGTCAAACTCCGGAAAAGTAGCTATCCCGGCGCTGAGTGTGGCGTAGAATGTTTCTGGGCCATTGGAAAACGGTGTTTTTGAGAAGGTGTTGCGGAATTCATCAATCAGGCGCAGGGCGATGTCTGCCGGAGTGTCAGGCAAGATCAGAGCAAATTCTTCACCGCCGTAGCGGGCACTGGTATCGGTTTTCCGGAAGCGATAGTTGAGCAGACGGGCTACCCCTTTGATCACTTTGTCACCAACCGGGTGGCCGTATTGGTCATTGATTGATTTAAAGTGGTCAATATCAATCATCACAAAGCTTATCGGTTTTTTATGCCGGCACGCACGGGACAGTTCCCGTTCAAGCGCCATTTTCAGGTTGGAGTGATTCAATAATCCGGTCAGGCTGTCCCTGTCCATCATTGCGCTTAATGCGCGGAACCGGCGCGCCCGGATAGAGACCGCCTGGGCCAGGTGGAGGTCATTGATGGGCTTGGTGAGAAAGTCATCAGCCCCGACCTGTAAGGCTTTCATCTGTAGTTTCAGATCCGTTTCGCCGGAAAGGTACACAATAGGCACATTGGTGTGTACGGCATGCTGGCGTATCACACTTGCTGCTTCCACTCCGGAGCAGGTCGGCATGTACAAATCCATCAGCACCAGATCGGGTTGGAATTCACTAAGCGCATTCAGCAGGTGCTCCGGATGGCTGACAACGCTGGTTTTTATACCAGCGCCTTGCAGCACTGTTGCGTAATGTTCCGCCAGTATGTGGTCATCCTCCACAATCAGCACCCGGTACTGCTCGTTGTGGGTGTCCCAAAGCGAGTCGAGAATGCTCAGTATGTCATCGTATTCCACCGGCTTTTGGAAGAAGGTAAATGCCCCTGCACGTGCTGCCTGGAGACGACATTCCCAGCAATCGTTGGCACTCAACACCACCAGCGGAATACCGCTGCTTTTTCGCCACACTCTAGTGACGGCATCAAGCAGGGTGAAGTCGTCCAAATCCACAATCAGGACGGAAGGCAGTACCTGGTCGAGTGCCTCTTTGAGCGCCTCGGCGCTGTCCAGAAGCAGTACGTCGTAATCGATATATTGCAGTTGCTCTGCCATTTCCCTTGCATTTTCAGGGGTTTCGGCGACCACATAGATACGTTGCCTGGCGCGTTCTTGCTCATGGATCAGGGTGACTTCGCCATAGGTGAGATTTTCCGGGTAGTTAGGTTCGATTTTCGCGATGTCATCCATACTGTTAATCAGTCGGGTGAGGTGGTTGGCTTTCTCTGGATGAATAGGTAAACCGTTGTCTTCGATATGCTGTTTAAGCAAGACTTCAATATCACGGCTACATTCGCCAAGGTCGACAAACCCAAGGGTGGCAGCGGTGCCAGCCAGCGTGTGGGTTTCTATCAACAGCGCTTCAAGTGCATTACTGTGGGGATCGTCAGGGTATTGGATTTTTTGCCATAAGGTTTTGATCCGATCGGTCCGTTTGGTCACTTCCCGGGCAAACTTGGCTTGCTGGTTCTGAAACTTTTTTATCTGGGATGGTTTCATACACTGTGCCCTGCCATGAGGTTTTTAATGTCTTCTGCCAGTGACATAGGATCAAACGGCTTGCTGATTATGCCGATAGCACCGCAGTCATGGTATTCCGCCATTTCAGAGGATTGTACTTTTGCTGTCATGAAAATCGCTGGTGTGCTTTCAAGGTGTGGTATTTCCCTGAGGTATTTCAACGTGGTGGGGCCATCCATGTCCGGCATCATTACGTCCAGCAATAACAAATCCGGGGCCGAGAGTGCCGCCTTTTCGATGGCTTCATTGCCACTCACACAGGACAGCAAGACGAAGCCATCGTCTTCCAGTGCCATTTCGGCAATGTCGCGGATGTCTTCGTCATCTTCCACGTAAAGCACGGTTATTGGTTTATCCATCACATTGCCTTTCTGGGAACTGTTTTCTTAATTATAAGACGGAGTTCTGACTTGAGTTGGTTAAAGTTAAGTGTTTGTTTTTCATAACAGGCCATCACAATGTCGGGCAGTGAGATATCTACCTCTTGATCGGTGAGTAATACTGTGGGTATCTGTTTGTTTTGCAGAAGATTCAAGGGGTTTTTCACTGCTTCCACAAAGGGATATTCGACGAAGGCGACATCAAAGGTCTGTTGCGTCATTGCGTGTTCGGCTTGAGAAAGGGTATCAACCCCTACAATATCCGCATGGTGCCTGAACTGTGTCCTGAGCATTGCCAGCAGTGTGTCATCTATACCGATAAAAAGGATTTGTTGTGCATTGAACTTGATGGTGCCTTCTGGCCTTATCTTTTCCGTAGCATGGTTCTCATTCGGCAAGGTGAAGAAAAACGTTGCGCCCTGTTTGGGGACAGAAAAAAAGTGCAGTTGTCCTTTATGTGCCTCAATGATGGATTTTGCGATGGCTAGCCCTAATCCTGTCCCACCCACACGGCGAGTGTCTGAACTGTCAGCTTGAGAGAAGCGGGTAAAAAGGTGTTCATGAAACTCGGGGGGAATACCGGCGCCGTGATCTGTGATCTCAACGCGAAAACTGCTCCCTTTGTTCGCCAACGTGACGTCAACTTCTCCGCCGGGCTTAGAGTACTTAATAGCATTAGACAGTAAATTAGCCATCACCTGTTGCATACGCGTGGAATCCGCGTTGATATAGGCTGTTTCGGTGTCGCTCTCAAAGGTGATTGTGATCTGGTGATGTTTGGCATACCCGGTATTGTCTTCGATAGAGCGGGCAATGATGGAGTAGAGGTTGCAACGGTTAAAGTGATATTGCATGGCGCCGGACTCCAGCTTTTCGATATCGAGGATGTCGTTGATAAGCAAGGTCAGACGTTCACAGTTACGCAGCGCCAGGGTCAGCATTTTCTGGGTTTTATCCGGTAATTCCCCGCTGAATTTTCCGAGGATGATTCCGAGTGCTCCACGGATAGAGGTTAAGGGGGTGCGCAGTTCATGGCTGACGGTAGCAACGAATTCATTCTTCATGGCTTCGTCTTTTTTACGCGACGTGATGTCACGAATGATGCCAGTGAACATGGGGTTCCCTGAGACCCGCATTTCACTGACAGACAATTCAGCAGGAAACGTGGACCCATCTTTTCTCATGCCAACCACTTCACGACCGATCCCGATGATTTTTGCCTGTTTGCCATTCATAAAACTTTCGAGGTAACTGTCATGCTCGCTGGCAAAAGGGGGAGGCATCAATATGTTGATTTTCTCGCCAATGACTTCTGTTGCGCGATAACCGAAAAGGCCTTCTGAGGCGGGGTTGAAGGTGGCGATGTAGCCATGGGCATCAATCGTAATAATGCTGTCTACAACAGTGTCAACGATGGCCTGTACCTGACTTTGGCCTGAGAGGCGCTCCTCTTTGATGTTCTGTTCATTGATACGGTTTATTTCCTGTGTCGCCAGGTTGAATGCATCAGCCAGTGTGGCGATCTCCTTATCAGCCTGAAGTGTGTTGATAGGATAATGTCCTTCTTTCACTTCTCTTGCCAACGCGACAATTGGCCATGCCATCTTGTTTCCAAGACGACGGGTGATAACGACAGCAGGTATCAGGGCAATCAGAGCCAGAATGCTGAAGCTGGTCAGCCAGGATAAGGTTTCTTTCAGCAGGGCGGAATAGGGTTCGCTGAGTGTAACGGAAATACCAAACGGGCTTATAATCAGTCCGTCGGGTGGGTGTTTTGATACCTGAATGCCCGGTTTCGTCATGTCGCCACCTGATACCATCCAGCTCTCATTGATTACGATTTGGTAGTTGTGGTCGATATTTTCCAACACTGGGGCCGTGAGGGCTGCCATGTTGATTCTTGCGATAATTCCTCCTTGCACGGCGCCGTAATAGACAATGGGCTCAACAATATAGAAATTGTCATTTTGGAGCATGATTTCACCGGTTCCCATCGACAGGGTATTTGAGACCATCAGGGCATTAAACCACTCGGCTTGTTGAGCGCTTTGAGAAAGGAAATTTCCGGCGTAATCGAAAAGGTGAGCTTCCTCAATGGCAGTATGCAAGGTGAGATCTTCAAGAGCATGTTCGAAGTAGTAACCGCCACCATTAATATCAATCAGGCTGTTAATTGATAACTGGCTTTGTGCAGTGCGTGAGACAGCACGTTGCTGTGTTGAAAGTTGAAAGTTGAGTAACTGTAACGTATTGGAGGCATCGGCATTCAGATCCTGTTCGAGCTGGCGCTGAATCCGAAACAGCTCTATCACTGTTGTTGCCCCTACAACCAACAACAAAAAGGTCACCAAAAGTGACAGGATAAGTTGTGAAAAGCGTGTTGAGATGCTTGGGTTGGCCGACATCAGCGAGAGGACTCCAGAGGATGTAAAGTCCCGTTTTTGTAAAACGCAAACAGGTAGTCATCTTTAGTCAACGCATCCTGGGTGCGTTTAAACGGAGAGTGGTAGGTTTTCATCACCCCTTGGTAATACTCAAGCTGGGTCATTTCCTTTTGTATCTCAGCCATGTCCGTTGAACCGGCCTTGTTGGCTGCGATGGCCAGCATGTGCATCAGATCGTAAGCATGCGCGGTGCCGGATGGGGCAAAGATATCTGTGCCTTTCGTTGTGCCATAACGGTCGTGGTAGCGCGCCATTAAGGCATGAGCGGCGGGGTTGTCATTACCGATAAAGGAAAAGGTTTGTAAGACCCGAAGATCTATCTTTTTTAGGGCATTGGCAGAGCGTTCTGCAAACGTTGAGCCAGTGATCCCCCAGTGGGAATAAACCACCGGAGGATTTTCATACCTGGCTAATGCCGTCACAAATTTTTCACCTTCCACGGCATTTCCCACAAAAATAATGGCCTTGGCACCTCTGTTAATCAGGTTTCGTACTTTGGTTTCCATGTTCTTTTCTCCCCAGTCGAACCACTGGACTCCTGTCGGCTGGTGTTTTCGTTTTTCCATCTCTTTTGAAAGCCCCTTGAAATTGCTGCGTCCCCAGCCGTTATTGACTAAGAAAAAACCCACTTTGTCAGACGCTTTTAAGGCACCTTCAAGTAAAAACTGCGCGGCATATTCGTCTCTTACTGAGACACGAAAAACAAAATTGGGAGCATATCCATTACTGACAATTGGGGTTGCTGCAGCCCAGGGGACAAGCATCAGCATTTTTCGCTCATGCAGAAGATTGAGCTCGGCCAATACCACAGGGCTGCTGATGCCGCTGAATACCGCAAGCACATTGGGGGCCTTGGAAAGCAGCGCAATGTTGTCGAGGCCACGGGAAGGAACCATGGAGTTGTTTCTGACCATCAGCCGGACTTCCTTTCCGAGAATGCCGCCTTGCTGGTTAATTTCCTCTAAGGCGAGTTCAATACCCCGGCGGATAGCCAGTCCTGATAAGGCAGCGCTGCCAAGCATGTCGGCATCAAGGGCAACAATCAGGTTGTCAGGGGGGAGGGTTTCCCAGTCTGTTTTTGCCTGAATGACTTGCTCTAGCATCGCAGTACCAAACTGCATTCTCTGGTGTTCAATCACATGGGCAGAAGCGGTTTTCATCCAGGCCAGCAGTGCGTTGGAGGGGACATTGATGACACCGTCTTCCCTCAGGCTGAGCAGTGCCAGTTTTTCTTTCTGGTGCGCGATGTCGTACTGGAACGTTGATGCAGCCTTCGCGGCATTGTCGATGATATGAAACAGCTGTTCGGGAAGCTTATTTTTCGTTTTGGAAGACATCATCAGCAGAAGCGTTTGGTGCCCATGGCGGGTTAAATTCACCTGCAGATTTGACTTTCGATGGGCGGACAGTTGGGACAGCGTTATTTCCTCGCCATCTAAATCCCCATTGGCATAGGCTTCGCTGACCCTTGCTTTTGAAATGGGTAGGGTAAGCCCACCCCAGCTACTGAACTGCTCGCGAAGTACGGTACTTTCCACGATCCTGAAGCGTTTGTTCAGAAACTGATCTTTGCTGCTGAGGGGGACGTTGGTGACGAGTTGCTTGAATCCACCGTCCCAGAAAGCTAGCCCAACCAGGCCGTAATCCTGGAGTTTGGCCAGCATTTGGCGGCTGGCGTTACTGGCGTAGACACGTCGAACTTGATGATGTTCGGTGAAGAAAAAAGGCAGATCAAACAGCTCAATGGCCGGATACAGGTGCGACACCTTGGCGCTGGGGACGACGGTGAAATCAATGTCCCCTTTCTTTAGTGCAGCAATCCGTTCACGCTGGCCTAATGTTGCTTTGCCGCTCAGCACATTGAGGACAAGTTGTCCGTTGGATTGTTTTTCTATCAGTGACGCAAAATAGTTGACGGCTTCGTATTCGGCAGCGGCGGAAGTCGATGATAACGCAATGGTTAATCTGTGTTTGGTAGGAAGTGCTTGTGGCGTGTTTGAGCCCGGTTTCGTTCGGCTATCGCAACCTGTTAATAATATCAACAGCATGATCAGGGTGAAGATGCCTTTCCCCACGGCGATGTTTTTCATGCCATACCCTCTGATGGTTGCGCACTCAGAAATTGTTCAATTTTTTATCAAAGATTAGAAATGAGGCAGATGTTTTTCCAGTGAGGAAGATTGAACGCGGTACGGTAAAAATTGGCGCTGGCTGGTGTTTCCATATATTTCCTGCATTGCAGGTGCATCCCTTATCACAAACCTGTGAACGGTGAGATCTGGGCTAGTATGTAAATGGGTGATTAGTCATTAACCCATGGCGACTGTGAAATCACCCTTAGTCAGATGAAGGGGTGATGTATGCTTTACCAACTGAATGCGACTTACATGGATGCTATTAAACCACTGAATTCTTGGGTGAAATTCATCCGAGATGTGAATGCGGCGCCATGGAATATCCTACGGACATCTTCCGTTACCCGCACACTGGATGCGTCTATGGAGCTGGTGGAACGGCTCACCGACTGCTATGACGAACCTGCCTGGGAGCTGGATACCACGGTCATCAATGGCGAAAAACTGGCAATCCAATACAATGTCATTGCGAATAAGTCTTTTTGTAACCTGCTGCATTTTCGCCGCAGCAAAGCCCAGCCCAACCAGCCTAAAGTCTTGTTTGTCGCACCACTGTCCGGTCACTTTGCCACTTTGTTGCGGGGCACCATCGACGCTTTCCTGCCGGATCATGATGTGTATGTGACAGACTGGCGAAACGTTCGCGATGTGCCGTTATCGCAAGGGGCGTTCCATTTTGATGATTATGTGGATTATCTGGTGGAGTTTTTGGAACTGCTGGGGCCGGATACCCATGCCATTGCTGTTTGTCAGCCCTGTGTGCCACTGATGGTAGCCACCGCCTTGATGTCAGCAAAGAATAATCCTGCTGTACCGACAACCATAACCTTGATGGGTGGTCCGATAGATACCCGCATTAATCCGACTGACGTGAACGATTATGCCAGCGGTAAGGATTTGGAATGGTTTGAGTCCAACGTGATATGTACTGTGCCGGAACAGTACCAAGGGGCAGGACAGCTTGTTTATCCCGGCTTTGTTCAATTGTCCGGGTTTATGTCGATGAACCTGGATACTCATGTGCAAAAGCACTTTAGGTTTTTTGGTGATCTGGTGAAAGGGGATGGGGAGAACGCCGAAGCGCACAGAAAGTTCTATAACGAGTATCTCGCGGTGATGGATTTGCCTGCCCACTATTACCTTGACACCATCCGCAAGGTGTTCCTAGAACACAAGCTTCCCAACAAAACCATGCTGTACCGTGGTGAGCCTATCGATTTGGATGCCATTACCCGCACCGCTATGTTGACCATTGAAGGTGAGCTAGATGATATCACAGGACGTGGGCAAACCTCCGCGGCACTGGATCTTTGTACCAAGCTGTCGGCATCGAAAAAAGTCCATTATGAGCAGAAGGGCGTAGGGCATTACGGCATCTTCAATGGCCGCCGTTACCGGGAATCGATAGCGCCAAAAATCAAAGGGTTTATCAAAAAGTACAACCCAAAAGTGGTGAAGGCGGCATAGCCTATTTTCGTCTGTCGGTGAGGAAAACACTTTTGCTTCAGGCGTGATTCTGTTCCTTCCTGATCGTCGTTATAAAGAAACGAAACGGTTAGAGAAGGAACAGCGGATGTTACGAAAAATACTTCCCGTCATCGTGATGTTGACAGGCTTTGTTGGCATATCTACGGCCAATGCCCATGGGCCATCAAGACTTAAAGTCTCCGAGTCTGTCACCATCAATGCTTCGGCAGGCAAAGTGTGGAAAACGGTGGGCGCGTTTGACAGTCTTTCCTGGCTGCCACCGGTGACGAAAGTCGTTATGGAATCGGGAAATCCAACCGAAAAAGGTGCCGTTCGTGTGGTGTATGTGGGCGATCAAAGTGTGACGGAAGAGATCAAAGGCTACAACTCTGATGCCATGATGATCAAATACAAAATCACCAAAGACAATACTGCCTTGTTGCCTGTTACCAATTACCAATCCACGATCAAGGTGAAGCCGGAGGGCGATAAGAGCGTGGTGACCTGGAAGGCAGGTTTCTACCGTGGCTACCCTAACAATGATCCACCGGAAAACCTCAATGATGCTGCTGCGATTGCCGCAATCTCTGGCCTCTACAAAGCCGGACTGGATAACCTGAAAACAGAAATGGAAAAGTAACGCTCACCCAATCTAACCCCATCCTGGCTTTCCTTTTTCAAAGGCGTCGATAACAAAGTCTTGGTGCATTGTCTAAAGGAAAAGGCGAGGAAGGGGCTAACTTTATATATAACCTGACATGGAACCTGTCAGCTCAGCTCTTGCGAACCGCCACCGCTCACTGTCAGTATCTGACCGCTCACCCATGATGCTGCTGGCGAGCACAGAAACAGTGCGGCCATGGCAATGTCGTCTGTTTTACCGAGACGTCCAAGCGGCGTGTGTTTCAGCATTGCGGTTTCGATATCCGGTGTCAGAACTTTCTCAAGAGCGGCTGTGCGAATGGCACCCGGCGCAATGGCATTGACGCGGATGCCTTTGCTGCCAAGGTCGAAGGCCACGTTGCGGGTCAGGTGATTAACGGCGGCTTTTGATGAGCCATAAGAGGCCATCATCCAGTTTTTGTTTTCTCCTGCCATGGAACTGATGTTCAGCACGGCACCGCCTCCGGCTTTTTCCATTTCCGGTGCGCAAAGCTGCATCAGACGGAATGGGGCGAAGACATTGAGCTGGTATGCCCATTCAAAATCAGACATTGGCATGTCAAATGGCTTAGGACCGCCACCACCGGCGTTGTTGGCAAGGATTGTGACTTTGCCGAAAGCAGCAATCGCCTGCTCTACCAGCGCAATGCGATCGTCTTCTTTGGTCACATTGCAGGCCACGGCAATGGCGTGTCGCCCGGTGGCGTTAATGGCAGAGGCCACTTCGTTGGCGGCGTCCAGATTCAGGTCACTGACCACGACCCTGGCACCGGCTTCGGCAAACACTTCTGCGATACGGCAGCCGATACCGGCTGCTGCACCGGTCACGATAGCGACCTGATCATTAAGGCTGAATTGATCAAGAATAGACAAGGGACTGTCCTCCTTCAGTTAAGATGGAATGAGCCTAGTTGCACCTACAACTTAACGCTGGTTCTTTCTTGATACAAGATTAAATAATGCATAGCGGCTTATAAAAACCGCTATATATTAACAAGTTAGGTTAGTGGTGTGTTAACTGGCGTAGCGAAAGTAATCCAGTCCTTCAACATTGCTGGTGATATTGTTACCGATGATTTGTGCCAGAAGATGACCGGAACCACAGGCCATGGTCCAGCCCAGTGTGCCGTGTCCGGTATTGGTGAACAGGTTGCTAAACGGCGTTTTACCGATCAGCGGTGTGCCGTCTGGCGTCATTGGCCGAAATCCTGTCCAGAACTCTGCCTTGTCGAAATCACCGCTGTTCGGGAACAAATCTTTCACCACCATAGAAATCGTCGCTTTGCGCTTTTCCGGAATAGATGGGTCGAAGCCTGCCAGCTCTGCGGTGCCTGCAACACGGATACGATCGTCAAAGCGGGTCAGCGCGACTTTATAGGTTTCATCCATCACGGTGGACGTCGGTGCCTGTGTTTCGTCCGTGATTGGCACCGTCAGTGAGTAGCCTTTTACCGGATAAACCGGGATGCTGAGACCAAGACCGGCCATAAACTGGGTGGAGTAGCTGCCCATCGCGACAACGTAAGCATCAGCTTCCAGCTCGCCCTTGTTCGTCACGACGCTGACTATGCGGGTGCCTTCGCGTTTTACCTCTTTCACGTCGGTGTCGAACATAAATGTTACACCGTGGGCTTTGGCAAGTTCGGTCATTTGCTGGCAAAACAGGTAGCAATCCCCGGTTTCATCATCTGGCAGGTACAGACCACCGGTGAGCTTATGGCTCACTGCGGCAAGCCCGGGCTCCTGTTTAATGCATTCTTCGACGGTCATGCGCTGGTAACGGGTGCCGCTTTGCTCCAGCAGGGCGATGTCTTTTTCCACCGCATCAAGCTGTTTTTCATTACGGAAGATTTGCAGCGTGCCTTTCTGGCGGCCCTGATATTCAATATTGTGTTTGTCGCGAAGCGCTATCAGGCACTCTCGGCTGTGATTGGCAATGCCCAGCATGCGGGATTTATTGAGCTTATAGCGATCAAGCTGACAGTTTGACAGCATTTGTGTTGCCCACTTAATAAGCTGCGGGTCGAGGGACGGTTTTACTTTCAGCGGCGCATGTTCTTCGAGCAGCCAGCGCACCGCTTTTTGTGGAATACCCGGCGCAGCCCAGGGAGAGGAGTAGCCATAGGAGATTTGCCCGGCATTGGCGAAACTGGTTTCCTCCCCCGCTTTTGACTGACGATCCACAACCGTGACTTGATAGCCTGCCTGCTGTAAATACCAGGCGCTCATCAGGCCAACCACACCGCTTCCCAACACCAATGCTTTCATGTTTGCTCTCCCTGTGATTAATGGCGCGAGTTTGCGGTGTTTACATAGTGATAACAATCGATATAAATTAATCGCTGTATATAGAATTTCTAAAGGCAGATATGCAAATACTCAAAGGCCAGCACCTTGGCGCGCTGTATACTTTCGCAGAAGTTGGCAAGCACAATACACTCACTCATGCAGCTAAGGTCCTGCACCTTACGACAGGGGCGGTGAGTCAGCAGCTGCTACAACTGGAGCAACAATTAGGTTTTGCCTTGCTTGAACGTCATTCGCGGGGTATTCGCTTGACTGAAAAGGGAAGACAGCTTCACCAAAATGTGAGTTTCCATTTAGCAGAGATTGATACAGAAATCACCAGTTTGCAGAAAGGAAGCGGTAAAAAACAGGAAATCCGCCTTAAGCTTACGCCTTCATTTGCGTTCAAATGGCTGGTGCCAAAACTCGAAAGCTTCCATCAGGTTTACCCAGATATTCAGGTGCAGATTTTTGCCGAAGGCGCACTGGTGAATGCCGAAACGCGGGACTTTGACCTTGCTATCGACTACCGACCACACCCTTTTAGACACCCCAGCGCCGAACTCTTGTTGGATGAATACCTGTTGCCGGTAATGAGCCCCAGATATCTGGCCCGTCACCCCTGGTTACAAAATGATGCCGGGAATACGGCGCACTGGCAGGCTGTCACCCTGCTGCACGATGCCATGCCATGGGAAAAGGCCGGAAAAGATTTGGAATGGCGAAACTGGGCAAAGGAAATGCAGCTTTCAGTGTCGACTGAGCGCGGCCATTTCTTCAACCGTACCGACATGGCAATGTCTGCTGCTGAAGCCGGTGTCGGGATTGCCATGGCCCGTATGGCGCTTATCGACAATGAACTGGAAACCGGAAGATTGGTTTCGCCGTTCTCGCCAATAAAAGCCAATGCTGGGTATTACCTTATCAGCAGCACCCAGAGTGACAGTAACGAAAAGTTCGTGGGCTGGCTGAAGCAAAATGCGTGTTCCTAAGCCTGTTGAAAAGCAGGGGGCAGGGCATATGTTGAACCTGTAATATGTCAGTTGCCATGATATGCAGGAAACACCTTAGTCTTTCTCATTGTCTTTTTGTAGCTGGGGCCACTCTTGGCTGTCGGTATCATGAGGGCCCGCCAGCCAGAGTTTCAGCATGTACAGCAAACGCTCTGCATTGAGCGGCTTGGTCATGTATACCCATTCAACTTGAAGATGCAGGATTGAGCACTTGAAAATTATCATTTATACGAGACGCTAAAGAGCCTGCGATTTGTGGAAGGATCACAGTGAAAAATCGGCCAATAGCCGCTTCAAAATCCCGTTTACTTTTGAAGTAGACATTGTTCCTTACCTGCTTGTTCATCACTTTCCAAAGCCGCTCTATCGGATTGAGGTTGGGACTGTAGGGCGGTAAATAGTGAAGCTCGATATTCAGCACAAAGGCGGCGTCTTTTACTAAGTCGCTTCGGTGATACCCTGCACCATCCAGAATGAGGTGGAGCTTATGCGTCAGTGGGTAGCTTTCTCTCAGCTTGCACAAAAACCTAACGATGTTTTCGCTGTTGATGCTCTCGTAATTATCGATAACAGTGCGGCCAATCTCAGAGAGATTTAATGCCCCCACAATGTTGAGGCGACTGCGGCTTCCCGTGGTTTCAATCGCTTTGTCCTGCTCAGTACGTATCCAGCCATGAGAGAGTTTGGTGGCCTGAGTGGGATGAACCGCATCCATGAACAGGATAGTTTCCTCTTTGCCGCAGCTGGACTTAAGTGCCTTGTAGGCTTCGACAAATTCTTGCTGTTTAGCCTCATCAAACCTGTGAGGGACACCTTTAGGCTTTTTATAGCGAAAACCTTGGTGATGCAGCCACTTGTTCATGCCAGCGACGGTATAGCAGACGCCGAATTGCGCCAGAACATAGGCAACAATCTGGTGAGTATGGTGATAGGTCACCTCTGTTAAGTGCTCGATGAGCCCCATCGTCTGTGAAGCCGATAAGCGACTGCTGGACCCACCATTTTCAGGTTTGAGTTTCTCGGACTGCGCGTAATCGTGAAGGTGACGGAGAACGGTGGTTTCGTGAATACGCAAGGCTTGAGAAATCATGTCAGTACTCCAACCTTCAGAAGCAAGCAGTACCGCTTTAATACGGTCACGCACTCGACCATCACGCGTTTTATCGTGCTGGTTTTCGAGTTCATGTTTTTGCTTGTAGGTCAGAGTCACTTTCATGGGGCGTAGCATGATCCTCATACCGATGAAAATCAAGCATCTTCAATGATCACGGGTATAGTTATGCTTTACTGGTAAATATAAATATACTGTAACTATCTTTAGATAAGGGGCTGCGATGCAACCCTCTGATAAATCACTTTATTCTTAAGAAGCATGGTTTACAAATTTCTAGCATTTTTGCTCTCAGATGTTCAACTTCTTTGAGAGTTAGAATTTGACTGTCTTCATGATTAGTTAAATTTAAAAGTTCCTTTCCATGCTGTTGGAGGTCTGAAATTGCATTCCTTACGACTTTTACATATTCATCTGCCACAAGATATTTAGTGTTTTTTTCTGTAAAAGACAGAATGCTTGAAAAGTCAGAATGGCGCTCTTTATATTGTCTTTTTAAATCTTCAAACTTATTATTTTTTTTGATTAGAACCTTTAGAGTCACCTCTAGAATCGCTCTTATCATAAGAGAAGATGAATATAAGTTTGTTTTAAAATTTAGTTTTTGTGCTTCTTGGCATAGGTTAAGTAATTTAACATTTCCATTTGGAGTTATTATTTCTGTAGGAATTAATTTTTCATAATATCTTCTAGGTGTATTTTTGATTTTATTTTCTTTTTCCCCGGTTTTATCCTCGGTTGAGTTACTATTTTTTCCGCTAGAAGTAGTGTCCCTTTCCGGATCTTTAGACTTTTTTGATTTAGTACTGAAAATAATATCTGTATTATCTGCCGAAATGTTAGAGAACTCAGCATTAAGAATTCCAATTATGTTGTCTATATACTCTGACATCATTTTTTTGTCTTCTTGACGAGTATTTAGTTTGTTTCCTAATAATGCATCCCTAGCTAATATTTCAAGTAATCGATCGAGAGAATCTTCAGTAAGTGGAGTCTTGGATGTATCTTTTACTGAGATGTTTAACGTTGCATTTTCAGATATCTTTATATCGAAAACAAAATTAATGAAATAGGAAGAGGATACTAATCTTATTATTGCGCCAATATTTAACTTGTCTACTTCGGATGTAAGGAAGTCAATTTCTTGCTCATTCCAACAATCCAGAGTGAATATTTTCTCTGCGATAAGATATACCATTATCCTTTTTCTTATGTCAGATTTACTAATCGAATTATTTAGTATATATTTTACAGCAGATATGGTTGAAAATTCTTCAATGAAGCTATATAAATATGCCCCTTGAGTATATGGACTCCATCTTTTAATTGAGTCAGAAGTATGTTTTGAGGCTAAGTAAGAAGCTGCGTCATATCTACTTTTTAAGGTTACGACTGATAGTCTATCAATAGATTTCAATGCTTCCAAATAATTATCATGCTTAATTAGTCTTTGAATTTTATTATAGTGGGGAGTGCCTTTTAAAATATGCGGCTTTTGAAGAATTTTACATGCGGAAAGCCTGCGGTTACCCTCAATTACAGTAACTCTATTTTGTTTTCCTTCTTCATTATCAATGACGATTAACACTTCATCTGGATGAAATCCATTCTGTACAATAGACTGGCATAAAGATATTATTTCTGCATTTTTTGCCAGTGCAATGATAGCTTCTTTTTGGCTTGTTATATCGTGTCTCTTAATAACTCCAGCAAGGCGAGGGTTTTTGAGATCCAAATCAATTGATTTCACTGTTCTAGTTGATTTTTTAAATTGAACGTTCACGGAATAACCGCCTCAATCAGAATGTATGACTTTCTAGCTATTCTATGGTTTTTAAGCATGCTGTAAAAGAGATTACACGTCAAAGTTTCAATAATTCAGAGTTCAATCACTATAATGATCATGATATAATCTGAAGCATAACTTTATAGACTGTTTTATGTTGATATGCGTTTTCTGACACCCCTACGTTACCCCGGTGGTAAGGGCAAACTGGCGAGTTATGTTAAAGAAACATACAAAGCTAACAACATTTGTGATGGTCATTATGTGGAGCCATACACCGGAGGTGGGGCCGTAGCGCTTGATCTGCTGCTTAGTGGATTAACCGAGCATATTCACATGAATGATATTGATCCAGCCATCTTCTCCTTTTGGCACTCAGTTCTTCATCAAACAGAAGAACTCATCGAGCTTATACATACTACAGATGTGACAATAGATGAATGGCTAAGGCAAAAATCCATTCTTGAGGAGATAAAAACTAGTCCGGGAGAGGCTTCTCTATTATTGGGCTTCTCTGCGTTCTTTTTAAATAGGACGAATCGTTCTGGGATTCTCAAAGCCGGTGTTATTGGGGGTAAAGCTCAAAGTGGACATTGGAAATTAGATGTAAGATTTAACAAAGAAGATCTAATTAAAAGGATAAAAAGAATATCTTTATTTTCAGATAGAATATCCTTATATCAACTTGATGCAGTTGAGTTAATTAGAGTCCTGGATGGAGTAATACCTTCACAATCTTTACTTTATTTGGATCCACCCTACTATATAAAAGGGCAAGGTTTATATAGGAATTACTACTCTCATGAAGATCATATAAAAATTAAAGATGTACTTTGTGAGTCTGGTTTTAAAAATTGGCTAGTATCTTATGATAATGCTGAAGAAATAAGAGATATATACAAAAATTTCAATCAAGAAGCATATTCTTTGCAATATACAGCTCAAACCAAAGCTGTAGGATCAGAAATTATGATTTTTTCTGATGGCATAATTAAGCCTGAAACAAAACTAGGTAAAGCGGCATAAAAAAGCGCCAACCCTTTCGAGTTGGCGCTTCCCAAACGTTTGGTGGAGCTGGCGGGAGTTGAACCCGCGTCCAAAATCAGTCTAACTAATGGCGCTACATGCTTAGTCTATCTTTAATCTCGCCAGTGTGCTGCGGGTAGACACGCCACACAAAGACATACCCGAATTATCTTTAGCGCTTCAGCTCTCGAGTCAAAGCATCCACGCGATCCTGTTTGGGTTTGACTGCCCTTGATCCCCGTCCTACAGGCGGAGGCTAGGGAGGGCAGGCTCTGAGCAGGTTATTAAGCTGCTAGTGCGTATTTTTCGTCGTTTGCGACTATTTTTTTGCGGCTTTTTACGAGGCCAACCGCTCCTCGGCATGCTCCACGAGCCTTCTTGATCCTGTCGAATCCTAGATCAGCCCCGGAATGTGGACGCAGATACTAGCATAACATGCTGCTGCGTCAATGATTATCTGGCTGCGTTCTTCATGATTCGCGCTTTGTCGCGCTGCCAATCGCGATCTTTGGAGGCATCGCGTTTGTCATGAAGTTTTTTACCCTTCGCCAGACCAATCTTAAGTTTAGCCCATGACTTTTTCCAGTACAGGGACAGTGCGACCACAGTGTAACCTTCACGGTTCACTTTGCCGATCAGGGAGTCGAGTTCACGACGCTTGAGCAGCAGTTTTCGCACACGTGTTGGATCCGCCACAACATGTGTGGATGCAACGTTCAGTGGGGTAATAGTGGCGCCAGACATGTAAGCTTCGCCATCACGGAAGAACACGTAGCTCTCACTGATGTTGGCTTTGCCTGCACGAAGCGATTTCACTTCCCAGCCTTGTAGCTCCAGCCCGACTTCAATATCGTCTTCGATAAAGTATTCGTGGCGAGCCTGGCGGTTCTGAGCAATGGTATTGCTGCCCGCCTTATTCTTTGCGTTTTTCTTTGCCATAGTGGCGCCATTATACGTAGTGGTTATGGTGGACGAAACAAGTTTTTACCGTATTTTGAGGCCGTTGGGCAGCCAATGCGCGATTGGGCGATATTTGTTCAATGAAGCTGGCTTCAAGTCGATGCAAAATCGCAGGAGAAGGAAGGTGTTTGGGGAACAATGTGGTCTGGTGATATGATGCCGCAATCGACCTGAGAGGAGACGCTATGCCGCGAATTACCCGTTCTGCGTTGGTGCCGTATAGTGCAGAGCAGATGTTTAACCTTGTTAATGATGTAGAAGCTTACCCTTCGTTTTTGCCGGGGTGCGCTGGTTCTCGCGTGCTGGAAGCCAATGATAACTCCATGACAGCGTCAGTGGATGTGTCAAAAGCGGGCATCCGGAAAACCTTCACCACGCGCAATGAGCTGGTGAATGGCCAGGCTATAAAAATGGAGCTGGTGGATGGTCCATTCCGTAAGCTGGTCGGTGGCTGGCATTTTACCTCGCTGGATGTAAATGCCTGTAAGATTGAGCTGAACCTGGATTTTGAGTTTACCAACAGTCTGGTAGAAATGGCATTCGGTAAAATCTTTAATGACCTGGCTGTTAACATGGTGAAGGCATTCACTGACAGGGCGAGAGCAATTTATGAGTGATGGTAATTTGCTGCACATTGAGGTGATGTATGCGTTGCCGCACGAGCAGCGTGTTTTTAAAGCGATTGTGACACCGGATACGCCAGTGGAGGAGATTATTTGCCACTCTGGCATTTTGGATGCTTATCCGGAAATCGACTTGAAAAAAAACAAGGTTGGTGTGTTCAGTCGTCTGGTGAAGCTGGATGCTACGGTGCATGATGGTGACCGCATTGAAATTTACCGTCCGCTGGTGGCCGATCCGAAAGAGATCCGCCGCCGCCGCGCCGAGCGCATGAAAGCGGAAGGCAAATCTGATCCAGTGACAGGTGGGAAAGTGAACCCACTTCGAAAAGGCGAATAAAGAAAGAGCAGGCAACAGACCTGCTCTTTTTTGCAATTTCCCACTTTAAAAGTATTCAGTTGGAAAGCATTAGCGCCCAAGCGCCGCAACAGTCGCTTTAATTGTCTCTGGATTGGTGATTGTGATGGCAAAATCACTCTCGCCGTTGCCCATGGTGGCGTTCTCGTTGCGAAAATCCATCAGCGAGTTGCGGGTGGTTTTTCCGGAAAGGTGAATTTCAGAAACACCTGTAGCGGAAACTATAGATTGCGCATTGTGAGGAGAAACTCCTGCTCCTGGCATAATGCTGAGCCGTCCTTGGGTGAAGGCAACCATTTCTTTTAACGTGTTAATACCGTCTTCTGCGCGTTTGGCAAGGCCAGAGGTCAGTACACGTTCCACTTTGTTGGTCATCAGGAACTCCAGCGCATCAAAAGGCGCTGAGCAATGGTCAATGGCGCGGTGGAAGGTTATACCCATGCCAGAGGCTGCCTTGATCATATCGCTTACTGCCGTTTTATCGATTTTCCCGTCTGCCTGAAGGGCACCAATCACCACACCATCAAGGCCTGCCTGTTTTGCGGTGTAAATGTCTTCCAGCATGATCTCTATGTCTTCACCGGTATAAAGGAAATCACCTTCGCGGGGGCGGATAATGCCATAAACCGGAATCCCCGAAATGCGCGCCGCAGTTTTCATGTAACCAGTACTGGCGGTCAGCCCGCCTGTCGCCAGGGAGCTGCAAAGTTCAATCCGTCTGGCGCCCGCTTTTTCAGCAACAGGTAGGGATTCAATACTGTCGATACACACTTCAACTAACACAGACATACAACACTCCTTGCGAATGGGATGCTTCATCATCAATGAGTTGCCGCTACATGAGAAGGCAGAAAAGTGTAAAAGTTTGGTAAAAGTTGGGGGGGGGGGGAGAAGGAAGTGCGGACCTAGGACCTAGGAATAACGAAGAGCGGCGCTTGGCCCTGGGAAGAGCGGGTGGAGCAGAAGCGAGAAAGCGCAGACAAAAGCAAACAAGAGCGGAGAAAATAAGGGTATAGAAGCAGATATATGCGGACAAGGAACTAAGAATGTGGAGGCAACTGAAGCAGATTCAAATAGATGATGCGAAGCTTTTCCCAGGTCCCAGGTCCCAGGTCCCAGGTCCCAGGTCCCAGGTCCCAGGTCCCAGGTCCCAGGTCCCAGGTCCCAGGCCCCAGAACCCAGAACCCAGATACAAAAAGGGCCCGGTGGTCCGGGCCTCGTTTTTTTTTATCGCTGACTTTTGGCTTTACGCTTACGCGCTGGGGGAAACGGCTTGCGCAGTTAACCTGTTATTACAGGTCGTCAGAGTGCTGAGACAGGAATGCTGCAACACCTTTTGGTGATGCGTCCATACCTGCTTTACCTTCTTCCCACTGAGCAGGACACACTTCACCGTGCTTCTGGTGGAAGTTCAGTGCGTCAACCATGCGCAGCATTTCATCGATGTTACGACCCAGTGGCAGATCGTTAACCACTTGGTGACGTACCATACCGTCTTCGTCAATCAGGAAAGAACCACGGAAAGCAACACCTGCTTCTGGGTGCTCAACATCATAGGCTTTACAGATTTCGTGTTTCACGTCTGCAACCAGCGGATATTTAACCTGACCGATACCACCGTTTTCTACAGCAGTGTTACGCCATGCGTTGTGAGAGAATTGAGAGTCGATGGAAACACCGATTACTTCAACGCCTTTAGCTTGGAAGTCAGCGAAACGCTTGTCGAAAGCGATCAGCTCAGAAGGGCATACAAAGGTGAAGTCCAGAGGGTAGAAGAACAGAACCGCTTTCTTACCTTTGGTGAACTCTTTGAAGTTGAAGTTATCTACGATTTCACCATTGCCCAGCACTGCTGCTGCAGTGAAATCTGGGGCTTGACGGCCTACTAGTACCATTTCTAAGCTCCTAAAATGTTTAGTTATCAGGCGAAAATGCCTTGATTCATCTATGAACGAGACAAACTATAATGGAACTGATAGATTGGAAAAAGTGAATTTAATAGATTAACCTAATCGGAAAAATCGATGACAAAATTCCCTTCTCTCAAACAGCTCCACTATTTGGTTACACTGTATGAAACGCGCCACTTCGGTGAAGCAGCGAAACAGTGCTTCGTTAGTCAGTCTACACTAAGTTCTGGAATTCAGAACCTCGAAGAGCTAATTGGATCTCAGCTTATCGAGCGCGATAACAAAACGCTGGTGTTTTCGGCGGTGGGGGAAGATGTAGTTTCCCGAAGCCGGGAGATTCTTGCTCGAAGCCAGGATCTGATGGAACTGACACAAATCAGCGAGAACCCGATGCAAGGAAAGCTGCGGGTTGGCTGTATTCCGACCATTGCTCCATTTTTGCTCTGTGATTTGGTGCAGGCAGTGAACCAGCGCTTCCCCGACCTCGACTTGCTGCTACGTGAAGACACCACGGCCAATCTGCTAATGGCCCTGAAAAGTGGTGAAATGGATGTGCTGATTCTGGCATTGCCTGTGGATATCGGCGGAATGCAAAGCCGTATCGTCGGTAAAGATGCCTTCAAGATGGTACTGAGCAGTGCGCAGGCGAAGGGGATAAGTCTCCCTGTCCATTACTCAGACCTGCCGGATGAATCGGTGTTCCTCCTTGAGCGTGAACACTGCCTGACCGACCATGCGGTGTCTGCCTGCCAGCTGACAAGCTCGGAGAAAATTAACCCGTTTTCTGCCACCAGTCTTCACACTCTGGTCCAGATGGTTGCCAACGGGCTTGGGACCACATTTATCCCGCAAATGGCAATCAATCATGGACTTATCGATAACCTCGATTTGGTGGTGATGGAACCACCCGGTCGTGAGGCATACCGCGAGATAGGCTTGGTGTGGCGGCCTACTTCGAGCCGCAAATCGACGTTTGAAGCGTTGGCTGATTTGGTAGAAACCCTGCTTTAGAGGTTCTTTCTGTTGCCAAAATCCGGGCGAATATTCATCGCTGACACGTGCACAGGCGTAGAAAACGATGAAATTCCCTCTGATTTTTGAAGATTCTTTACCTCTCATTAGGTTTATTAATAACTTTGGTTATATATTCCGGACATGGATTCATAATTGGTTATATCTTCTGTTTACAATTTGGTAACCCTCCTGCATTTCTGAAATTAAATTCTGTCGGTATCTGTACATATTTCTCGTAAATAATTAAGTAGTTAGCCTGAATAGTGGCTGATTTAAATTAGTATTACATCTATTAACACTCTGTTGTAAAAAGATTTTGTGCGGAAATATGTATTGACTGCTACGTTTAAAACGCATGGTATTTATATTTCTTTGATTGCACCTTTATGTAATTTAATTTCGTAAGTGGTTACAAAAATGGTGCCATTAGACAATAAAACCACAAACGGAAGAACAATCTGATAATCGTTTCAATTTAGTGTTTTGAGTTAAAACTCTATATTTTTTAACTTATTGATATTTATCTATTTTTATGATTTTAGACTTAAGTCTAACACTTTAGGAAGTGTTGACGGACCCAAATAAATGCGCCAGTTTAGTGGGGTGTTTCGGCGAGTAGAAAGCAATCGAAGCAGTAAAAGATTAATTGATATTGTTGTGATTAAGTTACAAATGGAATTGGAGGCTTTTTATGGAATCACAGGCACAACATACGTTAAAGGAACTGACATTTGTTCCGCCGATCACTGAGACGGAATCTGATGTCCTGACCGATGAAGCGCTCTCCTTTATCCATAAACTGGCTACCCGCTTTGCCCACCGAGTGCCTGAACTTTTAAACGCCCGTGAAGCTCGCCAGGCCAAATTTGATCAGGGCGAATTACCGGACTTCCTGCCAGAAACCAAAGCTATCCGTGATGGAAACTGGCGAATCCGCGGTATTCCTGAAGACTTGCAGGACCGCCGTCTGGAAATTACCGGTCCACCTGAGCGTAAAATGGTGATTAACGCCCTGAATGCAAATGTAAAGGTGTTCATGGCTGATTTTGAGGATTCTTTTTCACCGGTATGGGGGCCTGTTCTGCAAGGGCAGCGTAACCTGACCGATGCCATCAACCGCACCATTTCCTACAACAACCCGGCGACAGGTAAGCATTATACGCTGGGCGAAGACCCTGCCGTGCTGGTTTGCCGTGTACGCGGTCTTCACCTGAAAGAAAAGCACATCCTGTTAGATGGCACGCCGATTCCGGGCGCCTTGCTGGATTTTGGCCTGTACTTCTTCCGTAACCACAAGGCGTTGCTGCAAACCGGCTCTGGCCCGTACTTTTACCTGCCGAAACTGCAGGCACACCAGGAAGCAGCGTGGTGGAATGATGTGTTCTGCTTTGCTGAAGATGAATTTGATCTGCCGCGTGGCACTATCAAGGCAACAGTGCTGATCGAAACCCTGCCAGCGGTGTTTGAGATGGATGAAATTCTCCATGCACTGAAAGATCACATTGTGGCGCTCAACTGCGGTCGCTGGGATTACATCTTCAGTTACATCAAAACGTTCCGTAACCATCCTGATCGCGTATTGCCAGATCGTCAGGTGGTGACCATGGACAAACCTTTCCTAAATGCCTATTCGCGCCTTCTGGTGAAAACCTGTCACCGCCGTGGGGCGATGGCAATGGGCGGCATGGCGGCGTTCATTCCGTCGAAAGACCCAGAACAAAATGCCAAGGTGCTGGAAAAAATTAATGCTGACAAATCGCTGGAAGCCAATAACGGACACGATGGCACCTGGGTAGCGCACCCGGGCCTTGCGGATACAGCAAAAGCGGTGTTCGATGCAGCGCTCGGTGCGCGTAAGAACCAACTTGATGTGCTGCGTGAGCAGGATGCGCCTATTACGGCGGCTGAACTCACAGAGCCCTGTGACGGTGAGCGAACCGAAGAGGGCATGCGCCACAACATCCGTGTAGCGGTGCAATACATCGAAGCCTGGATTTCTGGCAATGGCTGTGTGCCGATTTATGGCCTGATGGAAGACGCGGCGACGGCGGAAATATCTCGCGCGTCTATCTGGCAGTGGATAAAACACGAAAAATCGCTCAGTAATGGCAAGACGGTTACCGCTGATTTCTTCCGCCGCTGCCTGGCTGAGGAGATGGCGGTGCTGAAACAGGAACTGGGGGACACTGTATTCAACGGCGGAAAATATCAGCAGGCGGCCAGTTTGATGGAGCAACTGACCACCAGTGATGAGCTGGCAGATTTCCTGACGTTATCTGGATACGAATTGCTGGACTAACTACCGATTTAACAAACATTGAGAGAGGGAAGCACAATGACGATGACAAGACAGCAACAAATCGAAGCATTGGAAAAAGACTGGGCAGAAAATCCACGCTGGAAGCACGTGAAGCGCCCTTACACCGCGGAAGAAGTGGTTGCCCTTCGTGGCTCGTTCGTACCAGAGCAAACCATTGCCCAGCGCGGCGCTGACAAATTATGGGGACTGGTGAACGGCAGCGCCAAAAAAGGCTACGTGAACTGTCTTGGTGCACTGACCGGCGGTCAGGCTGTCCAGCAAGCAAAAGCAGGAATTGAAGCCATTTATCTCTCTGGCTGGCAGGTAGCGGCAGATAACAACACTGCCTCTTCCATGTACCCAGACCAGTCGCTGTATCCGGTAGATTCTGTCCCGGCTGTGGTTAAGCGTATTAACAATGCCTTCCGCCGTGCAGACCAGATTCAGTGGTCAAAAGGGGCAACGCCGGAAGAAGGTACTGACTACTTTCTGCCTATCGTTGCGGATGCAGAAGCCGGCTTTGGCGGCGTACTGAATGCGTATGAACTGATGCGCCATATGATTGAGGCGGGGGCAGCTGGTGTACACTTTGAAGACCAGCTGGCGTCAGTGAAAAAATGCGGCCACATGGGCGGCAAGGTACTGGTTCCAACTCAGGAAGCGGTTCAAAAACTGGTTGCAGCGCGCCTTGCGGCTGATGTTGCAGGCACCACTACCTTAGTGATTGCGCGTACAGATGCAAATGCGGCGGATCTGCTCACGTCCGACTGCGACCCGTACGATAAAGACTTTATCGAAGGCGAGCGCACCGCAGAAGGGTTCTACAAAGTGCGTGCAGGTATTGATCAGGCGATTGCCCGTGGCTTGGCTTACGCGCCGTATGCTGACCTTATCTGGTGTGAGACAGCGACGCCGGATCTGGAAGAAGCGCGCCAGTTTGCAGAAGCGATTCATGCTCAATATCCGGATCAACTGCTGGCGTATAACTGCTCGCCATCGTTCAACTGGGAGAAAAACCTG
Source organism: Grimontia sp. THUN1695 (assembly GCF_059704325.2). Lineage (NCBI taxonomy): Bacteria > Pseudomonadati > Pseudomonadota > Gammaproteobacteria > Vibrionales > Vibrionaceae > Grimontia > Grimontia sp. THUN1695. Next base: position 2,190,567 of record NZ_AP046577.1, on the reverse strand, counting down.
GATGCTGACACCATTGCAAGGTTCCAGCAGGCACTGTCAGACATGGGCTACAAGTACCAGTTCATCACCCTCGCGGGTATTCACAACATGTGGTACAACATGTTCGATCTGGCCCATGCGTATGCGCAGGGCGAAGGCATGCGCCACTACGTTGAGAAAGTCCAGCGTCCTGAGTTTGAAGCGGCAGAGCGTGGTTACACCTTTGTTGCGCACCAGCAGGAAGTGGGTACCGGTTACTTTGACAAGATGACCAATACTATCCAGGGGGGCAACTCGTCAGTCACGGCACTGACCGGCTCTACGGAAGAAGACCAGTTCTGACCTACGCTAGATAACATGCAATAACCTAGCTCTTCGGGGCCAAAGAGCCCCAATATCCACGCTTTCAGCGACCTTCGGGTCGCTTTTTTTATCTTTGATTTTCAGTTTGTTGCTGTCGGTGATGAAAAAGGTAAGCTGCATCAAGCACATCCTCATAGATGGAAGGGAAGGCTTCTAAAAGGGTATGGCGATGGGTCAGCAATGTATCGGCCGTCTCTGCAAGGGGCGCCATCCTAGGGCTGCGGGAAGACATCCGTTTGAGGGCAAAAGGCAGGGTCTGGATATCTGCATAAGACGGGATCCAGCCTTCACGCCACATTTTATCAGAGAGGTATAGGTATCTTTCCGGTAGAGGGTTAGGCTCGCCCTGGGTTTGTTGCCGACAGGTTGTTTCAGCCTTCGCCAGGAATTTCTCAAACGGCAGCCTGTTGAATCGCTCCCAGTGAACCACCAGAGCATGATCCCAGAACATGTCTAAGGCTATCGCACTGAAGCGGTATAAATGGCGGGGGAAAAGTACTCTGTAGGGTTTTATGGCGTCAAGGCTATCGATATAGCCGTCAACAAAGCGGTGAAGGTAGATTGCCCGGGTTGTTTCTGGCAGGAATTTGTTATCCGGTTTTCCCCGTACAAAATCAGCCATTAGGTTTCCCATCAATTGGCTGTTGCAGTGTGTGGCGATGTGTAAATGTGCCAGATAGTTCACGCGTCCTCGGTGTCATTCCTCTCAAGCAGAAGGCATAGCCTAACGCAGCTGCATTCACTTGTCGCAAGGTTTCTCGGACTCAGACACTATCCTCGTCCTGTTCCATCGGCTCGGTTTCTTCCTGAATTTCGAGCAGAGTGATGGCGATAGCGACAAAATCACTGTCAGTAATAATGCCAACCAGTGTGTCATTGTTAATTACAGGCAGACAGCCAATCTTGTGCTCTTGCATATACAGTGCTGCGGCTTTGAGCCCCGCGCACGGTGACACTGTATACAGGGAACGTTGGAGGAAGCGTGAAAGCGGTGTCATCATCGGATCATTGTCACCTACAGCCTTTTCCAGGCTGGACGTTTGCGCCGCAAGTACATCTCGCTGGGTGACCAGTCCTTCCAGCTGACCTTGCTCATTAACGATAGGAACATGCCGGATCCGGTGTGACTCCATCAGGCACTTTGCGTCAGATATCGTATTCTTAGAAGTGAGAGTGATGACATGGGTACTCATCATATCTTGAACGGTAAACATATGGCCTCCAGAAACACACGGAATGATTAAGGCTATATACCGAATGTAGCGAAAAAAATCGGTAGTTTAGGTGACCGCACTCAAACTTCCACTTGTGAGACAGAAACGGTTTCACTTGCGTTTTGTGCAGTAGAAACATGCGGATGTGTAAGCATCACAGTGCGCATCATGGTTAAACGGAGATAAGCGCGATGGGTAAGACACTTGTTGTTACACTTTTTATGCTGTTTTCTGCATTCAGTCAGGCTTTAGAGCTTTCGCCCCGTGTAGTGGGTGGGACCAATGCAAGCATTTCTGACGCCCCCTGGCAGGCGTTTGTTCGTGTAGGAAGTTTATTTTGCGGTGGGGTAGTGATTGCCAATCGTTGGATCCTGACAGCCGCTCATTGTCTGGATACGGCAGGGGATAATGAAGCTTTCTCACTGGTATCGGCGGGCTCTGTGTCGGTGTATACGGGGACGGCTGAACTTGCTGGCGTAAACCTCCTTGATTTCCGCTCTGCCGTTGAGTCGGTTTACGTGAACAGTAATTATGATAAAAACGCCTTTACCAATGATATTGCGTTGGTAAAACTCTCTACAGATGTCCATCCCAACGCGGTTGTAATAGCGTTAGCCAGCAGCAGCGATCAGGCAACAGTGGATGCGGGCGCCAATGCGGGCAATAATGATCTTCTGCTCAGTGGCTGGGGATTCACAGATACAGACCGGACAGTGGATACGAACACATTACAAAAAGCCAACCTGTCGGCAGTGTCTGATGCGACCTGCGGTTCTTTATGGGGAGCAACGGTCACCAATGTTTCTGGCTATCAGGGAAAATATCTCTGCGCACTGGAAAGTGGCATTGGTGCCTGCAACGGTGATTCTGGTGGCCCGTTAGTCTGGTTTGATCCGTCAAAAGCCGGTGATGCTGATGGCGGGGCAAGGTTGGTCGGGCTGGTGAGTTTTGGAGTGGCCTCCCAGTGTGCCTCTCCCATCTATCCCGATGTATATACCCAGGTCGCCAGTTACCTCAGCTGGATAGCCAGTTGCCAGCAAGGAAATTGTGTCGCACAGGCTTCTACTGTGATAGGGGAGACGAGTGGTGGGGGAAATGTGTCCTTGTTATTTTACATATTGCTGGCGGTCATCTTTCGCCATCTATTTGTGTTAAAAATAAAATATCCCCGCAAATATCAAGCATAAATTATTGCCTCAAGTTTGACACTTTTACTGCATATTTATCTTGAATTACTTTGCCAGCCAGACTGAATGAGATACGGTTTCGCTAACTCAATAACAAAGGGTTGGCAAAGGATATGTCTAACAATAAATACGCAATGACTGCGGTCATTCTCTTTGCAGGATGGGCGTCATCTGCAAGTGCCGGAAATGAAATCAGTCCTCGGATTGTGGGCGGGCAGGATGCCGCGCTTTCAGACGCTCCCTGGCAGGCTGCTATCACTATCCGGCGTTCCGGCAGCGCGGCTTTTTGTGGCGGTGTCGTGATAGGAACCCGCTGGGTACTGACGGCAGCGCACTGTCTGGATTTGGCCAGCGATAACGCGGCCTATTCTCTGGCTCCCGCCAGTGCCGTTTCTGTTTATACCGGCACAGCCATGATCAATGGCGCTGATTTCGGTGATTTCCGCTCTGGTGTCGCAACCACGTTTGCTCACAGGGACTACAACAAATCTAATTTTTCTAATGATATTGCGCTGATACAACTGAGCAGTGACATCCATGCTAATGCTTCAACAGTGCCGTTGGCAAACACGACAGATCAGGCGGTTTTAGATAGCAATGCCGGTAACAATATCCAAGATCTCCAGTTAAGTGGCTGGGGATTTATCAATACATTTGGGACCGTTAATACCGATGTTCTTCAAAAAGCGACCCTGACAGCCGTTCGTGACGATGTATGTGCAACTAACTGGGCGACAGAGACAAATTTGGATATTTCTACCGTGGATGGCTATGAAAACCATCATCTCTGTGCAGAGCAAAGTTTTACCACCGTGTGTAATGGTGACTCCGGTGGCCCCTTGGTTTGGAATGATAATGGTGTTTCAAAACTTGTTGGAATCGTGAGCTTTGGTGTGAGGACCGAGAACGAACGTTGCCCGATCAGTCATGTGCCTGATGTGTTTACACAGGTTTCCCATTATGCAAACTGGATTGGCCGTTGCCAGGCTGGCGATTGCTATAGTTTTACGCCACTCGTCATCAATGAAGGTAATGGCGGCGGGTCACTCGGCTGGCTTTCTCTTATCCCATTCGGGGCTCTGGTATTGCGGCGCAGGCTGCGATAACGCCTCACCATTTGTTTGCTGTTTTGCAGCCGGCAAGCCCCATCCTGCTTGATATTGCAGCACAGCAGCCTATACTAGCGGGCTGCTGTAGAATGGGGCTTTTTCAATGCAAGTATCCGATTTCCATTTTGACCTGCCAGATTCACTGATTGCGCGTTATCCGCAGCCTGATCGCACTGCGAGCCGTTTGCTGCAACTGGATGGCAATACCGGTGAACTGAGTCACAGGCAATTCACTGACATTCTTGACCTTGTCGAGCCTGGCGATCTGATGGTGTTCAATAACACCCGTGTTATTCCTGCACGCGTGTATGGCCGCAAAGCATCCGGTGGCAAGATTGAAGTGCTGGTGGAGCGTATGCTGGATGAAAAAACCATTCTTGCGCATGTACGCTCATCGAAATCCCCTAAACCAGGCACCCAGCTTTTCCTCGGTGAAAATGATGAATTTGAAGCGGAAATGGTGGCTCGCCATGATGCCCTGTTTGAAATCCGGTTCGCCGGTGAACTGGCGGTTCTCGATATCCTGAACCAGGTTGGGCACATGCCGTTGCCGCCGTATATTGACCGTCCGGATGAAGACTCAGACAAAGAGCGCTACCAGACGGTTTACAACGAAAAACCGGGCGCGGTAGCTGCCCCGACAGCAGGTCTGCATTTTGATGAAAAGCTCTTGGCAGCTCTGAAAGAAAAAGGGGTGGAAACCGCCTTTGTCACCCTGCATGTAGGGGCGGGTACTTTCCAGCCTGTGCGTGTCGATAACATCAACGATCACGTAATGCATGCTGAATATGCCGAAGTGCCACAGGAAGTGGTGGATGCGGTTCTGGCGGCCAAAGCGCGTGGTAACCGTGTGATTGCGGTGGGTACAACGTCAGTACGTTCGCTGGAAAGTGCATCGCAGCATGCGAAAAAAGAAGGCACCGGCCTTCAGCCTTTCTTTGATGATACCCAAATCTTTATTTATCCAGGTTATGAATGGCAACTGGTGGATGCGCTGGTGACCAACTTCCACCTGCCAGAATCGACCCTTATTATGCTGGTCTCTTCGTTTGCCGGCTATGACCATGTCATGAATGCTTACAAAGAAGCGGTCAGCAATGAATACCGCTTCTTCAGTTACGGTGACGCGATGTTCGTTACCCGTCAGGCTGAGGTATAATCAAGGGCTTGCATGATGACACTGCTGTTGTTTATGGCAGGGTGGCTCCAATTTTAACTGGCTGTCGACGATAGAGCAGACAGCCAGTTTTGTCTCTGTGTAACAGGCACATTAGCGCCAGACTGTTTCTCTGGCATCTCGGAGGTATTGTGAAATTCGAACTGATCAAAAAAGAAGGCCGTGCGCGTCGTGGCCGTCTGGTTTTTGAACGTGGTACCGTAGAAACACCGGCATTTATGCCTGTGGGGACTTACGGCACCGTAAAAGGTATGACGCCGGAAGAAGTGGCCGATACCGGTGCACAAATCCTGTTGGGTAACACTTTCCACCTTTGGCTGCGCCCCGGTCAGGAAGTGATGCGCGCCCACGGTGACCTGCACGATTTTATGAACTGGCAGGGCCCTATTCTGACAGACTCCGGCGGTTTCCAGGTATTCAGTCTGGGCAAAATGCGCAAAATCACCGAAGAAGGCGTACATTTCCGCAACCCGGTTAACGGTGACAAGATTTTCATGGACGCAGAAAAGTCGATGGAAATTCAATACGATCTGGGCTCTGATATTGTGATGATCTTCGACGAATGTACGCCTTACCCGGCGACACACGAAGAAGCGAAGAAATCGATGGAAATGAGCTTGCGCTGGGCACAACGCAGCCGCAACCACTTTGACAAGCTGGGCAACAAAAACGCCCTGTTTGGTATTGTTCAGGGTTCTGTATACGAAGACCTGCGTGATATCTCTGTCGAAGGCCTGACCAAGATCGGTTTTGATGGTTATGCCGTGGGCGGTCTGGCAGTCGGTGAGCCAAAAGAAGATATGCATCGCGTTCTGGAACATACCTGTCCAAAACTGCCGGAAGACAAGCCACGTTACCTGATGGGGGTGGGTAAACCGGAAGATCTGGTGGAAGGCGTACGCCGTGGTATCGACATGTTCGACTGCGTGATGCCAACGCGGAATGCGCGCAACGGCCACCTGTTTGTGACCGGTGGTGTGATCAAGATCCGTAATGCGAAGTATAAAAACGACACAACTGCACTGGATCCAGAGTGTGACTGTTACACTTGCCGCAACTACAGCAAGGCGTATTTACATCATCTTGATCGCTGTAACGAAATTCTGGGCGCTCGCCTTAACACTATCCATAACCTGCGCTACTACCAGCGCCTGATGGAGAGTTTGCGTAACGCTATCGACGAAGGTAGATTAGAGACCTTTGTGAAAGAATTCTATGAACGCCGTGGCCGGGAAGTGCCACCGCTGAAAGAAGACTAAGACTGTTCACCCTCCGCGGCGTTGTTTGCGGGGGGCGACAATCTGGAAAATGTTCAAATTGATACGAGGACGTTACTGAATGTTTATTTCTCAAGCGCATGCAGCAGCAGAAGGCGCACCACAAGGTGGCGGTATGCAGCTATTTATCATGCTTGGCCTGTTTGCCGTTATCTTCTATTTCATGATCTACCGTCCACAGGCGAAACGTGTGAAAGAGCACAAAAACCTGATGGCATCGATGGGCAAGGGCGACGAAGTGCTGACTGGTGGCGGCCTGGTAGGTAAAATCACCAAGATTTCTGACGACAATGATTTCATCGTTATCGCACTGAGCGACAACAACGAAGTGACCATCAAAAAGGACTTTGTGACTGCTGTTCTGCCAAAAGGCACTATCCAGTCGCTGTAAATCCACAACCATAAAGGATCCTAGCAGTGCTAAACCGTTATCCTTTGTGGAAGTATATTATGGTGGTGTTGGTACTTTTTGTCGGCGCCCTGTATGCACTTCCCAATATTTACGGTGAAGATCCAGCGGTTCAAATCACCGGGGCGCGAGGCGCCTCGGTTGATCTCTCCACTCTGGACACCGTCAAATCTTCCCTCGAAAAAGACAAGATTCCTTACCAATCCATTGCGCTCGAAAACGGCACTGTACTGGTTCGTTTCTCTGATACCGATAATCAGATTGAAGCCCGTGACGCTTTAAACGACAAACTGAAAGACAATGATCTGGTTGTGGCGCTTAACCTTGCGCCTGCAACGCCTGACTGGCTGGAAGCGATTGGCGCCAACCCAATGAAACTGGGTTTGGACTTGCGTGGTGGCGTGCACTTCCTGATGGAAGTGGATATGGATGCCGCGATGGAAAAACTGCTCACCCAGCAGGAAGACACCTTCCGTACCGAACTGCGTGAAGCCAAAATCCGTTATCGTGGTATCCGTGTGGGTGGCAATGACAATATTGAAGTGATGTTGCGTAATGACGCGGATATGGAAAAGGCAGAACGTGAACTGGCAAGACTGCATCCTGATATGGTGTTCACCACTGACAGCGCCCGTTTTGCCGTTTCCGGAAAATTTACTGAAGAGCGTTTTCAGGAAATCCGAAACTATGCCGTAGAGCAGAACATCACTATCCTGCGTAACCGTGTTAACGAACTGGGTGTTGCTGAGCCATTAGTCCAGCGCCAAGGCGCAAGCCGTATCGTGGTTGAGCTGCCGGGTGTTCAGGACACTGCACGTGCGAAAGAAATTCTCGGTGCGACAGCAACGTTGGAGTTCCGTGAAGTCGATGACAGCGCTGACTTGGCGGCAGCTGCCGCAGGCCGTGTGCCACCGGGAAGCGAAATCAAATACACCCGCGACGGCCGTCCGGTTGTGTTGAAAAAGCGTGTGATTCTGGGTGGTTCAAGCATCACGGATGCGAGCTCTAGCTTCGACGAGTACAGCCGTCCGCAGGTTAACATTTCGCTGGACAGCGACGGCGGCAGCAAGATGGCAGCGTTCAGTAAGAACAATGTCGGCAAGCTGATGGCGACCGTGTTTGCGGAATACAAAGACAGCGGCAAGCGTGATGAAAACGGCAAGGTGATCCTCTCCAAGCATGAAGAGGTGATTAACCAGGCAACGATTCAGACTGCACTGGGCCGTAACTTCCGTATCACCGGTATTGACTCACAGGCGGAAGCACACAATCTTGCCCTGCTGCTGCGTGCCGGTGCTCTGATTGCGCCAATTTCTATTGTTGAAGAGCGCACTATCGGTCCATCTATGGGTCAACAGAATATTGATATGGGTATCAAAGCCTGTATCTGGGGTCTGCTGGCAGTTATGCTGTTTACGCTGGTTTACTACCGTCGCTTCGGTTTGTTTGCGAACTGTGCGCTGGCGGCGAACATTGTGCTGATTATTGGTGTGATGTCGATGATCCCGGGCGCAACCATGACGCTACCGGGCATTGCCGGTATCGTCCTGACCGTCGGTATGGCCGTTGATGCTAACGTGCTTATCTTTGAGCGTATCCGCGAGGAGCTCAACGAAGGGCGCAACCCGCAGCAAGCGATTCATCAGGGATACGCGAACGCATTCAGTACCATTGCCGATGCGAACATCACCACACTGATCACTGCCATCATCCTGTTTGCAGTGGGCACCGGTGCGGTGAAAGGCTTCGCGGTGACCTTGTCTATCGGTATCCTGACGTCTATGTTTACTGCAATTATCGGTACCCGTTGCCTGGTTAACCTGGTGTATGGCGGTAAGCGCATTAACAAGCTGTCGATTTAAGGAGGCATTGATATGTTTCAACTCTTAAAGCCTGACCTTAGCATCGACTTCATGCGTTGGTCTAAACCGGCATTTTTTCTGTCGGCATTGATGGTTGCTGCCTCTATTTTCAGCCTCTCGACTAAGTGGCTAAACTGGGGCCTTGATTTCACCGGCGGTACGCTGATTGAAGTGGGTTTTGAACAGCCAGCTGATTTGCCACTGATCCGTGAGTCTCTTCAGGCAAAAGGCTTTGGTGATGCCATCGTCCAGAACTTTGGTACGGCACGAGATGTCATGGTGCGCCTGCGCCCCCGTGACGATGTGCAGGGGGAATTACTGGGCAACCAAATCCTTGATGCGATCAAGGCGGGTACCGGTCAGGCAGTCGAAATGCGCCGTATTGAGTTCGTGGGCCCTAACGTCGGTGACGAACTGACAGAAGCGGGTGGCCTGGCAATTCTGGTGTCGTTGCTCTGTATCCTGCTGTACGTTTCCCTGCGCTTTGAATGGCGTTTGGCGGCGGGTGCTGTGGTTTCCCTCGCACATGACGTCATTATCACGCTTGGCATCTTCTCTTTCCTGCAGATTGAAGTGGACCTCACTATTGTAGCGGCGCTGTTGACGGTTGTTGGTTATTCTCTCAACGATACCATCGTGGTGTATGACCGTATCCGTGAGAATTTCCGTAAGATGCGCAAAGGTGATGCGTCCGAGATCGTGAATGCATCGGTATCGCAAACATTGAGTCGTACTTTGATCACGTCCGGTACCACCTTGTTTGTGGTGATCGCTCTCTTCTTACAGGGGGGGGCGATGATCCACGGCTTTGCGACTGCGTTGCTGATTGGTATTACTATCGGTACCTACTCTTCTATCTATGTGGCATCTGCGCTGGCACTTAAACTGGGTATTACCCGGGAGCACCTGCTACCACCACCTCCAGCGGAGAAAGAAGGCGAAGATTTCGATGCAATGCCATAATGGCAAGTTGAAATGATGAAATAGAAAACGGAGCTGAAAGGCTCCGTTTTTATATTTGCGGTTTTGGGGACGGGAAGGGCGGTCCTGGGCATTTAAAGAGCGGTCCTAGGTCCTAGGTCCTAGGAAGAGCAAAGAGCTTGACTCTATTCTGGCACCATCCAAAATCTTGCAGTCCCCAGTCCCCAGTCCCCAGTCCCCAGTCCCCAGTCCCCAGTCCCCAGTCCCCGGCTCTTCCAACCCAAACAAAAACGGCGTCCCGAAAGACGCCGTTTTCTTGATCCCGAAGATACTTATTTTTTCATCGCTTCATTCGCGTTGTCGCGAATTTTTGCCAGAATACCTTTCAGTACCCGTGGGTTAGCAGCAACGATATTGCCTGACTGAATGTAATCAGTACCGCCGGTGAAGTCTGTACACAGCGCGCCAGCTTCACGGGCGATAAGTTCACCGGCTGCGATGTCCCAAGGCTTCAGGCCCAGCTCGAAGAAGCCATCCACACGACCCGCAGCGACGTAACACAGATCCAGCGCCGCAGAACCGGTGCGGCGGAAGTCTGCACAGTCGATGAACAGTGCGCTAAGCACTTTCATAAAACCTTCTGAATGTTGCTTCGCTTTGAATGGGAAACCGGTTGCCAGAATGGTGCCGGACAAGTCTTTTGCTGTACCTACACGGATACGTTTGCTGTTCAGCTGTGCACCTGCGCCACGCTGGGCAGAGAACAGTTCGTTGCGGATAGGGTCGTAAACACACGCAATTTCAGTGCGGCCCTTAATGCGCAGGGCAATAGACACTGAGAAGTGCGGGAGGCGTTTAACAAAGTTAGTGGTGCCATCCAGTGGGTCGATGATCCATTGGTAATCTTTGTCTTTACCTGTAACCACTCCGGCTTCTTCCGCTACGATGTTGTGTTCAGGGTAAGACTTCTTGATGACGTCGATGATGATTTGTTCAGCGGCTTTGTCGATATTGGTAACAAAGTCGTTAGAGCCTTTCTGAATGGTTTCAACGTTATCAGCGTTTTCAGCAGATTTAGCGATAAAGTCGCCCGCCTTTCGCGCAGCGCGAATGGCAATGTTTAGCATAGGATGCATACGATTTTCCCAACGGATGTTAAAGAACGAAAAGCGGCGGGGAGTATATCAGAGCTGGGCTAAAAGGGAAGTGGTTATTTTTTGCCCGTCTGTGTTTGTTGCTGCGTGTAAAAAGGGCAAAACAAAAGTGGTTATGTTAGAATCCGGCCGCTTTATTTCCAAACCACAGCGTAACGCGGTTTGAATCCCTTTTCTTCGATGAAAATTAGCGATAGTTAAATGTTAGAAAATATTCGTATTGTGCTGGTAGGTACCACGCATTCGGGCAACATTGGCTCTGCCGCTCGCGCAATGAAAGTGATGGGGCTTAAACACATGGTGCTGGTTGCCCCTGAGTGTAAAGTGGACGGGCAGGCTATCGCGCTCGCTGCCGGTGCCAGCGATATTGCTAACAACGCACGAATTGTCGATACCGTGGAAGAAGCGGTGGCTGACTGCGGTCTGGTTATTGGTACCAGCGCGCGTAACCGTTCACTTGAATGGCCAATGCTGGATTCGCGTGAGTGCGGTATCAAGGCGATTGAAGAAGCCCCACAGCACCCGGTGGCCTTCGTGTTTGGTCGTGAGCGAACAGGCCTGACCAACGAAGAGTTACAGGCGTGCAACTTCCATGTTGCGATTCCAGCAAACCCGGCATACAGCTCACTGAACCTGGCGATGGCGGTACAAACGCTCTGTTACGAAGCGCGCATGGCTTGGCTCGACAGTCAGGCCTATAACGGTGAGGTGAAAGAGCAGTCCTATCCGCTGGCCGAAGATCTGGAACGTTTTTACGTGCACCTTGAGCAGGTATTGGACAAGACGGGGTTTATCAATAAATCCCATCCCGGCATGGTGATGACCAAGTTGCGTCGCCTGTTCAACCGGGCAAGGCCGGAAAGCCAGGAGTTGAATATTCTTCGTGGCGTACTTTCTTCGGTTGAAAAACAGATGAAAGAGGCGCAAAAATAACCTTTTTCACTCTGAGGTTAAAAGCCTGACTAAAATGGTAGGGTAAATACTTGACCATAATGGTCGGGTATGTCAGACTCTGAACATTACTCGCTCACAGGTAGGATGTTATGAGACTGACTTCCAAAGGTAGATATGCCGTTACTGCGATGCTCGATGTCGCGCTGCACTCCGAGGCGGGGCCTGTGCCTCTTGCTGATATTTCAGAGCGTCAGGGGATCTCTCTGTCATATCTGGAGCAACTGTTTTCCCGTCTTCGTAAAGCGGGTTTGGTATCCAGTGTGCGTGGTCCCGGTGGCGGTTACCGCTTAGGCGTCAGTGCCAACGAAATAGCCGTTGGCATGGTGATTGCCGCTGTTGATGAATCGGTCGATGCGACCAAGTGTCAGGGGAAAGGCGATTGCCAGGGGGGAACCCGTTGCCTGACTCACACACTATGGCGTGACTTGAGCGCCCGCATCAGCAGCTTTTTAAATGACATCACGCTCGGTGAACTGATGCAAGACAACGAAGTTAAGCAAGTGGCCGATCGTCAGGACTCTTCACTGGAGTCCCCTACGATTGTTAGACATGGTTTGAACGCCAATGGCAGCACATTGCCAACTACCAATCTGGGTGTGAATTTTCGCTCTTGATCTGTCGTGCCGGAGTACTTGGAGACACAAATGAAATTGCCAATCTATTTTGACTATTCAGCAACTTGCCCAGTGGATCCACGTGTTGCTGAGAAAATGATGCAGTACCTTACACTTGATGGTGTTTTTGGTAACCCAGCATCTCGCTCGCACCGTTTCGGCTGGCAGGCGGAAGAAGCCGTAGACACAGCCCGTGAGCACATCGCCAACTACCTGAATGCTGACCCACGTGAGATAGTGTTCACCTCAGGCGCGACAGAATCAGACAACCTGGCAATCAAGGGTGTGGCGCATTTCTATGGTAAGAAAGGCAAACACATCATTACCTGTAAAACTGAGCACAAAGCGGTGTTGGACCCATGTCGTCAGTTGGAGCGTGAAGGGTTTGAGGTGACTTACCTTGAGCCAGAATCTAACGGCATTATTGACCTGAATAAGCTAGCGGATGCGATTCGCGAAGACACCATTCTGGTTTCTATCATGCACGTGAACAACGAAATTGGTGTGATTCAGGATATTGCCGCTATCGGTGAACTGTGCCGCGAGCGCAACGTGGTTTTCCATGTAGACGCTGCCCAGTCTGTGGGTAAACTCCCGCTGGATACCCAGGAAATCAAAGTTGACCTGATATCAATGAGCGCACACAAAGTTTACGGTCCAAAAGGCATCGGCGCACTGTATGTCCGCCGTAAACCACGTATCCGCCTTGAAGCGCAAATGCACGGTGGCGGTCATGAACGTGGTTTCCGCTCCGGTACCCTGCCAACCCACCAGATCGTGGGTATGGGTGAAGCATTCCGTATCGCCAAAGAAGAGCTGGAAAAAGACATGGCGCACGCGCTGGCACTGCGCAACCGTTTCTACGAAGGCGTGAAAGATTTGGAAGCGGTTTACGTTAACGGCGATCTTGAGCAGCGTGTGGCATCGAACCTGAATGTAAGTTTTGCCTTTGTTGAAGGTGAATCGTTGCTGATGGCATTGAAAGATCTGGCAGTTTCTTCTGGTTCTGCATGTACATCTGCAAGTCTGGAGCCTTCTTATGTGCTGCGCGCCCTGGGTCTGGATGATGAACTGGCACACAGTTCAATTCGCTTTTCGTTTGGCCGCTTTACCACTGAAGAAGAAGTGGATCATGCGGTAGAGCAGATACGTAAAGCGGTGACCAAGCTGCGTGAAATGTCGCCCCTGTGGGACATGTACAAAGAAGGTATTGATTTGAGCACTGTTGAGTGGGCACACCACTAAGCGGTTTCAGGATTTTGAGGATAAGATCATGGCTTACAGTGAAAAAGTAATCGATCATTATGAAAATCCACGTAACGTGGGTGCGTTTGACAAGAACGATCCAAGCGTAGGTAGCGGCATGGTTGGCGCGCCGGCGTGTGGTGACGTCATGAAGCTGCAAATCAAAGTGAACGATCAGGGCATCATTGAAGATGCGAAGTTCAAAACTTACGGTTGTGGTTCTGCGATTGCGTCAAGCTCTCTGGTCACAGAGTGGGTGAAAGGCAAGTCTCTGGATGAAGCCGCAGCAATCAAAAATGCGGAAATCGCCGAAGAGCTTGAACTGCCACCGGTAAAAGTTCATTGCTCAATCCTCGCTGAAGATGCTATCAAAGCAGCAGTCAGCGACTACAAGAAAAAACACCAAGCTTAATACGTAAAAAAGGGTTGTTGTACATATGGCCATTACTATGACTGACGCGGCGGCATCTCGCGTTCGCACTTTCTTGGAAAATCGCGGAAAAGGCATCGGTCTCCGCCTTGGGGTTAGGACTTCAGGGTGCTCAGGAATGGCTTATGTATTGGAGTTCGTTGATGAGCTTCAGGAAGAAGACCAGGTCTTTGATCACGACGGGGTGAAAATCATCGTCGACAGCAAGAGCATGCTGTATCTTGATGGTACTGAGCTGGATTTTGCTAAAGAAGGCTTGAATGAAGGCTTCAAATTCAACAACCCTAACGTAAGTAGCGAGTGTGGTTGTGGCGAGAGCTTTAACGTTTAACTCGTGAGATGAAATGAATCATTTCGAACTATTCGGGCTATCATGTCAGTTTGAGCTGGATGGTAGCTCTCTTTCTTCGCAGTACCGCGAACTCCAGCGACGTTTTCATCCCGACAAATTCGCTACAGCATCCGAGAAGGATCGCCTGCAGGCGGTACAAAAAGCTGCGCAAATTAATGATGCTTACCAGACACTGAGTGATCCGGTGCGCCGGGCAGAATACCTGCTTTCCCTCAATGGCATTGAGCTTCGTGATGAGCAGCAAACCATGCAAGATCCCGAGTTTTTGATGCAGCAAATGGCACTGCGTGAAGAATTGGAGGAGATTGCAGACAGCGACGAGCCGGATGTATTGTTGTTTGACTTCGAACAGGGCGTGGAGAAACTCCACCGGGCGCTGCTGGCTGAACTGACAGAACAGCTTAACGGTAAACAATGGCCGGAAGCCGCAGTCAGTGTTCGCAAGCTCAAGTTCTTGGTCAAACTTAAGCGAGAAATCGAACGAATCGAAGATCGGCTGCTGGGTTAACAAGCGCGGCTGGTCAGGCTACAGGAACCAACATGGCACTGTTACAAATCGCAGAACCCGGTCAGAGTGCTGCGCCGCATCAACACAAGCTTGCGGTCGGTATTGATCTGGGGACAACCAACACGCTGGTGGCTTCTGTACGAAGCGGCACGGCGACGACCCTGAACGATCTGGATGGACGCGCGCTGATCCCGTCTGTTGTGCACTATGGCGAAAAAACCACGGTCGGTTACGATGCCAGGGCAATGTCTGAAACAGACAGCGCAAACACCATTTCTTCGGTAAAACGCATGATGGGACGCTCACTGGCAGATGTTCAGTCGCGTTACCCCAATCTCCCTTACTCACTCTCAGCGTCTGAAAATGGTCTGCCGCTGATCTCTACGCGTGCGGGCAAGAAAAACCCCATCGAAGTCTCCGCCGATATTCTGCGTGCTGTGAACGTACGGGCAGAAGAAGCGCTGGGCGGAAAGCTGGAAGGTGTGGTGATTACCGTGCCGGCTTACTTTGACGATGCACAGCGTGCTGGCACCAAAGATGCGGCCAAACTGGCTGGCCTCAATGTAATGCGTCTGCTGAACGAACCGACGGCAGCGGCGATCGCCTATGGCCTTGATTCGGGACAGGAAGGCGTGATTGCTGTTTATGATCTGGGTGGTGGCACGTTCGATATTTCAATTCTTCGCTTGTCCAAAGGTGTGTTTGAAGTGCTGTCAACGGGCGGTGATTCCGCACTGGGTGGTGATGACTTTGACCATCTGGTGGCTGACTGGATTATTGAGCAAGCGGGTTTCGGTGCGCTATCCGGTGATGACCGTGCGCGACTGATGAATGCTGCCAACAGTGCGAAAGTGGCGTTGAGCGACGGTGACAGTGCAGAGATTGAGGTGCTGGGCTGGAAAGGCTTATTGGGCCGTGCGCAGTTTGATGACTTGATTGGCGCCTTAGTGAAGAAAACCCTGCTGTCTTGCCGCCGCGCGCTGAAGGATGCTGGCGTTTCTGCTGAAGACGTGTTGGAAGTGGTGATGGTGGGTGGTTCAACCCGTGTACCTCTGGTGCGTGAAAAAGTGGGTGAATTCTTTGGCCGTACACCACTGACCAGTATCGATCCGGACAAAGTGGTGGCGATTGGTGCTGCGACGCAGGCGGATATCCTGGTGGGTAACAAGCCAGATGGCGAAATGTTGCTGCTGGATGTGATCCCACTGTCTCTTGGCATTGAAACCATGGGTGGTCTGGTAGAAAAAATCATTCCACGTAACACCACCATTCCTGTGGCCCGTGCGCAGGAGTTCACTACCTTCAAAGATGGCCAGACTGGCATGAAAGTGCACGTGGTTCAGGGCGAGCGTGAAATGGTGGATGATTGCCGTTCACTGGCGAATTTCACCCTGAAAGGCATTCCGCCAATGGCGGCGGGCGCGGCACATATCCTCGTGACCTATCAGGTTGATGCTGACGGCTTGCTGTCTGTCACCGCGATGGAAAAGAGCACTCAGGTGCAGGCATCGATTCAGGTAAAACCGTCTTATGGCCTGAGTGATACCGAAATTGCTGACATGATCAAATCTTCTTTTACCCATGCCAGGGAAGACAAAGACGCCCGTTATCTGGCGGAGCAACGTGTTGAAGCGGACCGCGTGATAGAAGGTTTGCTGGTCGCCATGCAAGCTGATGGTGAAGCGCTGTTGTCCGAACAGGAACAGCAAGAACTGGTAAAAGCGATTGAAGCGCTGATTGCCCTGCGTAACGGTGACGATGCTGCAGCCATAGAGCAAGGCATTAAAGATACAGATAAAGCGAGTCAGGAATTTGCCTCACGCCGTATGGACAAATCCATCCGTGAAGCGCTGGCTGGCCATTCGATTGACGAGGTGTAAACATGCCAAAGATTGTTGTTCTGCCACATCAGGATCTCTGTCCAGAAGGCGCAGTGCTGGAGGCAAAGACGGGTGAAACTGTGCTGGATGTTGCGTTGCGCAACGGCATTGCGATTGAACATGCGTGTGAGAAATCGTGCGCTTGCACGACATGCCATGTGGTTATCCGTGAGGGATTTGACTCACTGGATGAGAGTGATGAGCTGGAAGACGACATGCTGGATAAAGCCTGGGGACTGGAGCCTGAGTCCCGTCTTGGCTGTCAGGCGAAAGTGGCAGATGAAGATCTGGTTGTTGAGATCCCGCGCTACACGCTGAACCACGCTGCTGAAAACCACTAAGCACGAAAACAAAACGGAGTAGATACGATGAGCCTGACATGGACTGATTCGCGGGATATCGCGATTGAGCTGGTAGAGAAATTTCCGGATACTGACCCAAAAACCGTGCGTTTCACTGACCTGCACCGTTGGGTGACAGAGCTTGAGGATTTCTCTGACGACCCAAATCGCTCCAACGAGAAAATCCTGGAGGCAATCATCCTGTGCTGGATGGAAGAAATGGATTAAAGCGCTTGTCTTAGGGCTTTAATACAGGCAAATTGCAGTTATCCAAGCGGGCGTTATGCCCGCTTTGCTTTATGGCTCATATCACTGTTGTCCCTGATGACAAGGTGATGGAACCTTTCTGATAAAACGTCATAACGATGGCGTAGTCTAAAAGAAAATATCAGCCTAAATTTTATGCCTCGCAACGAAGCCGGGGTGACAGGAAAAAGGAGTTCAGCATGACTGACAAAATGCATGTGATGTTATCCCACGAACCAGCCGGTGATGTCTGGGGGACGAATGCGGTGGTTTCATTTGATCAGCACGGTGCCGTTGTTCATGCCACGGGGGATGACCGGCTGACGCTGGTACAGCAAGCTGCACGTAAGTTGGATACGCAGGGCATTCGCAACGTGGCTCTGAAGGGGGATAACTGGGATTTGGAAACGGCCTGGGCATTTTATCAGGGATTACGCGGACCGAAACCCGGCTTTGAGTTCACGGCGCCAAGTCTGGATGAAGCGGCGCAGAAAACACTGAACGACCGCATGACGATCACTGATTGGGTCCGCCAAATCATCAATGAAACCGCAGAGGACGTCGGGCCGCAACAACTCGCGGTCCGTGCCGGTGAGTTTATCAAGTCTCTGGCGCTCAATCCTGAGCATGTCACGTATAAAATTGTGTCCGGTGCTGATCTGCTGGAGCAAGGATGGGTGGGCATCCATACAGTTGGCCGTGGCTCGGCACGCAAGCCGGCAATGTTGCAACTGGATTATAACCCAACCGGCGATGAAAACGCGGAGGTGTTTGCCTGTATCATTGGTAAGGGTATCACCTTTGACTCTGGCGGTTATAGTATCAAACAATCCAGCTTTATGGATGCGATGAAAGCAGACATGGGCGGGGCGGCCATGGCAACCGGCGGTCTGGGACTGGCCGTGGCGCAGGGCCTGAACAAACGCGTGAAACTGATCCTTTGTTGCGCAGAAAACATGATCTCCAGTAATGCCTACAAGTTGGGCGATATTATTACTTACAAAAACGGGGTGACCGTGGAAGTGCTGAACTCGGATGCGGAAGGCCGACTGGTGCTGGCAGATGGCCTGCTTTACGCGAACGAGTTCAAACCGGCGTTGACCATTGATTGTGCAACCCTGACCGGTGCTGCGAAAATGGCGTTGGGTAACGATTACCACGCCCTGTTCAGTTTTGACCAGGCACTGGCGCAGCGTTTCCTGAAAGCGGCAGAGGCGGAAAACGAAGGCATGTGGCAACTGCCACTGGCGGAATTCCACCGTCAGATGTTGCCATCAAATTTTGCCGATCTGGCGAATGTCGGTTCGGGGCAATATTCACCGGGTGCCAGCACGGCGGCGGCATTCCTGTCATATTTTGTTGAGGATTATCATAAAGGCTGGGTTCACCTTGATTGCTCCGGCACGTACCGTAAAACCGCAAGCGACAAGTGGGCGGTGGGCGCGACTGGCATGGGTGTGAAGACGCTGGCACGTATCCTGATAAATGAATCAAGCTTGTCGTCGTACTAAAAGTCAGGTGTTTTATCAACACAGTTAACGGTTACGCAATGCCAGTATGGGGTCTGGCATTATGCTCTGATAGGCTACCTTTGCGAATACAAATAGATAGCCTCTAAAACTGGCAATCTGATATAGAAAGATAATAAGGAAGATAGAATGACTGTTGAGCGCACTTTTTCGATCGTTAAGCCTGATGCCGTGAAACGCAATCTGATTGGCGCGATCTATCAGCGCATAGAAACCGCAGGACTGCAAATTGTCGCCGCAAAAATGCTGCATTTGACCAAGGAGCAGGCGCAAGGCTTTTATGCCGAGCATGAAGGTAAACCTTTCTATGAAGGGTTAGTGGCATTTATGACTTCGGGCCCTGTGATGGTACAGGTGCTGGAAGGAAGAGATGCCATTATCCGCTACCGTGAACTGATGGGGAAAACCAATCCGGATGAAGCCGCATGCGGTACCCTGCGTGCGGATTTTGCTGAAAGCATGAGTTTTAACTCGGTACATGGTTCAGACAGCCCGGCATCGGCAGAACGTGAGATTGCCTACTTTTTTTCCGCTGATGAGATTTGCCCACGTACAGCGTAATCGTCTCACGAACATGATAAAAGGAGAGCCTTGGCTCTCCTTTTGCGTATCTGGTACTGATAATGACAACAAAACCCTGTCGGTAACAGGTGGAATCCAGATCACAAAGGCTGTACAATTTCGCGCCTTGATTTGAGGCGAATCGCCATTGACCAGTCAAATAAAGTGAGAGGCTGGTGTGATTCCTGATTTACTGTTCACGAGGCAATCTGATGACAACAGAAAAAATCAATCTGCTGGATTTCGATCGACAGGCGCTGCGTGCGTTTTTCGCCGAAGAGTTAGGCGAAAAGGCGTTCCGTGCCGATCAGATCATGAAGTGGATGTACCATTTTGGTGTTGATGATTTCGATCAGATGACCAACATCAATAAAGTGCTTCGTGAAAAACTCAAAGCGCGTTGTGAAATCCGTGCGCCGGAAGTCAGCGCTGCCCAGTATTCTGCTGATGGCACCATCAAATGGGCAATGCGCGTTGGCAACCAGGACGTTGAAACGGTGTATATCCCGGAAGATGATCGTGCCACCCTGTGTGTCTCTTCCCAGGTCGGTTGTGCGCTGGATTGTAAATTCTGTTCAACCGCACAGCAGGGTTTTAACCGCAACCTGAAGGTGTCTGAAATCATCGGACAGGTTTGGCGCGCGGCAAAAGAAATTGGTGTGGAAAAAGAGACCGGCCGCCGTCCTATCACCAATGTAGTGATGATGGGCATGGGTGAGCCGTTGTTGAACATGAAAAACCTGATCCCTGCTTTGAACCTGATGCTTGATGATCTAGGTTATGGCCTGTCCAAACGCCGAGTCACCGTATCAACCTCTGGTGTGGTGTCAGGATTGGAGCAGATGATTGGCAAGATTGACGTTGCACTGGCGATTTCGCTGCATGCGCCGAATGACGAACTGCGCAGTCAAATCATGCCTATCAACGATCGCTATGATATTGAAACGTTTTTGGCGTCGGTTCGCCGCTATATTGCATCATCAAATGCCAACCGTGGTCGCGTGACGGTTGAGTATATCTTATTGGATCACGTGAACGATGATATGGAGCATGCGCGTCAACTCGCAGAGCTGTTAAAAGATACGCCGGCGAAGATAAACCTGATTCCTTTTAACCCTTATCCTGGGTCACCATATAAGAAGCCGAGTAATTCCCGCATTGACCGTTTCCAGAAAACACTGATGCAATACGATTACACGGTCATCGTTCGTAAGACCCGTGGCGACGACATCGACGCGGCATGCGGCCAGCTTGTCGGCGATGTGATTGACCGAACTAAACGCACGCAAAACAGACTGAATATTGAGGAGAAAATTCCTGTCAAATCAGTCTGATTGCACAGATTGACAGGATGGGATGATGGCAAGGACGCTTAGCGCTCTGTTATTGATGGGATTATTATCTGGTTGTGTCACAGTAACGGAGAAGCAAAACAACACGAAGTTTGATAGCATTGATGCAGCAGAATCCAGAATTACGCTTGGGTTGGCCTATTTGAAAGCCGGTCAATGGGAGCGGGCAAGGCAAAATCTTGAAACAGCCGTACAGTTTGCCCCTAAATACTATCGCTCCCGTATCAGTTTTGCCTACTATCTTCAGGAAGTCGGCGAACATGACCAAGCGGAAGAACAATACAAAACAGCGTTGCGTCATTCGCCACAAAATGGTGACGTTCGGAATAATTACGGCGTATTCTTGTGTCGTCAGGAACGTTATGACGAAGCGCAACGGGCGTTTGCCAAGGCTATTGAGCAGCCATACTATTACAAGTTATCCGGCAGTTATGAAAATGCCGCCCTTTGTGCGTTGAAAGAGGGGGATCGCGATAGCGCTAAAGTGTGGTTTGCTAAAGCCATTGATCATGAGCCGAACAGGCCTTTGTCTTCTGTAAAACTCGCCCAAATGGAAGTGGAAGATAATCAACTCAACGAAGCCAGAATTCGTTTATTCCATTTCCATAAACGCTACGGCTATAAGCCAGCGACGCTGTTAATACTGACTGAATTGGAAAATAAAGCAGGACGGCCAGGCCAGGCGGAGCGTTATGCAAACCTGTTGGCCAACACGTTTCCCGAATCAAGAGAATATAGACAGTACCTAACGAATGAATAATGAATACAACGAAGAACTGCCGATAAACGTAGAATCCACGCACCCAGGTATGGCCTTAAGAGAAGCCCGTGAAGCGATTGGGCTGTCTGATCAGGATGTCGCAGATCGCTTGAGACTTCGTGTTTCCGTTATTCAAGATCTGGAAGAAAATTGCTGTGATGACGAGAAGATCACAACGTTCACACGTGGGTACATCCGCTCCTATTCCAAACTTGTCGGTCTGAATGCCGATGAATTGCTGAGCACGTTTAATCCCGCCCCCGATGCGGAAGACAGTACGCAGAAAATGCAAAGTTTTTCGCGTAAAACCCGTCGTGACCAGCATGACAGCCGGGTAATGGGGCTGACCTGGGTGATCTTGGCCGCTGTGATAGGATTGACGGCTTTCTGGTGGTGGCAGAACCAGCAAAATGACCTTTTACTTCCTCTGCCGGAAAGCAGTGGTCTGCCGGTGTCTTCGAACACTGAAGCCGCCCCGGCGGTAGCGAAGGCCGATGAAGATACACCTCAGTCCGCATCGGCAGCAGAAAGCACTGATGCGCCAGCGTCGGCTCCTGATGTGATGTCCCCCGAACCTACTGACGTTATTGTTGAAAACACGGCCCCTGTTGTGACAGATGCAGAGCCGATGGCGGCAGCACAGGTTAATGTCGATGAACTTTCACAGCCGGAAACTGCAGTAGTGGAAGATCCCGTTACTGCGTCATCCAACATGACGTTGTCATTCAGTGGTGATTGTTGGGTGGATATCCGTGATGCCAGTGGCAAACGCCTGTTGACAGGGATAAAATCCAGTGGTGAAACCGTTGAACTGTCCGGTGAAGCGCCGTTTAAGTTGGTGCTTGGTGCACCAGCGGCAGTAAATCTTGTCTACGATGGCGAGAAAGTTGATCTGAGTGGCTACCCATCAGGGCGGGTAGCGCGTTTGAGCCTTCCGAAGTAATCCAGAGTACACCGAATGCATACCGAATCTCCCATTAAACGTCGTCCGTCTACGCGTATTTATGTGGGCGACGTGCCCATTGGCGATGGCGCGCCAATCGCAGTCCAATCGATGACCAACACGCGCACTACCGATGTTGAAGCAACGGTTGCGCAAATTAAGGCGCTCGAAAAAGTCGGTGCAGACATTGTCCGTATCTCTGTGCCCACGATGGATGCGGCTGAAGCGTTTAAACTGATCAAACAGCAATGCACCATTCCTTTGGTTGCCGATATTCATTTTGACTACCGTATCGCCCTGAAAGTGGCGGAATACGGCGTGGATTGTCTTCGCATTAACCCGGGTAACATTGGCAACGAGCAGCGTATCCGCTCTGTGGTTGATGCTGCCCGTGATAGAAACATCCCTATCCGCATTGGCGTGAATGGTGGCTCACTGGAGCGTGACCTACAGGAAAAATATGGTGAGCCGACCCCTGAAGCGTTGGTTGAATCTGCAATGCGCCATGTTGATATCCTCGATCGCCTGAATTTCGACCAGTTCAAGGTCAGTGTGAAAGCCTCGGATGTTTTTCTGGCTGTCGAGTCATACCGCCAGTTGGCAAAACGCATTGACCAACCGTTGCACCTTGGCATCACTGAAGCCGGTGGCGCACGCGCTGGGGCTGTGAAATCAGCCGTTGGCCTTGGCATGCTGCTAAGTGAAGGTATTGGTGATACCCTGCGTATTTCCCTGGCGGCAGATCCGGTCGAGGAAATTAAAGTCGGTTTCGATATTTTAAAATCACTGCGCATCCGCTCGCGTGGTGTGAATTTTATTGCCTGTCCGACATGCTCCCGTCAGGAGTTTGATGTGATAGGCACCGTAAACGCACTGGAACAGCGTCTGGAAGACGTTGTTGTGCCGATGGATGTGTCAGTGATTGGTTGCGTGGTCAACGGACCGGGCGAAGCGGAAGTGTCACACATTGGCGTAGCAGGTGGTAACAAGCGCAGCGCGTATTATGATGATGGCAAGCGCCAGAAAGAACGTTTTGACAACGACAACCTGATCGATCAGCTGGAAGCAAAGATCCGGGCGAAAGCGGCAATGCTGGATGAGAACAACCGCATTGACATCAAAACACAAGGGTAAGCGCCTGCTTACTGATAGCAAGAACAAACAGATCGGTGACGAGAGTTAACGTGGCAAAAACTATTCAAGCAATCCGAGGCATGAACGACTGCCTTCCCACACAGTCTCCACTTTGGCAAAAAGTCGAAGGCACGGTGAAAGACGTGATCAGTGCATACGGCTACAGCGAAGTGCGCATGCCGATCGTGGAAATGACCCATTTGTTCAGCCGCGCCATCGGTGAAGTGACCGACGTGGTTGAAAAAGAAATGTACACCTTTGAGGATCGCAATGGCGACAGCCTGACCCTGCGTCCTGAGGGCACCGCAGGTTGCGTGCGTGCCGGTATCGAAAATGGCCTGTTGTACAACCAGGAACAGCGCCTGTGGTACCTTGGCCCTATGTTCCGTCACGAGCGTCCCCAAAAAGGTCGTTACCGCCAGTTCCATCAGTTTGGCGTGGAAGTCTTTGGTCTCAATGGCCCTGACGTTGATGCAGAGCTTATCATGATGACCGCTCGTCTGTGGCGTAAGCTGGGTATCCATGAGCATGTGCGTCTTGAGCTAAACTCAATTGGTTCACTGGAAGCACGTGCAAATTACCGTGAAGCATTGGTTGACTTTCTGATGCAACACGAGGCGATTTTGGATGATGACTGCAAACGCCGCATGCACACTAATCCATTGCGGGTGCTGGACACTAAAAACCCAGACATTCAAGCGGTTCTGAGCGATGCACCTAAGCTGTCAGCCTATCTGGATGAAGAGTCTAAACAACATTTTGCAGGTCTTTGTGAACTGTTGGACGCAGCAGGTATCCAATACACGATAAATGAGAAACTGGTTCGCGGTCTGGATTATTACAACCGCACTGTTTTCGAATGGATCACCGACAGTCTGGGGGCCCAAGGTACAGTCTGTGGCGGTGGCCGCTACGATGGTCTGGTTGAACAGCTGGGCGGTAAAGCGACACCGGCAGTTGGTTTTGCCATGGGTGTTGAGCGTTTGGTGCTTCTGATGGAAACCCTGGCGCTGGATGAAACCCGCCCTGCGGTTGATGTATATATGGTGACTGCAGGTGAAGGCACACTGATTGCAGGCATGAAACTGGCAGAGACATTGCGTGAGCAGGTGCCGGGCCTTCGTGTCATGACTCACTTTGGTGGCGGTAACTTTAAAAAGCAATTCAAACGTGCAGACAAGGTTGGTGCGTCGGTGGCACTGGTATTGGGCGAAGATGAAGTCGCCAACAACCAGGTGACTTTTAAAGATCTTAAAGGTGGCGAACAGCTAACTATTTCTCAGGATGAAGTAGCTGACAAACTGGCTCAACGAGTTTAAGAGAGGACAAAACGTGGACGTCTACACCACAGAAGAACAACAAGTTGAAGCGATTAAAACGTGGTGGCGGGACAACGGCAAGGCCGTTGTCCTCGGCGCAGTAATCGGTTTGGGTGGCCTGTACGGATGGCGTTATTATCAGGCAGAAATGGAAACCAGCCGTGAACAAGCTTCAGATGCGTACACCCAAGTAGTGAGTGCCTTGGTTGCAGGCGATGCGCAGGCGGAAGAAAAAGCAGCAACGTTTATCAAAGACCACGAGGGCGCGTATACATCCCTGTTGGCGTTGCAGCTGGCGAAATCGTTTGTTGAAGCGGGTGATTTAACCCAAGCTGCTGAACAACTGCGTCGTGTACAGTCATCAAAAGACGACACACTGAAAACACTGGCAACGGTTCGCCTGGCTCGTGTTGAAGCGGAGCTTGGCAACTACGATGCCGCACTGTCACAGCTTAATAGTGTGACTGCAGACAGTTGGAAAGCCCAGGTTGAAGAGTTGCGTGGCGATATCGAACTGCGTCGAGGAGATGTGGTTGCAGCACGTTCTGCCTATGCCGCATCCATTGCCGCAGCGACTAATCCTGTTGTTCAAATGAAACTGGACAACCTGTCCCAATAAGGCCTGACTATGATTCACAAGGGATGGAAACGTGTTGGTGCAGTGGCATTGCTGGGAGTACTTCTGACCGGTTGTGCCGGTGAGGAGGATTCTATCCAGATGGCGCCTGTACCAGCGGTAGACAGTGAGTTTACGCCTGCACAGGTTTGGAAAACCCGCGTAGGTGATGGCGTCGGAAACTATTTCACTAACCTGTCTCCGGTTGAGGCATACGGTAAGATTTTTGCAGCAGATCGCGAAGGTGTGGTTCAAGCCATCAACATCGAAGAGGGAGCCTTACTTTGGCGTGTTGATTTGGGTGATGTTACTCCGGCACTGCTTTCTGGTGGATTAACGGCAGCATACAGCAAGGTCTATGTCGGTACTGAAACCGGGAATCTTATCGCTCTGGATGAAGAAACCGGTGAGACAGTGTGGCAGGTCAATGCAGGTGGGGAGATCCTTTCCAAACCACTGGCTGATGAAAGCCTGGTGATCGTCAACACCAGCCGTGGTGAGTTAGCGGCGTTTGACGCAGAAAGTGGAGAAGAGCGTTGGCGTATTTCCAGTGACGTACCAAACCTGACGTTGCGCGGTGACAGCTCTCCGGTATCTACAGCTGGTGGTGTGTTCTGGGGCATGGCAAATGGCCGCCTTGGGGCAGCATTTATTGAAAACGGTAACATTATCTGGCAACAGCCTATCGCGAGCCCGAAAGGGGCAACCGAGATTGATCGGTTGGTGGATGTTGATGCGACACCTGTGATTGACGGCGCATTGCTTTATGCGGTGGGGTATAATGGCCAGTTGGTGGCTATCGATCTGCGTTCAGGTCGTGCGGTCTGGAAGCGTAATTACAGCTCATCGACAGATTTTCTGGTGGCGGGTAGCTACCTTTTCCTGATTACTGATAAAGACCACGTGATCGCCGTGGATGCGCGCAGCGGCACTGAGATTTGGCAAAACCGCGAACTAGAGTATCGTCAGCTGACTCCGCCTGCTTCGATTTCAGGATACGTGGTTGTTGGCGATGCAGAAGGTTATCTGCATTGGATGGATCCCAGCTCTGGTGAATTTGTCGCTCAGCAGAAAATAGACAGCAGCGGTATCGCCGTAAGCCCACTCAATGTGGAGGAAGGCTATATTGTGATTACACGTGACGGCACAATAAGTAAAAATCAAACACTGTAATGTCAGTTGTTTGCCCATTATTCGGCTCCTGAACCTGATAGGTCAGGAGCCGCTGTTATTAATGAATTTGAGATGTTAAGAGGTCAGTATGATTCCTGTCGTAGCCCTGGTTGGGCGTCCTAATGTGGGGAAGTCGACACTCTTTAACCGGCTGACAAGGACGCGCGATGCGCTCGTTGCCGATTTTCCAGGTTTGACCAGGGATCGTAAGTACGGAAAAGCGTTACTGGGTGAACACGAGTTTATTGTTGTTGACACCGGCGGTATTGATGGCACCGAAGAGGGTGTGGAAACCAAAATGGCAGAACAGTCGCTCGCTGCAATTGAAGAAGCAGATGTGGTGCTGTTTATGGTGGATGGCCGCGCAGGCCTGACTGTTGCCGATGAAGCGATTGCCCAGCACCTTCGTAGTCGCCAGAAGAAAACGTTCTTGGTGGTAAACAAAGTTGACGGTATTGATCCGGATGCTGCCAGTGCGGAGTTTTGGCAATTGGGTATGGAAGAGATGTACCAGATTGCAGCGGCTCATGGCCGTGGTGTACTGGCATTGATTGACCGCGCCCTGAAACCGTTTGCCGAAGAATTGGCCGGTAATGAGGAAGGTGACGGAAAAGAAGGCCTGGTTGACCTTACCGGTGAGCAGGACGATGACAAAGACGAGAAAGATCTGACGGAAGAAGATGCGGAATCTGCGTTGGAGCGTCTGCGTAACCTGCCGATTAAATTCAGTATCATTGGCCGCCCTAATGTGGGTAAATCAACGCTGACCAACCGCATTCTGGGTGAAGAGAGGGTGGTGGTCTATGACATGCCGGGGACCACGCGCGATTCTATTTATATTCCAATGGAACGTGATGGTCGCGAGTACGTCATTATTGATACTGCGGGTGTCCGTCGCCGTAAGCGCGTGAATGACAAAGTGGAGAAGTTCTCGGTCGTCCAGACACTGAAAGCGATTGAAGATGCAAACGTTGTGCTTCTGGTTATCGATGCGCGGGAGAACATTTCCGATCAGGATTTGAGCCTGCTGGGTTTTGCATTGAACGCTGGCCGTTCAATCGTTATCGCGGTGAACAAGTGGGACGGTCTGGACAGCGACGTCAAAGAGCGTGTGAAGTCGGAGCTTGACCGCCGTCTTGGTTTTGTGGACTTTGCCCGAATCCACTTTATCTCTGCGCTGCACGGCACTGGTGTGGGCCACCTGTTTGAGTCAATTCAGGAAGCCTATGAGTCAGCGACCCGGCGTATCAGCACCTCCATGCTGACCCGTATTATGAAGATGGCGCAGGATGATCATCAGCCTCCGATGATCCGTGGCCGACGCGTGAAGCTGAAATATGCACACGCGGGTGGTTACAACCCGCCGATTATCGTGATCCACGGTAACCTGGTACGTGAACTGCCAGATTCATACAAACGCTATCTGATGAACTACTACCGTAAATCACTGGAAATCATGGGAACACCGATCCGCATCCAGTTCCAGAATAGTGAGAACCCGTTTGAGGGCAAGAAAGAGAAGCTGACCATTTCTCAGGCACGTCAACGCAAGCGATTGATGGATATGGTGAAAAATCGCGGTAAGAAGTCATAGTTCACGGATAGGTGTCAATATACTTCAGGGCAGATACTGAACAGTTAAGACCCGGATCCGTTGAAGACCTTACTTAGAGAGTGAATAATGCCCTCAGTACATCAAGGACTGAGGGCATTTTTTATGTGGGCGCATTGATGCCGATGACTTTGCCGTCCTCTCTACTCGTTATCCAGCCGTAACCTTGTGTGCACTTTTCCCGCGGCTGTTGTTGATGCATTTAATAGCACACTACATAACGGTCGGGCCTGTGATTCATGGCTAACACCAAATTCAGAACAAAGGCACCAACGACAGAACAAGCGAGAAGCCAGGGGGATACGTAGAAAAAAGAGGCCAGCAGGATGGTAATGTCGATTCCCATCTGTACGTTACCGGCACGGATACCAAATTTATCCTGACAATACAGTGCCAGCACATTGAAGCCGCCAAGGCTCGCGTTGTGACGGAAGATCATTAGCATCCCCACCCCCATCAGCAGACCACCAATCAGGCCGCAGTAAAGGGGTTGTAGCCACCCGATAGTGAACACGTGTGAGATATGGTCGACAATCAATGACACCATGCCGCCAGCTAAGACACTGCGAAGTGCAAACTGGGCACCAAAACGCTGCCACCCCATCACGTAGAAAGGTATGTTAAACAGGAAGTACAGCGTACCGAAAGAGAGATCTGTAAATTGGGTGATCAAAAGGGCCAGACCTGTCGTACCGCCTGTGAGCAGCCCTGCTTGCTGGAGAAAATAAACACCCTGCGCCACAACGAACGCGCCAGACAAGATAGCAACCATGTCTTCAAATGGTGAGTGTCGGGGTTGGTGATTCAATGAAATAACTCCTGAAATAGGTGGCGTTTTTACATTTGATAATGACGCAACCAACGGTAATTGAAAATAAAAAGCAAGGCATCTTAATGAGATTCTGTTGCTGGCGAAAGAGGTCGTGTTAACTGGGGTTTGTACCTGTGTCAGCAAGTGCGTACGGTGTGTAAATATGGCGGGTTTACAGCGTTTGAAAATAGCACCGGCACGCCAAAAATTGGCGAGTGTGGCAACATGTGACACAGGTCAACGTGAATTCAGTTCATGATTGGAATGAGAAAAGACCATGTCCGATCAGGCAAAAAAAATGTGATTGCTACTACCTGTTGCGCAACAAATTTTGTAAAATTGCTACCATTAATAAGTTAATGACGAAAACGTTTGCGTCCGCATGGATACTGGTGTTTTCGATGTGGTAAAAATCAACCCAACCAGGTTGACCCGGTAATTTGCCTCCACGAGTTATCTGGTCAACTTGGTACCCAGGGAACTATCTGAGTCAGGAGATACAGATGCTAAAGCGTGACATGAACATCGCTGATTACGATCCGGAGCTGTTTGCCGCGATCCAGGAAGAAACTGCGCGTCAGGAAGAGCACATTGAGCTCATCGCGTCAGAAAACTACACCAGCCCTCGCGTAATGGAAGCGCAAGGTTCCCAACTGACTAACAAGTATGCGGAAGGTTATCCAGGCAAGCGTTACTATGGCGGTTGTGAATACGTAGACAAAGCCGAAGCACTGGCGATTGAGCGTGCCTGCCAGCTGTTTGGCTGCGAATACGCAAATGTGCAGCCTCACTCTGGCTCACAGGCAAACAGCGCGGTTTATATGGCACTCCTTCAACCGGGTGACACGGTTCTGGGGATGAGCCTGGCACATGGTGGTCACCTGACACACGGTTCACCGGTTAACTTCTCTGGCAAGCACTACAATGTCATCCCTTACGGCATTGATGAAGCAGGCCAGATCAACTATGACGAAATGGAAGCATTGGCGCTGGAACACAAGCCTAAGATGATCATCGGTGGCTTCTCTGCGTATTCCCAAATCGTTGACTGGGCACGTATGCGTGAAATCGCGGACAAAGTGGGCGCATACCTGTTTGTAGACATGGCACACGTTGCAGGCCTGATTGCTGCGGGTGTATACCCAACACCAATCCCTCACGCTCACGTTGTGACAACGACGACCCACAAAACCCTGGCGGGTCCACGTGGTGGCCTAATCTTGTCGAACGCGGGTGAGGAAATGTACAAAAAACTCAATTCTGCCGTATTCCCGGGTGGTCAGGGTGGTCCTCTGATGCACGTTATCGCGGCGAAGGCGGTGGCATTCAAAGAAGCGATGGAGCCAGAATTCAAGGCGTACCAGCAGCGCGTTGTTGATAACGCCAAAGCAATGGTGAGTCAGTTCCAGGAGCGCGGCTATAAGATTGTTTCTAATGGCACGGAAAACCACCTTTTCCTGGTTGACCTGATCGACAAGAACATCACAGGTAAAGATGCAGACGCCGCACTGGGTGCAGCGAACATTACCGTCAATAAAAACAGCGTGCCAAACGATCCACGAAGCCCGTTTGTGACCTCGGGTATCCGCGTGGGTACACCGGCAATCACCCGCCGTGGTTTTACCCAAGACGATGCGAAAGCACTGGCGAACTGGATGTGTGACGTGCTGGATAACATCGACAACCCAGACGTTATCGAAGCGACCAAAGCCAAGGTACTGGAAATCTGTAAACGCCTGCCAGTATATGCATAATCTGTGTTTGGTTTAAAAAAGCACCTTCGGGTGCTTTTTTTATACCTGTTTTCACCACTTTCGCGGTTTATCAGGTCTGCAAATCAGGTACACTGTTTACCTATTGTTTAAGGAGGCGAGATGCACTGTCCATTTTGTGGTGCGAATGACACCAAAGTCATTGATTCACGGCTGGTCGCTGACGGTCACCAAGTGCGTCGTCGTCGCCAGTGTTTAGCCTGTAGTGAACGTTATACCACGTTTGAAACAGCAGAGCTGGTGATGCCGCGTATCATCAAAACCAATGGTAACCGTGAGCCATTCAACGAAGATAAACTGCGTGGCGGTATCCAGCGGGCATTGGAAAAGCGACCGGTAAGCACCGACGATATAGAAAAGGCGATCAACGCCATCAAATCGACAATTCGGGCGACGGGTGAACGTGAGGTGTCATCAACGCTGGTAGGCAACCTGGTGATGGACGCGCTGAAAGAGCTCGATAAAGTGGCTTATATCCGTTTTGCATCCGTCTATCACAGCTTTGAAGATATCCGGGATTTCGGTGAAGAAATTGCCCGCCTGGAAAAATAAGCGGTTACATGTTCTCAATTTTTGATTCCCAAATGATGCTGCGGGCCATTGAACTGGCAAAACGCGGCATTTATACCACCGCCCCTAACCCAAACGTTGGCTGTGTGATCACCCAGGGGGATGATATTGTCGGTGAGGGTTTTCACTTCCGGGCCGGTGAGCCTCATGCAGAAGTCTATGCTTTACGCGCCGCTGGCGAGAAAGCCTGCGGCGCAACTGCCTATGTTACCCTGGAGCCCTGCTCCCATCATGGCCGCACTCCTCCCTGTGCAGATGCACTGATTGCCGCCGGAGTCAGCCGTGTGGTTTGTTCCATGGTTGATCCCAATCCGAAGGTGGCCGGGCGCGGTATTCAGCGCATGCGCGATGCAGGCATTCAGGTCGATGTCGGCTTGATGCAGGCACAGGCAGAAGCACTTAATCCCGGTTTTATCAAAGTGATGAAAACTGGCTTGCCATATGTCCAGTTAAAGCTGGCTTCCAGCATTGATGGCCGCACTGCATTGGCCAATGGACAGAGTCAGTGGATCACCGGGGCAGAAGCCCGTGCCGACGTTCAGGTGTTCCGGGCACAGGCGGGGGCGATTCTCTCGACCAGCCAGACGGTATTGGATGACAACCCGTCCCTGAATGTACGCTGGGCGCAACTGCCGGAAACGGTAAAGTCTATGTATCGACAGGATGATGTACGCCAGCCGGTCCGTGTGATTTTAGATACCCACAGAAAGGTCAGTGAAAGCGCAAGGCTGTTTTCGCTCGATGGGGATGTCATTATCGTGACGGCAAAAGATGATAAGCCATCTGCGAATGAGTCAGTTACGGTACTGACCGTTGAACAACAAGACGGACACCTGAATCTTAATAGCACATTGCGTGCGCTGGTGGCGAAGGGCATTCATCACATCTGGGTTGAGGCGGGTGCGACGTTGGCGGGGAGTTTGCTCAATGCCGGTCTGGTGGATGAAGTGATTGTCTATCAGGCACCTAAACTGATGGGCAGTGACAGCCGGGGTTTGGTCAAGCTTGAAGGGTTGACCAGTATGAGTCAGGTGCCAACCTTTACGTTGACTGACGTCACCCGGATTGGCGACGATGTGCGGTTTCACATGCAAAAGCCGCAGCCCGACTGATATTGGAAGCGAAAAATTATGTTTACAGGAATTATCGAAGCGGTTGGCCATATCCAGAAAATCACCCCTAAAGGCGGTGATATTTCACTGACCGTCGATAGCGGGAAGCTGGATTTGTCTGACGTGAAGCTGGGTGACAGTATTGCTACCAACGGTGTCTGTCTGACGGTTGTTGCACTGACAGGTAATGGTTATGTGGCAGACTTGTCAGGGGAAACGCTCAAGCGTACTGCCTTTGCAACGTACAAAGCGGGCCACAAAGTAAACCTGGAAAAAGCCATGTTACCCACCACACGCTTTGGCGGTCACATGGTGTCTGGCCATGTTGATGGGGTGGCTACAGTGGTTTCCCGTACCCAAGCCGGACGGGCCATTGAGTTTTGGCTGGAAGCCCCGGCAGGGCTTGCCAAATACCTGGCTGAAAAAGGTTCAGTGACCATTGATGGCATCAGCCTGACCATCAACGCGGTAGATGGCAACCGCTTTAAACTGACCATCGTGCCGCACACGGCACTGGAAACCACCATCGAAGGTTTCACTATCGGGCATCAGGTCAACATTGAAGTGGATGTGATTGCCCGCTATCTGGAACGACTTATGATGGGCGATCGCGCTGCACAACAATCGGGTGCAAGCGGTTTGACCATGGCAAAGCTCGCTGAGTCGGGCTTTTTGAGATGACCGAACTGAAAACGGTAAAAACAGGGACAGAACGATGCCAATCAGCAGCGCAGAAGAGATCATTGAAGATATCCGTCAGGGCAAAATGGTCATCCTGATGGACGATGAAGACCGTGAAAATGAAGGTGACATCATTATCGCCGCCGAACGGGTCACGCCGGAGGCCATTAATTTTATGGCGACGTATGGACGGGGCCTGATTTGTCTCACCATGACCAAGGAGTGCTGCCAGCGCCTCGGGTTGCCGTTGATGGTAAGGGAAAACAATGCTCAGCATTCCACTGCATTCACTGTGTCGATAGAGGCTGCGAGGGGGTAACGACCGGCATTTCAGCGGCAGACCGTGCCCGCACTGTGGAAGCGGCGGTTGCACCGGATGCGGTAGCCGCTGATCTGGTACAGCCGGGACATATCTTCCCATTAATGGCTCAGGACGGTGGTGTGCTGACCCGGGCAGGCCATACGGAAGCAGGCTGCGATCTGGCACGCCTTGGCGGATATTCCCCTGCCGCAGTCATTGTCGAAATCCTGAATGAAGATGGCACCATGGCGCGTCGCTCGGATCTGGAAAAATTCGGCGAGAAACATGGTATCAAGCTTGGCACTATTGCGGATTTGATTGAGTACCGTAATAACAACGAGACCACGATTGAGCGTGTGGCGGAATGTAAGCTGCCGACAGAATTTGGTGAGTTTGACCTTATCACTTACCGCGACACCATCGACAATCAGGTGCATTATGCGCTGCGCAAAGGGGAAGTGAATAACCAACCGACGCTGGTGCGGGTTCACCTTCAGGATACCTTTACCGATTTGCTGCACTCCGACCGCTCTGCCGAGCGCAGTTGGTCACTCAGTGATGCGATGAAGCGCATCAATGCCGAAGGCGGGGTGCTGGTGATCTTGGGTAAAGAAGAATCGTCTGCGTCGATCATCGACAAGGTTCGCCGTTTTGAAGCCCAGGATAAGGGCGAGCAGCCAGCAGCAGCGAAATGGCAGGGCACCAGCCGTCGAGTCGGTGTAGGTTCACAAATCCTGGCAGATCTCGATGTTACCGATATGCGCCTGTTGTCATCGGCCAACAAACGCTACCACGCGCTCTCGGGGTTTGGCCTTAAAGTGGTTGAATACGTTGTCGACTAAACGAAAACCTGACGCAAGGGAAATGTAGCCCTCCGCAGCGTTTTTCTTTCTAAACAGGCATGGGCCTGAATCACCTGCCCGCAAGGTTTAATCGCTGGCGGCTTTGCAGAAAAGTGTGATAGAATCCCGCAGTTTCTCAATCCGGATAAAATACGTCACAGGAAGGCCCATGAAGGTAATTGAAGGTGCGTTCGCAGCACCCAATGCGCAAGTTGCAATCGTTATCTCCCGTTTCAACAGCTTCATTAACGAAAGTCTGCTGGAAGGTGCTATTGATGCACTGAAGCGTCAGGGCCAGGTAAGTGAAGATAATATTACCGTAGTACGTTGCCCAGGTGCTTATGAGTTGCCACTGGTGGCGCAACGTGTTGCAAAAAGCGGCCGCTACGACGCTATTATCGCGCTGGGATCAGTGATCCGAGGCGGTACGCCACACTTTGACTATGTGGCCGGAGAATGTAACAAAGGTCTGGCACAGGTTGCACTGGAGTTTGATACGCCTGTGGCATTTGGCGTGCTGACCGTAGATACCATTGAACAAGCCATCGAACGCGCGGGTACCAAGGCTGGTAATAAAGGGGCAGAGGCTGCACTAAGCGCGCTTGAAATGGTAAACGTACTGTCCCAAATCGAATCCTAAACGGGGGTTATCGTGAAACCAGCCGCAAGGCGCAATGCGCGCCATTTTGCATTGCAAGCCATTTACTCTTGGCAACTGACGAAAGACAACGTTGCTGATATCGAAGCGCAGTTCCTTGCTGCAGATAACTATGAAGAAGAAGAGCACCAGGCAGAGGAACCACGTCTGCGTCAACCAGAAACGGATGTGGAATACTTCCGCGATCTGCTGTCTGGTGTTGTGCTGAACTACCAGGAACTGGATAGCAAAATGCGTCCTTATCTGTCCCGTCCCCTACAGGATTTGGATGAAATGGAGCACGCAATTCTTCGCCTGTCTATGTATGAACTGTGCAAGCGTGAAGACGTTCCTTACAAAGTTGTTATCAACGAAGCGATTGAACTGGCGAAGCGTTTTGGTGCGGAAGACAGCCACAAGTTTGTGAACGGTGTGCTGGACAAAGCAGTACCAACGCTGCGTAAAAAGTAATCGATATTAGGATTTGAAAGGCCGGCCTCGCTGGCCTTTTTTCTTAGGAAAGAATCATGGCCGGTAACGAATTTGAATTGATAAACCGTTACTTTAAGTCGCAGCCTGTCACGCGCCGCGATGTGGACTTGGGCATTGGTGACGATGCTGCGCTGATCACTGTCCCGGAAAACTGCCAGTTGGTGGTTACCACGGACACCCTGGTCGCCGGCAATCACTTTTTGGCAGATGCTGACCCGGTGATGGTGGCGCATAAAGCACTGGCGTCTAATCTCAGCGATCTGGCTGCGATGGGGGCAATACCTGCCTGGTGTTCCCTTGCCCTGACACTGCCTGAATCCAATGAATCCTGGATCGCGGCTTTCTGTGAGGGGTTCTACAAGTTGGCTGAATACTATCAGGTACAGTTAGTCGGTGGTGATACCACTAAAGGGCCGCTCAGTATCACGGTAACCCTTCAGGGATTTGTGCCATCGGGTAAGGCAATACGCCGTGATACCGCAAAAGCCGGCGACTGGCTGTATGTCACGGGTAAACTCGGTGACAGTGCGGCAGGGCTGGCCGTGATTTTAAACGGCAATGCGCCGAGAAATGACGTGGAAAATACCTTGTTGCACCGTCACTATTACTCTGAACCCCGGGTTCTGGCTGGGCAGGCACTGCGTGGAATTGCCTCTTCTGGGCTTGATATCTCTGATGGTCTGGTGGCCGATCTGCGCCATATTTTGAAAGCCAGTGGTGTGTCGGCGGTGATTCATGCCGATGCGATTCCTGTCTCAGATGAACTGCTGGCCTTCACCGGCAGTGCAGAAGCCGCGGCAAAAATGGCGCTGTGCAGCGGTGAAGAGTATGAGCTTTGCTTTACCGTACCGGAAAGTCACCGCGGGGCGGTGGATGCTGCACTTTCCCACACCAACACGCCCGTCAGCTGTATTGGGCAGCTTCGTCACGGTGAAGGGGTGACCGTCATGTGGCAGGGGAAAGCTGTCGATTGGCCACTGAATGGTTGGGATCATTTTTCAGAGTGATGTATGGATAATCCAATTAAAAAAATCCGTTTGGGCAATCCGGTGCACTTGTTAGCGACGGGGTTTGGTGCCGGTCTTTCGCCCTGGGTGCCGGGCACGGTGGGAACTCTGGCTGCGGTGCCTTTTTATTTTCTTTTCATTTCCCTGTCGAGCTGGGCGCTGCCTGTGGCGGTGGTGATCGGGGCATTAGCGGGTATTTTCCTTTGTGGGCGAACATCATCAGACATGGGGGTTCACGATCATGGTGGCATTGTCTGGGATGAGTTTGTCGGCTTTTGGATCACCATGTTACTGGTGCCGTCAGCAGACTGGCAGGTGGTACTGGCCGGTTTTGTGATTTTCCGCTTTTTTGACATGGTGAAGCCGTGGCCAATCAGTTGGCTGGACAAGAAAGTTCACGGTGGGCTCGGCATTATGCTGGATGACATCGTGGCCGGTGTGATGTCGATGTTGGTGTTGTGGGCCGGGATTCGTTGGTTAAACGGCGCCTGAGGCGCCGTTGTTTTAAGGTAGTTTAGTTGGCAAGGTAACGGCGGATTTGTGCTTCAATGCCTTTTCCGTCGATTTCCAGCTCGGCGTGCAACTCTTGTTGGGTGCCTTGGTGGATAAATTTATCCGGCAGACCAATTTGCAACACCGGTTTGATTTGACGGGATTTCATCAGGTATTCAATGACCCCTGATCCCGCACCGCCCGAAATGGCGTTTTCTTCTACGGTCACCAGCACGTCGTGGGTTGCAGCCAGCTCATCAATCAAGGCTTCATCCAAGGGCTTCACAAAACGCATGTCTGCGACGGTGGCGTTGAGCTTTTCTGCTGCCTCCATGGCGTAGGGCATCATGGTGCCGAAGTTCAGGATGGCGATTGTCTCTCCCTGGCGACGCAGTATACCTTTGCCGATAGGGAGTGCAGTCATGGTTTTTTCTACTGTCGCACCACAGCCTGTGCCTCGGGGATAACGCACTGCACTCGGACCTTGGTGGAGATGGCCGGTATAAAGCATCTGGCGGCACTCGTTTTCGTCGCTTGGGGCCATGATCACCATATTAGGGATACAGCGCATAAAGCTGAGATCGAACGCGCCCTGATGGGTCTGACCATCAGCGCCGACAAGCCCCCCGCGGTCGATAGCAAACATCACCGGCAAGTTCATGATGGCAACATCATGGATAAGCTGGTCGTAGCCCCGTTGAAGGAAAGTGGAATAAATGGCGACGACAGGATGGTAGCCACCAATGGCCATCCCCGTTCCGAGTGTCACGGCATGTTGTTCAGCGATAGCCACATCAAAGTAGCGGTCAGGGAAGGCTTTCGAAAATCTCACCATACCTGAGCCTTCACGCATGGCTGGAGTGATGGCGAGAAGCTTGTCATCTTCCGCTGCCATGTCGCACAGCCAATCCCCAAATACCTGTGAGAAAGTAGGCCCAGAAGATTGCGATTTAGGAAGAGTGTGCTCTGCTGGGTTGAATTTAGGCACGGCGTGATAGCCAATCGGGTCTTTCTCTGCTGGTGCGTAGCCTTTGCCCTTTTTGGTCATTACATGTAGAAATTGCGGGCCTTTGAGGTTTCGCATGTTCTTGATGGTCTTGACCAGCTCCTCCACATCATGGCCGTCGACGGGGCCGATGTAATTAAAGCCCAGCTCTTCGAACAGGGTACCCGGAACCACCATCCCTTTGAGGTGCTCCTCGGCACGGCGAACCAGCTCTTTGATTGGCGGTGCGCCAGACAGCACTTTTTTGCCGCCTTCACGGATTGAGGTATAGAAATTGCCGGAGAGCAACTGTGCCAGATGGTTGTTCAGGGCGCCTACGTTTTCCGAAATCGACATTTCGTTGTCGTTGAGGATAACCAGCATATCCGCATGTACATCTCCGGCGTGGTTCATGGCTTCAAATGCCATGCCTGCGGTAATAGCGCCATCGCCGATAACGCTGACCACTTTACGGTCACGGCCTTCTTTTGCCGCCGCAATCGCCAACCCCAGTCCTGCACTGATAGAGGTTGAGCTATGGCCAACAGAAAGCACGTCATATTCGCTTTCTTCGCGCCACGGGAAGGGGTGAAGACCGCCTTTTTGGCGGATAGTCGGCAGCTTTTCGCGGCGGCCGGTCAGGATCTTGTGAGGGTACGCCTGATGGCCGACATCCCAGATCAGGTGATCAAATGGCGTGTTATACACATAGTGAAGCGCCACGGTCAGTTCGACCGCACCAAGACCAGATGCAAAGTGGCCACTGGAATGGCTAACTGAGTTGAGGAGATAGGTTCTAAGTTCGTCGCACAGCTTTGGCAGGACGTCGCGGGGCAACGATCTGAGTTCGTCAGGCGTGTTTGCCAACGCGAGCGTTGGATATTTTGCTATATCGAGAGTCATAAATTCGTTTTGGCGCTGCTTATTTTAATTCTTGCGCTCGATGATATACCGGGCGAACATTTCCAATTGCTCTGTATTGTAGGGGATTGCATCCAGCGCTTGTAGTGCTTCTTGATAAAGAAGCATTGCTTTCTGTTGCGCGCCCTCCAGCCCCAACAGTGCAGGGTAGGTGCTTTTCTCCGCTGCGATGTCGGAACCTTGCGGTTTTCCAAGTGTTTCCGTGTCACTGATGATGTCAAGAATGTCATCTTGCACCTGAAACGCAAGGCCAATGGCGTTGGAGAAGGTATCCAGTTGTGAAAGGTATGTGGCACCTTGTTTACCGGCAGCCAATGCCCCGAGTCTCACGGCGCAGCGGATCAGGGCACCGGTTTTATTGCGATGGATGGTTTCCAGTGTGTCCACATCGACCTTTTTGCCTTCAGCAGACAAATCGAGCGCCTGACCCAGACACATACCCGCGGCACCGGAAGCGGCCGCTAGTTCTTTGACCATCTGGATTCGGTACGCCTCACCTTCTGGTGAGAGATCACCTTCAGCCAGAATGGTAAACGCCAGAGTTTGCAGCGCGTCACCTGCAAGAATGGCGCTGGCTTCATCGAATGCCACGTGGCAGGTCGGCTGGCCACGGCGCAGATCATCGTTATCCATGGCTGGAAGATCGTCATGGATTAACGAGTAGGCATGGATGCACTCGACGGCAGCGGCTGGGGTATCCAGTGCCTCGTCAGGTGCACCAAACAGCTTTCCGGTCATGTAGGTCAAAAACGGCCGTACCCGTTTTCCGCCAAGCAGGGCGCCGTGCTTCATGGCTTGAACTAGCGGTTGTTCCTGATGCCCGAGTGAGGCAAGCCAGTAGGCCAGCTTGTCATTGTTTCGCGTTTGGTAATGAAGAAGAGTGGAGGTTAGGGCGGTATCACTCATCGCGCGTATCTTCAAAAGGTTCCAGGGGAGCATTGTCGTCTTGTGCAAGCAGGATTTCGACGCGCTGCTCTGCATCGGACAGGGTCTTCTGTCCTTGACGCGCGAGAGAAATTCCGCGTTCAAACTGTTTCAGCGCTGTGTCCAGAGGCAGGTCACCACTTTCAAGGCCATTAACAATCGTGTCCAGCTCTTTGAGGGTTTCCTCAAAGTTCATGTTTTCAGGTTTTTTTGCAGCCATGATAATCCCAGAGTTATCAGAATGCGGGAGAAGTTAACTCAGCGCCTGTTAGGGGTCAAACGCTTGAGTGAAAATCTGCGCTGCCGGGGAGATTTTCCCGGGCTTTCGACGATTTCGGCTTGATTTTTGTCTGTGTTTCTGTCGGTGACATGTCTCTGACTGCCAAGGGTTAGCCGCTATAGAATTCACGAAACCGGATATTGGACTTAAACTTGAGACATAAATCCGTACCTTGAGAAGAGTTACGTATAAAATCTAAGAGATGCGCTAAATCTATCGCTGTTGCTGCCGTTAACGGAAAGGCAGGTAGCGAATTCATTGATACCTATACCTACATACTGTTTAGGTATCCGACTCTTCTGGCTGGAAAAATTTTAAGGGGATCGTTCTGTGGATCTGGCGACACTCATAGGCATTTTGGGCGCCTTTGCCTTCATCGTGATGGCGATGTTGCTTGGTGGCACCATCAGTATGTTCGTAGATATTCCATCTACCCTGATTGTTTTCGGCGGCAGTTTGTTTGTTGTGTTGATGAACTACACCCTCAGCCAGTTTTTTGGGGCATTTAAAATCGCCGGCAAGGCGTTCATGTTCAAAGCTGACGATCCGGAAGACCTGATTGCCAAAATTGTTGAAATGGCAGACGCTGCGCGTAAAGGGGGTTTTTTGGCCTTGGAAGAGATGGAAGTGCCAAACACCTTCATGAAAAAAGGGGTGGATATGCTGGTGGATGGCCACGATGCGGAAGTGGTGAAAATGACCTTGCAAAAAGACATTACCATGACCGATGAACGCCATGATGCCGGCGCGCAATTCTATACGGCACTGGCGGATGTTGCACCCGCCATGGGGATGATCGGTACCCTGATAGGTCTGGTTGCCATGCTGTCGAATATGGATGATCCGAAGGCCATTGGCCCTGCAATGGCTGTCGCCTTGTTGACCACCTTGTATGGCGCCATGCTCGCCAACATGGTCGCTATTCCCATCGCCAATAAACTCCGCTTGCGTAAAGATCAGGAAAAAATGAACCGCCGGTTGATCATGGATGGTTTGCTGGCGATTCAGGACGGCCAGAATCCACGCGTTATTGACGGCTATCTGAAGAACTACCTCAACGAGAAGAAACGCTCTGTTGACGTAGACGGATAAGGAGTCAGGTATGGATGAAGAATGCAAATGTCCCCCCCCCGGCTTGCCAGCCTGGATGGGAACATTCGCCGACCTGATGTCATTGTTGATGTGCTTCTTTGTACTTTTGCTTTCCTTCTCGGAAATGGATGTTCTGAAGTTTAAGCAGATTGCAGGCTCGATGAAATTTGCGTTTGGTGTACAAAATCTGCTCGAAGTAAAAGACATCCCGAAAGGAACCAGCGTGATTGCACAAGAATTCCGCCCAGGACGGCCGGAGCCGACACCGATTGAAGTGATCATGCAACAAACCATCGATATGACTCAGCGTACCCTCGATTTTCAGGAAGGAGAATCAGATCGCGCTGGTGGTGCACAACGTGATTCTGCTGAACTGGAGGGAGGGTCAGCAGCCAGTGAAGCCTCCATGCAAGAGATGGAACAGGATACCGAACAGATGTCCAGTGTCGCTCAGATGGTGGTACAGGCGCTCGAACGAGAAGTGGAAGAAGGGGCCGTAGAGGTTGAAAATCTGGGTCAGCAACTGATTATCCGCATCCGTGAAAATGGTGCTTTCCCAGCGGGCTCTGCGTTCTTGCAACCTAAATTCCGGCCATTAGTACGCCAGATTGCCGATTTGGTGAAAGATGTGCCGGGAATAGTTCGCGTTTCCGGCCACACGGATGACTCGCCGCTAGACTCGGAGCTTTACCGCTCAAACTGGGATTTATCCGCACAACGCGCTGTGTCTGTGGCTCAGGAGATGGAAAAGGTCGAAGGCTTCGATCCGATGCGCATGCGCGTTGAAGGTTTGGCAGGGTCATCGCCACGTGTGCCTAACGACACACCGGAAAACCGTGCACAGAACCGACGGGTAGAGATTGCCATCATGCAGGGTAAGGCCCGTGAGTCTGATGAGTTGTCAACCAATGCGCCAGTCGCACCTATTCAGGAAAATTAATACTGCTATTTTAAGTTAACCCTCAGAAAGATAAGGCAGTGCAACGGCACTGCCTTTTTGCATGTAATGTGGGGTTATTTCGCATACTGCCTGCTTGAGGTATAATCCGCGCCTTTGTAAGAGCCGCAGCGAAACCTGTTATGAAATTTATCGTCAAAATTCACCCTGAGGTGATGGTTAAAAGTGAATCTGTACGGAAGCGCTTCACGAAAATTCTGGAATGTAACATCCGAAATATTCTTAAGCGAAAGTCAGACGCGATGGCGGTATTCAACCGTCGTGACCATATCGAGGTTTCGCTCAAAGATGATGCTGAGCGAGATATTGCACTCAGCGTGCTGACGGCAACGCCCGGTATTCACCATGTTCTGGAAGTAGAGCAAACCCCTTTTACTGACTTGCACAGCATCTATGAAATTGTGTTGCCTGCGGTACGCGAACAGATTGAAGGTAAAAGTTTCTGCGTGCGCGTTAAACGCCGTGGCTCTCATGACTTCACGTCGATTGATGTTGAGCGCTATGTCGGTGGGGGCCTGAACCAGAGTGTGGAATCTGCCCGTGTTCAGCTGCGGAACCCTGAAGTCACCGTTAACCTGGAAGTTGACCGTGAAAAGGTGAACGTTGTACGCCAGCGTCATAAAGGTCTGGGTGGTTTTCCTCTGGGGACTCAGGAAGATGTGCTTAGCCTGATCTCGGGCGGTTTTGACTCAGGGGTATCTAGCTACTTGCACATTAAACGTGGCAGCAAGGTACATTACTGCTTCTTTAATCTGGGCGGTGCAGCGCATGAGATTGGCGTGCAACAAACCGCTTATTATCTGTGGGAGAAGTACGGCTCTTCTGCCAAGGTGAAATTTGTCAGCGTCGATTTCGAGCCGGTAGTGGCAGAAATTCTGGAGAAAGTGGATGACGGCCAGATGGGTGTGATCCTCAAGCGCATGTTTATGCGCGCCGCCTCCATGCTGGCGGAGAAGTTTGGCATCCAGGCGCTGGTTACCGGTGAAGCACTGGGCCAGGTCTCCAGCCAGACCCTGACTAACCTGCGCCATATCGACAATGTGTCTGACACCCTGATCCTGCGACCGCTGATCAACTGGGATAAAGAGGACATCATTAATCTGGCCCGTGAAATTGGTACCGAAGACTTTGCCAAAACCATGCCGGAATACTGTGGCGTGATTTCACGCAAACCGACCGTGAAAGCGGTGAAAGAGAAGCTGGAAGCGGAAGAAGCCAAGTTCGATTTCAGCATTCTGGAGAAGGTGGTTTACGACGCACGTATCATCGATATCCGTGATATTGAAAAACAGAGCAAAGAAAAGGCACCCGAAGTTGAA
The DNA here is from genome assembly GCF_059704325.2 of Grimontia sp. THUN1695. Taxonomy (NCBI): domain Bacteria; kingdom Pseudomonadati; phylum Pseudomonadota; class Gammaproteobacteria; order Vibrionales; family Vibrionaceae; genus Grimontia; species Grimontia sp. THUN1695. Next base: position 2,147,150 of record NZ_AP046577.1, on the reverse strand, counting down.
TTGGTGGATGAAATCGCCAAGGATGCCGTGGTGCTGGATATCCGCAGCCCGGAAGAAGAAGATGACAACCCGCTGGAAATCGACGGCGCGGAAGTGGTTCACATTCCTTTCTTCAAACTGGCAACCCAATTCGGTGATCTTGACCAGAGTAAAACTTACCTGCTCTATTGTGAACGAGGTGTGATGAGCCGGTTGCAGGCGCTTTACCTGCAGGAAAATGGCTATGCCAACGTCAAGGTTTATCGCCCGTAAGGCCGATACCAGAGCGAGCCGTGACGAGGCTTGAGATGCCAAAAACCGACCTTCTTAGGTCGGTTTTTTCGTTTCTCAGAGAATGGATAGTCGACAGGCTTGAATGCAGTGATTTGCTGTGAAATCAGCTCGCATCTCGCTATGCAAATTTCTTCTCATAGTGAAGGTTTGGGATGATCACCATCGGTTCCACCACTTCACGGGCTTTGTCTTTTCCTGCCAGTTGGTACACGATTTCTACCGCAAACTCTAAGGCTGTACCTGGGCCCTGACTGGTGATGAGCTTATGGTCATGGTCGGTAAATACCCGGCGGCTGTTTTGTTTTTCTGCCGGAATGCAGTCGATAAAGGCTGGGTGACAGGTTTTATAAGCATCTGGGAACAGTTTGTTCTTTTCTATCACCAACGCCGGGGCGGCACAAATCGCTGCAACCCATTTTCGGTCGCATTGCTGTTGGCGGATCATTTCAACCACCAGAGCACTTTCTCCCAATCGCGTTGCACCCTCGACACCACCGGGGATCACAATACAGTCAAACTCGTCATCGGCCACGTTGACCAGTGGAATATCAGCTGTCAGTTTCACCCCACGGGAACAGGTGAGGGTCAGTTGCCCGTCTTCGGCAGCGCTTGCGGTAGTGACGTTAAAACCTGCCCTGACCATCACATCAATGACGGTCACCGCTTCGATTTCTTCTATGCCCGGTGCCAGGCAGACCAATATGCTAGGCGTTATCATAGGATTGCTCCAGATCTTTGATTGCTTGATACAGCGCCCGGTTTTCCGGGACCGCAATATCGTGGAATTCTGCGCGGCTGATAAGGTAGCCGGTAATAAAGTCAATTTCTGAGCGACGCTTAAAGTGTACATCCCGGTTCATTGAAGAATGGTTTTCCGCTGTTGCTTTTGCCACTTGTAGTGCCTTCTGTAAAACCTCTTCCGGTGATGTTGCTAAGCCTTCGGCCAGCATCACCTTGGCGATTTCATCACTTAATCTTGTGAGCTGCGTTTGTCGGTGATCTGAAAGCAGTGCACCATTTTTGCATTGATGCAGCGCCGTGATGGGGTTGATCATACAATTGACGGCAAGTTTATTCCAAAGTGCCGTTTGGATATTCGTTTCCCAGTAGCACGGGGCAAGGGCGTAGTTGAACACGTCCGCCATAAACCTGCATTGCTTGCCGGTTGTGTTGATCCCCCCAAGCCGTGTTTCACCGAGCCCGGTATGGCGGATCCATGATTCAGTGAGTCTCAGGCTGCCGTGTGACGTGGTCGCGAGTAACAGGGGATTATGTCTGAGCAACTCCAGTGCTACCGCCGCGGCCCCCATGCCGTTGTGCATCAGTATAACGGGGGTGTCAGGGTGCAGATGGCATTTTACGAGTTGGATGGCATCATTAACCTGAAAGGCTTTTACACATACCAAGAGGCAATCACTTTCCTCGATAAGTACGGGTCGGTTGGCGGGAAAAGTGTGGAGGTTTTGATGTTCGAAACCAAGCGCAACCTTAGAGACGTCCTTGCGGGTGACAACATGGACCTGATGGCCAGCTTCAAACAGCTTGAGTCCCCACAACGAGCCGATCGCACCGGCACCGACAAGCGTAAAACGCATGTTTCTTCCTTTATTGGTTACGTGCTGAAAGCATACCATTGCTGCGTGGGTAACCGAATGGGAAACAGCAAAAAGGCAGCCTTTGGGACTGCCTTTATCATTTATACTCAATATACGTTCAGCAATTAGAACTTATAAGTCACGGCGAAGTAGTGGCCAATGCCTGAAGACTCTGCAATTGGTGAATTAGGGCCAAATGGCAGTGCTACGCCATCTTCAAAACCGTAAACATTGTGGTAGGCCTTCAGGCCATAGCCAACAGCGTAGCGATCTGAGTGCCAGTAGATACCGTTAAACATCGCGCCACCGTGGCTTGCAGTTGCACCTAGCTCTTCTTTCATACCAAACTGGTAATCAATGTAACCCTGGTAAGAAATGAATGAACCGTTGTCGAAGAAGTAGAAAGGTTTAAACCAGTTAGTAGAAACTTGGTAACCGTTCCAGTCTTTATTATTGCTGTCGTAAGTTGCGTAGGCGTTCAGGCCAACAGTACCAAACCAAGGCAGTTCAACGTTTGAACCCAGACCGATCTTTTGTGTGTTGACACCGCTGTTACCACCCCATTCAACGACAGAAGCAACAAACAGTTCCTGAACTGGGCCAAATGACAGATCAACGCCGGTCATTGCATCCAGAGAAGCACGTGGTGCAAACTTCATGAACATTTTCTCGGCGCCAGCTTTATCACTGCCTGGATCAGAAGTCAGGTTAAATACATCGACATAACCGTACAGGTCGAAGATACCTGAGCGGCCACCGAATTCCATTTCAAGATAGTCGTGAGTTGACTCAGTCGTGCCTTTTTCGTTGACCGCAGCCATCAGGTTGAACTGCAGGAATTTGAAATCATTCTTGTGGATGTCTCCGTCTGAGTAATCAGCAGCCATTGCTGGGGCAGAAGTAGCAGCCATTAGACCTAGAGCGAGAAGTGATTTACGCATTTTTCTGTTCTCTTTATATCGTGAGAAAGGAGTGGCAAAGACATTCATTGGTTGGACCTCCGCCGGAACGAGCGCTATTTTATGGAAAAGTTCAAAAAAGAAAATGCAATGAAACTGAAATCATTTTCCGATTGTGATTTTGATCTCTTTGAAATGGATTACATTCGAGATGAATGTTTTAAAAGATGATCCGGGAAAGGGTTTAAACAGAATATGTGTGAATAATCCGCGACATTGGTCGCGGATTAAACAGAAGTTAGGCGGTCTCTTGCCTATCCTGAAGCATTTTAAAGTGCTTTCTGAGCCCGATAATCATGGCAAGGCTTGGGAGCACCATTATGGTGGTGAGGATAAAAAAGAAAGACCAGGGATCGAGCCAGCTTACCTTGTGTATCCACTCAAACTGCTCAATCCAGTCAACCAATGACCCGCTGAATGACGAAAGCGTGGTTCGACCAAGGTTACCGAGAGAGGCCAAAAGTGCATATTGTGTTGCTGAAAATGCCCGTCCGGTCAGGAAGGTCAGGAAGGAGACAAAAGCAATGGTGGCGAAGGCGCTGGTGAAATTATCAACAATAATGGTGGCAAGGAACAGGTTTTCATTCGGCCCTACGTGTGCCATCAGGGCAAACATCAGGTTGCTGGCTGCCATCGCGATGCCACCAATCAACAGTCCTTTCACTACGCCAAAGCGAACATTTATCGCGCTGCCAATCAAGGTGAAAGCAACAGTCGCTCCCCAACCGATCAGTTTGGAGTATTGGCCAATTTGTTCATTACTGAATCCCACTTCTTTGTAGAAGACAATAGACATGCGCCCAAGGAAGGCTTCACCAACTTTAAACAGGAAGACAAACAGAAGCAGGGTAAGTGCGACTTTGATACCATTGCGCCGGAAAAACTCGGCAAAAGGTTCCACAATGGTGACAGAAAACCACACGAGAATACTGTTTTCGCCCTGATTCAAACGCCTGGCATAGCGGGATTCTGCTTCCGCCTGGAGTTTGTCCCGTTTCGAATCTGGCTCTCCAACAAACAGTGTAAACAGGATCAGAAGCCCAATAAAGGCCGCCATTCCGTAATAGACGCCGTTCCAACCGATAGTGTCGGCATTGATAAAGGCAAAATAGCCCGGCAGGCTGTAACCGGTCCACCAACCCATCACTGCCATAGCTGCCGCCTGGGGCATCTTGGATTTTTCCTGTTCTCCAAAACTGTCGATACGGAATGCATCAATAGCAATGTCCTGAGTGGCTGAGGCCAAGGCGATAGTGAGAGCAAACATGGACGTCAGCCAAAGGTTAAACGAGGGGTCAGTATTGGCAATAAACAGGGTACAGACCAGCATGATCACCTGCATCAACAAGATCCAACTGCGGCGCTGGCCTAAGGTACGGTGAAGCACAGGTAGTTTTACTCGGTCAATCAGAGGGGCCCACATCCAGTTAATGGCATAAACAGCAAAAATCGAACCAAACAGGCCAATCGCTGTTCGGGTGAGACCTGCGTCCTTGAGCCAGCCGGACATGTTTGAGCCAATCAAAAGCCATGGGAAGCCGCTCGCGCAACCGAGGAGAAACACCCAAAGAAGCCTGCGGTCAAGATAACTGGTCAGTGTTTCTCGCCAGGAAGGAGTGGAAAGTTGGGACATGGAGCGACGCCCTTGTTATTGATGTAAGGTAAACAATGCTACCGTGCTTCAGGGGCGAATACCACGTGCAAAGTGTGGGAGTTTTCCTTTGTTGATCAAATAACAAGCGCATTCTTTGAGACGTCGGTACACAAACCGGTTGCCAATTAATTCGTCTTCACGGCGGGATTCGATGAGGTAGACCAAATACCAGTATACCGATTCATAATCATCATCGGGGGAACCACTGGGAAGCGACGATTTCCACCATTCAAGAAACTGATTGCGGCAGGCGGTGTTGAGCTCTTCATAGGAGGATTGTCGTAGGATAAAACGGATAACTTGTGCAGCAAACGCCGGGGCATGCGTTTTAACATGCTCTCCGACGAGTTCGTTGTGGTGCTGTTCGGTGTTGTCTACAACGAGTTTTAGCATCCCTTTCAGCCTGCTACTTACTGGTAATGATAATCTTCTCGATAAGTATAGGTTGCTGGGGGACATCACGCATGCGCGTTTCCGGTACTGTGACGGTTTTAACCTTTGCCATCTTCTCGACGGTGTTAAACCCTTCAATGACTTTCCCAAAAACGGTATAGCCATATTTATAGCTATTGCCATTCAGGTTACTGTTATTTTCGAGGTTAATGAAGAACTGGCGTGTCGCTGAATCTGGTGCTTGTCGGCGTGCCATGGCAATCGTGCCCCGTTCGTTACCAAGGCCGTTTTTCGATTCGTTTATGATCTCGCCATAGGTGTTAGGGCGAGGGTGGAAGGAGGCATCGTAGCCACCACCCTGAGCGACAAAACCTGGGATCACTCGGTGAAACTGGGTACCGACATAACTGCCATCTTCCACATACTTAAGAAAGTTTTCGACGGTTTTGGGCGCTTTTTCCGGGTACAGCTCCAGTGTGAAATCGCCGACACTGGTTTTAACACTGACAACTGGGTTGGCGGCCATGGTATTGGCCGCAAACAGGGAAGCAGTAACAAGTATCGTTTTGAAGAAGGTGTTCATCAGAAGTTCTCGTTCATGAAGGTCATCAGTTGCTGGTCACGGGCAATATCCTGAAGTACGGCTTCAAGCAGGCTGTTCAGGGCCAGCTCCATGTCTTCAACCGATGCACTGGTCGCCCCTTCAGTAGTGGACTTCCCGGTATAGCGTTTCACAAATTTATGCTGGCCGTTTTCTGCCACCAACTGGATTTGTACGTTGGTGCTCATGGTATGTGAGAACACGCTGTGATCCACTTTTACTAATGCATCAAGCAGATCCATACGCAGTTTGCCTTTGCTGTCCGCCACCACTTTATAGCCTTGGGCGTTAAGTTGTCGGATCAGTGCATCTTCCAGCACAACGCGTACATTTGACGTAGCCTGAATTGGTTGGACATTCTTGCGGCCATTGTCTACCACGGCGACAAACTGGGCAGTTCGCAGGTCGCGGCTTTCCACCGTTACAGGTTTACTTTGTGCCACTGGCACCGATAAAATCGCAGGTCGTGGTGCGATTGTTAACTGGGGTTCACGGGGTGATGAGCAAGCACTCAGGCCCAGGACCAGTCCGGAAACAAGCAGAAGTTTTTTCATGAGTTAATGCATCCCTTTTAAATCAGGCTGTTTATAAGCTTCGACAATAACAAACTTACGGTTAGAAGCAATGACTTGCGCATTACCAAAAAGACGTTTCAATTTAGCATGATAGCCGAGGTGACGGTTACCAATCACCACAATGCGTCCCTTGGGCTCAAGAACCCGTCTGGCATCACAAAACATTTGCCAGGCGATGTGATCTGTCACCGTATTCATTTGATGAAACGGCGGATTACACAATACAAGGTCGGCACTGTCTTTATGAAAGCCGTCTAGACAATTATTCACCTTACAATGTATGCGCGCAGGTTCAATCCCATGGCTGAGCAAATTGGTTGTGGTGGAGGCGACAGCCATATGGCTTTCATCCACAGATGTAATAGTAGCTTGCGGGTTACGCCGGGCGGCTTCTACTGATAACACTCCGTTACCGCAACCCAAATCGATAATGTGTTTTATCTCTGGAGATGCTGGAATGTGCTTCAACATTAAGTATGCGGCAATATCCAGGCTTTCTGATGAGAAGACATTGGCGTGGTTGTGAAGTGTCATTCCAAAATCAGGAACTTCAAAGGAGGTGGTTTCTATTGGTGCTGCATCAAGTTGCTTTTCCTTGCTGCAAAAAATCAGACGGGCTTTTTTCTTCGCCAGGGAAGTGTGCGTTGCACCAAGGTGCTTCTCAAAAAGTTTAAGTGTTGATGTATGAATATCTTTCACTTTTGCACCGGCGATAACCTGTACACTCATCGCACCATGCAAGGCGATTTGTTGTAATTGCCACACTAAGAACCGATTGTTCTTTGGTAGCTTCATGACCACAATGTCCGCATCGGTCGGTAGTGTTTCCATGGATGAAAGAAAAGTAACGCCGGACAGGTTGTTTTCCTTGAGGTTAGCGTTGAGGCTGAGGTGAGAGAGGTGTGAGTCACTCATGGTTGTGACCCGGTAGTCTCTTGCTGCCGCCCAGCAACTTAATGCACCAAATCCATCATTGAGGATAAGGATGTGCGCCCCTTTGGGGAGATCTGAATCTTCTAGCTGCTGTATCAGGTATTCATCTGCCGCATCCCATGCTTGCAGAGTCTCGTTTTTCTGAATGGGGTAGCGGCGCAAAGAAAATATCTTACCGCCTAGTTCTAATGTTGTTTTCATGGGAAGTATCAGCGAATTGCTTGCGAGAATAGCGTATATTGGCGCGGATAATATACTGAAAAAGACGCAAGATGCAGACTGTCGAAGCATTTATTTGTCATAACTTGCTTGAGCCTGGCTTCTTGATAGGTCATAACTGTATGCCTTGATTTGAATACGTGGGCCATTTGGACCGAGTCACATTTTGCGTTATGGGCAGAGGAAAGCATGAGTGTTCAAAAAATCATAGAGCAAAAGCTCAGTTCCACATTTTCACCGATATATCTGGACGTGAAAAACGAAAGTTACATGCATAATGTTCCGGAAGGAGCAGAAAGCCATTTTAAAGTGACTATCGTGAGCAGGCAGTTTGAAGGTCAACGTCTGATCGCCCGACACCGTGCGGTAAACCAAACCTTAAGTGATGAGTTGCAAAATGCTATCCATGCACTCGCTATTCATACTTATACTGAGGTGGAATGGCGCGACCTGAATGGACAGACGCCATTGTCACCACCGTGTCATGGCGGATCGACACTGGATAAGTAACGTTATGATAACAGCCTGTTTAAAACGACCTTTTTAATGCGTAAGAAACTCTGGTAACCGAGGCAGGGCACAGCCCGCCATCAAAAGAGGAAGCATAAATGTTAACAAAAATAAGCACTAACTCCGTGAACGGTGTGTCCTCTTTATGATCATGATGTTGGCGTTATAACAATTATTCGACATTATGTTTGCATTATAAATTGTGCTCCGGTTCATAGTTATTGGTTACAATTGGGCATAGTTTGCCCAGTTGCTGAAAATTGAGGGTGTATCACGGTGATTGCCGTGGAATAGCAACTTTGGTTGATGGTAGAATCCACCGCTTGAAAACTGACCCCAAGCCTTGAATTGTTGCGGGTTGGTAATGAGGACGTTGCGGAGGTGGGTGGAAGTGTCGCCCACTAGACAGTGGAAGGTCGTATTAAACTGCGCAATAACAGAATTTTTTCCCGTTAATGTAGTGCAAGTGCGTATGATTACAATAAAAAAGGGTTTGGATATCCCAATTGCCGGGACTCCAGCTCAGGTGATAAATGATGGCCCAGCTATCAAAAAAGTCGCCTTGCTTGGCGAAGAGTACGTTGGCATGCGTCCAACGATGCATGTTCGTGTTGGGGATGTAGTGAAAAAAGGTCAGATTCTTTTTGAAGATAAAAAGAATCCCGGCGTGAAATTTACTGCACCTGCAGCCGGTACTGTGGTTGAAGTCAACCGCGGTGCAAAACGTGTTCTTCAGTCAGTTGTCATCGAAGTAGAAGGCAACGAGCAAGTCACTTTCAACAAATATGAAGCCTCAGAGATCGCAGGTCTGGATCGTCAAGTGATTGTTGATCAACTTGTTGAATCCGGCATGTGGACTGCGCTTCGCACCCGACCATTCAGTAAGACGCCAGCCGTTGATGCTAGTCCAGCAGCTGTCTTCGTCACCGCAATGGACACTAACCCACTGGCTGCGAATCCTGAACTGATCATTAATGAACAGCAAGAGGCGTTTGTTGCAGGTCTTGACGTAGTATCCCATCTGACCGAGGGTAAGGTGTTCGTATGTAAAGGCGAATCCAGTCTGCCGCGCAGCAAGCAATCCAACGTCGAAGAGCATGTGTTTACAGGTCCTCACCCAGCAGGTCTGGTGGGTACCCACATTCACTTCCTCCGTCCAGTTGGTCTGGGTGTTCAGGTTTGGCATCTGAACTATCAAGATGTTATTGCATTCGGCAAGCTGTTCCTTACTGGTGAGCTTTTCACTGACCGTGTTATTTCCCTGGCGGGCCCGGTTGTCAATAACCCACGTCTCATTCGTACACAGATCGGTGCATCGATTGCTGAACTCACTGACAATGAGTTGATGCCTGGTGAAATCCGTATCATTTCTGGCTCCGTACTAAGTGGTACCAATGCTGGTGGTGTTCATGGTTATCTCGGTCGTTTCCATCTTCAGGTAAGTGCACTTCGTGAAGGTCGTGAGAAAGAGCTGTTCGGTTGGATCGCACCGGGTAAGAACAAGTTTTCTGTTACCCGCGCATTTTTAAGCCAGTTCTTTAAAGGCCAGCTGTTCAACATGACAACCACTACCAATGGTAGTGAACGCTCCATGGTGCCAATTGGCAACTATGAGCGTGTGATGCCTCTGGACATCGAGCCAACACTGTTGCTGCGTGATATCTGTGCAGGTGATCTGGACAGCATGTCTCAGATGGGCGCACTGGAACTGGATCCTGAAGATCTGGCTCTGTGCACATTTGTTTGCCCTGGCAAGTACGATTTTGGCCCTATGCTCCGCGAGTGCCTGGATCAAATTGAGAAGGAAGGGTAAGCAATGAGCCTGAAGAAATTTCTTGAAGATATCGAACATCACTTTGAGCCGGGTGGTAAGCACGAAAAGTGGTTTGCACTGTATGAAGCAGCGGCAACCTTGCTGTACACCCCTGGCACAGTAACCAAGCGCGGTGCGCACGTTCGTGACAGTATCGATCTGAAACGCATCATGATCATGGTGTGGTTCGCGGTATTCCCTGCCATGTTCTTTGGCATGTACAACGCGGGTGACCAGGCGATCATGGCACTGAACGCTCTGTACGGTGCTGAGCAACTGACAGGTGTTATCGGTAATAACTGGCATTACTGGCTAACAGAAATGCTAGGTGGAACCCTGTCGGCAGATGCTGGCTGGGGCAGCAAGATGTTGCTGGGTGCGACTTACTTCCTGCCTATCTACGCGACGGTCTTTATCGTTGGCGGTTTCTGGGAAGTGCTATTCTGTATGGTGCGCAAGCACGAAGTTAACGAAGGCTTCTTCGTCACTTCTATCCTGTTCGCACTCATCGTTCCACCGACACTGCCACTTTGGCAAGCTGCACTGGGTATTACCTTCGGTGTGGTTGTTGCAAAAGAAATCTTTGGTGGTACAGGCCGCAACTTCCTGAACCCGGCGTTGGCTGGCCGTGCATTCCTGTTCTTTGCATACCCTGCACAGATTTCAGGTGACCTGGTTTGGACTGCTGCTGATGGCTTCTCTGGTGCAACGGCGCTAAGCCAATGGGCACAAGGTGGTCAAGGTGCGCTGGTGAACAATGTTACAGGCCAGACTATCACTTGGATGGACGCATTTATCGGCCATATTCCAGGTTCGATTGGTGAGGTCTCTACGCTGGCGATCCTTATCGGTGGTGCAATGATTGTTGCGATGGGCATTGCTTCATGGCGTATTATCCTTGGCACCATGATTGGTCTGGTGGCAACGGCAACGCTGTTCAACATCATTGGTTCTGATACCAATCCGATGTTCAGCATGCCGTGGCACTGGCACCTGGTTCTGGGTGGCTTTGCATTCGGTATGATGTTCATGGCGACCGACCCGGTTTCTGCTTCGTTCACGAATAAAGCAAAATGGTGGTACGGTATCCTGATTGGTGCGATGGCAGTAATGATTCGTGTGGCTAACCCCGCATACCCAGAGGGTATGATGCTGGCTATTCTGTTCGCGAACCTGTTTGCACCGCTGTTCGACAACCTGGTAATCCAGGGCAACATCAAACGGAGACTGGCTCGTGTCAAGCAATAACGATAGCATTAAAAAAACGCTGACCGTAGTTATCGCGCTGAGCCTGGTGTGTTCAGTTGTGGTATCTTTCGCGGCTGTTTCTCTGCGTCCTATGCAAGAGAAGAATGCCGTGCTGGACGTACAGCGTAACATCCTTTCTGTTGCTGGTATCGATGCAAACGGCAACATCACGGAGACCTTTGACAAATTCATCGAACCACGTCTGGTTAGCCTGGAAACAGGTGAACTGGTTGGCACCGTTGAAGAAGCAAAGGTTTTTGACCAGCGCATTGCATCTTCTGATCCTTCCCAGTCGCAGAAACTGCCTGCCGACAAGGACATTGCGAAGATTGGTCGTTTGGCAAACACTGCCAAGGTTTACCTGGTGAAAAATGCAGCGGGTCAAACTGAGCGCCTGATCATGCCAGTATATGGCAGTGGTCTGTGGGGCATGATGTACGCGTTTGTCGCACTGGACACAGACGGCAAAACGATTTCAGACATCGCTTACTACCAGCACGGTGAAACCCCGGGGCTGGGCGGCGAAGTAGAAAACCCTCGCTGGCGTGCACAGTTTGAAGGCAAAATGCTGTTTGATGACCAGGGTAACCCCGCTCTGAAAGTCGTTAAAGGCGGCGCACAACCTGGAGACGTTCACGGTGTTGACGGTCTGTCAGGTGCGACACTGACCTCTAATGGTGTACAGCATACCTTTGACTTCTGGTTTGGTGACAACGGCTTTGGCCCATTCCTGAAGAAAGTTCAACAGGGAGAGCTGATCAATGGCTGATACTAAAGAACTGAAAAAGAATCTTTGGGCGCCAGTACTGGACAACAACCCGATTGCCCTTCAGGTATTGGGTGTGTGTTCTGCGCTGGCAGTAACCACCAAGCTGGAAACGGCGTTTGTAATGACCCTTGCGGTAATTTTCGTAACGGCATTCTCGAACCTGTTCGTTTCGCTTATCCGTAACCACATTCCAAACTCTGTACGTATCATCGTGCAGATGGCGATCATCGCATCGTTGGTAATCGTGGTAGACCAGATCCTGAAGGCATTTGTGTACGACATCTCCAAGCAGCTGTCAGTATTCGTTGGCCTCATCATCACCAACTGTATCGTTATGGGTCGTGCAGAAGCGTACGCAATGAAGTCTGCGCCACTGCCATCATTCATTGACGGTATCGGTAACGGTCTGGGTTACGGTTTCGTACTGATCTCTGTCGGTTTCTTCCGTGAACTACTGGGTTCAGGCAAGCTGTTTGGTGTGTCTATCCTGCCTTTGACATCAGAAGGCGGCTGGTATCAGCCAAATGGTCTGATGCTTCTGGCTCCATCAGCGTTCTTCCTGATCGGCTTCCTGATCTGGATTGTGCGTACCTTCAAACCTGAACAAGTAGAAGCGAAGGAGTAAGGACGTAATGGAACATTACATTAGCCTATTGGTTCGTTCGATTTTCATCGAAAACCTGGCACTGTCTTTCTTCCTGGGGATGTGTACTTTCCTGGCAGTGTCCAAGAAAGTCAAAACCTCGTTCGGCCTGGGTGTTGCGGTTACCGTAGTACTGTCTGTATCCGTTCCGGTTAACAACCTGATTTACAACTTGGTACTGAAAAACGGTGCAATTGTTGAAGGCGTGGACCTTAGTTTCCTGAACTTCATCACTTTCATCGGTGTTATTGCGGCGCTGGTACAGATCCTGGAAATGGTTCTGGACCGTTTCTTCCCGCCGCTATACAACGCACTGGGTATTTTCCTACCACTGATCACGGTTAACTGTGCGATCTTCGGTGGTGTCTCTTTCATGGTTCAACGAGACTACAACTTTACGGAGTCTGTGGTTTACGGTTTCGGCTCTGGTGTGGGCTGGATGCTGGCGATTGTTGCGTTGGCAGGTATCCGTGAAAAGATGAAATACTCTGACGTACCGCCTGCACTTCGTGGTCTGGGTATTACCTTCATCACTGTAGGTCTGATGGCGTTAGGCTTCATGTCTTTCTCCGGTGTTCAACTGTAAGTCGGGTAAACCGCGAATTAAGGAATAGTCAATGGACATTATTCTTGGTGTAGTGATGTTTACTCTTATCGTACTGGCACTGGTTTTGGTGATTCTGTTCGCCAAATCCAAGCTGGTACCATCAGGTGACATCACCATCTCTGTAAACGGCGATCCAAATCTTGCGATCACCACTCAACCTGGCGGTAAGCTGCTGGGTGCGCTGGCGGGTGCCGGTGTGTTCGTTTCATCTGCGTGTGGCGGTGGTGGTTCATGCGGCCAGTGCCGTGTGAAAGTAAAATCAGGCGGCGGTGACATTCTGCCAACTGAGCTTGATCACATCACAAAAGGTGAAGCGCGAGAAGGTGAGCGTCTGGCATGTCAGGTTGCGATGAAAACTGACATGGAAATCGAACTGCCTGAAGAAATCTTCGGCGTGAAGAAGTGGGAATGTACTGTTATCTCTAACGATAACAAAGCGACCTTCATCAAAGAGCTGAAGCTGCAAATTCCTGATGGCGAGTCGGTACCGTTCCGTGCAGGTGGTTACATCCAAATCGAAGCGCCACCTCACCACGTTAAGTATGCAGATTACGATATTCCAGAAGAATACCGTGAAGACTGGGAGAAGTTTAACCTGTTCCGCTACGAGTCCAAGGTTAACGAAGAAACCATTCGTGCATACTCAATGGCGAACTACCCAGAAGAGTTTGGCATTATCATGCTGAACGTACGTATTGCAACACCGCCACCTAATAACCCAGACGTACCACCGGGCATTATGTCCTCGTACATCTGGTCTCTGAAACCAGGTGACAAGTGTACAATCTCTGGTCCGTTCGGTGAGTTCTTTGCGAAAGACACCGATGCTGAAATGGTATTTGTGGGCGGTGGTGCAGGTATGGCACCTATGCGTTCTCACATCTTTGACCAGCTCAAGCGTCTGAAGTCTAAGCGTAAGATGTCTTTCTGGTACGGTGCGCGTTCTAAGCGTGAAATGTTCTACGTTGAAGATTTCGACATGCTGCAAGCAGAAAACGAAAACTTTGTATGGCATTGTGCGCTGTCTGATCCGCTGCCAGAAGACAACTGGGATGGCTACACCGGCTTCATCCACAACGTGCTGTATGAGAACTACCTCAAAGATCACGAAGCGCCAGAAGATTGTGAGTACTACATGTGTGGTCCTCCGATGATGAACGCAGCTGTGATCGGCATGCTGAAAGATCTGGGTGTTGAAGATGAAAACATCCTGCTGGATGACTTCGGTGGCTAACCGCCCCACACTCTGAAAGAGAATGGCTGGCCCACGGGCCAGCCATTTTGCATTTCATCAGACAGAATCACTGTTTTCTCAAAGGGCGTTTTGTTCTTTTTGTGTAGAGAGTGATTCTTTCTGATCCCTTTTATCATCAACTGGATAATGCAATGAAAAAATTCCTGTTGCCGGTCTGTCTTCTTCTAGGCAGTTTGTTGACCCTGGCAGGTTGTGAGCAAGCACCGGTGCAAGTGCACCTCACAGGGTCAACCATGGGTACGTATTACTCAGTGAAATATATTGCTGAGGGTGATATCCCGAATCAGACAGCCATTCAGTCAGAGATTGATGCCCGTCTTGAGTTGGTCAATGATCAGATGTCCACTTACCGGAAGGACTCAGAATTGAGCCGGTTTAATCAACTGACTGACAGCCATCCTTTTACTGTTTCCAAAGACACAGCAAACGTGGTGAAAGAAGCGATTCGATTGAACCAGTTGTCTGGAGGGGCGCTTGATGTCACTGTTGGCCCTTTGGTCAATCTGTGGGGATTTGGTCCCGAAGGTCGCCCAGACCGCGTTCCAACCGATGCGCAAATTGCAGAACGTCGGGCGTTGACCGGCATTGAGTTTCTTACGGTTGAGGGCAACAACCTGATTAAGACCAACCCGGGCCTGTATGTCGATTTATCATCGATTGCTAAAGGGTTCGGTGTCGATGTGGTTGCGGAGTACTTGGCGTCATTGGGTATCGACAATTATCTGGTGGAAATTGGGGGAGAGCTGCAACTGAAAGGCGTAAATGGTGAAGGGCATCCATGGCGCATTGCGATTGAAAAACCGAGCAATGAGCAGCAAACTGTGCAGGAAATCATCGCGCCGGGCGATATGGCGATCGCAACATCTGGCGATTACCGTAACTACTTTGAAGAAAATGGGGTGCGCTACTCCCACACGATTGACCCAGCGACAGCAAAACCGATTAATCACCGTCTGGTGTCGGTCACTGTACTGGATAAATCCTGTATGACCGCAGATGGTTTGTCGACGGCTTTTATGGTGATGGGGCCGGATAAAGCACTGACCTTGGCGAATCAGGAAAATATCCCTGCATTTTTCATCGTAAAGACGGATAATGGTTTTCAAGAAGTCGCATCGGATGCGTTTAAACAATACCTAACACAATAAGGGTAATAAGATGTCTGTGTACCTGATTACGTTTGCCGTATTTATGCTTGTGATTGCCGGTATGGCAATCGGCTTTATTATTCAGCGAAAAACCATCAGCGGTAGTTGTGGGGGGCTAAGTTCGATCGGTATCGAAAAAGAATGTGATTGTCCTGAACCTTGTGACGCGCGTAAAAAGCGTGAAGCGCGCGCTGAAAAAATGCAAGAGTGGAAAAACAACCAAATCGTTTAATTCTTGTTTACATTTTCTACCTAAAGGCCAGTCTCTGACTGGTCTTTTTGTACTCAGCCTTTGTTCATGAAGACGTTGACATACCATATAGATGCTGTATATATAAACAGTATTTGTGTGGTGTGAACGAGTTTATGAAAAAGATAATCCACATTGACATGGATTGTTTTTTTGCCGCAGTGGAGATGCGTGATAACCCGGCATTGCGTCATATTCCTTTTGCTGTTGGCGGGTCTGAAAAGCGCCGTGGTGTGATTTCGACCTGTAATTATATCGCCCGCGAGTTTGGTGTCCGCTCGGCTATGGCGACTGCCCATGCATTGAAGCTTTGCCCAAAGCTGACAGTGATCAGCGGTGACATGGGCAAATATAAACGCGTTTCGGACCAAATCCGCGCTATCCTTGAGCGCTACACCGACAAAATTGAACCCCTTTCCCTGGATGAAGCTTATCTGGATGTCAGTGACTGCTCACTGTTCAAAGGTTCTGCCACGATGATTGCTGAAGACATCCGGCGGGCTATTCGCGATGAGCTTGGCCTGACCGCCTCGGCGGGTATTGCGCCTGTGAAGTTTGTGGCAAAAATTGCCTCTGATCTCAACAAACCCGACGGTATGTATGTGGTGACACCGGAAGAGATTGATGCGTTTGTGAAAACTTTGCCATTGGAGAAAATCCCGGGGGTGGGCAAGGTGACCTTAGGTAAACTTCATCAGTTAGGATTATACAAGGGTGAAGATGTTCAGCGGTTTGACAAACATGTTTTGCTACAACGGTTTGGGAAGTTGGGGCAGACGCTCTGGAAACGCTGCCACGGAATTGATGACAGAGATATTGAAACTGAACGGGTTAGGAAATCTCTCGGTGTTGAACGTACACTGCCCGAAGATCTCCAGACAGAGGATGAGTGCCTTGAAGTGATGGTTTCACTGTTTGGGGAATTAGAAGCCAGGTTAAAACGGGTATCACCCAATATGGAAATAGCCCGGCAGGGTGTGAAACTCAAGTTTTCAGATTTTCAGCAAACGACAGTGGAACACCGGCAATGGCGCTATGACAATGCCATGTACCCGGTGTTGCTGCGGGAAGCATTAGCACGGCAACAAGGACGGGGAATCCGGTTAATTGGTCTTTCTGTGGGATTGAAGTCGGAAGAGAAGGACAAGCCATCCCAACTCAGTTTTGAGTGGTAGATAAAGTAAGAGCGCCAACTGGCGCTCTTACTGATATCAGGCTTTTTCCGGAATTGCTTTCAGGATGGCAATCATCTGCTCCCAGAACAGGCCAACTGTGGCAATGTCCACTTTTTCATCCGGCGAGTGTGGGAACTTGATGGTTGGGCCGAAAGAGATCATATCCATGTTCGGATAGGGTTCTTTAAACAGGCCACATTCAAGCCCAGCATGGATTACCATGATGTTAGGGATCCGGCCGTAAATATCTTCATAGGTTTTTCTGAATACATGCATAATTTCAGAATCAGGGTTCGGCTTCCAGCCCGGGTATGCACCGGAGAAAGTCACGTCAGCGCCGGCCAGTTCTCCTAACGATTCCAACATGCTTTCCACATAGCTGCGACCACTGTCTGCCAGTGAGCGGATAAGGCAAAGCAATGTCATCTGATCGGCTTCTGTGGTGATAACCCCAAGGTTGAGTGAAGTTTCTACCACACCTTCAATATCATCACTCATGCGGATCACGCCATTTGGACAGGCATTGATGGTTGCAATGATACGGTGTTGAACCTCAGGCTTCAGTACCTGTGGCTCCAAGCCTGAATCAATCATAGAGAGTTCGATAGACGTTTCAATTGCACCCAGTTCTTCTTTTAGTAAAGATTCGAAATGGTTAAACAGGCTGGCAAGCTTTTCCTCATTTGCCACTGGAACGGCAAGGTGAGCAAAAGCTTCGCGTGGAATCGCATTGCGCAGTGTGCCCCCACGGATTGAGAACACACGAAGGCCCAACTCTTCTGCGTGACCCGCCAGAAAGCGGCCCAGCAGCTTGTTGGCATTGGCACGGCCAGTATGAATATCGCAACCCGAGTGTCCACCCTTCAGTCCTTTGATTTGCAGGGTTTTACCCACATATCCTGCACCCAGAGCTTCACGTTCCAGCGTAAAGGTGAGGGAGGCGTCGACGCCGCCGGCACAACCCATATAGATTTCACCCTCCTGCTCGGAATCCGTGTTCAGGAGAATTTCGCCTTCCAGCCAACCCTCTTTCAGGCCAAATGCACCGGTCATGCCAGCTTCTTCATCAATGGTCAGCAGCACTTCCAGTGGGCCATGTTCGATATCGTTAGCGGCCAGAACGGCCAGGCAGGTTGCCATGCCTATGCCGTTATCCGCCCCCAGCGTGGTACCATCTGCTGTGACCCAGTCGCCATCAATGTACGGGCGGATAGGATCGGTAGTGAAATCATGCTCGGTGTTTTCGTTTTTCTGCGGCACCATATCGATGTGTGCTTGCAGAATAACACCTTTACGGTTTTCCATCCCCGCTGTCGCTGGCTTCTTAATGATGATGTTGCCAACTGCGTCCCGGCGAACAGCAAGACCTTGTTCAGTGGCCCAGTCAACGATGTACTGTGCCAGTTGCTCTTCGTGCTTGGAGGGATGGGGGATAGAACAAATCTTATCGAAAAATTGCCACACAGGTTGTGGCGAAAGTTGGCTGATTTCTGACACAGGCTTTCTCCAGAAGACTAGGAATGAAAAGGCATGCAAGACTGCATGCTGTTAAATTACCAGAACTTGTGACGTAAAAGTATGCTTAGTTAAATACATACTTCTGGTTAGAGCATGGATGGCTACATATTAAGCTGGCCAATATCACTTTTTTGTATTTCTTCTTCAAAGAGCAGATTGTGTTGGGCTTTGACTGGCTTGTTACCCAGAACTCTTGCTATGCCCAGAGTGTGTGAAGAGATACTCAGGAGAGTAGTTGTTCATTGGGTGCACTACCATGTTTTAAATATGAAAGTAATTAAATTACAAAAAAAAGGCTAAATTCGAATTTTTGCTGCATTTTTCGCTGTGAATATTGTAATTAAATAACGTTTTGAGTACTATTTCACCGTCTTCAGGAATGGGTGACTCCTCCGGGACATGGCTATGCGCTTTCATTGGTTTACGGATAAGCCCGAAATCTATTCGTCTCCACGGAACCGAGCTTTTAACGAAGCTGCATCCCTTTCGAATTTTTTGAGGTATAGGCTGATGAAAGGTTGTTCTGCGAGCCGCTACTGGAACAGTGGCTCTGTATACACCACAAATTTTCGTTATCCGGCTACGTTCGGATACAGGCGTAAGTAATCACGACGTTTGATTTCTCTTGGGCATTTCGCCCAAGAGAAATTCCTGCTTTAACAGATGTTTCTTTTCTTCTGTTTGGAAAGGTGGCTTGTATCTAGTGGCATGTTAAATATGGTGTTTTTTGTCCTCCACTTGTCGAAATACTGTGTACCTCCCTCCTTTTTTCAGTGTCGTTTTTTATTTATCTCCCAGAATTTGCATGACACAGCTATTCACCGCTGACTGGCTCTACCATGGTAGAAAAACGCAACGGGAGGTAGAAGTAGCGTGATTCCGGCCTATTCGCCACCATTTGAAGATCTTACACAGCTATTCTCGCTGGAAATTTTGTTATGTGGCGGGTAATATTCGCGTCAAATTTTTACGCAAACGTTTACGACAAACGATTGCGCAATCAACCCACACACTTCCCAAGGAACCGAAAGCCATGCTTGAGCGTCTTTTTAAACTGAAAGAGCAAGGTACAGATATCAGAACCGAAGTCATTGCCGGGTTTACCACATTCCTGACCATGGCTTATATCATTTTTGTTAATCCGGCTATTCTGTCAGAAACTGGCATGGATCGCGGTGCAGTCTTTGTTGCAACCTGTTTGGCGGCGGCTATTGGCTGTTTCATCATGGGGCTGGTGGCCAATTACCCGGTGGCCCAGGCGCCAGGAATGGGACTGAATGCCTTCTTTACCTATACCGTGGTATTCCAGATGGGTTACTCCTGGCAGGTTGCACTGGCAGCGGTATTCCTGTCTGGCCTTTGCTTTGTTGCGCTGAGCCTGTTTAAAGTCCGTGAATGGATCATTCATTCCATCCCATTGTCCCTGCGTACCGGTATTTCTGCCGGTATCGGTATGTTTCTGGCACTGATTGCCCTACAAAATGCCGGTATTGTGGTAGACCACTCTGCAACTTTGGTTTCGATGGGCGATTTGTCTTCTTTTGGTCCTGCAATGGCAGCACTGGGATTCTTCCTGACCATTGGTCTGGTTAACAGAGGAATAAAAGGTGCGGTCATGATTGCCATCCTTATCGTAACTGCACTGGGGGTGTTGTTTGGCGATGTGCAATATGGAGGGATCATGTCTGCTCCACCAAGCCTTGCGCCAACGTTTATGCAACTGGATTTCGCCGGTGCCATGGAAGTGGGCTTGATTTCAATCGTCTTTGCATTTTTGTTTGTTGATTTGTTTGATACTGCAGGCACCTTGGTGGGGGTGGCACAAAAAGCTGAGCTTTTGGACAAAGATGGCAAACTGCCACGACTGAACCGTGCATTGCTTGCAGACAGTACTGCCACGACAGTGGGGGCAGTTCTGGGTACGTCAAATACGACCTCATACATCGAGAGTGTGTCGGGGGTTGCTGCTGGCGGTCGTACAGGCCTGACTGCGGTGACCGTTGGTGTCATGTTCATGCTGGCTCTGTTCTTCTCGCCACTGGCTGGTATGGTACCGGCTTACGCGACAGCCGGTGCTTTGTTCTATGTTGCTATCCTGATGATGTCAGGTCTTGTCAGCGTTAACTGGCGTGATCTGACAGAAGCAGCACCTGTGGTCGTGGTGTGTTTGCTGATGCCACTGACGTACTCCATCGCTCATGGTATCGGTCTGGGCTTTATCTCCTACTGTGCTATCAAGGCGTTCAGTGGCAAAGGACGTGATATACCTATCAGTATTTGGGTTCTGGCCGCACTGTTCTTGCTGAAATTCGTTATGTAAGACAAAATACGCCGCAATCTTTTGAGTGCGTTAAATTTGGCGTCCATCGCCTGAGGTTTTTTAAAATGAGCAACAAGTTTGTTATCACCTGGGACAACATGCAAATGTACACCCGTCAACTGGCTGAAAAACTGCTTCCGGCAGAGCAGTGGAAAGGCATTATCGCGGTAAGCCGTGGTGGTCTGGTTCCTTCAGCGATTCTGGCGCGTGAACTGGGTATTCGGTATGTTGACACTGTATGTATCTCTAGCTATGACCATAATCACCAGCGTGATATGCAAGTTCTAAAAAAAGCAGAAGGTGATGGCGAAGGTTTTCTAATTGTTGACGATTTAGTGGATACAGGTGGCACAGCGGAAGCTATTCGCAAAATGTACCCGAAAGCGAAATTTGTGACCGTATGTGCAAAGCCTGCAGGTAAACACCTTGTTGATGATTACATTGTTGATATCGCTCAGGACTGCTGGATTGAACAGCCTTGGGATATGGCTGTCACCTATGTTGACCCTATTGCCAAGCGTTAGTATGGCATTGTCGAAGAAAAGCCCCTGATGGGGCTTTTTTTAGTTCATCACGGATTTGCATGGACAGGAAATGAAAACGGTTGGAGAGTTATTGTTTAGTCGCCAAACAAAAACACTAACTCAACACAGCCGTTATCAATGTCGCAGCTTACTTTTCCTTTTGCGCTGTGGGAAGGCTTTAAAGCCATTCACACTGAGCAAAACAATCAGACCCTCACAATCCATCTGAACCTACCCGCAATGGCTCTCCCCTATTCACGCCAGACAACGCGGTTGCTTGAGCATGTAGAAGGGCGTTGTTGACTAAATGCCGGGAATCTTTTGCCCGCTCATCGTTCAGTTCCAGTGAGTATCTTCAAGGACCGGTACAGAGGAAAGACGTACCTGGCGCAAGCTCCATCGAATTACGCAACAAAGCCTCTCTAAGATTGGATTTATTTGATTCGTAATCTGAATAAGTGAATCAAAGAAACACCCTGTTCAACAATGTGACAAAACAACGCAGTTTGCACCACTCAGTAAACGAGAAATCCGCGAGCAGCACGAGCTTGGCGAGCTCTGATGGTTTGATGTTTTTTTATGATCCTCATTGTCAGAGTTGAACGAGGGCTTTTATTTAAGCAATTGTTTATGTTGAATTTTTTTTACTTGATTGGATTGTTGTGTGTATTGTTTTTTAGTCTTTTTGTGTATGGAAAATCTAGATAAAGACTTTTGCTGATTGTCTGGCGGACCCGATAATTGTTATTCACTCACGGGCTTTTTTTTCGCTGGGTATAGTGCGCCTCGAAAAGCGGTAGTGCTGTGGGAGATTTGGTAACCGGTAAAAATAACCGCTTAGCGAGTTTCACTATGCTAATGAGTGGATAACATTCATTAACATAATGTGAGAAATAACACGGCGACTAAAAGCTACTAAAAATGACAGTTAATGAAAGATAAGAGGTGAAAAATGAAAGCGTTTGAATTTTTCAGCGCGAAACGTCAACAATTTGCTCAGCGTGCGCAAGCAGCGTTTGCACAGTATAAAGAAGCTCAAAAACAGCGTGGTATGACCCTGCTCGAGGTGATTATCGTACTGGGTATTATCGGTACTATTGCAGCGGGTGTGGTGGTGCTGGCACAACGCGCATTTGATAGCCGAACTGTATCTGAGGTGGTACAAAACACGAATACTATTCGTGTGGCTATTAAAGATGCGTATGCAAGTACAGGGAAATATCCTAAAGGTCAACAAGCAGCGGTTTTGACTCTGAACAACACAAATATCCTTAATACTGATGCTGGTGCAACATCCGCATTAGTGCAGCTTGGTAAAGTCAGTATTGAAGAAATGCGAAATAAGATTTCTGGTGATTTTTATGCAATTACATCTGGCCATACTGCTGCAGGTGTACAAAATAATAAAGGTTATGTCATATCTGTAAATGGCTTAACAACTGAGCAATGTAGGAATATTCTTGGACAAGTCGGTAATAATTGGGATTATGTTCAGGTTGTAAATGATGCCGCTGGTTCATATGCTAATTTGACGGATGATGGTGTTGATATGACTGCACAAACGACAACAGATATTTTACGTTCATTAGCTGACACCAATGTAATCGATCCCACAAAAATTGTTGGAACATGTCGCCAGCCGGGGGCATCTAACGCGATTCTACTCGGTTCACGTTAATTCTTAAAAAACAAAATAAGCGGGGATATTCCCCGCTTTTCCAGGCATGTTATGACTATCAAAAAATACCGTAAAGGTAGCGCTGGTTTTACCTTATTAGAAATATTGGTCGTGCTCGCGATTATTGGTTCTGTCAGTGTCGTGATGGTTAGACAGCACCAACGAGACGCCGAAGCCGCCATTATTCGCGCCACGGCTGATGCTATGGCGGATGAAATGCTAGATCTTGCACGATTGGCACAGAAAACAGAGTTAAAATTAGATAACGGTAATAAAACTAATAACCCCATGTATGGTTCTCAGAATAGTAATCATCCACAAGGGAGAAGGGCAACTAATTTTGCTATAGAAAGTACATTCACAGTTTCAGACTTATATGATTGGAAAAACACTACAAATGGTAGAACCTTATTTACAGAATATAGATGTAAGGCTAATAGTTCAACAGTGGGCTTACCAAATCTAAATGAAGAGTTTTTAAGCTGTATATTGCCTAAATTGGCTGATAATGCTTTTCAGCTAAATTATGTTGGTGTTGTCGGTACCCATGATCATATTCAGCGTATTGATTACTATTGGGAATATATTCCAGAGACTAGCGACAAGAATCGTTATGCAACACTGCTCAATTATGTAGATTCAATAGAAAAGGCATTTTCTAAGAAACAGGCTGCTGTTCCTCGCCTAGCATTAATTAAAAAAGAAGCGAATAATGATTGGAGTTTTGCTTTAACGGGAACTGGGGTGGGAAATAATCAGAATAAACCCATATTTATCAATGATGGCTCATCGGATGCTATGGGGCATTTACTGTGGTCTGCAGGGCAGAGCTTTAATGCTACCCGAAAATACGGCATTCGTGTTTCTGTTGATATTTGGTCAGGTGAGTATTTAAAAGCCGATGGTTCTGTCCGCACCGAGAAATTGTGCTGGAATGCTCAAACGGGTCAGCAAGGCCCATGCTTCTATACAGCATCTACAACAGATACTACAGCCATTGAGCTGCGTTCTGAGGGTAATGATCGAACTACCTCTCTTTGTTGGAGTGCAGGTTCCAATAAACCTACATTATGTTTGAAAAATGAGGGGCAAGAATCATCAAGATATCTAGAGCTTAAGCAGAAAGGAGTTAATGGACAACAGGATACAACGGGTACACTTGTTGCAAATATAGTCAATAAGCAAAAATTGGGTAATAGTACGCTTTACACAACTGCTCCCATTACAACATATGAGGTATTTGATGGGGGGCGTTCATTAACATTAGACACATTAGATTGCCCTATTAATCCTGAGTTCCAGAATGGTAGTAAGCTTGTAAATAAAATCGCTGTATCCCTGGCTTCATTTGCTGCAGATGTAGAAAAGGGAATTAATTTCACTACCCTGGATAAAGGTGTTACTCATAATAATGCTAAACCTCTTCATAGAACGGCAGGTGTCTTTGTTTCGGCAAAAGAGCAGAACGGTAAATGGATAATTGAGGCAAATAATGTTTCCCATAGGGTTACTGATGGTAATCAAACAGGCATTAACTCTGACAATGCAAAAAATCCAGATTCAGTTGCATTAATTGTTCAACGTTGGTGCAGTAATAAATAAAAGGTAAACGTCGCAATGAAAAAAGTGGTATTTGGACTTTTGTCCTTATCGTTATTGGCTGTTCCTGCGATGGCCGACGAGAAAGATAATATTGACATTTATACTGATCAACCTATTGAACAGGTTACCGCACCCGTCTCTGTTGTAATGAAATTGCATGAGCGGCAGTTATTAAGCCGAAGCATTACACAGTGGGCTGAAAATATGGGCTTCAAAGTGAAGTGGGCGAGCAGTAAAGATTTTCGTGTATTTCGTGATGTTGAGCTTACCGGCGAATCTGTTGATGATGTATTGATCCAATTGGCCAATATTTTAAGTAGTCCTGATTATGGCTTGCAAATTAAGTTGTACGCCAAAAACCATGTACTGGTTATTGAGGAGTGGTAATTCATAATGAAACTAAAAATCCTTACCATGATGATGGGGTTAGCCTTATCGGGCTGTACGACCATTGATGAAAAGTACAATTATGAGAACTTTGTAAATACACTCCCTGAAATGATCGAGAGTGATGAAGTCAAAGATCAGCCTTTTGTTAAATTAGACAGTGCTTATTTGGGGGATGAGCTGAGCTATAACCCAATTAATGGTGAAATGCTAGAGAAGCCAATCATCTTTACCAGTCATCAAGCTGTATCGGTACAAACCGTATTGGCGGTAATTGCGGAGCAAACGGGCTTAGCTTATCGCATTAACACTGCAATTCCGGCTTCTGTCGAAGATGCGAGCGTGGTGAAAGATTGGAAGCGTAATCATAAAATCCATTTTGAGGGGACATTGAATGATTTTCTACCATACCTCACCTCGCTCTACAATATGCACTTTGAGTTAGATGAGAATAACGTACTGGTTGCCAGTGTTTATCATCGTTACACGATCGCACTCGATTACTACGGTGAGAACAAAAAATTTGAAACGGGTATGGATATTTCCGGTAACGAGGCAACATCTGGCTCAGGTATTACTGGTAAATCCGAAACCAGTTTTGAATCCAGTTTTTGGGATGATGTGGAAACCATTGTTGAGCATTATCTGACTTCAGGACAGTATTCATTGATCAAGGATTCATCACTGATTGCGATTAATGCACGTCCATCTGAGTTTGCGGAAGTGAGTAAGATCCTGAAAAAGTTCAAAGAGGATAACCAACGCCAGTTTGTGGTGACGTACAAAATTTTTACTCTTGATAAGAGCAAAGAGCAGAGTTTAGGTGGTGGAGTAAACTTGAGCCATCAAGTTCCAGGCACGACAGTAGGCATTACCACTGGCATGCTTTCTAGCCTAGGTAACGGTATTAATTTCGATCGCCAATTCTACGGTGATGGTGCAAAGCTCAATATGACAGGGCAGCTTGAGGCACTGTTTAAATTGACGGGTAGCAAACTATTACAAAGTGGTAGTTTCATCACCCGTAATAACAGCCCGATTCCGCTGAACTTAACGAATTCGAAGTATTTCGTTTCTGGTCGTACGCAAACCAAAAATGATAACAATACAGTGACGGACTCGTCTGTAGAAACTTCGCAGATAGTAACGGGTACCAGTTTTATTTTGACGCCGCGCGTGCTTTCAGATGGCAAGATCGAAGTGCTTAGTGGTTTTACTAAGAAAACTTTAAATTCGATCGATCTATTCGAAAGCGTTCAACTGCCAAATGTTACAACAACAGAGATGTTTAATACATCAACCGTGACACCGGGCAGTTTATTGATGGTGGCACGTTACGACAGTGCGGAAGAAAGTGAACGTAATGGCTATGAAGTATTGGGTGCAACTCATGATGATAACGCTAACAACAATACGGTTGTGATGGTTGTGGGTATCGATTATTACCGTGTTCCGTTGAGACTGTAGTATGGAACGTTTAGAACTTTTTCAAACGGTTGATACAGTCAGTTGGTTTCATAGTGATGATTTGAAACTTCAAAGTATACGTGATGCTTTTGATTTGGCGAAAAAGAGAGGTCGAGTTCATGAGTTTAAAGATGAACAAGATCAGAAATTTTTCGGAGTCTGTGTAGATCGAACAACCAATGAATTGATTGCTATACATTTTAAAGAGCAATTTGGCAATGGTATTTATTATCGTCAAATGCCAAATGGTGAAGATGTCTATTTTCTAGTTATTCACCAAGGCTGTGTAGTTTCAGGTACGGATAAATTAATTAATCATAAGATGTTGGAAAGTATTTTGCCTTTATTTCATCAACGCTTTCCAGATCTCAAAGTAAAAAAACTCACAACCTCTGACTTTGATGAAATGGTTAATATTGAGAATGAGAGAAAACAAGCTTCATTACGACGTAAGCGTAAATGGCTAATTATTTCTGTACTGCTTTCTTCGTTTACTATTGGTATGATTGGTCTGATTATTGCAGGTTTGATAATGAAATGAAGCTCGATAATCTGAAATTAAATGTCCACAATTTAGGAAATATCAAACAAGCTATTGTTGGAAGTGAGCGAAAAATATTTTACATCGCTCTGTCTGTATGTGGTTTATTAATTGCAGGTGCTGTAAGTGGTTATTGGTATTACCAAGATCAACAAGAGAAGGAACGATTGGCTGCTGAACAACGAGCAGCTCAACAAAAAGCGCAGAAAATTAGCTCAATTCGTAAATTTTACTCCTCATCCTTTAATGGGGGAGATCTGGGTTCATTGGTAAAACAGCATGATGCATTGCGTAAACAACAATTGTTATTGCGTAATACAGGGCTGAATCCTTCGGCCGCTAATTGTGATGGTGGACAATGTAACTTACAATTTATCTTTGAGCCTGGTAGTATTTTTAATGTTCCTGTGATAACACAAGATAAGCAAGATTTTCTTGGTTCATTTAGTGAGGAAGGGATTGAATATACTGGTCTACCAAGTTATTTAAATCAGCATCCTTATTTGGAGAAATATCAAGATAATAAAGAGATAGCAGCTCCATCTTGTAATGATGTCATTAACTATGTTTACAGTTATAACTCGATAAATTCTTATAAGTTGGAAATGACAGCGCTGCCTTCATCCTCAGTTATTGATGAAGAAATTAAATACACTGAATTAAAACCTTATGGATTGCTAGTAGGGGATTGGCAATTAAGTGTTCCTGGTTCATCTGAACTGTTGTCTTTTACTGCATCATGGCCATATGGTGAGAACCTTTTAATTTCAAACATGGAATGGGCACCTGACAATATTACTGTTAAAGGTAAATTAGTATGCAAAAAGTAAAACTGAATAAGCTGTCTTTTCTTGCCTTAGCTTTGCTAAGCACATCAGCCTTAGCTTCGGAGGGTGCAAGTCATTCTGACGAAGCAACTGTTGCAGGAAATGAAACTGTCGAAAAAGTTCAAGAAAGCCCAAGCCAGGCTTATATGCGTGATTTGTTAAATGATAGCTTACAGTTCAACCAGGCCAAGCTCAAACTTGAGCAAGAGCTGCAGCTAGAAGAGCTACAGCTAAAAATTTTAGATGTTCAACAACGTAAACAAGAACTTCGCGGTCAATTATATACGCCCCCTCCACAACCAACAGTACAGGTGCCGACTACACCTACCGCTAAGCCGCGCCCTTATGTTGCGCCTAAACCTCAGTTAGTTCTAACGACAGATCTTGGCGGTATTACTAAAGCTGGGGTAAAGGTAGGTAGTCGTTTGGAGTTTTTCAACCTTGGAGAAAAATTCCGCTCAGGTGGCGTGATGTATATCATCGCTAAAAGTGGTGAAGGTAAAGTCGTAATCAATAGGCTGTAATATGACGCTAAAGTTGCTCGATGTCGGTTTTAAAGATCTGCAACGTAGCCACTGGCACTCAGTAAAGCTAGAAGAAGAATTTATCGTTGCATCGAACGATGTTCATAACGCACTTGTACTTGGCTTAACCACAGAACAGGATCTGGATCTGGTCTATATTCAGGTTCAGACCCTGAAGGCTAAGTATCAATATAAAATGGATATCGATTCCGTTATTGCGCTTAGCAACGACGAGTACTTCAATTATGTTCAGAATGCTCGTGATGCAGAAGATGAACAAGATGCTGATACGACTAGTGATATTCAAGTTCAATTAGAAAAGCTACTGTTGCATGCTGTCGATCAGGGAGCGAGTGACCTGCATATTACACGAGGTGATACGGTTGCCAAAGTTGAGCTACGTATAAATGGGGTTCTGTTTGTTGACTCCTATATGACAGCGAAGAAGTGTGATGAGTTGGTGTTTGTGTTGTACAACGTACAAGCAACGACTAAGGAAACTACTTGGAACCGAAGTATCGCTCAAAATGCGAACATTCTTTATACATTGGGCGGCAGAAGTTATCGCTTCCGTTATGCTCATTACCCTGTGTTTGGTGAAACGGATGGTTGTTATCACTGCGTACTGCGGATTATCCCTTCAGGTTTAAGTACTACTATCGTGCCGGATTTAAACCGCATTGGCCTCTCTGAAGGCGAAATTGAGGATGTAAAGCGGATCCTAAGTAACCCATATGGTGCGTATATCATTGCGGGTACGACTGGCTCAGGTAAATCAACCACTCTGAAGAATTTGATGGAGTGGATGCAAGTTAACCGTTACGACGATAAAGGGTGCTTCCTAACGGTTGAGGATCCTGTTGAATACCAAATTTATGGTGCCAAGCAGAGTAGTGTGTTGGATGTCGATGGTGGTGGTTTCCATTCTGCGATCAAGTCGGCATTGCGACGAGATCCTGATGTGCTCATGGTGGGAGAGATTCGTGATCCTGTTTCTTCAAATGCACTTGCTGGTGCTGTAGAGAGTGGTCACTATTGTTTTACTACCGTTCATGCAGGAAACATTGTAACCCTACTACAACGTTTGACGGCATTAGGTATTCCAGCCGATAAGCTTTCAACACCAGGCTTTATTGCGGGATTACAGTGCCAGAAGCTAGTGCCTGTACTTTGTGAACACTGTAAAGAGCCAAAGCAAGTCACAGTATGTGGCCGTGAAATGACGGTTTATACCTCTTCTTCGGAAGGTTGTATGAAGTGTAATTTCCGTGGTGTTGCTGGTCGCCAGCTAACTGTTGAATACATTCTCCCGACACAAGATGAATTAGAGGCATTGGCCAACCATGCATTTTTAAAGGTATACCAGCTCTGGCGTAATAAACGCCGAGCCACTACAACGATGCGTGAAGGGTTCTCTATACGAGAAAAAGCCTTCGCTTATTCGTTGCAAGGGCGAGTTTGTTATGACTGGTTCCACCTAGAGTTCGGTGCCTTACCTGAAGAAGACGTGGAGTATATCCTTGAAAAAATTTAATAAACAACAGCGGCTTTATCTATACAAATTCTGTGCAGATATGATTAATGCACAGCTACCTGTGTATGACTCAATTGTAAAACTACGGGACAGTGGAGGGGCCATCCTTGGCCGCTCCTTTGTCAAAAAGCTAGAAGTATTAACCACAAAGATGACTAGCTCTAACTCAATTACTTCCGCATTTGAAGGATTGATCCCCCAAGAGGAATTGAGTTCGATCCATGCTGCTGAAAAGAGTGGTGCGTTAGCAAACGGTTTCTCTGGCCTTGTTGATGTGATTAATTACAACGATAAGTTGAGTAAAAAGCTCATTTCAGCGGTGAGCTTTCCATCGATCATGTTTGCGTTATCACTTGTTGTTATTGCAGGTTATGCTGTAAAGGTTTTTCCTGCCTTTGAAACAGTATTAGATGTGAGCCAGTGGCCGGGAGTAACAGCACTGCTGTACCAGTTCGGTACAGCACTTTATCACGGTCTATGGATCAATATCCTTATTGGTATAGCAGCATTGGTTTTTGGTATTCGTACCGTCATGTTCAACGTTTCAGGTGATATAAGAAACCGTTATCTTGACCGTATCATTCCGTTCAATATCTATAAGAAGTTGGTTTCATCTATCTTTTTAAATACGTTAGCGATGATGCTTAAGAACCATATCCCGCTACAAGAAAGTATTGTGATTATTGAACAGAATGGTAATCGTTGGTTCAAATCACATCTCAAAAAAATGCTTGAGCGAATGGCACATGGACTTGACTACAGTGAATCCCTTAACACGGGACTGCTAGGAGGGACAGAACTACTCAACATTGCTTTATACTCTGGTCTTGGTTCTTTCAACGATGTTTTGGATTCAGTAGCAACTAAAACTAAGGAAGATATTGAAGAAAGTATTACTAAACTAGCAGGTATGCTTAAATCAATGGCAACCTTAACACTAGGTGGCTGTGTTGTTTGGGTATTTATTGCCCTGTTCTCTCTTTCTGATCAACTCTCAAAGATGACAGGTTAAATGATGGACTTGACTCCTTTATTTATGTTTTATGTCATGGTATTGGGGTTATGTATTGGCAGCTTCTTGAATGTTGTGATTTATCGGCTGCCAGTCATGATCCTTAATCCAGAAAGTGGGATAAACCTTTGGTGGCCCCACTCTTTTTGTCCAAGTTGTAGAAAAACCATATTGAAAAGAGACAATATACCGATTTTTTCTTGGATGTGGTTAAAAGGACGATGTCGCCATTGTCAGAATGTTATACCGATACGCTATCCATTATCTGAGTTTTTTATAGGAATAGCTTTTACAGGGATCTTTGTTCTTTGTGATTATCGTTGGAGTATAGAGTTATTTATCCTTCTTTCATTGATAGTGCATATTTATTGTATAGCAATTATTGACTATAAATATAAGATTATTCCAGATGCACTGCTAATCTCTTTATTTATCACTGGGTGTGGCTATCATTTTTTTGTTAGTGACATAGCATGGTATGAAGTAGTAAAGTCACTATCTTTTACACTCATTGTTATAGGTTTGACCTATGTGTTTTGGAAATGTTTAGAGATTCCTATGGTTTTGGGATTTGGGGATGTGAAATTATTTTTAACATTAAGTTTTTTTCTGAGGTTTAATGAGTTTTTGTTGCTCATTCCATTGTCTGTTTTTATTTCAATTTTAGCTTATTATGTTGAGAAAAGAGTTAATTCTTCTGGGATGTTGGTTATTCCTTTCGGGCCTGGTATCTGTTTAAGCTTTTTGTTTTTGTTTTTTGTTTAAAAAAGCTGATATTGATATTGTGCTCATCAGTTTTTTTCTTTTAAAATCTCCCCTACTTTACCCGTACTCATTGAAGATGCTGGATTTTTAGCAGTATGAGGATCATGCTACGTCCCATGAAAGTAACTTTGACCGACAAGCAAAAACATAAACTCGAAAACCGGCACGATAAAACGTGTGATGGTCGAGTGCGTGACCGCATTAAAGCGGTACTGCTTGATTCTGAAGGTTGGAGTACTGCCATGATTTCCCAAGCCTTGCGTATTCACGAAACCACCGTTCTCCGTCACCTTCACGATTACGCGCAGTCCGATAAACTCAAACCTGAAAATGGCGGGTCCAGCAGTCGCTTATCGGCTTCACAGACGATGGTGCTTATTGAGCTCCACTATTTACCGCCCTACAGTCCCAATCTTAATCCGATAGAACGGCTTTGGAATGTGATGAACGAGCAGGTAAGGAACAATGTCTACTTCAAAAGTAAACGGGATTTTGAAGCGGCTATTGGCCGATTTTTCACTGTGATCCTTCCAAACATCACAGGCTCTTTAGCGTCTCGTATAAATGATAACTTTCAAGTGCTTAATCCTGAATCTTCACGTTGAATGGGTATATAACAATAGAGGGGAGTATGAATCTATTCTTAATTGAAAACCTGTTTATAGATCTGGATACGGGAAATATAGGCAGAAATAGCCAAGAGATCATTGAGGTGAAACAAAAGGCCACTCCTAAACAGATCGAGTTGATTTCCTTATTGATTGAGCGTTTTCCCCAGTATACTTCACGCTATGAGATTCAGGAATCTTTATGGCGAGGTGGAAATATATCTGTTGAGAGTATCACTCAGTTAGTCAATAGAACTCGTAATCTACTTTCTGATAAAGATAAGAAGATTTTAATTAACAACCATGGATTAGGATATAAGTTTTCAAATGTAGTAAAGGTTGAAAGCTTGCAGGAAGTAGATAGTTACATATTAGATGAGCCTGTTAACTCAGTAGTTGATGACACATTAAAGAGCTCAAATCCTCTAAATGGTAATATTTCAGAAGTTCTATACTACTTGTATGAAAATAATAAAAGACTTTTAAAGCTCAGTGTGCTGGGACTATCATTTTTTATGATGGCATTTCAGTTGTTTAATGTGTGTTATAATAATTATTTGTCATGGGCTTTCGATAAAAATATAAGAAATTTATCTATAGAAACAAAGTTTGTAACGGTTGATGAAGATAAAACAGTCGTAAAATTAGGCGACACGGAGTGCTACAATGAAAAAGGTACTAACCTATTTGTCTGTCGATAGTAGCTATTTTAAATTTCTTTTACTAACAAGCGTGTTTATGAACTTACTATTGCTATTGGCATTCCAATGTTTAAATAAGAATGAATATTCTTCAATTAGAATTTTACCTAATGGACAAAGTGATCAAGTTGTAGCAGTTCAGTTTTCAAAAAAAATTGCGTTGACGTTGGTAGGTGGCCAATCATTCTCTCTTAAACCGACAGAGTTTGGTGTATTTGAGTATGATTTAATTTCAGGTGATACACTAAAGTTGATAGACAAAAAGGGTGCGGTTTTTTTCTATAGTATTCAGAGGATTAATGAACAATGTTATTTATTAAAAAGAGCGGGGACGGAAGTAGATTTAAATACAACCGCATTTCTCTGTAATAACTATACCCATTCAACTTGAAGATGCAGGATTGAGCACTTGAAAGTTATCATTAATACGAGATGGCGTTGTTGCCTAAGTCAGATTGAACCATCCTAGGGAAGGTGCGAATAAGTCCTGCAATTTAGGTCTTGATCAAACCTTTCTCTTTACCAGCCTAAATTTTAAACGCTAAATTTCGAATTTAAGCCAATTAATGGGTGTTTTAGGCCGGATTTTAGCCCTATTCCGGGCTATTCCCGGATTTCAGACAGATCTTGGCTATCGTCGCAACATCTGGTCTACTTTAAACAGGTTTGCCAACGTGAATAACATAGCTAACTGTGAGTCATTTTTCATCAATCCCTTATAACATAACGCGTTTTGATGAACCCTAATTGGCACTTGATGATGCGAATGGGTGTTCCACTTTTGCACGGATACTGGCTTTCAGGTATTCAATCTTGATGGCAGTTTTGTTCTTACGGGGATGCTTTTTCAATGCGCGAACTTTGCTGGGGCGCTCGGCGATTAACCATTCCACATCAGCGTCTTCTAGCTCTTCCCGTTTCTCTGCCCCCTGATAACCGGCATCGCCGGAAACGAATTCCTCTTCACCGTGCAGCAACTTATTCAATGGGTTCAGGTCATGTTCGTTGGCGGCAGTGGTGACTAGCGTATGGGTGAGACCGCTGTTGGCATCCACGCCAATATGGGCTTTCATGCCGAAGTACCATTCGTTGCCTTTCCTGGTCTGATGCATATCTGGGTCACGCTCATTGTTTTTATTCTTAGTGGAGCTCGGTGCTTCGATTGTGGTGGCATCAACCAAGGTTCCCAGCGTCATCATCACGCCGCAGTCCGACAGCCATTGGTTAACGGTTATTGAATAATTTATGCGTGAGTTTGTGCTTTTCCAGCGAGAGCCTAAAGTTCATGATGGTGGTGCGGTCTGGGATCGCTTTATCCAGTGATAATTGTGCAACCTGACGCATTGAAGCAATTTCGTATAACGCATCTTCGGTCACTTCGTCACCAAGACGGCGTTGTTGAACAAAAGCATAACAGCGCATTTTACAGTAACTTAACGATATTTTATGTGCATGTTATATTTTTCATCAAATAAGAATCAATATGTTACGCGATAATCAAGACATCTCTGATGTATGAGGTAGCGAATAATTCTTTTAGGAAACAACGCCCACCAAGACTGTACCATTGCTGCATACAATGAATGTGGAACATTGTCTCAAGTAGATACGGGCTGCGGCCGTTGCTGGCTTTGGGGTAAAAGGGTTCAATCACTTCGAGCAGTTGAGACCACGGCAACAGGTTGTCCATCCGGGATAAAAAATCTCTTTGCGAGTTTGGCGGCGTTTGCTGGAAAACTCACTATCGGCAAAGGTTAATTGTTGGCTCATGGGTCGTCGGTGCTCTGTGATTTGCCGTGCCGCTATGATCTCATATCAGGGACTTGTTCGCATCTTCCCTAAAAATCAGCAACGTCAATGACTTCATGTATATATAACTATATGTTTTGTTATATTTGTCCATTATTTGATGTTGTTTATATAGAATAAAGGCTTAACCATTAAAGAGGAAGTCTGCATGAAGTTATCTGCCATTGCCCTTGCTTTAATGTTAGCCTCTGCTTCTGCTTCTGCTTCTGCTAACATTACAACATTTGGAACAAAGAATAATACGTATACACCACCAGCACCAACAACCAATAATGTCCCTGAAGAGTTAAGGAAAAGGTTTGATACATGTCCGACAATTTACAATCCTTTACCGATCCGTATTATGACTGGAAATACTGGATCATATGTACGAATGAATTTATTAGTAGGAAGATTTGGTGATACAATTAATGATCCACTTCCTTACGGAAAAGTGGTTCAAGACACATCAAAGTCATATCGTGAGTATGCGCATAAAAATGCTCGACTTTTCGATCCTAAGTTTAACTACATGTCACAAACAGAAGAGTTTAAGCCATATTTAGTTGGAGGGGGGTATGCATCTACTATAGAGTATGGTGAGTCGATGTATTGGCGGCGTCTCCATATTGGCGAACATAATAACATTCTTCCTGTTTATGTAACGCCTACATATGAGTTGAAAGCTGCAAAGTTTGATAAAAATATACTGCTACCTACTCGAGATATTGATATATTTGAGGTTTTGATATTCAACCAAGCTTGGAATATACATACAAAACCTAGTATTCAAAAAATTACAGATGTATTGCAAAGTTCAAGACATCCATATATTGAAGCACGTATCACTTTTTACCGAAATAAAGGAGATAGTTTTACGTGGAATTACTCAATAGATAATCCGGCAGGTGTAACATTTGGGCCTATTTATGGAAATAATATGAGTGGTAGTGGATCTTTTGATATAAGAAAGGTAAGAAGCATTCAATTTAGGGTGAACGAGATGACATCGTTGGCAGGAGGCGGGACAAAGGTGGATACAATTATTAATGAATATGGTCAACGAGCATGGAACTTTACAGAAACTGGACGGACTTTTGATCCATCAGTATCCGATGCATTAGCTGCTGCTGAAAACCGAGTTTATACAGAAAATAATTGCTTTTATCAATAAAAGTTTAAGTAAAAAAGAAGTGGCAACGCCACTCAGAGTGCTGACAAAGCCCTGGCTATTTGGCTGGGGCTTTGATCTAATAAGGGATATACCCGTGATCATTGAAGATGCTTGATTTTCATCGGTATGAGGATCATGCTACGCCCCATGAAAGTGACTCTGACCGGCGTTGTTTCCTAAAAGAATTATTCGCTACCTCATACATCAGAGATGTCTTGATTATCGCGTAACATATTGATTCTTATTTGATGAAAAATATAACATGCACATAAAATATCGTTAAGTTACTGTAAAATGCGCTGTTATGCTTTTGTTCAACAACGCCGGTATACACTACAACAAGGAGAGGTTCTGTGAACGCAGCCGAATCCGAAAACCTTTCAATTAAGCTCTTCAAACAGCATAAACACGCCAAAGAAACATCAACCATTGTAGGTTCAGTTAACCAGCCCCGAAACGGTTTGCACAATGCTATTGATGGTGACAGTCACAGCAACTGGTACCGTATTCTTCGACGTCCGCAATGGATATGGCAAGGCGTCGACCCCCTTGAAATGGAAGCTTTGCTATCACGTATTGCTGGCTCTCCCAACAACCGCAGCAGCGAAGCCTTGTTGGACACGGTGGTGGGGTATCGTCCGGGTAATTGGTCTTATGAATGGACCCAGGCTGGGATGGTGCATCAAAAGTGCGCGGTTGGGTGTGAAGAAAAGGGCAACCGGATAGAGGCCGTTGAACACTGGTATCGCGCCTGTACTTACTTCAGCATTGCCGCTTACCCTCACTTGAAAGGTGATCCCTTGTCTTTACAGGCAGAGGTGTTGGCAAACAAAGCGTTTCATGCGGCAATTGAAAAATCCCCGTTTAAAGTCAAAAGCCTGGTAACACAAGTGGATGGGCGTGCCTTAGAGGGCTTCCTCTATTTGCCACACACAGATGCACCGTTGCCTACGGTGATCATCAGTGGTGGTCTGGATGCGCTGCAGACTGACATGTGCCGGCTCTTTGAAACCTACTTTGCCCCTGCCAATATAGCGATGTTGACGCTAGATATGCCATCTGTTGGCCGAAGCAGTCATTGGGCACTGACGCAAGACACCAGTAGATTGCATCAGGCGATGTTAAACGAGCTTTCCTCTGTACCCTGGGTAGATCATCACCGTGTGGGATGTATGGGCGTCAGGTTTGGTGGTAACGCTGCTGTCAGAATGGCGTTTGTTGAGCAGAACCGGGTGAAGTCCTGTGTCTCTATTGGTGGCGTGTTACACGCGATGTTAAGCGATATGCAGCGTCTTAACCGTATTCCGCCAATGTATCTGGATGCCATGGTATCACGGATGGGGAAAATGCAGGCGTCGGCATCATTTTTGACTCAACTGCAAGCACTGTCACTGAAAAACCAGGGGTTATTGGCAGGACGTAAAACGAAAGTGCCAATTCTGGCGATGAGCCTGGAAGGAGACCCGGTTTGCCCGGAATCAGACAACCAACTGGCGGCACTTTACAGCCAGGGTGGAAAGGTGAAGACCCTACCGAACAAACCACTTCATGATGGGTATCACAGAATCATGTCAGAGGCAGTGAAATGGTTTAGGGAAACCTTGTGATTTATATCTCCTTAATGTCCAGAGTCTGGGTGAAAATCGCGAAAGCGCCGTGCATTAGGACGAAATTGCAACGGTTGCATGTTATACAAACAGTGTTTGCTGGCTAATAAACACATAATAAAACAGGGGCTTTAAGATGGGCACCAGATTAGTCAGCAATATTGATTGATAAAAAAACCGATTGAATCTCGTCTTAGGGAGCTTGCTATGACCGATGAAACCAAAACGCTTTCTCATGGACGATTGCTGACGCGCTTCGCCCAGCTTGGTCCTTATTTGCGTCAAAATAAATGCACGGAAGACAGGTATTTCTTCGATTGTCTGTCTGCTTGTGTCAATGCCAAAAAGAGTCCGGATAGCCGGGAGTTCTGGGGATGGTGGATGGAAATTAACCCGAAAGAGGGGGGGTTTGAATATGTCTACACGTTTGGCAAATACAATACAGAGGGTGAATGGAAAGAGGTGAATGTGCCAAATAAATCCTCTGATGAAGTTAAAGCCTCGTTAGATGCCTTTTACAGTAAGATTACTGAATTTGTAGAAGGCGAGCTTATACTTGAAATTACTGCCAAACCTTCCCTTAAACA
Source organism: Grimontia sp. THUN1695 (assembly GCF_059704325.2). NCBI lineage: Bacteria > Pseudomonadati > Pseudomonadota > Gammaproteobacteria > Vibrionales > Vibrionaceae > Grimontia > Grimontia sp. THUN1695. The sequence goes on along the minus strand of NZ_AP046577.1, from coordinate 2,109,366 downwards.
ACCCAAACTGGGTTCAGCAGCCTGATTTAACGGAAACAGTGATTATTCACGAACAGATGCTTTAATCACTTGTTATCTTGGTCTGGGATTGATAAAAGAAAGGCTTAATCGCTTTTATATTGTCAATGTCATGTCAGGCCAAGAAAACGTTTCATCTATCAATTCCGGTGCTAGCGATATAGCTAATCGCCAGACCATTGTCGTCAAACTCGGTACCAGTGTACTGACTGGCGGCTCCAGAAAAATCGACCGCGCCCATCTCGTTGAATTGGTACGTCAGTGTGCCATGCTCATTCGTCAGGGACACAAAGTCATCATCGTGACGTCAGGCGCGATTGCCGCCGGTCGTGAACATCTCAACTATCCTGAACTTGCTAACACTATCGCTAACAAGCAGATGCTGGCTGCTGTAGGGCAAAGTCGCCTTATCCAGGAGTGGGAAAGCATGTTTGCCATTTATGGCATTCATATCGGCCAAATGTTGCTGACCCGTGCAGATCTGGATGATCGTGAACGCTATCTGAATGCACGTGATATGCTGCAGGCACTGCTGGCGAATAATATCGTTCCTGTCGTGAACGAAAATGATGCGGTGGCGACAGCTGAAATCAAGGTGGGGGATAACGATAACCTGTCTGCACTGGTAGCAATTTTGGCAGAAGCCGACAAGCTTTTGCTGCTGACGGATCAACCTGGCCTGTTTACTGCTGATCCACGCAGTAATCCAGACGCAGAACTTATCCGTGAAGTCCACACCATTGATGAAACCCTGCACAAGCTTGCTGGTGGCAGCGTGAGTGGCTTGGGAACCGGGGGAATGGCGACAAAATTACAGGCTGCAGATGTGGCACGCCGTGCAGGTATTGAAGTCACTATCGCGGCAGGCAGCCGTCCTGAAGTGATCCAGCATTTGGTGGATGGCAAAGAAGCAGGCACCCGTTTCCTGCCCCTTGAGTCGCCACTGGAGAGCCGCAAACGCTGGATCCTGGCAGGACCACCACCTGCGGGCAACATCATCATTGATGATGGCGCGGCGAAAGCAGTGGTTGAGCGCCATAGCAGTTTGCTATCAAAAGGCATTACCGGTGTAGAAGGCCATTTTGACCGAGGAGCAGTCGCGCGTATTTGCGACCAGAAAGGCAAGTTGCTGGCACGCGGTATTTGCCGCTATTCAAGCAAAGATCTGAGTGCGATTGCAGGCCGGCACAGCCAGGAGATCCAGGATATTCTGGGCTACGCCCATGGCGCGGTTGCGGTACATTGCGACGATTTGGTCGTTATCGATTAATCAGGCAGTGGCATTTGCCACTGTCAATCAGGAAGAGCAATAGAGGCTGAAATGAGTCTTCAACAAATGGGACGCGCAGCGAAGGACGCTGCCTATATTCTGGCAACAGCGCCTACCGCACAGAAAAACAGAGCGCTGGCGGTGATGGCTGATGAGCTGGAAGCAAATGCAGCAACCATTCTTGCTGCCAACGCAAAAGATATTGAAGCAGGTCGCAAGGCGGGGTTGCCGGACGCGATGCTCGACCGTCTTTTACTGAATGAAGCGCGATTGGCTGGCATTGCGGCAGACGTTCGCAATGTGATTTCGCTTTCTGATCCGGTGGGCAGCGAGATCGACTGCAAGGTGCTGGAAAACGGCATGACATTGAGCCGTCGCCGTGAACCTATCGGCGTCATTGGCGTGATTTATGAAGCCCGCCCGAATGTCACCATTGATATTGCCTCTTTGTGCCTGAAAACCGGTAATGCCAGCATTCTGCGTGGTGGTCGCGAGACCTTTCACTCTAACGTTGAGCTGGTCAAAGTGATCCAGACGGCACTGGAGAAAGCAGACTTGCCTGCGGCATCGGTTCAGTACATTGAGAAACCGGACCGTGAGTTGGTGGGTGAATTGCTTCGCCTTGACAAATATGTCGACATGATTATCCCCCGTGGCGGCGCTGGTCTTCACAAAATGTGTAAGGAAAACAGTACGATCCCAGTAATCATTGGTGGTTTTGGTATCAGTCACCTGTTTGTTGATAAAACGGCGGACTTAGAGCGTTCACTGGATGTGATCATCAATGCCAAGGTTCAGCGTCCGTCTGCCTGTAACGCGCTGGATACCCTGTTGGTGCACGAAGCAGTGGCTGAAGATATCCTGCAAAAGCTGACGCCACTGTTCAACGATAACAACCTCGACATTGTGGCGGATAAAACGGCATTACCCCTGCTGGATGGTGTGAAAAAACTGCGTGAAGCCGGCGAAGGCGACTTTGATACTGAGTGGTTGGGTTATACCTTAGGTGTTGCCGTGGTGGCGGATGTACATGCTGCGCTTAAACATATGCGTGATCATAACGCGAGCCATTCAGATGCCATCCTGACCAATGACCTGACCTCGGCAGAAGCCTTTATCAATGGTGCGGGCTCTGCGGCGGTTTATGTGAATGCATCGACCCGCTTTACTGATGGTGCACAGTTTGGATTAGGCGCAGAGGTGGCAGTGTCTACCCAGAAACTCCATGCCCGTGGCCCAATGGGGCTGGAAGAGTTGACCACCTACAAATGGGTGGGTAAGGCAGATTACCTGCCCCGCGCATAGCTGACCACATCACTGACCAATAACAAAGGCAAGGCGCTCATTGAGCGCCTTGCTTTTTGATAACAGAATACAGTGCTATCGGTTTTATTTGACTTCGACACCTTGCGCTTGCAGGTCAGCATGGTAAGACGAGCGCACGAATGGTCCACATGCGGCATGGGTAAACCCTAAATCCAGCGCGATTTGTTTCAGCTCGTCAAACTCTTCTGGCGGCACGTAGCGTTCAACCGGTAAGTGATGGCGGCTTGGGGCCAGATACTGGCCAAGGGTCAGCATGGTCACACCGTGTGCGCGAAGATCTTTCAGCACATCGATGATCTCTTCTTTGGTCTCACCAAGGCCCATCATCAGACCCGATTTGGTTGGGACATCCGGGTGCATTTCGCCAAATTTCTTCAGCAATTCCAGCGACCACTTGTAGTTCGCCCCTGGGCGCGCTTTACGGTATAGACGTGGTGCGGTTTCTAGGTTGTGGTTAAACACATCCGGTGGGTTGTCTCTTAGAATATCCAGCGCTGTCTCCATGCGGCCACGGAAATCAGGAACCAGGGTCTCGATGCGGATATCAGGGTTTAGTGCACGGATCTCACGGATACAATCAGCAAAATGTTGAGCTCCCCCATCACGTAGGTCGTCACGGTCTACCGAAGTGACAACAACATACTTGAGTTTCATGTCACGGATAGTCTGGGCCAGTTTCTGCGGCTCCTGTGCATCCGGTGCCAGTGGGCGGCCATGGGCAACGTCACAGAATGGACAGCGGCGGGTACAGATAGCCCCCAGAATCATAAAGGTAGCTGTACCGTGGTTGAAGCACTCTGCCAGGTTCGGGCAGGATGCTTCCTCGCACACCGAGTGCAGATTGTTCTTACGCATCGCGGATTTAATGTCCTGAATGCGTTTGCTGTCCGCAGGCAGCTTGATCTTCATCCACTCAGGTTTGCGCAGCATCTCTTTTTGTTCGGTCGGCATGTTCTTGACCGGGATGAGCGCCATTTTGTCTGCGTCGCGGTACTTAACTCCGCGTTCCATCTGGATCGGTTTGCTCATAGTTGATTGCTTTCTGTTAGGGACTCGACCTGATCATAGCCCAGATGCGAAGTCAGTTTTTCTACTAGCACAGGGTATAACTCGGCAAGTGATGCCGGGCCCCCTAAATCGACGGTTTGTGTCATGGTCATGCCTTCATAGCCACAAGGGTTGATACGAAGGAATGGTGACAGGTCCATATTGACGTTAAGCGCTAGCCCATGGAAAGAGCAGCCTCGTCGGATTCGAAGACCCAACGAGCAGATTTTGTCATCGCCCACGTAAACACCCGGCGCATCAGGACGCGCACGGGATTTGATACCGTAATGGACGAGGGTATCGATCACAATGTTCTCAATCGCGGTGACCAGCTCACGAACGCCCATTTTTTTGCGTTTCAGATCGATCAGGAAATAAGCCACCTGTTGACCCGGACCATGGTAGGTCACCTGTCCGCCGCGGTCACTCTGGACAACAGGAATATCACCAGTTGCCAGAAGGTGCTCAGCCTTTCCTGCTTGCCCCTGAGTAAAGACAGGTTCGTGTTCGACTAACCATACTTCATCCGTGGTATCGCCATTGCGCTCATCGGTAAAAACATGCATGGCTTTCCATGTTGGCTCGTAGGGGCGCAGTCCAAGTTGTCTGATAATGAGGCGGTTCTGCTGCAAGTTACACCTACCAGGATTGAAAAATGATGGGGTGAGTGGTTTCAGTCACGACATTATAATGACAGACGGCTGAAATAACAGCCGTCTGTTTGTATGGGTATTGGCGTTTTGCTGTTAGCGAAAAGGAAGGTTATAGCACCATGCGTACAATGTTTATCTCACCCAGCTCTTTGTACAGGGTTTCAACTTGCTCGATAGATGTGGCTGTAATAGTGACAGAAACGGCGTTATAGGTCCCTTTTCCGCTTGGTTTCACACTTGGGCTATAGTCGCCCGGCGCGTGGCGCTGGATCACTTCCAAAACCAGATCTGTCAGCTCTGGCTTCGCATATCCCATCACCTTGTAGGTAAACTTACAGGGGAATTCCAGCAGGTCTTTGAGTTTTGGTTGCTCTTGCATTTGTTACTCCAGAACAGGTCACAACTGAGATGCTGTGAACCCAGAATAGTTGTGCGAGTGATCACGCAATTTGTTGGGAATGAATACTAATCGTCCTGTAGGGAGAAAACAAGTTGGCGACATGATCCTCGAGGTGTGAGCCATACGTGAAAATAAACAGGGCAGCGACTGGCTGCCCTGAATAGTGCCGATTCTGGTTTAAAACAAGCTCTTTAAGAACATCATGATATAGTCCAGAAGACGGCTGAAAAGACCGCCTTCCTGAACATCAATTAAAGCAACCAGCGGGTATTCTGCGATGTCTTCACCGTCAATCTGGTAGTAAAGCTTACCGACAACATCCCCTTTAGCAATAGGCGCTTCCAGAGTCTTCTCGAGCACAAAACTGGCTTCCAGATTTTTTGCTTTACCTCGTGGTAATGTGACATAAGTGTCTTTAGCAACGCCGAGTGCGACCTGATCTGTGTCACCCATCCACACCTTCTCTGTCACAAATGTTTCGCCTGCTTTGTGTGGTGCAACCGTTTCGAAGAAGCGGAAACCGTAGTTCAACAATTTCTTGCTTTCTGCTTTACGCGCATTGGCGCTTTCCGTGCCCATTACCACGGCAATCAAGCGCATGTCGCCTTCAGTGGCAGAGCTGACCAGGCTGTAACCGGCTTTCTCGGTATGGCCGGTTTTGATGCCGTCCACGTTCATGCTTTTATCCCAAAGCAGACCGTTACGGTTGTATTGGGTGATGCCGTTATAGGTGAACGATTTTTCGTTATAGATACGGTATTCTTCCGGTACGTCACGGATCAGTGCCTGACCGAGAAGTGCCATATCATAGGGGGTAGAGTACAGACCATCGTCATCCAGGCCATGGGAGTTGGAGAATTTGGTGTTGTTCATGCCCAGGGTTTTTGCCCAGCCGTTCATTAGATCAACGAATGAATCTTCAGAGCCGGCAATGTGTTCTGCCATCGCCACACATGCGTCGTTACCGGACTGGATGATGATGCCACGGTTCAAGTCTTCCACTTTAACTGTGGTGCCGACCTCGATGAACATTTTTGAACTGCCCGGGAAGTTTTTCGCCCAGGCGTTTTTGCTGATGACAACGTCGTCATCAAGACTGATGTTACCGCGCTCGATCTCCTGTCCGATGACGTAGCTGGTCATCATTTTGGTCAGGCTGGCCGGATTAAGACGTTCATAGGCGTTGTTTTCGGCCAGGATCTTACCCGAATTATAATCCATTAAAACGTACCCTTTTGCCGCGATTTGAGGCGCATCTGGTACAACGGTTGGGGCTGCAACAACTGCAGCAGATGAGAAGACAGCAGTCGAGAGGACTAAAGAGCGCAACAATGAGGGTGATTTATTCATAGGTATAAGTACTTACTTGGTATTTCTTCAGTCAAAAACTGTCGACACTATATCAGATAGCCAGTGCAGTGTCAGACGAGGTTACAACAACTTACTAAAGACGATGTTTAGTTACTGACACTGGATTTCTGCGTCGGTTCATCAGAAATCGGTTCAACAACGACAAAGGCCCCGTTTATTTGTTTTTCACGGGCAAGCAAGGCGGCTTGCTGGGTTTTGTCGTAGTCATAAAATGGCCCCAGTCGGACGCGGTAAACACTGCCGGATTGACGGATGTCGGTGGGCAGTTCAAATTGCTTGTTGAATGTGTTTGCAGCCTGCTCGGCTTTCTCACGATCGGAGATGGCGGCCAGTTGTATAAAATAGCGGTTTAGCCGCGCACTTTGCCATTCATTATTGTCCTGGGGTTTATCAACCTTGAGTAGCGTCACTTTTACCGGTGCGGTACCCGTTTTTATGATGTCGAGTTTTGACGCTGCGGCATAGCTGAGATCAATGATACGACCTTCGTGGAATGGTCCCCGATCATTGACACGGACGACCGCTTTTTTGCCATTGGCGGTATTTTCTACTTCTACATAGCTTGGCAGCGGCAGGGTTTTGTGCGCAGCTGACATAGAGTACATGTCATAAATTTCCCCGTTCGAGGTTTTGTGACCATGAAACTTTTTGCCATACCAGGATGCGATGCCTTCCTCGGTATAGTTCTCAGGATGCTTCAGTATCTGATAGTTTTTTCCCCGTACCGTATAATCTTTATTTCCGGCCCGGCTGTAGGGTTCATAGCGTGGTTGTGCATTCTCAACATGGGCGAGAGTTGGCAACGCTTCCGGCGCTTTGTCGTGTTCCAGGCTGTAGCGGTCGTCACTTTGTGTGGCGCAGCCAGCAAGAAAAAGAGCGATGATCACCAGTATTTTTTTCATTAGAGAGCCTTAGAAAGCATTTTTCTATGAGTATGGATAGACATTAAGATGCCAAAACCTGCCATCAGAGTCACCATGGATGTGCCACCATAGCTCACCAGTGGCAAGGGGACACCAACAACCGGAAGGATGCCGCTGACCATGCCGATGTTGACGAAGACATAAACAAAAAAGCTGAGCACAATACTGCCTGTCATCATGCGTCCAAAGGGGGTTTGTGCACGGCCAGCGAGCAGTAGGCCACGACCAATAATAAACAGATACAACGCCAGCAGGCAGGCGACACCAATCAGCCCCCATTCTTCTGCGATGACTGCGAAGATAAAGTCTGTGTGCCGCTCTGGCAAAAACTCGAGCTGTGACTGGGTGCCTTGCAGCCAACCCTTACCGGATAGCCCCCCTGAGCCGATGGCAATTTTTGACTGGATGATGTGATAGCCTGCACCCAAAGGATCTGACTCGGGATCGAACAGGGTACGTACACGTACGCGCTGGTATTCACGCATCAGGAAGAACCAGAGCACAGGCAGAAAAGCGGCGACCAAGGCGGCGGCAGACAGAGTGATCCGCCAGCTGATGCCGGATAAAAATAACACAAAAATACCGGAGGCAGCGATCAGGATAGAAGTCCCCAGATCCGGTTGTTTGGCGATAAGAATGGTGGGAACAAACACCATCACAAGGCCAATCACTAAGGTCTGGAACCTTGGCGGTAATGGCTCTTTACCGATAAACCTGGCGATCATTAATGGTACAGCCAGTTTGATAAGCTCCGACGGCTGAAAAGTGATGATCCCCAAATCCAGCCAGCGTTGCGCCCCTTTGGCGGTTTCACCAAAAAGGAGCACGGCAACTAACATCATCAAGCCAGTAACGTACAGATAGGGCGCCCAGAACTCATAATGTCTGGGAGAAACCTGGGCGAGGACAAACATCACGCCCAATGAGAGAAAGATGCGGATAACCTGCCGCTCCATCATAGCAATGCTTTGGCCGCTGGCACTCCACATGACTATCAGGCCAAACCCCATCAGGGCAAGGATCCCCAGCAGTAAAGGGAGGTCAATGTGCAAACGTTCGAACAGGGTTTTCTTTTGGCCTGTTGATGCCAATAAGCTCATTGAACTGGCTCCTTTTCTGCTTTCCCTTCGTGTTTTTCAATCAGCATGTGATCGAAGATGCGACGTGCAATAGGAGCACCGTTGCTCGAGCCACCGCCAGCATTCTCCAGTACCATAGAGACAATCACTTTCGGGTTCTCAAAGGGTGCAAAGCCGGTGTACAGGGCGTGGTCACGAAGGTGCTCGGCAAGTTCATCGGCATTGTACTTTTCATCTTCACCCAGCCCAAACACCTGTGCGGTACCAGATTTACCGCCGGTGTCATATTCGGTGTTGGCAAACGCACGGCGTGCGGTGCCTTTTTTACCATGGTTGACCAGACGCATTCCTTCCAGGGCCGCATCCCAATACTTTCTATTCACACCCGAAATAGGAGGGTAGGGTGTCAGCGCCACTTTTTTCATTACGCCCCCGTCTCCGATACTTTGCAGCAGGTGGGGAGGATTGACCACGCCACGGTTTACCAAAACAGCAGTGGCTTTGGCAAGTTGCATTGGGGTTGCTGTCCAGTAGCCCTGGCCGATACCAACAGGAATGGTGTCCCCTTTGTACCAAGGCTGGCGGTGACGCGCCATTTTCCACTCGCGGGTTGGCATATTTGCCCGGCTTTCCTCGTGAATATCAATACCGGTGTAATCACCAAAACCAAAACGACTCATCCAGGTTGATAATTTATCGATCCCCAAATCATAGGCTATTTGGTAGAAGAAAGTATCGACGGATTCTTCTATGGACTGAACAATGTTAACCCGACCATGGCCCCATGGAAGCCAGTCACGGAAAGGACGGGATGTGGAGTTTGGCAGGCGCCAGTAGCCCGGATCGTTTCGCGTCGTGTTCAGCGTGATTGTTTTCTCTTCCAGTGCAGCCACAGCAATAAAAGGTTTGACGGTAGATGCGGGGGGATAGATACCCAGTGTCGCCCGGTTTACCAGAGGCCGGTTTTTGTCGTTCAGAAGCTCCCGGTAGTCTTTGCTGGAAATGCCATGGACAAACAGGTTAGGGTCGTAACTTGGCGTGGACACCATCGCCAGTACTGACGAGTCTTTGGGATCCAGCACCACCACGGCACCGCGACGCTCGCCGAGGATATCGCGGATATAGAGCTGTAGATCGACATCCAGGTTCAGCACCAAATCCTTTCCTGGCTCAGGCGGCACGTATTTCAGGGTACGGATAATGCGGCCACGGCTGTTGACCTCCACTTCCTGATAGCCAGCAGTACCGTGCAGCTCAGATTCGTAGAAACGTTCAATCCCAAGTTTGCCGATATCACGTGTCGCCTTGTAATTGTTAATGACCCCCTGGCGTTCCAGGCGGTTGATGTCTTTGTCGTTGATTTTTGCAACATAGCCCAGTACGTGTGTCAGCGCATCACCATAGGGGTAATAGCGTTTCAGGTAACCTTTGATTTCAACGCCGGGGAATTTGTGTTGGTTGGCGGAGAAAACCGCGACTTCATCTTCTGTCATCTGGTTTTTTAGCGTAACAGAGTTAAAGCGGCGGGTTCGCTTTTTATCCCGTTCAAAAGCCTTCAGTTCACTCTCTGAGATAGGCAGCAGTTCTTTTAGGCGTGCAATGGTGTCAGGAATATCTTTGACCTGTTCCGGGGTAATTTCCAGTGCATAGACCGGACGGTTTTCTGCCAGCAGTTTGCCGTTGCGGTCGTAAATCAGGCCGCGGTTTGGCGCGACAGGCACGACTTTGATGCGGTTGTCGTTGGAACGGGTGATGTAATCATCATGGTCTTCCACCTGAATGTTATACAGGTTGAGGAGCAGGACACAGACAAGAACGAAAATACCGCCGAAAGCCACAACGGCCCGGCGGAAAAACAGTGAAGATTCAGCTTGGTGATCGCGTATCGGACTACGCTTGTGCTTCATGAATTATTCCCGGTGGTAAGGGTGATTTGCCGTGATACTCCAGGCGCGATAGAGGCTTTCAGCCATCACCACACGAACCAGCGGGTGAGGGAGTGTCAATGGCGACAGGGACCAACTTTGGTCAGCAGCGGCTTTGCATGCCGGCGCCAGCCCCTCAGGGCCCCCAATCAGAATAGACACGTCGCGACCATCCAATTTCCAGCTTTCCAGCTGTTCTGCCAGTTGCTCGGTATCCCAGCGCTTGCCCGGAATATCCAGCGTAATGATGCGGTTGCCTTTGGGAATGGCGGCCAACATGGCTTCCCCTTCTTTTTGCAGGATGCGTGGAATATCGGCATTTTTTCCACGTTTGCCTGCGGGGATTTCAACCAGTTCCAATGGCATGTCTTTCGGGAAGCGGCGACTGTATTCTTTGTAGCCTTCCTCTACCCATTTTGGCATTTTTGTGCCAACCGCAATCAGTTGTAACTTCATCGTGTCAGTTCCACAGCTTTTCTAGCTGGTACAACTGACGCTGCTCTTCTTGCATGATATGCAGCATCACATCGCCAAGATCCAGCACTACCCATTCGCCTTCGTTTTCGCCTTCCATGCCCAGCGTATGTATATTGGCAGCACGGGCTTCATCGGCGACATGCTCTGCGATGGAGGAAACATGGCGCTTGGAATTGCCTGTGCAAAGCACCATAAAATCGGTAATGCTGCTTTTGTCGCGGACATCCAGTGTGACGATGTCCATGGCTTTCATATCATCTGCTTTATCGACAACAAAGTGTTGAAGTTGTTCCGGAAGCAATGTGTTCCCCTTATCGGTGTTTGGTACCTTACTCTGCAAACAAATGCAGGATAAACCTCAAAATTATACCATTGGTCATGGCGAAAGAAATCAAGCACAGTCTAGGTTTGACGCATCCCTGACAGGTATTTATGGCGCCAAATGGACAGGATGACCGCACATGTCGAGACAAAACGCTGACAGCGCAGGCCAGGGCTGGCTGTCAAAGTCAGTTTTCACCATGACCTCTATCTCGGCAAGGCGTTGTAGCAGGTGCATCAAGGTTGGTTGCGTCAGCCGGTGTAGGGCTGCAGTCATCACCGGACGGCGTGCTTGCCAGACCCTGAAATGATCAAAAATCTTACCCAGCCCCATACCGGATGCCCCGAACTCCTGCATTTTGCAAAGCTGGACCAGCTCTTTTTGGATCACCCGCAGCAGGAGGGTGATTTCCACGCCTTCCGCTTCAAGCTGCCGTAGGATACGCACGGCACGTTTAGCTTTGCCCTCAACCAGTGCGTCAGTTAACTGGAACGGCGTGTAGTGATTGTGGCGGGAAAGCGCCTCCTGGAGTCGCAGTAACGTCAATTCGCCGTCCGGGTAGAGGAGTTGGAGTTTCATCAGGCTTTGCGAAAGGGCCAGCAGGTTGCCTTCGTGCCATTGCGCCAGCAGCATCACAGATTCGTGATCGGGATGCAGGCCAAGGCGGTGACAACGGTTCTCAATAAAATGGGGCAATTGACGCGAGTCCGGCGTATTGCAGGGCACATACAGGCCAGTTTGCTGGAAGGCAGTAAACCACTTTGTTGACTCTTGCTTCTTGTTCAGGCGCGGGCCATCCAGTATCAGCACCAAATCTGGGTGAAGCAGACGTTGTAATTCTTTAAGCGCAGTGGCCTGCGTGGTGGTCAGCGGGTTTTCCGGTAATGTCAGGATGATCACCTGGCGGCTGGCAAACAGGCTCAGAGCCTGACAAACGTCATACACGTCCTGCCAGTTCAGCTGGTTGTCAACCACAAAGCGGTGTTTTTCATCGAATCCCTGTTTTTGGGCGGTGTCAATAATGGCCTGCTTGGACTCTTCTTTCAGCAACGGTTCATTGCCAAAAATCAGGTAGGTTTGATACAGCCCCTGTGAAAGGCGCTGTGTCAGTTGTTCCGGGTAAATCCTCATTGCGGTGCTTCTTCACCGCCGGTGGTAAAACTCGACAAGGGCTTACCTTTTCTTTCGTCATCTTTCCCGTCAAAACGGGTTTCGACACTGATCGCTGACTTGTCGCTTTCTACGCCCTGATAAAGCTCACGCAATGCTTTTTCTTCGGCTTCCTTACGTTCGAAGTTCTCAATGTGTGCAGTCAGGCGGGCAAGCTGTCGCATGATTTGTTTCGTGGCTTCCACACGCATTTCCTGTGCCAGCATTTCCTCCTCGACTGACTTAGCCAGGGCCGTCAGTGGGTTGTCGAGGTAAGTACGACTCAGTGACGTTGAAAAGTTATAGCTGCCTTTTTCCGGTACTGTCACAGAATAGCTGACAGTATAAGCAAATTGCTTTTCTGCCACACGGCTGTTCTGGTAAAGCGACAGGGTGTTTTCACCATAGCTTTCGCTTTTTAGGTGCAGGTTGGCGATCGACTGGGCTGGCGGAATGACATCAATGTCATGAAGACGCAGTTGGGTCTTCATTTCCCGGGTGAGCTTACCGTACCTGTCGAAGCTGGTGACGGACAGTTTTTGGATTTCGTCTGGCAGGTTGTAACTACCGCGAAGATGGAATCCGCAAGACGCGGTGGCCAATGCGGCCACCACGACAAGCAGGGTTCGGAGAGAGCGAAACATCGATTTCACCGAATACTCCCTGTGTTAGTTTGCAACGATATTAACCAGTTTACCCGGCACGTAGACCACTTTACGGATGGTTTTGCCTTCCGTGAACTTCACGACATGCTCGTCATTTTGAGCCATCGCTTCAACGTCCTCTTTGGCTGCATCAGCAGCTACAGTGATTTTCGCGCGAAGTTTGCCGTTCACCTGAACGATAATCAGCTTCTCGTCTTCCACCATCGCTTCTTTGTCTGCTACCGGCCATTCGGTATTGTCAATGTCGGTCTGGCCCAGTGCCGTCCACAATTCGGTACTGATGTGCGGTGTGATTGGGTACAGCATGACTACAATGGCTTTCAGCGCTTCATCCAGGATAGCGCGATCAGTTTCTGTGTCCTGAGGCGCTTTGGTCAGGCGGTTCATCAGCTCCATCACTGCGGCAATCGCGGTGTTGAAGGTCTGACGGCGGCCGATATCATCGCTTACTTTGGCAATCGTTTTGTGTACTTCACGGCGCAGTGTCTTCTGGTCAGCATTGAGTGCTGTTGTATCCAACGCAGAAACATCACCTTTTGATGTGTGCTCGTAAACCAGCTTCCAGACACGTTTCAGGAAGCGGTTTGCCCCTTCCACACCGGACTCTTGCCACTCCAGGGTCATGTCCGCCGGAGAGGCAAACATCATAAACAGGCGCACAGTGTCGGCACCGTATTTATCCACCATCTCCTGCGGGTCGATACCGTTGTTTTTCGACTTAGACATCTTGGTCATACCGGCATGAACCAGTTCATGACCTTCACTGTCGACAGCTTTGGTGATGCGGCCTTTCTCATCACGCTCAACGGTCACCTCGGTGGGAGAAACCCATACCTTCGCGCCTTTGTCGTTGTTGTAGTAGTACGCATCAGCCAGCACCATGCCCTGACACAGCAGGCGTTTGAATGGCTCGTCGCTGTTGACCATGCCTGCGTCGCGCAGCAGTTTGTGGAAGAAACGTGAGTACAGCAGGTGCATCACAGCGTGCTCGATACCACCGATATACTGGTCAACCGGCAGCCAGTAGTTTGCTGCGTCTGAGTCCAGCATTTTATCTGCTTTTGGCGAGCAGTAGCGCGCGTAGTACCAGCTTGACTCCATAAAGGTGTCAAAGGTGTCAGTTTCACGCAGTGCAGGTTGGCCCTTGTAAGTGGTCTCAGCCCACGTTTTGTCCGCTTTGATCGGGCTGATCACGCCATCCATCACCACATCTTCTGGCAGGATCACCGGAAGCTGGTCTGTCGGTACCGGATGCACTTCACCGTCTTCGGTAGTCACCATTGGGATTGGCGTGCCCCAGTAACGCTGGCGGGAAACACCCCAGTCACGCAGACGGAAATTCACGGTCTTGCGACCTTTGCCTTCTGCTTCCAGCTTTCCGGCAATCGCGTCAAACGCCTGTTCGAAATTCAGGCCATCAAATTCACCAGAGTTGAACAGCACACCTTTCTCGGTGTAAGCCGCTTCAGAAATATCCGGCGCATTGCCGTCCGCATCCAGGATGACCGCTTCGATACCCAAGCCATATTTGGTGGCAAACTCGAAGTCGCGCTGGTCATGCCCCGGTACCGCCATAACGGCACCTGTGCCGTAATCCATCAGGACGAAGTTGGCGATGAAGATAGGCACTTCGCGGCCATTAAGAGGGTGGATTGCCTTAAGGCCAGTATCCATACCCTTTTTCTCCATGGTTGCCAGCTCTGCTTCAGCAACTTTGGTGTTTTTACATTCGTCGATAAACGCTGCCAGCACAGGGTTGTTTTGCGCAGCTTTGGTCGCCAGAGGGTGACCGGCTGCGATGCCCACGTAGGTCACACCCATCAGGGTGTCAGGGCGGGTGGTGTAGACGTCCAGATCGTTTTCGCCAGGCACCTGGAATTTCAGCTCAACACCTTCAGAGCGGCCAATCCAGTTGCGCTGCATGGTTTTCACCTGCTCAGGCCAGCCATCCAGTTTATCCAGATCGTCCAGCAACTCCTGCGCATAAGCAGTGATCTTGATAAACCACTGCGGGATCTCTTTTTGCTCTACCGGGGTATCACAGCGCCAGCAGCAGCCGTCTTCGACCTGCTCGTTTGCCAGTACGGTCTGGTCATTTGGGCACCAGTTGACGGAAGACGTTTTCTTGTAAACCAGGCCTTTTTCGTACAGCTTGGTGAAAAACTCCTGCTCCCAGCGATAGTATTCTGGCGTACAGGTCGCAAACTCGCGATCCCAGTCATAGCCGAAGCCCAGCAGTTTGAGCTGGTTCTTCATGTATTCGATGTTTTCGTAAGTCCAGGGCGCCGGTGCGGTTTTGTTTTTTACTGCGGCGTTTTCTGCCGGCAAGCCAAACGCATCCCAGCCAATCGGCTGCATCACGTTTTTCCCTTGCAGGCGCTGGTAGCGGGAAATTACATCACCGATGGTGTAGTTGCGCACGTGACCCATGTGCAGACGACCACTTGGGTACGGGAACATGGAAAGGCAATAAAACTTTTCTTTGCTTGGGTCTTCTTTCACCACGAAGGTTTTGTTGTTGTCCCAATTGGCCTGAACTTTAGGCTCAATGTCTTGTGGACGATATTGTTCTTGCATCGATGACATCCGGGAATTTGTGAGATAGGTATAAAATGAACCAAAATAATCGACATAGAATAACTAAAGGTAGAAGACGCAACAACCGTTGAATGCAGAGGTGGCCTATGTCAAAGCAAAAAGCAGAGTACAAGGTGCTGATCGAACGGATCAGCGAAGCACTAAAGCACAGCCCGGAAGCGCTCCAACGTTGGCTGGATGTGTCCGAACGGTATGTAAAAGCGGCGTCAGACATGACAAAGGATGAATTGGCACTGATTGAAGCCTATTTCCAGCGTGATGTGCAGGAGTTTGGCAATCGCTACAGTGGGCAGGAAGCGCACAACGGCGAAGATGGCCTGTTTCGGGACCTGATCGCCAATACCCTCTGGGAGCAATTGGCGGAGATCACTGACAAAACCCAGCTGGAGTGGCGCGAAGTGCTGCAGGATATCCAGCACCACGGCGTCTACAGCGCCGGGGAAGTGGTTGGCCTAGGCATCCTGGTTTGCGAGAAATGCGGAAACCAGACCGAACATACCCATGTGGATGTGCTGACACCCTGCATCAAATGCGGCCACAAGCAGTTTAGCCGTAAGCCGTTTCCTGCATAGATTGTCGTAAAGGGGGATGCAGGTATTATAGGACCCAGGACCCAGGACCCAGGACCCAGGACCCAGGACCCGCTTTCCCTAATTCCCCAATGGTTCGATATTGAATTTCTGCCCAGCAAGTGCAGCTTCGACCATCAAACCGCCTTTGGCCTGAGTGAAGATGGCTATCCCATTGATGTAATAGGCTTTTGATTGGGTATTGCTGGCACTGGCCGAGGTGCCTGTGGTGCCTACGTGCGCCGCCGCGCCTTCTGTCAGGGCTGTGGCTGATGCCTGTGCCCCCAGCTCAAAGCGCCCGGACAAAAAGTTATCGAAAGTGCGCTTATCTTCGAAAAATAGAATTTCGCTGAATGCCTGTCCCCCAAATGTCAGGCCGACAGAAACCTGAATCAGCTCCGCCTGAGCTACTGTCTGTTTTCCCCGATACACTAACCCATTGCCGTAAGCGCCACCGATCCAGAATCCGCCTTTGCCCACGGATGGAAACACTGCGTAGCCGTATGCATTTTCGAAGAAGGGTTTTACCTGCGCATAGCGATTAAAGTTTGCCAGAGCGGCCCGGGCATCTGCGAACAGCTTGGCATCCTGTTCAGCGTGAGTGAAAGGGGTAAACAGGGATACGATAAGGATAACAACAGAAGATACGATTCGGGCGACGGCACGCATAAGACTCTCCATAGCAAAATCAAACAAAATCAGGTCTGGGGAATGGCTCCCCAGACCTGATTAAGACATGACCATATGGCGCTTGTACACTCTTATTATTGCGACGCAGCGACACTTGTTGTGTTTTGACGCCGGGTTAACACAACCAGCACAAACCCTGACAAAACAATCCAGAGGTAAAGCGGCCAGTCACCAAAACGGGTATAGGGTGTTTGCCCTGACGTAGTCGGTACATTCGTACGCAGAACCTGAGTTTCAAACTGCGGAATTTGTGCAATCAGGTTGCCCTGATACCCAATAGCGGCAGTTAAGCCCGTATTGGTGGCACGGAGCACGGGTTTGCCGTTCTCCAGCGCACGCATGCGGGCAATTTCCAAGTGCTGGTGCGGGCCGATTGAGGTGCCAAACCAGGTGTCATTGGATAGCGTCAGGATAAAATCGGATGTCTCGGTGAGGCTGTTACGCACCTGATCGTTAAAGGCAATCTCATAGCAAATTGCCGGTGCAAGCTGGTAACCCTTGGCATGGATGTTGGGCTGGGTGTATTCCCCGCGGCTGAACGATGACATCGGCAGGTTAAACAAGGGCGCGAGCGGGCGCAGAATATCCGCAAACGGCACAAACTCACCAAAGACCAAAAGGTGGTGCTTGCTATAGCGCTGCGCAGCCGGGTAGGTATAGCCGCTTTCGCCATTGTCACCCAGAGTGATCACATTGTTGTAGAACTGCCCATCCGCATTCTGGTCGAGTACGCCGGTAATAACCGCGGTACCGTTGTGGGTGGCTGCGGCATCCAGACGTGCCAGAAAGTCGGGTAAATCGCGCTCTAGCGCAGGGATGGCCGCTTCTGGCCAGATCACAATATCAGCCCCCCAATTCTGGCGTGTCATATCTTGATAAGCCAACAGGGTTGGCCAGCGTTGGCTGGGCAGCCATTTGAGTTCCTGTGGCACATTGCCCTGAACCATGGCGATATCTGCCTGCTTGCCTGTTTCTTGTACCCAGGGGACAAACGAAGACATTATGCTAACCAGTGCAACAGCCAGTACAGGCAGCAGCGCCTTGGCGTTTCGGTTAATCAGGGTGATAGCAATAGAGCCTGCAATAATCATCAGCGCCAGCGTAATGCCTTGCACGCCGAACATAGGGGCCAGCGGTGCCAGCGGCCCGTCTATCTGGCTGTAACCCGGCCACAGCCAGGGAAAGCCAGTCAGGAACCAGCCGCGGAACCAGTCAATCAGCAGCCAGAGTGAGGGGGCCAGTAACAGGTAAGCGGGAGCGAGTGGGAGCGTGATCCTGCGCATCACATAGGCAAACAGCGCCGGAAAGAGTGCGAGATACAGCACCAATAGGCCAATCAATGCCAGTCCGACAGCGGTGGGTAAGCCACCGAATTTTTCGATAACCACATACACCCAGCTGACGCCGGTGCCAAATTGGCCAAGACCCCAGCTCAGGCCGATAAAACCGGCGCGTTTGGATGACTGCCCATGAATGAGCAGGAGCAGTGCCACCAGAGAGACCGGCATTGCCGGCCAGAATGAATATGGCGCGAATGCCAGGGTGGCAAGCGCACCAGAAAAAGCGGCCCCAAAGATCCGCATGAATGCTTGGGGCCGCTTATCTGTTTCGATGTTTAGCATTTGACGTTTAAGCCATTTCCTCTGCAGTCGTATCTGGAATAGTAACCTGCAACTGGATGATGCGTCGACTGTCTGCTGCGGTGACTTTGAAATGGAAGTTGTCGATGTCCACTTCTTCGCCACGTCCCGGTAGATGACCAAAGCTGGTCATGACCAGACCGCCAATGGTATCAATGTCGTCATCACGGAACTGGGAACCGAATTTCTCATTGAAGTCCTCCAGCGTGGTCAGCGCTTTCACCGCAAAAGTGTGTTTGCTGAGCTGGCGGATCTCCTGCTCTTCTTCGTCGTCGTATTCGTCTTCGATATCGCCAACGATTTCCTCAAGGATATCTTCAATGGTTACCACGCCAGACACGCCGCCGAATTCGTCGACAACAATCGCCATGTGGTAGCGCTCTTCCTGAAATTCTTTCAGGAGCCGGTCAACACGCTTGCTCTCCGGTACAACCACGGCTGGGCGGATTACTTTGTCGATATCGAACGGTTCGCTGTCAGGCATCAGGTAGCGCAGCAAGTCTTTTGCCAGCAATATGCCTTCTACATGGTCTTTGTCATCGCTGATCACCGGATAGCGGGAATGCTGGGCGTCATTGATAATAGTGATGATTTTTTCAAGAGGCTGTGAGCGCTCAATGGTCACCATCTGCGAACGCGGAATCATGATGTCTCGAATACGCATTTCAGAAATCTGCATAACGCCTTCGAGCATATCCCGTGTATCGTGGTCGATCAGATCGTTCTGCTCCGAGTCACGGAATACATCTACCAGTTCCTGACGATCTTTCGGCTCACCCTGAAAAATCTGTCCTAAACGTTCGAAGAAGGTCTTTCTACTCGGACCTTCAGAGCTTTGTGAGTTGTCTTCGTTCATTGTCTCATTATTTACAACGTTGATATTAGATGAAGTCCGCCGCGTAAGGGTTATCAAATCCCAGCGCGTTCATGATAGAGATCTCAAGGGATTCCATCTCTTCGGCTTCTTCATCGTTAATATGGTCATAACCTAGCAGATGGAGACTGCCGTGTACAACCATGTGTGCCCAGTGGGCGAAGAGATCTTTGTTCTGTTCTTTGGCTTCTTTTTCGACCACCTGACGACAGATGACCAGATCACCGAGCAGATCCAATTCAATTCCCGGTGGTGCATCAAACGGAAACGACAGCACATTCGTCGGTTTGTCTTTTCCCCGGTAGTCGCGGTTAAGAGACTGACTCTCATCTTCGTCTACCAGGCGAATCGTCACTTCCGCCTGTTCGCGGAATGATTGCACCGCCTGTTCAAACCACTGCTGGAACTGCGCGTCAGTTGGCAGATTATCAGTGTTTTGTGTTGCAATTTGAAGGTCAACAAAATAGTGCATTTACGATTGCTTCTCTTCTGACAGTGGCGCAGCATTTAGTGCCGCTTCGCGTTCCTGGCGACGGCGCTCTTCCGCTTGTTTACGTGCACGGGCATCTTCCGCTTCCCATGCGTCATAGGCCTGCACAATACGTGCAACCACAGGGTGGCGAACCACATCATCAGCCTGGAAGAAGTTGAAGCTGATTTCGTTGACATCTGCTAACACTTCAATCGCATGGCGAAGGCCTGATCTGACGTTACGCGGCAAGTCAATCTGCGTCACGTCACCGGTGATCACCGCGCGGCTGTTGAAACCGATACGGGTGAGGAACATTTTCATTTGTTCCACAGTGGTATTCTGGCTCTCATCAAGAATAATGAATGCATCATTTAAGGTACGGCCACGCATATAAGCGAGCGGTGCCACTTCAATCACGTTGCGCTCAATCAGCTTTTCTACGCGTTCAAAGCCGAGCATTTCAAACAAGGCATCGTACAGTGGACGCAGGTAAGGGTCGACTTTCTGGCTGAGATCGCCAGGCAGGAAACCCAGTTTCTCACCAGCTTCAACCGCAGGGCGGGTCAGCAGGATACGGCGGATTTCCTGACGTTCCAGAGCATCAACGGCGGCGGCCACGGCCAGGTAGGTTTTACCTGTACCGGCAGGGCCAATCCCGAAGGTAATGTCATGGGTGACCATATTGGCGATATATTGCGCCTGATTTGGCGTACGTGGTTTGATCACCCCTTTTTTGGTTTTGATATTGATCTCTTTACCATACGGGATCGATGACTCGATATTCTGCTCAAGTACACCACTTTCTTTGATTGCCAGATGTACCTGCTCAGGTTCAAGATCAACAAAACGGCCTTTGACCGGTGCAGTTTCCACATACAGACGCTTGAGAATGTCGATGGCTGCCGTGGCAGTGTGAGGTCTGCCAACCACAGAAAAGTGGTGGCTACGGTGATTGATTTCGACACCTAAACGGCGCTCAAGCTGTTTGATGTTGTCATCGAATGGGCCGCAGAGGCTGGCCAGGCGTGTGTTATCAACTGGTTCCAGTGATACTTCTAACGTAATGACTTTATTCAATGCTTCCTCGCAATGGTTATCGGCGTCTGTATAGGACGCCGATAACAGTGATTACCCCGCTTTCGCAGGGCTTGGGATGGCTTATTGGCCTCCGGGTATTTACGGAGTATACACGCCTACGCCAAGATCATCTTCTTTGCGTGTCTTCGCCATCATTTCCGCAGGCGATACCGCCACGCGCAGGTTCATGTCTTTTTCTGTACGTACTAGCTCGCCACGCAGGGAGTTTGGCAGTACTTCTGTGATTTTTACATCAACAAACTGTCCGATCAAATCAACAGCGCCTTCAAAGTTCACTACGCGGTTATTTTCGGTACGGCCACGCAGTTCCATCAGGTTTTTCTTCGATGGGCCTTCCACCAGAATACGCTGTTCGGTACCCAGCATCTGGCGCGAGTAGATCATCGCCTGGGCGTTGATTTGCTGTTGCAGCTCATACAAGCGCTCTTTTTTCACCTGCTCAGGGGTGTCATCCGGCATGTCTGCCGCTGGCGTTCCCGGACGCGGTGAATAGATAAAGCTGAAACTCATGTCAAAATTCACGTCACGGATAAGCTTCATGGTCGCTTCGAAATCGGCGTCAGTTTCACCCGGGAAACCCACAATGAAGTCAGAGCTGATTGCAATGCCAGGACGCGCTTCACGTAGCTTGCGGATCTTCGATTTATATTCGATCGCCGTGTGTGGACGTTTCATCATGGTCAGGATGCGGTCTGAGCCGCTCTGAACAGGCAGGTGCAGGAAGCTCACCACTTCCGGGGTGTCTTTGTACACCTCAATGATGTCATCGGTGAATTCAATGGGGTGGCTGGTGGTGTAGCGGATACGGTCGATGCCGTCGATAGCCGCGACATAGCGCAGCAGTTCTGCGAACGAGCAAATCTCACCATCGTGCATTTCACCACGGTAAGCGTTAACGTTCTGGCCCAGCAGGTTAACTTCACGTACGCCTTGCTCAGCCAGTTGCGCAATTTCATACAGCACGTCATCCAATGGGCGGCTGACTTCTTCACCACGGGTGTAAGGCACCACGCAGAAGGTACAGTATTTCGAGCAACCTTCCATGATAGAAACGAAGGCGGTTGGCCCTTCTGCGCGAGGTTCTGGCAGACGGTCGAACTTCTCGATTTCCGGGAAGGAGATATCCATCACCGGTGCATCGTCCTGCTGGGACTGTTTGATCATCTCTGGCAGACGATGCAAAGTTTGTGGGCCGAAAATGACATCAACATACGGCGCACGTTCACGGATGTGGTCGCCTTCCTGTGTTGCCACGCAACCGCCAACACCGATCACCAGGCCTGGCTTCTGATCCTTGAGGTTTTTCCAGCGGCCCAGCTGGTGGAACACTTTCTCCTGGGCTTTTTCACGGATAGAACAGGTGTTGAGAAGCAGCACATCTGCTTCTTCAGGATCCTCGGTCAGCTCGTAGCCGCCGGTCGCATTGAGCAGATCTGCCATTTTTGATGAATCGTATTCGTTCATCTGGCAGCCCCAGGTTTTGATCAGCAGTTTCTTAGCCATGTAACTCATTGCTCATGTTGATGTTTTACGTATTCCAGCAGGGAAAGTGGGGGAACATCACGGGCCATTTGCCGCAGAAATCCCAGCCGGAAATCATGGTGTTCTACACAGCAGGGCATGACGATAAAGGTGGCCCGGCCGTTAATAAGCCGCGTATTGTACTGCTTTAGTCAATCTGTGACCAGATCACGTTCTCCCCAAATTTTTTAGTGGATTTTAGGGCATTGCTCAGGTGGAGAGTCGCATTTGATGGGGTTAACGGTAGAATACCTCCAGCATTGTAAGAGATTGTGTTATGAAACAATTTGATATTATCGTTGTCGGCGGTGGCATGGTGGGTGCGGCGGTGGCGCTGGGTCTTGCCAGACAGGGAAAACGTGTTGCTATGGTTGAGCGACGTGCACCGGAAGCTTTTTCCCCTGACCAGACTATGGACTTGCGTGTTTCCGCGATTTCACCGGCGTCCGTTTCCCTCCTCCAATCCCTTAAAGTATGGAATGACGTGCTCGCCATGCGTGTTTGCCCGTACCGACGTCTTGAAACCTGGGAACACCCAGAATGCCGTATCCGGTTCAGTGCCGACAGCATGGACCTGCAACAGCTGGGTTTTATCGTTGAAAACCGGGTTCTCCAGCTGGCACTTTGGCATGCCTGTGAGGCCCAGGAAAACCTGGACATCTTTTGCCCAGGCAATATTCTTGCTATGCGCCCTGAGAATCATGGACACAGTGTTGAGCTTGATGATGGCTCGATACTTTATGGTCATTGGCTGGTGGGCGCGGACGGGGCAAACTCCCATGTTCGTGATTACGCCAAGATTGGGGTAACCGTCTGGGACTATCGCCAGCATTGTATGTTGGTGAATGTGAAGACTGAGCTGCCGCAGCAGGATATTACCTGGCAGTGGTTTACGCCGGAAGGGCCGCGTTCCTTTTTACCATTACCGGGACATCAGGGATCGTTAGTGTGGTATGACAGCCCGGCGCGTATCAAATCCCTGTGTGCCATGTCTCCAACGGCGCTCAGGGATGAAATCCTGATGCATTTTCCCCGTGAGCTGGGTGATATTGAGGTGCTCCAGCAAGGCGCATTCCCATTAACCCGCCGCCATGCCCAGCGTTACTACAACCAACAGGTCGTGTTGCTTGGTGATGCCGCTCATACCATCAATCCGCTGGCCGGACAGGGCGTGAACCTAGGGTTTAAAGACGTGGATGCATTGCTGGATGTCGTCGCTGATGCAGGGGCGGACTGGGCGAATGTCAGCGTGCTGACAGCCTATGAGCGTAAGCGCAAGCCAGATAACCTTATCATGCAGACCGGTATGGATGTGTTCTATGGTGGCTTCAGCAATGACATTACACCGCTTAAACTGCTGCGAAATGTAGGGCTGAAGCTGGCTGAAAACAGCGGCCCGGTTAAGCAGCAGGTACTGAAATACGCCATGGGATTATAGCGAACCAATGGCGATTGGGTGTCTTGCCTATCGCCATTTATCCTGCGTCAGCGTAGCTTGTGTCAACGTGACTAGGTTCCGCAGAACGTTCTCAGGACGCGTTCTTCCGGGTTTGGTGGCGCTTGTAAATCGCGGTTTTCTTTACTCACGGCGTAAGGCGTTTTCAATGCCTCAGCCAATCGATTGAAACGTGAAAAGTCGTTCCTCTCCATCGCATCGTCAATCGCTTTTTCTACCTGATGGTTCCTTGCAATCAGTGCCGGGTTAGCCTGTCGCATTGCGTTCAATGCCTCTTCACTGTCATCTCTCAGCGATTGCCATTCACTGAGCCAGCGCTGGCCTTTTTCCTTGTTGTCGAACAGAGACAGCAATTCAGATCCTTCACTTCCGTTTGCGACTCTTGTCAGCGCATCAAAAAACAGGGTGAAATCAATGTGCTCGGATTCCAGCGTTGGCAAGGTGTGATTGACAAGCTCATCTGCTTTTTGTGAACCGGACGGAATCGCCAGTTTGGTCATCAACCCAGTCTGGAAGGCGTCCTGAAAAGTTGATACATAGGTGTTGAGTTTGTCTTCGGCAACCTTTATCGCCTCGTCTGAGTCATCAGCAAACAGTGGCAGCAAGGTTTCAGCAAGCCGCGACAGGTTCCAGTAGCCGATATTGGCCTGTTGGTCCCAGGCATACCTGCCATCACGGTCGATGGAGCTGAAAACTTTGCTGGCTTTGAACGCATCCATAAATGCGCACGGGCCAAAATCAATGGTTTCACCCACCAGTGACATATTGTCGGTATTCATCACGCCATGGATAAAGCCAACCAGCATCCACTTTGCAATCAGGTGTGCCTGTCTGGTGGCAATCGCCTCGAGCAAAGCAGGGTACTTGTCATCATGCCTGGAAAGATCCTGGAAATGATGGGCGATCAGGTGATCGGCCAGCGCTTGTACGCCGCGCTCTCCCAGTTTGGCATACGCATACTGAAACGAACCGACACGGATATGGCTGGCGCCGGTACGCACCTGAATGCCACCCGGCACCATTTGGTAGTCACGCATCACGGATTCGTCGGTGCCTAAAATGGCAAGGGTGCGGGTGGTTGGAATACCCAGACCAGCCATCGCTTCGCTGATAAGATATTCACGGATAACAGCGCCGACGGTTGCGCGTCCATCGCCGCCACGGGAATAAGGTGTTCTGCCTGAGCCTTTCAGCTGGACATCCACATACTCGCCTGCCTTGGTCTGACATTGACCCAGCATATGGGCGCGTCCATCACCCAGTAAAGGAGAGTAGTAGCCAAATTGGTGGCCTGCATATGCCATCGCAATGGGGTGGGTGGTTTTATAGTTGCCGTTGCCTGCCAGAAAGTGGATCCCGGCGGCATCTTCAAACCAGTCGGGGGAGAGCCCGTACTCATCGAGTAAGTCATGGTTGAGAGCAAGCAGGGAAGGGGCGTCTACCCGGCTTGGCGCGAGAGGGGTATACATCTCTTCAGGTAATGAAAGATAGCGCTGGTGTTTGATCGGGGTTTCAGTGGTCGCCATGACAGCATCATTCCTTGGTGAGCGAGATCCTAAGCCTACAAGGTTCAGTATGGCTTTCAACCACGTAAATATCAGGGAGATAAAAACGAAAAAAGCCCGCACTAAGCGAGCTCTTGAATATGGCTGGGGTACCTGGATTCGAACCAGGGAATGACGGGATCAAAACCCGTTGCCTTACCGCTTGGCGATACCCCAACAGTTACTTTGCTGTCTGTCAGCAAAGATTTTGGTGCGAAGGGAGAGACTTGAACTCTCACGTCCGTAAGGACACTAACACCTGAAGCTAGCGCGTCTACCAATTCCGCCACCATCGCATACCGTATTGTTTGTCAGTTTTTAACCTTGTCTGACGCTCATATCGAGCAAGGGGATTGGTGCGAAGGGAGAGACTTGAACTCTCACGTCCGTAAGGACACTAACACCTGAAGCTAGCGCGTCTACCAATTCCGCCACCATCGCATACCGTATTGTTTGTCAGTTTTTAGCCTTGTCTGACTCTCTATTGAGCAAGGTATTTGGTGCGAAGGGAGAGACTTGAACTCTCACGCCCGTAAGGGCACTAACACCTGAAGCTAGCGCGTCTACCAATTCCGCCACCATCGCAAATTTTTCCCCAGACTGGAAGCCTTCGCTTCCCGAGATTTGGCAGTTTCTCTTATCTGGCTGAAAGTCTCAAGACCTTCAGGATTAATGGTGGCTACGACGGGATTTGAACCTGTGACCCCATCATTATGAGTGATGTGCTCTAACCAACTGAGCTACGTAGCCAACCCGAAATATGGCTGGGGTACCTGGATTCGAACCAGGGAATGACGGGATCAAAACCCGTTGCCTTACCGCTTGGCGATACCCCAACAGTTACTTTGCTGTCTGTCAGCAAAGATTTTGGTGCGAAGGGAGAGACTTGAACTCTCACGTCCGTAAGGACACTAACACCTGAAGCTAGCGCGTCTACCAATTCCGCCACCATCGCATTGTTTTACACAGGAAAGGAGATGGTGGCTACGACGGGATTTGAACCTGTGACCCCATCATTATGAGTGATGTGCTCTAACCAACTGAGCTACGTAGCCATCTAAACTTTCCGGGGATGTCCCCCAAGTGCGGGGCGCATTATGCGAAGAAGCTCGGATGACGTCAACTTTTTTTCTTGGATTTTTTATCAATTCAGCGACTTCGCTGTGAAAATGAGCAGGATGAGCGGATTTATAACCATTCTTGGTGGTGAAAGCGGCTGTTTTTACGCTTTCTGAAGATAAAAAGCTGGTAAAAACCAGCTTTTTAACATTTTAGAGGTAGGCTGTTACACATTAAAGCGGAAGTGGATAACGTCGCCGTCCTGAACGATGTAGTCTTTGCCTTCCAGACGCCATTTCCCCGCCACTTTTGCACCGGCTTCACCGTTATGTTCGATAAAATCGTCATAACCGATGATTTCTGCCCGGATGAAGCCTTTCTCAAAATCAGAGTGGATCTTGCCTGCTGCTTGTGGTGCAGTTGCACCGACAGGGATAGTCCACGCACGCACTTCCTTCACACCGGCAGTAAAGTAAGTTTGCAGGGTTAAGAGCTCGTAACCAGCCCGGATAACGCGGTTCAATCCCGGTTCTTCCAGCCCCATTTCTTCCAGGAATACTGCTGCTTCTTCTGCGTCCAGTTCAGACAATTCGCCTTCGATTTCTGCACAAACCGCCACCACGGTAGCGCCTTCTGCTTCTGCAATCTCGCGCACCTGATCCAGGTAAGGGTTATTTTCAAAGCCGTCATCGTTCACGTTGGCGATGTACATGGTTGGCTTCATGGTCAGGAAGTTCAGGTAATCAATGGCTGCTTTTTCTTCTTTGGTCAGCTTCACAGAACGCAGCATTTTGCCTTCTTCCAGCACCGGCAACAGCTTTTCCAGTACTGAGATTTCAAACTTTGCATCACGGTCACCGCCTTTGGCTTTCTTCGCCTGACGCTGGATGGCACGTTCACACGCTTCCATGTCAGCCAGTGCCAGCTCGGTGTTGATCACTTCGATATCATCGGCTGGGTTAACTTTGCCCGCAACGTGGATAATGTTGTCATTTTCAAAACAACGGACAACGTGGCCGATAGCATCGGTTTCACGGATGTTTGCCAGGAACTTGTTACCCAGGCCTTCCCCTTTGGATGCGCCGGCAACCAGACCCGCGATGTCGACAAATTCCATCGTGGTTGGCAGTACGCGCTGGGGGTTCACGATCTTTGCCAGTGCGTCCAGACGCAGATCTGGCACGGGCACCACACCTGTGTTTGGTTCGATAGTACAGAACGGGAAGTTAGCCGCTTCGATACCGGCTTTGGTCAGAGCGTTGAACAGAGTTGATTTGCCGACGTTTGGCAGACCAACGATACCGCATTTAAAACCCATGAGATGGTAACCTTTCGTTGTAGAAACAGAATGATACCAATCAGATGAATACTCACTCATTAATCTGATTGGTACGCACGCATAGCCTTTGGCTTACTGCGCTTTAAATGTATGCAGGCGATTTTGCGCCTTAGCCAAATCGTCTTTCAGCAAAATGTCGATGCAGCGGACGGCTTCATCAACGGCCTGCTCGATTTGGCTGTGTTCATTGGCAGGCGCTTTGGTCAGCACATAACCTGCCACTTTGTCTTTGTGTCCCGGATGCCCAATCCCAACACGAAGACGATAGAATTCTTTGTTGTTGCCCAGTTTGCTGATGATATCACGCAGGCCGTTGTGCCCACCGTGCCCACCGCCTTTTTTAAATTTGGCAACCCCTGGTGGCAAGTCAAGTTCATCATGTGCGACCATGATTTGTTCTGGCTTAATTTGGAAAAAGTTCGCCAGTGCCGACACGGATTTGCCTGACAGGTTCATAAAGGTGGTGGGGATAAGCAGGCGCAGGTCTTCACCGCCTACACTGATTCTGGCTGTTAACCCGAAGTACTTTTTGTCTTCTTTGAGTGACACGTTATGGATGCGTGCTAACTCTTCCACTACCCAGGCGCCCGCATTGTGACGGGTTTTTGCATATTCCGGCCCTGGATTTGCCAGACCCACTAAAAGACGAATTTGATCGCTCACGGTGAGATTCTCGTTGTTCGGTGTTGACAGTCACTGGCACCACGGTAAAACTACCCAGTGCCAAAAGCGGCTTATCCTACCATTATCTGCGTAAAACAAAAATGCCCCGCAAAAGCGAGGCATTTTCGTTGCGAAAAGGAACGATTAAGAATCGAACATTGCAGAGATAGACTCTTCGTTGCTGATGCGACGGATAGCTTCAGCCAACATGCCAGATAGCGTCAACTGAGATACGCGACCGGTTGCCTGCATTTCTGCAGTCAGTGGGATGGAGTCAGTCACAATCACTTCATCAATCACAGAATCTTTGATGTTTTGTGGCGCGTTGCCAGAGAACACGGCGTGCGTTGCGTATGCAAATACACGTTTCGCGCCACGGTTTTTTAGCGCTTCTGCGGCTTTGCACAGGGTGCCACCGGTGTCGATCATATCATCAACGATGATGCAGTCACGGCCTTCAACGTCACCAATAAGGTGCATCACCTGAGAAACGTTCGCACGTGGGCGGCGTTTGTCGATGATTGCAATGTCAGTGTCGTCTAGCAGTTTTGCGGTTGCACGTGCACGTACAACGCCACCGATGTCTGGAGAAACCACCACAGGATCTTCCAGTTTCTTCGCCAGCATGTCTTCCAGAAGAACTGGTGTACCGAAGATGTTGTCCACAGGCACATCGAAGAAACCCTGGATTTGCTCGGCGTGTAGGTCAACAGTCAGAACGCGGTCAACCCCCACGTTTGACAGGAAGTCTGCGATAACTTTCGCAGTGATTGGCACACGCGCTGAACGCACACGGCGATCCTGACGCGCGTAACCGAAGTAAGGAATAACAGCAGTGATTCTGCCAGCTGATGCGCGACGCAGTGCGTCGATCATCACAACCAGTTCCATCAGATTGTCATTGGTTGGCGCACAGGTCGACTGGATAACGAATACGTCGCTACCCCGTACGTTTTCATTGATTTGTACACACACTTCACCATCAGAAAAACGGCTGACGGTAGCGTCACCCAAAGACATGTATAGACGATTCGCGATACGTTGGGCGAGTACAGGCGTTGCATTACCAGCAAACAGCTTCATATCAGGCACGGTGGAAAACCTCGGGGTTGCATCCATTGAGTGTTGTCTGTCTCATTGCGCTTTGAGTGTCGACAGTAGTGGAGAAGTATTCACACCACGTGCGACAAAGCCAGTGAGCCAGTCGGGCAATTTGTTAAACGTGGATCGCGCGTCCTGTTCGTCTTCAAATTCAGCAAAAACGCAGGCGCCGGTCCCAGTCAGTCTCGACGGCGCGTATTCTAGCAGCCACGAAAGAGCCTTATCAACCTCTGGAAACAACTCTCTGACTATCTTTTCGCAATCGTTTTCGTATTTTGTTGACAACAGCGCATTTAATGTGCGCTTAGGCGTATTTCGGGTCAGATCAGGGTGACCAAAAATTTTTGCAGTAGCGATGCTCACATCCGGTTTGGCGACCAGATACCATTTTTCTTCCGCTTCAGTTGGTTGCAGTAATTCGCCAATCCCCTCAGCAAACGCGGTGGTGCCGCGCACGAATACTGGCACATCTGCACCGAGTGTCAGGCCTATATCCGCCAGTTCATCAACCGATAACTGGGTTTGCCAAAGGTGGTTCAGGGCTACCAGCGTTGTCGCTGCATTGGATGAGCCACCACCCAGACCACCGCCCATTGGGAGCACTTTTTCCACGTGGATATGAGCGCCAAGCGAACAGCCGGTTTGGTTTTTGATAGCCATCGCCGCGCGGTAAATGAGATTTTCTTTAACTGTCACGCCGTCTATTTTCGGTGACAGGGTGACGTTACCGCTGTCATTGGGGGTAATCGAGAGCGTGTCGCCATAATCCAGAAACTGAAAAAGGGTTTGCAGGTCATGGTAGCCATTGTCACGGCGTCCTGTGATGTAGAGAAAAAGGTTGAGTTTGGCGGGGGCTGGCCAGGTCGTGGTGTTGTGCATCATTGCGGATAAACCCATTCAGAGATCACCAGGTTCACTTTTTGTTGGTTGAGTGTCATTTTAATTTTGGATGGCAGCAGGTTGTTGGTGTCCGCATCATAAGCGGTGTAATCCAACTGCCAACCCTTTTGGAGAGTATCGGTCTTGTTTTCACTGAGAGAAGCCAGCCGGTTATCTGCACCCAAGGTGTATGCGTTTTGCTCTGCAGGCAGGCCTTTTACCCAACGCATCATTTCATCAACAGGTAAGGCAATGCCGGTCAGCCGTTTCAGAAGACTGGCGGCGTTTCGGTCAACGTAGCGTTTGCCGTCACCATCAACCAAGACGGCGGCATCCGGTGTGGCATCAAGCTTGAATAGGGTACTGCCAAGGAAATTGCTCAGGCGCAGTGACAATTTATCCCCCTCCTGTTCCCAGACAAAATGGGCAGAGACCCGTTGTTCGGGGCTGATCAGTGCCACTTTGCCTTTGGCAGTAAAACGGGTGATGGCGGATAGCATTGCTTGGTGGGTTTGCCATTCAGTTTGGGGAATTGGTTGGGTGGAACATCCGGTCATCCCCACAAGGGTCAGTAAAAAAAGTACCAAGATGTGGTGATGTCTGAACATAAGCAAACTCCATATTTATTTTCTCTGCGCAGAGCAGAGAAGGGCAATGATTATATCGATGTAATGTTTAAAAATCTCTCTGATCAAGGTCAGTTATTGGGTATAAAGACCCTGAACGTGACTTGTTGAAAATAAGAACGAATAGCTTGTTAAGAAAGTGGGAAAGTCACACTTCTGCTTGTTATCGAGGATAGGAAACTAATGTTATCTTTTATTCGACGGGCCCATAAAGTAAAATTCACGGCTCGGATTTCACCTGGTGCTGTCGGTAATCTTGCTTAATGAGCTTGTTAGTTCTTGGAATTAATCACAAGACCGCTACGGTCGACTTGCGTGAGAAAGTCGCTTTTTCTCCGCAGCAACTTCGCGATGCCTTGCTCGATCTTAAAGAAAAGCAGGTGGTGCAGAGCGGGGTGATTGTGTCTACCTGTAACCGCACTGAAATCTACTGTGAAATCGACCAGCCCGGCCCCGGTGCGTTGGTCGATTGGCTTTGTGAATTCCATAATCTCGACAGTGAAGCGCTTCTTCCGTGTCTTTATACCCATCATGATCAGGCCGCCGCCCAGCATTTAATGCGTGTAGCCTGTGGGTTGGATTCTCTGGTGTTGGGAGAGCCGCAAATTCTGGGGCAGGTCAAGCAGGCGTATGCAGAGTCTGTCGAGCAAGATGCCGTGATGGGTTCGCTGGAACGCCTGTTCCAAAAAACGTTTACAGTTGCTAAACGCGTCCGAACTGAAACGGATATTGGTGGCAATGCCGTATCTGTTGCCTTTGCTGCTTGCTCTCTGGCACGCCAGATTTTCGAATCTCTGGAAACGTCTACAGCTCTGTTGGTCGGGGCGGGTGAAACCATTGAATTGGTCGCCAAGCACCTTTTTGAGCACAAGTGCCAGAATATTATTGTCGCCAACCGAACCCGGGAACGGGCAAAACCTTTTGCCGAAGCATTTGGTGCAGAGATCATTTCGTTGGAAGAAATTCCAGAGTATATGCACAAAGCTGATATTGTGATCAGCTCGACCGCCGCTCCTCTGCCAATCATTGGTAAAGGCATGGTGGAAAAAGCGATTAAAGCACGCCGTCACCAACCGATGCTGCTGATTGATATTGCAGTGCCAAGAGATATCGAAGAAGAAGTAGGCGAGCTGAACGACGCTTACCTGTATACTGTCGATGACTTGCACTCGATTGTGGAACGCAACCGCGACCAACGCAAGGCGGCTGCCATTCAGGCCGAGGCGATTGTTGACGAAGAAAGTGTCGGCTTTATGACATGGATGCGTTCCCGCGGGGCAGTGGACAGTATAAAACAATACCGCGCCCAGTCAGAAGCACTCAAAAATGAATTGCTCAGCAAGAGCTTACAAGCCCTCGCCAGTGGTGCAGACCCCAAAAAGGTGGTTATCGAGCTGAGCAATAAATTGACCAATAAACTGATCCATGCGCCAACTCAGGCCATGCAGGAAGCTGCCAGAAATGGCGACGAGCGTATACTGGAAACGCTCCGTCAGAGCTTAGGTCTGGATCCCCTGAAATAGTTTTTTAAATTGATATGAAACCATCTATTCTTGCCAAACTGGAAGCGCTCAGTGAGCGTTACGAAGAAGTGCAGCACTTGCTGGGCGATCCCAGTGTTATCTCTGATCAAGACCGGTTCCGCTCGCTTTCCAAAGAGTACAGCCAGCTGGAAGAAGTGATCAAGTGTTTCTCTGCCTACAAACAGGCGGAGAGCGATCTGGAAGCCGCTCAGGAAATGGCGAATGAAGACGATCCTGAAATGCGCGAAATGGCGCAGGAAGAAGTGAAGGCGGCGAAAGAAGACATCGAACGCCTGACGGATGAACTTCAGGTGCTGTTGCTGCCCAAAGATCCGAACGATGAGCGTAATTGCTTCCTCGAAATCCGTGCGGGTGCGGGCGGCGATGAAGCGGCGATTTTTGCGGGTGATCTTTTCCGTATGTATAGCCGTTTTGCTGAATCCAAAGGATGGCGCGTAGAAGTGATCAACGCCAACCATGGTGAACATGGCGGTTACAAAGAGATGATTGCCAAAGTGAATGGCGATGGTGCCTATGGCGTGATGAAGTTTGAGTCAGGCGGTCATCGCGTTCAGCGTGTTCCTGCGACTGAATCCCAGGGCCGTGTTCACACCTCTGCGTGTACCGTGGCCATTTTGCCGGAAATTCCGGAAGCTGAAATCCCGGAAATTAACCCGGCTGATCTGAAAATCGACACCTTCCGTTCGTCGGGCGCTGGCGGCCAGCACGTTAACACCACTGATTCTGCTATTCGTATTACCCACTTGCCAACGGGCACGGTAGTCGAGTGTCAGGACGAGCGTTCACAGCACAAAAACAAAGCCAAAGCTATGGCCGTTCTTGCCGCTCGCCTGATCAAAGCGGAAGAAGAAAAGCGTGCTGCTGAACAGGCGAGCACCCGCCGTAACCTGCTCGGTTCCGGTGACCGTTCAGACCGCATCCGCACCTACAACTATCCACAGGGCCGGGTGTCTGACCATCGTATTAACCTGACAGTGTATCGCTTGGATGAAGTAATGGAAGGCGATCTGGATTCACTGATCCAACCCATCATCCACGAATTCCAGGCAGACCAACTGGCGGCACTGGCTGAGCAACACTGATGCCCGTCACCATTGAAAATGCGCTGCGTGATGCAGCGCTTTTGTTAGCAGAACACCAA
Organism: Grimontia sp. THUN1695; assembly: GCF_059704325.2. NCBI lineage: Bacteria > Pseudomonadati > Pseudomonadota > Gammaproteobacteria > Vibrionales > Vibrionaceae > Grimontia > Grimontia sp. THUN1695. The sequence continues at coordinate 2,075,927 of NZ_AP046577.1, read as the reverse complement.
AGCCCCTCTCCGCGTATTGATGCGTCTGTGCTGCTTTGCCATGTCCTCGATAAACCCAGCAGTTACCTTTACACCTGGTCGGACAAAGTGCTGACGGAAGACGAGGAGGCGGCCTTCAATACGCTGCTGGAGCGCCGAAAATCCGGTGAACCTGTTGCCTATATCATTGGCTACCGTGATTTCTGGTCACTGCGCCTCAATGTTGAGCCGAGCACCTTAATCCCACGCCCTGATACTGAACGTCTGGTTGAGCTTGCCCTTGAGCGTTTGCCACAAGGTGACGGTGCGGTGCTGGATTTAGGCACCGGCACCGGCGCTATAGCCCTTGCCATCGCCAGCGAGCGAAAAGACATTGTAGTGACCGGCGTGGATCTTCGCGCCGAAGCCGTGGCACTGGCGGCAAAAAATGGGCTTGAAAATGGCATCAAAAATGCCCAATTTATGCAAAGCAGCTGGTTTAGCAATGTGCCGGCACAGCGCTTTTCCATGATTGTCAGCAACCCGCCGTATATCGACCCGGAAGACCCGCATCTGTCGCAAGGTGATGTGCGATTTGAACCGAAATCGGCGTTGGTTTCTGGTGAGCACGGTTTGGCCGATATCTGGGTTATCTGTCAACAAAGCCCGGAATACCTGGTTGATGGTGGCTGGCTACTGATTGAGCATGGATACGATCAGGGGAAAGCGGTACGCACGCTTTTTTGTGGTGCAGGATTCATCGATGTTGAGACGCAGCACGATTATGCTGGTCTCGATCGTGTTACCTTAGGGCGTTTTGTTCGCTAATACCAAAGGTCAACAGACCTATAACAACAAATCTAAAAGAGAGACTTACGGAACTATGTACATTGCATTGAAGCATACTCACCTGATGTTCATCGCCCTGAGCGTAACCCTTTTCATCATTCGCTTTGCATGGCGCATGATGGACAGCAAAATTCTGGAGAAAAAGTGGGTTAAAGTAGTCCCACACGTTATTGATACCATTTTATTGGGAACCGGTGTTGCTTTAATATTTATCACTGGTTTCTACCCGTTCACACCACAAGGGGTGTGGATGACTGAAAAACTGACCTGTGTCCTGGCATACATTGCCCTTGGTTTTGTCGCCTTGAAATACAGTCAGGGAACCATGTTCCGGTTGTTTGCTTTCTTTGGTGCTTTAGGTTGGGTCTATGCGGCCGCAAGCCTTGCTATGACCAAAACACCACATCTGTTGGGGTAAAAATGATCGCGTTTACGGACCAGGAATTAGATGAGCTGACATTGGTAGAGGGTGCGTTGGCATTGAACGCTGCCATTGATCCGGCGACATCCATGCATTGGGTTCGGGCGGAGCTTGAACTGCTGGCGAAGGATGCTGAAAATTTACTGGCAGGAGAAGCCAATGACGAACTGAGGTTGGAAGGCCTGCTGAGACTTTTCTATAAAGAATGGGGCTTTAAAGGTGACTTCGAGCAATACTTTTCCTCTGAAAATGCGTTTGTGGAAAAGGTGCTTAAGCGCCGTAAAGGGATTCCGGTGAGTCTCGGTGCGTTGTTTCTGTTCTTTGCTCATCGTCTGGATCTGCCGGTAGAACCTGTCGGGTTTCCGACGCAGTTGATACTCAAAGTCAGCTGGCACCACCGAGACGCGCAGTACATTAACCCGTTTGATGGCGAATTTCTGTCCGATCGGATCTTGCGAGGCTGGCTGGTGGGCAAAGAAGGGCCAACGGCAAAGCTGTATGCCGAGTATCTGAAAGTGACAGATAACCCAACATTGATTGGTCGTTGGTTGGCGGTGATCAAAAGCGCGCTGCTGCGTGAAGAAAATTACGCCATGGCGCTGCGTTGCAGTGAACTTGCGCTTTCTTTCCGCCCGGATGATCCGTATGAAATCCGTGACCGTGGCTATATTTTCCAACAATTGAATTGCGACTGGGTGGCGGCGGAAGACTACGAATATTTTATCGCTCACTGTCCGGACGATCCGGCGGCTGAGCTTTTGAAACTGCAGGTCAAAGTATTGACCGCACAGGCCCCTATTTTCCATTAATCAGGAACTCACCATGACAACACAAAAAACGGTTCAGATTGGCGATATTCAAGTTGCAAATGACAAGCCATTTGTTCTTTTTGCCGGGATGAATGTGTTGGAGTCTCGAGATCTGGCGATGCAGATCTGTGAACACTACGTGGAAGTGACCCAGAAACTGGGGATTCCATACGTGTTTAAGGCGTCTTTTGACAAAGCAAACCGTTCCTCTGTGCACTCATACCGTGGCCCAGGCATGGAAGAGGGTATGAAGATTTTTCAGGAGCTGAAAGAGACTTTCGGCGTGAAAATCATCACCGACGTACATACCGAAGCACAGGCGCAACCGGTGTCTGAAGTGGTGGATGTGATCCAGCTTCCTGCGTTTCTGGCACGCCAGACAGATCTGGTTGAAGCCATGGCGAAAACCGGTTCTGTGATCAACGTGAAAAAACCACAATTCATGAGCCCTGGCCAGGTTGGTAATATCGTTGATAAGTTTGCCGAATGTGGCAACGACAAAGTGATCCTGTGTGAGCGTGGTTCGTGCATGGGATACGATAACCTGGTTGTCGATATGCTTGGCTTTGATGTGATGAAAAAAGCCAGCAACGGCAGCCCAATCATTTTTGACGTGACCCACTCACTGCAGTGTCGCGATCCAATGGGCGCAGCATCCGGTGGCCGTCGTGAGCAGACCGTCGATTTGGCGCGTGCAGGTCTGGGAACCAAGATTGCGGGTCTGTTCATTGAAGCGCACCCGGATCCGGATAAAGCGCGTTGCGACGGTCCATCAGCGCTGCCTTTGGATAAACTGGAGCCATTCCTGACGCAAATGAAAGCGCTGGATGATTTGGTGAAAAGTTTCGACGATCTGGATATCCGCTAAGCGCCATCGCAAGGACAAAGGAAAGCCGGCGAAAACGCCGGTTTTTTTTCATCTATAGGATAGATAGCATGTAGTGGGGTTAGTCTCCAGAGCAATATGGGCACAGTGAACAATGATTCTCTCGATATATTTAGCGGACGTTTAGACGTCTAGATGTTGACGACTTTCTGCTTTAGCATTACCCTGCGTTTCACTCCATAAAAAATATGCAATACAACATGACAAAGAAGCAAACAACCATTACGCCATCGGCGATCGCACTCTTGCCCTTCGGGCTTTTCCTGTGCCTGTTTATTGGTACGGGCATTTACTTTTCGGCCCAGAATGTCGATTTTGCCTTTTATCAACTTCCTGCCCCCATTGCCGTGTTGCCTGCCATTATGCTGGCAATACTGATGAGCAAAGAAACGCTCAATGGTGCTATTGGGCAGTTTATTGAGGGGGTTTCCCATCGCGATATTACCGCGATGTGTTTGATCTACCTGCTTGCGGGTGCATTTTCTGCCGTGGCGAAAGCGACGGGGGGGGTTGATGCCACGGTGAATCTGGGGCTGGCTATTCTTCCCTCCAGCTTTATTCTGCCAGGCCTGTTTTTAATTTCAGCATTCATTGCGACAGCGATGGGTACTTCTATGGGGACGATTGCTGCAGTGGCGCCAGTTGCGTTGGGTATTGCCGATACCACGGGCATTGATGCTGCTTTAATGGCGGGGGTTGTGCTAAGTGGCGCTATGTTCGGTGACAACCTTTCCATCATTTCAGACACCACCATTGCAGCGACACGATCCCAAGGCTGTCATATGAAGGACAAGTTCCGTGAAAACATCAAGATCGCGTTGCCAGCGGCGCTGGTGGCATTGGTGATTTTTTTCTTTGCCAATGAAGTCACCGACGCCCCTGTCGCCGGTGACATTGATTGGCTGGCGGTATTGCCCTACCTGACTATCCTGGTGCTGGCGGTTTATGGCATGAATGTGTTTGTGGTGCTCACCATTGGTATCGTGTTTGCGGGTTTGGTGGGGATGGCGCAAACGGCAGACTATGATGTGATGGCATTCAGCCAGGATATCTACAAAGGTTTTGGCAATATGCAGGAGATCTTCCTGTTGTCATTGCTGATTGGTGGTCTGGCAGAGTTGATGCGTCAGCAAGGGGGCTTGGCCTTCGTTACTGACAAGCTGAGTAAGCTTATCCTTACCCGGGCAGACAAAGAGACAGAAAAAGGTTCTCCGCGTGCCAGCGAAGGCGGTATTGCAGCTTTGGTCAGTATGACTAATCTGTGTACGGCGAATAACACGGTGGCGATCATTGTTGCCGGTGGCGTGGCAAAAGAGCTGGCCACTCAGCATGATGTCGCCCCCAAGCGAAGTGCGAGCCTGCTGGATATTTTCTCTTGCGTGGTTCAGGGGCTGTTGCCTTATGGCGCCCAGGCATTGCTATTGGGATCCATTTTCGAACTGTCGCCATTGAACGTTGTCAGTCAGTCCTACTACTGTTTCCTGCTTGCGATTTCAGCAGGGTTGGCGATTATCCGCAGCAAAGGGCAACAGTTGCCGGGATAAATGTTGTAAGCACTTCAATTTCGGCTGATTTGTTCGCAGTTGGAGTGTTTTTCAGTGATCCGGATGGCACTTTCTTGAAAGTTCTATGTGATGTTCAGTGTAACTATTTAGACTACTTCATGAAATTGTTAGCAGTCTAGGGGCTGTTGGCCGCGGCCTCTAGGTTAAACCCCGGACAAGGCGGAGGCACAGTCTTCCGCCTTGCCGCACAGATAATAGGTATCACCATGAAGGAACGCCTCTCTCTGAAAGCAGCCATCAGCGCTGCATTACTTGCCACATTGGCAGGCTGTTCAACCACGAGTGAAATGACAAAAGTGGTACCGGGTTGGCAACCCGATACCACTTATAAAGTGACCATACTCCACACCAATGATAACCATGGCCGTTTCTGGCATAACCGTCACGGCGAATACGGTATGGCGGCACGTAAAACGTTGATCGACAACCTGCGTGCCGAAGCAGAAGCTCAGGGCGCGGCTGTGCTTTTGCTATCTGGTGGTGATATCAACACCGGTGTGCCTGAGTCTGATCTGCTGGACGCAGAGCCTGATTTCAAAGGCATGACCATGATTGGTTATGATGCCATGGCATTGGGTAACCACGAGTTTGATAACCCACTGGACGTGCTTGATCTGCAGATGGAGTGGGCAGATTTCCCTATGCTGTCTGCCAACATTTATGACAAAGCGACCGGTAAGCGAAAATTTCAGGCATACCAGATGTTTGAGCGTAACGGTCTGCGCATTGCGGTTATTGGTTTGACAACGGAAGATACCGCGAAAATTGGTAACCCTGAGTTTATTGGTGAACTGGATTTTCGCGATCCGAAAGAAGAAGCGAAAAAGCTGATTGCCGAACTGGAACAGACTGAAAAGCCAGACATCATCATCGCGGCGACACACATGGGCCACTATGAAGATGGCAACCGTGGTGTGAATGCGCCGGGGGATGTTGAGCTGGCCCGTTACCTGAATGAAGGTTCGCTGGACATGATTGTGGGTGGTCACTCACAAGAGCCTGTTTGTATGGAAGGCCCGAACATGTATAACAAGTCGTTCAAACCGGGAGATGAGTGTAAGCCTGACCACCAGAACGGTACCTGGATTGTTCAGGCGCATGAATGGGGAAAATATGTCGGTAAAGCGGATTTTGAATTCCGCAATGGCGAGTTGAACCTGGTTTCTTATGATCTGATCCCTGTGAACCTGAAGAAGAAAATTGAGGTTAACGGTGATTCAAAACGTGTGTTCATCCAAAACGAAATCCCTAAAGACAAAGCACTGTATGATTTCCTGAAACCGTATCAAGAGAAAGGACAGGAAAAACTGAACGTGAAAATTGCAGAGACCAACGGTCACCTGCAAGGTGACCGTAATGTGGTGCGTTTTCAGCAAACCAACCTAGGTCGCTTGATTGCTGCAGCGCACAAAGAGCGTGCGAAAGCTGATTTCGCGGTGATGAACTCAGGCGGTGTCCGTGCCTCGATTGGAGCAGGCGATGTGACTTACAAAGATGTGCTGACTGTACAACCGTTTGCCAACATGGTGACCTATACCGATATGAGCGGCGCTGAAGTGTTAGATTACCTGAATGCAGTGGCGACCAAACCAGTGGATTCAGGTGCCTATGCGCAGTTTTACGGCATCTCGATGACAGTGTCACCTGATGGCGTAAGCGATGTGGTGATTGGCGGTGAGCCTTTGGATCTCAATAAAACTTACCGCTTTACCGTACCTAGCTACAACGCAGCAGGCGGTGATGGTTATCCGAAACTGACAGACCACCCGGGTAACGTGAATACGGGATTTGTGGATGCGGAAGTGCTGAAAGACTTCATGGAGAAAAATTCTCCTCTTGATGTGAACAAGTATGCGCCAAACGGCGAGATCACTTACAAGTAAGCACCGCATACACTGGCGTACAACCTCACGTCAGAGACACAAGGCACTGGTGACAGTGCCAGATTGCTGACTAACCCCGCTTTTTCAAGCGGGGTTTTCTTTTGTTAGCGGCCGAAGGCCGCGATCGCGCTATTTTTCCATATTGTTATGTTCAGGCTGCTTTTAACCCACAGAAGCTGATTTGCTTCACTATCTGAGCTATTTGGCGCGTATTAAGCCCAATTTTGCGAAGATAAGCCTCCAGTAAGGCTATCTTCTTGATGTTTTGCGCTGCTGCCGCCAACCAGCATTGGATTTGTACTTTCAACAGACCACGGAACCTCGCATAGCGATGGCCATGATGTTGTTTGGCATCTGCGAAGCTTCGCTCCACCGTCTCTGCCCGTCGTCGGTACACTTTCTTTCCCCAGGCTGTCAGCCTCAAGGCATTGGCATTCTCTACCGATTTCTCGAACAGGTGCCGGGTTATCACCCGTTTGTGATTCTTGCTCTTGGTGCAATCATCGCGCAGCGGACAGGTTTTGCATATCTGTGGGTCAGAGTGATACTCGCGGTATGCCTGACGGTTGGTGGTCTTGTAAACCAGCTCCTGTCCCTGAGGACAGAGATAGCGGTCCGTCTCTTTGTCGTAATGAAAGTGCTTTTTCTTGATGGCATTCTTCGTACGGTGAGGCCGGCGGTATCCCATTATCGGCAGCATTTGCCGTTGTTCCAGTTCATGGCAGATAGTCGCGGTGAAGTAACCGGCATCAAGCCCGGCGGCAACAGGCGAGAGCGTAAAGCGCGCTAACGTGGTATCCAGACGGGCGATATACGGTTGGGCGTCATTCACATTGCCTGGCGTGACATGGGTGTCGAGGATGATGCCGTGTTTGCCGTCGACGGTGCGATGGTCAAGGTAGAAGAAGCCCTGTGGTTTTTGGTCCCGTGTCATGAACCCGCTGTCTGGGTCGGTGGTGCTGACTTTGGTGTTTTTCTCAATGTGACCATCTTTCGGTTTGAGTGGGCGTTTTCCTTCTGCTGCACGGTCAGCGTCAACCGCTTCATCTAACAGCTCGGCATAAGCACTGACGTTTTGTTTCACCAGTTCGTTACGGTATTTACGCTTGTTGGCATTGGCTTTCAGGTGAGTGCTGTCGGTAAATAAGACGCGTCCCTCGACCATGCCTTTGTTCATCGCCTGCTCGACGATGCGGATGAAGATGCGCTCGAACACGTCGGTATCATTGAAGCGACGGCGGCGATTCTGGCTCAAGGTGGACGCATCAATCACCTTTTCGGTTAGCGACATGCGAAGGAACCAGCGGTAAGCGACGTTGACCTCGATATCTTTGACGAGCTGGCGTTCACTTTTGACGCCGAAGAGGAAGCCTAGGAGCAGGATTTTGAACAGGCGAACGGGGTCTATCGCCGGACGGCCATTGTTGTGGCAGTAGAGATGGGCGACTTCGTCACGGATAAATTCAAAGTCGACGGCGGCATCGATTTTGCGAACGAGATGGTTTTTGGGGACCAACTGTTCGAGTGTCACCATCTCGAATTCATATTGCTGAGGGCCAGGGTCTTTAAGCATGTCACCCAATCCATGATTGATTTGCTTACCCCTATTAGATCAAAGCCCCAGCCAAATGGCCAGGGCTTTGTCAGCAGTCTGACTGGTGACAGTGCCTTTTTTTATGTCATTATCGGCGGAAGAATCACCCTGATATCCTGATGGTTTCAGGTTGCACCAATACAGAGAGATGGATATGACACCGGCAATAATCCTGGCGGAAAAATCAGGCATCAGTTTTAACGTGCACAGCTACGCACATGATCCCAACAACACCCAGTTTGGATTGGAAGCCGCCAGTGTAATGGGGCAGGATCCTGCCCGTGTTTTTAAAACCCTGTTGTTTGCTATGAATGGCGATCCCAAGAAGCTGGCAGTAGCAATCGTACCGGTTTCAGGTCAGTTGGATTTGAAAGCAGCGGCAAAGGCAACTGGCGCGAAAAAGGCTGAAATGGCGAACCCTGCGATTGCTGAGAAGACCACGGGGTATGTGGTAGGGGGAATCAGCCCGCTTGGACAGAGAAAACGCCTTCCGACACTGCTTGATAATAGTGCACAAGCCTTTGAAACTATTTATGTCAGTGCAGGAAAACGTGGCCTTGAGATTGAACTTTCTCCATCAGATTTACTCTCACTGACACAAGGAAAATTTGCTGCTATTGGCAAGGAGGGGTAATCAATGTGCAAGAGTTGGTGGGGAGGCATTTTGTTAGGTTTACCTTTAACTGCCTTTGCAGGAAAAGAATACTCGGCATTGATGTCTTGCTACAAAGCATCTGAAACACACGTTGAAGTGACAGCCTGTCTCGACAATCGCTGGAACGTTTCCCAGGATGCACTCAATAAAACAGAAGCGGCGCTTAGGGAGCATTTCATCAAGCTGGATGCCCTGTCTTCATTGCAACATGGTGTTCCCGTGTCGACACAGGCATTCTCTGCTTTTCGTGATTGGCGGGAGGCACAATGCAAAATGGTTGAAGCCAGCTATGCATCAGGCTCTGGCAGCGGGCAGGGATACCTGAACTGTATGATTGAAATAACCAATGAACAAATCACGCGCCTTAACAGCCTGATGGGTGTGAAAGGAGAGGCCAAGTGACTGTTTCTGTCTGGTTGGGGCTTGCGCTGGTATGCCTGCTGGGCGCCATCTCTCCGGGGCCGAGTTTGGCAGTGATGATGCGTCACAGTCTGGCAGGCGGTCGTGTACACGGTATTGTTGCAGCCTGGGCACATGCATTGGGCGTTGGCTTTTATGCACTACTGACATTGCTTGGCCTGGCCGTGATCCTCAAAGAGTCTCCAACGCTTTTTACCGCCATTGCCTATGCTGGTGCGGCCTATCTGGCTTGGCTTGGCATCAAATCGTTACGGGCGAAAGGCGGTGTCGCTGCCAAACTGGAAAAAGGCGAAAAAACAACACTGTGGGAAGCGGCGCGTGACGGTGCAATGATTTCCATGCTAAATCCTAAATTGGCGCTGTTCTTCCTCGCATTGTTCAGCCAGTTTGTGGCGGTGGGTACTGATACCTTCAGCCGTGTCGTGATTGTGATAACACCGTTTGCGATTGATGGTCTGTGGTACACCCTGCTGGCCCTGATGCTTTCCTCGTCACGTATGCTGGAAAAACTTAAACAAAAAGCAGTCGTTATCGACAGGCTATGTGGCGTGTTGCTGATAGGACTGGCTGTGCGGGTTATTGTCACGATCTAGCCAAAAGGTGCATTTGGACAAAAACAGGAGCCGATGGCTCCTGTTTTCGATTCAGGTCTTCTTCCCACTCAACCGCGCCGGTTTAAATGGCGTTCACGAGTTTCAAGCTTCTTTTCCTGGCTCTTCTTGATCATCACGTATACCGCACCGGTTCCCCCCTGATGACGTTGTGCAGAATGAAAGCACTGAACATCTATTATCTGCTCCAGCCACTGGCATATATAGCTTTTCATCAATGCCTGAGGATTAGAGCGTTCGCCTTTGCCGTGCACAATGATCACTGAGCGTATGTCCATACGCTGGCATTGCTTCAGGAAACGAAGCATTTCATCGCGTGCATCTTTCAAGGTGTATTTGTGTAAGTCCAGCCGGGCGTGGATGTCATACTTACCGAGGCGTAATTTGCGAAACACGCCATCCTGAACGCCTGGGCGCTTGAACGCGACAATATCGTCTGGTTTCACCATCTTGGCATAATCTAACGACAGGTATTCAGGATCACTCTCTGAAAGGGATTGTGCCGCCAACTGACGAGCCAGTTGTGCATCCGTAGGTTGGTGTGATTGCTGGGTTCTCTCGACCGTATCGTGTTTGATAGGCGCGACATCTGCCATCATCTCCCGAAATAAGTCGAACTCGTTGTTACCGTTCATAGTTGTTACGGGGTTGTTGGTGCGTTGTCTGAGTATAACGGTAAACTATTCCGAGATCTCGTTTGATGTGATTTCTGACCCCAAGTCGGCATTAATACGTGAATGATACCTGCTTCAGCGTAGTGAACTGCATAGGGAATAGGGAACGAAAAAAAGCGCAGAGCGTGTAAAACGCTTTGCGCTGTGAATAAAAAGAAGCCGAAATGCGTTGCGGGCTTCCGGCGTAAGCAACCAAGTTTAACGTTAACTGGTTTTAGGAAACTATTGCGTTCCTGGCGTTTTCATCGCCTTGTAGACAAAGAAGCCAGCCATAAAACAGATCATGCCCAAGGCAACAAAAATGACGATCATTGAGGAGAGGCCAATGGCATTACCGAAAAGTAGGTCTAACCAAAATTCCATTTTTGTGCTTCCTGTGTCTGTGAACGTTAAGACTAGGTTGCCAATGGGTGAATGCGTTAACGATGATCTGGATCAAGTGAACATCTTGTTAGTGGCACGTGATAATTCAAATGTGTTTGCAGTCGCAAAAAACGTTGGACTGGCGATCCTTTAAGCGAACGGTTCGTAACACGCAAAAATCGCGATAAAATGCTTGAGTCTTAAGCGCGGATGCGTAATATAAGCCACCTCTGAGGCGTGCAGCGGATCAGCATTGTCGGTGAATAGCGCAGTTTGGTAGCGCATCCGGCTCTTGGGAATAGCGGACCAGAGGACGACCCTCTGACAGCGAAATCTCGAGACAAAAAACACATGTTCGGTGAATAGCGCAGTTTGGTAGCGCATCTGGTTTGGGACCAGAGGGTCGGGGGTTCGAATCCCTCTTCACCGACCACGTATTTAAATCATCTTGGATAATCCAAGATGTTGTGATGGTGAGCCAGAGGGTAACCTCTGACAGCGAAACCTCAAGACAAAAAACACATGTTCGGTGAATAGCGCAGTTTGGTAGCGCATCTGGTTTGGGACCAGAGGGTCGGGGGTTCGAATCCCTCTTCACCGACCACGTATTTAAATCATCCTGGATAATCCAAGATGTTGTGATGGTGAGCCAGAGGGTAACCTCTGACAGTGAAACCTCAAGACAAAAAATATATGTTCGGTGAATAGCGCAGTTTGGTAGCGCATCTGGTTTGGGACCAGAGGGTCGGGGGTTCGAATCCCTCTTCACCGACCACTCTTTGAAGCCTCGCAGTAACGCGGGGCTTCTTTTGTTATGCTGTTTGTAACAAACTTTCTATCCCCGCTCTTCACTGTCCCCGGAATGCGGTAGACTACGCTGTCACCCAGGCTTTATTGCAGTAAGGATTCGGTATGAGAAAGTCCGTCATTATTTGGTTTATTTTGTTGTTTTTTGTCTCAATGATTGTTACCCAGGTGGTGGTTAACGGTTAAGTTTTGAGAGAGGCCGGGATCTCACAGCTGATGTTTTCCCCCTGAGTCAATAGCGTGACTTCAAACCCGGCGCTTTCCAGTAACGCCAGTAAGCCTTGCCTGCCATACAGGTGTAGCGCCCCAACCACCATGGCGTAGTTTCCCGTTGAAAAGCGATTTGGATCAGCCAGTGCTTTGAGCCAGTTGTGGTTTCGTTTATCGATCAGTTTACGCTCAAACTCCCCGGCTCCGCTCATAAAGCCTACTATTTCAGCCATTTTCTCGCTGTCTCCAGCTTGCCAGGCCTCAATGAGGCAGGGCATAAAATCCCGGGAAAGCGCCCAGTAGTCGATAGTGTCTGTCAGCAGTTCCAGGCCATCTTGGGGAGACTTTGCCAGTAAGTCGATTTGTTGTTGTACTGTTTCAAGGGGGATCACTGGAATGCCCAATTCCTGGCTATGTGAGAGGAAAAACAGGTCGACCCCCAACTCTTGTTGCAAGCCTATCTGATTGATTTGATACAGCTGTAGAGCCATCGCCGCTTGCCAGGGAGGCAGGTTCAACAGCACGCTGCTTGATGTACCCGTTTCTGTGGCGATTTTTTTAAGCTTGCGGGTTTGTGCTTTGTCGAGGTAACTGGAAGACGGAGAACCGTTGGGAAGTGTAATGGATGTATCCTTGATAATGTCCGCTTCCACAATCAGACCATCGCTGTCTTTAAAGCGATCAACCATGACGTTGGGTAAAGGGTAAAACGCGGGTTTACCGGCATGAACTGAGCCCATGATAGTGAAAGTGAGTTTCCCTTTTTGTGCTTGCCAGACCTGTGGGGAGGCAACAGAAAAAGCGCTGAATAAAAGGGAAAAAAGCAGGGCGATAATGCGGTTCATGAAGCCTCCATACTGTCGAAGCAACAGTATGGAGGTTCGGTAGTCAATTGTCAGTCTTTGTTGTGGCTGTTAAACACCATGGTCATGCCGCTTTTGGTGAAACCAATCACGTCATAAGGGTCTTTCTGGTCGCCGTATTCCATACCCGGTGAACCGACAGGCATGCCAGGAACGGCAAGACCTGCTAGCTTGGGTTTTTGCTCAAGGAAGGCTTTTACATCACTGGCTGGAATGTGACCTTCAAACAGGTAGCCATCAATCACGGTGGTGTGGCAAGACGCCAGTTGCGGTTTGATGCCGAGTTTCATCTTGATGGGGTTCATATTGACATGGTCTTCCGAGGTCATTTCAAAGCCATTCTCTTCCATGTGTTTTACCCACTCTTTACAGCAGCCACAGTAAGGGGATTTGTAGGTCACACCTGATGCAGCGAAGACGCTGGTCGACAGTAGCGCAAAAGACAATGCAGCAAGTTTCGGGATGGATTTCATCATTCTCTCCTCGGTGTTTGTATCTTGTTGCAACAATGGGGCTCATGACGGGCACCATCGGCAATGTTTTGATCTTTAAAGGCATAGAGCTTGCGTAGAGCCCTTTGCCAAAGCGAGTCAGTCAGCGGTAATTCCACAGCGCGCAATAGTGATGTCAGGCTATATTGGCTGGCATCGTAAGTGAGCAGCAGTTGATTACCGCATTGTTTCAGTGTGAGAATTCCATGCTCATAAAGCGCCGTCTCCAACTCCTTGCTAAGCGGCGTTATCAGTGTAAGCTTTCGTTGCACAATAAACGCGTTGGCGTTCATTTACTGCCCTTTGTGCCCGACAGCCAGAACCACCATACGATGGCAGCAATCAACCCAAACCCAATAATATTAACCAGCATGGTTTTCTCCTTTCGGTGGTTTGAACCAGCGCAGGCGATTTGCGTTACTGACCACTGTGATGGACGATAATGCCATGGCAGCTCCCGCAACAACTGGGCTCAGCAGCGCGCCGGTGAGGGGGTATAGCACACCTGCGGCGATGGGTATACCCAGGGAATTGTAAATAAATGCACCAAACAGGTTTTCTTTCATATTACGAAGCGTTGCTTTGGCAAGGGTTAACCCGTCTGTCGCAGCATCAATGGAGTGGCGCATCAATGTCATCTGGGCGCTTTCAATCGCCACATCACTGCCTGAGCCAATGGCAATACCCACCTCAGCTTTGGCAAGGGCCGGTGCGTCATTAATGCCGTCACCAATCATCGCGACCCGCTTACCTTCGCGTTGTAAACGGCTGACTACATCGGCTTTGCCGTCGGGTAGTACGCCGGCGATAACATTATCAATGCCAGCCTGTTTGGCGATGACTTTCGCGGTGTCCGGGTGATCGCCGGTCAGCATGACCACGTGATAGCCCAATGCTTTCAATCGCTTGATCGCGTTGGCTGAGTCAGCGCGAAGTGGATCACTTATCCCAATCAGGCCAAGCAATTCCTTCTCATTAGCCAGGTAGATGGCGGTTTCACCACATTCAGCGTGTTGTCTGGCAGCATCCTGCCCTGATGTCAGGGAGATACCGCGCTCTTCCATCAGCCGGGCATTACCGAGCAAATAGGTGTTGCCTTCGATTTGTGCGCTAAGGCCCTTTCCGGGGATCCCTTCAAATTTTGAAAGCGGTGACAGTGTCAGTACTTTTTCTCTGGCGGCATCAAGCACAGCTTTGGCCAGCGGATGCTCTGAGCCTTGTTCCAAACTTGCCGCAATCTGAAGCAGTGCAGTTTCCGGCATCGAAAGGCTGACAATTGATGTCACCTGGGGTTTGCCTTCGGTCAGTGTCCCTGTTTTATCCAGCACAACCGTATCGACACTTGCTGCGTGTTGCAAGGCTTCAGCATCGCGGATCAGCACGCCAAGCTCGGCAGCACGGCCAACCCCGGTAGTGACAGACATCGGCGTTGCCAAACCCAGCGCACAGGGGCAGGCGATGATAAGAACTGTCGTGGCGGTTACCAACATAAAACTGAGCTTTGGATCTGGCCCAAAGTTATACCAGCCAAGTGCAGTGAGGATGGCGATGATCATCACTGTGGGGACAAAAATCGCCGAGATAGAATCGGCCATTTTAGCCAGCGCCGGTTTGCTGCTTTGCGCCTGACGTACCAGCTGGATAATCCGTGACAACATGGTGTCACTGCCGATACCGATGGCTTTAAACAACAGGCTACCGTTTTGATTCACTGTACCGGCATGCAGGGTGTCACCCTGTTCTTTTCGTACTGCCAGGGGCTCACCGGTCAGCATGGATTCATCGACAAAGCTTTCGCCGTCTTCTACAACGCCGTCCACCGGGATTTTGGAGCCGGGTTTCACACGGAGCATCATGCCAGCCTGTACCTGCCCAAGCGGCACTTCACGCTCTTGACCGTTTTCAACAACCAGTGCGGTTGGCGGTTGCAGATCGAGAAGTCTATCCAGTGCTTTTGACGTCGATGCCCGGGCTTTGGCTTCAATAGCATGGCCGAGGGTCACCAACCCCAGAATCATCGCGGTGGCTTCAAAATAAACATGCCGCGCCTGCGCCGGGAAAAGCTCGGGGGCAATGACCACGGCGACAGAATAGAGCCATGCTGAGCCGGTACCCAGCGCAACCAGAGTATCCATGGTCGCGCGATGGTGACGGGCCGCTTTCACGGCATTGACAAAGAAATGTTTTCCGGCGGTGCAAAGCAGGGCCAATGTCAGCAACGCAACAACGCCCCAGCCAATCTGGCTGGCGGTGCTGTCGATGGTCATAGAGCCGCCTAGCAAGCCCCAGAGCATCAGCGGTGCACCTAAACCGAGTGATAACCAGGTATGACGTTTGTGCTCAGCCAGCTGCTCTGCGTGCATAGCAGCTTGCCGTTCACGGCGGGTTTCTTCGCTTTCACTGATCTCAGCACCGTAGCCGGCATTGGTGACGGCGTTGATGATGCTTTCTGTCTCTGCATTGCCAACAACCAATGCAGTACGCTCAGCGAGGTTAACGTTGACCGACTCTACGCCCGGCACCTGTTTCAGGGCACGCTCAACCGATGCCACACAACTCGCACACGTCATGCCGGAAAGAATAAATTGCCGAGATACAGTCCCCGGTTCAGGGGCGGAGGCTGGTGCTTCTGCGTGGTTCTCATTTGCCTGTTGTGACTGGGGCGGTTCATCGGTTTCTCCTTGTGACGAAACCTGATAACCCAGCGACTCGACGGCAGAGATAACCTCACTGACAGGGGCATCCGCATTAATGGTCAGGCTGGTTTTATCCGCCTTCGCCTGTTTCACGCCTTCTATTGCTTCTACCGCCGCCATGACTTTGCGCGCGCAGCCCATGCAGTTTAGCCCTGAGAGGGGAAGTGTGATTTGCATAGAATCTGTCGAGCCTTTCTGGGGAATGTCCAACTCTGTATCTGTCATCACGATACCTTTAAATCTGCTTGAAGTTCCCAGTGGGGAATGTTCATAATTCAGGAGAATAAACCTTCCATCAACTGTAAGGTCAAGCATGTTTTCAAAACCAAACAATTTTCAAGGCAGTGGGGTGTAAATGAAGATCAATGACATTGCGAAAGTGACAGGGCTGACACCGAAGACAATCCGTTTTTATGAGCAGAAAGGGATCATCAGTGAGCCTGCACGCCTTGAAAACGGTTACCGGGCCTATAGCCAGCAGCACATCAATGAGCTTCAGATGATACGCCGCTCAAGGCTGGTGGGGTTTAGTCTAGAAGAGTGCAGGACACTGTTGGATATGTCGCGCAACCCAAACCGCCGCAGTGCTGATGTCAAACAGAAAGCACTGGATAAAATCGCAGAAATAGATGAAAAGATTCAGGAGCTTCAGGCGATGAAAACCTCGTTGAAATCCCTCGCCAGTGCATGCCCCGGCGACGACAGTGCCTGCTGTCCAATCATTGAGGCGTTATCCTCGGCTGATGGGAAATAAAAAAGCGCCGGAGCGCTTTTTTAACTGGGGTATCAATAGAGCAGCGAATACAACAGGCGACGATAGCGGCTAGCCAGTTCGTTGCCTTGGCCCAGTGCCGCCAGGATATCCATCATGGTTTTCTTCGCGTCACCGTCTGCAAAGTTCAGGTCTTTGCGCAACAGACCAATCAACAGCTCCAATGCCTCTTCCTGCTTGCTCACCTGACTGAGTTTGACTGCCAGTTCGAAGGCAAGCTCGTTGTTGTCAGGATCCGCATCGTAAGCGGATTGCAGCTCACGGATTTCTGGCGTGTCAGCGGCCTGTTTGTGTAGCTCCACTTTGGCAACCAGCGCTTTATATTGTGCATCCTGATCTTGCATCAATACCGTTGCCAGTAAGGTTTCGGCGTCATCGAACTGCTGCGCTTCCACATAACACTCAGCCAATGCAAGCTTGTGTGCGCCTGTTTCACCCAGCGTGGCTTCAACTGATTTCAGCAATGGCAGCGCTTCAGCATGATTGCCTTCTGCCATCAATGCCTGCGCCTGTTTGAAGGTCATTTCGTCCTGACTTGGCAGGTGGCGGACCAGCATTTCGCGCACAGTATCTTCGGTTTGTGGCCCGGCAATGCCGTCCACAGGCTGTCCTTTGCTGAACAGGGCAATAGTTGGTAGAGCACGCACACCAAATTGTGCTGCCAGCATTTGTTGCTGTTCACAGTCCAGCAATGCCAGGGTAAATGCGCCTGCATATTCGTGTGCCAGCTTCTCCAGAACCGGAATAATCTCGGTACTCTCTGGACTCATTTGTGCCCAGAAATGAATGAGTACCGGTGTCTCTGCTGAACCTTCCAGGATCTGTTGGAAGTTCTGCTCATTAAGTTGAACAATGTAATTTGGTTGCATAGCGTCGCCTGATCTGTAGAAGTTCTATTACTGCGTAAAAGTAAAGGTGGGGGGGACGGTATGAAAATTCAAGGCATTATCAGGCAAAGCAGTGACAATTATTGAATCTTGCTGGCTCAACTCACTGATCTGAACAGAAACCCGACGAAAAAGGCCACAGGAATACCCGTGGCCTTCATTCATTTGCGCTCGCTGATGTGAAACGCTGGGTTAGAACACAAGCAATATTGCCAGCGTTACACTCAAACAGAGCCAGTTCAGTTGACTTAAGGACATAGTCCGGCTCCTTTGGGATAATTTGTTCTTTTTTTAGTCTCCCCGTTCACGGCCTGATCCGACACGCATCACATCAAAGTGGAAGTGGAGGCAGGTGTTTCACGGTACTGGAGAAATATTAGCGAGGCTTTGTGACAAAAAAATGAACAAAAAAATTACTTTGAGTGTCACATTTTGTAGATAAACGAACAAAAACAGTTTGTTACGAAAAAAATAACAATATAAACAAAGAGTTATTCATCTATCCAACACATGAATAGCAGCCGGTGATCAACATTGCCTTGGCTACCTGTCGTTTTATCCTTGTTCTTTGAGGTATGGGCGCATTTGTTCTGCCATAAAACCGGCAATCCATGGCTGGGCAATATCTTTCGGGTGCAGACCGTCAGGCATCAGCCAGCCCTCGGTTAAAACCACCTTTTCCATGAAGAACGGAATGAGTGGAATTTGCATTTCTTTACTCAATGCCGGATAGATATCTGCAAACGCCTTGCTGTATCGTTGACCATAGTTAGGTGGGATCTGGATCTGCATTAACATCACCTGTGCACCACTTTCCCGGCTTAAACTGATCAATTGGGCTAGGTTGTTGCGTATCTGATCGGGTGGAAAGCCACGCAAGCCATCATTGGCACCGAGCTCAATCAGTATATAGTCGGGCGAATGCTGCTCAAGTAACGCCGGCAACCTTGCTAAGCTGTTGCCAGAGGTATCACCGGAAATACTGGCATTAACGACAGAGGTGATGTCACTGGTTTCAGTCAGTTTGGGGGCTATCAGACTGGGCCAGCTTTTCTCTATCGCCATCTGGTAGCCAGCGCTAAGGCTATCACCAAGTACAAGCAGCGTCTGCGCTGCAGCGCTATGACTGATAATCAAAAGACAAAAAGAAAGGATGCGAATCATGAAAACTCCAGTGATCAGGGCCAGTAACGTGTCAAAAACCGTGACAACGAATGCGCAGTCTCTGACCATTCTGCAGGATGTTTCCCTTCAGGTCGAGCAGGGGGAAAGCATTGCTTTAGTTGGGGTTTCAGGGGCAGGCAAATCCACCCTGATGACATTGCTCGCAGGGTTGGATACTCCCTCAGCGGGTGAAATCGAGCTTTTGGGTAAGCCGTTAAGCCAGCTGGATGACGATGCAAGGGCGGCACTTCGCGCCGAATCCATTGGCTTTGTGTTCCAAAGTTTCCTTCTGGTGCCATCACTGACCGCGCTGGAAAATGTGTTGCTGCCATGCACTATTCGTGGTGATGACGAAGATGAAGACAGGGCGCTGGAACTTTTAGCCTCTGTTGGGCTGAAAGGGCGCGAAACGCATTTACCTTCCCAGCTGTCAGGCGGCGAACAACAGCGAGTTGCTATTGCCCGGGCCTTTATGACGCGCCCGAATGTGCTGTTTGCCGATGAACCGACCGGTAACCTTGACCAACACACGGCTGCCACGGTGATCGATCTTCTGTTCTCCCTAAACCGCGATCATGGCACCACGCTGATTTTGGTCACCCATGATCCGGCACTGGCTGAGAAGTGTCACCGAACCCTGCACCTGAATGCAGGCGAACTGGCGGGGGCAGCATGAGGAAGAACCTTGTCTGGCGCTGGGCATGGCGTGAACTTTTTCATGGTCAGTTATGGCCGGTGGTAGCAGCCCTTGCGCTTATCATCGCCTGTGTGTTTGCGTTGTCGGCACTGGCCGGTCGCATTGAATCCGTCTTGACCCAGCAAGGCCGCTCCATGCTGGCTGCCGATTTGGTGCTTCGAAGCAACCAACCGCTCTCGCCGCAAACATTGCAGGGCTTTGAGACGATGAACGTTGAGCGTTCAGACCAGACCCGGTTTGGCACCATGGCGTTCAGTGACAACAAGATGCAGCTTATCAGCGTAAAGGCGGTAGAGAGTAACTACCCCTTGCGCGGTGCATTGGAGCTGGAAAGCGCCGATGCCATGCATAACCGCGTCCAACCCGGCGAACTGTGGCTGGAAGAGCGGCTGTTTACCCTGCTTGATGTGGGGTTGGGTGACGAGGTCGATGTCGGTGACCTGACCCTGACAGTCAGCGGGAAAATTGTCTCTGAACCTGAGCTTTCCTTTAATCCTTTCAGCCAGATGCCTGCTGCCATGATGCACTTGAGTGACGTTTCTGCCGCAGGGGTTGTCCGTCCTGGCAGTCGTGTCAGCTATCGCTATTTCTTCCGCGGTGGCGACAGTGAGTTAGAGGCGGTGAAAGCGGCCTATACCCCGATAGAAGGACAACGCTGGATAGATGAAAATACCGGCGACCGCACAGGGGACATGCTGGACAGGAGCCGGGGATACCTCTCCTTGACCGTTGTGCTGGTGATCATCATGGCGGCGGCAACCTTGTTGCTCACCTGTCAGCACTATGTGGACAGCCGTACCCAGACCCTGGCGATGGTGAAAAGCCTTGGCGCGCAGCGCAACTGGGTAAGGCGCTGGCTTGGCAGGCAGCTGTTGATGCTGATGTTGATGGCAACCGTGCTCGGCCTTGGCTTTGGTGCACTCCTTGAATACCTGCTTCGCCTGCCGCTGGCGGATGTGTTGCCCTCGCCGCTGCCAAGCTATGGCTACCTTCCGTGGGTACTTGGGCCTCTGGTCGCCTTGCTGGTGGCACTGCCAGCACTTGGCATTCCGCTTATCAGGCTGATCGAAGCGCCAGCCATGAGCGTGCTTCAGGAGCAAAGCGCAGTGCGGGCAAGAAAGAATCCGTGGAGCTGGCTGCTGGCATCGGTGCCTGTGCTTGCCCTGATCGCCTGGTCTTATGATAACCGCCTGCTTTGGCTGGTATTGGCTGCGTTGGTGGTCATGCTCAGTCTGCTGGCTGCAATTGGCGTAATGGTGTTGAAAGTAGCGCAAAAACGGGTGCGGCAACCGGCGTTCAAACTGGCGCTCAGCCGTATCACCCGTAATCCTGCATCAAGCGGTGCCCAGCTTGGTGCGCTGGCCACCTCCTTTATGTTGCTTTCCATTATCTGGCTGCTTCGCACTGATTTGCTGGAGGATTGGCAACAAACCCTGCCGCCGGATGCTCCCAATGTGTTTGCACTGAACATTGCCAAACACGAGCTGGATGGGTACGTCGGCAGGCTGGATGCGAACGAGCTTGAGCGTTCGGAAGCGTATCCGATTGTGCGCGGCCGCTTGGTGGCATTGAATGGACAACGCTATGCGGCGTTAACGCCAGACAGGGAAGAGCGTGACGAAGCACTGCGTCGCGAACTTAACTTTACCTGGCGTGATGAGCTGCCAAGTCACAATGAACTGCTGGAAGGTTCATGGCCAAGTGACGGTGGCGTGTCGGTGGAGTCCGGGATTGCAGAGAGACTTGGCTTGCGTCTTGGGGATCGGCTGACGTTTAACGTCAACAGTCAGGAGTTTGATGCGGAAGTGAACTCCATCCGTGAGGTGGAATGGCGCAATATGAAGCCGAATTTCTACTTTATTTTTGACCCGGCGCTAATGGAAGAATTACCTGCCAACTGGCTGGTTAGCTTCCGTCTGGAAGACAGCCAGAGCGATATTCTCAACCAACTGGGGCGCGACTACCAGACCGTGACGTTGCTGGACTTGCGCACCATGAGCGGACGGATACAGGTGATCCTGAAGCAAATCAGCCTGTCGCTGTCGGTATTGGCCGGACTCGCGGTTGCCAGTGGTTTGTTGCTGTTGCTGACATTGCTGCGGATTACACTTGCAGAGCGGCAACGGGAGATCATGCTTTACCGGACACTGGGTGCGAGTAAAAAACGTATCAACACCACGCTGTGGGCGGAGTACGGCATCATGGCGCTGGTGTCAGGCTGTATGGCGGTCGGTGGTGCAGAGCTGGCGATGGCAGGATTGCTGAAATGGGGCGTTGAACTGCCGGTGCGTTTGCATCCGGAAGTGTGGTTGAGCCTGCCGACACTCGCGGTTGGACTGGTGTTCCTGACCGTTGCCTGGATGCTGCGCGGATTGCTTGAACCGCTTAAGCGGTAATATTTTTTCTGGCGAGACGTGAAAGGCACGCTGTGATGCGTGCCTTTCTTTTTACGTCACTTTCTTATCCGCGAAGCAGGTTTTCCAGTGCAGGCTCTACGGCAGGAAACTCAAACGCATAGCCGCTGTTTTCAAGCGCTCTTGGTACTACACGTTGGCTGTCGAAAAGGAGCTGGCCTGCTTCACCCAACATCAGGGAGATGGCAAATTTGGGCGTAAACAGGAAGTGGGGGCGTCGCAATGTGGCGGCCAGAGTTTGGCTGAACACCTTGTTGGTAACCGGATGTGGTGCAGTCATATTGAAAGGGCCACGGGTCTCTGCATGTTCCAGTAAATGAATAATGCCGCCTACCATATCGTTGATATGAATCCAGGGGAAATACTGGTTACCTTCCCCGATAGGGCCGCCCATGCCGAACTGGTATGGCAGCAGCATTTTTTTCAGCGCTCCTCCATGTTTGCTGAGCACGATGCCGGTTCGCAGCAGGCAGACGCGGGTTTTATCCGAGTCGGCACGCAGGGCAATTTTTTCCCAGTTGGCGCAGACAGAGTGGGCAAAATCGGTGGCATCGACAGTGAGCGACTCATCGATAATCATGTCACCCTGATCGCTGTAGTAACCCACCGCTGATCCGCTGATAAAGGTGTGGGGAGGATTGTCAGCCTCTAAAATCCGCTGCACCAGCTTTTCGGTGATCTCCCACCGGCTGGCACAGATAATACCTTTCTGCTTTTCGCTCCAGCGCTTGTCGACAATCGGTTCACCGGCCAGGTTAATGATGGCGTCAAACTGGCTGATATCGGTAATGTCGTCGATGTCTTTGATCAAATGCACTTTGGTGGGCAACACCTCCCGTGCTTTTTCTGGCGAGCGGGTCAGTACCGTAATGTCATGGTGTTCAAGCTTTGGGATCAGGCTGCGTCCAATCAACCCGGTTCCACCTGTCACGAGAATTTGCATGCGAAAAATCCAATATGGGCTTGTTACTCATCAGTATGCATTTAATCGGTTATTTGATCAGCCTACTGATAGCGCTGGTGTCGTATTTCTTTAAAACCTTGTTAGCTTTATCACTCTATCGGCTTTTTCAACTGATTGTATTGCAACAACCGCAGCCGGACTGGATTTCTAGCATGGTGGCCTATCCACCGCCTTATTATCGGGGGTTACATTCGGATGGTGATCATGACAGCATTTGCACCACGTGACATCATCGGCTTGTCCTTGTTCCTGATAGGACTTGAAATGGTATTGTTTCCGCTGGGCGAATCGATGGCTACCCAATTAACCGTGCCCGCTTTCCTGTTTGGGGAAGGAGAACAGATCTCGGCTAACTTTACCTGGGATAATTACTGGGTTTACATCTTCGCTGCCGCGATTGGTTTCAGTACCACAGTAGCCGAAGCCATTCACATTGTCAGAGACAAAGAGGTGAAGGCGCTGATCGTGAAAAAGCGTGATGACAATGACGAGTTTGGCCTGGTGAGCTATAACAGCATTGTGATGTATGGCATGTTGGCAGATTGATGAAAAATGGCAGTCTAAACGTCTTGATAATTTGATGGTATGGCATTCAGAAAGTAGAGGGATTTCCGATGTGCTACATGTAACTGATTCATTTGTTTGAGCAATATTGGTGAATTTCAAATCACCTCTTTTCATTTTTCTGTGAGGTCAGGATATGGCATGATAAAAGAACGTCAATAACACTCTATGTAAATGAGGTGATTTTATGAGCGCAGCTGCATACGTAGCATCAATAAGGGTTTCTACTCCACCTTCTATGCCAGCACCTGTCTTACCTGAAATGAAGGTTGAAATTTGTTCGATTTCACAGCAGGCACCATCTGAAAAATCGAAATCAATATCTGAAAAGATTGCGAGAATGTTCAGCTTTCTTGCGATGAAGTAAGAAGTGTAAAGGGCGGGGAAACCCGCCCTCAGCGTACGTGGATTATTTGACGGCACTGTATTTGCTAAACACATCAAACGCTTCACGGCTTGAAAGATAGTCATAAAACGCGCGGGTTTCTTCATCCGCATCATCACGCACAATGACATTGATCCCGCGATAGGTGACGCGATCAGGTTCGATAGGCACTAAATCAACAAGATTCTGATTCGCGTGATACCATTCCGGCCAGGTGATCCAAGCATCTGCTTTTTCGTCCCCGTTACTGCCGAGAAGTGCTTTCGCTGCAGCGCCACTGCCAGGTGCTTGGTAAACTATTTTTGAGCGGAATTTTTCCAGATCCTGAATGTTGCCCTTTCTGCCGACAATATCCTCCCACAGAGCGGTAGACGAGGTTACACTGTTAAGTAACTGGTTGTTGACAACAAGACGAGATACGTCCGGGTTATTGATGAGATCCTCAATGCCCCGAATGTTTTTAGGGTTTCCTTTCTGCACCAGAATCACCGCAGGTCGTAGGAAAATGACCTTGGAATGATGCTGGTTGAAGCCAAAATCTTTAAACTCATCCAATAAAACAGCAGAATAGTTTTCTGATGTTCCCCAAAGAATGTCTGCTTTTCCGGTTGTGCAGTTTTTCCCTATCCCTTTAGCACAAGCTTGCCAGGTATTATATGGTCCAGGGTTGATGTTTATCTCCAGATCTTTAAATTTGCTGTCTTTTTTGAAGTTTTCAACAATCTCTTTTAATGCATGGTGTGGTCCACCTGCGCCATACAAATTTATTTCCTTTGCGTGTAAAAGGTTGCTGACAAATAGGCTGGATATTGCCAAAGCAAGGAGTTTTTTATTTTTCATTTCACTTACCTTTAATATGGTGAATCTAGACGGCAATTTTATGTTAATGAATTTTGTGTCATTTGTGAGGATGAGAGATGGTTGTTATTTTCATGTTAAGTGGAGTAAAAATAGCATTAAGCCAGAAGACGCTCTGGCTTAATGCATGTTATTTTACATCATTGTAGTTATTTCAGAAAATCCAGCACTTCTAACTAGAATAGCATTACGACTATTGATTTTTTGCTGAAGTTTTTCAATTTCTCTGTTTTTTGTTTTCAACTCGTCGGAGTATTGGGCGATAGAAATTAATGGGATAGGGCGGTTTTTAATATCTCTTATTTTTCCCTGATCACGATAATTTTTTATTTTTATACAAACCCTTGCGAACTCCTTATCGCCTAATTTTATTGCAGATCGCACAGACATGCAATGTTGCATTTTAAAGCAATGATATGAATGGCTGACTTTATTCATGGCTATATGGCTAACTCCTAGTCTTTTTATTTACGTTATCATTCCATGAGGTGACCAATGAGAGAAGTGAAAAAAAGAAGAAAAGGAATAAGTTTTTTTCACGAATCATTTTTATGCGATGTGATGAAGGGTCTTACGGCTGAAAAAGATGGATTTTCATTTTGTTACGCCAACCTATCCAAGCAACCTGAAGAGAACGTATGACTGGCGTTGTGGAGATTGCGCCAGTCAACGTGCTAACAGGGAGATCTCTGAATCACTCTGGGTTTGTTTAATTCTCCTTGAAAAAGAAAACGTGTTCCTATAGGCATCCGCTTATACATGAAAAAAGAGATGTCTTATTTTGGGGCTTAGGTATATTGAATCTTACGGTTGTGTTTTTCTTACAATCAATTGTTTGCAGGCTTAATTCATAGTTGTAAATACAAGTTAAGTCTCTGCGAGTTTCTCTAATGCCCTCTTGGGTTATTATCATCTTTATGTATACATTTGATTCTTGCTTATATAGACCATTAAAGCGACACAACAATCTCAAATCTTTTAGTTCCCTTAATTTTGTTAAGTCATTCTGATGTTTTACGCGTAGGATCTTTTTGGCCAGTTCTACATCACCCGATTTAAGTGCAGACTGACATTCACGGTTTGAAACCTGATGGCATAACGTCTCTATCTTTTTCATTGTTTTTATCCTAAATGGCTACAACATAATTATTGTCTTATTTTTGAAACACGAATTTAAAATGAATAAAATGGACATTTATTGTTTGTTTTTTCATGTGCTCTTCTTGTATGTACTCAGGATAAAAGAAAAAGCCTGTGGCATTGCACAGGCTTTAGGTTGGTATTTACTTCGTTACTGAACCTGTCGGTTACCAGCCTTTAACCGCACCCCCATCGAAAATTTCCAATGCGGCGTTGTAGACTGTGTCCGTCTGGTATGACTGAACGAACTGTTTTACGTTCTGTGCATCCACGTTATCTTTACGGGCAACAATCAGATTCACATACGGTGACTCTTTGTCTTCGACTAATATGCCATCTTTTTCTGGAGAAAGATTTATCGCACTGGCATAGGTGGTGTTGATGACTGCCAGGGTTACGTCGTCCAGGGAACGTGGCAATTGTGCGGCTTCCAATTCAACAATCTTCAGGTTTTTCGGGTTGCTGATAATGTCGAGGACTGTGGCTTTCAGGCCCGCTTCGTCTTTCACATCAATCAGTCCCTGTTTCTCAAGCAGCAACAGTGAACGGCCAAGGTTGGTTGGATCGTTGGGCACGGCGATTTGTGCGCCGTCTTCAATTTGCTCAACAGACGTAATTTTGCTTGAGTAACCTGCGATAGGGTAAACCAGCGTGTTGCCAGCAATTGCGAACTTATAGCCACGGTCACTGATTTGCTGATCCAGATAAGGTTTGTGCTGGAAGGCGTTGGCATCAATAGCGCCTTCTTCCAGTGCTGCGTTTGGCGATACATAATCTGTGAACGTAACCAGTTCAACATCAAGGCCGTATTTCTCTTTTGCGACTTTTGCAGCGACTTCTGCCACTTGTTCTTCAGCGCCGGCCATGACACCGATTTTCACCTTGGTCAGGTCAACGGTTTCTTCCTGTCCACAGCCGGTCAGTACCAATGTAGAAGCCAGGCCAACGGCAGCGGCGATTTTCTTGAGCGTAAACGTCATCACATATCTCCTTAAATTTTTTATATCCATGTAGGCGCGGGAAGCGCCTTGTTATCTGTGGTCAACCCGTTTTACAAGGTAGTCACCGGCTGACTGGATCAGTTGCACCATGATCACCAGCATCACCACGGTGATCAGCATGACAGTGCCGTCAAAGCGCTGATAGCCATAGCGAATACCGACATCGCCAAGGCCACCACCGCCAACAGCGCCCGCCATTGCCGAATAGCTCACCAGCGTCACCAGGGTGATTGTCGCGCCGTTCAAAATGCCGGGCAGCGCTTCTGGCAGCAGCACCTTGCGGATGATTTGCAGTGGGGTTGCCCCCATGGCCTGTGCGGCTTCCACCAGACCGGATGGCACTTCCAGCAGCGCACCTTCCACCAGTCGGGCGATAAAGGGAATAGCGCCGACAGTCAGCGGCACGATAGCGGCACCGGTGCCAATCGAACTGCCTACCACAAAGCGGGTAAACGGAATAATGGCAACCAGCAGAATAATGAAAGGGATCGAGCGGCCAATATTGACGACGATGCCGATCGACTTGTTCAGCGCCGTATTTTCAAGCAGGCCACGCGGTTTGGTCAGGTGCAGCAACACACCCAGCGGAATACCGAACAGGAAACCAATGGCGCCAGAAACAAACACCATGGTCAGAGTTTGGCCCAGTGCATCAATCAACAGGCCAACGAGTCGTTCATTTTCGGCAAACCAGCCTGAAACGGCAGCAATATTAAGCGACATAGCCTAGCACCTCGACGTTGATATTGTGTTCCCTGAGATCAGTCAGCGCCTTGTTGACGTTGTCTTCCTCACCGAAAAATTCTGCCAGCATCAGGCCAAACTTCACGCCTCCGGCATAATCCATATCTGAGCTTAAAATACTGATGTCGATATTGAATTTTCTTGAAACCTGGCTGATCACCGGGGCATCGACACTGGCGCCGGTAAATTCAAGGCGAACCAAAGGCGGTAAACCTCTGCTGTTTTCCGGTGTGAGGCGCTCGGCATAATCACGGGGAATGGATAAATCCAGGGTAGAGCGGATAAAGGTGCGCGCCAGTTCAGATTTCGGGTGGGCGAAAATATCACCGACCGCCCCTTTTTCAACCAGCTCACCGTCACCGATGATTGCCACTTCATGGCAAATGCGCTTCACCACATCCATTTCGTGGGTGATCAGTAAAATGGTTAATCCCAGCTTCTGGTTGATGGTTTGCAGAAGGGTCAGGATTGATTGTGTGGTGGCAGGGTCCAGGGCGCTGGTGGCTTCGTCACACAGTAGCACTTTTGGATCGCTTGCCAGCGCTCGGGCAATCGCGACGCGTTGCTTTTGTCCTCCACTGAGGTTTGACGGATAGCTCAGGTGCTTGTCATTAAGACCTACCAAATCGAGCAGCTCGGTCACTTTGGTCTGGATATATTGGCGATCCTTGCCTGCAAGCTCCAGCGGTAAGGCCACGTTGTCAAACACGGTGCGGGAAGACAGCAGGTTGAAGTGCTGGAAGATCATCCCGATTTTCTGGCGCTCCCGTGTCAGGTCAGATTGGGAAAGGGCGGTAAGCTCAACACCATCAACTAAAACCTGGCCGGATGTTGGGCGTTCTAACAGGTTAACGATACGTATCAGCGTACTCTTGCCCGCGCCCGAGGCGCCAATCACGCCGAAAATCCTGCCCCGTGGAATGTGAAGATTAATCTCGCGCAGGGCGTGGATCGTCAAATCCCCTTGTTTGAATGCCTTATTAACCTGTTTTATTTCGATCATACGCCTTCCTGGACAAAATCGTGTTAATGAGAGGTGGCAAAGATAGTGGTTGTTATTGAGTTTTTGTTTTTATTTAGTGTTTATTACTATCTGATGCTATTTATTGTCGCAAACTAAGTCAATAGATATTTTTACGTCTAGACGTCTAAATTAAGGTCGGTGTCTGAGAGGCTGCTTGGCAGGTAAAGTGATGTGAGAAATGCTTCTTTTTGCCGATCCAATTCGTCTGGCATCACCAAAGGAACAGTATCGTGTCCTTACCCACCGGCTATGATTTTACTCATTGGGGCTGTATGCAAAAAAGCGAGAGGTTATTCTGTATTTTACACACTAAATAGCGTTACCTACTCCTGCTCCAGTTTTTAGTGGCACGCTACTCTGAAGTCACAGAGTGCTTTATCTATCAGGTGGTTACTCTCAATTCAGTTCATTGTTTGACCAACTTCAAACAACCTTGAGTTGCTGCTATTTGCGAGGGCGCAGAATGAGTAGAGTTATTGCAACATCTTATTAACCGTAAGGTTAGTGAGAGTGACAAGGACTGAACAGGCAGCATGCACTTATTTTAGGCGATCTTTCCTGCTGCTTGTTGTTATCGCTATTTCAAGCAAGGAGACTGAAATCATGTTGAAACGTCGTTCGTTCCTCGCCACTGCTGCCGTTGCACTGAGTGTGTTTCTGGCTGGGTGTGGTGAACAGAAGCAGGAAGCGGCTGCAGAAGCTGCACCCGCCGCGCAGGAAAAAATCACTTGGAAAATGGTCACCACCTGGCCGAAGAACTTCCCTGGTCTGGGAACCGGTGCCAATAACCTGGCTGAGTTGATCACTGAAATGAGTGATGGCCGCCTGGAAGTGAAAGTCTATGGTGCCGGTGAACTGGTTGGGGCGCTTGATGTGTTTGATGCGGTTTCCCGCGGTACTGCTGAAATAGGCCATGGTGCTGGTTACTACTGGAAAGGGAAAGCGCCGGCAGGACAATTCTTTGCGGCAGTCCCTTTTGGCCTCACTGCACAGGAAATGAACGGCTGGATTTATAGTGGTGGTGGCCTGGAATTGTGGGCGGAAGCCTATGAACCTTTCGGTATCATTCCTATGCCCGCCGGTAACACAGGTGTGCAAATGGGTGGCTGGTTTAATAAGGAAATCAATGAAGTCAGCGACCTTGAAGGCCTGAAAATGCGTATCCCCGGGTTGGGTGGCGAAGTGCTGAAACGTGTAGGCGGCACACCGGTACTGTTACCGGGTGGTGAAATCTTCCCATCACTGCAATCCGGTGCGATTGATGCCACTGAGTGGGTTGGCCCGTACAACGATTTGGCGTTTGGTCTGCACAAAGCGGCGAAATACTATTACTACCCAGGGTGGCACGAGCCAGGTACAACGTTGGAAGCGCTGATCAACAAAAACGCGTTTGAAGCCCTGCCGAAAGATTTACAAGCTATCGTGCTGGCGGCAACCCGTGTCGCTAACGCCGACATGTTGGCTGAGTTTACCGCACGTAACAACGCGGCACTGGAAAGCCTGATTAACGAGCACAAAGTAGAACTGCGCCCATACCCACAAGAAGTGTTAAGCCAGCTTCAGGCTGTCGCGGATGACGTGGTGGCAGAGCAGGCTGAAGTGGATGAGATCAGTAAGAAAGTGTACGACTCTTACAAATCATTCCGCGATCAGGCGATCGACTGGCACGCCATCTCTGAGCAAGCCATGCTGAACGCCCGTAATCCGCAATAAGGTTGATAGGGCAGTGCCGCTCAGGTGCTGCCTTTTACTCTCCCCATAAAAATACAGCCTTCGGGCTGAAGTAAGAGTTGTCGTATGGAAAACGCTTCTCCTTTTTTGATTGCCCTCGTCCGTGGGATCAATCGTTTTAGTGATTGGACAGGTCGCTTCGTTTCCTGGTTCGTGTTGGCCATTGTGCTTATCACCTTCGTAGTGGTGGTGATGCGTTATGTGTTCAACATGGGCTCGGTGTTTATGCAAGAGTCCGTTCTCTATTTTCATAACTATGTGATTATGCTTGGTGCAGCTTACGCGCTGCTGAAAGGTGCTCACGTCCGCGTGGATATTTTTTACCGCCCCATGTCTGACAGGAAAAAAGCCTGGGTGGATTTGATGGGCTTTCTGCTCCTGTTGTTGCCGACTTGCGCCTTTATTTTCTATATCGCGTGGGACTATGTCGCTGCGTCGTGGGCTATTATGGAAGGTTCGCAGGAAGCCGGGGGTGTGGATGCCCGCTATATCTTCAAAACCAGCATCCTGTTGATGCCAGCACTGGTGATCATTCAGGGATTGGCTGAAGCATTAAAAGCCCTTTTGACGTTGACCGGCCATCAGGTACTGGCAAAACAGCTGGAAGACCATGATGAGGAGCACGCGCTATGACCGAGTTCTTTGCATTGTTCCTGTTTTTGTTCACTTTCGGCGTGTTGTTGCTCGGCTACCCGGTGGCATTTTCGCTCAGCGGTTCAGCGCTGTTATTCGCCTTTATTGGTTCGGTAACCGGTACGTTTGATCCGGCATTCCTGGAGGCGATTCCTAATCGTATTTCCGGCACCTTGTCTAACGAGCTGTTGGTGGCTAT
The DNA here is from genome assembly GCF_059704325.2 of Grimontia sp. THUN1695. Classification (NCBI taxonomy): domain Bacteria; kingdom Pseudomonadati; phylum Pseudomonadota; class Gammaproteobacteria; order Vibrionales; family Vibrionaceae; genus Grimontia; species Grimontia sp. THUN1695. The sequence goes on along the minus strand of NZ_AP046577.1, from coordinate 2,044,995 downwards.
TCCGCTGTTCGTTTTTATGGGCGTGATGCTGGAAAAATCGAAAATTGCGGAAGATTTACTCGATACCATGGGGCAGGTGTTTGGCGGGCTTGCCGGTGGGCTCGGTATTTCGGTGACTATCGTTGGCATGCTACTGGCCGCCAGTACCGGTATTGTGGGTGCGACAGTGGTCACCATGGGCTTGCTGTCGTTACCTTCCATGATGAAGCGAGGTTATTGCCCACGCATTGCGACGGGAACGATTTGCGCGTCGGGGACATTGGGGCAAATCATTCCGCCATCAATCGTCTTGGTTTTGCTGGGGGATGTCATTTCATCGGCTTACCAGCAGGCGCAGCTCGATCAGGGGATCTATTCACCGGAAAGTGTCACTGTGGGTGACCTGTTTCTGGGCGCGCTGGTGCCGGGCTTTGTGCTGGTGGGGCTGTATATCGTGTATTTGATTGGCATTGCGATGTTCCAACCGCACCGTGTGCTGCCAATTCCGGCAGAAGACCGTAAGGTCAGCAACGAGCTGTTTATTCAGGTGATGACGGTGCTTATCCCGCCGGTGCTGCTCATTGTATTGGTGCTTGGCTCGATCCTTACTGGTATTGCCACGCCAACCGAGGCGGCATCAGTTGGTTCTGTTGGTGCGATCATCCTTGCGGCCAGCAAGCGGATGTTTAACGTCGCTATTTTGAAAGACGTGATGCGTACGACCACGGAAGTGACCGCCATGGTCTTTTTGATCCTGATTGGTGCTTCGCTGTTTGCCCTTGTATTCCGTGGATTTGGTGGTGACGATATTGTTCGTGACTTCCTGACCAGTCTGCCGGGTGGTGTCTTTGGTGCCATGTTATTGGTGATGCTGGTGCTGTTCCTGTTGGGCTTTTTCCTCGATTTTATTGAAATCACCTTCGTGGTGATCCCTATTGTTGCACCAATCCTGCTGACCATGGGGGTTGATCCTGTCTGGCTTGGGATCATGATTGCCTTAAACCTGCAAACCTCTTTCCTGACGCCGCCATTTGGTTTCTCGTTGTTTTACCTTCGGGGGGTGGCACCGGATTCAATTTCAACCCTCGATATCTACCGGGGAGTCACGCCATTTATTGCCATTCAAATTCTGGTGCTGGTGATGCTGGCTTACTGGCCGTCACTGGCGACCTGGTTACCGGAACTGGTTTATGGTTAAATGACATTGAGCCTGTGTATAAGCCTCCGAATCCGGAGGCTTTTTTCGTTTTCGGATTACCGCTTGACGGGATGCCTCTGTCGGTTTTAATTACGTTTCTTCGCGCTTGATTTGTCTGGAGATGATGTGGCACCTGCAATTGATTTCGCCATGCTGGCAGTGTTTATACCTACTTTCTTTTTCGTGTCGGTAACCCCGGGGATGTGTATGACACTGGCGATGACGCTCGGCATGAGTATCGGCGTTCGCCGGAGTTTGCACATGATGTGGGGAGAGCTCATTGGCGTGGGGCTGGTTTCGCTGGCGTCGGTGATTGGCGTAGCAGCAATCATGCTGAATTATCCTGAGCTGTTTCTGTTCCTTAAGTATGTTGGTGGGGCTTACCTGTTTTACCTTGGTGTGCAGATGTGGTTATCGAGAGGGAAGATGGCGATCCCGGCAGACTTATCTTCCAGTGCAGATACATCGCCGCTGACGCTTGCTATGCAAGGGTTTGTGACTGCCATTGCCAACCCGAAAGGGTGGGCGTTTATGATCTCTCTGCTGCCACCGTTTATTAACCCGTCTCTGGCATTGCCTCCCCAGCTTTCGGTGCTGATTGGTATTATCCTGCTGACGGAATTTGGCTGTTTGTTGCTTTATGCCAGTGGTGGCCGCACGCTGCGCCATTTCCTACAAAAAAGTGGCAATGTGCGCATGATGAACCGCATTGCAGGCTCGTTGATGATGGGGGTCGGAGTTTGGCTGGCTGTTGGCTAAGGTTAACTGACCCTAATCTTTGTATGTCTCAGCAATCCGAATAAATGCGTTTTTGGCATTAAACATGATGTCGACCAGTTGGGGGTCAAAGTGCGACCCCCTGCCTTCCCGAATAATATCAAACGCTTCATCATGGGTCATCGCGGCTTTGTACACGCGCTTACTGACCAAGGCATCAAAAACATCGGCCACCGCCATCAAGCGTGCACTCAAGGGAATACCTTCTCCGGACAGGCCTTGCGGGTATCCCGACCCATCCCATTTTTCATGGTGACCGTAAACAATTTCCTTGGCGGTACTTAGGAAAGAGTAGTGTGCGCCGACTTCTTCTTCTGCTTTGACGATCGCTTTATAACCCAGTTTGGCGTGGGTTTTCATGATCTCAAACTCTTCTGAGGTCAGTTTGCCGGGTTTGAGTAGGATGGAATCGGGGATCCCCACTTTGCCAATGTCATGGAGCGGCGCAGTTTTGAATACCATGGTGATGTATTCCGGTGTCACCAAATCGGGATATTTTCCACGAAGATAGAGTTGGTCGGCCAGGATCTTCACGTAATACTGGGTACGGATAATGTGGTTTCCTGTATCCTGATCGCGCGTTTCGGCGAGGCTTGCCAGCGCGTTGATGGTAACATCCTGTATGACGCTTAACTCTTCCACGCGACGTTGCACTTCAGCTTCGAGATACTCGTTTTGGTTATGCAGGAAATCTTTGGATGCTTTGTTTTCTAAATGAATTTTGATGCGCGCTAGGGTAATGGGTGGACTGAGCGGCTTTTTGATGTAATCTGCCGCACCAACAGAAAAGCCGTATTCTTGATCTTCAGATTTGTATTTTGAGGTGAGGAAAATCACCGGAATGTCACTCGCCCCTTTTTTGGCTTTGATTTGCCGGCACACTTCATACCCGTCCATCCCGGGCATGACGACATCCAGCAAAATCAAATCAATCGTAAACTTCTCGACAATCGCCAGGGCGGTTTGACCATTGGTTGCCGCTTTGACGTCGTAATTGTCTTTGAGCATTTCACTGACAAACACGAGGTTTTCAGGCGTATCGTCGACGACCAAAATAGTTGCCCGTTTTTTGGGGGTATTCTCCGGTGATACCATCAAGAGGATCCTGAATCACTTTCCACTTATTCAATCCTAGGTCTACTCTTAATATTGTTCCAATTGTGAGCGGCATTATTTTATATGAGACATACGCTTAGATGATAAGGCAGGTTCTAACATGCCCCTAAGTGCATCACCAAATGGTGGGGAAACCTATAGACTTTGGATTGCTACGGGTAAAAGTGACTGAATGGCTAACAAAAACAGTGCTCAGCGTTACAGTCTCGGGTAATAGTGGCTCTGCAGAATGACAACCCAGTAAACCTCGGGAAACAAAAAACGTATCGCGACCGATATCGCTGAAGCTGAACGGATTCAGAGGAGAGCCAACATGGAATACGACGACACAATGTTTGATCTGATGGTTAATAGCATCCCGGGCATCAATCTTGGGGAAGGCGTTCAACGCCTTGGTGGTAACAAGGCCAAATATCTGAAAATTCTCTCCTTGTTCTTAACTTCCCAACGGACTGCCATAGAACAGCTTCTGTCAGATATCGATAACAGTGAAAAGGCGATTGTGGCGCATTCATGCAAAGGTGCCGGTAGCAATATTGGTGCTGATGCCATCTCGAAGGTTGCTTCCGGGCTGGAAGATAAATACAACGCAGGTGATGTTGTCAGAGATGCGGAAGTGAATGCACTGAAAAACCTGATCATTGAGGCGATGGATAAGTTTGATGAAATCGCACTGAGTGCTGTATCGACAGATATGAAGCCTGCCGTCCAGGAGGAAATCAAACCACTGAATGCGTACCTGATGGAACAAATTAATGTGTTGCAAACCAGTTTGCAGGAATTTGATATCGAGGTGCAGGACAAGCTCTCCTCGTTGTCAAAAGATTTGCCGCAATGGTGTAACCAGCTTGATGAGTTTAAACGCCTTCAGGAGGCGGTGAACCAGTTCGATTTCCTGATGGCAGAGGAGCACCTCAAAGCGTTGAAGAAAAAAACCGGGTGACCGGGAAATTTGCTTGCCGGATAAACAGAAAAAGCCGACGCAATTGGCGTCGGCTTTTCAGTGCGGGATGCGGGCTTATTGGGCCGCTTCTGCTTCTTCGGCTTGTTTTGCCTGAATCGCAGTCAGCGCAACGGTGTAAACGATGTCGTCTACCAGTGCGCCGCGGGACAGGTCGTTAACAGGCTTGCGCATACCTTGCAGCATAGGACCGATAGAAACCAGGTCGGCGGAACGCTGTACCGCTTTGTACGTGGTGTTACCGGTGTTCAGGTCTGGGAACACGAATACAGTCGCTTTACCTGCCACTGGTGAGTTAGGCGCTTTAGATGCTGCCACGTTCTCCATGATAGCGGCATCGTACTGCAGAGGACCGTCGATCATCAGATCAGGACGTTTCTGCTGGGCAATCCGTGTCGCTTCACGCACTTTCTCAACGTCTGCACCCTGGCCGGATGTACCGGTAGAGTAAGAGATCATGGCAACGCGAGGTTCAATGCCGAATGCTTTCGCAGAATCCGCAGACTGGATAGCGATTTCCGCCAGTTGTTCTGCGTTTGGATCTGGGTTGATTGCGCAGTCACCGTATACCAGAACCTGGTCAGGCAGCAGCATGAAGAACACAGAAGACACCAGAGATGCGTTTGGCGCCGTCTTGATGATTTGCAGCGGTGGACGGATGGTGTTCGCCGTAGTGTGAACCGCACCGGAAACCAGACCATCAACTTCGTTTGCTTCCAGCATCATGGTACCCAGTACCACGGTGTCTTCCAGTTGCTCACGCGCAACCACTTCGGTCATGCCTTTGTTCTTACGCAGCTCAACCAGACGTGCAACGTATTTCTCACGCACGGTGTCTGGGTCGATGATTTCTACACCTGCGCCCAGGGTCACGCCCTGTTGCTCAGCAACACGTCTGATTTCGTCTGGGTTACCCAGCAGCACACATTCCGCAATTTTACGTTCAGCACAGATGGCTGCCGCTTTCACGGTGCGTGGTTCATCACCTTCAGGCAGCACGATACGTTTGGCCGCTTTACGTGCCAGCTCAGTCAGCTGGTAACGGAATGCCGGTGGGCTCAGGCGACGCTCGCGTGTAGAGCCTTCAGACAGTGATTCGATCCAGTTGCCGTCAACGTGTGCTGCAACGTGGTTTTGAACGAATTCAACACGCTCTTTATCGTCAGCCGGTACTTCCAGGCTGAAGCTTTGCAGGTTCAGTGACGTCTGCCAGGTGTTACCTGCAGTGGTGAACACTGGCAGGCCAGCTGCGAACGCACGCTCACACAGGCTGTGCAGCTGTTCTGGGATGCTGTAGCCGCCGGTTAGCAGCAGGGCACCGATTTCCAGGCCATTCATTGCTGCCAGACAGGCCGCAACGATAACGTCAGGGCGGTCGGCAGAGGTTACCAGCAGGGAGCCTGCGCGGAAGTGTTCAATCATGTTAGGGATTGAACGCGCGCAGAATGTGATGCTCTTGATGCGACGGGTGTTGATATCCCCTTTGTTGATGATTTCAGCATTCAGGTGTTTCGCCAGATCGCTTGCACGGGTGGCGATCAGGTCAATGCTCCAAGGCACACAACCCAGAACGCGGATAGGACTGGAGTTGAAAATCTCCATCACTTCAACATTGCTGCCTTTGGCAGTATTGTTGTCATCGAAGATATCAGACAGGTCAGGGCGGGTACGGCCTTGTTCGTCAACCGGTGCGCCATGTTTGTTGATCATAACACCCGCAATGTTCGGGTTCTTGATACCACCGAAGTTAGAGACAGCAACCTCGATACGCTCTTTCAGTTGCGCAGGGTTATCGGTACCTGGGGTGGTGACGAATACGATTTCCGCGTCCAGTGTTTTTGCGATTTCGTAGTTGACCTGATTCGCAAATGGGTGGTTGCGGGTTGGTACCAGACCTTCAATCAGCGCCACTTCTGCTTCTGCGGTTGCTTCTTTAAAGCGGGCAATGATCTCTTCCATCAACACGTCTGTCTGATCAGTACGGATCAGCGCTTCAGCGTTTGCCATGGTCAGTGGCTCTGCCACTTTCATGTCGCTGTTGGCTTCGATGATGGTGGTTGTCAGGTCAGGTTGGTCGCCGCCGTGGCGAGGTTGGGCAATGGGTTTGAAAAATGAAACTCGAAGGCCCTTTTGTTCCATCGCACGCAGTACGCCCAGGCTAACGCTGGTCAGACCGACACCTGTGCCGATGGGAATGAGCATAATAGTACGGGACACGCTTGATTCCTCTTTACTATGTAGGAAGCAAAACCCACAGGATGCAGGTTTTGTTAATTATTCAGTTTGGCAGAACATCAGATCACTTTGCCAAATTGAAACGGCTGATCACCTTGATCAGCCGCATGTTTGCATCGAATGGTGATTAGATTTCAGCCAGACGTGCAGTGTCTTGTGCGATAACCAGCTCTTCGTTGGTTGAGATAACCATGGCTGGAACACGGCTGTTGTCAGTTGTGATAACACCTTCACCGCCGAAACGGGCTTTCAGGTTGCGCTCCTGGTCAACTTCAACACCCAGCAGACCCAGACGGTTCAGTACTTGCTCACGGATTGGACCAGAGTTCTCGCCGATACCGCCAGTGAACACGATCGCGTCCAGACGGCCATCCAGACAGGCAGTGTAACCTGCAACGTATTTCGCCAGACGGTGACAGAATACGTCCATTGCGCGGGTTGCTTCTTCTTTAGAACCGTAGTTGTCTTCAACAAAACGGCAGTCAGACGTCACTTCAGTCAGACCCATCAGGCCAGACTCTTTGGTCAGCATGTTGTTGATTTGCTCAACGCTGTAGCCCAGTGCATCGTGCAGGTGGAAGATGATGGCAGGATCCAGGTCACCAGAACGGGTACCCATTACCAGACCTTCCAGTGGGGTCATACCCATAGAGGTGTCGACAGATTTACCGTTCTTGATGGCACAAACAGACGCACCGTTACCCAAGTGGCAGTTGATGATGTTCAGTTCTTCAACCGGTTTGCCCAGACGCGCTGCTGCTTCTTGCGCGATGAAGTAGTGAGAGGTACCGTGCATGCCGTAGCGGCGGATACCGTGCTCTTTGTACAGCTTGTATGGCAATGCGTATAGGTATGCTTCTTCAGGCATAGTCTGGTGGAACGCGGTGTCGAAAACGGCGACGTTTTTCAGGTTAGGGAAGGCAGCTTTCGCCGCTTCAATACCCACCAGGTGCGCAGGGTTGTGCAGAGGTGCGAAACTTGCTGCGTTTTCGATACCTTTCAGTACGTCGTCGGTGATCAGTGCAGACTGAGTGAACTGCTCGCCGCCGTGTACAACACGGTGGCCGATCGCGCCCAGGTTTTCTGCCAGTTCTGGTTTAGAAGCCAGAATTGTTTCAACGATGAAGCTCAGCGCTTCTTTGTGCGCTGCGCCTTCGCCCAGCTGCGCTTCGTGTTTACCGTCCAATTTCCACTTAATACGTGCTTCTGGCAGGTGCAGGCACTCAGCCAGACCAGACAGGTGTTCATCACCTGTTTGCGCATCAACGATAGCGAATTTCAGCGAAGAGCTGCCGCAGTTAAGAACAAGAACCAGCTTAGACATTTGAGACTACCTATTCATGTAAAGTAGAGGGTGTTTACTCATCGGAGAAGGATAGTTGATTAAGGTCACATTCACCTTCCCAGAAAAACGTTTAGCAAAATTTGTCGCGGAATAGACACATCGCTCATCAGTCCATGATAGATACCCTGTGTATTGTGATACGGCCGCTTCAAAAACAAAGCCAGAAACCTCTTTCTGCCGTTTCGTGTAATATCAACGGGTATGCAACGAAAAACGCCAGACAGACTTACCCGCAGGCTCACCGTCATTGGTGATTTGTTGCGCTGCCGGCCATCCATTTGGCGTTTCAGTGGTTGCGAGATAATCAAATCCGAGCAACAATTGATTTAGGTCGGCTAAGTCTAGCGATACTTGCGACAGATAACAAAAATTTTTGAGTCATTCTTGATTTGAATTAAGGTTTATCAACTTTATTTTAAAAATTGCAGCAAGTTTTTAGCCGATAATACAGTGACATCGCTTGAGAGGTATGCGCCGTATGAGTAATAAGACGATGTGGGACGCTTTCCGTGATGGTCAGAAGTACATGACGGAATGGCCGGTCCGAAAAGAGTTGGCACCGATGTTTCCGGAAAACCGGGTGATCCGTGCCACCCAGTTTGCGATCAAAGTGATGCCGGCTGTTGCTGTAATCAGTGTATTGATGCAAATGGCCTTCAATAACTATTCGGGCCTGCCTCAAGCCATGATTATGGCATTGTTTGCATTGAGCCTGCCGCTACAGGGGTTGTGGTGGCTGGGGAAGCGACGCGAAACACAACTGCCTCCTGCATTGGCCGGTTGGTATCGTGAATTGCACGAAAAAATTGTCAGCGAAGGTGGGGCCGTTCAGCCAATGAGAAGCCGCCCCCGTTATAAAGAACTGGCCCACACTCTGAACCGTGCGTTTAAGCTGCTTGATAAGGCATCGCTGGAGCGTTGGTTCTGATATACAACGAGGGAAAAAACGCCCCGGTTTTGCGCTGGGGCGTTTTTGTTTGTGTATTGGATTGTCAGCTTGGGAATGGCCCTTACTCACAAGTGGTTTCTTTCGCTGCGTTTGTGTGGCGCATGGTTTTTAGTGCAGCACGCATTTCTTCATCTGTCAGCCACTGCGGCGGCAGTGGGAACACCACCAAACGGAAATCTTTCACGTCAGTCCCAAGTGGCGCGTCTTCAGATTGAGGGGAGATAATGGCAATCTTGAGGTCAGGATTTCTGGCCGAGATACGTGCAGCGATACCAAGCCCCTCTTCAACGTGGAAAGCGCCGGCAATGTGCATCACCTTGTAACCGGGGTTGTCAGCAAGAAAGTGCACAATACTTTCCGCCATGGTGTCGTCCCACGCCAGCTGTGCCAGATACTGATTTCCGTTTTTTTCTTCATCGCCATGGAACAGGGTCGCAAGAAACTTCTCTTTGTAAGGAGACTCACCGTCATGAAGTGTGTCTGCTACCAGACGCCGTTTTTCAGCAGGTAAGCGCTCAAGGTAGCCTTTGCCTTCCCTGGCGATGCAGCGAACAATCTCAGTTGGTGCGTTAGCTGCAACCACTGGCAGGGAGTGGGCTTTGGCATATTCCACCAACGGGCGGTAGCTCCCTTCATAGTTTGGCCATTGACGGGTTTTGCCCAGCAGGCTGCTTTCACCGAACTCACCGGCAAGGTAACCGTCAATCACGCTTTGGTCCTGGCGCGTGAACTGTTCCATAGAAAGGGCGGTGTTGGGATGGCGGGAGGTGAGCGCTGCCAGAAGCTGGGTTTGAAATAGGTGTATGCCGGGGTGGGAGTGCCATTCCCCAACCAGCACAACGTCGGCGTCAGTAACAGCATCAGCAAGTGCATTGAGTGAATAAGGGACGCCTGCGGGGGATTCTATGCGGTAGTCGTACAGAGTGCCGGCAGAAGAAGGGGGCGCCTGCGTCGCAACGGAGTGGGCACACCCGGCTAGGGCAAATGTCAGTAAGGTAGCGGATAAAGCGCGTATCGGCATGGCAAGTCCCTAAAGTCAACAGACCCCAATAGAAATCCTTAGATACGCTCCATTATGGTGTAACAGCTCCGTTATGCAATGCGACTAGCTGGCTTTTCTGTATACCCGCAACGTGAAATCTGCTTCACATTCAAACTGTTTGGCGTCTTTCAGGGCTTGCCACAGGCTTTCCGGTGCGCGCCAGGCAAACGGCGTCATTTGCAGCAGGGTAGTGGCGTCCGTGCTGTTCAGCGTCATCAGGTAAGCGACACTCTGCTCGGTTTCGAGGGTAAACCCCGGCAAGTTTTCAACCGGCACATCATGCAAGCGCACTTCGTCATAAATACCGGCCTTCAATTGGTAAAGGTGACGCGGTCCCGGTGTGACAGTAACCACCACACCATTGTTTTTCACCGTACGTGCCAGCTCATCGCCATTGCAGGGAGCATAAATGCGCACCACGGCATCCAGTTGGTTGTCTGCAAAGGGCAGGCGCTGGCTGGAGGCAACCAGAAAATCCACGTTCGGGTAGCGTTTGGCACCATAGCGGACCATCACCTTGGAGATATCGAGACCATAAACCTGTGTTTCAGCCAGTTGCCCGGCCAAGAAACTGGTGTAATAACCCTCCCCGCATCCGATATCCAGAAGCTCGGCACCGGTTTTGCCCGCAAGCAGGGATGTCAGCATTTCGCCGACAGCATCACGCATAGGCTGATAGTGGCCGCCATCAAGGAACTGGCGACGCGCCTGCATCATCTCTTTGTTGTCACCGGGATCTTTTGAACGTTTGTGTTGCACAGGCAACAGGTTCACATAGCCTTCTTTGGCCAGATCGAACTGGTGGTTACTGGCACACTTGTAAGTGCGGCCGGAAAGATTCAGTGGCTGTTGGCACAGCGGACAAAGGTAAGATGGCATAGCGGTGTGTCGACAAGGATCAATGAGCGCAAAGGATACGGGGACAGACACCGCGTATCAAGTGATTGTGGCCTGATGGGACCTGTACTTCGGTTAATGGTTCTCTCCGGGGGGATGATTTTCTTTAAAAAGCTGAACAGGACGTTTAGCTTTTTTGTGTAGATAGGTTTCCCCGTCCCCTTAAGCAGACGGGGAAAGCGCAAACCGGCTATTTATTTTTTCGGTTCGCTGCCCAGACATACAACAGTTCAGTGGCAATTGTAGCGGCCGCTAGCGAGGTTAACTCTGCGTGATCGTAGGCCGGTGCTACTTCTACCACATCCATCCCAATCAGGTTGACGCCTTGCAGAGCACGGATAACCTTCAGGATTTTGTCCGTGCTCAGGCCGCCACATACTGGTGTGCCGGTGCCCGGCGCATAGGCGGGATCCAGACAGTCAATGTCAAAGGTCAGGTAAACCGGGCGGTTGCCAACGCGGGTTTTGATTGCCTCGACAATTTGTTCCACTGTCCAATCGTTTGCTGTTGCGGCATCTACCACCTGATACCCTAATTTGTCGCTGTGTTCGGTGCGGATCCCAATCTGGATAGAATGCGCAGGGTCAATCAGCCCTTCGTTTGGCGCGTGATAGAACATGGTGCCATGGTCGTATTGGCTGCCCATGTCATAGGTGTCGGTATGGGCATCAAAATGCACCAGTGCCATCTTGCCGAATTGCTTGGCATGTGCGCGCAGCAATGGCAGGGTCACAAAGTGGTCACCACCAAATGTCAGCAGGGTTTTACCCTCAGAAAGTAGGCTGGTTGCGTGAGCTTCGAGGCGCTTACACATTTGTGCCGCATCACCACAATCAAACACCAAATCGCCACAATCAGCGATCTTGATTTCTTTGGTCAGGGAAAAATCCCATGGCCATTTTTTACTTTCCCACGCCAGGTTGGTGGATGCCTGGCGAATAGCACTCGGCCCCATTCGTGCGCCAGAGCGGCCTGTGGTCGCCATATCAAAAGGGACACCGGTGATCACAACGTCTGCATCACAGCCTTGTGGGTTAAACACCAAAGGTTGGCGCAGGAAACCAAACGCATTGGCGTACAGGGAATAATCGGGATGGTTGGCGAGGGTTGCCATAGTAGAATCCTTATAAAATGGCAGCCTGCTGTGCAGACTGCCTGAATGTTTAACAGTTGTGGCTGATGTCTTCGAGGTAGGTGTAACCTTTCAGACCCTCTGCCAGCTCAAGCAGGATCGCATCCTGCTCTTGAGCTGGCAGGGTTTTCACCATTTCCTGATATTGGTTTAAGAACGTATCAGCTTCCAGGTGCACATAGCGCAGAACATCACCCACGGTGTCGCCATGGTGAATTGATTCAATCTCATAGCCGCCTTCTTTCTTGCAGCGGACCACAGCGGAATCGGTATCCCCAAACAGGTTATGCATATCCCCCAGAATTTCCTGATATGCGCCTACCATGAAGAAACCGAGGCGGTAGGGCGATTCATTGTTCCAGGTTGGCACGGCCAATGTGCTTTCAATGCCCTGGCCTTCCACATATTGCTCGACTGCCCCGTCAGAGTCACAGGTGATATCAAGCAACACGGCGCGGCTTTGAGGCTCTTTGTCGAGTCTGGACAGCGGCAGGATAGGGAACACCTGCTCAATTCCCCAGGCGTCTGGCAGTGATTGGAACAGTGAGAAATTGACGAAGAACTTGTCTGCCAGACGGCTGTTCAGTTCGTCCAATACCGGGCGGTGTGCGCGGTTCTTGTGTGACATCTTGCGGGACAGTTCATAGCAGATACGCAGGCTGATTTGCTCTGCCCATGCACGCTCCGCGAAGTTCACCAGTCCCATCGTGAACTGCATGTGTACTTCCGCCAGATCGTTCTGGTTATCGTGGTAGATCTCAACCAGTGAACGCTGATCCGTCGACTGGCTGAGGTCTTTGAATGAACGCCACATGTTATGAAGGATTTGCGACGCGTTTTCAGCAGGCGCAAACACCTCTTCCCGCTTATAGCTTTCCACGCCCATCACATCGGTGATCAGCACAGCATGGTGTGCCGTAAGGTTACGGCCGGATTCAGAGATAATGCGTGGCATTTTGATATTGAATGCCTTACATACGTCGCCGATGGTAAACACCACATTGTTCGCATATTCGCGCTGGCTGTAGTTCATCGAGCAACTGCTTTGGCTGCGGGTGCCCTCATAATCAACCGCGAGACCACCACCGACATCCAGCGTGGTGATGCCTGCCCCCATTTGATAGAGCTCAGCAAATACGCGTGCTGCCTCGTTCACGCCGGATCGTACATCGCGGATATTGGCGATTTGGGAGCCCAGGTGGAAGTGCAGCAGTTGCAGGGTGTCCAGCATGTCCAGCTCACGCAGACGGTTCATCACCGTCATTACCTGAGAGGCGGAGAGGCCAAATTTTGACTTTTCACCACCGCTGGCCTGCCATTTCCCTTTGCCTTGGGACGCCAGTCGCGCACGCAAGCCCAGACGCGGTTTCACGCCCAGCGCCTTGGCTTCAGTCAGCACGGTATCAAGCTCTGAAAGCTTTTCCAGCACGATATAGACTTCGTGGCCCAGCTTTTCGCCAATTAATGCCAAGCGGATGTATTCGCGGTCTTTGTAGCCGTTGCAGACAATCACTGAGCTTGCCTGTTGTGCCATAGCGAGTACAGCCATCAATTCTGGCTTGCTACCCGCTTCCAGGCCTAACTGACGTTTTTGGCTTGCATACTGGCTTTTCAGGATTTCGCCAACCACTTCTTTTTGTTGGTTCACTTTGATGGGGTAAACCAGCAGGTATTCACCTTCGTAACCGTATTCGGCAATGGCATCATTGAAATGGGCACACAGGCTGTCAACACGGTGGTGCAGGATCTCTGGGAAACGCACCAGTACAGGCAACGACGCCCCTTTCGCGATCAGCTCATCAGCCAGTGCCGTCAGGGATATCGTGGTTTCTGGCTGGTTGGTATCCGGGCGGGCAACGACTTGACCTTGTGAATTAATATCAAAATATCCCTGGCCCCAATAAGATGTGTTGTAGACATCGCGGGCATCATTAATAGACCAATCACTCATGTTCATTCCTCAGTGGTGATTGGGTACAGGTCACCCCGGTGAGACAAGTAATAGAGATCGCCACCGGTGCACTGTACCAAATAAAAATAAAGGATAGTGCAGGTAGACCTTATTCAGGCATGTGTAGCGATAAATCGAGAAGCACGGCGTCCGCGCTGCGTGTTCGCTTGAGTGATGCCCGTTTCCTGCGGGAAGGTACCGACAGGGGTTGAGGGTTGTGTTGCGGATGGATGTTCGCTGCGGTGTCGCAAAGGGTAGTCAAGCCGGAAGCCTGAGTGTCGTGGTTTGCGATAGATTTCATTGCCATTCCTAAAAAGGCCGTGCCCATTACTGCACGGTATGACATAAAAACCGGCGGATTTTGACCTGCTGTGAGGCAGGCAATCGCCCGTATACACCTCGACGGCATTATTAAAACCGGTGGGTGCGAGGCGATTAGACAACCGATTATTCTTATGTGCAAATAAATTAATTTTGCGATGATAAGTGAAATATTCCATCAATAACCAGGCGCCATATTGTCTGGTTTTTCAAGAATAGTGAGAAAAAACAAAGCCGCTTTGGCTTGGGGCTGTTTATCGTTTGAACTTATGTTGACAGCCCCTGGCGGCTTTTATCAAGGCGTTAATAACATTATGCGTTAAAGATTTGGCACAGCTCGTTAGCACTCAGGTGGTACTGACGGGGACAGTTACGCCATACTTGTAGCATACGTTGATATTTTTCCAGCATCGGTGTCTGGCTGTTGAAGTGATGTGAACCTTTGTCGAATTGTGGGTACAGGCCTTCCACCTCCGTCAGGAAGCGTACGTAGTTCACCAAATGAGCTTCTGTCGCAGCATCAAAGCCCCAGAACTGCAGGCGGCGCGCATCCACATCGCACTCACAGCGCGTGTCATTCTCCAGCATGCGGTAAGATTCCTGCAGTGCGTGGTACATTTCCATGATATCAACAACCTGGCGGCAAAGCGCTTCTGACATGTCGCCAAAGTCCTTATTCAGTTCGCGCATTTGCAGGGCATAGCCACGCTCTACAATAATTTGTAGGCGGCGATATTTTTCTGCGTTTTGTGGATCAAGCTGGGACATTAGTGTGTATTGATTAGATAGGATAAGACGCTGAGCGTGTGTCATTTCCATAGTCGTGACCTCGAAAGATAAAAATTTTTATCCAAACAAACTCTTAGTTGTATTTTTAGGTGAGGGGATTGGCAATTCATGTGCCACAGATTAGCAGTTGAAGCCCGCCATTTTTTTGATCTGGATATAGATTAGTCACGTTTTTTTAACTTGAAAATTTACGCATTTTTATCGCGTAAAACCCAAAGAGAACAGGACGAGGATGATTTACTGGCAAGGAGTTGGATGGGGGTGTTTTCTGGTATCGCTTTGGCTTTGCTGGACGCCTATTGGTTGGCAGAAAATGCGTTCAGAAAAAGAATACCAACATTTGGTGTTTGCCAGTGGGATCGTCTTGTTTTGTCTGTGGGCGTTAAAGGCCGGGATCAGTGAGGGGCTGGATATTCACTTTCTTGGCATGACAGTTCTGACGCTCTGCCACGGCCCACGCATCGCCATCTGGATTTCCTTTATTCCGCTCATCCTGATGGTGGCCTTCGGCTTGTTGCCGTTTGCGGATGTCGGGTTGTATGCATTGACCACAGCAGTCATTCCGGCTCTGGTCAGTTATGTGGTATTTTACCTATCCTATCGTTACTTCAGCCATCACCTGTTTATCTATATCTTTATTGCTGGCTTTTTTAATGCCATCTTCACCATTATTTTTCATCTTTGTGTGGTTTCTATAGGCTACTGGGTGTCAGGACTTTATGGGTGGGAAACGATTGTCGACAACTACCTGTCACTGGCGCTGCTGATTGGATTTCCTGAAGGATTATTGAATGGGATGGCTGTGACTTTGATGGCGGTATATCGGCCACATTGGCTAAGAACGTTTTACGACCGTGAGTATTTATCGCCAGACCGATAAAGGCGCAAAAAAAACCAGCTTGAAGTCAGCCGGTTTTTATTTGTTCTTCAGTAAACCACTTTGTGTCCGTAGCCTTCGAGGAGGGTTTTCAGCCTCTCCATCGTCTCTTTTTTCGGAGGTTTGACATCTTTCAGCGCATACTCGAGGCCCAGTGCTTCCCATTTGTGTGCACCGAGTTGGTGATACGGCAGCATTTCCACTTTTTCGATGTTATCCATGTCTTTGATAAACTCGCCAAGACGGTGCGCGGACTCATCGTCGTCGGTATAGCCCGGGACAACCACATAGCGAATCCAGGTTTTCTGGCCTCGTTGGTGAAGGTAGCGGGCAAAATCCAGTGTCCGGTGGTTGGACACTCCCACCAGATCTTTATGAATATCGTCGTTCAATTGTTTGAGGTCAAGCATCACCAGATCGGTGGCATCCAGTACTTCATCAATCACATCTGTGTGTTTGCGGATATAGCCGTTTGTGTCCAGACAGGTGTGGATCCCCTCTGCTTTGGCGGCGCGGAAAAAGTCTCGTACAAATTCCGGTTGGAGCATGGCTTCTCCCCCGGATGCCGTCACGCCGCCACCTGAAGCATTGATAAAGTGACGGTAGGTGACCACCTCTTTCATGATTTCTTCGACGGTCACCTCTCGGCCATCATGTAGATCCCACGTATCACGGTTGTGGCAGTATTTGCAGCGCATCAGGCACCCTTGCATGAACACGATAAATCGAATGCCTGGACCATCAACGGTTCCACATGACTCAAAAGAGTGAATACGGCCAATCACCGACATGATCATCTCCAAAATACTGTAAAAAGTAAGGGGTGTTATTTTATGACAGAAATGAGGTGACCTAAAGGAATTCCGGTGTATTAACCATTTGGTTTGGGATAAAAAAACACCTCCACAAGGGAGGTGCTTTTGGCAATGAATCGACTACAGGGATTCAGTGAATGTACGTGCGATGACGTCTTTTTGCTGCTCTGCAGTCAGCGAGTTAAAACGTACTGCATAGCCAGAGACACGGATTGTCAGCTGAGGATATTTCTCTGGATGCTTAACCGCATCTTCCAGTGTTTCACGGTTCAGCACGTTAACGTTCAGGTGTTGTCCGCCTTCAATACCTGATTCATGGTGGAAATAACCATCCATCAGGCCTGCCAGGTTCGCTTTCTGGGTTTCTGCATCTTTACCCAGTGCATTTGGCACGATAGAGAAGGTGTAAGAAATACCGTCTTTCGCGTGAGCGAATGGCAGTTTACCGACAGACGTCAGAGACGCGACAGCCCCTTTCTCGTCACGCCCGTGCATTGGGTTCGCACCCGGCGCAAATGGAGCTCCTGCACGACGACCGTCTGGCGTGTTACCTGTCTTCTTACCATATACAACGTTAGAGGTGATGGTCAGGATAGACTGGGTTGGGATCGCGTCGCGGTAAGTTTTCAGCTTACGAATCTTGTTCATGAAGCGTTCAACCAGCTCGCAGGCGATGTCATCCACACGCGCGTCGTTGTTACCAAATTTCGGATAGTCACCTTCGATGTCGAAGTCGATAGCAATGCCGTCTTCGTCACGGATAGGTTTTACTTTCGCGTACTTGATTGCCGACAGTGAGTCAGCTGCAACAGACAGACCTGCGATACCACACGCCATGGTACGGCGAACATCGCGATCGTGCAGGGCCATCAGTGCGGCTTCGTAGCTGTATTTGTCGTGAGAATAGTGAATCGCGTTCAGTGCAGTGACGTATTGTTTTGCCAGCCAATCCATGAAGCTGTCCAGACCTGCCCAGACTTTGTCGAAGTCCAGTATCTCGTCGGTCATTGGTGCCTGTTTAGGACCCACCTGTATCTTCAGTTTTTCGTCCACACCGCCGTTGATAACATACAGCAGGGTTTTCGCCAGGTTCGCACGCGCGCCGAAGAACTGCATGTGCTTACCGACAACCATAGGTGACACGCAACATGCGATAGCGTAGTCATCGTTGTTGAAGTCTGGGCGCATCAGGTCGTCGTTTTCGTACTGGATTGAAGACGTATCGATAGACACTTTCGCACAGAACTTCTTGAAGCCTTCTGGCAGTTGTTCAGACCACAGAACCGTGATGTTTGGCTCTGGAGAAGGCCCCATGGTGTACAGGGTGTTCAGGAAGCGGAAGTTAGTACGGGTAACCAGTGTACGGCCATCAATGCCCATACCACCCATAGACTCTGTCGCCCAGATTGGATCGCCAGAGAACAGCTCATCGTATTCTGGGGTACGCAGGAAGCGAACCATACGCAGCTTCATGACGAAGTGGTCGATGAGTTCCTGCGCGTCTTCTTCGGTGATCTTGCCAGCAGCTAGGTCACGTTCAATGTAAATGTCCAGGAACGTAGAGGTACGGCCCAGAGACATTGCTGCACCGTTTTGGGATTTAACCGCAGCCAGGTAACCGAAGTACAGCCACTGAACCGCTTCTTGCGCTGTTTCTGCAGGACGGGAGATGTCAAAGCCGTATTTGGCCGCCATCTCTTTCATTTGCTCAAGGGCACGGTATTGCTCTTGAAGCTCTTCACGAAGCTGCATCGTCATTTGCAGGTCTTCACCTGATTCCAGTTTCTCTTGCAGAGAGTGGAATTGCTTCGCTTTGTCCTGCATCAGGAAATCGATACCGTACAGGGCAACACGACGGTAGTCACCGATGATACGGCCACGGCCATAGGCATCAGGCAGGCCAGTCAAAATACCAGACTTGCGGCACTTCAGGATATCAGGGGTGTAGATATCGAATACGCCTTGGTTGTGGGTTTTGCGGTATTCCGAGTAGATTTTTTTTACCGTTGGATCCAGCTCACGACCATAAGCCTTACAAGAACCTTCAATCATGCGGACGCCACCGTTAGGCATGATTGCGCGCTTCAGGGGCGCTTCAGTTTGCAGGCCGACGATCTTTTCCAGATCTTTGCTGATGTAACCCGCGTCGTGAGCAGTAATGGTAGAGATAACAGAGGTATCGAAATCCAGAGGGGCATGCGTGGCATTCTCAATCTTGATGCCTTCCATGACTTTATCCCAAAGCTGTTTGGTTGCTTCAGTACCTTCCGTCACTAGGAAAGACTCATCGCCCTCATAAGGGGTGTAGTTTTTCTGAATAAAATCACGAACGTTAACTTCGTTCTGCCATTCGCCGTCAGCGAAACCTTCCCATGCTTTAGCAAATTGCTCAGACATGTTGTACCTACCTTTTTAGTAGAAGAAAACAAGTACTTAGCGACTTTCTTGTCGCCCCACCGTTGAGCCAGTGGCCGTACACGATCATTAGAAAAAACAGTAAAAGCAAAAACAGTCTTCCAAACGCGTTTGATTTTACGCTTTCTCTTCCCAAGATAAACCGTTTTTCGGACAGCTAAAAATAGCTGCCCTGTTTGAACGTTACATCAGCGCAGGGATACCAAACTTACTCTCAAGCATACCCACTGCCAGCATAGCAACCAGACAGATAAGCAATACTGATCCTGGAATCACAATACGGTCTACAAAAGACAGTTTTTTTGCTCGCGCTTTGTTACCGATAAGGCCATTGTTATCAAGCAGCATTGCCAGCGCCCAAGCCAGTACAGGGTTAGCAACCATGGAGGCAAAGATACAGATACCAGCAGACTGCGAGTCTTTGGTTTCACGTACCATTTGTACACCCGCTTCCAGCAGTGGCAGGAATACACCGACCAGCAGGGCAATACGCATCACTGGTGGCCATACCGCTACGTCCATAGGAAAACCCAGGATTGCAATGAACATCACCAAAGAGCCTAACAGGATGGCACCGGCAGGAATGGGACGCTTTGCAATCGCGGCAGGGATCATATAAGTGCCCCAGGAAGAGGTGATGTTACCACCACCCACCGCAGTACCTACCATTTGGCGGACAGAGCACATGGTCATGGTGTCATCCACGTCCATCAGCACTTTTTCTGTCTTCGGTGGGTAGTTCAGTTCCTGGAAAATACGGTGGCCGAGAAAATCCGGTGACCACATGGCAACCGCCAGAATCGCAAACGGCAGCGATGCAATAAAGTGCTGCAGGTTTGGCAGACCCAGCATCCACCCTTGTTCAGTGCTGCCCCACCAGTAAACCGGGTTCAGGTTTGGCAGGCCCATTTCGGTGGTGAAGGTCAGGTCAAAGCCTGCGCCCAGGGCAAGGGCTGACATCAGACCGGTAAATGCACAGGCAGGAATGGCCAGCCAGCGCTTGCCGATACGAGCAAGGTAGGCGTAAAGGATGACGTTAATTGCCAATACAACCAAACCGACGTACCCCATGTTGCCTTTGGCAATGGTGGCTGACTCTAGGCCTTTCGCCCAAGTCTGGATGTCTGAGATTTGACTCATGGCACCGGTAAAACCCAGAAAAATAAGTAAGCCTCCGGCAACCCCTTCACTGGTGAGGTTGACAAGCTTGGAACCGCCTTTGAAGTAACTGAGCATCAGGCCGAACATACCCAGCAGAAGGGCAAGGGCAAGAGGGTGAGCACCGGCCAGGGCAATCGTGCCAATCAGGGGGATCATTGGGCCGTGGTTACCGGCAAGGTTCGCGCGGGGATTGATAAAGCCAGAAGCAAGAACACAGAACAGCAGGGCGGGGATAAGCATTTCTACTCGGGCGACTTCGATCGCAAACTCTTTGCCGAGGTTGATGTGATCCCAGGATTGGGTCAGGCCATCAGCCCAGGACATCATGACGGCTGAGTACATGGCAATAATACCGATGGTGCCTGCCAGAGCGGGGACGAGGTCTTCGAGTTCGAATCGAAAGTCACGGCCTGGCAGATTGAGTTTCCAACGTCGTGGATTCATGATCTGAAGTTCGTGATCCAGATACTCTGAGCGGGTGGCGAACGCGGAGGCAGGTTGATGCTTCGCTTGGTATTCGCTTTGCACCTCCTCGCCGATATGCTCTAGGGGAGCTTGTGTTGACATAAGGTCCTCTTCATATAAAAGCAAACAGATTTGTTTACGCCCCCCGCTTGTTGACGCTTTTATTCAGCAATAATGTGCTGCTGAGAGGAATGTTGCCGGGAGCCAAAATTCGTTATCAGCATACTAACAAACCTCTTTTAGGTAGATTTGATTTAGATCATTTTCATGAAATTAAATTACAGAATGAGACAGAGATCAGAAACTAAAATCCACTTTATTGGCAGGAGTATTGCTGGATTTATCGAATTCAATTCACATTTTGAAATAAAATTACCAGTAATGGTGCGAGGTACGTGCCACAAAACGACACTGACTGGTTAATAAAGAAGTGGCGCTTGTCGCTTTTTTGCACCGTGCTGTTGAACTCAAAAAAGAAGCCTGCACGACTGTTCGGGCAGGCTGGTAGTTGAGGTAGGTATCGAAAAAATCAGGTGACTGGGTGAGCTTTCGCTCGTTGCAGCTTTTTATAGGAGGCCAACAGTTTTTGATGAGCACTGAATGCCGTCAAATCAGCATTTTCCAGCTCCAGGCCATAGAAACGGACATCGCCACATATGGATGCCCAAACTGCGTCAGTGATCGCCTCGCCATACACAAAACCAAAGGCATGACGGTATTCAACCGCATCGCGGTTGTTGTCCTGTGCCAGTTCAAGGCTGGCAATCAGGCAACGCATAAACAGGGTGCGGGCCGGGCTGTAAATGGTAGCGTTGTATTCCAGACTCCAGGTTGCCAGATCCTGTGCCGTTTCCAGATCGCCCATCGCCAGTGCCAGCAGACATTTCAGCTCGCCGATAGTGAGTGTTTTCCACGCAGTGTCGGCATCTGGCAAAATGCCCATCAGTTCACATACCATGTAGCTGTCATCGAAGTCTGATATTTCCAGCACATCGAACAGGGACTCAACGGCTTCATCGCTGAATCCGGTGGCCAGTAGCATCGCCATGGCGTTACGCAGCTCGGTGCCCCGGTTGTTGTTACAAAGTTGCACTTCTTCCGGTGGGTAGATTTCTGACCAGCCTGGCACAATCACACGGCAGCAATTCACACCAAGGTGTTGGTAATCGGCAATGTAGGCATCAGTATCTTCAGCGTGCAGTTTGCCCAAAAGCCATGCCACTTCTTCTTCTGACGAGCCTTCAAAGTTCCATTCGGTAAATGCATAGTCCGGAGTAGATTTAAACATGTCCCAGGACACTGTACCGGAAGAGTCAATGAAATGAGTTTCTAGATTATGGTGATCAGCCACCTCTTCATCATGGAAGGAGGGTGCTTCAAACACATCGAGATCTTTCAGGCTGCGTCCCTGAAGCAGTTCAGTTACCGTGCGTTCAAGTGCAACCTGAAAACGTGGATGTGCGCCCCAGGAAGTAAAACAGGTGCCATTGTGGGGGTTAAACAGGGTGACGCATACCACAGGATACTGACCGCCCATCGAAGCGTCGTAAACCGTGATAGGGAAGCCTTCTGCTATCAGAGCATCTATTGATGCTTTGATGCCGGGATAGCGGGCGATGACTTCCTGCGGAATTTCCGGCATGCTGATGCGCCCGGCGATGATGCGGTTTTTTATGGCGCGTTCAAAGACCTCAGACAGCGCCTGGCTGCGTGCTTCCGTCACCGTGTTGCCTGCTGACATCCCATTAGAGACATACAGGTTGCCGATAATATTCATCGGTATATAAACGGTCTGTTGATCTGTTTGGCGGACAAACGGCAGGGCGCAAATCCCCCGTGTTTCATTACCCGACTGCAGATCAATCAGATCGCTCGCCATCAGGGTCTCATCCTGATCGTAAAACGCACGCATCCTGTCATCGAGCAAGCCTTCGGGCAGGGTGTCGTCATCGGTGAGCGGGAACCATCTTTCATTGGGATAATGCACAAACGGTGCATCCGCTATTTCTTGACCGAGGTAGAAGTCAGCATAGAAATAGTTGCAGGAGAGGCGCTCAAAATATTCACCCAGCGCAGATGCCAACGCGGCTTTTTGGCTTGCTCCTTTACCATTGGTAAAGTTCATGGGGGCATCCACATCACGGATGTGCACAGACCAAACGTTGGGGACAGGGTTTAACCAGGAAATGGGTTGCACGTTAAAGCCTGCTTCCTTCAGTTTGGTTTCAAAATGGTTGATAGACTCTTCTAGGGCAGCGTCTTTACCGGGGATATAGGTTTTCATGGCATTCTCAGTCTCGTTGGAAGGCTCGGAGTATATACCGAAACGACCCTAAACCTGCACTTTGGGTGTTTTCCCCTTTGCGCAGGAAAGTCAGGCAATGTTTGGGAGATAAGGATATGCTGCTTGTCTGCAAAAAATAGACGCTTTTGCAAGCGAAGGATGACTAATCTGCGTTATAGTCGAGATATCAAACCGTTATTGGCTGAAGGATATGAACGTTTTTGGTGTTGGCATCGTGTTGTTTTGTGCAAGTTTACCGGCGTATGCCAGTGATCCGGATTTTGCCCGACATCTCAACCGAATTGAATCTCTGTTATCTGAAGATGCCTTAGATAAAGCCTCGGAGCTGGCCAAGACCATTGTGGCGGACAACGAAGAACAAGCCGCCCTGCACCAGAGGTTGCTCGGTTATATTTATCTTCATGAAGGGGATTATGACCGGGCCTATGTCGCCTATACCCAAGCCCTTTCCTACCGCAAGCTACCCCAAAGCCTGAGGCAGGATGTGTTGGGTGCATTGGTCTCTCTTTCCATGAAGCGGGGCAAGCCGGATGTGGCTGTCCGTTATGGCAAAAAATACATTGACGAGTTTCCACCCTTCCAACCGGTTGAACAGCTTTACACTCGCGCCCTTTTCAGTGAAAAACATTATACCGACGCGTTGGCTCAGGCGAATGCCATGATTGCCCGTTATGCCGACGTGCCGAAGTTTATCTGGCAAATTAAGCTACTCAGTGAAGAACAGCTGCAACAAGACCGTGCCCTGATAAATACCACCCGTGTGCTGCAACAGAAATTTGGTCATGATCTTCGCTGGCAACGAAAAAAAGCGTCCGCTTACGCCAGACTGGGAGAGGTCAGGCAGGCTCTGAAAATCCTTCAGGAAGAAGAAAAAGCCGGGGCGGCGCTGACCGGGCAGGATTATCTTGATATGTCTCAATACGCTAGCTTGCTTGGAAACACAGAGCAGGCAATGGCGCTGTTAAATCAGGGCATTAAGGATGAAAAGATTGCCGTCGACCGTGAAGTGCTGAAACGTAAGTTGCAATACCATATGCAAGCGATGCAATGGTCGGATGCTTGGGAAGTGGCATCTGTTTTGAACAAAGAGCCCGAGCTTTCCCTGTTGAAAGTGCAAACCCGCATTGCTTCCCAGCTCCAGCGCTGGTCGGACGCTGCTGAACTGGCTCAGCAGGCCATTGATATGGGCGGGAGCCGAGATACCTTCCTGTGGGAAATGCTGGGGTACAGTGCCATGAAAACCAACCAGTTTGAACGTGCCCGCTCAGCGTATGAACGCCTGAAAATGCTCGACCCTTCCAGTGATGCAGACGTTTGGCTGGACACACTGGAGCTGATGCAAAAGGATAAGCCCTAATCCGTATTTTCAGTTGGTGTGAGTTCCAATAATTGCATTAACCTTGGCCGCTCAGTGTTCCAAATTGGCGGGACATTTGGGCTGCCGTCAGCATGTTGTCTCCAGCCTTTAAAGCGCGTGGTCGTGAACTCGACCATTTCCAGCTTGTAATAGAGTGGGACGGTGACTTGTTGCTCTGATATACGCAGATGGAGCTGGTTTATCAGTTTCCGCTGCTTTTGGGGATCGGTTTGCAGTAAAAACTCTGACAGCAAGTTGTCGATACGACGGTCCTTAAAATAATGCTTGGCATAGCGCGGTGATGTAGGTTGTTGATAGTGGCTGTTGAACGCAGTATTCAGGTAATTAAACGGTGTCAGACCCGAAAAATAGTTAGTAATGCTGATGTCATATTCAGCCTTTGTCATTCTTGATTCATACTCAGGGAAAGGAATGTCTTCGGTGCTGACGCGCAAACCCACTTTGGCCAACATTTCTGCCACCATATTGGCAACAGAGATAAAATCACTCCATCCTGTCGGAGCAATGATCCGCAGGGTAAAAGGCTTGCCAGAAGGCAATTCGCGGTATCCATCACCATCCATGTCTTTTAAATCCAGAGTGTCCAAAAGGCGTGATGCTACCTGGGGATGAAAGCGAATATAATAAAGATGCTGCTCTGCGGCCGAATTGTCTATCCAATCCTCAAATTTCGATTCCAGTCCACTGGCAAGGGTGGCTTTTTCGCCTTGCCCAAAAATGGCAACATCAATCAAGGTTTTCCGTGTAATTCCCATGGAAACCGCACGGCGAAAGCGCACATCCTGGATAATTTTGCGCATTTCTTCATTCGGGTGCCTGAAGTTGAACATCAGGCTGACGATAGTCGATGGTTTATGGTGATAATGATAGTCGCGTGAGTAGGCGGCATAATTCCGTTCGATGTCAGGAATAAATGCACTGGCCCAGTCAAACTCCCCATTGCTGAGGCGGGAGATCAGTTCGTCATTACTTTTCACCTGGGGGTAACGGATACAATCGACATTCAGCGTGCTTTGCTGCCAGTAATGGGGATTACGGCACTGGACAATATTATTGCTGCTGAAGGCTTTAATATCAGTAAACGGTCCGGTGCCAACTGGATTAGGGTTGAGAAAGAAACGCTTGTTGGAAATACCTTGCCACTGGTGTATAGGGACAATGATCGCCTGTTGTAAATAGTAGGCAATTTGTGCGTTAGGACGGGTTAACGAGATGTATACCTCATTTTTACCATGTTTTTCGATGTGTTTAATCCAGTCGCCGAGTGAATTGTAATCCAGTTCAGGTTCTTTTTTGAGCAGTGACAGGCTGTAGACAACATCATCTGCACTAAAAGGGGTACCGTCAGACCACATAATGCCATCACGCAGGGTCAATATGATGCCTTTCAGATCCGGGGTGAGTGTGTAACTTTCAGCAAGACGGAAATGCACGCCATCATCTTCAAACACCATCAGAGGTTCGAAGATAAAATCACGCGTGGTGGCTAAACGGTCTACTCGGAAGGGATTGTAGTTCCTGACAAAACCGCTCGACAGATCTGGAATGATAGTTAATGTGTGGGGTGATGCTGTGCCGGCGAAAGAGACAAGCGCAATACACAGGGTCAGCAATCGTGACAACATAGCTCTCTCAATATTGATCTATAAGCATATTTTTATCGAAATACACCCTACACTAAGCCTCGCCAACCATCAATCAATTCAAACGATTGATAAATACCCCCAATCTGTTTAATTATGCATTAAAAATGACTTAATTTTTACTTGCTTAAAGGTTAGCAAATTGTTGCTGTGTAAACTGATGGATGTTATTTTCACATAAACGGGCAACTGTAGTGAATTGTGTTGTGGCACGGCAAAAAATCACAATTTATGTCAAAACCATGCTGGGCTTTGACATTCCCAACTGGTAGATATTTCCCAACTGGTAGATATAAGGCACGACGTGCTGACAGAAAGACAGGAGTCAAGCGCATGACGGAAGCAGTAGCGCTACAAGTCAAAGATCTTCACAAGACCTTTGGTCAACACGAGGTACTAAAAGGGATTTCACTGGACGCACACCGTGGCGATGTCATCTCTATCATCGGTTCATCCGGTTCAGGGAAAAGTACGTTTCTTCGCTGTATCAACTTGTTGGAGACACCAACGGCAGGCGAGATCCTGGTCAATGGTGAGCTGATTGAAATGAAAAACGGCCGCCACGGCGAAGCCATACCTGTCAGTGACAAGCAGGTTCAACGTATTCGCTCACGCCTTGCCATGGTATTTCAGGGCTTTAACCTCTGGTCCCATATGACAGTTATCGAAAACGTGATTGAAGCACCTATTCACGTTTTGGGTGTGCCTAAAAAAGAGGCGCTGGAGCGCGCAGAAGCGTACCTGCAGCGTGTTGGTCTCTGGGAGCGCCGTGATTATTACCCCGGTCACCTTTCAGGTGGCCAGCAACAACGTGCTGCCATTGCCCGCGCACTGGCGGTTGAACCGGAAGTATTGCTGTTTGATGAACCCACCTCTGCTCTCGACCCTGAACTGGTTGGGGAAGTGCTGAACGTGATGAAAAGCCTCGCCGAAGAAGGACGTACTATGTTAGTGGTGACCCACGAAATGGCTTTTGCGCGTGACGTATCCAACCATGTGATGTTTTTACATCAGGGATTAGTGGAAGAGCAGGGGAACCCCGCTAAGCTTTTTACAGATCCTGAATCGGAGCGGTTACAGCAGTTTATTTCTTCGATTTACTAACAAACCCCCAATGCGTTTAAACGCATACAGCAGATGGCAAGGGAGTATCGCCATCTGGATAAAATATCCATAAGGAGACGGAAAGATGAAAAAATGGTTAGTGGCTGCTGCAGTTACTGCTGCACTGGGTGCGACAGCTGTTCAGGCAAAAGAGTGGAAAGACGTACGCATCGCTGTGGATGTACCTTATGAACCTTTCGAATATAAAGCGCCAGACGGTACGCTGACAGGGTTCGAAGTGGATCTGGGTAACGCTGTATGTGAAAGCGCAAAACTGAACTGTAGCTGGGTTGTTCAGGCGTGGGATGGCATTATTCCAGGTCTTCAGGCCCGCAAATACGACGTGATCTTCTCATCAATGTCCGTGACGGAAGAGCGTGCTAAACAAGTGCTGTTTTCTGAACCTTACTACAACACCCCAAGCGGCTTTTTTGCACCAAAAGGTTCAGGTCTGAACCCTGCTGATGTTGATTCCCTGAAAGGGAAACGTATTGGCGTTCAGCGCGGCACTATTCAGGACAATCACGCCACAGACACCTACAGCAAGGTTGCAGAAGTGAAGCGTTACACCACCGGTGATGATCTGGTGCTGGATCTTCAAGGTGGCCGTCTTGATATCGTGCTGCTGGATTTCCCGGTAGGTGAGTCTTCCATCCTGGCCGCTAAAGACGGTGACCGTTTTGAAGCCGTAGGCGATAACGTGCAACTGGGCAACGGTGTCGCAGCGGCATTCCGTAAGCGTGATAAAGCGCTGGCAGCGATCTTCAATAAAGCACTGGCGGAAGTCAAAGCTGACGGTACGTATGATGAGATACGTAAGAAGTATTTTGCCTACGACATCAAAATGTGATCCTGCTTCTTAGTTGGAGCGATAGCGGCGTTGCTTGCGCGCGCTAACCCCAATCACATAGGAAACCTATACTCATGGGGATTCACGTGCTCGGCGCCTTGCTCTAGCTCCAACTACGTTGCAGTATCTGCTAGCCGTAATTAACGGTTATCAGCAGATAGTACGGCCTTGATTCGTTAGGGTTCAAGGCTGGTGAAGCGATAGGGTCTGTTGACCTTTGGGGGAGCAGGACTCGCTCCCTTTTGACTGATACGCGAAGGCTGGATACAACAATCCATAAAGCGGTAGTGTCGCTATCGGTTTATTCGTGCAGGAGGAAAGGATGTTAGATCTGCATGGTTACGGCCCCTCTATTTTTATGGGCGCAATTCTGACCGTCGAACTGGCGGTGCTTTCTGCAGTGATTGCCGTATTACTGGGATTGGTAACGGCAATGGCCCGCCTTTCAAAAAACCGTGTTGCCCGGGGCGTGGCGACGCTCTATTCCACCGTAGTCAGGGGAGTGCCTGATCTGGTGTTGATGCTGCTGATCTTTTTCGGCGCACAAATCATGATGAACAATGTCTCTGACTGGCTGTATGAGCAGTATGAGATTGACGTATTTTTCAATATCGACGAGTTCACGGCCGGTGTCTCGACGATTGGCTTTATTTTTGGCGCCTACATGGCAGAAACTTTCCGTGGTGCGTTTCTGGCGGTTGACCGCGGTCAGCTTGAAGCAGGAACGGCGTATGGCATGAGCCCCTGGATGATCTTCCGCCGCATTATGTTTCCGCAAATGATGCGACATGCCCTGCCGGGAATTGGTAACAACTGGCTGGTGTTGGTAAAAACCACGGCACTGGTGTCCGTGATTGGTCTGGCAGACATGACCCGTCTTGCCAAGGAAGCGGCGGGTGCGGTGAACGAACCGTTCAAATTCTTTATTCCGGTAGCGATTGTCTATCTGCTGATCACCTCGGTGTCTGAGCTTGGCCTCAAACGCCTGGAGCGTAAGTTCAGCGCCGGTGTAGTGAGGGGCTGAGGAGACGCGGAATGTTAGAATCTATCTATGCTTATCTCGATCAAAACGACATCTTTACCTCGACCACCATTCTCCATTACTGGAGTGGTCTGACCGTTACCGTACAACTGGTGTTCCTGTCGCTGGTGCTGGGGCTTATTGTCGCCGTGCCGCTGGCAATAGCAAGAACGTCAAAAAATCCCTGGATTAACCGTCCGGTCTGGTTCTTCGTGTATATTTTCCGTGGCACTCCGCTGCTTATCCAGCTCTACCTTATCTACTATGGTGTGGCGACGATTGAAGGGATCCAGCAGTCAATGTTCTGGGCGGTGGTCGAAGATGCGTTTTACCCCTGCCTACTGGCGTTTGTACTTAATACCGCAGCTTACACTATAGAAATACTGCGTGGCGCGATGGTTGCCACCCCGGCTGGGGAAATTGAAGCTGGCAAGGCGTATGGCATGTCGCGCTTTACCATCTTGCGCCGCATTATTCTGCCGTCTTCCTTTCGTCGGGCATTGCCAGCGTACAGTAACGAAGTGATTTTTATGCTGCACGCCAGCTCAATTGCCTCGGTGGTGACCATTATCGACCTTACAGGCGCTGCACGTGATATCTATGCGCGTTTCTACGCCCCGTTTGATGCTTTCCTGTTCGTGGCTGCCATTTATTTGTGCCTGACATTTGCCATTGTGTACGGCTTTAAACGTTTAGAGCATCGCTGGCACAGGCATTTGAGGCCGTTGGAGAGTTAATTAAGAGCTGGCCCTGGATCCTAGGAAAAAAAGGTCCTAGGAAGAGCAAGAGCCTCAGAGTAAGTAAATTCTTTTCGTTTCTAGCTTTTAAGCTCTACGCCTTTCTAGGACCCAGAACCATCTCTTCCTAGGTCCCGCTCTACTTGAATGTGGCCCAGATCGGCGCGTGGTCAGACGGCTTTTCAATGCCCCGCAATTCATAATCAATACCGGTATCGATGCAATCGGCCGCCAGGGAAGGCGTTACCAGGATCACGTCAATACGCAGACCACGGTTGTCATCAAAGCCGCGTGAGCGATAATCAAACCACGAAAACTTGTCATCCACATCCGGATACTGTTGGCGGAAGGTGTCAACGAATCCCCAGTTCATCAAAGTTGCCAGCATTTCGCGCTCTTCTGGCTGGAACGAACACTTGCCGGTTTTCAGCCAGCGCTTGCGGTTGACTTCACCGATACCGATATCCAGATCGAGAGGGCTGATGTTAATGTCGCCCATCACAATCAGCTTCTCGTCATTGGTGTGCGAGGCGTTCAGGTAGGTCATCAGATCCTGATAGAACTTGCGCTTGGCCGGGAACTTGGTTTCGTGTTCGATGTTCTCGCCTTGCGGGAAATAACCGTTCAGCACGGTCAATTCACTGCCGTCTTCTTGCTTGAAGGTTGCCATGATCATACGGCGCTGGGCATCTTCCCCATCGGTCGGGAAACCTTTTTGCACCTGTACTGGTGTTTGTTTACACAGCATCGCTACGCCATAGTGGGCTTTCTGGCCGTGGAAGTAGACCTGATAACCCATGGCTTCGACGTCCTCGACCGGAAAGGCTTCGTCATGCACCTTGATTTCCTGCAGGCCAATCACATCGGGTTGGTGTTTTTCAATCAGCGCCTGAAGTTGGTGAAGGCGGGCGCGCAGTCCGTTGATATTAAAAGAAATAACTTTCATGCTGCTGTACTTCTCTGTTGTCTGACATGCGTTGAGTCGCACCAGTTTATCTGAAATATTCCACCGGCGCAGGACATTAGCGCCCAGCGCTGCGTACACCTTTGGATCACGTTGTTCATTCGAATTTTTAGAATGACTCTGACGACGGATGCCCGCCGACATCCCGGTATGGCTTACATATACTGGAACTAAACGCTGAGAGGAGATGGGTATGGGCAAGTTAGTGGAAGGCATCTGGCATGATGTCTGGTATGACACAGCGTCATCCGGCGGGAAATTTGTGCGTGAGGACGCCGGTTTCCGCTCATGGGTGACGGAGAATGGTGAGGCGGGACCTAGCGGAGAGGGTGGTTTCAAAGCTGAATCCGGCCGTTATCACCTATATGTGTCGCTGGCTTGTCCCTGGGCGCACCGCACCCTGATTTTCCGTAAGCTTAAAGGACTCGACTCCCACATTACGGTGTCTGTCGTTAGTCCGGATATGCTGGAAAATGGCTGGGAGTTCAGCGAGCCTGAGCCGCTATATAGTTTTCGCTACATGTATCAGGTGTACACCAAAGCCAAACCGGACTACAGCGGTCGCGTGACGGTGCCTGTGCTTTGGGACAGGAAAACAGAAACCATCGTCAGCAATGAATCGTCTGAAATCATCCGGATGTTTAACTCTGCATTCAATGCACTGACAGGTAACAACGATGATTATTACCCGAAAGCGCTGCGTGGTGAGATTGATGCATGGAATGACGACATCTATCCCAATATCAACAACGGCGTTTACCGCTGCGGCTTTGCCACCACCCAGGATGCGTACGAAGAAGCGTATGACAACCTGTTTGCAGCTCTGGATAAAGTAGACGAGCACCTTGCGACCCACCGCTATCTGGTTGGCGATCAGATCACTGAGGCGGACTGGCGTTTGTTCACTACTTTAGCGCGTTTTGATCCTGTTTACGTGAGCCACTTCAAATGTAACCGTCAGCAGATTGCGCAGTATGATAATCTCTTTGGTTACCTGAAAGAGTTATATCAGGTTGCCGGCGTGGCGGAGACAGTAGACATTCACCATATCAAACGTCATTACTATTACAGCCACGCTACTATCAACCCCACACAAGTGGTGCCGAAAGGGCCGGTGCAGGATTTAACCTCGCCACATGGCCGGGAAAGTATTGGTCGTTAACGTGATGTTCCTGAAACAAAAAAATCCAGCTCAATGAGCTGGATTTTTGAATGATGGTGGTGGGAGAAGGATTCGAACCTTCGAAGGCTGAGCCGTCAGATTTACAGTCTGATCCCTTTGGCCACTCGGGAATCCCACCATGAATTTTGTTTGCCTGACTGCGGAAATCTTATTGAACATCGCCGCCGGGCTGAATAATGGTGGTGGGAGAAGGATTCGAACCTTCGAAGGCTGAGCCGTCAGATTTACAGTCTGATCCCTTTGGCCGCTCGGGAATCCCACCACGTTTGCGGGGCGCATATTATCAGACGAGAGAGGGCTGTAAAGCATTTTTCTTTAAAATACCGCACGTTTGCTGGTTTTTTCGGCGCTAAAACTGATCATGGAAGGGAAAACGGAGATAACAGAGGATATACACCGTTAACGGATGTGTAGCGGCACAAATCTTTTATCTCATTTACATTTCTTTACCGTACTCAGGATAAGCATGGAGTAGACTACTCCAGGTTGTTATTCATGGTGAATAAAATGAAAAATAAAGTGCTTTTCACTGTCGTTGTGCTTCTTGGCACTGCAAGCTTTTTTGCTTTGCAGGGGCGAAGTGGTGCAGCAGATGAATCTTCATCGCGCCCGGTAAGACCAGCGATTGCTGTTGCCACCGCTGAGGTGGAATCCCGCCCGGTAGCGCGAAGCCTCTCGTTGATAGGAAACCTTAAATCTGAAAACTCGGTGGTCATTGCTTCTGAAGTGGTGGGTAAGATAGACGCTATCTACGTTGAAGCTGGTCAACAGGTCAAAAAGGGCGATCTCCTATTGACGCTTGATAGTGCTAAATCTGAAGCAGCGGTTGCCGAAGCAAAAGCATTTTATAACGACGAAGTGCGCAAGCTCGGTGAATTTTCCAAATTGCATAAACGCGGCGCGTTAACCAAAACGGAGCTTGATGCCCAACAGGCGAGTGCTGACATTGCCAAAGCCCGTCTGGACGCTGCCAAGTCGGAGCTTGACGATCGTTTCATTAAAGCGCCGTTTAGCGGCACAGTGGGCCTTGTTGATATCACCCGAGGACAACTGGTGTCAGTCGGCGAGACCCTGCTTCATCTTGATGACCTGTCGAACATGCAGTTGGATGTCAATGTGCCTGAGCAGTATCTGCCTGAACTCAGTAAAGAAATTAAGGTCGTCGCCCATGCCAAAGCGTGGCGAGGAAAAGCGTTTGAAGGCCAACTGACCGCTGTAGACTCCCGCGTGAGTGACGACTCGCTCAACCTTCGTGCCCGCATCGATATTAACAACGAAGAACGCTTGCTGCGCCCCGGTATGCTGATGGAAGCCACCATGGGCTTTGCACCTGCGGTGAGCGCGGTGATACCTGTTCAGGCCATTGAATATTCTGGCACCAAGCGTTTTGTCTACCGGGTGGATGAGCAAGGCGTTGCCCACCGCACAGAAGTGAAACTGGGGGCCCGTATCGACAATCTGGTCACGGTGGAAAGTGGTCTTGAGATTGGCGATCGCATCGTGGTGCAGGGGCTGGTCAGCATGCGCGATGGCATCAAAGTGAACGATTTAACTGCGAAGGGTGAGGGCAAATAGATGTGGCTCTCAGATGTCTCTGTTAAGCGACCGGTTGTCGCGATTGTCCTGAGCTTGTTGCTGCTGGTGTTTGGTATTGTCTCTTTCAGCAAGCTGGCAGTGCGCGAATACCCGGATATCGACAGTCCGGTAGTGTCAGTGATGACCCGCTATGCCGGTGCCTCAGCCAGTATCATGGAAAGCCAGATCACCCAGGTGCTGGAAGATGAACTTTCCGGTATCAGCGGCATTGAGGAAATCACCTCGGTGAGCCGCAATGGTATGTCGCGCATTACGGTGGAGTTTGATATCGACTGGGATCTGACCGAAGGGGTCAGTGATGTGCGTGATGCGGTGGCGCGTGCACAGCGGCGCCTGCCCGATGAAGCCGACGAACCTATCGTGTCTAAATCCAATGGTTCTGGTGAAGCGTCTATTTATATCAACCTTGCGTCACCGGAAATGGACCGAACCCAGCTCACTGAATATGCCCAGCGGGTGTTGGAAGACAAGTTCAGCCTGCTGAGCGGGGTCAGTTCGGTGGAGCTTTATGGCGCGCTCTATAAAGTGATGTATGTGCGCCTTGACCCGGTATTGATGGCTGGACGCGGCGTAACCACTTCTGATATTACCGACGCACTTCGCCGTGAGAACCTGGAAAGTCCGGGCGGTGAAATCCGCAACGACGTAACCAAAATGACGGTGCGCACCGAGCGTCTCTACCAGACCCCGGAAGATTTCAATTATCTGGTGGTGCGTACCGCAAACGATGGCAGCCCGATTTACCTCAAAGACGTGGCGGATGTTTACATTGGTTCGCAGAACGAGAACGCGACCTATAAAAACAATGGCGTGAACAACCTCAGCCTCGGGATTGTGCCCCAGTCGGATGCCAACCCGCTGGATGTGGCCGTCGCGGTCCGACAATTGGTGGAGGAGTTCCAGCCTTTCTTGCCAGAGGGGACATCGCTCTGGATTGATTATGACTCTACTGTGTTTATCGAACGCTCAATCGATGAGGTTTACAGCACCCTATTTGTGACCGGCGCGCTGGTGGTGTTGGTGCTGTATATCTTTATCGGTCAGGCAAGGGCGACCTTAATTCCTGCGGTGACCGTGCCGGTATCCCTGATTTCCGCGTTTATTGCAGCGTACTTCTTTGGTTTCTCGATTAACCTGCTGACCTTGATGGCATTGATCCTGGCTATCGGGCTGGTGGTTGATGATGCCATTGTGGTAGTGGAAAACATGTTCCACCATATCGAGAAGGGCGAGACCCCGCTGGTTGCCGCATTCAATGGTACGCGCGAAGTCGGCTTTGCGGTAGTCGCCACCACTGCTGTGCTGGTGATGGTGTTCCTGCCTATCTCTTTTATGGAAGGCATGGTCGGTAAATTGTTTACTGAGTTTTCCGTTTTGCTGGCGATGTCGGTGATTTTCTCCTCAGTGGTGGCGCTCACGCTTACCCCTGTGCTAGGCAGCAAAATTCTCAAGGCCAATGTAAAACAAGGTGCGTTCAACCGACTGATTGACAACGTCTTTGACCGTCTCGAGAGGAGGTATCGCTCTCTGGTGACGGTAGCGGTGAATGCGAGATTTGTTGCGCCGCTGATCATCCTTGCCTGTATTGGCGGTAGCGTCTACCTGATGAAAAACCTGCCTGCGCAGCTGGTGCCCCAGGAAGATCGGGGTGTGCTGATGGCATTTGTCAAAGGGGCAGAAGGCACGGCTTACAACCGCATGGTCGGTAACATGGAAGAGATAGAACGCCGGTTGATGCCGTTAGTGGAAAAAGGGCTGCTGACATCCATCAGCATGCAGGCTCCGGCGTTTGGTGGTATGGCTGGCGATCAGACCGGTTTTGTCATCATGCAGCTTGAGGACTGGGACAACCGTGACCAGACCGCAGAGCAAGTATTGGGGGAAGTACGTAATGCCTTGAGCGGTATTCCTGATATCTTTATGCGTGCCTTTATGCCGGGCTTCCGCGGTGGTTCGAGCGAGCCAGTCCAGTTTATTCTGGGGGGGGCTGACTACCAGGAGCTGAACAAATGGGCCCAGGTGATGCTGGATGAAGCCAAAGCCAGCCCCATCTTCCAGGGCGCGGATCTGGATTACGCCGAAACCACCCCCGAACTGGTTGTCCGCGTTGACCGCAAGCGTGCTGCGGAATTGGGCATCAGTGCAGACGAAGTGTCTAACACCATGGAAATCATGCTGGGTGGCAAGAGCGAAACCACCTTTGTCGACCGGGGTGAAGAGTTTGATGTTTACCTGCGGGGTGATGAAACGCGCTTCAACAGTAAAGACGATATCAGCCAGATTTATATGCGTACCCGAAACGGCGATCTGGTGAGCCTTGATACCCTGGCTGATGTGCAGGAAATCGCTTCAGCGCAAACGCTACGCCACTTCAACAAGCAAAAGTCTATTACGCTGACGGCGAATATTGGTGAGGGCTACACGCTTGGCGACGCGTTGAACTTCCTTGATGCCAAAGCGATTGAACTGCTGCCTGCTGATATTTCGATTAGCTATAGCGGTGAATCGGCAGAGTTTAAGGATAACCAGAGCAGCATCCTGATTGTATTTGGTCTGGCATTGCTGGTTGCCTATCTGGTGTTGGCGGCACAGTTTGAAAGCTTCGTCAACCCGCTGGTGGTGATGCTGACGGTGCCGATGGGGATTTTCGGGGGCTTTATCGGCCTGTGGCTGACCAGCCAGGGGCTCAATATCTACTCGCAGATTGGCATGATCATGTTGATTGGTATGGTGACCAAAAACGGCATTCTAATCGTCGAGTTCGCCAACCAGCTCCGTGACCGTGGCGAACCGTTTGAGAAAGCGATTATCGACGCATCTGTGCGCCGTCTTCGCCCCATTATGATGACAGCGTTTACCACCATTATCGGCGCAATCCCGCTGATTATCTCAACCGGGGCAGGTTATGAAAGCCGCGTGGCAGTAGGTACGGTGATTTTTGCCGGGATGACATTTGCGACGACAGTGACCCTGTTTGTGATTCCGGCGATGTATCGCCTGTTGTCTGTGAAGACCCACTCTCCGGGCTATGTGGAAGCGCAGCTCAATGCTGAGCTTGAGAAATGCAAACCTCACCGCCCGGGGCATGGTGATTTTGAACCGCATTAATGAAAACACAGGAAGAGCAGGCCCTAGGTCCGCTCTTTTGTTTTCAAGCATCCGTTGGTATGTTTTAAGACCATAACTACACAACAAAATAAAGGAAGGAAGTCATGTCGGATAAACTGACCCCGGAACAACAAGACCAGTTGGATGCAGCGACGTTTCGCCGTTTGCTGTCTCACCTTGATAGCCACAAAGAAGTGCAGAACATCGATTTGATGATCCTGGCGGATTTTTGCCGTAACTGTCTGGGTAAGTGGTACAAGGCTGAAGCCGATAAGCTGGGTGTAGATGTCAGTGATGAAGAAGCCCGCGAGCGTGTTTATGGTATGCCTTACAGCGAATGGAAGGAAAAGTACCAGTTACCAGCGACTGATGAGCAAATGGCGGCCTATAATGCACGCCAGAAAGCCAAAGAGGGCGAGTAAGCCATCACTATCACAGCAGAAAGCGCCGTTTGGCGCTTTTTTATGCTGTTTCATCAGGAAAGCATCCCGGCTTAACCGCTGTGGATGCCGTTATTTATGCATGTCCAGTTTTGGTGTGATCACCTAGCGACAAAAAGGCTTTTGTGGTCCAGTGATGCCATCACATTCTTTTTGTCACTGAGATAGCCATCCAAGCCTTTCTGGCGAAGGTCACAGGCTGGGCAATCGCCGCAGCCTCTGCCAATCACGCCGTTGTAGCAGGTCAGGGTGTTGTCCCGCACATATTCCAGCTTGCCGTATTTGTCTGCCAGTGCCCAGGTTTCTGCCTTGTTCAGCCACATCAGGGGTGTGCGGATTTCAAGCTCACGGTCCATACCAAGCACCAGTGATTTATTCATCGCTTGCACAAAGTCATTACGGCAATCTGGGTAGCCAGAAAAATCGGTCTCGCACACGCCGGTGATCACAGTCTGTGCGCCCAACTGGTAAGCATAAATACCAGCCAGTGTCAGGAACAGGATGTTGCGTCCCGGTACAAACGAGTTCGGCAGGCCGTTTTCCTGCAATTCATGGGAAACCGGGATATTGTCCCGGGTCAGAGAACTGATCGCCAGTTCGTTTAACAGGCCCACATCCATCACTTTGTGCGATGCAACGTCCAGGGTTTTGGCAACGTCACACGCAACCTCAATTTCCTGTCTGTGGCGCTGGTTGTAATCAAACGTTATGCAATGTACCTCGTCAAACTCAGACAGCGCCTGGATCAGGCAGGTGGTCGAGTCCTGTCCACCGCTGAATACGACAACCGCTTTTTTCATGGCAATATCCTTTTCCGGAATTCTGTATCTTGGGCGGGGAGTTTAATACCAATCAAAGCAAATATCTTCACAATATCTTTCTGATCTGAGGTCAGAGCAATCACTGCAATCGAAAAATGAGCGATGATTTCTCGAATGGGCTTTTATTGTGTGTGGAGGTGTTTCAGCGT
Source organism: Grimontia sp. THUN1695 (assembly GCF_059704325.2). Classification (NCBI taxonomy): domain Bacteria; kingdom Pseudomonadati; phylum Pseudomonadota; class Gammaproteobacteria; order Vibrionales; family Vibrionaceae; genus Grimontia; species Grimontia sp. THUN1695. Next base: position 2,007,271 of record NZ_AP046577.1, on the reverse strand, counting down.
TTCCTGATGGGGCGTCGGAATCTTGTCGTGAGTGACCCCATACTTATCTCGCATACTTTTGCTTTTTCAGTCCCTACCTCTAAAGAGTCACATTTATCATCAAAATCAAAACAACCACCCAGTGTTATGGAGGGTGGCTGTTCTGATTCATCAATTAGATGAACTCAGAGGCCAGATAGTTATCAACCAAACTTCTTCAGGTACGCCAGCGTTGGTGTGATATCACCAATATTGGCCTTCACCCATTCCCCATCAAAATAGGTATCAAGGTAACGCTCACCGCTATCGCAAAGCAAGGTAACGATCGAGCCTTTCTCACCGCGTGATTGCATTTCTTCTGCCAGCATCAGTGCGCCATAAAGGTTAGTACCTGTCGAGGCACCCGCTTTGCGCCCCAGCATGTTTTCCAGCCAGTGGATGGTGGCAATGCTGTCGACATCCCTGATGGTTTCCATACGGTCAATCACGCCGGGAATGAAACTGGGCTCAACGCGTGGGCGGCCAATGCCTTCAATGTTTCCGCCGCAATTGAGGGTGATTGCGCTGTCGCCGGTTTTGTAGCAATCGTGGAACACCGAGTTTTCCGGGTCTACCACCATCAGTTGGGTCTGGTGGCAGCGGTAGCGGATAAAACGGCCAATTGTTGCAGATGTCCCGCCTGTGCCGGGGCTCATCACAATCCAGCTTGGCACCGCATAGCGCTCATACTTCATCTGGCTGAAAATGCTGTTGGCGATGTTGTTGTTGCTGCGCCAGTCTGTCGCACGCTCGGCGTAGGTGAATTGGTCCATATAATGGCCGTTCAGCGCTTGTGCAAGGCGACGGGATTCCGCGTAAATCTCATTAGAACGCTCAACAAAGTGTGCTTCGCCGCCGTAAAACTGGATTTGTTCGATTTTCTTCTTCGCGGTTGAGCGTGGCACCACGGCAATAAAGCGAAGACTAAGCAAGCGGGCAAAGTAGGCTTCTGAAATGGCTGTGCTGCCGGATGATGCCTCGATGATGGTGGTGTCTTCTTTAATCCAGCCGTTACACAGGGCGTAGAGGAAAAGTGAGCGTGCAAGGCGGTGTTTCAGGCTACCCGTTGGGTGGGTGCTTTCATCTTTCAGGTAGATGTCGATCTCCGGAAAGTAGGGAAGATCAAGCTTGATCAGATGGGTGTCCGCAGAGCGCTGGAAATCGGCTTCGATTTTTCGAATTGCCTCGCAAACCCAATGTGAAGAACGAGCAGGGACAGTTACTTCAGTCATTATTGCCACACTTTTTGATTTGGATACCCACATGATGCCGTGTCCGGGTGTATCCCATGGGTATAGTTACCTGATTACTGACAATATAATCGGTAGCTGGAAGGAAAGTTTTGCCATTTTTTGTCTATTTATCGTTTATTTTAGAAAAATAATTCTATTATCGACGACATAGAGGAAAAATATTCTCCTGCTTTGAGTGTGGGAGAATGTTTAACCTAATTTTGCGGAAATGGTAAAAAATCATGACAATTTCACTGGATAATATCGATCGCCAATTGTTAGATTGGTTACAGCGTGATGCATCGTTGTCACTGTCAGATCTGGCAGAGCGGGTTAACCTCACCACCACACCTTGTTGGAAGCGCCTGAAACGTCTTGAAGACGGCGGTATTTTGCGAAAGCGTGTTGCCCTTTTAGACCCTGAAGCGCTGGGACTCTCGTTCACTGCCTTTGTCCAAATTAAAACCGCTAACCACTCTGAAGTTTGGTACCGCAAGTTTGTGGATGTTGTCACCCCGTTTGCTGAAGTGATGGAGTGCTATCGCCTGGCGGGAGAGTATGACTACATGCTGAAAGTGCAGGTTGCGGATATGGCGGCCTTTGACCGCTTCTATAAAAAACTGGTGAACAGTATCGATGGCCTCACCAATGTGACCTCAACTTTCGCAATGGAACCGTTGAAGTACACCACCGCTTTACCGCTTTAAACAGATCTCGCCGGGTAAAGGCCGGGCGGGAAACGATTGACCAGTTCACCCAGCGAACTGGTGCAAAGGAAAGACCTGGCCTGCCAGCTCTATGTGCCGGGATACCAGTCTGCGAGGCAGAGGTATCTCAAGGCTCGTCAGCCACTTACCGGCGTGCAAATCTCGACCAGATAGCCATTCAGGTCACGCACATACGCGATGGTTTGTCCCCACGGCATGTGCTCAGTGTCTTGTACCAACTCAGCGCCGGCTTCAAGTGCCTTGGCAAGGTGTCCAGCGACATCCCCGGTTTCAAACGCGATTTCGAAATTCGGGGATTGTGCGTTGCCGGAACTTGGGTGTTTGCCAAGCGAGGTCATCAGTTCAAGGGAAGAAAATGCCAGCTTGGTTTCGCCGGTATCCAGCTCACCATAATCGCCGCTTTCGTGCAGGAAAGCCCGCGTGAACCCAAACGCTTTCTCGTAAAACGCCAGCGTTTGTTCCACGCTGGGCACATAGAGAATGGTGTATCGAAATTTCATCGTCTGCTCTCCTTGTCAGTGTTGAATCTAAGTCAGTATGAACCAAAGGGCGGGGGGGAGGGGCTTGAAGATTCCCTACAGCCACCCCACTGCAACGGCGGGTTACCCTTTCGGGGTCTGGCGCATCAGGCCTTCCTGAATGGCGGAGGCCACCAGTTCACCTTTCTGGTTATAGATCTCACCGCGCACTAAACCGCGTGAACCACTGGCAGATGGGCTGTCGATAGCAAACAGCAGCCATTCATCCATACGGAATTCACGGTGGAACCACATGGCATGATCAATGGTGGCGACTTTCAGCCCCGGAGTCATCAGGGTAACGCCATGCGGTTGCAACGCGGTGACCAGAAAACCCCAGTCAGAGGCATAGGCCAGCAGATACTGGTGAACCCGCAAATCGTCATCCATCTTGCCATTGGCACGAATCCACAGGTATTGCTTCGCTTCCTGTTTTCCAGGCGCAAGGGGATTAATCACCACCGCTGGGCGAACTTCAATCGGGCGCTCACCGCCAAAGGTTTCCAGCACTTTTTTCGGCAGATGCTGGGCAATTGAATCCACCAGTTGTTTTTCTGACATCAGCCCTTCCGGCCCCGGCACCTGAGGCATCGTAAACTGGTGTTCGAAACCCGGTTCGTTCATGTGATAAGAGGCGGTGAGGTAGAAGATGGGTTTACCAAACTGCACGGCTTTTACCCGCCGGGTACTGAAACTTTTCCCGTCGCGCAGGTTTTCCACGTCATACACAATGGGCTTTTCCGGATCGCCAGGACGTAGGAAGTAACTGTGGAAAGAGTGAACGAAACGGTCGCCCGGCACAGTGCCTTTGGCGGCAGAAAGTGCCTGGCCAATCACCTGTCCGCCATACACCTGTGGCAGGCCGAGATGTTCACTTTGCCCGCGATAAATGCCTTCTTCGATTTGTTCAAGCTTCAGCAGCGCTAATAATTCTTCCAGTTTTGTGCTCATTGTTTTCCCTTGGTCGATTTAGTGTGCAGTTAGCCACGTTCTTGACAGAAAAATAACAGATTCCTCGCATTTTGCCGCTTATAACGAACTTTATCAGCGGCTATGCTCTCTAAGGCGTATGAAGGCAAAACAAAAAAACGGTTTTACCTTGCTGCGAACGAGAAACGTGTGATTTTAAATCCACAAATTATGAATGGTTTACCGTGCGACAGTGTTAAACTATTGCGTGTTTTGTCAGTACAATTGAAGCGTATACCCTTGGGAGTTTTACCATGAAAAAGGCCTTTTTTGGATTTTTTGCAGCGTTAACGGCGTTAGCCTTTACTGCCTGTACTGACATTATCAGGGACCCAGACATGGCGACAGTGACCGGTGAAGTATACTACCTACAGCGTATCGCGTTGCCAGACAATGCAAAACTGACCGTCACTCTTGCAGACGTTTCCCGCGCGGATGCGCCGATGGAAGTGATCAGCAGTCAGTCCTACATGACAGAAGGCCGTCAGGTGCCGTTGCCATTCAGCCTGAGCTATTCACCGTCTGAGATCAAATCCGGCCATACTTATAACGTCAGCGCACGCATTGAAATCGACGGGAAACTTGTTTTTATCAGTGACACCGCCACTCATGTGATTAACGACCCGGCCCAGACTCAGGATGTGAAGGTGCAGGTAGTCAGCGCGGCGCGTTAACCCTCTTTAGGCAGGTTCACCATCCCAACGGAAACGGCGCAAGGAAACGGCGCCGTTTTCTTTTACCTCAACGCCATCATCCAGCAGCTTTTCTCTTTGCCTTTCAAACGCTTCACCTTTCAGAGAAATCCGGCCACTGCCATTAATCACCCGAAACCAGGGCAGCTTGGAATCCTTGGGCAGTGAAGAAAGCAACTTACCGACATGGCGCGCATGGCGGGGAAACCCGGCTATTTTTGCGACATCACCGTAAGTTGTTACTTTTCCTGGGGGGATTTGAATAAGCACTGCATAGATTTGGTCATCAAAATTGGGCATATTGAAACGAATAGAGACATAATCATTAATACCCAAGATACCTGAACGAAAGGGTTTCGGCGAGGGAAAGGGATTCCAACGTCGGCATAATGCGCAGGAGGTGCTTTATGTGGTATGCAGTAACATTAACGGTAACGGCCGCCGTAATGGTGATGGGAGCAGCCCTGTCATCTGCCTTTGCAGACGGAGATATTCCCCTGCTGGCTTTTGCTATTCCCGCCCTCTTTTTTGCTGGCGCAGGCGGTGTTGCAGTCTGGATTCTTGCCCTTGGTTTACTCGGCTTTGGTGCCATGATGCCCTACCAGCCTATTGCGATTTCACTCAGCCTTTGGATGATTCTGCCTGCCTTGGTGCTTATCACCGGTGAGCGCCGCAACTTGCAGGTTTCCCTGTTGGTGCTCTCGGTCGTTATAGCGATGGAATGTGGCGTGCTGGCGCTGCAAGGGGACGAGAAACTGGGCGGCGCTATCGGCTACACCCTGATTCAGATTCTTTGTGTGACGCTGGTCTGGGTTGCAACCTACTTCTGGAAACCGGTCAGGAAACTTACCTGGTGGCCGGTATTGCTGATTCTGGCCTTAGTGGCAGGGGGAGAAACACAGGGGGCTATGTTCGCGTTCTGTGGCAGTGCACTTGTTATCGCCCTTCAGGAGCTGCAACGCATCAGCCGTGAACCACGCAGCGACAAGCTCAGTGTTGTCCTGCCTGCTATCGCGTTTGCAACCATTGTGGTTTTCCCACAGTTTTCGGTGCCCAATCCCGTGTTCGTCGCCTGGTTATTGCTGCTGACCACAGCCTGGCTGGGGGATTACCTTCTTAACACCGAGCATGAAGAAGAATAGGGCGGGCAAATTCTCGCCACTTGGTTGCTGAAAGCCGGATAACCCCTTGCATTAGGCGCTACCATCCCACATAATGCGCCCGAACCAACGGTTTCTTTATCAAGAGATTTTTGGTGTATCAAATCTATGGAGGCCTCCTTGGTCCTCCCGCAACACTAACTTGTGAACTGGGTCAGGTCCGGAAGGAAGCAGCCCGCGCTTGGGACGTGTGTGCCGGGATGTGGCTGGGGAGGCTTCCACCCATCTGGCGTTCTTGTTTCTGACACCATAAGTCTGCAAACTAGCACCACAAGCTTGCAAATTGACACCATAAGATTGCACAACTACATTTATTTGTAACAAAACAACATGCGGTAAACGCCCATGTATCGTCGCAATCTTAAGCATTCTCGCGTCAAAAACCTCTTTAAATTCTCTAGCTTAAAGAACAGTACTGTTCTTACCGTTGAATCCGCCTTAGAGTTCGATACCTGCTTTCACCTCGAATATTGCAAAGAAATTGTGTGTTTCGAGGCTCAGCCAGAAGGCTTTTACTATCAATTTGAAGGTAAAAAGCTGCCTTATACGCCAGATTTTCGGGTTAGCTATGAAGACGGACGTGAGGTATTTCTGGAGATAAAGCCTGCCAGTAAAATTGACGGGGATGAGTTTCGTCGGAAGTTTGTCTGCAAAATGGAAGTGGGAAAATCTTTGGGGTGTCCCCTGTCATTGGTAACCGAGAACCAAATCAGAGTTAATCCAGTCCTATACAATCTGAAGCTATTGCACCGCTATACAGGTATCGTCGGGGTAAATGCTATCCAGATGCAGTTGCTCAAAGTGGTGAAAGCAAGTGGGTTAGTCTCCATCAACGACCTATCACAACGAATTCATGTGTCTAGCGGAGAGTTAAAAGCCAACGCCCTGGCGTTAATTTCACGTGGGCAATTGCAGGCAGAATTGAATAAAGAGAAATTTGGTATGCACAGCGTAGTCTGGGTTGGCGCATGAACTCCAGCGATGACGACAATAGCTTCCCACTGTTCAGCAATGAATTTTCCCCGTCATCGAATCCAGAAATTAGACCAAATAGTTCCCCACCTAAAGAACCACAAAAGCTGATAGAAAGAGATCTTGATAGCTATCCTGCACATTTGAAAGAAGAAGCTATCCAACGCTTTCGACTACTCGCCTTTATCTATAAAAACCTCAATGGTGGCTGGACACCTAAAAACCTTAACCCGCTCATCCAGCAGCATTTTGAAGAAACAGGCCAATCAGACCCACCAAAAAGCCGAGTAGTGTGCGATTGGCGGAAAAGCTATGAATTGTCGGGTGGAAAGATCACAGCGTTGGTTCCAAAGCATCATCGAAAAGGTAATTACGAATTAAAAAATACCGGTGATGGCGCAATTTTTCATGATGCGCTGGAGCGATTCTTAAACGCTCGTAGACCTTCAATGACAACGGCCTATGAATATTACAAAGATCAGGTGTTGCTCAACAATGAAGGAGTAGTGGAAGGAACAATAAAGCCACTGTCCTATTCTGGCTTCAAAAAACGCATTAAGCAGCTTCCTCCCTATCAAGTCGCTGTCGCAAGGCATGGCAAATTCATGGCAGACCAGTGGTATGGATATTTCAGTGCTCACAAGCCCCCAACGCGCATTTTAGAAAAGCTCGAAATCGACCACACGCCACTCGATCTCATTTTGATTGATGATGAGCTTCTTGTTCCGCTCGGTCGTCCTTACCTAACGTTGCTTGTTGATGTGTTCAGTTCCTGCATTATTGGTTTTCATCTTGGCTACAGACCACCAAGCTATGATTCTGTCAGTAAAGCTATTGTCCATGCGACAAAACCTAAGGATTACCTCGGTAGTATTGCCAGTGACTTTCAGCATGACTGGCCGTGCAGCGGAAAAATCGAGACGTTAGTTGTCGATAATGGCGCAGAGTTTTGGAGTGAGAGCCTTGAGCAAGCATGCTTAGAATCGGGTATTAATATTCAATTTAACCCTGTTAGAAAGCCGTGGCTCAAGCCATTCATCGAACGGCTTTTTGGTACTATCAATAAGAAATTTCTCGACCCTTTCCCTGGTGCGTATTCCGATTTACTTGAACAGCCATTCCGGTTTTATTTGAACACCTCAGATCAACGCATCGTTGGCTAACCGATTTTTAACTTAAGTGTTCAAGTGGCGTCAACGGTCGCCAGTATTTTCCTCATTGACTCTCCTTTCAGTTTTATCCGGTGTGCATTGTGCATCAGGCGATCGAGGATGGCATCGGCCAACGTGTTATCACCGATGGATTGATACCATTGGTCGGTGGGGAGTTGGCTGATGAGGAGGGTTGAGCTACTGCCATGGCGGTCATCCATGATCTCCATCAGGTCGTTGCGCTGCGCGGCTTTTAGCGGTTCTAGTCCCCAGTCGTCCAGGATGAGCAGGTTGAGTTTAGCCAGGCTTTTCAGCTTCTTGCTGTAAGTGCCATCGGCTTTGGCCTGGGTGAGTTCCATGAGCAGACGACTCACCCGGTAGTATTTCACCGTGTAGCCTTTCAGGCAGGCGGTGTTAGCAAGCGCACAGGCGATATAGGTTTTCCCGGTGCCGCATGGCCCGGTCAGTAACAGGTTTTGCTGCCGCTGTAGCCAGTCGCATTGAAGCAACCCTGTCATGACACTTTTTTGCAGGCCGCGCGGGTGCTGATAATCGATGTCCTGGGCGGTTGCCGCAAGTTTTAGTTGGGCCTGTCTGAGCAGGCGCTGTTGTTTACGGTTATCCCGTTCATGGATTTCCTGGTCGGCCAGCAGTTGCAGCCGCTCAGCGAAGCAGAGGTCCTGATACTGGCCCGGTTGTTCGAGTTGCTGGCTCAATGCTTTTGCCATGCCACTCAGTTTGAGTTGGTGCAGTTGGGAGAGTGTGGTGTTTACCATGGGTTTTCTCCTTAATGGAAGCTCTGTGGGCCACGGATATTTTCGTGGTGCTGAGGGAGTGTCAGTGTTTCCTGGCTGGATTCACTGATGAGCTTGTCCTGATTACTGTTTAAGATGTCTTTGAGCTGTTGCAGGCGATAGAGCTGATGTTGATTAGCCAGTTTACAGGCGGTATTGAGCCGCTGCGGTGGATACTGGCTGGCTAATCGCAATGCGCCCAGACAGACGCGGAACGCCTGCTGTGGATGCGGTTTGCGTTTAAGCTGCGCTTTTACCCAGACAAGCACGTCATCGCCGATGTCCTTCGCCCAGTTCATCAGACTGCCCTCACTGACTTTGTGGTAATGCTGGTGCTGTACAGGCATGTGCTGCGGTGTAGTGGTAAACCCGTAGCGGTCATTACGGGGGTGGCTGGCAACGCATTTACCCTGGAAGTAGATTTGCACTAAGCGCGGCTTCGCGTGAAGCTCAACCCGCTCACCAACCAGTTGATGCGGTACTGAGTAAAGATGGCTCTCATACTGCACATGGTAATCAATGTTCACTTTAGCCTGGCGGATGTCAGTGTATTCATAGGCATGACACGGTAGCGGTTTTAAGGCGGGTTTATCCAGTTCGTCGAACCACTGCTGACGGGTTCCAGCCATTTGTTTGAAGGGCTTACTGTTTACTTCTATCAGTAACGCGCTGATGCACTGATTCAGCTCATACAGTGAGAAGAAAGTGTGATGGCGAAGCCGGGCTAATATCCAGCGCTCAATGATTTGTACACCCACTTCGGCCTTGGCTTTATCCTTCGGCTTATACGGTCTGGCCGGCACGATGGCCGTATCATAGTGAGCCGCCAGTTGCTGATAGGCCGGGTTGATATCTGGGTCGCTTTTACAGGCTTTGGTGACGGCACTTTTTAAGTTGTCCGGCACCACCATAGTGGGGACGCCACCGAGATAGTCAAAGGCCCGAACGTGGCTGCCCAGCCAGTCTTGTATACCTTGCGTCCAGGTCGCTTCGGCGAAGTAATAGCTGCTCGCTCCCATGGCCGCCACGAAGATTTGGGCGTGCCGGATCTCGCCAGTCTGTGGATTCACAACAGGCATGGTTTGCCCTGCGTAATCGACGAACAAGACGTCACCTGCCCGGTGATGCTGACGCATGGAGCGGCGCTGTTTCTTCAGCCAGTGCAGATAGCGGTCGCAGAACTGGGAATAACTGTAACAGCGGTTGGGGTATTGCTGAGTGTATTCCTCCCACAACAGCAGCTTCGTCACGCCCTTACGGCTTAGTTGCTTACGTAAGTCTGCCCAATCCGGCTCTTGGAATCGCTTGGCATGGCGGGTATCGGCTTGCGGATAAAAGCAGCGGGCCAACTGCGCATCATCCAGTTCACCCGGCAGTGGCCAGGATAAGTTCATGCTCTTGGCTTTGCTGAGCAGTGTTTGAATACTACCGACACTGACTTTGGTGCTGCGGTGGATCTCTCGGATACTCAATCCTGCCGAGAAATGCAGCCTTAAAACCTCTCTGATTTTACGCATTGTGATCCTTTTCAAACCTACCCCTCACTCGCCAACGAAAAGTCAGTGGTTAAGTTATCAAATTAATTGTTATTTCAATGCGTTGAGAAAATTCCGGTGTACTTGAACACCGATTCCGGAAATGAGCACAAAACTGTACTAAATAAATCCGGAATCAGAGTTCAAATGATTCCAGAATAGGTGTTCAAGTGTTTCCGGAATTACTGTTCAGATCCGGCCGGAATACGCACCTGGTAAGACATTCTCGAACGTATTGGAAAAAGAAGAGTACAACCCAGAGAAAGACGCGGTGATACGCTTCTCTACGTTCATTGAGTTATTTCATCGTTGGATAATTGATGTATACCATCAAGATTCAGATTCTCGACACTCCCGTATTCCGGCCAAGTTGTGGCAGCAAGGTTATGATGACTTTCCTCCACTTGCGATGACGCAAGAGGATATCGACAAACTCACTGTTGTTATGGGAGTGAAATGGCAGCCGACACTTACTCGGCTCGGTTTCAAAATCAAGCATCTGCGATACGATTCACCTGATTTGTCTGAGTATCGAAAGCGATACCCTCAAACCGAAAGCAGCCGCAAGAAATTGGTCAAAATTGACCCTGATGACATCTCCCGAATCTTTGTTTATCTCGAAGAATTAGAAGGGTATTTGGAAGTGCCTTGCGAAGATCCAATTGGCTATACCAAGAACCTTTCATGGCACCATCACCAAGTCATTTCTCACGCTCATCATAAATTCATTGAAGGCAGTGTTGATGTGCTGAGCCTAGCGAAAGCGCGACAGGCGATTCACCAAAGAGTGCTTCAAGATCAGGAAACTTTCCAATTAATACCCAGCAAAAAGAAACGAATGAAAGGGCAGCGAAAGTTAGCCGAGTTCTCGGGCGTTGGCAGTGAAGGGAAAGCGAGTGTCGCGTTACCTAATCCTGAAAAAGCTGACGCTAGCCAAAAAGAAAAGGATCAGACGCTGTTTGACAATTGGGATGACATGATCAGCGACTTAGATGGGTATTAACGTGAAGCGCATGACGGAAGAGCAAAGCATCAAACTCAAAGCCTTCTGGGATTGCTTTGTTGAATATCCGCTGCTGAAAGAAATCATGAGTGATTTCGATAGGTTGAGAGAGAATCGACTGCTTGGTGGTGATCAGCAATGCATGTTACTGACGGGTGATACTGGCTGCGGCAAGTCCCACCTTATTCGTCATTATCAAAGCCGACTTCAATCTGACCCCATCAGTAAGTTTGATTCTTTGCCAGTGCTGGTCAGCCGCATCCCAAGTAAGTTCACGCTGGAAGAAACGGTTTTGCAACTGCTCAAAGATCTTGGGCAATTCGGAACCACCGCCAGAGGTCGTTCAAGGATCACGACGGATTCCAGCCTGACTTACTCGCTTGTCGAGCTGCTTAAAGTGAAGCAAGTAGAACTCATTATTATCAATGAATTCCAAGAGCTTATCGAATTCAAATCAGTAGAGAAGCGACAAGCGATTGCGAATCGCTTCAAATACATCTCAGAGGAAGCTGGCGTACCTATCATTCTTGTCGGTATGCCGTGGGCTGAGATGATAGCTGAAGAGCCTCAGTGGTCGTCTAGGTTAGTTACCCGCCGATCTATTCCTTACTTTAAGCTTTCGGAAGACCCCATTCACTTCATTCAGTTTCTAAAAGGCTTGGCTAAGAAAATGCCGTTTGATACTCCACCAAAGATAGAAGCCAAACAGATTTCCGTTGGACTATTTGCGGCGAGCAGAGGCGAAATGAGAGCGTTACGGCATTTGATAAACGATGCAGTGAAAGACGCGGTGTTTGACGGAGAGCGTGAGTTTGACATGCAGCGACTGCGAAATTCTTACGCGAAGCTTAACTCGAAAAAGCTGAACCCGTTTGATATTCCTTTCAATGAGCTGAGACTTTCTGAAATTGAACGATACTCAGGTTACAACCCCAAAGCATTGAGCAGTGACGAGGCTTTGACCGACAGGGTGTTCAGCAAAAACATTCCAATAAAAGAGCTTCTAAAGAAAAAGGCGTAGTGCTGGTCTTTTAAACCTAAGTAATCCTTAGTACATTTGTTGACGTGATACTAAGAGAATCTTAGTTACTTATCCTAAGTAGCTGAAGATTTATGGAATCACCTTTCCCAACTAGACTGCGTGCTGCGCGTAAAGCCGCAGGTATGACTCAACAACAGTTAGGCATAAATCTCGGTATGGATCCCAACACAGCCAGTGCGCGCCTCAATCAGTATGAAAAAGGTAAGCATGCACCAGATTACCAAACAGCCAAGAGACTCGCTGATGAGCTTGGTGTGCCTGTTGCTTACTTGTATTGTGACGATGATATGTTGGCTGCTTTGCTACTAGCAGCATCTAAACTCTCCCCAAATAAACAGCAGGAGCTGCTGGATAAAATTCGGGCAGACTTCTGATCATTGCCTGCTAGAGTTGAAAAATTTGATGGCTTAAAATTGGACAGAAGTGAGTTGGCGGTTGTGCTCAAAGGCGAAGACTTCGGATAAGTTTTATTTGGGGAACCTTGGATTTTCATTAGTAGGGCTGATAGGCCTAAAACCTATGCTTGCGCGCTATCAGTGAAGAGGTCAAAAAATCGATATACAGTTTTCGACCATTGCCAGATTTCACCTATCCATTGAAGCATCTGTTTGACTAACATAAATAGTGATATTAAACAGAGGTATTTGTCTCGCCAAACTAAGGCAGTAATACTCCTCGCACCGAAACCGCCTTAATGGTCTCCAATTTCTCAGCCAACAGGCAATACCGACCACGGTAAGTTGCCTGTCACTTTGAACAATGTCTTTCTAGTGAGACAAACTCAACTTGTATGAGTCAAGAGCCGCACTGGTTAAATTAGTGTGCTACTGTTTATATTCCCCCATCGCTTAGTGGGGACCTCTTGTACCCTCCCGAAATGACGCATCGGCCTGCACTCGTCGCCCCCTAAGCCTAAAACCAACAAGGCTTATTATGTCCATGTTATCGCTCCCCGAGCCCCCCGAGACTGACACGCTTGACGTTCAACTGGTAAAACAGTTTTCGAAATTGTATTTAATCCAATCAGGGTACGAAACGTTGCCCACGGCCATTGTTTACTGCGAGGCGAACTTTGGAAAAATTGACGGGAAAACTGCAAATGGCCTTGTTCGCCTTTCCCCAAATTTCCGTATCCTAGCGGTGATAGATAGCGAGAAATCAGGCTTAGATTCTGGCTATGTGCTCGATGGTGAGTGCAACGGCATTCCAGTTTGTGCCAGTTTGAAGGACGCAATTGACAATGCCGATGGCATCCCCGATTACTTTATTTTCGGTTTGGCACCATCAAGTGGCATGTATTCAGAGTCTGAGAAATCACTCATCCTTTATGCTATGCGACTAGGTATGAATATTGTGAACGGTTTGCATGAGTTTCTAAATGATGACCCTGTTTTCATTTCTTCTTCCGAAACCCTCAATGTCACCATTCTTGATATTCGAAAACCTCATGCGAAGAAAGACTTACAAACGTTTAGCGGGATCATTCATCGGGTTGGCTGCCCTCGAATCCTTGTGGCAGGCACTGACTGTGCGATCGGGAAGCGCACCACAGCGACAATCTTAGCCAATGCGTTGCGTGAGCGCGGCCTGAATGTGGTGCTCATTGCAACAGGACAAACTGGCATCATGCAAGGTGCACGCTATGGAGTTGTTATGGATGCCGTGCCATCGCAATTCTGCGCGGGTGAGCTGGAGTCACTCATTGTGGGTGCATATGAAACCGAGCAACCTGACGTCATTATCATAGAAGGGCAAGGTGCACTCAGTCACCCCGCCTTCACCACGAGTGCTGCCATTCTTCGGGGCTGTGCACCAAATGGGGTCATATTGCAACATGCTCCTAGAAGGGCACATCGAAGTGATTTTGAAAATATGCCGATGCCTTCAGTTCATTCAGAAATCGACCTCATTGAGCTATTTGGTGAAGTTCCGGTGCTGGGTATCACGCTTAATCATGAAGGAATGAGTGCGCATGACATCGAAGAAACAATCAAGGAGTATCATAAGGAGTTTGAACTGCCTGTGACAGATGCTCTCTCTCTGCCTGCTGAGCGTTTGTGCCAGATGGTCTTCAAGACTTTCCCTGCGCTAAATAAACAGCTTCCAAGTATCACGCAATGATATCCCCCCGATTGGAGATAGATTGCCAAAAACTTAAGCACAACGCGCAACGCTTAATAGGAAGACTCTCTCAGCTTGGCATATCAGCCACCCCTGTGATGAAGGTGACTCAAGGGGATCCCTATTTGGCGAAGCTATTTATCGAAGCTGGGGCAACTATGCTGGCGGATTCCCGCATCGATAACATTGAAAGAATGCGTAGTGCAGGCATTCATGTGCCCATTCTGCTAATGCGCACGCCAATGTTAAGTCAGGTCGAGCGGGTCGTCGAACACTGTGAAATTAGCTTGAATACGGAGATAGCGGTGATACATGCCTTGTCGCTGGCGGCAGAAAGGACAGGGCGAACCCATGGCGTGATCATCATGGTTGAATTAGGGGACTTACGCGAAGGGGTCATGCCCAATCTGCTAGAAAAGGTGATGAGATATACCCTGAGCCAGCCCAATATTACGCTTGAAGGGATAGGCGTAAATTTAATGTGTCGTCATGGCGTCTCGCCGGATAAAGAAAAAATGTCGCGTTTGTCTGAGTTGGTACAGGCTCTGGAAACCATTTTGTCTGTTTCACTCCCTGTTATTTCGGGCGGAAACTCAGCGAATCTTCTCTGGGCAACGGGTGAGTATAAAGCCAGTCGGGTTAATCACTTGAGGCTAGGAGAAGCTATTTTCCTTGGAAGAGAAACGCTCAAGCAAACAAGGATGATGGATCTGCATGTGGATGTTTTCTCGCTCTATGCCGAAGTCATTGAAGTAAATAGAAAGCCTTCGCTGCCCTGGGGAGAAATACGTAATAATGCCTTTGGCGAATATAAGAAATGTCATGATCGAGGAGAGGTCAATCAAGCGATACTCGCCATTGGCCGACAAGACGTTTACCCACAAGGGCTCACACCGCCAAAAGGCATCAAGCTACAAGATGCGAGCAGTGACCATCTTATTGTAGAAACCACCGATGATTCTTTGTGCGTAGGAGAAGAGGTGGCGTTTTCCATGGATTATGCTGCTCTCCTTTCTGCCATGACATCGCCATACATAACAAAGGTTTACGCGTAATACACACCAACATTTGGTCTTTAGGCTAACAGCACTCATTCAAGTCAATGAATGGAGGAGCAAAAGATGCCAGACAATAATCAACCATCCAATAATCCTTGGGGTGGGAATAAATCGCCCCCTGATCTCAACGAATTTATCGAAAAGATACGCAATGTTAAAAAGTTACTTCCCGGAGGTAACCCATTTAATTTCGGCATTATCCTGATTGTGTTGCTTATCGCTTTATTAATCAAAAGCGCCATATATACCGTGCCTAGCGACTCTGTGGCTGTCGTTCAGCGTTTTGGTGAATATGTCTATACGGTGTTGCCGGGTTTGCATTTCAAACTTCCCCTTGGCATCGACTCGGTCGAAATTGTCCCAGTCAAGCGTCAGCTCAAACAGGAGTTCGGTTTTTCTACCCCAGAAGCGAATAACCCCTACCAAAGTGCCCGGCTCTTCGACCAAGTGAGAGAAACGCAAATGGTGACGGGCGATCTGAACGCCGCTTTGGTCGAATGGGTTGTGCAGTATCGCATTTCAGACCCCGTTAAGTTTCTGTTTGAAGTACGGCAACCTAGCGCAACGTTGCGTTATGTCTCTGAATCGGTGATGCGCGAGGTCGTTGGCGATAGAACCGTTGATGAAGTGATTACCGTTGGTCGCCAGGACATTGAATCCGAAGCACTGATAAAAATGCAGGAGCTATCCAGAAAATATGAGATGGGCTTTAGCATCGACCAGGTGCAATTGAAAAACATTAATCCCCCTGTGCCGGTTCAGGCCTCTTTCAATGAAGTAAATCAGGCGCAACAAGAAAAAGAGAAGTTAATCAATGAAGCCCGCAGGGATTACAACAAAATCATTCCCCTCGCGCTCGGTGAAAAAGACCAACAGATCCGGCAAGCCGATGGTTACCGGTTAAAACGCATTAACGAAGCAGAAGGTGACGTTTCTCGATTCAACGCACTTTATGCGGAATATCTGAAAGCGCCAGCGGTCACTAAACGAAGGGTTTATATCGAAACCATGCAGTCTGTACTGCCAAAAATTGATGGCAAAATCATCATTGATAACAACTTGGAAGCGATTTTGCCGCTGCTCAACATTAAAGACAGACAGGGAGAGGGACAATGAAAGTCAAAACCGTTGGGGGCGTCGTCGCCCTTATCTCTGTCGTGGCGCTGGTCTTATACAGTGCGCTTTACACGGTGGATGAAGTGGATCAAGTGATCATTACGCAGTTTGGTAAGCCCGTCGGTTCACCCGTGGTAACGCCTGGGTTAAACATCAAGGTGCCATTCATACAGAAAGTCAATGTGGTTGAAAAACGGGTGCTGGAGTGGGATGGCGCCCCTTCTGATATGCCAACAAAAGATAAGCTATATATCTCTGTTGAATTATTTGCCCGATGGAAAATCGTCGACCCGCTGCAGTACTACCTTCGCCTTAGAGATGAGCGCAGTGCCCAATCGAGGCTTGATGACATACTCGGCAGCGAAACCCGAAATGCAATTGCAAAACATGAATTGATAGAGGTGATCCGCACAACGAAAGACAGAGTGCCAGTGCGAGACGGCTTAATAGGCGACATGGAAGAGACGATAAAAATTGGCACGCTTGTGCCTATTTACAAGGGAAGAAAACGGGTTGAAGAAGAGATCTTTGCCTCGGCAGCCCAAAAAATACAGGTATTTGGCATTGAGCTGCTTGATATCCGCTTCAAACGCATTAATTACAATGAAAGTGTCCGTCCAAAAATCTATGAACGCATGATCAGTGAGCGTCGCCAGATCGCTGAACGTTTTTTATCTGAAGGTAATGGCGAGTCAGCAAGAATCCGTGGTGACAGGGTGAGAGAGCTGGACAAGATTCAGTCTGAAGCTTATCGCGAAGTGGAAGAGATCAGAGGGGCGGCGGACGCTAAAGCCGCCGAGATCTACTCACGGGCATACAATCAAAGTGATGAGGCGGTTGAGTTTTTCGAGTTTGTCAGAACATTAAGGTCATACGACGCTGTTTTTTCCGACAATACGTCGGTCATCCTCTCGACCGATGGGGCACTATTTCGGTTTCTGAATGGCTTTGAGACACTTTCGCCGCAGAACAAGACCCTTCAATTAGAAGAGTGATACCTAGTAACCCACACAAATTTTGAAATTCAAGGAGGAAAGACGTCGCCTTTCTGACCGGGCTGTCCCCTTATAAAAGGTCAAACACGAAAAAAAGGAAATAAGTCATGATTCCTAATAATGAAAAAGGACGGTACCAAACGTATCAAAAGGCGCTCAATGTCAAAGGCGTTGAGTATAAATACTGGTCACTGAGAAAAATCGCTCAGGATTATCAGGCAGTTCTGTCAAAAACGCCCTTTGCTAAGCGCTTGCTTATTGAAAACGTAATGCGGCAAACCACTGATTTAAATGCGTCATCTCGAATTATTAAAGCATTGCTCTTTAAAAATACGACACTCGATTCAGAGCGCATTAGTCAGTCAGCAGAGTTCAGTTTCTACCCTAGCAGAGTGCTGATGCAGGACTATACCGGGATACCGGCTTTGGTCGATCTTGCCGCTATCAGAGATGCAGTTGCACAAGCTGGCGGGGAGCCAAGCCACGTCACGCCTAAGTGTCCGGTCGATCTCGTCATAGATCACTCGCTAATTGTTGAACAGTCTGGCTCAGAATCTTCAATAAACACGAATCGTGCACTTGAAATGGCGCGAAATAAAGAGCGCTATACCTTCCTAAAATGGGCACAAAAGAATTTCCGTAACCTGACCGTGATACCGCCCGGTAAAGGCATCTGCCATCAAGTGAATCTGGAGTATCTATCACACGTTGTTCGCGTAGATGAAAATGGAGTGTTAACACCAGATACTGTGGTCGGAACCGACAGTCACACCACGATGGTAAACGGATTAGGCGTGCTTGGTTGGGGAGTGGGCGGTATTGAAGCCGAAGCCGCAATGTTAGGTCTGCCGCTCACTATCGCTGTCCCACGGGTTGTCGGCGTGCGTCTTGATGGCCAATTACGTCCATGTGTGACGGCGACTGATTTGGTTTTGACGATAACAGAAAGGTTACGATCACACGGGGTGGTCGGCAAATTTGTTGAATATTATGGTTCTGGCATCGCGCATTTATCTGTGGCTGACCGTGCTACGCTTGCCAATATGGCCCCAGAGTACGGTGCGACATGTGGTATTTTCCCGATTGACGAAAACACTATTTCCTATTTAACGCTGACAAACCGCCCCTCCTCACTGGTCGATCGAGTGCGTGCTTACGCACAAGAGCAAGAGCTATGGTGGGACACGAACACGGTTTCACCTGAGTATGATGAAGATGTCGTCGTGGATTTATCTGAAGTTGTCCCTTCAATAGCTGGCCCCAAACGACCTCAAGACAGGCTTAACATCAGTGCAATTAAGCAGGCAACTCTTGACCAATGTTCAATTGAAGGTGCCTCAACCTCGAGTTCTCGACCAGGACGCTTGGAATCAGGTGCTCACTTAGATCATGGTGATGTTGTCATTGCAGCCATCACCTCATGCACTAACACATCGAACCCTGCTGTTATGCTGACTGCAGGCTTAGTTGCTATGGCAGCAGTGAAAAAAGGGCTGACTGTTCCTGACTACGTCAAAACATCTCTCGCCCCCGGGTCCTTAGCTGTCGCTCGATATCTCAATGATACAGGCTTACAACATTACCTCGATCTATTGGGATTTCATCGCGTTGGATACGGCTGCACTACATGCATTGGTAACTCTGGGCCTCTGAAAAACAATCTCGAAGCAGAGATCTTAGAGAGAAGCCTTAACGTGTCGGCCGTGTTATCGGGCAATCGCAACTTTGAAGGCAGAATACACCCCGCCGTTAACCTGAACTGGCTTGCTTCACCACCATTAGTGGTGGCGTTTGCGTTAGCGGGCACGACCTGTATTGACTTAGAAAACGAACCCATTGCTTTGAACAGCAATAATGAACCAGTCTATCTCAGCGATCTTTGGCCAAGCCAAACCATGCTCAATGAAATGCTGAAACTCGTGCATGAGAGCCACTTTAGGTTGAGCTACGACGATATCACTGAGGGTGATGAAGATTGGGAGCAATTGTCGATGAAAGACAGCGCTTGTTACCCATGGGATGAGAACTCCACCTACATACAACGCCCTCCGTTTTTGGAATTACTCCCCCCCACTTTTCCTATTGAATCAGCACGCGTACTCGCCATTTTGGGGGATTCGATCACAACCGACCATATTTCACCCGCAGGGCGCATTTCTGAACATAGTCCGGCGGGTCATTATTTGCTTTCAAAAAACATTCGCCCAGAAGCGTTCAATAGTTTTGGTGCACGCAGAGGAAATCATCACGTCATGGTTCGCGGGACATTTTCAAATCTGCGCTTGGAAAACAAAATCGCCTTCCCGATCAGAGGCGGTTTCACACGATGTTACGGCGATACCAAACTGGATGACTGTAACATGTCGACGACTGAGAAAGTGCCTCCTGTCATACCTATTTTCGATGCCAGCAAAAGGTCACTCGAGTTTCAAGTGCCTTTGGTTATCTTTGCCGGTAAAGACTATGGTTCAGGCTCCAGCCGGGATTGGGCGGCGAAAGGATGTTTGCTACTAAACGTAAAAGCGGTCATCGCGGAATCATTTGAACGGATTCATCGCAGTAATTTGGTCGGTATGGGCGTTTTGCCACTTCAGCTAATGCGACCCGGTGAGTTGAGAGCATTCGCGCTGGAAGGGAATGAGACGGTTTTTATCGCGCCCAATGAACCTCTTAAGCCCTTACTAGAGCTAAATATTATCATCGTAACCGCTCAAGGTTCGGAGCATACCATTCCCGTTATTGCACGCATCGATAATCCAAAAGAGCTGGAGTATTTCAACTCGGGTGGCATTCTCAAGTATGTCCTCAACCAATTGGAAATGGATATGCGGTAGCCTCTAAAAGCACTAAACCGTTAGCGCCAGATAAGCTACGTTTAAGAAAACGTACCAGACGATTTTATGGCTTGAGCGCTATGCAATGCAGGTACATCTCGGCCTGTTTGCTTCAATCGATGATCCGCGGCGCAGCCAACCGCTTCACCATGTTTACCTTGATGTGATCCCGGCTTCGCTGCTGGCACTTAAACGCTATTTTTCGCCATGGCATGACGGGGAGCTTAAGTTTTGGTTAATCCGAACTGAATCGCATAACTCCCCCCCCCCACGGGATGAATATCAAAAGGACACAGTATGACGACACAGGCATTCAGAACTGAAAAAGACAGTATGGGAGAGGTCTGCGTCCCCGTTAGCGCTCTGTACCAAGCCCAGACCCAGCGCGCGGTAAACAATTTCCATTTCAGCCGTCACACCATGCCTGTTATGTTCATTAAGGCGTTAGCGCATATCAAACAAGCGGCGGCCATTACCAATGCACAGCTGGGATTGCTGCAAGGCGACATTGCCGATGCAATCGTTGAAGCGTCACAGCAGATCATAGATGGTCAGCACCTCGATCAGTTCCCTATTGATGTGTTTCAAACCGGCTCTGGCACTAGCTCAAACATGAACGCCAACGAGGTGATCGCGACGATTGCCGGTGCCCTTCTTGGTGATGCCGTCAGCCCAAATGATCATGTCAACATGGGACAGAGCAGCAATGACGTGATCCCTACTGCCATTCAGGTTAGCGCCGCGTTGATGATAGAGAATCAACTGCTTCCGGCACTTACTCACCTTTCCCATACCTTACAAACGAAGCGAGAAGAGATTGGGGGTGTGGTAAAAACAGGACGAACCCATCTGATGGATGCAATGCCCGTCACTTTTGGTCAGGAGCTCGGCGGCTGGCAATTCCAAGTGAACCACGCCAAGCAAGGCATAGAAAGCAGCCTCGACGTCATCAAAGCGTTAGCCCAAGGTGGCACAGCAGTCGGAACCGGTATTAATGCAGATCCGCGTTTCGCCTCAGCTTTCGCACCGCACCTGTCGCAGGCAACAGGTTTAACTTTCAGTATCAGCGAGAATTTCTTCTTTAATCTCAGCAGCCAGGACGCCATGGTTTCGCTATCCGGCCAGCTCAAAACCGCCGCAGTCGCCATCATGAAGATTGCCAATGACCTGCGTTGGATGAACTCGGGTCCATTGGCTGGTTTAAGCGAGATTGAGATTCAAGGCTTGCAACCTGGGTCGTCCATCATGCCGGGCAAAGTGAACCCGGTAATTCCCGAAGCGGCGGCAATGGCAGCGGCACAGGTGATCGGCAACGACACCACAGTGACAGTGGCGGGACAGTCAGGCAACTTCCAGCTTAACGTGATGTTGCCCGTGATTGCCCACAATGTGTTGGAAAGCATTGAACTGATAAGCAATAGCGCCCGCGCACTGGCTGATAAGGCGATTTCCACATTCATCGTAAAGAAGGTCAATCTTGATGCGGAACTGGCTAAAAACCCGATTCTGGTGACAGTACTTAACCCAGTGATTGGTTATTTGAAAGCGGCGGAAATCGCCAAAAAGGCTTACAAAGAGGGACGTGCAATCATTGATGTTGCGGAAGAGGAAACCGATTTAGACAGAGAAACACTAAAGCGCTTACTCGATCCAGCCAAACTCACGCAAGGTGGATTAGCCGAGAATAACAACCAAGCTGGAGACGACCACAACAAAAGCATTGGCCATTCAATCGGAAGATGAACCAGTACCGGGTTGACCGATACTTTAACGATTGCTGAGCCGTCAGTGATTGGATGGTATCGTATTAAGGTAGGTAAATTTAAAACGATCAATGGAAATCACTCTGAGTCTATGCGTTTTTTCTGGTGTTTCAACTTTATACGTAAGGTGTCCAAAAGCTGGGAGGTCGACTGCCCTACGTGTGGGGAGCGTCGCTTGGTCTGCGTAGGCGTAACACGACCGAGATAGCCGAAAGGCGAACAGAATAAGGAGAATGGCGACCATTTAGACGAAGGAGAAAACGCAGAGAAAGAGACACACAATCACGTAACCCATTGAAGTTATGCAATACCTGATAACTTCCTGGCGGCGCTCGCCTGTCAATCAGTGACGGGCGTACATCCACACTGTGCTCATCCGAGCAATTTACTTAATAAAGCAGCGACGGGCTTGTTCAACACCCAAATAAAGTGTCGGCTGCGCGACACTTATTCTTATTTGTTAAATGCGTACTTAACCTTGCTTTTGTCCAGATGGTGGGGCTGGACGTGGTTTTTGTGGCGGCGGGTTTGTATTACCTTTTTTCACAACGCCTTCATTCACTATAACTTTTTTCTCACTCATATCTATTTCCTCATTTCTATTACTATTTTAGTTCTGTCTAATGATAAATACTGAGAATCGACAGTGTACATTTGCTCCGCTGTGTCATTTTTATAAACGACAACATCGCTCAATAAGATCTCAGCTTCCTTTGAATCATCAGAAAATGCCTGAATCCAACCGTCATACATTAAGTTGTTCTCAAGATCTCGAACAGTTACCCATGTTACGTCTGGCGAATGGCGTTGTTTCCTAAATCATTGAACTAATCATCGGTGCCGCGATCAGATCATCAGAACCTGAAAATGAGTGACGATGATGGGCAAAGCCAAGTACAAAATCAGCAACTGGAAGCAATACAATCAAGCATTGATTAATAGAGGTTCAGTCACCTTTTGGGTTGATGAAGCCGCTATCCAGAGTTGGCACTGCAAAAAGCACCATGGGAAACGGGGAAGAGGCTTTACGTTTACCGATGGTGCCATTGAAACGGCGCTGATGATTAAAGGCATTTTCAAGCTCCCTTTACGCGCCCTTCAAGGCTTTCTCGACTCGATATTTGTCCTGATGGATGTACCGCTGAAATCACCGTCCTACAGCTGTATCAGCAAGCGCGCCAAGACCGTTGAGGTTCAGTATCGCTTACCAAGTCGAGGGCCTGTAGCGCATGTCGTTATTGACGCCACAGGCTTAAAGGTCTTTGGCGAAGGTGAGTGGAAAATGCGGAAACACGGCAAGGAAAAGCGCCGTGTTTGGCGAAAGCTACACCTTGCGATTGATGCCAGTACGCATGAGGTCATTTCAGCTGTCGTCAGCTTGGAATCAGTAGGCGACAATGAAGTGTTACCGACGTTGCTCAATCCGTTACGCCGAAAAATCACACAGGTCAGTGCTGACGGGGCCTACGATACAAAAGCTTGCCATCAGGTGTTAAGGAAAAAAGGTATAAAGCCGACTATTCCGCCGCGCAGCAATGCTGGCTTTTGGGAGGATGGTCATCCTCGAAATGAAGCCGTGAGTGCCTTGAAATCAGGTCACTTGGAAGAATGGAAGCGAGAAGCGGGATATCATCAACGCTCCCTTTCAGAGACTGGGATGTATCGGTATAAAAAGTTACTCAGCCCACAATTGGCACTGCGTGATTACAATGCACAGGTTGGTGAGGCATTGGCGAATGTCAAAGCGATGAACAAAGTCATAAGACTAGGTATGCCTAAGAGTTACCGAGTTGGATAACTGATATAACTCGCGGTGGATCAGTACGTTAAGTGACTGATTTGATCAACAACGCCGGGTTTGATGATAAAAAATCAAGAACATAGCCACCTTCTTTTGGCTCTTGTACAAGTAGTTCTACCTCCGAATAGAATTCTTGTCGCATTTTTGCAAATTTCCATAGCTGCCCATGATGCTGTTCTAAATAGGCTCTATCCATTGAATTTTGCAGATGGGTAAGCGTTTTACCCAAAGTTCTCATACTTACTTGGTGGTTTACCGCTATATCACCATCAAAATGAATTTGAACAAGACTCAAATTAACCTCCTGTTTTAATTGTTAGAAAGTACCTTTACTCATTAACATATAACGCCCGGTTAAGGGGCAACCAACGCCACTACCAAGCTTCAGCACAACACCGTAACCACAAAAACCAACGCATGATAAAAATGCCACGCGTTGGTTGTCCCTCTTGAACCGTTTGTTGAACGAAGCCGCTACGCGGCAGAATGCCGCCTGACCGCCTACGTTTCTCCCAACCCTGCCCATCACCAGCAGACAGGAGAAACACCATGAACCCGCAACAACAACAGCACTTCGAGGCCCTTTACCAACAGCACCTCAACAACTTAACCCTTCAAGGCAAACGTCCCGCCACCATTGACGCCTATGCCCGCGCTGTCCGGCGTATTGCCGCCTTCTTCGATTCTCCCCCCGACAACCTCTCTCAGCAACAGCTCAAAACCTACTTCGTGCGCCTTATCGCATCCCATTCCTGGAGCACCGTGAAGCTCGACCGTAATGGCCTGCAGTTCTTCTACCGCTATACCCTCAATAAGCAGTGGGAATGGCTCGATATCGTCAAGCCCCCTCAGGTCAAACGCCTGCCAGATATCTTAACCCCCAACGAAGTCGGGCTGCTCATCACCTTTACCCGACAACCCCGCTATCAACGCTTCTTCTACACCCTTTATTGTCTCGGATTGCGTCTGGGCGAAGGACTGCAACTCACTGTCGGGGATATCGACAGTGCCCACCATCAAGTGCATATCCGCAATGCCAAGGGCGGTAAAGACCGCTTGGTGCCGCTGCCCGACAACACCCTCACGGTGTTGCGTCAATACTGGTGCACCCATCGCCACCCAACCTTGCTTTTTCCCGGTATTGGCAATGAAGGGCCGATGGACCGCGGCGGCGTGCAAAAAGCCATGAAGCAGGTCTGTCGGGACGTCGGTATTCATAAGGCCATCAGTCCTCATTCCCTGCGCCATTGTTATGCCACCCACCTGCTCGAACAAGGCTTGGATTTACGCTCTCTGCAACGCCTGCTCGGTCATGCCAGCCTCACCACCACGGCGCGCTACACCCAACTCACTGACGTGAAGCACGCCCAACTTCATCAGGCAGTCAATCAACTCGCGTCTGGCCTCACCATCATGTGGGAGGCGCCATGAGTGCCTTTATCCAACTGCTGCAACAGCATGCAGGAACCCTAGATACTCGACACCTTACTCCGGATATCGGGCGGGCTATCTTTGCCATGACCCGTTGTCGGACCGGAGCGTTGGGAACATCACAATGGGCATGTCAGGGCTGTCACCATGACGAGCGAACACCGCTCTCGTGCGGGCATCGCCACTGCCCCCAATGCCAACACCCTCACACGGTGCAATGGCTCCAACGACAGGCGGCTAAGCTGTTGCCGACCTCGTATTTTATGGTGACCTTCACGCTGCCTGCGCCAATGCGTCACCTGGCCCGTACACAGGCCAAACCCTTGTATGCCTTGATGTTCTCGGTCGCAGCGTCTGTACTCAAGGCGTTTGCCCAGCGCAAACATGGCGGCGACAGTGGCTTTACCCTGGTGCTCCACACCCACAACCGACGGCGGGATATGCACCCGCACCTGCATGCCATTGTGCCTGCCGGGTTTTACCACCCCACGCGCCGCCAGTGGCATAAGGGCAATAAGCAGTTCCTTTACCCTCACGCGGCACTGGCGTCGGTCTGGCGCGCTCGGCTGTTGGCCGCCATCAACGCCCATCCCACCTTGACCTTGCCACCCTCGCTGCCTGCGCAATGGGTCGTGGACTGCCGCGCCGTGGGACAGGGATTACCCGCCCTCAAATACCTCTCTCGGTATCTGTATCGTGGGGTTTTACCGGATAGGGACATTCTCGATATCAGCGATAATCAGGTGACCTTCCGCTACACCGACAGCCAAACTGAGCAATCGGCGACGCGCACCTTGCCGACTCAGCGCTTTTTGATGTTGATCCTTCAGCATGTATTACCCAAAGGGCTACAACGGGTACGCGACTATGGCCTGTTGCATGGCAGCGCCAAGCAAAAACGGCTCACGATCCAGCTGATGCTGCTTCATGTGGCACATTCGACCTTGCCGCAAGAGGCGCCCACCAAACACCACACTGTCCGGGGTTGCCCTACCTGCGGGGAGCGTCGCCTGGTCTGTGTGGGCGTAACACGACCGAGATAGCCGAAAGGCGAACAGAATAAGGAGAATGGCCGCCATTTAGACGAAGGAGAAAACGCAGAGAAAGAGACACACAGTCACGTAACCCCTTGAAGTTATGCGATACCTGATAACTTCCTGGCGGCGCTCGCCTGTCAATCAGTGACCGGCGGGCTTCCTCTCTATGCGCATCCGAGCAATTTACTTAATAAAGCAGCGACGGGCTTGTTCAACACCCAAATAAAGTGTCGGCTGCGCGACACTTATTCTTATTTGTTATAGCGCAACTCAAACTTCTCACTTGACGTAACAACGATCCAATTGTAACATTGTTACACCCAATCAATGCTACGCTTCAAGGAGATATTATGAGCAAAGTATTAAGACTCACTGTTGATGTTTTCAACCGCTTAGAAACTAATGTTGCAGGGTTTGAATCACCATCAGAAGTTACAAACCGAATGATAGATAGCCACGAGGAGTATGAAGTATTTCAATATGTGGCTCGTGCGATTATCAGTGCAAAAGACTTTATCGATGAAACTGGCTCTCGAGAAAAAACAGTATTGCTACATCACCCCATAGAAGCCATTGATAAAGCGATGTTATTTGCAAAGGAAGTTTTCCCTCAATACACAATAACCTATAGCTATGAGTCGCCTGGATTAAATCTGAAAATAGTTTCTAAATAGTCCTTAGTACAGTGGCATTGATTCGATGTCACTGCGCTATAACAATTTATTAGATCCCACAGTGGGGTAATTAAACACCCCACTTTGGGATTTTTTGCGCATCCGCCGGACACTTGGACTTAGAATAAGCGCATGTTTTGAATAGAGTATCATCATATGCAACAAAATCGAGAACGAGAAAATACGACAAAATGGGATATTTCCACACACCTCACGATTGGCATTAGAAAATCTATCGAAAATTCTCGGGATGAGATGGGTGCCGTTAGCTTTCGCTAGCAAGAAAGCGGGCACTCCCACACCAACTCCCTCCAATTCTCGCTCCCACTAAACGACTTCACCCAAAACACGAACCTGCCCAGCTTAATCCGCCTTTGTACTCGAAGGGGCGGTTTGCCCGGTGTAGACTGCACGGTGAACTAACCCGTTGAAATGAGGCTCCCCATGCAAACAGGCTCCGCGTATCTACAGACACTCCATCAGGTTTTTGGCTTTGAAAGCTTGCGGGGCGGTCAACAACGGGTGGTGGAAGCGGTGCTGGGCGGGCATTCGGCGGCGGCGATATTTCCGACCGGTTCGGGGAAGTCGCTGTGCTATCAACTGCCGGCGCTCCATCTGCCTCACCTTACGCTTGTTATTTCCCCGCTGCTGGCGCTGATGAAAGATCAGCTGGATTTCCTGCGCAGCAAAGGGATTGCTGCCGCGTCGATTGATTCTTCACTGACTTATGATGAATCCCGCGAGGTGATGCTTTCGGTGAAAGCGGGTGAAACCAAGATCCTGATGATTTCTGTCGAGCGGCTGAAAAACGAGCGTTTCCGCCAGTTTATTGCGTCGGTACCGATTTCCCTGCTGGTGGTCGATGAAGCGCACTGTATTTCCGAATGGGGGCATAATTTTCGTCCTGATTACCTCAAATTGCCGGCTTACCGCACCCAGCTCAATATTCCCCAGGTGCTGTTGCTGACAGCCACGGCGACCCCGCAGGTGATTGAAGATATGCGCAACAAGTTCGGCATTGCGCAGGAGAGGGTGGTGGTAACAGGCTTTTACCGCCAAAACCTCGACCTGAACGTGATCCCCTGCGCGGAGAACAACAAAGCCGCAGCACTGCTTGAACTGCTCCAGCGTGCGCCGCAGTTCCAGCCGACCATTGTGTACGTGACGTTGCAGCAAACGGCCGAAAGCGTGGCAGCCATGCTGGGGACAAATGGCATCGCGGCGCAAGCCTACCATGCGGGAATGGCGAGTGAGGATCGCCAACGCATCCAGGGCGGGTTTATGCGCGGTGACATTCACTGCATTGTGGCGACTATCGCTTTTGGTATGGGGGTGGATAAAGCCGATATCCGGGCGGTGATCCATTACGATTTACCCAAATCGATTGAAAACTACAGCCAGGAAATCGGGCGGGCAGGGCGTGATGGCCTGCAATCGGTCTGTACTGTGCTTGCCAACCGGGAGTCCGTCAGTGTGCTGGAAAATTTTGTGTATGGCGATACGCCGGATCGCATTGCCATCCGTGCCGTGATTGATGACATCGGCGCAACGCCGCCGGGAAGCACATGGGAAGTGATGCTGACCCGCCTTTCCAAAGAATCCAACGTGCGCCAATTACCGCTGAAAACCCTGTTGGTGTATCTGGAGCTGGCGGGCATTATCGAGCCGCAATACAGCTATTTCGCTGATTACCGCTTCAAAATGCGGGTAGATGCTGGGCAGGTATTAAACCAGTTTGAGGGTGAGAGACGGCAATTCGTTGAAGCGATTTTCCACTGCTCGCCCAAATCGCGCACCTGGCACAGTGTGGATTTTGACGCACTGTGGCAGGGATATCAGGGTGACAGAAAGCGGGCGGTGACGGCGCTGGATTATTTTGCGGAAAAAGGCTGGATCGCGCTTGAAAGCAAGCAGATGACCGATGTGTACCGGGTGATCAATCCTGCGCGCTGTCAGGAGGCTCTGGCGATTGAGCTGTGCCGTGAGATGCACAGCTTGTTTCTGTCCAAGGAGGCGTCTGAAATCGGGCGTGTTCATGCCATGTTATCCCTGTTTGAGACAGACACCTGTTTGAGCCACCGGCTGGCAGAATATTTCGCTGATGAACATGCGCCGGCGCAATGCGGGCATTGCTCGGTATGCCGGGGGAACATTGCGCTGTTGCCACGTGCCGGTGTTCAGGAAAATATTGTTCCGGCTGAACTGCAACGCCTGCTGCAACCTTTGTTGGAGGCGGCGTCTAAAGAAGGCGTAGCGGTTTCTGCTGAAGCTGCGACACGGTTTTTGTGTGGAATTGCCACACCGCTGACCGGGCGTTTACGTGCAGGGAAAATGGAAGGGTTCGGTAAGCTGGCAGCGTATCCGTTTGCACAAGTGAAAGAGCAAGTGGCGGCAATGGGTGTTTAACTCGTTTGGGCGTGCGCCCAATCTGGCTTAAATGGTATGATTCGGCCATTAATTCGGGAAAATAGCGCCCACTACGGAGTCAAAATGGCAAAACTAACCCTACAAGAGCAAATGCTTCAGGCGGGTCTTATCGACAAAAAGAAAATGAAAAAGGCCAGTAAAACCTCGAAGAAATCCCGCACCCTGGCGAAAGAGGCCAAAGCAGCCGTTGAAGAAAAACGCGCGGCACAAGTGGCACAGGATCAGGCGCTGAACCGCCAGAAGCAGCAGGAAGCCGAGAAAAAGGCGATTGCCGCGCAGGTAAAACAACTGGTTGAGATGAACAAAATCGACCGCAAAGATGGCGACATTGGCTACAACTTTACCGACGGTACGCTGGTGAAAAAGATTTATGTCAATAAGGAAACCCAGCAGCAACTGGTGAATGGCCGTCTGGCGATTGCCCGTTATCAGGATGGGTATGCGATTGTGCCGGGTGTGGTTGCGGACAAAATTGCCCAGCGTGACGAATCAACGATCGTCCTCAATAACACCGTCGATGAGCAGACGATGGATGAGGACGATCCGTATGCGGACTTTAAGATCCCGGATGATTTGATGTGGTAAGCCGCGTCATGGCTGAATAAAGTCGCTGACGTCCACCCACTGGTTGTGTCTGGCAGAGGTGAGCATGGCATCAATGGTGCACTGCACCTCGTAACCTTCACGAAAACCGGTGTAATGGGGTTTGCCTTGTTTGATGCAGTCGATCAGCTCGGCAACCTCAATCACTTTCAGGTCATTAAATCCCAAATGGTGACCGGGCGCAGGGCAGAACTGGCCATACGGCGGATGGGCCGGGCCGGTTTCGATTTTCCTGAATCCCCCATTTCCCGGGCCGTCTTTGTCTGTCCACACCAGTAACTCGTTCATCCGTTCCTGGGTAAACTGCAACGCCCCTTTGGTGCCGGTGATTTCGAAAGAGAGATCCATGGTCTTTCCTTTCATCATCCAGCTGACATCAATACTGCCCGCCGCCCCATTTTCAAACCGCAGCAGGGCATGGGCAACGTCATCGGTTTCTACCGGCTTGCGCACCGTGCTGCCCGGCCTTTCTGGGCGGGTTTTGTGCACGGTTTCTGTCATGGCGTTTACCTGGGTAATAGGGCCAATCAGGAAACGGGCCATAGAGACGATATGGCTGCCAATATCTGCCAGTGCGCCCCCGCCATCCACGGCTGTACGGAAAGAGTGGGGAGTATCCGGGTCTCCCATGTAATCTTCCGCGTGTCGGCCACGGAAACTGATGATGTCACCAAGCTCGCCGCGTTCAATCAGCCCCTTGGCATAGTGGACTAAAGGATTTCTCAGGAAATTGAAGCCAACCAGGGTAGTGGTGCCTGCCTGCTCGGCGGCGTCTGTCATACGTTTGGCAGATTCACAGGTGGTAGACAGCGGCTTTTCACAGTAGACATTTTTTCCGGCATTGATGGCCGCAAGGGTGATGGCTTCATGCAAGGCATTGGGGGCAGTGATTGCCACCAGATCGATGTCCGGGTTGTCGATAAGGGTATGCCAGTCACCGGTTGCATGGGCAAAACCCAGTTTGCGCGCCTGTAACGTGGCGGTGTCATCGTCAATGTCAGCAAGGGTATGCAGGTGAATGTCTACCGGCAGGTCAAAAAGCCCACCGACTGCGCGGAATGCATTGGCATGGCAACGCCCCATAAAGCCGGAACCCACAAGGCCGACGTTTAAAACTGGTTTGGTCATGATGGTTCTCCGTTTACGCCAGGTTGCGCAGTGATACCGCGTTGATCAGGTTTTCTTCTGTCATGTCATCGCCACTGAATTCTCCTGCCAGCCGTCCTTCGGCAATGGTCAGGATTCGGTGACTGACACCAATGACTTCCGGCATTTCAGATGAAATCACAATCACAGCCAGCCCTTCTTCTGCCAGTCCGGCAATCAGTTCATGGATGGCAGATTTGGAGCCCACATCAATGCCCCGGGTCGGCTCATCAAGGATGATGAGCCTGGGGTTGGCGCAGAGCCATTTAGCTAACACAAATTTTTGCTGGTTCCCGCCGGAAAGGTCGGACACCGGTTGTGCCGGCCCGGTGGTTTTGATTTCCAGCAGCGATTTATAGCGTTGGTAGAGATCGGCTTCGTGGTCGGCGTTCATTACCCCGGCGTTTGACACCATTTTCAGGTGGGGCAGGGTAATGTTGTCCAGGCCGCCCATGTTGAGTACCAATCCCTGTTCTTTGCGGCTTTCAGGAACCAGTGCCAGCCCCTTGTCGATGGCTTCGCGGGGAGATTTGAAATTCACCTTTTCACCACAGAACAGTATCCGGCCCTGATCGCTTTTGCGGATGCCAAACACGGTTTCAACAATTTCAGTCCGGCCAGCCCCGATAAGGCCATACAGGCCGACCACTTCCCCAGCACGCACTGAGAGGCTGATGTTTTCAAACAGGCCATTGACGCCCAGTTGCTCAAGGCGGAGCACTTCCTCACCAAAGTTTTCTTTAGCCCGGATGAAGTATTGGTCCAACGTGCGACCAATCATCTTGCTGGTGATTTCATGGGCATCGGTGTCAGCGGTGATCAGGGTGCCCTGTATCTGTCCGTCTTTCAGCACCGTAATGCGGTCAGTGATCTGGAAGATCTCGTCCATTTTATGGCTGATATAGACAATGCCGACCCCTTGCGCCTTGAGGGTATTAATGGTGGCAAACAGTTGGTCTTTTTCTGAATCGGTCAGCGATGCCGTCGGTTCATCAAACACCACCACGTTGGCGTGAAAGGCGTGGACACGCGCAATTTCTACCATCTGCTGGCGGGCAATTGTCAGGTCACCGACCCGGGTGTCGGCACTGAAATCACAACCCAGCAGGTCGAGCGCTTGCTGGGCCTCCCGGTTGAGCTTCCCTTTCTGAATCACGCCAAAGGTATTGGTCGGCCAGGTGCCAAGAAAGATGTTTTCTGCCACCGACAGCTCTGGCGAGAGCGACAATTCCTGATGGATAAGCAAGATGCCGCGTTGCAACGCATCACGCGGGGAAGGCAGTTTTATCACGTCGCCCCGGTGGCGGATTTCGCCTTCCTCCGGCTGGTAAATCCCAGACAGGATTTTCATCATGGTGGATTTGCCGGCACCGTTTTCCCCGACCAGTGCGTGCACTTCGCCGGCATTGATGGTGAAGCTGATATCGTCAAGCGCAGTGACGCCGGGAAAGCGTTTGGTGATTCCGCTGAGGCTGAGAAGGGTTTCCATTTCCGTCATCACACAGTCCTTTATGTTCTTGTCAACATGACGCGGTCAAGCAGCAGCGCCAGCACCAGCACACTGCCCATGACCATCAATTCAATGTAATTGGGGGTATTGAGCAGGCGCAGTCCGTTTTGCAACACCGCCAGGGTTAAGATGCCGCCCAGGGTTTTCCACAGGCTGCCGTAGCCGCCCTGAAGACGTGTACCGCCAAGTACCACAGCGATAATGGCCCAGAGTTCCCAGATTTTTCCGGCGTTAGGCTCTGCCGTACCCAGCCGCATGGACAGCAAAATACCCGCAATCGCCGCTAAGGTGCCGCAGATAACAAAGTTGATAACTTTGTGGCGTTTGACGCGGATACCGGCTTCGTGGGCAGCCTCAATGTTGTCACCAATGGCGTAGGTTTCGCGTCCGTGGCGGGTATGGGACAGCATCCATTGCAGAGCAAAGGTGAGACTGAGAAAGATGATGGCAGTGATCGAAATCGGACCGAGATAAATTTCCGGGTATTCGGTGTAAGTGAAATCTTCCACCATCAGAGCGTTTTCCCCGGTGTAGATAAACACCAGCCCACGGATACCAATCAAACCACCCAGCGTGACGATAAAAGAGTGCATGCCGGAAAGAACCACCAGGGTTCCGTTCAACAGCCCAAGGGCTGTGCCGGAAAGCAAGGCGACGAACACCGCAGGCCAGATACCGATATGCGGCTGCAAGCCAATAGCCAGCGCTCCAGCCAGGGCGAGAATGGCGCCAACGGAAAGATCGATTTCCCCGTTGATCATCACCAGTGTCATGCCGACAGCCAGAATGCCGATAAACGCCGACTGGGTCAGGACATTGCTGAGGTTATTCACCGTCAGGAAATAGGGCGACGCCAGCGAAAAGGTGGCAATGGCCAGCAATAAAAACAGCCAGATATGGTTGCGGGCCAGCATCCTGCCGGCAGCCGCAAAGTGTTGTTGCTTCATGGGGGCATCTCCGTTTCGTGCCTGGGTTTTGGATGAAGTCGTGGTGTTGGTCATGCCAGTACCCTCCCGCGTTGTGCAGCCAGATCTGCCCAGACTGCAAAAATGATCACCGTCCAGGTCACCAGCCACTGTACGTAGTAAGGAAAACCAAGCAGCAACAGGCCGTTTTGGATAAAGCCGAGCATGGAAATTCCTATCACGGTGCGCCAAATACTCCCTGTGCCGCCCATCAGTGAGGTGCCGCCAAGGATAATGCCGGCCAGTACGGTTAACTCGTAGCCCTGACCAATGGTGTTCTGCGCCCCCATGACCCGGCTTCCCATGATGATGGCGGCAATGGCAGTCGCTAGTCCGGAGATCACATAGGTGCTGAAGACTGTCAGAGAGGCACGGACACCGGAGTAGACGCTGGTAGTTTCATTGCCGCCAACGGCAAACACTGTTCGGCCAAAGTGGGTACGTTTGAGCACAAACGCAGCGATGGCGCCAAAGATCAGGAAAATCCATACCGGCACCGGAATGCCCAACAGGTCACTACGGCCAAAAAAGGCAAACCAGGTGTCCTGTGCATTGGTGACGTTGACATTGGAACCGCCAGAGTAGAAAAGGGTGACACCCTGTAAAAACGAGAGCATGGCGAGCGTGACGATCAGGGCGTTCAGTTTGAGAAAACCGACTAAGGCACCGTTGACGGCACCGATAAGCATGCCGGTTAACAGGGTGACCAGTATCGCGCCGGTTGGCCCAATCTGGTTGTGTAAATCGACGACTATTACCGTCAGTAAGGTCAACATGCTGCCTACGGAGAGGTCAAGACGTCCGGTGATCACCACAAACGTAACGCCAATGGCAATCATGCCAGTGATCGAAACCTGTCTGATGACATCAAGGATGTTGCCGGGCGTGAGAAAGCTCGGTGCGCTGAATGCAACAGCGACGAGAAAAAAGACAAACGCTATCAGCAGTCCGTTTTTCCTTAACAGATGAGATGACACTTTCTGTGTCATAGGCAATCCTCCCTGTGCCTGAGTTGAGATCATGTTTTTAACAATCTACTTATAATGTATTCAACAATCTGTTGATGATGTTATGACAAGTAAGCACGGGGAACAGGCCAAAAAAATCCATTTTGGATATTGGCAGGATAGGCCAAGAATCTTCAGTTTGGATATTTCTTTGGTTGTAAAACAGCAGTGGCAGGTAAAAGGTTAATAGCGAGTCCGGCCAAACATTTGACGTTCACCTTATGCCGGAATCCAAGCCATTTCCTGGCTTTGGAACAGTCAACAATGGAGGTTTTATGACTGTAAAAACGCTCAAAACGCGTCTGCTCTCTGCGAGCATGCTCCTTCTTCCTTTCGTCGCGGTGTCTGTCTCAGCACAGGAAGCACCGGAATGGTTGGGAGGAGAGCTGAAAAAGCCGCTATCAGAAACCCGGATTGGTATTACAGTGCTTTATCCCGGTTCAAATGCGTATCAGGCTAAGTATGCAGAGACTGCGGAAAAGTACACCAAAGAACTGGGGTTGAAAGCCACGGTAATGGATCCTCAAGGTGACCCGGCTACCCAGTTTAACCAGATTCAGGACATGGTTTCCCAGAATCTTGATGTCATTGTGCTTTGGCCTACCTCGCAAAACGCACTGATCCCGGCTGTCCGACAGGCGTCATGGTCAAACATCCCGGTGATTACCTCTAATTCGCCCATCGGTGAGAGTGGCAGGCGTTATATTGCCGCGCATACTGGCCCGGATGATTGTGCACAGGCCGAACAGGCGGCAGAAATGCTGGGTGATTCGCTGGAAGAGAAAGGCAATATCGTCGTGGTTGAAGGCACACCGGGTTACACCGTGTCTATCCTGCGCAAGAACTGCTTTTTAGACAGGATGGAAGACCAGTACCCTGACATCAAGATTCTGGCGAGCCAGACAGCGGAATGGAACCGGGAAAAAGCACAGACAGTGATGGAAACGTTCCTTACCAAATATGGCAATGACATCGACGGCGTTTATGCGTTTGACGACGGTATGGGGCTGGGTGTGATTTCAGCTCTGCAAGGGGCGGGCAAAAAGCCGGGTGATGTGAAAGTGGTGACGTGCAACCTGTTCGGTGAAGGATGGGATGCCATTAAAGCCGGTTGGGAGACCGGATCCAACAAACAGTCACCGGTCGACGATGCCATTCTTGCCATCCAGACCGCGGTGAAGGTGGCCAATGGGATTGATGTGCCTGCACTAAACCAGATAGAAACGCCGAAAATACAGTCGGATAATGTCGATCAGTTTGCGCGTCCTGATTGGTAAACCGCTTCCCAATCAATGATGCTTAGTACGGGCCCTTCGGGGCTCTTTTTCATTTCAGGGACTTTCATTACAGGGACAGACCCTAAAAAAGGAAAAGAGAAAAGGGAAAGGAGAAGAGAAAAGAAAAAAGCGCCAGACGGGGCAGTCTGGCGCGGGTGGTTGCGGGATAAGTCAGGATGCCAGCGCTAGGCTCTTACCTAGCTCAAACGACGCCTGACAGGTCTGGGCGATTTTCAGTGCATTCAACCCATCTTCCAATCCGGCGCAGGGTGGTGTGCCCTGCTGGACCGCGCTGACAAAATCATCCACCTCCCGGCGGAATGATTCGGCGTAGCGTTCAAGGAAGAAGTACTGCAACGGCGGCTGGCTGTGGGTAGACGCTGCAGAAAAATGTTGCACCGTCTGCTCGGTATGGTTCAGGGTTTGCAGCATGCCGCCATCACCAAAGGCTTCAATACGCTGGTCAAACCCATAGACAGCCCGCCGGCTGTTGTTGATATGGACCAACAGGCCGCTTGGCATACGCAGGGTGGTCATGGCGGTATCGACATCCCCCAGCTCGCCAATCGCCGCATCGACCATACAGCTGGCTGCGGTATACACCTCTACCGGCAATTCACCGGCTATCCAGCAGGCAAGGTCAATATCATGGATGGTGCTGTCACAGAAATAACCGCCAGAGTGCTTGAGGTACTCCAGTGGCGGAGGCCCCGGATCACGGCTGGTAAGCAGCAACATGTTGAGACGGCCGATATCGCCGCGCTGAACCCGTTGCCTTAGGTGGTCAATGGCCGGATCAAACCGGCGGTTAAACCCCACGGCAAATGTTACCGGGTTTTCAGCCAACACACTCTGGCAGGCCAGAACCCGATCGATACTCAAATCCACCGGTTTTTCACACAGGATGGGCTTACCTGCTCTGGCAGCGAGGCTGATGTATTCAAGGTGTGTAGACGTCGGGGAGCAGATGATCACGGCATCTGCTCCCTCATCAGCAATCGCTTGCGGAATATCGTCACTGGGCTGACCGCCATAGCGGTCAGTCAGGGCGGTTGCCGAGCCCATAGAGCGGCTGGCGATAGTACGGATACGGGCGGTTGGGTGCTGGGCAACGATTTGGGCGTAGATTTCTCCCATACGCCCTGCACCGACAATGGTGATGTTCATCATGTGCGCCTTACCTCCCTGCGGCCTGCATTGGGATAGACGCCCAGTCTTCCAGCACCATTGCTGCCCCTTTTTCACCAATCATCATGGTGGCGGCATTGGTATTGCCGGACACAATCGTCGGCATGATAGAGGCATCAATCACGCGCAGGTTTTCGACACCATGTACGCGCAACCTTGGGTCGACAACCGCCATGTCATCGATCCCCATTTTGCAGGTGCCGACCGGGTGCAACAGCGACAGGCCGGATTCCCGGCAATGTTCAAGCAATTGCTCGTCACTTTCGTAGTCGGGCCCCGGGTTGATTTCACTGTCGACAAACTGCTTCATCGGCTGTGTTGCGGCGATTTTTCTTGCGTGGCGAAGCCCTGCAATGGCGGCCTCCCGGTCATACTGGGTTGAGAGGAAGTTAAACTGGATAGCCGGGGCATCGCCGGGATTGGCCGATTTGGTATGTACAAATCCCCGGGATTCCGGACGGATATGTTCCGGCAGAATAGTAAAGCCGGAAAACTTGCGCGGCTGCAGATCTTCGCCGGTACACCAGGCCATAAAGGTGATCATCATATCCGGGTGTTCGTCATCCCCGGTTGTGCTGATAAAGGTGTTGGAGTAGTTACCATTGCTGGCCATCGGCCCGGTCCGGAACAGGATGTATTGCGCCATGGCGAGGGCGCCTTTTAGCGGGTTGTTGGCCAGATCATTGACCGTCAATGGCTGAGTCGACTTGTATTCCAGACCAATACCGAAATGATCTTGCAGGTTGTTGCCGACGCCTGGCAGGTGATGTGTTGGCGTAATGCCGACACTTTCCAGATGCTTGCTGTCGCCAATGCCGGAGAGCTCAAGCAGTTGTGGCGAATTAAAGGTGCCACCACAGACAATCACTTCTTTGGACGGGGTGACAGTATTGGTCACGCCGCGCTTGTCGCGGTATTCAACCCCTGTTGCCTTGCCGTTATCCAGAAGGATGCGCTGTACCGTGACATGGGTGCGTATATCTATGTTTCTGCCAAGGTTAGAACGCAAATAGGCGGCTGCTGTGCTCCAGCGACGGGCATCTTTGGTGTTGACCTGCACATAGCCGGTGCCCAGTTGGGATTTACCATTAAAATCAGGGTTTTCCGGTGCACCAAGGTTCACCGACGCCTGATTGAACGCATCTGCAATCGGGTGGGTGGATGGCAGATCAGACACCCAGACCGGGCCGTTGATGCCGTGAAACGCGTCAGCCCCTCTCTCCTGATGCTCGCTTTTTTTAAAGAAAGGCAGGACGCTGTCAAACCCCCAGCCTTCACAGCCTTCGGTTTCCCACCGGTTGAAGTCCTCTGGCTGCCCGCGCACATAAATCATGCCATTGATAGAGCCAGTGCCGCCCAGTACTTTTCCCCGTGGCTGGTGGAGCCTGCGGTTGTGCATGTTGGGCTCCGGTTCACTGGTGTAGCACCAATTGACGTTGGGATTGGCGTAGAGTTTGGCATAGCCTAAAGGAATGTGAATCCAGGGGTTGCTGTCCTTCCCTCCTGCTTCCAGCAATACTACATTGTAACCGGCGTCGCTGAGCCTCCCTGCGACAACACAGCCTGCAGAGCCTGCACCAACCACCACAAAATCCGTCTGTTCCTGCGACATCTCTTTCCCTCCGTGAGAAATGGTTCTGAAACCCTTTGAGTTTTTCACAACCGGGGAAAAGGCTGGGGCACGTTTGTATCCAAAATGGATATTCTTTCATGATCGAGAGGCGGTGGTTTTGCCACCGTGTCTATACTCACTGGATATGCAGTACAGAGGGACAAGGATGACCCGGGAAGAACTCTTGAGGATTCTGGACTTTACCGAATCAACACGGAAGTTGGTAGAAGATGGCAACAACCTTTCACTGACCGATGCACGCTGGAACATTATCGCGTTTGTTATCCGGAGGCATTTTGAAGGGAAGTTGCTGACCATTACCTCGATTGCCATGGCCTCTAATGTGCCCTATGCCACGGCGATGCGCAGGATTGGCGAACTGGTTGATGAAGGCATGCTGCTAAAACGTGCCCGCACCCGCACTGGGAAGTCATTCTCCCTGCACCCGACAGAGAAGATGATTGCTGAGTTTGAAAATTACGCCCACCAGCTGAAATCACTGGTGGGACATACGTTTGGTTTCAGTCAGCGGGGCTATGGCAAAAACCGGGAAGAAAACGACTATTACTTCGGGGCGTCCTATATGGGCTCGCGGCTTATTCCTTACCCCAGTGTGATGGAGGAAGGGATAGGTTATGACCGGGTTGTGCGTATTCTCTGTCCGTCTGATCCGACGTTTAAAACCTTGAGTGACATGTCGCGAAACCTTAATGAGCTTTGTGGCGGGAAACTGGAGGTGGTTAATCTGTCGCTGGATGCGCTGCACGATGAAGTGATAGAAAATGCGGCTCTGCCCTCGTCCAAATACGACATTATGGCAGTAGATTTACCCTGGTTTGGTGAGTTTGTTGAGCGGGGGGCCATCACACCGCTGACGGCGCTGATTGAAAAGCACCGCTACCGGTTCAGTGATTATCATACCTCCGCCTGGAAAGGGTCGTCCTACCGGGGAGAGCAGTATGGTATCCCCATCCAGCCCACAGTCGAGCTGTTGTTTTACCGCAAAGATCTTTTCCAGTCGCTGGGGTTGCCTCCACCATCGAGCACGGAAACCCTGTTGAGTTGCGCCAAAGCCTTGCATAACCTGAAGCCGGAACTTTATGGCATTGTGCTTAACTGCGGGCAGGGAACACCGGTGGCCCAAACCTTTTTGCAGACCATGGCGGCATTCGGTCAGCCTGTGATTGACTTGCCCAAAATCGGGGACGAGTACACTGTTGAAGGCATAGAAAGCCAAAAGCTGCACCCCAAAGTAAACAGTGAGGGGGGACGGGCTGCGGCAGAATTCCTGCTGGCTTTGTTGAAATATTCCCATCCTGCCAGCCTGCATTGCAACTGGGATCAGCGTATTCGCCTGTTTTCGGAAGGAAAGGCCGCCATGACTTATGGCTGGTCTATCCGGGCGGCCATGATTGAAATGGATGAAAGCTGCGAGGCGCATGGCAAAGTGGGGTACACGGTCAGTCCGCCGGGACCGGGGGCTAAACCGGTTTCGCCTATCGGGGGATTTTCGCTGGTGATCCCTGCTAACCTTGCAGATGACAGGCTGGAGAAAAACTGGCAGATGATGACTTACCTGAGTCGTCCAGACCTGATGAAGTGGTACACCCTGAACGGCAGTTTTTCCAGTCCACGTTTTTCAACCAGTGCCGACCCGGAAGTACAGCAGTTCAGCAGCATTTTTGAAACCGTGGATGAGCTGGAGCGAAAAGGGGAAATCCACAACTGGCCGAGGCCGCCAGTGCCTGAATTCAGTGATATTGTGGCAATACTGGGTGAAGAAATTCACAAGATGTTGCGCGGGATCCTGACCGTTGATGATGCCCTGTCCCGCGCCCAGAAGCGCATTGAAGCATTGCGGCGTTAGCTTCGTGCTTGCATCAGCTCTGCCTGCCGTTTCTTCCTGCGGTCTTTGGGGTGGTTAACTGGTACGGCAGACAAAAGCGTTTGGGAGTATTCGTGTTGTGGTGAGGCATACAGGGTTTTCGTGTCGCCGTATTCGACCACATTGCCGAAATACATCACTGCGATGTTATCGGATACCTGACGCACAACAGAAAGATCGTGGGAGATAAAAATCATCGCCAGGTTCATTTCCTGTTGCAGCTTTAAAAGCAGGTTCAGAATTTGCGCCTGCACTGACACATCCAGCGCCGAGACAGATTCATCACAAATCAGCAGTTTAGGCTTAAGTGCAATTGCACGGGCAATGCCGATACGCTGGCGCTGGCCGCCGGAAAACTCATGCGGGTAGCGACTGACGGATGCTGGCGGTAACCCGACTTTTTCCAGCAATTCCCTGACCCATTGCTTGCGTTCACTGCGTGTGCCGACGCGGTGGATCTCAAAAGGCTCTTCCAGAATCATGCCGACGGTGTGGCGCTGGTTGAGCGATTCCAGCGGATCCTGAAACACGATTTGCATCTCTTTGCGCAGCGGGCGCATGGCGCGCGGGCTGAGGTCAGTGATGTCTTGGCCTTCAAAGAAAATCTTGCCACCGGTGGGCTCGTAGAGCTTGAGAATCGTGCGCCCAAGGGTGCTCTTGCCACAGCCGGATTCGCCAACAAGGCCGAGGGTTTCGCCACGTTTTACACTGAAAGAAACACCGTCCACCGCTTTGATGGTGTAGCCCTTTTTGAAAATGCCTTTGCCGGAGACGAAGTGTTTGCAAAGGTTGTCGATGCTTAGCAACGTTTCCATGGTTAACCTCGATATTCCGGGAACAGGTCAG
The DNA here is from genome assembly GCF_059704325.2 of Grimontia sp. THUN1695. Taxonomy (NCBI): domain Bacteria; kingdom Pseudomonadati; phylum Pseudomonadota; class Gammaproteobacteria; order Vibrionales; family Vibrionaceae; genus Grimontia; species Grimontia sp. THUN1695. Next base: position 1,966,161 of record NZ_AP046577.1, on the reverse strand, counting down.
GGTCGATATCAGGAATATCGATCAGCTGTTTGGATTCACTGGACAGGTTTGGCATCAGGCCGAGCAAGCGCTGGGTGTAGGGATGCTGGGGATGGTCAAACAGGGTGAAGACATCGGCATTCTCGACAATTTTGCCGCCATACATCACGGCCACATCGTCACAGATTTCCGCCACCACGCCCAAGTCATGGGTGATAAAAATCATCCCCATGCCGGTTTCTTGCTGAAGGTCATTCATCAGGTCAAGGATTGAGGCCTGCACGGTCACATCAAGCGCCGTTGTCGGCTCGTCACAGATGAGAATGTCTGGCCTGCAGGCAAGCGCCATCGCAATCATCACCCGTTGACGCATCCCGCCGGAAAGGTTGTGCGGATATTCATCCAACCGCTTTTGGGGCATCGGGATTTGGACTTTTTCCAGCATATTGAGGGCCTCGGCCCGTTGTGCTTTCCTGTCCATAGCGGGGTTGTGCAGCGCCAGCACTTCCATAAGCTGTTTGCCGATGGAATGCACCGGGTTCAGGGCGGTCATCGGATCCTGGAAAATCATCGATATCCGGTTGCCGCGCATACGGTACATCTCTTCCGGTGGCAGGTGAACCAGATCGGTGCCGCGATAGCGGATCTCGCCGGTAGTAACCTGTCCATAAGGTTTAGGGAGCAGGCCCATGATAGACATAGCGGTCACACTCTTGCCGCTGCCCGATTCGCCCACCAAGCCCAGCGTCCGGCCAGCCATGACATCTAAGTTCGCGCCACGAAGGATTTTCACCACTCCGTCATCGGTGGTGAATTCGGTTTCCAGTCCGCGAACGCTGAGAATCGGTTCTGCCATCTTTTCTGCCTTATTGCTTGTAGCGATCATCAATCACTGTCACGGGGGCGAATGCCTTGTCACTGTCCATGGCATCGAGGGTTTCTTTTTTCATGTCTTCGTCAATCCAGAAGGTACTGTCGCCTATCGCACCGCCGACAGTGAGAAGGGTACCTGTCCATTTTTGCATAGGATTCTCTGGGTATCTGATCCAGCGCCAATGACCTTGTCGTGTCCATGGAACGCTATAACTTGGGGCGACAACAGCGGCTTCTTGAATGATGCGTTGCATCGCTTGTGACAACTGATGCTTTTTACTGACGTCGAATTCAGCCCGATACTGGTCAATCAGCTGATCAAGCTCGGGGGTGCTGAAGTTGGTAAAGTTGTTGGTTTGTGGTTTATTGGCGTTGTCAGAATGAAAATATTGCCAATAGCCAGGGGTTTCATTTGCCCCCATATTGATAAATGCAATCTGGTGTTTTTTCTCCGATACGTATTTAAAGCCAGTGGCACCATCAATGAGCTTCAGTGAAAACGCCAGACCTGCCAATTTTGCCTGTTCTTTAAGGTAGGCCATACGTTGCGTAAAAAACGCGAGAGGGTATACCAACTCAAACGAAAGCCGCTCACCTTTATCATTGACCCGAATACCGTCTGAGCCGACTTTTTCAAACCCTGCTTTGACGAAGTATTCAATGGCTTTATCTATGTTGAAGTCCGGTGCTTTGGCATCAGGCCAGGAATAATTACCATGCCCTGAACCTATTGCGTGGGGTTTACGCTGGTAGTCTCCACGAATAAGCTTCTCAATCAGTCCATCAAAATCGGTGGCATGGAGAATGCCGCGACGCACGTTGATGTCGTCCAGCAGCGGTATGGCTGTATTCAGCCACAATCCGCCTCCTCCTTGCGGTGTTTCATTGAAACCCCAAAACCTATGAATATAACCCTTCTGGTAGGCTTCCCCGTTGGTTTTCTCATGCCAGATTTCCGGGAGGGTGAGGTCATAAGTATCCAGTTTTCCTTTTTCGAAATGTTGTCTGGCGACATCGGTATCACGAATCACGGTGATTCGGATTTTGTCGACATTGTAGCGGTTCTGGTAGTACTTGTTACCATATCCCCACCAGTCATCACCCACGTGTTTGAACGTCACGCTTTTCCCTTTTTTGATGTTGTCGACAAAGTAGGGGCCTGCGGTGGGCTCAGGCTTAAAGTTGTATTTGCGGACAAAGTTATCGTCTACGCCGTCCCCGTTATTGTCTTTACCTGACTGGTAAAAATGCTGGGGGCGTGGAACCAGTCCGCCAACTGTGCGCATGAGTTCCTCCGGATTTTTCTCGTCCACGGTGCTGGCCGCGATAGTATGGTCATCAATTTTCACCACATCAGCGATGGTCTTAGTGTAGTAGTCGTTGTACCAGGGGGCGACGATATCCTTTGAGCGGTAGAACTGGAGCATAAACACAAAGTCATCTGCGGTGAGCGGCTCACCATCGTTCCATTTGGCCTTTGGGTCGAGCTTGAAATAGAGCGTTTTGTTGTCCCACGCGTAAGCCCATTCCGTGGCGATGGATGGGATCCAGTTGAGCGTGTCCGGGTGGCGAGTTACCAGTCCCGGTACGTTATCGAGAAAATAACTGCGAAGGCCAGCATTGGAATCGGGTCCTATGCTTCGCAGCGTCAGCGGAAAACTGGCTAAATGGGTGCGCAATATACCACCACGCTTGGCGTTATCAGAAGCAAAAACCGGATCGTCCCAGTTTGTCTGCCAGTTCAGGTTGGCAGGAAGCTCGGCGGCGTGCGTGGTGAAGGTGAGTGCGGTAAAGGCGGCAAGTGTGATTGGTTTTAACATCGTCAATGTAAACATGGTCACTTCCTTGTCAGACATAGCGGGTGAATTTTTTCGGGTCGAACGCGGCGCGCACCGCATCGCCAATAAAGGTCACCATGGTGAGCACCAACACCGTGGCGGTCACCACTGAGGTAACAATCCACGGGCTGTCGAGATTTGATTTTCCCTGTTGCAGCAGCTCCCCCCAACTCGGTGTCGGAGGTGCAAGGCCAAGACCGAGATAATCCAGTGCGGTCAATGCGGTAATGTTGGCCACAACAGTAAAGGGAGCCAGGGTGATCACCATTACCATGGTATTGGGCAAGATATGTTTCAGCAGGATACGGAGGGTGGAGGCGCCAAGTGCGCGGGCCGCCATCACGTATTCCCGGGCAGATTCTTTGTACGTCATGGTGCGCATATACCAGGTGATGCCCATCCAGCCGAATATCACGTTGATGGCGACAAACAGGGTGAAGGTCGGTTTGGTGATGGAGACCAGTATCATGATGACGTAGAGAAAAGGGATCATTGACCAGACTTCAATCAACCGCTGGCTGATAAGGTCGAACTTGCCGCCGAAAAAGCCCATGGCACAACCAATGACGGTGCCGATGGCAAAGCAGACGGTCATGGTGGTGAGGGCATACATCATGGCGATGCGAAAACCATAGAACAGGCGGGCCAGTACATCACGGCCAATCACATCCGTGCCGAGGTAGTGCTGGGATTCAACACTTGGTGCGTAAGGCGGAAACTCCCCTTCGATAAAGTCCTGCTCATACGGGTTCCACGGCACCAAGGGCATGATAACGAAATTACCTTTGTCTTCTTGCTCAAACAGGACTTGCAGCTCGCGGTAGTTGGCTTCGCTTTGGTAGTCCTGTCCAAACTCAGTACCAAGGCGCACATCACTGACCACCGGGAAGTAAAACTCGCCGTTGTAGCGCACCATCAGGGCTTTGCTGTTGATGAAAAACTCGGCAAACAGAGACAGCACCAGCAACGTAGACAGGACAAGAAAAGACCAGTAGCCGGGTTTGATTTCCTTGAAGCGTGTGATCTTCTTTTGCGTAAGGGGGCTGAGGGTCATCATCATTCACCAAACCTTACCCGTGGATCAACGAGTGCCACACAGATGTCTGAAACGATATTGCCGACCAGCAGCAAGGCGGCGTTCAGGGCTACGATGGCCATTACTACCGGGTAATCCCTTTCCATAATGGCTTCATAACCAAGCAGGCCAATACCGTCGATATTGAACACCACTTCAATCAGGAAAGAACCGGTCAGGAAGAACAGCAATGAGTTACCGAAATGGCTCGCCAGCGGAATGAGGCTGTTCTGCATCGCGTGTTTACGTACCGCATCTTTAAACGGCAGCCCCTTGGCAATCGCGGTACGGATGTAATCGGCAGACAGGTTTTCCATCAGGTTGTTTTTCATGGTGATGGTCAGGGTGGCAAAATCCCCGATGACGTAACAAATCAGCGGCAATACGGCATGCCAGAGAACGTCTTTGATCATCGCCCCTTTGGTGTCGAGATCGTCAAAATCATCCGAGGTAAACCCGCCCATCGGAAACCAGTCGAGGTGGAAGGAAAACACGCTTAAAAGCAAGATACCGACGACATAACCGGGCAGGGCATAACCCACGAAAATCAGCACCGAAGAGGCATTGTCGAAGGCGGTGTTGTGTTTTACCGCTTTATAGTAACCGAGCGGTATCGACACCAGATAGGCAATCAGGAACGTCATGCCGCCGTAAAACATCGACACCGGCAGACGCTCGGCAATCATGTCCAGCACCGGTTCGTAATAGCGGGTAGATTCGCCAAAATCGAGCACCAGTAATCGGTTTAGCCACTCCCAGTAAGCATCTATGACCGGTTTGTCGAGGCCGTAGAAGGCGTTCAGTTCCTCTAACTGGTATTCATCCAGTGCAGAGTTGTCCTGAAAGCTCTGGTTTTGGTCTGCCCCTTCCTGCATAAACTGGGTTTGGGCGAGCATGCGTTCAACCGGGCCGCCCGGCACAAAGCGGGTAATGGCAAAGATCACCAATGTAATGCCAAGGAATGTAGGAACGACGAGTAATAACCGCCGTAGTAAATAGGCTAGCACCGAACGACTCTCTCCTTGTCTGTGGGCAGGGGGGGCTGTGTCTGCAAAAAAGAATGGCCAACAATCAACAGACCTTAAAGTGTTGTGGCACTTGGCATTACTTCACAAGCTCACTGCGTCAGAAATGTGTGAGTGCTCTGATTTGTGTCCCTGGATCTGTACTTTCTTTTTGCTGGAAAGTGAAATGTGCAGAAAATCATCACTCTTTCATAGCCAGTTCCACTTACTTTGTTTCGAACCTTTTGGGTCGATGAAGGTTCACATTTTTCTGCATGAAACAGGATGAAATTACCCCTTGAAAAAATAAGGAAATAGAGAGATTATCCGCGCCCTTCCTGTTCATACAAAGTGCTATTAACCATGAATTTTATTCAGTTTGACTCTCTGCCACCGCCGCAGATCGCGGAGCGTGCTGTAGAAATTGGTGTGGCGAAAGCAACCAAAGACCCATTCAAATCGTTTCTTCTGGCGATTTCTGCCGGTATCCATATCGGTATTGCCTTTATTTTCTACACGACCGTGACAACCGGTGCCAGTGATATACCTTGGGGCATGAGCCGTTTTGTCGGTGGTATTGCATTCAGTCTGGGGTTAATCCTGGTGATCATTACTGGTGGTGAGCTATTCACCAGTTCGGTACTCACATTAGTGGCACGAGCCAGTGGAAAGATCACTTGGGGGGCTTTGTTTAGAAACTGGCTGGTGGTCTATGGTGGTAATCTGGTGGGGGCTATCCTGCTGGTGGCTTGTATGTTGGTCGCACAGCAGTATATGTTCGATAATGGCCAGGTGGGTATTAACACGATGAAGATTGCAGAGCACAAACTGCATCACGGCTTCTTACAGGCAGTGGCGCTTGGCATCATGTGTAACGTGCTGGTGTGTATTGCTGTGTGGATGACCTATTCAGGCCGTACATTGACGGATAAAATTCTGGTGATGATCCTGCCGGTGGCAATGTTTGTGTCAGCAGGCTTTGAACACTGTATTGCCAACATGTTTCAGGTACCGATGGCGATGGGTATTAAAACGTTTGCCCCGGACACATTCTGGGCGATGACGGGCATGAGTGCCGCAGACTTTGCAGGCCTGAATATGACCGACTTTATTCTGAATAACCTTATTCCTGTGACTATAGGGAATATCATCGGCGGCGGTATGTTTGTAGGCATTTGGTATTGGATGATTTACCTGCGCGACTGATTGGCGAGGGAAGTTAGCTAAATATGCTTTCAGGCGGTCTGAAGGCAGGCACAATTAAGTAAGGCCAGTGGTGATACCCACTGGCCTTTTTGGCGTGTCGCCTAGAGAAAGATCAGCCAGACCGTGTTTCTGACTGCAAGGTGTTGGCACATCTTATCTAAAACCGAAGGGTAAGGGGTGCGCCTTATGTCAATGAGCGAGTGTCTTAGTTGGTGTAGTTGGTGCCGCTGTCATCTGGCAGCTGGCATTCCGGTGCGTCTGAACCTTCTGGGCAGTCAGTTGTCGATTCACTGGCAAGTGCCAAGCCTGAGAAAAGTACCGCGAAGGCTAACATCAACGTTTTAAGCATGTTCATTTCTATTGCTCCTTTTTCCATTGGAGTTAAGTTAATTAGTTCAAAAGGTCGTTGGACCCTAGTTGATTTTGCTGCAGCCCATATACTGTGGCTCATAAATCACTGGGTTCTGTTAGCATTAGGTAATGGTTGTGTAAGGGCGGTGGATTGTCTGAACTGTTGGACAGGTGGTGATAAAAATGATGAAATTCCGTTCCGTAAAGGTGTTTTATGGCGATTACCGGGGCGCAATCTCGTTCAATTGAACTGAAAACGAGCTAAATTGTGCGTTTTAGCCTTGACCCGATCAGGGTTTTCCCTGATAACGCAGGTTGACGAATTTATTTTTATTAATTGCTGATTATGGATACTGATCTTTTACGCACGTTTTTGGAAGTGAACAAAACCCGACACTTCGGCAAGGCGGCGACCAATCTCTATTTAACCCAGTCAGCGGTTAGTTTTCGTATACGCCAGCTTGAAATAAAACTGGGCACGCCTGTCTTTACCCGCAAACGCGGTGATTTGCGATTAACGCCTGCAGGAGAGCGTTTTGTCCCTTATGCGGAGAGTATTTTGCAGACTTGGGGGCGTGCCCGTCAGGATGTTGCGTTGACCGGCGCCTATCAGCAACAGGTGACGGTCGGGGCAACGTCCCTTATCTGGGAAATGGACAGTTGCAGCGACTGGCTGGAGCGTATTGAATCAGCCCGGCCAGATTGGGCACTGCGTACAGAATCACTCAATCGTCAACAGGTCTCCACGGCATTGCTTGAAAAACAGGTAGATGTGGTGCTGACCAGTGAACCGCCAAAACTGGCGGATTTACAGCAACACAGGATCACATCGTTTGAACTGTTTCTGGTGTCAAGTGAGCCCGATCAGGACATGGACAGTATCAGTGAGTTGCCCATGGTCTATCTGGACTGGGGGACGCGTTTTGGTTTGGAGCACAGCCGTATTATGACGTTACAGCGTACGCCGATGCTGCACAGCCATGCCTGCCAGCCAGCGCTGAAGTTTCTGTTAAACCGCGGTGGGGTTGGCTTCCTGCCATCGACCCTTGCTCAGCCCTGGATTGACGCGGGTGCTTTGCATAAAGTGAAAGATAGCCCTGCGATGGCCAACGATCTGTATATGGTGTGGTTATCGACCAGCGATAAGCATGAAGACATTGAAGAGTTGGTGGGTGTTTTAAATGAAGCCTGAAGGATGCAGCCCGCTGCATCGCTGACGGGTTTCACCATCACTGCTTAGAAACCTACCCGCCGGATTGGCCTCGCGCTGATCCGGTTTTGCCTCTGCCATTCCCGTTTGTATCGCCAAGTGTTGGTTTTTTTATACACATCCTGTCCTTAATTCTTTCTTTTCCCATTAATATATGGAAAAACCATTGAGCACAAAATGTTCTAAAAGTTTTGTTTATTGTTATTTTATTGTTTAAATCTTTGTTTTTGTGTTTTTAAATGTGTGACGGGATGCGTAAAAGTAACTAAACGCCATGAAAAGGGCATACCTAATACCGTCACTCCGCTGCTAATCTCCTTTCCCCTGAATGTGACAAGCACGTTACGAATTGAAAAGGAGTATTCGGTGATGAATGCGAAAACCAACAAGATGTCCCTGACGACCCGTGTTCTTATCGGCATGGTGCTGGGTATTGTGAGCGGGTTTGCTATTCGTGTTTTGTTTGGCGAAGACGGCTTCGTTAACGAATATATCGTCAATGGCCTGTTTGACGTGGGTGGGCAGATTTTTGTCGCCAGTTTGAAAATGCTGGTTGTGCCGTTGGTATTTGTGTCTCTGGTCTGTGGCACCAGTGCGCTGAAAGACATTGCGACACTGGGACGATTGGGGGGGAAAACCCTGATTTTCTATCTGGGTACCACCGCGATTGCCATTACTCTGGCCATGAGTCTGGCATTGTTGTTTGGCCCGGGTAAAGGTGCCGATCTTTCTGCGGCCTCGGCATTCCAGTCAACGGAAGCGCCTTCCCTGGGGAATGTTATTGTAGGCATGTTCCCTACCAACCCAATAAGCTCAATGGCAGAAGGCAACACCCTGCAAATTATCATTTTTGCCTTACTGTTTGGTATCGCGATCAGTGCTTCCGGCCAACCGGGTGAGCGTGTTGCTGCGTTCTTCCGCGATTTAAACGAAGTGATCCTGAAGCTGGTTGCCTTGCTGATGAACCTGGCACCGTACGGTGTGTTCTGCCTGATGGCTAAGCTGTTTACATCGCTGGGATTGTCAGCGATTGTGAGTCTGGCGGAATACTTCTTCGTTCTGGCGGGTGGACTGGTATTGCATGCGCTGGTGACGTATACCACCTTGCTGAAAGTATTCAGTGGTCTGAGTCCGGTAACATTTCTGAAGAAAATGGAAGACGCCATCATGTTTGCGTTCTCTACAGCGTCTTCCAATGCCACCATTCCGGTGTCAATGGAAACCACAACCCGTCGTATGGGTGCTGATAATAGGGTTGCTGCATTTACTATCCCATTGGGAGCTACCATCAACATGGATGGTACTGCGATGATGCAGGGGGTTGCTACCGTATTTATCGCCCAGGCGTTTAATGTCGACTTGACGATGGCCGATTACATGACGGTGATCATGACTGCAACATTGGCGTCTATCGGCACCGCGGGTGTACCGGGCGTTGGCCTTGTAATGCTGGCAATGGTGCTGAACCAGGTGGGGCTGCCACTGGAAGGTATTGCCCTGATTATGGGGGTTGATCGCTTGCTGGATATGATCCGTACTGCGGTTAACATTACCGGTGACTGTGCGGTGACCTGTATTGTGGCGAAAAGCGAAGGGGCGTTGGATGAAAAACGCTTCAACGACATGAAAGCGGCAGAAGAAGACGAGAAAATCGTGTTCAAACCCCACGCGCAATAACACACACTTTGCGAAGAAAAATGCCAGACCTGAATGTCTGGCGTTTTTTTGATCCCTCACTTTCCCGTGTCGTAATGCATACTGTTGTTAGAAAACAGAAATGGCTGCGAATCAATGACCCAGTTTCACACCTTAAGACTCATTCTTGGCGACCAGCTTAATGCCAGCCACTCTTGGTATAGCAAGCCTGATGATGGCGTTTTGTACCTGATTGCTGAACTTAGGCAGGAAACTGACTACGTGCGCCACCATGTCCAGAAAGTGTGTGCCTTTTTCGCCGCGATGGCTGGGTTTGCCGATGCGCTTTCGTCGGCGGGACATCATGTTGAACACCTTACGCTGGATGATGCCCAGACATTCAGTGGGCTGGATGAACTGCTGGCATGCAAGATTAACCAATATGGTGTTACGCATTTTAGTTACCAGACGCCAGATGAATACCGGCTCCGTGAACAGCTTCGGACGTTTGCCGGTGCAGTACCCATTTCTTCATCCGAGGTAAGCACTGAACACTTTTTGTTGCCAGACAGTGATATCAACACTCTGTTTACCGCCGGGAAGCATCACTTGATGGAATCTTTCTACCGCAAGATGCGCCGCCGCTTTGGTGTGTTGATGGATAGCGACAAGCCGGAAGGGGGAAAGTGGAATTACGATAAAGAAAACCGCGCCAAACTGACAACGCAAGATCTGGCGGCTATTCCGCAGCCTCTGGCCTTTGCCAACGACGTGTCTGATATTCTTGAGCGGCTTACCCGCCATGGCGTTCAAACCATAGGAAAGCCCGAAAACACTTTGCTTTGGCCAGTAACCCGGCGGCAGTCCCTGTCGTTGCTCGATTATTTTTGTCGCCATCTTTTGCCGCAATTTGGCCGCTTTCAGGATGCGATGACCTCACATTCTCCCCATGCCTGGAGCCTTTACCACTCCCGGCTTGCCTTTTCTATGAACAGTAAAATGCTGCACCCGATGCAGGTGATTGAGGCGGCGATTAAGGCATACCGTACGCCGAACAGTGGCATTACCCTGAATCAGGTCGAAGGGTTTGTCCGCCAGATCCTTGGCTGGCGGGAATTTGTCCGTGGTCTTTATTGGGCAAACATGCCAGCGTATGAAACCATAAACAGGTTGAACGCAGAGCGCCCGCTGCCAGACTTTTTCTGGACGGGCGACATCCGGATGGCCTGCATGAAGCAAGCGATACAACAGTCGCTTGACTACGCCTACGCGCACCATATCCAACGCCTGATGGTAATCGGCAACTTTGCCCTCCTGACGGGGCTGGATCCCAAAGAGGTTGATAGCTGGTACCTCGGCATTTACATCGATGCGATTGAATGGGTGGAGTTACCCAACACCCGTGGTATGGCCTTGTTTGCTGACGGTGGCTTACTGGCGACCAAGCCTTACAGTGCAAGTGGCAACTATATCCAGAAGATGAGCGACCATTGCGCAAGTTGCCACTACAAGGTGAAAGAAAAAGTGGGGGAAGCTGCCTGTCCGCTCAACAGTCTTTACTGGCGCTTTATGGAAAAGCACCGTGACATCATTGCCGTCAATCCAAGAGCCGGCATGGTCTATCGAAACTGGGACAATAAGCCGCAGGAAGAACGGGATGCGGTACTGGCACAAGCCGACACCTACCTTCTTCATCTTAATTGGATTTGATGTGTATTTTTCTTTGCATTTTTGAAAATATATATTTTTGGTCTGAATGTTGAAGATTGTAAGTGCTCTCTGAATATTTTATATCATTAAATCAATTGGATATAATAAGATATTTTTGTTTTACCTCACTATCCAAAACTGTGATAGTGCGCGTTTAACTAGGCACGAACTGTGCCTTATGCCTATCAAAAAATGGAGTTGTCGTTGTGAGTGATAAAAGTCACGATGAATTAATGTCGCCGGATGGTGCAGTGACGCCTATCGATACTGATTATCAGGTAGGCCAGGACAATATCGCGCTGAAAATTGGCCCCTTTGGGTTGGACATCCACAACCGGGTATTTGTGGTCTCAGGTGGGATGATTGCACTGTTCGTGTTGATCACTTTGTTGTTTCGTCACTCTGTTGGCCCGCTGTTCAACGCAATGCGAAACACTCTCACCGCCCAGATGGACTGGTTCTTCATTGGTGCCGGTAACCTGTTTGTTATCCTTTGTTTGCTTTTAATCTTTAGCCCCCTTGGCCGTGTTCGCTTGGGCGGTACGGAAGCGACGCCCGATTACACCTATGTTGGTTGGTTTTCCATGCTGTTCGCCGCAGGCATGGGGATTGGCCTGATGTTCTACGGTGTGTCTGAACCTTTGTCCCACTATGCGTCTTCTTTTGGTGGCGTAGCTGAGGCGAATGGCGTTCGCACTGACTGGGCACCTTTGGGTGGCGCTGCGGACGATATGGCTGCAGCGAAAGATCTTGGTATGGCGGCAACTATTTACCACTGGGGGCTTCATCCTTGGGCCATTTATGCCCTGATCGCCTTGTCGCTGGCATTATTTTCCTTCAATAAAGGTTTGCCTTTGACCATCCGCTCCATTTTCTATCCTATCTTTGGTGAGCGTATCTGGGGGTGGCCGGGCCACATTATTGATATTACTGCCGTGGTTGCGACTTTGTTTGGTCTGGCAACGTCATTGGGTTTTGGCGCATCTCAGGCGGCGGCAGGCCTGAACTTCCTGTTTGATATTCCGGGCGGGATCACCACGCAGGTCGTGCTGATCATTGCGATTACCGGACTGGCTCTGGCTTCTGTGGTCGCGGGGCTGGATGCCGGTGTGAAACGCCTGTCTGAGTTCAACATGGGTATGGCAACGCTGCTGATGGTGTTTGTGATCATCGTTGGGCCGACCCTGTCGATTTTCACCAGCATTGGCACCAACATGATGGCGTATTTAGAGAACCTGCCTGCGCTTTCCATGCCATTTGGCCGTGAAGATACCAACTACTCCCAAGGCTGGACGGCATTCTATTGGGCATGGTGGATGTCCTGGTCGCCATTCGTAGGGATGTTCATTGCCCGCGTTTCCCGTGGTCGCACAGTGCGTGAATTCATTATCTGTGTGTTGTTGATCCCAACTTCAGTCTGTGTGCTGTGGATGACAGCCTTCGGCACCACAGCAATTGAACAGCTGCAGGACGGTTACCGCGCAGTTGTGGATGCTGATTTGCCGCTGCAACTGTTTAACATGCTGGATGGTCTTCCACTGGCAAGTATCACATCGCTGATTGGGATTATTCTGGTGGTGGTGTTCTTTGTCACCTCATCGGACTCTGGCTCACTGGTGATCGATACCATTTCTGCGGGCGGTAAAGTGGATGCGCCGGTACCACAACGCATCTTCTGGTGTTCGTTTGTTGGTCTGGTGGCGGTTTCCCTGCTATTGGGGGGCGGCCTTGGTGCGCTGCAGGCGATGGTAGTATCTACCGGCTTGCCGTTCTGTATCGTTCTGCTGATGTGCGCGTTCTCCCTGGTGAAGGGACTGATGTCAGAACCACGCAAATAAGCCTTCCTCTATCCGGGTGCATGCGCCCGGATTTTTCTTTTTAGAATCTCAATAGTTAGAAGTCAACAATGGTAAACCGATCGACAAAGGCCCGGTAGCGACGCATTTATAACGCTGAGGCGTTCGACAAAGGATAGAAATAGCAGGCCACTGCATAACGTTAATGTTTAGGGTTCAATGTTTAATTGCCTCGGCTGTCTGCAGGGTTTACACAAGAGAATGAGTAATAGTTCATTAATAACAGCAGTTAACTTGATGTGTCTCCCATTGTTGAAGCATTGAGCACGAAGGATATGTTAGAGTATTATTGGTCTTTAGGGCCAAACAGGCCCAAAACCTGAAGTTAGTGAGCGTTCAATATGCCTGATGATGGAAAACGTGGTTTTCCGCGATCTCACCCTGCATATTCAACGCCATTAGCTACTTAATTCGCTAAACGGACAAGGAGTTTACTGTGAGCGATAAAAGTCATGATGAGTTAATGAGGCCAGACGGTAACGTTAACCCCATAGACACAGATTATCAGATTGGACAGGACAATATTGCGCTGAAAGTGGGCCCATTTGGGCTTGATATTCACAACCGTGTTTTCCTGATTTCTGGTTTGGCTGTTGCGCTGTTTGTATTTATCACCCTCGCCTTCCAAAAAGATGTCGCCCCGTTTTTGGGTGACCTTCGCAGTTGGTTAACCTCAAACCTGGATTGGTTTTTCCTTTCAGCAGGCGATATTTTCGTTATCACCTGTCTGGCTCTGGTTGTCAGTCCGCTCGGTAGGGTGCGTCTCGGTGGAACCGAAGCAACCCCGGATTACACGTATGTTGGCTGGTTCTCCATGCTGTTCGCCGCAGGCATGGGGATTGGCCTGATGTTCTACGGCGTGTCTGAGCCCATGTCCCATTATGCTTCTTCCTTTGCGGGAATTACCGCTGAAAACGGCATCCGTACTGACTGGGCACCGCTTGGTGCGGCGGCGGGCGATGTGCAAGGTGCAAAAGAGCTGGCGATGGCAGCCACCATTTATCACTGGGGTTTGCACCCTTGGGCTATCTACGCAATTCTGGCGTTGGGACTGGCGCTGTTTTCTTTCAATAAAGGGTTGCCGCTCACCATGCGCTCTGTGTTTTACCCACTTTTTGGCGAGCGCGTTTGGGGCTGGGTAGGGCATGTGATTGATATTCTGGCTGTGGTTGCCACCCTGTTTGGTCTGGCTACATCGCTCGGTTTTGGCGCTTCGCAGGCTGCTGCCGGTTTGAACTACCTCTTTGGGGTGCCACTTGGGACAACAACGGAAATTGTGTTGGTAACCTGTATTACGGCATTGGCTTTGGTTTCCGTCATGGCTGGTCTGGATGCTGGGGTTAAGCGTCTGTCTGAAATTAACATGATGCTGGCCATTGCTCTGTTGCTTTTTGTGATTGTTATGGGGCCGACCTTGGCTATCCTTGGCGGCTTTTTTGGCAATCTGGCATCGTATGTTGAACACCTCCCGGCGTTAGCGAACCCATTCGGGCGGGAAGATGCTAATTTCACTCAAGGGTGGACAGCATTCTATTGGGCGTGGTGGATTTCATGGTCACCATTTGTGGGTATGTTTATTGCGCGTGTATCCCGTGGCCGCACAGTGCGTGAATTTATCGTATGCGTACTGCTGATCCCATCGCTGGCTTGTGTGCTTTGGATGACGGCGTTTGGCGGCACGGCGATTAGCCAACTGGTCAATGATGGTTACACCGCAGTGTCTGAAGCGGACTTGCCGGTGAAACTGTTCGCGATGTTGGATGCCCTGCCTTTAGCATCTATCACCTCATTCATTGGTATCATCCTGGTGGTGGTATTCTTTGTCACCTCGTCGGATTCCGGTTCACTGGTAATTGATACCATCTCTGCGGGTGGTAAGGTAGATGCACCGGTACCACAGCGTGTTTTCTGGTGTACGTTTGAAGGGCTGGTAGCCATTGTACTGGTGCTCGGTGGTGGTCTGGTCGCTTTGCAGGCGATGGCCGTATCAACCGGCTTTCCGTTCACCCTTGTGTTGCTGGTTGCCTGTGTTTCGGTGATAAAAGGCTTAATGTCTGAACCGAGAAGTTAGATTGGTAAATCGCTAAAACGGGGCAGACAAAACGTCTGCCCCGTTTTGTCTGGTATGTAGTTTAAACGTCGGTCCCTTTGGGAATGATGTATTGATAGATTGAGAAGTCATGGAAGCGGAACAAATAGAAATCGCAGCGTTTCTCAAACAACATCCTCCATTTGATGAACTGCCTGTTGAGGAAGTCGATAATGCTGCCAAGCAGGTGGAAATATCTTATTTCCGTGCTGGTACCCAGATTTATGAATACGGCCAAGCGGTTCAGGATTTATGCATTGTGCGCAGTGGGGTGGTGGAAATTTATCGCCGCAAAGGGGAGCTGTTCAACCGGTTGTCAGAAGGAGGAACATTTGGTCAATGGGGCCTGATGAGAAGCCGTCGTGCGCGTTTCCCGGCCAAAGCCATTGAAGACAGCCTGATTTACTTTCTTCCTGATACTGTGTTTGACGATCTTTGCGATCGCTTTGAATCTTTCTCTGACTTTATGGAAGTAGAGGATGGTTTGCGACTGCGTAATGCTGTGGAAAGCCATCGCGATAGCAGTGACCTGGCCACATCGAAAGTCACCAATCTTATTCTTCGCTCCCCTGTCACTGTTGATTGTGAATCTTCCGTTCGCTATGCAGCGCAAATCATGACAGACGAAGAGGTTTCTTCTTTGCTGGTGATGACGATGGAAAGCGACGAAGACGGTGTTGAGCAGGAGCGTATAGCTGGCATTATCACTGACAGTGATTTACGTTCCCGCGTGGTGGCGGATGGGCTGGCGTACGAAACGTCGATCAGTGAAATCCTGACGCCGCAAATCATCACCCTGGATCACAATGCCTACGTATTTGAAGCCATGTTGACCATGCTTCGCAATAACCTGCATCACCTGCCTATCCTGAAAAATCAAAAGCCGATTGGGGTGGTAGCCCTGTCTGACATTGTTCGATACGAATCGCAGAGCAGCTTGGTGATTGTGAGCAGCATTTTCCGCCAGCAGACGGTGGATGATCTCGAAGTGCTGTCGAAAGATGTGCCTGCCTGTTTCTCGCGTATGGTGTCGGAAGATGCCAATTCTCATATGATTGGCTCAGCCATGGCGGTCATCGGCCGCAGTTTTAAACAGCGCCTGCTGGAACTGGCAGAAGAGGCGCTTGGACCACCGCCGGTGCCTTATTGCTTTCTGGCGCTTGGCTCCATGGCCCGTGATGAGCAGTTGATTGTGACTGATCAGGATAACGCCATTATCCTTGACGACAAATATGATGAAGTGGAGCACGGTGAGTACTTTGCGGCATTAGCGACGTTTGTCTGTGATGGTCTTGCCCGATGCGGGTATAGCTATTGTACCGGTAATATCATGGCAACTAATCCGCAGTGGCGTAAAACCCGCACTGAGTGGGAAGAGACGTTTGCCGACTGGATTGATCAACCGAATCCGCAATCTTTACTTAACAGCAATATTTTCTTCGATTTGGATGGCGTTTACGGTGCAACTAACTGGGCGGAGACGCTCAAAGCCTTTATTTGCCGTCGCGCAAAGCGCAACAACCGTTTTCTGGCATGTATGGCACGAAATGCCCTGAACCGCACGCCACCACTGGGCTTTTTCAAAAACTTTGTGATGGAACAGGATGGCCGCCATAAGAACTCCATGAATCTGAAACGCCGGGGAACAGCGCCATTGGCTGATTTGATCCGTGTTCATGCGTTGGCGGTCGGTTCCCGTTCACAAAACTCCTTTGAACGTCTGGACGACATCATTGAGGCAGGCATTTTGCCGAAAGGACGGGGTGAGGACATTCGCGATGCGATGGAATTTATCTCTATGGTCCGCATTCGTCACCAAGCATTTGATGTGGCGCAGGAAATTGACCCGGACAACAACATCGAGCCGGAAAACCTGTCTGAATTTGAGCGCCGGAATCTCAAAGATGCCTTCCAAATCATGAGTAATGCGCAAAAGTTCCTGAAATACCGTTACCAGCCAAACCGCAGTAACTAGGAGCGCAGCATGTTATTCCTTGAACCGAATAAAGGGGCGCCGCTGGTAGAAGCGGGCCCTGACTGGCCTATCCTGATAAAACGGTTGGAGCAAAAGGCGAAGGTGCCACTGCTTAAGCGTTTTTACCAATGCGGCGTAGTAAGCGGCGATACCCCGGTTTCTGACGTGCAGTTTGTTGCACTGGATCTGGAAACCACGGGGTTGGATCCCAGCCAGAACGACATTATCAGTATCGGATTGGTCCCGTTTACCCTTGACCGTATTTACTGCCGCGACGCCAAACACTGGATTGTGAAACCAAGAAGGCCGCTTGAAGCTGAGTCTGTGGTTTTTCACGGTATTACCCATTCTGATGTCAGTGACGCACCGGACCTGCGCCGTATTCTGGAAGAAGTGCTGGCCTCACTGGAAGGGAAAATCGTGGTGGTGCATTACCGCTGTATCGAGCGTGATTTCCTAGAAGCTGCCGTGAAAAGCCGGCTCGGGGAAAGCTTGTTGTTTCCGGTAGTGGACACGCTTGAGATTGAATCCTGGTACTATCGTAAGCCTATCCAGAAATTTTGGTCCCGTGTGTTGAAAAAGCCGCTGACGTCTATCCGGCTTGCGGACAGTCGCCGCCGCTACAACTTGCCTTTTTATCAAGGACATAATGCGTTGACCGATGCCATTGCAACTGCTGAATTGCTGCAGGCCCAAATCGCCCATCGCTTTCGCAGGGATTACCCGATAAAGGCGCTGTGGCGTTAATTTTCAACCATTAAAATCAATGAGATCGGTCTGAGTTCACGTTTTTAGGAATCAAAACGCTGCAACGGGGCCGATTTTTTTAGTGCTTTGCTCACTGTGTTACAGTCAGAGAGATGAACGGGTATCTGTCTGTGGCGTTCTGTCCTTGACACTCTTTCGGGTCGATTTTCCGGCTTAAAGATACGATACATAAATTCGCTGCCGACAAAGGATGGCAAGATGATTGAAGAAAACAAAGTCGTAAAAATTGACTACACGGTAAAAGACGAAGACGGACAGCTGATTGATACGTCGGAAGGTCAAGATCCTTTAGCGTATTTGCACGGTGCGGGTAACATTATTCCGGGCCTGGAACAGGCGCTTGCCGGTCGCGCAGAAGGTGAAGAATTTTTTGTTCAAATCCAACCTGACGATGCGTATGGACAACGTAATGAAGCCCTGATCCAAAAGGTTGAACGTGGGGTGTTTCAGGGCGTAGAACAACTGGAAGTGGGCATGGTGTTTAACGCACAGGGGCCACAAGGCAACATTCAGGTGACCATCGTTGCGATTGACGGTGACGAAGTGACCATTGATGGCAATCACCCACTGGCAGGTGTGGTATTGTCATTTGACGGTGTGATCCGTGAAGTGCGTGACGCCACTGCTGAAGAGGTTGAGCACGGTCACGTGCACTAGTTTTTCTTTCTCACACACAAGCTCAAAGCGAGCTGTCCGGCTCGCTTTGTTGTATCTCAACTGATTAAACAAAAGGCGCTTTCTAAATACGACACATTCTTCCGTTGGTGTGTCGAGACGGATCTGTGATCGGGTGGGATATGTTTTGTCCAGAATAGATTGGTGATAATACCTACTTAGGGGAGGGGGCTAGGTTAGCGCTTCCAATTCTGTCAACACCTTAATGGCATACTGGTTGGTACAGCCACAGATATCCCGGTCGGCTTTGAACTGGTGGCATACTGCCGGGCGCTCAGGTTGGCCAAAAATCTTACAAAGATTTTGATCGCTCAACTGGATACAGCGCACTCCGGCGGGCTTGCCGTTTGGCATGCCTGGAATAGGGGAGGAGATGCTGGGTGCGATGCAGCAAGCACCACAGCCTAAACGGCAACTTATTGTAGGTTCACTCATTTCTTACCTTTGATTGCGAAGTGATAATCCAGTCCTCATAGTGGGTGCGCACAGTACCACTCACATCCTGTGAATGCAAAGTATTGCGGGTCGATGCATATAACCCTCTGACAAGCAGTTGTAAAATGAAGAGATTTTGTCTGATGCTTGCACTTTTTGTACTGGGTGGTATAACGGGCGCCTTTCTTAACATTGACTGGTAGGTACGGGGAAGTATGGCAATGGCTTTCTGGGAACAAAAATCACTGGCCGAAATGACAGATGCGGAATGGGAATCGCTGTGCGACGGCTGCGGCAAGTGTTGCCTTCATAAATTGATTGATGAAGATACTGAGGAGTTGTATTACACCAATATCGCCTGCAGCCTGTTGGACGACAAAACCTGCTCATGTAAAGATTATCCTAACCGCTTTAGCTATGATGAAGATTGCCTGAAATTGACCCGCGATAAAATTGAAGAGTTTTACTGGTTGCCGGATACCTGCTCATACCGTTTACTGGCAGAGGGTAACATGCTGCCAAAGTGGCACCCGCTGATCACTGGCTCAAAAGAAGCCATGCACGCTGCGAATCAGTCTGTGCGTGAGAAAGTAGTGTATGAAATCGACGTGATTGATTGGGAGGATCATATTCTGAATCACCCTAACCGGAGATGAGGTTTTAGCAGTTTTTCTGAATATTATGAAATGACCCCTACCCACAGGGTGTCCGCATGAATGGCTAAATCCCAACTATTTATGTATATGCCATGTTTAGAGTGTTAGTAAATTATTCAGATAGCATGAAAGTATAGTCAAGAATTATAATTAATCACCAATAATTTAATCTAACCGTAATATACTAGCACCATGAAATGGTGTGTTTTTTATATTTGAAGATTAATGAATACATGTGAAACATCCAGCCACCACCATTGTTTATCCAATAGGCTAAGATAACTTTATTTTTCATGAAATAACTAGTGTAATGTATTGTTATATATGTCTTTTTAAATAAGAATGAGGAGTTGTGTCGTGATGGGCATGTGAATAAATTGTATTGTTTGGCAAGTGTGTTTTTTTCTTTGAATACTAAGCCTATCTGTGGGTTTTGGGGATGAGTTTATATTTTGGAGGTTTTGAAATATGTAATGCATAAACACCAACAATAACTTGATGAAGTTATATTTTTAATTTGCATGATAACAATAAAGTGGTTTATGAATAAAAAAAACGCAACAGTTTGGTTGTTGAGTGCAGGG
Source organism: Grimontia sp. THUN1695 (assembly GCF_059704325.2). Classification (NCBI taxonomy): domain Bacteria; kingdom Pseudomonadati; phylum Pseudomonadota; class Gammaproteobacteria; order Vibrionales; family Vibrionaceae; genus Grimontia; species Grimontia sp. THUN1695. Next base: position 1,946,242 of record NZ_AP046577.1, on the reverse strand, counting down.
TTACTGACATATTTTGGTTCTGTTTACAAAGTTAACCAAGATGATACTCAACTGGCTCAAAAGAATCTGGCACAGTTTAGTTCACTAGATCCATCGACACTTGACTATCAAGCAATGAAAGTCTTGGCAGACAAAGGATGTACTTACTGCCACTCGCCAAATAGTGAAATGCCTTTTTACTACCAAGTGCCTATTGCAAAACAACTTATGGAAGCTGATGTACGAACTGCAATGCGTCACTTTGACATGACAAATTTTTTGGATGATGTCAAGCGTGGTGGCCCAATCTCAGAAGTGGCATTAGCTCGTATTGAAAAGGTGCTCAACGATGACTCAATGCCCCCTTCGCTTTATTTGACGATGCATTGGGCTGCAAATATTTCTGATGAAGAAAGGCATATTCTGTTGCAGTGGATTCGCACGAAGCGTGCTGAGCAACATCGCCAATCACCGGTCTCAGATGAGCGAAAAAGCGATGTTCTACAACCTATTTATACAATGTTTGAAACGGACGCAGATAAAGTGACATTGGGGAAAGTTCTCTATCACGACACGCGACTTTCAGCAGACAACAGTATTTCATGTGCATCATGTCATAGCTTAACAACAGGCGGTGTAGATCGACGTGTTTCGTCTGTGGGTATTCATAATCAAATTGGTGGTATCAACGCACCGACAGTATTTAATGCTGTGTATAACAAACTGCAATTTTGGGATGGGCGAGCAGACAACTTGCAAGAGCAGGCAGGTGGTCCTCCATTTAATCCTGTTGAAATGGGTTCAGAAAGCTGGGAACAGATCATTGATAAACTCCGTCAAGACCCAGCTGTAGTAGCAATGTTTGACGAAGTTTATGATGGTGAAATCAATGGAAACACCATTACTGATGCGATTGCTGAATTTGAAAAAACATTGATTACACCTAATAGCCGATTTGACCAATATCTGTTGGGTAATGTTGATATATTGAGCTCTGAAGAGAAGCGTGGTTTAGCATTATTCAATAAGTACAATTGTCAAACTTGTCATGCAGGTGAAGCCATGGGAGGTGGTAGCTTTGAAACTATGGGGATGAAAGCTGACTACTTTGCAGATCGTGGTAAAGGAATAACTGAAGCAGATCTTGGCCGATATAATGTTACCGGCAAAGAAGAAGATAAATATAAATTTAAGGTTCCTACCCTACGTAATATTGAACTCACATCTCCATATTTCCATGATGGCCAAGCAGATACATTAGAGAAAGCGATTTATGATATGGGTAAGTATCAGGTTGGCATAGAAATTTCAGACGAAGAAGTGAGAGCGATAAAAGCATTCCTAAAGACCTTAACAGGTAACTATGGAGAGAATGCTTTGGGTTAATTTAGATAGTTACTGGAGATAAAATCAATTAGTTATCTACATAATTATTTCTATACTTTAATATATCTCTACCGTAACTGTAAATTTAAAATGCCCTCAGTTCTCCTGTTGACTGAGGGTATTTGAAGTCTAGTTGAATTTATTAAATAAAATTTAGTTCATATGCTTATTTATAATAGTTTGACTTTCTTCCATATGGCGAGTATGTGTAGTCATCAATACAACTAGAAATATTTTGTATGAGATAAAAGGGAAAGTGTGCCTTTTAATATTCATTATTAATTTTCATTGTTAAAATAAACATCATACGTCTATTTTTATATGTTTTCAGGAAAAGAAAATGCCAATTACTCGAATGCACTCATTATCTAGAAGAACAGTTAAAAGCATAATATCTCAGGAAGCCCATACCACATTTGAGTGTAAAAAAATTTCCAGTAAAGTAGTTGAAGAGTCTGCAAATAAAACAATAAAGATAGCCAAAAACAGTACATCATCATGTAATCAAGAGAAGTATGGAATATTAAAGAATTATCTGTCATTTATCTGTAACTATGAAATCAATAAGAATTTATTGGAAAAATCAACTGTTATTCGTTGTAAGAGTGTAATTGATGAGAAAAAAGATGCTATTCATAAAAAGGTTCAGATTGGCATGAAAATGGATAGTTCAATGTGTTCAGCACCATTGCTGCACTATTTTACATCATTACTTGATAAGAATAGTGAGATGAAAAGTCTATCAGCATCTGATAGAAATGAAGTTCTCAGAGTGGCTTATGAATATTTAGATAATAAAATAGATGAGAAAATTATTGATAAAAACTTAAAAATGCCAACCATCCGTCAGGCAAGGGCATTAATATCTGTTATCTGCAAAGAGGAGTTAGAAGGTGATGATAAAAAAAGTGAAGCAAAGAAACGTCTATCCGCATTGCTTTTAGAAAATTTTGATATGGAGTTTGATATTGAAAATTTCAAGGATGAAGTGATTGGTGATATTAATAGTGTTTTTGAAAAATACTGCTGACCACGTATTTATTAGTTAGGGTAATATGTTTTTTTGGGAGTGACTTGTTCTCCGTCTTATTTGTTTTAGTAAATGCAAACATCAAAAGAAATCAAATTTCCTCTTGATGAATCTGATTATTTTTACTGAGAGGAATGTTATATGAAATATGCTAACACAATGAATATCGGAGGTTTTTAATGTTTAGTGTTAACCATTCGTGCTTTCATGCATCTCGTGTAACGACTCAGCCTAGCAGTGGTACTTCTACTTCTGCGCATTTACCGGTGCTATCGGTTAGGCAACTGTCTAGCGAAGAGAAAAATCAAAAGTGCATTGAGATCTTACAAGGGAAAGCAGAGTTGTTTGAATTGGTTATTAATGGTGAGGCGGTATTGGCTGTGAAGCCAGCTAAGCCCACTAAATCGCCAGCCGAAGTAATGCGAGAGAAAAGTGCTGCCATCTTGCAGGAAAGAGAGAAGCTATTTGAAGTTTTGAATGAGGGTACGGATAAGGTATATGGCCGAACTCGGCCAGGGGTAACTAAAGAGCAGGTGAGTGCTTACGTTTGTATGGTTCAAGAGCTTTGTGAGCTGAATGGTAACAAACCCTATGGGCACCATTCAGGACCTATCTTTGGTGATATGAGAGCGCTTCAAGAGGGCAGAGAAGTGCCTGATCTGATTTACAATCGAGGCGAATTTCAGGTTGGTTGATACACGTTTTTTTATTAATGCAATAAAATCATACTCTTATAGTCTATGAAGCGTTTCCACTTTGCATTATTCATGAGGTGGGGTGGAAAGCTGAGATTGCCATTGATGGTGTGCAAGACTAATAGCATTGTATCAATATCATACTGTTCAAGAGATAGCGGTTCAGCCAGATGAACCGCTATCTTTATATTAAACGTGTGATTATCGGTGGGTTGGCAGGTAAGATATACTGCCTGTCCAGGCGATGACTTTTCTCTGTTGCCATTTTTTCCATAAAGAATAATTTATTAACCATTTGATATAAATGAACCGTTTCGCTTTAAATGCCCATATCATGCATCATATTCACTGGGGTTAATGCCTGTGAAGTTGATATTAGGCCCGATGGAGGGTGTACTAGACCCGCTGATGCGCCAAATCCTGACAGAGATTAACCCTTATGATCTCTGTGTGACGGAGTTTTGTAACCCTCCCCATTTTAGTGACAGTCTAAATTAGAGCTTTTCCTGCTTTCATACTTAGCCAGATATTCCCAAGGGGTTAGGTCATTGAGAGAGTCATGCGGTCTCTCGTTGTTGTATTCCTTCATCCAGTTTTCGGTGATTTCTCGGACTTCGGACAGCGTTTTAAAAACATACATGTCGAGAACTTCAGTTCGATAGGTTCGGTTAAAGCGTTCAATGTATGAATTTTCTGTTGGCTTGCCTGGTCGGATAAATTCAAGCTCAACGCGGTTCTCTTCCGCCCACTCGGCCAATGCCGTTGAGACAAACTCAGGGCCGTTGTCCATGCGTAGTTTTTGAGGCGCACCGCGCCAAGCAATAATACGCTCTAGGACTCGGATAACTCTCGGTGCGGGGAGGTTCAAGTCCACTTCAATGGCCAACACTTCTCGATTGAAGTCATCAACAACGTTGAAGGTGCGAAAACGCCGGCCACAGACAAGGGCATCGCTCATAAAGTCGATAGACCAACAACTGTTCGCCCAATCAGGACAACAAAGCGGCACTGGTTCTCGCTTAGGGAGGCGTTTCTTACCCTTTCGCCTCAAATTGAGTTTTAGCGAACAATACACGCGATATACCCGTTTATGGTTCCATGCGTGCCCCCAACGTTTAAGGACTTTAAAGAGTTTTCCAAAGCCATACGCAGGGTAACGTTCTACTGCTTCCTGCAGCTTGGCAATGACTTCATCATCACGATGCGGGTCAGGACGATACCGATACACTGAATCACTGATGCCAACCACGCGGCAGGCCATCCTTAAGCTGGCCTGAAAGTGTTGCCGAACGTATTCCACAAGTTCACGTTTAACCGCTGGCGTTACAGCTTTTTTTCTAAGATATCTTTGACAATACGATGCTCGAGGCTGAGATCTGCAAACATCTGTTTGAGCCTTCGATTTTCGTCCTCTAGCTCTTTCAGTCGTTTAACATCAGAAGCTTCCATGCCGCCGTACTTGGATTTCCAGTTGTAGTAAGTTGCATCGGAAATGCCGTATTCACGGCAGACTTCGTTCACTTTTCGACCCGCTTCCACTTCTTTGAGGATCTTGACGATTTGCGATTCCGTGTAGCGTGATTTTTTCATCAGACGTTCTCCGTTCGTTTCAGTGTAAACGGAAAAACTCTAATTGCTAATGACCCGCTTTTCGGGGAGGGTTACAGTTTGTCCGGGTGATTGATGCTAAGCTGCCGCCACGCGTTTTCTATAAACTGAGTCCGGAGTTACAAAACGGTGGTAAAACCTCTTCCGGTATACCCGTGCGTGTGCAGCTTTTAGGTCAGTCGCCGCAATACATGGCTGAAAACGCTGCACTGGTGGCAGAGCTGGGCTCATCAGGGGTTGATATCAACTTCGGCTGCCCTTCTAAAACGGTGAATGGTAATAAAGGCGGGGCGGCGTTGCTCAAAGAACCAGAGTTGATGTATCAGGTGGTGAAAGCGGTGCGTGAAGCTGTGCCATCTGATCAGGTTGTCAGTGCCAAAGTGCGTCTGGGGTTTGACGATGTCTCCGCTTATCGGGACATTGCCGATGCCGTACATTCAGGCGGCGCCAATGAAATTGTCGTCCATGGTCGCAGTAAAGCGGATGCCTACAAAGCGGGGACCATCCGCTGGGATTTGATTGGCGATTTGGCAAAGCACCTGTCTATTCCGGTGGTTGCTAATGGGGATATCTGGTGCCGTGAGGATGCGCTGAAATGTGCTGAAGTCTCTGGTTGTGAATCTCTGATGGTTTGCCGTGGCGCACTCAACATGCCAAACCTTGCTACCCACATTAAAACCGATGCTGCCCCTATGTCCTGGCATCAGGTGCTGGTGCTTCTTGTTCGCTATTCCGAATTTGAAACCCGTGGCGACAAAGGGCTTTATTATCCGAACCGTGTGAAGCAGTGGTTCAGGTACCTACAGGCTCAGTATCCGGAAGCGAAAGCGCTGTTTGTGCGTATCCGCCAACTAAAAGACAAGCAACAAATCCTTGGTGAAATCGTCGGAGCGCTCGATGAAATTGAGCGAAGCAGTCACGCTGTAAATCCCGCTCAATATTGCTAATTGATTTTAATATCAATGGCTTGCTCTATTGGTTACATTTAGTTACATCTTGCTGGATTGCCGATATCAATACCTTATGGTGAACTGTCGGCTCATTCTAACCAAGAGGTACAAAAACGCTTTATATGGACGACCCCTCGAGTTGTTTCATTTCATTCCGCTCCTTTAACAAGGAGTCCGCAACATGCTAGACCTGTTTCTGCAACCTGAATCTCTCGTTATCCTGGCGACCCTGTTTACCCTTGAAGTGGTGTTGGGTGTCGATAACGTCGTTTTTATCTCGGTACTTTGTGAAAGACTGCCCGCGCACCAGCGTAAACTGGCGCGAAACTTGGGTATCGGTCTTGCCGTTCTGGCGCGTATCGGTCTGGTGTTTTCGATCAGCTGGTTGATGTCATTGACCAAACCGCTGATGACATTTGGTGATTTTTCGCTGACCGGCCGTGGCCTTATCATGATTGGTGGCGGTGCCTTCCTGCTGGCAAAAAGTCTCAAAGAGCTATGGGCGTGGCTGACCCATACTGAAACCCAGCATGGCAGCAAAGTGCGTGCCGGCATTGCTCTGATCCTGCTGCAAATCGTGGCAGTAGATGCGGTGTTCTCGATGGATTCAGTGATCACTGCGGTTGGCATGACCGATGAAGTGCCTTTGATGATTGCAGCGATTCTGGCCTCTGCGGCTGTGATGTTGGTGTTTGCTGAGAAGATCAACAACTGTGTGATCCGCTATCCGGGCTTTAAAACGCTGGCGCTGTTGTTCCTGGTGTTACTGGGTGGGCTTTTGATGGCGGAAGGTGTGGGTATCCATGTCAACAAAGGTTATGTGTACTTCGCGATGGCATTTGGACTGATCATGGAAGCGTGCGATATTGCACTAAAACGCAAGAATAAACGGTCCTTCAAACGTATTTATCCAATGAAGAAAGGATGGGCACTGAAGCCCCATTCCCATTAATCTTCTGATCAAAAAGGCAGACCGTAGTCTGCCTTTTTGCTGTTGGTTGTGCCTGTTAATATTGGTTAAGAACTCGGCCGGAAAGGATTCGGTAATCAATGCGTCCGGGCCAGTTATTCTCTGAAAGGGTAGAAATCATCGCGCGTGCAACCCGCACCGCTTCAACCGGTTCGAAATCCGCCAATGGGCCTGAAAGAAAGGGGCGAAATGCCGGCATCAGGCGTTGCAGTATTTGCTCGTCCTTACGTGGCGTTTCACGCTCACCGAGTAAAGGGCCAGGCCTTGCAACCAACAGGCGCTCAAAACCCATTTCCGACAATGCCCGCTCCATTTTTCCCTTGCAACGAAGGTAATGGGAAGGCGACCACGGGTGAGCCAACATGCTGGAAACCACAGCCAGATGTTTCACACCAACCACCGCCATCATTCTGGCGACTTTGACCACCAGGTGATAATCCACCTCTTCCCGTGCCTGTCTGGAACCAGACTGCTTTTTCGTTGTACCAAGGGCAATATAGCCTTGTATTGGAACAGGCCATTGGGGTTGCCAGTGAGTGACAGACAGATCTGGACTCTGGTGCACGACAATCTTTTCAGAGACCAGAGCAAACGGGCGCCGGGTGACCACGTGAATGTGTGAAACATCCGGATTGCCCAGTAATTGGTGCAATAACTCGTCACCAACCAAACCGGTTGCGCCTGCAATAATGACACTTCGAGACGATGGCACTGATTGAATTTCCCCAGTTATCAATTGCGGCTAAGACTACCACGATTTGCAAATGAGGATTCAACGCCTTAAACCATTTGTTTGATGAATCACGGAAATCTGGATGCAAAGGCCTTGGCCTGAATGCTGTGTCGTTTGAGGAAAGACGAAATACGGTGTCACCCGTTGTTTTGGGTTATGATCCTTTTTTTGGTAATTAGAGAAGCAAAATGATATCCATGGTCGAACTGCAACCTGACTGGGAGGGTATGCCCGCCACGTTTATTGAGGGCGCACTGTTGGCAGCTAACCTTTCTCCCGCCCCTTTGGACCTTGGAAGCTGGCTGCCTGTGTTGGTCACGGGTGGTGTGGATGAAGACGACCCTGAGCCCATTCCTTCAGTGCAGAAAAAAGCCATCATGCAGCATTTTGAGCAGCAGTACGCAGCATTAATGAAACACGCTTATGCATTGCCTTCTGCGTTAGCACTGGATGCTTCACGCAATGAAAATCACCAGGCGTTTGCAGAGGGTTTTCTGGCGGTCTGGCCTTATATTGAACCTGCCTGGCAGGAAGTGACGGTGTCTGATGGCAGCCGGCGTATGCTTTCTGCCCTAGTGACAACCATGCTTTTCCTGCATGATGAGCAGGGAACGCTGGATCAGATGAAAGAGGCTGGGCTTGCAGCATTGCCTTCGCCTGAAAAGTACTACCAGCAGTTGCCCCTGATGATCAATGAAGTTGCGCTGGCGGCAGATGAAGTCCAGCAAGGTTCAGGGGCGCGGGCTGTAAACCCCTATAAATCCATAGGCCGTAATGATCTGTGTCCTTGTGGCAGCGGCAAGAAATTCAAGAAGTGCTGCGGTAGGTAAGATGTCCAGTGACGTAATTCTGGTGGTGGCAGGCGTGATCACTGATGGCGATAAGGTTCTCATTACTCAACGCGCTGAACATGAAGGTGGTCTTTGGGAATTTCCCGGCGGCAAAGTGGAGCCCGGTGAATCAGAGCCAGAAGCATTGGCCAGAGAGCTTTGGGAAGAGTTGGGCGTGAAGGTGAGTGTGGACGAATACCTGATAGAAACGCTGCACCACTATCCTGCCAAATCGATCTTGCTCAAAAGTTATCGATGTAAGCGCGAGGAAGGTGAAATCACTTTACATTGCCATCAGAACATGGCTTGGGTCACCAAGGAGCAGCTGGATGACTACACATTCAGCGAGGCCGACAAACCTTTGGTTGCATTGCTAAGGTCGACAGACCCTAAAAAATAAATAACAAAAATCCCAGCGCAGGCTGGGATTTTTACACGCTATCAGCGTATTTTGTCGATGCTAGAACAGGCGACGTTCACGCTTGCCAAATAGCTGGGACAGCACGACGATTGCCAGCACAACCAGCATCGCAGCAAAAATCACTACCAGCCACTGCGGCATGGAAAGGGTGAGGAACTGCCACACAATCTTGCTGCAATCACCGCTTGCTTCAAACATCCAGGGTACCCACTGGTTCAGCGGTGCCCAGGATGGGAAGGAAACAAAAATGTCACAGGTCGCACCAAACAGATCGTTCGGATCCGGGAATTGATAGCCAACGTGCTCAATGGAAAGTTTCAGGCCCCAACTGGCAGCAACCCCCCAGGCCACCAAGCCTGACCAACGGATCAGGGCATTTTGTGGGGCAATCATGCCAATAAGGCCTGCACCGACCACGCCAAGCATGGCCACGCGTTCATAGATACACATAACGCAGGGGGCCAGATGCATCACATGTTGGAAAAACAGGGCGCAGCCTTCGAGGATTAACCCCGACAGCATCAGCAAAAACCAGGCGCCACGTCCGCGGGAAATTTTGTTGAAATACGACAACATATAGCACGAATCCGTTGTAAAAGACAAAGCCCCACAGTGGGTGGGACTTTGTTATTCAAAAATGTAATCAATTGAAAATCAACCTTTAATGTCCGGCACTCACCGCACCAACTGCATCTATGGATCCAAGTGAGATCCAACCTGCATCATAGAACCAATCCGTCATTGGGATCAGCAGCAATTCGACACCAGCCAGACCGACAAGGCCCATCACAATGGTATAAGGCAATGCCATGTACACCATCTTGCCGTATGAGAGGCGCAGCAAGGGTGCCAGTGTTGATGTCAACAGGAACAAGAATGCCGCCTGACCGTTTGGTGTCGCCACTGAAGGCAGGTTGGTGCCGGTATTGATTGCAACAGCCAACAGTTCAAATTGTTCACGGCTAATTACCCCATCCATCAGTGCTGCTTTGACCTCATTGATGTAAACCGTACCGACGAACACATTATCTGACACCATGGAGAGCAAACCGTTCGCAATGTAGAACATGGTAAGTTGTGCGGCTCCTTCAAATTCCAGAACGGAGCTGATAACCGGTGTGAACAAACCTTGATCTACGATAACCGCAACCACCGAGAAGAAAACGGCCAGTAGCGCGGTAAATGGCAAGGCCTCTTCGAACGCTTTACCAATGTGGTGCTCGTCTATCACGCCGGTAAAAGAGGTAGCGAGAATAATGACACTCAGACCAATCAGACCCACCGCAGCCAGGTGCATTGCCAAACCAATGATCAGCCAAACTGCAATCAACGCTTGAACAATCAGCTTTGCGACATCGTAATTAGTACGTTTTGCACGCTCAGCTTTATCAAACTCAATCAGGATTTGGCGTACGTTTTCAGGCAGTTTTGCACCGTAGTCAAATAAGCCGAACTTCTCAACCAGTATACAGGTGAGCAGGCCACAGATGAGCACTGGCAAGGACACTGGCAGCATGCGGATAATGAACTCACCAAACTGCCAGCCTGCTTTTTCTGCGATGATCAGGTTTTGGGGCTCACCCACCATGGTCATCACACCACCGAGGGCAGTACCGACACCAGCATGCATTAACAGGCTGCGCAGAAAGGCACGATAATTCTCGAGGTCGTCACGGCTCAATTCATCACGTACAGATTCGTCGGAGGTATGGTCATGGTTGGCTTGAAAGTCCTTACCGGAAGCGACGCGGTGATAAATTGAATAGAAACCGACAGCAACACTGATAACAACAGCAATGACGGTCAGGGCATCAAGGAATGCGGAAAGGAATGCCGCTGCTGAGCAGAAAGCCAAGGAAAGCAGTATTTTTGAACGAATGCTAAGCAATATTTTTGTAAAGATAAACAGCAATAACTGCTTCATAAAGTAAATGCCCGCCACCATAAAGATAAGCAGCAGCAACACTTCAAAGTTCGCAATCAACTCGTGTTTCACTGTTTCCGGGCTCGTCATGCCAATGGCAATGGCTTCAATGGCCAGTAAGCCACCGGGTTGCAGCGGATAACATTTCAGTGCCATCGCCAGTGTGAAAATGAATTCCACCACCAGCAGCCAACCTGCAACAAACGGATCAATAATGAAAACGATGGGGTTGATAATCAAAAAGGCAATAACTGCCGCTTTGTACCAGTCGGGTGCTTTACCGAGAAAATTCTTGATGAAAGCATTCCTGAGCGTAATGGCCATGTTTATGTCTCTATTTCTTATGTATGCAAGTGTTTCTAGAGGCTTGAAATGTAGATGTAAATGCTCTGTTGCAAAAGTGGGGTAAATTACGCTAATTCAAAAATGTTGAAATAGCGGGTATCTGACCCTTACACACCGTGTAATCGACGAAAAGCGCCGATGAAACCTAATGCATAATCGAGCTTGAGCACACGATACAGCGACTTTTCAAACAGTCAATAACCCTTTACATGTTAATTAAATTATTGGAGTGTGTTACGGAAAACGCAACTCTAATTCAGGAGTATTGAAATGTTTTGTAACATTTTTGGCGTGCCCATTCTATTCCTGGGAGTGCGTGTGTACAGTGATAATGATCAAGATTGGTGTGTGTTAGCGCACAATGTACCCAGTTGAACAGTATCGTTAGGCGACTTGATGAGCTTCTGTTTAATCGTAACAACATGCAATCAAGTTGAAGATTTGCCGCAGGGTGGAGGATACAGTTAAGTGTGTGTGGAAAAGCGCAAGTTGTTGCAATGAAACCTCGGTGATGCAGTGTTTTAAAGAACACCAAATTTAATTAACTGTGATATTAGCCCGTTAAATTGCTGTCAATAACCTATAAACAAAACCTTTCTTAGGTTTCTAGGTGGACTTGATAAGTGGTATGATGAGTTATTAATCCAAGATAAGAAGCAACCTGGAAACAACACTAAATGGTGATTAAGGCGGATAGCCCGGCAACTTTTGCTGAGAAATATATTATCGAGAGTATTTGGAATAATCATTTTCCTCAAGGCTCAATACTTCCCGCAGAACGCGAGTTGTCAGAACTGATTGGTGTCACGCGTACAACCCTTCGTGAGGTGCTCCAGCGCCTTGCACGCGATGGCTGGCTGACTATTCAACATGGTAAGCCAACCCGAGTGAATGACTACATGAACACCTCTGGTCTCAATATTCTGGATACCCTTGTGACCCTAGAGGGTGAAGATGTTCAAGGTGTTTTAGAGAACCTGCTGGCCGCACGCACCGATATTAGCGGTGTTTATATGCGTTATGCTGTAAAAAATAACCCTCAAGCCTGTGCCGATCTGATAGAAAAAGTAATTGGACGTTGTGAGTCATTGCTGGCAAGCGATAGCTTTAGCAGCTTTATCGAAATGGCAGAAGAGAAAGAGGCCATTCAACAGGACGTCAAGAAAATCTACGATACTTTTGGTAAAACAGACTTAGAGATCTGTGAAGCTGTTTGCCGTGGACGTGCGTTTAACCACTTTGACTACATGCTGTTTCAGGGCATGGCCCAGTGTTCTGGTAATAAAGTCTATGTGCTGACCATGAATGGCATGCGAAAAATTTACTCACGCGTGGGTGGTTATTACTTCATGGATAAGCGTGCCCGTGAGCTGGCTATTCAGTTTTACCGAGACCTGCTTGTGATTGCGAAAGAAGGCCGCCATCTGGATGTGGCTGATCGAATTAAACAATATGGCCGTGAATGTGGTGCGATTTGGTTTTCTAACCGAGAGACCATTGCTAGGTTGATGGAACAAGAGGAAGCGTAACCGCTGATACTGTGAATGAAAAACCGCCAAAAATGGCGGTTTTTTTATCGGTTTTAGCTACCTGGTATAAAGTCTGGATCAAACTGTGGACGCTTCGGGCAGGTGGCGATGATCTTGCTTTTGCCGTCCGGGAGCTCCTCCTCCAATACCACTTCAAACCCCCATAAGCGGTGCACATGTTTAAGCACTTCTTGGTAGGAATCGCTCAATGGGATGCGGTTGTGGGGAACATAACATAAGGTCAGTGAGCGGTTACCACGTAAATCGACATCAAACACTTGGATATTGGGTTCGTGATTGCTGAGGTTGTACTGCGCTGACAGCTTTTCGCGTATCTGACGGTACCCTTCTTCGTTGTGAATGCTGGTTACCTCAATAAAGTTCTGTCTGTCATCGTCGTTGATAGCAAAAAACTTCATATCCCGCATCACTTTAGGTGACAGGAACTGGCTGATGAAGCTTTCGTCTTTAAAGTTTTGCATGGCGAAGTGCAGGGTTTCGAGCCAGTCGTTGCCAGCGATGTCAGGAAACCAGTGTTTGTCTTCATCGGTAGGGTTTTCACAGATGCGCCGGATATCCTGGAACATCGTAAAACCCAGCGCATACGGGTTGATACCACTGTAAAAGCGGCTGTTATAGGGTGGTTGTGCCACGACATTGGTATGGCTGTGTAGGAATTCCATGATGAAACGGTCTGTGACCAGACCTTCATCATAGAGATGATTGAGAATGGTGTAATGCCAGAATGTAGCCCAACCCTCGTTCATGACCTGAGTCTGCTTCTGTGGGTAGAAGTATTGGCTGACCTTACGGACAATACGGATAATCTCCCGTTGCCAGGGCTCAAGCAACGGAGCGTGCTTTTCGAAAAAGTACAGGATATTTTCCTGTGGTTCTGAGGGGAAGCGCTCAACCTCTTTTTCCCGAACTTTTTCACTGTTTGGAATCGTGCGCCAAAGTGCGTTGACCTGACTCTGTAAGTAATCTTCACGCGCTTTCTGGCGGGCAACTTCTTCAGCAATGGAGATTTTTTGTGGCCGCTTGTAACGGTCGACGCCATAGTTCATCAGTGCATGGCAGGAGTCGAGCAGCTTTTCCACCTCATCGACACCGTATTTTTCTTCACACTCACTGATGTACTTTTTTGCAAATAGCAGGTAATCAATGATAGAACTGGCATCGGTCCAGGTCTGGAACAGGTAATTGCCTTTGAAGAAAGAATTGTGACCATAACAAGCATGTGCCATGACCAGTGCCTGCATCGTGATGGTATTTTCTTCCATTAGATAGGCGATACAAGGGTCGGAATTGATCACAATTTCGTACGCAAGACCCATGTGACCATGTTTGTAGCCGCGCTCTGTCTCGATAAATTTCTTGCCGAATGACCAGTGATTATAGTTGATGGGCATACCTACGCTGGAGTAGGCATCCATCATCTGTTCGGCTGTAATGATTTCTATTTGGTTTACGTAAGTGTCCAGACGATAGTGTTCTGCCACACGCTTGATTTCCCGGTGGTACTTGTCGAGTAAATCAAACGTCCAGTCAGGACCGTCACTGAGCATTTTGTTCTTTTTCTTTGATGCGACCGCCATGTCGTCCTCCTTGGATTTTTATCCGCGAAAAAGTAAGCCCTAACTTACCTGCTTTTTAAACAACTCCCGGAAGACAGGGAAAATGTCATCGGCAGAGCGAATATTCTGCATGGCAAAATTGTCGTAGTTTTCTGCCACAGACTCATACTCGCGCCACAGTGTTTGGTGGGCGCGGCGGGTTATTTCGATATATGCATAGTAACGGGTAACCGGCAGTAGTTGTTTCTCCAGCAGCTCACGACAGCCTGGGGAGTCATCTGCCCAGTTGTCACCGTCTGAAGCCTGTGCGGCGTACACGTTCCATTCATTGGCGGGGTAACGTTCCTTGACGATGTCATTCATCAGCCTGAGAGCACTGGAAACAATAGTGCCGCCGGTTTCCTGAGAATAGAAAAACTCATGCTCATCCACTTCTTTGGCTTGCGTGTGGTGGCGGATGAATACCACTTCTACATTTTTATAAGTACGGGTCAGGAACAGATACAAAAGAATATAGAAACGTTTTGCGATGTCTTTGGTGGCCTGATCCATAGAGCCTGACACATCCATCAAACAGAACATCACCGCTTGGCTGCTAGGTTGTGGGCGTTTTTCGTAGTTTTTGTAGCGCAGGTCAAAGGTATCGATAAAAGGAACTGCCGCAATTTTTGCTTTCAGTTCATCAATTTCTTCTTGAACACGTTTTTCTTCAAGCGGCTGGGCGGGTTCTGTACTTCTCAGTGACTCCAGTTCTGCTTCCAGTTCACGCAGTTTCCGGCGCTTACCGGCTGACATTGCCGTGCGGCGAGCCAATGAGTTTTGTAAAGAGCGCACAATGGCGATATTAGCGGGCACACCTGTTGCTTTGAAACCGGAGCGGTGGGTCTTCCATTCCACCAGCTTGGTCATCTGATTCTTTTTCAGATTTGGCAGTTCCAGATCTTCGAACAGTAAGTCCAGGTATTCGTCTTTTGATATCTGGAAAACAAAATCGTCCTGTCCTTCGCCATCCGGACTTGCCTGACCTTCACCCGCGCCGCCACCTGCTCCGCCTCCTGGCGGGCGTTCAATACGATCGCCGGGGATGAACTGGTCGTTACCCGGATGGACAGCATCACGCTGTCCGCCCTTACCTTGCCGGAATACAGGCTCTCGAATATCACGGGAAGGGATAGTGATGCTTTCACCGCTATCCACATCGGTAATCGACCGTTTATTGACAGCATCAGCAATCGACTCTTTGATCTGTCGTTTATGACGTCGCAGAAAACGTTGACGGTTTACCGTACTCTTATTTTTCCCGTTGAGCCTTCGATCAATAAAATGCGCCATAAGCCCCCCGTAAGTTTCACTTTATCCCTAGATAGACTGTTTACGAGGATTTACGCACACGCAGGTACCATTCTGACAGCAGACGGACTTGCTTGCGGGTATACCCTTTTTCCATCATACGGGCGACGAAGTCATCGTGTTTCTTCTGCTCTTCCGTGGATGTTTTCGCATTGAAGGAAATCACTGGCAGCAGCTCTTCGGTGTTTGAGAACATCTTCTTCTCAATAACGGTGCGAAGTTTTTCGTAGCTTGTCCATACTGGGTTTTTGCCTTCGTTGTTGGCACGGGCACGAAGCACAAAGTTCACGATCTCATTACGGAAGTCTTTCGGGTTACTGATGCCTGCGGGTTTCTCAATTTTCTCCAGTTCACTGTTGAGCGCTGAGCGGTCAAACAACTGTCCGGTGTCAGGGTCACGGTATTCCTGATCCTGGATCCAGAAATCAGCATAGGTCACGTAACGGTCAAAGATATTCTGACCATATTCGGAGTACGATTCGAGATAGGCTGTCTGAATTTCTTTACCGATAAACTCAACATATTTCGGGATCAGGTAGCCTTTCAGGTTTTCGAGGTATTTCTCAGCGCTCTCCTGCGGAAACTGCTCACGTTCTATCTGCTGTTCCAGTACATAAAACAGGTGGACTGGGTTTGCAGCGACCTCTGAGTGGTCGAAGTTGAATACACGGGAGAGGATCTTGAAGGCAAAACGGGTTGAAAGACCATTCATACCTTCGTCTACCCCCGCATAGTCGCGGTACTCCTGATAGGACTTGGCTTTGGGATCTGTATCTTTCAGGGTTTCACCGTCATAAACACGCATTTTCGAGAAGATACTGGAGTTTTCTGGCTCTTTGAGCCGTGAAAGCACACTAAAACGGGCAAGAATGTCGAGCGTGCTTGGTGAACAAGGTGCATTCGACAGCTCACTGTTTTCCAGTAATTTTTCGTAGATTTTTATTTCTTCGGAGACGCGTAGGCAATAAGGCACCTTCACGATGTAAACACGATCAAGAAACGCTTCGTTGTTCTTGTTGTTACGGAAGGTTTGCCACTCTGACTCGTTCGAATGCGCCAGGATCATGCCATCAAAGGGGAGGGCAGAGAGCCCTTCTGTACCGTTGTAATTGCCTTCCTGTGTGGCAGTAAGTAGTGGGTGAAGCACTTTAATCGGTGCTTTGAACATCTCTACAAACTCCATCACGCCTTGGTTGGCTTTACACAGTGCGCCGGAGTAGCTGTAGGCATCAGGATCATCCTGGGCAAAATGCTCGAGCTGTCTTATGTCAACTTTACCGACCAGAGACGAAATGTCCTGATTGTTTTCATCGCCGGGCTCGGTTTTTGCGATGGCGACTTGCTCAAGGATAGATGGCCGGACTTTTACCACTTTGAACTTGGAAATATCACCGCCAAATTCGTGCAGCCGTTTAGCCGCCCAGGGTGACATAATACTGCGCAGGTAACGTTGCGGTACACCGTATTCACTTTCCAGCAGTGCACCGTCCTCAACAGCATCAAACAAACAAAACGGATGATCATTGACAGGACTACGCTCGCCGTTGGCAGTCAGCACATAAATCGGCACTTTCTGCATCAGGCTTTTGAGTTTTTCGGCCAGTGATGATTTACCGCCACCGACAGGCCCCAGAAGGTACAGGATTTGTTTGCGCTCTTCCAGACCTTGCGCAGCATGCTTGAGGTAAGACACAATTTGCTCGATAGCATCTTCCATGCCGTAGAAGTCTTCGAATGTTTTGTAACGTGAAATTACCCGGTTGGAAAATAGGCGGCTTAAACGGGGATCGAGTGCAGTGTCGATCATCTCCGGTTCACCAATAGCCATTAACAACCTTTCTGCCGCGTTGGCATATGCACTGCGGTCTTCCCGGCAAAGGTCCAAAAACTCTTGAAGGCTCAGCTCTTCGTCTTTTGCTTCTTCGTAGCGCTGACGATAGTGGTCGAAAATACTCATGGTCCTGCCCCCTAAATCGTGCTGTTATCAAGTAGAAAGGATATCGGCGCAGTTGCTTTCATACCCTCACTCTTTTAAGACTAGTCGCAACTGATCAATTTGCTTGGTTGAATTACTTGTTTTTTCGATATTTTTCCCTTTTGTTATTCGGTGTTGTATTCGCGCTACCATGGTTTGGTTGTGTGAATATCTCTACTTAACCGTTTATACACAGGAAATTCATCTAACGATTCGTTCCTCGTGGAAAATTCTCATCATCGAGACGCTTTGCTGGCATTTTCAATGTCTGTCACAATTAAACCTGAAACACTGGGTGTTTGGCGGTCTCTATCATTCGGTTTTTTCTGGACTGAACAGTAAGACTTTCCTCACTGTGGATTTCGACACTTGTTGGCGAGCGATTTCTTATGTCTTTGTGAACCCTGTTTTAAAGATGCCAGACAAGGAAAAAGCCGAAACACTGAGGTTCCGGCTTAGGTGATGGTTGTTTAATGCTTAACGGCTTATCTGCAAATTATCTCGGTTGAGAGGGTATGCTGCTCGCCCGGTTGGAGTGTCACACTTCTGTCGTACACGGCCGACTCGGTACAAACCATGGTTAAGAATCCATCGTTTTCCATGTCGGCTATGCTCTCAGCCAGTGCTTGCCATGGATTCCAGACCACTACGCAGTTGTTGCCTCTGTTGGCCACGGCAATGCGTCGATGGTTGACCGTGTCTTCAACGATGATGCGCTCAGACGCTTGGGTATAGATGCGATCTACCTCGCCTTTGAAGGTGACGTTGCCAGGGCTGGGTTTACGCTCACCCTTCTCAATGTACTCATTGCCTAGCCCGGAAACGGTGGTTTGATGAATATCACCGATGTTGAGGTAGGTATGCAGCGCGCCGCCAATCTGGATTGGGCTTTTGCCAGTGTTGGTTGAAATCAGGCTGACTTTGAGTGTTTCGCTCACCTCAACCTGCAATTCAGCATGAAACGCATGTGGCCAGATAGTGCGGGTTTCTGGTGTGTCTGACAGTGTAAGGCTGACAATGACACCGTGGTCATTTTCGCGGTGTTCATTGAGCGTCCATTCATGGATGCGGGCAAAACCGTGTGAAGGGGCGGCCGCCTTGCCAAACCAGGGCCAGCATACCGGGATGCCTCCTCGAATGGCGTTGTTACCGGTGAAGTCTGCGTTTTTACTTACCCAGAGCATTTCTTTTTTACCCGTGGGTACGAAGCTGAGTACATGACCACCGAATAAGGAAATTGCCGCTGTGGCTTTGGGGTGAATGATGCGAACAATGTTGATACCGCCCAGTTCGCAGATAGTGACGCAATCTGAAAGTACGGCAAGGGTAGGGAGCTGTTTAACGTCCATGAAGGCACCTTTTAAACGTTAGATACAAAACTCAGGTACAAAAAAGGCGGCCAACCAGCCGCCTTTTGTCACTCATACCTTAAGGGCAATCCGGGAGATTACTTAGAGATGTGAGCAATCAGGTCCAGAACTTTGTTTGAGTAACCGATTTCGTTATCGTACCAAGATACAACTTTAACGAATTTGTCAGTCAGTGCGATACCTGCTTTCGCATCGAATACTGACGTATTCACTTCACCGATGAAGTCTTGAGAAACAACATCGTCTTCGGTGTAACCCAGAACGCCTTTCAGTTCACCTTCTGACGCTTCTTTCATTGCTGCACAGATAGCTTCGTATGATGCGCCTTCTTTCAGGTTAACAGTCAAGTCAACCACTGAAACGTTCGCAGTAGGAACGCGGAAAGCCATACCAGTCAGTTTGCCGTTCAGCTCAGGCAGGACAACGCCAACCGCTTTAGCTGCACCGGTTGAAGATGGGATGATGTTCTGAGAAGCACCACGGCCACCGCGCCAGTCTTTCGCAGAAGGACCGTCAACCGTTTTCTGGGTTGCAGTGGTTGCGTGAACGGTGGTCATCAGACCTGATTCGATACCGAATTTGTCGTTCAGTACTTTCGCGATTGGCGCCAGGCAGTTTGTGGTACAGGACGCGTTAGAAACGATGTCTTGACCTGCGTATGAGTTGTGGTTAACACCCATAACGAACATTGGTGTTGCGTCTTTAGATGGGCCAGTTAGAACGACCTTCTTCGCCCCAGCAGTGATGTGCTGGCGAGCTGTTTCATCAGTCAGGAAGATACCCGTTGCTTCTGCTACAACATCAACACCTACTTCGTCCCATTTCAGGTTTGCAGGGTTGCGCTCAGCGGTAACACGAACAGTTTTACCGTTAACGATCAGGTTGCCGCCTTCAACTTCAACGGTACCGTTGAAACGGCCGTGAGTTGAATCGTACTTCAGCATGTATGCCATGTAGTCAACGTCGATCAGGTCGTTGATTGCTACAACGTCAATGTCGTCACGTTCAACAGACGCACGGAAAACGAAACGGCCGATACGGCCAAAACCGTTAATACCTACTTTGATAGTCATTATGTTGCTCCACAACTTAATATCTAGTGAAAGAGAATTGGTAGTAAAATTACAGAATCAATATCACCCATGCAAGCAAAAAACCCATCTAAATTGCTTAAAGTCAAAAAACAGTACGGATTATTATTACAGCGCCTAAACAATATTTGAACATACTACAAAATATTTGAAATATTCTTGCGAAGTTGAGTTGTTTGATATTTGTTCAATAATGCTGCTATACGCCAGCAGGCGCATATTTGTTTTGAATATTAAGTATGATGGCAATAGAGGGCTGGGTCAGTGCGAAAATTGAGACTTAAAAACGAGTTTGGCTGCGGTGGCTGTAACACATTGTTGAAACGACAAAATGCCTTTGAACATTAGCGCGTTGACTCTGCAGGTAAAGCGCTTTTTGATCGCGGGTATTAGGTGTAATAGGACGACGGGAAGACGTGCTTATTATGTCCTAACGGTAGTTACTGCAAGCAATTTGGCGGTTAAATAACTTCCCTTATATAAAGAGGACGTGATGCAATCAGATAAAGAGTGGAAAGCAGAACTTTCTGAAGATGCTTATAAAGTGTGCCGTCTTGGACACACTGAACCACCATTTAGTGGTGCTTTATTACATAACCATAAAAAAGGGACATATCATTGTGTCTGTTGTGGTGAGTACTTATTTGATTCAGACACAAAGTTTGATTCTGGTTGTGGTTGGCCGAGCTTTGACTTTGCGGTGGAAGGGGCTATTCGTTACCTGCCAGATCACAGCCACGGGATGATGAGAACGGAAATCCGTTGTCGGGCATGTGGCAGTCATCTGGGTCATGTGTTTGATGACGGACCGACAGCGACGGGAAAACGCTATTGTGTCAACTCTGTGTCGATGACATTTAAAGATCAGAGCTGACCGCTTTCTGTTTCACGGGCGAAAAGTGCACATTATTCACATTCTGTGGCTTTGATGCAGGAGATTATCAAGATGGGTTGCCAAGCGCGGACAGTTGCTTTAGCAAGCCTTTTTCAAAGTCACCGTCTTCGATTTCTGAAGCAATATCGTTAGCAATATCTGCAATGGCTGCCCTGCGAGCATCTGCCATGGGGTAGAGCAATTTCAGTTGCGCTTCTTTAGCGATAGGCAGTCCCAACTTTCCGCCAACCAGTGCCCAAAAGTATGCATTGTCTAGTTTGCCCAGTGAGTGATTTGCCGTTGCAAGAGACTTGATCACTTCAGGAATGACCTCTTCACGGGTCTTGCCTGCGCGGCCATCGTAAAAACTCAGTGCTTTTAGCAGCAGTTCAATCGTGTGAGTTTTGTCTTTGTCGACATAGTAAGTCGCCAGCCCCAGTTGCAGTTCGGGAGTATCTAGGTATTCGGTTTCTTCCAGTTTCAGGAACTGTTCCAGTGCCTCGTTATCACCTTGTGTCCAACGATAGTAGATAATGGAAGGTTGATAGGAGTTTTTCAGATCATTTTCCAGCATTTCGATGGCGTCGTAAGCATGGAAAAGGGCTTCTGTGCGCAAGGTTTTCTTGGCTTTCAGTGTCGTTGTTTCGATTTGGGCAGCAAGCTCCATACACTTGGCATATTTTTTGGTCAGCAAAAGTTCATCAAACTTGTTGAGGTCGGAGCCTTTCTTTACCACATCATAACGTTGCCAGATAAGGTCGGTACGTTCATGCCGGCATTGCCCATCCCGGATGTTGAGCTTATAGCAGATCTGCGGATAATTCTCACACAACTGGGCAGTGCTTCGGTTGCTCTCGAAGCATCCCACAATAAAAAATGGGATGGTGGCAATGAGGGCCAATTTAATCGGGTGGTTCAGTAAGCCTGTTTTCATGGTCTTTGTGGCTCTGTCTCTTTATGCATACAAATGACTTATAACATAAACACTACCTTTCAGTTTATGCGCATTTCACGACTTTTGCGTGAGTCCACAGAGATAAAAAAGACCTGCTACATGAGCAGGCCTTTCGTTTTTGCGTCCCCAGATGGGTCAGAGAAGATCCATTCCCTGATAGGTAATGCTTTCTGCATCCGTCCATATAGTGACCTGAGCATCACTGTAGATGTTATTGAAGACAAATGCCTGAAGCTGTGATGCTTGGGTGGTTGTCAACGCCATCTTTTCAAGCATAGCTGGCGTAATGTCAGCATTGGAAATATCAGCTGCATCGTATTGCCAGTGACTTCCTGTCAGGTTGAGGGTATCTTCCCCTTCACCCAACCAGGTAACAAAGCCCTGCCAGTCATCATTGTCTGTGGTGTCGGACTGAGCATTGATTCCATAGATATTGATTGTAACGGTCTGATGACTGCTGTCACCAATAACCGACTCGATGCCAGCAATGACATTGCCTGTAATGTCTGGATTATTCTGATAACTGTTACCGGTAAAATCTACATGTACAGAGCCTGATATCCTCAGGGTGTCAAAGCCGGTTGAAGCATCATAGATATGTTGGTTAATGACTCTGCCGTCTGATGTTGTTTCCGTTTGTCCCTGAAAATCGTTGAGATCAAAAATCAATGTGTCTGAGTGGGTGCTACCGATAAGGATATCTTCGCCGCTTCCGCCATCGAGCAAGTTGTCATGGCTGTTCCAGCCTGCTAACAGGTAGTCGTCACCGTTTCCACCCAGTAATGTGTTACTGCCGAGGTTACCGAATATCCAGTCATTACCCTCACCACCGTCCAGGTAATCATTCCCGGCATTTCCACGAAGGATATCGTCGCCTCCTTCGCCATAAATGATGTCGTCTCCGCTGTTACCGCGAATATCATCATCCCCGCGACCACCGAGGATTTGATCATTCCCGGCGCCGCCAAAGAGCAAATCATTCCCGTTGCCGCCTTCAATGTAATCGGCCCCCTGATCTCCCCGGATTATGTCGTCGCCGTTGTCACCCCAGAGTTCATCGTCACCAGCACCACCTCGGATAACATCATCACCATTCTGGCCACGGACAAAGTCTGCACCTTTACCTGCCAACAAGGTGTCATTGTCGCGGCCGCCATAAAGGCTGTCATTTCCGGCGCCTCCCTCAAGTTTGTCGATACCGTTTTGGCCTTGTAGAATGTCATCGCCATCCCCCCCGTGTAGGTGATCATCACCATTTTCGCCCCAGAGAACGTCATTGCCCTCTCCACCGGACAAAATATCATTGCCTTGACCGCCGATAAGAAAATCATCTCCGCCTTCTCCAAACAGCCTGTCGTCACCGTCATAGCCATAAAGGTTGTCGTTGCCATGATTGTTGGTGGTGCTGATTTCCTCAACGGTGATAGTAACATTGGACGGCGGTATATTTGTGTTGACTGCATTGAGATCAAGTGGTCGCCATGCGAATCCAGAACGCTCGGAGGAAGGCAAGGTGAAAAACACCAGACTTACGCCGTTTCCAACATTAATATCAATGGCCGAGCCACGTTCCGCGGTGTTTGCATCATCAACAATAATCTCGCGACTTAATATCGTGCCTGACGCGTCGAGAATGGCATAACCGAGGCTTTGCGCTTCAGTGGGTGGAAAATTAAACTGAGACAAGGTCACCGAAATAAAGGTGTCATGTTGAATGGCATAGCGGCCGTCTGTACCGGGCGTCAGCGTTTGTATTTCGGACGGAGGCGTGTCGCCGTAGAGGGAGTCATTGCCTCCATATCCCAGTAAGGTGTCATTGCCAAGCAGGCCGTAAATGTTGTCATCATCGCTCATGCCAACGAGGTTATTGTTTGAATTGGTGCCTGAAATCGAGGTCATAAGACGTACCTACTCTCGGTAATCGTGGATACATGGTTAAGCCACGGATACAGCATCGTGGGTCGGGGAGACCGGGCGGGCAGACTTTACTACAAGGCGTCTGGTTTTGGTTCGGCTTGCTCCTTGCTCTCGTGTAACTATGTCCGTTTGCCGAGCTTCGTCGCCTAAAATTGGCAAAAGGCTAAGGATCTCTCAAGGCATAGGGTGCGTATTCAGATGAAAATCAGTAGTATTGCGGGCATTGGGAAATTAAAACAGACACTAAAGTGCTAAAAAAGACTGACACCCTCGGTGAGAACAAGCCGGGCTTTCATTTTTCTATAGTGGTGAAGTGATTTATTGTTTAACGTGAATGACTTAGCCCTGAAATGTCAAGGAACACAGAGGATCTATCATGGATATTGAGCAGCTATTGTCCACTGTCACCCCAGACGTTTATGAACGTCTCATGTTTGCTGTTGAAACTGGGAAATGGCCAGAAGGGACACCGCTGACCCAAGAGCAGCGCGATCATGCCATGCAGGTGGTCATGCTTTATCAATCCCGCCATAACACCAATCCACAACACATGACAGTGGGCGCAGGCGGTGAGATCACACTGAAGTCTAAAGCGCAGCTTAAGCGTGAATTTGCTTCCAATCAGGAAACCATCGTTCAGACCAGGGTTAACGACAGCGACTAAAGAGATGTTCTGAACGATAAAACAGGCCAGTGGGTTGCTGGCCTGTTTTGATCCAGAGGTGTTTTACAGTGTCAGTTCTCCACGCAGGTCTTGCTGGAGTTGCGTGCGAACCGCGTCCATAGGTAAGTCTTGGCTGAGCAGGAAGTGCAGTTTCGCCAATGCAGCTTCCGGCGTCATGTCGTAGCCGCTCAGTACGCCAGCTTCAGCCAATGCGCAGCCTGTTGCGTATCCGCCCATGTTCACTTTACCAGTCAGACACTGCGTCAAGTTCAATACCACCACGCCCCGGCTGGTTGCTTCACGCAGCAGCCCCAGCAGTTCCTGATTCTGCGGTGCATTACCTACGCCGAAAGTCAGCAGAATCATGGCATTTACCGGTTGTTTCAGCGCATTTCGGATCACTTCCGGAGAAATACCCGGGTACATCATGATAATGGCGACCGGCTGCTCAGTGATGGTGTGGACCTTGAATTTACCCTCAGGTTTCTTGTCAATCTCAGCGCCATGCAATTGGATGTTGATACCGGCTTCCAGTAGCGGTGGCAGGTTAGGCGAGGTAAACGCATTGAACCCGTCCGCGTGGGATTTGGTACTGCGGTTACCGCGCAGAAGCTGGTTGTTGAAAAACAGGGTAACTTCGTTGATCGGGTAGTTTGCCGCAATATGCAGCGCATTTAGCAGATTTGCCTGACCGTCAGAGCGTAGCTCTGCCAGTGGGATTTGTGACCCTGTTACGATAACTGGCTTATCAAGGTTCTCCAGCATGAAAGACAATGCTGATGCTGTGTAAGCCATGGTGTCTGTGCCGTGGAGAATGACAAAGCCATCGTAGTTGTCGTAGTTGTCACGAATATCGTCTGCAATGCGCTGCCAATCTGCCGGCGTCATGTCTGAAGAGTCAATCAGGGGGCTGTATTCATGGATAGTGAATTCAGGCATCTCTGGACGATGGAATTCCGGCATTCGTTTGAGTTGTTCTTGCATAAAACCAGACACAGGGATGTAACCCTGTTCGGATTTTAGCATGCCGATTGTGCCGCCTGTGTAGGCGATATAAATGTGTTTTCTTTCCATCTTCACAACTTAAATGTAGACGAGGTAGTGGGCGCATTATACGGGGTGGATTTGCGAAAAAAACCCCCGGCAAATGCCGAGGGTGATGGGGAGATCTCAGTTTTCATAATAACTGCAATTTGGGCATAGCGCATATTGCCCATTTGGATCATTGAAGTTATTTAGGTTGTTTATCTCGGTAATTGCCGCGTTAGCAAATTGTTGTGCTGCTTTTGGCAGGGTAACTAATGGCTGAATATCCAGCATGACCATCGTCTGGCTGATCAGGTTATAGATCAACTGTTGCGCTGGGGTCAGTGGTTCTTCCATCCAGTTCAGGGAATATTCTTCTATCTTGGCCAGCTCTGCCGCGACAGCAATGGCATCATCAAAGTCCCCCATCTGGTCGACAAGTCCACGCTTCATGGCATCGTAGCCTGTCCAGACGCGCCCCTGTGCTACTTTGTCTACGTCTTCCAACGAGAGGTTGCGTTCACTGGCGACCAGACCGATAAAGCGCTGGTAGCCGTTTTCAATACCCAGTTGCATGATATCGCTGATGTCATCGGGCAATGCACGTGTCACACCTACACCAGCAAATGGCGTGGTACCGATACCGTCGTTATACACACCATATTTTGCCAGCACATCCTCAAACGTGGTCAGGATGCCGAAGATACCGATAGAGCCCGTGATCGTGGTCGGCTGCGCCAGAATGCGGTCAGCGCTGCTGGAAATCCAGTACCCGCCGGAAGCGGCCACACTCGACATAGAGACAACCACAGGTTTGCCCGCTTTCTTTAGGGCATCCACTTCGTTACGGATAACTTCTGAGGCAAATGCGCTGCCTCCGGGGCTGTCTACACGCAGTACCACGGCTTTAATGGCATCGTTCAGGCGGGCATCGCGAAGCAGTGCTGCCGTTGTATCGCCGCCAATAGTGCCTTCCGTTTCAAAGCCATCAATGATGGCGCCACTGGCCACTACAACCGCAATTTGGTTGGCTTTCGGGTAGTCGAAATTCAGTGGCACATAATCGTAAATGCTGACGTAATTGAAACTGTCTTGGCCATCGCTGCCAAGCATATCGGCAAGACGGCGACGGATTTGCTGACGGGTCAGCAGTTCATCAACCAGCCCCATGTTTTGTGCCAGCTTCGCAAAATCCCCCCCGGCTTCTTTCAGCTCAGCGATCAGGCTCGGTGCATCTGGCGTAAGCACAGCAGGGTCGATCTTGCGGTTTGTTGCCACATCATCCACAAAGGCCGCCCAAAGCTGGTTCAGCCAGACAGAGTTCGCTTCACGGGCCTCTTCCGACATGCCGGTGCGGGTATATGGTTCAACAAAAGACTTGTAGGTACCGACGCGGAAAACATGGGTGGTCACATCGAGCTTTTCTAATAAGTCTTTGAAGTAAAGGGTATAGCTACCATAGCCACGAAGAAGCACTGCCCCATCTGGCGCCATAAATATCTCGTCAGCATAACTGGCGAGGTAATACTGGCTTTGGTTGTAGTGATCACCGATTGCCACGACAGGTTTTCCGGTTGCCTTGAACTCATTGATCGCTTTGGCGATATAGCGCAGCTTGGTCAGGCTGGTTTCTGACATATCAGAAAGGCTCAGCACCATGCCATTGATCTTGTCGTCTTTCGCGCCTGCGCGGATTTGATCAACGATGTCGAAGAGCACATTTTCGACATGCATTTGCTGACCGAAAAGGTTTCGGGTGGCGAAATCGTAAGGGTCGATACGGCGCCGTTTTTCAACAATGGGTCCGGCAATATCAATCAGCAGCGCCCTTTCGGGCTGTTCAACCGGTTTGGTTTGTGTTTCATGCTCCATAGTGAACATAAAATAAATCCCGACCAAAACGACAATGAACAGGATGTTCAAAATTAACTGACGGGCAAAACTCAGTGCCTTCCAGCACCCTTTTAAGAAGGTACCGATAAATTTAAAAAGCGTTTTCATTTGGTTATCCAGCGTCTTTACCTGACGTTAATCGTATCGAATCCTACCCAAATAGAATAGTGGTGATTGATGTTGTAGAAATGTAAACAAACGTTTGAAACTTTTATTTGCCTGACTTATCTTGGTCTGA
Source organism: Grimontia sp. THUN1695 (assembly GCF_059704325.2). Classification (NCBI taxonomy): domain Bacteria; kingdom Pseudomonadati; phylum Pseudomonadota; class Gammaproteobacteria; order Vibrionales; family Vibrionaceae; genus Grimontia; species Grimontia sp. THUN1695. The sequence continues at coordinate 1,918,912 of NZ_AP046577.1, read as the reverse complement.
CCAGAACGAATAATAACAATGGAAGCGCTTCATGAATTCGCCGTACCCACACTTACTCGCGCCGTTAGATCTTGGCTTTACGCAGTTAAAAAACCGTGTATTGATGGGGTCGATGCACACGGGACTGGAAGAATCAAATGACGGGTTCAAAAAGCTCGCCGCTTTTTATGCGGAGCGGGCAAAGGGCGGCGTCGGCCTGATTGTAACTGGCGGTTTTTCCCCAAATTTCCGGGGCCGTCTCCATCCCCTGAGTGCGCAATTCAGCAGCGGTCGTGCTGCCCGAGCGCACCGCACTATTACCGATGCAGTGCATCAGCATGGCGGCAAGATAGCGCTGCAGCTTCTGCATGCCGGTCGTTATGCGATGCATCCGTTTGCGCTCAGTGCCTCAGATATGCGATCGCCGATCTCAACGTTTTCTCCATCAGCGATGAGTGAGCGCCAGATTCTCAATACGATTAAAGACTTTGCCAAAAGCGCAGAGCTGGCACGAAAAGCGGGTTATGACGGCGTCGAAATCATGGGGTCGGAAGGTTACCTGATTAACCAGTTTATCTGTGCACGCTCAAACACCCGTTATGACCGCTGGGGCGGTAGTTATGAAAACCGCATGCGTCTGGCAGTGGACATTGTTAAAGCCGTACGTGAGCGGGCAGGGCAGGATTTCATCATTATTTTCCGCCTTTCTATGCTGGACCTGGTAGAGCAGGGCAGTACCCATGAGGAAGTGGTAATGCTTGCCAAAGCGTTGGAAAGTGCCGGTGTCACTATCATCAATACCGGTATTGGCTGGCATGAAGCGCGGATCCCGACTATAGCCACGCAAGTGCCGCGTGCTGCGTTTGCATGGGTCACCGAGCGTCTGAAAGGCGAAGTGAACGTACCGCTGGTGACCTGCAACCGCATTAACACACCGGACGTCGCAGAAAATATCCTGGCTTCCGGGCAGGCAGATATGGTGTCGATGGCACGTCCATTCCTTGCCGATGCCGCTTTTGTTGCCAAAGCAGAGGAAGGCCGAGCCGATGACATTAACACCTGTATCGCCTGTAACCAGGCGTGCCTTGACCATGTGTTTAAGGGCAAGCGTGCCAGCTGTCTGGTGAACCCGCAGGCCTGTTATGAAACGGAACTGGTGGTGACGCCAGCTGCCAATAAACGTCGTATTGCTGTGATTGGCGGCGGAATGGCAGGAATGGCTTTTGCCACTACCGCGGCTGAGCGAGGCTTTGAGGTGGTGCTGTTTGAGAAACGCGAAACCCTTGGTGGGCAGTTTAACCTGGCGATGCAAATTCCCGGCAAGGAAGAGTTCAGGGAATCGATTCGCTATTTTACCCGCAAGGTTGAGCAGTCAGGCATTGATGTACGCCTGAACACAGAGGTTGATGCCGGCACGCTAAAAGGATTTGATGAGGTGGTCGTCGCGACTGGCGTGAAGCCTCGTATCCCCAATATTCCGGGCATTGATCATCCCAAAACCATTGATTACCAGACTTTTATCCGTGAAAAACCTGAGCTTGGTGGGCGCGTCGCAGTGATTGGTGCTGGTGGCATCGGTATCGACGTGGCGACCATGATCACTGAACCTGAAAATCACTCGCTGGGAGATTGGCTCAAAGACTGGGGTATCGACCAGAGCATCTCGTATGAAGGTGGTCTGCACCCACAGCCGCATTTTGTTGCCCAGCGTCAGGTATGGTTGTTGCAACGCAGGCCGGGGCGTGTTGGCAAAGGCCCAGGGAAAACGACAGGCTGGATCCATCGTAAAACGTTGGAAAAGCGGGGCGTAGAATTGCTGGGCGGCGTCAGCTACGAAAAAATAGATGATGCAGGTTTACATATCTCTCTGGAGGGTCAGCAGCATGTTTTGCCTGCTGACCATGTGATTGTGTGTGCGGGGCAGGAGTCAGTGAATGGCCTGGCTAAGACGCTTGAAAGCCAAGGGATGAAAACCCATGTGATTGGTGGTGCCGAGCATGCCGGTGAACTTGATGCCAAACGGGCGATTCGTCAGGGCGTTGAACTGGCGCTGTCACTCTGAGCAGTCATGTGAAAAACCACAAAACCTGCGTGGAATCCTTCCCTGGGTTTTGTGGTATTTTCAGGGAATAATATTTTCTTCGATTTCAGGATACGTTATGGACGCCATTACCCTTTTGACCCAGCGTCGCTCAATTCCCCGTTTACTTGCGCCTGCACCTTCTGGGGAAGCGCTTGAAAACATGCTTGCAGCGGGCCTTCGTGCCCCGGATCATGGTGCACTGACACCCTGGGAATTTGTGGTTGCCACCGGTGAAGGGCTGGATAAGCTGTCTGAGATATTGAGACGTGCTGCAGAGGCGGACAATGAAGACGACGCTGCGGTTGAAAAAGCACGTACTGCACCGTATCGCGCCCCAATGGTTATCACGGTTATTGCCCGAACCAAGCAACATGACAAGGTGCCGGTGATTGAACAGCATATTTCGGCAGGATGCGCTGCCCAGGCAATGCAAATGGCCGCGGTAGCCCTGGGCTTTCAGGGTTTTTGGCGCACCGGTAAGTGGGCTTATCACCCGGTGGTACGTGAAGCATTTAATGTCTCTGGTGATGATGAAATCGTCGGTTTCCTGTACGTGGGTACGCCTGATTGCACGCCTGCCAGTGTACCGAAGCGCGATACTGCCAGCTATGTGACCTACCTATAAATCCTTCTTTATACCAACAATTGACTGGATGGATATCCAGTTAATTGTTGTTAACCCCTTTTAATTTCGATAAATTGTTGGCTAATGACTCCTTGGTTTTGTATTTCATGACCCGACTTTTTATCGCAGAGAAACCCAGTCTCGGCCGCGCCATTGTTGCGGCGCTTCCCAAGCCCCATAAAAATCACGAGGGATATGTTGTTGCCGGCAATGGTGACACCGTGACCTGGTGTATTGGCCATTTGCTTGAGCAAGCTGAGCCTGAAGCCTATGACGAGAAATACAAAACCTGGCGGCTGGATGATTTACCTATCCTTCCTTCGCAATGGATCCTTAAGCCGCGAAAATCGGCCGCCAAGCAATTGGGCGTGGTGAAAAAACTGCTCAAGCAGTTTGATGATATTGTCCATGCCGGTGACCCTGACAGGGAAGGGCAATTGCTGGTGGATGAAGTGTTCAGCCATGCCAAACTTCCTGACACCAAGAAGAAACGCATTCAGCGTTTGCTGATCAACGACCTGAATACCTCTGCGGTGAAAAAGGCGTTGTCTGCACTGCGCAGCAACGCAGAGTTTATTCCGTTGTCAGTTTCTGCGCTGGCACGCTCAAGGGCAGATTGGTTGTATGGCATGAACATGTCCCGTGCTTATACCTTGCTGGGTAAACAGGCTGGGTATCAGGGCGTGTTGTCTGTCGGCCGTGTCCAGACCCCGGTTCTTGGTCTTGTTGTCCGTCGTGACCGTGAAATTGAAGCCTTCGTGCCAAAGCCTTTCTATCAACTGGATGCGGTGATCCCCTATCAGGGCAGCGATATCCTTGCCCGCTGGCAACCGAGCGAAGCGTGCCAGCCCTGGCAGGATGAAGAAGGGCGGGTGTTGGCGAGAAAGCTGGTTGAAAATGTGGCCCGCCGGATTGAAGGCCAGCCTGCAACAGTGGTGAAGTCTGAACGTAAGGGCACCAAACAATCTGCCCCGCTGCCCTATAGCCTTTCTGCGCTGCAAATTGATGCGGCCAAGCGGTTTAATATGAGTGCTGCTGATGTGCTCGCATGTTGTCAGGCACTCTATGAAAAACACAAGGTGATCACTTACCCACGTTCAGATTGCCGCTATCTACCCAAAGGCCACTTCAACGAAGCGCAAAATGTGGCGGCAGCGATTGGCAAAACCGCAGATGCCTTGTCAGAGGCAGTGAAAAACGCCAATTTCTCCCTCAAGTCGAAAGCCTGGAATGACAGTAAGGTAGAAGCACACCACGCCATCATTCCAACCTCAAAAAGCAGCAGCGCATTGAGTGGGCGGGAGCGGGATGTCTACGAGCTGATTGCGCGCCAGTACCTGATGCAGTTTTATCCGCCAGCGGAATATGCCGAAGCCAAACTGGATTTCGATATCTCAGGTGGTGTGTTTATTGCCAAGGGTAAAAAACTGATGTCACCGGGTTGGCGTGCGCTGCTGTCCCGCGACAAAACAGCGCAAAATGAGGACATCGACAGCCTGGTGCCGCCGCTTGATAAAGGTACAGTGCTCACCTGTGCCAGAGGGAATATTAAAGATTGTATGACAGAGCCGCCAAGGTATTTTACTGAAGCCACCCTGCTGCAGGCGATGACGGGAATTGCCCGGTTTGTGAAAGATCCTTCGCTGAAGAAAATCTTGCGTGATACTGACGGATTAGGAACAGAAGCGACGCGTGCCGGGATTCTGGATCTGTTGTTTAAGCGTGGCCTGCTATCTCGGGAAGGTAAGAAGATCCGCTCGACAGTATCAGGGAAAGGGTTGATAGATGCCCTGCCCGAAAAGGCCAGTTATCCGGATATGACCGCCCACTGGGAGCGCCAGTTGCAGGATATGGCGGAGAAAAAGGGGGCATACCAGCCGTTTATGGCGGCATTGGAGTCTGAGTTGTACATGCTGATGGAAACCGTCCGCCAGGGGCCAGTGCCTGACAGTTTACGTTCATTGCCTGCCCAGCCAAACCGATTCAAAAAAGGTGCAAGGCGAGCTAAGCCTTCCAAGCGTCGCCGTTAAAACACGAAGGCCTGATTCTTTCCAGCGCTTTTTGCCTCATAGAGCGCCACATCTGCATCAATAAAAAGTTGTTGCTGGTTGTTCGGTTTATCAGGAATAGTGGTTTTGCCACCAATACTGATGGTCACTATGGGTGCGATCGGTGAGCCACCGTGAGGGATTGCTAAGTTTCGCACAGCATCTAGGGCGCGATTTGCAACACACAATGCGTTTTCACGGCTGCTGCCCGGCAGAAGAAACACGAATTCCTCACCGCCGAAACGAGCTAGAAGGGCTCCGGCCCGGCGCTCAACATTGCTGAGGGTTTCGGCGACTTTAGTCAGGCACTGGTCACCAAGTGCATGGCCGTATTTATCGTTGTATTGCTTAAAGTGGTCGATATCGACAATCAGAATCGAAAGTGGTGTTTGGTAGCGCAGCGCCCGACGCCACTCTTCGTCCAGTTTTTCATCCAGCATCCGGCGGTTAGGTACTTGGGTCAGGCTATCCTCGCGGGAGAGCTGATTTAGGCGCTTATTGGCTTCTTCAAGCTGTGCGGTGCGCTCCGCAACGCGATGTTCAAGGGACAGGTTCAATGCCTTTAGATCATCTTGCGCCCGACGCTGGATAAGGTGTTGTGACATGGTGACACCCAGTAACTTGAGCAGTTCACTGTGGTAGCTTTTCAGCGGTGTTCGGGTGATGAGGTTATCACAGGCAATCCAGCCGATAGGCTCATCACCGTCCCATAAAGAAATCGTGGCATTCCATCCGATACCTACTTGTTGGTTGTTATGATAAAGCGGCGTATCGTCATGGATAGTGATGTGTTGTTTCTTATCCAGAGTGGTTTTCGCATGGTGATGTTCGTGAATGGCTGTGCAGTACCCTTGCTCGTTGGTTACCCTCCCATTGATGTCGGTGCCATAAGTTCCACGCATCAAGCCTGTGTGGCTGTTGAGCAGGAATATTGCCATCCGGTCGAAATCAAGCGCGTGAATACACTCGTAAACCGCAGTATGCAGCATATTGTCCAATGAGTGAGCATGCCAAAGACGCAGCGAGATTTTATGCAGTATATGGAGCTGCTCTAACAGGCCTTTTTGTGCGCTGACTTCCTGCACCAGTTTTCTCTCTGTTTTCTGGTGGTCAGCTTTTTCGTGGTTCAATAATTGATGCTGCAGATGGCTGTCTAGTGCGCCGGATAGCAGCAGTGCTAGCATGTTCTCTGCATGTAGGTCAGATTTGACAGGCTCAGCGGTGCTAATTACCAGACAGCCAAACTCAGTGCCACGCATCATCAACGGCAACAGTAGATGACATTGGTCGCGTTGAAGGCGGTAATCATCGGCTTTTAATAATGTTGTTAGTAAATGTAGATCGGTGTCATTGAGATCGACAGTGGGCAGGGAAATACGGTGACTGCCTGACTGGATATCTGCCAGTTGTCCCCAGCCATTGCTGTCTTCCGACTTGAGCAGGAGCTGGCAACGGCATTTAGGGGCCAGTTCGTCAAAAATAAGGCCTAGAGCCAAGCAAAATCCATCAAGATCTTTTTGAGGGAAAATCGCCCTACCTGCTTTCAGGCAGAATGCGTAATCCAAAGCAATCATGCCCCTGACTCCCTATGACTGAAAAATAAAGAAAATGTGATGTTAGTTCTAATCTTTAGGCATCAGTATGACAGCAAATAACACTGTCAATATCTGATTTTATTTCATCTTCGACAGACTTCACAAGGGAGTTTAATGCTGTGTGATACACGTAATGTGTTTGCTTTATATAAGGTTATTTACTTGATATAACGGTAAAATTCAGGATGTTTTTTGTTAGAAGACCTTTACCGAGGAAGGCCTGTTAACCCTAGACGCTATAAGCAAAAACCACACCGACTAACGTCATCAAAAACAGAAACCATTTGAGCAGTTTAGGATCTGCTTTGATAGCAAATTTTACAGCTATCCAGGCACCAACCATTGCACCCACAGCCAGCAACAATCCGGGTAGCCAGAGAACCAAATCCTGCCAGATGAAAATGGCTAAGGAAACCGCAGTAAAAGCGAGGGTGCAAACAAGTTTTAAGGCGTTTCCCCGTACCAAATCGTACCGCAGGGTGCCACAAAGCGCAGCGATAAGGACGAATCCCACACCGGCCTGTACAAACCCACCGTAGAAACCTGCAATGCCCAGACCAATCCAGGACGAAGGTGTTTCACTGACTTTGCGCGCGCTTTCTCCCTCATGGGGTATGACGGCTTGTGGCTTGACCAGCATAATAAAAGCCATCAACAACATGGTGCCAAGCAACAGGGGTTTAATAATGGATGATGGCAGCCAGGCAGCGGATGCTGCACCTATAGCACCACCGACCAGAGAGGGGATCAGGATAGGGAGTAGGTCGGTATTGTCGAGGCGTTTATGATGGCAAAAGCCGGCAACGCCAGACACGCTTTGCATAAATACGCCTACACGGTTGGTCGCATTGGCTACTTCGGCAGGCATGCCGAGTACAATCAGTGCCGGAATGGTGAGGTTTGACCCGCCACCGGCGAGTGTATTGATAATGCCTGCTACGAAGCCGAGGATCACCAGCAACGCACCAAACTCGATAGAGACATCCATTTCGCTATCCAATTCATTGAATTAAGGAACTGAATATTAACCAAGAAATCAGAAATGAAAAAGACAACATTCAGAAATTAATCATTATGCTTGATGCTGTCAATAATATTTTTATATAATTTTGAGCAAAATTACAAACTCATGTATGCAGGTTAACAAACACCTTTATAAGCAAGCAGTAACGGTTTTGTTGTTGCATATGGGCATCTGGTATTGGATCTGAGGTCCTGTCTTTCAGCGATAATTTTAACATTGATACAGCGTTGGCAATAGTTTTGGGAATAGTATTTTAGATAAATTCTATACATATCTTTTTCTTTACTAAGCAGATTCATTGATGGAAATAGATAAAATTACTTATAAAGATGTAGAGGTTTATCATGTTGAGTAATATTCGTTTCTCTCCTGATGTTAAGAGTGTAGCGGTAAAAGAGTCTGATGAAAAAAACGCAGAAAGCACCGCAAATATTGATCCTGAAAGGATTATTCTACTTGGAGAAAAAAATAACAATCCTAAAGCAATTGCGGAGGCGTTACAGCAGTCGTTATCGGTGTTATCAACATATTCTACCGTTAGTACAAAACCTACAGAAAACACCGAGCAAAACATTACTAATTCGTTACAAGATGCCATTGTTGATGCGGCTTATGAATTGGAGTTTTATCAGGCGTGGACGGACGGCGGGACTCGTGTTGTTTCTCCAATCCTTACCATGTTGGTAGATTCTATTCTGACTGATGAAACGAATAAGAATCAAGCCGAAGATTTAATGCAGATTATGGTTTTTGACCTGTTATTACATCAGAAGGAATGGGGGCTTAATTTTGATGAGTTAAGATTCAATGGAAACGTTAATATAGATCCTAGTAAGTATTTTGGATATATCACGGAGAACTTCGGTTCTGGCATGCATAATAATTATGCTGGTATGAACACTGATCCGCCCAAAAAAGTTATCGGTTGGTTTATCGGGGCTGTACTTCCTTGGGCTCAAAACGCTATGAATAATGGCAAGATTCCAGAAAACTCAATCACAGCAAAAGTTCTGAAATATTTTGATGATGATAAAAATAAGAACACACTTTGGGGTTTGGCCAATAATTATGATGTAACAGATTCCATCAGCTATCAGGGAGACACGACGAAGGTATCATCTGGTACCGATCCTTCCACATCAACACATGTTTCTCCTGCATTAAAATTATTCTTCTTAGGTCAAGCTGCATATTCTGGAAAAATATCAGCTGATCAATGGGATGCTTTTATTGTCTCTGATATCAAAGAAATGAAGAAAATGCTTGGGTTACAAGAAAGTAGCAATAACCGAGACTTGGCTCAGTGGCTTGTTGATCAGAACATTGGTTGGAATTTTGACACCTCTGGTCAGCTAGATTTCAATCAAGGGAAGGAAGGTGGGATCCCGGTTGATATCTTGAATCAATTTTTTAATAAATTTCCGCCGCGTGTTTTGACCGATGAAGAATTAAAAGAGATCAACCGCATCGGTGATAACGTAAAAATGATCCAGCAAACATTGAAGTATTGGATACAAATTCTTCGGGATGCACGCGTTGCGATAGCCAGAAATATTTAAACTTTGATGGTGATGAACGGTTATCGGAACAGGAAAACAAAAAATAAGGAAGGTTCTTCACTGAGCCTTTCACTACTCGCAGGGGTGGGTTTCTATGAATATGCGTAGCCTGTGCGCCATTTAGTGGCATTGTGCGTGTTTCCAAACAGCAAAAAGCCCGTAGGCATAACCTACGGGCTAAAATAATGGTCGGTCTGACTGGATTTGAACCAGCGACCCCTGACACCCCATGACAGTGCGCTACCAGGCTGCGCTACAGACCGACTCTACGGGCGCTATGTTACGAGTACACGCTAAAGGTGTCAATTGTCTTTCTTTATTAAATCCGCGAATTTCAACCGTTTGGCTAAAAAGAAGCCATCTCGTGGTGGCTGCCTTTATTCAAGCTCTTCTGTTTTGTAAAACCGTTTCATTTCATGCATAACCTGCATGAGCACGGAGAGTTGGGGTTTTCCCTCTGGCTGGAGCTTGTAATTGCTGTCATAAACACGGTAGTTCCCGAATTTATCGACCACTGTGGTTTTGTCTGGCTGAACAACGACGATGTCGCGGCTGTCTCCAGCGATGACCCAACGTCTTGGTTTATCAGGCAGTTCAAACAAGTTATGGCCACTGGTGTAGTTGGCCGATGGGCTGTCTACGGCCAGCATAGATTCCAGCAGTGTAGGTACGATATCCAGATGTGAGCTGTAGACATCAAGTTCACGTGGTCCTTGGTTTGGCCAGTGGATAACCAGTGGTACCTGAAGCTGGTATTTGCTGTAATTGGTGTTTGCCCCCCAGCTGTTTGATCCGGTTTCGTTAAACTCAGCACCATGATTAGAGGTAATGATCACTACCGTGTTTTCAAGCTGGCCGTTTTCTTCCAGCGTATTGAATATTTCCCCCAGCAGGGTATCTACATAGTAAGCAGCATTGCTGTAGCTGTTTTTCAGTACTAGTGCGGTCTGTTCCCCCACGCTTGCTAACTCATTGTCAAGGGAAGGCTGGAACGGACGTTCATAGTCACCACCCTGCTCGAAGTCAGTGACACTTTTCAATTCTAGGTAGGCAAACCACGGCTTGGTATCACCCTTTTGAATCCAGTCATTCAAGTTGTCAGCTACAATATGGTCAGCCACCCAGGTTTCTGATGCCTGGTTTTTTGGGGCTTGTTCAAGGTGCTTACCAAAAATGCTCTGGTAATAGATTGGGTTGGCAAAGTTATCTGCACTGAAGAGGCCGAAACGGTATTGCCGCTTCTCCAGTGTATCTATCAATAGTGGGCTTAACCCTTCTGTGCGGGCACTTTGGGCATAGCTGCCGGGCAAGCCGTAAAACAGGCCGAAAATACCCGCCATGGCATCGTTGCTTGAGCTGTAGTGATGGATAAAGTTCAGGTTGCTGTTAGCAAACTGGTTCAGGTTAGGCATCACGACAGGGTCAAGCATGTCGGCACGCAGGTTGTCCACCATAACCATCAATAAGTTTGGATTAAAGCTACTCGCCGTTGCCGAAAATGAAAGCTCTTCAAGTGGATAGCGAATAACCTCGCTTTTTTGATCGCCCATGGCGTCTTTGCGGCGCTGGTATTCCTTGCGATCCAGCAGCCCATATTTTTCCATGAATGTCTTTGCCGTCATCGGGTAAGACACCGGAAAATTAGCGCGCTGGGCCGTCACAGGGCTGTACAGGAAGGCATCTGCCCAGATGTGGATCAGGTGGCTGGCGATAAAACAGATTGCAAACACAGTGGCGATAGGCACGCCTACACGCTTGCGCGATAGTTTACGCAATTTGCGCCAAACCCACTCTGAGATAATAAGCTCAAGCAGAAAAATCGCAGGCACGACCACAAACAGATATTGCCAGTGGGCATTCATGTCTGTCTTTTCACCACTGAGTAACAGCTCCCACACTAAAGGGTTGAGGTGCAGGTGCATGGTTTCGTAGGCGTAGATGTCGAGCAGCAGCACTGTCATGCCGGCGGTGGCAGCCAAAACGGCAAACAATCTCATCAAGCGTTGGGATGGGATCAGAAAACTCGCCGGGAAGATAACCAAAATATAGACGGCAAAAACCAAAAAACCGAAGTGTCCAATCCAGGTGAGTAGTTGGTAGGTTTGGCCCAGTAGGGTCTCCGGCCAGCCCGAATGGGCCATATAGCGGGTGCCCAGCAACATGGCTGCGATAATGTTAAAAAAGCTGAACCAGTGCCCCCAGCTTACAAGCTGTGACACTTTATCCTTATAGGTGTTTCCGCTGTCTACCATATAGGGTCAATTCTTCTCTTTATTCCACTGCGCGTAACTTGTTGGCGCGGTTTATTTACTCTGTATCGATAGAAGACAGCAGAGCTTGAGCAAATTTTTCCGCAATCACTTTGCGTTGTGCGGCAGGTAAGTTGTTGTTAATGATATTGGTCGCGATATTGCCAACCACCATCAACGACAGATCAGTAGAGACTTTGTGCTTTTCAAGAACATTGACCACATCTCCCAGGATCTGTTCAACGTTTTTATCTTGATATTTAGAAGTAACAGGCATAGAAAATCTTGTCTTGTGTCAATAGAAGCTGCGTATAATACCCCACACTCTAGTCTGACGAAAAATGTTTTCAATTATGAGCCTCACGCTTTCAAACGTAATTCTTCACCAAATCAAGAAAGAGGGTGAAGACACGCTGGTTGTTCAACTGAGAGATCAACTGTTAACCCATTCACCTTCCACGGAAAATCTTATCAGCGAAATCCACCGCGTGTATAACGCGAAAGCAGGAAAAGGCTTTGGTCAGTTTGCTGAGGTGAGTGAATTCTGTGGGTGGTTGAAAGCTTGCCGCAAACAGGAAATGACCTTTCTGGATTTCTCTACACAGTCAGCTGGGCGCCTGAAGGATGAATTGTCAAAATACCCTTTCGCACAGGAAGGGGTGCTGGTGATTGCAGAATATCGCTCGTTGGCGACGGAATATCTTTTTATCGGCTTATTAGAGTCAAAAGCCAGCATGAAGGTCACTGACGATCTTGAAATCAGCAATACGGACTACCTTGACGTCGCCAAAATGGATATTGCTGCACGGATCGATTTGTCAACCTGGGAAAGTGACGCAGACTCGAACCGTTACCTTACGTATATCAAAGGTCGTGTAGGCCGCAAAGTGGCAGATTTCTTTCTGGACTTTATGCAGGCAGAAGTAGGGATGGACGCAAAGCAACAAAACCTTGTGCTGATGCAGGCCGTGGAAGATTATTGCGCAGATTCACGCCTGGATAAAGAAGAGAAACAACAATACCGCAAACAGGTCTATGACTACTGTAACGGTCAACTTCAGTCGGGTGATGAAGTGGTGGTGAAGGAGCTTGCCAGCGAATTGCCACCTAATGCTCAAGGTGTTGACTTTTACCAGTTTGCGACCGAACAGGGGTATGAGTTGGAGGAAAGCTTCCCGGCAGATCGCACATCGATGCGTAAGCTGACCAAATTTGTGGGTGGTGGTGGTGGCCTCTCAATCAACTTTGACAGCATGCTGTTGGGCGAGCGCATTTTCTATGATCAAGAGACCGATACTTTGACTATTAAAGGTACGCCGCCAAACCTTCGTGACCAATTGACACGCCGTTTGAACACTGACGAGTAAGGTTTTGCAAGCGCCATGAAACAGGTGTGCGGTGTTTCATGGTGCGTTTTTTATATGCAACTTTGCAAAAGTGTGTTTGCAAACTAAGACAAATTGCCTAAGTTAAAAGAAATTGCTGTAAAACTTTTGGACATTGTATTCCGTCCCTTCGTCCCGAAACTGTATTTCAACCCAAAGGACTGACTGTGATCCCACCGCTTCAACAGCTTGGATTAAACCAACTTTTACATTCAACCGAGCGATTTCATCACCGTGTTAATGGTCTGCTCCTGTTACTTTGGGGTGGGTTTGTGGCTGCAGTGATCTTTGCGTTGTTTTCCTATTCCAACATGAACCATACCCGTGTCCATGCCGGGCACATCGTCACGCTAAACAATGCTGCTCAGCAACTGCGCCAGACGGCGTCTGCGTCAATGATTAACCAACACAGTGAGCTGGTTCAGCTTGAGAAAGAAGTGCAGCACTTCCGTTATCTATTGCTGCGCGCTAAATCCTATGCCATTGAAGACCACTGGGATGATATACAGGCAACGTTGCTGGAAGCGGATGCTTTTGTTGAAGATGTCGATAATCTGCTGGCATCTATTTACTCCATCTCCGTTGTAACGGAACAACTCAAACAACTCAATGACAGCGCCCGCGATCCAGCGTTGAAAGGTTTGCTACAAGGCATAAGCAGTTACCTCTTGTTCGAATTGCAAGGTCTCAATGATGTCGAAAGCCAAAACCGGACTGCCCGGTTCAACAATTTTGTCGGGGAACTCGAAAACGCGTTTTCCCAAATGCCAGATGGAATGAAACAAAGTGCACTTTTTGAGTTATACGCTGGGCTTGAGCGCCTGAGCCGGCAACTGGAAAGTGTGGATGCAGTAACTAACCACCAATTTGCCCGTTCTATCACCCAACAGCAAAGTTACTGGACGACCCGGACACTGCTACTGCTCGATCAAACCATGACATCTATGTTTATTGCGTTTGGTTTTCTTATTGGCCTGCTTTTTTTCTCTTTCCGCCATGCCAAGGCCGGTACACAAACTGTCGCCACCACACACGAAGACAGTCCTGATATGAAAACACGTGACGGTACAGAAGGGTTTACGTTTGTTGAACCTCTGGAGCCAGTGTTTGAACCCGCGGTGTTGAAAGAGCAGTTGGAAGGTGATAACGATGCCATGGAAGCGGTGTTGACCATGTTTGTGGCTGAGCACCAAAATGATGCCAAGACACTGAGAGAGCATGTTAATGCTGGTGAACTGGCCCGTGCCCGCACCCTTATTCACAATATCAAAGGTGTTGCCGGGAATATTGGCGCAGGGGCACTTAAGCAGAGTTGTGTTCAGGTAGAGAACCGGTTACGCAACGGCGAATGGATTGGAGAAAATGACATAAAGCAGTTTGAAAAGCTCCTTTGTGTCACGATTCAGACCGTGCAGAAAGAGATAGAAAATGCCAATAAAATAACGGCACCTTAAGGATAGGACATGTTTGAAAAGGATGTTCCATTCTATAAAACCATGAGTTTCAAAGCTCTATGGATTCTGGGCATGATGCTGGCTGTTGTTGTTGTCACTATTGTTTACGTGTTGGATACCACAGGTAACAGCATGGTGAGGGAGAGTGCCAACCAGCGAGTGGAAGCACAGGTGGAAACGGTCGCACAGAGTCTCGGGCAGTTGTCCAACAGCGTGAGTACCGTGGCGCTGTCGTTGGCGGAATCCCTGTCACTGGATGACAGGGATGTGGCGATTGAGCAAAAACTGGCGAACATGTTAAGTAACCCAAATATACGGGATGTAGTTGCCAGTGGCGGTTTTTGGCCAGAACCCTACCTTTACGATGATAAGAAAATCAAAGCGTCTGTCTTTATTGCCCTTGATGACGAAGGCGTGTTTTACCGTATTCACGATTACAATAAACCCGAAGCGATCCCCTACCAATTGTCAGAATGGTATGCCCCTGTTCGATATGCCCGCGACAGTGCGTATTGGTCACGTTCTTATATTGACCCATATACCAACGAACCCATGGTGACGTGTGCTGTCCCCATGTTTACGGAAGGACGTTTTGTTGGTGTGGTGACCATTGATGTAAAGTTGGCGCGGTTGCAAACCTTCTTGACCCGGAGTGGGGAAAAGCTAGGTGGCTACATGCTGATGCTGGATCGGAGTGGCGCCATGATGTCTTTCCCCGAAGCAACATATGCAGCAACCCCTTTATTGAGCCCATTACCCAGCATGAAGGACATCGCCACTACGGTACCGAATTTTGCTGAGCTGGCTCTGGTGATCAGTCAGGCAATACAAGTTGAACGCCTGCTTGGACAGGGTAATCCTAATGTGGTGAGTCTTGCCAAAGCCATCGCGTCGGCATCACCGGAAATTGACTTAGGATATGCCGTTTCTGTTGCTTCGGGCCTTATCCCGAACCCCTCTGTGTTCCGAAGCACAGAAAGACTTTTTATTCACCGGTTGGAAGACGATCCCATTCTTGATGAAACGGCTCTGGTCTTCGGGCGTACCTTGCCTGATAGCAACTGGACACTGGTGGGATCATTGCCCGAGAGGCTTTTGCTGGTGGAAGCTACCCAGTTGAAAAACGACCTCTTCTTTGCCATGGCATTGGTGGCCATTGTCTTGGTCTGTATTACCTATGTTTCCATCCATATCCAAATTGTCCGGCCAATGGCACGGGTCCGTAATGCCCTGACTCAAAAGAATCCGGATGAGCCTTATTCACCGATTGATTATCGGGAAAAAGATGAGCTTGGCATGTTGGTGTCAGCGTTTAATCAGCTTAGCGCGAGCCTTGTCGATGCAAGGGAGCGGGCGATTGAGGCTGCACGGGCCAAGCAGTTGTTCTTGGCCAACATCAGCCATGAAATACGAACCCCAATGAATGGCATCCTCGGGGCGGCTTCATTGATGCAGGATGAGCCTATGTCTGCCAGGCAGGCGGAGTATTTGTCAGTGATTGCCCACTCTTCCAGGGGGTTAATGGCATTGATCAATGACCTTCTTGATTTCAGCAAAATGGAATCTAACCACTTGAAGCTTGAAGAAGCGCCCTTTGATCTGGAGAAACTGGGAAAATATGTCCATGACCTGATGCTGCCGACTATAAACAATAAACCCCAGCTAGCCTTTGAATTCTGTTATGAGGATACCTGCCCCCGGTGTTTTCTTGGCGATGCGCATCGCATTGAGCAGGTTATGCTAAATCTGGTCTCCAATGCGCTCAAATTTACTGAAAATGGGGTGGTCAGTTTCAGTGTTTCCATGCAAAAAGAGCAGGGAGGATACACAGGTGTTTGTCTTCGTGTTTCTGATACTGGGGTGGGGATTGCGCCGGAGAAGCACAACATGATTTTTGATGAATTCCAGCAAGCAGACACGTCGACGACACGTCAGTTTGGCGGTTCTGGACTGGGGCTGGCGATCACCAAGCAGTTGGTCGACCTGATGGGGGGCACCATTTCTGTTGAGAGTGAATTGGGGCGGGGTAGTGTATTTAACGTTTTTCTTCCGCTGCAAATAGAAAAAGACAGTGCTGACGTAAAAGGCCGCGAATTGCTGAAGCAACACAACAATGCGTTTGCCGGGAAACACTGTCTTCTGGTGGAAGATAACACCATTAACCTGATGATTGCTGAAAAGATGTTGGCAAAATTTGGCTTTACTGTTGATAAAGCGACCGATGGTGTATCTGCTGTTGAAAAAGCGTCGACTCACGGTTATGACATTATCTTTATGGATATCCAGATGCCGATGATGGATGGCCTTGAAGCGACCCGGCAAATCCGAGCAAGTGACAATTTCAACCAACGCACACCTATTGTGGCGATGACGGCCAATGTATTGAAAGATGATATTTGGCGTTGCATCAGCAATGGAATGCAAGGGCACATTGGTAAACCACTGCGCGAGAGCGATATTTATAGTGTCAGTTTTAAGGCATTGTCGGCGGAAAAAGAGATATTAGTGCCGTGACAGTTATCACGCCTCATGTCACGAATGTTATAGACAGTGTTATCCCACAGCCAACCGTTTGACGATTAACCATATTGTCCGTCGTGCTGAGCCCAAGATACGCTGGCGTAAACCTATTTTTGTTGCACGTTACGTTGTCCAATCCTTGATGAACCAGTCTGGTCGTTTCTTCACGGCTCCCATTTCCCGAGCTTATTGACAGTTTCCGGCATTGCAATGTGGGGAGTGCGTTTGGGCATTTATTTATTCTCCCGGGGAAACGAGCGCATGGGTGGATTTTCACCCATTTGATTCTGGTCATGTCTCACTTTTGTTTTTTATTGTTAATTTATTGTTTTTGTTTGAGTGCTTTTCTTTTTCCTAAACTAGACCTTAAAAGGCAAATGTCCCGATGTTGTGTTTGGGGCATAACGACACAAGGAATGAAGAGGAAACGCTATGAAAAAGCTCTCGACGATGTTTTCGGTGCTGGTACTTTGCGCAGGGATGGCCGCAGGCGTCCAGGCCGCACCGGATACCATCAAGTTTTCACATGTGGTTGCTGAAAATACGCCAAAAGGACAAATGGCGTTGAAATTCCGTGATCTGGTTGCAGAGCGTATCGGCGACAAATATGTGGTCGAGGTGTATCCCAATTCACAGCTTTTCGGTGACGGCAAAGAAATGGAAGCCCTATTGCTTGGAGACGTTCAATTTATCGAGCCTTCTCTCTCCAAGTTCTCAAAATACACCAAAAAGCTTCAGGTATATGATCTGCCATTTCTTTTCAAGGATATGGCAGCCGTTGACCGTTTCCAACAAAGTGCGGCTGGTCAGGCACTGCTTTCATCAGTTAACAGCAAAGGTCTGATTGGTTTGGGTTACCTGCACAATGGCCTGAAACAGCTTTCTGCCAACGACCCACTTCGCGTCCCCGGCGATGCTGACGGCAAGAAGTTCCGTATCATGAGTTCTGATGTGTTGGCGGCACAATTTGAAGCGGTTGAGGCTGTACCGCTGAAAAAGCCGTTTTCTGAAGTCTTTACTCTGTTGCAGACCCGTGCAATCGATGGGCAGGAGAATACCTGGTCAAACATTTATTCCAAGAAATTCTTCGAGGTACAGCCATATATCACCGAATCCAATCATGGTGTACTGGATTACATGGTGACCACGTCGATGGAATTCTGGGATACGCTGCCGGATGAAGATCGCGTCGTGCTGAAAAAAGCGCTGGATGAATCTGTCGCCTATGGCAATGCTATCGCCAATGACAAGGTCATGAAAGATCGCCAGAACATTCTGGACTCTGGCCGCAGTGAAATCATCACTCTGACAGATGCAGAGCGTCAGCAATGGGTGGAAGTGATGAAACCGGTTTGGAAACAATTCGAGGAAGAAATCGGCGCAGAGGTGATTGAAGCGGCCATCGCTGCGAACCAGTAAATGTTGTAGCCCGGCCTGGGAATTCCGGTCGGGCTTTTTATTTGGGAGTAAGAAATGGCTAGGTTATTACACCGTTTTGAAGAAGGGGCGATAGGGCTTCTTCTGGTGACTATGACGCTGCTGGTGTTTTTTGAAGTAGTACTGCGTTTTTTCTTCAATGAGGGCCTGCTTTGGGCGCAGGAGCTGACCCTTTACCTTTCAGCTTGGCTTGTATTGATGGGCGCATCCTGGGGACTCAGGGAAGGGGCACATATCGGTGTCGATGCTGCTATCAAACACCTTTCGCCAACTGCGCAAAAAGCAGTCACCCTGCTTGCGCTCGCACTGTGTCTGGTTTATTGCGGACTGTTTATTTATGGCTCATGGGTTTACCTGAGCAAGATGAAAATGATCGGCATAGAGATGGAAGATTTGCCGGTTGAAAAATGGAAGGCGATGTCTTGCCTTATCCTCGGCTTTGGTCTGCTGACCCTGCGGGTACTTACCATTGGCTATGAGGTACTGAGTGGTTCCCGTGCCGGTTTTGGGCTGGTGGATGAAGCGAAGGAAAGCATGCACCTCGCTGAAGAGGTGACCAGGGAAATGGAAAGCCGAGAGGAGCAAAACAAATGACCATTGCCGTACTGTTTGGGTTGTTGTTCCTTTGCATGTTCATGGGCATGCCGATTGCCATTGCACTGGGATTGTCGAGCGTGGCAACCATCCTGATGTTTTCCAACGATTCGCTGGCATCGATTGCACTCAAGCTTTTTGAAGCAACCAGCGAACACTATACCTTGCTGGCTATCCCGTTTTTTATTCTCTCCTCGGCGTTTCTGTCGACAGGAGGCGTGGCGCGCAGGCTGATCAATTTTGCCATTGATTCGGTTGGTCATGTCCGCGGTGGGTTGGCGATGGCATCGGTGATGGCCTGTATGCTGTTTGCTGCTGTGTCAGGCAGTTCGCCTGCAACTGTTGCCGCGATTGGTTCTATTGTGATTGTCGGCATGGTGAAAGCGGGTTACCCCAAAGCCTTTGCGGCTGGCGTGATCGCCAATGCTGGTACGCTCGGGATCCTGATCCCCCCTTCCATCGTGATGCTGGTGTATGCCGCAGCGACAGAAGTCTCTGCTTCCCGTATGTTTATGGCAGGCTTTATTCCGGGCCTGATGATGGGCGGTATCCTGATGCTGGCTATCTACATTGTTGCCCGTATCAAAGGGTTGCCATCGCAGCCTTTCCCAGGAGTGGGGGCTCTGGCTCGCTCGGGTCTGCGCGCACTTGGTGGTCTGATGCTGATTATTATCGTGCTTGGCTCGATTTACGGCGGGGTAGCCAGCCCTACTGAAGCAGCGTCTGTGGCTGCAGTCTATGCCTGGCTGGTGAGTGTCTGGGGGTATCGTGACATTGGGCCACTCAAGCATGCCCCATGGCGCAAAGAAGGCGAAGGGATAATTGCAATGCTTATACGTAACATTGCAGCGTTACCTGTGGTGATGGTGAAATCGTTCACTGATAAGGAAGTGAACCATGTGGTTCGTGATGCAGCAAAAGTCAGCATTATGCTGCTGTTTATCATCGCCAATGCCATGTTGTTTGCCCATGTGCTGACCACTGAGCGTATCCCGCATACCATTGCTGAAGCGATTGTTGCCTGGGGATTACCGGCCTGGGGTTTCCTGATTGTGGTGAATATTTTGCTGCTGATCGCGGGTAACTTTATGGAGCCGTCAGCCATCTTGCTGATCATGGCACCGATCCTGTTCCCTATAGCGACACAGCTGGGTATCGACCCGATCCATTTGGGCATTATCATGGTGGTGAACATGGAAATTGGCATGCTGACGCCACCGGTTGGCCTTAACCTGTTTGTGACCGCCGGGATCACAGGTGAAAGCATGGGCTGGGCAATCAAGGCGGCGCTGCCCTGGCTTGGCCTGTTGCTGATCTTCCTTATCCTTATCACTTACATTCCGCAGATTTCGTTGTTCCTGCCGGATTATCTCGACTCGTTACGCGGGTACAATTCGTGATAAGGCAATAACAGAGCCTGATAAGACGCTGAAAGGGCGCATTTGCGCCCTTTATTTATGTCCAACGTACCATTAAGCCAGTTTGGTGATCACGCGCTTTAGCAGCTCGATGCGCGGGGCAATAGAATCCAGTTCCAGATATTCATCGTCACTGTGGAAACCAGCACCGACAGGGCCAAGGCCGTCCAGCGTTGGAATACCCAAAACCGCTGTCAGATTGGCGTCTGAACCGCCGCCAACGGCTTGCCAGGTAATGTCGATACCCAGTTCACGACCCGTTTCTTCAACCAGTGCTATCAGGGCTTCGGTTTTATCGCTTGGCACCATAGAAGGTTTGTACGCTTCGCGCTCGAGCACGATGTTTACGCCATCAATAAACGGCGTTTCCGTCATGGCGTGGATTTTCTGGTTGATAGCATCGTACTCATCGTTATCCCAGAAACGGACATCAACGATGGCTTCTGCATGTTCAGGAACAATGTTTGCGCCTGCGCCACCGTTTACCACGCCCACGTTCAGTGTCGTGCCGGATTCATAGTTGGTCATTTCATTGATAGCGACAATCCAGTGCGCCATCTCTGAAATTGCGCTGCGGCCTTTCTGTGGCTCATTGCCTGCATGGGCCGCTTTACCGTTAAAGGTCATTTTATAACGGGCCATGCCTTTGCGAGCCTTGACTAACGAACCATCCGCACGGGCGGCCTCGGCAACCAGCACTGTACGCGCCTTTTCTGCCACAGATTTTAACCAGCTTCCTGAGTGCAGGGAGCCAATTTCCTCATCGGGGTTCATGCACACACAAATCGACATTTTCTCCAATACCGCTGGATCGATATCGCGAAGGGCATAAACGATGTTCAGCAAGCCAGATTTCATGTCTGATACGCCCGGGCCATAGGCACGTTTTTCATCAAACGTCATTGGGCGTTTTGCTGCCGTGCCGACCGGGAAAACAGTGTCCATGTGGCCAATCAGCATCAGGTCAATCACGTCGCTATCCGGCTTGTTGCGGATCTCAAGGCCAGAGCCAGCAATGCCACAGTCAACGCGCTTGATATGCCAGCCACCCATCTCTTCATATTTGGCGGCCATCATATCGGCAACTTTCTCGATACCCTCAATAGTCAGGGTGCCGCAATCCAGGTCAATCAGTGGACGCAGTTCTTCAAGATACGCATTTACATCAAACTTCATTCTAATTCTCGCTTTCCTTGATGGAAAAAGGGCACCCCTTGGCAGCAGTGCCCGATAAAAAGGTTATACCAGAACATTCATTACGAACATTGCGCCAAAGGCGTTGATCACAGAGATCAGGATCATGACGGGGATATAACGGCCTTCAGTACCAATTGGACCAAGGATTCGGCCCAGATACTGAACCTGTGAACCCATCAGGTAGATAGCGGGTGCCAGAATCGCGATGTGCTGGCCATTGAGGATGCCTTGGTCAAACAGGGTGATCACCACACCGACTGCGCCGCCCATCGACATCCATGCGCCAATGAGTACCGCTGCGGCTTCGCCGGGCAGGCCGAATACCGCCATGATAGGAGAAAACAGGGTGCCCATAGCATCCAGTGCACCGGTGATTTGCAGTGCTTTGATGATCACGAATGCCATCAGGACGTTGGGTACAGTTGACAGGGTGGCAATGTTCCAGCCTTTCTTCGCACCTTCAACGAAAATGTCGGTGATCATAGGTTTTTTGGCTACGCTCATTGTGCTTTCTCCTCAGTCAGGGCCTGTGCAGTTTTGTCTTCTTTGCCTTCGGTGATGTTCAGGTAGATGCGGAAAAGGTTGGCACCTACGATTTTGAAAATGAACATCACACCCACAGCAAGGCCAATCGAAGAAGTCACAGCCATTGAGCCGTCAGTAAGGGTCAGGGTGAACAGCACCGCGCCGGAAGAGAAAAAGTTCACGATAGTGGCACCTGCAGAGAACTGGAACATGGTGAAAATGTCAGTTTCGCGTTTGGTGAGCTGGCCTTCATCTTTGAGCTGGCGGGTCATCGCTGCGCCTGCATCAGTACTTTGCAGTGATGCGATCAACGCAAGACCGGTGTTGCCGGGAATATTCATTAGTGGACGCAGTAACGGCGTGAGCAGCTTACGTGCGGCATCCAGTGCGCCGTAGTGCTCCAGAACGTTAATCATCCCCAATGCGAACATCACCGTCGGGATCAGTGTCAGTGCAAACAGAAAGCCGTCGCGTGCACCGTTACCTCCTTTTCCGCGCATGGAAGTTGTAACCGCTTCCACGCCGTCTGCCGTTTCTTTAACGTCATAAACAACGCTGCCGAATGAACCGTTCAGGGTGGTGAAATCGAAGATACCGTACCATTGGTTCGATTGAAGCAGGCCGGAAAAAAAGACGACGGCAAAGGCAAGGGCAATATAGCTGCCAACAGTGACTTTGCGAGCCTGTTGCTCAGGAGTGGACATGGTAATTCCCCAAAATATTTCGATAAAAGAACGCATTGATTTTGCTTATGCAACAGAGTTAAACGTTGATTGGTGTCAATCCGCATGCCAGAAAGTGATAATGAGATGAGGTTTTGCAAGGATGCGAGATCTAGATCGATATTTTATGTTGCTATCCTGTTTTAAAATGGTTGTGTTCAGTCATGTATTTTATTTATCTAGTGATAAATAGTCTGAAATATGCTGGTGGCGGTTTTTCAGAAGGAAGGAATAACAAAAAGGTGCCCAGAAAAGGCACCTTCATTTTGTGAGGGTAATTAGGCTTTTTGTGCAATAGCGTTAACGGGCACAGCATCTTCTTTGTTAATCGTTTCAGCTTGCGGTGGGCAACGGTCAACAAACCAACCCATGTAGGATGTCAGAATTGTCACAATAATACAGACGAAGCTCAGCCACATAAACGGCGCGTAGGACAGTGTTGCTACACCCAGGATGCTCGCCATGTAGATACCGTTGTCACTCCAAGGCACCATACCTGACGTCAGGGTGCCGCCGAATTCGGCATTTCGTGACAGGTTTTTACGCTGGTAGCCCAGGCGGTCGTAGTTTTTGGCGCAGATTTTTGGCGTCAGGATCAATGATACATACATTGCTGAACCAAATACGTTACCCAAGAACGCAGTGCCTATGGTTGATGCAGCCAGGCTGCCTGCAGACTGTACTTTGCGCTCAAACAGTTTGGCGATAGTTTCCAGCACGCCTACTTTATCAAGCAGACCACCGAAGCCCAGACCAAAGACGATAACTGCGACAGAACCCAGCATGGATTCCATACCACCACGGTTCAGGATAGCATCGATAAACGCGACACCGGAATCGATAGAGTAAGGTGCCCAAGCGGTGTTGAAGGCATCCAGCGGTGCCATATCCTGTACCATCACTGCCCATACAATACCCAGGACAGAACCGAGCGAGATGACTGGGAATGAAGGCAGACGCATTGCCAGCAGCACCAGTACAATCACAACCGGAACAAAGCTCAATGGAGAGATCACAAACTGCGCTTCCATTGCCACGATGACATCGTTCACCTGAGCCATATCGACGTTTCCGGCGTAATGCAGTCCAAGTGCGGTGAACAGGATACCTGTAACGACATAGCTGATCAGCGCAATAGGCAGCATGCCTTTGATATGTTCCATGATTTCCACACCAGACATCGAAGATGCCAGGATCACGGAGTCTGACAATGGAGAAAGCTTATCGCCAAAGTAACAACCAGACAGTACGGCACCGGCTGTTACCGGAGCGGGTACGCCCAGCCCCTGGCCAATACCCATCATTGCAATGCCAGCAGTACCCGCTGCACCCCAGGAGGTACCGGTAGCGAGGGCCGTCAACGAACAGATGATCATTGTTGCTGCAAGGAAGATTGAAGGGTGAATCGCTTTCAGGCCGTAATAGATGATAGTTGGCACAATACCTCCGGCAATCCAGGTACCGACCAGTGCACCAACCGCAAGCAGGATCAGTACCGCACCTAATCCGTTAGCAATGCCTTGCGTGGCGGCTTGTTCTAGGTCTTTGTAAGAATGACCTAACTTGATACCGAGGCCGATAATGATAAACCAGCCGATATAAAGCGCGAGTTGAATAGGCAGGTCCAGTTTGGCTGTAAAGGAAAACGCCAGTAACAAGAATAGACCTAGCGCTGCAAATACTTGAAAAAAAGAGGGGAGTTGCACCGGATGTCTTAGCATAGTTCAAACCTTTGTTGAGTTTGGCCCTTTAGCTCCTTGCTATGGATACCTGCAGCCACTTGGCTTAGGGTAAAAAATTATCATTGTATTTGGGCTCGAAAAGCTACCTTCCTGGCGGCGTCGAGTACTTTATCCAAAGACGGATAATTCGGGGAACAAGTATTTTGTTTTCTGTGACCTTTGCGCACTTGGTGTTACGTGACGTAATTGAAGGTAAGCATTGTGTGTATTTTCTGTTGGTGTATATGGCGTGCTACTGTTTTTGCCTGTTTTACTGATGTTTATGTGTTTGTTATATTGAAGGCCTTGGTATGACGTAACAGAGTTAAGCGTTCGTCGCGATGTGATGCCCGAAGTGCTGAAACAGTTACTTTTATCCCACCATTGTCCGAAAGCAAATTGCATTAAAAGAGAGTCCTGTCTGCTTTCTGCGCATCTTACCTCTGATCCGTTATGCCGCTTGTCTAATTTGGTTTTGCGTTTTCTTTGCCTCCACGAATACCCGCAGTTTTTGCTTGTTATTTGTGTCGTTAATTTTCAAGATAGGTGAAGAGTTTTATAACAAGGAGTGTGAGTGATAATGAAAAGAGTAGGTTTGGTCGGCTGGCGCGGTATGGTAGGTTCTGTGCTGATGCAGCGCATGATAGAAGAAGGTGATTTCGACGTTATCGAGCCCGTATTCTACAGCACCTCTCAAGTGGGCATCCCTGCGCCGAATTACGGCAAAGATGCAGGTATGCTGCAAGATGCATTTGATATCGACAGCCTGAAAACGTTGGATATCGTGATTACCTGTCAGGGTGGCAGCTACACCGAAGCAGTATATCCAAAACTGCTGGAAGCTGGCTGGAAAGGCTTCTGGATTGATGCAGCCTCAACCTTGCGTATGAAAGATGACGCAATCATCACGCTGGATCCGGTGAACTTCAAACAAATTCAGGAAGGCATTCACAAAGGTACCAAAGCCTATGTGGGCGGTAACTGTACCGTGAGCCTGATGTTGATGGCGGTCGGTGGTCTTTATCAGGAGGGGCTGGTTGAGTGGATGACAGCACAAACCTATCAGGCGGCGTCTGGTGCGGGGGCGAAAAATATGCGTGAGCTGATCGCCCAGATGGGTACGATCAACGACGCTGTCAGTATGGATTTGGCAAATCCAGCCACGTCTATTCTGGATATCGATCGCAAAGTGGTAGAAACCATGCGCTCAGGCGATTTTCCTACCTCTGAATTTGGCGCGCCACTGGCGGGCTCATTGATCCCCTGGATTGATGTGAAGCGTGACAACGGCCAAAGCAAAGAAGAATGGAAAGGCACGGTAGAAACCAACAAAATCCTGGGGATTCAGGATAATCCGGTACCTATTGATGGCACTTGCGTGCGCATCGGTGCCATGCGTTGCCACAGTCAGGCGTTAACGCTGAAACTGAAAAAAGATGTGCCGATGGATGAGATTGAGAGCATCATTGCCTCCCATAACGACTGGGTGAAAGTGATCCCAAACGAGCGTGATATTACGGTTCAAGAACTTTCACCGACCAAGGTAACCGGTACCCTGTCTGTGCCTGTCGGCCGTCTGCGTAAGATGGCAATGGGTAATGATTTCCTTAATGCCTTTACGGTCGGTGACCAATTGCTTTGGGGAGCAGCAGAACCCTTACGCCGCACACTGCGTATCATCCTTTCTGAAGTGGCGTAACCTACTTCGGAAACTTAAAAAACCGCTGATAACCAGCGGTTTTTTTGTGTTTGCGAGTCAGTGAGCAGGCGAAAAAATACCCCGACGAAGCGGGGTATCTATCAATGCTTAAGCGTTAAATCTGAAATTAAGCAGCCAGGTTTTGTGCTACGAATTCCCAGTTAACCAGTGCCCAGAATGCGTTCATGTAGTCTGGACGTAGGTTGCGGAAGTCGATGTAGTAAGCGTGTTCCCACAGGTCAACAGTCAGAAGTGGTGTGACACCTTCTTCAGTCAGAGGGGTGCCAGCGTTAGACGTGTTAACGATGTCTAGAGAACCGTCAGCTTTTTTCACCAGCCAGGTCCAGGAAGAACCGAAGTTGTTGATGGCGGAATCAGTGAACTTCGCTTTGAACTCTTCGAATGAACCGAAAGATTTTGCGATTGCGTCTGCCACATCACCGGTTGGCTCGCCGCCGCCATTTGGGCTCAGGCAGTGCCAGTAGAAAGTGTGGTTCCAGATTTGTGCTGCGTTGTTGAACACACCGCCAGTAGATGTTTTGATGATCTCTTCCAGAGATTTGTTCTCAAGCTCAGTACCTTCGATCAGGCCGTTCAGCTTAACAACGTAAGTGTTGTGGTGCTTGCCGTGGTGGAATTCCAAAGTCTCTTGGGAAATGTGTGGCTCAAGCGCGTTTTTCTCGTAAGGAAGAGCTGGTAGTTGAAATGCCATTACTCGATTCTCCATGATTGGCGGGGTTGCCCCCTGACATTATTGCTTCCTGTAGATTTGTCGTACACTTTAGGTAGTACCAGTCAGTGAACGAATCTACTTATAGACTGACTGCGCAACAGTTTAGCAAGTTTTTACTTTATTAAAAGAATAATTTTCAAAATTTCAGCGGAATTTGACCCTAAAGATTTTAGGCGTTTTTTTCCAGTCTGTTCCCAGTTAGAATCGGGAAATTCCCAAGCGACTTCAAGATGATCGCGCAGGTAACATTCCAACCATCATCTTGAGGTCGTTTGAGTCAAAGTCATCACACTTGGTGTTCGAGGAAGTAATGGAAACTATTGATAAAATCAAACAGCAGATTGACGAAAATCCAATCCTGCTTTACATGAAAGGCTCGCCGAAGCTGCCTAGCTGTGGCTTCTCTTCTCAGGCAAGCCAAGCGCTGATGGCGTGTGGTGAAAAATTCGCCTATGTTGATATCCTGCAAAATCCGGATATCCGTGCGGAGCTGCCAATCTACGCACAATGGCCAACTTTCCCTCAATTGTGGGTTGAAGGTGAGCTGATTGGCGGTTGTGACATCATTCTGGAAATGTTTCAGAAAGGTGAGCTTCAGCCGCTAATTAAAAATGCAGCAGCACGCCGCGATATGGAAGATAACAACTGAGTTTTCTTTTCTACATAACAAAAAGCCTCTGAATTCAGAGGCTTTTTGTATTTTTCTTGTTACTTATACATTTATAAGATCATTGCTGCCAGCCAACCAAAGCCGATCAGCGGTAGGTTGTAGTGGATAAATGTCGGAACGACAGTGTCCCAAATATGTTCATGTTGCCCATCGGTATTCAGACCTGATGTCGGGCCTAATGTTGAGTCAGAAGCTGGTGACCCTGCATCACCCAATGCAGCCGCTGTGCCAACCAACGCCACTGTTGCCATCGGTGAAAAGCCAAATGCCATGGCTAAAGGTACATAGATGGTGGCGATAATCGGAATGGTGGAAAACGATGAGCCAATGCCCATGGTTACCAACAACCCCACGACCAGCATCAGTAGGGCTGCCAGTGGTTTATTGTCGCCAATGGTTGATGACAGTGATGCTACTAGCGTTTCTACGCCGCCTGTTGCCTTCATAACTGCAGCAAAACCGGCTGCTGAAATCATGATAAAACCGATCATGGCCATCATGTGTACGCCGCGGGAAAATACGTCCTGGGTGTCTTTCCACTTGATCACACCACCGAAGGTAAAGACCATAAAGCCAACCAGCGCCCCCACGATCATTGAACCTGTGTAAAGCTGCACGCCTAATGCTGCTGCAATGGCAATCACGGCAATTAGAATATTCTTCGGTTGGAACTCTGTTTTCTCCGGCTCAGCCGCCAGGATCATTTCTTCTGAGTATTCACGGGGTTTACGGTAGCTGATAAACGTAGCAACCAACACACCAAATATCATTCCTGCTGCGGGAAGTAACATGGCTTGTGGTACCTGGCTGGCAACAATATTCAATCCATTATCATGGAGATTCTTTAACAAAATATTGTTCAGGAAGATACCGCCAAAGCCAATGGGCAGTACCATATAGGGCGTGATCAAACCAAATGTCAGCACACATGCGACTAACCTACGATCCAATTTGAGCTTGGCAAACACATGCAAAAGGGGAGGGATCACAATAGGAATAAAGGCGATGTGTACAGGAATAACATTCTGTGAGGAAACTGCCAACAGCCCAAGAGCCACAAGCACCATGTATTTTAGGGCTACAGAGGCATTTTCACTCTCTTTACCGTGGATTTTTCTCACCACAGACTGCGCAAGCAAATCGGTGATACCGGAACGGCTAAGCGCAACGGCAAAAGCGCCCAGCATGGCATAACTCAGTGCGATAGTCGCACCGCCACCCAGTCCCCCTTCAAACGCAGAAATGGTTTCTGGCAGTGACATACCGCTGATAACACCGCCTAAGACGGCACTGAAAGTTAGCGCAACGACAACGTTTACCCGTAACAGGGCCAACGCCAGCATGACGCAAACTGCAATAACAACTGGATTCATACTTTTCTTATCCCTACAACAGCCCCAACGGAGCAAAACCTATCCCCAAAAGATGAAGATCACAGTTTGCTGATATTTTTGATGTTGTCGAGGGGAAATTGAAAGGAATTGGAGTGAAAAGCCAAAAGACCAGCGGAGCTGGCCGTTTGTAGTGGAATATGATGCCGGTACTATTCAAGCACGCTTGTATCAGCGACAGCAAAGTCTTCCATTGCACCACTCAAGAATTGGACAAGTTGAGACTGCATTTCCACTGTATGGTTTACATCACTTAAATCATTATTTTGCGGTGCGATAACTGAACTGTGTTGACCTACGTTATTGAATTTGGTGATGTTGCGTCCACCGCTGGTAGCTTGCGAGCCACTGTTTACAATGGTTAAATTCAGAGCTGTTGCGAGAGGGTGTGTGCCAGCAAATGGTGCATCCTCAACAGCATTGGGTACTGTATTGTCGTTTTTGACTTGCTGCATATAAATTGGCAAGCCGCTTAAAACGTTTGTTTCTGTATAATCGTTCAGGGTGATAAGGTTGAAGGGATCAACAGTATCCAAAACGGTTTGTGCCGCATAAGCAAACTGATTCAAAATGTTCGCTTGTTCTGCTTGAGAGACACCTGCCGTGACAGTATCTCTAATGAGTGGCCCAAAAGTGTCTGATCCAATCAGAAGGTTCACGATTTGGCCCCCGGTGTTTGCTGCAGCGATCCGTGAGAATGTAAATAATGCGTCAGCACTACTATTGTCTATGTCGGCACTGCTCAGGGTATTATTCGCCGTTACGATTGTACCAAACCCAGTAATGCCACCCAGCGAGTGACCAAACAGTGATGGTTTTTGGGCTGTGGTATCATCCAGCAGTGCTAAGGGCGTGCCTGAAAACAAGCCAGCCCCTTGTGAAAGGGTGACCGCAGCGCGAAGACCGAGATTGTCTAAGACACTTTGTCGTAAATTGTCTCGCCCTACTGGCAGGTAAGCCAGATTCAGGTAGTTTGTCGCATCAACATTCGCAGATCGGGTTGAATCAAGACTGCGCTCACCATGGATAGGCTGGTCGATAGCCAAAATGGCGAGATTTTTACCTAGTCCCTTCGCGCCATTAATCAGGTTGGCAGCGAAGGCATACGCATTTTCTTTCGCTGAAGTGATACCATGCTGGTAAATCACCAGCTCCATGGCGCCTGTTGGCGTTGTCGGGGTAAATAAGATAAATGGCACATCATCCAGAGATTTTACCTGCGGGATTGGGCTGTATCTGGTGATGATTCGCTCAGCGTCTAACTGTTCACCCGTACTGTCTGCCAATGTCAGGCCAACGAGTTTGAGTTGCTCGCTGATATTGTCTGCTAACGTTGAAACATCAATGCCAGCTTCGACAAGTTGCTGGGCTACTGTGCCAGCATGACGGCTGTCATTCAAAGCATTCGAAATGACTGCAAGACTTGGCATGCCGGATTCAAAAGGTGTGCTGTTCCATAATGAAGCACCTTTTTCAAGGAAGTAGGGCAGTTTTACCGTACCTTTGGTGACAGTGACTGAGTCTGCAAGGTATGAGCCAACCAAGAGTGGCGTTGCTGTTCCGTCCGGATCAACATACGTAGCAAAGTTTGAATCGGCCTGAATGGCTGTCGCATAGTCCTGTCCTGATGCCGGTACTGACATTAAATAGGCCTGGGACATGTCCACATTGTTCGGATTTGCCGACCCTTTCCAAACCGCACCGAAACTTCCTGCACTCACGCCTGTCGCGATAGCGGCTTTGGTCGCATACAACGTATCTCCGACAGATTGAGTGGTAAACCAGGTACTGTATATGATGTCTTGGTTATCTACGCCTAATTGACCAAAGATTGCATTAATGCCTTTAGTGACAGCGGCCGCCTGGGCAATTGCGTCATTGACAATGGTATTGGACTTTGTGACCAGGGTGGCGTACGAAGACGACATACCCAGTGAGTCACCGTTTCTGTCAGTCAGAGCGTTGGTGAGAGCGACAATATACTCGCCTTTTTCTTCAAGCGAACGGCTGAATTGAATAACCAAGCGATCATTTTTTGCGTCTGATATCACGCGATAGTCAACGCCATTGACTAACTGTTTTTTCAGGTTCGGCGAGCCAGTTACCCCCTCCGTGAGTTGGGCAATCATGACACCAGACGTAACAATGCCATTGGCAAGACCAGCCCCGTCAAATGGCAAAATAAAAGGCATAGAGACTGGCCAGCCATCCATGGTGTTCATTGCGGCGCGCGGATCGGCGAGGGTGTTTGATAATGCGGCGCGTTTTGATGACTGTGATGCCTGAGTGTTTTCGGCCGTTGGAATGTTCAATGTTCCATCACGTGTGTCCATCAGCACAAAACTGGGACCTGGAACATTGGCATCATCACCAGATAGGTGAAAATTGATCTTCGTCGGCGCTTTCAGGCTTTGCTGGATATATTGCTCTTCAAAGAGAGAATCGCTATTACTACCGCTCAACTCAGTGTCACCACAAGCGGATAGTCCCAGCACCGCGGTCAGCATAAGAGAGAGTTTGGCTTTTTTCACATTAAGTAGGTTCATACATTCTTCCCTGTGTCACTGACCTAGAATATGTAGTTTGCTTGGAATGCGGCTAGGTATGCAGCCCCTTTGCCATCGAAGGTATAGTCAATACCAGATACACTGCTGCTTTCTTCAAACGAACTGGATTTGCTATGGATATACGTCACACCAGCGTCAAAAGAGAGTGTTGGAGAATACTGGTATGTTACGCCAGCGGAGAACCAGTAACGGTCTGTATCCGGGATGCTGAGGGTTGACTTACCTGCCTGTTCATCAAATGCAAAACCGGTACGTAGTGTCCAATCTTCATCCAGTGTGTATGTTGTCCCAATAGAATAGCGAAATGCATTGTCATACTGTTCGTCTTTGAAAAAGCAAATGCCATTTGTCTGTGAGCAGCCGTCCCCCGTTGCTTTCAATTCTGTAAAATTACGCCATTCTGACCACAGCACACTGTAATGAATTGCCCAGGTTGTATTTAGCTGGTGGAATCCTGATACTTCGAGAATGGCAGGTAGTGGTACTGTTAGGTCGCCTTTAACCTGACCGCCTCCAGGAACAATGCGGCCGGAGTAATCAGTGAAATCACCTTCAAAGTCCAGTTCAATCTCAGATCGGTAAGCAATCCCGAAGCGATTGTTAGCGTCTGCTTCATACAATGCACCCACATTCCAACCCAATCCCCAAGTATTCCCCTCCATACTGACCAGCTTGTCGCCAGCAGATTTTGAGGTGGCGACGGAAGCGATACCAAAATGTCGATTAAGTTCAGCGATTGCGTATACGATATTCAGACCACCGCCGATACTGACCTGATCATTGATGCGATATGACACAGCGGGATTGAGATTGACTGAGATAAGGGAAGTATCACCGGCAAGATCTCCGGCATTGAAGGCGTCAGGATAGTCTGTAGCAACACCATAAACGGTATACAGCCCCAACCCTAAAGCCCAGTTGGAGTCTATGGGGTTAACATAATACGATGCGGGAACTAGCTGTATTGGGGCCACATCAGAGGCTTTTTGGTTAGTTGTTGTATCGGTTATGTCTATTTCTGGATTGATAATATGCAGCGCCCCAGAAATCTGTGTTTCTGAAAACAGCGCCATTGAAGCTGGGTTACGTGCCATTACCGAAGCATTGTCTGCCATCGCTGCATCACCCGCATAGGCACGGCCTAGTCCACTAGCTGAATGCTCTGATACCTGAAAACCTGCACTCCATGCTGTTGGTGCAGTAAGGGCAATGGTGACCGCCAGGGCGCTTCTTGATAATTTTTTTGACATACAGCCTCTCGTCCATCTGAGTGCTTGGTTAACAATTGACCAAGCAAAATCCAATATATTCAGTGCGTTGGGAAAACCGTTCAGCCTATATCAAATTGATATGTCTGCTGGTCGGATCTTTGTGCTGGTTACTATGTCACGTTGCGCAGTCATGTTAAATAGGTGTTAAATGCGGCATGAGAGAATGGTTTTTCGGCACTTTGTGTCTAGGTAGAAAACTTGTGTTTTAAGTAAAAGCACTAATCATTACTTGGTGATGCCAAACTACCTGTAACTGTTCGTTAATAACGTGAAAAGACTTGATTGAAAAATGAACAGGTGTTTAAAAGTGCCGCACAATAACCGAGAATGGTTGTCACCTGTGTAACAGTGAAATGTTACTTTTGTGATTGAAAACAAAAAAAGCCGATTGAAAAAAATCGGCTTTTCTCTTTTTTGTAATGGTTGATTAGAAGGTATAGTTTGCACTGAGAGCGTAAATGTAAGCATCTCCGCCTACTGTGAAGTCATAGCTAGCGACAGCTCCACCAGGTAGGTTTTCACTTTCAGCACCCTTTACATCATCGCCGCTTAAATAAGCAAAGCCTGCATCAATGCTCAGGTTATCAGTTGCGAAGTAGGTTGCTCCAAATGTGTACCAATCGCGCTCAGTATCCGGAATGCTGAGAGTACGGTGTGAATTGGGCACTGGGCTTTCATCTTTCGCATAGCCAGCTCTCAACTCCCATTGGTCATTGAGGAAGTGCGTCACACCAACTGCATAACGCCATGTGTCGTCCCATTTTTCGTCTTTCTGAAGGCACACACCTTGACCAGCAAGACTAAGACATTGAGAACTCGTTGCTCTTAACTCTTGGAAACGGCTCCAACCTATTCGCATTGCGCTGTAGTGAACAGCCCACTCATTGCTGAGTTTATGGAAACCAGAAAATTCAAAAATATCAGGAAGGTTTAGTTCTAACTCTCCAGGCACTGTGCTAGTTGCAGAGGTACCTTTATAATCGCCTTCAAGGGTGATATCTACCTTTGAACGGTAACCAACACCAAGTCGATTATCTTTATTGAATTGCCAAAGTGCACCAACATTCCACCCAAAACCCCAACCATCACCGGCTAGGTAAGAAATTTCATCGGTCGCAGAGCCACCTAAAGCAAAACTGCTACTCAATATGCCTTTTTGTCGCTTAAGTTCCGCGTCGGCGTATACCGCATTAAGGCCAGCCCCAAGACTCAACTGATCGTTAATCTCATAGGCAAAGTTGGCATTGAAATCTACCGTCAACAATTCAGTCTGCCCGCCGATTGCTCCCGCTGGCGAATCTGTTGGGTATTCGGTTGACAAACCAAAGTTAGAGAAAGCTGAGAATCCCAAAGCCATTCTATCGTTCAATGGACGAACGTAGTGGAAATTAGGTACTAGGGCATCTGGTGCAACATCGTTATGTTCGTCAGCCCCCAATGTCGTTCCATTTAGTGCAGCATTTTTTACTGTTACATCGACATCTGGCTGTACAAACGACAAACCACCTGACACCTGTGCGGAATCAAACATCGTCATCGCTGCTGGGTTGCGGGCAGCGACAGCAGCGTTGTCTGCGATTGCAGCCTCACCGGCAAACGCGCGGCCTAAACCGCTGGCAGAGTGTTCACTGATTTGGAAGCCTGCGCCATGGGCCTGAAAGGCGGCCAGCGCGATGGCGGTAGAAAGTAAGGTACGTTGCGTTACACGTTTCATCTATAAATGCCTCTCTGTCACTGCCTTATCAATCCTAACAACCTGCAACTTACCGCTGGATAGGGAGATTGTTGTAATCAACGTCATTAACCACATCCTATTCCGTTGATGGGACGTGTTAATTGTTTCTAAGACAGTATAAGTAGCAATTTGGAAAATGTTGCTTTCTTGTTATCAATAGTTTGCGCAAGATCTTGTTGATGATTTGTGCTAACTGAGATTGATTTCAGACTTTTGTTTAAAACGCTGGAGAGAGTGAAAGTGGATAATGACGAAATGCCTTTTATTTTGTGCGATTCCGCCATGTTATACACGTAAGGGAGGAGAGTGCTATTCGTCTGATTGTTGTTCGGACTTTTCTTCCGGCATTAAAACCGGCCAACCGCCTAATTTCTTCCACCTGTTTACAATTTCACAAAACAGCTCGGCTGTGCGCTCTGTGTCGTAAAGGGCGGAATGTGCCTCGTTGTTGTCGAAAGCAATACCTGCGGTTTTACATGCTTTTGCCAGTACAGTTTGCCCCAGGGCTAAACCACTGAGTGCGGCAGTATCAAAAGTCGCAAACGGATGGAATGGGTTGCGTTTAAGGTTGGCGCGCTCAGAGGCTGCCATGACAAAGCTGTGATCAAAGTTGGCGTTGTGGGCGACCATGATTGCTCGCTGACAGCCTGATGCCTTTTGCTCTTTTCTGATCAGCTTGAAGATCTCTTTCAGGGCATGTTCTTCATCAACCGCGCCACGAAGCGGGCTGAAAGGATCTTTAATGCCGTTAAACGCCAATGCTTCCTGTTCCAGGTTGGCACCTTCAAATGGCGTAACGTGGAAGTGAATTGTTTTGTCTGGAGAAAGCCAACCATCCTCGTCCATCTTTAATGTCACGGCGCAGATTTCCAGCAGCGCATCGGTTTGCGGATTGAAGCCTGCTGTTTCAACGTCGATAACGACAGGAAAATAGCCACGAAATCTTGCTTTTAATGCGTTCAGGTCGGTCTCTTGGGTCATGCTTCAGATAACTTAAAAAAATCAGGTGGGCATTATGGCAGAAGCGTCCCGCTTTTTCATTTTCTAGTTTGGATGGGAAGGGTGAAAATAACACTAAAGATACGTGTCAGCTGTCCGATAAGATAAGCATCCCCCTTTTTCATTGTCGCAACAGGAATTGCCATCGTGATGAAAAACGCATCGCTGTTGACATTGTGCATCGCCGCCAGCCTTGCTCCGTTGTCGGCGAGTGCAGGTAAATACTACGTGGCCAAGCCTACCGAGTCAGTGTGGACAGTAACGGTGGATACCCCGATTGAATGTCGTATTGAACACGCTATCCCTAACTATGGCATGGCGATGTTTTCTTCCCGTGCCAGTAAGAAAATTAATCTGGATTTTGAGCTGGAAATGCGTCGCCCTATGGGACAAACCCAGAACGTGTCCTTAGTGTCTATGCCGCCAGTTTGGCTGCCTGGAGAGCCTGCGGAGTACATTGATAGGTTGCGTTTCTTCAAACAGTTTAATGGGTTTGTGGATGGGCAGACGGCGTGGAGTATGTTGTCTGAGCTCGAAAACGGACGTTACCCTACGTTCAGTTTTAAAGAGTGGCAAAGCCGTGGCAAACGCGTAGAAATCGCACTGTCATCGGTGTCATTCCAGCAGCCATATAACGAGTTCAGCGGCTGTATCTCGCGCCTGCTTCCGTACTCGTTTGAAGACATTGCTTTTACCGTGCTTCACTATGATGAAAACGGTGCTGAGCTGAATAAAGCCTCGATGGCGAGACTGGCGCAAATTGCTGAGTTTGTGCGTTACAGCCCGGACATTGATCTGGTGTTGATGGCGACATACACCGATAACCGAGGTGCAAAGGTGGCTAACCAGCGACTGTCAGAGATCCGTGCGCAAAAGTTGGAAGCGTATTTTATGTCGCTGGGTTTGCCAAAAGACCGGATACAGGTTGAAGCATACGGTGAACGCCGTCCTATTGCGGAAAACGAAAGCCCGATTGGTAGAAACAAGAACCGCCGGGTGGTGATATCACTGGGCAGAACCATTATTTAATCTCGGTTCAAAAAATCTGGAATAAAAAACGCCCGGCTTTATTTGAAGCCAGGCGTTTTTTGTCCTTCTCTGGGTTAGTTACCTAAACCTTCAGAAGCACTCTTATTCTGGATCAATTCGATTTTGTAGCCGTCAGGATCTTCGACAAACGCGATTTCCGTGGTGCCGCCTTTTACTGGGCCTGGTTCGCGGGTGATGTTTGCGCCTGCTGCACGCAATTTGTCGCAAGTCGCGTAAATATCGTCAACACCAATGGCGATGTGACCAAACGCTGAGCCATGCTCATATTCCGTGGTGCCCCAGTTGTAGGTCAGCTCAATCACTGCACCTTCTGATTCATCACCGTAACCAACAAACGCCAGCGTGTACTCGTACTGCTCATTTTCGCTTTTGCGCAGCAGTTGCATACCCATTACGTTGGTGTAGAAGGCAATGGAACGGTCCAAATCGCCAACGCGGATCATGGTATGCAAAATACGACTATTGCTCATGACATTCTCCTTAATTGTGTCTGCACGCCTAGTTTATCAGTTAATGACAGAGAAAGGGTCAGTGATTATTCGTCCGGATAAACCTTGTCTTTGAATTCACAAAGATCTTCGATAATGCAACTTCCACAGCGTGGTTTACGGGCCACACAGGTGTAGCGACCGTGCAGGATTAACCAGTGGTGCACATCGACTTTGAACTCTTTGGGTACCACTTTCAGCAGTTTCTGTTCTACCTGATCGACATTTTTCCCCATCGCAAACTTGGTGCGGTTAGACACGCGGAAAATGTGGGTGTCTACTGCAATCGTTGGCCAACCAAACGCGGTGTTCAGCACCACATTGGCGGTTTTGCGCCCTACACCCGGCAGGGCTTCCAGCGCTTCCCGGTTTTCCGGTACTTCACCGCCATGTTGCTCTATCAGGATTTTGCAGGTCTTAATGACGTTTTCCGCTTTGGAGTTAAACAAGCCAATGGTTTTGATGTATTCCTTTACGCCTTCAACACCAAGCTCAAGCATGGCTTGTGGCGTGTTGGCAACAGGGTACAGCTTATCCGTAGCTTTGTTCACACTGACGTCGGTGGCCTGTGCTGAAAGCAATACCGCGATAAGCAGCTCAAACGGCGTGCTCCAGTTGAGTTCAGTCTGGGGGTGCGGGTTTTCCGCTCTTAATCGTTCCAGTATCTGAATGCGTTTTTCGTTATTCATTTGTTATATCTTCATCCGTTGAAGTCACGTTAGTCAGCAGAAGTGACGCGGACACGCTCAATGACAACTTTTTCTTTAGGTTGTTTTTTCGCCTGTCGGGCATCGATAACGTTTTTCGCCGCAATCAGGAAACCGACGGCCAGAAATGCACCCGGTGGCAAGATAGCCAGCAGGAATGGGCTGTCAGTGTGGAATATCTCAATGCGCAATCCTGCTGCCCAGTCACCTAAAAGTCTGTCTGCACCATCAAAGAGCGTGCCATTACCCAGAATTTCACGGATAGCGCCCAGTACAAACAGGGCGGCGGTCATGCCCATGCCCATCCAGAAGCCATCTAAAACAGAAGGCAGGGGCATGTTTTTGGAAGCGAAGGCTTCTGCACGGCCGATGATAATGCAGTTGGTCACGATAAGCGGAATAAAGATACCCAAAGACTGGTACAGGCCAAATGCATAGGCGTTCATCAGCAGTTGCACGCAGGTCACCAGTGAGGCAATGATCATCACGAAAATAGGGATGCGGACGTCTTTAGGCACCCACTCGCGCACCAGGGAAACCGTCAGGTTGGAGCCCATCAGTACCAGCAGTGTCGCGATGCCCAGACCCAATGCATTGGTCACAGTGGCAGAAACGGCGAGCAGGGGACAAAGGCCCAGCAACTGCACCAGTGCCGGGTTATTGGCCCACATTCCCTCTTTCATTAGCGCTTTGTTCTGGCTCATGATTCGGCTCCACAATTCTGGGGTTGGCGAATAATGGTGTCTTTGTTCTGCATTGCGTACCACGCGGCCTGACGCGCGGCATTTATCACTGCACGCGGTGTGATGGTCGCGCCCGTGAACTGGTCAAACTGGCCGCCATCTTTATAGACCGCCCAACGCTTATCTTCTTCACTCTCTATGCGTTTACCGCTGAATGAAAGCACCCAGTCAGACACATTGAGATCGATTTTATCGCCCAGCCCCGGTGTTTCATTGTGGTTCAGTACGCGAACGCCCAGCACGGTATTCTGGGTATCGACACCTACCAGTATTTTTATTGCGCCGTTGTAACCATCAGGTGCGATGGCTTCGATCGCCATGGCAGTCGGTTCACCGTTTTTCCTGGCGATATAAACAGGCATTGGCTCATTTGTTCCAAGGCTTGGACTTGTTACCAGCGTACAGGTCTTGGCCAGTGGATTGTCATGCAGCTCTTCAGGGATCACCTGATTCAACACCTTGAGAAGCTGGAGGCGTTGCTGCTCAGCAATGGTGTCTTTCGTCAACGTATTGGTCACGGCAACTAAGCCTGTTGAAAGCAGTGCCGCCAGCGCAAGGATTGCGCCATTGTTTCTCATCGCGCGGATCATTTGCTTTCCTTCCTGTGGCCGTATGTGGTCGGCTTGGTGTAATAGTCAATCAAGGGCACACACATGTTTGCAATCAGGACGGCGAAGGCCACGCCGTCAGGAAACCCGCCAAAAGTGCGGATCAGGTAAACCAGCGCCCCAATCATGGCGCCGAAAACCAGTCGTCCGCGTTCTGTGGTCGAGGCAGAGACCGGATCGGTGGCGATGAAAAATGCCCCCAACATGGTCGCGCCCGATAAAAGATGCATAAGTGGAGACGCCACGCCATCAGGACTGATGGCATAGCCCACCAGACTGAATACAAACAGCGTACCCAGCATGGCGACTGGAATGTGCCATTGGATGGTGTTTTTCTTCAGCAGGACAAGACCACTAAACAGGAAGGCGATATTCACCCAGCCCCAGCCGATACCAGCAAAGCTTTCAAACACTGGCTTTTCCAGAGCTTCGGAGACAGTCTCACCGGCCAGCAGTGACGTTTTGATGGTGTCTAAAGGCGTTGCCATGGTACTGCCATCAACGGCAATACGAAGCTGGTTGACGCTGAACCCGTCTGTCGTCAGGCCTGTAAAAATGGCGGCAACGCTGTCTGTAAAACCCATCGACTGGGCCACCAGCTCAGAGGGCGGCAGCCAGGTGGTCATTTGAACCGGGAATGAAATCAGCAGTACGACATAAGCAACCATGGCGGGGTTAAACAGGTTTTGCCCCAAGCCGCCATAAAGCTGCTTGGCAATAACCACCGCAAACAGGGTACCGATAACCACAATCCACCATGGAGCAAAAGGGGGAATGGCAATACCCAGCAGCACACCGGTCAGCAGGGCTGAGTTATCTTTCAGGTAACGTTTAACCGGACGACCGCGCATTTTGACAATGGCGGCTTCGGCAACCAAGGCAGTTAACGACGCCAGGGCAACCTGGATAAGCACACCCCATCCGAAGAAATAACAAAGCGCAGCGATACCGGGCAAGGTGCAGAGTATCACTGTCATCATGATATCGCTGGTACTTTTGCGACTGTGGCTATGTGGGCTACTGGCAATAAAAAAGGCCACGGTTAGTCTTCCTCGCTATTGTTTTTCATCTGCGCCGCTTTGCGCGCTTTGGCGCGGGCGATAGCCGCCGCGACAGCTGCTTTTTTGGGATCGTCTTCTACCGGTGCTGCTTTCTGGGCAGGCTCTGCCTCTGGGGCGCTGGCCTCTGCCTGCTGCGCCGCTTTGCGCGCTTTAGCACGGGCAATAGCGGCAGCAACGGCGGCTTTCTTAGGATCCTTAGGATCGTCCTCCGTTTGAGCTGCCTCTTGTACCGGTTCTGCTTGCTGGGACTCCGCGTCCGCCTGCTGTGCCGCTTTGCGTGCTTTGGCGCGGGCAATGGCAGCAGCGACAGCAGCTTTCTTAGGATCGTCCTCCGTCTGAGCAGCCTCTTGTACCGGTTCTGCTTGTTGGAACTCCGCGTCCGCCAGCTGCGCCGCTTTGCGTGCTTTGGCACGGGCAATGGCCGCCGCGACAGCATCTTTTTTATCATCAGAGGCGCTTTCCGCCTGTGATTCTGCCGCTTTCTGTGCTTTGCGCTCACGTGCCTGACGTTTGCGCTCTTCACGCAATTTAGCCATTTCACTGTTGTCAGGTTCAGCCTGGCCTTTGGCCGCAGCTTCTGCCTGTTTGGCTTTCGCCCTGGCGATGGCGGCGGCTACTGCAGGTTTAACAGCAGTGGCGGCACTGTCCTGCTCGGTCTTGGCTTTAACACGCGCAATGGCAGCTGCGATAGCGTCACCATCACCGGATTTCTCCATGGCTTTGCGACGGTTTTCGGCCGCTTGCTTATGGCGTTCTTCACGCGCTTTTTTGTCACGTTCCATCCGCGCTTTTTTCGCTTCAAAACGCTCTTTGGCGCGCTCTGCCGCCTGCTGTTCAGCATTGCGTGCGCGGATTTCAGATTTTGCCTGGCGGTAGTACTGCACCAGCGGGATTTCACTGGGGCAGACATAGGCGCAGGCGCCACACTCAATGCAGTCAAACAGGTTGTATTCTTCGCACTTGTCAAAGTCCTGATCTTTGGCATACCACTGCAGTTGCTGGGGCAGCAGAGATGCCGGACAAGCCTCAGCACAGGCACTGCAACGAATACAGGCTACTTCACCTTCTGATGGTGCAATTTCACGCCGCGATGGCACCAATATGCAGTTGGTGACTTTGGTGATAGGAACATTCGGGTGTGGAATGGTGTAACCCATCATAGGGCCGCCAATGATCACACGCTCCAGTTTCTTATCAGGCTGGTAGCCATGCTTATCAAGCAGGAAGGAAACCGGTGTGCCTAACAGCGCCCAGCGGTTGCGTTGTTCTTTGAGGGTCGTGCCTGTCAATGTGACGACGCGTTCAATCAGGGGCTCACCGTCGATCACTGCGCGTTTGATGGCAAACACAGTTCCCACGTTTTGCATCATCACACCGATAGCCGCCGGGATCCCATTGGTGGGGACTTCTTTTCCAGTGATCAGTTTGATCAGCTGTTTTTCGCCACCTGATGGATATTTGGTTGGCACAACCTGAACCACGATATCCGTTTTATCGCGGGTGGCGCGTTTCAGAGCGTCTATCGCTTCAGGTTTATTGTCTTCCAGGGCAATGACTGTCAGCTTGGGGTTGACGATGTGCTGGAGGATTTCAACTCCCTGGACAATCTCTTCTGCGCGCTCTTGCATCAGGCGATCGTCTGCCGTGATGTAAGGTTCACATTCTGCACCGTTAATGATCAGGATTTCAGTGCGGGCAATGCCGGTTTGCAGTTTTCTGGCGGCAGGGAAGCCCGCGCCCCCCATACCTGAAATGCCCATCAGGCGGATATGGTCAATCAGCGCTTCGCCTGACTCCTTGTGAAAATCAGCCAGAGCAACTTTGTCTCCCCATTTGTCCTCAAAATCGGGACGAATGACGATACAGGTATCGGTCAGGCCTGAAGGGTGCGCAATGGTGCGGGGCTCGATGGCAACCACCTCGCCGGATGTTGGCGCGTGAACAGGGCAGCACTGAATAGCATCGGATTTTGTCAGTGGCTGGCCTTTCAGCACCTTGTCGCCCACGTTAACCAGTATCTGTCCTGCGGTACCGATATGCTGTTTAACTGGCAGTACAATTTCATTGGGAATGGCAACCGGCAAGATACTGGTTTCGCTTGACTGGCGTTTGTTTTCCGGTGGGTGGATACCGCCGTGGAAATCCCAGACCTGTCCCTGTTTAATTTGCTCAATTAAGGTGATCATGCTTGTTTGATCTCCTTCTCTGAGTCATCGTGAATGTGTACCACTGGAATTTGGTCGAGCTGCCATTTCCAGGTTTCAGGGGTCGTTTGAACTGGGATCATTTCAATACAATCAGTCGGGCAGGGGGCAACACAAAGATCGCACCCGGTACATTCATCTTTAATTACGGTATGCATGGCTTTGGTGCTGCCAACAATGGCATCGACCGGGCAAGCCTGGATACATTTGGTGCAACCGATACAGTCGTCTTCATGAATGAAGGCCACTTTTTTGAGGCCTTTCTCTTCATCATGGGCGGACTCGGTGGCTTCAACGCCCATCAGGTCAGCCAGCTTTTCTATGGTCGCCTGACCACCCGGAGGGCATTTATTGATGGCATCGCCATTGGCAATGGCTTCTGCATAAGGTCGACAACCCGGGTAGCCACACTGGCCACACTGGGTTTGGGGAAGAATCGCATCTATCTGGTCGACGATAGGATCGGCTTCGACTTTAAAACGTACAGACGCAAAGCCTAGCAAGATCCCGAATACGGCCGCCAGAACAGCGATAGCAATAATCGCAATCAAAATTCCAGTCATTACAGTTTCACCAACCCTGTAAAGCCCATAAATGCCAGTGACATCAGTCCTGCCGTGATCATGGCAATCGATGCTCCCCGAAACGGTTGGGGAACATCCGCTGCGGCAATACGTTCACGC
This sequence comes from Grimontia sp. THUN1695, assembly GCF_059704325.2. Lineage (NCBI taxonomy): Bacteria > Pseudomonadati > Pseudomonadota > Gammaproteobacteria > Vibrionales > Vibrionaceae > Grimontia > Grimontia sp. THUN1695. Next base: position 1,876,168 of record NZ_AP046577.1, on the reverse strand, counting down.
ATCGCCGCAAACAGAATCAGTACCAGCGAGAAGCCTGCAGCCGCACCAAAACCGTAAATGATGGACTCGATAAAGTTGTGCCGTTCATTGATATTCAGCAGGGCGACACCCAGCACGGCGCAGTTGGTGGTAATGAGGGGCAGGAAAATCCCCAGCAGGCGATAAAGGGTCGGGCTGGTTTTGTGCACAACCATTTCAGTGAATTGCACGACGACCGCGATCACCAGGATAAAGCTCAGGGTACGTAGATACCCAAGCCCCAGCGGTGCCAGAATATAGGTTTCGACCAAATAGGCACTCACTGATGCGAGTGTCAGTACGAATGTGGTCGCAAGCCCCATCCCAATGGCGGTTTCGAGTTTTTTGGAGACACCCATAAATGGGCACAGGCCAAGAAACTTAACCAGCACAAAGTTGTTAACCAGGACGGTGCCGACAAGAAGCAGTAAATACTCAGTCATGCCATTCTTCGAAAATTTTAAAGAGATCTATGTATTATCGGCCTTTGACGCCGCTATAACAACAGATAGGGGAAAGGGTTTTTCATCAAAATTGCCAAGATGGTCAAACTTTATCCTGTTTGGAGTGTTTGCTTACCGTCCGGAAAACAGGCAAAAACGGTGAGGGCGCAGTATTTACAAATCAAAAGTAAAAACAGTGACATATTGATACTAAGCACCAAATCACAGACGAAAAAAAAGCCCTGTCTTTCAACAAGGCTTTGATATTTGGCTCCCCCTGCTGGACTTGAACCAGCGACATACGGATTAACAGTCCGCCGTTCTACCGACTGAACTAAGGGGGAACAGAATTTTACTGATTCACCGCATTCGCGATGTCTCGAAATTTGGCTCCCCCTGCTGGACTTGAACCAGCGACATACGGATTAACAGTCCGCCGTTCTACCGACTGAACTAAGGGGGAACAGAATTTTACTGATTCATCGCATTTGCGATGCCTCGGAATTTGGCTCCCCCGACTGGACTTGAACCAGTGACATACGGATTAACAGTCCGCCGTTCTACCGACTGAACTACGGGGGAATCGCTTGAAAGCGGGGCGAATCTTAGCTATCGCCTTCGTGGGTGTCAACACCCGATCTACGACATTTTGCCGAAATTAAATCATCTGCTCAATGTGTGATCATGGTTGGCTGGTTTTTTGTTCTCTCTGCCCTTTATAACGTGTCTTGTTGTTCTTGATTGACTCAGGATGTACTTTTCTTTGTGTGTAAGACAATGTAATAGCTTGCATTGCAAAGAGGGAGTTGCTGCAAAAATCATCACTAAAGGTCAACAGCCCCTAGTGTGATCTATCTCTCGTTCGATGATTTGGCGTGTGATCACTCGATTTAATGGCGAAATGGACAAAAAGGGTTTGACTTTGGGGAACGCTTTTCCTGTTTGCGCTAGCGAAGGTTACCCACAAAATCTGTGGATAAGTGTGTTAATCAACAGCATCAACCCCCTGAACGTTTCATAGTAACGTAAAATCACCTCCTGGCAGCAAAGTGCGCTATTTTACCTGTAGGGACACACTATTTAACCGGTTATTTGCCTGCCGTCTACAAATAAGACAAGCTGGGCTATCAGGAAAAAGAGAAAGGAAGCCAACGTGGAAGCATTGCCGACACTGAATTTGAAAGGAAAAGTGAGTGATATTGAATGGGAGCGCCGTATCGACTTAGCCGCCTGCTACCGGCTTGTCGCACATATGGGGTGGGATGATCTGATTTATACCCATCTCTCGCTGCGTATCCCCGATACGGATACGTATTTAGTTAATGCCTTTGGGGTGGCCTTTGATGAAGTTACTGCCTCCAACCTGGTCAAAGTGGATTTGGACGGCAATATTCTGGATGACACGCCGTTCACCATTAACCCAGCCGGGTTTACCATCCACAGTGCGATTCATGAAGTGCGCAATGATGCCCACTGTGTGATTCACTTGCACACTAACGAAACCATTGCAGTGGCCAGTCAAAAAGAAGGACTGCTGCCATTAAGCCAGTATTCGATGTTTTCTCTCTCATCGCTGTCTTACCACGCTTATGAGGGATTGGCGGTGAATGATGAGGAAAGGAAGCGCCTGCAAGACGATTTGGGGTCAACCAACCACATGTTACTGGTGAATCACGGTGGCCTGACACTGGGACCGACAGTAGGCGACGCATTCATGCTTTTCTATGACATGCAGCGGGCCTGTGAAGTGCAGTTGATGCTGCAATCTGCAGGAAAAGAGGTGACCTACGTCCCGCAGTCGATTCAGGACAATATTTTTGCCCAGACCAACATTGTCCATTCTGGTGCGACAGGCGGACAGCTGGCATGGCCTTCGCTGCTACGCAAAGCATGGCGACTCGACCCCAGCTTTATGGAATAAAACAAAAAGACAAATTGGAGTACATGGATGAAAGTCACATCAGTCGAAGTTTTTGATATTCATTGTCCGGAGCGTCCGCCGTGGAATCCGGTGTTTGTGCGTATTCATACTGATGAGGGCATCAGTGGAGTTGGTGAAGCAGGCCTCGCTTATGACTTGGGCCATAGCGCGGCCGCTAACATGATCAAAGAAATGGCCGAGGCATTTTTGATTGGCCATGACCCCTTCCAAACCGAAAAGCTTTGGTCACGCATGCTGCGTGAGAGCTTCTGGGGATTGGGTGGCGGCCCGGTGGTTTACGCGGCAATGAGTGCCATCGATACTGCGCTTTGGGATATCAAGGGCAAAGCGCTGGGGTTGCCGGTGTACCAACTTCTGGGTGGCAAGGTGAATGACAGGCTTCGTACTTATGCATCACAGCTGCAGTTTGACTGGGACAAAGAATTCAAAGCCTTGTCCCAGCCAGAAGAGTATGCTGAGGCGGCGCTGAAGGCATTGGCCGAAGGGTATGATGCGGTCAAAGTGGATCCCATCATGTATGACAAGGATGGGAACACCTATTACGAGCGCACCAAGATCATTTCACGCGCCGAAATGAAGCTGTACCGAGCGCGTATGGCTGCCATTCGCGAGGCCGTGGGTGATGAAGTGGACATTATTTTTGAATGCCACAGCCTGCCGGGGGCGACAACAGCGATTCAGCTGGGTGAGATTGCTGAAGAGTTCGATTGCATGTATTACGAAGAGCCGGTTAATTACCTCAACCACTCCCTGCATAAGAAAGTGGCAGAGTGTGTTGATGTGCCAATTGCCGGTGGCGAGCGCCTTTACAATCGATGGGGCGTACGGCCGTATCTGGAAGATCAGAGTGTGGATGTGTTGCAGCCGGATATCGGTCTGTGCGGTGGATTTACCGAAACCAAGAAAGTGTGTGATTACGCTGATATCTTTGATGTGCGCATTCAGGCCCATGTCTGTGGTGGTCCTGTTGCGACGGCGGCATCCCTGCATCTTGAAACGGCGATCCCTAACTTTCTGATCCACGAGCACCATACCTATGCGATTAAATCCTGGAACCGTGAGTTGTGTATTCAGGATCCTCAGCCGGTCAATGGCTTCTTTGAGGTCTCTGAAGCGCCGGGCATTGGTATTGAACTCAATGATGAAGTGGTAAAACGTTCACCACACATGCTCATCAAATAGGCGCACTTTCACTTGGAAACAACCCGCCTTCGTGCGGGTTGTCTGGTTTTGGTTTCCGGCTAAAAGCGGTAGAAGCGACAGGCGTTTTGGTAACAGAGTTTTTCCTGTACTGTGTGAGGGAAATCGAGAGACAAATACGCCTGCCAGAGCGATGCGTAAGGCGTCCTGAATAATGTTAAAGGAAAATTACTCGCCAGCATCACACGGTCTTCACCGAAGGTGTCCACCAGACTCTGAATGCGATCAGCCATGGCTGGGAGCTGAAATTCCCGGTCTGACATTTCCCAGCCTGACGCTTTCACATACAGGTTGGGCAAGCTGGCGATCTTTTTACCATTCGCTTTCCAGTTCTCATCTTCTGAAGACGGTGGAAAACCGCCGTGGTTCAGGGCGATATTCAATGCAGGCAAACGCTGCATTGCCCGGAAGAAAACGTCAACGGCTGCGTCGTTGTTGGCGTCAAACTGGGCTTCAAAAATAAGGCTTTCTTTCTCCAGCGTAGCGAGGTTCTGGAGCACCTGAGCATTGCTGAGCAGGGCGATGGCATCGTTATCGAGAATGTGGCGGACGCCAACCAGCGATTTATACTCTGTCAATGCTGCGATTTGTGTGTCAAACGCGCTTTTTGGCAGCGTGAGATCGACACACCCAATGGTGCGCAAAGGCGTTGTACAGGCCTGTTCCAGCCAGGCAATTTCCCGCCAGGGATTATCGTTATCAAAGCCCGCCTCGATATGGACAAAACCGCCCAGTGTTACCGAACTGGGCAATACCAAATCCTGCTCTGAAAAATCCCGGCAGATAAGGGGTTTGTCGTCCCAATAGGGTGGCTTTTCCGGCTGGAGCCAGCCATATTGGCCTTCCGCCAGGTTGAACAGGTGCAGATGCGGGTCAATGATTTTCATGGTTATTGTGCCGTGTAGCCGCCATCTGCCGCATGCAGACTGCCGGTGATGAAGCTGGCTTTATCGCTGGCAAGGAAAACCACCAGGTTGGCAATTTCCTCTGGTTGTGCGATGCGTCCCAGCGGTTGCAGGTTGCCTTCTTCTTTGTGCACGTCGGCTTTGTCGGCACCGGAGCGGGCGCAGTAAGCATCAATGGCCTTGTGGTACAACGGGGTTTCGGTTGTACCTGCACATACCGCATTTGCACGGATATTGTATTTTGCGTAATCGATGGCTGTGGTTTTGGCCATAGAAGCAATCGCATGCTTACTCAGGTTGTAGGCAAATGAGTTAGGCTTCGCCACCGTGCACTGATCCGATCCCAGAAGCACAATGCTGCCGGATTTCGCCGCTTTCATCGTGGGCAGGCAGGCCCGGATTGCGTAGTAGGCGCCTTTGACATTGATGTTCATGACTCGGTCAAAGTCTTCTTCACAGGTGTTTTCAATGGTAGAGCTGAAATGGACGCCGGCATTGCACACCAGGGCATCGACTCGACCTTCGTTATCGACAACCTGCTGGACCGCTGCCTGAACCGCTTCTGTCTGGGTAACGTCGCACTCAATCCACTGGCCGCGGGGGCTTTGCTGAATGTCCAGACTGTATACGGCGTATCCTTGTGCGATAAAACCATCTATGACCGCCAATCCAATTCCCGCTGAACCACCGGTTACCACCGCGACTTTTCTCATTGTTTTCCCCGAATTATGTTTGTGCCAGCTCAGGTCAACAGACCTTGAGCCCATCTTTTCAGTATGGGTGGGATCTTCTGCGCAGGCGTCCAAAGTGTCAACTGCTGTGATATTGTCAGCATCTTGTCAGTTGACTTGAACCAAGGAGAGGGGAAAATGAGCTCTTTACTGTGTCAGCCACGGAAGTGATATGGGCAAGACGTTTCAACTCCATTCCCCGTTTAAACCTTCGGGTGATCAACCTACCGCGATAAACCAGCTACTGGAAGGTCTGGATGCTGGCCTTGCTCACCAGACACTGTTAGGCGTGACAGGCTCCGGGAAGACCTACACCATGGCCAATGTGATTGCAAAGGCCGGTCGTCCTACCATGATACTGGCACCAAACAAAACGCTGGCGGCGCAGCTTTACGGTGAAATGCGGGCGTTTTTTCCTGAAAATGCCGTCGAGTATTTCGTCTCTTATTATGACTACTACCAGCCGGAAGCCTATGTGCCAGCGTCTGATACCTTTATTGAGAAAGACGCCTCGATCAATGAGCACGTTGAGCAGATGCGTCTGTCGGCAACAAAAGCCCTGATGGAGCGCCGTGATGTGGTGATTGTGGCGTCAGTGTCGGCGATTTATGGTCTGGGCGATCCGGATTCGTACCTCAAGATGATGCTTCACCTGCGCCGTGGGGACATGATTGAACAGCGTGCCATTTTGCGAAGGTTGGCTGAACTGCAATACACCCGCAACGATCAGGCGTTTACCCGTGGTACGTTCCGGGTGCGTGGTGAAGTGATTGATGTTTTCCCGGCCGAATCTGACCGCGATGCAATTCGTATCGAGCTGTTTGATGATGAGGTAGAGTGCATCAGTGTGTTCGACCCGCTGACCGGGGCGATTTCTGAGCGTAATCTTCCACGTTGCACGATTTACCCCAAGACACACTATGTCACGCCCCGGGAAAAAATCCTCGATGCTATCGAGAAGATCAAAGAAGAGCTGGCTGACCGCAAGAGAGTCCTGCTGGAGAACAACAAGCTGTTGGAAGAACAGCGTATTTCCCAGCGCACAATGTTCGATCTGGAGATGATGCAGGAGCTGGGCTATTGCTCAGGCATTGAAAACTATTCCCGCTACCTCAGTGGACGGGAAGAAGGTGAGCCACCACCGACCCTGTTCGATTACCTGCCAGCTGATGGTTTGCTGATCATCGATGAATCCCACGTAACCGTGCCGCAAATCGGTGCCATGTACAAAGGCGACCGCTCACGGAAAGAGACGTTGGTGGAATACGGTTTCCGATTGCCTTCAGCGCTGGATAACCGGCCATTGAAGTTTGACGAGTTTGAAGCCCTAGCTCCGCAAACCATTTATGTCTCGGCAACACCGGGTAAATATGAGCTGGAAAAATCGGGTGGTGAAGTGGCTGAGCAGGTCGTTCGACCAACCGGGTTGTTGGATCCCGAGGTGGAAGTCCGCCCTGTGGCGACACAGGTAGACGATTTATTATCTGAGATCCGTATCCGCACCAAGTTAAATGAGCGGGTGTTGGTCACCACCCTGACCAAGCGGATGGCAGAAGATCTGACTGAGTACCTGGAAGAACACGATGTGCGGGTGCGTTACCTGCATTCTGATATTGATACGGTGGAGCGTGTAGAAATTATCCGTGACTTGCGTCTGGGGGAATTTGATGTGCTGGTGGGGATTAACTTGTTGCGAGAAGGCCTTGATATGCCGGAAGTGTCATTGGTGGCGATCCTTGATGCGGATAAAGAAGGCTTTTTGCGCTCGGACCGTTCATTGATCCAAACCATTGGCCGTGCAGCGCGAAACCTGGCAGGTAAAGCGATTCTGTATGGTGATACCATTACCGGGTCGATGCAGCGTGCGATAGAAGAAACGGAACGCCGCCGTGCCAAGCAACAGGCGCATAATGAGAAGCACGGTATTGTGCCACAGAAGCTGAGTAAAAAAGTTGCCGATGTACTGGAGCTGGGCGGTAAACGCCGTTCTCATAAACCTAAGGTGCAAGCGTCACTTAAGGCGGTGGCAGAAGACGATGCTGCTTATGTTGCCCAATCACCGCAGCAAATCGAAGCGCAAATCCAGAAACTGGAAGCGCAGATGTATGAGGCGGCACAAAATCTGGAATTTGAAACGGCGGCAGGGCTTCGTGATGAAATAGCCGCGCTGAGGACGTTGTTTATAAAAAACAGCTAAAAAAAAGCCAACCGCAAAAAAAGGTCGGTTGGCTATCTTGTTTCAGTGAACAAAGTGCTCACAAACAACGTCAGTTGGCTAGGTGACCCTAGAAGGGTCATTGTACTGAACGCATTAAATGTGCCAATATTACTGAAACGTTCAGAATGTTATTTGGGTTATTGGTTATTCACCTATTTGCATTTTCTTTTGCAAATTGCAATGCAAAACGCATTGTTTGCCCTGTGCAGGTGGAAAACAGCGTTATACTGAGAACAGACGTTCTAATAAAAAATAGATTTATTTAGGGATAGATGGCGGGGGTTTAATGCTAGGTTCTGGTGCTAAAAAGCGCATCTTGATGGTGGAAGATACCGCCTCAGTAGCCGCTCTGTACAAGTCTTACCTTAACCCTTTAGATGTTGAGGTAGAGATTGCAAGTACCGGTCAAGAGGCGATTCAACGCTTTTCTACTGGCAGCACGTTTTCGTTGATTCTGCTGGATCTGCGCTTGCCCGACATTTCCGGCTTCGATGTGCTTTCTGACATCAGGCAACATCATCCGGATATTCCGGTGGTGATCATGACCGCGCATGGTTCGATTGATGCCGCTGTGGAAGCGATGCGCTACGGCGCAAGTGACTTTCTTATCAAGCCTTGTGAGGCGGATTTGCTACGGGTAACGGTTAATAATGCACTGAAACCCAAGAGTAAAATCGGAAATCAGTCACCAGAAGGGGCGTACTACGGTTTTATTGGTCGCAGCGTGCCAATGCAGGCTGTTTACCGTGTAATTGATTCGGCTGCGCCAAGCAAAGCAACGGTGTTCATCACCGGTGAAAGTGGTACAGGTAAAGAAGTGTGCGCGGAAGCCATTCATGCGGCAAGTTCCCGTGCGAAAAAACCGTTTGTGGCGATTAACTGCGCTGCTATTCCCAAAGACCTGATTGAAAGCGAGCTTTTTGGTCATGTGAAGGGGGCGTTTACCGGAGCGGCATCAGAGCGTGAAGGGGCAGCAGAGCTGGCTGATGGCGGCACGTTGTTTTTGGATGAAATCTGTGAAATGGATTTGGAGTTGCAGTCCAAGCTGTTGAGATTCATCCAAACTGGGACGTTCCAGAAAGTGGGATCTTCTAAGATAAAACACGTTGATGTCCGGTTTGTGTGTGCAACAAACCGTGACCCGTGGGAAGAGGTGCTGAAAGGTAATTTCCGTGAAGATCTCTATTACCGTCTGCATGTCATTCCGTTGGCTCTCCCTCCACTGCGGGAGCGTGGCGAGGATGTGGTTGAGATCGCGCAATCCCTGTTGCTGATGTTTGCCATGGAAGAAGGAAAGGATTTCCGTACGTTCAATCCTGAAGTTACCCACCGCTTGCTTAGCTATGAGTGGCCAGGAAATGTGCGTCAGTTACAGAATGTTATCCGTAATATTGTTGTATTACACAATGGACGGGAAGTCGAAGAACATATGCTGCCTCCCCCTTTAAATGCGGTTTCTGGTGTCAAAATTGCATCTATCCCTGAAAGAGCGACTTCGCATGATGCGACTGCGCCTTTCCGCGACAATCACTTTTCCGTCGCGAAAGAAATGTTAAACCAAGGGGCAGTGACAAAAGCTGACATTGAGCCCTTGTGGTTGGTAGAAAAGCGGGCAATACAAATTGCAATTGATGCGTGTGACGGCAATATTCCACAAGCCGCAGGTTTGTTAGAAGTCAGCCCGTCCACTATTTATCGCAAGCTACAGAGTTGGCAAGAATCACAAGAAAAAAGGAACTAAGTTATGGCGTCGAAGGTAAATCATGAGACGTTGCGGCGGCTGACAGTTGAAGTAGGTGAAGAGACCGTATCTTCACTTCTCGTGGTATTTAGTGATGAACTGACTCGATATTCCGATCAACTTTCAGAAGCTCCCAGTGCGATGCAAGTGCGTGAAATCAGCCACGCCATCAAAAGTAGTGCCGCCAGTTTCGGGGCTGACGAGCTGGCTGAATTTGCACGTGAATGTGAGAACCGCGTGAAGCAAGGACAGGAGTCATGGGTGCATGACCAACTGCCCCGCTTGACGTCTTTGTTAGAAGGTACAGCAATACAATATAAAGCATTAGCAGGTCAGCAGGATCTGCTCGATCGCCTGGGATAATTTATCCCTGTCATGTCGCCACTGGTGGTTGGCAGACGCCAAATCTGTCGCCACCTGTTGGTAAGTATTCGTCAAGGTTTCATCGACATCCGGCCCTAACAGCATATCGATTCTCCTTCCACCCATGGACCGCTCGCACCAGTTGAGCATTGTCTCCAGTGACATCTGGCCTGCGGGGCCGAATTCCTTACCTAGGTTACGGATGAACATGACTTTTGCGCGGGTTTGTTTCAGTGCCCGGCTGATCTCTGGCAGTAGCAAAGGTGGCATGACGCTGGTCAAAAAGCTGCCCGGTCCCAGTATCACCAAATCTGCGTCATGAATAGCCATAACGGCTTCTTTGGTGGCAGGTACAACAGGCTCCAACATCAGACGTGACGGTGGTTCTGGAAGCTCGTCAATATCGGTTTCGCCTGCAATGATTTCGCCGTTCCTGGTTTGGGCAGCAAGATCTGCCGGGTGCTCAGACATCGGTACGATGTGGGTCGAGACTTTCAGCATATCCCGGATAAGATTGATGGCTTCTAGTGGCCGTATGGAGAGATTGTCCAAGGCAGTCAGCATAAGGTTCCCCAGGTTATGCCCGTCAAGCTCGCCATTCCCTTTGAAGCGGTATTCGAAAATCATTGAACCGATAGAAGGTTCAGTGATCAGTTGGTTGATGCAATTACGTGTATCTCCCCAGGCGATACCTCCCTGACAGGCACGGATCCGCCCTGTAGAGCCACCGTTGTCTGTAGTAGTCACAATACCGGTCACTGATTCGCCATGGTCACGTAGCGCAGAAAGAACACGCCCCAAGCCGTGTCCGCCGCCAATGGCAACAATATGTTTTTGTGGTGTCATCGCGTTTTATTTTTGTCGGTTTCTACAGCGTTATGCATAAATAATACGGCACAGCTCGAAAAAGGATTCGGATTTTCTCTTTTTCTTTTTCTTTTTTAGGTTTTTGATCACGCAAAACACAAAAAAGACCATAATTTCTGGTCTTTTTGACTGACATTGGTGGCTGTGCCTAATGAGGTTCTTTCATTAAGCTCAGCAAATACTCTGCTGTATCGCTACAAGTATGTGCAGCCATCAGTACCTGTTTTTCACTGGCGGGTATGGGCAGGAGCTCTAACCATCGCTGGCACAGCCAACTTAAATCATCAAAGTTAGGCTTTTTGTGTAAAGAACTGAGCTCGGGATAGCGCTCGAACATAATGAGCAAGCGCTCTGCCAGTGGTTGAGCATCGTTGCTTACAGCCCGTTCGGGCCAGGCGGGCAGGGTTTGGCAAACGGCTTCAACTACGCCCACGTCATTTTCCTTGATGGTGTCTATCACAAAGCTCTCATGTCCGCAGACAGTGATAGTAAGCGCACCGCTATCCGGTGCAACATTGAAATCTTCTATGGTGACTCTTGTACCGATGCCTGCACCAATAGGGCTGGTGTCATCCATACAAACGCCTATGTCCATGCCATTGCTCATTGCGTACTTCACGGTGTTCAGTTGTTCTCCTGGAGAGACCCGCAGGGGGAGCCGACCAGAAGGAAGAATATGGCGGTTGTTGAATAGAATTGGCAACGTGATTGTCATATTAGCTCCCGGTTTTACTGATGGCTTGGCATTGCTCATTTGGGCCATCTTTTTATTGGATTAATATCGGAACTACTTAGATACCTGAGTGTTATCCCCAAACTGAATACTGCTCCTTTAGGTAGCTTGGGTATACAACCGACAGTGCAAATTCAATGCCTAGATACTACATGACTGATTTTGCATACATTTGACGACTGATGTTGCAAATTGCAATTCAAAATTGCGGTTTACAACAATGCAAAATGCAATGTGAGACCTGATTTTGCCTGTTTGAGTATGGTTAGGAATCCCGTATTTAGCCGGAATTTTTATTCACCATTTTTCACAGTTTGGTTGTGGAGAAATTGTGCTTGATGGTGCCTGAATGATCTGTTTTCGTTTTTAGACAGTGAAAAGAAAGTTAAATTATCAACAATTCTGCACGAGGTTTAAGGAGATTTCTTGTTTGCTGGGTACAAGGTTTGCTAAATTATGTGCGAAGCTCCGGTTACAGAGAAACCGGATACAGATAACTCCGAAGCCTGTTTCGCTAAGTTTGACAGAATACGCGATTTAGGCCGTGACCCAGAGTCACCAGGGCGGCTATAGAAATGTGCCCGTCTCCCGTATTTGGAAAGGTGTTTTGTGGCTGTTCAATTTGAAGACTCCTTCAATCGCAAATTTTATTATTTGAGATTGTCTATCACTGATGTTTGTAACTTCCGTTGTACCTATTGTTTGCCGGATGGTTATAAACCTGCACACAAAAATTCCAGTTTCCTGACGTTGGAAGAGCTGCATCGTGTTGTGGCGGCATTTGCTGATTGCGGTACATCAAAAGTACGCATTACGGGTGGTGAACCTACCTTGCGCAAAGATTTCACCGATATTGTAGCCATGATTGCAGCACAAGATGGTATCAAGAAGGTGGCAATGACCACTAATGGCTATCGCCTCGAAAAACATGCGCAGGCGTGGCGTGACGCGGGACTGACCAATATCAATGTCAGCGTCGACAGCCTTGATCCCCGAATGTTTCACCAAATCACCGGTGAAAATAAATTACATCAGGTCATGCGCGGTATTGATGCGGCATTTGACGCGGGGTTTGAGCAGGTGAAAGTCAATGCGGTTTTGCTTAAAAACCTGAACAGCAGTGAATTACCTGCATTTCTTCGCTGGATTAAAGATAGGCCAATCCAGTTACGTTTTATTGAATTGATGCAAACCGGAGAGATGGATCGCTTTTTTGAGCATCATCACCTGTCTGGTGTGTCGATTCGAAACCATCTGATCGCCAATGGCTGGCTGATGAAAGTGAGAAGCCAGAGTGATGGTCCTGCTGAGGTATTTTGCCATCCAGATTACCAGGGCGAAATTGGGCTTATCATGCCGTACAAGAAAAATTTCTGCGATTCTTGTAATCGCTTGCGTGTTTCGGCGCTTGGCAAATTGCACCTGTGTTTGTTTGGTGATTATGGCGTCGAGCTTCGCGATCTGTTACAGGATGATTCTCAGGAAGAAGCGCTAATAGCCCGTATCCAGTCGGCATTAGGTGACAAGAAACAAAGTCATTTCCTAGACCAGGGGCATACCGGTATGACACCGCACCTGGCTTCTATCGGCGGTTAACGCTGTATCAGACATTAATCTGTTGAGGTTCAATCTTATGGGTCACGCTGTTACTGAATTTTCTCCGGCCAACATCGCCGTCCTTACTGTCTCTGACACCCGTACTGAAGAAAACGATACGTCAGGCAAGTTTCTTGTAGATGCGTTGCAGGAAGCTGGGCATATTCTGGCAGACAAAAAAATCGTGATTGACGACGTTTATAAGATCCGCGCTGTTGTGTCCCAGTGGATTGCGGACGAAAACGTACAAGCCGTTGTGATCACTGGTGGCACCGGATTTACTTCACGTGACAGCACGCCAGAAGCACTGAAGCCACTGTTTGATAAAGAAGTGGAAGGTTTCGGCGAATTGTTCCGTGCAATTTCTTTCCAGGAGATCGGCACGTCGACCATCCAGTCCCGTGCGATTGCCGGTTTTGCTAACCACACTGTTATCTTTGCGATGCCGGGTTCGACCGGTGCTTGCCGCACTGGTTGGAATGGCATCATCAAGCAGCAACTGGATGCAAGCCATCGCCCATGTAACTTCATGCCTCACCTGGGTAAATAATCCATGGGCGGCTTTACACATATTAATGCTTCCGGTGAAGCAAACATGGTGGATATTTCCGGTAAAAATGACACAGTACGTGAAGCCAGGGCTGAAGCTTATGTCGATATGGCGCCAGAAACACTCGAACTGATTGTTTCAGGTAAACACCACAAAGGAGATGTGTTTGCAACAGCCCGTATCGCAGGTATTCAGGCGGCGAAACGGACATGGGATCTGATTCCATTATGCCATCCGCTGATGCTGTCCAAAGTGGAAGTGTCATTGGAAGCGTTACCGGAAACATCACAGGTGCGTATTGAGTCTGTGTGCAAATTATCCGGTAAAACCGGTGTGGAAATGGAAGCGTTGACCGCGGCATCTGTTGCGGCGCTGACGATTTATGACATGTGTAAAGCCGTGCAAAAAGACATGGTGATCGGTCAGGTCAGGCTGTTGGAAAAAACAGGCGGTAAATCAGGGCATTTTAAGGTGAAACAATGATTCAGGTACTCTTTTTCGCACAAGTGAAAGAACTGGTAGGCACCGCTTCTATAGAACTGGAAGGGGAGTTTTCCTCCGCTGAAGAGATCCGCCAGCACTTGGTTAAAAAGGGTGACAAGTGGGCGTTGGCGCTGGAGCAGGGAAAACTGCTGGTGGCGATCAACCAAACCATTTCTGATCTGTCTTCACCGGTGAAAAGCGGTGATGAGGTGGCTTTCTTCCCACCGGTGACCGGAGGCTAAGTCATGATCTCGGTACAAGAACAGGACTTCTCGGTTGCAGAAGAGTACGAACGGTTGAATGATCACGCCGGTGACGGTGCGATAGTGACTTTTGTGGGCAAGGTGCGTGATATGAACCTTGGCGATAATGTAACCGGTCTGACTCTGGAGCATTACCCAGGCATGACGGAAAAATCGCTTTCTAACATTGTCGAGCAAGCCAAAGGGCGCTGGCCTTTGACCCATGTGCGTGTTATTCACCGTATTGGTGCATTGGACATTGGTGATCAGATTGTGTTTGTTGGCATTTCCAGCGCACATCGCAAAGCGGCATTTGAAGCATGTGAATTTGTGATGGATTACCTGAAAACTCAGGCACCATTTTGGAAAAAAGAAAGGTTGGTAGCAAATGAACGCTGGGTAGAAGCCCGTGACAGCGATCAGGAGGCTGCGAAGCGCTGGTAAGTGGAACAATAAAAAGAAGAAAGGGATGCTCGATGCATCCCTTTTAAGTTTCTGGCTTGTCAGTGTTTATTGGCAGGTCGCTGGACCAAGCTCCTTCCAAACACCCCATTGGCCGGTAGTGCCGGGTTCTTCATTAGTCGTCCACCACTTGGCTTCATACTCTTTGCCTTGGTGTGTTACGACATTGCCACCGGTATACACCTGACCTTTTTGCCATGCGTTGTCACAAACGGGATCAACTGGGTCAACAACGTCTTTTTTCAACACAGTCACAGTAGTCGTTGCACTGTCTTGCAGTTTGCCGTCAGATACAGTGACCGTGAAATCAAACGCAGTATCAGCTGTAAACTCACCGGCAACAAAAGACAGTGTTGCGCCATTCTCTGTTGCGTTAATGCTTGGTGGATATGACCAGGTATAAGTCAGCGAGTCATTTTCCGCATCGGAAGAGCCGCTTGCGTCAATCAGTACAACGTCGCCGGCTTTTGCTGTCGCAGGAGCGCTAACCACGGCTTTAGGTGCAGTATTTACAGGATCAACCGGTTCGGTTTTCGCTTTTGCGTTAACAACAACCGTATCTACTGAGGTTGCCCCTTCGTTGTCCGTAACAGTCAGTGAAAACACAAATTGTGTATCCACGGTCACTGCAGGAATATCAGCAGAGGCAGACGCCGCATTGGCGCCGGTCAGGGCAACTGTTGGGCCCGCTGTCTGTTTCCAGCTGTAAGTAACAACCTGACCGTCTGTGTCTTTTGACGCTGAACCGTCCAGTGCGACTGCGCCTGCAACGTTAACGGTGATATCCGCACCCGCATTTGCGATTGGGGCTTTGTTTACAGGGGGGACAGGATCACCAGCAAGAGATTCTTGCATTGCATTAAGGATATCACCGTTGTCAGCGTCAATTTCCCATGCAAACAGACCGGCAAAGTTATTCTGGCGAACATAGGCACCTTTTGCCATGACAGAACGTTTGTCATCATAAGTGATCAGATCGCCATTTGATGGGTCATATACCCAAGGGGCATCTGCCTGCTCATCATAGCCTTTGATCACGTTGGGGTTGTTGATGTATTTGGTAACGATATCTTTGTAATCAATAACGCCTGCTTCCCAGGAGCCTGCAACCTTACCGTTACCGACACCTGTCATTGGATTGGTCGGATCGGACATGCTCGCTTCAGTGACGCCTGTCCAGCCGCGACCATACATGGCTGCACCGACGACCAGCTTCTCAGGTGGTACGCCTTTTTCAAGAAGCAGGTTGACACCGTTTTTCGTGGTATACGCAGGGCCTTTGCGTGGTTTGCCTTCTGCATCAACCCCTTTGCCTGCACATTCGTCTGCGGACATATGGCTGCCACAGTCAAGCGCTGTCTGGTGACCAAGTACATTGTTCCAACCGCCGTAGTAGTCGTAAGTCATTGCAAATATATAATCCATGTAAGGAACAGCATCTGCATAGTTCACGTCTTCAATCTTGTCATAGCCCACACCTACCGCGGATGTCAGCTCATAGGTACGGCCAGTTTCTGCAGAAAGTTCGTCAAGCATGGCACGCAGGTCCTGCATTAGGATTGCGTAGGTGTCGCCGTCTTTTGCTGGGTCGCCAAGGTTAGGGTTTGCCCCTGAGCCGCCTGGATATTCCCAGTCAATATCGACACCATCATAGAATTTCCAGGTTTGCAGGAAGCGCTTCACAGAAGCTACAAATTTGTCACGCTTTGTTTTATCGCCAAACTCGTAGAATGGGTCAGACAATGTCCAGCCGCCGATGGAAGGCAGGATCTTCAAGTCAGGGTAGCGCTGTTTAAGCGCCATGATCTGGCCGTATGTGCCTTTGTAAGAGGAAGAGAAGGTTTGTCCAGATTGGGGGTGTGCCATTTGAACGGCTGCCCATGGGTCGTGGATAACGACTTCATAATCTGGCAGGCCTGCACAGGCCCGGTTCAATGCGGCGAGGGGACCATCATCAAGAGAAGGGTTGTTGCCACAAATGGGCACGAAGCCATAAATGATATGCGTCAGGTTTTGAGCCGGGATTTTATCAACAGGGAATTTACGTCCGTAGACGCCCCATTCAACGAAGTAAGCGCCTACAACCGTATTTTCTGGCGTGGTGTAGTTACCATTGTTCGGGTCGACATTCATTGGCAACGGGTCAAGGTGGCTACCATCTGTGTCAGCGACGACAATTGGTTTTGGTTCACTTTGCGTACAGGATTGTGCAGCACCGGTGCCACTACATAGTTCAACCACCATGTCGTATTTGCCACCTTTGGCAACGTGCAAAATGGTGGATTCTTTCTGACTTGCTGCTGGTGTAACGGCAGCTTCATGTACCACGTCACCATTCAGTAATACGCGCCAGGTATCCCCCGGCTCACCTGACCATCTATCCCAGGTGACGGGGACTTCGGCATACGGTTTTACCACGACCAGATCTTTATACGCCGTGGCGGCATCGTTTACTTCAATGATGGAAAAATTTGTTTCCATCCAAGAAATAATGGGAGTACCAGGCGCTGCCATTGCTGGTGCAACAGATACACCTGCTAGAGAGGCAGTTATCAACCCCTTCAGAAAAACCCGTTTGTTCATCTTAATATCCCTCGAAAATTTATTGCGAGAATTATCTGTTCGCCGCATGAATAGAAGCCGATCTATGCCGACCCAGCTCAAATGGTTGGTAATAAATAGAAATGAAGCAAAAACAAAGAGTAAGTAATTAGAGGCACAGAAGAGAAAAGAAGATGCGTGTGTTGCATTGCGCGTGATTTTTTAACACAGCATCACAAAAAACCGTTCTCTTTTTCGTTATCGAGAAAAAAGTGGCGGGCAAAAAATAACCTCTCAAGTGAGAGGTTATTCGTTTAAACCACGAAACTGTGTATCAACGGGTGCCTTTCGCTTTTTCTTCTTCGTTTGCCGGCTTTTTGGCAGAAGGGATAAAGCCATGTCGGACGCGAGAGCACAGAGGTCTGGAATTAGAGCCAGCAGGTCTCATTATCTTGATCGTCTCTTTTTATATGTTAAACACGAGAGTTTGCACCTCAGTGCCGATAAAACTGACTTCATTACATCGGTACAGAGACATAGTGCTCAAAAATTAATATTTTAACAATTGAATGTGAGTCATATCTGGAATTAAAGCAAATAAAATATAACCAGTGTTATTTTTATTCCTTCATGTTATTAAAAAAGCAAAAATTAATGTTTTTAGTAGGTTGGAGCACAGTGTTCCCAGGGCAAGATCATGAATATTTTTTGTCCAATTCGAGGTCAAAATTGACCTGACGAGTCGACTGTGATCTTATGCTCCTCTTTTGAGGAGAAGCCATGAATTTAGATACCATCAAAGCGTATTTCAGCATCATCCGTGACGAGCGGCAAAGCGCAAAAGTAGACTACCCACTGTTTGATATTCTATTTGGTTCAATCTGTGCCGTTATCGCTGGAGGCCAAGGCTGGACTGATATTCGCGAGTACGTTCTTGGTCACCATGAGTGGTTCCTTAAACAGGGCTTGTTTGAAAAAGGGGTGCCCGTTGATGATACCTTTGCTCGTCTGATTTCAAATATTGATCCCGCTGAATTCCGCGATTGCTTTCTAGCCTGGATGAAAGCCGTTCACAAGCTAACCTGTGGTGAAGTGGTCGCCATTGACGGCAAGACCTTACGCGGCTCTTATGACAGAAACGACAGGCAAAGCACCATCCATATGGTGAGTGCCTATGCCAGCGCCAACCAACTCGTATTGGGCCAGCTTAAAACCGATACTAAGAGCAATGAAATCACCGCGATACCCGCATTGATCCAGATGCTCGACTTGCGAGGCGCCATCGTGACGATTGATGCGATGGCCTGCCAGACCAAGATAGCCAAGGCTATCACGCGCAAAGGCGGCGATTATTTATTGGCGGTTAAGGGCAATCAAGGCAAGTTAGCGGCAGCGGTACAGGCCGCTTTCAGTCCACATCGACGCGCTCCGATTGACAGAGGCACATGTCAAATTGAGAAGCAGAAAGGCCGGATTGAAGCGCGTACTTGTCATGTCCTGAGTGCATGTGAGTTGGACGGTGACTTCTCCATCTGGAATGGGCTAACCAGTATTGTGATGGTCGAAAACTACCGGGCAGCAAAAGGCAAAGAGCCAGAGTTGGAGTATCGCTACTACATCAGTTCAGCCGAGCTGACCCCAGAGCAGGCAGGAGATGCAATCCGGGCTCACTGGGGCATTGAGTCCATGCATTGGATTTTAGATGTCAGTATGCGGGAAGATGCTTGCCAGATTTACCGAGCAAACGCCGCTGAAAACTTGGCAGGGTTAAGGCACATGGCACTTAACATGCTCAGGGCAGAACCCACCAAGATTAGCGTACCGATGAAACAGAAACGTTGCATGATGAAACCCGCCTTCTTGGAGCAGGTCCTTATGGCCGGATTGACGTCAATGGCTAAATCCTAACCATTCATGCGGACGCCCTGGGTGTCACGGTCGGTACTATCGCCGCGTTGCGGCAAAACAGTTGGGTGGACTATCTCATTATGTCCACATCGATGTTTGGGGTCGTTTTGCCTTCCTTCGTACTTGCCCCGGTACTGATTTATATCTTCTCAATTGGTTTGGGCTGGTTGCCGGCAGGTGGCTGGAATGGCGGTGCAGTCCAGTACATGATCTTACCGATTGTCGCGATGTCCTTTCTTTATATCGCTACGTTTGCGCGGATCACCCGTGGAAGCATGATTGAAACCTTGAATAGTAACTTTATCCGTACCGCGAAAGCGAAAGGCCTGAGTATGCGATACATCGTTATCAAGCATGCACTGCGTCCAGCGCTTCTCCCCGTGGTCTCATATATGGGCCCGGCATTTGTCGGCATCATCACCGGCTCGGTGGTGATTGAAACCATTTTTGGTCTGCCGGGTATCGGAAAGCTGTTTGTAAACGCCGCCTTTAACCGTGATTACTCGCTGGTGTTGGGGATCACTATCCTGATTGGTGCGTTGTTTATCATCTTCAACGCCATTGTTGACATCTTGTTGGCCTGGCTGGATCCGAAGATTCGTTATTAAGGTTTGAATTATGTTGTTAAAAAGAGAAGAAAATAACGAAGCGATCGAGAATTTTTCAGCCAAGCTCGAGGTAGAAGGTCGCAGTCTTTGGCAGGATGCACGCATCCGTTTTATGCGGAACAAAGCGGCGATGACCAGCCTTCTCATCTTGCTATGTATCACCACTTGGGTATTGATTGGCCCATGGTTTGCTACTTATGCATTCGATGATACCGATTGGTATGCGATGCACGCAGCGCCTTCGTTCGGTGAAGGTGGACACATATTTGGTACTGATGCGCTGGGTCGTGATCTCTATGTCCGTACCCTGATGGGCGGTCAGATTTCCCTGATGGTCGGCCTGATGGGAGCACTGGTTGCGGTGGTAATTGGGACTATCTATGGTGCGACCTCAGGGTATATCGGCGGTCGTACTGACCGCGTGATGATGCGTATTCTCGAAATTCTCAACGCCATCCCCTTTATGTTCCTGGTGATCGTTTTGGTGACCTTCTTTGGCCGCAACATCTTCCTGATTTTCGTGGCGATTGGTGCTATCGCCTGGCTGGATATGGCACGTATTGTACGTGGCCAGACGCTCAGCCTGCGGAACAAGGAATTTATCGAGGCGGCACATGTGTGTGGTGTCAGCACCAAAAATATTATCCTCCGTCATATCGTGCCAAATGTGCTGGGTATTGTGGCGGTTTACTCCACCCTGCTTATTCCAACCATGATCCTGATTGAGTCATTCCTCAGTTTCCTGGGCCTGGGTGTGCAGGAACCAATGACAAGCTGGGGTGCATTGCTGCAAGAAGGTGCCCAAACCATGGAATTGGCTATCTGGCAACTGGCTTTCCCGACCCTGTTTATGGTCACCACACTGCTTTGCTTTAATTATGTAGGTGATGGTTTGCGCGACGCGTTGGATCCAAAGGATCGATAAGGAGGAAGTATGAGCCTGTTAGATGTAAAAGATCTGCGCGTTGAATTTAAGACCCAGGATGGGGTGGTCACCGCAGTCAACGACCTGAATTTTTCCCTTGATCGTGGTGAAACTCTCGGGATCGTCGGCGAGTCTGGTTCGGGCAAAAGCCAGACCGTGTTTTCCATCATGGGATTGTTGGCAAAAAATGGCGTTGTCTCTGGTAGCGCAAAGTTTG
Organism: Grimontia sp. THUN1695; assembly: GCF_059704325.2. Taxonomy (NCBI): domain Bacteria; kingdom Pseudomonadati; phylum Pseudomonadota; class Gammaproteobacteria; order Vibrionales; family Vibrionaceae; genus Grimontia; species Grimontia sp. THUN1695. The sequence goes on along the minus strand of NZ_AP046577.1, from coordinate 1,855,475 downwards.
AAGGCAATGAAATCCTGAACCTGCCCGAAAAGGCACTGAATAAAATCCGTGCAGAACAAATCGCGATGATTTTCCAGGATCCTATGACATCGCTGAACCCGTTCATGAAGGTGAGTGATCAGTTGATGGAAGTGCTCATGTTGCATAAAGGCATGGGAAAAGCGGAAGCATTTGAAGAATCAGTCCGCATGCTGGAAGCGGTGAAAATCCCCGAAGCACGTAAGCGTATCACCATGTATCCGCACGAGTTCTCTGGCGGTATGCGCCAGCGTGTAATGATAGCCATGGCGTTATTGTGCCGGCCGAAACTGCTGATTGCTGATGAACCGACAACGGCACTGGATGTGACCGTCCAGGCGCAAATTATGGAGCTGTTGAATGAGCTGAAATCAGAGTTCAACACCGCGATTATCATGATCACCCATGATCTGGGCGTCGTTGCCGGCTCTTGTGACAAAGTGCTGGTGATGTACGCAGGCCGAACCATGGAATACGGCAAAGTAGATGAGATTTTTTACACACCGAGCCACCCATATACAGAAGGCCTGTTAAAAGCGATCCCACGCTTGGACACGGAAGGAGACGTTTTGCCGACCATTCCGGGTAACCCGCCAAACCTGCTTAAACTGCCACCGGGCTGTCCCTATCAGGACCGCTGTCATCGTATGAGTGACCGCTGTAAGAAGGAATCACCGGTCCTGAAGCCATTTGCTGATGGTCGTTTACGGGCATGTTTTTCTGATCAGGAGGCTTGGTAATGGGAGCGATGGATAAAAAACTGCTGCTTGATATTGAAGATCTGAAAGTGCATTTCAGCATTGCGGCGAAATCAGCCTGGCCTTGGGCAAAGCCTGCTACCTTGAAAGCGGTGGATGGCGTTAATATCAAGCTTTATGAAGGTGAGACGTTAGGTGTTGTCGGTGAGTCCGGGTGTGGTAAGTCTACGTTTGCCCGTGCTGTGATTAGCTTGGTTCAAGCAACGGAAGGTCAGGTAGTGTGGTTGGGTCAGGATCTGACCAAGCTGAATGGCAACAACCTGCGTGAGAAACGCAAAGAAATCCAGATGATTTTCCAGGATCCTCTGGCGTCGTTGAATCCGCGTATGACGGTTGGCGATATCATTGCTGAACCTCTGCATACCTTCTACCCAGAGCTTTCCAAGGAAGAAGTGAAACAGCAGGTACAGGCAATGATGACCCGTGTGGGCCTGTTGCCAAACGTCATCAACCGTTACCCGCACGAATTCTCCGGCGGCCAGTGCCAGCGTATCGGTATTGCCCGTGCGCTGATCCTGAAAACCAAGCTGGTGATTTGTGATGAACCGGTGTCTGCGCTCGATGTGTCGATTCAGGCACAGGTAGTTAATCTGCTGAAAGAGCTGCAAAAAGAGATGGGCCTGAGCCTTATCTTTATCGCGCATGATCTGTCGGTGGTGAAACACATCTCTGATCGCGTGCTGGTGATGTATCTGGGGAATGCGGTAGAGCTGGCAGAAGGTAAGGAGCTGTTCGATAACCCACAGCACCCTTACACCAAAGCCTTGATGTCAGCGGTGCCGGTGCCGGATCCTGAAAAGGAGCGCAATAAGGAAATACAGCTTTTGGAAGGGGAGCTGCCTTCTCCCATAAACCCACCATCGGGCTGTGTGTTCCGTACCCGTTGTCCCCAGGCTAATGAGGCTTGTGCACAGCAAAAACCAACACTGGAAGGAACCGATTTCCACGCCGTTTCCTGCCTTCAGGTTCTCCGATAACGGGGAAACCGATATAAAAAGCCTTCCAAACGGAAGGCTTTTTATCGCGAAAATTCGGTGGTTTAGGCTTGTGGATACCAAAGTCCCTGATTGCAAAGATCCAGCAACAGTGCCAGTAGGGCAGGGTTGTGAGCGATGGCACCCAAATCCTCGCCTGAGAAATATTCCTGGTTACAGAAGACGTTCGCTGCGGCTTCACAGCCTTCTGGCAGTTCAATTGTTTCGCCGTTGATAAAAATCACCGAAGGGTTGGTCTCGTGATATAGTGCCTTGAGGCCAGACACTTTCTCCAGATACAGACCATCTTCCAGAAACTGTTGAAGCTCGTCCGACTGCCAGGGTGGATCGGCCGGCATGATGTCGAGCTCATGGCGCGACTGGCTAAGCTGTTCACCCATCCAGCGTGCTTTGGCCTCTTCATCATTGATAAGTTTCATCAGCATGTCGTTAAGCGCGTTATATTCCGCGGTTGGGATCATGCCGTGTTCATTACGGGTTTGCAGGTTTGGCTCGCAGTAGTGCTTGTCCCCCAACTCGTTGGTCAGCACATAGTCGGCGAAGCCATTCAGCAGCTCTTGTTTTTTCGGTGAACGGTAGCCGATTGAATAGCTCAATGACACCTCAATAGTGTTTCCTTCATGCGGAAAACCCGGCGGAATGTAGAGAATGTCACCCGGCTCCAGAATTTCATCAATGATGGGGTCGAATCCTTCAATTTGACGAAGTCCGGTATGGTGGTTGGCATCTTTGTATTCGCCTTTTTCGCCCACACGCCAGCGACGCTTGCCCATCCCCTGACAGATAAACACGTCGTATTGGTCGATATGTGGACCGACGCCACCTTCCGGCATCGACAGGCACACCATCACATCATCAAACAACCAGTTCGGCAGGCCACGGAAAGGCTCTGCCAATGCGCGAGGACCAGGGTGCCAGTGGTTGGCTGCCTGGACAATCAGCTGTGAGTGAGTGTCCGGGAAGCTTTCAAAACTCTCAAAAGGCCCATGCTGGACGTTCCATTCAGCGTTTAGGTTGGAGACAAAGCGGGAGTCGATCTCTTCTTCCATGGCAAGGCCTGCCACTTCATCCGGGGTGATAGGGTCTTCAAAGTCGATAAAGCCGTTTTTTATCACTACCGGCTCTTTGTGCCAGAAGCGGGTAAGGAATTCGTTCAGGTCGAAATTTAACTGATACATAGAAAGAGTGCTGTTTCTCAAAGTTAGAGGCAATTATATACCCTTGCCAATGTCACGTCAGAACACGGTGAAAATAAAAAGCCCGAACACTGGTGTATTCGGGCTTTTTAACTGAAGTGCTGAATTACAGCGCGTCAGTCAGCTTGATTGCATCGCCAATATAGTTTGCTGGCGTCATTGCTTTCAGACGTGCTTTTTCGTGCTCTGGCAGTTCCAGGCCGTCGATGAACGCGCGCATGCCTTCGCCGTCCACACGCTTGCCACGGGTCAGCTCTTTCAGCTTCTCGTAAGGTTTTTCAATGCCGTAACGACGCATCACGGTTTGTACTGGCTCTGCCAGCACTTCCCAGTTTCTGTCCAGCTCTGCTTCCAGCGCTTCGCGGTTTACTTCCAGCTTGCTGATCCCTTTCAGGGTAGAGGTGTAAGCGATAATGGCATAGCCTACGCCCACGCCTAGGTTACGCAGAACAGTAGAGTCAGTCAGGTCGCGCTGCCAGCGGGAAATTGGCAGTTTTTGCGCCAGGTGGCCGAATACGGCATTCGCCAGACCCAGGTTACCTTCTGAGTTTTCAAAGTCGATCGGGTTGACCTTGTGAGGCATGGTTGAAGAGCCGATCTCACCTGCAATGGTCTTCTGCTTGAAGTGACCCAGTGCGATGTAACCCCACACATCACGATCGAAATCAATCAGGATGGTGTTGAAACGGGCAATTGCGTCGAACAACTCTGCAATGTAATCGTGCGGTTCGATTTGCGTGGTATACGGGTTCCAGGTGATGCCAAGGGATTCAGTGATGAATTCTTCGCTGAACTTGTGCCAGTCCACATCAGGGTAAGCAGACAGGTGGGCGTTATAGTTACCGACAGCGCCATTGATTTTACCCAGGATTTCTACGTTTTCGATTTGCCTGTACTGACGTTCCATACGGTACGCCACGTTCGCCATTTCTTTACCCATGGTGGATGGGGAAGCTGGCTGGCCGTGAGTACGGGACAACAGTGGGACATCACGGTATTCCGCTGCCAGCGCCTTGATAGCGTCAATCACGTTGCGGATTTCTGGCAGGATAATGGTGTCACGCGCTTCTTTCAGCATCAGGGCGTGAGAAGTGTTGTTGATGTCTTCAGAAGTACAGGCAAAGTGAATGAACTCGTTTACTGCATGCAGTTCAGCATTATCTGCGACTTTTTCTTTCAGGAAATACTCAACCGCTTTCACGTCATGGTTGGTGGTACGCTCAATCTCTTTGATGCGCATAGCGTCTGCTTCGCTAAACTCGGCAGCGATTTTGTCAAGCAGTGCATTGGCTTCTGCACTGAATGTCGGTACTTCCTTGATAGCATCTGTTGCTGCCAGCTTTTGTAGCCAACGGATTTCTACGATAGTACGGTATTTCAGTAAGCCAAATTCACTGAAGATAGAACGTAACGCAATCGTTTTCGTCCCGTAGCGGCCATCAACCGGTGAAATAGCTGTCAGTGCTGACAGTTCCATGGGTTTTCTCCTGAATTAAATATTACGAATGTCTGGCTAGGATGATTTTGGCCTGCTCGATCATTTGTTTGCGGCCAAAGATGAGATGACGGCGCTTGCCACCTACCTGACGCCACAGGACAGCAGCGCGGATCCCAGCAAGCAGCAGGGCGCGTACTTTATGTTGCACGCCGGTTTGCTGAAGCTGAGCAGGGTTGCCGGTAACCTGGATTCTCGGGCCTAATGGGCTGATAGTATCGAGGTAAATGCTGGCAAGGTTGCTGATCATTTGATCATCGAGCAGTTCAAAGTGTTGAACCTGACGCTGGACGGTTTCGATACGGTCCGAAAGCTGGGCAAGACTGTCACGGCGACCGGACAGTTTGCGCTCCAGCGCGAGGAGGTTAATCAGATAACGGGTGAGCTCACTGCCTCCGGGGCTGTTATCCAATTCATTAATCAAGGTATTCAAACCGACAGTGAGGTTTTCTTCGTTGCCGAAAACCTCCAGGGTTGAAGAGGGATTCGTGAGGATAATACTGTTCAAGCTGGCACTCAGCGCGTCGTAATCACAACTTCCCTTGCGTGCTATTTCCTGAACCAGTTTGACGGATTGACAGATACCTGCGAACGCGATGGTACGATCAAACAAAGTATTAGCCACAGATGAATGCTCCTTAAATACGCTGTTCGATGATGCCGCCACCCAGGCAAACATCACCGCTGTAAAATACCGCTGACTGACCAGGGGTCACCGCCGCTTGCGGTTCATCAAAGATCACTTTGATCTGATCGCCATCAATGGGCTCGATGGTACATGATATGTCTTGCTGGCGATATCGCGTTTTTACGGTGCACTTCAATGGATCGGTCATTATTTTACGATCTACCCAATGCAGCTGTGCGGCAATCAGACCTTTCGAGAAAAGGCGCGGATGGTCATGACCCTGCGCAACAATCAGAACGTTGCGCTCGACATCTTTATCAACCACGTACCAAGGCGCCTCGTTGCCGTTACCGCCTTTTTGGCCTCCAATGTGCAGACCTTTGCGCTGACCCAGAGTGTGATACATCAAGCCCTGGTGCTCTCCAATCTTTTTACCATCAACGGTTTCAATAATACCCGGTTGCGCAGGCAGGTACTTAGACAGGAAGTCAGTAAACTTGCGTTCCCCGATAAAGCAGATGCCTGTGGAGTCTTTCTTTTTCGCGGTGACCAGCCCTTGTTCTTCTGCGATACGGCGTACTTCCGGCTTTTCCAGGTCGCCGACCGGGAACAGGCTACGGGCAACCTGATCGTGGCTTAATGTATAAAGAAAATAGCTCTGGTCTTTGTTACTGTCGAGACCGCGGAGCATTTGTGCCTTTTCGCCTTCCTGTGTAGGGAAAGTACGGCGAACATAATGGCCCATCGCAATGTAGTCTGCTTCCAGTACTTCGTCAGCAAACTCCAGGAATGCTTTGAATTTAATCTCTTTGTTGCACAGGATGTCCGGATTCGGCGTGCGACCGGCTTTATATTCGGTCAGGAAGTGCTCGAACACATTGTCCCAGTACTCTGCGGCAAAGTTGATGGTGTGAAGCGGGATCCCTAACTTGTCGCAAACGGCCTGTGCATCGGCCAGATCTTCCGCCGCCGAGCAATACTCGTCGTTATCATCTTCTTCCCAGTTTTTCATAAACAGGCCTTCTACCTGATAGCCCTGTTGCTTCAGTAAATAAGCGGACACTGAGGAGTCGACGCCGCCGGACATACCGACAATAACTTTTTTGCTGCTGTTATCTGACATGACGAAATTTCTAGCTCCAATAAAATCGGGGGCAGAGTTTAACAGAAACCTTTACGCGGTTACAGATGGGATATGAGTCACAAATTAATGGCGTGCAGGTGGCGGTACTTCACGCCATTCACCGGGTAGCAGTCCATCAACGGTCCAGTTGCCCATTTGGTAACGCACCAGACGAAGTGTTGGGTGACCTACCGCTGCTGTCATCCGCCGGACCTGACGGTTTCTTCCCTCAGTCAGTGTAATAGAAAGCCAGGTGGTCGGCACAGAAGGGCGGTGGCGGATAGGTGGATTACGATCCCAAATCGTCGGTTCATCCATGATTTCAACGATAGCTGGCAGTGTCCAACCGTCGTTCAATTCTACACCGTCACGGAGTGCATTCAGTGCGCTTTTTGAGGGGATGCCTTCCACTTGCACCCAATATGTTTTGGCCGATTTCGACTTAGGTTGAGTCAGGCGCGCCTGCAAAATGCCATCGTTAGTCAATACCAGCAGTCCCTCACTGTCTTTATCCAGACGGCCGGCAGGGTAGACATCTTTGACCGGGATAAAGTCCGACAGTGTGGAATCACCGGGCTCACCGGTGAACTGCGTCAGGGTATTGAAAGGTTTATTGAATAGAACAACCTTTGTTGGCCCCTTTGGACGCGAAGGTTTTTCATTACGACGGCGTGAAGTGCGTCGAAAGCTTGGTTTCGACGATGGCGTTTTCGCGCCGCGTTTCTGGGTGGTTTTAAACGTCATTAGGTTGTGTCAATCGGGTCGGGTAACAAATGAGACCTTAGTATTATACATGGAATAATGTGATTGGCGTGTTGCTGGAATTACAGTATTCTTTTGCCCGCATGTTATACCAGACAGAACCATTAACTGACGTGCTACAAAGGAAAATCAGTCGATCGGGTGTGGCAGAAAATTGTTCTGTTGGGTCAGCGCAAAATAACAAATGGACGCTAGGAGAATTAAATGGAAAGTAAAGTAGTCGTACCAGCTGGTGAAAAAATTGCGGTAGAAAACGGCAAGCTGGTCGTTCCTAACAACCCAATCATCCCTTACATTGAAGGTGACGGTATTGGTGTTGATGTTAGCCCTGCAATGCTCAAAGTTGTAGATGCGGCAGTCGAAAAAGCTTACGGTGGTGACCGTAAGATCTCCTGGATGGAAATCTACACGGGTGAAAAGTCGACGCAAGTCTATGGTGAAGACCAATGGCTGCCAGCGGAAACACTGGATTTTATTCGTGAATACAAAGTGGCAATTAAAGGCCCTCTGACTACCCCTGTTGGCGGTGGTATTCGTTCTTTGAACGTTGCACTGCGCCAAGAGCTGGATCTGTATATCTGTGCGCGTCCAGTGCGCTATTTCGATGGTGTGCCAAGCCCGCTTAAACACCCAGAATTGACAGACATGGTTATCTACCGTGAAAACTCGGAAGATATTTACGCAGGTGTTGAGTTCAAAGCTGGCACGCCAGAAGCTGACAAAGTGATCAAATTCCTGCGAGACGAAATGGGCGCAACGAAAATCCGTTTCCCACAAGAGTGTGGTATCGGTATTAAACCGGTCTCTGAAGAAGGGACCAAGCGTCTGGTTCGCGCAGCTATCCAATACACGATCGATAACGATCGTGCGTCGATGACACTGGTGCACAAAGGTAACATCATGAAGTTTACCGAAGGTGCGTTTAAAGACTGGGGTTATGAAGTCGCGAAAGAAGAGTTTGGCGCAGAGCTGCTGGATGGCGGCCCATGGATGAGCCTCAAGAACCCGAACACAGGCAAAGAAATCATCATCAAAGACGTGATTGCTGATGCCTTCTTACAGCAAATCTTGCTTCGTCCTGCGGAGTACGATGTGATTGCCACCATGAACCTGAACGGTGACTACATCTCAGATGCACTGGCGGCACAGGTAGGTGGTATCGGTATCGCTCCGGGGGCAAACATTGGTGACGGCGTTGCACTGTTTGAAGCAACGCACGGTACTGCACCTAAATATGCAGGTCAGGATAAAGTGAACCCTGGCTCTCTGATCCTGTCTGCAGAAATGATGCTGCGTCACATGGGTTGGACTGAAGCGGCCGATCTTATTATCAGTGCAATGGAAAAAGCGATCAGCAACAAGACGGTGACCTATGACTTTGAGCGTCTGATGGACGGTGCAACACTGCGTAAGTGCTCAGAATTCGCCCAAGACATGATCGACCAAATGTGATTTGGTTTTTTGGTTAAGGAAGAACCCGGCTCAGGCTGGGTTTTTTTATGCAAAGTGTCCGGTAAGAAGTAGAAAGGGGGAACTTAACGGATAACATTCAATAAGTCTCTATCGAGAAATCACAGGGGGATACTGCTGAAGACTGAGGATTGATAGGGGAACGTTAAGAAGCAAGAGAAGTGCACCGGTGAGAGGTGAACAAAAAGAGCGAACCCAACGTCCACTCTTTCTATTTTAAACCTTCCGGCAGCAAAAAAGCTTTTAGCAACACGGTTTATTTTAAGGCATCGCTCTCGACAGGAACAATTTGGCTGGCGTGGTAACCTTTCGGACCTTCCTGCACTTCATAATTCACTGTTTGGCCCGCTTTCAGTGTGCGGTATCCATCCATTTGGATCGTTGAATAATGAGCGAAGATATCGCCTTCTCCTTCATCAGGGCAGATGAATCCAAACCCTTTAGCGTTGTTAAACCATTTAACTGTACCAGTTGCCATGCGAAACATCCCTCTTGCATTCAAATTGCATAATTATGAGTAAAACCAACATGTGCAATCACGTTACTCAGAAGTAATTGATGCTGTATGTTTTTACTTCAACTCCCACTCTAGTAGAAAGATTTAGACAGTCAAGCCTGTGAGTGTTCATATAACAACATTTTAATAAAAATGGCTATTGTTCTGACAGAAGGATGATTGTGGTATCATTTTTGTAAACAAAGTTTCATTAATGACGCAAAAGTTGTCTAGGTAAAACTTTGATATGTTGGGATTATTTATAGGGTAGTCAATGATTCCCTGTTTCATTGGTGTATGTGTTCTGGGGTGACTTTTATTTTATTTCAATAAAACTAATACATTGCGGTCAATACAGTACATTGTGAATTGATATGTTAATACACTAGGTGCTAGATATATGTAAAAGGTGATATGAAATCACCAAACATTCATCTTGGAAATTAAGTTGTTTGAGAAAGAGACAGCTCCGCTATAAATGAGACGATGGGATGTTGAATTGTTGTGTATGGAATTTTCTACATGCCTATGGGTGTAAGTGCCCGAATTTGAAGTGAAACTTTATTGATATGATCTTAGCCGGATGAGAGTGGATAAAAAAAAGCCAATTTTCTAAGAGGAATGACATCCGATAGATACCTTCCATAGCAATGAAGCGGTTGCTGGAATACAATCTGTGCATTACGTTTTAAAGAGTGGTAGGGATTCTTGTGTTTGACGTCTCAATCTAGGATTCTGGCGTATAAATAATTGTTTTGTAAGAAACACTTGAGCTACCTTAAAGATTGTAAGCCCTTATGAGCAAAAAGTACGAGTGGATAGTTCCGGATTCTGACGTTAAAGAGGCGGAAGAAACCAAATTAAAACCGCCATCGTTATATAAAGTGGTATTGAATAACGATGACTACACCCCCATGGAGTTTGTTGTGGAGGTGTTGCAACGTTTCTTTTCAATGGACATTGATAAAGCAACACAGTTGATGCTGACGGTGCACTACGAAGGTAGAGCTGTTTGTGGCATTTACACTGCGGAAGTTGCCGAGATGAAAGTCGCACAAGTCATGATGTATGCAAAAGAACATCAACACCCACTGTTGTGTACTATGGAGAAGGCCTGAGCAGGGAAACCGGTTTTTCTTCAGCGCACCATAATGTGGTATTTGAGGGAGGTGCCTTATGCTAAATAAAGAACTCGAAGCAAGCCTTAACGGGGCATTTGCAAGAGCACGTGAAAAACGTCATGAGTTCATGACAGTTGAACATCTGCTATTGGCGCTTCTGGAAAACGTGGCAGCCCGGGAAGCATTACTCGCTTGCCGCGCCGATCTTGATGCTCTGCGCAAAGAGCTGGAAGCATTCATTGAACAAACCACACCGCTTATTCCCGTCGACGATGACAATCGAGAGACTCAGCCGACCCTGAGCTTCCAACGTGTGCTCCAGCGTGCTGTGTTTCACGTTCAGTCCTCTGGCCGCAGTGAAGTAAGTGGTGCAAATGTCCTGGTGGCCATTTTCAGCGAGCAGGAGTCCCATGCGGCGTACCTTCTCAAAAAGAACGATATCAGCCGGCTGGATGTGGTTAATTACATTTCACATGGCACGACAAAATCCTCTGTCAGTGATGAAGAACTGCCTGGTTCCGATCTGTCTTCAGATGAAGCAGCTGTTGAAGGTGGGGAAGAGCGCCTTGAGAATTTTGCGACCAATCTTAACCAATTGGCACGTGTCGGTGGTATAGACCCGCTTATTGGACGTGAAAAAGAACTGGAACGCACGATTCAAGTGCTGTGCCGTCGTCGGAAAAATAATCCGCTACTGGTGGGTGAAGCTGGCGTAGGTAAAACAGCCATTGCTGAGGGACTGGCATGGCGTATTGTTGAAGGACAAGTGCCTGACATTATTCAGGACTGCGTGATTTATTCACTGGATATTGGTTCACTGCTTGCCGGTACCAAGTATCGCGGTGATTTTGAAAAACGCTTCAAGGGCATCCTGAAGCAGTTGGAAAAAGAAGATCATGCCGTGTTGTTCATCGATGAAATCCACACCATTATTGGTGCAGGGGCAGCGTCCGGTGGTCAGGTTGATGCGGCAAATCTGATTAAGCCTTTATTATCAAGCGGTAAGATTCGCTGTATTGGATCAACCACCTATCAGGAGTACAGTAGCATTTTCGAAAAAGAGCGGGCGTTGGCACGTCGCTTCCAGAAAATTGATGTGGTTGAACCGTCGCTGGATGACACCACCAAGATCCTGATGGGACTGAAACCCAAATATGAAGCGCACCACGAAGTTCGTTACACCAATAAGGCGATTCGTGCTGCGGTGGAATTGTCGGCAAAATACATTAACGAGCGACACTTGCCTGACAAGGCCATTGATGTCATTGATGAAGCAGGCGCGCGTTGTCGTCTTGCACCAGCCAGTAAGCGTAAGAAAACGGTTGGTGTGGGTGATATTGAAGCCATGATCGCCAAGATGGCGCGTATCCCTGAGAAATCAGTGTCTTCGACAGATCGCGATGTGCTGCAATCACTTGAACAGAAGCTGAAAATGCTGGTGTTTGGGCAGGATGACGCCATCAGCGCATTGTGCGAGGCGATCAAGCTCAGCCGTGCAGGGTTAGGGGCAGAGAATAAGCCTGTGGGTTCATTTCTGTTTGCCGGTCCTACGGGCGTCGGTAAAACGGAGGTAACGGTGCAGTTAGCCCGTGCGATGGGAATCGAGCTTCAGCGCTTTGACATGTCCGAATACATGGAACGCCACACGGTGAGCCGTTTGATTGGTGCCCCTCCGGGTTACGTTGGTTATGATCAGGGCGGTCTGTTGACGGATGCGGTGATCAAGCACCCCCATTGTGTTGTGCTGCTGGATGAGATTGAGAAAGCACATCCGGATGTCTTTAACCTGCTGTTGCAAGTGATGGATAACGGTACGTTGACAGACAATAATGGCCGTAAAGCCGATTTCCGTAATGTCATCTTGGTGATGACGACTAATGCGGGTGTGACTGAAACCGTTCGTAAGTCGATTGGTCTGATCCAGCAGGATCACAGCCATGATGCGATGTCGGAAATCAAGAAAGTGTTTTCACCGGAATTCCGTAACCGTCTGGATAATATTATCTGGTTCAATCACCTCGACAAGAGCATCATCCTGCAGGTTGTTGATAAGTTTATTGTCGAACTGCAAGCGCAGCTTGATGCGCGTGGTGTATCGCTTGAGGTGACTGATAAAGCGAAACTCTGGCTGTCAGAGAAGGGCTATGACAAGTCCATGGGTGCCCGCCCAATGGCGAGGGTGATGCAGGAGCACGTTAAAAAGAACTTGGCAAACGAGCTGTTGTTTGGATGTTTGGTCAATGGTGGAACGGTCAAAGTTGGTGTAAAAAACGACAAACTGACTTTCAGTTTCAGCGATGAAATGGAACCTGCGTAATACGTAATAATTCTGTATCCGGGTGTTTTGCACCCGGATCAGCAAAACGACAAAAACCCGGCAATCGCCGGGTTTTTTGTGTTTCGCGAGACGTGAGGATTAGCGCGCGCGGAAGATGATACGACCTTTCGACAAATCGTAAGGTGTCATCTCAACGGTAACTTTGTCACCGGTCAGGATACGGATGTAGTTTTTGCGCATCTTACCTGAGATGTGAGCTGTAACTACGTGACCGTTCTCAAGCTCTACGCGGAACATGGTGTTTGGCAGGGTGTCCAGGACAACACCTTGCAATTCAATTACGTCTTCTTTTGCCATTTAATCCTCTTGGGCTACCGATCAGCCAAATTTTGACCGGCAGATAATGCCTTGATTGATTGAGTCTGTAAAGATTAGGGGGCGAATTTTACCCCTTTGCTCCCGTACTGACCAGTAAAAATCGGTGAAAGGTTATGCTTTGCACGTATTTCCGTTTCAATAGGCAGAATAAATTGAAGGCAGTAGCAGGTTTGTATACGACCCGTTGCTCAACGCCGATATCTTTCGCCCTCTACCCATACGCCTGCGATATACCTTTGGTGAGGGACGAATTTCTGTTTGTAGTTCATGGCACTGCAGGCGTCGATTTGAAAGCCGAGATAGAGCCAGGGAATGTTGTTTTCACGGGCTTTCTGGATTTGGGCTAGAACGCACAGTGAGCCGAGAGACCAACTATGATCCGGTTCGAAAAAACTGTAGATGGCGCTGTAGCCATTCTCAAGCACATCGGTAACGGCAATAGCAATAAGCTTCCCGTCTTCGTAAAGGTGCAGGTATTGAGACGTTTGCCAGTCACTTTGCACAAAGGAGGAGAAATCGTGTTCATTCGCCGGATACATAGAACCATTGGCATGGCGGGCAGTAATATAACGTTCGTACAATGGAAACCAGTCATTGTCCATTGTGTCTTTCATCACCACATCCAATCGTTTGAGTTGGCTTAGGTGGCGTTTTTGGCTTCTGGAAGGGGTAAAGTTGTAGGTGTCCACACGAAGTGAGTGACAAGCGGTACAGGCTTGGCAATAGGGACGGTAGATATGGTTACCACTGCGCCGGAAGCCACTTTTTACCAGAAGGCTGTATCCGCTCACCGTATGCATTTCCGGGGTTAACACCAACGCCACAGACTCTTGCTGGTCTGGAAGATAACTGCAGGAAGACGGTGCCATCACCCCAATATTTATCGTCTGGTTAGTCATGGGTGATATCAATCCATTGTGAACGGAACAGTGATGCATCCGTCACCTGATTTTTCATGTCCTCAACAAGTTGGACAAAGGTGTCCCTTGGCATCGGTTTTGCCCCAAGCGATGCAAGGTGATCAGTCATCATCTGGCAGTCAATCATCTGGCCGCCTCCGCGTTTGAAATGCTCACAGAAATACCATAGCGCGGTTTTTGAGGCGTTGGTTTTCAGGGAGAACATGGATTCGCCGCAGAAAAGGGTTCCGACGTTCACACCGTACAAGCCGCCTATCAGCTCACCTTCTTGCCATACCTCCACGCTGTGGGCTGAACCTAACTGATGAAGCAGGGTATAGGCTTCCCGCATTTCCGGTGTGATCCAGACCTGGTGTTCACCACGGATCAGTGCGCAATGCTGGATAACCTGTTCGAATGCCTGATTGACCGAGACCCTGTAGCCTTGCTTTCGGACAAACTTCTTCAGGCTACGGGCGGGAACGAATGTCGATGGGTCAATGACAGCACGCTCAGCCGGTGACCACCAGAATAAAGGCTCGTCAACACCAAACCAGGGAAAGATGCCTCGGGAATACGCGGCCCGCAGGCGTTCCGGAGAAAGATCACCGCCAATCGCCAGCAGGCCATCTGGTTCATCTAAGGCTGATGAAACAGGTGGAAAGCGTTCGGGGTTGTTGTCATCCAATGGCGGAAGGTAAATTGTCATGTCTCAATCATTAACGTGAAAAAGGGAGCAATATTCCTTTTATTGCCACATAACCAGAAGTTCATCAACTTCTGGTTATGAAGGTATAGATAAATGGCTTACTGAATACGCTGAAGCAACTGGCTGTATCGCCCGTTTGCAGTTTTCAGTGATTCATGTGAGCCTTGTTCGATGATTTGGCCTTCATCCATCAGACAGACCTTGTCCATGTTTGCCAGCCCGACCAGACGGTGAGTAATAAACAGCACTGTTTTATCTTCTGCATGATTCAGCAGCAACGAAAGGATTTGCTGTTCAGTCTGAACATCCAATCCTTCTGTGGGTTCATCCAGCAGCAGGATAGGCGCATCCCGAAGCAAGGCTCGGGCGATGCCCAGACGGCGACGTTCACCTCCTGAAAGCTGGCGGCCACCGTCACCCAGCCAGGTATCCAGCCCCGGTCCTTCCAGCAGGGCTGAGAGGCCAACCTGTTCGATAACTGAGATCAGCTCTCCATCGGTTGCGGTGGGTTTGGCCATGGTCAGATTATGGCGCAGCGTACCGTTAAATACATCAACACGCTGGCTGACAACGGCAATCGAGCTTCGTAATGCAGACTCGCGCCAGGTATCCAGTGCAACACCGTCAACACTGATTGAACCTGATTGCGGATCCCAGGAACGGGTGATCAGCTGTAGCAGGGTTGATTTACCGCATCCTGTACGACCCAGCAGAGCCACTTTTTCCCCGGCTTTGATGTTCAGGGAAACCTCGTTGACCGCGGGTTTTTCTGCCCCGGCGTAAGTAAAACTGACATTATCGAAACAGATATCTCCCTTAGCTGTGTTGTTGTAGCCCATCGGGTCAAACGGGGTTTCCGGTTTGGCTTCGATAATCTCGTTCAAGCGTTTAGCGGACGTAATGGTTTGGCTCAGGTACTGGAATGCACCGGCAACTGGCATCATCAGCTCAAAGCTCGCCATCGTGGCAAACGCTACCATAGCTACATAGGGATTAGGCAACTCACCACCGACACCATCCGCCGCTATCCAGAGCATAAATACCAGAGTCAGTCCGTTGGCTGATAACAGTACACCGTTCGCCAGGCCGGTAATACCCGCCATCTGGCGTTGTGCCCCTAGTAGACGCTGCTCCGCTTCTTCCGCATGTTCGCGGTAACGGTCTGCGGCGCCAAAGATCTGCAGTTCGGCATGTCCCTGTAACCAGTCAAGCAGGGAGACACGCAGTTCTGATTTCGCTTTGGTGATCTCTGCACCGTGCGGCTTACCCAAGCGGTAAAACACCACAGGCAGCACTAACATCAGAGACAGCAGGATGATACCCAATGTCAGGCCTAGCACTGGATCAAACCAATACAGAAACCCGCTGATACACAAAATCCCCAGCACACCGACAATCAGCGGACTGACCAGACGCAGATAGACGTGGTCCATGGCATCAACATCAGCCACAAGTCGGTTCAGGATGTCGGCATCGCGAAGGTTGCCCACTTTGCCCGGAATCAGCGGTGTCAGTTGGTTAAAGAAGAAAATACGCAAGTCTGCCAAAAGCTTGAAGGTAGCATTGTGGCTGACAACACGCTCACCCCAACGGCCTGCGGTACGTGCAATTGAAAACCCTCGGACACCGGCTGCCGGAAGCATATAGTTAAAGTTCTGGGTGGCGAGCAGGCCAGCGACAGCCGATGCGGCAATAAACCACCCGGAAAGGGTCAGAAGGCCAATCGCCGCTGCCAGGGTGGCAAACGAAAGCAACATGCCCAGAGACAGGCCAAACCAATGCTTCTTATAAAGTTTAAGAAAGGGGATCAAATCACGCATCGAGATCGCTCCTGTCTACTGCCTGGATCATCTCTGCGAAGATCCCTTCATGTTTCAGTGCCTCAAAGGTGCCCTGTTGCACCAATCTGCCTTTTTGCATCACCAAGATATTGTCACAGCCGCCCAACTGATCGATACGGTGGCTGACTAACAAGGTCGTGGTGTCTCTGGTTGCCCGCTCAAGGCTTTCCATCACTAAGCGTTCACTGGCAGCGTCCAGACTGGCGGTTGGTTCATCAAGCAACCAAAAGCGTCCATCCTGAAGCAGTGCACGGGCAACAGCAATACGCTGAGCCTGACCAACAGAGAGGCCAGCTGCCCGGTCGCCTACAGGGTGAGCCATACCTTTTTCCAGGCGCTGGATGAACTCGTCCGCGTATGCTGCCTTCGCGACACGCTGAATTTGTTCGTCCGTTGCCATGGGAACTGCCAGGCTAATGTTGTCTTTGATGGTGCCATGAAAAAGTTGCGGGTTCTGGCCTACCCAGCTGATCTGTTTACGCCAGTACGCCAGATCGGCGGCATTCAGCTCTACACCATTGATGGTCAGGCTGCCACGATAGGGGAGAAAGCCGAGAATCGCGTTGATAAGGCTGGTTTTACCTGCGCCACTTTGCCCTACCAGAGCAACTTTTTGTCCAGATTGAATCGTAAAGCTGACAGGACCAGCCAGCACGACGCCATCAGGGCTGAGCACTTCCAGATTATCGGCGCTGATTGAGATGGCATCGCTCGAAATCTTAACGTTACCTGATGCCTGATGTTCTGGGGTTGCTTCCAGAAAATTCACGATTGATTCAGCGGCGCCAATGGCCTGTGCTTTGGCATGGTAAAACGTGCCCAGATCACGCAGGGGCTGATAAAACTCAGGAGCCAATACCAGTACAAAGAGACCGATAAACAGTGAGATTCCGATACCATAATGGCCGAAGTTCAGCTCTCCAATGTAGCTGAAACCAAAGTAGACGGCGGTAACCGCAATGGAAAGTGCGGTAAAGAATTCCAGTACGGCAGAAGAGAGAAACGCCAGACGCAGCACTTCCATGGTGCGCTTTCGAAAATCATCGGACGCGACGCGAAGGTGATTGCTCTCTGCGTCAGCCTGATCAAACAAACGGATTGTTGACAGACCACGGAGACGGTCATAAAAGTGGCCCGACAGGCGTTGCAGTGCTTTGAAGTTGCGGCGGTTGGCGTCTGCGGCACCCATACCGACCAAGGCCATAAAAAACGGTACCAGCGGAGCTGTGAGAAGGAAGATCAGGCCTGCAGCCCAGTTAAGCGGAAAAACAGCAATCAGGATAATAAAGGGAATTAATACTGCAATTGCCATCTGTGGCAGATAACGGGCAAAGAAATCCTGCATTTCCTCCACTTGCTCAAGTACCAGACTGGCCCAGGTACCCGCTGGTTTCCCCTGAATAGTAGCAGGGCCAAGTGTATGAAGTTTATCGAGGATCAGTCTGCGAATATGCAGGCGGACGGCTTCCCCGGCACGGTAACCTGCCTGCTCTTTCCCCCAACTGCATAGTGCACGGATACAGACAACAATGCCAAGCGCAACAAAAGACAACCAGAGGTCAGCTTTGTTGGCATTATCGATGATCAATTGATGAAGGATGTCAGCGAGTAAAGCGGCCTGAGCGACCAAAAAAAGGCCGGATAAAAACGCCAGTCCAATGGCTGTCATTAGCCAGTTTTTTCCTAGCTTGCTTTGCCCCTTGAGCCATTGGGCGAGCGAGCGCTGTTTCTTTTTATCCATAGTACTTCATAGGTATTGTTATATTTCCGATACAGTCAGGCGTGGTTGCTTTCCTTGGTTCGTATCGGATCTGGAAGGCTGATATGACAAAAATACAGGCCCAACCAAAAGTGGGCCTGATAAAGATGGATTACTGTTTTTTCTCAAGTGCATCCAGGTAGCGTTCGGCATCCAATGCCGCCATACAACCTGTACCTGCGGAGGTAATTGCCTGACGATAGATGTGGTCCATCACGTCACCTGCAGCAAAGACACCTTCAACACTGGTTTGTGTTGCATTGCCTTCAAGACCTGACTGAACTTTGATATAACCGTTGTTCATTTCCAGTTGGCCTTCAAAAATATCGGTGTTCGGCTTATGACCAATGGCGACAAACACGCCCATTACATCCAGCTCTTCAGTTGCGTCTGATTGGGTATCTTTAATACGAACACCTGTGACACCCATGTCATCACCCAGCACTTCATCGAGAACACGGTCAGTATGCAGAATGATGTTGCCGCTCTCAACTTTGTCCATCAGACGGCTGACCAGAATTTTTTCTGCACGGAACGTGTCGCGACGGTGAATCAGATGTACCTCTGAAGCGATATTGGACAGATAAAGTGCTTCTTCAACTGCGGTGTTTCCACCACCGATAACCGCCACTTTCTGGTTGCGGTAGAAGAAACCGTCGCAAGTCGCACAGGCTGAAACACCACGACCTTTGAAGTTTTCTTCTGATTCCATGCCCAGATATTGTGCCGATGCGCCGGTTGCGATGATCAGTGCGTCACAGGTGTACTCGCCGTTGTCGCCTTTCAGGCGGAAAGGGCGCTGGGTCAGATCGGTTTCGTTGATGTGGTCGAAAATGATTTCAGTGTCAAATTTTTCAGCGTGTTCTTTCATACGCTCCATCAGCGCCGGGCCAGTCAGACCTTCAGCATCACCCGGCCAGTTTTCAACCTCTGTCGTGGTCGTTAGCTGACCGCCCTGTTGCATACCTGTCACCATAACAGGCTTCAGGTTAGCACGCGCTGCATATACCGCAGCAGTGTAACCAGCAGGGCCAGAACCTAAGATTAGAAGGCTTGCGTGCTTTACGTTGCTCATTATTTCTCCGGGTGGACTTAGTGTTATGCAATGGAAGAGATTGTAGGGAAAATGTAGCGCTAAAGAAAGGGCACCATGCGGTGCCCTGTAGCGAAAAATGTTATCTGTTATTACCCGTTTATTATAAGGGAGTTAGGCCAGTGTTCTTCTTGGGTCAACATATTCCAGCCCGAACGCTTCTGCGACTTCTTTTATCGTCACCTTACCATCAATCACATTCAGACCATTCATCAGGTTGGGATCCGATAACAACGCCTCCCGGTAGCCGAGGTTAGCCAGTTTTACAATGTAAGGTAATGTGGCGTTATTCAGTGCAAATGTCGAGGTGCGAGCGACAGCGCCGGGCATGTTCGCTACGCAGTAGTGGACGACGTCATCCACGATATAGGTAGGATCTGCATGTGTGGTTGCTTTAGATGTTTCGAAACACCCTCCCTGGTCGATAGCTACATCAACAACGGCTGAACCCGACTTCATGCGTTTGATGTGGTCTGCGCTAACCAGTTTTGGGGCGGCAGCACCGGGGATTAGCACTGCTCCGATGACTAAATCTGCGGCGAGAACGTGTTTTTCAAGAATTTCTTCTGTCGAATATAAGACTTTTGCGCGACCCTGAAACTCTTCGTCTAATGCACGAAGGGTGTCGATGTTACGCTCTAATATTGTGACCTCTGCACGTATGCCAACGGCTATCCGGGCAGCATTCGACCCGACAACACCACCGCCCAACACCACGATTTTCGCTGGTTCAACCCCGGGGACGCCTCCTAACAGCATGCCTGCGCCACCGCGTGATTTTTCCAGCGCTTGTGCGCCTGCCTGGATGGACATTCGTCCTGCCACTTCCGACATGGGTGCCAAAAGTGGCAATCTGCCCTTAGAATCTGTTACGGTTTCATAGGCTATACAGACAGCGTTGCTCTTGATAAGGTCTTGTGTCTGTGAAAAATCTGGTGCAAGGTGCAAATAAGTAAACAAAATTTGTCCTTCGCGAAGCATGGCACGTTCAACAGCCTGTGGCTCTTTAACTTTGACAATCATTTCAGCAGCAGCGAAAACGTCTTCTGCCGTTGGAAGAATTGATGCACCAGCCTTGATGTAATCATCATCGCTGAAGCCGATGCCCGCGCCTGCCTGCGATTGGACGTGAACAGTGTGGCCATGGGATATCAGCTCGCGAACGCTTGCAGGGACCATACCTACACGATACTCGTGGTTCTTGATTTCTTTAGGTACACCAATGATCATCCTGATTCCTCGCTTCTTTGTAGAGTTATTGGCTGTTGTTCTGTTGTATTGTTGTGTTTAAAGCTAGTATAGTTCGCCGAAAACCGGATTTGATGCTAAATATATAAAACATGTTAGGAATGATGGCATTTAACGTTGCAAGGAAGTAAAAAGGTGGAATAAAAAATGGTTGAAGCCAAAAAGAAACCCTCCAAGGAATTGGACCGTATTGACAGAAATATCCTTAACGAACTTCAAAAAGATGGCCGCGTGTCAAATGTTGAGTTGTCGAAGCGAGTAGGATTGTCGCCAACCCCATGTCTTGAGCGTGTTCGTCGTCTTGAGCGACAAGGGTATATCTCCGGGTATACAGCACTTTTGAACCCTCAGTTTCTTGATGCGTCGCTGCTGGTATTTGTGGAAATTACCCTGAACCGGGGAGCGCCGGATGTGTTTGAACAGTTTAACAAGGCGGTTCAACAGCTTGAAGATATCCAGGAGTGTCATCTTGTGTCGGGTGATTTCGACTATTTGTTGAAAACCCGGGTATCAGATATGTCTGCTTACCGTAAATTGCTCGGTGAGACGTTGTTGCGTCTTCCGGGTGTGAACGACACCCGCACCTATGTGGTGATGGAAGAGGTGAAACAGACTAACCATCTGGTGATCAAAACGCGTTAACATGCTCACAGCTCCCGGACAAAGAGCGTGCTGATAAGTGTTATATTGTGCAAACCGAGCAGCTTGCTGCTCGGTTTGTTTTTTTGTTTGGTGTACACTTTTGCAAAAGCATGGGTATTAACCCAGTAGTTGCCTGAAATCGACGCGTTTTTCGCCAGATGACTCGCGTAATAACATAAAAGAACAAAACTGCTACAACGATTTCACGGCTTAACGTTAGTAAAGATAGGTGATAATGGAGTTCTTTTTGCGTCAGGAGCAGAAACAGACAGACACCTCACGTCGACTTGACGGCGTGCAACGTTTGAAAGAGAGCGCACTGATCCTTGCGCTGTTGTCTGCTGTGTTTATCCTTGTTTCTCTGCTCAGTTATGATTCTTCCGATCCTTCATGGTCTCAAACTGCTTGGGATGGTCCAGTACGAAATGCGGCAGGCAATGCCGGCGCATGGGTCGCTGACACCCTGTTTTTTACGTTAGGGACACTTGCATACCCTCTGCCATTTTTATTGCTGCTTGGTGGCTGGGTATTTTTCCGTCGTCGTACCGAGTCTGATCCACTCAATTACACAATTCTTGCCACCAAGATTCTTGGCGTTGTGTTGCTGTTGCTGACCAGCTGCGGGCTGGCGGATCTTAACTTTGACGACTTCTGGTTTTTTTCTTCTGGTGGCGTGGTTGGCGATGTGCTGACGGAACTGTCGATGCCACTGTTCAACCTGCTTGGCACCACTCTGGTGCTGATGTTCTTGTGGGCGGCGGGGTTCACCTTGTTTACCGGCATCTCCTGGCTAACCATCGTGGATACGCTTGGCGAGAAAACGCTTACCGCAACAACCTGGTTGGTTAACCGTGTTCGTGGTGACCAGCCGCAGATGATTGGTTCTACCGTTGATACATCAGATCTTGAAGAGAGTATGGATGACAACGATCCATTATTCACCAAACCTGCCATAGAAAAACGGGAACTGGCTGATGTATCCCTATTGAATAAAGTGCAGCGTGTTGGTGCTGAGAATGATCATCCGGTTCAATCGGCACCACCGGTTATTCATGCGGCAAGACCGGCAGAACGTAAAGAGCCGGTAATGTCTTTTGAGCCGATTAACGAGCCGGAAATTGCACCCGATCCAATGCCTGTTTTTGCCAATGCTGACCATAAGGCGAATGCCGATGAAAGTGCGGAAATCTATGAAGCGCCAGAGTTAACTCAACCGGTTATCCAGACTGTTGACTCACAAGATCCAGCTTTGGAAGAAGATGTCGCACCTTGGGATGACGACGTTAGCTTTGGTTCAACGGAAGGGGTGGATATTGAAGAATCCCGTGAAGAGATTGTCATTGGCAATACTGACGGCTTGTCTGAACTGGATCGTGCCCAGGCTGAATCTGTGATCCCCGATGAAGACCCATTCATGGAAACAATCCGTGAGGCGCAGAAAAATGCAGCGCGAGCCGTTCACCCATTCTTAGTGAAAGACGAACCTAACCTGCCGAAGCCAACAGAACCCTTGCCAACCATCGATTTGCTGGATCCGCCACGCAATACGGCAACCCGGGCATCGGATGAAGAGCTGCAATATCAGGCGCGCCTGATTGAAACCCGCCTTGAAGAATACAAAATCAAGGTAACGGTGAAAGGTATCTTCCCCGGACCTGTGATCACCCGCTTTGAACTGGAATTGGCGCCGGGTGTGAAAGTCAGCCGCATCATGGGTCTGTCCAAAGACATCGCCCGTTCGCTTTCCACCAGTGCTGTTCGCGTGGTGGATGTGATTCCGGGTAAACCTTATATCGGTCTTGAGCTGCCAAACGCCAGCCGTGAAACCGTGTTTATGTCAGAAGTAATTGCCAGCGAGCGCTTCCAGTCCTCAAAATCACCGCTCTCAGTGGTGCTGGGTAAAGACATCGCAGGCGAAGCTATTGTGACAGATCTTGCTAAAGCGCCGCACTTGCTGGTGGCCGGTACAACGGGTTCCGGTAAGTCGGTCGGTGTGAACGTGATGATCGTCAGTATGCTTTATAAAGCGGGGCCTGAAGATGTCCGCTTCATCATGATTGACCCGAAAATGCTGGAACTTTCTGTTTATGAGGGTATCCCACATTTGTTGACCGAAGTGGTCACCGATATGAAAGATGCCGCCAACGCGCTTCGCTGGAGTGTGGCGGAAATGGAACGCCGCTACAAACTGATGTCAGCGCTGGGCGTGCGTAATATTGCCGGTTATAACGATAAAATACGTGAAGCGGCGGAAGCAAACCATCCAATCCCTGATCCGCTTTGGAAACCGGGTGACAGCATGGATGAAACTGCGCCGGTGCTGGAAAAGCTGCCGTACATCGTGGTGATTGTCGATGAATTTGCTGATCTGATGATGGTGGTGGGTAAGAAAGTGGAAGAGCTGATTGCCCGTCTTGCCCAAAAAGCGCGTGCAGCAGGTATTCACCTGGTGTTGGCGACGCAGCGCCCATCGGTGGATGTCATTACCGGCCTTATCAAGGCTAACATTCCAACGCGTATGGCGTTTACCGTATCGACCAAGACTGACTCCCGGACCATCCTGGATCAGGGCGGTGCAGAATCCCTGTTGGGTATGGGAGACATGCTGTTTATGCCAAACGGTTCCAACCATCCAGCCCGTGTGCATGGTGCTTTTGTCAACGATGATGAAGTGCACCGTGTTGTCAGCAACTGGAAGGCGCGTGGTAAGCCACAGTACATTTCAGAGATCACCAGTGGCGATCAGGGCAGTGATGGCCTGTTGCCGGGTGAAGCAGCAGAAGGTGGTGACGGCGACGAGCTGGACCAGCTGTTTGATCAGGTGGTTGAGTTTGTGACGGAATCACGCCGAGCATCGGTCTCAGGCGTACAGCGCCGTTTCAAGATTGGCTATAACCGTGCGGCACGTATTGTTGAGCAATTGGAAGCCCAGGGAATCGTAAGTCCTCCGGGACATAACTCGAACCGGGAAGTACTGGCTCCACCACCGCCACCGAGAGATTGATTGGAATAAGAATGAAAAAGATGTTGTTGTCACTACTGCTGGTTGCACCGGCAGTATTTGCTAACCCCCAGCAGGAGCTGAACGCCCGACTGTCGAAGCTGAACAGCTTTACAGCGAGTTTTGAGCAGACCGTCACCAGTCCTGACGGTGAGGTGATCAGCGAAGGGGAGGGGAAACTTGCAGTAAAACGCCCGAACCTGTTCAACTGGGAAACGGTGACACCAGATGAAAACTACCTGATTTCGGACGGTAAAACCCTTTGGTATTACAGCCCGTTTATTGAGCAAGTGACCGCCATGTGGCTGGATGATGCCACCTCGCAAACGCCGTTTGTCCTGCTTACCCGTAACAATCCGGATGACTGGGGCAACTACAACGTGAAGCAGGATGGGGATACGTTCACCTTGTCTCCCAAGGAAGCGTCAAACCATGGCGAATTTGTTGTCAGTGTGAAACCGGATGGCAAGATCACCGAATTTGCTGTTATCGAGCAGGATGGGCAGCGAAGCCGGTTCGAGCTGGAAAATGTGCAGAATGTGTTGCCAGCCGCATCGACCTTTACCTTTACCATTCCTGATGGTGTCGAGCTGGATGATCAGCGCCAGTAAATTGAGATAGCCGATTTGAGTAACTTCAGTCTGGATTTTGCGGACGATTTTCGTCCCCTGGCCGCGCGTATGCGGCCAACTAACCTGAAAGAGTATATCGGGCAAAAGCATCTGCTTGCTGAGGGTAAACCGCTTCGCCGCGCACTGGAAAGTGGTCAGTTACACTCCATGATACTTTGGGGGCCGCCGGGCACGGGAAAAACCACGTTGGCTGAAGTTGCTGCGGGTTACGCGAATGCGGAAATCGAACGTGTTTCAGCGGTGACCTCCGGGGTGAAAGATATTCGCCTTGCGATCGACAAGGCCAAAGAAAACCAATTGGTGGGGCGTCGAACCATTTTGTTTGTAGACGAGGTGCACCGCTTTAACAAAAGCCAGCAAGATGCATTCCTGCCACACATCGAAGATGGCACGATTACGTTTATCGGTGCGACCACCGAAAACCCCTCATTCGAGCTGAACAATGCACTGCTCTCCCGTGCCCGTGTCTACAAGCTTAAGTCCCTCGACAGGGAAGATATCCTTGACGTTATCGAACAGGCACTGTCTGACCGTGAACGTGGCCTTGGGAATGAAAATCTGGTCTTTGCTGATGGCGTAAAAGACCAACTGGCCAGTTTCACGTCGGGCGATGCGCGGATGACACTCAACTACCTTGAGTTGTTATCTGATATGGCAGAGCCTGATAGCGACGGCAAAAAAACGATTACATTGGCACTTCTGGCTGAAGTGGCCGGAGAGAAGATTGCCCGATTCGATAACAAAGGCGATCTTTGGTATGACCTGATTTCGGCGTTCCATAAATCGGTACGCGGATCCGATCCTGACGCTGCACTGTATTGGTATGCTCGGATTATCACCGCGGGCGGCGATCCGCTTTATGTGGCGCGTCGGCTGCTTGCAATTGCCTCAGAAGACATTGGTAACGCTGACCCAAGGGCGATGGAAATCGCCGTTAACGCCTGGGATTGCTATACGCGGGTAGGACCGGCTGAAGGGGAGCGTGCGATTGCACAGGCTGCGGTGTATATGGCCTGTGCGGCGAAAAGCAATGCGGTTTACACTGCGTGGAAAGCCGCGCTTTCTGATGCCAAGATGCATCCAGATTATGAGGTGCCCAACCATCTTCGTAATGCACCAACAAACCTGATGAAAGAAATGGGCTATGGTGATGGCTATCGATACGCCCATGATGAGCCCAATGCTTATGCTGCTGGCGAAAGCTATTTCCCTCAAGAGATGAAAGGCACGCGCTATTACCATCCGGTCAACCGTGGTATGGAAATCAAAATTGCCGAAAAGCTGGCGTTTCTTGAGCAATTGAATGCAAATAGCCCTCGAAAACGCTAGGAAATATAGGGCAATTTGGGTATTGTTTTATCCAATAAATGTGGTGATAAAAGTCATTCACTACGGGAAGAAAATCCTTTCAATTTGACGTTGCCGTAATAGTGCGTGGCAGCGTCAACTTCTTTTAAGGCACTGTTTAACGATTCACAGGATTAACATGCTGGATTCAAAACTACTTCGTACCGAGCTGGACGCAACAGCTGAAAAACTGGCACGTCGTGGCTTCAAGCTTGACGTTGACACTCTCCGTAATCTGGAAGAAAAGCGTAAATCGCTGCAAGTACGCACCGAGGAGTTACAAGCTGAACGTAATGCGCGATCCAAATCCATTGGCCAGGCGAAGGCAAAAGGTGAAGATATCCAGCCACTGCTGGCAGCAGTAGAAAACCTGGGTGATGAACTGGATAAAGCAAAAGCGGAACTGGCTGAGCTTCAGGAACAGTTGAACAGTATCATCATGGGTGTGCCAAACATTGCTGATGATTCAGTGCCTGTTGGCAAGGATGAGACAGAGAACGTTGAAATCTCCGTTTGGGGTGAACCTAAAACGTACGATTTTGAAGTGAAAGACCATGTTGATCTGGGTGAGCTGACCGGCGGCCTGGACTTTGCGAGTGCGGTGAAACTGTCAGGTTCGCGCTTTATTGTAATGAAAGGCCAGATGGCGCGCTTACACCGTGCAATTGCACAGTTCATGCTGGATTTGCACACCACAGAACATGGTTATACAGAGATGTATGTGCCTTACCTGGTGAACGCAGACAGCTTGTTTGGTACTGGCCAGTTGCCTAAGTTTGGTGAAGATTTGTTCCACACCAAACCTGCGACTGAAGAGGGCGTGGGGATGTCTTTGATCCCGACGGCGGAAGTACCGTTGACCAACATGGTGCGCGACACCATCGTAGAAGAGGCCGACCTGCCTATCCGTATGACGGCGCACACGCCGTGTTTCCGTTCAGAAGCCGGTTCTTATGGCCGTGACACCCGTGGTCTGATCCGTATGCACCAGTTCGATAAAGTTGAGCTGGTTCAAATCGTGAAGCCTGAAGATTCCATGGCGGCGCTGGAAGAACTGACCGGCCATGCAGAGAAAGTATTGCAACTGTTGAAGCTGCCATACCGCAAGGTGATCCTGTGTACCGGTGACATGGGCTTTGGTTCAGCGAAAACCTACGATCTGGAAGTCTGGGTACCTGCACAAGGCACCTACCGTGAGATTTCTTCATGCTCAAACATGACTGACTTCCAAGCGCGCCGTATGCAGGCACGTTTCCGTCGTAAAGGCGAGAAGAAACCTGAACTGCTACACACCCTGAACGGTTCTGGTCTGGCTGTAGGCCGTACCATGGTCGCTATTTTGGAAAACTATCAGTTGGCAGATGGCCGCATCGAAGTGCCAGAAGTATTGCGACCTTATATGGGCGGTTTAACCCATATTGGTTGATACTGTCCATTCGAAGAAGACCGGTCCCCAGTGGCCGGTTTTTTATTTAATACACCTGTGTCGATTGACTATTTTGCATTCGCAAGATAGGACAACACAACGATACAAATCAAAAGGTTAAAGTATTACTAAATAATGCGTGGTTGTAGGTTAACGGCCTTTTTATTTTATTCTGTTTTAATCGTCTATTATTACTTATTAGAAAACGTCGCAACTAATAAGGGTAGTATCGAATGCGAGTCAATCAGCCTGTTACGGATAAAGAGATAAAGTTTCCTGCTGACTATAATTTGCTTTCCACAACGGATACACGTGGTATCGTGAAATACGCCAGCAAGGATTTTTGTGAGGTTGCCGGCTACACACTTGATGAGATTGTTAGTCAGCCACACAATTTAGTTCGTCACCCAAGCATGCCACCTGCGGCGTTTGAAAATATGTGGACTTTTATTAAAGCCGGCAAAAATTGGATGGGGCTGGTAAAAAATAGAACCAAAGATGGCGATTACTATTGGGTAAATGCATTTGCTTCACCAATTAAACAAAATGGAAAGATTGTAGAGTTCCAGTCAGTTCGCACCACGCCTGACCGCCAAGCTGTGAAGCGTGCTGAACATGTGTACCCACAATTACTCGCAGGAAAGAAGCCTTTTGCTCTAAAAATGCCCCGAACGCGCATGTGGCAACGTGCGGCAATATGGCTGGCACTGGGCGCAGTTGGTGCAGGGATTGCGGGCTTTTTTGCGGGTTTTGTCGCTGCTATCACGGTGCAATTTGTGCTCTCAGTGGTTGCGATGTTCATGCTCACACGCAGGCTTGAACGTGTTACTCAGGCTGCGAGGAAAGTCTATGACAACCCATTGATGGAGTACCTTTACAATGGTGCAGTTGATGACATTTCCGAAATTGAACTGGCGTTGAAAATGAGCGCGGCCGAGATTAACGCGGTAGTAGGACGTATTCTCGACGGCAGTGATCAGGTACTCAATGCAGCCAGTAATGCGAAGACGAACGGTGAACGCACTGCAGGCAATATTGAAAATCAAAATGCGGAAACCGAACAAATTGCCGCGGCGATCAACGAGATGTCGGCAACAGCAAAGGAAATGTCCGGAAACACGCAAAGCGCATCAGATGCTGCTGTCCAGGCGCAGGACGCAACACTGGCCGGAATGGAAACGGTGGGACAAACTGTCGATGCCATACAGAGTCTCGCAAAACAGCTCAGTGATGCATCTAATGTCATTGCTGAGCTCGAAGAGCACGGTAAACGCATAGGCTCTGTGTCTGATGTTATTCAAGGTATAGCTGAGCAAACCAACCTGTTGGCACTGAATGCCGCAATAGAGGCCGCGCGAGCCGGTGAGCAGGGACGTGGCTTTGCGGTTGTGGCCGATGAAGTCCGTGCGTTGGCACAACGTACCCAGGAATCTACTTCTGAGATCCAGGACGTCATTTCTCTAATCCAAAATGGCACAGAGCGAGCAGTTAATGCAATGGCACGGGGAACCACGCTCTCAGAAGAGTGTGTATCCAGCGCAGAAAAGGCAGGTGATGCACTGCGACGCTCTCAAGAGCTTGTGTCTGATATTAATGACAGAAACCATCAGGTGGCGACGGCAGTAGAAGAGCAGGCTGCCGTATCCAATGAAATGAACAGCAGTATTCAGTCCGTTTCCGAGCTTTCCTGTCAGTCTCTTAATATTGCTAAAGAAACGGTAGAGGAAGCGGAGAGCTTGGTTGGCGCATTGATAGCGCAAAATCAGTTGGTGGCGCAATTCCGGCGTGTTGGTTGATAGCCTAACCGACAGGTGCAAAAAAAAGGTCAGCTTGCTGACCTTTTTTACTCTTATTACCTCATCAGTACCATATTGCCGAGGTGAGGACATTTAAGATAAGTGCTGACTATCCAGTTTTCACAGGTAGCGCCTTTACTGCTTCCGGTTGTGACGCCGATAGAGCCGGCTTCGTTTCTGTGGTGCGCAATATCAACTCGCGATCAAACAGGTGGAGAAGGATCACACTGAGATCCTGACTGATCTTGAGCAGTGAAGAGGCTGGAATTTCTTCCTCGACCGCTCGAATAACAGAATCGAAACGGTTGTCCACGCGGTCAAAAGCCAGGGTTGCTTCGCCACTGGACATCAAAGACACCTGATGCATGCGTTTTTGGAGAATACGGCTTTGCAGGTTTACTGATTGCCAGGCTGCGGTTTTCCCTTCCATTAAGCGCATTACGGCTTGCTCAAAACGTAGCTGGGCTTCTTTGGTATCAATCCAGGTTTGCCAAAATGCCTGATATTCGTCATAAGATGCATCGAGGGTATTTTCCGATAAATAAGATCGCGTCACTTCATCAATTATATAGATAAGATGATCGGATGCTCTGTGATGAATGGCATACCAGCCAGGTTTGGATTGATTTGGCAATGAAGAAAGCACTTGCTCCATGCGAGATTGGAGTACACGGAACAACGGGCGCTGTGAGTGGTGACATCCTTTTAGCAATTCGCCACAAAACACCTTGATTTCTTCGCGGGCTGTGCTGGCTTGTGGTGACTGTGGGCACCGTACGTAGCGGGTGTTATGCTCATGCAGCATCCAGAGTAACGCGCGCAGATCGTTGATTTGGGTGCAGTAATGTTCACGACGTGAGTCTTTGGTGCTGGAAAGCCCCTTCGAAATACGGATCAACCAGTTTGGGGTGATCATGGAGAGCAGTGCCATAATGTGTTCCTCTTTCCTGAGTGCCTGAACACGTCGTGCAGTGCATGTGCCAACTTATAAGTTCATTAAAAACAGAGAGATAGAATTTAACACTGGATTTTATGAGCTGCGATGATGCATAACTTCACCATTGTGGTGCAAAAAGTGTGATGAATATCTGTAAAAAATGCCATTAAGCACATAAAAAAAAGGAGCCATCAGGGGCTCCTTTCGCATGGATGTTGCGCTTTACATCACGCGCATACCAGCTTGTGCACCTTCGTGTGGCTCCAGTAGCCACAGATCTTTACCGCCAGGGCCTGCCGCCAGGATCATGCCTTCAGACATGCCGAATTTCATCTTGCGTGGCTTGAGATTCGCAACGACCACCGTGTACTTACCAATCAAATCTTCAGGGTTGTACGCAGATTTGATACCTGAAAATACCTGACGGGTTTCGCCACCAATATCCAGCTGGAACTTCAGCAGTTTGTCAGCCTTTGGCACCGACTCGCATGAGATGATTTTGGCAATGCGCAAGTCAACTTTTGCAAAGTCAGCAAACTCAATCTCATCGGCAATCGGTTCATCAGCCAGTGGACCTTTGGCTTTTTCTGTTGCCGCTTTCTCGGCAGCCGCTTCTTCTTTAGAGGCTTCAACCATCTCTTCAACCTTCTTCGGATCGATACGGCTGAACAGCGCTTTAAAGGCCTCAACTTTATGAGCAGTCAGTGGTGTCGCAATGCCTTCCCAAGTCAGGGTTTCATTCAGGAATGCCTCTGAGCGTGCTGCCAGCTCAGGCATAACAGGCTTCAGATACGTCATCAATACACGGAACAGGTTGATACCCATGGTGCAGATAGCCTGAAGTTCAGCGTCTTTGCCTTCTTCTTTTGCCACAACCCATGGTGCTTTTTCGTCCACATATTGGTTTGCTTTGTCAGCCAGCGCCATGATTTCACGGATAGCACGGCTAAATTCACGCTTCTCATACAGATCGCCAATACGCTCCGCTGCTGATGCAAACTCTTCATACAGCGCCGGTTCAGCACATTCCGCAGACAGTATGCCGTCGAAACGTTTGTTAATGAAACCTGCGTTACGGGATGCCAGGTTAACCACTTTGTTGACGATGTCTGAGTTCACACGCTGGACAAAGTCTTCCAGGTTCAGGTCAAGGTCGTCGATGCGGTTGTTCAGCTTCGCCGCGTAGTAGTAACGCAGGCATTCTGGATCCAGGTGCTTCAGGTACGTGCTCGCCTTAATGAAAGTCCCTTTGGATTTCGACATTTTCGCGCCGTTCACTGTCACATAACCATGAACGAAAACGTTGGTTGGTTTGCGGAAACCGGCACCTTCCAGCATGGCTGGCCAGAACAGGCTGTGGAAGTACACGATGTCTTTACCGATGAAGTGGTACAGCTCCGCGTCACTGTCTTTCTTCCAATACTCGTCAAAGTCCACATTGCCGTTTTTGTTACAGAAATTCTTGAATGAACCCATGTAACCGATAGGTGCATCCAGCCATACGTAGAAGTACTTGCCTGGCTCACCCGGGATTTCGAAGCCGAAGTAGGGTGCATCACGGGAGATGTCCCATTGCTGCAGACCAGACTCGAACCATTCGTTCATCTTGTTCGCCATCTCTTCTTGCAGCGCGCCGGATTTGGTCCAGGCTTTTAGCATGTCACCAAACTGTGGCAGGTCGAAGAAGAAGTGGACAGAATCTTTCATCACAGGCGTTGCACCGCTGACCGCTGATTTAGGATTGATCAGGTCAGTTGGGCTGTAAGTTTCGCCACAGTTGTCGCAGTTGTCGCCGTACTGATCTTCAGACTTACATTTCGGGCAGGTGCCTTTCACGAAACGGTCTGGCAGGAACATTTCTTTTTCAGGGTCGAACAACTGTGAAATGGTGCGGCTGTTGATGTAGCCGTTGTTCTTCAACTGGGTGTAGATGTATGACGCCAGCTCACGGTTTTCGTCACTGTGAGTGCTGTGATAGTTGTCAAAGCTGATGTCAAAGCCCGCGAAGTCTGCTTCATGCTCTTTTTGCATGTCCGCGATCATGGCTTCAGGTTCGATACCCAGTTGCTGGGCTTTCAGCATGATAGGTGTACCATGCGCGTCGTCTGCACAAATGAAGTTGACAGTGTTGCCACGCAGGCGCTGATAACGCACCCATACGTCTGCCTGAATATGCTCGAGCATATGACCCAGGTGGATAGAGCCATTCGCATAAGGCAGGGCACAGGTAACCAGAATTTTACGTTGGTTTGCAGCCATAATGTTGATAGTTCGCTTTTGACAATTGAATCGGATGAATGCCGCAAATCTTACCTGATACCGCTTGGAAAGCATAGGGTGTGATGCGCCTCATGCCTTGCGAAAACCTGCTCAAATGAGAGTCCTGCAATATTTGGAATATCCCCACATGCAAAAGGGTGTGAAATACCTAAATTTTCATTAGGCTAGAGGGGTATTCATTGAGGAGAAGTTCCCTATGTTTTTTGGCCGCAATAAAGATACTCAACCCGATCTCAGTGCCGTTATCACTTTCTTGAATCAGTTTGTCCATCCTTCCCTCATTGATGGCTGGGCGAGCAGGCCGAGGATAGTCAGCCAATCGAAAACTGGCGAAGTGACCGTGACGTTTCCATTCGCCGCAGGTGATGTAATTAAAAGCTTGACCGGATGGATGGAATCGCAAAAAACGGCCGGTGAGGATATTCCCCCTATGGTAATCAACCAGCGGGTATCACCCCTGAAAACAGGAGACAAACCGCTGATTAAAGGGGTGAAAAACATCCTTGTTGTGAGCTCAGCGAAGGGCGGCGTTGGCAAATCGACCACATCGGTTAACCTGGCACTGGCACTCCATTCCCTGGGAGCCAAAGTGGGCATTCTGGATGCCGATATTTACGGCCCATCGTTGCCAATTATGCTCGGAACCAAAGGCAAACAACCCACGACCCTGGATGGTAAAACCATGGAACCGATCGAAGCGCATGGTCTTTTCAGTAACTCCATTGGGTATCTGGTGCCGGATGAAAATGCCATGGTGTGGCGTGGTCCTATGGCGTCAAAAGCGTTTGCTCAGCTGGTGAATGAAACCCATTGGCCGGATCTGGATTACCTGGTGATTGATATGCCACCGGGCACGGGAGATATCCAATTGAGCCTGGCCCAACAGTTTCCGGTGACGGCGGCGGTTGTGGTGACAACCCCTCAGGATCTGGCACTGGCGGATGCGGTTAAAGGGGTGGCGATGTTCGAGAAAGTCGCGGTGCCAGTGCTCGGGGTGGTGGAAAACATGAGCTACCACATTTGTAGTCAGTGTGGACACCATGAAGCAATATTCGGTCAGGGCGGGGCGGTGAAGATGGCACAAGACCATAAACTGTCTTTGTTGGCACAAGTGCCGCTTCATATCAGCATCCGGGAAGACATTGATGCAGGCGCGCCGACCGTTGTGGCAAAACCAGAAAGTGAACATGCCTTGGTTTACCATGCGTTGGCAGGAAAAGTCGCCAGTCAGCTTTACTGGCAGGGGGAGCCTGTGGCTGAGCAAATCTCAATCACTACTGTGAGTGAATAGCAATAGATTGAGTGAGAAGCCTCACATGGAAGCCGAGAAATGACGCGCAAATCGTATGCACAATGATGAAACAGTGTTCATCTTGCTTTTATTTGAGATTTTGGTCACAGAATTAGATGGCATGTGCGGTATCAACTCCCTATAATCAGGCGGTTTATTTATCGCCAAAATCTCTGGGTATTCATTTATGAGTGACAACAACCAATGTGTCATTATCGGTATTGCAGGGGCATCTGCATCCGGTAAAAGTTTGATCGCAAGCACAATATATCAAGAACTTAAAGAGAAAGTTGGCGATCATCAGATCGGTGTTATCACGGAAGACCGCTACTACCGCGATCAAAGTCACCTCAGCATGGAAGAGCGTGTTAAAACCAACTACGACCATCCGCAAGCCTTGGATCATGACCTGCTGTGTCAGCACCTGAAAGCGCTGATGGATGGCCATGCGGTAGACGTTCCTCAGTACAGCTATGCAGAACACACCCGCATGGCAGAAACGACCACTATGACGCCGAAGAAAGTGATCATTTTGGAAGGAATTCTGTTGCTGACGGATCCGCGTCTGCGTGAGTTGATGCACGCGAGCATCTTTATGGACACCCCCTTGGATATCTGTTTGCTGCGCCGTATGAAACGTGACGTTGCGGAACGTGGACGCACCATGGAATCTGTGCTTGAACAGTACCAGAAAACAGTCCGTCCCATGTTTATGCAGTTTATTGAGCCATCAAAACAATATGCAGACATTATCGTTCCGCGTGGCGGTAAAAACCGAATAGCGATTGATGTATTGAAAGCACACATCGCCAAATTGTTAAAAGCATAAGAGAAAAAGCCGGCTAACCGGCTTTTTTTACACCTGAATTTGGGTATAACACAGTGGGGTAGCTTTTATCTAATGGCATCTTAGGTTGTCAGGTGGAAAGAATATGGCTTTTGATTCTAACGAGGGAACGCCCGATGAGATTGAGTGACAAACATATCCGGGAATATCTGGATGACGGCATGATTGCTATCGAACCAAGACCCAGTGATGATGCGATTTCTGGTGTCACTGTCGATGTGACTTTGGGAAACCAGTTTCGTGTCTTTACTGAACACTGTGTACCATTTATTGATTTGTTAGGACCACGGGAAGACGTGTCCGCTCAGCTCGATAAAGTTATGAGCGATGAAATTGAACTTGCTGATGGAGAGGCATTTTTCCTGCACCCCGGCCAACTGGCCTTAGCGGTGACCCATGAAGTGGTGACTTTACCGGATGATATCGTCGGGTGGTTAGATGGCCGTTCATCATTGGCAAGGCTGGGACTGATGGTGCATGTTACTGCGCATCGCATCGATCCGGGTTGGCAGGGCAGAATTGTGCTGGAGTTTTATAACAGCGGCCGACTGCCTTTGGCATTAAGGCCCGGCATGCCTATCGGCGCATTGAGCTTTGAAATTATGTCGAGTGACGCTGAAAGGCCGTATCATAAACGCCACAACGCCAAATATAAAAACCAACAGGGAGCGGTAGCATCAAGGATTGGTGAAGATCACATGAATGGGAAATGACTGATTTTGTTTGATTTAATGCAGGAATTTTCCCGTTTTTGGGTTACTCTCAACCGCATCTCAAAAGGAAATGTACATCATCATGAAAAAGCTTCTCTCTATTCTGCTTGGACTGTTGCTGTTAGTCGTGGTGGCTATCGGCGCCATCATAGCTTTCATTAATCCCAATGATTTTAAGCCGCTTATCGCTGATGAAGTCAAAAAAACGACCGGACGCGAACTGGTGATTGACGGTGACATCAGTTGGCGATTCTGGCCAAGTCTGGGGTTGTCGGTTGAACAACTGGCATTCAAAAATCCCCAGGGCTTTGCAGAGCCAGATATGTTGAAACTGGACAAAGCAGAGCTGTCTGTCGCGGTGATGCCGTTGCTGTCTGATACGCTTGATATTGGTCTTGTCAGCCTGCACGGTGCCCGTATATTTATCCAAACCTTGCCAAATGGTGTCAGTAACCTGGATGGTTTATCCGGAGAGACAGCAACAGAAACTGCGCCTGCTGAAACCCCGGAACCTGCGGGCGAAACTTCATCTCCGGCGCAAGCGTCAGCCTCAGACTGGACAATCTCAATTGGTGGCCTTGAACTGCTGGATGCCAGCGCGACAGTACGTGATGACAACGCCGGCACCCAGAGCGAAATCAGCAAACTGAACCTGACTATCGGAAAGCTTGAAACCGGGGTTTGGGTGCCGATTGTGTTTGATATAGAAGGCAAGCAGAACGCTCTGACTTTTTCAGCCAGAGGTGATGCAGAAGCCATGATTGATAAAGAAATCATGAAATCGCAGCTACGTACCCTGACTCTCGTAGCGACAGCAAGTGATGCGCAAACCCAGCTGGAAAGTTTTTCCCTGAAAGCTGACCGCCTTGGGCTGGGTATTCCCATGGTGTTTGATTTTTCAGCCAAGGGTAAGGCCAGTGACATGGTATTTGACGCATCCGGCAAGACCACTGCACAGGTTGATGAGGCCGTGTCACTGATCACCGCCAGCGGTTTGTCTCTTGAAACTACGGTATCTGGCTCAAGCCTTCCCCGCCCGGAAATGAAAATTAGCGTGGGTGGCGATGTGGCTTTTGATAATAAGGCCCAGACCCTGGCTGTAGAAAAACTGAAAGCGGCTGTCGATGAACTGGGTTTTGATGGCAAGGTTTCGGTTGCATTGGCAGAGATTCCGGCTATCCGGTTTGATGTTCACAGCCCAAGCATCAATCTGGACACCTTCCCGGGAGGAAGCGCTGAAAGTACAGAAAAACCTGTATCCACTGGTGGTGATAGCAATGGCGGTGGAGAAAAAGCCGGTGCAAAGCAACCCCTGAGTGATGTTGAGCCGGATTTGTCTGCGCTGAAAGGACTCGATGTTGCTGGAAAAATCACCATTGACGACTTTGTTGCCAGCAATGTATTGGTGACAGGTGTAGTGGCCGATTTCGCCGTAAACCGTGGCAAAGTTGCCCTTCGTCAGTTTGATGCCAAGCTTTATGACGGCACAATCAACGCCACTGGCTCTTTGGATGCGACCGTTTCCCCAGCGCGTTACCAGGTCAAAAAAGACATCCAAGGTGTCAATGTCCTTCCGTTGCTGAAGGCGGCGGCAAACCAAGACATGTTGTCTGGCCGAGGCAGCATTGATGTGAGTGTCAGCGGTGTTGGACTTTCTGAAAAACGCCTGCGTACTGGTATTACCGGTACAGTCGCCATCAATTTTGCCGATGGTGCGGTCAACGGGATCAACATTCCTGAGATGATCCGTGAGGCGAAAGCCACCCTAAAAGGCCAACGTGCGGAATACGTGGAAGAAACGCGGAAAACGGACTTCAGCGCCCTGACGGCAACCTTTAACCTTGGTAAAGGTATTGCCTCTACCCGTAACCTGAAGATGGAAGCGCCAGCACTTCGCGTACGCAGTGAAGGCCAGACCAATCTGGTGAAAGAAGATCTGGATTTTGACGTGTTTGTCTCTGTGGTGGGCACCAGCAAGGGACAGGGCGGTAAAGATATCGATGAACTGAAAGATATCACTATTCCGGTCAACATTGGCGGTAGTTGGGCTGAACCAAGCTATAAGCTGGACGTCAAATCCCTGCTGACCAGCAATAAAGTATTGGAAGAGAAGGCGCGGAAAGAAGCCGAGCGTGGCCTGAAGAAGCTGCTGGGTGACAAGGCAGAAGATGACAAGGTGAAACAGGTGGCGGACCAGTTATTGAAAGGGTTGTTTAACTGATCTTCTCTCTGAATAAACGGAAAGCCGCGTTGCATTGCAATGCGGCTTTCTTTTTTTGGGAATGTCGTTCGGCTTAGGTGCGGAGCTTTTTCTGGCTCTTTTCCTGTTTAAGGATGTCTTGCAAAGCCGCCAGCAAGTCAACGGCGGAAAGCATGCCCACCAGATCGCCGGTTTTATCCAGCACAGGCATTGCCCCAATATTGTGATCGAGCAGTTTCTGGTTTGCTTTTGACAGGGTTTCGTAGGTGTGGCAGGTGATGATGTCTTTGATCATTACATCCCCGACGGTTAAGTCATCAGACAGCAGGTAAGGGTGTTCGATATCTGGCGATTCATCGGCCCAGTTTGGGCGGCGGAGCTGTCGGTCACTGATGATGCCAACCAACGCATCGTTTTCAACCACGGGAAGGTGGCGAATGTCTCTGTCTCTCATCAGAAAGTAAGCTTCCCTGACGCCCTTTTCAGGGCTGATGGTGATCAGTTTGCGCGTCATATAATCGGACACTTTTCCTGGCATTGTATCGACCTCTCCTCATTGTTGGCTTGACTCTTTTAAACCTACAAAAAGTACGAAAGTAATGTTGGGAGACAACGCCCAGAAATCCAGCAGGGAGAGATCTGTCCCCCCACAGTTATTCGTTTCAATTTGTGTATTTGCTTTCTCAATTTTCTCACTGGGTTAGAATCTGGTTTTCCCATAACAAAAATAAACAGCCTTAAATAAAAGGAAATACACGTACATGGACTCTATTTCCCAGGCAGCACTCGGTGCTGCTGTTGCAGGACTGGTTGCCGGTAAACGGTGCTCGCCCAAAGTACTTCTCGCTGGTGCGGCATTGGGCACTGTGCCTGATCTTGATGTCGTTCTGGATTATGGCGACCCCATTTCCAATATGATTAAGCATCGTGGATTCAGCCATTCATTGTTTGTGTTGATACCTTTCGCCACCCTGCTGGCCATGTTTTGGAAAAGGCTTATTGCCAAAACATGGCCGCGTTGGCAGTTGTGGCTGCTGTTCACGGCAGTGTTGGTGACCCATCCACTGCTTGATGCGTTCACTACCTATGGGACTCAACTTTTCTGGCCCCTTGATACGCCTCCGGTGGCAATATCCAGCATCTTTATTATTGATCCGTTATACACGATTCCCCTGCTGATTCCTGTGCTTGCTGCGTTTATCTGGCGTCACCGTGCTGCCAAACTCTGTGGGGTAGGGGTGGCCATCTCTACCCTTTATCTGGCCTGGTCGTTGGTTGCGATAGGTATGGTGAAAGAAAGGGTAGAGAGTAATGTGGCAGGTACCCCTCTGGAAGGGCTGCCGGTATTTATCGGGCCAACGCCGTTTAATACGGTGCTTTGGCGTGTGGTGGTGCTTGACGAGGGCAGGTACTGGGAAGGGCTGACATCGTTGTTGGATGAAGAGCCTGCTATTGACTGGATACCGATAGCCCGCGGTGACTGGACGGTTTTGGGTAAGCCGGTGTTGCTGTCAGATTTTGAGCGGTTTACCCAAGGATTCGTGCGTTATCACCAAGAGGGCAATGTACTGACAGCAACGGATTTGCGTCTGGGAATGGCGATGTATCATCCCTTCCGTTTTGTGGTGGCAGAACGGGGGGACAATCAGGTATGGCAAGTCGTAACGCCTGTGCAATTGGATCCCGGCCCAGTGCTGCCACGTCAAATTCCAGCACTTTGGATGCGGCTGCTCGGCGCACAAACCATTGATGCGATGCTTTGCAACGCCAATGACTGCTTTCGCGATGATGAGCCTTCTTAACTAAGACGATGAAGCACTAGGACAATGAAGCCCAGCCGTTGCTGGGCTTTCTTATCCTGAAGATGAGCAAAACGGGTATGGGTTACCAGTCGATGCCCTTTCGTACCTTGATGCCAGCATCAAATGCATGTTTCACATTACGAACCTCTGACACGGTATCTGCCATGTCAGTCAGGGTGCGGTGGGCAGCACGACCAGTGATGATCACTGACTGCTCACTTGGACGGTTTTCCAGTGCCTCGACCACTTCTTCCAGATCGATATAGCCATAGGTGACCATATAGGTCATTTCGTCCAGCATCACCACATCATAATCCGGGTCTGCCAGCATGCGTTTGCATTCTTGCCACACAGCCTGCGCGGCGCGGGTATCGGCGGCTTTATCCTGGGTATCCCAGGTAAAGCCGGTTGCCATCACATGGAATTCCACACCACACTTTTCAAGAAGGTTGCGCTCGCCGCACTCCCACGTCCCTTTGATAAACTGGGCCACACCGCATTTCTGTCCATGGCCGGTAGCACGGGTGATCATACCAAAGCCGGAGGTGGACTTTCCTTTACCGTTGCCAGTAATCACTAACAGTAAACCTTTTTCAATTTTTGCAGCGGCGACGCGCTCGTCGACCTGTTGTTTCACTTTTTGTTGCCGGGCTTTATAGCGCTCGTCGCTCATTCGTTTTTCCTTTTTTCTTTGTGGCTGACTGGCAGCAAAACGGGATCACAACATACCAAAACCCTTGTCAGATGGAAGTCTCCAAACTTAAAACCAAGTAAATTACTCTGGTATTTAATTCTCCCCGCTACCGGGAAAGGCGGATAAACGTTCATGAGGAACCTTCGGTACGTTCCTTTAGCAAAATTTCTAAGCTATCTTGCCTCTGACTTTGCTCTCCATTCCCCGATTGGTTAGAGTGTTGACGTTTACGATAAGCAATGGAGCGCGAATGTCTGCTAACCCACTAAAAATACTCGTCGTCTGTATGGGCAATATCTGTCGTTCGCCTACCGGGGAAGCAGTGCTTCGTGCCAAAGCGCAGGTCCGTGGTTTGGATATCGTGATCGATTCAGCAGGGACCATAGGCTATCACACCGGCGCAAAACCGGATGAACGCGCTAGGAAAGCGGGAGAGGCGAGGGGGTACGATTTTACCGGCATTTACTCACGTCAGGTCAACGCATCAGACTTTGAAGCGTTTGATTACATATTGGCATCGGACAAGGCTAACCTGGCTGATTTGCTTGACCGTTGTCCGGATAAATACCGGAACCGTGTGTCACTTTTTTTGAGTCACGGGACGTCGCCTGTGAAAGAAATCCCTGATCCCTACTATGGGGGTAACCAAGGATTTGAGCACGTATTGGATCTGATAGAAGAAGCCAGTGATGCGGTACTGGACCTTTGCCAATCCCGACGCTGACCTGTAGAGCCTGTGTTGGCAGGCTCAAACACCCTACCGTCTTCTCAAACTTTGTTGTCTCCAGCCAAATTTCCCCGGTTTCACTTGTGTAAAAAGGTTTGCTCTTATAAATTTAAGTTCTAACGCTGACATCGTTGAATGGAGTGAGGGATTGAAACTTCAGCAGCTTAAATATTTAAAAGCGATCAAGGACAATAATCTGAATGTGTCTGCGGCTTCGCAGTCGCTTTTTACTACCCAACCAGGGGTGAGTAAGCAAGTTGGCCTGCTTGAAAAGGAACTGGGTGTCAGGATCTTTGAACGTCGCGGTAAAAATTTGAGTGGTATTACGCCAATTGGTGAGCGTATCCTTGAGCAGGTTGAGCGCATGCTGGCGCTTGAACAGAAGATCAAGGCCCTTGCCAGCGAGCATCTTGACCCCAGTGTCGGCACGCTGAACATCTATA
The DNA here is from genome assembly GCF_059704325.2 of Grimontia sp. THUN1695. Classification (NCBI taxonomy): domain Bacteria; kingdom Pseudomonadati; phylum Pseudomonadota; class Gammaproteobacteria; order Vibrionales; family Vibrionaceae; genus Grimontia; species Grimontia sp. THUN1695. Next base: position 1,814,430 of record NZ_AP046577.1, on the reverse strand, counting down.
CCACTCACACGATTGCACGTTATTTGCTGCCAAACAGTGTGTCGTATTTCACCAAAAAATATCCAAACATCAATTTCCACCTGCACCCTACGTTACCCCTGCAAACCAAAGGTGTGATCAGTAAAGGGCATTCAGATTTCTCGATTGTTGCCCATGACATTGGTGCGGATAATGACCTGATCCAGCTGCCTGCCTATCGCTGGACAATGGGATTGGTCGTACCGGAAGATCATCCGTTAGCCGTCGTGAGAAAGCCGACGCTCAAACAGCTTTCTGAATATCCTATCCTGAGTTATGAACCGGGTTCGACCGGACGCCAGGTTCAGGATGAAACTTTCCAACGTGCAGGTATTACCCCTAATTACTTTATGACAGTGATGGATGCTGATGTGATCAAGCGATACGTACAGCTGGGCTTTGGCATTGGCATTGTTTCTACCCTGGCAGCCAAAGATATAGAGAACAGTGGCCTGACGTACATTAACCTTGATCACCTGTTCGAGCCTTGCAACGCCTGGATTTGCTTTTCAAAAGACATTTTGCTGCAGAACTATATGTATGATTTTCTGACGTCGTTTTCACCGCACCTGACCAAAACCTTGATGGAAAGTGTGTTGATGCAAAACAGCAGCGATAAGGTAGATAAGTTGTTTGAGGGGCTGGAACTCCCGGTTTACTGATGACACCGCGATTCTGATAGAAACGCCGGCGTTTCCTTCGCCAGTTTTATTATTTAAAGAAAAGGGGCTGGTGGTGAGCCAGCCCCTTCGCTTACCGTCTCGATAATCTCTGTTTTTGTCAGCTGCATGCGATGCGGATAAAGATCTGCGCACCGATCAGCAGAAAGTCGTCATCCACGTAGTAAGGATTTGAATGCAGGTAGTTACAGATACCTGCTTCTTTGTTACCACTGCCCAGGAAGAACATTGCACCTTTGCAATCTTCTGCCGCGTTTATCATCAGACTGAAATCTTCAGAGCCTGTCATGGGGTTACCGTTCGGATCGAGCCGGTCTGCCGGTACGGTAGCGCGCGCTGCGTCCACCACACGCTGATACGCATCCGGGTGGTTGATCACCGCAGGGTAGCCTTCGCATACCATGGTGGTTTTAAAACCACGGATTTCACTTTCCTTCACGAAGGTTTCAAAGCTGTTTTTCAGGATCTGGTCCGTTTCTGCATCCATTGCGCGGATAGTACCGCGTGCCTGCGCGTAATCTGCAATGGCATTTGGAATGCTACCGCCATTGAACATGCCGCAACCGAATACCGCCGGGCTGAATGGATTGGTGCGCTTCGCAACCACATAGTCCATATCCATAATGATACGGCTGGCTTCGCGGATAGCATCCAGGCCTTTCTGTGGCGTTGAACCGTGTGCAGATACGCCGTGTACTTCCAGTGTCCATGCCGAGCCATAAGAAGACATAATACCGTTGTTGATTTTCACAACGCCGTATTCCAGCGCCGCATCGTTGTGCAGGGCATATACTTCCGCCACACCGTCCATGCAGCCAAGCTCAACCATTTTGCTGGCACCCGGTACCCGCATGTCTTCTTCTGCCATCTGGAAGATAAAGCGCACGTTGTGTTTCAATTCGCTTTGGTTTTCAGCCAGATATTTCGCTGTGGTCAGGGCAATCGCCATGTGGGTGTCGTGACCACAGTTGTGTGAACGCCCTTCATGGGTTGAACGGTATTCGTTGTCGGTCATATCGTTCATTTCCAGTGCGTCCATGTCTGCACGGAAGCCAACACGTTTCCACGTTGGGTTTACAGTTAAATCTGCGATAAAACCGGTGAACCCCTCGTACGTGGTCAGGGTGTAGCCCATTTCACGCATCAGCGCCTGACAGTAAGCTGTGGTTTTAAATTCTTCACCCGAGAGCTCCGGGATCTGATGCAGGTCACGACGGGTTTTAACGCTGAATGCATGCAGATCCAACAGTTTGCTGTCCAGGTTGAAAGTAGAATATTTCGCTGACATTTAGATGATCCCTTTCATTTGGAAACCGATTTGCGCAATTACAGATGCACCGAAGAAACAACTGGTGGCAACGACCAGGAAGATAACGATAACTTTCCAGGACATTTTTTTCAGTTCTTCCATCTGACCGCCGACAGACAGGCCGGCGAACGCCAGTAGCGGCACACAAACAGACAAGAACTGGATTTTACCTACAGACTCCAGGAAGTCAGTACGCACAGGTGTCTCAGGCAGACAGATCAAGATGCCGATAATGGTTGCGTAAGCAAACGTTGGCAGGGAGGACGGAATGTACTTCTTCGCCACCAGAGACAGGAACACAATCACGGACATGGCTATAAAGCTGTGAACCATTTCAGTTGGCGCCGTGCCATTAGTCAGGAACTGGGTAAAGCCAGCCAGTACAATCGCAAGCGATACCAACTTCATGTCATTCATAATTGCTTTCATGACTTAGTTACCTTTATTGCAAAGTTTGTAAACGCATTCAGCCAGTGGCAGACCCAGGAAGGTCAGCGACAGTGCACCCAAAACAGAAGACAACAGGTTAGATGCCGCCGCAATACTCAGGACTTGTTGTGCCAGTGCTGGCTCAAGGCCGGAGACCAGCGCACCGGATGCCGCACTCAACATAGAGCCAGAGCCGACGCCGGAGCCCGTGGATAATGCCAGTGGGTGCAGACCAGTCAGCGGGGCGATACTGCCTAACACAGAGAACCACAGGGTACCGATCACTGAACCGCACAGGTAAATTGCCAGCACGCCGACATATTCAGGACTACCAGTACCAAACTTGCCCTGGATAACAGCGATAGAAGGCTCGCGGCTGATAGACGAGCATGCACCAATTGCTTTGCGGTCAAACTTGAATTTCACTGCCAATGGAATGGCAACCAAGATGGGAAGCAGGTTACCCAGTTCCTGGAATAACAGGGGAATGCCGGCATCAATGATCATCGCCAGGTTGGGAATAATCATGCCTGCGTATTGGGTACCCAATACCAACAGGCAGTAACCGACCATCTTGCCGCAAAAGCTTTCTTCTTTTTCGGTGAAGATGTTGCCTCATGCCTTGATTTTGTTTTTGGTCCAGTTCACCGACAGCGCCATACCGAACATCACTGCAAACAGCATTGGCAGGATAGAGAGAGTGGCAAAGCCCAGATCTATTTTCTGGGTACCGATAACAAACTGGGATAGGAAAATCAGTGCGGATACCGCGATAACACTGGTCACGACAACACGTGCCTGACCGACTTTGTTTTCTTCTATGCTCATGTTTATTCAACAGTAAAAGTGGAAATCCTCGCCGATTATAGGGATAGAACAATCGCGAAATGTGAATGAGATCAACCCTCGTAACCGGTGTCTAGATGAAAACTAACTATGATATTCCCCTAGGGAATTAAGGGTTATAGGGGTGTAAAATAGGCACAGGTTTAGTGTTGTCACTGTTGGTTTTCTGTGTTGTTTGGTAACGGTGTTAACCGTTTAGCGTCGGTGGGATAACACGAGGGTATAACGTTCGGAGAAGAAAAATCCCAGCGTAAAAACAGCGCTGGGATTTTTTATAAACAACGAGGGGTGAGGTTTACCATTTTTTCTTTGGCGCAAACAGCTCGTCCAGCTCATCGCTTTCTTTGTCTTTTGGTTTTTGTGCCGCAGTGCTTTCATTCAAGGCAGCATTGACATCTTCCAGCATCGCAGAAAGGTTTTCTTTTGCTGATTGGCAATAAGGATCATTTTTGGCGCTAACAACATCCAGTGCTTTCTTCAGAAGCTGTTGTGCGGTCCCCATCTGGCCTTTGATTTTGGCATCGTTAACGCGCTTCAACACATTCTCGACGTTTATCTTCATTTGCATCTGTTCAAGGCGCGCATTTTCGGCCACAAAGGCTTGTGTTTGTAAACGACCCTTAGTGTGTTCTGCTTTGATCACTGCGCGTAAGCGTTTTACCAGTTTCAACATGGAAATCGCTTCACGGTCACTGTCAGGTACACGGAATGACGTAGATTCTTTATTCTGATAGCTTTGCTTGATCTGGTTGATTTGGTTTTGCACATCGGTGATTCGCTGTGGCAAAGAGCGATCGCTTTTATCGATTTCATGCATGGTTTTTAGCGCATCCAGAATTTTCTGGTTTAGGCAAATAAGCAGAGCGCCACTGTATGGAAGGTTGTGCGCGTTTCCGATCAGCTCTTCGGTGGCATCAATAACGGCGATATATTTAGCCATTTCCTGGCGCTTGGTAGACTCTACACGCTGTCGTTGCTGAGCCATAATGTTGTAGCCAACAATAAGACCAAGCAGAATGACGCATAAGCCAACAACTAAGGCGATATTCATAAGTGAGCGTCGATATTCCCTGTTAAAACGATGATTGCCTAAGATACACGATCTACAGGTAGGGTCATAGTTTGTTCGTACTATTCTCGATCTTAGCTAAATTTTGGCGTGTCGTAATCCTTTTCTCTCATTTACTGCGCATAAATGCATGTTTATTCACAACGTGATCATGACGTTATCAATAATCATTGTTGTGGATATTTCATCTTATCCAGCGGTCTATTTTGGGCGCTGGGTACAGGTTAAGAATGATGGCACTACGCCTTCATCAAAATTCACGCTATAAAATCAGTACTCCTGTTATTTTTTTGCTGCAACATTATGAAATTACAACAACTAAAATATATCGTCGAGGTCGTAAATCACGACTTGAATGTTTCGTCTACAGCGGAAAGCCTTTACACCTCCCAGCCCGGTATCAGTAAGCAGATCCGCGCGTTAGAAGATGAGCTGGGCGTGCAGATATTTGGACGAAGCGGCAAACATTTGACCAAACTCACCCCAGCAGGCAGCCAGATTGTCGATATCGCCAGAGATATTTTGTCCCGGGTCGACAGCATTAAGTCTGTCGCGCAGGAGTACACTCATCCAGGGTGTGGGCAACTTAATATTGCGACGACACATACTCAGGCGAGATATGCACTGCCAGAGGTTATCGCCGGTTTTGTAAAACGTTATCCAAACGTATCACTGCACATGCATCAGGGGGCACCGAGCCAGATTGCAGAGTTTGTATTGAAAGGTACTTCTGATTTTGCGATTGCGACTGAAGCCTCTTATTTGTATGAAGATCTGTTGATGTTGCCTTGTTATCACTGGACCCGTGCGTTAATTGTCCGAAAAGACCATCCTCTTGCGCGGCGCCCTTCAATTTCCATTTACGATATCGCCCAATTTCCCTTGGTGACCTATGTGTTTGGTTTTACTGGACGCTCCAGTCTTGATACGGCTTTTAACAAGGCTAAATTGAAGCCAAATATTGTGTTTACCGCGACAGATGCCGATGTAATTAAAACGTATGTGCGTTTGGGGGTAGGGGTTGGTGTGATGGCTCGCATGGCGTACGATAATAAGCTGGATGACGATTTGGTGGCTATTGATGCCAGCCATATTTTTGATGCCAGCACGACCCGAATCGGTTTCCGCCGCGGTACAGTACTTCGTAACTATATGTATGACTTTATCGAAAGTTTTGCGCCGCACCTGACACGTGAAAACATCGATACCGTGGTGCAGATGAAAGATGCGGATGACGTTGAGAGGTTTTTCGAACAGTTCGAATTACCGGTAAGGTAATTCACTGTTTAGCGATACCCTAACTGCCTGCAATTTCTGGTAGGTTGGGTATATACTTCGCCAGTTTTTCCGGTGTTTCCGCGATGCGGGAGAGGTGGTTGTTTGTTCCTTTCATATGAAGATCTTGCTGATCGTTTTTCGCAATTAGACACTCTGTTGTCAGCACATACGTCGTTGTGGCAGGGCATCCCGTTTGATTGCATGGCATTGCCTTGGCAGGAGAGTCATCCTGGGCTTTGCGATTGGTTGGAACAACAATCTCTGGCATCATTACAGCAATGGAAGGCTACGCCTGAAAACCTGGCCAAAGCGGTAAGCGAGTGGATCCCTGATGCTGGAAGATTACAGGCACTATGTGATGTCGAAACGCGGGACGTAGAAAACCTAGGATGTGATACGTTCTGGTCTACGGGTATTCCCGGTCGCAAATGGGCACAAATCAACGCATTCACAGCTGCCCTCCCGGGGGGCGAGGGGCAATGTTGGCTGGAATGGTGTGCCGGTAAAGGGTATCTTGGTCGCATTCTGGCGGTGACAAAACAAGCATCGGTAACCAGCCTGGAGTGGCAAAAACCACTTTGTGATGACGGCCAGGCATATGCCGATAAGCATCAGTTGCCGATGGCATTCGTTCAGGGGGATGCGTTTGCTATAACGAGCCAAGCGCTGGTGGAGAGGTGTGATCATGCGGTTGCGCTTCATGCCTGTGGGGATTTGCATGTTACCTTGCTTAAGCACGCTGTCGCGGTAAAACCTACGTCACTTGCGGTTTCCCCTTGCTGTTATCATCTTATTCATGATACGCACTATCAACCCTTATCCTGTTTGGCAAAAGCATCGGCATTGTCGTTAAGCAAGCATGATTTGAAACTGCCATTGCAGGAAACGGTGACCGCAGGGCAGACGGTGAAAAATAAACGCTTTGTGGAAGTAAGCTTTCGGTTGGGTTTTGATGCGTTGCAGCGGTATCTGATTAACAGTGGGCGGTACTTACCGGTTCCTAACGTACAAAAGTCGTTGTTGGGTGAAGGCTTTGAGGCATTCTGTCGCTGGGCTGCACATCAAAAAAACATGACCTTACCGGCGGGTATCGATTATGGGTATTTCCAGCGGCAAGGTGAATCACGTTTTCTGATGGTAGAGAAAATAGAAACGGTACGTACCCTTTTCCGCCGTCCGCTGGAGATCTGGTTGGTATTGGATCGTGCGCTTTACCTGACAGAAAACGGTTACCAAACAGATATATCGACGTTTTGTCCTCGTGAATTGACGCCGAGGAATCTGCTTATCCACGCCAAAAGGAAATGAATCATGGCTGTGAGCATGGAAGCACTCATTCTGATCATGCTGGCATTGAGTGCTGGTGCCTTTGTGCAAAGCCTGATTGGTTTTGGGCTTGCGATTGTCTCTGCCCCTATACTGATGTTTATTGAGCCGTCACTGGTGCCTGCCGGTTTGACGCTGGTGACACTGGGGCTTGCGATTGTGAACACTTGGCAGTATCGCAGCCAGCTTTCCCTCAAAGGTATTGGATGGGCCTTTGTGGGACGTTTGCCTGGTACGCTTGTCGCGTCTGGATTGCTTTATTACCTTTCCGCCAGCGCACTTGAACTTCTCATGGGGGGAGCGGTGCTGATCGCTGTTGTTGCCAGTGTATTTAAATTTGCCGTAGAGCCAAATAACAAGAATATGTTCTGGGCGGGATTTGCTGCGGCTATTATGGGGACGACTACCGGGATTGGTGGGCCGCCGATGGCGTTGGTGTTACAGAAAATGGATGTGATCAAACTCAGGGCAACGCTTGCTGCCTATTTTATTTTCAGCTGCACTATCTCGCTCGTCGCCCAGAGCATGGCGGGATACTTTACGCTGTGGCATGTAAAAGTGAGCCTTATCTGTCTTCCCATGGTTTTGGCATCTTCTATGTTGGCGCAGAAATTGGCGCCTCGGGTTCAAGCAGAATGGGTCAGGTACGGACTTCTAACCCTGTGTGGTTTTGCGGGCATGGCATTGTTGATCAATAGTTTTTCCTAAGATTTCGTTACGTAAACGAAAAAAGCCAGCATGTGTTGCTGGCTTTTTGCTGACTGAAGTCGTTATCAGAATTTTAGGCTGACCTGCATACCAACAAACTGGCTGTCATAGGGAGCGCCTACATCCGCCGCGTACTTTGCAGCATCTTGATTGTTAAACCAAGGATCGTAGTTCATCCGGACTTCAGTATCACCTTGCCACAGGTTAGCAACCCAACCATGAATGTGGCCGACTGGGTTCAGGAAAAATAGGCTGACGTCACCTAATGTTTCAGACCCTATCACTTCCCCCCCATTTGCGACGATATTTTGCTCGGTCAAGTACATCCATTCACCCACTGCTGCACCGAACAATGGCGTTACGATAATGTCCTGAATGGAAGGGATTTCCGCAAATGATTCTACGCCATATTCCCAGAAAAACGTCGACATAGTGAACGAGTAGAGGAATGACTCGAACTCGTTAAAGCCGGAGTGGCGTGCCGCGGTATAATAAACCCCCCCAAAATAAGGGTGCATCACATAGTTCAGGTAATGGTCATCTTTATCCCACACTGGCCCTTCAGAGACGTTATCCCACCACTTGCTACCCAAGTTGGAGAGGTCGCGATCTTCTGCAGTCCAATTAGTCACACTTTCCGGCAGGAAGGTCATCAACCCAACGGTTGCCACACTCAACCCCAAAATGGTGTAAGTCTGGCTCATCAGATAATCCCAGTCTTTTTCTGGAGACGTTGTTAAATAGCGTGGTAAATGGTGTGCACGTGGCTCGTTGAAACGCTGTGAATAATCATTTGGTAGGGGTTGCCCCACCTCCAGTGATGACAGCGTATAAGAATAGGCCGTGTTGTATTGGTATGCCTGCTGTTCGAAATTGATAGTGGACGCATCGAACGCAGAGACAGATTGAGTCACAAATAAAGCAGCCGCAGCGATTGTAGAGCAAAAACGCACGTAGGATCTCCCACTAAAATGCCAAATTTCATCACAATGCCGGGTGTGTGGATTGGCACAAAAAAGTATTGTTGTCGATAGCCTCACATCAGTGGGTACAATTCGCTTCGTCCGGTTAAGAAAAACACCAAACGGTTAGCTACTGACCAAAGACGTGTACTAATTGTGAGGCAATCACACAAAGGCCACTAATCATAGCAATGGAAAGGGCGGCTTTTCCACCAGAAACTTGATATCGATCGTGGTTTAATCCGAGTTGGCGTACTTTTTGGACCATCAAAACAGGAAGCACAACAGCCAACATAACCAGTGCGAGTGAAGCAAAGCCAAGTGCGGTGATGAATCCTTGTGGGTAGTAGAGTGCGACCAGCATAGGTGGCAAAAATGTCACTAATCCGGTTTGAATGCGTCCCTTGGGAGAGGCGGGGCGTTTTAGCATATCAGCCATAAAATCAAACAAACCAAGACTGACACCCAAAAACGATGTCGCCAGCGCTAAATCAGCAAACAGGGAGATTGCGTTTGCTATCCGGGTTGAGTTTACTGCGTCGCTGATAGACTGAATAAACATACCCAGGTTGCTGTTTTCTGCCAATGTCTCTGCGCCAAGCACACCAAAGCTTGCTGCTTGCCAAAGAATGTAGATGAACAAAGGCAGCGCCGAGCCAACCAGCATCACCTTCCTCAGTACCTTGATATTTAAGCCTGTGTACACCACAACCGATGGAATACTGCCGTGGAAGCCAAACGAGGTAAACATGACAGGAATGGCAGAAATCAGAAGCCCTTTTTCAAGGGGCAGTGTGACCAGATTCTCTCCTTCTCCGAGCGGTAATAGCAGTGCCAAAGACAGCCCAAGCAGAATGATTTTCAGCGCAAACAAGCCACGGTTGATGACATCGACTTTATGGGTACCGAGGATAACAACCGTGGCGACCAGCGCGGTAAATATCAATGTGCCAACACGTTGCGGTATGTCGTCAGTGAACCCTAAGGCATTCAGCTTTACATAGAACTGACCGCCGCCACCGGCAATGTAGGCTGCACAGAGTGCGTAAAGCAAAAACAGGGTTGATGCGCTTGCAACCCACTGTCCTTTTTTACCGAGGAACTGGCGTGCGAGGCTATTCAGTGTGGCACGTTCCGGGGCGTGCTGGTGCACCTCAAGCATGAGTAAAGCGGTGTAGCTCATCAACATCCACATGGCAATCATCAAAATGATCGAGTGGGTAAAGCCAAGGCCCGCGGAGGCCAGTGGAATAGCGAGCATACCTGCTCCAATGGTGGTGCCCGCAATAATAAGCGTGCTCCCTAAAATTTTACTGCGCATAGTGGTCTTCTTGTAATGAATTATTTACGTTTCTGAGGCATTTTGGTGAGTAAAAAACGGTGTTGCATCCAGAATATAGAATTATATTTGGCTGTAAAGTGGGCTGTAATTTAAGGATTACATTTGGTGTAATTAAATGTTTACAATTTTGGTGGGCATTTAGGTTACGGCTGTTATCCCATGAGATGATGTTTTTTTGTGCTTGACGCCGCTTCCTGATAACGTTTGGCTATTATTTCAAGCCGAACAGGGAGATATCGGTGGAACACAGTAAACTTCGGGTTGCAATGCTGAGCACTGGCGAAGAGGTGCTTCACGGAGACATCACCGATACCAATGCCGCCTGGTTGTCCAGACGTTGTTTTGAGGAAGGCTTTGCAATGCACCGCCGTGTTACGGTGGGTGATGCGCTGGATGATATTGCCATTGAGCTGGTGCGTTGCAGTCAGGTGTCGGATGTGGTGATAGTCAACGGTGGTCTGGGCCCAACAACAGACGATTTAACGACGGAAGCCATGGCGATGGCGATAGATGTCGATCTTGAGCTTAACGGCCATTGGCTGTCAGTACTGAAAGACCGGTTTGAAAAGAACGGTAAGACGATGCCGAAAAGCAATATCAAGCAGGCGATGCTGCCACAGGGCAGCGAGCTGGTTGATAACCCGGTCGGCAGTGCCTGTGGCTTTTCAGCGATATTTAATGATTGTCTGTTCTTTTTTACTCCGGGTGTGCCAAGTGAGTTTAAGCAGATGTTCGATAATGAAATACTGCCGAGACTACAGACGCGTTACCCCAATACGTATCGCCGTGACATTACCCGTTTCTATACGTTTGGCTTTTCCGAGTCCCTGCTGAATGACAAATTGGAATCTCTGGCTCTGCCAGAGGATTTCGAGCTTGGTTACCGTTCAGTCTTGCCATTTATTGAAGTGAAGGTGTTTTCTCCCAGACAACATTCTGACATATCTCTTGTGACAGACGGGGTGCGCAATATATTGGGCGATCTCATGGTGGGTGACGGCAAGCCTATGTTGGATTCTGTGGGAGAATTGCTGGCAAGAGACGGGGTATCCCTGGCTGTGGCAGAAAAATTCTCTGGCGGCTACTTGGCGAACTGGCTTCACCAAAATGATGATACGCGCCATGCATTGCTTCAGGCCTGGGTATTGAGTGAAACCACACTGACAGCAGAAGGGAATTACAATCCCTTGGCGGCTGTTTTGGCGATGGCGGCAGCGTCGCGCGAAAACGCCGGTGCGCATATTGGGCTGGCTTGTGGCAACTTCGAAGCTGGCCGTGTTGCATTGGGCTTGTCGAGTGCTGACGGCGACTGGGGAGTGATTGTTAAAGCCCGGCGCAGCCAGACACAAGAAAACCTCAGGGTGTACTGCGGTACGATGCTGCTTGACCTTTTGAGGCGCTACCTGACAGGCCAGAATATGTTCCCTGAAATTGCGTCACTGGTCACGCTGGAGTCGCTGCATATTCCAGTTGAGGAAAACCAGGAACCGCAAGAATAGATCATAGCCTGAATGCACTTTCCCTTCAGGCTATCAACAATGTTCTGTCGAAGCAGGGACAAGATGTACAAAAAGTAATAGGAAAAAAGTGACAGCACAAAAAGATCGCCGCGACCGAGTCAGAGGTTCGCGGCTTTTTTTGCTACAAAAGAAACCTGATAATCGAATTCCAGCGAGACATCTTCGCTGGGGGTTGCGCTGCATGTCAGGATTTCACCGGCGGCAAGGTATGCCATGGTATCTGCCTGTGACACGCGGCCTTTGTCCAGTTTGCAGCGACAGGCGCCACACACACCGTTGCGGCACTGGAATTCGGGTTGTAACCCGGCCTGCTCAAGTTGCTCTAGCAGGGGCTGGTGGGTGTTTCCCACCAGCGTGTGTCCGTTCACGGTAATCGCGATTCGGCTCATAGCTCGAAATCACCCAAATCGTCGATATCAACGTCGTTGTCGATTTGACCCACCAGATACGAACTAATTTCTGCTTCCTGCGGGGCGACCTGCACGTTGTCTGATGACAACCAGGCATTGATCCATGGGATTGGGTTCTGGTTTGCGCCCTGATAAGCAGGCTTCAGGCCAACAGCAGCCATACGCAGGTTAGTGATGTATTCCACGTACTGGCACAGAATGTCTTTGTTCAGGCCAATCATAGAGCCGTCTTTGAACAGGTATTCCGCCCATTCTTTTTCCTGCTCAGCGGCGTTTTTGAACAGATCAAAACAAATTTGTTCACACTCTTTAGCGATCTCTGCCATTTCCGGATCGTCATCACCAGAACGCAGGATATTGAGCATGTGCTGGGTACTGGTCAGGTGCAGTGCTTCGTCACGGGCGATCAGCTTGATAATTTTAGCGTTCCCTTCCATCAGCTCGCGCTCGGCAAACGCAAAGGAGCAGGCAAAGCTGACGTAGAAGCGAATCGCTTCCAGCGCGTTGACTGACATCAGGCAGATGTAGAGTTTTTTCTTCAGCTCGCGCAGGGACACCACCACAGTTTGACCGTTCACCGTGTGCTCGCCTTCACCAAGGCGGTGATAGTCGCTGGTCGCCTGAATGAGGTCATCATAGTAACCCGCGATATCATTCGCACGTTTGATAATGTGCTCATTCACTACGATATCATCAAACACCAGAGACGGATTGGTTACGATGTTACGGATGATGTGGGTGTAGGAGCGCGAGTGTATGGTTTCTGAAAACGACCAGGTTTCAATCCAGGTTTCCAGCTCAGGAATCGACACCAAAGGCAGCAGGGCAACATTGGGGCTGCGACCCTGAATAGAATCCAGCAATGTCTGATACTTCAGGTTGCTGATGAATATGTGTTTTTCGTGCTCGGGCAGTTTGTTGTAGTCGATGCGGTCATTGGAGACATCCACTTCTTCCGGGCGCCAGAAGAAGGAGAGTTGCTTTTCAATCAGCTTCTCGAAAATTTCATATTTCTGTTGGTCGTAGCGAGCAACATTAACCGGCTGACCAAAGAACATAGGTTCTTTGAGTGCGTTGTTATTGATTTTAGAAAAAGTGCTGTAAGCCATTGCCGTAATTTTACCGATTAGTGGAAACTTCAAAGAGGGAGCAGTTGCTCCCTCCGTTATTGGGGTTAGATCTTGCAAGCACCGCCTGCGCAATCGTCATCTTGTATTGCAAGATCTTTCTGCGCGTCATCTGCACCATCACGAGTATTGTGGTAGTACAGGGTTTTCACACCCAGCTTGTATGCCGACAACAAATCCTTAAGAAGCAGCTTCATGGGCACTTTGCCGCCGGGCTGTTTGCTTGGGTCATAGTTGGTATTGGCAGAGATAGCCTGGTCGACAAACTTCTGCATCAGGCCAACCAGTTGCAGGTAACCGTCGTTGGATTCGATGTTCCAAAGCAGCTCGTAGTTGTCTTTGTACTTGTCATACTCAGGGACAACCTGCTTCAGGATGCCATCTTTCGACGCTTTGATTGACACAAAGCCACGCGGTGGCTCGATGCCGTTGGTCGCGTTCGAAATCTGTGAAGACGTCTCTGATGGCATCAACGCAGACAGCGTGGAGTTACGCAGGCCGTATTCCATGATCTCAGCACGCAGAGCATCCCAGTCATAGTGCAATGGCTCGTCGCAGATAGCGTCAAGATCGCGCTTGTAAGTGTCGATAGGCAACAGGCCTTTTGCATAGTTGGTTTCGTTAAACGCCGGACATGCGCCGCGTTCTTTCGCCAGACCAACCGATGCCTTCAGCAGATAGTACTGAATCGCTTCGAACGTGCGGTGAGTCAGGCCATTTGCACTGCCGTCAGAATAACGCACACCGTTTTTCGCCAGATAGTAGGCAAAGTTGATCACACCAACACCCAGAGTACGGCGGTTCATGGTGGCTTTGCGCGCTGCAGGCAGTGGGTAATCCTGATAGTCCAGCAGGGAATCCAGAGCGCGGATAGTCAGGTCTGCCAACTCTTCCAGCTCGTCCAGCTCTTTGATAGCTCCCAGGTTGAATGCAGACAGTGTACACAGTGCAATCTCGCCCTGATCGTCTTCCACATTGGTCAGTGGTTTGGTTGGCAGGGCGATTTCCAGACACAGGTTGGATTGACGAATTGGCGCCACCTGCGGGTCAAACGGACTGTGGGTATTACAATGGTCAACGTTCTGGATATAGATACGACCGGTTGATGCACGCTCTTGCATCATCAGCGAGAACAGCTCTACCGCTTTGCGCGTTTCACGCTGGATAGACGGATCGTTCTCGTACATGACGTACAGACGTTCGAATTCTGCCTGATCGGCGAAGAAAGCGTCATACAGCCCCGGTACATCTGAGGGTGAAAACAGGGAGATGTTCTCACCTTTAATCAGGCGGGTGTACATCAGTTTGTTGATTTGAACACCGTAATCCATATGGCGGACACGGTTTTCTTCAACGCCACGGTTGTTCTTCAATACCAGTAGACTTTCCACTTCACGGTGCCAGATAGGGTAGAACAGAGTTGCTGCTCCACCACGCACACCGCCTTGTGAACAACACTTCACGGCAGTCTGGAAGTATTTGTAGAAAGGAATACAGCCGGTATGGAAGGCTTCGCCACCACGAATTGGGCTACCCAGTGCGCGGATACGGCCTGCATTGATCCCGATACCAGCACGCTGGCTAACGTAACGGACAATGGCACTCGCCGTTGCGTTGATAGAATCCAGGCTGTCATCGCACTCAATCAGTACGCAAGAGCTGAACTGACGGGTAGGGGTGCGCACGCCAGACATGATTGGCGTAGGCAGTGAAATCTTAAACAGGGACACCGCATCATAGAAGCGGCGGATATAATCCAGGCGTGTTTCTTTCGGGTAATTAGCAAATAGACATGCAGCTACCATAATGTACAAAAACTGTGCACTTTCGTAGATTTCACCAGTAACACGGTTTTGTACCAAATATTTACCTTCCAGCTGCTTTACAGCTGCATAGGAAAAGTTCATATCACGCCAGTGGTCGATATAGGAGTCGAGAATATTTAGCTCTTCCGCCGTGTAGTCTTCAAGCAGATGCTTATCATATTTGCCCATCTCAACCATTTTGTTGACATGGTCGAGCAGTGTAGGCGGCTCAAATCGACCATAAGCCTTTTTGCGCAGGTGGAATACCGCCAGGCGTGCAGCAAGGTATTGGTAATCAGGGGTCTCTTCAGAGATCAGATCTGCTGCTGCTTTGATGATGGTTTCATGAATGTCTTCAGTTTTGATACCGTCGTAAAACTGGATGTGAGAACGGAGTTCGACTTGTGAAACAGAGACATTGTCGAGGCCTTCTGCGGCCCAGGTAATGACACGGTGGATCTTGTCTAAATCAATGTTTTCCTTGGCACCACTACGCTTTTGGACGGTAATTTGTTGGTTCATTTATCTTGTTCCCGGTATTTCCTTGCCTGAAGACCTGTTTTTGCAAGATTTCACAAATTGCAAGGATGATTTGTGATCAATATTGGAAATTGTGGTGTAGTCACCAAAACACTATATATGGGGTCTACGCTCGCATTGGGTAACAAGATAGTGGTGAGGGGCTGATAATGCAAGTTCACCAAAAAGTAGCATTCTGTGGATATCATGGGGATGGGAATTGCTATGTTAGTGCTCACTCACTGCATTATCCTAATTGAGACAATGGTATAGAAAAAAGCAATATTTTTTGCCGTGTGAAATTAAATAAAAAAAAATATTCTGCTTGATCGCAGGCGAGTTCAATGCATCATTTTAACTTGCTGAATAATGGTCATTTTATAAACTGCATCGGTGTGACCATGATCAGAATAATGACAGTATTTTTTCGGGCGTATTAAAAATCTGATCTGCCTCCCACTGCTCGGGCCGATCGTCCTTTCCAATGTAACCCCACGCTGCGACGGCGGAATACATGTTGGCTGCTTTGGCGGCGATAATGTCGTTTTGTATGTCCCCGACATAGAGGCACTGAGCCGGTTCAACTGTCAGAATAGATGCACCATGTAACAGTGGAGCGGGGTGTGGCTTTGCATGGGGAGTAGTGTCTGCACAGACAATGGTTCTGGCTTGTAAAAGTAGTGGAAAGTAGGGGAGCAGCATACCGGTGAGAAAACCGGGCTTGTTGGTGACAATACCCCATGGGACGCCCTGGTCCGACAATTGTTCAAGCAGCTCTTCGACACCTCGATAAAGTGTGGTTGAGGTGCAAATATTATCGGCGTAATGCGTCAGAAAAGAACGTCGCAGCTGATCGATATCTTTGCCCTTTAGTGCGTTGCCAAATCCCGCCCGGAGAAGCCCACGGGCACCATGACTGGTATTGGCCTGAATTTGTGCTTCAGAAAGGGGAGGGTATCCATACTCATTTAGGACACTGTTTGCCGCATTTGCCATATCAGGGGCGGTGTCGAGTAAGGTGCCATCCAAATCAAACAGCACGGCTTCTACGCTTCCTTTCATTTATTTTTCTTCTGGGCAAAATTAAACTCGGATTACACCGGGTTCTGGGTATGTACGATGTAGTTAACATCTACATTTCGAGGGGACAACCAATACTGGCCTGTTAATGGGTTGTAATGTAGCCCAGTCATGTGTTGTTCCTGTAGCGGTGTGCTGTCGATCATTTTAAGCAGTTCTGATGGACGGATGAACTTGTTGTGGTCATGGGTCCCTTTGGGCACGATTTTCATCAGGTGTTCTGCGCCGACAATGGCAAACAACCAGGATTTGGTATTCCGGTTCAGGGTCGAAAAGAATACGTGCCCACTCGGTTTTACCATTTTGGCGCAAGATGCGATGACTGAGGCCGGATCAGGTACATGCTCCAGCATTTCCATACAGGTGACAATGTCGTAATAGCCCTGGTGTGTGTCGGCGTGCTCCTCGGCGGTTGACTGCACGTAAGAAACGGTTGTGCCTGTTTCAAGGGCATGCAGACGGGCAACGGTTAACGGTTCTTTGCCCATATCTAGGCCTGTCACCTCCGCACCTTCCCGCGCCATGCTTTCTGCCAGAATACCGCCACCACAACCCACATCGAGGATCTTTTTCCCGAAGATGCCCTGGCTACGCTCAATAATATAGTTGAGGCGAAGTGGATTGATCTGGTGCAATGGCTTGAATTCGCCTTCCAGATCCCACCAGCGGGACGCCACGTCTTCGAATTTCTGAATTTCCGCCGGATCGACGTTGAGTGGGGTTGTCATCTACATCTTATTCCTAAAAATTTTTGCTCATTATACCCGTTTTCATGGCCTTTGCAGGAGGAAGATCACAGGGGGGTAAGACTGACTTCCGATAAAGGTAGGGCTCAGCATAGTTCGGCAGATGATATAGAAAGGAAGGTTGGCAGTATTCAAAGCCGGAGGCCTGCCCCCCGGCTAGATGGGATAAATGATAGCGATTTTATTGGATAAAGGTTAAGCGGCATTTGCCACGGCTACTGCCGCTAATAGCCCCAATAAAGTGTATTTTCCAACAATGATTGCCATACCTACTGCGTTGATCGCTTTGTATAACATAGCACCTCCCCCGACTTTTCTCGGCGACACATCATTGTGTCGGGGATATTGTCCGTCACCTAAATAGAGGATATTGGGAGCAGGCTCCCATTGTATTTCCCCTTCTTTTATTACATCAGGATCCGTGAACTGGATGATGTGTTGTCTTCCAATATGCTTGGTGACAACGGTAACGGAAAAAGACCCCTGAGCGCCACAGCGCCTTTTTCTGGATTTTTGCTGGTTCTACCCTGAGGTTGCATGTTTTTTCGCCCTGTCGCGTGTTAGAGCGCCAAAATAAGAGTAATTCGTGATTTATCTCGGGTTTAAGCTGTGACTCTTGCCCTGCTTTTATGGTATTCTCCCCTGTCTTGCACGTAGTCATTTTTGACATACTTACCTGAGGGATATTGGCTCCATGAGCGATCTTGCTAAAGAGATCACGCCTGTCAACATTGAAGAGGAGCTGAAAAGCTCATACCTCGACTACGCGATGTCCGTTATCGTGGGTCGTGCTCTTCCTGATGTGCGTGATGGTCTGAAGCCTGTACACCGCCGTGTTCTTTTCGCGATGAATGTACTGGGCAATGACTGGAACAAAGCATATAAAAAATCTGCACGTGTTGTCGGCGATGTGATCGGTAAATACCACCCACACGGTGACAGCGCAGTTTACGACACCATTGTTCGTATGGCTCAGCCGTTCTCACTGCGTTACATGCTGGTCGATGGCCAGGGTAACTTTGGTTCGATTGACGGTGACTCCGCAGCGGCAATGCGTTACACCGAAGTTCGTATGGCGAAAATTGCCCACGAACTGTTGGCGGATCTGGATAAAGAAACGGTCGATTACGTTCCTAACTATGACGGTACAGAGCAGATCCCAGAGGTGATGCCAACCCGAATCCCCAACCTGTTGGTGAATGGCGCATCCGGTATCGCTGTAGGTATGGCGACCAATATTCCTCCACACAACCTGACCGAAGTGGTGAATGGCTGTCTGGCTTATATCGAGAATGAAGACATCACGATCGAAGAGCTGATGACCCACATCCCTGGTCCGGACTTCCCGACTGCGGCGATGATCAACGGTCGCAAAGGTATTGAAGATGCCTACCGTACCGGTCGCGGTAAAATTTACCTGCGTTCTAAAGCGGATATTGAAACCGACAAGAACGGCAAAGAAACCATTGTTGTTACTGAGATCCCTTATCAGGTCAACAAAGCCCGCTTGATCGAAAAGATCGCCGAGCTGGTGAAAGATAAGAAGATTGAAGGCATCAGTGCATTGCGCGACGAGTCAGACAAAGACGGCATGCGCATTGTGATTGAATGTAAGCGTGATGCGGTGGCAGAGGTTATCCTCAACAACCTGTACGCCCAGACTCAGCTGCAAACCTCTTTCGGTATCAATATGGTTGCGTTGGATAACAACCAGCCACGCCTGTTCAACCTGAAAGACATGCTGAAGTGCTTCGTGAACCACCGCCGTGAAGTGGTGACACGTCGTACTATTTTCGAACTGCGTAAAGCCCGTGACCGTGCCCATATCCTGGAAGGTCTGGCAATTGCGCTGGCAAATATCGATGAAATCATCGAGCTTATCCGTAATGCCCAAACTCCGGCGGTTGCACGTGAAGCGCTGCAAAACCGTGGTTGGGATCTGGGCACTGTGGCTGTCATGCTGGAAGCGACCGGCGTTGATGCAGCACGCCCTGAGTGGTTGGAAGATGAGTTCGGTGTCCGTGATGGTAAGTACTACCTGACCGAACAACAGGCCCAGGCTATCCTGGATCTGCGTCTTCATAAACTGACCGGCCTTGAGCACGAGAAAATTCTGGATGAATACAAAGAACTGCTGACACTGATCGGCGAGTTGATGTTCATCCTGTCCAGCCCTGAGCGTTTGATGGAAGTGATCCGTGAAGAGCTGGAAGCGGTGCGTGATGGTTATGGCGATGAGCGCCGCACTGAAATCACCGCAGCAAGCGCTGACATCGATATCGAAGATCTGATCAACCAGGAAGATGTGGTTGTTACCCTGTCGCACGAAGGTTACGTGAAGTATCAGCCTCTTACCGATTACGAAGCGCAGCGCCGTGGCGGTAAAGGTAAGTCAGCGACCCGCATGAAGGAAGAAGACTTTATTGAGCGTCTTCTGGTCGCGAACACTCACGATACTATTCTGTGCTTCTCAACCCGTGGCCGTATGTACTGGCTGAAGGTTTACCAGTTGCCGCTGGCATCACGTACTGCACGCGGTAAACCTATCGTTAACCTGTTGCCGCTGGAGCAGGATGAGCGCATCACCGCGATCCTTCCAGTGAAAGAATACGAAGATGACAAGTTTGTCTTCATGGCAACCAGCGACGGTACCGTGAAGAAGACCCCACTGACTGACTTCAGCCGTCCTCGCAGCGCCGGTATCATCGCCGTAAACCTGCGTGAAGGTGATTCACTGATCGGTGTTGATATTACCTGGGGTGACAACGACGTTATGTTGTTCTCGAAATCAGGTAAGGTGGTTCGCTTCCATGAAAGCCAGGTCCGTGCGATGGGCCGGACGGCGGCAGGTGTCCGCGGTATCAAACTTGCTGAAGGTGACAAGGTTGTTTCACTGATTGTTCCTCACAACGAAGGTGATGTGCTGACTGTGACTGAGAACGGTTACGGTAAGCGTACTGAGCTTTGTGAGTACCCAGCGAAGAGCCGTGCAACCCAGGGTGTTGTTTCTATCAAAGTCTCTGAGCGCAATGGCTGTGTTGTTGGTGCGGTACAGGTAGACACTGGTTACGAGTTTATGATGATCACCAACGGCGGTACGCTGGTACGCACTCGTGTAGCAGAAGTCAGCCAGGTGGGGCGTAACACCCAGGGCGTTCGATTGATTCGTACCTCAGAAGGGGAGCGGGTAGTTGGCCTTCAACGTATTGAAGAGCCAGAAGAAGAATTGCTTCCATCAGAGGAAGACGGCGAACTGGCAAACCAGACCGTGTCTGAGGTGCCTGCAGAAGATGCTGCAAATGATGAAACCAGTGACGAGTAATATGTAGCATTGCCTTCATAAATCTGAAAAACGCAGCGTTCGCTGCGTTTTTTTTATCCCCTTTTCAATTGTGGAGGAAATAGATTGTTGTTCCCCGTTCCAATCGAATAAAAAAGGTGATAAAACAAAATAACAGCAATCCACCATGGCTTGTTATCGTCCCCATTATTCGGCGCTATCGGGATTACGCTTCTCGATTAATACAATAGAAAGCCATAAATACGCGATTTAATGCAGGAGCATTCAAAAATCATGGAAAAGGTCTATAACTTCTCTGCTGGCCCGGCGATGTTGCCGGAAGCGGTTCTGGAAAAAGTACAGGATGAGCTGACTAACTGGAATGGCTTGGGTTCATCCGTCATGGAGATTTCTCACCGCAGTAAGGAGTTTCTCTCTGTCGTTGAAGAAGCCGAGAAAAACCTCCGTGAACTGCTGTCTATTCCTGACAACTATCATGTTCTCTATGCGCAGGGCGGTGCCCGTGCGCAGTTTGCAGCTGTTCCAATGAACTTGCTGGGCAGTAACACCATCGCCGATTATGTAGACGGTGGATACTGGGCTGCAAGCGCGGTGAACGAAGCGAAGAAGTATTGCACACCGAATGTCATCAATGTGAAAACAGACATCGGTGGTAAGCGTGCCATTCTTCCTGCTAAAGACTGGAAGCTGAGTAGTGACTCGGCGTATGTTCATTTCTGTCCGAATGAGACCATCGACGGCATCGAGATCCGGGATTTGCCTGAGACAGACAAGCCTATCGTTGCTGACATGTCTTCGACCATTCTTTCACGCCCAATTGATGTATCAAAGTATGGCGTCATCTACGCGGGCGCACAGAAAAACATCGGTCCCGCGGGTATTACCTTGGTGATCGTCCGTGACGATCTGCTGGGCCGAGCGAAAGATTTCCTGCCAAATGTGTTGGATTACACCACACTGGCCAATAAAGAATCCATGTTCAATACGCCGCCGACCTTTGGTTGGTATCTGGCTGGAGAAGTCTACAAATGGCTGAAAGAACAGGGCGGTGTGGAAGCAATGCAACAGAAGAATGAAGAAAAAGCCGCACTACTTTATGACTTCATTGATGACTCTGACTTCTATGTGAACAACATCTATTCTGATAACCGTTCGTTGATGAATGTGCCCTTCCAGCTGGCAAACCCCGAGCTGGATGCCAAGTTCCTGCAAGCGTCTGATGCTGCGGGCCTGAAAGCACTGAAAGGTCACCGTGATGTGGGGGGCATGCGTGCTTCCATTTATAACGCAATGTCGCTGGAAGGCGTTCAGGCATTGGTTGCGTTTATGCGAGATTTTGAAGCCAAGAACGCTTAACTTTGTTTTCAAAAGGAAAGCCGCCGTAAATCGGCGGTTTTTTTGTTCGTTTTTGAACAGCTCGAAGCGTGTTTTAAATAGGTGTGCTTCTATATTTTCTTTCCAGCCTTTGAAGCATGCTCTTCTTAGCCTGTTTTTTCGTCTTCCCATGATGGTGTTAAATTGGAACAAAAGTTGACCGCTTAGTGTAAACATTGTGCGCAAACGATTGCTTTTGTGTTTTTCCATTATAAAATGGCGCCCAATTTCCTTCAGCCCAATCACTTAACTGTTTGAATGCTCTGAGTAACAGCAATCACAGAGGAATGTATTCAAACAACTGCACTACCCATTCAGCGTATTGCAGTAAGTGAGTTTTAACAGGTAGATACAATGAGCATGTCGCGCAACCCTGGAAACATCCGCCCTTCGGAACTGGTATATCGTCTGGATGATAGGCCACCGCTTCCACAAACACTTTTTGCTGCTTTTCAGCATCTTTTAGCGATGTTTGTGGCGGTCGTTACCCCTTCATTGATTATTTGCCAGGCGCTTGGTTTACCGGCATCGGACACCAATACCATCGTCAGTATGTCGCTTTTTGCATCGGGCATCGCTTCTTTTATCCAAATCCGCACGTTTGGCCCGCTTGGCTCTGGATTGCTGTCTATCCAGGGTACCAGTTTTAATTTTCTTGGTCCCATTATCGGCGCCGGTTTGGCGATGAAGGCTGGTGGTACGTCAACGGAAACTATGATGGCTGCTATCTTTGGGACCATTATGGTCGCCTCGCTGACAGAAGTGTTTTTGTCCCGTGTACTGGAACATGCTCAACGTATTATTACGCCTTTGGTTTCCGGTATCGTCGTCACCCTGATTGGCTTGACTCTGATCCAGGTCGGATTAACATCAATGGGCGGAGGGTATGCGGCAATTGAGGACGGCACATTTGGTGACCTGAAAAACCTTTTGCTGGCCGGTTCTGTACTGGCAGTAATTGTGTTGCTGAACCGCATTGATAACCCTTACCTACGCGTCTCCTCCATTGTGATCGCAATGACAGTCGGCACCCTGATTGCTTTCGCCTTGGGTATGGTGAACACTGCACCGGCACAGGACGTGGCACTTTTTGCTATCCCACAGCCAATGCAATATGGCATCTCTTTTGATTTTGCGTTGCTCATTCCGCTTATCATTGTTTTTCTTGTGACATCACTGGAAGCGATTGGTGATATCACTGCCACGTCTGAAACCTCAGAGCAGCCGGTTGCTGGCCCTGTTTACATGAAGCGTATCAAAGGCGGTGTGTTGGCAGATGGTGTCAATTCGGCGCTTGCTGCAGTGTTGAACAGTTTCCCTAATTCTACCTTCAGCCAGAATAATGGCATTATTCAGCTCACAGGTGTCGCAAGCCGGTATATCGGTTACTTTGTCGCAGGAATGTTAGTCATTTTGGGGCTCTTACCCGGCGTGGCGACATTGGTACAACTTATCCCTGAGCCTGTGCTTGGTGGAGCAACTATCGTGATGTTTGGTACGATAGCAGCTTCTGGGATCCGCATTATTTCGCGTTGTGAGTTGAACCGCCGAGCGATTCTTATCATGGCGCTTTCTTTCTCGATGGGATTGGGTATCGCACAGAAGCCGGAAATCCTGCAATTTATGCCTGAGTGGGTGAAAAATATCCTTTCTTCCGGCATGGCTGCCGGTGGTTTAACCGCCATTATACTGAATATAGTGCTGCCGCCGGAATCCCCCTCAAAGCATAACTAACGGAACCTTCCCAAAAGGGTGGTGGGGATGCAACAGTCGCCGCTACCCTTTCTTTAAATCTCTAACCTTACAACGCTCGGGTATGGAGATAGGCGTGTCGGGATTGGTTGCCGCTTCAGAAGTATTCACTGATAGCTTTACTATTGCCCTGTTCGTTGTGGTTTTTGTGAAGAAAATGATCCGTTAAAGCATTACTTTGAAATTGATGTTTAGACGCCGCAAAGGGTAGCCCCCGCGCGGCTTTTTCGTTACTCTCGGGAAACGAAAAATTAAGGATCTATGTTGTTCAGATGGAGCAGTTAACGTTACAACCCATTTCTAAAATTCATGGTGAAGTAAACCTTCCTGGTTCGAAAAGTGTGTCAAACCGGGCGCTTCTCTTGGCTGCCTTGGCAAAAGGGACGACCCGCTTAACCAACCTGTTAGACAGTGATGACGTTCGCCATATGCTCAATGCACTGGGAAAACTCGGAGTGTCTTACCAATTGTCAGAAGACAAAACAGAGTGTGTGGTTGAAGGTTTGGGCGGGCCATTTAAAACCTCTGAACCGATGGCGCTGTTTCTGGGGAATGCTGGTACAGCGATGCGACCATTAGCCGCCGCACTATGCCTGGGTGAGGGCAGCTATGTGTTGACGGGTGAACCGCGTATGAAGGAGCGCCCCATCGGGCACCTTATCGATGCGATGCGTACCGTGGGTGCAGATGTTACCTATCTCGAAAATGAACACTATCCGCCCCTCAAGATCACCAGTAAAGCGATCGAAGGGGGCAATGTGGAAATTGATGGCTCTATTTCCAGTCAGTTCCTAACCGCGCTATTGATGGCCGCGCCGCTTTTCAGTGGTGATACCCATATCCGTATCAAAGGTGACTTGGTCTCCAAGCCATACATTGACATTACGTTGCACATCATGGCGCAATTCGGTGTGCAAGTGGTAAACAATGACTACAAGACTTTTGACGTAAAAGGAAATCAAACTTACAGCGCACCGGGTGATTTTCTGGTTGAAGGAGATGCATCTTCTGCTTCCTATTTTCTCGCTGCCGCAGCCATTAAAGGCGGTGAAGTTAAGGTAACCGGTATTGGAAAGAAAAGTGTACAGGGCGATGTGAAGTTTGCTGATGCACTGGCCGCGATGGGAGCAGACATCGAATGGGGTGATGACTATGTGATTGCCCGTCGCGGCAAACTGAAAGCGGTTGATATGGATTTTAACCATATTCCGGATGCGGCGATGACCATCGCCACCACGGCACTGTTTGCACAAGGCACCACTGCTATCCGCAACGTGTATAACTGGCGTGTGAAAGAAACTGACCGTCTTTCCGCCATGGCCACAGAACTGCGTAAAGTCGGTGCTGAGGTCGAAGAAGGTGAGGATTACATCAAGATTACACCCGCTGCGAACCTGAAACATGCCGCGATTGACACTTATGACGATCACCGCATGGCAATGTGTTTTTCGCTGGTGGCGTTGAGTGATACGCCGGTGACCATCAATGATCCGACGTGTACCTCAAAGACGTTTCCGGATTATTTCGACAAACTGAGCGCATTGTCGGAAAGTTAACATCACATTGAACGGAACAATGACAGAGCAGGTCAGCGTGTTGCTGACCTGTTTTTTTTACCCAGACTTCCCTATAATACGCCACCGATTCTATGGAGTAGTTTGCTCGCTTTGGCAGAATTGCCGCACAGTAATCTACTCTATTTTCTAACGTTTTGGAGAATTGTATGTCTACCCATGCGCCCGTAATTACCGTTGATGGCCCAAGTGGTGCCGGAAAGGGGACCCTTTGTATGCTGTTGGCGGAAAAGCTGGGCTGGCATCTGCTTGATTCCGGTGCGATTTATCGCGTACTGGCACTGGCAGCGATTCATCACGGTGTAGACCCCGATTCTGAAGAGGCGCTGGTACCATTGGCTGCCCATCTAGATGTCCAGTTCAAAGCCGAGGGCGAGTTAGTGAAAGTCATCCTGGAAGGCGAGGATGTCTCGGGCGAGTTGCGTAAAGAGGAAACCGGTATGGCTGCATCGAAAGTTGCCGCGCTGCCGCGTGTCCGCGAAGCGTTATTGCGCCGCCAACGTGCGTTTGCAGAAGCGCCTGGACTGGTGGCAGATGGCCGGGATATGGGCACCGTGGTTTTCCCCAAAGCCGAGGTTAAAATTTTCCTTGATGCCAGCGCGGAAGAACGCGCCCAGCGCCGCATGAATCAGTTGCAACAAAAGGGGTTAGATGTTAACTTTGACCGCCTTTTAAGCGAAATTCAGGAACGTGATGATCGTGACCGCAACCGAGCTGTCGCACCATTGCGTCCCGCGGACGATGCATTGGTCCTTGATTCCACCTCTCTCAACATTGAGCAGGTTTTCGAGCAAGCATTGGCCTATATTGAAAGTAAACTTACCGCTGCTCCCTGAAAGCAGCGGGTTTAACCGTTGGTCGCAAGGATGATGACTGACATTACTATCAACCCCACGTGGTAGGACACCCGTGGCAGTTTAAATATTGAAGATTAAATTAATGACTGAATCTTTTGCTTCACTCTTTGAAGAATCTCTGAAAGAGCTAGAAACCCGCCCAGGTGCTATCGTTAAAGGTACTGTAGTTGCTATCGAGAACGGTTACGTTCTGGTTGACGCAGGCCTGAAATCTGAATCTTCTATCCCAGCAGAGCAGTTCAAAAACGCTGCTGGCGAGCTGGAAATCGAAGTTGGTGCTGAAGTAGACGTAGCACTGGACGCGATTGAAGACGGTTTCGGTGAGACTCAGCTGTCTCGCGAAAAAGCGAAGCGCCACGAAGCTTGGATCCAGCTGGAGAAAGCTTACGAAGAAGCTGAGACTGTTATCGGTATTATCAACGGTAAAGTGAAAGGTGGTTTCACTGTTGAGCTGAACGGTATTCGTGCGTTCCTGCCAGGTTCACTGGTTGATGTTCGCCCAGTTCGTGACACTGCTCACCTGGAAGGCAAAGAGCTGGAGTTCAAAGTTATCAAGCTGGACCAGAAGCGCAACAACGTTGTTGTTTCTCGTCGCGCAGTTATCGAATCTGAAAACAGCGTTGAGCGTGATGAACTGCTGGCTTCTCTGCAAGAAGGCATGGAAGTTAAAGGTATCGTTAAGAACCTGACCGACTACGGTGCATTCGTAGATCTGGGCGGTGTTGACGGCCTGCTGCACATCACTGACATGGCTTGGAAACGCGTTAAGCACCCATCAGAAATCGTTAACGTAGGTGACGAGATTCTGGTTAAAGTTCTGAAGTTCGATCGTGATCGTACTCGCGTATCTCTGGGTCTGAAGCAACTGGGTGAAGATCCATGGGTTGCTATCGCAAACCGTTACCCAGAAGGTCACAAACTGACTGGTCGTGTAACTAACCTGACTGACTACGGCTGCTTCGTTGAAATCGAAGAAGGCGTTGAAGGTCTGGTACACGTGTCTGAAATGGACTGGACTAACAAGAACATTCACCCATCTAAAGTGGTTAACGTGGGTGACGAAGTTGAAGTTATGGTTCTGGACATCGACGAAGAGCGTCGTCGCATCAGCCTGGGTCTGAAGCAATGTAAAGCGAACCCATGGCAGCTGTTTGCAGAAATGCAAAACAAAGGCGATCGCGTAACTGGTAAGATCAAGTCTATCACTGACTTCGGTATCTTCATCGGTCTGGAAGGCGGTATAGATGGTCTGGTTCACCTGTCTGACATTTCTTGGAATGTTGCTGGTGAAGAAGCCGTTCGCGACTTCAAGAAAGGCGACGAAATCTCTGCAGTTGTTCTGCAAGTAGATGCTGAGCGTGAGCGTATCTCTCTGGGCATCAAGCAGATGGAAGAAGACCCATTCAACAACTACCTGGCTGACAACAAGAAAGGTGCAATTGTTAAGGGTAAAGTGATTGCAGTTGACGCGAAAGGCGCAACCGTTGAGCTGATCGAAGGCGTTGAAGGTTACCTGCGTGCTTCTGAAGCATCACGTGACCGCGTTGAAGATGCAACGCTGGTTCTGGCTGTTGGCGACGAAGTTGAAGCGAAGTTCACCGGTGTTGATCGTAAGAACCGCGTAATCAACCTGTCTGTTCGCGCGAAAGACGAAGCTGAAGAACAAGAAGCGATGGCAACACTGAACAAAGCTGATGAAGCTGCGTTTGGTAATGCAATGGCTGACGCGTTCAAAGCTGCGAAAAGCGAATAATTAATGTGAAGTGGGGGGAAAGTTTCCCCCTCTACAGTTATACTGTTGAGAAACATACTAAAGCGGGGTGAATATGACGAAGTCTGAGTTGATCGAAAGGCTGTGTAGTCAACAAACCCATCTTTCTGCCAAACAGGTAGAAGATGCCATCAAGGAAATCCTTGAGCACATGGCCACTACACTCGAAGAAGGTGACCGAATCGAGATTCGTGGTTTTGGTAGTTTCTCTTTGCATTATCGCGCTCCTCGTGTTGGACGTAATCCAAAGACTGGTGACAAAGTTGAGCTTGACGGCAAGTACGTTCCTCACTTTAAACCAGGCAAGGAGCTTCGCGACCGGGTCAACATTCGCTGATTCGATTTCGGATAAAAAAACGGCATGCCATTCGTATGCCGTTTTTTTTATGTCTAATGCAATGGTCTGACAAGCCAAATTACTGCATAATCACAGATATACCCAAACCTCTTTATGTACGCTGGGTGCGTATCGAGGCGGTTTTGGTATAAGAGTTCGGTAACCATTTGATTGGACGCCTTTGCGCATCATCATTCGGAGAAAAATAAGGGAGTGACCGTGAAGATTATTGGTATCGTACTACTCGTCCTGTGTTTTCTTATCACACTCGCCCTTGGTGCACAGAACCAGGAAGTCGTGAATTTTAACTATCTGGTTGCACAGGGAGAGTTTCGATTATCTCTGCTTTTGGGCGTAGTATTTGGCACTGGCTTTGCGCTTGGCTGGCTAATTTGTGGCATGCTTTACCTAAAAGCGCGTATGTCGGCAGCTATGCTGAAAAAACAGGTGAACAAACAGCGCCAGGAGCTAGATAAACTGCGAATGGACCCTGTTAAGGAATAAGCGTAAATGCTAGAGCTGCTGTTTCTGTTGCTGCCAATTGCTGCCGGCTATGGCTGGTATATGGGCAATAGGAATGCTCGTCATCGTCGGCAGGACCAGTCTCACCATCTATCACGACAATATGTCGCGGGTCTGAACTTGTTGTTGTCGGATCAATCCGACAAAGCCGTGGACTTGTTTATAGAGTTGCTTCAGGTCGACAACGAGACGATTGATACACACCTTGCTCTCGGCAACCTTTTTCGGTCCCGTGGAGAGGTCGATCGTGCTATTCGTATTCACCAGAATCTGATCGCTCGTCCTAATCTCACGCTGGATCAACGTAACCTTGCACTACAACAGCTCGCTAAGGACTACATGGTTGCTGGCTTCTTTGACCGTGCCGAGAAAATTTTCCATCAATTGATTGAAGAGCCTGATTACAAAGAGTTCGCCCTTCAGCAGCTTCTGGCTATTTATCAGCAAACCCGTGAATGGGATAAGGCGATCGATACAGCGACCAAGCTGGTGAAAAGTGGAAAGAGCAAACTTAAGCGTGATATTTCGCATTTCTATTGCGAACTCGCTATGCAAGCGATGGGTGACAGTGATGAGAAGGGGGCACGCCAGTTATTAAAGAAAGCATTGGCGACAGATAAATCCTGTGTTCGTGCATCGTTGATGTTGGCGCGTCTCGACATTGCAAATGAAGAGTATAAAGATGCTACAAAGGTACTGGAACAGGTGCTGGAGCAAGATCCGGACTTTGTCAGCGAAGCATTGCCATTACTGGAACAATGCTATAACCAGATGAACAAGGAAATGGCGTTAGTCCGTTTTCTGAGAAATTGTATTGAAAAGAATGCTGGTGCTTCAGCCGAGCTCATGATGGCTGATATTATCAGTGACCATGAAAACCCCGCCATGGCGCAAGGTTTCCTCACCCGTCAATTGACCAAAAACCCTACAATGAAAGGGTTCCACAAACTGATGGAATTACACGTTGGACAGGCGGAAGAGGGGCGGGCAAAGACCAGCCTGAATACACTCAAGCAATTGGTTGAAGAGCAGCTTAAAGTAAAGCCTCACTACCGATGTCGTAAGTGTGGCTTCTCGACACACTCCCTTTACTGGCATTGCCCGTCTTGTAAAGGTTGGGGTTCGATAAAACCGATACGAGGCTTAGACGGAGAATAATTAGGAATGCAGGATCCGAAAGTAATTGTTGCATTGGATTACCCAAATATTGATCAGGCGTTGGCGTTTGTTGACCGTATAGAGCCAGGCAGTTGTCACCTGAAAGTAGGTAAGGAGATGTTTACCCTTTATGGTCCTGACTATGTTCGTCAGCTGCATGAGCGTGGACACACTGTCTTTCTGGACCTGAAATTTCATGACATTCCAAACACGTGTGCCCGTGCTGTGGCTGCGGCTGCAGAGCTTGGTGTGTGGATGGTGAATGTTCACGCCAGCGGTGGTGAGCGTATGATGGTGGCAGCCCGTGAAGCGCTGGAACCGTATGGCAAAGACAAACCACTGCTTATTGGTGTCACCGTACTGACCAGTATGGAACAGAGTGATCTTGTCGGTATCGGCATCAACCTTGAGCCCCAGGAACATGTGATGTCCCTAGCGACATTGACCCGTAACAGTGGCCTTGATGGTGTTGTTTGCTCTGCCCATGAATCCGCTTTATTGAAAGGTGCCTTGGGGCAGGACTTTAAACTGGTGACACCGGGTATTCGCCCAGCAGGCAGTGACGCCGGTGATCAGCGTCGTATTATGACGCCAGAAGAAGCGGTTGCAGCAGGTTCAGATTATCTGGTGATTGGCCGTCCGATTACCCAGGCTGCAGATCCGATGGCGGTGCTGACAGCGATCAATGCTTCTCTGGCTTAGCTTCTAACCGGAAATGAAAACCAAGACAACGCCCTGTAAAACTGCAGGGCGTTTTTGTTGTAAGTGTTATGCCGAGTGGTATCGGGCGCGCCTGTCGAGTGTGGGTGCGGTAAAGTGGCTTTCAATCAGGCGCTGGGTCAGCGCATGCTCCGGCGCTGTAAATATCTGTTGGGTGGCGCCGGACTCCACCACTTCGCCGCGTTGCATCACCATCACCTTATCGGCGATGTGCTTTACCACTCCCATGTGCTGAGACACATACACATATGAAAGGCCCATCAACTCCTGCAATTCCAATAAGAGGTTAAGGATTTGGGAGCGCATAGACATGTCCAGTCCATTCAAGGCTTCATCCGCCACAATCACAGACGGTTGCAGGATGAGCGCCCGTGCAAGCGACACCCGCTGTTTCTGGCCGGTAGCCAGCATCTGTGGGTAAAAGTAAGCATGTTCAGGCAAAAGTCCGACCTGACGCAGGGTGTCAACAACGCGTTTTTCACGCTCTTGCGGCGTCATGTTAGTATTTCGCTTTAGCGGTGCTTCCAGGATCTGGCCTATCTGGTTTCTTGGGTTCAAGGACGTGTTGGGGTCCTGGAAAATCATCCGGATCAGTTTACAGCGTGTTTTATAATCGCTGGGTTGCAGCACGTCACCGTTTACCCGGATTTCCCCTCCGGTTGGTGCAACAACGCCTGCAAGCATTTTTGCCAGCGTTGACTTACCTGAGCCATTTTCACCGATGAAAGCGATAGTTTCGCCCGCATCCAATGAGAAGGACACCGGTTTTACTGCTTCAATTACCCGTTTGGTAAACAGGCCGGTACGGTATTGGTAGTTTTTGCTTAAGCTATCCACTTCAAGCAGTGCGGTCATGCTCTTTGGCTTCCATATTTAGGGGGAAATGACAGGCAAATTTATGGTTTTTCACTTTACGCGTGCGGGGTACTTCCACACATTTACGCTGTGCATAAGGGCAGCGAGGGCCCAAGCGACAACCAATAGGCAAATTCTGTAGCGGTGGAATAGAGCCCGGCAACGTTTCCAGTTTACTCTTGTGGGCGATGTCTTTGCTGAAATCGGGCATGGCACGGAGCAAGGCATCGGTATATGGATGGTGGGGGGACTGGAGAATTTGGTCCCGTCCAGCCGATTCCACAGACTGGCCGCAATACATCACCGTAATACGGTCAGCCCATTGGGTCACCATGGTCAAGTCATGGCTTATCAGCAAAATCGTAGTGTTTGCCAGTTGATTGGTCCGGCTCAGCAGGCGGAAAATCTGGGCCTGGGTAATTGGATCCAGGTCGTTGGTCGGCTCATCAGCAATTAACAGACGAGGGCGGTTGGCGATGGCCATCGCGATCATCACTTTCTGGCATTCGCCGTCGGTCAACTCATAGGGGTAGCTTTTCATCACCCGTTTGTGATCTTTTATACCGACTTTGTGGAGCAAGGCGATAGACTGCTGCTTACGCCAGGAAAGGCGTTGCCACCAACTGCCAGTGAACGAACTGGATGGAATGGCTTCTTCCAGTTGGTAACCTAACTGTTCTGAAGGGTCGAGACAGGTTGAAGGCTCCTGGAAAATCATCGCAATGTCTTTACCTACCACATGACGCCGCTCCCTGGCAGGCAGGGCAAGCAGGTCAATGTTACCCAGACGAAGACGGTCAGCAGTAACACGCCAATTATCTTTGGTGACACCACAGATAGCTTTTGCCACCAAACTCTTGCCCGAACCGGATTCTCCCACCAAGCCACGGATTTCCCCTTCGTTGATGGTCAGGCTCATGCGATCAACGGCTTTCACCATGCCCTGAGGCGTTTCAATTTCTATTGTCAGGTGTCGAATATCTAACAACGGCATTATTCAGTCCCCGCATTAATTGCCTGCGTCAGGCCATCACCGACAAGGTTTACCACCAGCACACTGATCATGATAGCGAGTCCGGGCAGTGTGACTGTCCAGGGGGCAGTAAACACCAGCTCAATGGAATCTCCTAACATTGCGCCCCATTCTGGAGAGGGTGCCTGAGCACCTAAACCAAGGAAACCCAGTGCTGCGATATCCAAAATCGCCACCGAAATCGCACGGGTAAGCTCAGTACTGAGTGTCACTAATATATTTGGCAACACTGAATGGTATAGAAGGTAAAAATTGTTCGCGCCATCTAAACGGGCAGCGAGAATATACTCTTTCTCCATTTCAGCATGTACGGCGGTATAAACGGCACGGATAAAACGGGGAATAAGTGCCAGCCAAACCGCTAACAGAATATTGAGCTCCCCCGGTCCCTGAAACGCCACAACGATGATGGCCAGCAGCAGCGATGGGATTGTCAGCACCGTATCCAGAAGGTGGTTGAGGAAACTGGATTTTAGACCAGATGTCATGCCGGCAAGAATACCGATAAGTACCCCAATAATGCCAGCGGCAAGGGCCACCAATACTGCATAACCAAACGTGAGGCGAGAGCCTTCAATCAGGCGCGATAACATGTCACGGGTGAGGTCATCAGTCCCGAGAAAGTAATCAACAGAGCCTTTTGTGTCCCACGAGGGCGGCATTAACAATTCACCGGTCGGGTATTGGGCATCGAATGGCGCAATCCAAGGGGCAAGTAGGGTGACCAGTACCAACAGACATAGGCACCAAAAGCCAAACACAGCCAGAGTATTTTCCCGGAAAGCTTTCCAAGAGCGCTCTATTTGATTGGGAATATGCGCTTCCTGATACACACTATTTGAGGGCATACCATTCCTTCCTTGCCAGTGGGCTGATGGCTGCGCCGGCCAGATCTGAGAAGATATTCGCCAGCAATACCACACTGCCGACAACCAATACGCCGGCCTGGACAGCAACATAATCCTGGAAGCTCAACGCATCCAATAGCCAGGTACCGATCCCCGGCCAGTTGAAAACAGATTCAGTAATAATGGCAAATGTCATCATGGTAGAAATCTGGATACCAAACTTGGGGATAATCGGTGGCAACGCATTTTTAATCACATGGCGCATCACGATTTCTGATTTAGACAACCCCTTGGTTGCCGCCGCCTTGATGTAATTCTGGTTCATAACTTCACCCACTGAATCACGCAGTAATTTGATGATTTCTGTGGTTGGGGCAACCGCCAATACCAGAGTTGGCATGATAAGGTGGCGAACAATGTCTTCTAGTGCCTGGCTGCGTTGTGGGTGGTTGGAAAGCAGCACATCGACAAAAGCAAATCCCGTGATAGTTGGGATCTCAAAAAGTAGGTTGTATCGTCCAGATACTGGCAGCCAGCCTAGATAGAGCGAGAACACCATGATCATCAAGAGCGCCATCCAGAAGATAGGCATTGAGAAAGTCAGCAGTGTGATAGAGGAAATCATCACGTCTGTGGATGAGCCACGACGTATACCTGCCAGGGTGCCAAAAGGGATCCCCAACATCAATGCTACCAAAAAGGCAAAAAAGCACAGCTCAAGGGTGGCAGGAAAAACGCGGGCAAGTGATTCAGTCACCGGCTCTCCATTGGTAGCAACGCCAAGATTGCCGTGTATCAGCTCGCGAAGGTATTGCAGCCAACCAACCCAATATTCATGCTGGTTATAGACTGAAAGCGGGTCAAGCTTAACGATGTTATAGCCAATCATCGTCAGGATCAGCAAGGTGATGATGAAAAGATTGAGCCGTCGAATAGCGTAGATCAACATAGATCAGCGGCTCCTGGATACGTTTGCAAAGGATTTGTCTCCAAATGGACTTAATATAATGCCCTGAAGTGAGGCATTACGCGCCTGATAATGAACGCCATGTGCCAGAGGGATCACCGGCATCCGGTCATTGAGAATTGACTGTGCCTGCGAATAGAGCGCACGGCGCTGGTTACGGTCATCAATCGCAATGGCGGCGTCAAGGAAACGGTCAAAGTAGCGGTTACACCAGCTTGACAGGTTCCAGCCGGTAAACTTGGCATTGCAGGAAAGCAGTGGGCGCAGGAAGTTATCGGGGTCACCGTTGTCAGCAATCCAGCCGGTTAACACCATGCCCAAGCCAGAAATATCGTCCCGCAACAGCTTCCGGTTAATGTCTCCCAGCGTAATAATATTCACCTTGATGCCAATCGGCGCAAGGTTAGCTTGGATCAGTTCCGCCGTTTTTCGCGGGCTGGGATTATACGCTTTTGGTGTCAAAGGAACGACTAAATCAATCTCAAAACCATGACGGTATCCGGCTTTGGCCATCAAGCTAATCGCCAGCTGAGGGTCATAGGCGACATAAGATTTTTCATTATACGCCCAGGACATGGGGGGTAGCATGCCATTGGCCGGTGTGCCTGTGCCATAATAAACCGACTGGATCAGGGCATCGCGGTTGATGGCAAGGCTGATTGCCTGCCGTACTTCCAGTTCAGAAAGCGCAGGGTGTCGGGTATTCAAAGCAAGAAATGCCACATTCATCCCTGTTTGCGAGGCCAGCACAAAGTCGGGATTATTTTCAATCACTGACAATTGGCTGGCAACCGGTGACGAGAGCACATCGCACTCGCGGGTGATAAGTTTACTCAGCGACCCGGTCCCCCGGTTGCTGATGTCATACACTATCTGCCCCATAGGGGCTGCACCGTT
The DNA here is from genome assembly GCF_059704325.2 of Grimontia sp. THUN1695. NCBI lineage: Bacteria > Pseudomonadati > Pseudomonadota > Gammaproteobacteria > Vibrionales > Vibrionaceae > Grimontia > Grimontia sp. THUN1695. The sequence goes on along the minus strand of NZ_AP046577.1, from coordinate 1,779,290 downwards.
CCAGTAACCCCAGTGACGCTTGAGGCGAATGTAACGATGTGGCTCATACTCATCGAGATAAAATGCCCCTGATCCCACGGGATGAGAGTCTAACTTTTCTGGCATTCCTTTTTTCAGCAGATGCTCAGCATACTCTGCGGAATGGATCACTGCATACGTAGTCGACAAGGTCGACAGGAATGAGACATCTGGCCGGGTGAGGGTAAATTTGACGGTGTATGTATTCAGTGCTTCGACGTTTTCCACCAAACTGGAAAAATCCATACTGTCAAACCAAGGGTATTCTCCACCAGAGACCCAGTTGAACGGGTGCATAGGGTCAATCAGGCGCTTAAAGCTGAAAACCACGTCTTCTGCGTTAACGCCACGCTGGGGAATAAACCAGTCTGTGACCTGAAAGCTGGCACTGTGGCGAAGGTGAAAAATATACTCTTTACCATCAGGACTTACCTCCCAGCGTTGCGCCAACATAGGTTTGGGTTGATAGGTATTGGGGTCCAACTGTAGAAGACGGTCGAAAATCTGGCTTGAGAGCGCATCAGCAGTCAGGCCTCCGTCGGTCAACTGAGGGTTGAAAGTATTGGGTTGACCCGGACCACAGTAAATGAAACCACGATTACGTGCCGCGTTGTCTGAGAACGGGTCTTCACATCCAGCTAAAAGAAGGATGGTAACGCTTGCAATAAACAAGCGGCCTAGAGCGCTCATAAGCCAATGATTAGGTGATAAAGTTAAGTGTTTTAATCTACCACTGATGCAACAGAGTGACCAAGTGGTGGCGCAAATATCTGGTGTATTTCAGAACAATTGGCGAAAAACTCAAACCGGGTCGGTGTTTTCATCACCCACGAGATGATATTTCCGCAGCAAGCCCCTTATTTGATGGTAGCTTAAGCCAAGCAAATCTGCGGCACGCCGTTGATTAAATCGCACCAGCTCCATCGCTTTTTCAACAATCGCCTTTTCCTGTTCCTGCTGCCACTGGCGTAAATCCATAGGGAAGGTGAATGGCGTCTGGGTGGTTGTTTTTTCTATTGGAGGTTCTGTTTTCCACGGTGCTTTAAACGGGTCGAGCTGGATATCATCAGCATCGACCTGGCTGTTTTCGTCAGCATGGCGATAAATGGCGCGCTCCACCACGTTTTTCAGTTCCCTGACGTTGCCTGGCCAGTGATAGGTATTTAATGCCTCAATGGCGCGATCACTAAAGCCGGAGAAATAACGGTAACCCAATTCACGGCACATCTTCACCGCGTAATACTCTGCCAACAGTAGAATATCACCCTGACGCTCACGAAGCGGCGGCAAGTGGATGACATCAAACGCCAGACGATCGAGAAGATCGGCGCGAAATACCCCTTTTTCTGCCAGTTGTGGCAGGTCTTCATTGGTGGCACAGATCAATCGGACATCGGCGCTCAGCACGTCGCTGCCACCCACGCGCTCGTATTCACCATATTCAATCACGCGAAGCAGTTTTTCCTGCACGCCAAGGGGGGAAGTAGCGAGTTCATCCAGAAACAGGGTGCCACCCTCTGCCCGTTCAAAACGGCCTTTATGGCGGCCTTTGGCGCCACTGAACGAGCCCGCTTCGTGGCCGAACAGCTCGGAATCAATTAATCCCTCACTGAGCGCAGCACAATTGAGGCTGACCAATGGTCCATCCCAACGACGTGACAAATAATGAAGACGTTTCGCGATAAGCTCTTTACCTGTTCCCCGTTCGCCAAGGATAAGCACTGGGCGGTCGAGAGGGGCAAGGCGGGATATGTGATCCAATACGGAAAGAAAATGATCGGATTCACCAATAAGATTATCAGGTTTGTGCATGGTTAAATTTGCCAACTGTTAGTTTATTTCATCATACGCTAGAAGGTGAGAATTGCATAGTTTCATTTAACTATTTGTATTTAAAAGAAAATAAAAATTGGCACGCCACTTGATATATAACCGGCAAAGCGCACAGCGCGCATTCGGAAAAAGGAGTATCACCATGGGTATTTTCTCTCGCTTTGCAGATATTGTTAACGCTAACGTCAATTCACTGTTGGATAAGGCTGAAGACCCACAAAAAATGGTTCGCCTGATCATCCAGGAGATGGAGGACACACTGGTTGAGGTCCGTACCTCTTCGGCACGGGCGCTGGCAGACAAAAAAGAGCTGGCGCGTAAAATTGAAGGTATTGAGCGCCAAATGACAGATTGGCAGGAAAAAGCGACGCTGGCGCTGCAAAAATCCCGGGAAGATCTGGCGCGTGCAGCCTTGATTGAAAAACAAAAAGTGCACGATATCTTGCTGACGCTGAAAGAAGAGTACACGTTGGTCGAAGAAACCATCAACAAACTGGGTAACGAAATTGCAGAGCTTGAAACCAAGCTGGCAGAAACTCGTGCCCGCCAGCAAGCGTTGGTGATCCGCCGTGAAGCAGCAGGCAAACGTCGTGACGTTCGTCGCCAGTTAGACACCAGCCGTACCGACGAAGCGTTGGCAAAGTTTGAGCAATATGAGCGCCGCATTGATGAACTGGAAGCCGAAGCGGACAGTTACAGTATCGGCAAAGGCAGACGCCTTGAAGATGAATTTGCCGACCTGCAAGCGCAAGATGAAATTGAAAAAGAACTCGCGCGCATGAAAGCAGAACTTAAGGACAAAGAATAAGCCCTCGCAAAGGTAAGGAGTAGGCATGTCAATGGCGTTTCTTTCAATTCCACTGGTGGTGTTTTTTGTCTTTGTGGCACCCCTGTGGTTGTGGCTCCACTACCGCAGTAAACGACAAGTCGGTCAGGGCTTGAGTGGTGATGACTACGAGCAACTGCAAGCCCTGGCTGACCGCGCGGAAGCATTGCAGGATCGCATCCATTCGCTGGAGCGTATTCTGGATGAAGAAGCGCCAAACTGGAGACACAGACGATGAACAAAACGTTATATCGTGATCCTGTAAACGGGAAGATCGGCGGCGTTTGTGCAGGTGTCGCCGATTACTTTGGCGCAGAAACCTGGCTGGTAAGGATCCTGACAGTAACAGCATTCCTGATGGGGTTGGGTTTTTTTGTCATCGTGGCGTATATTGCTGCCATGCTGATACTGGAAAAAATGCCGCCAGAGGAAGCCAAGCGCACGTTTCATTACAAAGAACACCAGGTGAAACAAAAGCCTTGGCAACAAGGAAAATCAGCAAGCCAGTTGTTGGCTGATATCGATAGTGAAATGGGAGAGATGGAGCGAAACGTCGCCAAGATGGAAGCGTACGTGACATCAAAAGAGTACGAGCTGAACCGACAGTTCAAGACACTCTGAATCCCAGCAAACGATATCAACATGTCCTCGTCCCCTGCCTTAACTGGCAGGGGATTTACCTTTTGGGGGGTACTGTAATTCATGAAATCCGTGAAGCGTCAGGTCAATAAATGGGTGAGCCGGGGTCTTGACAGACATGTGCGTCTTGCTGTCACGGGCCTTTCCCGCGCCGGCAAAACGGCCTTTATTACCTCACTTATCAATCAATTGCTCCATAGTGCAACCAACCCTCGCATGCCATTGTTTGCACCCGTCAGGGAAGGGCGCGTATTGGGTGCGCGACGTGTTCAGCAGAGTCAGCTTCATATTCCGGCATTTGATTACGATCTGGGTATCCAATCGTTGCATTCATGTCCGCCGACCTGGCCTGCCCCGACGCGTGATGTCAGTGAAATCCGCCTGGAAATTCGCTACCGTCCGGAAAAAGGCGCGATGAAACTGTTGCAAGATACCGCGACACTGTATCTCGATATCGTGGACTATCCCGGAGAATGGCTGCTTGACCTGCCTTTGCTTTCCATGAGCTTTGATGAGTGGTCACGTAAACAAAACGGCATTTTGACTGGGAAACGGAAAGAACTCGCGGACGAATGGCTTCAAGCTGTCGACAGTTTTGACCCTTTCGCCGATGCCGATGAGAAATTTATTGGCCAGATCGCGGAGAAATTTACCGCTTACCTGCACGCGTGCAAGCAAGAAGCGGGGCTGCACTGGGTACAACCGGGCCGGTTTGTGTTACCGGACGAGTATGCTGGCGCGCCAGTACTGCAATTCTTTCCGTTGGTTGGCAACCAATATGGAGAAGGTCAACTGGCGAATGCGCCGAAAACCAGCAACTATGCCATGTTAAAGCAGCGCTACGATTACTATTGCCAGCATATTGTTAAAGGGTTTTATCAGGAGCATTTTTCCAAGGTTGACCGCCAGATTGTGCTGGTGGATACGTTGCAACCGTTGAACGCTGGCCCCGCATCATTTAACGATATGAGAATGGCATTGGAGCAGCTTATGCAAAGCTTCCGCTATGGTAAAAGCGGATTGCTGCGTCGCCTGTTTTCGCCGCGTATTGATAAGATTCTGTTTGCTGCAACCAAAGCGGATCATGTGACGCCGGACCAGCACTCGAATCTGGTGTCCTTACTGCAACAACTCATTCATGAAGCCTGGCAAACCGCAGCCTTTGAAGGGATTGATATGGAGTGCATCAGCCTGGCGTCTATTCAGGCGACAGAGCCGGGGATGGTCAACCATCAAGGAGAATCAATGGCAGCGTTGCGTGGCACACTGGAAAGCGGTGAGCCGATATTAATGTATCCGGGGGATGTTCCTGCGCGATTACCGAATGACTCTTTCTGGCAAAACAACCAGTTTGAATTCCGTCAGTTCCGGCCCATGCAAACGGATGTGGACGAGCCATTACCGCATATTCGTGTCGACAAGGCATTGCAGTATTTGCTGGGTGATAAAGTCAGGTAGGAGGTGACATGAACGATTACAAAAAAGCTGTGGTGTTTGAAGATCCCGCGAAACCGCAGAATGAAGCGCCTGAGCTGACTCTACAGCGCCAGTTTGAGCAGGATGCTGTCAATTTCGCGGTCACTAACATTGAAGATGAAACCCGTGCAGAGCAAGCGCTTGAGGCAACGCTGAAAACCCCCGGGAAAAAACGTTGGGGATGGCGCGCGCTAGCTGTTGTTGGCATCGGCCTTGTGGGTTGGCAAACGGTGGATACAGTCGTCACTGCTGTGCAGGCTGGTGACTGGCTGGCTGTTGGCTGGAGCGGTTTTGTTGCCGGGATTGCCGCAATGGGGATTGGTGCAATTGGTCGTGAGTTTTTAGCACTCCGTCGCCTGAAAGGGCGTCAGGATGAACGTGATGAGGTCATGGCTATTCTGGCAGCCGAAGGCATTGGCAAAGCCAAAAGTGTCTGTGAAAGGCTTTCCAGACAATCCGGCGTTGAGCTGACAGCGGGCTATGACAAATGGCAAACCTCGCTCGCTGCGACGCACAATGACCGTGAAGTTTTTGAACTTTACGACCGTATGGTGGTAACAGAGCAGGACGCCCGCGCCCGGAAAATGGTCACGAGATATGCCTCAGAAGCCGCAGTGATGGTGGCGTTAAGCCCGCTTGCGATTGCGGACATGCTGCTGGTGGCTTGGCGCAGCTTCCGGCTACTGGAGCAAGTGGCAAACATCTATGGTGTTCAGCTTGGCTACTGGTCTCGTATCCGGTTGCTGAAGTTGGTATTGGCAAACATGGCTTTTGCCGGGGCCAGTGAGGTGATCGCGGACATGGGGACAGATCTGCTTTCTGTGGATTTGGCCGGGAAGTTATCCACCCGTGCTGCACAGGGGCTGGGAGTAGGATTATTGACGGCAAGGCTGGGTTACAAAGCGATGTCAGTCATGCGCCCATTACCCTATATCGGTGCAGCTGCCCCGAGGTTGTCGGATATCCGCAAACAATTACTGGGCAAACTGACGTCCGGGAACAAATAACCGCCCTCTTTAGTGCTGTTCCTCCCTTTGTTCTTACTCACTGCGCTTCTCACGTTTTCAATCGCACAGCTTGACTCGCTGTCGTGAGAGGCGCACACTTCTTTCACTGTCAACAATTCCTGACACTTTATGGACGCGCTATTCATTCACGTCATGCAGGGATTGCGGGAGTTATCCCAGACAACCTTCATATCAACAAGGCTGGCTTCGGCATTCAGGATGTAGCCAGCCCTTTGCATACAGGACACAACCGTGAGATTACAGGTCTTTTGCGAAGATCGACTTGGATTAACCCGCGAGCTCCTCGATATTCTGGCCCGCCGTAACATTGACTTACGTGGCATTGAGATTGACCAGATTGGGATCATTTACCTCAACTGCCCAGAGGTGGACTTCGACGAGTTCAGGCAACTGATGTCTGAAATCCGTCTGATAAGTGGCGTGACCGATGTGCGAAAAATTCAGTTCTTGCCCGCTGAAAGGGAGCACCGAGAATTGCGCGCTTTGCTAGAAACCCTGAGCGACCCGGTTTTCTCGGTGAACCTCAGCGGCAAGGTCGACATGGCAAACAAAGCGGCTTTCCGTCTAATGGGTAGCGAAGCGTCTGGGTTGATTGGTGAATCTGCCAACCATATTTTTCCTGATTTTAACTTTTCTCACTGGCTGGAGCGAGACAACGCTGGACAAATCTGTCGTCAGGTAGTGATTGCCGGTATGGATTACCTGATGGAAGTCATGCCGGTTTACGTCACCGACAGCGAAGATAAAGATCTGCTGGCAAGCGCTGTTATCCAGCTAAAACAGGTGTCGATGAACCACTTGCCAACCACCCTGTACCGTACGCCGGGTGAGCATGGCTTCGAGCACCTTGTCGGGCAATCCAGCAAATTCCGTACTCTGGTTAATCAGGCGAAGAAATTTGCGACCCTGGATGCGCCACTGCTTATTCAAGGAGAGACCGGTACAGGAAAAGAGATGCTGGCGAAAGCCTGCCATCAACGCTCCCACCGGGCAGAACATCCTTTTCTGTTGGTGAACTGCGTGTCTATGCCAGACGATGCTGCGGAAACTGAATTATTTGGCTGCGCGCCAACGGAAGGGCGGGAAGGCAAAAAAGGCCAGCTTGAACAAGCAGACGGGGGCACCGTTTTCCTGTATGAAGTCGGCGAAATGAGCCCGCATCTTCAGATCAAACTACTACGCTTTATGCAAGATGGCACCTTCCGCCGTGTGGGTGAAGAGAAAGAGATCAAAGTGGATGTGCGGGTGATTTGTTCCACGCAGAAGAACTTGTCTGAGCGGGTAGCAGCGGGGCAGTTCCGTGAAGATCTCTATTATCGCCTGAACGTACTGTCGCTCATTGTGCCACCACTGCGTGAACGGCCTTCAGATATCCAGCCCTTGGCAGAGTTGTTTCTCAACCAGTTCTCTTCAGAACTTGGTCAGGAAAGGCCAATGCTTCAGCAAGGCGTATTGGATCTCCTGACGCAATATTCATGGCCGGGAAACGTGCGCCAGCTTCGCAACGTGTTGTTCCGTGCTATGACACAAATCGAAGAAGGCTGCCTGACAAAAGACGATGTTCAGTTGCCAGAAACGGAGCAAAGCGCTTTCCTGACCGAAGAAACCATGGAAGGCTCACTGGATGACATAATGAAGCGCTATGAATCAGGTATTTTGTCAAACCTTTACCGCAGCTATCCGTCAACACGCAAACTGGCAAAACGGCTGAACGTGTCACACACTTCAGTTGCCAATAAGCTGCGTGAATACGGTATTGGTAAAAGGTAATAACAGTTGACGGTGTTATCTGCCGCTATCTTTTTCCATGGCCAGGAGCTTTTGTTTGATCTCCAGGCCGTAACGGTAGCCGGTCAGTTCTCCATCGCTGCCAATGACGCGATGACAGGGGATGACCAAGGGAATAGGATTCACATTGTTCGCCATCCCGACTGCACGATACGCTTTTGGATTGCCGATTTCCCTGGCAATGTCAGCATATGACCGCGTTTCCCCATAAGGAATAGTGCGCAGAGCTTGCCAGACTTTATGTTGGAATTCGGTGCCATCTGGTGCCAGGGGAACATCAAAGTGGGTGCGTTTTCCGTCGAGAAATTCGAGGATCTGTTTTTTGTAGAGAGTGAGCTGTTTAGGTGAATGTTTCCATTCCTGGCAGGGTTCGAAAGGGTGATGGAGACATAAGGTCAATTGTCTTAGACCTGACTCATCAGCCAGTAAGTGAATTTTCCCCAGCGGTGATTCAAAGCTATCGTAGTACATAATCAACGGCACAATTGGACAGGAGGCGAATTGTCTGTCGAAATTATAACCCCTTTTCCTCAATTACGTGTTGATAATCTTGTTATTCGTGCGATCCAGATGACGGATGTTTCCGCTATCGTGGATTATTTTCAGGAGAATCGCCAATTTCTTTCGCCTTGGGAGCCTTCCAGGCCAGATGGTTTTTTTACCTATCAAGGCTGGGAGAGACGTGTTATCCAACTGACCGAATTGCAACGCCATGGTCTTGCTTACTATTTTTTGATTTTTGAGCAGGATAAAGAGGAAGTGTGTGGGGTGATTACCTATAGCAGCATCATCCAGTTTCCCTTTCACGCTTGCAACGTCGGTTATTCACTGGCGGAAAATGCGCAGGGCAGGGGCATTATGCGGCGCGCCCTGAAACAGACAAACCAATGGCTGTTTGATAATTTGAATATGCACCGGGTAATGGCTTCGTATATGCCCAGAAACAAACGCAGTGCCGCAGTGCTGAAAGCCGCTGGCTTTGTGAAAGAGGGCGAAGCGAAGGATTACCTTTTAATTAATGGAAAATGGGAAGATCATATTCTGACTTCTGTGATTAATCCGCACTGGGTAGCGTCAAACAATGAGTGATATCCGTTCTTTTGAAAGGCTTGAAAAGCAATTAGCCTTGATTGTTGAAATTGACCAATTGAAGGCAGTATTGAGGCGAACCCGCGTTAAAAGCGATAGTGCGAGGCTGGAAAATTCTGCCGAGCACAGCTGGCAAGTGGCGTTGATGGCATTATTGCTTGAAGAACACGCCAATGAACCTGTCGATGTGGCAAAAGTGGTGAAGATGTTGTTGATCCACGATGTGGTTGAAATTGATGCCGGTGATACCTTTGTGTATGACCTAGAAGCTGCAAAACAACAACACCAGAAAGAGCTGAAAGCCGCTGAGCGTATTTTTGGCATGCTACCGGAAGACCAAAGGGACACCCTGATGACACTCTGGCTAGAGTTTGAAGAAGGTGAAACCCCGGAAGCTCGCTACGGTAAAGCGCTGGATCGTATGTTGCCCATGTTGTTGAACTACCACAATGAAGGACAGAGCTGGAAAGAGCATGGTGTGCGTTATGAGCAGGCACTGACGGTAAACAGCAAGATTGAAAAAGGTTCTGCACTGCTGTGGCAAAAGGTACAGGCCATGCTATCAGAAGCAGTTAAAAAAGGCTGGCTAAAGAAATAACAACGCCCCGCCCCGGGAAGGGCGCTGTTTGAGAAGGCAGGCTTTCCCCGATCAGGTTACGGTGATCATGCGCATGGTGTTGGTGGCGCCGACATACCTCATTACATCTCCTTGAGTGAATATCACCACATCCCAGGGTTTGAGGTATCCTTTCTCTTTCAACAGGGCAATGGCTTTGTGCGCAACGTCGGCACCTGCACCGGTATCACTGTCAAAGTAAACAGGTGTGACGCCGCGGTACAATGCTGCACGCGAGAGTGTTGAATCATGACGTGATAGCGCAAAGATAGGCTTGCCCGAACTGATCCGTGACATCATGAGAGCAGTCTTGCCAGATTCTGTCAGGGCGATCATTGCCTTCACTTTGGGCATATGGTTCGCCGCATACATGGTTGCCATCGAGATGGTTTCTTCAATCAGCTCAAACTCTTTATTGAGGCGGTGATTGGAAACATTGATAGAAGGCATCTTTTCCGCGCCGATACAGACTTCTGCCATGGCTTTCACGGTTTCCAGCGGGTAATCACCGGCAGCAGTTTCTGCGGAGAGCATCACTGCATCCGTGCCATCCAATACGGCATTTGCTACGTCCATCACTTCAGCGCGGGTTGGCATGGGGGACTTGATCATCGACTCCATCATCTGGGTAGCGGTGATCACACAGCGATTCAATGAACGGGCACGGCGGATAAGTTTCTTTTGCACACCCACCAGTTCCGGATCGCCAATTTCCACACCTAAATCGCCACGGGCGACCATCACCGCATCAGAGGCTTCGATAATGTCATCGATATTCGCGTCAGAAGCCACCGTTTCGGCGCGTTCCACTTTCGCCACCAAACACGCATCCAGGCCCGCTTCCCGCGCCAAAGAGCGTGCAAGGCGCATGTCATCACCATTGCGTGGGAAAGAAATCGCCAGATAATCGACATTGATCTTTGCCGCTATCAGAATGTCTTGCTTATCTTTGTCAGTCAGGGCTGGGGCCGATAAGCCGCCGCCTTTTTTGTTGATCCCTTTGTTGTTGGAGAGGGGGCCACCCACAGTCACTTCTGTGTGGATTTGGGTGCCTTCAACTGACATGACTTTGAGCTGTACGCGACCGTCATCAAGCAGCAGGATGTCGCCAGCCTTCACATCATTTGGTAGGTTTTTGTAGTCTATACCGACACGCTGGTTGTCGCCTTTACCCGGTTCCAGAGCAGCATCCAACACAAAATGGTCACCAACAGTAAGTTGGACTTTTCCCTCTTTGAATGTCGATACCCGGATTTTAGGCCCTTGGAGATCACCGAGGATGCCCACATGGCGCCCCAGCTTCGCAGCGATTGCACGGACTTTATTGGCGCGGTTTATATGATCTTCCGCTGTACCGTGTGAAAAGTTCATCCGCACCACGTTTGCGCCAGCTGCAATGATTTGCTCCAGCATGTCACCTTTGTCGGTAGCGGGGCCCAATGTGGTTACGATCTTTGTTCGTCGTAGTGTCTCAGACATGCAAGTCTCCTGAGTGAAAATGCTTACGAAACAGAAAAAGAGAGTGTGAGTAAACGTGTCGTGAGCGGAAAAAACGAAAAAAGGGTAGACGCTACGCCCCCCCTTTCTCTGCTAAGTCAGTGATTCTTTGTTGAATCGAGAGTCTTTTATCGCTTCTTTGACGCGTTTGAGGTTTTCACGGAAGCCTGGGCCTCGGCGCAAGGTAAAACCGGTTGCCAACACATCAATCACTGTCATTTGTACAACGCGGCTTGCCATTGGCATATAGATGTCAGTGTCTTCCGGCACATCCAGCGTAATGGTCAAAGAACACACTTTGTCGAGCGGTGAGCCTTTCTCTGTGATACCGATAACAGTTGCGCCATTCTCTTTCGCCAATGTCGCGACATCCACCAGCGACTTGGTACGGCCGGTGTGGGAGATCACAACAACCACGTCGCCATCTGTGCAGTTAATACAGCTCATACGCTGCATCACGATGTCGTTAAAGCAGACGATAGGGATATTAAAGCGGAAGAATTTGTTCTGTGCATCGTGAGCTACAGAGGAAGAAGCCCCCAAGCCGAAGAACGAAATTTTCTTGGCTTGGGTGAGCAAATCAACAGCACGGTTGATTTGGTGGGGATCGATGCTGTTTTTCGCCACATCCAGACATGCCATGGTGGATTCGAAAATTTTCGACGTGTAAGCGTCTGCACTGTCATGTTCTTCAACATTACGGTTCACATATGGGGTGCCGTTTGCCAAGCTTTGTGCCAAATGCAATTTGAAATCGGGGAAGCCTTTCGTGTCCAACCTGCGGCAGAAACGGTTCACAGTCGGTTCACTGACATCGGCCATTTTGGCCAGTGTCGCGATACTGGAGTGAATAGCTGTCTGTGGAGAGGCGATAATAACTTCAGCGACTTTCCGTTCAGACTTACTAAAGTTTTCAATATTTTTTTGTATTTTTTCTAGGGTGTTCATTCCGATTACCGCGTTGCTTCCGCTGTCTAATTTGTCAGCGGCAGGTGTCTTAAAAATCACATATCGCATGCTGACTTAAAATTGGGTGAAATAATGCAATGTCCAACAATGTTATAGTTGAGTGTAACGGTTGGATTCTCTGAAAGGCATTCTAACCAAAAATACCTTGGAAAAATTTGTATTCATTCACGCTTTTGGTTGCTTAATTACACAATATAGAAGCTTTTTTTCACCAAACGAGAAATAGGTTGGATTTCTTGTGGCACGTCTCGAAGCTATTGGCATGACAAGTGAAAAACAATTACAAGGCGGTGTTGATGTCGAAACCTTATAAAACAGTATCAATATGTGGGTGTGGTTGGCTTGGCCTTCCACTGGCAGAGAAAATGCACAAAGCAGGATACGTTGTCACGGGAAGCAAACGTAGTCATGACTCATTGGCATTGCTGGCTTCGAAGCATATTGATGGGGTCGTTTTCGACATTTTTAGTGATGAATACGCACCAGAATCAATACCGCTATTCGAGAGCGATGTCTTCGTTGCCAATATTCCCCCGGGCCGCCGTACTGTGGATAGCGCAGTGTTTGTCCAGGCTATGAAGAAACTGGTCGACACGGCCAAATCGGGTGGTGTGAAACAGTTCATCTTTATCAGTACTACATCGGTTTATGGCAATGTGAAAGGCAAAGTAACCGAAAGCACGGTTTGTGAACCTGATACGGCTTCCGGGAAAGCGCACCGGGAAATCGAAGAATATGTGCTCGCCCAGTTTCCCACAGGAGGGATTGTTTTAAGGCTTTCTGGTTTGGTGGGAGGAGACAGGCATCCGGGGAAATACCTTGCTGGAAGAAAAGATATCAGCGGTGGAAAGGATCCCGTTAACCTGATTCACCGTGATGATTGTGTTGAGGCGATTATTGCTATCGTCAAAAAGCAAGCAGGGGGGGAGATCTTCCACCTCAGTGCGCTGGAACACCCATCGCGATCGGCGTTTTACTGTTGGGCTGCCGGGGCAATGGGGTTAGATGAGCCTTCCTTTGTTGAAGAAGGCGGGGAAGGCAAGTATATCGCTCCTGAAAACACCCTGGACCAGTTAGGTTTAACACTGGTTTACCCGTCACCTTTTGATATGCCTGTACCGGCGTTGCACTGACACCAGACATAAAAAAAGCCCGCTTCATTCTGAAGCGGGCAACATAAATGTTTTTAAGCAGGAGTAAGAAAAAGCAGCAGCATGTAGCGATAAGGATGAAATCATGTGTGGCGGCCAGCTATACATGGAAGGCACTTATTCGCTATCTACACAATGTCAGACTGACTCCTGTCAGATAAGTTCAAAAATTTCGAAAAAAAATTCTCTTCCTCTAAAAACGGTTCATTCGGCCGCTGTCAGACACTAGGGCGAAAAAAAGCCCGTACGCAATTCAGTGTACGGGCTTCAGAAGAATAAAAACTTCTAAGAAAAAGCAGTGGCACTATATGTGACCTGATGAGCCAGCAATTGTTCCCCAAAACGCAAAATTTTTTCTCAATAGTGAGCGTAATCTTTTCGCATTGCGCCAAATAACACCGATTTACAGTCAGTTACGGTGATCGAATTTTTTACTGAAAAAAGGGTAGATTTTTATGGATGTTTAGGGGTTGTTATTAATGCTAACGGGATGTAAAGTTAAACAAGTGTTTAATACAGGTGAATGAAAATGGCAGGGAAAGGCGAAACCAAAAGAAAAATTCTCGATGCCGCTGAGCAATTATTTGCTGAGCATGGTTTCAAAGAGACCTCTCTTCGTACCATTACGAGTAAAGCTGGCGTAAATCTGGCGTCAGTTAACTATCATTTTGGTGACAAGAAATCGCTGGTGCGTGCAGTGTTAGCCCGGTATCTGGAACAATTCATGCCACAACTGGCACAAGAATTGACGTTACTGTTGTTGAAAGACGAGATCTCAATGGTGGAGGTTTTTGCCTGTACCAAACGTCCTCTCCTCGGGCTGGATACATTTAAACGTGATGGTGCGTCAACATTTATGCAACTGATTGGGCGCGGTTACACCGATGTTCAAGGTCACCTGCGTTGGTTTATCACCACCCGTTACGATTCCGTCCTCTCTTTGTTCACCCAAGCTGTTGCGAAAGCCAACCCGGCACTGAAGCCTGAACATGTGTTCTGGCGGCTTCACTTCACCCTTGGTGCCGTTATTTTCACCATGGCGTCAAACGTTGCGCTAAGCGAGATTGCCGAGAATGATTTTGGTCATAACGTGACGACAGAAGACATTCTCGACCGATTAATTCCTTATCTGGCGGCAGGTGTGGATGCGCCGCTTGGCAAGGAACTGTCACTTGTAACCAGCGGTTTTCCGCGCAGTGCAGGTTAAAAAATAATAAAAAATTAACGTGTTACAAATACAAGGATCTGAATCATGAGCTCTCAACCATCACTTAGAAGACGCTACTTGAGCGACCCGGCGTTCACGTTTTTCAAAAAGGTTCTTCCTCCCCTGTCTGAGACCGAGCGCGAGGCAATGGAAGCAGGCAGTGTATGGTGGGACGGCGAATTGTTCGCTGGTAGTCCCGACTGGCGTAAACTGCTGCAATACCCAAAACCCCGCCTGAACGATGAAGAGAAAGCGTTTATGGATAACCAGCTTGAAACCTTGCTGGCTATGCTTGATGATTTTGATATCGTGCAGGAGCGTAAAGATTTACCGCCGGAAGTCTGGGAATTCCTGAAAAAAGAGAAGTTTTTCTCGCTGATTATTCCTAAAGAATACGGTGGTCTTGCGTTTTCAGCCTACGCTAACTCAACCATTGTATCGCGCATTGCGACGCGCAGTTTGAGTGCGGCAGTGACAGTGATGGTGCCTAACTCACTCGGTCCCGGTGAGCTGCTGACCCATTATGGTACTGATGAGCAAAAGAATTATTGGCTGCCACGTCTTGCCAATGGTGAGGAAGTTCCTTGTTTTGCACTGACAGGCCCGGAAGCCGGTTCTGACGCAGGCTCTATTCCCGATAAAGGCGTTGTCTGCATGGGCATGCATGAAGGCAAAGAAGTGCTGGGTATCAGCCTGACCTGGAATAAACGCTACATTACCCTTGCGCCTGTGGCTTCGGTGCTGGGATTGGCGTTCAAACTGCACGATCCTGATGGGCTGTTAGGCAAAAAGGAACAACTGGGTATTACCTGTGCATTGATCCCGGCCGATCATCAAGGCGTTGAAATTGGAGAACGCCATAACCCGCTTGGCCTGGCGTTTATGAACGGTCCAACCCGTGGGGAAAATGTCTTCATTCCGATGGAATGGGTCATTGGTGGACAGGATTATGTCGGCAAAGGCTGGCGTATGCTGGTGGAATGTCTGTCCGCAGGGCGGGGTATTTCACTGCCTGCACTCGGTACGGCAGTGGGGCACCTGACTGCGCGCACGACCGGTGCTTATGCCTACGTGCGGAAGCAGTTTGGCATGCATATCGGTAAATTTGAAGGTGTGGGCGAAGCCATGGGGCGCATTGGCGGTTACACCTACATGCTGGAAGCGGCGCGCACCCTGACAACAACCTCTCTCGACATGAAAGAGAAGCCGGGGATTGTCACCGCCATTGCCAAATATCACATGACCGAATTGGCACGTACCATCCTCAATGACTCGATGGATATCCACGCTGGTCGTGCTATCCAGTTAGGGCCTTTAAACTACGTGGGTCACCACTATTTTGGTATGCCGGTCGCCATTACGGTGGAAGGGGCGAATATCCTGACCCGTAACCTGATGATCTTTGGTCAGGGGGCGACACGCTGTCATCCTTATGTACTTCAAGAGATGGAAACGGCGGCGGAGAAAGATGATGCGAAAGGTGCTGCAGCATTCGATGCATTACTGATTAAACATATCGGTTTTGCTACCAAAAACGTTCTGATGTCTTTTACCAACGCATTTACCCGTTCACGCTTAAACAGCGCTCCGGTATCCGGTGAAACCGCCAGTTATTATCGTCATTTGTCACGCATGAGCCGTGCGCTGGCGGTGACAGCAGATGTGGCCATGTTGACACTGGGCGGTGAACTCAAGCGCCGTGAAATGTTATCAGCCCGTCTTGGTGATGTGCTGAGTCATCTGTATCTGGCGTCTGCAGTGTTGAAGCGTTATGAGGATGAAGGCCGCCAGCAGTCTGATTTGCCCTTTGTTCATTACTCATTGCAGCATTGTCTGAACAAATGCGCTGAAGCGTTTGATGGTGCGTTCAATAACTTCCCACAAAAAGGTGTCGGGTTCTCGCTGCGCGCGATCCTGTTCCCGCTGGGTATGCACTACAACGCACCGTCTGACAAACTGGCGACCCAGATTGCGGACTTGATGATGACACCGGGCGCGCACCGTGAACGACTGACCCACCTTTGTTATGTCGGTGATAAGGCCGACGATCCGGTAGGCATCATGGAACGCGCGTTTGAAGCGATGGTTTCAGTGAAACCCTTGGAGAAGAAAATGGCACTTGCAGCAAAAGCGAAGCAAATTCCGGCCAAAGGCCTGCTGGCTGATCGCCTCGCCGCTGCTCTTGAGCAAAATGTCCTGACGCAAGAAGAAATAGACAATATCAAACATGCTGACGCACTTCGCTATGAAGCCATTCAGGTGGATAATTTCGACCCGTCTTGGTTTAAAAGTGACAAAGTGCCGGTGGCTGGAAACGGTAAGAAAGGGAAAGCCGCCTAACCGCTGATATGTTCTCAAAAACGCCGCAACAGCGGTGTTTTTTCTTGCTAACACCTCCAACCACTGCCCGAAAACCGGCTTTTGCGACAAAAATAAGTGCCAAAACAAGATGAAGTATTTATCCTAGGCCCAACTTTGAAAGGAAGGTTGAATATGATCATCAAACCGAAAATTCGCGGATTTATCTGTACGACGACCCATCCAAAAGGATGTGAAGCTAACGTAAAAGAGCAAATCGAATACACCAAAGCCCAAGGACCTATTGCCAATGCACCCAAACGCGTGCTGGTTGTTGGCTCTTCAAGTGGCTATGGCCTGTCATCGCGCATTGCTGCTGCGTTTGGCGGCGGTGCAGCGACCATCGGTGTGTTTTTCGAAAAGCCGGGCACAGAGAAAAAGCCGGGCACAGCAGGTTGGTACAACTCTGCCGCGTTTGACAAGTTCGCGAAAGAAGAGGGGCTGTATTCCAAGAGCCTGAATGGCGATGCGTTCTCTGATGAAGCGAAAAAGAAAACCATTGAACTGATTAAACAAGATCTGGGCCAGATCGATATGGTGGTTTACTCACTGGCATCGCCTGTCCGTAAACTGCCAAAAACCGGTGAAGTGGTGCGCTCATCGCTGAAGCCAATCGGTGAGGTTTATCGTTCAACTGCGGTAGACACCAACAAAGACGAAATCATTGAAGCAACGGTTGAACCGGCCACTGAGCAGGAAATCAAAGATACCGTGACTGTTATGGGCGGTGAAGACTGGGAACTGTGGATTCAGGCGCTGTCTGATGCCGGCGTACTGGCAGCTGGCTGTAAAACCGTGGCATACAGCTACATCGGTACAGAGCTGACCTGGCCTATCTATTGGGATGGTGCGTTGGGCCGTGCGAAAATGGACCTGGACCGCGCAGCGGCTGCCCTTAATGAGAAACTGTCAGCGACTGGAGGTAGTGCAAACGTTGCTGTACTGAAGTCTGTTGTCACCCAGGCAAGCTCGGCGATTCCTGTGATGCCTCTTTACATCGCGATGGTCTTCAAGAAAATGCGCGAGGAAGGTGTTCACGAAGGCTGCATGGAACAAATCTACCGCATGTTCAGCCAGCGTCTATACAAAGCAGATGGCTCAGCACCGGAAGTGGACGATAAAAACCGCCTGCGTCTGGATGACTGGGAACTGCGTGATGATATCCAACAGCATTGCCGTGACCTGTGGCCACAGATCACCACAGAAAACCTGAAAGTGCTGACCGACTACGTGGAATACAAAGAAGAATTTCTGAAACTTTTCGGCTTCGGTATTGAAGGGGTGGATTATGATGCCGATGTCAATCCGGAAGTGGATTTCGACGTTCAGTCTATTTAACGCCAGACACTTGTCCTAACGATGAAAAAGCCAGCGAGAAAATCGCTGGCTTTTGGTTTTTCACTCTTCGGGCATTAAGCGCTTTGATGAAAAAGATCAGATGTTTTTGCTAAAACTTTGATCAATATGGCTGATATTTATCAGATTTGCTTGATAAAGAAGCAAACGAACCAAAACTCTTAAATTTCTGCGTGACAGCATAAAAAACTTATGTAGAATGCCAACCCGTACCGCAGAGGAAGGCAACTTACTGAAGCGGAGTTAACGAAGGCGCGTTGGCAGAGTGGCTATGCAGCGGATTGCAAATCCGTGGACCTCGGTTCGACTCCGGGACGCGCCTCCATGATGCGACACTAGCTCAGCTGGTAGAGCGCAACCTTGCCAAGGTTGAGGTCACGAGTTCGAACCTCGTGTGTCGCTCCAAATACTTGTTGACGACTTGTTCGGTAACAAAAAAGTTGACATCGTACTTTAAACGATGAATCGGACGCGGGATGGAGCAGTCTGGTAGCTCGTCGGGCTCATAACCCGAAGGTCGTTGGTTCAAATCCGGCTCCCGCAACCACTTTTAATTATTCGGTAATGCCGGGTAATGTGCGACACTAGCTCAGCTGGTAGAGCGCAACCTTGCCAAGGTTGAGGTCACGGGTTCGAACCCCGTGTGTCGCTCCAAATTATTTGCAGATGGTGCCTGCCGTCGCAATCACAGAATTGCGTGCCCTGGTGGTGGAATTGGTAGACACAAGGGATTTAAAATCCCTCGGCGTTCGCGCTGTGCCGGTTCAAGTCCGGCCCGGGGCACCATTAAAAACAACGGCTTACAGGCTTGTGCGTGTGAGCCGTTTTTCTTTTGGTAATATTTGGTAATATTTCGGCGGTTAAGAGAGGGCACTTGCTCCACTTTTCTGTCGTAAGTTGCCACCTGTCTCTCGGTCTTATGACCTGAAAAAATTTGCTTCTCTCTCGCACTTCCCTCGTAATCTGAAATCCTTTGGCCTTCAAATCATGAAAGGTGAAATCCAGGAGAAGCCCTGTTTCTTTTCTTGCCTTTTCCCGCGCTTTTCTCTAACGAGAATTAAACCCATCACGTGTAAAAGAAGAGCCCGTCGCTTGATGGATGACATACAGGCTATTTACGCCATAGACATTGTCACACTCTTTCACCGCTTCCCTGAGCTCTGGGCTTCATAGCTTGATTTGTTTCTTCCCGGTTTTGCCTTGCTGGATAAAGATCCCGTCATCCAAAATTTGGTCTTTACGCAAAGAGAGAACATCTTGTTGTTTGGTGGCGCAGAGATAGCTGATTTGCATCGCAGCGCGAGTGGCTGTTTCAACGGGCGGTGGCGAGGTTTTCTGAGGGGCATGATGCTGTTTTGCGGAAGTTGAGGGAGTGCCTCTGGGGACAGGTGTCTTAGACTCAATATTGGACAGAATCATGCCAGTGAACTTACTAAATTTGCAATTATTTTTAAATTACCTCAGGTATGGAAAAGTCACGTAACTCAGAGTCTAGTATTGATCGTGCGGATCTAGTCTGAACTAATAAATATTAGACCATTGCTACAGTATCGTAAGAGTGGTGACCGCCAAGCTGAGATCATAACAAGCTCCATGAGTCTTTTAGCCCTAAACGGCTAATTCCCAGCTATTAGCCTAAAATGGCTAAATTTGTATTATTAGCCATAAGTGGCTAAATTGATGCTATTAGTCATAAACGGCTAAATCAGCATCTGAGTCAGGGCAAGATCATGAATATTTTTTGTCCAATTCGAGGTCAAAATTGACCTGACGAGTCGACTGTGATCTTATGCTCCTCTTTTGAGGAGAAGCCATGAATTTAGATACCATCAAAGCGTATTTCAGCATCATCCGTGACGAGCGGCAAAGCGCAAAAGTAGACTACCCACTGTTTGATATTCTATTTGGTTCAATCTGTGCCGTTATCGCTGGAGGCCAAGGCTGGACTGATATTCGCGAGTACGTTCTTGGTCACCATGAGTGGTTCCTTAAACAGGGCTTGTTTGAAAAAGGGGTGCCCGTTGATGATACCTTTGCTCGTCTGATTTCAAATATTGATCCCGCTGAATTCCGCGATTGCTTTCTAGCCTGGATGAAAGCCGTTCACAAGCTAACCTGTGGTGAAGTGGTCGCCATTGACGGCAAGACCTTACGCGGCTCTTATGACAGAAACGACAGGCAAAGCACCATCCATATGGTGAGTGCCTATGCCAGCGCCAACCAACTCGTATTGGGCCAGCTTAAAACCGATACTAAGAGCAATGAAATCACCGCGATACCCGCATTGATCCAGATGCTCGACTTGCGAGGCGCCATCGTGACGATTGATGCGATGGCCTGCCAGACCAAGATAGCCAAGGCTATCACGCGCAAAGGCGGCGATTATTTATTGGCGGTTAAGGGCAATCAAGGCAAGTTAGCGGCAGCGGTACAGGCCGCTTTCAGTCCACATCGACGCGCTCCGATTGACAGAGGCACATGTCAAATTGAGAAGCAGAAAGGCCGGATTGAAGCGCGTACTTGTCATGTCCTGAGTGCATGTGAGTTGGACGGTGACTTCTCCATCTGGAATGGGCTAACCAGTATTGTGATGGTCGAAAACTACCGGGCAGCAAAAGGCAAAGAGCCAGAGTTGGAGTATCGCTACTACATCAGTTCAGCCGAGCTGACCCCAGAGCAGGCAGGAGATGCAATCCGGGCTCACTGGGGCATTGAGTCCATGCATTGGATTTTAGATGTCAGTATGCGGGAAGATGCTTGCCAGATTTACCGAGCAAACGCCGCTGAAAACTTGGCAGGGTTAAGGCACATGGCACTTAACATGCTCAGGGCAGAACCCACCAAGATTAGCGTACCGATGAAACAGAAACGTTGCATGATGAAACCCGCCTTCTTGGAGCAGGTCCTTATGGCCGGATTGACGTCAATGGCTAAATCCTAACCATTCATGCGGACGCCCTGGGGGTGCAAGTATCTAAGTAACTAGACGATGAAATAAAACTGTGAATTATATTTTCATCCAAAGGTGGCTCGATACCCTCCTTGTCAAGTGCATCGACTAATTCTCCGACCTCAATTACACATTTGTATTTGGCTTCCAAATGGAAAACGAAATCTTCACCAATGCCCATGAAATCGACTAGCAACATGACTTTGTTCATATTCATACTTTCCATAGAAACTATCCTTTTTAGCCCTAACGCCCGCTTAAGGGGCAGCCAACGCCACTACTACGCTTCCGCATAACACCATAAACACACAAACCAACGCATAGTAAAAATGCCGCGCGTTGGCTGTCCCTCTTGAACCGTTTGTTGAACGAAGCCGCTACGCGGCAGAATGCCGCCTGACCGCCTACGTTTCTCCCAACCCTGCCCATCACCAGCAGACAGGAGAAACACCATGAACCCGCAACAACAACAGCACTTCGAGGCCCTTTACCAACAGCACCTCAACAACTTAACCCTTCAAGGCAAACGTCCCGCCACCATTGACGCCTATGCCCGCGCTGTCCGGCGTATTGCCGCCTTCTTCGATTCTCCCCCCGACAACCTCTCTCAGCAACAGCTCAAAACCTACTTCGTGCGCCTTATCACATCCCATTCCTGGAGCACCGTGAAGCTCGACCGTAATGGCCTGCAGTTCTTCTACCGCTATACCCTCAATAAGCAGTGGGAATGGCTCGATATCGTCAAGCCCCCTCAGGTCAAACGCCTGCCAGATATCTTAACCCCCAACGAAGTCGGGCTGCTCATCACCTTTACCCGACAACCCCGCTATCAACGCTTCTTCTACACCCTTTATTGTCTCGGATTGCGTCTGGGCGAAGGACTGCAACTCACTGTCGGGGATATCGACAGTGCCCACCATCAAGTGCATATCCGCAATGCCAAGGGCGGTAAAGACCGCTTGGTGCCGCTGCCCGACAACACCCTCACGGTGTTGCGTCAATACTGGTGCACCCATCGCCACCCAACCTTGCTTTTTCCCGGTATTGGCAATGAAGGGCCGATGGACCGCGGCGGCGTGCAAAAAGCCATGAAGCAGGTCTGTCGGGACGTCGGTATTCATAAGGCCATCAGTCCTCATTCCCTGCGCCATTGTTATGCCACCCACCTGCTCGAACAAGGCTTGGATTTACGCTCTCTGCAACGCCTGCTCGGTCATGCCAGCCTCACCACCACGGCGCGCTACACCCAACTCACTGACGTGAAGCACGCCCAACTTCATCAGGCAGTCAATCAACTCGCGTCTGGCCTCACCATCATGTGGGAGGCGCCATGAGTGCCTTTATCCAACTGCTGCAACAGCATGCAGGAACCCTAGATACTCGACACCTTACTCCGGATATCGGGCGGGCTATCTTTGCCATGACCCGTTGTCGGACCGGAGCGTTGGGAACATCACAATGGGCATGTCAGGGCTGTCACCATGACGAGCGAACACCGCTCTCGTGCGGGCATCGCCACTGCCCCCAATGCCAACACCCTCACACGGTGCAATGGCTCCAACGACAGGCGGCTAAGCTGTTGCCGACCTCGTATTTTATGGTGACCTTTACCCTGCCTGCGGCTCTGCGCCCGCTGGCCCGCACACACGCGCGGACACTGTACTCGCTCATGTTCTCGGTCGCAGCGTCTGTACTCAAGGCGTTTGCCCAGCGCAAACATGGCGGCGACAGTGGGTTTACCCTGGTGCTCCACACCCACAACCGACGGCGGGATATGCACCCGCACCTGCATGCCATTGTGCCTGCGGGGTTTTATCACCCCACGCGCCGCCAGTGGCATAAGGGCAATAAACAGTTCCTTTACCCTCACGCGGCACTGGCGTCGGTCTGGCGCGCCCGGCTGTTGGCCGCCATCAACACCCATCCCACCTTGACCTTGCCACCCTCGTTGCCAACGCAATGGGTTGTGGACTGTCGCGCCGTGGGACAGGGGCTACCCGCCCTCAAATACCTCTCCCGGTATCTGTATCGTGGGGTGTTGCCGGACAGGGACATTCTCGATATCAGCGATAATCAGGTGACCTTCCGCTACACCGACAGCCAAACTGAGCAATCGGCGACGCGCACCTTGCCGACTCAGCGCTTTTTGATGTTGATCCTTCAGCATGTATTACCCAAAGGGCTACAACGGGTACGCGACTATGGCCTGTTGCATGGCAGCGCCAAGCAAAAACGGCTCACGATCCAGCTGATGCTACTTCACATGGCGCACCGGACATTACCGATTGACGTCCCCGTCAAACAGCACACTACGCGATGCTGCCCTACGTGTGGGGAGCGTCGCTTGGTCTGCGTAGGCGTAACACGACCGAGATAGCCGAAAGGCGAACAGAATAAGGAGAATGGCGACCATTTAGACGAAGGAGAAAACGCAGAGAAAGAGACACACAATCACGTAACCCATTGAAGTTATGCAATACCTGATAACTTCCTGGCGGCGCTCGCCTGTCAATCAGTGACGGGCGTACATCCACACTGTGCTCATCCGAGCAATTTACTTAATAAAGCAGCGACGGGCTTGTTCAACACCCAAATAAAGTGTCGGCTGCGCGACACTTATTCTTATTTGTTGAACGAAGCCGCTACGCGGCAGAATGCCGCCTGACCGCCTACGTTTCTCCCAACCCTGCCCATCACCAGCAGACAGGAGAAACACCATGAACCCGCAACAACAACAGCACTTCGAGGCCCTTTACCAACAGCACCTCAACAACTTAACCCTTCAAGGCAAACGTCCCGCCACCATTGACGCCTATGCCCGCGCTGTCCGGCGTATTGCCGCCTTCTTCGATTCTCCCCCCGACAACCTCTCTCAGCAACAGCTCAAAACCTACTTCGTGCGCCTTATCGCATCCCATTCCTGGAGCACCGTGAAGCTCGACCGTAATGGCCTGCAGTTCTTCTACCGCTATACCCTCAATAAGCAGTGGGAATGGCTCGATATCGTCAAGCCCCCTCAGGTCAAACGCCTGCCAGATATCTTAACCCCCAACGAAGTCGGGCTGCTCATCACCTTTACCCGACAACCCCGCTATCAACGCTTCTTCTACACCCTTTATTGTCTCGGATTGCGTCTGGGCGAAGGACTGCAACTCACTGTCGGGGATATCGACAGTGCCCACCATCAAGTGCATATCCGCAATGCCAAGGGCGGTAAAGACCGCTTGGTGCCGCTGCCCGACAACACCCTCACGGTGTTGCGTCAATACTGGTGCACCCATCGCCACCCAACCTTGCTTTTTCCCGGTATTGGCAATGAAGGGCCGATGGACCGCGGCGGCGTGCAAAAAGCCATGAAGCAGGTCTGTCGGGACGTCGGTATTCATAAGGCCATCAGTCCTCATTCCCTGCGCCATTGTTATGCCGCCCACCTGCTCGAACAAGGCTTGGATTTACGCTCTCTGCAACGCCTGCTCGGTCATGCCAGCCTCACCACCACGGCGCGCTACACCCAACTCACTGACGTGAAGCACGCCCAACTTCATCAGGCAGTCAATCAACTCGCGTCTGGCCTCACCATCATGTGGGAGGCGCCATGAGTGCCTTTATCCAACTGCTGCAACAGCATGCAGGAACCCTAGATACTCGACACCTTACTCCGGATATCGGGCGGGCTATCTTTGCCATGACCCGTTGTCGGACCGGAGCGTTGGGAACATCACAATGGGCATGTCAGGGCTGTCACCATGACGAGCGAACACCGCTCTCGTGCGGGCATCGCCACTGCCCCCAATGCCAACACCCTCACACGGTGCAATGGCTCCAACGACAGGCGGCTAAGCTGTTGCCGACCTCGTGTTTTATGGTGACCTTCACGCTGCCTGCGCCAATGCGTCACCTGGCCCGTACACAGGCCAAACCCTTGTATGCCTTGATGTTCTCGGTCGCAGCGTCTGTACTCAAGGCGTTTGCCCAGCGCAAACATGGCGGCGACAGTGGGTTTACCCTGGTGCTCCACACCCACAACCGACGGCGGGATATGCACCCGCACCTGCATGCCATTGTGCCTGCGGGGTTTTATCACCCCACGCGCCGCCAGTGGCATAAGGGCAATAAACAGTTCCTTTACCCTCATGCGGCACTGGCGTCGGTCTGGCGCGCCCGGCTGTTGGCCGCCATCAACACCCATCCCACTGTAACCCTCCCCATTTTAGTGACAGTCTAAATTAGAGCTTTTCCTGCTTTCATACTTAGCCAGATATTCCCAAGGGGTTAGGTCATTGAGAGAGTCATGCGGTCTCTCGTTGTTGTATTCCTTCATCCAGTTTTCGGTGATTTCTCGGACTTCGGACAGCGTTTTAAAAACATACATGTCGAGAACTTCAGTTCGATAGGTTCGGTTAAAGCGTTCAATGTATGAATTTTCTGTTGGCTTGCCTGGTCGGATAAATTCAAGCTCAACGCGGTTCTCTTCCGCCCACTCGGCCAATGCCGTTGAGACAAACTCAGGGCCGTTGTCCATGCGTAGTTTCTGGGGAGCACCGCGCCAAGCAATAATACGCTCTAGGACTCGGATAACTCTCGGTGCGGGGAGATTCAAGTCCACTTCAATGGCCAACACTTCTCGATTGAAGTCATCAACAACGTTGAAGGTGCGAAAACGCCGGCCACAGACAAGGGCATCGCTCATAAAGTCGATAGACCAACAACTGTTCGCCCAATCAGGACAACAAAGCGGCGTTGGTTCTCGCTTAGGGAGGCGTTTCTTACCCTTTCGCCTCAAATTGAGTTTTAGCGAACAATACACGCGATATACTCGCTTGTGGTTCCATGCGTGCCCCCAACGTTTAAGGACTTTGAAGAGTTTTCCAAAACCATACGCAGGGTAACGTTCTACCGCTTCCTGCAGCTTGGCAATGACTTCATCATCACGATGCGGGTCAGGACGATACCGATACACTGAATCACTGATGCCAACCACGCGGCAGGCCATCCTTAAGCTGGCCTGAAAGTGTTGCCGAACGTATTCCACAAGTTCACGTTTAACCGCTGGCGTTACAGCTTTTTTTCTAAGATATCTTTGACAATACGATGCTCGAGGCTGAGATCTGCAAACATCTGTTTGAGCCTTCGATTTTCGTCCTCTAGCTCTTTCAGTCGTTTAACATCAGAAGCTTCCATGCCGCCGTACTTGGATTTCCAGTTGTAGTAAGTTGCATCGGAAATGCCGTATTCACGGCAGACTTCGTTCACTTTTCGACCCGCTTCCACTTCTTTGAGGATCTTGACGATTTGCGATTCCGTGTAGCGTGATTTTTTCATCAGACGTTCTCCGTTCGTTTCAGTGTAAACGGAAAAACTCTAATTGCTAATGACCCGCTTTTCGGGGAGGGTTACACACCTTGACCTTGCCACCCTCGTTGCCAACGCAATGGGTTGTGGACTGTCGCGCCGTGGGACAGGGGCTACCCGCCCTCAAATACCTCTCCCGGTATCTGTATCGTGGGGTGTTGCCGGACAGGGACATTCTCGATATCAGCGATAATCAGGTGACCTTCCGCTACACCGACAGCCAAACTGAGCAATCGGCGACGCGCACCTTGCCGACTCAGCGCTTTTTGATGTTGATCCTTCAGCATGTATTACCCAAAGGGCTACAACGGGTACGCGACTATGGCCTGTTGCATGGCAGCGCCAAGCAAAAACGGCTCACGATCCAGCTGATGCTGCTTCATGTGGCACATTCGACCTTGCCGCAAGAGGCGCCCACCAAACACCACACTGTCCGGGGTTGCCCTACCTGCGGGGAGCGTCGCCTGGTCTGTGTGGGCGTAACACGACCGAGATAGCCGAAAGGCGAACAGAATAAGGAGAATGGCCGCCATTTAGACGAAGGAGAAAACGCAGAGAAAGAGACACACAGTCACGTAACCCCTTGAAGTTATGCGATACCTGATAACTTCCTGGCGGCGCTCGCCTGTCAATCAGTGACCGGCGGGCTTCCTCTCTATGCGCATCCGAGCAATTTACTTAATAAAGCAGCGACGGGCTTGTTCAACACCCAAATAAAGTGTCGGCTGCGCGACACTTATTCTTATTTGTTATGTACGTGCGCTTTGTTCCAGCGAAACAAACAACGGCTTTACAAACTTTGCTTCTTCTTGATAACGATTTCTCGTATCCCAAAGATCAACTGCATGTTGAATGTTAAGCCAAAATTCTGGTGTATTACCTAATGCCGCGGCCAACTTGATTGCTACCGGAGCTGTTAACACTCCACCATTAATCAAATTACTCACCGTATTTCTGTGTACGCCCATAGCTTCAGCGAGCGCTTTTGATGTGATGCCCATTGGTTCAAGAAATTCAATTTTTAACATTTCCCCAACGCTAACTGGACGACGTTTTGTCTTACGCATAGTCGTTACCTCAATACTTATGTGGGTCTAAGTAAGTATTTAGTGCAACACCATCAACCCACTGAAAAATCAAACGATACTGTTTGTTCACTCGAATTGAACACCAACCTTTAAGATTTCCTTCAAGATGTTCAAAACGATTACCCGGTGGAATTCTTAAGTCTGATTCAGCTTGAGCTGCATCTAAGATTTCCAGCTTCCGAAATAGAGCGTTCTCTATGCTACTTGGAATTAAACGATGTCGTTTATCATCCTCGTAAAACTGCTCTAACCACTTATCTTTAAATTCTAATGCCATTGCAACTTGCACTGTCTCATTGTGCATCCATAAACAAAGACTAACGCATAATGACACTGTGCACAAGTTTGATTTGTAGGAAGGATTTCAGAAAAGTACATAACGCCCAATTAAGGGGTGAACAACGCCTCCACTCAAACCTAAAGCATTGTGCCATAAGCACTAAATTTGAAGTAAAAACAAAAATGCCAAGCGTTGTGAATCCGTCTTAAATGCTTTGTTGAACGAAGCCGCTACGCGGCAGAATGCCGCCTGACCGCCTACGTTTCTCCCAACCCTGCCCATCACCAGCAGACAGGAGAAACACCATGAACCCGCAACAACAACAGCACTTCGAGGCCCTTTACCAACAGCACCTCAACAACTTAACCCTTCAAGGCAAACGTCCCGCCACCATTGACGCCTATGCCCGCGCTGTCCGGCGTATTGCCGCCTTCTTCGATTCTCCCCCCGACAACCTCTCTCAGCAACAGCTCAAAACCTACTTCGTGCGCCTTATCACATCCCATTCCTGGAGCACCGTGAAGCTCGACCGTAATGGCCTGCAGTTCTTCTACCGCTATACCCTCAATAAGCAGTGGGAATGGCTCGATATCGTCAAGCCCCCTCAGGTCAAACGCCTGCCAGATATCTTAACCCCCAACGAAGTCGGGCTGCTCATCACCTTTACCCGACAACCCCGCTATCAACGCTTCTTCTACACCCTTTATTGTCTCGGATTGCGTCTGGGCGAAGGACTGCAACTCACTGTCGGGGATATCGACAGTGCCCACCATCAAGTGCATATCCGCAATGCCAAGGGCGGTAAAGACCGCTTGGTGCCGCTGCCCGACAACACCCTCACGGTGTTGCGTCAATACTGGTGCACCCATCGCCACCCAACCTTGCTTTTTCCCGGTATTGGCAATGAAGGGCCGATGGACCGCGGCGGCGTGCAAAAAGCCATGAAGCAGGTCTGTCGGGACGTCGGTATTCATAAGGCCATCAGTCCTCATTCCCTGCGCCATTGTTATGCCACCCACCTGCTCGAACAAGGCTTGGATTTACGCTCTCTGCAACGCCTGCTCGGTCATGCCAGCCTCACCACCACGGCGCGCTACACCCAACTCACTGACGTGAAGCACGCCCAACTTCATCAGGCAGTCAATCAACTCGCGTCTGGCCTCACCATCATGTGGGAGGCGCCATGAGTGCCTTTATCCAACTGCTGCAACAGCATGCAGGAACCCTAGATACTCGACACCTTACTCCGGATATCGGGCGGGCTATCTTTGCCATGACCCGTTGTCGGACCGGAGCGTTGGGAACATCACAATGGGCATGTCAGGGCTGTCACCATGACGAGCGAACACCGCTCTCGTGCGGGCATCGCCACTGCCCCCAATGCCAACACCCTCACACGGTGCAATGGCTCCAACGACAGGCGGCTAAGCTGTTGCCGACCTCGTATTTTATGGTGACCTTTACCCTGCCTGCGGCTCTGCGCCCGCTGGCCCGCACACACGCGCGGACACTGTACTCGCTCATGTTCTCGGTCGCAGCGTCTGTACTCAAGGCGTTTGCCCAGCGCAAACATGGCGGCGACAGTGGGTTTACCCTGGTGCTCCACACCCACAACCGACGGCGGGATATGCACCCGCACCTGCATGCCATTGTGCCTGCGGGGTTTTATCACCCCACGCGCCGCCAGTGGCATAAGGGCAATAAACAGTTCCTTTACCCTCACGCGGCACTGGCGTCGGTCTGGCGCGCCCGGCTGTTGGCCGCCATCAACACCCATCCCACCTTGACCTTGCCACCCTCGTTGCCAACGCAATGGGTTGTGGACTGTCGCGCCGTGGGACAGGGGCTACCCGCCCTCAAATACCTCTCCCGGTATCTGTATCGTGGGGTGTTGCCGGACAGGGACATTCTCGATATCAGCGATAATCAGGTGACCTTCCGCTACACCGACAGCCAAACTGAGCAATCGGCGACGCGCACCTTGCCGACTCAGCGCTTTTTGATGTTGATCCTTCAGCATGTATTACCCAAAGGGCTACAACGGGTACGCGACTATGGCCTGTTGCATGGCAGCGCCAAGCAAAAACGGCTCACGATCCAGCTGATGCTACTTCACATGGCGCACCGGACATTACCGATTGACGTCCCCGTCAAACAGCACACTACGCGATGCTGCCCTACGTGTGGGGAGCGTCGCTTGGTCTGCGTAGGCGTAACACGACCGAGATAGCCGAAAGGCGAACAGAATAAGGAGAATGGCGACCATTTAGACGAAGGAGAAAACGCAGAGAAAGAGACACACAATCACGTAACCCATTGAAGTTATGCAATACCTGATAACTTCCTGGCGGCGCTCGCCTGTCAATCAGTGACGGGCGTACATCCACACTGTGCTCATCCGAGCAATTTACTTAATAAAGCAGCGACGGGCTTGTTCAACACCCAAATAAAGTGTCGGCTGCGCGACACTTATTCTTATTTGTTATGCTTAAGCTTCAATGAGTTACGTTTTACCAAAACCGAGATTAACTCAGCTTTAACTCACAAACAAAAGCCAAAAACTAAAAAACTGAAATGACTCATAATTTTTGAAAATCAGACTTTGAACTTTGGCAGATAAAACCGAAAAACCTAAGATCAAACTTCTGATTGAGCCAACCGCCCTAGACTCGTGCTTGCCCGAAAATTGACTGAGGCAACGCTCTGAATTTCCAGCGCCAAAGAACAAGTGTCCGGAAAACAGCGCCCAATGGAGCCAACTTGCCGACAAACACAAAACTGAAAAGCCAAAGGAACAAAGAAGAACCATAACTCACTGATTTTGCGTGATTAAGCATAACAATTTATTAGATCCCAAAGTGGGGTAATTAAACACCCCACTTTGGGATTTTTTACGCATCCGCCAGACACTTGGACTTAGTATAAGTGTATGTTTTAAATAGAGTATCATCATACATCGCAAAATCACGAACGAGAAAATACGACAAATTGGGGTATTTTCTACACACCTCACGATTTGCATTAGAAAATCTATCGAAAACTCTCGGGATGAGATGGGTGCCGTTAGCTTTCGCTTGACGAAGTGCAGAGAAGATAGTCCTCAAAGTCACTGAAGCCATGCGTAAGGGCTGACAATGAATGATAATGCGTCTGCTATTACCTATAGCGCTTCCGCTGTGACAACTAAGGCAAGCTATCGTCCCCGTGTCGGTTGGGTTGCTTAGCCGAGAGCAGGTGAGTTATGTGGGTAATAAATGTTATAGGGGTTATCGAATCTTTGCTAATTTGAAAAAAACACTTGAGTTCAAAAAAGCGGCCATGTTACCTTGCGCGACAATCTCGAACAAAGAGCTTTTCGGGACACACGCGGCGCAATGTTGAAGAAGTTGTTGCCGCAACGTAGGTATCAGGGAATGGTTCCCTGATAGAAGGGCATTAATAGTGCTGTCTGGCTTCACCGAAGCTGGGGCATATTGAGGAACCCAACTGTGATTAAATATTACCACCACTTCAGCTTCGTCTTACCAGACTGCAGTATTATTACTGAGCCTTGATCCTTCCGGTTAAAAGAGACGCATTCCATATGTTTAGGGCGCGATACCCCACGACATGATCGTGACGCTTTGTCGCCTTTGTTTTGCGTGCTCGAACACACTCAGGTTTCCGTCAATCTCGCATGACGCGGCTTGACGGGTAATTCCCGACACTCTCGGGGGTGTGCACGCCATTTAACTGCCGAGTGAGCCCATTGATTGCATCGTATTGTTGCAGGGGACACTACACACAAATTTGCAGAGAATGGTGGGTAAACATGGAAGATCAAAAACAATGATTAACTTTCCCACTGAAACACAGGATGTGTTGAAAACCAGCCCAGTACCTGTGATGCAAGGCCTTCATGATCTGACGCCTGATGAATTGCTACTCAGTCAGGAGCATTACGAATCAGAGGTCCGTTCTTATCCCCGTCGGTTGCCAGTTGCCATCGCCAAAGCTCATGGTGCTCTGGTCGAAGACAGTCGAGGCCAGGTATATCTGGATTGTCTGGCAGGTGCAGGCACCCTGGCGCTGGGGTACAACCACCCTGAAATCAATCAGGCATTGATTGAACAGCTTCATGCCGGTATTCCTTACCAAACCCTGGATATCACCACACCTGCCAAAGATGCCTTCATCCGTGAGTTGATGGCGTTTCTGCCGCAAGATTTTGCAGAAAATGCCAAAGTCCAGTTTTGTGGCCCGTCAGGCGCTGATGCGGTTGAAGCGGCCATTAAACTCGCCAAGCAAACCACGGGGCGCAACACAATTGCCGCTTTCCATGGTGCGTATCACGGCATGACCAATGGCACGATGGCATTGATGGGTAACCTCGGCACAAAAGCGCGCCGGCAGGGTTTGATGGCAGATGTTCACTTCCTGCCTTTCCCTTACGATCTGCGCTGCCCATACGGCCTTCATGGTGAGCAGGGCGCGCGTCAGGGACTTCGCTACATCGAACGTATGCTGGCCGATGATGAAAGTGGTGTGCAGAAGCCTGCTGCCATTATCGTTGAGCCCGTGCAGGGTGAGGGGGGCGTGATTCCCGCACCGGCGTTTTGGCTCAAGGAGCTTCGCCGCATTACCGAAGAAAACGGCATTTTGCTGATCTTTGATGAAATCCAGTGTGGTATCGGCAAAACCGGATCCCATTTCGCGTTTGAAGAGGCGGGTGTCACGCCAGATATTCTTTGCCTTTCCAAAGCGGTTGGCGGCGGTCTGCCGATGTCACTGCTGGTGTTTGATAAGTCTATTGACACCTGGCTGCCGGGCGAGCACACAGGTACATTCCGTGGCAACCAGCTCGCGATGGTCTCTGGGGCAAAAGCGATGGAAATCATCCGTCGCGACAACCTTGCCCAGCAAGCCCAAATCACCGGGGACTACCTGCGCCGGGGCTTGGAGAAAATTGCAGATAACACCACCTGTATTGCGGAAGTGCGCGGAAAAGGCCTGATGCTGGGCATAGAAATTTGCGATCCCAAGGGCATTAAGAACAAATTTGGCGAGCCGCAATCTGCCCCTGAACTGACGGTGGCTATCCAGCGTGCAGCGCTTGAACGCGGTTTGATCATCGAGAAAGGCGGACGTGATGGCTCGGTGCTTCGTTTTCTGCCACCCATCATTATTACCTTCGAACAAATCGATTTTGCGCTGAACGCACTGAAAGACGCCATTGAATCCCTGGTTGAACCCAAACAGGTTTCTCAGCCAATGGACAGCATCCAGCAAAGCTGGCGCAATCACTTCATTCACGTTGGCAAGCATGGTGCCGATGGTTTCGAATCTGCAATGAACCAGAGCACACAGGCGTTGAAGAAACTGTTTGAGAGCGCTGATTCGCCTTATAGCGGTCTGGAACCCATGATGTTGCAATCGCAAATCCGTCACGCTCAGTTGGGTGAGAACCCACAGCCACTGAGCGAGGTGATCGATGAAACAACGGCGCTGATTGGTAAAAACTCAATCATTGTCCAGCACCCGCACTGTATTGCACACCTGCATACGCCCCCTATGTTGCCCGCCGTTGCGGCAGAAGCCTTTATCACGGCATTGAACCAGTCAATGGATTCCTGGGATCAGGCAAGTTCTGCGACATTTGTAGAACAGGAAGTGACAGACTGGCTTTGCAAGCGCTTTGGTTTTGATGACAACGCCGACGGTGTTTTCACCAGTGGTGGCACACAAAGCAATCTGATGGGCCTGCTGATGGCCCGCGACCACATCATCCGCCAAACCAGCGGACACGACGTACAGAAAGACGGTTTGCCGCAGTATGCCGACAAGCTTCGTGTGATCTGTTCGAAGAACGCCCATTTCACCATGCAAAAATCGGCTTCCCTATTAGGGCTTGGCGAAAATGCGGTGGTGTGTGTCGACACCTACAGCGACGGCACCATCAGCACTGAATCTGCGGAAGAAGCCATTGCATCGTTGAAAGCAGAAGGCCTGATCCCGTTTGTGATTGCCGGTACAGCGGGCACCACAGACAACGGCTCGATTGATGATCTGGATGATGTTGCCGATCTAGCTGGGAAACATGGTCTTTGGATGCATGTCGATGCCGCTTATGGCGGGGCATTGGCACTCAGCCGTCATCATGCCCGTCTAGAAGGGATTGAGCGCGCAGATTCTGTGACTGTCGATTTCCACAAAATGTTCTTCCAGCCCATCAGCTGCGGTGCTTTGTTGCTGAAACATAAAACGTACTTCGACGTTATCCGTCATCATGCCGACTACCTGAACCGCGAAGAGGATGTTCTGCCAAACCTAGTGGACAAATCCATCGCCACGACACGCCGTTTCGATGCACTGAAAGTGTGGATGACGCTGCAAAATGTTGGCCCGCAGGCGCTGGGCGCGATGGTTGACCACCTGCTGAACCAGACACAGCAAGTGGCAGATATGATCAATCATCGTCCCGATTTTGAATTGCTGGCGGTACCTTGCCTGTCCACCGTGTTGTTCCGTTACACCGGCGTTGATACCACGCTGGATCTGGACGCGCTCAATAAGCAAATCCGTCTGGATGCGTTGGTGCAAGGCCGTGCTGTTGTCGGCGAAACCATTGTCGATGGCAAGGTTGCACTCAAACTGACACTGCTCAACCCCTGCCTGTCTCTGACAGATTTTGAGCAACTACTTACAGCACTTGAAGGGCTGGGAAGCGATATTGCCAAACAGGCTTCTCTTTAATGGTTGATTGGGCGTTGGAACCCGAATTTTATAAAGGAATTTAACATGGCAGTTTTACAAATTGGTGCAGGTGGTGTTGGCTGGGTGATTGCGCATAAAGCCGCGCAAAACAACGATGTATTCGGGGATTACACCATTGCATCGCGCACTGTCAGCAAGTGTGAGGCGATCATTGCATCTATCAAAGGCCGCAATAACCAGAAAGATACCCGCTACAAACTGGAAGCCCGTGCGGTCGATGCCGATGATGTGGAAGCGCTGGTGGCAGTGATCAACGATGTGAAGCCAGATTTAGTTATTAATGCCGGACCTCCTTGGGTCAACATGGCCATTATGGAAGCCTGCTACCAAACCAGGACGTCGTATCTGGATACGTCAGTGGCGGTGGATCTGTGTTCTGAAGGGCAACAGGTGCCACAAGCCTATGACTGGCAATGGGCGTATCGCAACAAGTTCGAGGAAGCGGGTATCACCGGTATTCTGGGGGCAGGCTTTGACCCCGGTGTGGTGAGTGTTTTCGCAGCGTACGCCTATAAGCACCTGTTTGATGAAATTGACACTATCGACGTGATGGATGTGAATGCCGGTGATCATGGCAAGAAGTTTGCCACGAATTTTGACCCTGAAACCAACATGCTGGAAATCCAGGGTGATTCTTTCTACTGGGAAAATGGCGAGTGGAAGCAAGTCGGTTGTCATACCCGCATGATGGAGTTTGACTTCCCGCTGGTCGGCAGCCACAAGGTGTATTCCATGGCGCACGATGAAGTGCGTTCGCTGAAAGAGTTTATCCCGGCAAAACGCATCGAATTCTGGATGGGCTTTGGTGATCGCTACCTGAACTATTTCAACTGCATGCGCGATATTGGCCTGCTAAGCCCAGATCCAATCACACTGCAAGACGGCACCGTGGTTGAGCCGCTGAAAGTGTTGAAAGCGCTGCTGCCTGACCCAACCTCTCTGGCGCCGGGTTACACCGGCAAGACCTGCATCGGTACCTGGGTTCAGGGCAAGAAAGATGGCAAACAGCGCAGCGTGTTCGTATACAACAATGCAGATCACGAGGTGGCCTACAAAGACGTGGAGCACCAGGCGATTGCTTACACCACCGGAGTGCCAGCGATCACCGCGGCTCTGCTTTACTTTAAGGGTGAGTGGAATGGTAAGGGCGTGTTTAACATGGAGCAGCTTGATCCAGCTCCGTTCCTGGCGCTGATGCCTTCAATCGGTCTGGATTGGAGCATTGAAGAGCTGGAACCCGGCGAGCCGGTTATCAATATCCTCAAATAAGCACAGCCTTAATGAAGGCCTGCATAACAGTGCCTGTTGTGCAGGCTTTTCTGTAGAGAAAAACCATGAATCCAACAGAATTAAAAACCCCTTATTTTCTGATTGAAGAAGATAAGCTGATTGAAAACCTCGAGAAAGCGAAGCGCCTTAAAGAATTGTCCGGCGTGAAACTGGTGCTGGCACTGAAATGCTTTTCAACCTGGGGCGTGTTCGACATCATCAAACCCTACCTTGATGGCACCACCAGCAGTGGCCCTTTTGAAGTAAAACTGGGCTACGAAACCTTTGGCGGTGAAACCCATGCTTACAGTGTCGGCTACAGCGAAGATGATGTGCGCGACGTTGCTGATATCTGCGACAAAATGATCTTTAACAGCCAATCCCAGCTCACTGCCTATCGCCATCTTGTAGAAGGGAAAGCATCGATTGGCTTGCGCCTGAATCCGGGCGTCAGCTACGCCGGGCAGGATCTGGCGAATCCGGCACGTCGGTTTTCCCGTCTGGGTGTGCATTTCGACCAGATTGATCCCGAGATCTTTGCGACGCTCAATGGCGCCATGTTCCACATGAATTGTGAGAACAAAGATGTCGATGCCTTTATCTGCCTGCTGGATGCAATCTCTGAAAAATTTGGCAGCTACCTCAATCAACTGGAGTGGGTAAGCCTGGGGGGCGGGGTGTTTTTTACCTGGCCGGGCTATGACATTGAAAAACTGGCATCAGCCCTGAAAGCCTTCGGTGAGCGCCATGGTGTGCAACTGTATCTGGAACCGGGGGAAGCCATCATTACCAAGACAACGGATTTGGTCGTGACGGTGGTGGACATTGTCGAAAACGAGGTAAAAACAGCGATTGTAGACAGTGCTACTGAAGCCCATCGTCTGGATACCCTGATCTACAACGAACCGGCCTCAATTGCTGAAGCGAGTGATACCGGTGAACACATATACGTCATTGGCAGTTGTTCTTGCCTGGCTGGCGACCAGTTCTGTGTGGCGAGCTTTGATGAGCCGCTTAAAGTTGGTCAGTGCCTGCACATTATGGACAGTGCTGGTTACACCATGGTGAAGCTGAACTGGTTTAACGGTCTGCGAATGCCGTCTGTGTATTGTCGCCGGCGCAACGGTGAGGTCCAGCTGCTGAATGAATTTGATTATCAGGATTTCAAACGCTCGTTGTCTCTATGGTCTGTAAGCAATGGTCAGTAAAGTAATAAATGGCCAGCGAAGTGATAGGTGAGAGAGCTCAGGCTCCCTTATCCACTGTGGTCTGGTTAGGGGGTCTGATGCCGGTCAGGTAGTGTTGCCTTTCTTCTGGCGTCATTTTTTCTATGGCATAACGCAACATAGTACGCGGCATGTCTTTAACGTGTTGGTCTAAGAATGCCTTTAACTGCGTGGGGCTACGCTTGCCTATTTCCCGCAGCATCCAGCCACACACTTTATGAATTAAATCCTCTTTATCATGCAGCAGTTGTTCAGCCAATTTCAATGTGTCCTCAAACTGGTTGTGCCGAATAAACGTGAAGGTTGCCATCATGGCGATACGCCGCTCCCAAAGGTTGTTTGATTCAGCCAACGTATAGAGAATCGAGCGGTCTTTATCGCGAAGATACCCCCCAACGATGTGATGCGCAGAGCTGTCTACCAAATCCCAGTTGTTCACTAACCTGGTCCGGGAAAGGTAGAAGTCAAAGATCACTTTTTGGAACTCGGCATCTGCTTTTTTAAATTGCTCTGACAAGATCACCAGCGCTAGCAACCGAACTTCATGCCACTCACTTTCCAATAAGATGGAAACAGTTTTTAGCGATGTCGTTTTGTACTTTTTGGCCAACTCTCTTACAACGGGTACACGAATACCGAGAAACTTATCCCCTTCGCCATACTCCCCAGGGCCAGTTTTAAAAAAGCGGGCTGAGTGTCCAGCAATATTATCGTCACCCAGCTGTTTCGCTTCGCCAATGATTTGTTGTGCGTGTTCCATGTATTACCCTACCAGACACAGAATAACGATGGTTTTTTAGAGTCTACTGATGCATTCTACGCCATCCACTTTCGCCAAGAACTCAGGACAATATACAGCCAGGGCATCACGGGGATGGGGCTGATAACATTACGTCAGGCTCAACCCACCATCAATCACCAGCGTGTGGCCGACAATATATTTTGCCTTGTCAGAGCTTAGCCAGAAGATTGCGTCGGCGATCTCTTGAGCTTCAGCAAACCGTTGACAGGGTACCTGGCTTTCCACAGTCTGGCGCAGTGAAGCGCCCATTTCTGTTTGCTTTTGTTCCCAACGGGGTGTCCAAGTGACGCCCGGCGCGACACCGTTAACGCGAATGCCTCTGCGGATGGCCTCAATAGCCACTGAGCGGGTGAGGCCCTCCAATCCGTGTTTGGTGCCTGAATACATGGCGGCATTCGGGGTGGGGCGAATACCATTCACTGAACTGACATTAATAATCGACGCTCCTTCTTGCATGAGTGGCAGTTCGTAGCGAAGGCAAAGGGCAGGCACCCAATAATCGCTGATCATGGTGCTGTAAAGCGCGTCGATGGGCAGGCCAGCGTAGTCACCACGTGATTCTAGCAAGGGAGAGGCATTGTTAACGGCGATATCCAAATGGCCGTAATTTTCTCGGATGTATCCGAAAAAACGATCCACCTGATGTACGTCTTTCAAATCCAGCGGGAGGTAATCGACCGCCGAGAGTTGCGGAAACCTTGCCAGCGCCTGATTCCATTTATCTTCGTTTCGGGAGCAGGTGATCACTTTGTAGCCTGCCTGATGGAAAGAAAGTACGACCTCAAGGCCAATACCACTGCTGCCGCCGGTGACGAGAACTATTTTCATGTGTGCTCCGGTTCTGCGTGGGTGTTGCCTGGTTAGCGGTGCTTGAAGATGTCGTCCACCATGATGCGTTGTGTTGTGCGGACATGACGTTGCTCTTCGTGCTCGTCATTGAATTGTTGCTCGCCAAGCATGATCAGAATGTCAAAGAAATACCGTACGCTACCTCTTTGATTATTCATTGTTTTAAGCATAGCATCGCAAAAAACATCTGGCGCGGAATGGGTCAATTCGGACGCAATTTTACCGATTTGCTGGCAACAATAGACTGTCCGGGTTCGGTCTGCGGTATGGGCATAGCTGATGCATAACGACCATGGTTCGCTGCGCAGCGCATCCCAGATCCCGTTGGCGACCTCCAACCTGGTGTCCAGGGGAGTATTGGCCAGCGCCCGAAGATAAAACCGGTGCTTTTTCCGTTTCATTTTCTTCATTACCCGCTCTGAGGTGACATAGGACTTGGTCAGCATGGGCATGGTGATCAGATAGATCAGCAGCGTGGCCGCCAGTGTGGCGATAAAGAAAATGTCGTCGGTTAAGCCAAAGTAATAACAGGAAAGGGTTGTAATGGTCGCAAACAGCATAAATGCACCGGAGATAAGCAGACGTGCATACCATTTTGCTGTAGAGACATAGCTCGGTGCCTGTTGTTTGATGGACGAAAACGACACCCCTTTGAAGGTAAGTTCCGGGTGTTCAGGGATAGGGAATTGTTCTTGGCGCATGACAATCCTCCATCAGCCAATTCAATATAATTAACACCTTACTGTCTTTGGTGATAAATGCGTGACTTTAAGTTAAAAAGTGAGAAGAGATACTACGAAAAACCGCTGGTTTAACTTATTCAGGTTTAACACTTTTCTTGCGCAGTGCATCCAGTTTCGTTGCCGCTTTGTGTAGCACAGTGTCAGATTTAAACCGCCCTTTGCTGTCAGGCTTACCAGCTACCAGCCCGGTAAAGAGCTCAACCGCTTCGTTCACGTGGTCAATCGCATAAATGTGGAACTTGCCTTTTTCCACCGCATGGATGACATCTTTTCGCAACATCAGGTTATGCACATTGGCACGGGGGATAATCACTCCCTGACTCGATTTTGGCCCCTTGATGGTGCAGACATCGAAAAAGCCTTCAATTTTCTCGTTCACACCGCCAATGGGCTGCGCCTGACCAAACTGGTTCATGGATCCGGTAATCGCTAAATCCTGACGCAGCGACACACCGGAAATGGCGGAAATAATGGCGCAGAATTCAGCCATAGACGCGCTGTCGCCGTCCACGCCGCCATAGGACTGTTCAAAGGTAATTCTGGTTGTCAGCGGAATTTTGGCCTGTTTGCCCAGCAGCGAAGAAAGATATGCGGTCAGTATCATCACCCCTTTGGAGTGAATACTGCCGCCGAGCTCAACGCTGCGCTCAATATCCAGCACGTCACCGTCGCCAAACGCCGTGGTTGCTGTAATTCGGTTTGGCGCACCAAAACTGAAATCATTGGTGGCCAGCACTGAAAGCGCGTTGACCTGACCCACGGCTTTGCCTTTGGTGTCAATCAAGGTCGTGCCAGTAGTAAAGCCTTCCATGACATGGTCTCGAAGGCGGCTGACCCGCATATCACGGCTTGCCAGTGCTTTTTCTACGTGAGAAGCCCTTATGATATTGGCGTTACTGACTTTGGCCTGATAGTTGGATTCACGCAGCAGGTTGGCTATGTCTGCCGAGTGCAGGGACAACTTGTCCTGATCGCCTGCCTGACGGCTGC
This sequence comes from Grimontia sp. THUN1695, assembly GCF_059704325.2. NCBI lineage: Bacteria > Pseudomonadati > Pseudomonadota > Gammaproteobacteria > Vibrionales > Vibrionaceae > Grimontia > Grimontia sp. THUN1695. Next base: position 1,739,137 of record NZ_AP046577.1, on the reverse strand, counting down.
TGTGTTCAATGATGCGGCCAATCGCACCCGGATCGCAGTGCAGCAGGTTGTTGTCATGACAGATACTGGAGATAAATTTAGCGTACTTCATCTCGCTGTCATCGTTGCGTGGCATGTCATCTTCAAAGTCTGCAGTAACGCGGAATAGTTCACTGAATTCAGCGTCATAGTGTTGCAACAGCTTATAGGTTTGATAGTCACCAAACAGGATGATTTTGACATCCAGAGGAATAGGCTCCGGCTCAAGTGAGATTGTGCCACTGAGTGTGACCTCGCGCTCCAGTGAGCTGAGGCTTGCTTTGCGGGAGCTGAGCGCACGTTTCAGGCCATCCCACACGTAGGGACGCTCCAGCACTTTCACTGCGTCAATCAACAACACCCCGCCATTTGCACGGTGGATACTGCCGGGGCGGATCAATGAGAAATCGGTAAAAACCGTGCCTTTATAGGTGGCATTTTCCACATAGCCGAAAATGTTGTGGTAGGTCGGGCTGTCTTCCACCACCACGGGCGGCACATTTTTGTCCTGGCTGACTAATACATTGACCTGATAACGCCGGGGCAGCTTTTTGTCGAGTGCGGCATAGGCGAGGGCAGCCTGTTCTTCGCTTTCTTGCAGGAAGATATCAAGATTTTCGAGAATATCGGCCTGCATTTCTTTGAGGTATTTCTTCACTTGGGGCAGATCAGAATAGGCATTTACCAGCTTATCCATATGGTGGGAAATGGCCTCGTTGGCAATTTCCTCGTCCAGTTTCTGCTGTTTCTCGGCATAGGTTTCTTCCCATTCTGTCAGCTTACGGACCAGCCCACGTAACTGGATTTCCAGATCGCGTATCGCGGCATCGAATTGCTGCTGCTCTCTGGTGGAGAGTGCATCGAACGTATCTTCGGTATGGGGCTCTTCACCGTTCAGGGCAATAAATTGGTAGTCGCCGGACGTGGTAATCGACAGACTGACACTTTGCTGTTTGGCTTCCTGGCTCAATTGTGCCAGCGCCCCCTCCTGCATTTCGGCCAGACGGTTTTTCAATGCATCTGCACGGGAATAGTACATTTCATTGTCGAAAGCGAGTTGCAGCGATTTACCGAGACGTCCCATCAGCTTTTCGATGTCTTTTTTCAGTTTAAGGCCAGTACCAGCGGGGAGTTGCAGCACCTTGGGAACACGGGAGTCCTGGAAATTGGCAACATAACACCAGTCGAAAACAGGGTGGGTATACTGCCAGTGACGGTTGAGGTAGCGCATGACCATGGTGCGCTTGCCAAGACCATTCTGGCCGACGGCATAGATATTGTACCCCTTTTCCTTGATAGACATGGCAAACTCAACGGCCTGACGGGCACGATCCTGACCGACGATTTCATCAAGTGGCTCAAGGTGTTTGGTAGAGGAAACGTTAAGTTTGCTCAGTTGTGAAGTGCGATAGAGCTTGTCACTGGTTAAAGGCAAATGTGGCATTACGCTCTCCTTACACTGTATGGCTCAATAGATCCTAGTGTAGCGCTGATAACTTACTGATTTTGAGATAAAGAATCGGGGAGATGTTGGCAATGTGGGCTGGCGCACTTTATTTATGGGAGTGTAGTGAACAAGTGCGCAAAAAATAAACAATATGCCGGGGTTTTTGTTTACAGGGATTCAGTGTGCTGTCCAGCCACCGTCAATAGCAATTGCTTGGGCTGTGATGTTCTTCGCCGCAGGAGAAGCAAGGAAAAGCGCCGTTTCCGCAAGCTCACTGAGAGCGATAAAGGCTTTTTTCGGCATTGGTTTGAGCATGATGGTGTTGATCACCTCTTGTTCAGAAATACCGTGGTTCTCGGCCTGGGCCCTGATTTGGTTTTCTACCAAAGGGGTTTTGACATAGGAAGGGCAAAGGGTGTTGATGGTGATATCATGCCCAGCACTTTCCAGCGCAATGGTTTTCGCAAAACCCAGCAGACCATGTTTGGCAGAGACATAGGCCGATTTATACGGCGAGGCGACCAGACTGTGGATGGAGCCGACATTGATAATACGTCCAAAGTTACGCGCGTACATAGTGGGCAGAAACGCTTTGGTTAACATGGCGGGGCCGCACAGCAAGATATCAATGATCAGGCGCCATTTGTCTTCGGGAAACTGTTCAAGCGCAGAGACAAACTGGATGCCGGCATTGTTTATCAATATGTCGACAGGGGCATCAACACGGGAGGGGGCAGAGGCCAGTTGCCCCGAATCGGTGACATCCAGTTCGAGCCCTTTTATGTCAACATCAAACTGGTTTTTGAGGGTATTAACGGCATTTTCCAACGCTTCGCTGTTGATGTCGGAAAGCGTGACCTTATACCCCGACTGGGCGAAGCCCTTCGCCATGCCAAACCCAATCCCACTTGCTCCACCTGTCACAAATACATGTTTTGCCGACATTTACGCTTTCCTTGTTCGTTGGTTGTATTCCCAGCGTTAAGCGTAGACAAGGTTGTGGCAATTTGTCTTCGTGCGTAAATCCAGCTTAGGGCTTAGCAGGCCTGAGTTTGTTGAATAAGTCCATAAAGCTAACGAGGACGAGGCCTGCAATCAAGCCAATCAGTCCATTGAGCAGCGTGGGAACCAGTGCGGAGATCACCGCGCCAATGCTGGGGATTAGGGCTGTTTCCTGAACGGCATCGGTGATGAGTTCCGATAACACATGCACCCCGTGGGTGAGTATACCGCCGCCGACCAAAAACATGGCGATAGTGCCAACAATGGAGAGCCCTTTCATCAGGTATGGCGCAAAAGAGAGTAACCCCCGGCCAATGGCTTGTTTAACACGGCCTGCTTTCTGGCTCAGGTACAGACCGGCATCATCAATCTTGACGATGACCGCCACCAGACCATATACGCCGATGGTCATCAGGAAGGCGATGCCAAACAGGGTAAACACCTGGGTCAGGAAACTGCTTTCAGAGACCACGCCAAGGGTGATGACGATGATTTCAGCAGAGAGAATAAAATCGGTCCGGATAGCGCCTTTGATTTTTTGCGCCTCATATTCGGCGGCGTCCAGTGTGACGGCATTGAAGTCCTCATCGGGCTTTTCAGCAGGCTGGCCGTCTTTTTTATGGAAGAAGGTGTGCAGCACTTTCTCTGCCCCTTCGTAGCAAAGAAACAGACCGCCGAGCATCAGGAGTGGCGTAATCAGCCAGGGGGCCACTGCACTGATGGCCAGCGCACCAGGTACCAGTATCAGCTTATTAATAAAGGAACCTTTTGCGACTGACCACACCACAGGCAGTTCGCGGTCTGCGTTTACCCCGGTGACCTTTTCGGCATTTAACGCCAAATCATCACCGAGCACGCCGGCGGTTTTCTTTGCGGCGATTTTGCTCATCACGGATACGTCATCGAGAATAGTCGCAATATCGTCAAGCAGGGTTAATAAACTTGCGCCAGCCATGGTTACTGTTCTCCCAATAATAAACAAAAGCAATAAACAGAGGCGGATAACCGCCCCTGATCCCCGGTAATGCGTGCTTTATAGCAACCCATCGATAGCCGTTAACAGTGTGTCGATATCTGACTTTGTCACATCTTTGTGGGTCACGAACCGCATGGCTTTGTGCGAGGGTGACACCAAAATGCCTTGTTCTTTCAACGCGGTTGCGATGGCATGGATATTAATGTGTGGTGCGACATCGGCATAAACAATGTTGGTTTGAACCGGATAGATAAAGGTGTTGAACCCTGGGACTGTTCCGAGATTTTCAGACAGATAGCGTGCGTTGTCGTGATCATCTTTGAGACGTTCTACATTTTCAGTGAGGGCAATCAAGCCTGCCGCTGCCAGAATACCGGCCTGCCGCATACCGCCACCCACCATTTTACGCAGGCGCCGCGCACGCTGGATGTAGTCAGCATCGCCCAATAGCAGGGAACCGACGGGCGCGCCCAGACCTTTCGACAGGCAGATAGTCATCGAATCAAAGTGTTGGCTGATTTCTTTGATGTCGACGTCCAGTGCGACAGCGGCGTTATAGACCCGAGCACCATCAAGGTGGAGTTTCAATTGGTGGGTATCCACAAACTCGCGGGCCTTGGCCAGATACGCCAGTGGCAGCACTTTTCCGCCAATGGTATTTTCCAGGCTGAGTAGCTTGGTTCGGGCAAAATGTACATCATCAGGTTTGACGGCGGCCGTCAGTTTTTCAAAGCACAGTGTGCCGTCTTTATTGTTTTCAATGGGCTGTGGCTGGACTGACCCCAGTACCGCTGCGCCGCCAGCTTCGTATTTATAGTTATGTGCCTGTTGGCCGCACAAATATTCGTCACCACGGTCGCAATGTGCCAGAATACCCAGCAAGTTTGCTTGGGTGCCTGATGAGGTAAATAGTGCTGCGTCGAATCCGTGGCGCTCAGCAGCCCATTGTTCCAGTTCATTGACCGTTGGGTCGTCGCCATAGACATCATCCCCTACGGGGGCAGTCGCCATGGCTTCGCGCATTTTCTGGTCAGGTTGTGTCACGGTGTCTGAGCGGAAATCAATCATTCTTATCTGTCCTGATTACGTCTATGATCGCATGGGTGAACCTAAGAGGTTACTCTTCATTGGCGAAAAAGTAATAACAAAACATCATCAATCATTACGTCGTCTATAACTCGAGTACAGTTTGGCCGACAGTAAAATAGGGGTTTCCATGGAATGGTCTTGGCTTTTTATCTCCCTTGCTTGTCTGGTGACAGGGTTTTCCAAATTTTCAATTGGCGGGCTGGGTCTCATCATCCTGCCACTGATGATGCTCGCCTTCCCTGGGCCTGAGGCACTGGGTGTGATTGTGCCACTTTATTTGCTGACCGATGTTATTGCGGTGTTGACTTATCGCAAGAACATCAATTGGCCGGTGCTGTTCAGGCTGATCCCGTTTGGTGCTGTTGGCGTGGCGCTGGGCACAGTGGTATTGGGCAGTATTGATGCCAGTACCTTTATGACGGTGCTTGGCGTATTGATTTTGGGTTTGCTTGGCTTGTCTATCTGGCTTGATTACCGCCCACTTCCTATTTTTACCAACCGGTATGCCGCCAGTGTGGCCGGTATGCTTTGCGGGTTTGTCGGTGTGCTTGCAAATGCCGCGGGCCCGTTGATGGGGTTGTTTCTCCTTGAACAGAAAATGGACAAATCTGCCTACGTGGCAACACGTGTCTGGGCGTTTATGACACTCAATATGATGAAGCTGGTAGGGCTGGTCAGTCTGGGGCTGGTGAATGCAGAAACCTTGCAGGGGAGTGCCGTAGGATTACCGGCGTTGTTTGTGGGGATGTTTATTGGTTACAAGGTGTTTGCCCGTATTTCTGCTGATCAACTGAAAGTGATTGTACGCGGTGCGATTTCATTGAGCGCGGCACATATGCTGTTCTTTAAATCCAACTGATCCTGGCGTTTAGATGTCGAAACCGCAGTAATTGCCGCGGTTTCTCTTTGGGGAATCAGCTCTTCAGCAACTGCCAGTAATGGTTGTAGATACTGACGGCTTCGCCCACATCGTTGGTGAATTCGCCTTTTTCAACCTCTTGAACCTCTTGGTCAGACGGGAAAATTACGTTGTTGTCTGTGTATTCCGCTGACAGTTTTTCTTTCGCGCGTTTGCTTGGTGCTGGATAACCCAGTTCTTCTACCATCGCCGCCTGGTTTTCAGGGCGATACAAGAAATCGATGAATTTATGGGCCAAATCCACTTTTTCGGCGCCTTTGGGAATAATAAAGTTGTCCATCCACAGGATAGAGCCTTCTTCCGGGTAAACAAACTGGATGTTGTCCATTTCAGCCTGCGCCAGATAGGCATTCCCGTTCCACTGCTGGCCAATACCAACTTCGCCGGTAACGAAAGGAACGTGCGGTGCGTCTGAGTTATATACCACGACATTCGGGCGCAATGCTTTCAGCATCTCATAGGCTTCTTTGATTTCTGCTTCGTTGGTGGTGTTAATGCTGTAACCCTTGGCTTTCAGTGCCATCCCGAAGACATCACGCACGTCGTCCAGCAACATGATATGGCCCGCGAATTCAGGCTTCCACAGATCGGCCCATTTGGTGACCTTGCTGCCGTCAACGATATCGCCGTTGTAACTGATCGCCGTCACACCCCATACATAGGGCAGGGAATAGTTGTTGTTTTTATCGAAGGGCTGGCCCATTAGACCAGGAATAATGTCCTTAACATGCGGGATCTTCGATTTATCGATTTTCGCCAGCATGCCTTCGTTGCTCATTCGCTGGATAAAGTAGGTCGACGCAAACGCCAGATCATACCCTTTACCATCAAGCAACTTCAGCTTGGTATACATGGATTCATTGTTTTCAAACGTTGAATAGTTAACTGTGACACCGTACTCCTTTTCAAACGCCTGAATCACGCCCATTGGCATGTACTCAGCCCAGTTGTAGATGTTCAGTACTTCATTGTTTGCGGAAACGTTGAAAGAAACTGTTGCGGTAAGTGCGATGCTTGCCGCTTTCACCCCTTTAAGATATTGGTTCATTCGTTTTTATCCTTAAGTGGCATACCCAAACTACCTTAAGGCGCAAGCCGCGATTTCTGTCGGGGCGGAAATTTATGAAAACAGCCCGGTGATCAAGCTGGAGAAAGGCGCAGACTTCAATACGGTGAAAACCGCAAAAGGCAGCGTAAAAGCCAAGCAGATACTACTGGCATGCAACGCTTACCTTGATGGCTTGCACAGCAAAGCGCAATCAAAAGTCTTGCCTGTGGCTTCGTATATCGCGGTGACCGAGCCGCTTGGTGATCGCCAGCCAATCAGTAATAAGATGGCGATGTCTGATTTGAACAACTGTCTGGATTATTACCGCCCGACGGCGGATGGGCGCATCCTGTTTGGTGGGGTGAATCATCCGTTCAACGGTGAATACCCGGACAGCAAGGAGCGCCTTCGCCAGCGCATGCTGAAAGTGTTTCCACAACTGTCAGACGTGAAAATGGAATACCACTGGGGTGGCCTGTTTGCCGTTACCCGAAGCTACATGCCCGAAATCTCGCATTTGGGCAACGATATCTACACTGCGCATGGTTACACTGGTCATGGCGTTGGTTTAACCAACATTGCTGGCCGTGTTGTGGCAGAAGCGATGGCAGGACAGGCGGGGCGTTTTGATGTGTTCTCCCGCATTCAACATGGCTGGATTCCGACGCCGAAAGTGCTACGAAAACCTGCACTGGCGCTGGCGATCTGGAAAGCCAAAATCGAAGATGCGCTCGCCAGATAATTGCCCATCCAATCACGATGAGATTTTTAAATTCTTTCCATTAATTCTGTGATTTGAAGCGGCGCACAGACAAGGGGTAGAGTCACTGCCCCTTGTATAAAAAGGTGCTGATAATGAACACAGAAACGCTTATAGACGCACTTCATACCCAGGGTTGGTACGTGTGGGATGACTTCCTAAGCGCAGAAGAAGTCAAACAACTTCGCGAAGCGATTCCTGAAAACATGAAACCTGCTGGCATTGGACGACATCAGCAGCACCACACCAACACACAAATACGTAGTGACAAAATTTCCTGGCTGGAACGCGGCAAACATCCTGCCTCGGATGACTTTCTTTCTCGAATGGAAGTGATAAAGAATGATGTTAACCGCCACTTCTTTTTAGGGTTGTTCGAATATGAAGCACACTTTGCACGGTATGACATCGGTGATTTTTATCAAAAGCACCTTGATACGTTCGGTGGTCGCTCCAACCGTCGTTTGACCACGGTCATGTACCTGAATGATGACTGGGCCGATGAAGATGGTGGTGAGATTGTGATTTACGACAGTAACGACAATCACCTGACTACACTCTGGCCAAAGGCCGGAAGACTGCTGGTTTTCCTGTCGGAAGAGTTTCCGCACGAGGTGCTGCCGACCAACCGGGAGCGTTACAGTATTGCTGGTTGGTTCCGTGTCAACGGTATGCGTGATAACCGGGTTGACCCTGCTAACTAAGCCTGCCTTAATGTCGTTTTGCCTCGTTGTGATACGTGTTGGGGCAAAACGATATGTTTCATCATGTTCCCTTTCATCAAGGAGGATTGTGTGCGTCAGGGCGATCTTTTTCAGGAAACCGGTTGGATAGACCTGCCCGGCGCGACGTTGTTTTGGGCGCCTGATTTTTTCCCACCCTCGCAAGCTGAATCTATCTTCCAGCAATTGCACCGGTCTTTGCCCTGGCAGCAGCTCCCCATCAAAATGTACGGTCGTGACGTCCTTCAACCCCGTTTGCAGGCATGGTTTGGTCATGCGTATACCTATTCTGGTTTGCAGTTGAAGGCTGCACCGATGCCTCCTGCGCTTGTTGCGTTAAAATCCCGGTGCGAACAGGTGGCCGGTATTGAGTACAACTCGGTATTAGCAAATCTTTACCGAGACGGCGCGGATTACATGGGATGGCATCAGGACAATGAAGATGAGTTAGGTCAGGAACCCAGTATTGCTTCACTCAGTTTTGGTGAAACACGGCGCTTTGTCTTACGTCATTTAGATACGGGAGAAAAGCGGGAATTTGAATTAGGATCCGGTTCTCTGCTGATTATGGCAGGTAAAACCCAGATTTCTTGGCAACATGCTGTGCCTAAAACTGCAAAATCAAGGGGAGCGAGAATCAACCTTACTTTTCGGAATATTAAATTCTCAGCGAGATCCTGACCAAATAAGGCTAAATATGGTCGATTTATGTCGGCTTTGCCGTGATTTTGAGCGAATGAACTTTTTTTTCAAAAATAGTGTTGACTAGATCACGCGAATCCGTAGAATGCGCACCGTACCACGACGTAAGGTAACTTACTGAAGTGGAGGAAACAAAGGCGCGTTGGCAGAGTGGCTATGCAGCGGATTGCAAATCCGTGGACCTCGGTTCGACTCCGGGACGCGCCTCCATGATGCGAATCTGGCGCAGTTGGTGACAACCTTATCAAGATTGAGGTCACACCTAAGCATTAGAACATCGGGTTGCATCATGTGTCGTTTTAAATGCTTGTTAACGTTTTGAACGGTAACAAGAAAGTCGACACCGTACTTTAAACGGTGAATCGGACGCGGGATGGAGCAGTCTGGTAGCTCGTCGGGCTCATAACCCGAAGGTCGTTGGTTCAAATCCGGCTCCCGCAACCACTTTTAATTATTCGGTAATGCCGGGTAATGTGCGACACTAGCTCAGCTGGTAGAGCGCAACCTTGCCAAGGTTGAGGTCACGAGTTCGAACCTCGTGTGTCGCTCCAAATACTTGTTGACGACTTGTTCGGTAACAAAAAAGTCGACATCGTACTTTAAACGATGAATCGGACGCGGGATGGAGCAGTCTGGTAGCTCGTCGGGCTCATAACCCGAAGGTCGTTGGTTCAAATCCGGCTCCCGCAACCACTTTTAAAAGCCTAGTCTTCGGACTGGGCTTTTTCGTTTTTCACATCCGCACTTTGATTGCACTGATATCGACATCCTACGAGATCGTTCTTCACAATACCCTGCAGGATACTGTTTCTCCCTCCAAGTTGCACAATCGAGCATTCGTCTTATTCTTAATAAATATTGAATGACAAGAAAACCATCAAGGGGTGAAGACCCCTTTTGCGGGAGTATGGTTATGCCAGAAAGACTATACCGTCTTATCACGAGAAGTGACTTCGACGGACTTGTGTGTGCGGTACTGTTAAAGCACATTGACTTGATTGATGACATCAAGTTTGTGCATCCAAAAGATATGCAAGACGGGGTGATTGAAATTACCGAATACGACATCACCACTAATTTGCCCTATACCCCGAATGCACACCTGTGTATTGACCATCATGCCTCTGAAATGATCCGAAATCAGGCGCTGAATACCAACCACATTATCGATCCGGATGCTCCCTCCGCTGCGCGTGTGGTTTGGAAACACTTTGGCGGTAAAAACACCTTCCCAAGTGACTGGGATGAGATGCTGGAAGAGGTCGATAAAGGAGATTCGGCACAATACACCAAAGACGAAGTGCTGTATCCCACAGGGTGGTGTCTGCTGAACTTTATTATGGACTCTCGGACCGGTCTTGGCCGTTTCAAGAACTTCCGGATCTCTAATTATGATCTCATGATGGATTTAATCGATTACTGCAAAGATAAATCTATTGATGAAATCATGGCGCTGCCGGATATCAAAGAACGTGTTGACCTTTATTTCAGCCATCACGAAAAATTTCAGGAGCAAATCCGGCGTTGCGCGTCAGTATGTGGGAACCTCGTGCTGCTGGATCTTCGCCGGGAAGAGACAATATGGGCAGGTAACCGCTTTGAAATCTACGCACTTTATCCGCAGTGCAACATTTCTATCCATGTACTGTGGGGATTCCAAAAGCAAAATACCGTCTTTGCATGCGGTAAGTCGATCTTTGATAAATCTTCCCAAACTAACATTGGTGAGCTCATGTTGAAATATGGCGGCGGTGGTCACGAAAATGCAGGCACCTGTCAGGTTCCTAATGAGATGGCTGCCCGGGTAGAAGACGAACTTATCGTCAAAATTAATCAGGACGGTTAATCTACCTCAGGCTTTTTGGGGAAAAGAGGGAGCTTTTCGAAAGACGCCTTTCCATCCGTTGTGGATGAAGTTACGGATCTGTGACGTTGCCAAACTCTGTTCAAAAAAGGAAAAGCCGGGGTGTAAACGTTATAAGGTTCGAACATATTCTTTGGGCGAAAGTCCAAACACTTCTTTAAAGCGGCGAGAAAAACGTGCTTCTGATTGATAACCACATGCCAGCGCCACATCGAGTTGGGAGCGGGATTTTTGCATCAGTGACAGCGCATAGGTCATGCGTGTATGAGTCAGTATATGACGGAATGATGTGTCTTCAGCTGCAAGCTTACGCTTTAGCGTTGCTGGACTCATCGAAAAATGAGCCGCCACGACCTCAATGTGATGTGTATCACCGGGGTTAGCGCTGAGATAGCGGGCAAGTTTTTCCTTCATTGAAGTCTCTGCGCCGGGAAATAGCAGATGCAGAGCATTTACTGCTTGTAGCTCGGCGTAAAACCCCAGTAAAAACTGTCTTTGAGCGGCTTCTGACAGTGATTTTCCCGCCATGTCATATAAGGTCTCAAAGCAATAAGCCAGTTGCGGGGTCACTGCTAACCTTGGTTCCTCGATGACTGACATTGGTCGGCTTTCTGCTAACCATTCACGCGGCGGTGGTTCCAGGAAAGTTAATGTGTGCGAACAGAAATCCGTTTGAGCTGGTTCATTAACGAATGTAAGGGAATGACTGGCTGGAATCACCAGCCAATCTTGGGATGAATATTGATATGAGCGATCGTGCCACCAAAGTTGTTTAAAACCGCGGCGGACCCAGATAATTGTCGGAGCGTAAACCGACACATTACGCAGTGGCTGTTTGGCAATACCACGAAACAGGCCTGTACGCACTAACGCTCTCGTCATAGAGTTTCCTTATTCGCTGACATAGGTTGCGGTCAGTGTTGCTTTATCCAACGCCGTGGCATTTAGCATGTAACCAATCAGTGCATTGGATGGATTCTCGGGTAAGGCCAGTTTTTCCGTAGGCATTGCCCATACTGTAAATTGATAGCGGTGCATACCGTGTCCTTTGGGTGGGCAAGCCCCGCCGTATCCAATGGCACCATAATCATTTTCCATTTCGCGCGCCTGTTTTAATTTGCCGGAGGCGCCCTGTGGCACATAGGTTGTAGCAGCAGGAATATCCAGAGCGACCCAGTGCCACCAACCGCTGCCTGTTGGTGCATCGGGATCATAGGCGGTGATCGCATAACTTTTGGTCCCTTCGGGGGCATCTTTCCAGCTGAGTTGTGGTGACAGATTATTACCGGTACAACCAAAGCCCTGAAATGCAAAGGTGCCAGCCATGCGTGAACCTTCCTGAATATCGTGACTTGTCAGGGTCAATGCTTGGCTGTTAAATGCAGCCGCAGCGAGAAATGGAATGAAAACAGTAAATTTCATTTTGGTTCTCCTCTTCTTTAAAGTGAGCACCATCATATCGATCGCCAATAGGGGTGAATTTACCAAAAAGCTCATAATAACACTAAAACACTTATAAATTGAGCTTTGTGGATTTATAATTGAGTATGAGCTGGACCAAGCCCGGTGACAAACGCGCTACCTTGCTGCACTAAAATGCCTGGCCTTGTCTGTGGTGGTGTGAAATGCTCCCTGAGGGAACCGTCATCAGTTAGTTGTTCTGATGCGATATGTCAGCCTGTCCTTCAATAACTCCCCGGATAGTAAACGTTCTTCATCTATCTTCTTGATCTTAAAGAAAGTGAAAAGTCAGTGCCAATTGGTACGTGATTCGATATGACTTTTTTTTGATTTTTTTTCACATGAAATTTTCGTCATCTTAGAGGAGTATTGTTTACGTTTCTGGGCATGCTCTGTTTGTTTTTCTGATCATGTCCCTTAGATATTTATCGCCAATAGAGGACGAATATGTTTAAACAGTCTTTAGATCCAGTGTACGTAACGATGAGCCCTGTAAAAGCTGAGGGCAATTATGTCGAAATGGACGACATGCCACCGCCGCTACCAGCAAAGAGAGTTAGGAATGTGTCACCGGTGATCCCTCCTCTTAACCCGCAGATACTGGCTATTCCAGAAGATGAAAGACAGGGTTTATATAAGTTGTTGAATTCTTGTTCTCTCTATCTTAAAGAAAATGGGTGTTACGAATCGACGGTATCTCAGACTCCAAAATTTCCTGTTTCATAACTCGCCTAAAATCAGGGCTGTTGATCTTTTGCAAAACAACCTTGAAACGTCAACAGGCCTTAATCAAGCAGCTGGATATTTTCAGGCCTGACCCATCTGGCTTTTCTGATGTTGGTGTAGCTTCTCAGTTGGCGGAGGTTATCTCTTGTTACTGGCGTTTGTGAAAAAAGCCGTTTAGTGGCATTGTCGGCGGGAAACACTAACGCGGCTGAAACATTATAGCCGGGGAAGGCGGGATCAATTCAGCCCGGCCTGCTGCAAACGTGGCCAGTTCCTCTCTGGGGAATGGTGTTCGTAATGCCCGTGTTGCGGCCGCTGGATAGGCGGGATCCAGACAGTTTGTGTCGATTGCCGGCTTCCTTGTGGTGAGGCGTGAATTTCCGGTGTGTTGCGCCAGGTCCGCCTTGCCTCATCTTGTGTGGCTTCCTGCTGGGTATAGCGAAAGACCAGCAAGGTACCCATTTGTCGGTGCTCACTCCGGTAGGTTTCCAGTGATGCCCACCAATGCTTCTTCTACGCGCTGCTGCTGAATGTAATCATTGATTTCATTGAGGATAAAGTTAGCGCCCATAAATGCAATGGTGATCCCTGCGCCGATGGCTTCACCGCGCGCCGAAGGTCCACCCACATTCAGGCCCGACATGTTTGGCGTTCCGATGGCGGCCGTGGTTCCATCCCCGGCCGGCGCCCTTCTGGCTGGTGGGGCGCGATACAGTGGGGCATACCTGACCAGCCTGACTCGTGGCATATCCGTGCGTTGCGATCCCATTGCGGCGGTGCGTGGTCGCACTGTTCGTGTGCCACGTTGTGCCTGGCGTTCTGGCAACAGGACTTCCAATCCCACACCTAACTCTCTTGCCGTCGTTCGTAGTGTTTGCATGCAGTTTGCGCTTCCTGGTCCACAGGGGACCTGATCAAGAACGACCACTAATCTGCCGCCCTGAATATCGGCACCATGTGGTATGGCCTGTCTCAGTGCCGATGTTGCGCCCTGTTCAGCGTGTGGTGCACGGTATTGGGGGTGTTCACCGTAACTGAGCGCTACCTGATTGCCCTGAGCATCTATGAGCTGCATGGAGGCAAAGACGGTTGAACCGGCAGGTCTCGATGCCCGGGGAACGTGAGCAGGTCTCCCTGTGGTCGCCGGGCCGACTCCCCGGCCAACACCGGCTGGGTCTTCAATTACCTGACCTCTCCCTGGGCTGAAATGCCATGCCCGCTGGTCGGTAATGATGCGAAACATTTCCTGGGGAGTGAGGGGTGTTCTGGTTGGGCCTGACCCACTTCCTCCGCTGCTTACCAGCGTCATGGTTGCAATCTGCGGTGTAGAGGCTGGCGTCGAAGCACTGGAAGCGGGCAGGCGGGGAGGTTGGGCAGGCGGAGGCTGGGGCGGCGTGGGTGGCTCTGTACTCAGCTCACGGCTTTGCCGTTCATACTCCATCATCTCAAGGTATTAACGCAAATGATGGTGTTCTTCTGAATTGGTTTCCTGACTGTTCAGCCATTCCAGCAGCAATTCGATTTGAGTGTTGAGTTCGGCCGTTGTCATGGTTTCTACGTTTTGCCGGGAACGCAAAGAGGCAGGTAATGCCGATACTCTTCCCTGACGTTGCTGAACAACATGGGCCAGTTCATGGGCGATGAGTGATTGCCCTGCGCGGGTATGGGGAGAATATTCTCCGCGACCAAAAGCGATATGGTTGCCTATGGTAAATGCCCGTGCGTTCAGGGTTTGAGATGCGGTGTGGGCTGCCGGGGAGTTGTGAATTGTTACCTGTGAAAATGGCTGGTGAAAGTATCGGCACATTGCTGACTGTAAAGAGAACGGTAATGGCGCACCCTGTCCTGATAAGTAATTGGGCGTAGGCAACCGGCGCCGGTCTGACTTTGGTGTCGATGGGGTTTCCTGACCGGTTTTTTCTGTCACGTGATGGTGGAACAATTCACCGGCTGTTTTTGCTTCAGCTTCCCCTGTTTTTTTACGGGTAAATTGCGTGGAAAGGCTAAAAGAAGAGAGCTGTGTTTGGGGGGAAAACCGCTGAACCGGTGAATGTGAGTCTACACCGCTTGTTCCCGAAGCCTGAACCTTGTTTTGAGATTTCGTTTTTACGGTTGTTTTTTGTGCTGCGTACATGGGAAGATCTTTGATCCGGGCGTTACCTCAATGTTTAAACGTAGGCCCGTTGTGTTTATTTCGCCGTATTGGATCTGATAATCCGAAGCACACGTTTTTTCTTCCGGTTGGCGTGAAAAAGCAGAGCAGCGTAATGCTGCCCTGTGTTTTTGTTATCCTACGTCCGGACGCGGTGTTTGCGGGCCAGACGGTGGGAGGTTGGGTACGGTAATCTGAGGCATTTCGCCACTCAGGGATTTCAGGAATTCGACCACTTTATTGGCTTCTGCATCTGTCATTTTAGAGTTAAGCTGAACGTCAGCCTTGATTTTCACTGCGTCTTTCAGATCCCATACAGAGCCATCGTGAAAATACGGGTAAGTGCGCTCAATCTTGTATGGCTCATGCTTTACGTGCGGTGCTGCAAGGCGGAATTTAAGAGGAAAAACACCCAATCGATTTTCACCTCTTTTAAGATGAAAATCTGACTGTGGCTACAAACTGATAGCCATTATCTTCAGTGCTGAATGCCCAATGCATCCGTTCGCAGATACGCTGCACGATAACCAGGCCACAACCGTATCCTGCATTATAGGTTTCATGGCCGTTATGCCGGTTGGTGATAGTAAGGGTGTGCGTGGACAGAGAAATGTCGATATCACCAATGCTATAGCTGAACGCATTTTTGATCAGGTTGTTGATGATGATTGAGATAAAGCTTGAAGGAGCATGAACGGTGGCAGGAGCAGAGATAGAAAGCTGATAGTTGGTCCCTTGTTTGGCGAAAAGTGGTGCCATTTCTGTCAACTGTTGGGTGAGCGAATCATTCAGGCGTTGGGTTGAAAAATGGTGATCTTCAATGTGTGCTTTGCCAAGCAGTAAAAACGCTTCTGTTAACACACGCATTTGAGTGCTGGCTGCTTGTAGCCGTATTACCGCCTTTTGGGCAACAGAAGGCAGTGTGGGTATTTGAGCCAGTAAATCTGTTGAACCTTGTATCACCATAATAGGCGTGCGTAATTCGTGTGATGCAAACCGACTAAATTCCTTTTCTCGTTGAAAATACGCCGAGATATCATTTTTTGAATCGAGCAGGGCCTGCTCAATCAATCGTGTCTCTTCGTATGCTGTGTCTACACCAAAAACGGGTTCATTCGGAGGCATCTGCATAATTTTTTGTTTTATTCGGGTTAAAGGGCGTGCCAGTGAATACACCACATAACTGCCATAAAGGGCCATCAATAAAGACGAAACCGCCCCGATCAGTAGCGTATTGGTGTGTAGGCTTGATTCATACTCATCCAAATAGTCGTCAGCATCATCCTGAAAAACGATATACATCAGATCGTGGCCAGATGGGTGAGGGGCAACAAGAAAGTGTTTATCTTCTGTGCCAAGCACATGCTCGAAAAAGCCGGGTGTTTGATATGCTTTCAACCAATCGGGTGCGGATTGTTGACTCAAGTATGTTGAAAATTCAGACGGGTTTGGCAGCGCGGCGGCGTCTCCGACTTTCAAGTATTCTGTTCGATACTGTTTGGCTTCTGTATCCAGCCAGTGATGAAGGCTTATTACTTCCATCTGGTTTTGTGCCTGATAGATAACCATGCCGAAAACGGTGAAAGTGATAATGATGAAAAAGCCAAAACTTAAGAGTATCTTCCAATAAATACTTGGGTAATGTTTAGGCTTTGAGTCGATAACCTTGTCCATGAATGGTCTCTAAACGTGATTGTTCAAAACCGCGATCCAGTGCGTTGCGAAGTCCATAAATGTGACTGCGTAGTGCGTCACTGGGTGGGGAATCCTCTCCCCATACCGATTCTATCAAGAGTTGTTTACTGACAATCCCCGGTGCATGGCGTAACAACACCTTAAGTATTTTCAGCTGAATCCGGCTGACTTTGATCGGTTTATTGTCCCGTGTGACTTCTTCAGTTTGGTTGTCGAGACAAATATCGGCGAAGGTGAGTTTTCCCACATCTTTTCTGGGGCCCCGATTCGCCAGAGCGTGTAACCGCAGGCAAAGCTCTTCCATGCTAAAGGGCTTTAATAAGTAGTCATCACCACCGGCGTTGAATGCAGCAACCTTGTCCTCAATGCGATCTTTGGCTGTGAGAAACAGGATCGGAGTTTGGCAAAGGATCTCTTCACGTAGCTTTTTTACCGCAGATATGCCATCGGTCTTGGGCATCATGATATCCATAATAATGACATCATATTCATTCTCTTGAGCCAGACGAACCGCGGCTTCCCCATGATATGCATGATCAGTCACCATGCCCTGAAGCTCAAGATAGTCCGAGATGGTTTCAGCAACATGATGACTGTCATCGACAACGAGAATTTTCATTGTACCACTGCCTTTCTTTACGAACGCTTCACGTTTGGCTCTCTATGATACAGGAAATGAATTTGGATATTGTCAATCAGAGGGCTCATAAGTGAAAAAGTTAGCAATGATTTCAGTCGTTAGTTTAACCCTGACAGCATGTGGCGGGGGCTCAGGCGGCGATCAACCTGTTAACGCAACCGTTAATCCGGCCGCAGTGCAAGGAACAGTCGATGCTGTATCCGGCAACACAATTACAGTGAATGGTTATACCTACCCTGTGGCGAATGTGAGTTATGCTGGGCAAGATGTTGTACTTGCTGATGTTAAACCTAACATGTTGGTCTCTGTCTCCAGTGCGAACAATTTGGGACGCGCCGCAGGTGATGTGCAGGTTACGTTGGAACCCACGATTACTGGTGTTATCAGTAATATCGACAGAACCAAGGGAACATTTACTGTTAACGGCGTGGATCTGACATTTTCTTCACTTCCTGCACATATTCAGGATGGTGATTGGGTGATGGTCTCCGCATTGCCAACAGCGACTGGCAGTTATCAAGTCCTTTCAGTGGTGGAGTTTGAAGACTCTTCTTTACACGGATTCTATGAAGTGGAAGGCGTGGTATCGAACCTTGATGCGAACAACCGGACATTTACCCTGGGGGCCTCCTTGAACGTGGATTACGCAAATGCCTTCATTGAAAATGGTGCAATGCTATCGAATGGACTGTGGGTGGAAGTGACAGGTGAATTTACCGCTTCAACACTGAATGCCACAGAAGTCGAAGTAGCCGACTATGATGACATCAACGATGGCACCGAAGTTGAAGGACTGGTGACCTGGGTAGCGAACGATCAGTCTTCGTTTGAACTCAATTACCGTGGTCGCTTTATTGTTAATAATGGCACACGTTTTGAGGATGGCTTTAAAGGCTTATTAAAACAGGGAGCCCGCGTGGAAGTGACATCACGTCGTTCGGGTGGCAGCAACATTGCGACAGAGGTTGAGTTTGAAAATGATCGCTATGACAACGATTGGGCTGAAAACGATCGTGACATAGAAGGGGTTGTTCAAAGCACTGATGTCAACACGCAAAGCTTTGTGGTAGGTGGTGTTACCGTATATACAAACCACAATACACGCTATGAAGATGGCTTATCGTTTGACGCACTTAATGGAAAGCGTATCGAAGTCGAGGCTTATGTCGTTAATGGTGACTATATCGCCAGTGAGATTGGCGTAGAAGATGGCGACGACTAATATCTAATATATCTAGGCGTTTAAAACCCGTTTTAAACCGTTTTAAATTTATCTAAAATTAAGCATCCCCGCTGCATGTCATATTTTGTAACGGGGATTTTCATGTATCTTGTTTTGGGGAATCACCAAACGCAGTAGGATTGACTAACGATATATTGTCCTGGGATTAGGAATATTGAAAAAAACAATAAAAATCACCGCATTATTGCTTGGTCTTACACCTTTGTGTGCTCTGTTTCTTGCATTCAATCCTCTTGTTGCCTTGGTTCAGTCAACCATGCAGGAATCTAAAGCCCAAGAACTGAACGAGTATGTTGAGGCGCGCTCTGATCATATCAATAATGTGATCATGCAACAGTTGTTGAAATTTAACTACGATTGTTCTGAGGACGATATTCAAACCTTGCATAACCCTGAGTTTTATAACCACTACGTCCGATTCGTGGGTATGTATACGGCTGATGGAAAATCCTGTTCAACTCTGGGAGACTTTATCGGTATCAAAGAGTTACAACATGATGAATCTACACATTTGCCTATAGGGTTTCGTGTAGGGTTAACGTCAAACAAACATGCGGAATTCTTTATTCAATACTCATTGAATGGACACCATCTCTATTGGGTGCTTGATAACAGCTGGGTGAGCGAAAAAATCAACGCTCGATGTAAAGACTGTTATTTTGTTAAATTCTACTATAACGATAAAGAACTTAGTCAACTTTCTGTTGTTCGTGGTAACGAAAACATTCCTTTAGAGGATGAATCTTTAGAGTATAAATTAAAAAATAGTGATCTAAATATTGATATAGAGATTTTTACTGGAGTAAAAGCGCGTGAATTTGCAACGCACTTATTATTGATCGGCGGCATTCCTATATCTGCTTTATTAGGTCTTATTTTTATTCTGATATATCTTGTTTTTCAAGGGAAAAAAGAATCGATTACTGAACTGATACAAAGAGGGATAACACACAATCAGTTTATTCCTTACTACCAAGCTATCATTAATATTACAACAGGTAAGGTCGTCGGTTATGAAGCATTATTGCGCTGGAAAAAACATCATGAGATTGTGCCTCCTGGTATGTTTATTGGTGCCGCTGAAGAGAGCGATCTTATTGTTCCCATTACTGAACAAGTGATTCGTAAAATCATTAATGACTTGCAAAAATTGCCAAAAGAAGTTTGGGTGAGCATCAATATTGTGCCGTCTCATTTGGAAACGTCGTCACTATCAGAGTTGTTGGCAGAGCTGAATTGGCCGAGTCCACAACGGATAAAGTTTGAAATCACTGAACGGATGCCGTTTAAAAATCTAGAACGAGCCCAAAAAGAGATTTTATATCTGCAAAATAAGGGATATGAATTTAAAATTGATGACTTCGGCGTCGGTTTTGGTGGTTTTTCGTATCTACATACCTTGGGGATTACAAGCATCAAGATTGATAAATTGTTTGTAGATACCATTGGTTCGAGTGATGGAAAGCGAAAAATACTCGACTCTATTATTAAGTCAGGTAGTGATATTGACTGCGAAATAATAGCCGAAGGTGTTGATGATGAAGCCCAAGTAGCTTATCTCAAACAGCGTGGAGTCAGGCTGATTCAAGGCTTCTTTTTTGCTAAACCTGAGCCTTTGGAAAATCTCATCTAGATTCATTTTGAGCATACTATGCACATACGCACTGTACTATGCAGCCTAAAGCAAACGTAGGCTGCATAGATGTTAAGTGTTGAATTAACGCGAACAGTTAGTCATGAATTGAATTAATACACTGCATGTGGAATCATGTTCACATATAAATACTAGCCGTATCATAATCTAGAAATATCTGGTATTTCTTTAAATTTCTCGATATTATTTTTATCCCTAGGGTGTATATTAAGAACCCTCAACACTCTTGTTCTGAAACTGTTTCCGCTAAGTGTGGTCTGTTTATAGGTATCTGGTTTCCACCATTTTTTATTTATGATGTCAAGCCACGGAGACACTTGTCTTTCTAAAAACTCTTCGAAAAAAACCCTAGCCTCATTAAATACCTCTTCATTGAATGGTTGTTCTCTCACTTTTTTCATTGCATCGAAGAACTTACTTTCTAGCCTTATTATTTCTTCATTCTGTGAGGCAGAGGCTCGATCTTTTAGTTCTTTGAAAAAGAAAGAAACTTCTTTTGATAACGCACTGTCTTTATCAGCCATGTTTTTGAAAAGATCTACATAACTGAGTTTATTTTTTTCAAAGAAATGCTTCCATTCATCATTGTCTATTTTAGACCCGTTGTTTGTATAAGCATGGTTGAATCGAGCAATAGTATATGTTAAATCGTGAGTGCCAATGTGTTCTTTACTTATTTTTGTTTTACTTTCGCTGGCACTTAAACTAGCGCCCAAAACAACACCCGCACCACCAGATGCACTTATACTTCCTCCTAGGTTGGTTGCTACCGCTGTACGGGTAAACTGTTTTCTCCATCCTTTATCCCCAGGGAAGTTATCATGTTGACTATAATTAGGCTTAAACCATCGAGAGACATGTGAAAGCGTAACACTGCCGCTCATGTCAGGGGTAAAACTCACCGAACCAACAATACTATTAAGACCTTGTTCTGTCAGTATTTCATTTATTTTTTCATTCAGTGTATTGATGTTTAGCATGCTGAGTGCTGCAGAAGCCTGGCCACTTACAATAACATCAATATATTTGCCATCCCTTACTCGGCTGCAATGCTTAAAGTCTCGGTGATTGATCTCCAGTTTTCCGGAGAAAGGGCCTACTGATAATCCAAAACTGGATTTATTATCTGTTATTTTCAACTTCAATACTTTAGGCAGCGTGGTTAATTTTCTGAGCTTCACTGCTGAGCATGCGAAATCTGGGTTATATATTAACGCTTCACACCTATCGATGGCATTCATATCGTCAAAGTTAGCATCAATAAGAAGCTTACTGATATATGCATGGCCGGCTGCTGCAAATTGTAAGAATTGATGCCGGCCTATTGCTGACCATCGATCTTCGATGGCATGCTTTTCTGCCTTCAGAGCATTTTTCAAAGCATTATTGGCGTTATTGTTTAACTTTTCACCATCGTATCTCTTTACAATACTGTTATAATCAGAAACGTCTGCTTCCAGCATACTTAACAGCTTTAATAAATTTTCTTTGCTGCTATCTAGATCAATTTCATCTTTTATTCTAACGTAGAATTCAGAGGGCAGTTCACTGACTCTTTTTAGATCTTCTACAAATTTCTGATATCCTTCTGCTTTAATATCAATTAGGGTTAGCGATTGATTGGCTGATACACCTATACCCACGCTTAGATTTCTTAGCCCAGCATTCGTTTTTCCGCCTATATCGGCTGAAGTCACATTTATATTTGCTTCATTAGGTGCAGTGATAGAGGGTTTTATACAAAAAACATCTGCATTCAAACCTAGCACAGAATGCATTAATTGATTAAGCCTGATTGATGTGTTGCACGCATCTCGTTGTGCTTGATGTAAACTTTTAGTTGAACTTGATGAAAGCTTGTCAACAAAAGAGTTTTTCATTTTCCGTAACGAAAATCTAATATCCTCATACCTAGCAAAATTTTCCACAGAAGAGAACTCTTTCTGTAGAATTTTTTCTTTTTTAACTTGACCTTTAACGCCTAAGTTAGCCACGGTAAAATCACAGTCTGCTCCACCATTTAGAGATAATCCTTTTGAATGCTGTTCAAATATAGTTTGGTCATCGTCAACAAATACGTTTCTCACCATGTCAGCGCTTAATCCCGCTGTAACACTCTTAATGATGCCTGTTGAATTGGCTTTAGCACCAAATCCATAACCAACACTTCCGCCTACACTAACAGTGTTCTTGAATGCAGCGCCAGCTTCTTGCATAAATCGTAACTCAGAAATTCTTTTCAGAAGATGCTGGTCACTTTTCATTTTTACCCAGCTGCATTCCATTTGCAAATTAATTAATTTAACAAGTTCTTTTATATTCCCTTTAGGTAATAATCCTGAGAGTTTATCTAGATATAGCGCTAGCAATGCTAACTCATCCAAAGTAAATTCGTCATTGCTACTGTTATTTACAATCTTACTGATATTACTCAATGTAGCGTTTAACTTGCTGCTTGATGTTAATGTTCTAATTTTTGTTTCAAGATTTTCTAGAACAACTTTGATGTCTTTTCTTAAAACACTACCATTTTCATTATTGACTTTAATTAATGGTTTTTCAGCATGTTGTTCACTTTCTATTTGTGAAACATGACTGTCTAGAGATGTCGTTCTATTTTTATTGTTCGATATCTTCCGTACTTCTAGGTTTACTTCGTTACTGTTAGATAAATCTTCTTCATTTATTCTGCCAGAATTGATATTTGAATTAGATGTAATAATAGGCATTTAACTATCCTTTTTGTTGAGTAAGACCTAGAAAATTATATGAATTTAAATAGGCATTAACGTGATTCATATTCAAGAAAAATTTTTTTTGTTAAGTTTTTATCTTTTGCTCCATGTGTGAAAATAATATGTTTTTTTATGAACTAAATCGTAATTGTATGACTGCAAGGAAAGCTGACTCATGAGAATTTATGATAAATCCCAGTTGCTACTCTAAGGCATTTTAATCGGCGTTGTTTCCTAAATCATTGAACTAATCATCGGTGCCGCGATCAGATCATCAGAACCTGAAAATGAGTGACGATGATGGGCAAAGCCAAGTACAAAATCAGCAACTGGAAGCAATACAATCAAGCATTGATTAATAGAGGTTCAGTCACCTTTTGGGTTGATGAAGCCGCTATCCAGAGTTGGCACTGCAAAAAGCACCATGGGAAACGGGGAAGAGGCTTTACGTTTACCGATGGTGCCATTGAAACGGCGCTGATGATTAAAGGCATTTTCAAGCTCCCTTTACGCGCCCTTCAAGGCTTTCTCGACTCGATATTTGTCCTGATGGATGTACCGCTGAAATCACCGTCCTACAGCTGTATCAGCAAGCGCGCCAAGACCGTTGAGGTTCAGTATCGCTTACCAAGTCGAGGGCCTGTAGCGCATGTCGTTATTGACGCCACAGGCTTAAAGGTCTTTGGCGAAGGTGAGTGGAAAATGCGGAAACACGGCAAGGAAAAGCGCCGTGTTTGGCGAAAGCTACACCTTGCGATTGATGCCAGTACGCATGAGGTCATTTCAGCTGTCGTCAGCTTGGAATCAGTAGGCGACAATGAAGTGTTACCGACGTTGCTCAATCCGTTACGCCGAAAAATCACACAGGTCAGTGCTGACGGGGCCTACGATACAAAAGCTTGCCATCAGGTGTTAAGGAAAAAAGGTATAAAGCCGACTATTCCGCCGCGCAGCAATGCTGGCTTTTGGGAGGATGGTCATCCTCGAAATGAAGCCGTGAGTGCCTTGAAATCAGGTCACTTGGAAGAATGGAAGCGAGAAGCGGGATATCATCAACGCTCCCTTTCAGAGACTGGGATGTATCGGTATAAAAAGTTACTCAGCCCACAATTGGCACTGCGTGATTACAATGCACAGGTTGGTGAGGCATTGGCGAATGTCAAAGCGATGAACAAAGTCATAAGACTAGGTATGCCTAAGAGTTACCGAGTTGGATAACTGATATAACTCGCGGTGGATCAGTACGTTAAGTGACTGATTTGATCAACAACGCCATTTTAATCTGGCGGCTATAGGGTGATTGTCCATGCAGCTTAACGTATTTGATGAGTACGTCAGGCTGCATGGATATTTAAGAGTTGAATAGAATTTAATAGTTAATACTGATAACTCAGTTTATAGTATTTCGCTATTGTTAAATCAGTCATACTTTATCGTTTATGGACTCCTATTTTTTTCATTAATCTTGTTTTTTTATCAAGGGCAGAATTTAGACTTTTACTAATATCAAGCTCTTCCCACTGACTTTTATGCTCTTGCAACCAAGGTTCGACAAGTAAACTGAGAAAATATTCAAACTGTTCTCTAGCCTTTCCAAAATTGGTATCGTTCATCTCTTTAGTATAGTCACCAATGGATTTTTCAAAATCTGCTTGAAACTGCTCTATTTCTGATGTTTTTTCTTCATTGGTTGCTTTTTTCTTTAACTCGTCAAAAAAATGCATTGATTCTTTATGAATTTTTGTATCAGGATTTGTCAATTTTTTGAACATAGTTCCATATTCAATAGAGTGTAAGTTAAAAAAATCGTCCCATTGCTTATTGTTTGCACTATTTTTCGCACTTAAATAGTACCGATTAAATCTTGTCATTGTGTAAGAAAGATTGTTAGTACCGATTTTTTCACGGATGAACTTATTTTTCTGGTGATCAATATTTGTACTAAAACCAATACTGACGCCTGGGGCGATAGATCCTGATAATTCAATACTTGTATTTGCAAATATAGACTGAGTATCCCGGGTAAACCATTTTTCGAGTCCAGCAAAATCCGTTCCTTTTGCATATGATGGTTCGAAATAACAAACCATTCTTGTATGCGTGGTGCCCGCGCCAATATCTGGGACAATGTCAATATCTGCGGGGAGTGATATCCCTTGCTGTTGAGCAGCATCTACAATCATAGAGTTCAGAGCTAGGCTATCTATCACATCTTGAAATGAAGACGATACAGTACCCGTTACAGAGATATTTGTGTATCGTCCATTCCTTACTCTGCTAGGATGCGAAAAATCTCTTTGTAAAATGTTGACCTTCAGTGATACAGATTCCGCTGAGACAGAAAATGATGTTGAAAGATCACTCATTTTTAGAGGGATGCGGCTCTTAAAACCCGTAATATCATATCTTCTTTCGCGAGAATGATGTATTTTAGGATTTTCTATTAAACTTCTCGTCCTATCTAATGTACTCATGATATTTTGATATTCTTCATCACATATCATTTTTTTATCATTTTCAATAATTAAACCACTTAAATATGCATGTGATGCAGATAAAAATTGAATAAACTGGTGTCTTCCTATTACTCCCCATCTATCTTCAATTTCGTGTTTTTCATTTCTTAAACTTTTTATTTCGCTATCATTTCTATATTTGCTGTGTCTTTGCCAATCATATTTTTGCACAACTTCATAATATTTTTCTATATCAGATTCTAAGAGATTAAGACCTGTTAGTATTGAATTAAAAGTAGTATTTCCTTGAGTGTCTTTTACAATATTTTTGGCATGTTTAGTTAAGCTAGTTGGAAGTTTATGTAATTTACCTGGATTGGATTCTATAGCATTAAAAAAACTTTCTCTTGAAAATGCACTGATTGTTTTTATACTTTTAAAATAAGATCCATCTAGTGATAAATTTGTATTAACACTTAATGAATCATTAAACTTTGTGTTTAGAGCAAGTTTTGTTTTTGCCTTCACTTCCCCCGAGATTGTAGTTGCAATCGCCTTGTTTGGTACTTTAATGCTAGGACCAGGGGTATAAAAATCTGTACAGATACCCAATTGACTATTAAGTAATTCGTTTAATCGATAACTACTGTCGCTAGCTTTCTGAAGTATAAATGATCGTTTGTTTTGCTTAACCTTCAGATTTTTGTCTTGTTCTTCTATTTTGTTTACACTTAAATAATGATCTAAATCATTATATTCTTCAATCTTGGTTTGAGAGTATTGGATTTCACCACAAAAATCTGCTCCAATATTTAATGTATCAGAAATGTCAACAGAAATTACCCCCTTCAAACCTAATATACCGCTTACATTTTTTTCCTTAAAGAGCATTGCCTCATCATTAGGCGCTAAGGAAACGCCACTAGATGCTTTTAAAGAGATGTCTAAAGATGGACCAAATGATGCTAGAGTATCATTTAAAGAACAAAGATCTACTCCTGCTGATAATCCTAGGGTAACATTTTTAGTCTTGGATGAGCCTGGATCTTTGAGATAACTGTATGTTTTTTTTAAGATATCATACTCATGACTAATTTTATTTTTAATAATAATGGATTTCATGTGTAATGATAATAATATAACCAGCTCTTTAAATTCGTTTTTCTTTATGTTGTCACTTAATTCTTTATATTTTTCACAGATCGTTTTTAGATCATCAATTGATAATTTTTTATTACCTTCTTCAATTTCATCAATTATGTCACTAACACTTTCTAAATGTTTTAATGATGCTTCTTTTTGTTTAAATATTTTATCATTTTTATTGATGTTTTCTATTATGGCTGAATTTATCAACTTCAAATTATGCATGGAAATATGAGAGTTAGATACATAAATCTCAGTTTTTTCTGCTTTATCTGACTTTATAGTGTATGCTTTTTTACCACTCAAGTCCATATGAGATATTTTTTTAATTTCAACATTTGAACCATTTTTATTTGATTCACTCTTCTTTCCGTCGTTATAAAAATTTGCACTTTGACAATTCGACATTATGCCTTTCATAAAATACTTTCCTCACTGACATCCTTGGAGACAAATGAAAATTAATTTATTTTTCGTTATATAGAAGAAGCAGTGAGCGTTCTGCTTCCTCTTTGTATTATAAAATTTAGTAAATCATTATTTCTTTAAAATTCGAATTGAGCTGATTTTGTCATTGAACATATCAGCATTTCCTTTCATGCTACTCCTTGTATAATAGTCTCCTTGATAGTTTTCATGTTCATAAAAACGCACTTCCCAGTTTGATGGCATTTCCCATGACGACATAATGTCATTGAATTCATTGCCTACATACGGCATATCATTAAAAACTGCTAAGCTTTTCCCTTGTTGGTCGTTGTGTTCATAAATAATTAAACTTTTAACCTTCGACTTTCCATTTGACTGAATAATATTGTCGACTAATCGACCGCCTGGAAAATCCATAACAACAATGCCAAGATGTTGGGGAAGTTTAGCTTCTTCAATCCATTTATTTGTTAACTGGTTTGTACCTGAAAAATAAATACTGCAAAGATCACCTAAGCAAGAGCGTCTTGGAAAGTCAGGATACTTCTTTGCATTTGTGGTTGATATGCCAGTCCACAATTTTGGTGCATGAGACTGAGGACTAGATTTTCCACTTGCAACAAAATAGGGAAATGAGCCTACTGAACCTGATAGGTAATTCAAGGATAGTCTATTTTTATCTATTGAATAAAAATGTTGCTTTACTAATTCCCATTTTTATATAGATCCCAGTTCGTTGTGAGATGGTATTCATCTTATATATTTAAACTTGATCTTTCTATACTAATGTGACTTCCAAAAACATTAAAGTCCCGTATAAATACAAATTTACCTCTCACATCGTCTAGCAGTGGATTATTAGATTTTGGGATAGCGTTGTAATGTTTATATTGCTCTAAAACTTGGTTAAATCGGTTGAAAAATTAGTGTTCGTGATCACTTGCTCCACCTTCGTTTTGTATTCTAATTAAGGCTGTTTCCGACGGGTTACGGGCTAAAAAATTTGCTACTTTGGAAAGCAGTGAATCAAATGTCTGATGTTGGGAAATCGGACCATGATAAGCCCATAGATCATTATTTCGATACTTAAAATGGACATCAAGATAGCGGATCCCCATCTCTAGCTGATCTGCAACATCTAGGGTTTGCGTTGCAGTAATATCTCCACCATGCATTGATAATGAGTTATGTGTGCCGGGTATGGAGATTTCACTCAGCCTTTTATTTTCATCGATTGCGCGCATCCAATCTTGGTTTGTATAGCCAGCATAGTTATCCCAAAGATATGGAAGGTCATAGCCTGGAACCATTTCACCATCTAAGGGAGAAGATATGGCACTTGATGAAAAAAAGATCATAGATAAAGAGAGCAATAACGTTTTCTTCATATTTTTTCTCTGCTTTAGATATGGTAATTACATTTTGTTTTTATGGGTTTGTTAATTAATCACTGCCAGCGTGTCTACATGCTGATAAGTGATTTAATTTCCTGTGAAATCTCATTTCACCGTAAAGTATTATGAATGAGTCGCAATGAAATATTTTTGATAAAATGTGATAATATATGAAAAAGCAGCGTCAGCCTGAGAATATTTGTGAGTTTATTGAATAAATAGAAATTGTATTTGCGGGGTTCTTTCAGGGCGTCCGCATGAATGGTTAGGATTTAGCCATTGACGTCAATCCGGCCATAAGGACCTGCTCCAAGAAGGCGGGTTTCATCATGCAACGTTTCTGTTTCATCGGTACGCTAATCTTGGTGGGTTCTGCCCTGAGCATGTTAAGTGCCATGTGCCTTAACCCTGCCAAGTTTTCAGCGGCGTTTGCTCGGTAAATCTGGCAAGCATCTTCCCGCATACTGACATCTAAAATCCAATGCATGGACTCAATGCCCCAGTGAGCCCGGATTGCATCTCCTGCCTGCTCTGGGGTCAGCTTGGCTGAACTGATGTAGTAGCGATACTCCAACTCTGGCTCTTTGCCTTTTGCTGCCCGGTAGTTTTCGACCATCACAATACTGGTTAGCCCATTCCAGATGGAGAAGTCACCGTCCAACTCACATGCACTCAGGACATGACAAGTACGCGCTTCAATCCGGCCTTTCTGCTTCTCAATTTGACATGTGCCTCTGTCAATCGGAGCGCGTCGATGTGGACTGAAAGCGGCCTGTACCGCTGCCGCTAACTTGCCTTGATTGCCCTTAACCGCCAATAAATAATCGCCGCCTTTGCGCGTGATAGCCTTGGCTATCTTGGTCTGGCAGGCCATCGCATCAATCGTCACGATGGCGCCTCGCAAGTCGAGCATCTGGATCAATGCGGGTATCGCGGTGATTTCATTGCTCTTAGTATCGGTTTTAAGCTGGCCCAATACGAGTTGGTTGGCGCTGGCATAGGCACTCACCATATGGATGGTGCTTTGCCTGTCGTTTCTGTCATAAGAGCCGCGTAAGGTCTTGCCGTCAATGGCGACCACTTCACCACAGGTTAGCTTGTGAACGGCTTTCATCCAGGCTAGAAAGCAATCGCGGAATTCAGCGGGATCAATATTTGAAATCAGACGAGCAAAGGTATCATCAACGGGCACCCCTTTTTCAAACAAGCCCTGTTTAAGGAACCACTCATGGTGACCAAGAACGTACTCGCGAATATCAGTCCAGCCTTGGCCTCCAGCGATAACGGCACAGATTGAACCAAATAGAATATCAAACAGTGGGTAGTCTACTTTTGCGCTTTGCCGCTCGTCACGGATGATGCTGAAATACGCTTTGATGGTATCTAAATTCATGGCTTCTCCTCAAAAGAGGAGCATAAGATCACAGTCGACTCGTCAGGTCAATTTTGACCTCGAATTGGACAAAAAATATTCATGATCTTGCCCTGGGGGTTCTTTGAGGCTGTCATTAAAAGGAAATATCTGCGAGTAAAAGAAAGGATGGCAGGAAGAAAAAAGCCAGTCAGAATGACTGGCTTGGGGAAGAAAAGGGCCTTTGGAATCAGACCATGTTAGCTATTGTACGTGGTCGACACTGTGTCACCGCCCTTACCGGTCCAGTTGGTGTGGAAAAATTCACCACGCGGACGGTCAGTGCGCTCGTACGTGTGTGCGCCGAAGTAGTCACGTTGTGCCTGAAGCATGTTTGCTGGAAGACGGGCTGTGGTATAACCATCCAGGAAGGTTAGTGCCGATGACATACCCGGAACTGGCAGGCCAATTTCGAACGATTTTGCGACCACTTTACGCCATGAGCCCATGCAGTTTTCAAGAATGTTCTTGAAGTATTCATCAGAGCCCAGGAATTTCAGGTCTGGGTTCTTCTCGTACGCATCTCGGATATTGCCAAGGAAAGCACTGCGGATGATACAGCCGCCGCGCCACAGCAGGGCAACGTTGCCGTAGTTCAAATCCCAGTTGAATTGCTCAGACGCTTCGCGGATCAGCATAAAGCCCTGTGCGTAAGAGATGATTTTCGCTGCCAGCAGCGCTTTGCGCAGGGCCTCCAGCCACTCATTACGGTCGCCTTCTACAGGACCAATTTTGTGTTGGAACAGGGCTGCCGCTTCTTCTCGCTCTTCTTTACGGGCAGACAGTGCGCGGGCAAAGACAGACTCGGTGATCAGTGTCAGTGGAATGCCAAAATCCAGTGCGTTGATGCCGGTCCATTTGCCGGTGCCTTTCTGACCTGCGGTATCCAGAATTTTCTCCAGCACGATCTCGCCGTCTTCGTCGCGGTAACCCAGAATGTCAGCACTGATTTCCATCAGGTAGCTGTCCAGCTCCGTTTTGTTCCACGCCTTCATGGTGGCCTGCATTTCATCGTGGTTCATGCCCAGACCTTCTTTCATGAAGTGGTAGGCTTCACTGATTAACTGCATATCGCCGTATTCAATGCCGTTGTGAACCATTTTCACAAAGTGACCTGCACCTTCACGTCCAACCCAGTCACAGCACGCTTCGCCGTTGTCGGTTTTTGCAGAGATTGCCTGGAAAATAGGTTTCACTGCTGGCCAGCCAGCAGGGTTACCGCCCGGCATGATAGAAGGTCCGAAACGCGCGCCTTCTTCACCGCCGGAAACGCCAGCACCGATAAAGATCAGGCCTTTTTCTTCCAGCGCTTTCATACGGCGGGTGCTGTCAGGGTAGTTAGAGTTACCGCCATCAATAATGATGTCGCCTTCTTCCAGCAAAGGTGTCAGTGCATCGATGAACTGATCAACAACCTCACCCGCGCGCACCATCAGCATCACTTTGCGTGGTTTTTCGAGCTTTTCTACCAGATCTTCCAGTGAGTATGCGCCAATGATGTTGGTGCCTTTCGCTGGACCTTCCAGAAATTCATCGACCTTAGAGGTTGTGCGGTTGTAAGCAACAACGTTAAAGCCGTTGTCGTTCATGTTCAAAATAAGGTTTTGGCCCATTACCGCCAAACCAATGACACCGATATCGCCTTTCATTTATTTCTCCTTACGCCAATGCCTTCGCGGCAGCAGCATCTAAATACCATTCAGTTTTGCCGTGTGTTGATTGAATATGTGCAGCCGGGTACGGCAGGTCAGTCTGCGTGTTGTCACCATGAATAGCGCTAATCATCTCTGCTTTGCTTTCCCCCAACACCAGATAGCTGATGCGATCGGCATTGTTCAGCAGGCGCGCGCTTTTCGAAACGCGAAGTTGACCAGATTGTGGGTGTGCCGCCACGACGGTCAGGGCGGGTTCATCATAATCAGTTTGCCCCGGGAACAGTGACGCTGTGTGGCCGTCGTCGCCCATGCCTAGCAGGATCCAGTCAAACGCGGGCAGGCCATTTTTTTCGGGTACTGTGGCGTTGATTTCGTCTGCCAGACGCTTTGCTTCGTGCTCTGGGTCATCTTCACCACGAATACGGTGGATGTTCTCTGCCGGAATTTGAATGTGGCGAAACAGCAGGGTATTGGCTTCGCCGTAGTTGCTTTGTGCATCGTCTGGCGACACGCAGCGTTCGTCGCCCCACCAGAAGTGGAGGTTCTGCCATTGGATGCTGTCAGCCCATTCTGGCTGGGCTAAAAGTTTAAACAGCAGTTTGGGAGTACTGCCGCCGGAAAGTGAGATATGAACCGGACGTCCTTCTTCACTCAGGCTTTTCATTGACGACGCCAGTTCAAGGATCACGGCGTCAGCATTGTCGAGAATGCGGAATTCCTTCATATCACAGCTCGCAATATTCTGTATTTGTGAGGTTTTTACAGGGATAGCGCCATTCGCGTCCATCGCGCTTTAATAGCTCGTCGGCCTGCTCTGGGCCCCAGGTTCCGGCTGCATAGCCAAACAGGGCGTCTGGGTTTTCCTTGTAGCGCAGGATGGGCTCTACAAATTCCCAGCATGCTTTTACGGCATCGGAGCGGGCAAACAGGGTAGAGTCCCCTTTGATCGCATCCAGCAGCAGACGTTCATACGCGGTCAGCAACTGGGCTTCCTGAAGGCTTTGATAGTGAAACTCCATGGAGACTTCTTTGGCTTCAAACCCTGCGCCCGGTTTTTTCAAACCAAAGCTCATCAGGATACCTTCGTCCGGCTGGATACGGATGATAAGTTTGTTTTCCGGTGCGTTTGCACCAAATACCGGGTGCGGGGTTTTCTTGAAGTGAATAACCACTTCTGTCACACGGGTAGGTAGGCGCTTACCGGTGCGCACGTAAAACGGCACGCCATTCCAACGCCAGGTGTCGACGAACATCTTAAGACCGATGTAGGTTTCTGTGCGTGAATCATCGGCGACACCGGGCTCTTCACGGTAACCGGGCAAGGCTTCACCACGCACGTTGGAGGCGGTGTATTGCCCTAACACCAGATTGTTTTTCAAATCTTCGTCACTCAGCGGACGGAAGCTTTGCATCACTTTGGTGACTTCATCACGGATGGAGTCGGAACGGATCGCTGCGGGTGGTTCCATCGCCACCATACCCAGTACCTGTAACAGGTGATTCTGGAACATGTCGCGCACTGCGCCTGAATGGTCGTAGTAGCCGCCACGGCCTTCTACGCCAAGAAACTCGGCGCCGGTGATTTCAACGTAATCGATGAAATTGCGGTTCCACAGCGGTTCAAACATGCCGTTAGAGAAACGGAAAACAAACAGGTTCTGTACCGTTTCTTTACCCAAGTAGTGGTCAATGCGATAAACCTGGTCTTCGGCAAACTGGTGATGCAGGCTGTCGTCCAGTGCTTCCGCGGATGCCGTATCGTAACCGAAGGGTTTTTCAACGATCAGCCGTTTCCAGCCATTTGTCTGGTCATTTAACTGGTGGACGGCCAGACACTCAGGGATGACGCTGTACAGACTTGGCGGTGTTGCCAGATAGTAGAGGTTGTTGTGCCCTGTGTTGTGTTTTTCGCTCAGTTCATCTAACTGGGTAACCAACTGTGCGTAATCGCTCGATTCGGCAGGATCAATAGGAAGATAGTAAAGGTGTTGGCAAAAACGTGAGAGCGTTTCTTCGTTGACCTTTTCGTTTTCCGTTAAAAACGCTGCCAGTTTCTCGCGGAATGCTTCATCTGAATAGTCGGTGCGGCTCACACCAAGGATCGTGAAGTTTTCCGGCATCATGCCATTCGCATAAAGGTGATAGAAGGCTGGGATCAACTTACGCTTGGTAAGATCACCGGAGGCACCAAAAATCACGATATTATTGTTTTCTTTCGCCATATGGACTTCCCTACGATGGGCGATAATTTGGACGTAAATTGACAAAAGTTAAAGGGTCATCAGGCCCTTAAAATCACGGGATAACATAGCAGTATTTTTCATTGTTAATGATTGGTTTTACCTATTCTTTTGATAGGTTTTTCTTGAAATACCAATCAAACTTAGCGCCAGTTCAACAATGTCTGGATAAATGAACTGTTTATGGTCACTTTTCTTTCTTTCTTTATTTTACCACTGAACCCGTAAGAAAAGTTGAGTGAGGAAGAAAGGGAGGCGCAATGTCACCCCCAATCACGGTCATTTGTATAATTTTACGTGTGCTTCCATCTCTTCGCCGATCTGCTTGCGCATGTTCATCAACCGAATCGCGGATTGCTCCAATACTTTGTCTTCTTCGGTTTCCGGTATCCATTTCGGGATAGATGTAGGTTTACCTGTTTCGTCAACGGCAACCATGATGACGATACAGTGTGTGGTAAGACGGTTTTTCATCTCTTTGGGGTCACTGGCCTGTACATCGATGGCAATGTGCATTGAGGAATTGCCGGTGTAAATCACCTTGGCGCTGACTTCAACCAGATTACCAACATGGATGGGTTGCACGAAACGAATGCCACCGGCATACGCTGTGATGCAGTACTTTCCGCTCCAGGCCGCCGCGTTGGCGTAAGCGGCAAGGTCAATCCACTTCATCACCGCACCACCGTGAACCTTCCCACCGAAATTGACATCTCCCGGCTCTGCCAGAAAGCGCAATGTCATGTCCCTTTGTCCTGTACCCATTGTTTCCATCCTTACTGCTTGGGGTTGATATCTTATTTATAATACACCTAAACAACCTGAAGATGCCTGAATTCAGAGGTTATCAATGCCATAGGCAAACCCGTCTTCCAGTGTGATAATGCGTATCCCCATCTATGGGGATACGGCTTGGTATTTTTTATTTTGTGGTGCGAGATGTTGTCTGAAAGACGCGCTTCCTTGATTTTGCTTGCTGCAACGGTATTGGCAGCCTGGGGTTGGATTTTTTCGAAAGAGGCGATTCAGGGCATGCCGCCGTTTGGTTTCGTCGGCCTTCGTTTTATTGCTGCCTCTCTGTTTCTTGTTCCTTTTTGTTTTAAGGCGCTGAAACGCGTTGAGAAGAGCGATTTTATTCGTGCCGCCGGTGTTGGCAGCTTGCTTTCCTGTGCGTTGCTTTCCTGGATTTATGCCATGTCGGTGAGTGCCTCACTTGGTGAGGGGGCGTTTATCATGAGCCTTTCTATGCTGTTTGTGCCGCCGATTGCCTGGGTGCTTTTCAAACAAAAGCCGCCACGTATATTCTGGGTGTCGATGCCGATTGCCGTGTCTGGTTTGTCGCTGTTATCACTCGGTGGTGTGGGGTGGCAATTGTCAGCCAGCCAAATCTGGTTTTTGTTAGCGGCATTGAGTCTTGCCATCCATTTCAATGTCAATAACCGCTATGCGCAGCGGATCCCTGCGCTGGTGTTGACCTGTATCCAGCTTTTTGTCACCGGTGTAGTCGCTTCGGTTGTGTCATTGCTGACAGAGACCTGGCCAGAGCAAGTGCCGTCGAATATCTGGGTTTGGTTTGTGCTGAGCGTTGTTGTCGCCACCAGTCTTCGCTATTTAATGCAAACGCTGGGACAAAAGGGGGCGAGTGCGGCCAATGCCGCCATCATTATGATCCTTGAACCGGTCTGGACAGTGGTGCTCAGTGTTGTGTGGTATCACGAAGCCATGCCCGCCCATAAAATCGCCGGTTGCTCGTTGATCCTGGCGTCATTGCTGATTTACCGGGGGATAGCGCCCCTTCAACGGTGGCTCCGGAGAACGTCATCATGATCACTGCTTTAAAGTTTGCATACATGGGTGAGCTCTATGGCATCGCATTTTTCCGGTATTTTATTG
The DNA here is from genome assembly GCF_059704325.2 of Grimontia sp. THUN1695. Taxonomy (NCBI): domain Bacteria; kingdom Pseudomonadati; phylum Pseudomonadota; class Gammaproteobacteria; order Vibrionales; family Vibrionaceae; genus Grimontia; species Grimontia sp. THUN1695. Next base: position 1,703,660 of record NZ_AP046577.1, on the reverse strand, counting down.
ACAATCGGGAAGACGGTGATAAGCAGGGCACATGGCAACGTCTGCTGGACATTGAGCAGTTGACCGCCCAGCAATTACGTCAGGGATTAGAACTGCTTGGTGAACAGGTGCCAGAAACGGATGAAGCTATGACATTCAAGGGGATGAGTGATGCCAAAAAATGGGCCAATTTACCTTGGCCGCAATTGATTGACACCATGGTCGATTGGGTCGCACCCTACCAGCAACGTTATCAAGCCAACACTGACGCAGCGACGGAATATCTGGATCTGTTTACGCTTGTCAGTGACCACGAAAACGCGATTTATGACTTCCTGTTAGCAGAGAAAAATGGTGCGGCAAATCCCGGTGCTATTCTCGATGGTTTTTTAGCTCACTATTCAGTGACAGCATGAATTTTCACGGCGATTCCAATCAGTGGCTTCGCTATCCAGTCAGACACGCGGTGGGCAACGCTAGCAACTGAATGCCTAACGCCGCGGTTTGTGACCCTCTTCTCTTTTTGTTGTCACAAAACGGCCGTGTTACCGTACTGCTTCCGCTTTAATCAATATATTTTGTATGAACAACTCAACTGCCCCTTTTGATGTGATGTCAGTGCTGGGGGCGGTATAACAAGGAAAGCGAGTAGGAGTACCCAATGCAAAATTCCTTTGACCATACACTGCCTGATGCACAGGGATATTTCGGCGAATATGGTGGCAGCTTTATCCCGCCGGAATTGGAATCCATCATGATTGAAATTGCGGCTGCCTATGAGGAATGTCGCAAGGATCCGGCATTCAGGGCTGAGCTGGCACGTCTGTACAAGCATTTCGTCGGCCGGCCAAGTCCTATTTTTCATGCAGAAAACCTGTCTAAAAAGTACGGTGCAGATATTTATCTAAAGCGTGAAGATCTCAATCATACGGGGGCGCACAAAATTAACCATTGTCTGGGTGAAGCGTTGCTGGCAAAAAAAATGGGCAAGAAAAAGCTGATTGCTGAAACCGGTGCCGGGCAGCATGGCGTAGCGCTGGCAACGGCTGCCGCGTTGGTTGGGCTGGAATGTGATATCTACATGGGGGAAGTGGATATTCGCAAAGAGCACCCGAATGTGGTGCGCATGCGTATTCTTGGTGCCAATGTTATCCCGGCAACCCACGGACGCAAGACACTGAAAGAAGCAGTGGATTCAGCCTTTGAAGCCTACATGAAAGATCCGGTAAACCAACTGTATGCGATTGGTTCTGTGGTGGGGCCACACCCATTCCCGATGATGGTTCGTGATTTCCAATCCATAATTGGCAATGAAGCAAAAGTTCAGTTTAGGGAAATGACCGGTGGCTTGCCGAGGAATCTGGTTGCCTGCGTAGGCGGCGGTTCGAACGCGATGGGGTTGTTTACGGCATTTCTGGACGATGAAGGCGTCGCCATTCATGGTTGTGAACCTGCGGGACGGTCGCTGAATGTTGAAGGTGAACATGCCGCCACGCTGACGCTGGGTGAGCCGGGCGTTATGCACGGTTTCAAATCTTACATGCTGAAAGATAAAGACGGAGAGCCGCAGGAAGTGTATTCGGTGGCAAGTGGCCTGGATTATCCATCCGTCGGCCCGCAGCACAGCTACCTGAAAGATTCGGGACGCGTGAGCTATGGCACGGTCAGCGATGATGAAGCGATTGATGCGTTTTTTGAACTGTCCCGCCTTGAAGGGATTATTCCGGCCATTGAATCGTCACATGCTGTGGCGTACGCCTTTAAATTGGCAAAGCAGGGTGAGAAAGGTTCTATCCTGATCAACCTATCAGGCCGCGGTGATAAAGATATCGATTTTGTCGTTGAAAATTACGGAAAGGAATACGGTATTGGGTCCCTGACTTGATTTAAGGTAGGTTGAATAACCGAAAACGACGCCCAGCATCTGCTGGGCGTCCTCATTTAGAAAGGGGCCGCAAGGCCAAGGCTTAGTTGTAGGCGCGTGCAAAGGTACCGTCGCAGCTCACTAGGTATTCGCCCACATAGGCAGGAATGAATACTGACTGGCCTTTATCCAGATTAAGGCACTCACCGCTGGCGTGTGATACCGTGAGGGGTGAATCAACGGCAATCAGGATTTCTGCACTTTCAGTGCTCAGGGATTCGTTTTGGGTGTTGCGGTAAACACTGAACTTGAAATCTGGCACAGGCACAGGGTAATGCTGTGCGTTGCCATCAATAGTTGGCGCCAAAAGAACGTTGCCCTTTGACATGGGCACGCAACGGGTGCAGGCAATCAGTTCAGCCACATCCATATGTTTCGGTGTTAGGCCTGCGCGCAAGACGTTGTCTGAGTTCGCCATGATCTCAAGTCCTGTGCCTTTGATGTATGCGTGCGGCGTACAGGCATCCAGGAACATCGCTTCACCTGGCTGAAGGGTCAGGGTGTTCAGGATAAGCGGCGAGAACAAACCAATATCGCCTGGGTACTGCTCTGACAGGGTCAGCACCAGCGCAAACAGTGTGTCCGCTTGATTGGATTGCGCGAATGCCAAGAGCTTTGCGACGGCAGCGTCCTTGGTTTCGCCGTTGAGTGAAAGCAGAGCGCCAAAGAAATCACTAAGGCCTTGCTCGCTCTGGTTTGCTTCAAGCGCATCAACCATCGCCGACAGTTCTTCGATGTTGATCCGGTGGAAAAAGCCCAGAATTTCGCTGTAATCGCGGAAACCATTCATTGCCTGATAGGGCGTGAGCGCAAACACCAACTCTGGTTTATGGTTGGCGTCTTTGTAATTACGAACGCTGGCTGAAAGAGGAATTCCCGCTGCGTCTTCTTTGGCAAATCCTGCTTCTGCCTGTGCTTTGCTTGGGTGTACTTGTACCGACAACGCCTTCTCTGCGCACAGCACTTTGAACAGGTATGGCAGCTCGCCAAACTGTTTTGCGGTGTCCTGGCCCAAAATGCTTTCCATGTCCGAGCGGATAAAGGCTGACAGCAGGGTCTCTTTGCCATCGACAAGGATTTTGGAGCAGCCGTTTGGGTGGGCGCCCATCCAGATTTCAGCTTGTGGTTTGTTTTCCGGATTTGGCATGTTGAAAAGTTCGGTTAGCGCGGTACAACTGCCCCAGGCATAATCCTGAATTGCATTTTTCAGAGGGAAAAAATGTGTTGTCATTGTTCTTCTTTGAGCTGTTAATATTCTAGAAAAGAGTCTACCAGATCCTGATTGTTACTTACTGATCCTGCACAATTTAAAACATGTCCCTCACCCGATAACGTTACTTGGTTATATTGGCGGTAAAACTGCGTCATCGGTTAGGATAGGGGTGTCTTCGTGATTATGCCCGCATTTCTATAACTTGATGATCAGGATTTTCCATAAGGGCAATGCCTGCAACCATTGCCACAGCAAGAACCACGCCTTAAGTGATACCACGCAGAGAAGACATAACGTCCTTTTTCTATGGTGTAATCCAATCCTTCAACCAAGGTTTTCTGATCCCGGTAGGGCTTCGCCAGACGAATCAAATCATTGGTAGTGTATTGCTGATAAAGGCTTTCCAGTTTTTCGTTAATACGCTTGGCAAGACACTGTTGGCACAGGCATGACAGACTATCGCGCTTTGGGGTTGGGAAAAGGTTTGGATACTGCATACACCAGCATTGGCCGGTTTCAGCGGTGCAGGAAAGTGCGTTTCCGCACTCAGGACATTGGCTCATGGGAATATCGTGATTTGAAACAAGGGCGTCATTATGGTCACATCTGCGATGACGATGCAATTTCGTTGCAATCGGTACGACCCTAATGCAAGCCGTGACGCCCTCAGCGTTCTTTGGTTTTAGGTTTACTGGCTGAATTTTGGGACGAACCAAGCTATCAGGATTGCCAGCAATGCAAAGCCAACGGTTGTAATTGCCAAAATGTGAATGCTGGAGTTTGACAGCTGCGTGGCTACTCCCACCGCTGCCGCAATACCTGAAACACCAACAAGCGACAACACAAACCCTCTTTTACCCAATGGCTGCGACACGCGGGTTGCGTGCTTTTCCATCAATAACAGCACAGAGGCAAAGACGAGGGAAAACGCCAGACAATAAAGGAAAGTCGGTTGAATCTGTGTCGCTGCCAGTGGCAAGGCGATAACCCCTATTCCTAACCAAAGCCTTGGTGTTGCAATCCATTCCTTTTGTGTAAAAGACTGCGCCGCGGCGGCAATGAGTGTGCCCACGACGGCGCCGGCCACTACATCCGTGACATAGTGCACCCCAAGATAAACCCGGCTGAGTGCGACCAGTACAGATGGTACCAGCCAAATTGCCAGGGAGTTCCTGCCAGCTTGTTTCAGCCAAAAGTAAATCAGTCCCCACACGGCAAAGGCAGTGGCGGTGTGCCCGCTGGGAAACGCAAAGCCAGAGGCACTTGCCAGCTGTAAATCTGGGTAAAGATAGAATGGGCGCGGCACCGCAAAATGCAGTTTGGCAAATCCGACCACTAACGTGACGGCGACAGTGGCAAATAGCACTTGCGAAGCGCGTTTAAACCCGCCTGTTGCCATTGCAAAAGGGATCAGGATAAAGAAGAGGACACCGTTACCCAATCCTGACGAGGCTTTTAACACGGTGCCGACCAGAGATGGTAACGTGTTAATGATGTTCTGGACGCCATGGTTCAAAGACGCATTCCAACGATTAAATTCACTGCTGAGATGGTGGAAATCCTTATAGTGCTGGGTTTCACTGGGCGTGGTGACATGGAGTAGCGTAGGAAACATATCAACCTGCTCCGGAAACCTTGCTGCCTTTCGCATCTTGTCATCAGGTGCCATCATGTACACGGCCCGCACTTCGCGGCCAAAGTGTTCGGCCTGCCAGCTCGCTACCGTTGCGTTGCCGTCTTTTTGGTTGTGAATGGGGATAGGGGAGAGCGCCCGACAGTCAAATAAAATGGCCTGGCCAGGTCTTGCGATTTCTTTTACTACCTCAACATCGATACCTGTTTCCTCCTTCGTTTCTCTGATAGCGGCATCGGCGGGATTATCGTTATCGATATAACCACCAGGTATTGAGATGCGGTTATTGAGAATATCCCGGGTTACCAGTATCCGGCCTTCGATATCAGAAACCAGACAGGCAGCGCCTTTGATGCTTGTTTCCTCTTCGGCAGCATATGCTGGTGAAAAACTGATAATTGAAAGAATGAAAATGAGGAGTATTTTTTTCATTGTCGTCGTTGAATCGTTTCTATTGTGGGGTATTGTAGCAGTGTGGTTCAGGGAGATCGCGCCTACCAAAAAAATGTTTGATGGATATATGACGCTAAATTCGCAATTTCAAGATGTTGACTATTCGGATTTTATGCAGGCATTCAACAATGCCTTTGATTGCTTTTTGAGCATTCAAATAAGAACACACAAAAAGGGGGTTTACAGGCGGAAAAGACCCCAGTATTATTCGCCGCACTTACGGAGAGATGGCTGAGTGGTTGAAAGCACCGGTCTTGAAAACCGGCATACGTTAATAGCGTATCTAGGGTTCAAATCCCTATCTCTCCGCCATATTAGGAAAGCCCGCTGAAGTCAGCGGGCTTTTTTGTATCTGAAACAAACCTTTGGAGATAGGGAGGCAGAACCCTAGACCCTTGGGGTTCAGCCGAGCGAAGCGAGACAACGTTGCCCGGCGAAGCCGAAAAGGCAACGGCCCGAAGGGCAAGGGAGCTTGCGACCGAGTAAATCCCTATCTCTCCGCCATATTAGGAAAGCCCGCTGAAGTCAGCGGGCTTTTTTGTATCTGAAACAAACCTTTGGAGATAGGGAGGCAGAACCCTAGACCCTTGGGGTTCAGCCGAGCGAAGCGAGACAACGTTGCCCGGCGAAGCCGAAAAGGCAACGGCCCGAAGGGCAAGGGAGCTTGCGACCGAGTAAATCCCTATCTCTCCGCCAAATTAGGAAAGCCCGCTGAACTCAGCGGGCTTTTTCGTATCTGGAACAAACCTCTATATAAACAAGGCCGCTGCGTATTCAGCGACCTTTTCAGTACTATAGCTTGATGCTCTTCACCATACCGGCTTCGGCGTGGCCTGGGATATTACAGGCAAACTCGACATTTTTGTCGCCGTGGAAGTGCCACAGCAGCTGTTTGGCTTTGCCTGGCTTGACCGTGACCGTGCTGCCTGAATCGTGCTCATGGTGGCCTGTCATGGTTTTCATCATTTCGCGGTGTTTCAGTTGTTCTTCCATTGACCCGATGGAAAACTCATGGTCAATTTTACCCACGTTCATCACCACAAACTGCACCACGTCATTTGGCTCGATTTTTACTTCTTTTTTGAAGTTGATACGCATGTCATCAGTCAGGAGAACGTGAACCACCTTGTCAGGTTTGGCGCCTTTTGCCGGCATACCCACTGCAGACATGCCTTCCATGTTCATCATGCCTGAATGGTCCATCTTGGAATGGTCCATGTCACCGTGGCCCATAGCGCTGTGATCCATCTTGCCATGATCCATTTTCGAATGATCCATCGCGTCAGCGAATGCGCCTGTAGTAACCAGTGCCAGAGAAAGTGCCAGTAATGTCTTTTTCATGGTGTTTTCCTTTTTAAAGTAGGTATCACTGGGCCTTTCAGCCCAGTGTTTTCGTTATGTGTGTTGAGTAATTTCTTTGTTTTTCCAAAGCTTAAAGATGGCTGGCAATACCAGCAGGGTTAGAAGCAGTGCGGATGCCATGCCGCCAATCATTGGTGCGGCAATACGCTGCATCACTTCAGAACCCGTGCCTTCCCCGTACATGATGGGGATAAGGCCGATAATAACGGTCAGTACGGTCATCATGACCGGGCGGACACGCAGGCCTGCGCCCTCGCGGATGGCGTCGGTCAGGTCAGTCATGGTCAGGGGCTGTTTTTCTTCCCTGGCATGTAGCTTCTTGTAGTGCCACGCCTGGTTGAGATAAACCAGCATGATGACGCCGATTTCCACAGCAACACCAGCAAGGGCAATGAAACCAACGCCCACAGCGACCGAGAAGTTAAAGCCCAGGTAATGCATCAACCACAGGCCACCGACCAGAGAAAGTGGCAGGGTTGCCATGATGATCAGTACCTCGCCAACACGGCGGAAGCTCATATAAAGAAGCAGCATGATGATGGCGATAGTGATGGGAACCACCACACTCAAACGCTCTTTTGCACGCTCCATATATTCGTACTGCCCTGACCATGCCAGTGAATAGCCCGCAGGTAGTGACAGCTGCTCGGCAACGGCCTGCTGTGCTTCCACCACATAGGAGCCCAGATCGCGCCCGTCGATATCGACAAATACCCAGCCGTTCGGACGTGCGTTCTCGGTTTTGATCATCGGCGGGCCATCTTCATAGCGAATATCTGCGACATCTGCCAGCGCAATACGCGCACCATTGGGGGTCACCAGTGGCAGGTTTTGCAGCTTCACCACCGAATCACGATAGTCCTGCGGATATCGAACGTTGATGGGGTAGCGCTCCAGACCTTCAATGGTTTCCCCGACGTTCATGCCGCCAATGGCGGTGGTGATAACCTGCTGGACGTCTTTAATGCTGAGGCCATAGCGAGCTGCAGCGCGGCGCTTGATGTCGATAGTGACATACCGGCCACCCGCCACACGCTCAGCGTAAACAGACGCCGTGCCTTTAACGCCATGGAGAATGGGTTCAAGCTCTGCACCAATGGTTTCGATCACGTTAAGGTCCGGGCCGGCAATCTTGATACCAATCGGTGTTTTGATACCTGTTGCCAGCATGTCGATACGGGTTTTAATCGGCATGACCCACGCATTGGTCAGGCCCGGGAACTGCACCAGATTGTCGAACTCTTTGCGCAGCGAGTCCGTGGTAACGCCTTCACGCCATTCTTCACGGGGTTTCAGCTGGATAACCGTCTCAATCATGGTCAGCGGGGCAGGGTCAGTCGCGGTTTCCGCGCGGCCAATCTTGCCCCATACGGATGCTACTTCCGGTACGGTTTTAATCAGCTTGTTGGTCTGTTGCAAAAGCTCCCGCGCTTTACCGATGGATATGCCGGGATAAGTGGTCGGCATGTACATCAGATCGCCTTCATCCAACGGAGGAATGAACTCACTGCCCAGTTTGCTGGTGGGGTAATACGCTGATGCCATCAGGGCAATAGCGACCGCAATCATGGTTTTTGGGAACTTAAGACTGAGGTTCAGCAGCGGCCGGTAGAGTGCGACCAGCCCTTTGTTCACCGGGTTTTTGTGCTCAGGCAATACCTTGCCACGGATGAAATAACCCATCAGCACCGGCACCAATGTAATGGCAAGGCCAGCGGCGGCGGCCATTGCATAGGTTTTGGTGAATGCGAGCGGCGAGAACATCTTGCCTTCCTGACCTTCCAGCGCGAAGACGGGCACAAAACTCAGGGTGATGATCAGCAGCGAGAAGAACAGGGGCGCACCCACTTCTTCCGCTGCTTTACCGATGACCTGCCAGCGGTTTTTGTCTGTCAGTGGCGTGCGCTCTATGTGCTTGTGCACGTTTTCGATCATCACGATCGCCCCGTCCACCATGGCCCCAATCGCAATCGCAATACCGCCCAGTGACATGATGTTGGCGTTAATGCCTTGCCAGTGCATCACGATAAACGCGGAAAGAATACCGACAGGCAAACTGATCGCAATCACCAGCGAAGAGCGGATATGGAACAGGAACAGGGCACAGACCACCGCCACCACGATGAATTCTTCCGCCAGCTTCTTCCAAAGGTTCTCCACCGCCGCATCAATCAGGGTTGAGCGATCATAGGTTGGTACGATTTCGACACCTTCCGGCAGGCTGCGCTTGAGTTCTTCCAGCTTGGTTTTGACGTTAGCAATCACTTCGCTGGCGTTTTCGCCAAATCGCATAACGATGACACCACCCACCGCTTCACCTTCGCCGTTGAACTCGGAGATACCGCGGCGCATCTGTGGGCCAATGTTGATGTCTGCGATATCACCCAGCAGTAAAGGCGTGCCTTTCTCTGTGACGGTAATTGGCAGTGACTGGATATCTTCCACGCTGGAGAGATACCCTGTTGTGCGCACCATGTGTTCGGCTTCGGCAATTTCAATTACCGATGCACCGGCTTCCTGATTGCCGTTTTGGATAGCCATGTTGACCTGTTGCAGCGTCAGGTTATAGGCACGCAACTTGGCAGGATCAATCTGCACCTGGTATTGCTTCACCATGCCGCCGACAGTGGCAACTTCCGATACACCTTCTACCGTTTGCAGTTCGTATTTCAGGAACCAGTCCTGAAGGCTGCGAAGCTCAGACAAGTCATGCTGGCCGGTTTTATCCTGAAGTACATAGCTGTAAACCCAGCCCACACCGGTAGCATCCGGGCCAAGGGTTGGCTTGGCGTTTGGCGGCAGTTTGGGAGCGACCTGGCTCAAGTATTCCAGCACACGTGAGCGCGCCCAGTACATGTCGGTATCATCGTTAAAGATGATGTAAACGTAAGAGTCGCCAAAAAATGAAAAGCCGCGCACGGTTTCAGCGCCCGGCACCGCCAACATTGCTGTTGTAAGCGGGTAGGTAACCTGATCTTCCACAACCTGCGGGGCCTGCCCCGGGTAACTGGTTTTGATGATCACCTGGACATCAGATAAATCCGGAATGGCATCTACCGGTGTGTTTTTGACACTGTAGAGACCACCCAGCGTAAGGAACAGGGTCGCCACCAACACCAGAAAGCGGTTGGCGAGCGACCAGCGGATAATCGCGCCAATCATGGGTTACCTCCGTCCAGCTCCAGCGCTTTCAAGGTGTATTCAGCGCCGTTTTTCTCTACCTGGAAGCGGACTGTCTGACCCTCGGCAAAGCCGCTGAGATCCACGTTGCCGTCGACAGAGAAGTTCATTTCCCCCGCGTCCCAGCGCCATGCTTCGACAGGCTGGTGGGCAAGGGTGATCATGCCGAAATCTGCCATCAGCATCGAAATGTTTCCTTCAATCCATACGTCATTTGGCGTTGCACTTTCACTGATGCTGTAATCGACAATTTCGTACTGGCCGGATGCACTTTTCTGCATTTCAAAGTCAATCGCCTGACCGACATCGAAATCACCCATTTCCACGCCATCTGCAAACGTGAAATTCATCACCATGCCCGGCCAACCCCACTCTGGAACCGGCTCGTGGTTGATGGTCAGCATGCGGTGATCCATCATCACGTCGGTGATTTCACCTTTGGTCCATTGGGTTTCCGGTGGAGGCTCAACGCCCGTCTCTTGAGACGAAGAGATGCGCGCTAAATCTGCTGACTGGCTGGATTCTGAATCAAGCATAAAGTGTGCGGAGGTCACCACGCGATCCTGCTGGGTGAGCCCCTGCAGGACTTCGATTTGATCATCCGCTTCACGTCCCACTTTAATACGGGCAGAACGGTATTTACCGTTACCCTCAGCCAGTACCACACGGGTCATGCCCCCGGAACGGATCACTGACGATTTCGGGATGGTCAGCACCGCATTTTCAGTCACAGGCTGCAAGGCGATATTGGCGAACATGTTTGGCTTAAGGTCGCCTTCGGCATTCGGGAACTTCAGGCGCACACGAAGGGTACGCGTTTTCGGGTCAAGGATTGGGTAGACATAATCAACTTCGCCTTCCCAGGTCTGGCCGGGGATAGAGTCCAGTGTCATCACTGCCTTACTGCCGGCTTTTACCCAGTGAGCCTGTCGCTCAAACACTTCTGCATCGACCCAGACCTCATCCAGTGGACCAGCACTGATAACAGCTTGCGCCGGTGACAGGTAGCCGCCTTCACGTATGTTCAGGCTAGCGATAACACCGTCTGCGGGTGCTTTGACCTCAATGGTCTGGGACGCTTTGCCGCGTTGGGTAATTTGCTCGATTTGTTCGCGGTCAACCCCGAGGGAGAGCAGGCGCTCAGTTGCCCCTTTTACCAAGCCTTTGCGGCCTGTACGGTGCGCGTTCAACAACTCTTCCTGCGCTTTCACCAGCTCAGGCGAGTACAGGGTAAACAGGACGTCATTCTCACTGACTGTTTCACCCACGGCGTTGATGTTGAGCTTCTCAACCCAGCCTGCGACACGGACATTGGTTTGCCACAGATGGCTTTCATCAAAGGCGATATAGCCGACCGTTTCGATGCGGGGAGACAGTTTTGAAAGCACAACAGGCGCAGTTTTTACGCCAAGGTTGTTTTCAACCGCCGGGTCGATAGTCACAGTGCCGGGCTTGTCGTTACCGCCCGCCAAATCTTCGGCATACACCGGGATGAGATCCATACCCATCGGTGATTTACCGGGTTTGTCCCGGCGATAATTGGGATCCATCGGCGCCACCCAGTAAAGTGGCTCATTATTGCTTGCTGCTGATGTGTCAGCCATGGCGGACATATCGTGCCCTGAGATAAATTGGTTAGCGCTGTACCCGATAACACCACCAACCAGTAACGCCAGCGTGGCGACTTGCATTGTTTTCATTGTTCTTTCCTCGCTTACCGATCAGTGTTTTCTGGTCGTCGGTTGTGGGATATCCGGTGTCGTTGCCTGATAGTCGAAACCACCAAGCAGCGCCGCCAGGTTGCTGTTAACCAGATTCAGGTCAGTGATTAGGCGCTGCTTCTCAAGGGACAGCGTCAGTTCATCACTGGCTGCGGTAATGACGTCGCTGAACTGTGCGGTGTTGTTCTGGTAGCCCCGTTCAACGGCCTGGGTGCGAGCCTTGGCTTGCTCCAGCAAGGTGTGTTGGTAGTGTTCAAGTCGCTGATTGAGGTTTTCCCTGTCCACCAGCAAGGCATTCACCTTGGCGTTCATCTGCGCAAGAAGAAGGTCTCGCTGGGATTTGGCGGCACCGACCTGATATTGGGCGGCACTGCGGTTTTTATCCTGACGGTTGTCAGTGAACAGAGGTAAATCCATCGTCAGGTAGGCGCTGACCAGATCAGAGGCAGGCTGGCCGTTCATACCATTGGCCTGACGGTAGGCATACATCACTTCAACACCAAATTGCGGTGTATATGCCTGCTCAGCGATTTCGACCTGAGTTTCACTTGCGGAAATCGCCGCTTCGGTCATTTTCACCATCGGATGATTGACCAGCAGGGCGTAATGTTCAGTGGTGCCTGAATGGCTCAGACGGGTATCCAGGGTATTCCACGAAAGCTGGTTTGACGCCATCAGGTGGCTGTTCTGTGCCAGCCATTCTGTACCCAGCCACTCCGATAGCTGGGAGGTGATGCGTCGCTGCATTTGCGCATTGGCCTGAAGTTTCTCGTCCAGTTTGCTTACCTGCAGTTGGGCATTCAATAAATCCTGAGCTTCGTTCTTACCAATCGAGTAGTTGGTCTGGATGAAGTTGGCGAGTTCGCGCATCAGGCGCTGGTTTTCTTTCAGGATGATTTCAGCCTGTTGCTGATAGCCGAGTTCCAGCCAAAGCTGGGTAATACTGTTGGCCACTTCACGCTCGCGGGCGGCAACCTGCAATGACATGCCATCGGCCTGTTGGTTGGCTTTTTTCTGTTGAAGTGAGAGGGTGTCCCCACGTTCAAATTGCTGCATCAGGCCCACAGAAATATTGGTCATGGGATCCTGATCGAATTGGAAACTGTCAACGGGTAGGCCACCAAAGCCCACTTTGAGTTTGGGATCCATTAAGGTTGCACTGGCAATGCCGGTTTCACGCATGGCTTGGGATTGCGCGTAAAACTGTTTGCGGCTGGCATCATAAGCCAGTGCCTGTTCTATAAGCTGGGTCAGCGTATTCTGGTGCATGGCAACCTGGGTCTGCGCTGCTTCAGTGTGTGCAAGAGCAGGCACAGCCACGGAGACCAACACACTGACTGACAAAGCCGGTAAGCTTGGTTTGAATGTCATAACTAAATCCGTTTTTTGCGCCGAAAATGACGCGAAAATACACTCAGCGCCTTTTTTGCGGCGCAATAAGGTCAGGGGACGGATTTAGCGTATTGGCGGACGGAAGAGGGATTGGGGCTGATAAACCACAGCAGAAGACGGTTCGGCACTGATCAGGGCCAATTTAGCCAGATGAAGAGAGGGTGTTTGCGTGTCAGAAAACAGGGCAACCGAGGAGAAGCAGGTTGCCGGACAGCAGTTGTGGGCCATGTTGGTCTGCGAGCTGCAATCAGGGGCAGAAGCTGTCGCCATGACGCTGTGGTGGTTACCGTGAGGGTTTGAGCTCTGTTCTTTCATTTCGCAAGGGAGGGGGGGTTGATGATGCTCGATCATCATCTCGTTCATTGGCGAAGCAGATGCAATAACCGACAACAGCATGGCGAGCAGGCTGATGATGGATATCCAGTATTTTCTGAACGTAGAAATACGCATCTGGCTTACATTGCGAAACAACATGAATAAAGTCTAAACCTTTACCTAGCAGTAAGGTCAACACATTTTCATCGATACCGGATTTGATTGGTCTATTTTTCAGCAGACCTCTGAATTCGGGTATCTGCAATTTACTTGAGTATGAGGTGATTGCGCTTTTAACCAATCTTGTTAGTATCAAACACATAGTCGGGGAGCCCCCAGGCTGAGAACGCAATGCGTGACCCGTTGAACCTGATGCAGTTAGCACTGACGTAGGGAACTATGTTTAAGTTGGATATTGTTCACCTTTCCTCTTTATTCCGCTTACTCACGTTCCCCTTATTAATAAGGGACTTCCATGAAATCTTTTCCACATTCCACCCCCATTGTTCTCACCATTGCCGGATCTGACAGCGGCGGCGGGGCAGGTATTCAGGCAGATATCAAAGCCATTTCGGCAACGGGCGGGTATGCCTGCTCGGTAATCACGGCCATCACTGCCCAAAATACCCAGGGCGTGTCCGCAATCTTTCCAATCCCTATCGAACATGTTGCGCACCAGTTGGATGCGGTGTTTTCAGACCTTGACGTGATTGCGGTTAAGGTGGGCATGTTGGCCGATGCAAATATCATCAGGGTAGTCGCGGAAAAAATCCGCCACTACAGGCCGAGACATCTTGTCGTTGATCCCGTGATGGTCGCCACCAGTGGTGATTTGCTGCTGGCGCAGGACGCTATCAGTACACTGAAAAATGATTTGTTGCCGCTTGCCAGTGTGGTAACGCCAAACTTACCGGAAGGCGCTGCGCTCACCGGCAGCGTGATACCTCAAAATCAGGCTGAAATGACCGGGATGGTGGCAGGCTTGCGTGCATTGGGGGCGGCGTCGGTATTGCTGAAAGGTGGGCATCTTGAGGCGGACGAGAGCAGCACTGATTTTCTGATCCTGAAGGCGCATATTGAGCGCTTTTCAGCAAGACGGATCCCAACCAACAATACCCATGGCACCGGTTGTACACTCTCTGCTGCGCTTGCGTCTTATCTTGCGCAGGGACACGATCTTTACAGTGCGGTTTGGTCAGCGAAAGCTTATATCTCTGAAGCGATTGCCCATGCTAATGAACTGAATGTGGGAAAAGGTAATGGCCCGGTGAACCACTTTTTTAATGGATACCAGACGCTTCGGTGAGCAAGACAATGGCTGAATAGCGGATCAGCCCATCAAACCGATCACTTCTTTCAGGGTTTTCAGGTAACGGCGGCTGATAGGAATTTTCAAGCCGCTACAGGTAACGACTTCTCCGACACCATTTTCTAACAGCTTGATTTCGCGGATGTGATTGACGTTGACCAGATACTGGCGGTGACAACGAAGCAGCGGCGTTTTTTCTTCCAGCGTTTTCAGGGTGAGTGGAGTGGTTGGGGTTTGATCCGGGGTATGGACATGGACGCCTCTGATATCACTGTATATGCTTTCTACTTGGTTAATCGGCACCAGTAAAATACGGTTGTATCCAGTGCACGGGATTTGAGTTAGCGTTTCTGGTGCCAGTGCCGACAAGTTTTGAGGCGCAGACTGCTTTTTCACGGTCCGTGTCAACTTCTGTACCGTTTTTATCAAACGGTTGGGTTCAACAGGTTTGAGTAAATAGTCGAACGCACTCTCTTCGAAGGCTTCGATGGCGTACTGGTCGTAAGCGGTAACGAAAACGACGAAAGGCATGTTGTCAGGATCGAGCATAGAGAGCAGCTCAAGGCCCGTTACCTTTGGCATTTGGATATCCAAAAACACCACATCCGGCTTCAATTCGTTGATTTTCTTCAGGCCAAGAATTGCGTTCGGGGCTTCACCGATGATTTCAATGTCGCCTGTTTCTACCAGTAATGTGATAAGTTCTTCGCGAGAAAACTGTTCATCGTCAATGACCAGTGCAGTTAACATCTTACATGTGCACCTGTGCTTACTTCGGAAACCGGAATGATAAACGTCATTCGGGTAAATTGTTCATGCTTGGTTTCAATTTTAAGTGATGAATCACGCCCAAAGTGATGTTCAAGCCGTTTTGTCACAATTTCCAGTCCCAACCCTTCGTGGTTCTTCGACGGTGGTACGAAACAGCCTGCGTTATCTTCAACGGAAATGGCATAACCGTCTGGAACGGGGGTGCTGAAAATGTGTACTTTCCCGCCTTCAAGCAGATTGGAAATACCGTGCTTAATGGCGTTTTCTACCAGTGGCTGAAGGGTGAAGCTCGGGATCTGCACATCCAGCAGACAGTCATCGATTTGAATTTCCACATTTAGCCTGTCCGTGAACCGTGCCTTTTCGATACTCAGATACGCATTGACATGTTCGAGTTCATCGCGAAGCGATACCAAGTGCACATTTTGTTTGAGGTTACTGCGGAAAAACCGGGACAGGTTTTGGATAAGCTCACGGGCTTTGTCTGCATCGCGGCGTACCACAGCACTGATGGTGTTGAGGGCATTGAACAAAAAATGCGGATTGACCTGTGCATGCAATAATTTTACTTCAGCCTGTGTCAGCAACGATTTTTGTTGCAAGTACCCACTGAACAGGATTTGGCTGGAAAGGAGTTGGGCAATTCCCTCTGCCACTGACATATTGATGGTAGAGAACAGCTTATGTTTACGTTCATAAAGTTTAATGGTGCCAACCACGTCTTCCCCTGAGCGCAGTGGGATGATCAGTGCGGAGCCAAGTTTGCAATCTTGTGAAAGTGAGCACTGATAGGGCTTTTCTGCACCATCAAGGTATATGATGGTATTTTTTGCAATGGCATCCAATGTGCTTTGTGAGGAAATTTTAGTTGCAGGCAGATGGTGATCATCGCCAATGCCGACATAAGCGAGGATCTTTTCATTATCGGTGATAGATACGGCGCCCACTTGAGTTTCTTCGTAAATAATACGGGCAATTTTTCCTGCTGAATCGCCATTCAATCCATTATGAAGAATGCCTATGCATCGGTCAGCGATAGTCAATGCGCGACGTGAAAATGAGGCAGAGTATTTTTCGAAGATGGTTTTCCTGTCTTGTAAGATGCTCATAAACAGGGCAGCACCGAAAGAATTGGCAATGATCATGGGAGCTGCAATCGTTGACACAAGGGCATAAGATTCATCAAAGGGCTTGGCCACCAGTAGCAGGATGATCATTTGCAACGCCTCGGCGACGAACGTTATCCCAAACACCACTGCGGGGTTAAACAGCTGGCCGATACGGTTACGCTTCACAAAGTAAACATGCATCAGGCCGCCAATGAGTCCTTCTGCAGTGGTGGATATGCCACAGGCGAGATCCGTAAACCCCCCTAGGGAATAGCGATGAATACCGCCGGTGAAGCCAACGAAAAAGCCCACCACCGGCCCGCCGAAAAGGCCACCCATGACGGCACCAATTGCTCGGGTATTGGCAATTGCATCATTAATATGAAGGCCAAAATAAGTCCCGAGAATGCAAAAGCCAGAGAAAAGGACATAACAGATAAGTCGGTGGCTTAAACGTGAAGATATGTTTAACAAAGGCAGAATGATGGGTGTTTTGCTGAGCATATAAGCCAGCACCAGATACACACACATTTGCTGCAGCAGCGAGACAATCAGTTCCATGGTGGACCTTTGCTTTCTTTTTTCTCATTGTATCTGTGACGGGAAATGAAACAAATAGAGCCTGCGAAGGCAGGCTCTATTTTAACATTTTGTTATATTAGGCTGTTTTAGTTTCTGCCTGAGGGATCTCTTCATCATCGAGTTCTGTTTCACCTTTCCCTTTCGACGTTTTTATCACGTAGGCTGCTACCATCAGGGCAAAAAGAACACCGGCACCTGTTGAGATATTCATGGGCAGGCCAAAGCCCAGTGTGGCGTTGTTCAGGATGAAGGTCACGCACACTGATGTCATAAACATTGCTGGAACGGTAGTGATCCAATGAAGCTTGTTATGGCGCAGCAGGTATGCGGATGCTGTCCACAGCATCATGACTGCCGTGGCTTGGTTTGCAAACCCAAAGTAGCGCCAGATAATGCCGAAATCTACCTGGGTCAGGATGCCACCGATGACAAAGAGTGGCATTGCCATCAGCAGTCGGCTGCGCAGCGATTTTTGCTCCATATTGAAGTATTCAGCGAGGATAAGGCGGCTTGAACGGAATGCAGTGTCGCCAGAAGTGATAGGCAGGATAACCACACCCAGGAACGCAATGATGCCACCGAACACACCCAACAAGCCGAATGAGGCACTGTAAACCACATTACCCGGACCGCCACTGGCCACAGCATCATTCAGTGCCTCCAGCGAACCGAAGAAAGACAAGGCAACGGCACACCAGATCAGGGCGATGATACCTTCACCAATCATGGCTCCGTAGAACACAAAGCGACCGTTCTTCTCATTTTCCACGCAGCGTGCCATCAGTGGAGATTGGGTTGCATGGAAGCCTGAAATCGCGCCACACGCAATGGTGATGAACAGGGCTGGCCACAGTGGCATATCGTTTGGATTCAGGTTGCTGAACATGTCGCTTACTGCAAAGTTGCCCATGACAGTGTGCTCATCAGAAAAGCCAATCGCTGTCATCAGACCCACAGACATAAAGATCAGCAGGGCACCGAAGAACGGATAGAAACGGCCGATGATTTTATCTATTGGAACGATAGTCGCAATGATGTAATACGTGAAGATAATTACGACCATGCTGGTCATTGTTACTGTCAGACTGGTTTGTTCGTTGATCAGGTTGGTGATCATACCTGCAGGTGCAGAAACAAAAACCACACCAACCAGCAGCAACAGGATAATGGCAAAAATGTTCATAAAATGTTTTGCGCCGTTACCCAGATAGTGGCCAGTAATGCTTGGCACGGAAGCGCCACCATTACGGACTGACAACATGCCAGAGAAGTAGTCGTGTACTGCACCCGCAAAGATACATCCCACCACAATCCAAAGCATCGCCGCCGGGCCATATAGCGCACCCATGATCGGACCGAAGATTGGGCCCACACCGGCAATGTTCAGAAGCTGAACCAGATACACCTTAGGCGTCGACATCGGAACATAATCAACACCGTCGGTTTTAGTATGTGCTGGGGTTTTCCGGAGTTCGTTTACGCCGAACACCTTTTCAATAAACGCCCCATAGATGAAGTAGCCGCCAATCAGCGCAGCGACACAGGTGAGAAACCACATCATAGCCATTGTCCTTATTGAATTGATTCACAGTGCTAACTCTATGGCTTCTCGTGCAATAAGGCATTCACTCAGTGGTTAAGTGGTGGAATAGAAATTTAAGCGGTTGTATGACGCATTAAGAGGCAGGCGATAGGCAATCAATTGTCTCGGGTGTGAAGCGTAGCACTAAAATTGCGACTGGCCGTTCATCCTGCCTCTGTAAAGGCTACGCTGGGTGCAACATATTCAAAGAAAACCCGATTATTAACTACCGCTAAAAAGGAAAGATGTTTGAGTAAGCCAAGCAAAACAAAAACCAGTTTCTACCGACGTTTGCTGATTGCACACCTTATCGACAATGGCGTGAATACAGTAATAAGGGTGGCGGCTTCGCGCCACCACACCTTGGGTTATGGGCGGAGACTCATCAAGGCGTTACAGCCTTTCTTCGAGATATTTGTCGTAGTCTGGCACTTCAATGTCGACTTCGTGCGTCATCATCGGAGATGAAATGAGGTAGTTGGCCGACGCCCGGTTAATTGCCACCGGAATATTCCATACTGCGGCAATGCGAAGCAGCGCCTTCACATCCGGGTCGTGCGGTACGGCACTTAGCGGATCCCAGAAGAAAACCAGCACATCGATTTTCTTTTCACAAATCATCGACCCCAACTGCTGATCACCGCCCAAAGGACCGCTCATTAGTGACGTGATCGACAGGCCCGTCTCCCGGCTCAGGATATTACCCGTCGTGCCGGTCGCAAACAGCGAATGGTGCGAAAGTGCATCTTTGTTTTCCTTCACCCAGCGCAGTAATTCAGATTTGCAGTGGTCGTGGGCAACCAGAGCGATTTGTTTACGTGGACTGAGGGTACGGGTAGTTAATTTCATCTCTAGCTTCTTATCCATATATAGAAAGACTCATTTTGAAGTTTTTAATTGAAACGGGCGATACGTGGATGGGTAAATCCGGACGTAGATCGTTAATTTTTCCACTTCGGGTAAGATCTTTTGTTGTAAAAACAACCTCAAAATATCAACAGGCCTAATAATTCCGACACATTGAGCTTGTCATTTCAACCGACTTTATTCACGTCAATACGTTGCTCGGGAGAGAGGTTTTACATCAAAGGTTCATAAGCGAGATACTTCTCATGTATTGGTGCATTTTTCAGCCAATATTTAATGAAGGCTGCAATGTTAGCAGATTGGTTCAGGTCGAGCGCGGGTAATCCTGAGTGATCGAAACCGGTGGGTTTCTCGTCATAGGCGACAGCAATAATGTGTTTGTCCTGATTGTACAGGGTGGGTTTTCCATAGCGTGGACGGTGAACTTCTATTTTGGCGAATTTTTCATCGCGAAAGCCTTCCACCAATACAACATCCAGCCGAGCGTGATCCAGTTGTGCCAAGCACTCTTTCAGCGAAGGCTCCCGATTCTCCTGATCATGATATTCAAAAAAAAGCATGTGGCGTTTTGAGGTTGCCAGCAGCAGTTGATCGCTGCCCGCATAGCGCAGGCGATAGCTGTCTTTTGAGGGTTTATCCGGCTCAATATCGTGGTGACTGTGTTTCAGCAGGCCGACTTTTAAGCCCGCGGTTTTAAGGTGGGGAATGACGGCTTCGAGCAGCGTGGTTTTTCCGGCACCGCTGTACCCGGCAAAGCCAAGTACGGGCGTTAACTGTTTACTGGGCATAGATCATCACTATCGTTTGTTGGCATGTGCATAGGCACCTTTTTCTAAAAAATGATAAAGCGCTGTGGAATATCCATTACGGGTCGGGTTTTGCCGTGCAGAAACACGCATAGGCGCTACATTTATTATGCATAAAAGCGCATTTATCTGTTGCATAGCATAGCGATTGCGTTTCTCTAGCCGAAAAGTGTGAAAGGACCACTGGATGGGATAAACTTCTCCTCTTTGGCCTGAATTCCCACAAAGTTTTCAGCTGAGGTATAAAATCACTGCGAAATACAGTCGCCTTGAGTCTGGATCGTTTATAGGGCAAACAGGATGTGCCCGTCACTAACGCTCCAAGGTTGGCTTGTTTTTCGCTATTTTCAATGAACACAACATTATCATGGAGCGATAATATGTGGGTTACCCTTGATTTTGAAGCCTCTGGTTTAACAGAAGCCTCATATCCGATAGAAGTGGGCTACAGCTTGCCCGATGGGACCAGTATCAGCTTGCTGATTAATCCTGAATCTTCTTGCGAGAGCTGGCAATACTGGGATGAATTTGCTGAAACGGAAATTCATGGTATCTCCCGTCATAGTCTGAAAGCGGAAGGGCTTTCTGTCACCGACGTTTGTTCTCATCTTAACAGTGCATTGTGTTATTACGATGACGTTCTGTGTGACAGTCAGTGGGATCTGTTTTGGTTGGGGCGATTATATAAGGCTGCCCATATGCGACCGACATTTACCCTGACTGAAGTCGGGCACTGGTTGTTGAACCATGACAGTATCAGCCGGGGGGATTTCCTGTCCGCCCTCGATTCGCTTGGTCCTGCGCCACACCGGGCTGAAGCCGATGCCAAGTATATTCGTCAGGCTTTGTCGATGATTCTCAGTCAGGAGCGTTGTTCCTAGCCTACCCGAAAGGTTAACATTGTGCTTTGGGTACAGACTGAGTAGTGATAGTGGGTTCTGACAACAAGGTGCTGAGGTTTGCGACGTTTAATGTTGCCATGTCAGCTGACGCGCCCGGCGATATTTTCCGTGAACTTAAAGCAGGCACGCATCGCCGTTTCAACCATATCGCCGCCATCATCCAACATATACAGCCTGATGTCCTTTTATTGTGTGAGTTTGACCATCCTGGGCACGGCGGCGATGACGGCATGTTGGCGTATTTCCAGCTTGCTTATCTTGAAAAGCCCCAGTGTGGGCAGCCTGCCATTCATTATCCTTTTCAGTATGCTCCGCCTACCAATACCGGGCTCGCTGTGTGCAACGGGGAAGACGTTGCGACATCACCGGAACGGGCGCATGGCTTTGGCCGGCACCATGGGCAGTATGGTTTTGTCGTGTTGAGCCGATACCCCCTTGATTTGGAAAACCTGCGTTCCTGGCAAACCCTCTGCTGGGCATCATACCCTGACAGCAAAATGCCACGCGCGTATTTCGCTGAGAAAGGGCTGGGATCTTTGCGTTTGTCCTCGAAAAACCATATCGCCTTGCCTGTTATCGTGCATGACAAAGTGATTCAGCTGGTTACCTGTCATCCCACTCCACCTGTTTTTGATGGCGTGGAGAAACGTAACTATAAACGCAATGCTGATGAACTCCGCCTGCTGCATGACATTGTTCGGGGGGCAGATTTTTTGGTTGATGACGCAGGAAAGGCAGGAGGACTTACGCCTTCACAGCCATTTGTGGTGATAGGGGATCTCAATGCGGATCCGGTCAATGGTGATGGGGATCGGAATGCAATACGCCAGCTATTGGATGATGCAAAGATTCAGGATGTACAGCCGGAAAGTGACGGCGCCGAAGCTACGTTATTACGCGTCCATACCCGGCGAAAACGCCAGGCAACTCACCACCGTGGCCTGCGGTTGGATTATGTCTTGCCATCTATCCACTTTAACGTACTGGATGCTGGCGTATTCTGGCCCAACCCAGACAATCTGATCGGGCATTTGATCCACAATCACAAGGGTAACGCTGTGGCTTCGCACTCCTCTGATCATCGCCTGGTGTGGGTTGATCTCCAACTGCGATGACCCCAGCTAACAGACTGCCACTCAAAAACCGCCAATGAATACACAGACAACAAGGTGGTGTGTGAAAGTATTCAAAATTTCATCGCCTTAAGGTCGATATTTGTCCGAGGATCTTCGGTCGAATGTTAATTTATTGAACGAACGTATGGATCTCTTCATTAAATGGAGTAGCACGGATGAAAACCATCACCTCACTGGCTGCAGCAGTAACCCTTGGTTTTATGTCTGCATCCGCCTCAGCTGCACAATTCAAACCCTCCATCATTTTCGACATGGGCGGTAAGTTCGACAAATCATTCAACCAGGCAGCTTACACCGGAGCTGAGGCTTTTAAGAGTGAAACCGGTATCCGCTACGGTGAGTTTGAAATCACTAACGAAGCCCAGCGTGAGCAAGCTATGTTGCGTATGGCCCAGCGTGGTTTTAGCCCGATTGTGGCGGTGGGATTACTGCAGGCACCGATCATAGAAAAAGTGGCGAAACAGTTCCCCAAAACCCAGTTCGTGATTATTGATGCTGTGGTTGATCAGCCAAATGTGCGCTCGGTGGTATTTAAAGAGCACGAAGGTTCATTCCTGGTGGGTGTACTCGCCGCGATGAAAAGTGAAAGCGATAAGGTCGGCTTTGTTGGGGGAATGGACATTCCACTGATCCGCAAGTTTGCCTGCGGTTACGAGCAGGGCGTGAAGTATGAAGCGGAAGGCGCGGAAGTGATCCAAAACATGACCGGATCAACGCCCGCAGCGTGGAATAACCCAACCAAAGGTGCTGAGCTGGCGAAATCGCAGTTTGATAAAGGTGTAGACGTCATTTATGCCGCTGCGGGCGGGACCGGTATAGGCGTTTATCAGGCAGCAGCAGACGGTGGAAAGTACGCGATTGGCGTTGATTCAAACCAAAACTATCTGCACCCGGGTGTGATGCTGACGTCGATGGTAAAACGTGTTGATGTTGCGGTCCAGGATGCATTCAGCGATGCGAAAAACGGCGAATTCACACCGGGTTTGCAGGTGCTGGGCCTGAAAGAAGGCGGTGTTGACTGGGCATTGGACGAATATAACCGTGATCTGGTTACCCCTGAAATGGAAGCGCGCGTAACGCAAGTCCGTGACGACATCATTGCGGGTAAGGTCGTGGTTCACGACTACCTCAGCACTGATTCTTGCGAATATTGATTCCGTTATTTTCGCCCCCGTCGTCCGACTGGCTATCCGGGGGCGTTTTGCTCACACAGGTCTTCACCGCATTTGTTTTTCAGGGTTGCATTTGCATATGGCCTGTGTCCATCGTGTCTGTTTTCTTTTTCCGTAACAGATACCAAAGCGGCAGTATTCCAATGCTGATCACTGCCAGTGCCACCAGACCATTGTTTGCAGCACCCAGATATAGCACGATCTGGCTACCTAACAACGCACCCGCACCAATTCCTACATTGAAAATGCCAGAGTAAATGGCCATGGTGATATCCGTTGCCCTGGATCCATATTCAAGTGCGCGGGTTTGCATGGCGAGCATGACCATCATCATTACTGCTCCCCAGATAGCGACGCCGGGGAAGAGTTGTAATGGGGAAACATTTGACACGGATAGCAGTGAAAGGCATAGCGCCAGCGTACCAAACCCCAGCACCAACATGACGTTAGGATAGTGGGGTTGCAGGCGGCTGAATAACAGACTGCCAACAGTACCGGCGGCACCGTAAGTCAAGAGTGCCCAGGTAGTCACATCAGGGCTTAAATGCCAAACCCGTTGGATCAACGGCTCAAGGTAGGTATAAGCCGTAAAGTGGGCGGTGACCACAATCACCGTCAATAGATAAAGGCCCAGTAACGGCTTATTTCGGCCTATTTCCGGCAGACTTGAAAGGTTGCCTGAGTTGGAAATCGGCAGTGCCGGTAGCCATCGCCACAGCGCCAGCATTAACAGGGCGGAAATCACACTGATACTGCCGAATGTGGCTCGCCAGCCAAACCATTCGCCAATAACGCGGCCTAGCGGTACACCCATTACCATGGCCAGCACTGTCCCCGTTCCAAGCAGGCCGATAGCCACAGCGCTTTTACCTTCTGGTGCCATTCTCACAGCGATTGCTACGCTGATTGACCAGAAGACTGAGTGGGCGAATGCGATACCAACGCGAGATACCAGTAACATGTTGTAACTGTTTGCCAAAGCAGAAACGACATGGCTGACAACAAACAGGACAAAGACGCCCAGCAGCAGGCGGCGGCGTTCAACATTGGCCAGTAGCAACATCACAGGCAATGATGACAGTGCAACAATCCAGGCATAGATGGTCAGCATTGGGCCGACTTCTGCCGGACGCATACCAAAACTCTCACCAAGGTTTGCTAACATCCCGACAGGAACAAACTCTGTGGTATTGAAAATAAATGCGCTTAACGCCATCAGAATGACTCTGAGCCAGGGCAATAATTTTTCTTGTTCTGGGTGCATGATTGGACGTGACAGACTAAAGGGATCAAAGTGTAAGGCAGGCCTGAGTGAGAGGCAACAACAAAACCGCCAGGCCAACACCACATGTTTGCCCTCTGTTGCGATGAAGAAAAAGGCGCCGAAGCGCCTTTTAAGGAAAATGGGGGTTAATCCCCGATAAATCCGCCGGTCTGGTGCTGCCAGAGCTGGGCATAGATACCGCCACTGGCAATCAATTCCTTGTGGGTGCCTTGTTCAACAATTTGCCCCTGATCGAGCACAACCAGTCTGTCCATTGCGGCAATGGTGGAGAGGCGGTGTGCAATGGCGATAACCGTTTTTCCTTCCATCAATTGGTAAAGACTTTCCTGAATCGCAGCCTCTACTTCTGAGTCCAGTGCTGACGTGGCTTCATCCAAAATCAGGATGGGGGCATCTTTTAACAGTACCCGGGAAATAGCCACACGCTGGCGTTGTCCGCCTGACAGTTTTACACCACGTTCCCCGACCTGTGAATCATAGCCACGATTACCGTGTGGGTCACTCAGGGTTTCAATAAAGTCATGTGCCTGCGCTTTCTTGGCTGCCTCAAGCATCGTCTCTTCGCTGGCAGACGGGTTGCCGTAAAGGATGTTTTCACGGATTGAACGGTGAAGCAGGGACGTATCTTGCGTCACCATACCGATGTTGGCACGCAGTGAATCCTGCGTCACTTCAGCAATGTTCTGGCCATCGATGCGAATTTCACCGCCTTCCACATCATGGAAACGCATCAGCAGGTTTACCAGCGTTGATTTACCTGCACCGGAGCGGCCAACCAACCCAACTTTCTCACCCGGTTTAATATTGAGGTTCAGTTTTTCAATCACCCCTTTGCCTTCACCATAGTGGAAGCAAACATCAGTAAAACTGATGGCACCTTGCGGCACGTCAAGCGCAGGTGCGTTTGGCTTGTCCATAACTTCGACGGGTTTGGACAGCGTCGACATGCCATCAACCACAGTACCGATGTTTTCAAACAGGGAGCCAATTTCCCACATGATCCATTTCGACATGCCGTTTATGCGCAAGGCAAGACTGACAGCAATAGCGATAGCGCCAATCGTGATGGCGGAATCTAGCCACAGCCAGATAGAAATGGTGCCAATGGCGAAGACCAACGCATAGTTAGCGATTTCTACGGCGATGTTGAAGCCGGTGGCAAGGCGCATCTGTCGGTAAACGGTATCCATAAACACACTCATGCCTTCTTCGGCATATTCGGTTTCACGATCTGTGTGTGAGAAAAGTTTAACGGTGGCGATGTTGGTATAACTGTCGACAATCCGTCCGGTCATCAGCGATCGGGCATCCGCTTGCTCGGTCGATACGGCTTTCAGCTTAGGCACAAAGTAAATCTGGATACCGATGTAGGCAACAAGCCAGAGGATCAAGGGGATCATCAGGCGAATATCGGCTTGCCCGACCATAAACAGCATCATGGCGAAGTAGACCGAGATATACACGGCAACGTCCAGCAGCTTCATGACGGTTTCCCGAATGGAGAGCGCGGTCTGCATCACCTTGGTAGCAATGCGCCCTGCAAAGTCATTTTGATAAAAACCAATGCTTTGTCTGAGCAGGTAGCGGTGTGCCATCCAACGGATTGACATCGGGTAGTTACCGAGAAGGGTTTGGTGTATCACCAGCGAATGCAGGGATACCAACAGCGGCATTCCAATGAGGATCAACAATCCCATGCCAAGCAGTGTGTTCCCTTCGTCGGCAAGAAACGTTGTTCTATCCTGATTAGCCAGCCAGTCAACCAGTTGCCCCATAAAGCCAAACAATGATACTTCTGCAATCGCGATCAGTGCAGTCAGTAATGACATGGCGAGTAAGGGGCGTTCGAAACCTTTGGTGTAGTGTCGGCAAAACGCGAGCAGATTATTGGGTGGCTGCTCCGGCTCGGAAGGAGGAAAAGCCAGCGTAATACGCTCAAACAGTTTGTAGATCATGAAAACTTCCGGATGTAGTGGCTCACAGTGAATGATTGAAGCAAAAAACAGATACGGGCTTCATCGTGAGTAAAGTAAGGGACGGGGGAATTCTAACAGGTTTCATGCCGTGGATAATGTCAATGTTTCCAACGAAATCATTCAAATTTTCTGAACAGTTTTTATTTTGATGTCAGAAAAATAAAAAGAATAAGCCGGCTCCATAGAGCCGGCTCAGATTCACCGAGAGGATTAGCCACACACTTTTGACCAGCTGCCATCGCTGCCCGGTACCGTTGATGTCCACCAGTTGGCTTTGTATACCGCACCTTCGTGAACCATTTGATCACCCGCGGCTGCGTGGGTTGGCGTACCTGCCCAATCCGTTTGTGGCCAGTCAGGGTACACATTAATACCCGTAGTGTCACAGGTGCCTGGGTCAGGGTTACCTGGATCCGTTGGCGTCGACAGATCGGCCAGTGGCAAGTCGCTGTACTCAAATGCAAATGCGTAGTCAACACCGTTAATGTTCACAGTGTAGTTAGCAGGGCCAGAGATTGGCAGGTAATAAACCATGTCAAGTTCATATGCTTCGCCTGCTGGCAGTGATTTCCACGCTGGCAGTGAGAAAGCGACACGGTGCATGTTGCCTTCCAGACCGCCGATGTTATCAGCACGGGTGTGACCAGATGCAATCACCTCCAAGCCGCCGCCGGATTGGTCTTTCGCATTGTCAGGGGCTGATGTCGGAATGTCGAACTCGAATTGGGTGCCACCTGGGATATCAACGCCGGTGTTATTGGTGAACGTGAGAGTCGGGTTGATCGGGTAGTTTTGGTCACCCACTTTAAAGCCACTTACGCTCACTGCAATATCAACCGCTTCGGTTGGCATTGGTGTGTCAGACAACTTGGCACCGTAAGGTGTTGCGGCTGCAAACTTGTCGTAAATGGCTTTGGTCATGGTGTTACCCATGTGGTATTCACCGTTACCTGTCTTACACGCATTCTCGGTTGCATCGACCACGTCGGTGCGGTTGCCATTGGCATCTAACTGATAACACGCATAGTCACCCGCCAGTTCCCAGAACATGATACCGCCAATGCCTTTGTCGATAACGTAATCAGATTTTACCTGAATTGACGCTTCGTCTTCGGTAGACAGAAATACCTGTTTTTCCGCGTTCCACAGCCAAGGAGCAACAGCAACTGCGTCGTAGTTACGCGTGTATTTGCCCTTCAGTACATCTTGTGGATCGTTCGCTGGGTCTAAACCGTAAGTAGCAGCATAAGTACCGAAGATACCATTTTCCAGGTTTTTGGCATGCCACATTGGGTTAGAGCCTGCGCCCATTTCGTTACCCTGTGGATCCTTGTCATGCCACATGTTGTCGATGCCCATTGCACCGTAGCCACAGTTGTTTTTTTCACCTTCGCCGGTGCCGGGTTGACATTCTGCCTGGTTCGGAAGGGCCGCTTTACCCCACAGGCCGTTTTCACCGCCTGTCACGCCTTGCCAGCCACGGGTGTAGTAAGGAACACCAATGTTGATGCGACCTGCAGGCATTGAACCGCGGAAGTAGTGGTAAGCCCAATCAGTGTTCAGGTAACCGATACCACCGTACTGGCTGGTGCCGTATACGTTCCAGGCAGCCAGTTCAGAGTCTTTTCCGGTATCGAACAGTGCTGCGTTGTGGCCTACGTGATCATTCCATGCGCCGTGCAGGTCATAGCTCATGATGTTGACGTAATCGAGGTACTTGGTGACATCGAAAGTTTCCATACCGCGCAGCAGGTAGCCAGAAGAAGGCGCCGCAATGGTCAGCATATAGTGGTGGCCATCTTGCTCAGAGGCAATATCGATTTTCTCACGCAATACACGCATCAACTCTTGATACGAAGCCCACAGGTATGGGCGGCGTGGTTCCATGAAGTCTTTATCATATGGGTTACCGGCGCCAGCCATTGACGTGGGGTATTCATAATCGATATCGAGGCCATCGAATTTGTACTTACGCATCATTTCAACCGCAGAATCGGCAAACTTCTGGATGCCGGCATGGTTGATAGAACCGTCAGCATTGGTGGTCATGGTGTAGAAGCCACCATCAGCTACGCGTTCACCGTCAACACCGAAGTGCCCCCCGGTTTCTGCCCAGCCACCGATAGAAATCAGGGTCTTAACGTCGTGTTTCTTCTTGTATGTTGCCAGTGCACCGAAGTGGCCTTTAAAGCCAAGTGCAGGGTCAACTTCGACGCCTGGCCATTCTTTACTGACTGCGGCGTTGTTAGGATCGTTCACATCACCAATGTTGACTTTACCGTCAGCCCCGATGCTGACAAACGCATAGTTAATGTGGGTCAGTTGTTCCCAAGGATTGTCTTTCACCAGATAGGAGGATTGCGGATCGTCTCCTGCACGCCAGCTGGTGAAGTAACCGATAATACGGCGTGGGTGATCGGCTCCCATGTCTTCACGGCCTTCGGCATCGTAAATCGTACAGTAAGGCACATTCACGCCCGGCGTCTGGTAAAGGCCTTCTGGGCGACAGTTTGAAACAACAGGCGTGCCTTTCACGTTCACTGTAATCACGGCAGAGTCTGTTGATGCACCTTTATCATCCGTTGCTTTCGCGTAGATACTGATGTTGCCGGCAGTTGTGGCGGTGTATTTCACGGTGAATGGTGAGGCTGTTGCGGAGTCGATCAATTGGCCTGCGGCATAGAAGTCAACTTTTGCAACCGTGCCATCAGCGTCTGCTGCATCTGCGGTCAGGGTGATGACCGCACCTTGATCGACTGCGGTTGCCGAGGCAGCGACAGCCACGGTCGGCGCTTCGTTATCAGGCTCAACAACGCCGGGCTGGACTGTGATGTCCATAGGGGCGCTTTCAGTGACTGCGCCTTTATCGTCGGTGGCTTTTATTGTAATGGTGTGTGGGCCTTCTGCGGCAGTCCAGTTCACAGAGTATGGAGCAGCGGTTGATGATCCTACTGCTGCGCCATCGACAAAGAATTCCACGCTTGTTACAGCGCCATCAGCATCCGCGGCTGTTGCACGGAGTGAGATAATGTCACCACTTTTGATGACATCTGTCACGCTTGGTGAATCCAGTGACACTGTCGGTGCTTGGTTGTCCGGAGGGGTGACGTTACCGGAATCACACTGGTCTACCCGTGTCCACTCCTGATACTCGCCTGAAGAAGTGGCGGGGTTGGCATTATTCGTCCACCAGTTAGCGGTGTAGACATTCCCTTCGTGCTGAACGGTTGAGCCTCCGCCATAGGCTTGACCATCCTGCCATTGCTCAATGTCAGAGCAGTCGATAGCTGCCTGCGCATTGAAAGCAAACATACATGCTACGGCAACCGCCGAGAGCGTGAACCCTTTGCTCTTACCTGTCACATCCATTGGATATTCCTCGAAAATAAAATTTATCTATTGATTTATATGTAATTAGCGCCACTTAAATCGCGCAATGAATAAAGTAGAGGAGTTACAAACACAGGACATCTGGGTTTTAGCCAGATTTAGATCTCTAGTCAGTATCTGAAAAAAAAGGTTTGTGCTCTTGGTATCGATTCACAGTTTCAATGCACAAAGTTTCATTTTTCTGCATGAATTTTGTGCAGTTGATAATGGCTAGGCAAATATGGAGGGATAGACCAATGTCTAATACAAATTGTCGACAATTATTGTTGTAATTTACTTGAATTCTGGTTTTAAGTGATTAAACAATTAAATATTGTCGACAATTGTCGGAGCTTACAGGAATCAGCAATGAAGGATGTGACCAAATCGGAAGGAATGACGGAATGGCTGGTTGAAGCCATCGTCAGCGGACGTTTTCCTTCTGGCGGCAAAATTTCGGAGCCTGAATTATCCCGGGAACTAGGCGTCAGCCGGGGGCCATTACGTGAAGCCATTATGCGTGTTGAGTCAATGGGATTGATTGAACGCATCCCCCATGTAGGCGCAAGAGTAGTGACCATCAGCGCCTCACAATTGGCGGATATTTATGCGGTTCGTGAAGCGTTGGAAGGCATGGCTATCAGGCAGGCATGCGCCAATATTTCTACCGGTGAGCTTGAATCCTTAAGGCAACTATTAAACCGTCACCAACAACATATCGACAATGTCGATGGTGCGACCTATTTCCACCAACAGGGTGATTTTGATTTTCACTACCGCATTATCCAGGCAAGTCGCAATACCAAGTTGATCAGTTTGCTTTGTGACGAGCTCTATCATCTGGTCCGCATGTACCGGAAACAATCTGCGCAAACACAATCTCGACCAGAGCGGGCATTGGATGAGCATGTTCAAATCCTCAATGCATTGGAAGAAAGGGATGAAGAACTGGCGGAAATGTTGATGCGACGACACATCCGCCGTAGCGGCCAGTTAGCAGAAAAAAGACTTAATTCAGACAGGGAGAAAGCATCATGAGTGCAGGGAAGACGTTTCGCCTGGCAGTAGAAAGCCAAAAACCATTGCAGGTTATGGGTACCATTAACGCATACACGGCGATGCTGGCTGAACAAGCCGGTCATCATGCTATTTATCTCTCCGGCGGCGGTGTCGCCAATGCGTCATTTGGTCTTCCGGATCTGGGTATTACGACACTGAATGACGTGCTGGAAGATGCCAGACGCATCACCGCTGCATCCGACCTTCCTTTGTTGGTTGATATTGATACCGGTTTTGGCGGCGCTTTCAGTATTGCCCGCACCGTGAAAGAGATGGAACGTGCCGGTGTTGCGGCCGTTCATATTGAAGATCAGGTGTCGCAAAAGCGTTGTGGTCACCGGCCAAACAAAGCGATTGTCAGTCAGAGTGAAATGGTTGATCGCGTAAAGGCGGCGGTAGATGCCCGTCAGGATGACAATTTTGTAATCATGGCGCGTACCGACGCACTGGCGGTGGAAGGTTTGGAATCGGCGCTTGAACGTGCCATAGCGTGTGTAGAAGCCGGGGCAGACATGATTTTCCCGGAAGCGATTCACACGCTGGAGCAATATCAGGCGTTTACTGACGCATTAGATGTGCCTGTGCTGGCGAACATTACTGAGTTTGGCGCAACACCGCTGTTTTCCGTGCAGGATCTGGGGGAGGTTGGTGTCGGTTTGGTGCTTTATCCGCTCTCAGCGTTTCGAGCAATGAACAAAGCGGCGCTCAATGTGTATGAGCAGGTCAAAGCTGATGGTCATCAGCGCAACGTAGTCGATACCATGCAAACACGTGAAGAGCTTTATCACTATCTCGGTTACCACCAGTACGAGCAACAGCTCGACAAGCTGTTCTCAGGAAAGTAATCCGCATTATTTCTTAGCAGTACCGAAAGGAAAGTAAAGACACATATCACACAGAATCAGGCATAGGGAGCATACCATGGCGGACAAGAACAAGCCGTTGGGCGGAGAAGGACTTCGTGGACAGAGTGCAGGTACTACCGCGCTTTGTACGGTGGGTAAGAGCGGCACTGGATTAACCTATCGGGGTTATGACATCACCGATCTGGCAAATTACGCAGAGTTTGAGGAAGTCGCCTACCTTCTGCTGAAAGGCAAACTGCCAAATGAAGCGGAGCTGAAACAATACAAAACCACATTGATGGGTAAGCGTGGCCTGTCTGCCCCTTTGCGCGCGGTGCTGGAGCAAATCCCGGCTGATGCACACCCGATGGATGTCATGCGTACGGGCTGTTCAATGCTGGGAAACCTTGACACAGAACTGGATTTTTTCGAACAAGGTGACAAAACAGAGACGCTACTGGCTCAACTTCCTGCGATGATTTGTTACTGGTATCGCTACTCACATGATGGTGTGCGCATTGATACCCGTGCAAGCGAGCAAGACAGCATTGGCGGTTATTTCCTTGATATGTTGTTTGAGGATGCCCCGTCTGACTTGCACACCCGTGTGATGCATTGTTCTCTGGTACTCTATGCCGAGCATGAGTTTAATGCCTCAACATTTGCTGCCCGTGTGTGTGCATCCACCCTGTCTGATCTCCACTCTTGTGTGACTGCCGCGATTGGCACGCTCCGTGGTCCTTTGCACGGTGGCGCGAACGAAGCAGCCATGGAGATGATTGAAAACTGGCGCACGCCAGATGAAGCCGAAGCGGCGCTGATGCAGATGCTGGCAAACAAAGAAAAGATCATGGGCTTTGGCCACGCAATATACCGCGAATCGGATCCGCGTAATGCGCTTATCAAAGCCTGGTCGAAAACGCTTTCTGAAAACTCACCGAAAGCTTCGCTTTATACGGTCTCTGAGCGTGTCGAGCAGGTCATGAAACGTGAAAAAGACCTGTTCCCGAATGCTGATTTTTTCCACGCGTCTGCCTATCACTTTATGGGTATTCCCACCAAGCTGTTTACCCCCATATTCGTAATGAGCCGGGTCACAGGCTGGTGTGCACACGTGTTTGAACAGCGTGCCCACAACCGGATTATCCGTCCAAGTGCGGATTACATTGGCCCAGAACACCAGGATTGGTTACCACTGGAAAAACGCCAATAACCCTTTATTTGCCCAAGCAAAAGAATAACGAGAAAGGAGTCTGAAACATGTCAATGAACGTCGATGTAAACCAACGCCCTGAGCCGGATGCATTGCTGCAAACCCTCGCAGACTACATCTGTGAAAAAGAAATCACCTCTGCTGAGGCGTACAACACGGCACGTAACTGCCTGATGGATACCTTGGGTTGTGGCTTATTGGCACTGCGTTTCCCTGAGTGCACCAAACACATGGGGCCATTAGTGCCGGGCATCACCGTTCGAAATGGTGCGCGTGTTCCGGGAACATCCCATGAGCTTGACCCTGTCACTGCCGCATTCAATATCGGCTGCATGATTCGTTGGCTGGACTTTAACGACACCTGGCTGGCGGCAGAGTGGGGACATCCGTCGGATAACCTTGGCGGCATCCTGGCAACGGCAGATTATCTGAGCCGGGTGGCGGTTTCTGAAGGTAAGTCAGCGCTGACGATGCAGGATGTGCTGACAGCAATGATTAAAGCACACGAGATTCAGGGCGTACTGGCGCTGGAAAACAGCTATAACCGTGTTGGCCTTGACCACGTATTGCTGGTGCGTGTTGCCTCAACCGGTGTCGTTACCCGCATGTTAGGGGGTAACCGTGATCAGGTGATAGACGCATTGTCACAGGCCTGGGTGGATGGCTGTGCGCTGCGTACCTATCGTCATGCACCGAATGCCGGGTCGCGTAAATCGTGGGCGGCGGGTGATGCGACATCCCGTGCAGTTCGTCTTGCCATGATCACCATGAAAGGTGAGATGGGACTGCCTTCCGTGCTCACTGCAGAAAAATGGGGTTTTTATGATGTGCTGTTTAAAGGAGAAAGCTTCCGTGTTAACCAGCCGTTTGATGCCTATGTGATGGAAAACGTGCTGTTTAAGATTTCCTTCCCGGCAGAATTCCATGCCCAGACAGCCGTGGAATGCGCCGTGGCACTTCATGGGCAGGTGAAAGATCGCATCAATGATATCGAGCGCATTGAAGTCACCACTCACGAATCGGCAATCCGCATTATCTCGAAAGTCGGTGATCTGGCGAACCCTGCTGACCGTGACCACTGTCTGCAATATATGATTGCGGTGCCTTTGCTGTTCGGTGATTTGGTGGCCGAGCACTACGAAGATGATTTCCACCGCAACGAGCCGCGTATTGATGCCCTGCGCGAGAAAATGGTGATCAACGAAGACAAGCGCTACACCGACGACTATCTCGATCCGGATAAGCGTTCGATCGCCAACGCCATCCAAATTTTCTTTAACGACGGTACATCCACGGAAAAAGTGGAAGTGGAATATCCCATCGGACACCGCCGTCGCCGCGAAGAAGGTATCCCGGTACTTGAAAACAAGTTCAGGCGTAATCTCCTGACCCGTTTCCCGGCAGCACAGGCACAACGTATTTACGACCTGTGTTGCGATCAGGAAACCTTGATGAAGACACCGGTAAACACCTTTATGGAGATGTTCAGCATCAACTAAGTTTACTTATTACTTGGTAGTGGAAGATGTGACATTACCGCTGCCAAGCTTTTTCCCCAGTGCTTTCTGGAGAGAAAGCCTACTGCTCCAACAGGCAAGGAGTTGGATTATGTCAGCCTATCAAAACGCCTATCAACAATCCGTCAGTGACCCGGAAGGTTTCTGGCTTAAACAGTCCCGTCAAATCACTTGGTTTACCCCGCCAGAGACAGCACTGGCCAATGATGAAAATGGCATTGAACGCTGGTTTCCTGATGGTGAGCTGAACACCTCATATCTCGCGCTTGATTATCATGTTGAACAAGGAAGGGGCGACCAGACGGCCCTGATTTATGATTCACCGGTAACGGGTAAGAAAGTGCAATACAGCTATTCCGTGCTGCGTGACCAGGTTGCCAAATGTGCCGGCATGCTGGCCGGACTGGGTGTGGAAAAGGGCGACAGGGTGATCATCTACATGCCGATGATCCCGCAAGCGGCGATAGCAATGTTAGCGTGTGCACGCCTTGGCGCAATTCATTCTGTGGTCTTTGGTGGTTTCGCACCGAATGAACTGGCCGTGCGCATTGAAGATGCTGAACCCAAAGTGTTGCTGACTGCATCGTGCGGTATCGAAGTCAGCAAAGTGATCCCTTACAAACCCATGGTGGATCAGGCGGTGATGGACAGCCGCTGGAAGCCGGAAAGGGTGGTGATGTACCAGCGTCCGGAGCTGCTGGCAGCCTTGGAGCATGAACGTGATGCGGACTGGGCGACTTTGTTTGAACGCGCAACACCGCACGGTTGTGTGCCGGTGAAAGCGACAGACCCGCTCTATATCCTTTATACATCAGGGACGACCGGTAAGCCCAAAGGTGTGGTGCGTGACAATGGCGGTCATGCGGTGGCGATGAAATACAGCATGTCAACGGTGTATGACGTCAAGCCGGGGGAAGTGTTCTGGGCGGCCTCGGATGTGGGGTGGGTCGTTGGGCACTCTTACATTGTGTATGCCCCGTTAATTCACGGTTGCACCACCATCATGTTCGAAGGTAAGCCAGTGAAAACACCTGATCCCGGTTCATTCTGGCGGGTGTGCAATGAATACAAGGTG
The DNA here is from genome assembly GCF_059704325.2 of Grimontia sp. THUN1695. Taxonomy (NCBI): domain Bacteria; kingdom Pseudomonadati; phylum Pseudomonadota; class Gammaproteobacteria; order Vibrionales; family Vibrionaceae; genus Grimontia; species Grimontia sp. THUN1695. Next base: position 1,667,913 of record NZ_AP046577.1, on the reverse strand, counting down.
GCCATTTTATTCTCGGCGCCGACAGCTTTTCGTGCCATCAAGAAAGAAGATCCTGACGGGCTGGAAATAGGTAAGTATCCCATGGAATCGCTCCGGCATATCTTTATGGCCGGCGAGCGGCTTGACCCGCCAACACTGGAGTGGGTCGAACAACATACCGGGAAACCAGTGATTGACCACTGGTGGCAGACAGAAACCGGCTGGGCGATCTCCTGTAACCCGATTGGCCTTGAGAGTTTTGCTACCAAACCGGGTTCCTCCACCCTGCCAACACCGGGTTTCGACGTAAAAATCGTTAACGAGCTGGGCGAGCCTTTAGACGCGAACCAGCAAGGTTATATTGCTGTGAAACGTCCCTTGCCACCCAGTTGCCTCACCACGGTCTGGCGTAACTATGACAGGTTTGAATCTGGGTATCTGCAACAGTTTCCGGGGTATTACGTATCCGGCGATGGCGGTTATATGGATGAAGACGGCTATCTGTTTGTCATGGGGCGGATTGATGATGTGATCAATGTGTCCGGTCACCGTCTTTCTACCGGCGAAATGGAAGAAGTGGTCGGTGCCCATGAAGCTGTTGCTGAGTGCGCTGTTGTGGGGGTTTATGACGATCTGAAAGGCCAGTTGCCGTTGGGGCTGGTGGTGTTGAAAGATGGCTACCATTCCAACAACGGTGACATCGAAAAAGCGCTGGTGGCAAAGGTGCGCAATGAAATTGGCCCTGTGGCCTGTTTCAACAAGGCAATCATTGTCGACCGGTTGCCCAAAACACGCTCAGGAAAAATTCTGAGAAGGATCATCCGGCAAATCGCGGATGGAGAGAGTTACTCTGTGCCATCAACCATCGATGATCCGGCCAGCCTGGATGATATCAGTCGCGTGTTGCGTTGATGCATCATTCTGGGTGAAAGCAATACGGCCGCCTTTGTGGGCGGCCGTATTGTCAGGGTTTAACGCTTGTTTATAAAAGCTTTGAAGCGGGCTTTTGTTTCGGCATCTGCTTTCTCATACCAATAATGCAACTGATACTCGGCTTCGTTCAGTGCATCATTACTGACAACCACTTTTGTGCGGTTTGGTGTCGCGGTCCGCTCGGCTGGTTTTTCCGCAACACTCACGTCGGTGAGACGCAATGACGCCGGTGCATCAGTCTGGTTGAAGCGTTGTATTTCAGAAAGATAATCGCGGCTTAGCTGGAATCCGGATTTCAATAACTTGTTTTGCTCAAACGCGATGGGCGCGTTGTCACTGTTCACGAGAGAGAATTCTGGCTTCTCATTGAACTGGCGCACTTCGCGTCTGTTTTTGTGCTCCGGGAACTCAAAGAAGACGTCAGTATCCGTGGCATCGAACTTCACGATGATCACATCCGTGCTGGCAAATGAAACGTCTTTGCCTTCTTCGAAACGCTTTACATAACGAAATGCTAATTGTTGTGTACCATCTTCCAGTACAACGGGCTCTTCAGCGCCAAACACCGGAGAGCTGTGGGTCTGCCCATTATAGGCCAGCAATTCAACATTGTTATTGAGGTGGAGTGTCACATCGGCATTCGCACTGAATGGAAGCAGTGCGGTCAACACGGATGCGAGAAAGCGCTTTCTTCTCATGATTATCCCCTGAAAAATGTGTCTAGGTCCGGCGTATAGCCTGACGTTTTTAACTTTTTACTGCACGTGGCAGGCAAATCCCTTGAGGTAGAACCCTTCTGGGTAGGCTGAGTCTATGGGGTGATCTGCTGCCTGCTCAAAACGTTCAATAAACTGGACATTACGGTTCGCATCCAATGCTGCATCAGCAATGATCTTCTGAAACAGGGCACTGTCCATTAAACCTGAGCATGAATATGTCAGCAGTGTACCGCCGGGCTTCAGGATTTGCATCGCCAGCATGTTAATGTCTTTATAGCCACGGCAGGCACCGGCCAGCTGCGACTTTGATTCTGCAAATTTGGGCGGGTCCATGATAACCACATCAAACAGCTCGCCTGCATCGCGATATTCGCGCAGCAATTTGAATACGTCAGCATTAACAAACTGGGTGTTGGAAAGGTCGTAGCCATTCATTTCTGCGTTTGATTTGGCGATATCCAGTGCAGGTTGGGAGACATCAATGTTGATCACCTCTGCCGCATTACCTTTCAGCGCATACAGACCAAAACCGCCGGTGTAACAGAAGCAGTTCAGCACGCGTTTGCCATTGACGTATTTCACTGCTGCTTCACGGCTGTCACGTTGGTCAAGATAGAAACCGGTTTTATGGCCACCGGTGATATCAACGCTGATTTTCACCCCGTTTTCTTCGATCACAACAGATGCTGGAGGCATGTCACCATGCAGGACACCTGTGCGCTCTTTCAGGCCTTCTTTTTTGCGCACTGATACGTCTGAGCGCTCATAGATACTGCATGCCGGATACAGGTCGACCAGCGCTGCAACTAGGTTGTCTTTCTGCGCTTCGGCTCCTGCGCTTAATAATTGGCAGACAAGGAAGTTGTCGTAACGGTCGATGGTGATACCGGGCAGGCCATCAGATTCTGCTGCAATCAGGCGATAGCCGGTCAAGCCATCACGGGCGGCGAGCACATCACGGAGCCCTTGAGCCTGCTGTAGGCGTTTTTTAAAGAAATCGACATCAATGTCTTCCTGTTCAAACGTCCACACACGGACACGGATTTGAGAATTAGGAGAAAACGCCCCACGTGCCAGCCACTGGCCCTGATGGTCGTATACATCCACTGTCTGACCGAGGGAAGGTTTGCCCTCAACACGTTGAATACCACGGGAGAAAATCCATGGGTGGCGACGGCGCAGAGACTTTTCACGGCCTTTAACCAGATAAACAGACGGATTCATTGGTGTTTCCTAATTTCACAAATATGTCAGCCCACGATGTAAGCTGGGGACAGGTAAAAGATGCTGTATTGTCTTGGATGAATGCAGAGATTGCAAACGGCCGCATAGGGAGCGGCCGCTTTTTTTTTTGGAGAAGACCACTTTATTCGGTACGAAGGCCCTGTACCAGTGAAGACAGGCTGGATGACTGTTTCTGGAGATTGGCAACATCCTGAGAGGTTTGCTGAATCATCTCACTCACTTGCCATGCCTGTTGGCGCACCTGTTCGACATCTGCGGAAATGGTGCCCGCCACGCTGCCTTGCTGGTTTGCGGCTGTGGCAATTTCAGTGCTGCGGTCAGTAATGCGTTGGCTGCGCTCAGAAATTGAGCTGATTTCCAGCTCGATATTCTGCATCAGCGATTCGCTTGCGGCAGCGTTATCCACTGTGCCTTGCATCACGCCACGCAGGTGTGCGGTGTTGTTTTCCAAATCCTGGATCATACGCTGGATTTCTACCGTCGCCTGTTGGGTGCGTCCTGCTAGTGTACGTACTTCATCGGCAACGACGGCAAAGCCACGACCTTGTTCGCCAGCACGGGCTGCTTCAATCGCGGCATTGAGGGCGAGCAGATTGGTTTGTTCTGAAATCGCGCTGATGGTTGAAACCATGCTGCCGATTTCAGCGGAATTGTGCTCAAGAGATGCGACCGCCTGAGAGGCGGCTTCAATTTCAGCGCTCAGGGCCTGAATGGCATGCAGGGTCTGGGCAACCTGGGAGCGGCTCTGCTGTGACGCTTCACCGGACGCGGTAATTTCGTCTGATGTTTGTTCTGCATGGGAAGCGACGTCACGGATTGAGCCTGCCATTTCCTCTGTGGCGCTGGCTAATGAATCAAGATAAGAGCGTTGTTCGGTAGAAAGATGCTCACTGTCTGCGCTGCGACGGCCTAAATCAGCGGATAACTCTTCCATCAGTTGTGATGCATTTTTGATGGCTTTAACCAGACTGTGTTCTCGATTGGCAACGTTGTCGACAGTTGTTGCGATGATGCTGAACTCATCGCGTACCGGAAAGAAGCTCATACGGCTGGTCAAATCACCGTCTAACATACGCTGCAGGGCGTGGTTCATGGTGTACATGGCACCGCCGATAAAGCTGGACACATAATGTAACGTCATTATGCCAAGCACAAACAACACCAGCAGCACACCCCATGACATTGGGCTGATTTGGGCCCAGAAACCGGCACTGGCTGCTTCATAAACAGCCGGTGCGCCATACGCGGATATTTGGTTAACGCCATGTTGTGCCAATACTGATGCAGCCTCTGTTGCGCTGATGTCATAGTGAGACAATACGGCGCTCAGTGCTGCACTATGCTTTTGTTGTACCCCGTTGATTTCAGCGAGTGAGGCTGAATAGAAAATAAAGCCCGTTGCGATGGCAAGGGTAAAAATGAAGGCATAAAGGGCATAGAATTTCTCTTTCAGACTGAGTTTGATCAGATACTGATCAATCCAGCGGAATGGGGTTTCTTTCATGATGTGGGCTTCTCTAATAACTGTGAGCATGTGCAAATATACCGTATGTCATATTACACTGTTACATATGTATAACACTAATGCAGGAGTGGTATATATGTCACATATATGCGTCAAAGCGACTGTTTCTGGTCGTGTTCAGAGAGTTGGGTTCAGGTTTCACACGGCGCATGAGGGATTGAAGCTCTCCCTTACTGGCTATGCACGTAACGAGGCTGACGGCTCGGTCACTGTGTTGATGTGTGGTGAAGAAAGGAATGTTGAAGCACTGTTGGCTTGGCTTGCCCAAGGGCCACCAACGGCAAATGTGATTCAGCTGGTTCATGAGCACGTGGACTGGCAAGCAATTGATGGCTTTTCTATTCAATAGCTGAATAGATCAGTAGCGAATATAAAGGAGGCGCCTTTGGGCCTCCCATTAAATGCATTTTACCGGTTTTGGCAGGCCTGCCAGCTTGGTGGCTTGTTTTGCCGGGCCTTTCGGAAATAGCTTGTACAAGTAGCGGCTGTTGCCTTTTTCAGGGCCATATTTCTTTTCCATCGATTTCACCAGCAGGCGAATAGCGGGCGACGTGTTAAATTCTTTGTAGAACGCCTGAACAAAGTAAATTACTTCCCAGTGCGCATCAGTCAGGGTGATGTTTTCCTGCTCTGCCAGCAAAGGCACTAATGCTTCCTGCCAGTCAGAGACGTTTTTCAGGTAGCCCTGTGCGTCGGTTTCGATTTGTTTACCGTTTAATTCCAACATGGATCACCTCGTGTTTCGGACGCGCCAAGAATAATGCCTCTGCAAAAACAAAAAAAGCTCCCGCAGGAGCTTTTTTCTCAACAACCGTTTCGGTTAATCGTCGCCGCCGAAAATGCCAAGCAGTTGCAGCAGGCTCAGGAACAGGTTGTAGATTGACACATACAGGGTGATGGTCGCAGAGATATAGTTGCTTTCACCACCACGAACAATTGACTGTGTGGTCAACAGGATTGCACCGGTTGAGAACAATACAAAGATACCGCTCAGTGCCACAGAAATCATGGGCATTTGCAGGAAAATGTTCGCAATCATACCGACGATGATCACCACAAAACCTGCCAGCAGCATACCGTTCAAAAACGACAGATCACGTTTAGTGGTCAGTGCATAGGCAGACGCTGCCATAAAGGTCAGCGCGGTACCACCCAGCGCAGGTGCGATTGCCCAACCCATGCCTGCGCCTACATACATGTTTAGGATCGGCCCTAAGGTGTAACCGGTAAAGCCTGTGAACAGGAAGGTGAACACCAGGCCCATCGAATTGTTTTTGTTCTTTTCAGTTAAAAACAACAGGCCATAGAAACCAACCAGTGTAATGATAATGCCAGGGTAGGGCAGGTTTGCTGCCATGGATACACCAGCAACAACAGCGGCCCACACTAAGGTCAGTGACAACAAAAAGTAAGTGTTACGGAGTACTTTGTTTGTTGCCAACACACTCTGTTGTGTTTGACTGGCTGAAACAAAACGTTCGTTCATAGGTTTCTCCCAATGGGGTACATTCAATATCTATTACGACATTAATGGCGGTTTTGGCTTCGTTTTTCAAGTCACAAACGTTGCACTAGTGATAATAATGCGGCTTAGCCTCTGAAAATACTAATATATCGTGCCACATAGTTATGTCACAGATTGTAAATGAATGTTAATAAACCGCCATGTTGCTAAAACATAACGGCTTTGAGTGAGGGTTTAATGGCGCAGGATCTGGCTCAGGAATAGCTGGGTGCGGTCAGATTGTGGAGTGTTCTCATACTGACCTTTGGGAATGGCCTGCAAGCCACCACGCACCACTTCCGCCATGTACGCCGACGCGAACATCACCACACCAATCAATGCGCGCACTAACTTGTTGCTTTCAGATTCGCCAGACATAAACAGCGGCAGCATGACTGATGCCATGAAAAGTACGGTGATAAGCGGAACACCGCGCCACACTTCAATGTAAACTGTCGACAGGCTGCGGATAATCGGCATGTCTGAACGGCGGCCAAGTGCCATGGCCGCTTCTGTCTGTCCATGGCTGACGGCATTGATTCCCGAGCGCACGATTTCTGCGATAAAGGAAGCCGTGTAGATAGACAGGGCGAGCACAAGGGCTGCCAATTCTGGAATGATGGATATACCGCCACGGAAGTTGAAGCCTTTTAGCTCTGGGTATTCGAGCGATACCGGCATGCCTGCAACAAAAAAGGCAATCAGTGGCAAACTGATAATGGCCGCCAGTGAAACAGTAAATATCGGTGTTTGTTCCCCCGTCGCTTCCTGCTTCTTCTTTGCCCATCTGGCGAAGATAAAACTGAAAACCAGCGCGACCATCAGTGCAATGAAAATCAGGTGTGAACCCTCCTCAAATACCGGGCGGGTCATATAAAGACCACGCACATTGATAAACAGGGAGTCACCAATACTGATACTTGCTCTTGGTGAAGGCAGTGCCTGTAGGACGGCGAAATACCAGAAAAAAATTTGGAGAAGGAGCGGGATATTGCGGAAGGTCTCAATGTATACCGCTCCAAACCTGCCTACCAGCCAGTTACTGGACAGGCGGGCGATACCCATGAGAAAACCAATGATTGTCGCAAAAATGATGCCTAACACAGAAACCGGTGCCCCAGCATGCGTTTATTCAACGACCAATTAATTAGCGGATAGGTGGCGCATACAGAATGCCGCCTTCGCTCCAAAGGGCATTTACGCCTCGTGAAATTTGCAAAGGGGAATCAACCCCAACCGTACGCTGGAAGCTTTCACCGTAGTTGCCCACTTGCTTAATCACCTGATAACCCCAGTCATCGTTCAGGCCAAGGCCTTTCCCTTTTGGTCCATCCTGGCCGAGGATACGGCGGATATTAGGATCTTTTGAATTCACCATCTCATCAACGTTGGCTGAGGTGATACCGAATTCTTCACCGTTGATCATGGTATTGAGTGTCCACTTAGCGATGTTGAACCAGTTGTCATCACCTTGGCGGACAACAGGGCCCAGCGGCTCTTTGGAAATGATTTCTGGCAGCACCACCGCACTGTCTGGATCAGCGAGTTTAATGCGTGATGCATACAAGCCGGATTGATCGGTAGTCAGGATGTTACAGCGGCCAGACTCAAAGCCTTTCACCGCTGCATCATACGTATCGTAAACCACCGGCTTGAATGACATGCCGTTGGAACGGAAGTAATCAGAAAGGTTCAGCTCAGTCGTTGTTCCTGACTGCACGCATACAGATGCGCCATCCAACTCAAGGGCACTTTTCACACCAAGGTCTTTTTTCACCATAAAGCCTTGGCCATCATAGTAGTTAACACCAACGAAGTTCAGACCAAGCGTACCGTCGCGTTGTAATGTCCATGTTGTGTTACGTGACAATACATCAATTTCGCCAGATTGCAGGGCAGTAAAACGCTCTTTCGCCGTCAGTGGAACATATTTAACTTTGGTTTTGTCGCCCAACACCGCAGCTGCCAGTGCTTGACAGTATTCGACATCGATACCTTCCCAGTCACCGTTTGAATTCGGATTTGAAAAACCGGGCAGGCCCGTGCTTACACCACAGCTGATTACGCCCGTTTTCTTTACTTTTTCCAGTGTCTTTTCACCTTGGGAAGAAGGAGTAGGTGTCTGAGCAGTACTGGCTTTCATTTCAGACAGTTGCTTCTCTAATAAGGCAACTTGTTGTTGAAGACCGTCGATTTTCTGCTGACTTTCAGCGCTATTTCCACCGCTGTCACAGCCTGCAAGCAGTAAAGCTGAGAACACTGCAAGCCCCAGTGTCGACTTTTTATTAACCATACCTATCAATCCTTTATGGGTTTGTTTCTTACGGACAAGCCTCATTAGAGGCAAGCAGCCTAAAAATGATGTGAACCTCGTAAAACCAGCAATATTTATCCATTAACACGCAGTTAACAATCTAAGTATAGGAGGTGACTGGATGACTGCAAATTGAACAGGTTATGGTTGTGACTCAGACATTGAGCCTTGGATAAATGAGATGAATTTCATCAGAAAATATGAAGAAGTTGGAATCCTAACGTACTGTTTTTATATAGATGGGAGATGATATTGTTTAACGAACAATCAATAGATGACAACATTATTATTACCTGATTATTTTTAGGATTTATGTCTGATTTGAATATGTTATCAGTGCTGGGTGTTTATGCACTTTTGAATGGAAGGTTTGGATAGTTTAAGTGTGACTGATTGAATATAAGCTGGGGGAGTGTTTGTGATTTGTACATGCTGGTGTAAATATATGCATTTAAACGAAAGTGCATAAATAATGGGTTTACAGCATCGAATTCGCGCATTAGTATACGCAGCAATTACGGAGAGATGGCTGAGTGGTTGAAAGCACCGGTCTTGAAAACCGGCATACGTTAATAGCGTATCTAGGGTTCAAATCCCTATCTCTCCGCCACATTGAAAAGCCCGCTGAACTCAGCGGGCTTTGTCGTATTTAGAATTGCCAACCCGCTGATTACTTATATTGCTCAACCAGACCGTCGATTACTTTCAGCACAAATTCCTGACAGTGTTTAGCTGTTATGGCATAACTCTAGTCTTACGCGTATTTCATGATGTTAGCCAAAAAGGTTGATCTGTCTCCATAGTGGGTGTGGTTCATATGTTCGCCTTTTTCCGCAGGTGTACAACTCACACCCACAGACCTAGAATCATAGGATCTTTGCTACTTTGCATTTTCTAAATATTTGATATCCTATTGAACATTTTTAATTTAAACAAATAGTTACATTTGTGAAATAACTGAAACATTTATAAGAAATCACAATGCACATCAAGTCATTACATTTTAGCTCTAATAAAAAATTAATATTGTTATTTTAAGCAGGTTTTCAAATGTTAAATACCAAAAAATATCATATTAGCCATGATTTCAATAGGGGTCATATAAAATTAAATAGGTGTGATAAAAATAATAAATTACCATTTAAAGTTTCAGATATAAATATTTTGAATTCATTTAAAATTCATATATCAGGTGTTTTTCTTTCTATATTAGAGAAGAAGGGTAATGAAATAAAAAACATCAAGGAATGTACGCCTAGTACTCTTTTTCCACAGTTACCATTGCCGGATGATGTGATTTGTACGTTGTCTAAGATAAGTCATGATGCTTATTTAATTACACCACTAGATGGTTCTTCACCTAAGATTCCGACTGGAAAGGTCAATTTTGCTATTCTGGAGGAAGACCCTCAGACTGTTCTATGTTTTGAACAAAATGAGGTTTATAGAAGAAAAGAGCTAAGAGAGCAGGTACAAGGGATAATCAAATATGGACATTCTTCTTTAGCTTATAAAAAAGATGGTATTAATATTGTATTAAATAGAAATCTTTCACTTTCAGAAAGAACAGCATTGTCCACTAAACCAGTATTATTATCAGGAACAATGATCTTTCCTGAAGAAGAAGAGCCTTGTTTGGACGGAGGAGTATTGCTTTCATGGAGCAATGATAGTGGACACTTTAAACCCTCTAATGAACATGCGATACAAAATAGAATTGGTTATGTAAAAGAGCTTCTACCATTAGATAAATACCATAGTTACGATAGAAGATGTTAGTGTTTTGTAATGGCGCTTTTAAAAGTAACATAAATTAAGCAAGAACTAGTAAATTCATATAGAAAAGCCGCTTAATTATAAACGGCTTTAAAAAATAATGTGAGGAATATTAAAAATATTTAAGTTTGTTTTGTGTATAAATTGACTAATCCAGTGGATTTGTTAAAGTGACACGTACATTAGAACGACGGGTAGTATTAACCGCTGGTATTTCTAAACTTCTCAAATGTGTTTGTGGAAGAATGTCTTCTTTGGAAGAAACAAAAACACCATTTCCATGATAACCACTTACAGTGACGTCAGTATATCCTCTAGACCAAATTTCCTTGCTAATACATTCAGTTAAAGATTGCTTTTCACCGGAAAGAATTTTTTCAAATGTACCGCTTTCTTTTTTAGCACTTTCAATGTCTTTTGGAGAGAAAGACACGAGTTTTCGTTTGTCTGCAGAACCACATGATGTGAGACGAATATCTTTGATTTTTTCGAGAATGCCTGAAGTATCGAGTGCATCAACAATCTCTTGCACAGAAAAAAGCTGAGAACCAGAACCTATACAATCTAGCCCTGCATTACCATGACCTGAAATATACAGCTTTCTATAGCTAGATAAATCAGCTTCTTCAATAAGTAGCGTTTTTTGTTTTAGTGCTGAGTATTTCAATATTGCAGCGAGAGCGTTATCAAAGCTTTTATCTTGGAGAGATAACTTCGCATCCCTGAAGTTTTGGCACGTTTTTTCATATTCATCATGTGCTTCCTTGTGTAAGAAAATAATATCCCTAAGTGGTTTGTCTTTAACAGCTCTTGGGACTTGTTGTCCTGTTATTCCTACAGCATCTATTTCACGAATACCTGATTTTGCAATAACAAGAATAGCTCCCTCTTTTGGGGCACAATTCTTTATCCCTTTAACTTGAAAGGCTTGGACATAGTTTTGTTCAGAGCCTCTAATGTTTGAGGTAGCTCCTGCAGATATTTTAAACATAACATTTCCTTAAAAAAGATAACTAAATTGTTCTTTTGGTGACAACTGATGGTGATTTTTCATCAATATTGAAATCAATACATTTTTCTAAATAACACTTGGCCCAATTCCCTTTTTTCCAGTTCTCACCATAAGCCGCATCTCTCGCACTTATGATATTTTCAGGATGTAGTGTTAAGTGCTTATAGACTACATATAATACATCCAAAGTATATTTTGTTGCCAAAGACATAGCCTCGTGACTATCGACATCAGACAACTTTTCAAATTCAGACAGGGCTGTTTTCAATACGGCAGGTAAATATGTCGGCGCCTCACATTCTTTACTATTTATTACATTATCATACATCTTTTTAAGATTATCTTTTTTGTTGCCACCAAAACTTTCATAACCAGATATAATATTGGATATTATTTCGTTAGTAGGATTTTCAAAATAACTGATTAGCTGACAAATGATTTTTCTATCTATATCGTCAAACATTGAGTTTGATAATTTATCATCTAGATGATAAATTGAACACAGATGTTTATAATATTTTTCTTGAAAATCAAGGACGTTAATTTTTTTCTCTTTTACGTCTTCAACCAGGTTGAAAATGGTTTGCATCCTTTGATAGATACACTCTGTTATGCCATATCCATTACGATCAAATGCACACAAATCAGATATCCAGCGAGCTTTCCATATATTGATATCATTTTCTAATAAATTGTTTACTCCTTGTATTAGCTCTTTTGTGGTACTTTCCTGGAAAAGAATATGCCTTAAATGTGCATACTCGGGATAAGCCTTAGCAAGTAATGCATCTTGATTAGCATTAAATTTTGATGCTCCAGGAATAAACTTTCGTCCCTCTGCATTTATCTGTGTGATTTTTGACAGCATTAATTCTGCATCGCTAGGGAAGTTCGGTGACAAATCTTTATAGCTTTCGATCAGTGAGCGAGAAGGCTTCAAGATAGCAGTTAATCTGAATACCTTTCTTTCTTCTTCAGTTAGCGTTTTACAGAAATTCCTTAAATGTTGGAAAGACTGAAAGCTTAACTTGGACTCATCTGGTTGAGTCTTAATGAATTTAGTGTATGCCGAAAACTCACTTTGATCCTGTTCAATAAGTAATTGAACACGATAAAGTCGCAGAAGACTTCGTTCAGATTCAAACCCCAATGAAAAAGAACTTTTATCTGAACATTCTGGTGATAGTTGAGTGTTCTCTGTATTTGTTAATATTTGAGCAATCTCATCATCACTTAACATTAACGTATAAAAATCAAATCCGTTTTTCTTAGAAATATTTTTCAAGGCATCTAGCACATGCCCATCAATTGTTTGTTTATTATAAACAGGCTTATAACTAATATTCTCTTTTGACGGAGAGTGTTGGATTTTGTTTGCCATCAATGGCTGACTATTAGTGGCTGAATGAGGCCCTTGTTGGATATGAAAAGAAGAATTTTGTATTTTTATCATAATCTTTACTTGTATTGCCTTGATTTTCTTACAATGAGACTATGTCATATGTTTTTATTCCTTCCTAGTGAAAACTTATCACTTTCAACATTTATCATGCGGTAAGTGACATTTTTACTAAAAAAGAAGAATGAAATAATTGAGTGAGGAATATAAAAAAACTGCCCGATAGGGCAGTTATATGATGTATCTATATTGAAGGTCAGCATTAAGATAAATAATTAATATTGCTTAATAATGCTCGTCCTTGTTTTTGAGCAATGTTCACGAGTTCGTCAAGTTGACCGGCCGTTTGTACCATAACACCATTACGGCTTAAGCGCATTTCTGCTACCACATCTTCCACGCTTAAATGGTCGTTGGTTTGTTCGTTCATTGCCATACTTCCAATCACCAACCCGGTACGGCCAACACCCGCCCGGCAATGTACGACGGGCAGTAACTTATTACAGTCTCCTACCGCTGAACTGCCTGCCCTGTAATACATTGCTACTTTGTCCTGCATGTGTTTTTCGATCAGTGAAGAGATTTCACTGACGGCCTCGGTACCCAATGCTGACTTATCTGGCCAATCGCTTACGTGAACAACAGGTATAACAATGCCTTTTTTACCTGAACCCTGTTGAGTCAGCGCCATTTGATATATATCAGCATGAACACCGCCTGGGAGCTCAATGGTTTCAGCAAGTGTAGACTTTACATTCATCGAGCCATAACAGCCATTTTGGCGGAAATAATCAGGCATTTTATTTTTTGGTGTTGCTATTTCCGCAGAGGATGCGAGCACAGCTAATACCGGTGTACGGTTGTCAAACAACATTTTTAAGTGCTGTTCCAGTTGTGCTTCTTGCGGGTATTGGCAGGCGATAGAACGGTGCGTGCCAACTTGTACATAGTTTGCGTTTAGCTCTGGATGTACAGCAGTTAATTTGTTTGCCTGAATATCACGAAAGCGATTGAGGCAACTCCCTTGTTGATAGCGATCAGGGCAATTGCAGGGTTTAAGTTGTTCTTGTAATTTTTTTAATCTACCGAAAAGTTCTTGCTTTTCATTATCAGAATTAAAGTTGGAAGTTAAACCAGTTTGTTCTACCGGTGATTTATCTTTGTACGTGCGTGGCGGAAGCGACGGTGCTGCCTCTTCAGTATGCTGAGCGGGAGGCATTAGAGGAGCCATCGATTTTCTTTTTTCACTGTTAATCCGCGCATTACATTCCATATATTTGTTACGCTTATCCATGCATTTGTTGAGCTCATCCGTTTGTCGGGTAGAAAGGGAACTCTTCCCGAGTAGGAAAAGGATTCTTGTCTCGTTCTTTTCCTGTTTTATACGGATAATTTGGCTTGCCAGATCCAGATTCCCGATTCTTACTGCTGCACTCGAGTGACTCAAAACATGGGCTCGAAAATGATCTACTAATTTCATATTAGTCGTTCCTTAGACAGTTAATAACATCATCGAAAACATGCTTACATAATGACAGTTAAGGATGAAAAAGAATTATTATGAATTTCGGTGAGACAAGTTGAATTAAGGTATCTATTTGAGGGGGTAAATGATGGTTTTTTGTTGCAACAAGTCTGGTTTTTTATGAATTGCTTATCTTTGATGTATGGAATATTGGATGTTGTTATTCTTGTTTTATCTCTTCAAGGATAAAAAATCGACATCCTTGTCGTAAAAAACACCGGATCCCTTTAGGTACATAGAGTTGACGATGTAGTTAGGATGCATGAATTAATGATTCTATCCATACTGACGTGTTGCGTGTTTACCATGTGTAAACATCAGCGTTATCTAAGCTTACGCATAATCAAGATCATATTAGTAAGTCAGATACTCAATCACGTTTATTTTATTTTCAGTTAAGAAGAGTGATTTTAAAAGTGAATAGTTTTGTTGTTTTATGACAGAGAGAGCATGGGGGATGATAACGGAATTTCTTGAAGCGCTTTTCCTCTTAATAAATCTTACAAATTCTGACATTTTTGTGTGGTAGAACCCTTGCAAATGATCGGTTTTTATGTATTAGTTTCCTTATGTCTATGTCTTATTTTCCGTCACGCATACCCTTGGCACGGATAGAATGTTAAGAGAAAAAAGAAGTAGATTCTAATACGTTAGAATTTGTTTATTTTTTCAAGCAAAAATATGAAACAGAAAGAATGAAATAAATGACAAGGGCATTGAATAAGTTAATATCATAAAAAAGCCCCAATGGAGGGGCTTGGTTTAAAAACAAAGCACTATTTTAACCAGCCAGTTTGGCAAGTTGTGCTTCCAGTTTCGCCAGTCGAGCTGATAAACCTGTAAACGTATAGTTTGAGAAACCGTTCGCCAAGTTATCTTTCATAAAGTTGGCAATATCATCTTTTGCATTATCGCCCGCGGAAACGGCTGCAAAGAAAGCACTGCGCAGTGCATTGCAAGCTGCCTTACCATTTTGCGTTTCGAAGCCTTCCATCCAAGGCAGTTCACAAAGAATGTTAAATGTCGCTTGCTTGACGTTATCGGCCATCAGTGCAGATTTTTCGTTATCAGTCATTGCAGCACGTGCGGCTTTAATCGCCGATTCCAATATAGCTTCACCCTTCTTCAGTTCTCTGGCACCTTTTTGGTTCTCGGTACTGAACAAGCGTGAACGACCACTTTCAAGGCGCTTGATCGCGACATCGATTACCGAAGTCTTCGGTCCTTTCGGCGATTCAGGGGAAATGATGTCAGCTTCTTTATAGCAATCCGCATATTTCAGGAGTTCTTCGCAAAACGCTCGTACATACCCAGATTCATATTGTAGCCCTGTTTTCAATATATCCACATGAGTGAAGTGACGTGTTGCATCGCTGACCACTTGCTTAATGTCAACTTCCGCGGCTGTCACCAAATAGTTGGCAGCAGTCTTTGATAAGGCATCAAGCTCATCTGCACTTAAGTGGATGCAGGTTTGAAGCAAATCATCACTCAACAGCAGTTCGCCAATATTGGCATGTTGCTTCGATTGGTTGGCAGGATTACTCATAGCCGCAGTATTGGCGTGTTCAGCTTTTCCTGTTTTACGTAAGCGGCTTTTGTCGAAAGTCCCAATTTCTGACAGCAAGGCATTACGGCCACCTTCGGATTTCGCTGTGTCCGCCATCGGCAATGGTGGTGGTAGCGGAATGTCTTCACTTGATGTTTTTCTCAGCTTTGTACTGTTTAACAGCTCTTGCATTAGCTGGGCATGCGTGTCAGTAGGTGATTTTTTAGCCGACGATGCCGATACTGGCTTCAATGTAACGCCCGCACGGATTTGTTCCATCAGTTGTGAACGGGCATCGTCCGTGTGCGTTGTTACCGCCATTTTTACCTGCACAGTTTGCTGAGGCAGTGGTGGTGCTACAGGGATTGATGCAGATGGCAGAGGTGGGGCAGGAGGAATATCCCCTGATTGTTCCGAGACAGCAGAGAGCGAGGTTGGAAGTGGTGGTGCAGGAGGAATAACCACAACCGACTTCGTAACAGATGTTGAAGTTGCTTCAACATCGATAAACACTGAGTCGCTTTCGTTTCCGCTGAGTGATGACAGATCTTCTTGTGATGAAGTGCGGCTGCTCATCTCACTGGATACTGACGATTGGCAAGATTCTGAGGCAGTATTGCTGTGGGATCCTTGTCCTTTTTGCGTCGTATTAGTTGAAGATTCTGGGTGCGTTTCCTCACTGACAGAAGAAGAGGATGAGCGACGCGTCGTAGATGAGATCCCTTTCACGGTATCGCTGAGACGACGGTATCTCTCGGCAAGCGCATGCAGTTTTTCAGTCAATGGTTTTGCTGATACTGTTTTAATCGAAATTTTTAACGTACTACGATGATTCTGCTCGTTAGCATTAGTAGAAGAAGATGCTGACACACTGATGTGTGCTTGCGTTTGTATGGGGAATCTAAACATTCCAACTCCTTGATTTAACAAGTATTTTACGGGTGAGCTATAAAACTAAGACGGGCGATAACTCTTTTCTGCCCTTTTAGTTAATAACACGTCTGATCACACATTGAACATACGTGCGTACATATCGCATGTATCGAATCAATCAGAATGCTTTTAGATGAGAATGAATCAGCAGTGTCTTGGCCCTGATTGCTTGCACAGTTTATCCCCGTAATATTTGTATAATCATCATACTTTTTGTGATTTAGTGCTGGAGCAAAAAATCGCGGATACACTGGCATAGCTAATATAGAGAAAAAGGGGAATGCCAGCATAAAGGTCGGATCAGTTCAACAACAAAACTGTTTGACTTTCAGGATGTTTCATGAGTTTTGCTCAAAATGTGGGTGTAGAATGTCCGCGTAAAGGAGAAAAATGCTCCACATTCTTCAGATATAAAGATAATGGATACGTTATGAAAGTTTCACAACAGTGCATAGAAAGCACGAGGCCAGAGAATAGGATGGGTGAAAAGCAACCAAATTTAAATATAAAGGCGGTAGAACATAAATCAAAACGGTTGCATTTTCCTTTTTCTATGGTTAGGCGATGCTATGATCCCCAACAACAAGAGCCTGAGAGCACCAGAGTGTATGCCTTGATTGAAGAGGCGGCTATTTATGAATCAAAAGCGGCCCAAAAAAGTATACCTAACGTTGATGTGAGGGCGACGCCTGCGGCATTTTCACCTACACCTGCTGAGTTAACGACCAAAATTGTTACACAGATTTGTTCGCAATCCGCCTATTGTAATGATGGTGTCATTGGTATTAAAGGCTCACTATTGCAAGCGGCGGTAGCCGTTAATAGAAAAGAAAAAGAAATTGTGCTGGTGTTAAATCGAGAACAAAAAGAAACAGGAATTAAACATATTTTTAACGGATCTTCGCGATCGCAATCTGATTACCTCTATGCAGCTAACATAACAAAAGCATTGGTCATGCTACGTGATCGAGAGTATCAAGAATATAGCATTACGATTACAGGGGACCATAAAGAATCCAAACTGATCAACTATGCATTAGAAAATTGCAAATAAAAGCAAAATCTTTGGTTCATTTAATTTTTTAAACTCGCAATATATTTCAATGTGAAATAAAGATTAAGTGGTGTATCTCGATAGGGCATCTCAAGCCATGGAGCGAGTTAGGGATACACCATCAGCCTTACAACACACGTATTTACCACATTTATTATCGTTGAAAAGGCCAAGCAATGGTCAACGTTGGTGTCCGTTGTTTGAATTACCCGCAAAAACGGCCATCTTCTCTTCGCTCAGTGAATGCGGCTTACCATGTGTCGCCGCCGCTTACGCAGTTATTTCCAAACAATTCAGACACAGCTAGACACAATAAAGAATCATAACGTACGGAAAAAGCAGGCTGAATAAATGGCGCTTCAGTTTGATTCACCTTTTCTCATTAGAGGGGTGACGAATGTTGAAGTAACGTGGAGTAAGTCATAAACCCAATATCGATGAGGTAACAGTGTTTAATTTTAACATTTCAAGTATTGATGCACCTAAACCATCAGTGCTGGAAAAAACGTACAACAGTGTAGGGGAAAGTTTCGAACAGATTCTGGCGACCATTGATGCCATTCAGTCAGGCGGCATGTCAGCTGCTGATGCCTTACGTTTACAGCAAGAAGTGTTTCATTACTCCATTTACCAGGAAACGGTCACCAAGATAGCTGCAAAAGCGGCAACGGCCATTAACGAAGTGATGAAGGCGCAATAAAATGAAAAAACTACTCCTGCTGGCATGTGCACTATTTCTGGCTGGCTGTGGTACAACAGGAATGACACAGGTCGCCAAGTTTGAATCCGCCGATCTTTCAAACAAAGTGGTGGTGCTGCTGAACAAAAATAACGTCAAAGCGAAGTTGACATCGTTAAAAGATGGTTATGGCGTGCTAGTTGACGATGAACAAGAAATGCGCGCCCGCGAGTTGCTGGCTTATTACAACTTCTATTTTGAGCGTGAAGATCTTAATGACCTGCTTGAATCAAAATTCGCGAGCCTGAGTAAACTTGAGAACATAAAGAGTAACTTTCTGCAAAGTCGGGAGTTGTATAACAAGCTCAGTATCATGCCGAGTATTTTGCGCGTTAGTGTTGTGGTTACCGGTGAAAAGGCTAAACGAACGTCTGTCCTTATCATTAGCCTGAGTGAGATCTCGCCTGAAAATAAAAGCAATATCGAGAGATTCCTGAAAGGCGTATTAAACGAAGAAGATAAGTTGACCATCAGCTACTTTGTACAGGCGGTGTGAGTTGAAAAGATCTGAAAAATGGTACTTCAGGCTTAAACATCACTGTTTGGCGAAAGAGCGTTTAACAAAAGAACAATTTGAGTCATTGACACAGCTCTCTGACGAAGAAGTGGATGCCTTCTTCCAACAGTCTAGCCGACATATTAAAAAGCGTATGTCATGCCTTGGAAAAGTCGTGCGTTACCAGAATGCCAAAAAGGCAGAAATCAGCCATGAGTGGCCGAAACTCAGGCAAGAACTGGGACAAAAGCTTTGTTTGTGGTCTGATGCGCTGGGAATAAAACCGGTTAAAGGTCATGCGGATGACATTACGCTTGGGTTGGCTATGCTGGCAAATACAGACAGAAAAAAAGCCATGATCTGGTCAATTCGGCTGAAGAAGTCCTTGCCTGACTTTTTGGTTGAAGTAAAAAGTGTTTCTCGACTACAACAACTATTACTTCAAATTAACAAAGATTAATACCAAAAAAATTTAGGTACAGTAGAGATGAACGAGTTTGATGTAGATATAAAAAATATATCTGACGACTTTTTTGATTTACTTGATGGCAAAGTAATAGAAGCGCACATCAATAAAATCAAGAAAGAGAAGAAAATCACCATCGAGATCCTTCAAGAACTGCTGGAACTGGGTGATTCTTTTTATAACAAATATCAACTAAAAGAAGCGGAGATTATTTATCTCTCTTATACCGGGTTATGTCCGTTTGATCACCGTGGCCCGGCAAGTCTTGCGGCAATATATCTGGAACAGGCACAGTTTCAAAAAGCGTTGGATATGTTGAATATTGTTAAAACCTACCCAACAGCTGATTTTGATGAAACGTTGATCAACATGGCACTTTGTCATTATAAGTTAAAACAATATATTGAAGCTGCAGCAGTTTTTATCATTATACATGAAGAAAAACTGAACGACTTTTATTTACAGCGTTATTCATTTCTGCGAAAGCAGTTAAACCCCTACCTTCAATAAAAAGGAGCTTGAAATGTTAGTGAATAACCATACACTTTCCCATCAGCCTACCCCCGTGTCCCCACAGGCCGAGGGTAACCGGGGAAGTGAACAGGATGATGCTGTCATTAATTTGTTGCTTGAAAGTCAACCTTCGCGCCAGAACAGCGCCAAGTTACGAGCGGCTGTCGGAAACGTTGCGACAACCAACAAAGAGCAAGAAATTTTGAATTCTATGCTTGGTGCGGTTGAGGATCATACCATTCAACTGGAAGCGATTTCCAACTGGACGGACGGTGGGATTAATGCCTTTAAAGGTGCGATTGAAATGATCGCGCAACATATGATGGCAAATAAACCAGAAAATGGCACCTATGGCAGTTATTATGAAGATCTCTTTCAATTGGCTATGATGGATGTGTTGGCCAATGCGAAGGACTATGGTGTAGAAAGCGATCCTGTCTTTATGCAGTTTCTTTCCTGGTCAATGGAGTATGTAGGAACAGGGCAGCATAACTCTTGGGTGGAAACGTTACCAAATCCTGAAAGTTGTTCCCCTGGACAAAAACCAACTCCTGGTAGTGGAGGAGGGAATGCAGGAAATCACCTGGTAAAGATTGCAAATAAAGTATGGGAAACGCTTGTCGAGAAAATAAAGAATAATAGTATTCCTTCAGACTCTCTTACTGCGAGATTAATGTTATTTATTAGTAATAATGGAAATAGTGGTAACACCAATAATCTATCTGAACACCTACCAAAATCTATTTACGATAATTTATATACAGCAGACCATAATGGTAATGTAGTTGCTGAGGGACAAGGATTTTATAACTCCCAAAGTGGGGGTTGGATAACAAATAATAATAACCATATGAGTCCGCTAATGCGAGTCACATTATTGAGCTATATTCTAAAAGATAAAGGAGAGCTTTCAACTCCGCATGTAAATACGATTATGTATGGTTCATTAAAGGAGATAGATGAACTATATAAACAACTGTTTAATGTGTCAGGGAACCCTCAACAACCAGACAATGTTTACTTGTATATTATTCGCTGGAATAGGAATAGTTCAACAGGTTCAGGTTCAGGTTCAGGTTCAGGTTCAGGTTCAGGTTCAGGTTCAGGTTCAGGTTCAGGTAATAGCCAAGGTTTGGAAGAATATAAAAATGGTTGGCAAAACTCTGCTGCTGGTCATGACGGAAATAATAGACCAAATGGTGTAACAATTAGCTTGGACTTTGCCGGTGAGCTTGATTTTAATTGGTTAAAAGACTTATCTCAGAACTACCCACAACGTATTCTCGGTGATGAAGACATCAAAGAAATTAACCGTTTGGGGGACTCCGTTAAAATGCTGATGCAAACAATGAAGTACTGGTTACAGATTATGCGCGATGAGCGCACGGCAATTGCAAGAAACATATAATTTCATAAAAAATCATTATTTCTCACTGATGACTTGGTGGAAGTGAGGTATAATAATCCTGTCAGCATGCATTGTTTTCTTTAACATTAAAGGTATGCGAAGACAGTGATAAACGGCAGTCGTATTATCTGGTCGTTATTGGTTTGATGCAGTGTTGGTGGATTGCGACGTATTGAATAGATAAAACCACCAATAAAAAATAACAGAATTCGCGCACTTGTCGGCGTGCGCCACACGTTGTAAATAAGCAAGGTGTTATTCGCGGAAACAAACAGAGATTGTTTCGCAAACAAGCCGACACCTATTAATTATATGTAGGAATTGATGATGAACGTATCATTAGTAAAGATCTCAGAGAACCAGGAATCTCTGTGGAGTGAGGCGAATCGAGAGATCGAGAAAAAGCAGACCCAGACTCAGCAACAGGCTGAGCAAGGCGCAGCCATTCCAGGGCAGCCTCTTCCTGGCAGTTCAGTGAACCTGAACGATTTGTGGCGTTTAATTAAAGAGAGTGCAAAGCAAGTCGCGGAAGCTGTGTCTAGCGGTGGCCAGGATAAAGTGGCCACCAAAAAAGGGCTGATTGCGCTGCAAAAAGATTCGCGAATTCAAATGCTTAACGAGCGTGCACAAAAGCTCGAAGAGCAGCAGAAAACGCAAAAAACCCAGGGTATTTTAGGCAAAATCGCGATGGCACTGGGCTTTGTGGCAGCACTTATTATGGCACCTTTTAACCCTGTGATGGCAGCAATCATGATTGGCGGTATGATTGCAGGATTAGTGATCCCAAAAATTGCTGATGAAATCATGAAAGCCGCAGGGGTTGCGGAGAGTATCCGCGACAAAGTGAAAATGGGGCTGGAAGTTGTTATTGGTCTTGGCAGCATGATCCTCAGCTTTAACCCAGCCAATATTGCGTCTTCAGCAGGTAAAGCGATCGCAAGTGGTGCGATGAAAGCGGCGGCTGTAGTGAAAAAAGGCGTTGATGCGGCTAGAACGATGCAATCTTTGGCCTCTATTTCCTCGAAAGTGGGCAGCTTGGCAGACAAGGTGCGTAAAACGGCGCAGCCATTGCTGGATAAACTTCAGGAGTTTGCCAAAGGTGGCCAGTTGAGTGCAGCACGTATTGGTCAGGCAAGCTCAGTCGGGTCTAATGTCACCGCTGTGGTAAGTACCGGTTACGGCATTAAATCGGCAGATATCGCCAAGCAACTGGAAGTAAAACAAGCGGAGCAAGACGAATTGCAGTCGCGTATTGAGCAAGTGCTGAAGATGCTGGAAGAAGCGTTTAGAGCAGTGAGTCGTTCATTGGAGTCACTGGCAGACGTTAATTCAGCGCACCGCAGCTTTACTAAAACCATCAACGCAATTCATATGTAAGGAGAACTGTTTATGCCTATTCATGCTGTTAACCACGCGCATTCCTCACAACCGATTGACGCTGCGGGTTCCGCTGTTGCTGGTGCATCTGTTGATGTAGCCAAATGGCAAAAACTGGACGAGAAGGTTAAGGGACTATCTTTGAATACTCCTACTATGGCTGAGCTTTTAGCATTGCTGGAGGAAATTTTAAAAGCCAACCGTGAGCTGCGTTCACAGGTGATGCAAGAGCGAATTACTGAGGCTAAAGCAACCACTCAGTTGGCGGTTCTCCTTGCTGAAGACCGTAAGCATGATGCCCAAGTGAGGTTTGGGGTTCAGCTGGCTGCCGGTGTGATGACTATGGCGCTTCAGTCAGCTGTATCTGTTCGCATCGGTCAACAAAAAGTACTGCAAGACAAACACCTGAGAGCTATGACGGGTGACACTGGTGCGAAGGTTTCAGATCTTTCCATGAAAGATCTGAACAAATTCACTGCAGGTTTGCAGCAGGGACGTACTGCCAAATACAACACGGTTGGCCAAACCGGTAATATGGCCAACACTATGGTTGGTCATATTAATGACATGCAAAACGCGGAACAAGTGAAGCATCAGGAAGAAGGTACTGCCAGCAAGCAGCTGAAGGAAAAAGTGGACCAGACGCTGGATACCTATGTGCAAAACCTGACACAGGCAACTAAGCAACTCAATGACATTCTGGAAGCGATGCAGAAAGCAAGTGCGGTAACGAACCGTTAATCAGCGTAAAGGACGAGCGGGTGTGAAGCCCGCTCTATTTTTGTATGCGTAATGTATCTTTTGTTATGCCACTTAGGGCTGAGCGGGTTTCCGATGTTTCCAGCCCTAAAAATGTTCGGGAGGAAGAACAAACCAAACGCGTCCGGGATGTCAGCGGTTCGGAAAAGCAGGAGAAAAAACGCCACCGTATTTTCCGTATTCAGAAAACCCCGATGACGCCGCAGCAGCAGCGTCAGTTTGCTCGATTATTGAACAGCTATCAGCTTCGAGCGATGCGCGATTGGTACAGTTTTTCCAGCCAAATCGATACAAACTCGCTGAACGATGCACAGTTATGGATATTACAGGCGGCGAACCAGAGTCAGCATTTGTACCCAAAGTCTGTTCGAAAGCAGATAAAACAATTTCTGGCCTCTGCCAATATTGATACAGCACAATTAGAGAGTCAGCCAGACAGTGACGCCGTACAGCAATTGATTGCTTACGAGCATTATCTTGAGGGGCTGATTTCTATGCTTGTGTTGTGTCGCCGTTTCGATGAGCGAGAGAAAAAGAACCGAAAGAAACTGAAGCAACATTTTAT
This sequence comes from Grimontia sp. THUN1695, assembly GCF_059704325.2. Classification (NCBI taxonomy): domain Bacteria; kingdom Pseudomonadati; phylum Pseudomonadota; class Gammaproteobacteria; order Vibrionales; family Vibrionaceae; genus Grimontia; species Grimontia sp. THUN1695. Next base: position 1,644,123 of record NZ_AP046577.1, on the reverse strand, counting down.
TGACAATGAAGCATTTCAATCTGAAGCAGACGACGATGGATCCCTACCAGATTCTGAAGAGCAAATCGAGCAGGATCAGTTGGAATGGTCTGTCTGACAGCCAGCAATATATAGATAAAACCGCGGTCATAGACTGGTTTGGTGAGCTGCGTGAATACTCAGAAGAGTTGGTTCAAGATATTGTAGTTAAAGGTATTTTAGAAAGTGAATTCCATAAAATCACCTTTATTATAAATATTGTTCAGAACCCTGAGTTTCAGTCAATGAGCTCTATGCAAGTTTATCAACTACTTTATGACTTTGTGTGTAAAACACCACAAAGCATTCTTGGTTGGATCGATGAGAAAGATTTTGCGATGAGCCGGGATGTATTGGCTATTCTGGCAAGAAATCGTTAAAGGTACGTATAATGAGTTACTCGAGCGGCACGATTGTACCAGCGTATAGTGTTTCTGAAGATGTGTATAGAACAGTAAACGATATAGCGGGTGCAGTATTTGATAACAATATAATCAGTTTGTCTTTCAATGGAGGGGTAACAAAATACACTTCCAGTTCTCATGCTTTAATTAAGTGTCAGTTAAAGACTGCCTATTTAGAAGCAACATTGTATGTTGATAAATCAGAAGTTGAACGTTTAACGGGATTTGAATTCTGTTACATGGATGAGAAGTATCTTTCCTATCTTATGTCACAGCACTTATTGAAATATGGGCTTTATTTTGAATCCATTAATGTTGGCGGGCGAGAATTAGAAGAGAGCTTATTGGCAAAAGCATCACTTACTCTTGATCATATAAAGATGGATGTGATGGTAGAGATAGACAGTTTGCTTGTGGATAACGCCATGTTGATGCACAGGCATGCACAACTGCCAGGCACATTGTCATTCAATACATCACTGAGTCTTTTGGAGACAGTGTTAGATAGCAATGAAATACTGTCACTGAGTACTGAAGATGTCATTCTTGTTTATCCCAAGTAAACCCCATGAAGTTAGATGACATAGAACAATTTCTTCTCAAACTAGAACAGAATGAGGAAGTGGTTTTCAGAGATTGTCAAGATGATCTGATATTTCCCCTCATTCCGTTTTTTCAGCTGGTTCATGTGTTGAATTTGGATGAAATTATACGGTTTATTATTTCCATAGAGCACAGTCAGAATGGAAAACTAGTAAGATTGGACAACACAATCATGATAACAATCCCAGAAGATAGTTATGATGAAGAACTATTGAGAAGGTTAAACATTCAGCTTCTGGAAAGAATGAGGTTCTGATATGCCGCAGAATATATCGCTAAATAGTACCGCTCCCATTTCAGCTCCTGATTCCCGTCAGGAGCTTTCTGATATATCCGTATCAACTACTGCGAGTGCGTTATCTCGCGTTGATTCTCAGCGCAGTACGGTTGACTTGGAACTGCCACAAGAGGTTTCTGCGTCTGGTAGTTGTTTAGAAAGCGAGGAGACATCGCGCACTGAACAATCAGAGGTGAAAAACGAGAACGCAGACAAAAAGAAAAAAGTAAACAAAAAATCAAATAAATATAGCAATAGTAAAAAAGCGAAAGGGCATTTGGCCGCCATTGCCGGTGCGACCACGCTGGGGGCGGTTCTTGCGCCGTTTACCGGTGGTTTAAGTTTATTGCCAACCGCATTTATCGTGTTGTTTGGTAATGCCGCTGCCCTGGCGATGTACGGTGGTTCTGAGTTTGTTGTTGGTCAGCAAGGGCAAAAGGATCAGATTGAGGATAAAAAAGAACCGGAAGATAATAAGCCACCTCAGGATCTTGTACCTGTCCGGGACCCTCAATCTAATTCTCATCGTTTTCAATTTGGCTTTGATGATGTCGATGCCCCTCGTCGCAGACCCGATGACAATGGACCTGGCGAGAACGGGCCTGGTGCGCATGGAAATTATTCTTATACCTTTGCGCCAGTGTTGAATTTTAATATTGGTGATCTGCACTTTTCGCAATATAACACGCAGAATAACAATACACAGAACAATACACAGAACAATACACAGAACAATACACAGAACAATACTCAAAATAACTACAACGGCGAGAATAATGGCCGTCCATCAACGCTGATCGAGCGTACGATTGAGAGATTTGGTCAGATCCCCGTTAGCAATGTGCTTGAAATCGATCGTGAGACATTGATCAGGGAAATCCGTGAGCAAGCACCAATCATTGGTCCTGAGCCACAAGTTGAGGAAATGGTTGATGCGCTGGTTGCACATCACGAGAAAGTGGGTGAGGCGAAACTCATCAGAGTTGATTTCGAAGGCGGTCATAAAGCTTATATTGGCGGTATTCCTGAATCTGGCGATCTTGAAACTGTTAAACCGGTTAAAGCTGAAATCGTTGTAGAAAAAATCAATAAGCACTGGCCTGAAGTTAAACCCGCGCAACGTCTTATTACTACCAGTGGCAATGCAACAGTTGGTACGTATTCGGGGTATCACAGCGCGAAAGTTGTGCATCAAGGGCATACAATGGGGTATGCCAATGTTGAAAACGTAGCGAACCCTCCGCAGTTTGCTCAGGGTCTTTCAACTTCACAACGTGGCAAAAAAGAGATTGCCACTCAGACAGACGTTGAACATTCATCGGTATCGACCCAAACCACGGTTGAGCAAGGCACACAAACAGAGTCAGGCCTTGTTGAGGCCCAGTTCACCCAGGAACGTGTCGGTCATGCGGTGAAAATGCAGCAGGGCACAGCAGCACAGGATGCGGCACAGGGCACTGATCCAGAGCCAGAGTCAGGCTTTGTTGAGGCCCAGTTCACTCAAGAACGTGTCGGTCATGCGGTGAAAATGCAGCAGGGCACAGCAGCACAGGATGCGGCACAGGGCACTGATCCAGAGCCAGAGTCAGGCTTTGTTGAGGCCCAGTTCACTCAAGAACGTGTCGGTCATGCAGTGAAAATGCAGCAGGGCACAGCAACGCAGGATGCGGCACAGGGCACTGATCCAGAGCCAGAGTCAGGCTTTGTTGAGGCCCAGTTCACCCAGGAACGTGTCGGTCATGCGGTGAAAATGCAGCAGGGCACAGAGAAGGTTGATGCTGAGCAAGGGACCCAGACTGCATCCATGTACGCTGTGAAAGCAGAACTGGTGACAGAGCGTGTTAACGTTGAGCATGCGACAAGCAGCGACGTGAAAAAATGGCCAGAAGTGGCGGCGCCTCAACGCGTGATCACCACATCCGGTAATGCCAAGGTCGATGGTAACCCGGGGTATGTGAACGTACGTGTAGAACGTAATGGCCATACAACCGGCTATGCACGTAGTGAGCGTGTGGGCAGTCAGTCACAAGTGGCTGAAACCGTCAGTATGGTGCAAGGCAGCGGGGGCAAGGTTCAACACGACCAGTCAACACAGGGCAACCCGGGTGGGAAATCGATTGCGACGCAGACAGGCGTTGAACATTCATCGGTATCAACCCAAACCACGGCTGAGCAAGGCACACAAACAGAGTCAGGCTTTGTTGACGCCCAGATGACCACGGAACACGTTGGTTATGCGGCGAAAATGCAGCAGGGCACAGCAGCGCAGAATGCGGCACAGGGTACTGAGCCAGAGCCAGAGTCAGGCTTTGTTGAGGCCCAGATGACCACGGAACACGTTGGTCGTGCGGTGAAAATGCAGCAGGGCTCAGAGAAGGTTGATGCTGAGCAAGGGACCCAGACTGCATCCATGTACGCTGTGAAAGCGGAACTGGTGACAGAGCGTGTTAACGCTGAGCATGCGGCAAGCGGCGACGTGAAAAAATGGCCAGAGGTGGCGACAGCGCAGCGTGTGATCACCACATCTGGTAATGCCAAGGTCGATGGTAACCCGGGTTATGCGAACGTACGTGTAGAACGTAATGGCCATACAACCGGCTATGCACGTAGTGAGCGTGTGGGCAGTCAGTCACAAGTGGCTGAAACCGTCAGTATGGTGCAAGGCAGCGGGGGCAAGGTTCAACACGACCAGTCAACACAGGGCAACCCGGGTGGGAAATCGATTGCGACGCAGACAGGCGTTGAACATTCATCGGTATCAACCCAAACCACGGCTGAGCAAGGCACACAAACAGAGTCAGGCTTTGTTGAGGCCCAGGTGACCACAGAACACGTTGGTCATGCGGCGAAAATGCAGCAGGGCACAGCAACGCAGGATGCGGCACAGGGCACTGAGCCAGAGCCAGAGTCAGGCTTTGTTGAGGCCCAGGTGACCACGGAACACGTTGATCGTGCTGAGAAAGCACAGCAGGGGACAGCAACGCAGGATGCGACACAGGGTACTGAGCCAGAGTCAGACTTTGTTGAGGCCCAGATGACCACGGAACACGTTGGTCATGCTGAGAAAGCACAGCAGGGGACAAAGACAGTCAATGTTGAGCGCGAGCAAAACAACGGAGTAAGAAAGTGGCCTGAGGTTATTATTCCCCAGCGCGTGATCACCACAGGAGGTAATGCAAAGGTTGACGGTAATCCCGGCTATACAAATGAAAAAGTCGAGATTTCAGGTGCAACACGTGGTTATCAACGTGCGCAACGTTTGTCTAGCCAATCATCTGAGTTTGCTGGGATAGATGCGCTGACAGCCTCGGCGACGACTGAGCGTAAAAAAGTGGTGTCAGATATCACCAAATTGGTTGATATTGGTCGTCTGAAAACCACGACACTGAGCCAGTCTGACTCTGCGCCCCGTTATGTGTCGAAGCTTCATATCACTTTAAAAGGAAGTCAAAGCCATGACGCATCAAAAGCCAAGGGCATGAGTGATGGATGGCAATCTTGGTCTTCGACGCTGATCAAAGAAGGAGTCGGTGTTAACCATGCAACTAAGGTAACGGTGAGCAACGCTGTTGAAGGTCATAATGTGGCTGGCGCATCAGAAAACACTGAGGCTGCAAACTCAGCTAGCGTGCAAAGTAAAATTACAGGGAAGAAATGGACCGTTACAGTGCCTCAACCTGTACTCACAACACAAGGTGCGGCTAGTGCGAGAGGAAAAAACTTCACTCGGGGGCTACTTAACAATATGAAGGATCTCCAGGTAACTAAAAGCAACATTGAAAAGACATTACCGTCAGGTGATATCACTAAGGCAAAACCGGTGTCTATCATGCTAGTGGGTGAACGGGCGCTTTTTATGAAGCCCATTGATCTAAGTAATCTGAAGGTTGCTTCGTGATGGCATAACCTCATATAAAATGAAAAAAGACTAAATCAACATCGTTCAGATTTAGTCTTTTTTTTTCTTTTGAAGGGGGGGGGCAGGGATAGATAAAATCTGAAAAAATTTGAATGAAAGGGTGAATTCCTTGTATATCGAATTAGATGCATCGCAAAAAGCGATTCCTCGTGTGGGCTTCGTGCGGCCACGCCATTCTAATCTGATCAAGCGTTCTGAAATAGCAACTTATCAGGAGTCTAAAGCCCTGATTATGGCGTTAGAGGAGAAGGTAAAGGAATATCAGGCATTGCTTGAAGAGCAAGTGCTTGTGATGTTGGAAGAGAAAGAACAACTGCTAAATAACGCTATAGAGGAAGAGTATTTAAAACTGTCCGATGCTTGGCAAGAACAGCAAATTGAGTGGTTCAATATTGCTGAACAGGAACTTGCCCGTCATTTAAAAGAACAAGAAGAAGCTGTCTCGGATATTAAACGAGAGCTGAAGCATCAGATAGCCAGGGAAGTTCAGGTGCGTTTAATGAAACTCACACACAGTGAGAAGCTGATCTCGCATTTGATTGAGGTATTACACAGTGAAATGGATGATGTGTGTAAAGAGCTGCAAGTAGAGACGAAGCAACAGGAAGAAGGTGTAGTTCTGACTATTGAGAACGAGGATCGAATTATCTCTATTGATAGCAAAACAATCGTTGAAGAATTGAAGCGAGGATTAGACGCAATATGATAGCGAAGTTCCGTCTATCATCACTGAAATTACGTAAATCATCGCTGCTATTTAACCCCAGTAGTGTTCTGATTGCCTTTTTATTGCCGACAATCATCTTAGTAACACTACCTGGCGTGGTGATTGATTTCTTTTTGATGATAAGTTTTGTTAGTTCAGCATTGCTATTGGTCATCATGTTAGAAAACGATGAACCGTTAAAGGTGACGTTTTTGCCTACCATGGTACTGCTGTTGACCACATTTCGACTTTTGCTTTCGATTGCGACGACACGAAATATTATCGCAAACGAAGATGTGGGACAGGTTATTGAAACTGTGGGTCAGTTTGTTATGGGGGGGAACTTACTCTCAGGGCTGCTGATATTTATCATTATCACTATTGTACAGTTCCTGGTGGTAACCAAAGGGGGCGAGCGTGTGGCCGAAGTAGGTGCGCGTTTCTCTCTGGATGCGTTGCCAGGTAAACAGATGACCATCGATGGTGACTTAAAAAGTGGCTTGATCACAGGTGAACAGGCACAGAAATTACGTGCAGATCTGGGGACAGAGAACAAACTGTTTGGTTCGTTAGATGGCGCGATGAAGTTCGTAAAAGGCGACGCAATCGCGGGTATCTTAATCAGCTTAGTGAACCTTTTTGGCGGTATCTATGTTGGGATCAACCAGTTTGACCTGTCTCTGGCAGACAGTGTAAGTCGGTTCTCTGTATTGACAGTAGGTGACGGTCTGGTTTCACAAATTCCCAGTTTGTTGCTGTCTATGGCGTGTGGTGTATACCTGACGCGTATTAAAGGCACGGATGATGAGTCCACCTCGTTTATGGCGCAATTAATGACACAGATCCGGACATTCTGGAAAAGTCTGCTGGTGATCGGTGTGATTATTATTGTGTTGGGTGCTGCAAACCCTAATTTGCTGTACATTTGTATACCGCTGGCCTTACTTTGTGGTGGCTTGGCAATATGGCTTTGGAAAAAAGACGATAACCAAGTTGCTGTCAGCAGCTTTGAACCGAAAGGCCATGGTTTATTTGAATCACTGAAGTTTGTATTTCGTGATAGCCAATACCAGAGCTTGGTTCAACGCAATGTTGAGAACAAAGAAAAAGTATTATGGGGGCAGGCATTGGGATCACCTGCAGTGCTTGTTGATCCGACACTTGAAGATGATCTTAAGGTCTATGTTTCTGATATTGAAATGTACAGCTACAAACATGCAGAAGCAGGTAGCGTAGTAGAGATTCAGAACGATGAATTGTTCGTGGCTTCTGCGGATGTCGCCAGTAATTTGAATAACATCATCAGTTACTTTATTCATCACCGCTTTATTGAAAAGTACAACCTTCAGTACAGTAACAACATTGTTGCCGGCTTGGCACAGCAAAGTGAGATCATGAAAAGTGAAATCGACTCTGCGGTGGGGTTGAATCGCGTGCATGATGTGTTGAAACAAATGATCCGCTCTCCAGAATTTTATCTGGATCGCATCAGCTTCTTCGAAGCACTAATTTACTGGTCTCGTGTTGAAAGTGATCCGAGAAATTGGTTAACTCGCATTCGCAGCCAGGCTAGGTATGACATTACCGCGAATTTGTTAAACCATGAAGGCAAAGTCAATGTTGTCTTGTTAACCCCTGAGCTAACTGAAGAGATATCAGGGTTTGTTGCCGGTGAATTTGATGATGTTGATCGTTTGATCGCGGTACAAGCAGCGCTTCGTAATGAAATAAAAAGACAGCTTGTTCAGTATGGTGTTAAGCCTGTGGTTGTCGTGAATGAAAATGAACTCAATGTTGTGAAAGCCTTTTTCCAACAAGTCATGAGTACCTTGGTTGTTTGCAGCCATGCAGATATTGTTAACTCTAACTGTATTGAGAACTCGGAGACAATTAATATATAAGTAATGATTCTCGGAGGGCATGATGGAGGAATCTACAGAACCCAAGAAATACCCGCCCACAGAAAAGAAATTACGAGACTTAAAACAAAAAGGTCAATTTCCTAAAACAGAGTTGGCTGAGCCAACATTAGAGTTGGTCGTATTCACACTGATCATTATATTTGCGTTGTATTATTTGTTTGAGTACTCAAGCGAATGGTTTTCGGCAATACTGCAAGCAGATATTCAAGTTGGGTTAGACAGTGGCTATGACGTGCTATGGTGGTGTATTGGTGGTTTAGCTCTGTTAAAATTAGTGATGGCGGCATTCGAATGGGTAATGATCAATAAAGCGGTTGTCAGCACCGAAGCATTAGGGTTGAAAATGGATAAAATAAACCCAGTCAACGGTGCTAAGAATATATTTGGTATTGAGGCAATTTCCCGTTCACTCAGAAAAATACTAGAGCTTTTATTTTTATTGTTTTTGCTAAAGTATGTGGCGGATGTATTGGGGAGTAAGTTATATCAGTTACATGAAATTAACAATTACCCATATTTTATTTACCATTTAATGCTGTCAATTGTAGCTGCATCAGTATTTTATTTAATCTTTGGTGTATGTGTCGGCACGGTCGATTTTATGGCAGAAAAATATCATTTTATGCAGAAAAATCGCATGACATTCACCGAAATGAAAAACGAGTTGAAGGAAACCGAAGGATCACCAGAAATAAAGTATGAGCGAAAACGGCGGATGCGTGAGGTAATGGAAACACCAATAACGCAAGGTCGAAGGCCGAACTTTGCTTTAGCAAACCCAACGCATATCTTGGTGCCTATTTGTTATGATCCCAAGATTGAGCGTGTGCCAGTGGTATTAAAAATATGCACGGAGTCGCTTGCGTTGGAAGAGAGAAGCAGACTGGAAAAAATGGATATTCCGATCATCGAGAATGTTCCATTGGCGCGTGCTATCTATACAAAAATGAAGCAAGGTGAAGATTTTCTGCCACCAGAATTTTTCCGTGATGTCGCAATCATTATTTCTCGATTAAAAAGGCAAAATAATGTTTAAAAAATCACTACTTGTTAGCTCTTTTGCATTGGCATTGCTCTCTGGCTGTAGCAACCAAGTGAAAGACAATAACCTGATTTTAGATCAGGAGTGGCAGCCTGATATTTATAATATTGTTGTTTCTCATGTGGGTGATGTTGATAACGTGAGATTTTGGGTAAGACGCACCCCGTCGTATGAAGATGGTTATCCTCATGCATTGGCTTGTGTTGAGGTTGCTCAACCGTTAGAGCCAAACCGTTTTTATATTGCGAATCTTAATACCTACGGTTTAAATCAGGTTTACAACTGTGAAGAAGATTATTGGCGTTACAGCAACTTGGTCGATCCGTATGCTAGCCGCGAAGTGGATTTGAGTGCTTGGGATCCTAAAGCGGCGCAGCGTCGCTATGCGAGTTATCCCGTTAATATGAACACCAATATAGAGGGTGTTCAAGGCATGTTAACCGGTCATGGTCAACTGCGTTTGGTATTCAGTGATTTATTCCCAGTGAATGAATACCAACTGACCAATAAAGGTGTGCAAACTCTGTTTGAAGTGATCGATAACCTGAAGCATCTTCCGGTTGATGAGATGACCATTTATGGTGTTGCTGATTCTTCCGGTAATTATAAAAAGAACCAAGTGTTGGCGGATCGCCGAGCTCAGTCTGTGAGAACCTTCTTAGTTGAAGAAGGCTTGAATTATATGCCGATGAAACTGCGTGGAACCGTTGAAAATGGGCTTTCTACGCCACAACAACGTGTGTTGCAGCGTCGATTCGTCATCGAAGTGAGGTTCCGTACCGATGAAAAATAGGAAGTTTGCCTTATTGGTGAACGAATTTGCTCAAATGATTGGACAAAGCATGGTCTCTTTGGAAATGGATCAGGGGCTCATCTGTCATTATCAAGGGTGTGATCTCCGAATTGAAGATGGCCTGCGTATTGGATTACCCAATCAGCTTGTGGTGCTCGCGGTGGTAGGCCAAAAAGTGGCCAGTAAAACACAAGTGGAAATTAATGGATCGTTTGCCCTGAGTAAAGATGGCTACCTTGCCGAGATAAAAAAGCTGGGATGCTGTTTGGTGCGCCATATACCGATGCCGGAGCATCCAAGAACCTTACTGGAAGAGGTCAACAATAGCCTGACGCTTGCAGAGCAAATTCGACAAGAGATAGAAAGCAATGTGGCTCGTTGAATTTTTTAGCGGATGTATTAACGGCGTAACGCTACCGATTGAAAATAAACTGGTGTTGGTCGGGAGCACTGAAAGCTCGGATGAAAATCGAATCCCTTTACCGGAGTTTTTATCTGCGGATGAGCACGTTGAATTGGAAGAGCAAGGTGGAATTATTCTGGCGAAAGGATTGTCGAAAAAAACGCTGAAGCTGACAGAAAATAAACTCTATCGCTATAAAGGATTAACGTTGTGTGTGTATCGTCAAGGTAAGCGCAACCCGTCGCTAAAGCGTTTTCGACTGAAACAGTTCCAGCCTATTCTTGTGGTAAGCGTAGGCGTACACCTAGCGTTGGCGTTGGGGGGGTATGCGCTGAATGAAGAGAGACAAGCTCAGCTATTTGGCAAGTATATACAGGTGCTAGGCAGCGGTTATATCAAGCAAGGCCACTTATACACATTGCAAAAGCCTGATTTCAGCGAGTTACCTAACGCATGGGGGAAGCATATTCAAACCATTGAACCCAAAGGGAATTTACAGGCTAGCCAGTTTAATTTGGAGCTGATTTCAAACTACTCCGGCAAGCCGGTAAAGGGGGAAGTGGTCAGCTTGTCAGAACACGATCAGATCCGAGTAGAAACGTTTGAACTTGACAATTTGGTCATGGCTGCACTCGGGAAGCACGCGATCAGCTTTTATAAAGATGGCGATCACTGGTTTGTGTCTGATCCGACCCGCGCAAAGCAGGTACTGACAGACAGTGGATTAAACCAGATGATCTCGAAGTTGAAATCCCGTGCTGATGGCGCTGAATTGATCACGGATGCGGAGTTTCCTTATTCCATTTTTTACACCTCCCATTCAGGTAAATATCTCTACGATGATTCAGGCCGTTATTGGGAAGGTAGCCGTGTCCCGAAATTGGGTGTGATTCAGGAGATCAGTGAAGATAGGGTCGTTTTCTTTGATGGAAAGCAAACACGTGCGTACTTAATTCATGCTAAGTAGGAGAAATGACGATGCAAAATGTAACTGTAAATCAAATCGGCAGTGCGGGTGGTGCGAATCCCCTTGATCGCCAAGCTGTTGCACAACAATTGACAGAGCAACATCCCGTTATTCAAAAAGCTCAGCAACAAACCCCACCGCCTAAAGCCACAGGGGCTACTAAAGATCCTTTGGATTTGATTGATGATTTGTTAAGTAAATACCTGGATGGCCAGACCCAACGGGCTGAAGACCTGGCAGACAGTGTAAAGGTCCGCTCCAATGCCATTACTGAAGTCAGGCGTTTATGGGGATTGGTGATGCAGGACACCATGAGTAAAACCGATCCAAACAAAAATGATAAGAAGGCTGCATTTAGTGAGGCATCTAAAAAACATCTTGAAGAGATAGATAATATCATTAAAAACCAACTTAAGGATAAGCGCGGTATTTCGGCCATTACTGGTAAAGATCTTTCAACCACACAAAGCATGCAAGTTAGCTACACTGACCTGCAATCACTGGATGCCACGGTGACCGCATTTACCGATACGGTTCAGGTTGATATTGATACTGAGCAACAGCGTTTTAAAAACGTGATGACCGAAATCACCTCCGCCCAGGATGAAATCCGTGATGTGCGTCAGAACATTATTCGACTTTCACAGGCGGTGTAATCATGAAAATAGCGTTAGATGTTGTTATTGCCCACTGTAACCTAACGTTGGATGAACTGAATCAACTCAACAAAGGCAAGATGTTGAAGATTGATGACTTTGTTCAGTCAGAAGTTATGTTAAAAAGCGGTAATGAGCTTGTTGCAACGGGTAGGCTGATAAAGGTTGATGACCAGTATGCAGTAACCGTTGATTTTGTGAATGAGGTGAAGCAGTAAAGGGGTGTGCACCCCTTTTATTTTATAAATGTTTCAGTGTTTTTTATGGTTTTTCATCATTTAATCACAACTTCATGTTGCTGATAGGTGACAATTCTCCACCATGATAAAAGATGCTGAGTGATGCCATCTTCAGTCATATGAAAGGATAATTGTCCGGTATAACAATAATAAAACAAACAAAGTACAGAGTGATTAGGTAGACGATGTTAAGAAATTACTTACTTGGCAACCAAGTTATTTTTGACACCCTGAAACGGGAAGTGCTAACCACAGATAAAATCATCAGCCTGGGAGGTCGAGAAGCGGCGATTCTTAAACTTCTGTGTGAAAACGCCAATATGGTTATCACTAAAGAAGAAATTAATGACAAAGTCTGGGGTAAGGTTTTTGTCAGTGAAACATCATTAACGAAAGCGATTTCTAATTTAAGAAAGTCACTACAGTTAATTGATGGCGTGATGTGCGAGATAAAAACCATTCCTAAAGAAGGCTATATGCTGATCCTAGAGGGAGAAAACCTTGGCTTGATGGTGACTGATGACGAGCCACCGCTAGAAGTTAAGCGTATTGAATCGAAAGATCTGGCAATGATCAAACCCCCTTCAACAAATAACCGAATACTGCCATCAACTGTTGTTGGCCAGAACCAGCATCCATCGAACAGTGTCTTGATTAAGCCCAGTTGGTTTCTTATGACGATACTGTCAACAGTATTGCTCTCCTCTATCACCAGTAGCGCCATCGTGTTACTGCTTAAATAAAGTAGGATAAAAAAGCAAAGCAAACAGCTTTGCTTTTTTACATCATAACATGCGCTATTTTTAGCTAAACAACCTGAAGATGCTCGTATCCTGCATCTTCAGGTTGTTTGGCTATAGCCCCTCATTTACCTATCGTTCTCAATCTGGGTGAATTCTCTCCTTACTCTCGACTGACTCATGAAGTATCTGAGGTTCAAGGTACTTTTTAACCGTCTTTCGACCCCTTATTTCCCGTTATATGCATGCTAAATGTCGATAGACAAACCGTATTTCCAGTATATATCTGCTAAAAAAATTATCAATCAACATAATAACTTGTAAAGCACTGAAATTTATATAAATTTTTGTAATGTGAATAAATGTGAAAATGGATTCGTAACTTGTGCGGAAGGATGGTGTGAATAAAATTCCGCCATCCCAAATCGGGAGAAATTTTCTATCAAGTTTAAGAGGTGCTATATGAAAACGAGAATGATCTTATTAGCATGTCTATCCACACTCATAGGTAATCTATCTTTTGCTGAGGAAAGTAGTGATAGCCAAGATCTTACACCGAGCTTTGTAAACCACATTGTAGATACTGAGATACTCGATACAGAAAATGACAGTATTTTCTCGTTTGGTGTCAGTACACACAGAATAAAAGCGGGACGTGCAAACGGTTTGTATGTTTCAGGGTTGATCCCTATTGGTGATACAGACTTCGGTGTTTATGGCCGAGGAAACATCATATCAGACAAATATAAAACTGGGCATTTCTGGTCTTGGAATATGGCTGTGGGTGCCGGTTACTATTTAAATGATTCTGTCATCCCTCTGGCGACGGTAGGTAAATGTTTTTCAAATTACTCAACATGTTATTTCAATACACGCCATCCTACTGCAAATGATGATGATATTGATGCCATCTACTATGGTCTGGGTGCATATATAAAGGATCCCATTTTTAATGGGATGTTTGAAATATCTGGCGATTGGAGCCCATACAAAGGCTATAACGGGATGTCGCTATACATCGGTTATGGAGTGAAATTCTAGTATGAACGCGAAACCGATGTTATTGCTAATGGCCGTGTTTCCTTTAGCAAGCTATGCCACAATCTCTGATTTTGATTTGAATATTCAAGATAAAGACAGGGTTTATCATCTAGATAATAATCAGTTATACGTGGATTCTATAGAAGGATCATATAAGGTTGATAGCCAAAAGCATGCAATAAAATCAGAAGAGCATTTGTATGATGCGGCTAACTATTACTATATACCATCGGTGACCGTCTCTTCACAGATACAGCAGAAAATGGATAGACCAGGTCATCCTACTCCAAATACAGAGTTTTCGTTGGAGTTGTCTGCAAGGTTGAAAATGTGGAGCGACACTGTCGCTGATCAAAAAAATGCCGCTTACTATAATTTGCTATCAGCGAAAGAGGCATATAACCAACGCGTAAATGAAGTATACAGTACTGTTCACCAAAACCTGGTCAAAATTGAAGCCGCAAGAACGTTCTTAGAGCGTTCAAAACACTACAAAGCGAAAATGGATTTATTGCTTTCTCGAATGGATGTTTCCAGTAAGGCGGGTATTTTAAAAAAATCCGATCGTGTTTTTGCGGACGTGACACTGAAAAAATTTGATGAATCTGTTCTTAATATTCAATCTCAAGTTGAGCAGTATAAAAGTTTAATCAATAACTTAACACCAAACTCACTCTACAAAGATGGGTACGGTCTTTCTAACGCATACATTAAGGAGTACATCAAGTTAAGTGATGATCTTTTTGATTTTGATCGAGTGGTAAGCCGTAATTTTAAAATCAGATCAAAAAGAAATAGCTTGATGGCTGATAAATATAATATGGAGGCGACTAATGAAAACTTTAAAGTTGAAATAGTCACTCAGCATTATATTAAAGAAAATAAAAAATCCAGTATAAAAAATAAAGATAATGTGGCAACTGAAGGTTATACCTATGATAATGAAGGAAACTCTTATATAGGTGTTCAAGCTACATTTACTGGGATTAATTATGCGAATCACAAGAATAAAAAAAGTGAGTTAGAGAAATTCATTCAAAAATCCATTGAGTATGATGAGTTTCTTCACACAACAAGAGTTGAACTTAACACATTGAAAAAACAGTCAAAGTTGATTTATGAAAGAATGGCAAGTGTTGAGAATCAAATAAACTTGACGACAAATGTCATTAAAAATCAGCTGAATGAAATGTCAGTTGACGAATCAAGTGCAATGGATATTTTTAGAAATATATCATCACTTTTGGATTTGGAAATTAATAAGCTAACTATTCTTAATGAGTTGATCGATCTTTCAACTAAGATTAATGAATTTAATGCGAATATTCCAAATGAATACGTTGTTAAATAAAATTGATGACAAGTTAACATCATCTGATGGCTTACTTAACACATCATTGAGTAAACTAATAAAGGCATCTATCTTAGCGGCATTTTCGGTAATGATGTTTTATTTGGTCTTTTTGGCCAGGTTCGACATTGTATCAGAGGGAGAAGGTATTCTTGCTATTAATGATAGTAATGTGAATATCCTTTCTCCTTCTTCGGGGATCATTAAGTCTATTAATGTCACCCGTGGTGATTCGGTAAAAGTCGGTAGTACATTGCTATTGATCGAAAACATCGAAGATGGTCACAAAAAGGAATTGTTAACTTTCAATACTGATTTTTATAAAAATGAAGTAGAAAGGCTATCTAATGACCTTCAATTTTTGAAAAAAACAATAAAAGATGGAAAGCCTGCTGCTTTTAATGGTGATAAATCGGTTGCTGTATTGAAAGTGGAAAGTAAGTATGACACTTATGTTAATAAAAATAATGACTTTAATAAGAAAAGTGAAAACTTCAAACTGAAGAAAGAAAACTTAAATGATCAGGAGGAATTGCTAAAACGTAAGAGTGAGTTAATTTACAAGTCATTGGGAGAAACAGTCAGGTATTTAGATTCAAGACTGGAAGTAGAGAAAATAAAACTGCAAGTTTTGGAAAGCCAGTTACTATTGGATGAAGCAAAAAGCTTAGCGGATACGGCTTACAGTGACTTTACACAAACCACATTAGACTTAACAGAGCAGACTGAAGATGAGCTGTTAAAGTCTCAAGAGCAACTGGCAGCCAATATCTCTGAATACAACACGGTGACAGATAGGATTGATTCTACTGTGATTAACTCAACTGTAGATGGTTCTGTTCTGTCAATTAAAGATGGGTTGGCAAAAGGCGTTTTCATAGAACGCAATGCTGAAATACTGACGCTGAAACGTAACGACGATGGAATCTTTGTAGACGCAAAATTTGACTCCAAGTTTAGGCCGTACATTTCTACGGATAGCTTGGTGAAAATGAAAGTTGAAGCGCCCGGGATTAAGAATGTGTTCTATGGAAGAATTTCCGATGTCAGTGTCGATAGTTTCGCGTACGAAGAATATGCTAAAGAGGGAGGGCGATACTATAAAGCCAGAATAGCATTTGAGAAATCAGATGAAAATGTGAAAAAGTTAAAGGCATTTATTGGATTAAAAATGAAAGTCTATGCCATTAACGACGAAATGACATTTATTGAGTATGTTCTTTCAGTGTTCAATAAAGAATTGGATTTTTCTGTATGGTAGGTTTTATTGGTGCGCTCTCTTCATCTTTATGTATTTTAATTCTTGTTTTTATTACGTTGGTGGTTGGGTATATTGATTCTTTAATTCCCAGCTCAGTAATGCAAAAAATAGATGAAAACACATATAGATATCCAGTAAAAACATATTATGTTTCAACAGATATTATCGATGAAGTCGATCAAAAAATAATTGAGTTAAAAGAAAAAGAAAAATTTGAAACGGGCTATCTACAGGTTGGCTGTGAAGGAGGGTTCGATATCGATTTGAAATCAGCAGATAACATCATGGTTTTTAATACGATAAAAATGAATTCTCATCAATATAACATACCTGTAATTATGTATGACGGACCTACGGTATCTGAACATAGTTTAAATTACTGCTATATAGACTTCAAAAGAGAGTGACGATAGATGGATGAAGAAAGTGATGAAGTAATGGCCCCCATGGTGGATGCCTTAACAGGAGCAATGTCTGCGATATTGTTGGTCAGTATCTTTCTCATGATCAGTACAATATCTGTTGTTCCAGAGTCGGTAAAAGAATACGGGAAAATAGCCTTAACAAAGAACAGTAAACTTTTTGAAGATATTTTTGATAGGTCGCCACCGATACTCGACGTCAAGAACTTTAAAATATCATTTTATAAAATATATAAGTTTACAGATGATCAACTTATCATATTGAAAAATGAATTTTCAGATCCGCCATCTTCAATAGACGTTTACTCTAGTGATAAGAGTGAGGTTGTGACGTATAACCTACTAAGTTTTATGTCCCAAGTTGGACTGATTGAAGATTATGACAATATTACCATTAGCTTTCATGAAGCAAGAGAAAGTGGTTTAACAGAAATTGTTTGGAGTAGATGATGAAATACATTGGTTTCGCACTTTATGTGTTAATTTTTATATTGGTTGGTTTCTTTAAACCAGCACAAGATTTTTTCAACTCATCCTATGACCTGGCACCGGAAATCACTATTCTGGTTTCCATATTTTATACATATATTGTTATTTTGTGCTTGGGCTTGTCCTTGTTCCCTAATGCTGTTTCAAACAGGGCTATGATGTTTGAAAGCCATTTGAAAATGGCAAGCTCCGTGATGGTTTCATTGGGTCTCGTGGGGACATTCCTTGGTCTGGTAGACATGATTTCTGGTATCGCAGCTGCGCTATCGGGAGGGGATGCAGATTTCGCTGCACGTATGGAAGGGCTTCTAAGCGCGATTTCTACGTCTCTGGGCGCGATGTCATTCGCGTTTATGACCTCGATTCTGGGTGTAGGTATCTCTGCATATTCACTGGTTGCGGGTGTTTTCATTATCTCTGCCTTTAAAGAAGAAGACAAAAAGAAAGCGAAAAATACACAGCCAGAAAAAGACGGTCATATTGTTCAACCATCAGATATTCATAAACGTATTGAAGAATTAGAAAAGATCGTTTCATCAAATAGATTAAAAAATCTAGAAGATGAAGTATCTCCGGTTGTATTCCTGAATGATATCAAGTCTACATTCGATGAGCTCTCTGCACAGGTCAAAAACTCAAATTACTATCAAGCAGAGATTTTGAATGAACTGAAGACCTTGGTTGCACATTCAAAAGGTAACGAACAACTGCTTTCTAAAATGGCGAGCGATTTATCACAGTTAGAAAATCTCGCAACACGCAATCAAGTCAATGGCTTACAGGCTGAAATTTCAGTTATTAATCAGGGTGTTTCTGAAGTAGGCAGTAAATTGATAGCGGCAGAAAAAAAAGCAGAGCGAGTTATTGATAATCTGAAAAAAGTTTTCGGGTGATTTTTATTGAATTTTGAACTGCAACGTTAAGTTATTTAACCTTTAATATTTATTAATTAGATGCTTATCTATTATTTTAATTGACGAGAGTTATTGTAATGCAAGATATTAAAATTAATGGTACTGACAGTATTCAGGTTTCTGGGTTTGATATTCGAGTAACGGATGCAAGTGGTAATGTCACCGTTTATGAGGGCGGTCTTCAAGACCTTCTCCGTGGTAAATTGACATTTACATCAGATGATGGTTCTAGAATTTCTAACTCGGCAATACTATCTGGCATTAACCTGGATGGTATGTCTGGTCATATCATTCCAGAAGTCATCTCTAACGATAAAAACGAAGACAATAAAAAATCCTCTCAAAATAATAAAGAGAAAACACAAGAACAGCTCAAGGAAATTCAGAAACAACTGGCTGAATTAAAAGAACTGAAGAAGAAATTAGAGGAAGAGCAAAAAGAAAAGAGTAAATCAGAAGAAGAGCAGCAGCCTGTTAATGAAAATGTAGAACTGCTTCATCAAATGATTGCGCAGTTGTCTGCACAGGCTCCAATGCAAGCGATGCAGCAGGAGCAAACGTCTGAAGAAGAGGTGAATGATAATATCAGCACTAAAAAAGCAGACTCTGATGCAATTTCTATGTCTTCAAGCTCAGGTTCTTCAAATGCACCCGCTGATGCAGAAGTGCCTGCCGAGGATCAAGACAAATCGGATATCTTTGTTGAAGTTAAACTTTCTAATCGTAGTGATAGTGGTGAGAAAGGTGACTTCATCACCAATGCTAATAAGCCTACGTTTGAGTTAACAACGTTACCAGAAGCGACAGTTTCTATTGAAATCAACGGTGTAATCTATGAGACAAAAGCCGACAGTAACGGTGCTGCGATCATTTCCATTACAGAAGAATTAGCTGATGGTGAGTACAGCATTAAGGTGGAAGCGAAAGACGAAGCCGGCAATGTTGCGACTGTTAATCAGCAATTGGTGATTGATACCGTTGCACCAGAAATTACTTTTGATCTGGCAACAGATTCGGGTGTTTCAGACGCAGATGGCCTCACCAATGTGAATAAGCCAACCTTTACGGGGAGCATTTCAGGTGACCCAGTCTCTGTGTACATCCAGGTGGGTGATGTTAAATATGATCTGTCAGCTAAAAATGGTCAGTTCTCATTTACTTTCCCGATTGAGTTTCCTGACGGTGAATACGAATTCACACTGCATGCTGTTGACTCTGCGGGCAACGAATCGGTTATTCCACAAAAAGTGACCATTGATACTGTTAATGATTTTAAAGTATCGATGTCAGATATTTCAGACTCAGGCGTGAAAGGGGACTGGATCACAAACAGTGATAAGCCTGTTTTCCGTTTTGATCACGAGCCAAATTCTACTATTCAGGTGATCTATAACGATCAAGTGATCAATGTAGACTCACAAAACTCACCGACCATCTTCCAATTTGATCAGCCTCTGGAAGAAGGTGAGCACATCATCACTTTCGTTTCTACCGACGCTGCGGGTAACAAATCTGAGATCACTCAGACAGTTGTCATCGACCAAACAGCACCAGATTTCTCTATTGAAGGTCTGACCAACGAAGCAGATACCGGTAATGATGGCGATAACATTACCGCTGACAATACACCAACCTTCCACGGTAAAGCTGAAGCAGGCTCTACGGTCTACCTGGAAATTGATGGCGATGTGTATGAAGCCGTTGTTGGCGAAAATGGCCGTTGGTCAATTGATGTCACCAATGAACTGAAAGACGGTAACTATACCGTGGTGTCATATGCAAAGGACGCTGCAGGCAATGTGTCAGAAAAAGCAGTAACTAACGTAACCATCGATACCATTGGTCCTGAGATCACAGGTGGTTTTGACGAATCTACGGATACCGGTTCATCAACAAAAGACGGCATTACCAATTCTGAAAAATTGGTGTTCAAAGGGACTACTGACGCCTATGCGAAAGTAACCCTGACCATTGAGTCTTTGGGTATCACTCAAGAAGTGACGGCAAATGCGAATGGTGAATGGTCATTTGAGCTGACTGATGTTCCAGAAGGTAGTTACTCTTATGTGATTTCTGCGTTTGACCTTGCAGGTAACGCAAGCATTAAGAATATTGAAGGCACCGTGGTGGTTGACCGTTCAATCAGTGATTTCTCAGCCAATATGAGCGCAGAAACGGATTCTGGTGAATCTCAAGAAGATGCGCTGACCAATTCAAAAACACCGACCTTTACCGGTACAGCAGAACCTGGTTCAAAAGTACAGGTCACTATCCGCTCAGAAGGCGACGGCAAAGAGCTGCCGACTTACGCACCAGTAACTGTGGGGGCCGATGGTAAGTGGTCTTATACTGTTCCAGATGCACTGGAAGACGGTAAATATACCGTATCGTTTAACGTTACCGATCTGGCAGGTAACGAGAAAACCGTTGAATTGCCGATTGAAATTGATACGCAAATTTCACTGACAGCACAATTCGACACCCATTCCGATTCTGGTGATAGGAATGACTCTATCACCAACATCGCGACACCTAAGATTCAGGGTACAGCCGATGCAGGTGCATTGATTAAGCTTACTTTGACGCACGCTGAATCTGGCAAGCAAATTGAGCTGGAAACCCGTGCAAATGCATCGGGACAGTGGTCTATCACTGTGCCTAAAGAATTTGCACTGGCAGATCAAGGTGAATGGTCTTGGACGGTGAATGCGACAGATGTTGCGGGCAACAAAGCGGAACCAGTTGAAGGTAAATTCACGTTCGATAATGTACCGCCTGAAGTATCTGTAGAGCTGGCATCTGAAACCGGTTTTAACCCAACCCACACTAATGACAAGAACCTAGACTTGGCAATTACCACTGAGCCTGGTACCAAAGTCAGCGTCACTGTATATAAAGTTGAGAAAGGCGGCGTGATCAGCTCGACCCCATCTTACTCAACAGAAAATCCTGTTGTTGTAGGTGAAAACGGTCAACTTTCATATGCGGTGAAAGACTTGGCTGATGGCGAATATGTGTATCAAGTTACCGTCACTGATGTGGCAGGTAACGTCACCAAAACAGAACAGCAATCAGTGACGATTGACACTAAGGTGCCAGAACTGGGTAACATCACCCTGACTGACAGCTCTGATTCAAACATCAACAGTGATGGTATTACCAATGTTAAAGCCTTGAGCCTGAAAGGGGTGGGTTCTGAGGTAGGTAGCCGCATTTATTTTACCGTTGAAAATAAAAAGACCGGCGAAAAAGTTACGTTAGAGCCTGACTTTATCGAAGTGAACAGCACTAACTGGGTGTATAAACTGCCTGCTGAATTGGCAGATGGTGACTATGACATTTCGTTTTTTGCGGTTGACTCTGCCGGTAACCAATCACCCGAGAAAAGCATCGATGTCACTGTTGACACTGTGGCCCCTGAAATTTCAGGTGTGGCGCTGAAAGCAGAATCGGACACAGGCGCGAATAATGATGACTTTATCACCAAAGAAAAAAGCCCTGTGTTTGTGGGTAATGCCGAAAAAGGGTCAGATATTACGATAGCGATTTATCGTGGTGAAACGCTGGTTAAAACCGTCACGACTAAAGTGACCAGCGAAGATGGCCGCTGGGAAGTGAAGGTTGATGGCCTCAATGATGGTGATTATAAGTGGGTTGTTTCAGCGAAAGACCTGGCAGGTAATGAAACCGTTCTGAATGACGCAAACCAAACGCTGAAAATCGACACGGCGTACGTAGGCGCGTCCGGCAAACTGGATGATGAAACTAACTCAGGTTCACAAGCGGACAACATTACCAACGTACGTGATGCCAAATTGTCTGGTAAAGGTGAACCAGGATCGAACGTTAAACTGCTGAATCTGACTGGACCTGATGGAAAAGCCATCGATGTGTCTGCAGTGAAGGCCGTTACGATCAATGAGGCTGGTGAGTGGGCATTGGATTTACCCACATTGGCTAATGGTGATGGTAAGTATAGTTGGACTGTTGAGTTGACCGATATTGCCGGTAACGTCACTACAGTATCAGGTAATATCGTTCTTGATACGGAAACAACAGTGACTGCGTCACTGGAATCTGATTATGGTCATTCGGCTGTTGATGGTATCACTAATGATGCAACACCGACATTCGCCGGTACCGCGGAAAAAGGCAGTACTGTTGAGCTGATCATTCTTGATTCCAATAACCAGAAAGTTGAAGGCATCCCAACTACCGTAGTGGGCGCGGATGGCACATGGAAAATTACTGCGCCGGAGCTCACCCTGCAAGGTGAATATACCTGGTATGCCAAAGTGACCGACGTGGCGGGTAACACGGCATCAACCAAAGAGTCTAAATTTACTCTGGACACCTCTGCGCCAATCATTGTTGACGCAAAGCTGGATCCGGCTAGTGATGCAGGCTTTGAATCAGAGATCCCACAAACCAATGTAGATACCCCAACCTTTACAGGTCAGACTTCAGAAGGCTTAGCTTCTGTCGTCGTGAAGCTTTACAAAGTGACCAATGGGGTGCCAAACGGTGTAGCTGCATATACTTCTGATGTAGTAACGGCTGATGAAGATGGCTTCTTCAAAGTACAGATGACAACGGCTGTCGCTGAAGGTGAATACGTTTGGGTGGTTGAAGCCACCGACGTGGCGGGCAACAAAGCGGTTTCTCAGCAACAACCGTTGATCATTGATAAAACCAATCCGTCTTTGAGCGAAGTGAAGCTTTCTGAAGAAAGCGATACTAGCTTGGAGCCAGGTACTAACTACTCCAATGACAACACACCAACTCTGGTAGGTAAAGCTGAGCCGGGTTCACGTGTGTCTATTAGCTTGAAAAAAGCGGATGGTTCATCAGTCGAACTCAAGCCCGATTTTGTTGTTGTAAAACCTGATGGTACTTGGTCATTTACACCAATTACAGCTATTGAAGATGGTGAATATACCTGGACTGCCCAAGCCATGGATGCTGCGGGTAATATAACAATCAGTGAAGAGATTGCGCTGAATATTGACACCAAAGATCCAGTCTTGAGTGATGTAAGGCTCGATAGTAGCAGTGACAGTGGAAGTAACACTGATGACAGCATTACTAATGACACTACACCGACATTCTCTGGTGTTGCAGAAAAAGGCAACAAGATCGAGCTGAAGTTGTTTGACAGCAACAACCCATCAGCACCTGCTTATGTATTTACAACCACTGTAACCGACAATAACGGTTCATGGACAATTAATACATCAGCGTTGCCTGAAGGTGCTTATAGCTGGACAGTTGTTGCGATAGATGCTGCGGGCAATACCACAGAGCATAACAGTGAAAAGAACGTGATCATCGATACGTCTATTGATCAATTCACTGTAGGTTTGGATGCTGCGACAGACAGTGGTGACCGCAATGATGATGCGATTACCAACCAGAAACAAATTACCCTGAGCGGTAAAGGTGAAGTTGGAGCTACTGTCAAACTCACATCTCTTGTCAATAAAACAACAGGAGAGGAAGTCTCTTTGACTGGTGATTTGACAGTGACAGTTGATGAAGATGGCAACTGGGCGCTAAACGCACCAGCACTGGGTAAAGATGGTACGTATGAGTGGACCGTTGAACTGGTAGACATTGCAGGTAACAAGTCAGAAGAAACCGGTTCATTTGAACTTGATACTACCATTGCCGTAGAAGGTCGCCTGGATGCTGAATCCGATTCAGGCGCGTCCGATGATGACAACATCACTAACAACACCAAGCCAGTGTTCTCAGGTACAGGGACTGACGGTGACAAGATCAAAGTGACATTGACTGGCCCAGATGGCTACCGACATGTTATGGAGACCACGGTTGTCAATGGCACATGGCAAGTAACCGTTGATCCTGCCTTGGCGAATGATGGTCAATATGTCTGGGTGGTTGAATCCACAGATATTGCAGGTAACACAGCCCGCGATGAAGGTAAATTCACTCTGGATACCCAAGCGCCAAGTGTTAATGTGTCGTTAGAAAATGATTCTGGTATCAATGCTAAAGATGGCATTACTAATGAAGATGAATTGCAAATTAAGGCAGTTACATCAGGTGGTGCATCAAAAGTTGAATTAGTGGTGTGGAAAAAAGGTGAATTAACAGAGAAAGCCTTCACTGCAACACATGACTTTACCGGTGATAGCAAAGAGCACACTTTCCATGTTTCGCATCTAGAAGATGGGGAGTATGAGTATCAAATCATTGTTACTGACGTCGCAGGTAATGTGGCGAAGTCAGATGTTCAACAAGTGACTATTGATACTGTTGCGCCAGACATCGGTGAAGTGTCTCTAGAAAACACTCAAAATGAGACCTATGTCAGTGATGCATCACTGAGCTTTACTGGTACCGCAGAGGAAGGCTCGCGCATCTATCTGACATTGACAGACAGTGCAGGCCAGCCTGTTGATATTCAACCAGCTTATGTTCAGGTGAACAGTGATGGTTCTTGGACTTACAACTTGTCTAAGCAAACCGCTGATGCACTAGAAGATGGTACTTACACTTGGTCGTTTGTCGCAGAAGACGTGGCGGGCAACCGCTCGGATGCGAAAACAGGCACTGTAAACCTTGATACTAAAGGTCCAGAAGTAACCTTTGAGGGGATAACAGAAGACACAGACACCGGTAGTGTTCGCGATGACATGCTGACGAATAATGAGAAGCCTGTCTTCACGGGTACAGTTTCTGAAGCGTCAAAAATTACTGTTACCTTAACGCCGGCAAATGGTGGTAATTCGTATACCTTCACTACCTCTGAGTATGTCAATGGTCACTGGTCAATCACACCAAATGTTGATCTGGCAGATGGTCAATATATGGTCACCATTACTGCGACCGACATGGCGGGTAACGTCAGCAACGCGGTGGTGAGCGAGAAACCACTGGTGATTGATACGGATGTATCAGGTGGTGAGGTGTTTGGTTTAACCCAAGATACGGACTCGGGCATTGACGGTGACAACATCACCAATCAGCAGTCACTTAAACTGTCAGGTAATGTTGAGCCGGGTACAACGGTCACCCTGATTGGATTGAAGAAACCGAACGGTGAATCTATCACTGTTGGACAGGTATCAGCTGTCGCGAGAGAAGACGGTTCGTGGGAACTGAGTATCCCTAACTTCGGTACTGATAATGGGGAATATACCTATACACTGCAATACACCGATGCAGCAGGTAACGTTAAAGAGGTTGAAGGTCACTTTACCTTTGATAACCAGATTGATCTGAGTGCGAAATTCGCATCAGAAACAGGTAAAGATCAGGATGTTATTTACACCAATAACAAGCAGCCAGTAATCAATGGTACCGGTAATGCAGGCGATAAAATCACTGTCGTGATTAACGGCCCTGCGGGTAGTCAAACTCTGACAACTGAGGTTGGAACAGATGGACAGTGGACGATTACCGCTAATGAGCTGGACGAAGACGGTGAGTACACCTGGAAGGTGACAGCGACGGATGCAGCAGGCAACACCAAAGAGGTGAATGGCGAATTTACGCTGGATACTGAGGCGCCGAGCGCAGAAGTAACGTTGGAAAATGACACTGGCTTTGAAAGCAATGATGGCCTCACAAGCGAAAAAGCACTCAAACTGAAAGTTGATACTTCGGGAGCAACTAAAGTACAGCTGCTGGTTTGGAAAACAGGTTCAGAGAAATCTCCTGTTGTGAATGAAACGGTGGATTTGAATGATCAATCCTCTCACACATTCACTACAACGGCGTTGGACGACGGTAGCTACCAATACAAAGTGGTCGTGACTGATATTGCCGGTAACACTGCTGAATCAAAAGTAGGCTCGGTCACAGTCGATACAACCGCACCAGAAATCCAAAATGTGGTTGTGAATGGTGTTGAGAACCAGTATTTCCTGAATGATTCGGCGTTGTCATTCTCTGGCTCTGCAGAAAAAGGAGCCCGGATTAGCCTGACTCTGACGAAGAAAAACGGAGAGGAAATTGAGGTTCGTCCTGCCTATGTTGAAGTTAACAAACAAGGCAAATGGACATATACACTCGATCCAGAGATCGCTTCTCAGCTTGCAGATGGCGAATATACGTGGGCATTTGTTGCTACAGATGCGGCGGGTAACCAGTCAGAAGCTGTGACAGGACCGATTGTTATCGATAAAACAGCTCCAGAACTGACAGTTGAAGGTCTTACAACTGAATCAGACAGCGGCGTTCAAGATGACAACATCACCAATAACTCGCAACCTACCCTTACTGGTACAGTGGGTGAGTATGCCAAGATCAAAGTTGTGATCACACCTGTCAACGGTGGGCGTCCGTACACCTATGAAACGGATGACTTTGTGAATGGTGAATGGGCGCTGAAAGTTGGCGATGAGTTAGCTGAAGGTCAGTACACCATTGAAATTACTGCAACTGACTTAGCGGGTAATGAAAGCCCAGTTAAAAGCAGTAACTTAACGATCGATAAAACTGTTCAAGGTGGTGAGGAAGGAACTTTTGGTCTTGCTGATGAGAGTGATTCGGGCTCGTCTCAAGATGATAACCTGACCAATAAAACGGACCTGAAATTGAGCGGCAAGGTTGAAGCAGGTACGACGGTTTCACTGGTTTCGCTGACAGGGCCTGGTAGCCAGTCAATTGCGGTGGAAAACATTTCTGTTACTGCAGACAAACACGGTAACTGGACACTAAACCTGCCAATGATCGGCGGTGAAAACGGCGTATACAGCTATACCCTGAAATATGTTGATGTGGCTGGCAACGTTAAAGAAGTGAACGGTCAGTTTACTTTTGATGACAAGATCGATCTGGAAGCGACATTCGCCTCTCAAACAGGTAAAGATCAAGATGTTATCTATACCAACAATAATCAACCAGTGATCAATGGTAAGGGTAATGCTGGCGACAAGATCACTGTGGTGATTACAGGGCCTGCAGGTATCCAGCAGACGTTGACAACGGAAGTTGCTCAAAACGGAGAGTGGTCTGTAACGGCTAAAGAACTAACCGAAGACGGCGAATATACTTGGACAGTAACAGCAACAGATGCAGCAGGAAACACCAAAGACGTTGAAGGTAGCTTCACACTTGATACTCAAGCGCCAAGTGCAGAAGTATCGCTGGAAAATGATACCGGCTTTGATAATGGTGATGGTCTGACCAACCAAAAATCACTGCAATTGAAAGTTGATACGACTGGTGCTGCAAAAGTTCAGCTACTGGTGTGGAAAGTTGGTTCGCAAGGTAGCCCTGTTGTAGATGAAACGGTGAGCTTGAATGGTAAGGAGTCACACCTCTTTACGACCAAAGAGCTAGAAGACGGTAACTATCAATATAAAGTTATTGTCACTGACATCGCAGGTAATACCGCAGAGTCAACGGTTGGCGCTGTGACAGTTGATACCTCCGTACCGGCTATCGACGACATTATTGTTCATGGTGTTGAAAACCAATACTTCACCAGTGACTCAGCATTGTCTTTCTCTGGTTCGGCGGAGCAGGGTTCGCGCATCACGTTGACACTCACGAAAAAAGACGGTGAGAAGGTTGTAGTGAGCCCTGAGTATGTTGAAGTGAATGCTCAGGGGCAGTGGACGTACAAGCTTGATGCTGATATTGCAGCCAAATTGGCAGACGGTGAATATACCTGGTCATTTGTAGCGACTGATGCGGCTGGCAATGAGTCCAAGGCTGTGACTGGCCCAATTGTCATTGACAAAACCGAGCCGACACTAACTGTTGAAGGTATTACAGAGGCATCAGACAGTGGCGTTAAGGACGACAACATCACTAATCATGAACAGCCAACCTTTACGGGTACTGTGAGTGAGTATGCCAAGATCAAGATTGTGATCACGCCAGTTAATGGTGGGGCTGCGCATACCTATGAAACAGCGGATTTTGTAAATGGAAAATGGCAGTTGCAAGTAGGTAATGCATTGCCAGAGGGCGAATACTCAGTCGCAATTACTGCAACCGACTTGGCAGGTAATGAAAGCCCAGTTGAAAACAGTAACCTGGTTATTGACAAGACCGTAGAGGGGGGGGACACAGGATCGTTTGGCCTTGCAGATGAGAGTGACTCAGGTTCATCGCAAGATGACAACCTGACGAACCAAACTGCTCTGAAACTGAATGGTAAGGTTGAAGCAGGCACAACTGTGTCACTGGTATCACTGACAGGACCAAATAACCAAACCATCCCGGTTGGTGACATCTCTGTGAAAGCGGACGAGCATGGTAACTGGACACTGAACCTCCCCACACTCAATGGAGACAACGGTGTTTATCGTTATACCCTGAAATATGTAGACATAGCAGGCAACGTCAAGACTGTTGACGGTCAGTTGACGTTTGATAACAAGATTGATCTGGATGCAACATTCGATTCTGAAACAGGTCAACATCAGAACGTTATCTACACCAATAACAACCAACCTGTTATCAAGGGTACTGGTAATGCGGGCGATAAAATCACAGTTGTGATTCACGGTCCGGCAGGTAGCCAAACTATTGAAACAGAAGTTGGACGTAACGGTGAGTGGTCTGTTCAAGCAGATGTGCTTGCTGAAGATGGAGTATATACCTGGGAAGTAACAGCAACCGACGCAGCAGGTAACACCAAAGAAGAAACAGGTAGCTTTACACTGGATACTCAAGCATCGAGCGTGAAAGTTACATTGGAAAACGATACAGGTCTCGATAAGAAAGACGGTATTACCAACAGTGATCAACTGCAGATCAAAGCTGTTGCTACGGGTAATGCGGCCAAAGTTGAACTTCAAGTTTGGAAGAAAGGCGAATCTTCAGTCAACGTCTTCACTCAAAGCTATGAGTTCAACGGTACTGAGAAAGAACATACCTTCCAAGTGTCACACCTTGATGATGGTGAGTATGAGTATCGTGTAATTGTCACTGACGTAGCTGGTAACGTTGCGAACTCAGACGTTCAGCAGGTCACGATTGATACTGTTGCACCGAATCTGAGCTCAGTTTCTCTTGAGAATACTGAGAATGACAATTACATCAAAGATGCGTCTTTGAGCTTTACTGGTACTGCAGAGAAAGGTTCACGTGTTTACCTGACATTGAAAAACAGCTTGGGTGAAAAAGTTGAAGTCCAACCAGAGTTTGTTCAAGTGAATGACAATGGCACCTGGACATATAACCTGTCTGAAGAAACTGCGAAAGCGCTGAAAGATGGTGAGTATTCGTGGTCATTTGTTGCGGAAGACACGGCAGGTAACCGTTCGCCTGAACAAACCGGCACGTTTAATCTGGATACTAAAGGTCCAGAAGTGACTTTCGGTGGCATTACTGACGAGACCGATACAGGTAACGATACCGACGACATGGTGACCAAGAACGATCAACCTGTTTTCGCTGGTACTGTTACAGAGTCATCGAAAATTACCGTTACATTGACGCCAGTTAAAGGTGGTGAGTCGTACACCTTTACGACACAGACTTATGTCAATGGTAACTGGACGATCACACCTGACGTGAAGCTGGCTGAAGGCAAGTACACCGTAACTGTCACTGCAACTGACATGGCAGGTAACACCAGCGCATCTGTAGTGAGCCAGAAACCTCTGGTAATTGACACTCACGTGGAAGGTGGCGAGCAGTTTGGGTTGACCCAAGATACCGATACTGGCACTGCGGGAGACAACATTACCAATAAACAAACGATCAAGCTGTCTGGCAACGTAGAGCCGGGTACGAAAGTCACCTTAACATCACTCACTAATCCAAATGGTGAGGCTGTTCAAATTGGTGAAGTATCGGTTGTTGCTAACAGTGATGGTTCATGGTCGTTGAGTATCCCAGCATTCGGTGATGTGAACGGCAAGTACACTTATAAGCTGCAATATGAAGACGCCGCAGGCAACATCAAAGAAGTTGATGGACATTTTGTGTTCGACAACAAGATTGATCTGACAGCGGAATTTGCATCTGAAACAGGGACAGCCAAAGACATTGTCTACACCAATATCAAACAACCTGTAATTAAGGGTACGGGTAATGCAGGAGATAAAATCACTGTAGTGATTGAAGGCCCAGCAGGAACTCAAACGTTGACAACTACAGTAGGTGATGATGGCAACTGGTCTGTCACTGCTAACGAAATCAACCACGACGGCGCTTACACTTGGAAAGTCACCGCGACTGATGTGGCAGGCAACACGACGGAAGTAAATGGCAGCTTTATGCTGGATACGCTTGCACCTACAGCAGAAGTGTCACTGGTTAATGACACGGGCTTTGAGAGCAATGACGGTATCACCAATAAAAAAGCGCTGGAGCTGAAAGTCGATACGTCGGGGGCAGTGAAAGTGCAACTGTTGGTATGGAAAGCTGGCACAACAGATACAACCGTGGTTGATCAGACAATTGCTCTGAACGGACAAGCGTCTTACACCTTCACAACGGATGAACTGGCTGACGGAAACTACCAATATAAAGTGGTTGTGACTGACATCGCAGGCAACACTGCAGAGTCAGAGGTCGGTGCGGTGACAGTTGATACAGCGGCACCAGATGTTCCAGAAGTCGAAGTAAATGGCGTTGAGAACCAGTACTTTGCGAAAGACGCAGCACTGTCATTCTCTGGTGCAGCCGAGGCAGGTTCACGTATCAGCTTGACACTCATGACGAAAGATGGGGTGAAAGTAGACGTTAGCCCAGCTTACGTTGAAGTGGACGAACACGGACAGTGGACTTACACGTTGAACTCTGCGTCAGCATCTAAACTGGCTGATGGTGAGTATGTTTGGTCGTTCGTTGTAACTGATGCCGCTGGTAACCAGTCAGACGCTGTTTCGGGTCCTATCGTTATCGATAAAACGGCACCGGTTCTGACAGTTGAAGGCATTACCGATGCGACAGACAGTGGTGTGGAAAACGACAACATCACTAACAATACGCAACCAACCTTCACCGGTAATGTGGGTGAATATGCCAAGATCAAGATTGTGATCACACCGGTTAACGGTGGAGCATCGCACACTTATGAAACGGCTGGTTTTGTTAACGGTAAATGGGAGTTGCAAGTCGGTAATGCGTTGACCGAAGGTCAATACACCATTGCGATTACTGCAACGGATTTGGCGGGTAACGAAAGCCCTGTTCAAAACAGCACGTTGACCATTGATACTACTGTTCAAGGTGGTGATGCTGGCTCGTTTGGTCTTGCAGATGAAAGTGATTCAGGTATATCACAAGATGACAACCTGACTAATAAAACTGACCTCAAACTGAGTGGTAAAGTTGAAGCTGGTACGAAAGTCACTCTGGTATCTCTGATTGGTCCGGATAACCAACCGGTTGATATCAATAACATTACTACGGATGCAGATTCGAACGGTGATTGGACGCTGGAACTGCCAACACTTAAAGGTGTGAATGGCGTATACAGCTATACCTTGAAATACGTCGATGTGGCAGGTAACGAAAAAGAGGTTAAAGGCCAGTTTACCTTTGACAATGAAATTAACGTGACAGGACAGTTTGACTCTCAAACGGGGGCAGCTGACGACATCGTCTATACCAATGACAATACACCCGCATTCTCTGGCTCTGGTACTAAAGGTGATGTGATTCGTCTCACTATCACTAACAGTAATGGGTATAACGAGACCTTTAATGCAACAGTGGGTGAAAATGGCCAGTGGTCAATCGTATCTGGGCAGTTGCCTGAAGACGGTGAATATTCTTGGTCAATTGTGGCAACTGATGCCGCAGGTAATAGACAAGAAAATATCAACGGCACATTCACGCTGGATACTACCGCGCCAGAAATTGAAGAAGTTGGACTGGATGCAAACTCAGACACCGGCTTTTCTGCGAACGACGGTATTACCAACGACACAACACCTAGCTTCAGTGTGAAAGGTGAGCCTGGCTCAAAAGTGGTATTGAAACTTTGGAGTGGAACGTCAACTACCGGTACACCGAAGTGGACGTCTCAAGAAGTGACTATTTCAGACACGGGTACTGTGACTATTGGAGGTATCAGTGCGCTTGAAAATGGTACTTACAGCTGGACAGTTACGCTAACTGATGTGGCTGGCAACGAGACTGTGTCCGCGGTTCAAACGTTGAAAGTTGATACACAAGCGCCAAACGCGGGTGATTTTGACTTGGCAACAGATACCGGTGCATCTCCGACAGACAATATCACTAACGTGGAATCGCCTTTATTCACAGGTAAAGGCGCAGAAGCGGGAGCGCGTGTTTACATCACCATTAAGGATGCAAAAGGCGTTGAACAAACAGTGTCACCTGAATACGTCACTGTTGGAAATGACGGTACTTGGCGTTATCAGCTCACGAATGCGTTGATAGACGGTAAGTACACCGTTCAGGCACACGTAGTTGATGCCGCAGGTAACGTGAGCAGCCTGGCTGAACAGAGCCTGGAAATTGATACAACCGCGCCTGTCGTAACTGATGTGGCGTTGGCTGATGGCAGTGATTCCGGTGAAAACAAAACTGACAACATAACGAATGTTAAGAAGCCAGTATTTACTGGTGTGTCAGAGAAAGGCACAACAATCACATTAGTGATCAGTAAAGGCAACAAAGCACTGCACACGTTGACGACTACCGTTACAGAAGAAGATGGCTCATGGACTATCTCCAATGTGCCGGAGCTTGCTGACGGCGAGTATTCTTGGAGTGTTACTGCAACAGACGTTGCGGGCAACGTTTCAGAGGCCGTTGCGGGTGTGGTGACGATCGATACTACGATTGATCGCTTTACGGTTCAGTTGGCAAGTGATGACGATACTGGTCATGCGAATAATGACGGTATCACGAATCAAAAAGATGTTGTGCTGAAAGGTTCGGCAGAAGCTAATGCGAAAGTGACCCTGAAAGCACTCTCGTTCAACAACGAGACTATCGATGTAGCATCAGTAGCTGCGGTATCTGTGAAAGATGGCCAGTGGTCTATCTCGCTACCTGAGCTGAATAAAGGTGATGGTGTTTATACTTACGTAGTAGAGATAGAAGACGTTGCAGGTAATACTCAACAACTGACCGGTACTATCAAGCTTGACACAGATTTGCCAGAGCTTGTTGCTGATCTGGCAACTGACTCAGACAGTGGTGCAGTGAAAAACGATGGCATTACTAACAACAGGCTGCCGGAGTTCAAAGGTAGTGTTGATGAGCCTTCGAAGATCAAGTTAGAGATCTTCAAAAATGGTACACGCGTGGATGTTTACGGCCCAATCCAAGCCGAAGGTGACTGGACGATTAAAGTGACCAAACCGTTGGCGGATGGTGAGTACACTTGGAAAGTTACTGCGGAAGATGTAGCTGGTAACTTACAAGAGGTAGAGAAAAACATCACGATTGATACAACACCGCCGACACTTACCGCTCGCTTGGATGCAGAGTCAGATACTGGTGAATCTGACAATGATGGTATTACTAATGACACATCATTGAAGATCTCGGGTACTGTTGGTGGCGCAGGTAAACATGACATCAGTATTCGTCTGGAGTTTGGTCCGTTAAATGGCCAGATGCAGACGCAAGAGACTACAGCCAAAGATGGGGCATACTCGTTTGACGTGAATGTTGACACTGATGGCACTTATACCTGGAAAGTGATTGCTGTTGATATTGCGGGTAACGAATCTGTCAGAACCGGTACAGTCGTTGTTGATACTCAACTGCAAGAGTTCTCTGCAGATACAGGACTGGTGGATGATTCTGATTCAGGAACATCTAATCAGGACAATATCTCGAACGATAAAACGCCGACGTTCTCCGGTAAAACAGAGCCAAATGCAAAAGTCACACTGACACTGCAACTGAAAGATGGCACAGGGACACCGGTAGTTGTTGAAGCGCAGGCGAACAACCTGGGTAATTTCACGATCACTGTTCCGGGTAATAAGCAACTGGCTGCTGATGGTATATACACCTGGACAATGGTTGCTAAGGATCTGGCAGGCAACGAAAAAACAGTGAAAGGTGAATACACCCTGGATACTACTCCACCGGCGATCACGTTCGACATCAATGATGACACCGGAGAAGATGAGGATTGGATCACCCAAGATCAGACTGTGTCCTTGAGCGGTAAGACGAATGACAAAGACTCTGCCATAAAAGTGACGCTAATGTCTGGTGGCAATATCATTGATACCCAAACAGTAAGTGCGAATGATAGCGGTCATTGGACCTATCAATATGCGCAGGAGCTGGAAGACGGTACATATGTCATCAAAGTAGAGTCGACAGACGTTGCAGGTAATACCTATGTGTCTGAAAAGACAATGGTGATTGATACTCAAATCCAGAACGAATTTGAGTTAACGTCGGATTCAGGTTCATCAGACAATGATCGCCTAACCAATGTTGAGCATCTGGAGTTCAGTGGTCAAACAGACAAAGATGCGACGCTAGAGCTGGTGGTTAAGTCTGAAGATGGTAGAGATGTACTCCATACATATCGACCAGAAGTGAACCCAACCACAGGACAGTGGAGCTTCGAGCTGCCAGATGTGTTGGATGAAGGCAAGTATGTAATTGTGGTGACAGCCACGGATGTGGCGGGTAATACCAACACCAGTGAAGATTACACGGTAGAAATTGACCGTACACCGCCAACACTGTCTGATATTACATTGGATAGTGATGACGATAGTGGCGTGATTGGTGACTGGGTGACAGAGCACAATGAAGTTTCTATTAGTGGTCAGACTGCACTTGGTGCGAGCGTTAAGATCCTGATCAGTGGCGTGAATCAAACCATCACAGCGACGGTAGGAGCAGATGGTAAGTTCAATGCGCAGCTACCATCGTTGGGTTATGGTGACTACACGTTGACCATTATTGCAACCGATGCTGCGGGTAACTCAGCACAGGTGGAACAGAAACTGACGGTTAGTCCTGATGTGTTGCCATTTACGGTATCGCTGGATGAAAACAGTGATAGTGGTGTCAAAGGAGATAATGTCACCAACGTAACCAAACCTGTGATCAGTGGTTCTGGTACACCTGGCTACAAAGTCGAAGCGACAATTAATGGCAAGGTTTATACCGCAACCATTAACAGCAAGGGCGAGTGGTCGTTCCAGATTGATGACGTGCTGCCAGAGGGCACACACACCATCAGCTTTGTCATCAAAGATGAATCAGGTGCGCAGGTTGATACTGAAAGCTATCAATTTACTGTTGATACTTCCGTTTCGACAACCATTGCACTTGATAACTCGACTGATAGCGGCGTGAAAGGTGACTTTATTACTAACGCTCAAAATGTGTATCTGACCGGTACAACTGAAGTAGGTGTTACTGTCGTCATCAAGGAAAAAGACTCGGGTAAAGTAATCACTGAGTTTGTGACGACGGGAGACAGCTGGGGTTACATGGTAACTGGCTTAGGAGAAGGCACTCATAACTTTGTTATTGAGTTGACGGACAAAGCGGGTAACACCAATACCCAGGAAGTGGAAGTTGAGGTTGACCGTTCGGCACCGGTACTGACAGTGCAAGTAAACGGCGGAGATGACAACTCAATTGTGACCAACCAGACAACGCATACCTTCTCAGGTACCGTTGAAGCAGGCGTTCACTCGCTGGTGTTGATTGTGAACGGTGTTGAACACCAGATCACACCAGAAGCTGATGGCGATTGGTCTATTGCGTTGGATCTGCAAGAAGGCTTTAACAACTATACCGTTAAAGCAACGGATGTGGCGGGTAACGTGACCACCAACCAGGGCACGATCAACATCAAGACCTCAATCCGTTTCACCATGGAAGTGGAAAACGACAATGGTCAGTTTGCAACGGATAAGATCTTGAATGGTCAAAAAGTGGTTGTGGGAGGGTCAGGTAGCCCAGGTGATGTTGTGACACTTGTCTTGACAGACAGTCAGGGTCAGAGAACAACACATGAATTCACGGTTAATGACAGTGGACGCTGGAGCCATGAATTCACCGGGTTGAACGATGGAACCTATACCGTGCACGCCACCATTCGTGATGATGCAGGTAACGTAGCGGAACGTGAAATTGATGAAATCGTCATTGACAATACCAACGCGAACTTTGACGCGTCGCTGGTTGATGAGGACGGTGCAACGGATGACAGGGTTGTAGCGGAAAAACAACCGACATTCAGCGGTCGTGGTGAAGTGGGTGCGGAAGTAGTGTTGGTGATTAACGATGTTACCTACACCACGAAAGTAAGCTCGACCGGTACATGGCAGTTCCAGTTGCCGACAGCATTGGAAGACGGTGATTATACCGCCACGATCCACTCAGTGGATTTGGCCGGTAACAGAAGCCAAACACAAACGATTGAGTTTGAAGTAGACAGCACGGCAGCAACCGTTGAACACCACATTGAAGGGGTGTATGAGAATAACGGTAAGCAGTATGTCAACAGCGAACAAGGAAAACTGGTATTCAAAGGCACGGCCTCTGAAGCGGGTAAAATTATCTTGCAAATCAATAACCAGGAGTTTACTCAGGTGCTTGAGCAAGGTGGAGACTGGACCATTGATGTTGGCAATATTATCGAGCGTGAACATTCGTACACCTTGATCTTTGAGGATGTCGCGGGCAACAGAACCACCCAAACTGGCGAAGTGATCGTTGATAAAACCATCAACACTTTTGTCGGCTTGAGTTGGGATTCAGATACCTATGGTAACGATAGCCAAACGTTCGATAACCGTACTAATGATAAATCACTGAGGTTTGAATTTAACCGCAACACTTCGACGACAGATAAAGATGTGATTGCGGCGGTGAAAGTGACAGGGCCAGATGGAACAAGCTACACGTATACCAACATTCAAACGTCGAATGGTCATTGGGATATGCCACATGAGCTGACCGGTGGCGACGGTGTGTATAAGTTTGAGTGGTCGTTTGTGGATGCGGCGGGTAACACCCAAAACAGCACCATAAATGTAACACTGGACACCACCATTGAGGATCTGGATATCACTGATATTCAGGCAAATGGTGAAGCACTGGTACAGGATAAAGAACTGTTTACCAATAAAGACACCCTGTCTATGGTGTTTAAACCTGACAACGGTCACGAATATGTGAAAGTGGTTGTAGAGGTTAATGGTGTCACCATTCAGGCAACCAGGACCAGTGAAGGCTTTACTTTCTACGGTATTCCGTTGAACAAAGGTGATAACCAATTGACCTTTAAAGCATGGGATGCGGCGGGTAACGTGACCACCATTACGCATACTGTGGTCCAGAAAACAGAGATCCATATAGAAGAATTCTCTATTGAAGGACATCAACAGGATGACGTAAATAACATTGGTGATTACTACAGCAACGAGACAGATAAAACGATCAGTCTGGCGGGTAAAGTCGATGTGGGTTCTTCCTTTACTATCTTTGTCAATGGTAAAGAAGTTCACAGTGCCGATGTTGGTGAGGATGGAAGCTGGAAACACGATGTTGTTCTGGAAGAAGGCACGAACCGTATTCAGATTAACTTTGTTGATGCAGCGGGTAACGAAAAAGTTCTCAGCTTTAACACAGTTATCGATACTGTTGCGCCAATCATTACGGTTGACAGCATTGCTGAAAATGACAGTGAGCCGTCAAACGACAATGATAAAGACAATGTTGTGACAAAAGACTCGATCACCCTGTCAGGCCGTATTGATAACGGTTCGACCATCACTCAAATCACCGTCAATGGTGTTGTGATTGATAATTTGGGTAAAGCGTTAACCTTTGATGGTGGTAAATGGACCATTGCGGTTGAAGGTTTAAAAGAAGGTGACAACACCATCGTCATCAGTGCGGTTGATAAAGCGGGTAACACCTACGATCACACGATGACGGTTGTGATGGACTCGAAAGTAACCGACTTGACCGCAACAGTGTCTGAGGATCAATCTGCTATCGTCGGTACGGTTGAAGCGGGTTCAAAAGTGGTAGTGGAATTTACCAAAGCCAACACCACAGAGAAATCGGCTGAGACAGTACAGGTTGAAGCGGTTGTTGACTCAAAAGGTAACTGGACAGCCGAGCTGCCAGAGGAACTGACAGAAGGTGAATGGTCATGGACCGTGACAGCCACCGACGCCGCAGGTAACACTGCCACTAAACAAAGCGAAAGCAACATTGTGGTTGGTGGTAACACAGGTGGAACTGGTGACAATGGTTCAGGTACGCCAGAGGATGAGAACGAAGCGGTAACACTGCCTTCATTCCCTGATCAGGAAGATGAGGTAACCCCATCACTCCCTGAGCATGATGCAGTGATACTGCCATCATTCCCAGATAGGGAGCCAGAAGTGTTACCAGAGCTGAAAAATTCTGACAAAGAAGTGAATGCGCCTATCAAGGAAGAAACGGCACAAACCGTGAAACACATTGATAACCAAGGTGAAAAAGTGTCAGAAGATGAAGGATCACTCTTGTTTACCCAAGAGTTGATTGAAACAAAAGTCTTCAGCGGTGAATCTATGCCTGATACCAGTGTTACCCTCGAAATTTCTGGTAAAGTGTACGAAACCGACGCAGACGAAGATGGCGATTGGTTAATCAAAGCGGAATTCAGTAGCCAAGGTGCTTATGACTATCAACTGACTTACACCGACCTAAACGGTGAGGTGAAAGTGGAAACAGGGTCTGTTGATATCAAACAAGTCAACCTGGACATGAATGAAGCAGCAAACCAAGCGGAATCTGACGCCGCAGCGACAGAAAGCGCGTCGTCTTCAAACATGGCGACTGCTGACTATGCATCAAGCTATAGTCATGACTGGAGCGTACCAAACCACGACTACTACTAATATAGTCAGTCCATAAACGGGGTGTTGCCGCAGGTAAAGCGGCAACACCAAACCGGAAGGAAAACGAATAACACTAGGCCAATGGAAACATTGGCCTAATTTTTGAGGCCTTAAGAGAATGAAAAACGTCTTTATTAGCCTGATTGACGAATTAGAAATTAATTGCCCAAGATCGCTTGAAAAAGAAATCCTTCATGCAGCAAGTGAAGAGCTTATTATTAAGCACATTGAAAAAGGCTTAGACAATAATCTTTTTACCTATAAATTCTTTATTGGACAGATCACACAGAATGTCTCTATTTTGTCCCACTTCGTTATCAGCTACGAAGATGGGTATAAATTAATTAAATACATTAATGGTGCGTATTATGACAGTGCCGGAGCGGCGGTTAATCTGAATGACTTTTTAGGGTGTCGTTATTTCGAATTACGTGAAACGGCAAAAAAAGTCACGTCCGATGATCTGATCACAGAGATATACCATTTAACGCCACTGTGGTCAGTGCTGTTATTATTACTGACGCCATTTGCGTTGGTCACGCCGTTATACACCAATATATTCAATACCCGATTGGTGTATTCTAATGCGGTTACTACCTTATTTGTGGTCAGTGCTTTCTTCTTGCTGATGTATATCGGCGAGTTTTTTGCAAAACGTAAAATCAAAGAAGAATGTTTTAAAGCCAATAAGAAATCATCAAAACTGTTTGAACGTTATCTGTTCTCGTTCTTCCCTTATTTTAATGGATTTTCATATGCCAACAGTTTAAGAACGGTAGAGCAATACAGAAAGATGGTGTGGGACAGCATCCCGATGATCGCCTCTGATGCGCTGTCATTTATCTTGCTGTTTATCGCCATGAGTGTGTTCCTGTCGTGGCTCAGCGTCTACTTCCTGATGTTTTATGCGGTGATCTTTTTTATTTTCTTTGTCTACCGTTCAAAACTGTATAAGAAAATGGCCGACAACGAAAATGCGGCTAACGACATGTTGAAATTGCGTCTTTCTTATATTGATAACCGTGACAGCATCCGCTTTGTCAATAAATTCAACCTATTGAAGAAATACTACAACACTTACAATATGTCGTTGCATTACGATGAAAAAATTTCTTCCTTCAACTTCTATTGGGATGAATTAACAAAACTGGTGTCCTTTTTGGCGCTGACACTATTGTTTGTGCTGTGTTTTGCCGGGATCAGCACCTCGACATTAAACCCCGCGTATATGATTGTGTTATTTATTATCAGTTCGCGGTTGTCGGGGTTAATGGCCCAAATCGTTACGCGTCTGTCGCATTTAAAAGCTGGCCTTTATCACCTGAAACAATCCCTGGATATGTTGATGGGGGATAACATCACCAAAGACACCATGGATGATGTGGGTGTAAAAGCCGAATCGATAGATAAAATTAAACTGACAGGGTTAACCATTAAACATGATGAAACCAGTATTCTGGAGAATGTGTCGCTCAAATTGAAAAAAGGCATTCTTTATGGCCTGAAAGGGGGCGTTGGCAGCGGTAAATCCACCCTGATGAAAACATTAATTGGCAGCCACCATAACTATAAAGGGAAAATTGAGTATGCCGGTATTGATCTCAATATTCTCGATAAATCCATGCTGGAATCGAAAGTCAGTTATCTCTCGGCAGACATGAGTTTCTTCTCCGGCACGCTGTACGATAACTTTGTGTTCAGGGGCTGTAATGCACCCAAAACCATGGACGCGATATTAAAAGAGTGTTTCCCGGGGCGGAACTTTGACTACCAGAACCTGTATGTGGATGACATTGACCATATCCCGATGTCTACCGGCCAGAAACGGAAACTGCTGTTCCTAATGGCGATATTGAGCAATGCCGATGTGTATGTGTTGGATGAATCTTTGGTCAACCTGTCACCTGAAGACGTGATGAAATGCCTTGGCTTGCTGAGAAAATACGCGGCGCAATCGATTGTGATCCTTTCCAGTCACAACGATTCGGTGCTGTCAGCGTGCGATGTGGTGCTGGAAATCAAAGACAAAACCATTATTGAACACCAATAAAGCAGGCAAGCTGGAGATGTTTCTGTCTAATCCTTTGTTATTGTTGGTTTATTTTTTGAACGGGTTTCTGTGGCAAAAATTGACAAAAGACACAGAAATTCTGAATTGCCTAATTTTATAGGCTTTTATTGTGGTTGAAGATACAGTTAACAAGACACGTCTGTCTGGTGTGGTAAAGCTTCAACCAAGCCAGGTGGTACAAGGTGCGATTGGGATTTTGTGCCAGTGATTGAAGGGGTTATCAGTCAGGATGGAAAAATATTCTCCGAGTTTTGTCGCGTTTTTTCACTGTTTATTTTTCTTGGAGGTATATAGATTTTAAGGGAGAGAGCGGAGTCGTCTTTCGGAGTTAAAAAACTTTCACCAGAGACAGAGACTGTTCATTAGTTATAAGTTGAGCGACATGTCGAAATTGTTGCATCTG
Source organism: Grimontia sp. THUN1695 (assembly GCF_059704325.2). Lineage (NCBI taxonomy): Bacteria > Pseudomonadati > Pseudomonadota > Gammaproteobacteria > Vibrionales > Vibrionaceae > Grimontia > Grimontia sp. THUN1695. Next base: position 1,602,681 of record NZ_AP046577.1, on the reverse strand, counting down.
CTCTCTGTATAACTAACATCAATATTTGTAGAATTAACCATTTTGGAATAATTAAAGGTAAAAAGTATGTCTATAGGTTCTATGTCTAATACCAGAGCACATAGTCACACTACTGTGATTCAAGAAGATAATGCACTTAAGACGACAGAGGTAGGAAAAGAATTTGAGTCGATGGTAAAAGCGGCCGATGGTGCTGTTGAGGCGTTTATTAAAGCAAATAGCTCAGCGGCCGGTTTATCTCTGTCTGCAAGCCAATCACTGGAGCTACAACGCCTGATGGGTGACCAAAGCATTGCAACGCAAACTGGCACGTCAACGTTGAAGGCAATTAAAGATTCTATTTCATCTGCAGCACGTAATATCTAATTAATTTAATGAATCACAACGCCGGGGTATTCCGGCGTTGATGTCGTGGTGAGAAAAGGCATGGTTGAATTATTAAGTCCTGACAACGCCTATGCGGGGGTTAACCTGGTCACCTTTCTGGTGCTGGTGTTGCTCTCTGCGGTGGTGTTTATCTGTTTTAGCGGCTTTGTCAAATATTCCATTGTGCTGAATATTATTAAAAACGCCGTGGGTACCCAGCAGATCCCGCCGGCGATTGTGGTTAACCTGTTGGCGGCACTGATGGCACTGAACAGCATCTGGCCGCAGGTGCAACCGGGCATTGAACGGGTCAAACCCTATTTTTCCCAGCAAACCCAGGAGGAGTTGAATAAGCGGATTGATGAAGATCTGCCCAAAGGGGTCACCATGTATACCCTGGTCAGCCACTGGGCGGAATTTTTTCCGGAAGTACTGGAAAACGCCAAGCAGAAAACGGAAAAACTGACGGAAGTGATCACCCTGCCGTTTAATTTTGATCAGGAACATGACACCTTTAAATACTTTATCGGCAGTTTAATCTGGGATTTGTATAAAGGGTTTGAGCTGGGGCTGAAGCTCTATATTGTGTTTGTCAGTATCGACTTTTTAATTGCGGTAATATTAAGCGGCGTGGGGATGACCATGCTGTCGCCCACCGTGATATCTACGCCGGTTAAACTGGCGGTATTTTATTTTTCAGACAGCTGGACGATTTTATTTAAAGCCCTGGGGTAAACCGCATGTCAGTAAGCATGGATCAGATCCTTTTTCCTAACTGGCTGTTATTTGCGGGTTTTTATCTTTTTTTGAGAATTTTTAATCCCACGCGGCTTTATTTAGATAACACCAGTTGCCTGGCGATTGCCATTATGCTGGCGATCGGGTTAGAACAGATGCATATTCGCAGCCCTGTCACCTTTTCGTGGGTGGTGGGCTGTGTTATTTTTGCGTTCGTCTGCTCGGTGCCCTATTGGCTAAGCGGTATGGTGGGCGGCGTGTTACAGCAAATGTTGCTGCTGAATGAACAATCGGTGCAGGACCAGCGTTTTACCGAAGAATCAGAAGCGCTGGCCAAACTGTGCAGTTTGGTATTTGTGGCATTTGCGCTGGAAAACGGGGCAGTATTTAAACCGCTGTTAGATTTGATCACCAATCAACATATCACCCTGAGCGAGGTGTCGTTTTCCAGTCTTTATCATACCGTGGTGGAACACATGCAGATGATTGTCATCATCACCGGAAAATATATTATTCTGATGCTGGTGATCACCATGTGTTGCGGTTATTTGGATTTGTTTTTTAAAAAGGCGTCGCTGTCTATGTTTGTGACGCCCAATATAAAATCGATCGTGATTATTGTGCTGTTAAATATCTGGCTGTTTCATGATCAGTTCTATGTGTTTGATAAGATGATGCAGAGTTTAGGCTATGAGTAGTATTTCCCCCATCTCAGTCAGTTCCATGGCGCTACATGCGCCACAAAACATTGAATTTGAAGACGTCCTGTCACAGGAAACGCAGCGCATCGCAAAAAGTGAATCCGTGGATGGAGGCGACGTTGTTTACACTGATGATCAAATCGCAGACATGATCATTGCGAATGGGATCATCAACGAGTCCATCCGGCAGATGCGGGAAAACGAAGAAAAGCTGAAGGAGATCCTCGATGAAGCTTAGTCGGCTGTTGCTGATTTTTTGCTGTTTGTCGTTTACTGCCTCGGCCGATGTGTTGATCAAACAACAGGACATGGATTTGAGGCAGGCGCTGGATGCAATCGCCAAAGACATGCAGCTGAAACTGGTATCAAACATTGACAGCAAAACCGGATCGCAACCCATTACCCAGACCATTTCAGGGTCAGGGCCGGCGTTGCTGGCCGAACTGTCTGCTGTGTTTGATTTCGACTGGTACACCTTTGGTGGCACCCTGACTGTTCAATCCGGTCAGCAGTACCTTAATTACACCTATAAACCGAAGAACATTTCGCCTTCGCAACTGTTGGCTGAAATGAAAACAGCGTTTAAAACCAATACCACCACCAAAATCAAGCTGGTGGAACGCGGTCATTCCCTGCTGTTTTCTGGTACCCGCAGCTTCGTGACCGATGCTATGGGTTATGCCTCAATGGTGGATAAAAACCAATTCCTCGAAGCGGGGAATAACCTCGAAGTGGCTCGTATCGAGTTCAACTACATCTCAGTGTTGGATCGCAGTATTGCCACTTATGACGGTGCAGTAAATTTCCCGGGTGCGCAATCACTGATTGCGGCTGCCATTACCAATATCGGTCAATTTACTAACCTGACGGATGAGGAAATGGCGACCCGCGCGTACCGCGTAAAGCTGAGCCAGGGAGAAAAGCAGGCACTGGAAGAAGATGAAAAATCAACCAAGGTGCAGGCACTGCCCGGACCGAATGCGCTGTTAGTGCGTGGTACACAAGAAGAAGTCAAACTGGCGAAACGCATCGCAGCCCTGATTGATGTGAAGCGTCGCCAGTTGCTGTTTTCGCTGAAAGTGTATGACATCGCCACCGAGCGCAAAGAAAACCTGGGTATTGACGGTGGCTGGGTGAACGGCAGCCGGGGTATTTACGACATTGTGGTGCCGCCTTTTACTACAACGAAGGACTTCCTCAAGAATTTTCAGGCGCTTTACAGCAACGGTATTGCACGCAGTGTGTATGAAACTAACCTGTTAGTGCTGGAAAACCAGCAAGGGCAGTTTGGTAAGAAACAAACCGCCACATTGGCACTGGTGTCAAACAAGCAGATCCAGACTGAAAAAATTGAAGCGGATAACAGCTTGTACGTGACAGGGCGTTTGTTGCCATCCGGTCAGGTGCAGGCGCGTGTTCAGTATGTTGAAGAAGCACTGGATGACGAAGGTGAAGACAGAGAAAATGGTGAAGGTAGCCAACGTCCACCACGTGTAAGCTCACAATCACTGACCTCGGAAGTGTATATCAAACCGGATCAAACCGTGATTCTGGGCGGTTTTGATAATACGGTGACTGAACAACGCATCACGGGTGTGCCGCTTATTTCGCGCCTGCCGCTAGTTGGTAACTTGTTCAAATATACCTCGGAAAGTAAGCACAAATATAAGCGCTATGTGTCTATTTCATTTCAGGTAATTGAGTGATGCTGAAATGTTATTTTAAGGTAAAAGAGTCGTATCAGGATACGGTGAAATGCCGTGTCAATATTGATACGTTTGTCGGACAGGAATGTTTTGTTTACACCGTCGATGATGAGCGTATCCGGGGCGAAATTGTGAAGGTGATTGGCCCGGATCTTGAGATAAAATTGCTTCAGCCTGGTGCGGTGCAGCGGGGCGGAAAAGTGGAGATCACACCTCGGCGTTTCTGCTTCCCGTTAAATGAAGAAGCGTTGGTCGGCAAGGTCATCAACTGCTATGGCGAAAGTTTGTATGGCGACAGCTATCTCGAACAGCCGGGCGAGTTTATTGACTTGCCTATCGCGGTGGAGCCGATCCCCCTGCAAATGCGGGCACCGATTGAAACGGTGTTCCCGACCAAACTGAAGATCATCGATGGGTTGTTTACCATCGGCGAAGGGCAGCGACTGGGTTTGTTCGCGCCGGCGGGGGCGGGTAAAACCACCACGGTATCGATCATGGCGAACAATATGGACGCCGATGTGGTGATTTTTGCCATGATCGGTGAACGTGCGCGGGAAGTGGTCGAATTTCTTGAAGGGGAAATCGGCCCTGAGGTGATCAAAAAATCCATTACTATTGTGTCGACATCCGAAGCAAACCCACTGGAAAAAGTGCGTTCAGGGCTGGTGGCGGTGTCGATTGCCCGTTACTACATGGAGCAGGGCAAGAAAGTGGTGCTGTATTTCGACTCACTGACCCGTTTTGCCCGTGCCCAGGCGATGCTGGATGGCACTCCTATCAAAGGCGGGATCCCGATTGGTGTGTCACTGGCGTTGTCCCGTTTGGTGGAAAGTTGTGGTAACTCCATTCGGGGATCGGTGACCGGGATCTTTACGGTGCTGATTGAACGTGAGATTGATGATGACCCGATTGCCCATGAAGTTAAATCATTGATTGATGGACACCTTGTTTATTCCACCACCATCGCGGCGACAGGACGATATCCGGCGATTGACGTATTAAAAAGCAAAAGTCGTCTGCAAAACAAAGTGCAGGACAAGCATTACGTGCGTCTTTCAGAAAAAATCAAAGATATGGTTTATCGCTATTTCAATGTTGAGCTGTTGATCCGGGTTGGTGAATATGAAAAAGGCAACGATTTAGAAACCGATGAAGCGATCGAGTTGTATCCAAGGATCATGGAGTTCCTGAAACAAGGTTTTGAAGGCGTTGAGTATGAAGAAACCCTCCAAGAAATGGAAAGAATTTGGTCAAATTATTGAAATCGTTGATATCAGGATAGAAAAACAAGCAAGGAAGCTGGATAAGCTACAAAAAAAAAGGGCAGAAATTAAACAGGTATTATTAAGTAAATGGGATGAAATAGAGGCATTGCAACATCATTTGCAATCCATGGGAATGCAAAATGAACAAGATGGGTTGAAACGCCTCTTTATGCGACGGGAAAGCATTCGATCGAAAATAGAGTCAGCCTTCTATGATGCATCAGTGATCAAGCAAGATATGGATGAAGTCATGATTGAGATCCAGCAGGTGCAGCTAGAAAAAAGGAATTTAGAGAAAAGAAAAGATCGGCTAGTCGAAATGCGAGAACAATTAATGTATGAGTAGCACTGATAATTTTGTGTCGTTTTATCATGTTGATTCTATCGATGATCACTCTGATGAAGTGATGCCCACTCTCGTCAAAGAAGAACATGAATTTACAAAAATGCTGCAGCGGGTAGAAAAAGTTGAAACTGACGTGGGGGAGGGAGAGATAGATATAGAGGAAGAGGATGAGGATAGCGACACAGATTTATCAGAAAAAAAAGGATTTATAGAGAAAATTGAAGGAAAGGAGGATCTGGATTTCTTATTGAGCCATCAGTTCAGTTCATACATAGATTCAGAAGGATGCGATGCTCCTGGAGGATGTCAAGGAGCATTGCCACAATTTGAACAAGGCTCGTACTGCATACAATATAGACTTGTACAAGTAAATGGAAAATATGTTCGATTTGACAATAGAATAGATGAAATTAAAAACTTCAATACAATTCATTTTGAAATTGAGAGTGAGTGTTACAAGTTAGACGAAGCCATCGAGCCTGTAATGTTAGATTTTTCTAACACAATAAATGAAAGTAGCCACAATAACCATCATGAGCAAAGGGTGTACAATGATAGTCATGGTGGCGGCGGCAGTAAAAACAGTGGCGATAATAACGGTAACAATAGCGGTAATAACGAAAGCGAAGTGAATAGTTTGCAGCAAACAGAGTTCAAAGTGTCTGACAACTATTTAAACCAGATGAATGGTTTGGTTCGATATCGCGTATTTTATAAGAAAAAGTATTATATATTTGAATTTAATAACGGGTGTCTGATACAGTTGAAGCGAGGAGTCGATGACGGTTCTTGATGTGACTGCCGCCAGTCTAAGTATTTTAACAGATTCGATTATATTATTTTCAGCCGCATTTGTAATCACCGGCGTATTAGTGGGTCTTCTGCAAACAGTATTCAGTATTCAAGATCCAGGTTTGCCAATGGCAGCAAAATTGGTCGTGTTTATGGTACTGCTTACTCAATTTGGAGGCGGTATATATGAACAATTTCATCTATTATTCAAAGAGCTATAGTTAGGAGTAGGTATGAAGTCACTTCGAGAAATTGTATATAAAACTTTGGTTGAAAATTTAAATGTTTCACCAGGTTTGTTGTCTCGTATTGAGACAAATGAACCTATCAGCATTGAGTTGATGGGTGGAGAGGAAATTTTTATCCATGTAAATGATTCTGTATTGCAAACATTCATTGAAATTCCGTTGAAGGATGCTAGAAGTTTGCGATACAAGGCGCCAAAAATCATCGAGCTAATTCAGGAAGATCCTGAAATGTTCATGAATATTCAGAAAGAAAAGATGGTGCTGGTGACAGAAATTGATAAGAACAAGGTTAGCATAGAAAAAGATCTTTCAGATAAGTTGACACTGTTCAACCGTATGGCATCTGAAATTAAAGTAAATTAATGACCTTCTAAAATAAGAATTTGACCATCATAGAAGAAAAACTTCACTACAATATATTCGTTAGACCAGTGAAGTACTTCTAGAGGATTATAGTTCTCGATAAGCGTTTGAGTTATATTCTTATGGTTGAATAGTTTTAGATTGCTCTCATTGCTTCCTTTATACACATCAATATTGTCAAATGTAAAGTAGTATTGATGTGTGTTTTTTGTTATAATTTCGCCTTCGCCCAATACTTTATAGTAATTTTTTTCATTTCTTCTATCGAGTTCTCGTACAATTATTTCAGTGTTAAATTTATTGTTATCTATGGCAAAATTTATCGCTACATCATGTCGATAACTTTTGTCTAAAGAGACTAGCTCATAACTTGCATCGAAAAAGTGAACATCTCTTTTGTGATTGGTGTAAAAAACAAAAAACAATGTCAACACTGTGATTAATGTTGTAACGGCGTGTATCTTATTAAGTGTGAATTTCATTAACAATAATCTCACTAATTGTTTTCATATCTTTGTTTTTATTTGCTTTAATTACGTAATTCCTACTAATGTTATCACTGGTAATATAGCTAAAAGAGACCGTCTCACCATTCAGCATTATATATAATTTTCGTAATGATATACCCTTAATGCTTAGGGCTGTTAGTACATCATTACCCAGTGCCTCGGCAAATGAAAAATCTGAAGAATAGACATAGATATATTCTTCCTGAAAGCCTAGCCCAGGATAATATTTTTCATTTTTTACAACAAGTGAGGGAAATGCGATCACACTGAGCTGGTAACAGATAAAAATAACTTGTACGGCTATACTAGTCATTATGAGAAACGTTTTGATATTATACTTTTTAGTTTCTAACGTAAATTCATTATGTGTTAAAGAGGGTTGTGATGTTGAGGGAAGATATTGAATGGTGTCAATCACCTCTACAAATTCGCTTTCTAACAGATAACCTTTTTTAGTGATTGTCTTGATGTGCTTTTGACTCTTTCCATCATCATTCAGATAAGCACGTATATTACGAATAGCCTGAGTCAGTGAACTGTCGGACACAAACTTGCCGGGCCAGCCTATTTCCAAAAGCAGATTTTTGTCTATTACTTTCCCCGGATTTTCACATAAGGCAAGTAACACCAAATGCTCATGTGTGCCTATTTTAAGACGTTTTTGTGAGTCTATATCCAGCATAAAGGGGGAATCAACCTCAACGATCTTCCTGTCAATCCTGTACTGTTGCGGTTTCAGATGTGATTTATCCATTATACGTGGCCATTTTTCATAACATCATCATGTTAACATAGTTTAGGAGATCTGGTATTAAAACTTCAATGCGTTGCCGTGTTTTGTTCACAAGAAATTGCGGCAACAATTTTATGAATACGGGTGTTTTTTTGTGGTGAAATGCTGCGCATTCTGAGGCGTTTATTTTCATTGGTGGTGTATTATCACTTGTAGGCACGAAGGAAACTGGCTGGTTAATTATGCGGCGATGCTTTGTGGGTGGGTGTGCCTGGTGAAAATTAGAGAATCAATATGATTCTTTTGCTAAAAAATTTCCTTTCGTTAACATATCTAGAGTTATTGACATAATTGTCTGATATTAGATAATGCGGTTCCTATCCTATGTTCAACTGAATAAACTAAACAGGAGCAACTATGTTACGTATTGCTTTAAGACCTCAAAATTTGACTGCTGTTTGCCAGGCAACAAAGCAAGCAGTACAGAATAAGTTTAATTTTGGATCATCGGTTTCCACAGTGAAAAATTGTTGTAGTGAACGACTTGCAAGTACGCAGCCAATGGCTCAGAACGTTCCTTCTATTGTTGATCGTCTAAAAGCTGCTGTGGAAAGTCATGAAAGAAAGGTTGCCGTAGCCAACCATTATGGTCCGGAAGTTTTGTACCTCTGCGGTAAATTTGAAAAAAATTATCGTTAAGAGTAGTTATAAAAAGGCCAATATTACATCATATTGGCCTTTTATTCTCTCTATACTACTCATGAAAATGCTTTCAGAATCTCACCGTTGAATCTTTCATCTTGCTCGTAATATTTCATATTATCTAACTGGTTGTTCATGCTATTGCTATTTAAGCTGTAAAGATGAACCTTCAGTTTTTAGACGTTATATGATCGGCCCTATAAAAGTTACAACACCAGTACGAATGTCAAATATGATCATTTCTAGTTTGACAAGATATAAGAAGGCATTTAATGTAGTCCGGATTGTTAATTTTAGAAAGCAGGATAAGAAATCTGACTTTTATTCTAAAATAAATTTTGTGAAGACGAAAGGCAAAGAATCTGATGCTCTTACATTTCGTCAGTGCTTAAACCTTCAGAAAAAGGTTGCTCAACCTAGACCACCAGAAACTGCAAAAACATCAGATGTTAGCGCTCTTGCTCGTGAAGCTGCATTTTCCGGTTTGAATCGGGCATTGCAGGCTGGAAAGTTTGATGCAGATACATTTAAAGACCAGTTTGAGTTTTTTTCTACAGGCAGTGGCTCCCTTCGGACCATGATTACAGCCTTACAAGGAACCCGTCAATTTGAACAAGGGTATATGAAAAAAATTGCGGATGAATTGTTATCAACCGAAATATCGGGTGTTAAATTTTCTCAATTTGGTACCTATCCAGGCCCAGCTTCAGATTTGATTTCAGCTGCCTCAAAAAGTGAAATGGAACATATTTTATCAGCGATCGAGACGATATATAAAAGAGTAGAAATGAATCTGATCGGCACTGAAGTTTAATAACCTATAGCAAAAAATCTAATATTCGTTATGAAGCAGTGATTAAAAACCACCCATTGAGGGTGGTTTTTCTGTTACTCACAAATGCTGCGTTGACGAACAAGCTTGGGGCGGCTTGGTTTCTCCGGTGTTTGCGATGCAGCCGGAGCCGTGGCATCCTTCCCATTTTTGCTGGTTTTCTCTACTTTAACCTCAAACTCTGCACCGAAACCAAACACTTCCGCATCCAGGCAAATATTGCGCTCTTTGCCTTCTTTGTGTACGCCAATACCTGCGCCACCAAACGGTGTTTTAATTTTAAATCTACATGCTTTAAACTTAATGCCGTCAATTTCATCAAAGGCAGGGAAATTATCATTGATATTTTGCGAAGAGGTATGCCTTACGCACATTATATCTATACATGTACTTTCAACGACGATTGAACTGTTATTTTGTGTTGTTGAGAGTTCAGGGAGTGATACTGAACGCGGTAACATAAATCTATCCTTTTGGCTATGGTTTATCTGTTTAATTCTTGCATGAAGTCATCTTTCTTTATTCTACTCATTACTATTCATAAAGCCAATGAAGGTGATTGAATCCTGATTCAATAATTATCATTTTAGTGATATCTAATGGTGTGGTAGATCTAGAGCAGGATTTGATGGCGTTTTCCCAATATGATCGAACTTCCAAAAGTTAACATTATTCATACAACAAGCTCCGCATTGAAAAGCGGAGACTTAATCTTTGCTCAGAAAATAGCAAAAATTAAAGTAGAACAATCAAATGAAATATCGAAATATCATTGTTCCTTAAAAAAACTTGATAAAATAAATAAATATAGAGAGGAGAGAGAGGCAAAACTTGCGCTTGTTAACACCCTCATCGAATACGATGCAAACTACCATAGTGAAAAGTTTCTTTTTTGTGATTCCTATGAGAGATTGGTGAAGAACCTTAGACGTGAATTTGATGGTTTATCATTGGATTATATTAATCGTGATTTATGTCTTGAGAAGAAATCTGGCACTATATCGAGTCATGACATGGAAAGTCTGATAAAAATTGTTCGTTCTTCAGATTTTAAGAAGCGCCATATACTGTCAAAGATGGTTACTGTCAATAAGGCGTCTAACATTGATGAACACGCACGTAAGTTAGTGATCAAAGAGCTTGATAAACTTCCTGCTTCATTGATTTTTGAGGCCTATAATCAAGGTATGACAGTGGTGATCACCCATGATGATGTGACAACTTATCGAACTGATTTATTAGATGAGTCTGTTCCTGGTCATGATAGAAGTTCCTGGATAGGTGTGCCAGGTGTTGGTGCATATGATAATAAGGAAACAGTTATCGCACTTAAATTTAATATTAGTAATAAATGCTGGGAAATTCCTGACAATCATGGCTCTTGCAATTTGATACTTCATGAGTTTGGTCACTCGGTAGATAGAATTTTGGGGGTAGCGAGAACAGGAATGATAACCAGCGAAACGAAGAGTTTTTATAGGGCATGGTATGCTGATTTTAACTTACTTGATGGTGATTACTATCAAGGTAATGAGAGTGATGTGGACTTCTATAGACCTCTTGCAGAAAGTTATGCTGAGGCATTTGCATTGACATTTAATGATAATAATGAAATAAAGTGGCCACATATACAAAATTATATAAGAGAGAAATTTATTTGAATTTTACGTGTTATGTATGCCTTCACTATTTTTAATTACACCCAAGCTATTTTATCGTGTTTGATTCAGTAAGGTGACGCCTCTTCGTGTAATTTACTTGGTAGCTTGGGCATATCTAAATTATTGATTAATGTCGCATTAAAAAATCAAGAATGATTTTATTGATTTCCTCATGATGTGTTAAACAGATTCCATGTTTCCCATTTTCGATAACATGTAGTGTTGCGTTATTAATTAATTTTTCTAACGTATAAGCAGCATCAAGAGGGATCCCATCATCACTATCACCATGAATAACAGATACTGGGCACTGTATTTCGCTTAACTTATGGCAAAAATCTTCTCTTTCTATCATTGCTTGCATGGCCAAAGAAATATCTTGTGCATCATAGCTTAACCAAACATCTCGCCATTCATTAGAAACTGCCACATTGTCACCGAAGAACACCTTCAACAGGTATTCAATAGCCTCACGCCTAGATTGATTGGAATGCCAGTTTTTTATCAACTCTTTATAATGCTGTATAATTTCTGGGTTATCTTTGTTTGACTGTGTGGAGATAAGTATCATCCCTTTTACTTTTGGTGAGCTTAATATTGAAAGTCTCTGGGCTATGTATCCTCCCATGGACATCCCGACAACATAATATTCATATATTTCATTTTTTTTCAATATTTCAACAATATCATCAACAAGATCATCAAGTGTGAATGAATGATCACATTTTTTTGTTTTTCCAAAACATCTGAAATCTGGGCATATTACTCTATAGTGATCTGATAATGCATCTATTTGGTGCTTGAACATTCTATGGTTCATGAAAAAACCATGAAGAAAAATAATAGTAGGCTTTTTGTTTTTATCTTGTGGATCACTATCAAAATAAAATAATTTCTCTAACATATTAACTCTAATTGAAATGCACAACAGAAATAACAGTTTTTTGCTGCTAGCTGGGTTTTGTCAAATTATTTTAACTGAAATATTATTATTTAAGTGTCATTTAAATTCATTTGTTGTTCTGTTAATGAAAATATAATTTTCTTGCTGTGTAATGTATTTCATTTTGCGTGTGCATATACACATTTTGTTTGGTAGATCTAGTTCCGTATTTGCTATTTGTAGGTAAACGATAATGCTCAATAATGTAAAGAATAATTTTCGGGCTTTTGGCGTTGATGGTGGTTTTAAAAGTTCTCTTAGTGGTACAGATTGGAGGGCATTTGTTAAAAGTGTTCGTAACACTTGCCTTAAATGTCCTTGGATATTCACGCTTTGCACCAAAAACACAAAGAAAAACGTAGAAAAAGTGGTTTGTATACCTGAAGATTCAAAAAAGAACATCAGTTCCTTTTTGCAATCAAGGGAGAAGATGGACTTCTTTGTTGGTAGCATGGAACTGGATCTTTTACGTGCAAATTATAAGGTTAGCATTGTTGACCATGAGCTTTTCTCTCATCGTGTTGAATCTTCGTTGTGTGAAAGTGAGGCAAATACTCAAAAAGAAAATACAATAGGTGTTTTAAAACAAATTCTTTCCAAGAATCAATATGACTTATTATCAAAGATCGCATGCCAAAATTTAGTGACATTTCTTATTAACAATAAAGGGTTTGAGAATAAATTCTTTGAAAATGGGTGTTTCTTTCTTCCCGATCTTTCAAGTGCAGAAGCAGCGGGTAGATTTATTAGCTCCTCACAAAAATTTGTGATAAATGTTCTTGAAGATAAAACGGTGAATGTAGAATGTAGTTTTAACAGTCGGGATGCAGATATAGAGTATATAGAATCAGTAGCAAATCTGTTGGAATTGGACAATATAACCGGCTTGGATGTTAAAATTTCATTGAATATAAGTAATGAAGCAAGGGTTAAAATTAATGATTTTGATTTAGTTGTTTATGATCTGATGAAAAGGTGATAGTGCGTTGATAACGCTATTATTGTGTATAGAAAGCCTGCTTTTTTATCATAGAGAAGCAGATTTCTTGATAATGGCGTAATATATTGATTCTTATTTGATAAGAAATATGACACTAACATAAATTATCGTTAACGAGATCATCAAGTACGAATGAATTATCACCTTTCTTTGTTAAATAAAATCGAATGTAAGGAGTGTGTTTTTTATTATTTCATTGATCTGTTTTTATAGATATATTTTACGTGTAGAAATATTTTTCTCTCATTATAAAAATAATTAATTTTGATAAAGTTTAATAAATTTTAGCGATGGCTTTGAGGTAAATTATTATGTTCAGTGCTTTAAAAAAAAATGTAGCAAGTGGATTTAATGAGATTGTTAGAATGGGGGAATCTAATAGTAAGAGCATTAGTGAGCTTACAGGAAAAATCATTAGCGTTAAAAATGAACTGAGAGAGACCATTGTAAATGGTGTTGGTTTTATTGATATGAAGATAAGATCAGAGAGATGTATTTATATATCAGAGGAATCAAAGAAAAATATTTGTGAATTTTTTGAATCCTCCAAAAGGGAGGATTTAGTTGGATGTTTTGAAAAGGATTTATTACGTGCGAATTATAAGATTAATGTTATTGGAGAGCCTCTTTTTTCTTGTGAAGTTGGCTCTTCTTCTTGTGAGAATATAAAAAAGAAAGAGGATACCCTAGAAATTTTACAACAACTTCTTTCAGCTGAACAGTATCATTTATTGTCAAAGTTAGCATGTCAAAACTTAGTGACATTTATCATTAACAATAAATCTTTTGAAGATAAAATCGCATCCCAAAAACCCTTTTTATTGCCAGATTTATCAAGCTCAGAAGCGGCAGGAAAGTATATTAGTCGTTCACAAAAATATTTTATAAACATTCTTGAAGACAAAAAAGTAGAATTAGAATGTAGTTTTGATAGTCGAGGTGCAGATAGAGAACATATAGCATCCATAGCTGAATCACTGAAATTGAATAATATAACAGGTTTAGACGTTAAAATTTCCATCACTATTGATGAGATGGCAAAAATTAAAATAAATAATTTTGATTTAAGTGTATATGACCTGCTAAGAAAACAATAACTTTCTATTCTGCCTGCTTCCCCGGTAGCGGCGAAGCAGGCTTTTCTGTATCAGACCATGATATATCTTGCCAATGTTGGAAGCTTAACCAATCAGGCTAAGTGTTGTCTGCAAAATCACAAGGTTAACGATATCAATAAAAAACGCCCCGACGATAGGCACCACCATGAAGGCCTGTGGCGAAGGGCCAAACCGGTTTACTACGGATCCCATGTTCATGACGGCCGTGGGTGTTGCGCCTAAGCCAAAGCCACAATGGCCGCTGGCAATTACTGCGGCATCGTAATTTTTACCCATGACCCGGTAAGTCACGAAATAGGTGAAAAGTGCCAGTATCAGAGACTGCACCATCAAAATTACCAGGAATGGTAGTGCCAAATCCAGGATGTTCCAGAGCTTCAGACTCATTAAGGCCATGGCCAGAAACAGCGCCAGTGATACTGTACCCAAAATATCGACAGTTTCGATATCCATTTTTCTTGCGTTGGTAACTTCAAGCACATTGGTGATGACCACGCCAATAAAAAGGGCATAAACAAAATCTGGGATCATCAGCCAGCTGATCTCGAAGCTGCTTACCCACTGTTCAAGGTATTTTGCGCCACCCACACAGATTAACAGGACAAACAGGGTTTCGATCACTTTCTTCGCCGTCACTTTTTCCTGTTCATTTTCGTTGTAAGTCACCAGCTCCGGAAATTGTTCATGTGAGTTTTCAGTACTACCGTACTGGGACGTGAGTGTGTTCTTTTCGATCAGCCGCTGGGCCACTGGTGTGCCGATAATGCCACCCATGACTAAGCCAAAGGTCGCCGATGCCATGGCAACTTCCAGGACGTTTTCCAACCCGTAAACATCCTGGAAAGTCTGGGACCAGGCTGCACCTGTGCCGTGGCCACCGGATAAGGTAATGGACCCGGCAATCAACCCCATCAATGGATCAAGACCAAACGCGGTCGCCATCGAAATACCTATGCCGTTTTGCACGACGATATACACGGAGGCAATGGCAAGAAAAATAAAGACTTTTGCACCGCCTTTTACAAGCTGGGTGTAGTTGGCTGCCAAACCTACAGTGGCAAAGAACATCAGCATAAACGTATGTTGCAGTGGTAAATTGAACTCCAGGTCAATGCCCTTGAAATGGAGCACAGTGATACCTGCGGCGACAACTAAGCCACCTACAATGGGTTCAGGAATGTTGAATTTCTTAAATGTGGGTATCCAGGCGTTGATAACATGCCCAAGTAAAAGAACAAAAATGGCAATCAGTAAGGATTCAATGACGCCGACAGAAATGAGTTGATTCATACAGCCTCTGTGGTTCCATCATCTCCCAGAACGCAATACGGGTCCTTAACCGCTGCGCTGGGGGGCTACGACATGATCGACGTTATCGCATATTGTTGAACAGGATGACAAGTCTATCCGATGAAAATTATTGCGCTTTTTGTGTCTTACTGGAGAAAAGTAAGCGGACAATGCATTCGCTTGTCCGCGTTGGATCTCTGGTTTGTTTAATCAGTGCTTATGGGGAATAAGCCCGGCAATCATCATGGTGTGTGATGCTAATTTTTGGCACAGTTTGGATTCAGCGCAGCTTTGCACAGCGGCTTGGTCGCCAGCTTTGGTGTAAATCATCTTTCCGTGCTTGATGGTGGCTAACACGGAGATATCTGCCAGCTTGAGTGGATCGATCTTGAGAGGGTTGTCTGAAAGTAATACCAAGTCGGCCACTTTTCCAACTTCGATAGATCCTTTGGTCGTTTCCTCAAAATGTTGATAGGCTGACCAGATAGTCTGCGCTTTCAATGCCGTCATTGCGGAGACACGCTGATCTTTACCCAGAACACGACCACTGCGTGTAATCCGGTTTACTGTCGCGGAGTAAACGCGCATCGAATCCGGGAAGGCAACAGGGGCGTCGTGATGAGAGGTGAATATCATTCCTCGATCCAGTGCCCAGCCCGTCGGAGAGATGTTTTCAGCCCGCGCATCCCCAAGTACGGATTGCGCATGCCAATCTCCCCAATAAAAGGTGTGCATGGGGAAAAACGAAGGGATCACGTTGAGTTCTTTAAAGGCCTGTACCTGATCTTCACGTGCAGTTTGGGCATGAATAGCAACAAAACGGCGCGCTTTCGGACCAAACTTTTCTGTCGCCTTTCGCATTGCACGGATGTATTGATCAAGTGAGGCATCGCCATTGGCGTGTGTTAACAATTGCCAGCCATTTTCCATCGCCATACTGACATACTTTTCTGCCTCTTTATCAGACATGACGGGATAACCGCGGTAGTCTGCATTTTGTCCGTCAGGCGGCACTTTGTAGGGTTTGGTCAGCCAGGCGGTTTTCCCTTGTGGCGAGCCATCCAGGGTGAGTTTCGCGCCGCCCAGACGGAAACCGTTGGTGTAATACTTACTGAGATAAGGCGGTTTTAGGATGTCAGTACCCATCTGGATGTCGGTGTACGCGACGACATCGATAGGCAGGGGAGATTTCTGGGCAATCTCATACATGGTCTTGACGCTGTCTGACATGGCGCGCCCTTCCTGTGCGGTGGTGTAGCCGTATTTGGCATACAACTTCATACCGGCACGGAATAGCATTTCATTGTCTTCAGGACTTATTTGGTTGAACAAGGGGATCAGCGCGCTGAAGTAGGCCGATTCTTCCAGCACACCATTTGGCTCATCACTGCCTTTTTCACGGCGGATCATGCCACCCGGCGGGTTTTTGCTCTTGGCCGTGATGTTCATCATTTCCAGCGCTTTGCTGTTCATGACCCCAATATGACCAGACTGGTGAATAATCAGTACGGGCATGTCGGTGGACACCTTATCCAAATCAAAGCGGGTGGGGTGCATTTTCTCTTTCAGCTGGGAGTCGTCGTAACCAAAGCCGATAATAAATCCCTGTGCTTTGTTTACTGGGACTTCCGCCCATTTTCTCAGTGCCTCCTGCAATGTCACGATGTCGGTTACGGGACCATCCGGCGGGGAGAGCAGGTTGGCAGACACCGCCTGCAAACCGGTATTCACCACGTGGCCATGGGCATCGATAAAGCCAGGGATCATCGTCAGCCCTTTCAAATCGACCACCTTGGTTCTATCGCCTTTCAGGCGCAATACATCATTATTTTCACCCACGGCCAGAATCTTGCCATTCGCTATGGCAACCGCCTGTGCTTCAGGTTGGGCATCATTGACGGTGATGATCTGCGCGTTGTGATAAATGGTATCAGCAAAAGGCTTGGTGGGGCTGGTCGCGGAGACGTTAAAGGCGATGAGTAACGCAGAAAGGGGGAGGATTAAAACTTTCATGGAGACTCCTTAGTAAAACGAAGCGGGAAATGCCCGCCTCGTGTATGCAACCGGTTGGAATCAGTGTATGTGCTGTTTTCGCGAAGCGTCGTCCAGAATTTGCACCATTCCCCTTTTTATATCGCTCAGGCGCCAATGAATCTGGCAATAAAGCCCTGCACGTTGCCTAAACTTGCAATCGCCATGATAACCACGATGATTGCGCCAGTGACAGTCAGGTATACCGGGTGTTTGTATTCGCCGACAATGTCTTTGCGTCGGGTCGCGGCAAGAACAAAACCTAATACCACGGGAAGAATGATGCTGTTCACCAGACCTGCCAGCATCAGCAACAGGATAGGCATGTCCATCAGTACGGTGCCAACACTGGTCAGAATGATAAAGCCACAGCACCACGCTTTCTCATTGCGTGCAACGACCGGGAACAGGGTTTTGATAAGGGAAATGGCCATGTAGGAGTTGCCGACCACAGAGGTAATTGAGGCCACAAAAAGCACCAGCCCAAAGATAAAATAACCCACTTCACCTGCGCCCTGGCGGAAAGCGTCTGCTGCCGGGTTTGAGGTATCCAGAACAGCACCGGCTGCAATCACACCAAATACAGCCAAGAACAGCAGAATACGGATAATCACTGCAATAGAAATCCCTGCCCATGCCGCCTTATTGATGTGGGGGACATTCTCTTTGCCCTGTAAGCCAATATCGACCAGACGTTGTGCACCTGTGTAATAACCGCCTACTGCGCCGCCGACAATGGTCAGTGTTGGCAGCAGAAGATTGCCCATATCAGAAGGCATCACGGCAGCAGTGAGGGTTTCCCCCATTGGTGGCAGGCTGGTCATGGCAACATAGGCAATCAATATAATCATAAACAAGCCAAGGTACCGGGCCATCTGGTCCATGCGTTTTGAGGCGTTGTGAACGACGAACAGCAGGCATCCTGCCACGCCGGTAAACAGGGCACCCCAGGTAGTATCAACGCCAGTCAATACGTTAATCCCCAGCGCAGAACCACTGACGTTGCCAAAGTTGAAGGCAACTGCTCCTAAAGCCAGCAAAATACCGATGAAGTAACCCGCTCCCGGCGCAATTTTATTGGCTATGTCTTGGATACGAAGGCCAGATACACCCACGATTCGCCACAGGTTCATCACGATGCCGAAAGTGATGAACATGGATGCGAATACAGGAAACGCCATGTCGACGTTGTAGATGTTGGTGAATACTGCGGTTTGCGTCAGAAAGCCTGGGCCAACGGAAGTGGTTGCCATCAAAAAGGCAACGCTGAAAATAGCTTTTGATTGCCAGTTTGTTGAGAGGTGGGTGTGTACTTTTGCTGTCATGCCGAATCCAGATTTTGTTGTCTTCCTACTTATAAAAAAACAGAAAAACAACTGACCGAGATCAGCTGAGTGAAAGCCGTTAAGCTCTTGAAAAGTATCGCCCTTGTGAGCGCTCTTTTTTGCTGGGCGCGAATATTAATGGTAAGGCAAAGCCAAGTCAATCACCGAATCGCATAAATTTCACAGGCAGCCCATTGAAAGCAATATTCTGTGTTGTCAAAATGCCGGGCACCAGGTGTACACCGTGTTCACATCTGTCGCAGGCATCCTCAGTACGTTGTTGCTGCACCGAATATTATTTTGCCTGAGCGCGGCATTGACCGTCTCACTTACGGGCAATTCAGCGAAATCAAGCACCCGGGCAATGGTCTGATCTGGTGCGCTGACAAAGTCTTCATACTGGATAGTCAACACATCCAGATCCAACTCAGACGCTTCACGTTTGGCAGTTTGGAGCAGTTTGTTTAACTGGAACGCTGTCCCTGCCACCGGGTGTCCCCTGAGTTGGTCATATTGGGCCAATTCCTTGAGTGAATAGGCGCCTCGCCACCATAGCAAATGTTTGCTCTGATACTCCCATTCTTCGTTAGACAGCATGGAGTGCACAGTTGATGCAGGGTCGCGGCTGATATAAATGAACTTGGCATCCGGAAAAAGGCTGTGCAGGAAACAAAGGCGGGCAGGGCCGGTAAATTTCAGCGCCAGCCGACTTTTTTGAGAAAGTGCGACCCGCTTGCCCAGGATGTCGCGTAGGGTGGAAATTTCCAACGGTGTTGCATGTTTTCCCCGGGCAAATCCACTATAGAAATCGATTTCATCTCGGGTGTTTTCGTCCCAGAAATGTGTTGCTTCTGAGGGGGATGGTGAAAACTCCCTGACCAAGTCGCCAAGAAAAGAACGGATGTTCAATGCGTTGTTTCGACATTGACATTTGTGCCTGAACAAACGGTGTTCCAGCCCAGATTTAGGATGCTTGTTAAAACGCTCATCAAGCCAGCAAAATGCCTCGTGATAGAAAATAATGTCAGAAATCAGAGTCACTCCGGAACGCGGAGGACCAAGAAAAATAACGGGTTGGTTCAACGACGATACGTGGCGCATAACAATACTCCTTCTCTCATTTAATCAAGAAAGAGCAATTACAATGCCAATGCAGTTAACGCATTAATTCATAGAGATAGAGCGGTATGTCGTACGGGGTGTCATCTTGGGTTGCAAAATGAAAAGCCTTGCGTCATGTCGGATTGTGCGCTTTGCGATGATGAGTTTTTTAACAGGGTAGGCGAAAAAGTGAACCCAAGAGGCAGATTTCTCTGCTCAATGTGTCATCAAACGATAATGACAGACTTAAAAAAGCATAAAATATGACGATTGAGAACATCTTGATGTTGACGTTTTCAGACATCAGTCCGGGGCGATGGCATTTAGATTTATGAACCAGGATTTTGTGTTTTTGGAGAAATTTTCTCCTTTTTTCATGCGGTGACGTAAATTAAGACATCGGACTGATTGATTTATTGCAGGTTGGCTATAAAAACATGCACTCTTACACAGAATCAATGTGTTCGGTCTTTTATTGTTAGGTTAAACTCAAGTAAGATGCATCAAAAGTCGAGCGCCATCCCGGCGCATGGCGAGCCAAAATCATAGTGGAGATACAAGCTTGATTAGTGTTTTCCTTGTAGATGATCACGAGCTGGTTCGCACAGGGATACGTCGTCTTCTCGAAGATGAACGTGGTGTAAAAGTGGTAGGGGAAGCCGAAAGCGGTGAGGAAGCTGTCAAATGGTGTCGCAGTAATCATGCCGACATTATTTTGATGGACATGAATATGCCTGGTATTGGCGGTTTGGAAGCAACACGAAAGCTTCTTCGCTATAACCCAGATGCGAAGATAATTGTCCTGACAATTCATACTGAAAACCCATTTCCAACCAAGGTGATGCAAGCTGGTGCAGCTGGATACCTGACTAAAGGTGCTGGTGCAAACGAAATGGTGAATGCCATTCGTGCGGTGAGCAGTGGCCAACGCTACATTTCGCCTGAAATTGCACAGCAAATGGCCCTGAGCCAGTTTTCTCCAGCACAGGAGAACCCTTTCAAAAACCTGTCTGAACGTGAACTTCAGATCATGTTGATGATTACGAAAGGACAAAAAGTGACCGACATTTCTGAGCAGCTGAACCTGAGCCCTAAGACGGTAAACAGTTATCGCTACCGTTTGTTCAGTAAACTGGGTATCAATGGTGACGTTGAACTGACCCATCTTGCTATTCGACATGGTATGCTAGACACAGAAACACTTTAATAACGCCTGTTAGCTGTGTTTGACGCCAAAAACTTCCTAAAAACAGTCTCCGACAAGCCCGGTGTCTATCGAATGATGGACGCCTCAGGAGAAATTATTTACGTCGGCAAAGCCAAATCTCTCAAGAAGCGGCTTTCCAGCTATTTTCGTGCCAATGTCTCGGGTGAGAAAACGCGTGCTTTGGTGAAAAATATCGCCAATGTGGAAGTGACGATCACCCACACTGAAACAGAGGCGCTGATCCTTGAGCATAACCTCATCAAACAGCATTTACCGCGCTATAACGTGCTGTTGCGTGATGATAAGTCCTATCCGTACATCTTTCTTTCTGCCAGCAAGCACCCAAGACTTTCGGTTCACCGTGGAGCGAAAAAGCGTAAAGGAGAATATTTCGGGCCATTTCCCGATGCCGGTGCGGTAAGGCAAAGCCTTTACCTGTTGCAGAAAATCTTTCCTGTTCGCCAATGTGAAGACTCGGTTTACGCCAACCGTACCCGTCCGTGCTTGATGTATCAAATCAAGCGCTGCGCGGGCCCGTGCGTGAAAGGCATTATCACTGATGAAGAGTATGCAGAACTGGTGAACTTTACTCGTTTGTTCTTACAGGGCAAAGACAGACAGGTGATTGCGACGTTGGTGGAGAAAATGGAATCCGCCAGCCAGTCACTGGCGTTTGAGAAGGCAGCACAGTATCGCGACCAGATCCAGGCATTGCGCCGTGTCCAGGAGCAGCAGTTTGTATCGCAGGACAGCGATGACGATCTGGATGCCATTGGTGTGTCGATTGAAAATGGTATCGCCTGTATCCATGTGCTGTTTTTACGTCAGGGTAAGGTATTGGGCAGCCGCAGTTATTTCCCGAAAATGCCGACCGATACCGGTGTGAATGAATTGGTATCGAGTTTTATTGGCCAGTTCTATATCAAACAGGCAGAGGGAAACACGATACCTTCCAGCATCCTGATCAGTCAGGACTTGGGGGAGGAACTGCATTCGCTGGCAACGGCCCTGTCAGAGATCGCAGGCCGCAAAGTGAGTGTGCAATGTAAGCCACGAGGTACACGTGCCCGATTCCTTAAACTGGCGCAAACCAACGCCGCGACGGCATTGACCAGTAAAATTAACCACAAAATGACCATCCATAACCGTTTTTCTGTGCTTTCAGACACTCTGGATCTGGAGCCAGTGAAACGGATGGAATGTTTTGATATCAGCCATACCATGGGTGAGCAAACCGTGGCATCGTGTGTGGTGTTTAATCATGACGGACCGCTCAAACAGGAATACCGCCGTTACAACATTACCGGCATTACCGGCGGTGATGATTATGCCGCCATGGCACAGGTGCTGGAGCGCCGTTACAGTAAACAGGTCGATCCGGATAAGATCCCGGACATCATTTTGATTGATGGCGGTAAAGGCCAGTTAAACCGTGCGTGGGAGGTGGTGAAGCCCCTCATGGCCGACTGGCCAAAACATCCGTTAATGTTAGGGGTAGCAAAAGGAACCACGCGGCGTCCCGGCCTTGAAACTCTGATCAAAGTGTCTGGTGAGGAATTTTCGCTGCCTTCTGACTCCCCGGCACTGCACCTTATCCAACATATCCGGGATGAAAGCCACAACCATGCAATTTCAGGACACCGTGCTAAACGCGCCAAAGTGCGGAAGAGCAGTGTGTTAGAGGAGATTGAAGGTGTCGGGCCCAAACGCCGTCAGGCGCTGTTAAAATACCTCGGTGGAATTCAGGAACTTAAACGGGCTTCTGTTGAAGAAATCGCCAAAGTGCCTGGTATCAGCCGTGTTTTAGCCGAGAAGATTCATTCGTCATTGCAACAGCTGTGACTTTCAAGCAACATAGGCCGTTACTCACAAAAAATTATAATTATGCGACTGAATATCCCCATTATCCTGACCCTGATACGTATTGCGCTCATTCCCGTTTTTGTCATCGCGTTTTATCTCCCTTACCCATGGTCTGCGTTCGCTGCTGCCCTGATTTTTGTTATTGCCGGAGCTACGGATTGGCTGGATGGTTACCTTGCCCGCTCCCTTGGACAAACTACCCGTTTCGGTGCATTTCTAGACCCGGTAGCCGACAAGGTGATGGTCGCGATTGCATTGGTGCTTATCGCTGAATATTACAGCTCTATTTGGGTCACTATTCCTGCGGCCACGATGATTGCCCGAGAAGTGATCATCTCCGCGTTGCGTGAGTGGATGGCGGAACTGGGTAAGCGCGCCAGTGTGGCCGTTTCCTGGGTGGGGAAATTTAAAACTGCTGCGCAAATGTTTGCACTGACCATGCTGCTTTGGCGTGAGAATGAGTGGATCATTTATGTCGGTTATACTGCCCTTTATATTGCCACTGCACTGACCTATTGGTCGATGTATCAATATTTGCTGGCGGCGAAAGATGACTTGCTGAACTCGGACGACGATAAGTCTTAGCGTGAACCGGACAAAGATGAAAAGGCCAGCAATATTCCATTGTTGGCCTTTTTTGCATTGGTTATTGGGTCTGTTGACCTTTAGCAGAACCCTTCGGGCAGCGTTTGTGGGAACTTTCTCCTGCGTTTTCATTCAATTGGGGAAAATATTATCTCAATGTGGTCAGGTTACCAATAATGCCCGCCAACGGTGTTCGTAGATCGTGCGACACAGAGAGAAGGATCTGGTTTCGCAATTGAACCTGTTTTAACTCGTTTTGTTTATTTTGGTATCTTTGCGCGAGTGTGTTGATTGAAAACGCAGTGATGATAAACACACAAAGGTTGGCGATATCTTCCGCGTGAAACATCTGGAAAGAATAGCGCGGCTGGGTAAAGAGTAAGTTAAAGCATAACGCTTCAGCCAATGTGCCGTCATAATAAGAAACACTACAACTTATCAGGAGTGGAAACTCTAGCAGAAGCAATCTGGGGATGCGCGTAAAAAATGCGTAAAAAAGCTCTGTGAGAACAGGGCTTTTAAGGAGGGGTTATCGCTGTGGCGGGAAGGTCATCATAAAGGCTGCGCCTTCTAAATCTTGTGAGTCAATCACACGGATCTTACCGCCATAACTGGCGACAATCTCATCGCAGACAGCGAGACCAATGCCTGTTCCCGGATTGAGTTGGTCAGCACGTACGCCGCGTTGGAATATCGACTCTTTGTGGGCATCAGCCACACCCGGCCCATCGTCTTCTATGATAAGCATATAACCGTGGTCTCCCTGTTGGGCGGTGATCCTGATGGTTGTCAGGGTAAACCGGTATGCATTTTCCAGCAGGTTGCCCAACAGCTCCGTAAGGTCAGATTTGTTCAGCGGCAGTGATGGTGACCCTTCAAGCTGGTAACGCACATCGACCTGCTTATTGTCGTATATTTTGGCGAACATTCCCGTCAGGCTGTCGAGAACCGGGCGAAGTTCGGTTTTTTCCCTAACCAGACCAGATTGTCCTAGCAGTGCCCGCTTAAGCTGATATTGCACCATGTCATCCATCTGGCTGA
The DNA here is from genome assembly GCF_059704325.2 of Grimontia sp. THUN1695. Classification (NCBI taxonomy): domain Bacteria; kingdom Pseudomonadati; phylum Pseudomonadota; class Gammaproteobacteria; order Vibrionales; family Vibrionaceae; genus Grimontia; species Grimontia sp. THUN1695. The sequence continues at coordinate 1,578,215 of NZ_AP046577.1, read as the reverse complement.
CTTGCTCTATAATCCGTTTGCTCATCGCTTCGCGGCTCAGGCTGGCATCATCCAAAAGTGCATTGGTTGCGGCTAAGCGGCTTTTCAGACTGTGCGCCAAATCGTCCATGGCGTGCCGGTAGCGTTGGGTTTGTTCTTCGCGCAGCGTTATCATACGGTTCAGGGCATCTGTCACTTCGCCCAACTCTTTGGGGTAGTTATCGCCCAGTTTTTCGCGGCGGGATTCTGCAATCTCATTGAGTTCCCCAGCCAGTTTACGCAAAGGACTAAAGCTCCAATAGGAGGCGGCATAGAGTAACCCCGTTGCGATGGTAAAGAGCAAGCCCATATAGAGCCAGGTCTTCCGTTTTATTTGGGCAAGGTTTTCCAGTTGCTTACTGACTTCGCGCAAAACGAAAAAGGACTCTTCGGTTGAATAGGTTGCTTCTGAGATCACATGAACAACGTATGGAAAGCCTTTGTAGTCAATCAGATCGGGGCCTTTTAGGCCGAAAGGGACGATGTTACACACATCCCCCATGTTGTTGTTGCGTGCCGCGGAGGACATCCAGGAGGTGGTGCCATTTTGCCCGCAGATAAAAGCAAGGTATTTAGAAGGCTTGCTGACAGTGACAGGCGGGTCTTTAGGTGGGGTATTATCGTTGTTGAGCATCAGCATATTATCACGCTGGAGTTCGCCAATAATGCTTGGGACTTCGGTCACTAGATTCGTCGAATACATGGCGATATAGTTTTTGACATATATTTCATTGATCACAACGCCCAACGCCAGGGAAAACACCATAATGATGCTAATAGAGGTGACGATGACCCGCTTGTGGATTTCGGGCATCATTTTCCGTGCCATACTAACTGACCTGCAGTTCGAAAATATAACCCTGACCGCGTACGGTAGAAATCGGATTTTCCTGACCGGCCTGTGTCAGCTTTTTACGTAGACGGCTCATCATCACTTCAATGGTATTCGGGTCGCCTTCCTGATCCTGATACAGCACGTCCAGTAAGCGTTGCTTTGATACTACCTGTCGGTTATAGCGGACCAGATACTCCAGCAAGTCATATTCAAAGGCCGTGAGCTCGACAGACTGTCCGTCGATAGACACCTTTTTAGCAAGCAAATCGATAGTAATCTTACCGGCACGGATTTCCGGTTTTACAAAACCCGCGCTGCGGCGAACCAGCGCATTAAGGCGTGCAACCAGTTCTTCTTTCTGGAACGGCTTGACCAGATAATCATCAGCCCCGGCATCCAGCCCGGAGACTTTATCCTGCCAGTTGGCACGGCCAGTGAGGATCAGAATGGGCATGCGAATGTCTGCGCGGCGAATGTCGCGGATAAGGCTAAGCCCATCTCTGTCGGGCAAGCCCAAATCCACAATGGCGATATCGTTAGGGTATTCTTTGGCAACGAACAGGCCTTCATAGGCTGTTTGTGCGCAATGCACCTGATGACCAAGTTCTGATAACTCGGTTTTCAAATGATGACTGAGCAGTGGGTCGTCTTCGACAATAAGAATGCGCATTAACCGTGACCTTCTACGACTGTTTCGTTCTGCTTCCCAGCCCAATGAAACTTGCACTGATGCAAACCACTTACGGGGGTGTTTCCAACCCATCAGCAAGAGGGGCTGGGAATAATAGTTGGATGATTTAGCAGCCAGTGTAATCCCTGTTCGCTGAATCTATGCTGACTGCCTTGCCGGTTATGTGACAAGGCAGGGATGATCAAGCCAGAATAGGAGGACTAGGTCAGGATAACCAAAAGCGTACCGGCAAACGTGAGCAGAACGTTGGCGATGGCATAAGTACCAGCGTAGCCCAAGGCGGGAACAGTACTGCGGGCATGTTGGTTAATCATGTCCATGGCGGGTGCACAGGTCCGGGCGCCAATAATAGCACCAAACAGCAGGGCACGGTTCATATTCAGAATGTATGCGCCCACCAGATACGCCAGAATGACAGGCAAGACACTCACCGCCAGCGCGCCGAACATAATGGTGAAGCCCATTTGCTGGAGATATTCAACCAGGTTGCTGCCAGCGCTCAATCCGACACCCACCATAAAGGTCATCAAGCCCAGCTCTTTGAGCATATTGATGGCACCTTGCGGTACATAACCGAAAGTCGGGTGGTTGGCCCGCAAGAAACCCAGCAGAATACCGGCAATCAATAGGCCTGATGCGTTACCCAACCCAATCGTCATTTGGCCAAAGGTCATGGTAACCAGACCGAAAAGCAGACCAAAGATAAAAAAGGAACAAAACGCCAGCATGTCAGATACCTGGCTGTGAATCGAGATAAAACCGATGCGTTCTGCCAGTCCCATCACACGGCGTTTTTCACCACTGACCTGAAGCACGTCCCCTTTGGAAAGCAGGATGTTGTGATCCATCGGCATTTCAATCTGGGCACGGATGACACGGTTCAGGAAACAACCGTATTCTGCCAGGTTCAGGTCAGACAGACGTTTGCCGATAATCGCATCGTTCTTAACCACAATTTCCTCTTCCACGACGCGAAGGTCGAGCAGGTCGCGGTCAAACACCTCTTTTCCGTTGCGGAAAGAGGGGTCAAGGCGAGCATGGCTGTCTGGGTATCCCACCAGGGCAATTTCATCACCTTCCTGCAAAATGGCATCGCCATCCGGGTTGGCAAGAATGCCGTGGCGGCGAATACGCTCAATATAGCAACCGGTCTGGCGGTAAATGCCCAGTTCACGCAGGTTGCGGCCATCAACCCAGTTAATCAGTTCCGGCCCCACACGGTAAGCCCGGATGATGGGCAGGTAGACCTTGCGCTGTGAAGAATTGCCGAGTCCGCGTTCCATAGCAATTTTCTGCGCTGAATGCTCAAGGTTTTCCTTTTGCAGTTTTGGCATAAAATTCGCGAGCACAATCAGGCTCACCAGACCGACCAGGTATGCCAATGCATAGCCAACACTCAGGTTGTCAATCATGCCTGCCAGTTGATCTGGCGTGAAATCACCGGCCAGACCGGCATTCAGAGCATCTTTTGCGCCAACAAGGACTGGTGTGGCGGTCATTGCCCCTGCCATCATGCCGGTAGCGATACTGCCATCAACACCGAATTGGTAGCGCATCAGCAAGGTAATACCCACAGAGGCTGTGAGCACTGTGCAGGCGAGCACCAGATATGACTTGCCATCACGGAAGAAGATACCGAAGAAGTTCGGACCGGCTTCAATACCCACGCAGAAAATGAACAACATAAAGCCGATGTTCAGCGCTTCCGGGCTGAACGCAAACCCTGCGTGTCCAAAAGACAAGGCGGTGATGAGAACACCAATGGAATTACCAAACTGGAAGCTGCCTATTTTGACTTTGCCAATGGCCAAGCCGATCGCCAACACGACAAACAGGAGAAGGATATCGTTATTAACAAGCAGGTTATAAACGTCGATGTTCACTGAACAGTTATCCGCGCACGGGTCAAGAAAAATTCTGGGGCGCCATTATACGTATTTGCCATGAAATGTAATAAAAAGTTGCATGAAAAATAATATTAGATTTCACCGATTTTTCTAATGGATAGAATAAAGGATTGTTTGAATTCTATCTCTTTGTTTTTACTGCAATAAAAAGCCGGCAACTTTGCCGGCTCTGTCGGAAAGCGTGTAGAAATTACTGGTAGAGGCCCAGGTTTTCTTTTGCATATGCTTCAAAATCAGTGAAGCCACCAACGTGCTCCTGATCAACGAAGATTTGTGGCACGGTTTCAACAGGTTTGCCGACGGTTTTTTCAAGGTCTGCTTTGCTGATGCCTTCGGCATGGATATCGACGTAGCGGTAGTTGAAATCGTCACGTTCTTCTTTCAGTTTTTCAGCAAGATCTTTCGCACGAACACAAAACGGACAGCCAGGGCGACCAAAGATAACCACGAACATATTCAATTTCCTTACTTATTTAATTTTACGGGATGGTGCCGGTGAACGAAGGTGCGTCCCGGACGGATCCACCCTCTGACTGTTTCTAACTATGCCTTAAGCACTTGGCAGATAAAAGAAGGTTTTGTCTTTTAATTCAATCGAAATTATCTATCAATATGGCAGGCTCATTGACGGTGATGGTCCAGCCTGGTCTGTATGCGGCACAACGTTTCGTGCCCCGGTTTAAAGGGAAGGTGGGCTTTTCCTATTATGTGTGAGTGGAAGATTCGTGTTGTTAATGACCGAAAACTCACCGTTCGATACATTTTTTAATGATAAACAAAAGTAGATGGTGATCACAGTCTCATTCCCTGCTAGACTCCGCGCGCTTTTGTCGTTCTCATCAAATTTGAAGAATACAAAAAATTATTGATAACCCAGATCATCTAAAGGCTTATGTCACTGTTACAGACGCTTTTAAGTGATGTGGAGGTGTGGTGGGTGGCGCAGTAGGGGGCTTTTGCCAGCGACACCTTTCATTTGTGAATTTATTGAGTCGTAACATGAATAAACTGAACAAAGCTACTGGCGTTCTCGCTGCTGGTTTCTTTATCAATATGTGTATCGGCATCTTGTATGCGTGGTCTGTGTTCAAGCAGTCACTGGTAGAACAGGGCTGGTCAAACGCTGATGCATCGATGCCATACACCGTCGCAACCATCTGTTTTTCACTTTCTTTGCTGGTGGCGGGTAATCTGCAGGATCGCATGGGGCCGCGTAAGGTATTGATTCTGGGTACCATCATGGTAGGTATCGGTATGATCATTTCCAGCTTTGCTTCATCTCCGATGACACTGTTGCTGAGCTTTGGTTTGATCACCGGTTGTGGTATCGGCATTGGTTATGCGTGCTTGGCACCTGCGGCAATGAAGTGGTTCCACCCTTCTAAAAAGGGCATGGTTAACGGTTTGATTGCGGCAGGCTTTGGACTGGCGGCAGTTTACCTGGCCCCCCTGACATCAACCCTGATTGCAAACTATGGCGTTAACACCAGCTTCCTGATCCTGGGTGTCGGTGTCTTGGCTATCGCAGTGCCTCTGGCATGCACCATCAATAACCCGCCAGCGGATTACGTCCCGGAAGCTCCTGCGGGCTATGTGGCGAAGAAGGGTTCTGGTAGCGTAGACATGGGCTGGCGTGAAATGGTGAAAACGCCTCAGTTTTACTCACTGTGGCTGATGTACGCGCTGGCGTCTTCTGCGGGTCTGATGATCATTGGTAACATTACGTCTATCGCGATCAATCAGTCTGATCTGACTCAGGTAGCGTTCCTGGTGGTTGTGCTGTCTATCTTCAACTCTGGCGGTCGTGTAGCTGCGGGTCTGTTGTCTGACAAAATTGGTGGCATTAAAACCCTGATGCTGGCATTCATCATGCAAGGTATCAACATGATGATGTTTGCCACCTACAACACTGAATTTACCCTGATGGTGGGTGCAGCGGTGGCGGGTGTGGGTTATGGCACACTGTTGGCTGTATTCCCATCTATCACTGCCGATTACTACGGCCTGAAAAACTACGGTGGCAACTACGGTGTGCTTTACACCGCATGGGGTGTGAGTGGTTTCATTGGTCCTGTGGTTGCTGCAACAGCAGTAGATATGACCGGTAACTATGTGATGGCATACTCTATCTGTGCGGCGATGCTGGCGGTAGCGGTTGTGCTGACTTTCGTGACTAAACCTGTGAAAGCCGCTTCTACTGATAAACAACAATCTACTGATAAACAACAAGCCGCTGCGTAACTGACTTAGCATAAGATGTCTGAGCCCGCTTCATGCGGGCTTTTTTGTTGTGAGACAGTCTAGGTTATGAATCATGTTGCTGACGGGGATCTTAACCAATCTCTTACATTTTATACCTTCAAAAAAAACCATCACCCTGCCTGCTTTTCTCGTGACCTTCATCCATGCCGGGTAGTCAGCCTTTGTACCCGGTTTTGCATTACGGGAGGAGAAAGCCACGCATTGTGGCTATCAACATCACTTCCAATTTAAAAAAATCAGGATGACTTTATGAAAAAGCATGTGCACTCATTGATTGCGACCGGTATTTCGCTTTCATTTGCGCCTCTCGTATTCGCCGAGACTCCGGTTACGATGTATGACTATGATGAGGCGACATCTGCATATGAAGATGCTTATCTGGATATGCAATTCAACCTCAATGATGGAAACCAGGATCAATCCAGTTATAACGGTTATATCAACCTTGATTATGAGCAAGTTTTTGACTCTGCCGACCGAAACACCAAGATAGATTTCACGGGGACAGGGTCTCGCTCCCGGGGGCCAAACGCCACGGATAAAAGCGTGTCTAATTACCAGGCTGTTGGTGCCCTTACCAACGACATGTACTTCCAGCCGAATAGCAACGGTTTGTTCTGGTATGGCAAAGGCGAAGTGGGTGTTCAGAAGGGCATGAAAGACCCCTTTACTAAACTTACCGTCGGCTTTGGTTATGGCCGTGTGGTGAATGCGACACCGATGGCAAAATCGATTCGTCTTATCGAAGCTTTGCAAGAGCGGGCGATCTTGAGTGGGATGGATCGTCAAACCTATATTGCTGTTGCTGATGTTATTTCCCGAGAAGAGGAGTACATCAGCAGATACGGTTCGGATGAATATCTGGAATACTGGATTGAAGATATTGATGCATTGCTCGGTGATGTTGGCGCCCGTGGTGCGATACGTTCCTATGATGTGTTGGAGAACGAGCGCATCTCGACAAGGAAATATGGGTGGTTAGTGCGTGGCGGTGTCGGCTCTGTGATTTCCAATTATGATGGCTCGAACAGTAAACCTGTGTTGGAGCTGGGCGCTGAATACCATCTGCCCATTAACAACCTAACCCAGTTTTCAGAAGAAGCAATCATGACAGCCATTCTTGATGATGGTGAAAATGGCTATGTGCTTTCAAACGATTTGTCATTGACTTATGAGCTTTCAGACAACATTGATTGGGAAAATGGCTGGTTGCTGACGCACTCTGAGTACGAGAAAAGCAACGACATTACCACCAACAGTGTGGCCTCCACATTCCGTTACTACATTTCAAACTCGTTAAGTCTGTCCCTCACCGGATTGCTCGAAGATACTGAAGACAATATTGATGGAAACGGTAATGATGAAATTGATCGCTCACTCTTGTTCGGTATGACTTACCGCTTGAAATAACCTGTTAAGAAAACCCTTCATTACGGAGGGTTTTTTATTCTGCTGTCATGATCCCCGTGTGTTATTGATTCATTCCTGAGACACGGTGGAAAATAAATAGGGGGTTAGTGTTGCCTACAATAAAACGCTGTTTTTAATTTTTGGTTGTAACCCAATGATAATCGCCGTGTTTTTTATGTTATCCAGGCTTTCCGGGTTCTTTTGAGGCCAATTTAGCCTTCTTGCTGAATAGAAAACACTGTTTGATTGTTTGGTTTTCATTGGCTAGGTTGAGTTCACCACTCGAATACCAGGAGGGTATTAACATGCATTCAGTGGATTCAACCTGTATTAAAAACAGTGAGCGTGAACAGATTGCTAAGATTCAAGCGGGGCACCCGTTAGCCCGCAATTATTTCGACCAATTGGTTGCGAGCTATCTGTCACCATTACATCGTCGATGCATGGCTTGGTTAGGTTGTCCTTATGACGCAGATGATGTGTTGCAAGAAACCTTGGTACGGAGTTACCGCTACATCCACGCCTATCGCGGCGAAGCAGCATTTAGAAGCTGGTTATATGCGATTGCAGATAATCAGTGCCGGAGCTATTTGAAAAAACGCGCAATGTATTCGCAACGTTTTGTCTCGGATGAGTTTCAAGAGGAAATTAGTGTGGAAGAGCCGTGCCCGGTGACATCCGAGCTGGGGATTGCCCAATCGGTGCAGTCATTGGCAAAAACCGCACAAGAAATCCTGGTGTTGCGTTTTGAACATGATCTCTCGCTTGAAGAAATCAGTAACGTGTTAGGGCTAGGCCTGAGCGCGACGAAAATGCGCCTTTATCGTGCCATTGATGCCGCAGGGAAGCATGTGCTGAATAACGGGGAGGAATTACTCGCAACTGCTTGAGATTCAAAACCTGCACAGAGAGGCTGGATAAAAGAAAACCGCCGGCTTGGGCGGTTTCCTTTTTCTGCATGAGGGAGGTTTAGCAAAGTACTTTGATGGCCAGACCGCCCTGAGACGTTTCACGGTATTTGGCGTTCATGTCTTTACCTGTCTCCAGCATGGTTTCAATGACCTTATCCAAAGACACACGTGGCTCAGAAGAGCGGCGTAGTGCCATACGGGTTGCGTTAATGGCTTTCATTGCTGCAATACCGTTACGTTCGATACAGGGAACCTGTACCTGGCCGGCAACTGGATCACAGGTCAGGCCCAGGTTGTGCTCCATACCGATCTCAGCAGCGATACAGACTTGTTGTGGGCTGGCACCCATCAGCTCCGCCAGACCGGCTGCCGCCATAGAGCATGCAACGCCCACTTCACCCTGACAACCCACTTCTGCACCGGAAATAGACGCATTTTGCTTATACAGGCCACCAATGGCACCGGAAACAGCAAAGTAACGGGTGTATTCACGTGGCCCCACGTTTTGAATGAACTTGTCGTAGTACGCCAGAACCGCAGGGATAATGCCACATGCACCATTGGTTGGTGCCGTAACCACACGGCCACCGGCGGCGTTTTCTTCGTTAACCGCGAACGCGAACATATTAACCCAGTCAACCACGGCCATTGGGTCATTGTTTGATTTCTCAGACGCGATCAGTTGTTGACGAAGGGCGGCCGCGCGGCGTGGAACACGCAGAGGGCCCGGCAGCACGCCTTCGTTGCTCATGCCACGATCCAGACACTCGCGCATGGTGCGCCATATATTGCCGAAGTACGTCTGGATTTCATCTTCCGAGTGCATGGCCCGCATGTTTGCCATCACAACCGCACTGATAGACAAACCGGTCTCAGTACAGTGCTTCAACAGTTCTTCAGCGCTGCTGAACGCATAAGGCACTTTGATTTTGTTTTCGTCTTTCTTGCCGAAGTTTTCTTCATCAACAATGAAGCCACCGCCGATAGAGTAGTAAGTTTTTGAGTAAACCTTCTCTTCACCCATCCAAGCGTGGATTGACATGCCGTTTTCGTGCAAAGGCAGGTTAGTGGTATGGAAGTTCATGCCACCATCACGGGGGAAATCGACGGTGTGGCAGTGCATACCTACCGGCAGCCGCTCGGTTTCTTCAACGCGTGCGATAAAGCCCGGAATGCTGTCAATATCAACATGCTCTGGTGTGTTACCTGCCAGGCCCATAATGATAGCAATATCCGTGTGATGGCCTTTACCGGTCAGAGACAGTGAACCGTAGACGTCAACGGTAATTTTGGTGACATCACGGAGTTTGTTCATACTGCGCAGATCGTCGATAAATGATTTACCGGCTTTCATTGGGCCTACTGTGTGTGAGCTTGAAGGGCCTACGCCGATTTTATAGATATCAAAAACGCTGATCATTTGTCATACCTCAGTCAATGCCCGTGGTTTACCGAAACGGGCATTTGGATTAATTCGTTTCTATCCATCCTTGGAGGTGACGCTTTGCTGAGCTGTTGCTTGTCTTCATGGCTCAGGAAGGGAAAGCAAAAAGAGCAAGATGCGTCACAAGCATCCTGCTCTTTCTATAGCGCTAGTCTACACCATTTATTATGCGATGAAACTGTACAAAATAGCTGAAATTGCTACCAGTCCCATCACCGTGACGAAGACATTGCTGAACTTGCCCGCGTACTTCTGCATGGCGGGTACTTTCTTGATGGCATACATCGGCATAATGAACAGAATCGCAGCGATGATTGGGCCACCCAGTGATTCGATCATTCCCAGAATACTTGGGTTAATGGTTGCCACAATCCAGCTGGTAACGATAACGAATACTACCGTGAACATATCCACTTTCTTGGTGTCCACTTGCTTGCCGCGAGAGCGAAGCTGTTTGATGATGATACCGTTCAGACCTTCACGTGCACCCAGATAGTGGCCAAAGAAAGACGAGACGATAGCCACAAACGCAATGATTGGGCCCAGATAAGAAATGAATGGGCTTTCATGTTTGTTAGCCAGATAAGAAAGTACAGCCAGGTTTTGTTCTTTGGCCTCTGCCAAATCAGCAGGCGTTAGGCTCAGAACGCAAGAGAACACAAACAGCATGACAAAGCCAAGCAGCATGCCCGCAGTGCGGAACAGGATTTGCTGTGCTTTGCGCTCTGCGTTGTCGCTGTGGTCTCGTGATTGTGCCATAGAGAAAGCAGAGATCGCTGGGCTGTGGTTGAACGCGAATACCAATACAGGAATTGAGATCCACAGGGTGGTCATAAAATCACCGACTGAAGGGATTTGCTGCATGGCAGACGTATTCCAATCCGGGATCAGGTAAACCGACAGGAACAGCAAGATACCAACCAGTGGGTAAACCAGGAATTGGGTCACTTTCAGCATCAGTTTCTCGCCTGCCAGCATGACTGACATCATGCCCATGATCAGGATGATTGACAGGACAGAGCGTGGCAGAGATTCCATGCCCAGTTGATTAACCATAAAAGAATCAACGGTGTTGGTGATACCAACGCCATAAATCAGAACGATTGGGTAAATCGCAAAAAAGTAAAGCAAAGTGATGAGTTTACCCGCTGTTGCACCGAAGTGCTCTTCTACAACCTCAGTGATATCACTACCTGGTTTCTTGGAAGACAGGACAAAACGTGCAAGACCACGGTGAGCCAGATAAGTCATTGGGCCGACGAGAATGGCCAGCGCAAGCAGTGGCCAGAAACCGTTCAAGCCAGCATTGATAGGAAGAAATAGAATACCTGCGCCTACGGCTGTACCAAACAGGGACAGCATCCAGGTGGTGTCTTGGGCAGACCACTTCATTTTGTCTGCGCTCGAAGTCATGGTTGACTGTGTTTGCATCGTTTAATCACCAAAATAATTACGGAACGATTCGGAAATCGGTGCGTATTGTTTACATTTTTGCATTATAAACCGTGATGGGGATCATTTTTGTGGCAAGAAAATTTCGTGCGACGGCATTATTTTTTCGCAGTACTTTTACATTTTTTATGGTTTAAAAATACAGTTTAAACACTCTTAAAAAATTTGAGATATTAAAAATTAGTTGAGAGAAATTTGCTGGCTTAGGGCATTAAGTATCTGGGCTGTTACCCCCCAGATAAGGTGATTTTCATAGCTCATAGCGTAAATGTGATAGGTATTGCCACGTACCAGGAAAGGTTGCTTGGTGATAGCATCTTGTCTTAAAAATTGAGCGAGTGGCACCTCAAAAAGCGTATGCACCTCGTTTTCATCGAGCACCGGGGTGTAGTTGGCTTCAATGAATGCGATAACGGGGGTGACAAGGTAACCGCTCACCGTTGGGAGCGGGGCCAAACAGCCCAGAAGATGCTGCCTGTCCGTGGTGACACCAATTTCTTCTTCCATTTCGCGAATAGCGGTTTCGACGATATCGGTGTCCGAGTCCTCGACTTTCCCGCCGGGAAAGCTGATTTGGCCCGGGTGGTGTTTCAGGTGTGTTGCGCGCTTGGTGAGTAAAAGGTGCAATTCGCCATCTCGCTCTGCAAGGGCGATCATCACGGCTGCCGGCCTGAGCTCTGATATACCTTGTTGGCGCATGGTATCGGTCGCGCGCTGAATAACGCGCCTGTCATAATGATAACTGGGGCTTAGGCTGAAACGTTGTACGAACCAGTGACGAGAGAGCGGGCGCATCGGACTCTGGCGGATATGTCGAAAGAGGGAGGTTGGTGTTTGTAGCGGGTTGTGAACCCTCCTTGGTGTTTTTAACATGCGTCCTTCCTACTTATCGATGCGCTGTGTTATCTGCCTTTACGCTGATAACACAGGAAGAATTCTACTTAACTTGTCGAGCGTTTCCTGATATTCCGCCGTCACATCACTGTCTGCTACCACACCGCCGCCCGCCCAGGCGTAAATATGCTGCTGGTAACAGACCAAGGTGCGAATAGTAATGCTGGTATCCATTGTGCCACAGCGGCTTAAGTAACCAATGCTGCCACAGTAAACACTGCGCCTGTGTGGTTCGAGCTCTTCGATAATTTCCATGGCGCGCACTTTCGGTGCGCCGGTAATCGAGCCGCCCGGAAAACAGGCACGAAGCAAGTCTTCGCCGTATTTACCCTCCGAAAGGGTACCCGTTACGGTACTGACCATGTGATGGACAGCAGGAAACGTCTCAATATCAAAAAGTTTAGGTACATTTACTGAACCTGGCGAGGCCACACGACCAATATCATTACGAAGAAGGTCAACAATCATCAGGTTTTCCGCCCGATCTTTGTCTGCATTTTTCAGGCTTTGGATGTTGGCTGCATCTATCGCTGCATCTTGGTGCCGCGGACGTGTTCCTTTGATGGGTTTGGTTTCAATTTCTCTGTCATGCAGTTGCAGGAAGCGTTCTGGTGAGACAGAGACGATGGCTGTATTTTCTAAACGGATAAAGGCGGAAAAGGGTGCGCCATTGGTTTGTGCCAGCTTTTGGTAAGCCTCCCATTCACTGCCTTGATACGGTGCTTCAAAACGTTGAGCAAGGTTGATTTGATAGCAATCCCCGGATTTCAGGTAGGACTGAACACAATTGAACTTATCTTTATAGGTTTCAAATGTCATGTTTGCCTGCCAATCCCCAGTCAATGAAAACGCCGGTCTGGCTTTTTCCTGAAAACCTTCCAACCATGCTAAGCGGTTTTCACCTTCGGGTTGCACCAGTGCCAGTTTCTTTTCTTTGTGATCAGCAATCAGAGCCCAGTCATAAATGCCGACAGCCATATCCGGAATGTCAATATCCCGGGTAGCCAACGCTGGGAGGGTTTCTACCTGACGGCCAAGATCATAAGCAAAATAGCCGAGTGCCCCACCAAGGAAAGGCCAGGGTGCAACAGGCTTAATCTGCGGTAAAAGAGAAAGCTGTAACGCACGCAAGGCTGCAAATGGGTCGCCTTTGCTGGAAGTGTTACGCCCATCACGATAGGTAATGTGGTTGGTTTCTCCGTCACTGCAGAGTGTGGCAATAGGATCAGCCACCAGAATATCAAAGCGGTTATCCGGGTGATTTTCCGCTGCAGATTGTAGCAACATCGCCCAAGGGTGGGATTCAATATGGGAAAAAAGAGATATGAGTGCTGATGGTGAGTACTCAATATACTGCAAGGTGATTGGCTTTCGTTTCGATTCGGTCATTTTCGTGTTTTTGTGATCGGTATTGGAGCATCTGTTAGCGCAAAATCGACCGTAAGAGTATCATATCCGTGGCTTTTAAAGCGAAGTTTGGACAGTGAAAATCACTCGGTGAAATGTCATTCGCCTACTCAAGGATCTGAGAAAGTCGCTTCTCTGGCAAAGCTGCCTGAATAAGAGAAAGCGGCCTACTATTTTGTAGTATCAACTCGACATATAACGCTAGACTGGAAGCACTGTTTAGCCTGCATTGATAAGCAAGCGAACAGCGCCAAGGAATCATAAAAATTCAAAGAGGCAACTATGACTGTCATTCGTAAGGAAGATGTCATCGACAGTGTCGCTGACGCCCTACAGTACATCTCCTATTACCATCCCCTCGATTTTGTTAAAGCCCTGGAAAAAGCTTACGAAAAAGAGCAGAGCCAGGCCGCGAAGGACGCCATTGCGCAAATTCTGATCAACTCCCGCATGTCGGCAGAAGGCAAGCGACCCATCTGTCAGGACACCGGGATTGTTACCTGCTTTGTGAACATTGGCATGAATGTTCAGTGGGAAAGCGACATGACCGTGCAGGAGATGGTTGATGAAGGCGTTCGCCGTGCTTATAACAACCCTGATAACCCGCTTCGCGCATCGGTGGTGGCAGATCCTGCAGGCGCGCGTAAGAACACCAAAGACAACACGCCGGCAGTGGTTCACATCAACATGGTGCCGGGCGATAAAGTGGAGATTCAAATCGCAGCGAAAGGCGGCGGTTCAGAAAACAAAACCAAGATGGTGATGCTGAACCCATCGGACGATGTGGCGGCATGGGTAGAGAAAATTCTGCCAACCATGGGAGCCGGCTGGTGCCCACCGGGTATGCTGGGTATTGGCATTGGCGGCACGGCTGAAAAAGCGGCGGTATTGGCAAAAGAATCCCTGATGGAGCACATCGATATTCAGGAGCTGATTGAGCGCGGCCCACAAAATGCCGAAGAAGAACTTCGTCTGGATATCTTCAACCGTGTCAACAAGCTGGGCATCGGCGCTCAAGGTCTGGGCGGTTTAACCACCGTTGTTGACGTGAAAATCAAAACCGCGCCGACACATGCGGCTTCAAAACCGGTATGCCTGATCCCGAACTGTGCGGCAACCCGTCACGTTCACTTTACGTTGGATGGCTCCGGCCCGGCTGAACTCAAGCCACCAAAACTGGAAGAATGGCCAGAAGTGACCTGGGAAGTGGGCGATAACGTTCGCCGGGTGAACCTGGATGAAATCACCAAAGAAGACATTCAGGAATGGAAGACCGGTGAAACCGTGCTGCTTTCTGGCAAAATCCTGACAGGTCGTGATGCCGCGCACAAACGTATTCAGGAAATGCTGAACAACGGACAAGGGCTGCCAGACGGCGTGGATTTCAACGGCCGCTTTATCTATTACGTTGGCCCTGTTGATGCAGTAGGCGATGAAGTGGTTGGCCCTGCAGGCCCAACGACCTCAACCCGTATGGACAAGTTCACTGACATGATGCTTAGCGAAACTGGCCTGATGGGCATGATAGGTAAAGCGGAGCGTGGTCCTGCTACGGTTGAATCCATCAAACAGCACAAAGCCGTTTATCTGATGGCAGTGGGTGGCGCCGCATATCTGGTAGCAAAAGCCATCAAGAAAGCGCGTGTTGTTGCATTTGAAGACTTGGGTATGGAAGCGATTTACGAGTTTGAGGTCGAAGATATGCCTGTCACCGTTGCTGTTGATTCACGTGGCGGCAACGCCCACCAAATTGGCCCTGACACCTGGAAAGTGAAAATCGCTGAAATGGAAGGCTGATTTTTCTAACACGCCTCGAACAAAAAACCGCAGCTCGTGTAGCCCGCCGCGCCGCGTAAAAAAGTAAACCGCCTAACCTTGGAAGCCCCGCAGGTGATATCGCTTCTCAGTTTAGGCGGTTTCTTTGTGTGATTTATCAATTTAAACGGTTTTATATAAAGAGGGTTTAAACGCTGGTTATACGTATCCCACCATCAGTTCGGTTGGTGGTATTGCATCGTCCCACCCAAACACTCTCGCATCATCATTCACGGCTTTCAAGGTGACTTTATTAGTACCGTCTGGTGTTATGTCCTGAACCAATGCAGGCAAACGCCAGTTAGTCTGCGTGCCAAACATAAAGTAGGGCGGTTCCATGGTGCCATCAAAGCAAGGATCAAAGTCCAGCTTGTCTCTAATAATCACCTCTCCAACACCTGCACCTTTCTCTGCGTTTACAGGCCCAAACGTCGTGCCATCAGGTCGACGCAGTGAGATCACATGCTGCTGTCCTTCCTGCCACTCCAGCTCTGCATTGGTGCGAATAAGCGAATAGCTGGTGCGCTGCAGGATAATACTTACTCGACCTGAGTTGCCGTAACTTGGCACGGGCCAGCCTAGATCTGCACGGCTTAGGAATGTTGAGTTCAAACCGTCCAGTTCCGTGCTCCACGTGTAGGTCTTGCGGCGGTAACGCATCTCTGCAGCACGGCGCATACCCCATTGATAAGCCTTGATGCGGTTCTTAATGCCAAACGCCTTGAGCTTCTTGGGCTTGTACCCTTGCGAATCTGGCAGCTTGCAGAGTATGGTGGCGGGCTTCCATGTGTTCTCATCGAAATATTCCACTTCAACACAGTCATGCTCGTCAATAGTGTGGTTAGCAATCGAGATCTTCAGTGGCGAAGTCATATTGTCGGGACCGTACATATAAGCACGACCAGAGCGTGGTTCGTCACGCACTGCGATAAGCTGTCCAAAGTCGAGCGTTGGTTGAGCAAAGCCACACGACATCACACGGCGCTGTGCTTCAAAGTGGGTGGTTGAGCTGTCAAACAGGGCATGAAACTCATCGCCCCTGGCTCCCCAGACATCATGTAATCTAAGCAACGACTGCTGATTAATCATGTGATCTGTAAAGTCACATTCTTTGGCTATATAGCGGATAACCGGAGCAATATCGTTGGTTGGATGCAAGTCATTTGTCCAACCGCCTTTGCCGTCTGGCACTTCCAATTTCCGCGTTGGCACACCGGCAAACTTTTTCTCTGCGGTATGGCTGAGGGCATTGGTGCCACGAATACGCAGAGCAATCGTCGTCATGTCCTTGTAGCGGATTGGGGTGCGAAGCTCACTCTTCACACGAACGATTTCTACAGTATCAAGGTAACGCGCATCAGTTTCTTTATTAGTGACGCGGTAACAACGAAACTCAGGCTCGCATTGCTTACCCAAATCAATCTCGATGGTGTTGCCCAGTTCGTCACGCGTTGCGCCCGTGCGGGCAAATGAAACTGGCTTCCAGGTACTCGAACCCACTTCACGCCATTCGAGCTTAATCTCAACGGTAATGGCGCTCATGTTACCTGAATCGTTGGTATAACCGAGTCCTTTAAATCGCACATCGACCATTATCTTGTTGGTGGTCTGCTTGGGCGGGGTAACACGAATAGGGCCAACAATCTTGCCTGAGAAGGTGTTCAACGAGCGAAATGACGCACCCTTATACTCACCATTATGAGAGAACCCACCCCAACTGCTTAATGGTGTGCTAGCGTTGGGATGCAGTTTTTGCAGCGTCGCGCTTGAAGGTGTGATTGAACTGATTTTGTAGTAGCCATTGTCGCGCCCTAACGCCTTGAATGGCTGATTACGATAAGCACTCGGGATGCTTGCGATATCGAGTCGATTGCCGCTTGAATCCAGAATTCGAACTGCATAAAAACGCGTACTGTTTACATAACCATAAAAGATGGCATCCACGGTGCCAACACGCCAAACGAGGGTGTTGTCTTGGCCGCTTTGAGGATAAAGAACATAATCACCCTTTCGACATGTATGAAGTTGTGACTCGTTCTGCGTCCAGTAGTTGAGTGTGGAAGTATCTGCTTCACCGCGCCATTCTCCTCCATATAGAGTGAATGCACCTGGCATCCCTTCGATCTCGATTCGTTGCCCGGGCTCCCATTCCGTGGGCCAGTAAGCGACGGTAAATCCATCCAAGTCCTGGTAAAGCTCTACCGATTTCCCCGCAAACACTGACTTAACCGGCGAGATGTTATTGATAGGGCCTTCAAGCTCAATACCGGATGTGCCCGCTGTCGCGCCAATCTCAGGACTGGTGTACGTGTTTTTGTGGGCAGGGTGAGAGGTCACCAGTGAATTTGGCTCGAACACTTCGACATCAACATCACCGGCGTAAGCTGAAAGGGGCGTGTTTCCGATGGTGAGCTTGTCCATTGGAAGGTGGTAGTGACCCTTACCAACGCAACAGAACATCATCAAATACTCGTCGTCGTTCGAGTAGTACCAGTGCGGGGCGGAGAGCATATCGAAATAGGTTTTGTGGGTGCCAAAAATCTGAGGGATCACACCCATCAGTTTTGGACGGTTGCCCTGCACATTGGCTTCATAAATAGAAGACCCTTTGGGCACAGAGGAGTTGTAGTTATCTGGCAGGCTTTGCTGTGACATCACCACGGCAGTCACTGCTGCTGTAGCGGCCAACAGGTAAATAACTGTGGGAGTAATGAAGTCTTTGGGTTCGTGGATGAATGCGACCTGATCACCTTCGTTTAATACCAATGTCGACCACGCCATTGGCAACACCAGCTCACCATTGAGCATCACTGAAATTGGATGAGGCCCATCGGGGTTATACGTTGAAACTTTCGCCTTCAGCCAGCTTTCCAGAGTAATACCTGGTTCGCAGTGCTCAGTTTCGAGCGGGGTGAGCGAAAACTTATTGGGATAAAACGCCAGCGTCGGCATAGCGGTACTCCGTGCGTGTAAAGCTTCTGTCAAAGTAACTGAGTGGGGTGATATGGGGGCCAAAGCTTGCGCTTGTATGCAGCACCGCAAGCTGTGAGCCGTCAGGAACCACGGTGCCAATGTGCCAAAGTCGGTTTCCCTTGAAGCCCAGCGCCAGTGAAAGGGGTTGTATCTGAGCAATTGGGAAGCTTGCGCTCAACTCATGAAAAGCGGCTGTCATTCCAGCTTTATCAGAAGCTGGCACCGCGCCAAAAGTGGGTAGGGCAGTAGGTTTTACGCCAGTGATGATTTGCACCTCTCGCGCCATGCCCCAGCAATCAAACTCAGTTGGGCCTCGACCGCCATCAACAAAAATGGTCTCCAAATATCGGTCGATAAATGAAGACCATGCTTGAGGTTCCCGTGTGTTTAAACAGGGTTTAAACATCATCCCATCCAGAGCAGGCCAGGTGCGATGTCCTGCGTGAATCGGTCTTCTGCCCGTGGAAATGGCGTGTTAACCAGATCGTTAAAGCTTGCGCTGATTCGTACCTGATTGCCTTCCATTTCAGTGGCAACGGCAGACATGCGAATAGGTGGCTCAGCGGGTGCAGATAGATCCAGGTGGCTGTACTTTCGCAGCGTGAGCCATACCTTCTCATTGGCTTCCAAGCAGTTGTCGACCATGATGGCAACTTCACCGGTGACGTTATCCACGTTGAAGTTAATGTCCTGGCGACCTTTCACCGAGCGGGCAGGTAGGCTCAGTGCAAAAGCCGCTGCTTGGTGGTGTAGCTGTTCGCCTTTTTCTGATGTCACTGTGACATCGTTGTAACCCAGAACGAGTCGATAAGCCCCGTTTGGTATAGAAGGCGCAGCAAACTCCAAGCAATAGAGCGGTATGTCTCCACTGTTGCTGGCGTAGGCGATTTCGAGGGATTTCATTAAATAGTGATCCCGCGTTTCGACATTTGCAGTTTTGCTGCCTGATAGATGTCATCAATCTCATGGCCGCTCTTGGCTTCATGATAAACGCCAAGCACCGCAAACTCTCCCTCAAATAGTCCGTAGTTCGATGACTGACCCGGAATATGTCCACCAATCGTGCCAATGTTAAAAAAAGCATTTGGCGCTATCTCTGGTGCCATCTCGACCACGTTATCGATGTTCTTTCCGGCTTGCGGACAAAAATAACGGTAATGACCATCACCATATGACAAGCACGAAAACACCCACACACCCTGCATGGTGGAACCTTCGACTGCCGACGTTGACGCATTGAGCGTCTTGAACATCGCATCATTGCCTGCATAGTAAAGTTGGTCATCTCGAATGGCGGAATCACCACCATAGAATGACCACACAAAACGGTATTTCATCGCGTCCGATAAACCCGAGGAAAGCACATCCATGCGGTGCACGGCAAAGACGGTCAATCCTCGTGCATCTGGTCTGATAGGCGTGTTGATATAGCCCTTATTCAACCTCAGCCCCTCGTTCACCGCTTCCACGGACTCAAACGCAGTGCCATGATTGCCATTGCCGGACGAATCCTGCACCGTTTTGCCGATAAGAGTGTCCATCCGGTAAAGCGCTGCCAGCCCTTCAGTCGGATAATCCATCGGAATCACCGGCAGGTTGGGGTTGGTGAATCGAATGCCTTTCAATGTAATGACCAAGCTCATGCCTGTACGTCCTCTTTGAATGTTACACAATAGTTGTACTGGGCATAATGTTGCCCGCTTTCATCGGCATAGACCGACAACGTTGGATCGCTGTCGCGCAAGTTTCCGCGCGCACCGGTTAACCGTCCCGAGGCTGCGCCTGGTTGATTGTGGTAGGCATAGGCGAGACGTGTCACTGCTGGCAAAGGCTGTTCAGTAGTCAATCTGACTGTATTACCAACGCCCAGCGTGACACTGGAAATCGCTAACGGATCTCCATTGTTGTCCAGCACCTCAAAGCCGAAATCGCCTGGGTTGACAACCTCGCTTTCATCCAACACCAACGGCGGATACCTCACCAGAAACTCGGCCGTAATTTCTCTCTCTCCGGTCTGAATAATGCGGATGGGTCGCAAGGGTTGCCAGTCGCCATCATTTTCCACCGCCAACGCGGCCTGCATCATCTTTTCTCCGAGGCGGCGGCTGCTTTTGTTATCCAAGTGCGTATGATCAACCACATCATATTGATAGATAGGCCCAGACATAAAAATCAGCGGATGACGTATAGCCGCAGTCAATTGCCCCAATGCCGTTAATGGATACGTGTACTGATAGCGGTGGTTCGTCTGGTACGTAATTAACGGCAGGGTCACGCGCGGGTTTTCCAACGCTTTACGCATGTCAGTATTGTGATCGTCAATCAGGGTTTCCAGAAGAACGGCATAATCTTCTGGGGATGTGCGGTCTCGCTCGTTCGCTTCACCTTGCACCCAGAAAATCGCCCCAACCTGATAGGTCAGACCCATTTGCTCTACGAGTGACTTTGCGGCTTTCGCCCCCTCCTGCGTGCTGAGATACGTGGGCTTTCCTTTGGAAAGATATTCAATATTCACACCAGGCGCAGAGTGTATAGACATCAAGGCGGCGGGATATCCTTTTGATAAATCGGTATCACGATAAACACCTACGGCAGCGCGACGATAAAAACCCGCCGCACCGGCCGAAGGCGTCTCGCCATAAACACCGGCGTCCACTTCGATAAGTGGGGAAAGGTCACTAAAATCGGGAGAATCCGGTCGGTAACCGAAAGAAAGAGCGGATATGTCTGCGTTTTTTGTCAGTGCTGGCTGGGATTTATAGCCCATAGACAACGATTGACCACGGATAAAGTAATGGCGCACCACACTAGACTGAATAGCTGATTCGCTAAAATATAGACTTCCATCAAGCCCCACGCGCAACGCCACGCGACCTTGCTCATCAGCAAGCAAGAAAGCAACATCAAATTCATCGGGTAGTGTAGTATTTTCCACCCCTAGCGCAGATAAAACGCGGCCGCTCGACTTTTCATCTAGATCAACAATCAACTTTCCAGTTTCACGTTCAATGGCGATGACTGCATTACCTGCCTCATCCACGACCAAAGGAATGGGATGCGCATCAAATTCATGTCGTTCTCGGTCAGAAATACCTACATTCGGCAAGGCGCTGGCGATAGCTGTTGCATTGCTCTGTAGTTCAGGCTCTAAGACCGCCAATACGTCAAATTTTGATTTTGACCAGCCAACGCCATCCCATCCGTATAAGCCATTATTATTTTTTACTGGATCGTTCCACACATCCGCCAACGGCTTATCCGACGGTGGCGCGCCTGCCGCATCAAGCTGCGCTTTGGTTTCATAAGCGACACGGCCATTAACCATCGCCTGCAAAGCACCAAACCGATCCGCAAAGCTCTTCTCATTCGACGGCTTGAACACACCCTCATGCCAAAAACCATCATTCTCGCCACCCAAAACAATGACGTTCAGCCATTCAATCAGCTGGCGCAGCTGTTCGTTTAGGTGGATTGGGTTGTTGCTGTTCATGATGTTGGCTCCGTGTAATACATGTTCACGCTGGTCATCAGGTCGCTGACATAGTCGGCATAACTGACTGGGGCGAGCATCCACTCGAAAGTTTCTGCAGCGGTGTAAGTGGCGAATTCTTCAATTTCTACTTTGGCGCGATATTCCCAATAAAGGGCAGAGATTGGGCGGCGGTTCAGCAGAGGGCTCTCAAGGAATTTGACTCGGTGCTTTCGCAGCCCCAATGGGGTGTGAATCATGTCCTCAAACTGAATGCTCGCGTCGTTTATCGCGTGTTTAATCCAGCCCTCAAACTGCGCCGCCTTGTTTTTATGCACTACATAAACGGCCTCCTTGTGTGTGGGTGGATTCAACAACGTTCTTCGCGTTCTTGTGTAGCCAGACTCCATGGGCGTTTTCGCCACGTTGGAGACTTGAGCGTAAGTAAGATCGCGCAAGGTAGGGCGCGGAAGCACATCGGGATATACAATCATTGTCCAATCCTCTGCCAGCCATATTTCGATTCACCGGCAGCGGAAATCTCGCCACCGTTTAGCAAATCTTCCTGCACGGCTTTTTTCGCTGCAGCGAGATACACCTTAAGGCGCTGGCCTTCGCTGTCTTCTTGCTGTTCGACGCGGGTGATGGTCATGGTGTCGCCGCTTTGCTGGATGATGTCGAAGTAGATGGGCTGACGCTGACCGGATGCCGGTGCGGCTTGTTGGCTGCTGCTCTGATTCGCCTGCATTTGCTGCATCATGCCGACCATCCAATGGAAGTTATCGGCTTGTGATTCGTTCAAAACCATCTCATTGGCCTTGAGTAGCCACGTACCCTCATTCGCTTTTGGCACGCGTCCAATACCGTCGTGCGCCATCCCCGCAAAACCTGCAGCGGCAGCCGCTGTTGCACTGGCGGCCATTGGCATGGTCACGGCCATGGCGGCAGCCATTGCGCCTGGGGCTGCAGCGGGGCCGACGATTGGGATCGCTGCCGTGGATTTAAACGCATGAATACCGGCAAGCATGGCGGCAGACGTACCCTCAGCGGTTACCTGGGCCACGTTGCCAGCCTGATCACTGGCAAAGATGGTTTTCTCTAACGCCCAGAGCACCATCTTTTGGGCGATGATTTCGCCAATGGCCTGCAGCATGGATTTACCCATGGCAGCGGCCATGTTCACCACCGCATCTTCGAGTGAGGTGGTTTGGGTAATGGCATCAGCAAAGGCACGGCCAAATCCGCTGGTGAAGTTATCGAAGGTGCTGGCCCACAGTGCATCCGTGTTCTCAGCAGAAGCCCGCATCGACTCGGTGTAACGCTCCCAAAAGCCCTGCGTGGTTTCTTCCTGGGTGGCGAGTGCATCGAGCTTTTCCGCTTCCAGCAAGATATTGCGCTGCAGCTCTTCGTTAACGTTTCTCAGTGCACCGTGTTCAATTTCCCAGCGCACGCGGGCGGCTTCACCGGTTTCACCGTGAAGGGCCACCGAACGGCGCAGACGATCTAATTCCTCTTCGGCATTCTCGCGCTGGGCATTGGCTTCTTTTTCCTGCTCCAAGGCTTCGCGGCGTTTATCCAGCTCTTCCGCTGTCATACGCAGCTTTTCAGCCAGTGCCGGTGTCAGGTCGGCAATCGCGCCAGATTCAATTTCATAGTTAATGCGGGCCAACTCGCCCGTTTTACCCAGCAGGGCCGTTTGCTGCTGCAGCTGTGCCAGGCGCTTGTCACCGGCAGAGAGGGCTTCCTCATCGCTGCCGTCGTCGTCTTCGGTATCCGGCGTCTGTTTAAACTGAGGTAAACCGGCATTAAACACCGCCTGCTGCTTGGCGCTGGCTTCGGTCAGCGCGTTCTTGTAGGTGGTGATTTGGTCTTCGAGTTCCTGAATGCGGGCGCGGGCATCGCTTCGGCCACCGGCATCAAGGCTCGACATGCTCGCTTTCAGACCGTCGATTTGTTGGGTGGTCTGCACAATGGCCGTGCGGGTTTCACTCATTTCCTGGTTGAGCTGAGTGATAAGGATCGAACGTTCCTGACGGTTCAGGTTATCGAAGCTTCCGGCAAGGCTTGCAACTTCATCATCGAGGTTTTTGGTTTTTACGCGGGCGTCACTAGCTTTGCTGGCATAGAAGGCCAACGCACCGGCAGCGAGCATTGCCACACCGACAGGCCCACCCAGTAGCGCCATGCTGGCGGCACCAGCACGCGAGACCGCATTGAGGCGCAGCTGTGCGCCGGTGAGTGTCTGGGTAGCAGCGGTCAACTGGCCGCGAGCAGCAGCCAGCGCCTTTTCTCCGCCGGTAGAACGGAAAACAAAAGCATTGCTCACCTGCAGCGCTTCCAAGCGGGCAATCTCTGCGGATGTCGCGGCAATGGTGGCCGTGGTGCTGTCGACCGTTGCCTTGAGTTGTGTGCGTGTTGCCAGCGTGTCTTTCACCCTTGCCGCTGACAGGTTAGTAAGACCTGCCGCGCCACGGGCCAATGCCAGCACCAGCGAAAGCTCGACCACATTGCTCACGGTGTCGGCATTGTCTGCCAGCAGCACCAGGCTTGCTGATGCGGTATCGAGCATTGGCGTCAGGCTGTCGCTGATAGGCTCTTCGAAAGCCACCACGGCCTGCTGATAGCTGTTGGTCAGAGAAGCAAAGCGGGCGTTGATGTTATTTGCGGTACGCTCTGCAGCACCGTCATAGTCATCCAGCGCTTTAATCAGCGTGTCTTTGAAAAAGTCGCTGGTGATTTCACCATCAAGCATCATCTGGCGGAAACCGCCTGATTGAAGCCCTGCGGCTTTATCCAGTTTATTCAGAAGACCAGGCAGCGGCTCGACAACCTGGTTCAATTCTTCCGCACGAACAATTGGCGAGGCAAGCGCTTGTGATAAGCCATACATGGCTTGTTCGAGCTGGACAGTGTCTGCGCCGGTCTGGCTTTGTGCGTTGCTCATGCCCTCGAAAATCTGGCGCATTTCGTCAACAGACAGCAAACCGGCTTCTTGCAGTGAAGCGAGGCGGGCATAGTTCCCCGCCATCGATGTCAGCACTTTATTGTGCTCGGATGCCGTGGCAATCAGGTATTGCTCGGTCTCAATCCATTCGCGCTGCCCGCCCACCAAGGCGGTGATTTGGGTGCGCATGTCCTGGTACTGTCCCAGCGTGCGGGTTGCATCACCGGCAGCGGCAAGAAGGGAGAAACCACCGGCTACCGCCAGCACTTGATTTCGCAGGCTGGAAAACTGATCACTGAGCACATCAGATTGACGGCTCAGCGTATCGACCTGTTTACCGGTTTGAACACTCTGCACGCCAAACCGGTCGAGGGCCTGATCACCGGCGCGGACGTTCGCCACGAACTGGCCGGTTTCAGCATCAAACTTTAGGGCGAAGCGTAAGTTCTGGTTCATCGTGTCTCTTTCTTGGCGTTCAGCTCACTGGCTGCCGTCATGGCAATGGTTTTCAGTCGCTGGTAATCCTCGGGGTCAACGTCGCGACCACTCAGGTCTGCGTCAGCTTTAACGGCGATCACATTCATGCCCAGGCACACGCCGTTTTCGTATCGCAGAAAGTCGGGAATGGTCAGCCACCATTCGATGGCGGCCACGTTCTCGGGCCACAGCTCAACCGTTTCCGGTTCGGGGTCAATGTCAAAGGGAAAGTCCGTGACGCCCCAGGCTTCGAGCTCAGCCTGAAATTCTGTGTCTTGCGCAGTATCAGGCCGCGCATTCAGCGCAGCCCGTACCGCGTCGGTCAGTTTTTTGTTGCGGCCTGCCCGGATGCCAGTTGCAGATAAGCACGCATTACTGCAGCACCAAATAGCGGGTCTTTGCTCACAGCAGCAAGGTTTTCGGCGGTGAAGGGCACTTCGTGGCCCGCTTCATCACCGACACCAGACCAGCCTTTCACCACGCGGGCCATAAAGGCTGCATCACCTTGGCGGGAAAGGGTGGTAAAGGTGTCGGTGTCCACCACTTCCACATCGAGTTTGATGTCAAAGCTCTCGGTCTTGCCGCCTTCTGCTGGCACCACCACTTTCACCGGCCAGTGTTTAACAATGCGAGATGTCACGATCTTGAACATGGGCTTACGTCCTTTTTAAACTGGGTTTAAACGCGGTTTAGGCGTTGAAAAAAGCATCCGCATCTTCGAGAGGGCGAAGCGGAATTGAGTAAGTTTGCGTGCCATCCTGGTCGCCATAGGTGGCGCGACCTAGCTGGATGCGTGTTGATTGCCAGCCAACCTGATTACCCACAGGGCCATTGGTAAAGCTCAGCGTGTGTTCGCTGCCAGCCTCAGCCAGTGCGAACGGGTCAAAGTCGCCCAGTGCCGGTGCTTCAATCACCAGCGTGGCCGTCGGCACAAAGTCAGTGATCAGCACTTCTTCATGGCCCACATATTCTTGATGCGTCACTGCGTTCGCCTGGTCGTATTCCAGCGAAATCATCTTGAAAGGCGCACCGTCGATAGTGAAGGCTGAGTTCTCCACGCCCACCTTGAGCGGGGTTACCCATTCCGCAAACGTCGGCGGTTGATGCACCGAATTCGCCACAGGCACAAACAGGCCAGTAAATTTGAATTTCAGTGTCGGGAATGCCTTGGCTTTGGCAGACATGGAGACCGAACCACGTGCGCCGGTCAGCTTGTGCAGCGTGCCGGATTGGATGAAATAGAACGTCAGCGAGCCTGTCGCGTTCTCATCGATGGCATAGGTGGTCGTGCCTGCCTGTGCATCTGTGGTCACATCACGCAGACAACCTTTCATCAGGTCAGCCCACGGCGCGGCGGCACCTGCGGTTTTGCCTGGGGCAAAATCCACACCGAATTCGATTTGGACATAACACTCGGTCATCACTTCGGCAGAGTTGCCAAGTTTGCCGGTGTCATATTCCAGTGATTGGCTCTCACCTGCTTGCGGGGTGACGGAAAATTCACGCCCCAGCACAAATGAAAGTGGGTTTGCCTCGGTCACTGGGTCGACGCCGTACTGCGTTTCGACCGCAAAGCCGAGGATCTTCTGTTTACTCTTGCGGGCCATAATTGAGCTGATCCTCTGTGTATTCAGTTACGAAGTTATCCAGCCAGCTTGCGCGGCCTGAATTCATACCAAGCAGGCGACCATTGC
The DNA here is from genome assembly GCF_059704325.2 of Grimontia sp. THUN1695. Lineage (NCBI taxonomy): Bacteria > Pseudomonadati > Pseudomonadota > Gammaproteobacteria > Vibrionales > Vibrionaceae > Grimontia > Grimontia sp. THUN1695. The sequence goes on along the minus strand of NZ_AP046577.1, from coordinate 1,551,612 downwards.
CGAGCCAGAATGGCTCATAGTCTTCTGCCGGTGCTTGACCAAACAGGCGCTGCTTGACCGCTTTTCGCAGTTCGGTGAAGTCCTGGTGCTGGCCGTTGATGGATTGGGTCACAATCACCACGCCCACGGTTTCGGTGACCGACTGCAGATAAGCCCCGGTGCCGCGCACATCGGGCTTGGGGTTGCTTGCCATTTCGATCACAAACAGGGCAGGGCAATGAATGACGGTCGTGCTGGAAAGCTCCGCCAACGACAGCAGCTTTTGCACGCTGCGCCATGGCGGATTGTTTTTCTGCAGCAGGGCGACGGTGCCATCAATCATCGACATCAGATAAACCCTTTACTGCGGTCACGGGCAAACACGCTACCTGCGCTTTGAATAATGGCGGTGTTGTTGCTGGCCGGACTGGTGTTGTCCGGCAGCTGCAGGGCAAGCACCCCTTTGCCAACTTGTTCGAGATAGCGCACCGCCTCTTTATAACGACGCGCTGCCTGGTGCTCTTCGGGCAGCTGGTCATCATAGAGAGACCAACGCGCAATATCGGCGCAGATTTGCACCAGCACATCAGGACGGCTGGCAAGCGGCAGCTGATAACGGCCCGAGAGATAGCTGTTAATCTTTGCCGTGGCATCGCCAATTGCCTGATTGAGCTTGGTCTCTTCCGGTGCGGTGGTGCCTCCGGTTAACGCGGTAAGCTCATGCGCACCAAATCGGCTTTCCATGTCGGCAGGGGTGCAATACATCATGCGTCTCCGCGTTCTTTCTGCAGGGCTTCCCAAGCCTCGTCACGCTCTTTGGCTGACAGGGTTTGGCCCATCAGTGCAGAAAGTGCCGCCACTTGCGGTTTACCTGAGCTAGTGAAGTGTTCAGCATTGGAAGCATCAAGCTTTGCCACAGCGTCAGCGAAGCTTAAGCCGTTAGCCATACCGTCTGGCTCCAAAAGCTTTTCCGAACCACCACCCTGATTTGCTTCACCGTCGCCTTGGCCTTCGCCCGACTTAACCACCAAACGCGGGTCAGCCTGAATTTGAGCCAGCTGGGTTGCTGAAACTGCATCAGCATCGAACGTGTTTTCACCTTTAGTGAATTGAACGCCAGCGCGACGGTAGCCAGTATGCGCTTTACAAAGGACAACAATTTTTTCCATAACATGGGTTCTCCTTATTTACCCAAACCGAGCGAGGGCCAGCGCCCCCGCTCAATTAACATCGAGTTACGGCAACCAAGGCACAACCAGCACTTCAACCGCTTTGAAGTTGGTGTTGCTTTCGCCCTGGGCTTTGTTTTCGGCTTCCACCACCTTCTTGGCGGCAGCGCGGTTTGATGGGCCAACAATCAGCAGGTCAGGCATGATGCCCAGCGGGCGGCCTTCGTCTGATTTGAACTCCATCATTTTCTGCATTGCTGCATCGAAGTTCGCATCATTCAGCTCAGCTTTAGAGCCAAACGCCTGCTGCCAGAAACCAAAGCCCCAGTTGCCACGGCCATCGACGCCATACAGATATTCATCAGCCATGAAGACATGATCGCTTTGACCGGCATCGGTCTTAGCGTTGATGTCGTAATCACGACGGCGCTGGAAGATAAACGGCTTCAACGGTCGGCGGGTATCCAGCAGGAACCATGCGGCGCTTGAACCAGCCTGCATGTTGGATACAGACGTGTCTTCGCCAGTCTGTGGGTCTTTGACTGGGTGGTCCGCATCAAAGAAGTTCTGGCCGTCGTAACAAGGCGTAGTAAATCCAGCGGCCATCAGGGCGAAAAGCTCTTCGTCTGGGTGGGTTGACGCGGCATAGCCCATTTCCTGCATCAGCGGCATGTAAACGCCATATTGGTCGTCTTCAATCGCGTCACGCGGAATGCCCACTGTGCCTTCGAACTTCTTGTTCTTCAGCGAGTAGTCATGCAAAGCCATTTGCTTGACCTGGCGCTCTCCAATCCACTCACGCAGACGCGGGAACTGGCCGAGCCACGCATAGGTTTCAGTGCCGGTGGTTGACGGCACCAGTGTTGCCAGTCGCGGCCAAATCGGGGTGTAGCTGCCGCGTCCGGTGTTAAAGGCCGTTCGAACGGCGGTATAAATGGCACGTAGGCCGTTTGCAGAAATCTGCATGGTTTACACTCCTGAGCTTACCCACACGCCGTCTTCATCCACTTGGATGATTTTTCCAGCTGGCACGCGGGTATTGGTGGCGGAATCGGCAGACACTTTGTTTGCCGCTGAGAAAAAGGCATCGCTGCCCACATCGGCAATCGTGATATCACCGGCGTTCGCGAACTTGGTTTCGGCGCTGTCCACTTCGATGAACACAGAGCCATCAGGTTGGTCGGTGGCATCTGCGCCCAGGGTGGCGGTGCCGACATACAGCGCGGCTGGGGTGGCATCGGCAAAGCCGACAGCAAGACCGCTAACCAGGAACACTGGTAAAGACGCAGCGATCAATTGGTTGGCTTTCAGGCCATGGGCACGTTTCGTGCCGTATCGTTTGGCTGACATCAGTTACGCTTCCTTGTTTTTCAGGTAGGTTTCTTTGTCCAGACCACACGCGCTCAGCACCGCCAAATCTTCATCAGTCAGATCAGGGTCTTGCTTGCTGGCAGGTTGGGTGGTTTGGGTTTGCTGTGCAGACAGGGCCGCGATACGTGGGCGCTTATCCAACATGGCGGACAGTGCAGCCACGCCGTGCTGTTTGCCAAAGCCAGTCAGGTATTCGACTTCCGCTTCAACAATGCGGCCTTCGGATTTGGCTTTGTCGATGGCCTGCGACACCGCGCCGGTTTCGCTTTCTGCGCTCAGAGCAGCAACGCGCTCGGTCACGCCGTTATAAGCGGTGGTCAGGCTTTGTTTTTCAGCGCTTAGCGCGGCGACCTTGCCTTCGAGTTCACCGGCTTTTGCGGCCGTCGTCTTCATCGTATCGAGGGCAGACAGCGCAGCGGTTGCCTGCTCCTTCGTCGGTTCGCTACCTTCCGCAAGCTCGATACCAAGCTTGCCCAGCAGCTGCATAAGCAGTGTATTCACGAGGTTATCCTCCGTTGTGCCATAGAGATTGATGGTGCTATTGGGTGTGTGGAAACTGAGGTTGAAATCTGCACTCAGCGCAGCCAGTGGCTCCATGCCGAGAACAGCGGGTTCGTTTGTGAGTGCAGCCATACGCAAATACAGCGGACGGCCTTGCTCGTCGTAGGGGAACACTGCCGAAAGGTAGGCATATTCCTTGTTGTCGATAAGTTCGCGGGCTTTGTCTGTCCAGTCAGGCTTAATAAAGAGGCCCTGACCTTCACGCCATTCCATGTCAGTCGGCGTCAGCCATGCTGCAGCAGGAACGGGGCCACTGTTCTCACGCGCTTTTAATGCCTGGTGTTCGTAGTCGATAAGAATGCGTGGCGCGATTGCGCGGGTGGCAGAGATAAACGCCGCTGCAATGGATGCGTCTAAATGCCATTGGCCGTCAGCCGTATCATGGGGGCGACCATCCCGTGCCTTGAATGCACCGGCTGGCAGCAGCTGAGCCCAACCGTCAGCCTCAATGACGATTTCGGCAGACAGTGACGCCCATTGATGGGTGCCAACGTCGGCGGACAGGACAGCGATTCGAGGCGAAGTAAATGTTTTCATAGCGCCATGATGGCGCTATGAAGTAGGGGTTAGGATTGGAAGGGGTTCTGGATTAGCTTTCTTTTATTTCAATGACTTCAGCGCGGGTAATGGTAGCACTTTTTATTTCGCCTTCCGCCATACGTGCGTTGATGTGAAGACGAACAGGTTGTTGTTTCCACTCTGCGTCCTGGATGATATCAAAATGCTTGTCGAGCAATGTCTTTTCAGAAGCGATGGTGGTGAACACTTCGCCCGTATCCAAGCTGCGGATTTTTACTTTGAATACGCCTGGCTTGGATGAGTCGACACCCAGAATGCGGTAAGAACCGTCCAGATACGCTTCTTCCGACACTTTGCGGGCGTTCTTGGTAAGTGCAATGGCATCTTCACCGGCCAATGAGACGCCTTGGATTTCCACTACGTTTGCAGAGCCTGAGCGCTTCAACAGTTCAGTGGTTGCATCACCGTGGTATTGCTGAATGGTTTTCAGCCTTGGTGATTCCTTAATGACGTCTGTGAGCATTTCCATGCGCTTGGTTTCTTGCTCATCAGAGAAACGCAGCTGCTCAAGCGCCAATCGTTGCTCTTCGCTTTTAACCTCAGCCAGACGGATTTCTTTGCGTTGCTCAAGATGCGCGTTATAAGTCGAGTGTCCGCCATAAATGACGGCAACACCCAAGATCAAGTACATCAGATGTTTGCTTTCCATTTTCCCCACCAAGTCACCGGATAGCTTTTCAATAATCTGTTGGAAGTCGACCTGAAAAAGCGAACTACCTTCAAGTACCTTTACCTGCAGCTCCAGTTGTTTTTTCTCTTGCGCTGACAGGTGCGTAATTTTCGGCGAATTATATCGGGCTATTGCATACGAGCGATAGATAGCCGCCTGCATTTCCAAAAAACCTTTCATCAGGCTTGGCGTAATCGTTGAGTGATAGCCTTCGCCTTCTAACCGCATCGTAAATACCGGCCAGTTCTCAAACTTCACGTCGAGCTCTTCGGTAGATAACTGGTCGTTTTGAATGTTGCTGAGTAATTCGAGTAAGTCATCCTCGTTGGAGATAACTATGGTGTTCATAAAATACATCGCCTATCGAAAATCTTGGAGTAACGATAAAGACTTAGAGGCGTTAGGCAATAAAAAGTGACACACGATTACAATATTTGAGACGACGCTCATCCCACCCCTGTTTAAAACCCGTTTAAAAACGCTGTGGCGTGTTTAATAGGTTTTCACTCATGCAACCGGATTGTTTTGCGTTTGCGTCGCTGTGAGCGTCTCTGAGCGCGTCAGGCTGTCATTAGGTGGTCAGCAAGGATGTTGGCGATTTCTTGCAAATCTTCGTCACTGGCACCGAGCCAGGGACGGGCAGGGATAGCGGCATTCTGTGGGCGCATCTCTGGCGAACCACCAAAGTGATGAATCGCGCCGTACTCATAGTTAGTACCAAACTCAAAGCCTTGCTCGCTCACGTCGTACACCAGTTCGCGTGAAAGGTGGCGGTTTAATACCAGGATAAGGTCGCTGTTTCGCTTCTTGCGCTTGGCGTAGTTGTCAGACAGTGGCACCCACGGCGTACCGTCTGGGCTTTCCTGCCGTGTCCAGCGTTCATCGTGCGACAGCAGCAACAGCTCGCCAATGTCGCGAAAGGCAGGGCGCAGGTCTTGGCCCTGGGCAACAAAGGCACTCATCCTTTCGCGGATTTGCGCCAGCCCTTTCTCATCAACAGTAAGGCGAACGCCTGCCATTACAGCAGACCTTCTTCTGCAGCCGCTTCAATCAGGGCATCATCAGCACTGGCGTAGACCGCTTCCCACAAATCCCCGATTTGCTCCGCTTCTTTGCCGCTGGCTTGCTTTTCGAGTGCGTCTAACTGGCGCAGGCTTTCCAGCGTTAAACCTTGTTTAAACAAGGCTTGAGCTTGTTGTAATAACATTTTTTATCCTTGTGCTTTGGCGACAGTGTCGCTGATAAGGTCGAACACGGCAGGTTGTGCGCTGCGCAGAGCATCAGGCGTTAACAGCCAGGCCACGAAATGCTCAGCGAACCATTCGTTCTCATTGGTGGAGCCATAACCCGTGAGCGATTGCGTTCTCGCTTCCGGCCAGCGCATGGGAGCGCCTGCTTTGTGGTGTACCTGGTGGCCCATCTCATGCACCCAGGTAATGAACACCTGCGCCGGTTCGCTGACTTGCTCACTGGCAACGGTTGAGAAAGACCAAGGGCGATCACTTCCACCTTTCACCGCATTGGCAATCGCGTCACGCAGCTGCTGCGCGTCGACCTTCTTTAAATTATGAGCCGCTTTGGCTTTCACCACCACATGCGACCAGCTCGGAGAGGTGAAACCTCTGGTGCGGCTCACACGTCGCGTGACAAAGGGCCAGCGGTTTGCATTCTCCAATCCAAGGTATTCAGTGATGGTTGGCGCGAGCGCGGCGGCTTTCTTGTTCACGCTCATCTCACCCGCTTTCAATATCACGGTTTTTAACTGGTGCTTTTGCATCACGGCTTTAAACGCCGCCAGCTCGTCACCGTCAAAGGCAGCAAGTAAGGTGCTGAGCGATTGGGCATTCACGCCCGCCACGGTAGAGAACGCCGATTCAACCAGGCGCTCGGGTAAACGTGCTTCGAGCGGTGGCTTTTTGGCGATCACCTTTTTCACATGCTCGGTCAGCTCTGCCGAACTGCGGGGCGTGTAGTCAAAGCCAGGGTCGATACCTTTGGGTACGTCGTGAACTTCCCCTGTTACGGTATCAATCCATTCGTAGGTTTCAACGGTGGGCGCTTTGCTCACCTCCAGCCCCATGCGCTTAAGGTCGCGTTCGCTAAGCGTGAGCTTTTTGCAGGCGCAACCATAGCCGTTTATCGGGGTGTGGGTTTTCCACCACGGGTCATCCAATGGCAGCACCAAGTTATTCCAGGAAAGATGATCAAGCCGTGGATGCTCTGCGCCAGAGTGGCGATACAGGCCATAAGGTCGGGTGCTTTTCACAGCATCAATCTGCTGCTCACGGCCTGCGGTGTAGCTTTGGCGAATGTTGGTTTCATAAATCACATTGGCACGCCATTCGGCGCTGCCTTTGTGAGTCCAGCCGTGGCGGGCGACGATGTCGTTAAACTGGGCTTTAAACCAGCCAAGGCTTTTGCCTTCGCTGATGGCCTTGTCTACCGCTCCGCGAAAGTCAGCGAGTAAATCCTCTTGCATGGCACCGGCAACCATAAAGGCGCGGTCGTGGGCCTGCTTCCAAATGTCGGCCCAGCGTTCAGAGGGCAGGTTGGTTTTCTGGCGAAAGAAGGCGATCTGCTGTTTAAACGGCAGACTGCCATACTCGGTGCCAATCATTGGCCGTCCTCCACGTCAGCCATGCCCGCCAGTTCTGCGGCGGCAAAGGCCAGTGCCAACACGTTGCCAAGGTCTTCGGTTTTGATCACGCCCTTAAGCTTTAGGATGTCCTCGCGCAGCTGCTCCAATGATGTGGCGTTCTCGACCAGTTCGCGCACGTCATCCACCATTAAATCCAGCAGGCCACCGGCTTCTTTGCGCAAGGTGTCTGCCTGTGTTTTGGCAATGTCGGTCTCTTCTTCTGCGCTCAGGGCCGCTTCGCCTTTGGCCTTTGGCGGTGTCGGCTCGGGCTTTGGTGCTTCGCCCAATACGGCTTCACCGTCTTTTGCCTGCGGGATTTGGGTTTTCTCATGCGCCCAGGAAAGTGGAATACGCATCCCAAGCTGCACCAGCGAGGGCAGCGACTTGCTCAGGTACTCAATGTCTTCGGCTTCGGTGAGGTCAAACTCAAAGCGTGGGCAGCGGTGCGGGCTTTGGTAGCTCTTACCGTTTAAGGCATACAGCGGGTAAACCAGATCGCGTGTCAGCGTGGCCGCAATGCGCTTAAGGTCAAAGTCGCGGATTTCCTCACGCACTTCGTTATGCACATTGCCAAGGGCGTTGGTGCTGGTCTTGCCGTCAGCCTGACTGGTTAACGTACCGCCAAGAATGGCTTTACTCATCGACTTCTCAGACCAGGCAATCATTGCCATGAATGGGTCAGCGCCGCCTTCTGCCGCCTTCTCAAAGTCAATTTCCATGCCCTTCGGAATGATACCGCCCGCATTGTGGCCGATACTCATCACCGCACGCAGCAGGGTCAGCTTCTCGCGCTCGCTTGCGCCGTCTGGGTACTTACCAATGCGAAGCGGCAAGCCATAGATTTCCAGAAACTCCGCCAGGTCACGCACGCTGTAGTTCTTGAACAGGAACGGCCACGCCAGCACACGAATCAGGCCACGGCGTTGAATATAGCCAGACTTGGCTTTTGCCAGGTGCGAAATCCAGCCGAACGGGCGAAGGGCTTCGCCTTCATAGCTGCCATCTCGCAGGCGCAACTCGTTGCGGTTGTCGGGGTTAGTGGTAAACCAGGCGGTATCACGCCAATCGTAACCGTTGACGACATGAGTTTTGTCCTGGTAGGCCCATTGCAGCTCAAGGTTGGAAAAGCCTTTTAAGATTGCATCGCTCATATCGAAAATGGCGTCATCGAGCCAGGTGGCATCTTCCAACACTTCCTGCAACATCTCGCAGTCGCGCTGCTCAGCGGCGGTGGCATTACGCGGCGGCACAATGCGCCAGTCCTGACCGAGTAGCGACATCTTGCGCTTGGAGAGTTCCGACTGCAGGTGCGCGTCTTTCTCTTCCATGTCTTCGGCCAGCTCGCTTTGCCCAATCAAATCATGGTGCTCTGCGTTGCGAAGAATGCCTGCCAACTTGCGCGGGTTCAGGCCGCTGGAAGGGTGATCAGAATAATGGCGCTGCAGTTGCGCCAGTTTTGAATCCAGTTCGGTTTGCTGCTCGGTCAAATCTTGCGAAGAGAGCGGGCGGCCATACATATCAACAATCATATTCGTTCTTATGCCTCAATAGTGTCAGTGCTGATTTGAAGCTTGATAGTGCAGTCTGGATTCTCGCCGCCACTTATCGCATCCATGTCCAGCTCATCAAGGTTGATGATGTTGAAAGCAAACTCAACGCCCTTTGGACGTTTAGAATCAATCACCGCCGCAACAACTACGTTGAATGCTTCCAAGGTATCGTCCAGTCCCGTCACTTTTGCCTTACCGGTTGAGAGGGTTACCTGTCCGTTCTGGGTGACGATATCGATAACCTGTGGTGTTCCTTTCAGCACTTTCTCTGCCAATTCGTCAAACAAGCCCTGAAACGAAGGTAAGAATTTTTTGCCCATCAATGGCCTCCAATAAAATTCAGTCAATTCAATAGCAGCCGCTTTCCAAGCCGGAAAGCAGATCGTCATCGTCATCCAGTTCGCGGGTTTTCGGCAGTGGCGTGTATTCAATCGCGCTGCCGGTCATCCAGCTGGCTCGCACGGCCATCGCCAGTGCTACCGCAAAGTCACCGTGGCGCTGTTTACCGTCTTGCCCTTTGGATTTGCCTTTCTCGATTTTCGGAATGCCGTTGATCACCTGAATGTGGTGCAGGTCGTCTTTGCAATCCTCATGTTTGGGAATGGTTAGCGTCTGGTCTTCAAACTCGGCTTTAAGCTTTGGCATCCATTCGCGATACCAAGGGTCGTTGAGCGAGACCTGGTCAACCATGTCTGTCCCGTAGCGAAGGGCAGCTGCTTCTGCCAGAAAGCCGCCGTTACCGGTGGCATCGAAGGCCATGCCGCGTTTGCGGGGCAGGGCATCACACAAGGCAATCATGATCTGCTTTTGCGCGTCGTAGGTGAGGTTTCTCAGCTCCACCACAAACGGCACGCGCTTGCTCAGGTCTTTAGCAATGGCAAGCGGCACGAAAACTGACAAGTCACCCTTGCGGGCAAAGTCTTCGCCAAAGCTGTGTGAAAGGGCGGGGTCGAGCTTATCCAGGTGCGGTTTTAAAACGTGTTTAATCCAGCCTTCAATCTCGGTTTTACGCTGGCCGTCTGTCCATTCCATAAAGCCGTCTGGTGCTTCGCAGGTCAGCACCGGAATGCCTGATTGCATGGCCGCTTCAATCAGCACGCTTGGAATGTATTGGCCTGCGCTGGCCTTCGGCACGCAGTAATATTCCTCAAGCGCATCGTCTTCGGTGGCGGTGTCTTTCAGCAGGTTGGCTTTCCACTCGTCCTCTTTTTCCTGCGTCCATTCTTCGCCGCTACGCTGGCAAATGCGCTTATACAGGCCCTGACGACACGCATCATCGAGCGTGATGGTGTGAATGGAATAGCGCTTCTTACCGGCGCGGCTGTCATTAATCAGCTGGTTGAACAGGTTGCCGACGCCGTTGTGGGTGCTGATAAGACGAACTTTTGAGCCCCACATGGTAAGCGCCAGTGCCGCTTTCAGCACTTCCGCAAGACGGTCATGGAAAGCCGCTTCATCAATGATCACATTGCCTTGCATACCGCGAAGGTTTGAAGGGTTACTGGATAGCGCCTGAACTTTAAAGCCGGATGCGAAGTACACCACGAAGGTCAGGATGTCTTTGTCTTCGTCCTCCAACACCTCTTCGCAAATATCGCCAGCGGCCTTGTCGAAGGCTTTGGCCCACATCGCCACCGCATCAATAAACTCGCGGGCCATCTCCTTATTTGAGCCGACATAAAACACATGACAGCCATTGGCGGCTTTGCTGGCACCGGCGGTAAGTGCAGCGTCTGCCGCCTCTGCCCAGGTGATACCTGTCCGGCGTGACTTCTCGGCAATCTTAAGCACGCTGTCATCGGCTATCCAGTACCGCTGATACGGCAATAGCAGCTCGTTCTCGTCATACTCAAAATGAAGATGCGCCACGGGTTTTGCCAGTGGCGACATAGGAACATTAATCATGCGATACCTAAGATTTCATTCTTGATGGCCTGCACACCGGCAGCGGTCATGCCTGCTGCTTTGGCGGCGCTTTCGGCCACATTGGCCGCGTCTTCCATCGCCTGCTTGCGGATTTCCTTCTCAAGCTTCACCGATCCGGTTTGGGCTTCCTGCAGACGTTTGATTGACAGCGCCAGCGCAGACAGGGTTTTCGGGTCGAGCGGTTTATCCGCTTCCAGTGCGTTCATCTGGATTTCGAAAATCTGGCTTTTGCCTATCTCAATCAGAGAGCGGGAAATGTCGGTTTGCGGCATTTCGCCAAACTGCTGCACCCATTGCTTGGTCAGCTGCTGCGCTTGCTGGTAACGCTCCATGCCTTTGTGAAAGCTCTGGCTGTAGCGGCTCAGACCATTGCGGCTTAGCTTCTGGTCTTCGGGCAAGCCGAACTCATCAATCAGCTGGTTGATCTGCTCGCGGATTTCAGTCTGTGGCATCTTGCCCTCGCGCAGCAGAATGTTGAGCTGGGTTTTGATGTCATCCGGCAGCTGGTCAACTTTGCTAATGCGGTTTTTGGTGTGGGCCTTCTCTGCCATGGCTTACTCTCCTGGACGCGGACGTTTCACGCCTGGGTGGGTGGCTTGGCCGGTCGCAACATCAATGCCGCGCTGGGTGACACGAGCGACTTGCGTACCACCGACATCGCGCAGCGTCACCAGCCCTTGCTCTTTCAGCCAGTGCAACTCAGCAATCACCAAATCACGGCTGACTTTATGGCCGTAGGCATCCAGCGACGCATCGAGAATACTGTCGTTGGCTTCATAGCCGGGCATCTCGTTGAGCACGCGCACCATCACCAAACGGCGGTCTTGTTGTAATAGTTCCTGCAGTGCCATCAGTTCTTATCCTTTAATTCGTTTTCCAATAGCAGGTTGCTGATGCGGTCTAGTCCGTCCAGCTTGGGGCGAATCTCGCGAATATCGCCGCGCAGCTGCTCCATGGTGAGTTTGAGATCGGCCACTTCTTTGTGATCGGGAAGGTTAGCGACTTGCTGCTCAAGCGATTCGTGCTTGCGTTTCAGCTCTTCCACTTCTTCCTTCTTTGCAAAGGTTTTCACCAGCGCCCAAATCACCAGAACAAAGCAACCGTTGAGTATGAAAGCCAACACCGGCCACCATGCTCGGACTAGATCCAACGTCATTTGCGTTCCTTCACTTCCTTAATGTGTTGGCATTCCACGCAGCGCACTGCATGGGGTTCTGCCTCAATGCGTGCCTTGGCGATTTGCTCACCGCACGACAGGCAATAACGGTTGCCGTTTTCGTCCTCATCCGGTGTTTCCCTGGGACGGTTTACATGAGCGCTTATCATCGCGCTTTCATACACTTCCGTGCTGGACTGCGCACGGTCGACAATGTCGGTCATTTTGTGCCTCTGCTAAGCGTGGATAAAACGGGATTTAAACCCTGTTTAACCTTGGCTTTGATGGTGCTGGCATGGCTGAACTTGTCAGCGGTGCGCCAGCCTTGATAAGCGAGAAAAGGCCCAATCAGCACGCCCAGAATGTAAGCGTCTGCGCCGTCGCCTTTGCTGAATGCAGAAAGCAGCTCAAACAGAAAGACGTAAGCGACAGAGGAATAAAGCGAAATGCGAGCGCCTTTGGGGCGCGTGCGTCGCACATATTCATCTTCCGCCTGATCACCAGCGCGGATGGTGGTCTGGGTTTCGTGGTGCTCGGTTTGCTGATCGTTTAGTTCAAGCTCCAAGCGGCGGTTCTTCTCCCGCTCCAGCTCTACCTTGATTTTCTCCAGCTCCACCAAGGCTTCTGGGGGCAACTCAGCCAACAGGTTTTCAATCTTCTGCTGCTTCTGCGCGGGGTCTTTGAATGCCTTTTCGATGGTTTCCACACCATCAGCAATATCCTCGGCCACGTCCTTGGTCTTCCCACCAAACAGCGAGGCAATGCCACGAAGTACAGAGGGGCCAAATTCAGCGGCGAGTGTGCCAACCGTGGCGATAGTGGTGAGTAATGCCATTACCGTTTTCCTTCCATGATTTGCTGAATGCGAGGATGGAACTGCTGATCGCGCTTTTGGCGCTGAAAAGCAATGTGCTCAGGGCGAACGCTTTTCCAGCCTTTCTCAAACAGGCTTTGATAGGTTTTGCTGTAGCTGTACAGCGGGGGCTTGGCGGGCAGTTCGTCTTTCAACGCGAGCTGAATATGCTGCTGGCGGCCAGCCATGAAGATGGAGCGCCACCGAGCGTTTTTCAGCTCGGGATACATGACGATTAAAGGGTCTCTGCTCATTGTGAGATCACGAGTTTCCACTCGTCCCCGCCCAAGTATTCCATCAGCTTGTCAAAGGCGGCTTTAGAGTTGACCACGCCCCATTTGCCTTTCACCACACCAAAGCCCATGCCGGGTGCCAAACAGCCTTCCAGTTGTTCTGGCAGGTTGGCGACATGGAAAAGAATATGGGTGCGAAGTGAAGGGCCTTGGATGGTGACACCTAAAGACGGGGCAACCACGGCATAGCAATCACCAAAGCGGGGGCTATGGTGCGGCACCAAGGTGTATTCGCCTTGCGGAATACAGCTGATGTTGGGTTGGTTGTTGTTCCATTCGCGCTCGACAACCGCGCAAAGCTGCTCACCTTCTGGCGAATAGAGGTAACTGAACGTGCCGTGTTCAAAGTAACGGCGTTGCAGGAAAAGCGTTCTCATCACAGAGCTCCAGGTTGGGCAATGTGTTGAGGTTATGGCGTATAGATTCTGGCTTGGATTGGAACCGATTCGGGATCAAAAGGCAGGAAGAAAAAAGCCCCGAGGTCGCTATTTTGCGGCACTCGGGGCAAGCTGGCAAGGCGGTGTGGCATTAAAAAAGCTGTCGTTGCCTGCGTTGTACTTCGGCTTTGCGCTGTTCTTTGATGATGGACGTGATCTGCCGTTCGGTAAGATTGTGCTGCGCGGCCAGCTGCTCAATGTTACGCCCGTTAAAGTCACGCCAGATTTGAATATCACGCAGGCTGGCTTTGAGCGTGTCGCCTTTGGGGATGTAAATATCACGCCCGCCAAAGTAGATTGCGAGTGAGGTGGTCAGCTTTGCCGCCACACCCGTTGCATTGGGAATTTTTTCGCGTTCCAGTTCAACGCGCAGAAGCTCGACAAGGCTCTGCAGGGTACTCGGCCAACGTTGGCGGTCAAAGTCCACCACGGTTTCGTTTTCAGGTGCTGCCAGCAGGTCTTCCCATTGTTCTGCAGACATGTCGAACAGGTCTAGTGCTGTATTGTCCATGTTGCCTCCAACGTTTAGTTATTAACCTAATATTGACGGGCAATTCCCGTTTTCAGTCAAACGCTTATTTCCCACTTAGCGTGGGAATAGGGCGCGAAGCCAGACGGGACAAGGGCTAGAAATTTTCGGCAGGAAAAGAAAAACCGCCCGAAGGCGGTTCTTTTTAAGCTTTCATATATCCTGAGTCATCTATGGGCTTAAACTCCACAGCTTGGGGTTTTCTACCGGATAACGCTAAACGTTCCTTGTAAGAAAGCTCAGAGTTTTTTGATTTGGTTAGTGAAGAACGACTTTTGAAGTTCCTTTTCGCAAAGTTGTTTTTCTTTTCCATAGCTATCCCTTATTTGAAGAGGGGAGGCTAAATCTTCTGTTTCAGAAAAGCCTGAATCTTACGATTACTAATTCTGTCCAGCGTGTATTCGTTGATGTTAGTTCGCCTTGTTTGGCTTACTTTGTAAGCGATCGACTTACCATGTTCGTCAACCTCTAGACAGTATAGTAGTCCCGTGGAACTTTTTTTGGACCATTTTCGCCCTGTCCCAACAAGCTCATATTGCCAATCGAGCATGTTCATATCAACGTCACAGATTGCGTTAATGACATCTAAAGCAGCTTCAGGACGATCATCAGGATCGACGTTTAAACATGCTTTGATTATATTTTTAACCTTACTGTGTATATGTACAGGAATCAAGTCTCGATCTGGGAATGTTCCATCGTTGAGGTCACTTACAAATCGAGCTTCATCAAATTGTGGATTAAAATAACCTTTCCACTGCTCATTGAACGCATCGGGACCGACACACATGCGATACATTGTTAGGCCAGCTTGATAAATATCAAAAGCAGTAGTGAAGTCACGCGTCCAATTCCCTTCTGGTGGGAACTGCTTGACATAAAGCAAGTCTGGGCTGCTAAATCCATACTCGTCCATGTACTTTGCGAGTCCAAAATCTGACAACATCGCTTCTTTTCGATCTGACAACAAAATGTTATCAGGTTTTAGATCAAAGTGAAGTAGACCATTTGAGTGGATATGGTGAAGACCACTTAGAAACTGCACTGAGAACCTGATAATTTCTCTGAGAGTTAGAAACCTTGTTGCCATCAAACTACTTAGAGAGCCATTTTTGTAGAATGGCATAGTCAAATAAACGAAGTCACTGTCCTGGCATCCATAGTTCACCTCAACTACATTTGGATGTTGGTGATGGTACAGGATTCGTGCTTCATCAAAGTATTGGTCAGGGTTTTGAAACTTTGTCTTTGCTACTCGCTTCAAAACCATTTCTGCATTTAAGGCACTATCTCTTATCTTAAAAACGTCAGAGTTCTTGCCTTCAGCGCCAATGTCTTCCAAAATATCAAAGTTTACTTCTGCAACCATGTTATTAGACATTCTGCGCCCCCATTGCGGTTAAGATTGCTTCTCTAGACTTCTCTGAAAACTCATTCCAACCCTCAATGTCAGGCTGTTCACGCTCTCCCTTAATTCGCCTTTTAAATTCAGCAGAAGGAATGCCGACTTTAGATGCAATCGTAGCCATTGCGCCCTGATAGTAGGATTCCAACATGCTTGAGGCGAAAGCTTCTTGTATGACACCTTCGACTTGGATGCGGGGAATGCTTAAAGTTCGAGAGGAGGGTTCGGTTAGCCGAATGCCCGCTTTTTGGATTTTATATTCGCGCAGAACATCCAAAATTGTCGCTCGGATGTATTTAAGCTGCTCGGGTGTGTTCAGAGCGTTGGGAATGCGAATTTCCTCAACGTTAACTAAAGATTGTGCATCGGCATCATAAACGCAAAATGTGATCTCCGATGGTGACGCTCGTAAACCTAGTGTATTCATAATTTGACCAAATTTAATGAAGAGTACAGATTATAATACTTTTACTTGGTTTGAGTAAGTTCTTCTTAATCAAACAATTAAGATCATTAAAGCGCCTCAGAAAATTATTTGGGCTTCATTTTTCTCATTGTTTCACGGTGGTGCCATCTCTTAAGGCTTTCTAGTACTGTTCGTTTTTGTACGTCACTGAGCCATGCCACCGAGCTAACACCTATACCATTGTTACGTGAAGTCATTCGTCGAACATACGCATCCAATGCCGTTTCTGAGTAGTCACGAACAATGCCTTGCTTTGCCATTGTGATCCAAAGGGCGCGAATCTTTCCAATCATGGTGCGCGTCCCTTTGGATTTCGGGCTGTAGCGTTTTCCGCGGGCAAGCGTTTTGCCTTTCTTCTGGCGCTTAAAGCCTTGGCGTTCCATCGCAGCCAGTACCTTATCCAGTTCCGCGATTTTCATGGTTGAACAACTGGCCTTGCCCGTTTCGCGGGAGAGCAGGGCGCGGTAGGTGTCGTCGTCCAGCTGCAGCTCGCGCTTGCCAACGTGGATCAGTTGAATCAGACGTTTGCGGTTGTCACTCATCAGCCACCTCCAAGCAATTAGCCTTCACCAGTTTCAGCCCTTCGAGCTTTTTAAACTGGCGGCAGAGGACAGAGGCTTTGTTGAAATAAGGTTCTAACCAGGTGTGCTTTTCGTCGATGTCAGGAAACATCTCTTTTAACCTTCTAACGCCAAGCTTTTTCTTTACCTCCTTAACCCTCGAAGGTTTGTATAATGCACGGCTTCTGGTATTCCAGACTTCGTCCAAGATTGCTGGCTTATCTCTGGTCTCATCCAAAAGCCACGCGCCTTTGATTTCATCGTCGATATAAACGCCTAAAGCCGTCTGGTTCTCTTTGACGCGAACGCGCTGAATGGTCAACTCATGGCCTTTGTAGCCAAAAATGACTTGTACGAAATGCTGCTGCATTTCCTCTTCCAGCTTCTTCCACATTTCCGTAGTGATCATTTGCCAATCTCCTCAGTGGTGACCTTTTCTGGCGTGACGTACTTGAAGAAAGCATCGTTGCAGTTTGGACATATGGTCATTGAGTCCCATACAGCAAGCGCGACGCTCGGCGCGAGCGTCATCAACTCCACTTCGCAACATGGGGCTTTGTAGGTCAGTACATTGGCACCGCGCTCGATTGCGTTTTTGAAAAAGGCGCGGTGGTTTTCCATGCTAGTTACTTCCATTTGCTGTCTCCTTTACCCACCACTCTGACACCGTCAGCAGCTGCACCAACTCGACAGCCAGCACTTCACCTTTCTTGCTGTAGGTGTAGATATCTGCACAACCGCATTCGCTGGTGAATACTTGCTTGCATGTCATGTCTTCGACCTGACACAGCGCCAGCGCCTCGCGAGTTGATACCTGTTTAAAGCCCTTTAAAGGCGGGTTAAATGGTGGTTTTTTCATCGTTTACTCAAAATTTGGGTGTAAAAAAGGCCCCGCCTGCGAGTCAGTGCATTTGGGGCCAGTCTTGCTGCTATTAAGCGTTTATCGCGTCGCTGGTTGGTGGCGGCACCTTACCAAGTAACCAGCGGATAGTTTCCGTCACGCCGTCTTCATAGGTAGCGTCGGGGTAGGCCGTGCCCTGGTCATCAATCAGGGCTTCGGCGTTCTCCAACTCTTGAAGCAGGGCGCGAAGGCTATGCACAGAGATAAACGGTTGGTTTTCGTCTGCCATCGGCCCTCACTTATGCTCAATCACAGGCGGGGTTTTGGTGATACCCAGCAGGTACTGCAGGGTGTCTGCCACGCCTTTTTTGTAAAGACTTCCGCTGTTAGCCGCGTCACGCTGAACCGTGGTAAGCAGCAACATCAGGTCTTCTGGTGTGTGCTGCTTCAGGTTCTCGCTAAGGAATCGCAGGCGTTCTTCACCAAGGGCCATATCCAAAGCACCGCGCGTATTCGGGGCAACAATGTCCAACTGGTTGAAACGTGGGTTTGTTCTCGCTTCCATGCTGCCTCCTTAAAGCTTCGCGATATCGAGTGGAATTTGAACGTAACAACCATCGCCCTTGCGCTCGTAAAGGCGCAGGTAAGCACTGGTGCCGGTCACTTGGATGGAATCGGCAATGGCATCCATCGCTTCGTTCCACTCCGCATCATCGATATCCAGCTGGCGCAGCGAAAGCACCTGGTTCACATCGATACGGCCTTGCTTGTTAACGCGAAACGCATGGTCAACCAGGGCTTTAATCTGGTCGTTTGCGCCTTCGCTCCAACGGTTGATGCAGCTATCAATCAGCGTTTTGGCTGCCTGAATGCGTTCATCAAACACGCGGTGTTCACCCTTGGCGCGAACCAGTTTGTAACGGCCATCGAAGCTCATCAGCGTCACGTTGCCTTTGGTGCCGCCGTATTTCACGTCGTACTCTTCGGCAGAGAGGTCAACGAAATCGCTGATTTCATTCATCGCGCCCACTTTGAAAATCGCCATGATTTTCTGCAGGTCGCGTGCATCTGCTACCACACGCTGCACCAGGTCATCACGCAGCAGGTCAATCGGTTTAATGTGGCTTTCTGGCACCATGTGGCCTTGAGCGTTTTGGCGGTAACCTTGAATTGTGTCAGTCATCTTATGCCTCCCAGACAACACAGCAGCCAGAGTGACGCGCCGCACGAATGCGACGGGTCAGGCCATTAACGTTTTCAGTAATTTCAATGCTGTGGCCTTCCAGTTCTGGCACAGGTGCATCAACTAACACCATCAGCATTTTTTCTTTTTGCGTGGTTCGGATTACACGGCAGTTCATGCCCTGTAGCGTTTTTAAAAGGCGTTTAGCCTTGTATTGCACATTCGAATTTTCCATTTTGAATGTCTCCGGTGAGCCGTGGCTCACTTCTTTATCTGTCGGTTGTAGCGGTTACCCAGGGCAACCAGTTCACGCTTTAGCAAGTCGATGTAGAGGCGGTGAAAACTCCCCGCCATGGTTTCTGCATCTGTCTTGGCTTGCCGCTCAAGGCGGGCGCAGACAGCTTGTGCGTCGTAGGCGCGTTCTGTGCTGCGTTCCGCGTTGGGCATACGCTGCACCCGTGAGGGTGTTTGCGTTAGCCGAACTGGCTGGCTTAACCGTTCCTCAAGCTGGCTGTGCTGGCACCCGCTGCGGCAGGCTTTCCACAGGCGAATCGCCTGCGGAGAGCTGCCAACGTGCGTGGCGGCTTGGTGTGCTGCGCATTTGTGCTTCGGGATTTCCCCGAGCACAGGGCACTCAACCGTGTGTCCCATGTACATGCTTTCCACCAGACCTTGAACACGTTCGAGGTTGCCAGGGTACTTGCCATTAATGACCTGAGAGATCATCGTTTTAGAAACGCCCATCGCATTGGCGACACTGCTGAGCGAAGTGCTTTCCACTTGCCTTTTCAGTTCATCGAGCCATGACATGGGCTATCTCCTTGCTTGGCGAGTTCCGAACTTCGTTTTTGGTTTCCGACTCGGAACGGTAGGGATAAAACGTCTTTTCGTTTTGATCCCAGAGTCCACTTCTGCGCCCTTTTGGAGCGAGGCGACCAGTGTCGCGAACCAGTAACCAGACAGCTTCATATCCGTTGTTCAGCACTTTGGCCTGTTGTCCCCGCACTTTAAACGGGGCCAGATAGCCAGCCCTGTTCAGTGCATTGATAAAACGTTCTGCAACCTGCGGCGTTACATCAATGGACGAAAGAAGGTCGGTAACGGTGAATTTCCGTGTGATCTTCATGTTGTTCCAAAGCATTTGCCTGTCGCTTTTTGAGAACTTCCGTTTGGCCTTAAGCTTGGCGCGTTTGTTACCAAAAACTGGACGCGCAAACGGTGTTTTCTCATAACGTTTTGGGTCTCCTGGAATGCCCTTGCCGCTGACATGGACAAGAAAACCTCTGTTCGCAAATCGGCTGAGATTGACACTCACCAAGTCAGCCGAAATGCCCGTGTGTTTCGCTACTTCTGGGGTTGTCACCGAATCGCATGTTCGGATATAGGCCCAAATTCGTTCACACTTGTATTCCCTGCTCATAGGGGCCTCCGCTAGTTACGAGAAACCGTCATGAACAGGTCGAGGCCAGCAATGTCTTCCATTGTTACGATGCCATCTGGCGGCGGGTTACCGTTTACAGCACGTTCAATTTTGCTCAGTGAAGAGAGGATGGTGCGCACCACGCCGCGAGATTTCACGCGGATATGGTCGAGCACGGCATCTTCGAGCTGGATATGCTCGTCGATTTCCATCAGCTCGTAAGCGAAGGTGGCAACGTCCTGCAAGTCAGCAGGCTTGAACTCCACCCACTCGCTGATGCGGTTGAACAGCTGCTTACGGTGCTGGATGCGACGCGCAATGTCCTCCATGCCAACCAACACTACTGGCTGCTCCGTGTTGTCGTAGATATCACGGAAGGATTCCATGATCTTTTTGTTACCCACCACGTAGTCTGCCTCGTCAATAAACAGGCTGAATTCTTGGCGGCGAACTACATCAATGATGTCGTCGAGGGTTTTGTAAACACGGCCTGCGGGGATAATGCCGCACTCTTTGGCAATGCGCTCGAGCACTGAGGTAGGCGTATCGTTGGCATTGCAGCGTACATACACCCCGTTGGTGGTCTCCAGGTTGAACAGGTACTGCAATGCAGTGGTTTTACCAAAGCCTGATTCACCATGAATCAACCCCATACCCGGCACAATTTGTGAGCGGGTGATCAAGTTTTCGAGCAGTGCCATGGCAGCTGACACGTTTTTTACGTCGACAATTTTGTTTCTCATGTCTATTATTTCCTTTATTCCTAATGCTCATTTAATGAGCGCTTAATAGGGCTCACATCCATGCCAGTGGTTGTGGGCCTTTCCTTTTTCTGGCGTTGGCGAATAGCCAACCCCTGAAACTACTTTGCCTTTCGGCTCTCTTTTCCGGATTCGATGTACTTCCGGATTCGTGGCGCAGTGAGTTGGTGCGTTCGCATGTACTCGTTGAACCACTTGGTTTGGCGTTCATCCAACTCCTCACCATTTTTCAGTTTTTCCGCCATGTCCCAGGCAATTTCACGCTCACTTTTCAGCATTCGTGCTTCTTGCTCTGCGGTGCGCTCGCGTTGTTGGCGACGCTGTTCACGGCTGCGTTCAATGGCTTCCAGTTCGGCTGCACTGCGCTCGGTGGAAGGTTTTACACCTGCTTTTTCCAGTGCCTTAATCACTGGGTTGCTGTGCTCTTCGGTCTCGCGAGGGAAGGGCAGCATGTTGTTGCGGCGTTTCGCCTGAGCAATCTGCTCGGCGGCCAGCTCATCAATCCCCAGCTCTTCGGCGTATCGCTTCATGTCGCGTTTAAATGCCCTGAGTGACTTCTCGGTTTTCCTGCGTACCGCAATAAACTCAGCAGGGCTTATCTCTCGGCCAATCAAGTCAGCGTTCACCGCTTCTATACATTCGCCACTGCCATCCATTGGGTAGATGTAGGCTTTAGCCACGTCGCACGGGTCTAAGTACACATTCACACGCTGGCGCATATAGCGTTCTTCTTGCAGCTCCGGTGCGCGGTAAATCAGGTTGTTCACCTGAACACCACCACGGCGCACTGACTTCTCACCAACATGGTTGAGCAAGGTGTCTAACGCTCTCGGGTCTGAGATCACCACGGGTTTATATTTCGCATTCCCGTATTGCTGATACGGGCTGATATCCCCAATGCCGCCGTGCGGTTTTTGGTGGTAGCAGTGCTCCAGCCAGTCATCCATAAACGCTTGGAATTCCTCTGGCGTCATGCCGATGTCTAACGCATCTTCGTAACGCTTTTTCTTTCCATCACCGATTCGGGCCGCGAACTCATGACGCGCCTCTATCAGCTCGCGGTCTTGCACGTTATGGCCGATGTAGTTGGGCATCACTTCCACAATGCCGCCCTGGAACGTGCCAAAGAATCGCTCTATGTAGGGCTTTTCCCAGCCAGAGAACGGGGTGGCTTTTACATGCTTCACACCCAGCGCACGGATTAAGGTGACCGTTTTCTTCGCAACGTAATCCGAGCCGTTATCCGTCTTTATCTGGCCGTCTTCGTTTGGCAAACCCCAATCAAGGATCGCTTTGCGAAGGCACAGGCCAACCGCTTCGGCGGTAGAGGTGGACGCCAGAATCAGCTTCACCCGACGGGTAAACACATCGATACAGCCAACAATGGAGTAACGAACCAGCTTGTCGTTCACGCGCAACATGATGTCGGTTGGCGTTGAATCCAGCTCCCACAGGTCATTCGGTTGTGAAACCCATGCCTCGTGCTGCTGAATCAGGCCACGTTCTTTGCCATAAAAGCCTTTATGGTCTGTCGCCAGTGTGAATTTCCCTTGGTTCTGTTCTACCCATTGCTTTATCCAACGGCCAAAACTGGAAGCACCTGGAATTTCCCAATTCGCGCCCTTTTTCTCTTTTTGCACAATTGCATATTCACGCATTTTGTTAGGCTGCGATTTAAAGTGCGGCCGTGCGATCAAAAGGGTGATACAGAACTGCTCAAAATCCGGCTGGTTCGCGATAACGCTGTCACCACGACGCGGGCTTCTTTTCGTCACCAACGACATGATCCCGCCTTCACGAAGTAGCCCATACCAGCGGTCAACCGTTGCACGGCTGATGGACTTCACCGCGCCATAAACGCTTTCATCCAACGGCAACGTTTGGTTTTTAAACGCCTCAAGAAACTGGCGATGCCCTTCCGAAATTCGCCCCTCAAAGGCACGCAAAAACCCGTCTCTCACTTCCACAATCGAAAGCCTTGCCAGTGCAAGCACGCGGTCTTTCTCCGGCATCATGTTGATCTGCCGCATCGCCTCAGTGGAAACAGAAAACACGGCTCGCTTCTCTGCGGCTTCCTTCGCTTCAAGTTCCGCGACCAGCTCCTTGGCGGCACGCTCACCTTCGTTTTCCAATACGGCGTTTTTGGCTAATTCCGCGATGGTTTCAGAAGGCAGAGAGCTGATGTGGTATTCCCATCCTTTTCCCTGTTCCCGCTTTCGTTTTTGCCAATCCTCTTTGTCTGCTTTTAGACGCAGATTGTTTGCGGCTGATGGAAGGCCAGGCAAACCGATCAGCTCTTGAACTGAAAACCAGTGCTTACTCATGGTCTGTCCTTAATTCCTCAGCATTAAGTGTCTTGCCAAGTTCATTCATGATTTGCTTGGCAAGCTTACGGCGCGGTTTCTTTTTACACTCAGGTGCGAAGTTTTTTATGCAATGGTGAACCGTCCTAGGGTGAAACCCCTTTTCATTCGCCCACGCGGCTACGCTATATCCCTGAGCTTTTAGAGCGCCGCATATTTCATAGGCAGTATCTACCTTCATGACTATGCTCCGTGTTAATCTACTGTCCGACTCGGTAACTTACCGAAAGTGACAATAAGACTTTAGACTTCCCAATAAGACTTTTCAACGATCTTTTGGGGCGCTTGCATGCATTGTGCGATCAATCGCACATGTGGTTTTTTTTAATCTTTAAATATCAATCGGTTATTTAATGTCGAAAATAATGGATGAAGGTTGTTTTCCAGAGGAAGGTATTGAGTCTTTTCCAAATAGACTCAAGGAGATTATTGGGACTGACACACTGAAAGAGTACGCATCAGCTGTTGGTATCTCTGAGGGGGGGTTGCGAAAGTACTTACCCCCATCTAGATCTCTTCCTTCTTTCGATAAGGTAGTAAGGTTTGCAAAGTACTCAGGCGTTAGTATTCAGTGGTTAGCCACTGGTGAAGGACAAAAGTACGTTTCTGAGTCCAATTGTGATGATGACGTTTCATCCGAATTTGCATTGATTGACGGATTTCACAGCACAATAGAGCAAATCGACAACTGTAATGACGTAGGGGAAGTTCGTCGACGGCTTGCGTTTCGTAAAAAGTGGTTGTCCTGGCGTGGCCTTAATCCCGAAAATTTAAAAATATTTTTTGTGAAAAGCACTGTTGAAGGAGGGCTAATCAGTAGCGGTGATACCGTGATGATAGACTTTTCAGATAAGTTAATTTCCGATGGCGCATTCGCTTTGAAACTGAAGGATGCGACGGTCGTTCGCTGGCTGATTGTGAAAGCTGATGGTGGAGTGGATGTTCATGCTGATAAGCAAAAGCCTCCAATTGAAACTCTCTCTGAATCTGAAGCGAGTAATCTGTGTGTGTTAGGGCGGGTTGTATGGCTTGGTAAAGACCTGGTTTAACCTGCGACATTAATCACAATAGAAAAGTACGTCACCAGCGTACTTTTCTATTGCTTATATTTCCGCCGCAAAAATTGCTATCACTCCGTCAGCACTGGCTTCAGGAAGAGTTAGTGAAAAAGTACGTTGCGTACTTTTCTCAATCCGCATAACTTGGAATGCTTATATACAAAAAACGGCTTAACCCCGCATCACACCTTGGTTAAACCGCATTTAAACAAAAACACCTTCTCAAATTATCCGGTTCTTAAAATCCGCCTGGATACCGAACCCCCCCAAAAACCCGTTTCAAACTATCCGGTTCGACCCCTCGCGATTTATCGCGCCAAATTCGCCTCAATCCCTTGGTATCACTGGATTCGTCCCACCAAATCCCAACCGATCCCATTTAATCCCTATTTCTCATTCTATTCGGTGCCTTACAGCTCGCCTGCGGTTTTGTTTCCCTAATGCTCTAATATGGCACGCAAAAAAACTCCCTTTCAAACCCTACTTATTGCCCGATTTATTAGAATCTAGCCCTGTAGAGATACTGGGTTGATTTACCAGTGGCGGTAGCGTGCTTTTCGCTCAAGTTAGATGTTAGAGAGGGGGCTTGCTACACCCATTGCGCCATTTTGCAGTATATGCGTGTAAATCTGAGTTGTTCTTACATCTGAGTGGCCTAACTGTGCTTGCACGGTTCGGATATCGGCACCCGATTGAAGAAGATGTGTTGCAAATGAATGGCGAAGTGTATGTGGTGTAACGTGTTTCTTGATATCAGCATTCCTAGCTGCAGTGTTCACCGACCGTTGTATTTGTTTTTCATTAATATGGTGTCTTCGGATAGCTCCTGTCTCTGGATCTCGGCTTACCTTGTGGGAAGGAAACAGATACTGCCACGGTAAACTCTTGCTCTGAGATGCGTATTTATCACGTAACCGATGGGGCATCCAAACACCGACATAGTGTTGATGATACATATCTCGGTTAAGAATAGCTTCAACGTGATTGATTTGCCTTTTTAGCGAATCAAACAATTCAGGCGCCAATGTGACAATCCTATTTTTTGCCCCTTTACCATCGAAGATTTTCAGGCACTGATAGTCGAAATCGATATCTTTGACCCGCAACCGCACCGCCTCCATCAGGCGCAGCCCGCTGCCGTACATCAATGCACAGGGTAAATAGTGTTGTGGAGGGACGAGTTCCAATACCTTTCGCATCTCGTTCCGTGTTAACACAACCGGAAGCTTTTGCTTTCTTTTCGTCATTGCAAAATCGAGAGAGATAGAAAGCGGCTGACGAACTATTTCCCTATAGAGGAAAACCAAGGCGTTTAGCGCTAGAGCCTGCGTTTTGGGTGAAACATCTCGAACATTGGCGAGATGACTCAGATATGCTTCGACGTCGGTATCGCCCATTTCTGCTGGGTGTTTCATGTTGTGAAAGCGAATAAACGCGGCAATCCAATGAAGGTATGCCTCTATTGTTTTTTTAGCATATCGCTTGCGATACATAAGCTCTTTAATGGATTGCAAGAAGAGAGATTTCATACGCCACTCAGAGATAAATTTTACTGTGTATATGTACAGTTATCACCTCGTTGGTGGTTAGCGCAAGAAATACCCCAAAATGGGGTGTTTTCACATCTTAGTTTTGTGAGCACCATTGTTAAACTGTGAAAACAATAAGTTACTTAGTGGTGTAGAATGTGTGCATCACAAAATTGGACAAAATGGGGTGTTTAAACACCCCATTTTCAGATTGCTGACTAACCCCGCTTTTTCAAGCGGGGTTTTCTTTTGTTAGCGGCCGAAGGCCGCGATCGCGCTATTTTTCCATATTGTTATGTTCAGGCTGCTTTTAGCCCATAGACGCTAAATTGCGTCACTATCTGGACTATTTGCCGTGTATTGAGCCCGATTTTTCGAAGATAAGCCTCCAGTAAGGCTATCTTCTTGATGTTTTGCGCTGCTGCCGCCAACCAGCATTGGATTTGTACTTTCAACAGACCACGGAACCTCGCATAGCGATGGCCATGATGTTGTTTGGCATCTGCGAAGCTTCGCTCCACCGTCTCTGCCCGTCGTCGGTACACTTTCTTTCCCCAGGCTGTCAGCCTCAAGGCATTGGCATTCTCTACCGATTTCTCGAACAGGTGCCGGGTTATCACCCGTTTGTGATTCTTGCTCTTGGTGCAATCATCGCGCAGCGGACAGGTTTTGCATATCTGTGGGTCAGAGTGATACTCGCGGTATGCCTGACGGTTGGTGGTCTTGTAAACCAGCTCCTGTCCCTGAGGACAGAGATAGCGGTCCGTCTCTTTGTCGTAATGAAAGTGCTTTTTCTTGATAGGATTCTTCGTACGGTGCGGCCGGCGGTATCCCATCACCGGCAGGATTTGGCGCTGCTCCAGTTCATGGCAGATAGTCGCGGTGAAGTAACCGGCATCAAGCCCGGCGGCAACAGGCGAGAGCGTAAAGCGCGCTAACGTGGTATCCAGACGGGCGATATACGGTTGGGCGTCATTCACATTGCCTGGCGTGACATGGGTGTCGAGGATGATGCCGTGTTTGCCGTCGACGGTGCGATGGTCAAGGTAGAAGAAGCCCTGTGGTTTTTGGTCCCGTGTCATGAACCCGCTGTCTGGGTCGGTGGTGCTGACTTTGGTGTTTTTCTCAATGTGACCATCTTTCGGTTTGAGTGGGCGTTTTCCTTCTGCTGCACGGTCAGCGTCAACCGCTTCATCTAACAGCTCGGCATAAGCACTGACGTTTTGTTTCACCAGTTCGTTACGGTATTTACGCTTGTTGGCATTGGCTTTCAGGTGAGTGCTGTCGGTAAACAAGACGCGTCCCTCGACCATACCTTTGCTCATCGCCTGTTCGACGATACGGATGAAGATGCGTTCGAACACGTCGGTATCATTGAAGCGACGGCGGCGATTCTGGCTCAAGGTGGACGCATCAATCACCTTTTCAGTGAGTGACATGCGAAGGAACCAGCGGTAAGCGACATTGACCTCGATGTCTTTGACGAGCTGGCGTTCACTTTTAACACCGAAGAGGAAGCCTAGGAGCAGGATTTTGAACAGGCGAACGGGGTCTATCGCAGGACGGCCATTGTTGTGGCAGTAGAGATGGGCGACTTCGTCGCGGATAAACTCAAAGTCGACGGCAGCATCGATTTTGCGAACAAGATGGTTTTTGGGAACCAACTGTTCGAGTGTCACCATCTCGAATTCATATTGCTGAGGGCCAGGGTCTTTAAGCATGTCACCACATCCATGATTGATTTGCTTATCCCTTATTAGATCAAAGCCCCAGCCAAATGGCCAGGGCTTTGTCAGCAGTCTGAAAATGGGGTGTTTAAACACCCCATTTTGGGATCTAATAAATTGTTAGGGAGCTCATTTGGCTCCTGTTACGCAAGTTATGGTATAGTTCGACAATCTTCATCAACAGTACGAATCATATGAACAAATACGGCATCCAAGTTTCAAAATTCACCAATGGTTTAGAAGTGTTAGACTCTGGTGTTGTACATATTTCAACTCCAGATATTGAGTTTCGTGTTGATAATCTGACAATTAGATTTTTATTTGAACAAGACAGTGGTTCTTCGAGATATGAAGGGCAAGTTGAAGAGGGGATATTGGTGTTTAGGCTTTTTAACTTTCAAAATCCCCTTGGCGAAGGTTTAGATGAGCCCGTTCCTATTGCTTCTATCAAAGGTAGAGAGCTGTACTTGCAATTTTATGTAAATTCGAATCTGCGAGGTGCGAATGGGCAAAAAGCTTTCCGAGAGTTCAAATACACGTTTTTGTTAGGAGGGGCTAATGAGCAATAGAGATAATGGAGAATTCACGTTTGTTCAAAGCTCAACTGATAAAAAGAACTCTCAGGCAAGAATAAATGAAAAGCATTTAGTCGGAAAAATAGCGAGCCAAATTGGTACTGGACAAAATGCTAAAGACTCATTTATATGGATGACGATTACGTGGAGTTTTTATATTTCTACTGGTTTATCAGCCGCTATATTTCTCAAGCATTGCTTTATTACACCCAGTGATAATGGCGACTTTATGACTTATATTAAAGATATTTGGTCAATATTCACGCCAATAATCACTTTGGCATTAGGATATGCTTTTGGTAAAGGCCAGTAGTTTCTGAGCGCCCTAACAAATAAGAATAAGTGTCGCGCAGCCGACACTTTATTTGGGTGTTGAACAAGCCCGTCGCTGCTTTATTAAGTAAATTGCTCGGATGCGCATAGAGAGGAAGCCCGCCGGTCACTGATTGACAGGCGAGCGCCGCCAGGAAGTTATCAGGTATCGCATAACTTCAAGGGGTTACGTGACTGTGTGTCTCTTTCTCTGCGTTTTCTCCTTCGTCTAAATGGCGGCCATTCTCCTTATTCTGTTCGCCTTTCGGCTATCTCGGTCGTGTTACGCCCACACAGACCAGGCGACGCTCCCCGCAGGTAGGGCAACCCCGGACAGTGTGGTGTTTGGTGGGCGCCTCTTGCGGCAAGGTCGAATGTGCCACATGAAGCAGCATCAGCTGGATCGTGAGCCGTTTTTGTTTGGCACTGCCATGCAACAGACCATAGTCGCGCACCCGTTGCAGCCCTTTGGGTAACACATGCTGCAGTATCAACATCAAAAAGCGCGGGGTTGGCAAAGAGCGCGTCATCGACTGTTTTGTCTGGCTGTCGGTGTAACGGAAGGTCACCTGATCATCGCTGATGTCGATAATATCTTTGTCTGGTAACACCCCCCGATACAGATACCGAGAGAGGTACTTGAGGGCGGGTAATCCCTGTCCCACGGCGCGGCAGTCCACGACCCATTGCGTTGGCAACGAGGGTGGCAAGGTCAAGGTGGGATGGGCGTTGATGGCGGCCAACAGCCGGGCGCGCCAGACCGACGCCAGTGCCGCGTGAGGGTAAAGGAACTGCTTATTGCCCTTATGCCACTGGCGGCGCGTGGGGTGGTAAAACCCCGCAGGCACAATGGCATGCAGGTGCGGGTGCATATCCCGCCGTCGGTTGTGGGTGTGGAGCACCAGGGTAAAGCCACTGTCGCCGCCATGTTTGCGCTGGGCAAACGCCTTGAGTACAGACGCTGCGACCGAGAACATCAAGGCATACAAGGGTTTGGCCTGTGTACGGGCCAGGTGACGCATTGGCGCAGGCAGCGTGAAGGTCACCATAAAATACGAGGTCGGCAACAGCTTAGCCGCCTGTCGTTGGAGCCATTGCACCGTGTGAGGGTGTTGGCATTGGGGGCAGTGGCGATGCCCGCACGAGAGCGGTGTTCGCTCGTCATGGTGACAGCCCTGACATGCCCATTGTGATGTTCCCAACGCTCCGGTCCGACAACGGGTCATGGCAAAGATAGCCCGCCCGATATCCGGAGTAAGGTGTCGAGTATCTAGGGTTCCTGCATGCTGTTGCAGCAGTTGGATAAAGGCACTCATGGCGCCTCCCACATGATGGTGAGGCCAGACGCGAGTTGATTGACTGCCTGATGAAGTTGGGCGTGCTTCACGTCAGTGAGTTGGGTGTAGCGCGCCGTGGTGGTGAGGCTGGCATGACCGAGCAGGCGTTGCAGAGAGCGTAAATCCAAGCCTTGTTCGAGCAGGTGGGTGGCATAACAATGGCGCAGGGAATGAGGACTGATGGCCTTATGAATACCGACGTCCCGACAGACCTGCTTCATGGCTTTTTGCACGCCGCCGCGGTCCATCGGCCCTTCATTGCCAATACCGGGAAAAAGCAAGGTTGGGTGGCGATGGGTGCACCAGTATTGACGCAACACCGTGAGGGTGTTGTCGGGCAGCGGCACCAAGCGGTCTTTACCGCCCTTGGCATTGCGGATATGCACTTGATGGTGGGCACTGTCGATATCCCCGACAGTGAGTTGCAGTCCTTCGCCCAGACGCAATCCGAGACAATAAAGGGTGTAGAAGAAGCGTTGATAGCGGGGTTGTCGGGTAAAGGTGATGAGCAGCCCGACTTCGTTGGGGGTTAAGATATCTGGCAGGCGTTTGACCTGAGGGGGCTTGACGATATCGAGCCATTCCCACTGCTTATTGAGGGTATAGCGGTAGAAGAACTGCAGGCCATTACGGTCGAGCTTCACGGTGCTCCAGGAATGGGATGCGATAAGGCGCACGAAGTAGGTTTTGAGCTGTTGCTGAGAGAGGTTGTCGGGGGGAGAATCGAAGAAGGCGGCAATACGCCGGACAGCGCGGGCATAGGCGTCAATGGTGGCGGGACGTTTGCCTTGAAGGGTTAAGTTGTTGAGGTGCTGTTGGTAAAGGGCCTCGAAGTGCTGTTGTTGTTGCGGGTTCATGGTGTTTCTCCTGTCTGCTGGTGATGGGCAGGGTTGGGAGAAACGTAGGCGGTCAGGCGGCATTCTGCCGCGTAGCGGCTTCGTTCAACAAACGGTTCAAGAGGGACAGCCAATGGATACCATTTTGCTGTACGCCTATGAGAAGATGCTCTGGTAAATTTTCTACTTTCATCTCGATCAGATTGTCGATTCTACATAAACCAAGGAGGGGGCATGTTATCACGGAAGAATACGGGGCTTGTTGTCGTGGATGTTCAGGGCAAGCTTGCCCGCTTAGTCCATGACAGTGAACGAGTCATTGCCAACTGTGAGACGCTAGTGAAAGGAGCAAGGGCGCTCGGACTGCCGATTATCCTGCTGGAACAAAATCCCGACAAATTAGGCTGCACAGTTGATGAGCTTAAGGCTCACCTTGATGGTGTCGATCCTATATCCAAATTCACGTTTAATGCCTGTGAAGCACTGGGGTTTCTTGAAGCCGTTAAGGCGATGAAAGCAGATACCTGGTTAATCTGTGGTATTGAGGCGCATATTTGTGTGTATCAAACAGCAAGAGGCTTGGTGGATGCCGGTTTTAATGTTGAGCTTGTCAGCGAGTGTGTTTCTTCACGTACATTGTCCAATGTGCAGCTTGGTATAAATCGCTCGAAAGACAATGGTGTTACGATCACGGGGTTGGAAATGTGCCTTTATGAACTGGTGCAAGACTGTCGTCATCCTACGTTTAAACAGATACTCAGGCTCGTTCGCTAGTATCAGGTCTGAGGCCTTATAATGCAGTTCGCAAAATCCCGGCTCAGATATCAAAAGGGCACCATGTGGTGCCCAGGGTGCCTAAAGCCAACAGGCCTTGGTTATTGAGAGCGTAATTTTATACTGTATGGGAAGCCGGTTTGGCTTCTTTCATGCGCTCTTCTTTGTTCAATGACTTTTCGTATTGGCTGTATTTCCACCAAGCGAAGCCAAGGAAAATCACAATACCGCCAACGTTGTAGAAAATGATGGTCATGATGTCAGCACCTGTCGGGAAGGTGGACGCCAGGAAACCAACCGTAAAGATAGCGATCAACACGGAGACGGTGGCGATGCCCATCTTACGTGAACCCATTTTAAAATCGCGCTCTAGGTGATCCAGTTTTAAGCGTAAGTTCAGGTAAGCCAACATAATGAACAGTGGTGGTAGCATCGATGCTGCTGCAGTCATATTGATGACAGTGTTCATCAGATCTTGAGCGGTATCTGAACCGAGTGTTGGGATGATCATCAATGGAATGACGATAAGGAACTGGTACAAAAACATGGCGTACAAGCCATCTACTTAATTGAAAAAATTCGCAATTGCAATACCTTAGATGCGTTAGTGGCGTTAACACCGTTGCGCCAATCGGTATTTGAGGCGATGGTCGAAGCGTGTATGCCCGCGCAGACTGTTGGTCAAGTGCTGACGATGATTTACGATGTGTTTACCTCTCAATTGCTGAAAATGGCTGAACAGGCCATTGGCAAGCCACCTTGTCGCTACGCCTGGATCGTTGCAGGATCGCATGCAAGGTCGGAAGTGCATTTAGGCTCAGATCAGGATAACGCTTTGGTGCTCGAAGATTGCGCGACAGAAGAGGATAGGATCTACTTTCAACATTTCGCCATGTTTGTCTGTAAAGGGTTGGCAGCCTGTGGATACTCACTGTGCAGTGGGCGTTTTATGGCTGCGACGTCAAAATGGAATCAACCACTTTATATTTGGCGGCAATATTACCGAAAATGGGCGAACAACCCCGAATATGACATGTTGCTCAACCTGAATGTGTTTTTAGAAATACGTTTGATCGCGGGAGATGAAAGCCTGTTTGAGCAATTAGAACAACATCGTCACCAGTGCGTGACACACAACCCGCGTCTGATGTTTGCTCTGGTTAGAAACCTACTCAGAGAGCGACCACCGCTTGGCATATTCAATAACTTAGTGTTAGAGAGGGATCGGAGTGATGGAAAAATGCTCAATATCAAAAAAGCAGCGATTGGTTTGCTGGTAGATATGGCAAGAATTTATGCGCTCAGTAAGGGGGGAGAAATGAATTCGACGGAGGAGCGAATTCAATTTGCCTATGACCAAGGACTCATCAACGAAAGCTCTTATCAAGATTTGATCGGCGCTTACCGCTATGTTACGCAACTGCGGTATACACATCATCTCCACTGTATTAGAGAAGGAAATGGTGTCAGCAACGCGATTTATCCTGAGCGATTTGGCAGTTTTGAACGTCAACATTTGAAAGATGCGTTTCGTATTATTGGTGGTTATCAAGACGCATTAAAAATGAAGTTTGGGTCTTAACATGTTTAAGAGAAATTCATGGAAAACGGAAGGGTTAACCAATGAGCGAATTTGCGCACAGCATCATTACCTTACAAGGGAACAGTGGCCATCTTCGTTGAGTGCGTTGATTGATATGCCACTACCAAGTGCATCTTCAGATCTTAAGGCACTTGACACGCTGGTATTGGACTTCGAGACCAGTGGTCTTGACGCAGAGCAAGATAAGGTCCTGAGTATGGGCTGGGTTGAGATCCGCCAGAGCCAAATCCGCTTGAGCAGTGCTCGCCATATATTGGTGAATCAGCCTGTTTTGAACGGATATGATTCGGCAAGAATTCATCACCTAAGGCCAGAAACACTGCGTGATTGTGGCGTGAGTGAGCACCATGCGTTTTCGCAACTGTTTGATGTAATGAAAGGGAAAGTTATCGTGGCTCATGGTAGCGTAATAGAAAAACGCTTTTTAGCGCGTTATCTCACTCTGCACTATGGACAAATCAATTTACCATTGGTTTGGCTCGATACATTAAAAATCGAACAATATCGTGAGCAGTTAAGACAGGTGAGCCGCGATTGGCGTTTGAGCTCGGTAAGAGCGGCACACGGTTTACCGGATTACCAAGCACATAATGCACTCAATGACGCGATTGCCACAGCGGAGTTGTATTTAGCGCAAGTTCACCGTTTATTTAGCCATAAACGCGCACCGTTGCATGTTTTGGCCAGTATTTCGAGTTAAGTACAGTGGGCTAAACTGAATTTCTACGCACTAATGTTGGGCTGAAGATTGCCGTTTCTGCCTCGATTTTTTCTCCGCCCGCCAGTGCTAACGCTAATTTTGCCGCACGTTCTGCCATCATTTCGATGGGATAACGAATAGTGGTTAACCCAGGATGGACGAAGCGTGCAATTAAACCGTCATCAAAGCCCACCAAGACCATATCCTTAGGTACGTTAATGCCATTTTCCTCCAACACAGCCAGCGCTCCGGCGGCCATATAGTCGTTATAGGCAAACACGCCTGTAATGGCTAACGATTTGGTGAGAAGCCGAGTCATTGCGATTTCGCCGCCATCACTGTTTGGTTCACCATATTCGATATAACTTTTGGGCAGTTCAATACCGTGTGCATCCAGTGCAGCTTGATAGCCTTGCAAGCGTTGATGGGTATCTTCGATATCATGCGACGATGCAATATGGGCAATGTTTTTGTGTCCGTGCCGTATTAAATACTCGGTCGCGATGAAGGCGCCTTTTTCATTATCGAGTGAAATACAACGTCCCGCCAATTGAGGAATATGGCGGTTGATCAGTACCATCCCCTTGACTTCATTCGCGTAGCCGACCAATTCTTCATCTGACAGTGCTTTGGCGTGAATGACCATCGCATCACACCTGCTGTGGATCAGCAACTCAAGAGCACGACGTTCATCGTCGGCGTCATGGTATCCGTTACCGATTAACAAGTGCTTTCCCTGTTTATGTGCAATGCGATCTACTGACTTGATCATCGTACCAAAAAAGGGGTCGGAGACATCACCGACCAACACACCCATGGTATTGGTGCTTTGGCTAACCAGTGCTCGTGCGGCTGCATTGGGTCGGTAGCCTAATTTACTCATGGCTTTAGTGACCGAGTCGATAGAGGCTTGGCTCGCTTTAGGAGATTTATTGAGCACTCGGGAAACCGTCGCGACGGAAACGCCTGCTTCCTTTGCAACATCTTTGATCGTCGCCATAGCACGCCCTTACTGGCTAAAAACTTAAACGAGAAGTATTGAACACTTACTGTGTAACGATGACAAATTGATAAACAGCCTGTCAGCGAAAAGACACATTATTTCGCTTGTATGCAGAGATAGTTAATCAATGTATACGTTTACAGCACTGGGAGAGTACAGCACGTCGTTATTTGCTTCAAGGTGTATACTGTTTTTCGCGTTTTCTGTTTTAGGTGAATGACTTCACTTTCCAACGGATATTTTCACCGGCACGGATTGGTACGACAATATCCTGTCCAAATGGCATGGTGGCAGGGACCGGCCACGCTTCTTTCGTCAGGGTGACGGTGTCGGTGTTACGCGGCAAGCCATAGAAATCCGGTCCATTAAAGCTGGCAAAGGCTTCCAGATTCTCCAGCTTTCCTTCCTGCTCAAACACTTCAGCATAAAGCTCCAGTGCGGCGTGCGCTGTGTAAGACCCCGCGCACCCACAGGCTGATTCTTTCGCGCCTTTCGCGTGTGGTGCTGAGTCTGTACCGAGGAAGAACTTCTTGCTGCCACTGGTTGCCGCTTCAACCAGTGCTTCCTGGTGCGTGTTGCGCTTCAGGATGGGCAGACAGTAGAAATGGGGCTTAATACCACCGACCAGCATATGGTTGCGGTTATACATCAGGTGGTGCGCAGTGATGGTAGCCGCTACGTTTTCATTGGCATTTTTCACAAAGTTTGCGGCATCGGCTGTGGTGATGTGCTCAAGCACGACTTTTAAACCTGGGAAGTCATTCACGATGGGTGCCAGAACCGTATCGAGGAAGGCTTTTTCACGGTCGAAGATATCCACGTCATGATGGGTCACTTCGCCGTGTACCAGTAGCAGCATGCCCACGTCCTGCATGGCTTCCAGAACAGGGTAAATGTTCTTCGCGTTGGTGACACCGGAATCTGAGTTGGTTGTAGCACCCGCAGGATAAAGTTTCGCTGCGACTACCGCACCGGAGGCTTTCGCTTTGCGGATTTCGTCAGGGGAGGTGTTGTCGGTCAGGTACAGTGACATCAGCGGTTCAAATTGTGCGGAGGGCTTTTGCGCCATAATGCGTTCGCGGTAAGCCAGTGCCATGTCAGTATTGATCACAGGAGGAACAGTGTTTGGCATGATCAGCGCGCGGCCGTTATAACGGCTGATATCGCGGACGGTATCAACCAGTACATCGCCATCACGAAGGTGGACATGCCAGTCGTCAGGGCGAGTAATTGTAAGTGTGTTCATTAAGGCGTCCCTCCATAGCTAAAAATCGGATTGGCGCCTGTTGGCAAGGTATATGAAATAAAAAAGCAAACGCTTGCGCTCAGGCGGCAGGATGATAGTGGAAAAGGGCTTTTATTTCATCTTCTTTCTCTCATTTTCGGGGCGTGGTGACGTTTTGTATGTTGGCTGCGTACCCATAGAAGGTTGTTTGTTTCCCCTGTTTACAGAACACTTTTTTGAGCGTGCTTTGAAATCAATATGCATATT
The DNA here is from genome assembly GCF_059704325.2 of Grimontia sp. THUN1695. Lineage (NCBI taxonomy): Bacteria > Pseudomonadati > Pseudomonadota > Gammaproteobacteria > Vibrionales > Vibrionaceae > Grimontia > Grimontia sp. THUN1695. Next base: position 1,515,956 of record NZ_AP046577.1, on the reverse strand, counting down.
GATGTATTTATTGTTTGAAGGCATCGTCAAAATGATGCCTTATTTATCAGGCAATGGATTGTTTTGATTTATGGTTTGGTGTCACTGAATGTTTAACAGCCATCTGGAGAAAAGGACTGAGATATGGAAAAACTGGATTTCGCTGAGTGGCTGGGGATAGATATCCCCTTGGTTCAGGCACCGATGGCGGGTGTACAAAACAGCCGGTTAGCCATTGCTGTTAGTGATGCCGGAGGGCTGGGTTCGATTCCCTGCGGGATGTTATCTGCAGAGCAAATTGTCGATGAAATCGAACAGTTTCGGGAGGCCAGTAGTAATCCTTATAATCTCAATTTCTTCTGCCATCTTTCACATCCTTTTGATGAGATTCGTCATCGCCGCTGGCGGGCCGAGCTCAAACCTTTCTTCACGCGCTATGGTATTGATGAAAGTACGCTGGATAACCGCGCCAGCCGATTGCCATTCAGTTACGAGATTGCCGATGTGATTGCACCTTATGCCCCGCCTGTTATCAGTTTTCATTTTGGGCTGCCGGAGCCGTCTTTACTTGAACGGGTGAAAGGCTGGGGGGCGAAAGTGTTCTCTACTGCTACCACGGTGGAAGAAGCTGTGTGGCTGGAACAGCATGGGTGTGATGCTGTGATTGTACAGGGTGTGGAAGCGGGTGGTCACCGGGGAATGTTTCTCACCGAATCACTGGACTCCCAACGGCCGACGTTTGATTTGCTTCAGGATGTGATAGCCGCGGTTGGTTTACCTGTCATCGCCGCTGGTGGTATCGCTACACGGGAGCATGTTGAGCATGCGCGCTCTCTGGGTGCTGCCGCTGTACAGATAGGTACGGCGTATCTTCTCTGCCATGAAGCCGACACCTCAGCGCTTCATCGTCAGGCGTTAACATCCAGTGCGGCGCAGCATACGGCATTGACCAATGTCTTTTCAGGACGTCCGGCACGGGGCATTGTTAACGGCGCGATGGCATCGCTCGGTTGCATCAACACATGTGCGCCTGTATTTCCCTATGCATCGATTGAAATGGCCCCATTACGCGCCGCCGCAGAAAAAGAGGGTAGGGATGATTTCACGCCCTTATGGTCTGGCACCAATAACGCCTTTTGTGAGGAAGCCAGTGCGGCAGACATTACCCGGAGGTTGATGGGCATGTAAGAGGGAAGAAACCAGAAAGCGGATGACACCTCCGCTTTCTGGTCTGGGGAAGGATCACACCGTGAACTTATGTACCAGTTCGTTCTGGTTAACGGCTTGCTGGTCCAGTCGCTCACTGGCACCCGCGACATCTTGCATAGCGGAATAACTGCTGTCTGCGATCACGCTGATATGCTCGACGTTGCGAGCAATATCCGCAGACGTTGTGCTCTGCTCAGAGGCGGCATCGGCAATCTGGCTGCTCATATCGCTGATCATCAGAATGATGGCTTCAATTTCTTCCATGGCAGAGTTGGCGTCAGATGCCTGAGTGACACTGTTCCCCATTTCTTCAACGCATTCCTGCATCACCTGAACCGCTTCGCGGGATTGTGATTGCAGCTTGCTGATCATCTCTTCGATTTCAGATGTTGAGTCTGACGTGCGTTTTGCCAGCACACGTACTTCATCGGCCACAACCGCAAAGCCTCGTCCTTGCTCACCGGCGCGTGCTGCCTCAATAGCGGCGTTGAGGGCAAGCAGGTTGGTCTGGTCTGCAATGTTGCTGATCACGTCAAGAATGCTTTCGATATTGGCGGTCATCTCCTGCAGTGAAGACACCACGGCGACCGAATCATCCAGACGGCTTGAAAGCTGGTGGGTGGTGCTGATATTGCGAGTCATAATTTCACGGCCTTTTGATGCCGCTTCGCCCACTTCCATCACTTTTTCCATGGTCTGGCGGGCACTGTTGGCGACATCCTGAACGGAATGCTCCATCTCAGTCATGGCAGCTGCGACGGCTGTGGTCTGCTGGCGCTGTTCGTTAAGCTGTGCTTTTGCATTCTGGGTGGTGGACTGGTTTGCCGCGGCGACTTCTGCCTGTTCCTGCGCGGCATCCCGAAGTTGTCGCAAAATGCCTTGAAGGTTGGATGCCAGGGTGTTGATGTGATCGGCCAGCTGGCCAAATTCGTTGTGTTCTTTTACATCGATACGTTTGGTCATATCACCGTCAGTGATCGCTTCCAGAACTTGTAGCGTGCTGCTCAGGGGCTTGCGGACACTGCGTGCAATATGCCAGCCAATAAACGCGGTTATCGCCAGGATCAGCGCGCCGATAACAATGGTCTGTCGAACTCCATTCTGGAAGGTGTTGTTGGCATCCTGAATAGAGGTTGCCATTACACTCTCTGCTTCGCTACGGAACTGATCCAGAATTGCCATGGCGTTATCGACTTCCGCAGCCAGGTTGCCGATATTGGTGTAGAGCTCGTTGGTGGCGACAAGATACGCATAATGCTGGTCAAGCACACCACCTTCACGGCTGACATCACGGGTGAAGGCATCAATGTCTTTCTGGAACTTCTCTTTCAGCTCTGGCAATTGTGCCGTCAGGGAGCGGAACGAATAGTTCAGCTGTTTGACACTACGGCGGTTGCCGTTCATCGCTTTTTCTACGTCTTCCAGTTTGTCACTGGCAAGAGCATCAGAGGTGTGGGTTTCGGTTTCCTGGAGCTTCTTAAAGTAGGTTTTGGAAATGATCTTGAGGGTGGTTGAGCCCTTGTTGGCGACAAAATCTTGCATACCCAAAGCCAGTGCGGTGTTCATACGCTGGAACTGGCGGGCGGCTTTTATCCCATTTTCTTTTGCAGTTTGCTGACGCTGGTAATTGCCAATGGCTTCAGAAGCTTCGGAAAAATATCGCTTTTCGATGCCACGCAACGCTTCCAGTTTTGCCGCCAGGGCAACCTGACCTGAGGCCGCCTGATTCAGGTTGTTCACGGCGGTATCGAATTTTTGCCGTGCCACGTCGAAGTTTTCAAGTACCAGCTCACTCTGCGCCACGTTGCTGCTGGTCAGGTAGTCTTTGAAGATCTTGTCGGCAGTCAGCAGGCTCACGCTGGCTTCATTCGATAAAGAGACGAGGGGAAGGGCTTTTGACGTGACTACCTCAAGTTGTTCGTGGATGTTCTGAGAGCTATTAAGGTTAAGTGTATTGGTTGCAACCAGACTCACGGCAAGCACCGTAAACCCGGCATACATGCGACGAATGACGGAGCTTTGTCGTTTTTTAGCCATTGATATTCCTCCCACCGGCAGGTATCCGGTGTCTCCCTAAATGCAGGGTCAACATAAAAAAGCAAGAAACCCGCTGAATGATGCCGCCAAAGGGTATTTTTCTAACATGTCTATCACTGGCGGATGTATTTCGCAGCAGACTCGTGTGGTTAAACGCGTTACTGATCTTGTCATCCGCCAGTATTTCAAAAACTTTACAGGTAAAAAGGCCAATACTTTCTAACCTTTGAAGTGAGACGCAAATTTCCTGAGAGAGTGGTTAATAAACAACTGGGTGCTGATAGATGGTGTCAAAAGCTGTTCTGAATTTGGGGCAAAACTGTTACCAAAAATGAATATTTCAGATAACAGCCACTAACCACGATAAAAAACACCGTTCATTATTGCTCATATCCTTTCTGTCTAGCATACTTACAGCTTCGTATATCTTTCATTTGGAGTTGCCCGTGGCTGAAGAGACCATTTTCAGTAAAATCATTCGCAAGGAAATCCCTGCTGATGTGGTTTACCAAGACGATCTTGTGACTGCATTCCGTGACATTAACCCCCGTGCTCCAAGCCATATCCTTATCATTCCCAACAAGCTGATCCCGACCGTGAATGACGTGGAAACAGAAGATGAGCTGGCATTGGGCCGCATGTTTACTGTTGCGCGTAAACTGGCTGAGCAGGAAGGAATTGCCGAAGATGGCTATCGCTTGATCATGAATTGCAATAATCATGGTGGTCAGGAAGTGTATCACATCCACATGCACCTGGTTGGTGGCCGCCCTCTGGGACCTATGCTGATCGGTTAATGGTTCGATATGATTTTCCGGCCCTCGCTGACCGGCGCAGGGCCTATTCGTCTGTTTTAAAAAAACTGGTGGCGTGTTGCCTGGGGGTCAGCCTGGTTGGATGTGCCAACCTGTCTGCGCAGGGCCTGTTCAGCCACTATTCGGCTGCACTTCAGCAACCGCACACATTGTTGGCGCACGGCGAGTATCAGCAGGCACTGGCGTCGTTACCTGAACAGCCTGATGGCGAGATCCTTGATGGCATGGAAAAAGGGCGGCTTGCGCTTCTTGCCGGTGACACTGCGCTGAGCAAAACCTCGTTTGAGCGGGCAGATATTGCTGCCACAAAACAGCAAGAAGCGGCCATCATCCAGTTGTCCCAAGGCGTAGATCAACTCGGTGCCTTGATCACTAACGACAACATGATCCGCTATACACCGCCGGATTACGAGTTGGGTTTCCTGCACCTTTACCTGGCACTGGGCTATCTGCAAAATAATGACGTGCAAGGCGCTTTGGTTGAGGTGCGCCGGGCAAACCTGGTTCAGGAGCGGGCACGAAAAATCCGGCAAGATGAACTGGAGAGTGCCAACAGAACAGCGCAGCAAAATGGCATAAATGAAAACCTTGGCGCAGTGCTGTCCCGCTATCCGGATGCCGGTCAAACGCTGGGTTTTGTGCAAAACGGGTACCTGTTCTATCTTTCTGCCCTGCTTTATGAAGCAGAAGGAAACCTGAACAGCGCTTTTATTGACTACAGCCGTGCGCTGGCCGTTGAACCTGATAATAAATACATTGCGGAAGCGGCCATGCGTATTGCGTTCAGGCAGGGTCGCCGGGATGAACTCAGGTTATTGGAGAAACAGTACGGGAAGTATCAACGTCCTGACCGGTCAAAAGGACAGTTAGTCATACTGAGCGAGCAGGGCGTGGTCAATGCCCGGGATTTCTGGCGCTTGCCTTTATGGCTACCGGACAGCCATGGTGATCTGGCAGCACATACTGTCAGCTTGCCGTATTACCGCTCATACCAAACGACGCCGCAAAGGGCTTTGACTGTTGACAGTCAGGTTGTACAGCCACAGCAACTGGCAAACGTCAATGGCATGGCACAACAGGCACTTAATGAGGCAATGCCTGCTATGGCGGTAAGGCAAATCCTTAGGGTTGTGGCAAAAAATGAGCTGCGAAAGTCTCTGGCAGAGAACGATGAAAGTGGCCTTGGCAACTTCGTGGTCAACGTATTTAATGTGCTGAGCGAACAACCGGATACCCGCAGTTGGCAGACATTACCCGAAAGTGTCGGTGTTTATAGCGGGTTTTACCCACAAGGTCAGCGTCAGGTAAATGCTGATGGACAAACCATTAACGTAAACGTAGAACCAGGAAAAACCACATTGGTCTGGCTATCCAGACAGGGAGGCAGGGTGGTTCATTGGCAGGGGATATTAGGAGGCATATGATGAAATATGCAGCAATGTTGTTTTCAGCCACCATGCTGTTGACAGGTTGTGCTAACACCACCACTGGTCTCAGTATCGATAGCAGCAACCAGAATGTGGTGCTCGGCAATTCGGTACTGGCGCAAAATCTCGAATTTGGTAATGCGAAAAGCAGTATGGTGAATGGAAGGCTGCTGGCCCAGGTCATGGTTACGAATAAGAGCGATAAATCGCAAAACCTGCAGTACCGTTTCAATTGGTATGATGCTCAGGGGCTGGAGGTTGACAGTGGCAGATCACCATGGCGGCAGTTTGTCGTTTATGGCGGTCAGTCGGTGATACTTCAGGGCGCTGCCCTGAATCCCGACGCCAAGAATTTTCGTGTTTCGCTCAGAAATATCAGTGATAACAACTAAACAGGTATACCAATGAAAAAAAGCCTAATTGTACTGATGGGTGCTGCACTCATCTTGGGAGGATGTGCCAGGCAGGTAAGCTATGGTGATGCTCAGGAAGTGGAAACCACAACTATCGATTTTGGTTCGACGGACTTGCAAAAAATCGCGGCAGACATGACAGACAGCATGCTGTCTTCCGGTTCTGTTACAGCCATTACCCGTGACAGCCGTCCGATCGTCTTTGTTGAATCCATCAAAAATAAAACGGCCGAACACATTGATACTGAATCTATCACCGACACCATCAGCACCCGCCTGATCAACTCTGGTCGGTTCCGTTTTGTTGACATGACCCGCGTTGAAGCTGTCCGTGAACAATTGGACTTCCAAAACAACGATGCATTGGTTAATCCGGGAACCGCAATCCAGTTCGGTAAAATGGTGGGTGCGCAATATATGCTTTATGGCAACCTGTCTAGCATCAACAAGCGCGATGGCAGCGACCAAGACGTTTACTACAAAATGACCATGCGCCTGATGGATCTTGAAACCGGCCTGATAGAGTGGGCAGACGAAACAGAAATTCGTAAGAAGCTGTCCAAATCCTTGATCGGATGGTAAATGTTGCTTACGCAAGAAGATAACGACAAGGCCGCAGTGATTGAAACGCTGCGGCCTGATTTTATTATTGTCGATGCCACGTATCTCTCCGGTGGCCTCAGCAATCGCTGCCTGAAACTGACTGCTGAGGATGGACGCCGTTTCGTCTGGCGGCCAGAATCGGCGTCTGCCAGAGCATTTGGCCTTTCACGAAGCCATGAATTTAATGCATTGAAAACGGCCTCAGAACAGGGGTTAGCTGCGCCGCCGGTTAAATATTTCAATAATGGCTTATTAAACCCCTGGATTGACGGTTCTACCTTGGAACATGTGTCAATCGAGACCATGGCTGAACTTCAGGCCCGTGTTCATGGGCTGCCGCCGCTTACTAACCACATTGACCCTTTTGATAAAGGGGTTGTGTACTTCGACAGCCTGGATGAAGAATTCAAAAGCCCACGTCTTATTGCTTTACACCGGCATTTTCAGGAGAACCGTTTTTCGAGCGGCCTTGAATTAACCACCTGTCACTACGATCTGGGTTATTACAATTTGGTGCAGGAAAAAAGCGGGGAGATAAAAATTCTTGACTGGGAATATGCTGCCTTGGGTGATCCAGCATTAGATTTGGTGATGACCTCACTTGCAAATGGGCTGGATCTTGAAACCTTAGTGGATCGCTATTGTCATATAAGACGTATCAAATCGGTCGGAATATGGCATCGTGCCTGTGTGCGGTGGCAACCTGTCGCGGACTATTTAGGTGCGTTGTGGTATGCCCTTGGATTCCAACTGTATGGCGAACCGCTGTATCAGAAACGCAGAGATGATTTCCTCGCAAAGGCGGAGGCGTCTTTGCCACGGTAAGTAGGCAGCAGTAAGCAAACCTTAGGAGCGAAACCGCAATGAAACTGGTGAGATCACGGATAAAACCCCTCCTTCTTTCTGTTACTGCGGTTATCATTCTTTCCGCCTGCACTAACCAGTTTGCTTACAACACACTGCCGTTCTGGATTGACTATTACCTCTCTGATTATGTTGACTTGAATGCCAGCCAGCAAAAGCGACTGGATGCAGATTTGGCCGCTTTCCATCAATGGCATCGCCAATCTGAGCTTCCCAAGATTCAGCGACTATTGAACAAGCTGGAAACGGACATGGCGACCCCCCTGTCTTACCCTCAAATTCGTGAATACCACCAGCAGGTAAATGCAGTGATTTATGATTCATTGGCTGGCCTGACACCGGCATTGACAAACCTGATTTCATCACTCAGTGATGAACAGGCGAAAGTCTGGCTAGATACAGTAAATGAAAATATTGAAGAAGCAGTAGAAAAAGCCAATGAGGGGGATCTGGAAGCACAGTATCAACGTCGGCAGGAAAAGCTGATAGAGCGCGCGGAGTTCTGGGTCAAGTCAGTCAACGACAAACAGCAACGGCAATTTCTTGAAATGGCAAGATATCAAATCGAAATGCGTCCGGTGTTTTATTCCATCAGGAATACGTTGGTGGCTGAATTAGAAGGGATTTTGATGAACAGGAATGCACCGGATCTGGCACAGCGAATCAATACGTATTTTACTCACCTTCTCGCGTTCGACAGTGAGCAACACCAAAATGATATGGCGATTTACTATGCCCGCCGTTATGAATTGCTACAGCGCCTGGATCGCCACCTGTCGGATAAACAGCGGGCTGCATTCCGTGACAAATTGGCCTCATACAGCGCGGATATCACTGATGTATTAAACTGATTGCTGCTTTATGCACCTGCGGGGCTTGAAAACCTTGAGCCACACCCGTGTTTCAGCTTAAACCCTGACTAAAATGTGTGATTGGGTGATAGTATTTTCGTGCCCAAGCCACGTGAAAGGGCTGTCTTCAGCAATGTGCAAATGGCATGCCCTTAGCGTTTCAACGCGATTTGCTTGGGTAAGATAACAAGCTGGAAAAACCAGTGATGAATAAGAGGGATTTTCTGTGATTATTTATCTTCATGGCTTTGACTCAACCAGCCCAGGAAACCATGAAAAGGTCATGCAACTTCAGTTCATTGACCCGGATGTTAGATTTATCAATTACAGTACTCTGCATCCAAAACATGACATGCAGCACCTTTTGAAAGAGGTGAATAAGCAAATGTCACTGTCTGATGACAAGGCTCCATTGATCTGTGGTGTCGGTTTGGGGGGCTTTTGGTCGGAGCGTATTGGCTTTCTGAGTGGTATCAAACAGGTGATCTTTAATCCCAACCTGTTTCCACAGGAAAATATGGAAGGCCGCATCGACAGACCGGAAGAGTATGAGGATATCGCCACCAAGTGTGTTGACAACTTCCGTGGCAAGAATGCAGGACGTTGCATGGTTGTGCTCTCGAAGGCGGATGAAATATTGGACAATGCACGTTCAGCGGCCGTGTTGAGTCCGTATTATAACATCGTCTGGGATGACACCCAGACCCACAAGTTTAAGAGTATTTCCCATCATCTTCAGGCAATGAAAGCGTTTAAAAACGCGTAACTCGTAGTGTTAAATATCATGAGCATCGGTTGTTAAAAGCCGATGCTCTTTCGTTTTCAAACGTTGTGGAATGAAGGACGTATTTTTACATCTGGCTGATTTCGCTGTCCTTGGCGTGGCTTGTAGATTTAAAAATTGATTGAGATCAAGTGAGCTGTATAATGGTTCAACGAAAAGTGGTATCACGTCATAAATTTAATGATGTCGGCATGCAACAAATAAAATACAAATGAAAGATGCATGCGTTTAACGCTGAAACAACGGCGCTTTACCTCTCCCTTCCAGAGCAGAGCTCATACCAGAAAAGCGACCGGATTTGTCTGACCTAATCTTCATCCTGCGACATGAGATACGCGGGGTGTGACAATTTTTTTCGAATTTAAATTATGGTAAGGAAGTAATTGTGACCAAGATTATTGTAGTCGGTGGTGGTGCGGGTGGCCTTGAATTGGCAACCAAACTGGGACGCACACTTGGACGTAAAGGGCGCGCCAAGGTCACTCTTGTCGATCGTAAATCCAGCCATCTCTGGAAACCACTTTTGCATGAAGTGGCAACCGGTTCTCTTGATGAAGGCGTGGATGCAATCAGTTATCGTGCCCACGCTAAAAACCACTATTTCGATTTTCAGTTGGGTAGCTTGTCTGGTATCGATCGTGATAATAAAACGATTACATTAGCGGCATTGCACGATGGGGACGACGGCGAACTGCTGATGCCTGAACGGAAGCTGAACTATGACATTTTGGTGATGGCTATTGGCTCAACCTCAAATGACTTCAATACTGCCGGTGTTCGTGATAACTGCATCTTCCTTGATACACCAGAGCAAGCTCGCCGTTTTCGCAATGAAATGAACAACGAGTTTCTTAAGTTGCATGCAAAATCGGGTAACGGCACTGTCGATATCGCGATTGTTGGTGGGGGAGCTACGGGTGTTGAGCTTTCTGCCGAGCTTCACAATGCGGTTAAAGAGTTGCACAACTATGGTTTCCAGGATCTGGACAGTTCCAAGCTGAACGTGACGCTGGTAGAAGCGGGTGAGCGTATCCTGCCTGCATTGCCGCCACGTATTTCAGGGGCCGCGCAACAGGAACTGATTAAGCTGGGTGTGAATGTACGTACGGCAACCATGGTGGTGAAGGCAGAAAAAGATGGCCTGACCACCAAAGATGGCGACAAAATCCCGGCACAAATCATGGTTTGGGCTGCTGGAATCAAGGCACCGGACTTCCTGAAGGATATTGCAGGATTGGAAACCAACCGCATTAACCAGCTTGTCGTTAAACCAACGCTACAGACCACCCGTGATGATGACATCTTTGTTATTGGCGACTGTGCCGCTTGTGAACAACCGGATGGCTCCATGGTGCCACCACGCGCTCAATCTGCGCACCAGATGGCGAGCTGTTGTTTTTCAAATATTGTGGCAAAAATGACAGGCCGTGCACTCAAATCTTATGTTTATAAAGACCATGGGTCATTGGTTTCACTGAGCCGCTTCTCTACAGTGGGTAACCTGATGGGCAACCTGACCCGCGGTTCAATGATGGTTGAAGGCCGTCTGGCACGCATAGTCTACATTTCGCTGTATCGTATGCACCAGATTGCTTTGCATGGCGTGATTAAAACGGGATTGATGATGGTGGTGAGCCGCATCAACCGTGTGCTTCGCCCTTCGCTTAAGTTGCATTGATCACATCTGTAAAAGGGTATTAGAAAGCTGCTATTGGCAGCTTTTTTTTTTTACATTATTACGTCTTCAGGGATAAGACTATAAACCAAACCTTCGCGGGCTTTGCCATCGTACATATAGCGGTTTCGTGCACGGCACTCGAAGGTAGCGCAGAGCTTTTCGGCAATGCGGATACTGGCTTGATTAGCAGGGTCCATCACCAGTTCCAGGCGGGTTAGCAACAGGTGACTGAAGGCGAGGTTCGTGGCGACTTCTGTTGCCTCGAGTGCGTATCCACATCCTTGATACTTAGTGGCAATCCAATAACCCAGGTTTGCCATGTTGGCGACGCTGTCAATGCTGGACACATAGACACAGCCGATCAACGCGCCAGTCTCACTCTCAAAGGCAGCAAGCTCATAGCTTAATCCGGTCAACCATCCCTGACGACTCCGGTTGATCCAGGCTTCAGCATCCAGAGTGTCGAATCCTTCGTGACACCAATCCAGCCAGGGGCTGATGGTATCTGCTGACTCTGAAATGGCCGTTTTGAGCGGGATGACATCAACCTGCTTTAACGCCCGGAGAGTCAGTCGGTCGGTTTGGAATTCAAGGTTTGCTTGCATCATCGTCCCGGCCTAGGGTTATCGGTTTGAGTATACCTAAAGTACACGTAACATCAGGTGGTTTGGGTATAAAATATGAAAATAACGCCCTCAAATGAGGGCGCTGGATGAAAACGGCGACATATTGGAAGACATTAGTCGACGCGGGTAACCTTAATGATCAGGCCCATCAGTGGATGGTCGAGATAATGGACCTCGCCGCTGCGCATGCGACGTTTTTGTTCGAAATGGTAAGATTTCAGGTATTTCTCAACAGAGTAAGTACGCTCCAGTTTCTGCAGACCGGTCAACGCACTGCCTTCGGTATCTGATATCGCGTTATCTGCCACGATACTTTCGACATCCGTTATTGTCGGGTTTTCCAAGGATGTTGGTACCACCTGCACTTCTTCCAGTACTTTTCGCTCGCTAGGCTCACGCAGTGCCAGATCGGTTTCAATGAACAGATAGTGCTGCACATAAACACGGATAAAACCATCCAGCTCGTACATTGGGCCGCTGATTTTTTCGGTTGGCTGGTCACTGTCAGGTGCATACTCACTGGTCGTGATGAGCGCATCCTTGGATGTGCCATCTGTATAGAAGCTGTCACCAAAGTTCCGGCCAGCGGTAAAGCGCAATTTTGGCATCATACCACGCCCGCCGTCGTTCTGGCGCCAGGCAACATGAACCAGAGGCTTGAAGCCGGCATGGTTTGCCAGGCGGTCATATTCTGCATTTAATTGCCATTGACTCTTTGGCAGTACCTTCAGGCCACGTGCTGCAAGGGCTTGGGAGTCGAACACTGATATCGCATTATTCAGGTTAATGTCCGGCTGTGCATCGGGCCAGTTTTCCTGAACCGCATCTGGGTTTTGGTTACGCTTAAATACGATGACTTCAACATCAAACAAGCGTTCTGCAAAAGAAGGCCAGCTTATGGCACAAAGCAGCAGGATAATCAGCTTTTTCAAAGCATTACTCCGTTTTAAAAGCCGGTTGCCTGTTCAGGCAACCAATAAATTTTCAGCAAACTGGTTTAAAAGTGTTTCGATGAACGCAACCCGCTCTCGGCGATCAGTGAGTGATTCGGCGATTTTGAGTTTAGTCGGTCCCTCGAATCGATAACGGCTCGGGTGGGATTGTAACAGACCCACCAGGAAGCCGGGATCAATTTGCGCGTTTTGAGTAAACTCGATCACACCGCCTCGGTCATGTGCGTCTATCTTACGTATACCCAGTTTCGCCGCGTGTAGTTTGAGCTGTTGTATTTTGAGCAAGTTGCTTGCCGCATCTGGCAGCAAGCCAAAGCGATCAATAAGCTCAACACGCAACTCTTCGATATCGTCAGGCGTTTTGGTGCCCGCAATACGTTTGTACAGTGACAGTCGTGTATTCACATCCGGAATGTAGCTGTCTGGCAATAGCGCGGGAATACGAAGCTCGATATCTGTCTGTTGATTAAGCAGATCGTCAAGTGACGGTTCTTTCCCTTCTTTCAGTGCTTCAACGGCTTGCTCAAGCATTTCCATATAAAGGGTAAAGCCAATCGACTGGATTTGTCCGCTCTGCTCATCACCAAGTAATTCACCGGCACCGCGAATTTCCAAGTCATGGGTTGCCAGCGTAAAGCCTGCGCCTAAATCTTCCAGTGATGCAATGGCTTCCAACCGCTTGACGGCGTCTTTGGTCATTCGCTTAGGGTGCGGTGTCAGAAGATAAGCGTAAGCCTGATGGTGGGAACGGCCAACACGTCCACGCAGTTGGTGAAGTTGGGCTAAGCCCAAGTGGTCGGCGCGATCCATGATGATGGTGTTGGCCGTTGGCACGTCGATGCCAGTTTCGATAATGGTGGTACACACCAGCACATTGAAACGCTGGTGGTAGAAATCGGACATGATACGTTCCAGTTCTCGTTCTCGCATCTGTCCATGGGCGACAGTGATCCGTGCTTCCGGCACCAGTTCAGCGAGCTCGTCTGCTGTTTTTTCAATCGAATCAATGTCGTTATGCAGGAAGTAAACCTGCCCACCGCGCATGATTTCACGGAGCACGGCTTCACGGATGAGTGAACTCTCGCGTTCACGGACAAAGGTTTTTATCGCCAGACGACGTGAAGGTGGAGTGGCGATAATAGACAGGTCGCGCATACCACTCATGGCCATATTCAGCGTTCGTGGGATTGGCGTTGCCGTCAGCGTGAGGATATCGACGTTTGCACGCATTGCCTTCACTTTTTCTTTCTGGCGGACACCAAAGCGATGCTCTTCATCGACAATCAACAAACCGAGATCGTGGAATATCACGTCGCTTTGTAGCAATTTGTGGGTACCGATAAGGATATCGACTTTCCCTTCCGCTACATCAGCAAGGATCAGTTTTTGTTCTTTGGCCGATTTGAAACGGGAAAGCACTTCGACACGAACGGGCTGGTTGGCAAAGCGATCGCGGAAGTTTTCAAAATGTTGCTGGGCAAGCAGGGTAGTAGGGACCAGCACCGCGACCTGTTTGCTGTTGTTGACAGCAAGGAAGGCTGCGCGCATGGCGACTTCTGTTTTACCGAAGCCCACATCACCACACACTAAACGATCCATCGCAATCGGCTGGCACATGTCAGACAGGACAGCATTGATTGCCTGTTTCTGGTCGGCTGTTTCTTCGAACGGGAATCCGGCACAGAAATCGAGGTATGCCTCGCGGTCATGCTTGAAGGCAAAGCCTGGCTTTGTTGCCCGCTTGGCATAAACGTCCAGTAACTCAGCCGCTACGTCGCGGACTTTTTCAGCCGCCCGTTTTCTGGCTTTCTCCCACGCTTCGCCACCCAGTTTGTGCAAGGGGGCTGATTCTTCTGCGCCGCCGCTGTAACGGTTGATCAGATGCAGGGAAGCAACAGGCACATAGAGCTTGGCCCCTTGCTGGTATTCCAATGTCATATATTCAGTGGTGATACCGCCGGCTTCGAGAGTTTGCAAACCCAGATAGCGACCGACACCATGCTCCAGGTGAACAACTGGCTGGCCGATTTGCAGCTCGGCAAGGTTACGGATAATGGTGTCTGAACTGGTGGCGGCTTTTTTGTTGTCGCGGCGGCGTTGTTGTACAACGCGCTCACCCAGCAGGTTACTCTCACAAATCAGTGCAAAGTTGGGGTTTTCACATTGAAAACCGATGTCTGCCGGGCCGACCACCATCGAAAAATCTGTCGGCGAGTCGAGCGCTTCACTGAGCGAACCACAAACCATAGGGCGGATTTTAATGCGTGCCAGCAAATCCAGCATGGCTTCACGGCGGCCTTCGGTTTCCACGGAGAACACAATCTTGCCGGTAAACGCTTCGGTAAATTGGCGAAGCGCGCCGAGTGGTTCTTTCAGTTGCTGGTTGATAGTCAGCTCAGGCAATGCTGAAACTGGCGCATTGGTGCGGCCTGCTTTTAATTCGGTCTGGTCAAACTGCACCTTAATGCGTGGGTAGCGTTTGAATGCACCAAACAGCTCATCAATGGTTTGCCAAATCTCGTTGGGTGGCAGCAGGGGACGCAGCGGGTCAACGCGGCGCTGGTCGTAACGGTAATCTGCGTCTTTCAGGAACTGTTTGGCAGAGGCTTCTAAATCCCCTTTGGTGACCAACAGCGTGTTTTGCGGCAGGTAATCAAACAGGGTTTCAGTTTCATCGAAAAACAGCGGCTGCCAGTATTCAATACCGGCCGGCCAGGTTTTCTTGCTGACTTGCTGGTAGATAGACTCGGGTTCCCGGCGTGCATCAAAGCGTTCTCGCCACCTAACACGGAACTGTTCAACGGCGTCGTCATCGGTTGGAAATTCATGTGCCGGGAGCAGGTTGATGCTGTCCAGCTCCTGGGTAGAACGCTGGTTTTCAGGATCGAACTCGCGGATGGTGTCCAGTTCGTCATCAAAGAAGTCGATACGATACGGTTGGTTTGCCCCCATCGGGAACAAATCAAGGATTGATCCACGGCTGGCGTATTCGCCATGCTCAATCACCTGATCAACATGACGGTAACCGGAAAGCTCAAGCTGATGACGCAGTTTTTCCAGAGAAAGGCGGTCGCCTTTTTTTACCATCAGTGCGTGCTGTACCAGGAAAGAATGGGGCATCACACGCTGCATCAGGGTGCTGACCGGGATCAGCAAAATTCCTGAGGTCTGCTGCGGCAACTGGTAAAGGCGGGCGATACGATCAGAGATAATGTCCTGATGCGGAGAAAAGTTGTCGTAAGGCAGCGTCTCCCAATCGGGGAATACGTGACATTCCTGACCGGTAAACTGCTTGATTTCAGGTTGCAGTTTCAGGGCAGTCTGGTTGTCCGGCACCACCATCAGGATAAAACGGTTTTGCTGTTCGGCGAGTGTCGCGACGGTTAATGGAAGGGAAGCGCCATGCAGGTTGGCGACGACACGGATATCTCCTGCTTTTTCAGGAGCAGATAAATTAAATAAGGTGTTGTTAGTCATGAATTCTGGGGCTTAGCTGTTTCTTTCCAATGCGCGTTGTCGGAGCAACTTCTGTTGCTGGTGCAGAGCGGCACGTATCAATACGTCTCTGTCTTCTTCTTGCAGGCGAATGTATTTCACGCCAACAGCAAACTTACCGTTCTTTTCTTTGCAGCCATAGACGCTACCGTAACAGTAAATCGCTGAAGGAGGGTTCTCAAGAAAGAGTTTCAGGCGAACATGCTGCCCCTTCTTGAACGCTTTTCGGGCGATGAATGTCAGGCTGCTGGCACCAAATGTTTCGGTTTGATACCGCAAGTTGGGATCATCCTGTTGTGACAGCATAAAACCGAGCAGCAAGTTGATTTTCTGGTTTTGTGCATGCAGGAATTTGGTCAGCGCGTGCCCTTCATCATGATGGAGGGCTTGGATCTCTTTTTCAACGCTGCTGTCGAGGTCGCCACATTCACTGGCGATGCGAAATGCGAGAGGAATTTCCCGGCCAAATTCCGCTTCTGAAGGGATATGTTCATCGTCAGGCAGCACATCGACGTTGATCTTCAGGTGCGCATGTACGGAAAAGTATTCATCCTGGCTCATTGATATTCCCGGGGCATCAAACCCTAAAATCCTGCTTAGTTATTGATTATACCTGTAGTGACGGCATTTACCCAATCAGACGGGTAAAGAAGTGTTTATTTTTACTGCACTTAGATGCGTCAGGTAGTTGTGGGTATTCAATTTATGGAACGTTTCGTCGCCAAAAGCATCTGATTACCGGGTTCAGCGTGTGGTTTCGTAGCAATTGGCTGACCTTAAAGGTATTCTTCATGCCACAGATTAGTTTCCATTTAGGCTGTGCATAGCGACAGGCTAACAAGGTATTGAGATCTCATTTATGTTTCACCCTTTACCGGTGTTTATTGGTATTCGCTATCTTCGTGGACGCTCAGGGGACAAATTTGGTCGTTTTGTCTCTTACATGTCGACCGCAGGTATTACCATTGGCGTGATGGCGCTTGTCACGGTCCTTTCTGTAATGAATGGGTTTGAGGGACAACTGAAGCACCGTATCCTTGGCGTGATCCCTCAAGCGATTGTCGTGGGAGATGCGCAACATGCGCCGGATGTCAACACGCTAGCCAGCCTCGAAGGCGTGACGGATACCGCGCCAATTGTCAGTACTGATGCTGTGGTACAAAGCGCCAAATCCATTTCTGCGGGACGTCTACTGGGTGTCGATGCTGGTAGCCATGAGCCGATCCGTGAATTTATGGCCCGTGGCGATTTTAATTCGCTGAAACCAGGGAGTTACAACCTGGTTCTGGGGAGAAAAACAGCCAGGGAACTGGATGTTTCAGTGGGTGACAAAGTGCGCGTTATGATCACCAGCGCCAGCCAGTTTACCCCGGTAGGACGCATTCCTTCGCAGCGTAACTTTACGGTAACCGGAATTTATGACACGGCAACGGATGTCGATGCACAACTGATGTTTGCCAATCTCAATGATGTTGCCCGCCTTATGCGCCTGCCGCGCACACAACCCGCAGACTTGCGCCTGTTTGTCGCGGAACCTTTTGATGTGCCTGAATTGCAAAAAATCGCAGAAAGCATGGGCTATGAATGGTCAGACTGGCGCGCACTGCGGGGGGAGCTTTTTCAGGCAGTCAAAATGGAAAAGAACATGATGGGCCTGATGCTGAGCCTGATTATTCTGGTGGCAGCCTTTAACATCATTTCTGCACTCATTATGGTGGTGATGGAAAAACAATCTGAAGTGGCGATTTTGAAAACCCAAGGGATGCCCCATAAAAGTATTGTTGCGCTTTTTGTGGTGCAGGGTGCCAGCAGCGGTGTGATTGGTGCGTTGCTGGGGGGCGTAGCTGGGTCGTTTCTTGCCCTGAATATCAATGAAATCATGGCCGCATTGAACCTCAGCATGTTGGGCGGTGGAATGTTGCTCCCGGTGGTGCTCAATCCTAGTCAAGTCATGTCTGTCATTGCCGGTGCTATTGCACTGAGTCTTCTTGCAACCCTTTTCCCGTCGTTGAAGGCGGCATCCGTTCGTCCAGCCGAGGCGCTTCGTTATGAGTAATGCATTATTAACCTGTTCCAACGTCACTAAAACCTATCAGGAAGGGGCGTTGGAAACCCATGTTTTGAAAGGTGTATCATTTTCAATTGAAAAAGGCGAATTGGTCGCCATCGTCGGTGCGTCTGGGTCGGGCAAAAGTACCTTGCTACACATATTGGGCGCGCTAGATACCCTGACGTCAGGGAATGTCTATTTCGATGGTAAAGACCTGATGACCATGCGCGCTTCTGAACAGGCTACCCTGCGCAATAAAAGCATTGGCTTTATTTATCAGTTCCACCACCTGCTAGCAGATTTCACTGCGCTGGAAAATGTTGCCATGCCCCTGATGATTGGCGGCGAAAAACCAGCGGAAGCCAAACGTCGTGCGATGGAAATGCTTGAAGCCGTGGGAATGGGACACCGGGCTGAACACCGTCCTTCTGAGTTGTCTGGTGGCGAACGCCAGCGAGTCGCCATTGCCCGCGCCGTGGTGAACCGACCTGCATTGGTTCTGGCCGATGAACCTACTGGCAACCTGGACCATAAAACTGCGCTCGACATTTATGATTTGATGCGTGAACTTAATAAGGCGTTCAATACCGCGTTTCTGGTGGTCACCCATGATCGCGAACTGGCACAAAAGCTGGATCGCCAGTTGTCGATGCTGGATGGCCAGTTTGTGGAAACACGGGCAGAGGTTGTGGCGTCATGATCGATTCCCTGGCACTGTTTATCGGGCGCAGATTCAGCAAGGCAAAACGGCGCAACAAGCTGGTATCGTTTATTTCTGTTTCCTCAATGATCGGGATCTCTGTAGGAGTCATGGTGATTATCGTTGGCCTGTCAGCGATGAATGGTTTTGAACGCGAACTCAATAACCGGGTTTTAGCGGTGATCCCTCATGCGGAATTAGAAGGGGTAGATGCGCCGGTGAAAGCCTGGCAAGAGATGAAAGCCACAGCGGAAGCAAACCCCAAGGTGTCGGCTGGGGCACCGTATGTCACCTTTACAGCACTGCTGGAAAAAGGTGCAAACCTCAAGCCTGTTCAAATTCGCGGTGTTGATCCCGTGCAGGAAAGCTATGTCAGTAACATTGGCGACTATGTATTGGACAATGCCTGGTCAACGCTCAGACCAGGTAGCAAAGCTGTTGTGCTTGGAAAAGGCATCGCTGACAATCTGGATGTGGTCGTGGGTGACTGGGTGACGGCGTTGGTGCCATCTCCTGATCCTGAGTTGAAGCTTCGGGCTCCACAGCGCATCCGGCTTCAGGTTTCCGGGATTTTAAGTTTGGGTGGCCAAGTCGATCATGGGTTAGCCTTGGTACCGATTCAGGATGCCCAACAATATCTGGATATGGGGGAAGCGGTGTCCGGTGTGGCACTGCGGGTAATTGAGCCTCTGGAAGCAAGGGCAATCGTTCGTGAAGTCGGGCAAACGCTGAAAGAATATGTGTACCTAAAAAACTGGACACAAGAATATGGTTTCCTCTATCGCGATATCCAGATGGTGCGTGCCATCATGTATCTGGTGATGGTGCTGGTGATTGGTGTGGCCTGTTTTAATATCGTTTCTACCTTGATGATGGCGGTAAAAGATCGTGCCGCCGATGTAGCAGTACTCCGGACTATGGGGGCGAAGGACGGGCTTATCCGCGCTATCTTTGTCTGGCACGGATTCCTTTCCGGGTTGATGGGGAGCCTGATCGGTTCGTTGGCGGGGTGTCTGATTGCATTGAACCTGACTACAATCATTGGGGGAATTGAGACACTGACGGGGAAAAACTTCTTGTCGGGCGATATTTATTTCGTTGATTTTCTGCCCACACAATTACGGATGGCGGATGTGCTTCTGGTGTCTGTCACCGCGATTGTATTAAGCCTTCTGGCTACCTGGTATCCGGCACAGCGTGCCTGCAAGCTGCAACCGGCATCAGTATTGAGCGCAAGGTAACAGTGACAATCTCCACGATTACATTTTCAGTTGGAAAGGGCGTTTAACGGCTCGCAACCTGAACCTGAAAGAAAAAATACCCTGCCAAAGCAGGGTATTTTTTTAGCCATCTGTTTATTTCGTACTTCTTATTTCTTTTTGAGCGCTTTGATTTTTGGCAGGCGCAGGCGACGTTTTTGCCAGCTTCTTACGACAGAATAGCGCCAGATACCCTGTACGCCAAAATAGCCAATTACCGCAGATACCACACCACAGACAAAACAGCCCAGAAGGAAAGGGGGACCAATCTGATTCATCTGGTTAAACAAAAATTCCCACGTCAGTTCGAATTGGAAGTGCTGGCTGGGCGCACCCATCAAAAGAGTGCCTACTTTATACGCCCCCCAAAAAATCAACGGCATGGTTATGGGGTTGCTGATCCAGACCAGTGCCACAGAGAGAGGGAGGTTGACGCCCAGCAGAATAGCGAGACCAGCGGCCATGATCATCTGGCTGGGAAGGGGAACAAAGGCCATAAACAGGCCAACAGCAAAGGCACCAGACGCCGAACGACGGTTCAGACACCAGAGGTTTGGGTCATAAAGCAGGTTGCCGAAGACGGCAAGTGCCTTTTGTTTCCGGATCACATCGTGTCTGGGGAGAAATTTTTTAATTATTTTTCTTGGCATAGATCTTCAATTCACACGAAACGGCTGCCTACATGAAGGTGATGTTCGGCATCGTAGTGGCTATTGTCTCGCTTAGAGGGTGGCTAGTGCTCCCAGAACCCTTTGTTGTGTTGGGATTTCTTGTTGTCACCCTTGCCCAACGCAAACGCATTCCCCGATTTTTTATCGGTCTTACCATGGGGTGTTTGGTTGCTTTCAGTGCTGCGACACTGCACATGTATAAAATTAGTCACGCGTTAACAGTGACTCAGAATACTACCATAGCAGGCAAAGTTGGCAGTCTTTTTACCGGGGAAAATCAGCAAACAAGTGTAATCTTTGATGTCGACACGGTGAATGGGCAAAAACTGACCCTATTTGAACGGTTCAGGATCCGGCTGTACTGGCGCAGTGAATCACCGGTGAAGCAAGGGCAGCGATGGGAAATTACTGCCCGGGTCAGGGAACCTTATGGCAGGGTAAACGAAGCGGGTTTTGATGCAGAGACCTATTTCCTGTCCAAACATATTCATGCTAAAGGTTCTGTGCTCTCGGCCCGGTTACGTGATGAAACGGTTTCTGTCAGGCAATCTTTGTTCGATCGTGTGCTCCCCAGTATCAAACCGTTAGAGAGTGCCCGCTTTCTTGTTGCCCTTGCGTTCGGGGAAAGGGCAATGCTGACAAGCGAGGACTGGGCGAGATTGCAAAACAGTGGATTGGCCCACCTTCTTGCTATTTCAGGTCTTCATATCGGCCTTGCTTTTCTGTTTAGTTACACTGTCACAAAATGGGTGAGGCCATTAATCACCCAATCGGATCACAGTTTGTGGATCCCTGCTTTCGTGGGGCTGGTGACGGCGGTGTGTTATGCCTGGCTCGCCGGCTTCAGTCTCACCTCGCTGCGGGCACTGGTTGCTTTGTCCGTTTACACAGCAATCAGGTTATCCGGTTACAGTGTGAGTCCTTTCAATACATTGTTATTGGTGTTAACCGTTGTTCTGGTGATCGATCCGCTTTCCGTTTTCTCCATCAGTTTCTGGCTGTCATTTGGTGCCGTATTCGTGCTTTGTATGATGACCTTTTCCGGACAAATGAATAACGCTGAAGGTATCCGGGGTTACATCTGGCAACTGTTCAGAATGCAATGCTATTTGCTGGTTGGGATGCTGCCGGTGATGTGGGCAGGGTTTGGTGGTGTCAGTTTCTTATCCCTGTTTTCTAATCTGATAGCGGTGCCTATCGTCAGCTTACTGACGGTGCCTTTGATTCTGATAGCGCTGGTAATGGAATGGTTTCCCGTTGCTCCGCTGTTCTGGCAAATGGCGGATATGTCACTGTGGCCGATCGCTCAAATACTGGACAAGGCCAATATGGGCTGGCTGGATATCCAGAATATCTCTTTGGTTTTTGTACTGGTTGTCGTTGTTTTTCTCTACGGGGTAATCAAGGTCAAGCTAATCCGGATCCCGGTACTTGGTGTGATTGTAATGATCACCTTACTGTCATGGCGTCAACATCAGCAGGCGGCTGACAGTTGGCAACTGGATGTGTTTGATGTCGGGCACGGCCTCGCTGTTCTGATTGAAAAGAATCACCACGCGATACTTTATGACACGGGCGCAGCATGGCAATCCGGCACTATCGCCCAGTCCGTGCTTGCACCAGTGCTGTCCCGTCGCAGGACATCGCTGGATGGTTTGGTGCTAAGCCACAGTGACAATGACCATGCCGGTGGCGCGCAATGGGTGATTGAAAACCTTAAACCTGATTGGATAAGGGCCGCTGATGGTTCTTTTCGTGCATTGCCCTGTGTGAAAGGCGAGCAATGGGAATGGCAAGGGCTCAGGTTTGATGTTCTGTATCCCTTAACCCGCAGCAGCGATGCCGGAAATGAGAGTTCCTGCGTGATTCGGGTATCTGATGGCTTACATACGGTGTTGCTGACCGGTGACTTGCCAAAAGCACAGGAAAATGGCTTGGTAGACCAAAACGCAGAGGTACAGGCGGATGTGCTTATCGTTCCCCATCATGGCAGCAAGACATCGTCATCGCCGTCATTTCTTGATGCCGTAAACCCCAGCGTGGCCATTGCGTCCACCGGGCGTTATACACCCTGGAACTTGCCTAATCCCGGTGTTGTCGACAGGTATCATGAACGTAATATTTCTTGGTATGAAACCGGACAACATGGTCAGGTAGGTGTACATTTCTCAAACAAGGGATGGTGGGTAAGTAGCCAACGTCTTGATCTCGAGCCTTTTTGGTACAGGAAGATGTTTGGACCACCCCAAATAAAAGAGTAGAATGCCGCTACTTGCAAGAAGATAAGCCAATAAAATGTCATCAAACTACCAAGATAAAACCACCTGGGAAACCTTCAAACAGCTTTGGCCATACATTTCAAATTACAAAATAGGTCTGGTGGTTGCCGTCATCGCACTGGTTGTGAATGCGGCGAGTGACACATTGATGGTGTCTATGCTTAAGCCACTTCTCGACGAAGGCTTTACCTATGATGCCGTCGACAGTGATTTTCTTACATGGATGCCGCTGTATCTCATTGGCTTGATGCTGGTGCGTGGTATCTCAAGCTTTGTTTCTGCATATGGCCTGTCCTGGGTATCTGGAAACGTCGTGATGACGATGCGTCGCCGTATGTTTAACCATTTTATGAATATGCCGGTCAGTTTCTTTGATAAAGAATCATCCGGTGCGCTACTTTCCCGCATTACCTATGATTCAGAACAGGTGGCCAATGCTACCAGTGGTGCCTTGGTCAGTCTGGTACGTGAGGGGGCGTCGATCATTGGCCTGATGATCCTGATGTTCTATAACAGCTGGCAGCTTTCGGCGATCTTGTTGATCATTGCTCCCATTGTGGCTATTGCCATCCGTGTTGTCTCCAAACGGTTCCGTCAAATCTCATCCAACATGCAGGAAGCGATGGGGTCGGTGACTTCTTCGGCAGAACAGATGCTGAAAGGCCATAAGGTGGTACTGAGTTTTGGTGGACAGGACGTTGAGAAAACACGTTTTGAAGCAGTCTCAAACCGCATGCGCCAGCAAACCATGAAGCTGGTATCGGCACAGGCGATTGCCAACCCGGTCATTCAGTTGATAGCGTCTTTTGCGCTGGTGGCTGTTCTGGTGCTGGCAAACACCGATGCTATCCGCAGCGAACTGAGTGCGGGTACGTTTGCGGTTGTTTTCGCCGCCATGTTTGGAATGATGCGTCCCCTCAAAGCGCTGACGAACGTAACATCCCAGTTCCAGCGCGGTATGGCAGCGTGTAACAGCCTGTTCGAACTGATGGAAATGGACACCGAGAAAGACAACGGAAAACACGTTGCTGAGCGCGTGAAAGGCGACATTAAAGTGAATGATGTTGTGTTCACGTATCCAACCAAAGATGCGCCAGCGCTGAACCACGTGACCTTTGATTTGCCGGCAGGGAAAACACTGGCACTGGTGGGCCGTTCCGGTTCCGGTAAGAGTACCATTGCCAATCTGCTGACCCGCTTTTACGACATCGATAGCGGTGAGATCCTAATTGATGGCGTAAAAATTGAAGATTACACCTTGAGTAATCTGCGTGAGCAGGTGGCGGTTGTTTCCCAGAACGTTCACCTGTTTAATGACACCATCGCCAACAACATCGCGTATGCCGCAGAAGACAAATATACCCGTGAAGAGATCGAACGGGCGGCAGATTTGGCTTACGCTTCTGACTTTATCCGCAGTATGGATAACGGTTTTGATACGGTCATTGGCGAAAATGGCGTAAGTCTGTCTGGTGGCCAACGCCAGCGTATTGCCATTGCCCGTGCACTGCTGCGTGATGCGCCGGTATTGATTCTTGACGAAGCGACATCGGCACTAGATACCGAGTCTGAGCGTGCTATTCAGGCGGCGTTGGATGAACTCCAAAAAGATCGCACCGTGCTGGTGATTGCACACCGACTTTCAACCATCGAAAACGCCGATCAAATTCTGGTGGTTGACGAGGGTGAAATTGTTGAGCGTGGCACCCATGCTGAACTGCTCGCGAAAGAAGGGGCTTACGCCCAGTTGCACCGCATCCAGTTTGGAGAATAAAGCTTTTGGCAGGGTTGGTCGAAAAAATCTGGTTTGAAAACCACCCGCTAGGCTGGGTAGGTGCGCCACTTCTGTGGCCTCTCAGCAAGCTGTTTGGCGCGATTGCAAAAAAGCGCCGCGCGGCGTATCTGGCTGGAACCAATGGCGCGTACAAGGCCCCTGTGCCTGTGATTGTGGTGGGTAACATCACCGTCGGTGGGAACGGTAAGACACCGGTGGTGGTTTGGCTGGTTGAACAGTTGAAAGCCAAGGGTTTTAATACCGGTGTGGTGTCCCGCGGCTACGGTGGCAAGGCAGGCAGTTATCCATTTATTGTCGATGAAAACACAGGCACTGACCAGGCGGGGGATGAGCCTGTCCTGATTTACCAGCGTACCCGGGTTCCTGTTGCTATTTCGCCAGTCCGCAGCGATGCCGTGAAAGCATTATTGCCATTGGGTGTCGACATCATCATTACCGACGATGGTCTCCAGCATTACAAACTGGCCCGCGACATTGAACTTGTGATTGTTGATGGCGAGCGTCGTTTCGGGAATGGGCATTACATGCCTTTTGGCCCACTCCGCGAGCAGACAGACAGGTTAAGCAGTGTTGATTTTGTGGTTTGCAACGGCGGCGAGGCGCACCCCGGTGAAGTGGCGATGACGCTGAAGCCTGCAGAATTTATCAACCTCAAAACCGGCGAACGGGTTTCAGCGCAATCACTCAAGGCCCCCGTTGCTTTCGCAGGCATCGGCAACCCCCAACGCTTTTTTAATACGCTCCATACGCTGGGTATCACTCCGGTGCATTGCGAGCCTTTTGCCGATCATAAAGCGTTTGAATATGCGCAATTGGACGCGCTGGCAAAGAAAGGCCAGAATCTGCTGATGACTGAGAAAGATGCCGTGAAATGCCGAACCTTTCTCAACCAGCACCCAGACATTGAAAATTGGTGGTATCTGCCGGTAGATGCTGATTTCAGCGATACAGATACGGCCAACATTTTGAACAAAATCATGAAAGTGAAGGATGGATATGGATCACCGACTGCTTGAAATTGTGGCTTGCCCTGCGTGCAAGGGAAAGCTCAACTACAACAAAGAAAAAAACGAGTTGGTCTGCAAGTTTGACCGCCTGGCTTATCCAATCCGTGAAGGCATTCCTGTCATGCTGACCACAGAAGCGCGCGAAATGTCTTCTGACGAGGTTAAACAATGAAATTCACCGTGGTGATCCCGGCGCGCTATGCGTCGAGCCGTTTACCGGCAAAACCCCTGGTCGATATCGGAGGCAAGCCGATGATCCAGTGGGTGTATGAGCAGGCCATTAAATCCGGTGCTGAGCGGGTCATTATTGCAACTGACGACCAGCGTATTGTGGACGCTGCCAATGCCTTTGGTGGTGAAGTGTGTATGACACGGGAAGATCACCAGTCAGGTACCGAGCGCTTGGCGGAAGTGGTTGAGAAATACGGTCTTGAGGCCGACGAGATCATCGTTAACGTGCAGGGTGACGAGCCGCTTATTCCGCCCAGTGTGATCCGTCAGGTGGCAGAGAATCTGGCGCGCAACGATGCGCCTATGTCGACACTGGCGGTGAATATTGATCACCAGGATGAAGTGTTCAACCCTAATGCCGTTAAAGTAGTCACGGATAAGGACGGCTATGCACTGTATTTTAGTCGTGCAACCATCCCCTGGGATCGTGACAACTTTGCCAAAGTACCGGCAGAAATTCACCAGAACCTGAAACGTCACATTGGTATCTACGGCTACCGGGCAGGCTTTATCAAGACGTACATCAATTGGGCACCCAGTCCGATTGAACATATTGAGAGCCTCGAACAGCTCCGCGTGCTTTGGTACGGCGAGAAAATCCATGTTGATATTGCGATTGAAGCGCCACCACCCGGGGTAGATACGCCGGAGGATTTGGACGTAGTAAGAAAGCGGGTTGTTTCCCAGTAAGCCTCAGCGACCACGGATAAGAAAAACGCCTTGAGATGCATCAAGGCGTTTTTTTGTGCTTTTTAGTATCAGTTCAATGGGTAGGAGCGCATCTACGCATTGAAGGGGGCGTTTCTATTTTGTCCATGACAGCTTATTCACCCGATGAGGGAGATGTCACAGGATCGCCTTGCATTACCGCTTCTTGCTGTGAGACTTTGTCACGAAGGCGTTGCCAGATCTGTCCCAGGTTTTCTTGCCAGTAGCGTTCAAACTGCTCAAGGTACTGCGCCCGGGGCCCATATTTAATCCAAGGCTGGCGGATCTCTTTTTGCGCCATAAAGTTGGTGGGGGCCGGGATGGGATTCAAACCTGCGTTTTGAAATTCATATACGGCACGTGGCATATGATTGGCGGAGGTCACCAGTACTAAATTGCTGTCACCGACTACAGACGCTGCCTGAAATGCTTCTTCCCACGTATCTTTAGCGGTTTCCAGCAGCAGAATGTTGTTCTTGTTAACCCCCATTGCCAGCGCGACACGCGCTAACATACGGGCGTGACTGACTTCATAACCACCATCGTAGCCTGACAGGATCAATTTTGAGGTCGGGTACATAAAGTGAATGCGGATACCTTCCATCAATCTCATCAAAGCCACACGTGACAATTCTGATGTAGGGGGAAGCTCATCATCAACAACATGCCCGTGGCCCAGTACCATCACATAGTCAACCGGCTCTTTCGTTGGCAGGAAAGGTTGATATTGTCTTTCGAGCTTGATCAGCAGTGACGATGTGAATGGTTGGAAAGACGTGAGGAAGATTAACAGCAACGAAACAAAAACCAAAAAAGAGCCGAAACCTTTTCGCTGCGTAAACCAGATCAGAAAGAGGCCGAAGAATCCAATAAGCAGTAGCGCAGGCAAGGGCATCAGTAAAGTTGATATAAGTTTTTTTAGTTCAAACATGAAATGTCGCCCGAAATATAGTCAAACAGGGGTCAGAAAGTGCATCAGGCCTTTATTAACGGCAGCCTTGTGCGAAAATAACCCCCTTAGCAGACAATGATAACGAAGGCACTGTGACAGAGGATAGAAATTTCGACGACATTGCCCACAAATTTGTTAAAAACATCTATGGCTCAGGCAAAGGAGAAATCCGCCAAGCCGTTGTTTGGCAAGATCTCGAATCCATACTTAACCGTTTGGGCGAAGCCAGTTCACTAGACATTTTGGACGCTGGAGGCGGTTTGGCGCAATTATCGCAACAAATCGCACGTCGGGGGCATAACGTCACCTTGTGTGATCTTTCTTCACAGATGCTTGCTCTGGCGGAAAAAGGCATCGAAGAAGCGGGCCTTCTGCCGCAATATCGCTTCGTTCATGCGCCGGTACAGGAAATCGCACGGCATGTTGATAAACAGTTCGATTTGATGCTTTTCCATGCTGTGATGGAATGGCTTGCGGAGCCACGTCACGCGCTGGATGTTGTATTGTCACAAGTTAAGCCGGGCGGTGTTGCGTCAGTCATGTTCTACAACCAAAATGGCCTACTGTTTAAAAACCTTATTTGCGGCAACCTGACCCACGTAGAAGAAGGCATGCCGTATCGTAAACGCTTTAAACTCCAACCTCAGAAAGGTCTCCAGCCGGAAGACGTTTACCAATGGATAGAAGAAGCAGGTTTTACTATTTTTGGGAAAAGTGGTGTCCGCACGTTCCATGACTATATGAAAGACACAAGAACGGGTGAATTTACCTTTGAACAGGTCGTGGCGATGGAGCAAAAGCTCTGCCGCCAGGAACCCTTTATCTCGTTGGGCCGCTACATTCATGTGTACGCGCAGCGTCCCCTCGAAGCATAACGATTATAAGTAGACAACAAGGAAAACGGATGAGCGAATTCTCTCAGACTGTTCCTGAGTTGGTCGGTTGGGTGAAAACGAACGACTTCTCTCTCAATCTACCGCCGGAACGGCTGGCATTTCTCCTTGCCGTTGCTGTGCTCAGCAGCGAGCGCTATGAGGAGGAGCTAGGGGAAGGGGAGCTGATTGATGCATTCCGTATCGTCAGTGACCAATTCGATCAAGCTAGCGAAACTATCGCGTTCCGCGCGAACAATGCCATCAACGACTTGGTACGCAGTCGCCTGCTGAGCCGTTTCACCAGTGAAATGACAGACGGCGCGAGTATTTACCGCCTCACACCGTTGGCGCTGGGGATTAGCGATTATTATGCGCGTCATCGTGAGTACAGTTCCCTGAAACTGTCAATTCAACTGTCCATGGTCGCAGATGAGATTGATAAAGCGCTGGGTGCCGCCGAAGAAAACGGTGATGCAGAGTTCTGGCGAAAAAATGTTTACGGTGTGTTGAAGTATTCTGTGGCGGAAATCTTCGATCGCATCGATTTGAACCAGCGCACCATGGATGAACAACAACAGAAAGTGAAAGACGATATTGCAGCACTGCTGAACCAGGATTGGCAGGCCGCCATTGCCAATTGTGAGCATCTCCTGAACGAAACCTCCAGTACATTGCGTGAACTTCAAGACACCCT
The DNA here is from genome assembly GCF_059704325.2 of Grimontia sp. THUN1695. Classification (NCBI taxonomy): domain Bacteria; kingdom Pseudomonadati; phylum Pseudomonadota; class Gammaproteobacteria; order Vibrionales; family Vibrionaceae; genus Grimontia; species Grimontia sp. THUN1695. The sequence goes on along the minus strand of NZ_AP046577.1, from coordinate 1,487,001 downwards.
GCAATCCGCGGGAGACCAATTGCAATCCCAGTTGTTGAACATTCAAGAGCAGGTTCAGGGCCGTGACGATTTAGATTTCGTTGATGCCATGATTTACAACCTGCAAATGAAGCTGGACCGCATTGTAAACTGGGGGCAGCAGGCGATTGACCTATGGATAGGCTACGACCGCCACGTGCACAAGTTTATTCGTAATGCCATCGACATGGACAAGAACCGTGCGTTCAGCCAGCGCTTGCGCCAGTCGGTGACAGAATATTTTGATAACCCATGGTTCCTGACCTTTGCCGATGCAGAGCGTCTGCGCGATATGCGCGACGAAGCCCTTGTGCTTCGTGACGATGAAGTGACAGGTGAAATGCCGGCAGAGGTTGAATTTGAGGAACTGACACTGGTTAACGACCAATTGAGTGACCAAATTGCAGACATGCTTTCCCGCCACCGCGCAACAGGTGAAGGCATTGATTTGGGCGTGGTACTGAAAAACTATCTGGCTCAACACCCAAGAGCCCGCCATTTCGATTTAGCGAGACTCGTGATCAATCAGGCGGTTCGCCTCGGTTACTCGCAGTCTGATATGAATGCAATCCAGCCGGACTGGCAGGCAATTAACGATTACGGAGCCAAGGTACAAGCAAATGTCATCGATAAATATTGAAGAATTTATGCCGGAAGAATTGGCCAAGGCGATTGCCAATCCGTTGTTTCCGGCGTTGGATAGTGCATTGCGTGCTGGCCGCCATATTGCCAGCGAAGATTTGGACAATCACGCCTACCTGATTGAGTTTGAAACGCCCCTGCAGCATTTCTATCAGCGCTACAACACAGAACTGGTTCGTGCGCCTGAAGGTTTCTTTTACTTGCGACCTCGTTCGACGTCACTGATTGGCCGCAGTGTACTGTCAGAGCTCGACATGCTGGTGGGCAAGGTGTTGTGTTTCCTTTACCTGAGTCCAGAGCGGTTGGCACAGGAAGGGATTTTTACCACCCAGGAGCTGTTTGATGAGCTGCTGACACTGGCAGACGAAAAGAAACTGATGAAACTGGTGACGCTGCGTGCGTCAGGTTCAGATCTTGATCGTGAAAAACTGTTCGATAAAGTGAAGACCTCCCTGCGCCGTCTTCGCCGTATCGGGATGATTGTGCCCATCGGTGAGAACGGTAAATTCCGTGTCAGCGAAGCGACTTTCCGTTTTGGCGCGGATGTGCGTGCTGGCGATGATATCCGTGAGGCGCAGCTTCGCCTGATCCGCGACGGTGAAGCGGTGATCCATCCGCAAGAACACGTGCAAACCAGTCTACTAAAAGATGAAGAGTTCGATGAAGAAGGTACAGAGCACGATCAGGAGGCACAGGCATGACCCAGCGCGGTAAATTTCAATCGCTGACCATGGTCAACTGGAACGGTTTCTTTGCCCGTACGTTTGACATCGATAACCTGGTCACAACCTTGTCAGGGGGTAACGGTGCAGGTAAATCCACCACCATGGCAGCGTTCATCACAGCCATGATCCCAGACCAAAGCCTGCTGCACTTTCGTAATACCACTGAAGCAGGAAGCTCGTCTGCATCACGTGATAAAGGCCTGCACGGTAAACTGAAACCGGGCGCCTGTTATGCGGCGCTGGATGTGGTCAACTCACGTAACCAGCGCATCTTGTTTGGTGTGCGTTTGCAGCAGGTTGCCGGTCGTGACAAGAAGGTGGATATCAAGCCCTTCATCGTTCAGGGTTTGCCATCCGGCGTGAAGCCAACCGACATTCTTATCGAGACGGTATCTGCCAATCAGGTGCGCGTTCGTCAACTGAATGAAGTGAAAGACGCACTGGCGGACTACGACACGGCACATTTCAAGGCGTTCAATTCCGTCACCGACTATCATGCGCAGATGTTTGAATTCGGTGCACTGCCGAAAAAACTGCGTAACAGCAGCGATCGCTCCAAGTTCTACCGCCTGATTGAAGCGTCGCTGTATGGGGGCATTTCAAGCGCCATTACCAAGTCCCTGCGTGACTATCTGCTGCCTCAAAACGGCGGGGTGAAGAAAGCCTTCCAGGATATGGAAGTGGCGCTTCGCGAAAACCGTATGACGTTGGAAGCGATCAAGCTGACCCAACGTGACCGTGACCTGTTTAAACATCTGATCACTGAGTCCACCAACTATGTGGCGTCAGACTACATGCGCCATTCAAACGAGCGTCGTAAGAAGCTTGAACTGGCCCTGCAACGCCGTGGCGAGCTGCTTGGTTCCCGTCGCCAGCTGGATGACTTCCAAGCCACGTTTGGTCGCATGACGGATGAACTGGATGCGTTGACCGAAAGTCAGACTCACTTGGAGCAAGACTATCAGGCGGCATCGGATCACCTGCAACTGGTGCAAACAGCAGTGCGCCAGCAAGAGAAAGTAGAGCGATACCAGGAAGATCTGGAAGAACTGGCAGTCCGTCTTGAAGAGCAGATGATGGTGGTGGAAGAAGCCACTGAACAGCTCAGCATAGCAGAAGAGCTGGCGCACCTCAGCGAAGAGGAAGTGGACAGCTTGAAAACCCAGCTGGCAGATTACCAGCAAGCATTGGACATGCAGCAAACCCGCGCTCTGCAATACCAACAGGCGGTTAAAGCGCTGGAAAAAGCCCGTGAGTTGACAGGCAATGATGCGCTGTCACAAGAGAATGCCGCTGAATATCTGGCGTCACTGAAAGCGCAGGAAGAAGCACAAACGTCTGAGCTTCTCAGCCTGAAGCACAAGCTGGATTTGTCTTCTGCTGCCGCGAAACAGTTTGATCGTGGTCTTGAGTTGGTTCGCAGCATTGCTGGCGAGGTCAGCCGTTCTGATGCTGGTGCGAAAGCGCGTGAAGTGATTGCCAAAGGCCGCGAATTTGCCAACCTGGCGGCGAATGCTGAACAGCTGACTTCACAACACCGCGATCTCGAACGCCAGATGCGCAGTCTCCAGCAAGCAAAAGCCCTGTCTGAGCAATACCAGCGCCAGTTCAATGAAACCGTAGAATCTGAAGAAGCGGTAGAGCTGGAAATGGCCCGCCAGCAGGCGCGTTTGGAATCAGCGGAAGACGTAGTGGGCGAGCAAGCCGAGAAAGTTCGGGAACTGCAACGCAGTGAAAACGACATCAACGCAAAAGCTGCCCAGTTTGAAAAAGTGGCACCGGCCTGGATTGCCGCACAGGAAGCACTGGAAAAGCTTGCAGAGCAAACCGGCGAAGAGCTGTACGACAGTCAGTCGGTGCTGGATACCATGCAGCGCGTGATGGCGGATGAGCGTGAAACCATCACCACCCGCGACAAGCTGCAAGCAGAGAAACAGGCGCTGGAAGCAGAAATCGAACGTCTGGCACAGCCAGGCGGCAGCGATGATGCGCGCCTGCAATCTCTGGCTGACACCCTGGGCGGTACGCTGCTGTCTGAAATCTACGATGACATTACCCTCGATGACGCGCCGTATTTCTCTGCGCTTTATGGCCCAGCACGTCACGCGATTGTGGTGCCGGACCTGAAAGGCATTAAAGACAAGCTGCTGGATCTGGATGACTGTCCGGAAGATCTTTATATCATTGAAGGGGATGCAGACGGCTTTGACGACAGCGTTTTTGACGTTGAAGAGCTGGAAGATGCGGTTTGTGTTCACCTCAATGACCGCCAGCTTCGTTATTCACGTTTCCCGAAAATTCCGCTGTTTGGCCGGGCGGCGCGTGAGCACCGTTTAGAAACCCTGCGTGAAAAACGTGAAGAGCTGGTCGAGAACTACGCCAAAGCTTCATTTGATGCCCAGAAGCTCCAGCGCCTGACCCAAAGCTTCAACCAGTTCGTGTCTAACCACATGAATGTGGCGTTCAACGAAGACCCAGAAGCGGCGCTGAAAGATCTGCGCGAGCAACGTAGCAACGTCCAGCGCCAGCTAGTACAGTTGCGTGAAAGCGAACAGCAGGTTCGCAGCCAGTTAACCGGTGCAAAAGAAGCGATTGCGCTGCTGAACAAGCTCCAGCACGTCGTGAACGCGCTGGAAGATGACACGTTGGAAGCGCGTCTGGAAGAAGTGGAAAGCCGTTTGTCTCAGGCAGACGAAGCGCGTCACTTCACCCGTGAACACGGCAAAGCGCTGGCGGAGCTGGAGAATCTGGTTTCAACACTGGACGCTGACCCAGAGCAGTTTGATGCCTTGAATGCAGCCTACCAGCAAGCTGACGAAACCCTGCAAACCCTGAAAAAGACACTGTTTGCCTTGTCTGATCTGGTTGAGCGCCGTCACCACTTTGGTTATGCCGATGCGGTAGCGCTGCTGGATAAAAGCAGTGAGCTGAACGAGCAGCTGAAAGCGAAACTGGTTGATGCAGAGCGTGCGCGTACCCGTTCACGCGAACAGGTGAAGCAGGTGCGTGAGCAAGTGAACCAGTACAATCAGGTGCTGATCTCCCTGAAGAGCTCGCATCAGGCGAAACAGGAAACTGTCGCGGAATTCAGACGTGAGCTGGCAGAACTGGGTGTCCGTGCTGACGTAGAGGCAGAAGAGCGCGCACGCATCCGCCGTGACGAACTGAATACCCAGCTTTCCCAGTCCCGCAACCGTAAGAGCGAACTGGAGAAAGGCCTGACCTCGATTGAGCTGGAGATGAAATCTCTGGTGAAAACGCTGAAAAAAGCAGGCAAGGAATACACCGATCTGCGTACCTTTGTGGTCAACGCAAAAGCGGGCTGGATGGATGTGCTGAAAATTGCGCGCAGCAGCAACGTTGAGAAGCAACTGAATCGTCGTGAAATGGCGTACATGTCCGCTGAAGAATTGCGTTCGCTGTCGGATAAGTCACTGGGAGCGCTGCGTCTGGCGGTGGCGGACAATGAAACCCTGCGTGATGCCCTGCGTGCTTCTGAAGACATAGCAAGACCAGAGCGCAAAGTGCTGTTCTACGTGGCGGTTTACCAGCACCTGCGTGAGCGTATCCGTCACGATATCATTCGTACTGACGATCCGGTCGAAGCGATTGAAGAGATGGAAGTGGAGTTGGCGCGCCTGACTGAAGAGCTGACCCAGCGCGAGAAACGTTTGGCGATCAGCTCTGAGTCTGTGGCTAACATCATCCGTAAGACGATTCAGCGCGAGCAAAACCGTATCCGCCTGTTGAACCAAGGCTTGTCTAATATCGCCTTTGGTCAGGTAAAAGGGGTGCGCCTGAATGTGTCGATTCGCGAAACCCACGCCCAGTTGCTGGAAGGGTTGGCAGAGAAAGCGGAACAGCATCAGGACTTGTTTGGGAATAACCGTTTGACCTTCTCGGAAGCAATGGCGAAGCTGTTCCAGCGTCTGAACCCGCATATCGATCTGGGTCAACGTTCGCCGCAGGTTCTCGGTGAAGAGCTTTTGGATTACCGCAATTATCTGGAGCTGGGTATCGAAGTAAACCGTGGTACAGACGGTTGGTTGCAGGCAGAGTCCGGCGCACTGTCAACCGGTGAGGCGATCGGTACCGGCCAGGCTATCCTGCTGATGGTGGTACAGAGCTGGGAAGAAGAGTCCCGACGCTTGCGTGGTAAGGACGTGATCCCATGTCGTCTGCTGTTCCTTGATGAGGCAGCGCGTCTGGATGCGAAGTCAATTTCGACTTTGTTCGAGCTTTGTCACCGTCTGGATATGCAGCTTTTGATTGCTGCGCCTGAAAACATCAGTCCGGAGCAGGGCACTACCTATAAGCTGGTACGTAAGATCTTTAACGATAAAGAGCACGTGCACGTTGTTGGGTTGCGAGGCTTCGGTGACATGGCGAAAACCAGCAGTCCCATTCAGGAAACGTTGGAAATCGCAGAGTAACGGATAACACCCAAAGTTGAGGCCAGCAGATGCTGGCCTTTTTGCGTTTCAGGTGTCTTCATCAGGCAATTTTGAATATGCCAATTTGCTCGGTCAGTTTCTTCGCCTGTTCATTGATGCTAAGCGCGGTATCGTCTGTGCTGACGGTGCGTTCAGAGACGTTTTCTGACGAGCGGGCAATGTTGGTGACATTCTCTGTGATCTCTTCTGTTACGGATGACTGCTCAGTAGCGGCAGTGGCGATCTGGGTGTTCATATCATTGATGTCCGCCATCATGTTCGTGATTTGCTCAAGCATGTCATTGTTACGGTTACAATTGTCTACACTGCTCGCCACGAATTGGTTGGCACCATGGATACCATTGACCACTTTCTTGGTTTCAGCCTGAAGTGATTCTACTTTCGCCCGGATCTCTTCGGTTGAGGTTTGTGTGCGGATCGCTAAAGAGCGCACCTCATCGGCGACGACAGCAAACCCCCGACCTTGTTCACCTGCCCGTGCCGCTTCTATCGCTGCGTTGAGCGCCAGTAGGTTAGTTTGTTCGGCGATGTCTTGGATCACATCCAATACCGAGCCGATCGAATGACTCTCAGAAGAAAGTCGCTCCATCGATTGTGTGGCTTCATTCATCTTCTCTGAAAGGGACGATATTTCATGCACCAGTTGTTTTCCTACGTCAGCACTTTGCTTCACTGATTGCATGACATCTTCGGAAGACACGGAGGCGGTGTTGGCAAAGTGAGCCACTTCAGAGATAGACGCACTCATCTCGGTTGCCGCCGCTGCTACCTGGCTTGAGTTGGCCGCTTGCTGGTCGACTTCATAGCGCATAGAGCTGATATTTTCCTGAATATCGGAAGAAGCGATGCCCAGAGACTTAACCGTGCTGTCTGCACCTTTAATCAAGTGCATAAAGTCATCAAGCATAGCATTCATTGATGATGACAGCTGTGCGATTTCGTCCTTTCCTTTTGTATTTAGCCGCACAGTCAGATCATGGTGGGTGGCGATAGTCGTAATATGATGTGTTAGTGCCACAATGGGTCTGCTGATGCTGGAAGCCATCAACCAGGCACAAATGATCGCGATAGCGATGATGACAACGCCCGTGATGCCAGCAGCCTGATGTAAGGTAGATTGCAAAGCATGAACATTCGCCAGTGCTTCTTGCTTGCTGATTTCTGCGATCAGCCCCCATTGTGTGTCAAGAATTTTAATGGGTGTGTAAGCCGCAAATACAGTACTTCCAAGATGGTTTTCAGAGGTAACAAATCCTTTCTTACCATCGAGTGCCTGGTCAGCATGTTTAGAGTTTACTGGTTGCTGGCCTGTTGATGAATTTGTGGTTGATATGCGTTCGATGACGTTGGGTGAAACCCCTGCATCTCCGAGGTGTTTTAGGTATTCATCTTTGTTGTCTACCAGCATCCGAGCTTGAGACCGCATTAAACCATCAGAACCCACTAAAAACAGTTCGCCGGATTCACCCATGCCGTTCTCACGCCACTTACCATTAGATGTCATGATGCTGTTAATGGTGTCGATGGGCATTTGGAACGCTAACACACCCACATGTTTACCCTCCTTGATCACCGGGGTACCAATAAACGACGCTGGGCTGTCGTATGACGGATAGTAAGGTTTAAAGTCGACGAAGGCGAACTCACCTTTATTCAAATCCTTCGCACCGATAAATGCCTCTGCGAGCCCACTGTTTTTATAAGGGCCAGTTTGCAGGTTGGTTGCGTAGTCGAGTTCTTTAAACACGGAATAAACCACATTACCGGCGTTGTCGATCAGGAAAATATCGTAATAGCCAAAAGATTCCAGGAAGGTACGGTAGTTATTATGGAACACTTCATGTACTTCACTGTATATCGTGCCATCGTTAGCTTTATCCAGTAGATGTTTGCTACCGAGAGGGTTTTTATTCAGGCCGATATACGCCTGTTGGAGCAATAATCCATTTAGGTCAATATCGTTGAGGTTGGTCAGTGCATTTGTTGGTTCGTTGTTGGTCTCCTGATAGACAGCGGCAAATGCATTCTGGTAATAGTCTTTCAATATCGCGGCCTGATTGGATTTAGGAAACGTTTCTGTCGCGACGCTATTGAAGCCTTGTGAAAATTGCACCATGGCGTCTTCTGTCATGGTCGAGTTTGCCAAATTTATTAGCTGTTTACTGATATTGGTGAAGTAGTTTTCTACTTCTGACTTTTTCACTTCCCGCACCGAAAGTAATTGATTCTCTATCTGTTTTTCCATGGCATTTGTTGATGCATCAATGGCCGTGGTAGCGAGTAGTCCCGCTGTGGCTATTACCGCTGTTGCGCTGATAGCAACAAACGCCATTTTTATTTTTGATGAAATATTCATGTCGACATTGCCCTACGATAAATCCCGAAAATAAGAATCCTTGTAAGTGTAGGAAACAATTGACGTTAAAAGGGGGGACTTTGACGGTAATATTATTGGGTTAACTATTAATACCATGAATTTAAAAGAAATTTAAATTAACCTTTAAAGGTCATTGGGATAGACGAACGTCTTTATGTAAGCCGATACGTGAATCAAAAGGGATTGTCTGTATTATCAGTCTTTCGGTGAGGTTTGATTCTGTATTAAATGTCAGGCGATCTTCATTCGAAAGGCCACCTGATGTTTAGCATGTAGATTAACGGTGTTGTACCTGATTTTTTGTCATAACGTTATTTTTTCCAACATGGCGACGGAGTGGAACTGTCCAAATTTGTATCCAACATCTGTCAAGATACCCACTTGTTTGAAGCCAAATTTCTCGTGCAGTTTCATCGAGGCTGTGTTGGGTAAGGTGATCAAGGAATAGGCGCGACAGATTGGTGATGATGCTATCTCTTCCAAAAGCGCTGCCATTAATTCAGAGCCTAGCCCTTTAGCCCTGCGCTCAGGATGGAGATAAATGGTAATTTCACTGCTGACGTTAAACGCCTGTTTTTCACGGAACTCACTGTTATAGGCAAAACCCACAATTTCACCGCTCTCACTTTCTTTAACCAGTACATGATAATACCCATTGCTGCGTTGGAGTTTGTCCAGCCAGCGTTGACGACGCTCGAGTGTCCAGGAGGCGTAGTCGAAAGTAATACAGGTTTGTGTAACGTAATGGTTGTAGATCTCATTGATCGCAGGTAAGTCAGCATGTTGCGCTTTTCTGATGGTCATAGTGCTTCCCAGCATTCCTTGTAATCCCTTGAATATATACCGAACAGGTTAACGAAAGATATGGGTTAATCCGTTTCCAATGGCCTGTTTCCTTCGTAAAAAGTGGCAGGGTTTAGTGTTAGATTGGTGCTTTTGTGTTACGCCATCCTAGAAAACCGCTGCCCATTGTCGTTTTTGGTAAAATTGAGCGTGTGAAGTCAGCAGTAAAAGCGATGTCGTTATTGCTCAGTCGCGAGCAGTGGTGTGGCAAGCAAAGGTCACGGTGTGCCTTAGGCCGTTTGATAAGGGGTTAGTTAAGCACCAAGCAAAGAAGAGCCCGGCTGGGCTCTTCTTATTTTAATGATTCTGTTCTTCGCGTCTTTTCTCGGCAGAGGTCAGGGAAGTGACCTCGAGCAGTGGGGCCGCATCGATACTGTCGGCATTCATCATCGAAGAGATCCGCTGCACAGACGAAATCAATAATGACTGCTCCCATTCTTCCAATGCCTGAAAGCGGGAAATAAAGCTCTCTTGCAAAGGTTTGGGGGCTTGTTCAAGGGCCGCTAAGCCTTCGGGCGTCAGGTGCGCATGAACTTTTCGTTTGTCCAGATTGCTTCTGACCCGCACAATGAGATTGCGACTTGCTAATCTGTCAAGAATAGTTGTCGCTGTGGCCTGGCTCATGTTGGTGTGGCTGGAAAGCTTACGGATGGTGACTTCACCCAGTTCCTGAATGGCCCTCATCAAGACCAGTTGGGGGCCAGTCAAGCCTGCTTCTTTATTTAGTTTTCTAGAGTGCAGGTCGATGGCGCGAATGATTTGTCTGAGTGCAACCAGCACCTCTTCGTGCTTCTCCATAGAAGCCTCTCCTTTGTACTGCAGGATGTAAAATGTCGCCGGAATTATCTGTATAAAAGCGCAACATTTAAAGCCCTTTTAAACAGGAATATGGTGACGCAAATTGGGTATACATCTCAAAGAAACCAATAAGAATTCATTTGATATAAAAACAAAGCTTCATCGAATACCCGTCATTGCTTCTCACTTTAGGACAACCTTACACGTTATGGATAACCCGTCTCAAGATATTTGACGTAAAGCCGTCACCGGTGTCATTGATTCTTCTTGCCAGTAGACCGTTATCAACCCCAGAGACATTTCAATATCAGGTAACTCACAGTAAAAACGAGGATTATTGATTTCTCATTAACTTAAATAGTAAAAGCTCTCAATATCATTTGTATTTGCATTGATCTGGGTGTAATAATTGTTACCTCTTGCAATGAATTGTTACAACTCTACATATTCAAGGAATGATTATGACCCGTTTATCACTGGGCATTGCCTGCTCGATATGGATTTTGTCTTCTAACGTTAATGCTGCAACACCCACACCCAATGATGTCGTCTCACATTATGCTGATTTGGCCCACGCGGTATTTGTCGATGCGCACACTTCCGCCAAGCAACTAGATGTCGCCATCGACGAACTGATTAAAAGCCCATCAAATGCCTCTCTGGCGTCGGCGAAAAAAGCTTGGTTGGCAGCGCGTGTGCCTTACCAACAATCTGAGGTATTCCGGTTTGGCAACGCTATTGTTGATGACTGGGAAGGGCAACTGAATGCCTGGCCACTTGATGAAGGCTTGATAGATTATGTCGCGGAGGGTTACCAGTACGAGTTGGGTAACCCTGGTGCTGTTGCCAATATCGTTGCCAATATGTCGTTAACCGTAGGCAGTGAAACCTTGGATGTGTCTACTATTACGCCTGAGCTGATTGCATCGCTTAATGAAATTGGTGGCTCTGAGGCCAATGTGGCCAGTGGCTACCATGCCATTGAGTTTTTGCTTTGGGGACAAGACCTCAACGGGACGAATGCGGGGGCGGGAAACCGTGCATACACGGATTTTTCCTATGGTGAAGCCTGTACCAACGGAAATTGCGAGCGCCGCCGTGATTACCTGAAAGCAGCGTCAGAGTTACTGGTTGAAGATTTGGCCTGGATGGCAAACCAGTGGGCTGCGGATAAAAAAGATAACTACCGCGCCGAACTGATTGCAAACGATGCTAAGCATGGTCTTCGTAAGATGCTATTTGGTATGGGCTCTCTGTCACTGGGAGAGTTGGCGGGGGAGCGGATGAAAGTGGCGCTGGAAGCCAATTCAACAGAAGATGAACATGATTGTTTCTCTGACAATACCCACAATTCGCATTTCTACAATGAGTTGGGCATATACAACGTTCTGACGGGTTCTTACCAACGCATTGATGGCTCTGAACTCTCTGGTCCTTCTCTGTTAGACATGGTGAGAGCGAAGAATGATAAGGCCGCGACAGACATTAAAGCCAACTTCGACAGTGCACGCTCAGCGGTATATGCGCTGGTGGAGTCTGCGGAAAAAGACAATGTTTATTTTGACCAGTTGACTGCTTCTGATAATGCAGTGGGACACAAGCTGGTTAACAACGCCATTTCTGCGCTGGTTGATCAAACCCGAAGCATTGAACAGCTGGCCGGTGAGATTGGTATCAGCAACCTGAATCCAGATACTGCTGACCACGAGTTCTGATCCTTGTTTAACGTGCCGAAGTGTCGCCTCCGGTTTTGGAGGCTTTTGTCATTCCAACAACATCTACGGATTATGGATATTGCGATGAAGTTATCCCGTCTTTTTCCGTCATTGATGCTCATGGTTGCTGCTCAGGTATCAGCGGCAGATATCAAATCCGGTGGTGACACGACAACCACCAAGCAGGGGCCAAACGCTTTTTCCCAGCCCGCGACAAACCTTCCTATGACTGAGCGCATAAACTTTAGCGTCGGTAACAGCTTTTTCCGCAACCCATGGGTCAGCGCCCCGGCGTCAACCGATGCCCGCGATGGCCTTGGGCCACTTTTTAACACCAATGGCTGCCAGAATTGTCATATTAAAGATGGGCGAGGTCACTTGCCTGAACCCGGAGACGTCAATGCCGTATCAATGCTGGTGAGATTGAGTATTCCTGCTTTAACTGACGAACAGAAAAAATCGCTGACCGTCGGTGGGAAAATTCCAGAACCCACTTATGGCGGCCAATTGCAGGATTTTGCATTACCCGGAGAAAAGGCTGAAGGGCAGGTGAGCGTTACCTTTGAAACGTACATGGAAACTTTTGTGGATGGGTATACCGTTGAGCTCAGAAAGCCAATATTGACCATTACTCATCTCGGTTATGGTGAATTGCATCCTCAGGTACAGACATCAGTACGGGTTGCACCGCCCATGATTGGGTTAGGCCTTTTGGAAAATATTCCGGAAGAAACATTGAAAGCCATTGTTGCCGAGCAAGCGTCAGAAGGGAAGGGGATCTCTGGGCGGTTAAATCAGGTATGGGATGTGGCAGCTAACAAAACCGTGTTAGGGCGTTTTGGCTGGAAAGCTGGCCAACCGAGCCTGATGCAGCAAAATGCTGCCGCATTTAACGGTGATCTGGGGCTGACCAGCCATCTATTCATGAGCGAAGATTGCACGTCAGCGCAAGATGTTTGCGAAAGAATGCCAAATGGTGGCCACCCGGAAGTGAGCGAAAAAATCCTGAACTTTGTCGAGTTTTATACCCAACATATTGCGGTGCCAAAGCGGCGCAACCTTGACGATCCCAAGGTCCAGCAAGGTGAACAACTTTTTGCGGAAGCAGGTTGCGGCAGCTGTCATCAACCCATCCTAAAAACCGGGAACAATCCGGCGCGGCCAGCGTTGAGCAACCAGGTTATTCATCCTTTCACGGATCTGTTACTTCATGATATGGGCGAGGGATTAGCGGACAACAGCGGAGAGTTTATTGCCAGCGGTAAGGAGTGGCGAACCCCGCCGCTTTGGGGGCTTGGTTATACCGAAGAAGTCAATGGACACACCCAGTTCCTGCATGATGGACGAGCCAGAAACGTCCTTGAAGCCGTGCTCTGGCATAGTGGTGAAGCGGAGCTGAGCAAGCAGCATGTGCTCGGCTTTGACCAAGAAAAACGAGAAGCACTGGTTGCTTTCCTCAACTCACTCTAAATGGAAAGCCTATGTCATTGAATACATGTAGCACATCAATCTGGTGGCGTTGGGGTTTGGCTGTGACAATGTCACTGTTTACGGGGTGTCATAGTGAGACGAATGACAGGAGGCATAGCGATCCACTGTGGTTAATCCAACGACAAGCTTCTTCTGCGTTTTTGACATCAACATTGGCATTGCAGAAAAGTGTTGTGTCGTTATGCAAAGACATTAACCAAAGCAGCCTGAAAAACGCTCAAGATGACTGGATACAAGCCATGCATGACTGGCAGCCTTTTGTCGGTGGTAATGCGGGTAATGAACAGGCAATGTCAGTGAGCTGGAGTCTTCAGTTTTATCCAGACAAGAAAAATACCACAGGACGCCAACTGAACCAGCTGATCAAAAGTAAGGAGTCTGTCAGTGCGGAAACCCTGTCTGGGAAAAGCGTAGCGGTTCAAGGGCTTGGGGCGATGGAATGGCTTCTTTTTGACCAGGCAAGTGTTGGGGCTATGTCCTCGCGCTGCCCTTTGGCCCAAGCCGTCGCTGCACGTGTGTACCAGTCAGCGCAAGAGATGCATAGAGCATGGAAAAACAATCCTTGGCAGGGCGTTGATAGTAAGCAACATGAGGCTGCAATATTGTCAGGCATGACAACACAATTGGATGCGATTGCGAAAACCTTGTTATTACCCATGGGGAAACCTGGCTTTCCCAAGCCTTACCAAGCGCAGGCATGGCGGTCTGGACAGTCCCTTAGTCTTTTAAAAACGGGACTGGTTGCTTTGCTGCAACGTAACCAGAAAACACTACAACCGCTACTGGCTCAAAAAGGCCACCAGTTGCTTTCTGATCGCGTTACAAAGCATCTATTGCAGGCGATTGAAAGTGTGCCAGATTCGAAGGGAATAGCCCCTTTGCTCGAAGAAAAAGCGGAGTACCAGACGTTGATGGTAACAGTCAATCACCTTCATTACCTCCAGGTCGCGTTGAGTGATGAAGTTGGGCCAAGTCTTGGCTTGGTTGTCGGCTTTAATGCAACCGATGGAGATTAACCCGTGACGGTGAGCGTAACGAGGCGGCGTTTGTTATTTTCCTCGCTGGGCATTTTTTCTGCTGGTGTGTTTGGATGGCTGAAATACCGCCAACATAACAGTGGCCTCCCCGTTTATATAGGTTGCTCTAAAACGATTGCTGGAGATTATGCTGTAACCGCAATCAATGCTGCCGGGGATGTGTGCTACCAAACGCCCTTACCCGATCGTGGATATGGCTTAGCCATTAGCCATGACAAAGCGCATGGGTATGTTTTCTCGCGCAGGCCCGGTAGCTTTTTGCTTGTTTTCGATATTCAATCCGGTCAAATATTGCATGCAATGCCTCCTCCGGAGGGGAAATTCTTTTATGGGCATGGAGATACGGTCCGAAATCATCTCTTTGTGGTGGAGGGGGAACAAGCTTCCAGTGAGGGAGTCATCGGTATTTATTTAAACGAGCCTTCAGGTAGGTTGGTGAGGCAGGGTGAAATGACGGGCTTTGGTGTGGGCCCCCATGAGCTTAAAGTATTGGATGACAAGACACTGGCAGTGGCTGTCGGCGGCATTCTTACTAAAGGCAGGAAACCAGTCAATCTCGATACCATGCAACCTTCACTGGTATTGCTGGACATTAAATCAGGACATGTGAAGGAGCGGTACTATTTACCTGATCCCAAGCTTAGTATCCGTCATCTGGCGATAAGCCGCACAGGAGCCCTTGTTTTTGCCCAGCAATATAAAGGTGAAACCGACAACATTTCCCCATTGTTGGCAATAAAGCGAAAAGGACGTGAAATTACCCCTTTGAAGGCCGGTGTGGAAGAATGGATGCGGTTTAAACAATACATCGGTAGTGTTGCATGTACAGATTCGCAAATCATTGCAACGTCGCCGAGGGGAAATTGTTTTGGCGTTTGGGATCTGGCGTCAGGGGCATTGGTCGAGATGGGAGCATTGGTTGATGCTGCTGGTGCAGCAGGGGCAGGTGAACATTTCGCCTTGAGTTCAGGAAGTGGCCGCGTGGTCATTAAAAAAGAAAGAAAAAGTCTTTTATATCAATCATCTGATATTAATTGGGATAATCATTGGGTCATGCTTTAGGGTGAAGTATTTCTAACTCTTTGTTTTCTAATATTCATAAAAAAACCGTCAGCGAAAACTGCGTTATTTGCCATACTAAGATCTCTATCTCGGAGGTTGCGCATGTTTTTCTCCCATACGCTTTTTTTGACATTGTTTGTATACATTGCTGTTCCAATGTCAGTCGTTGCTTTGGAAATGACAGCGTTGCCAAAAAGCACCTCAGAGCCAGCTATAATGTGGGTCCAGCAAGTTGAGCCTGAGCCCGGTGTTATCGCATATACTGACGATGTTGCCAGAATCTACGAATACTTTTCGTTTACCCCAATCTGGCATGATTACCGCGCGAAAGACGAACTCGAAACCCAGATCAACATTATCTCCCTGGCAGGGATAAGCCAGGATTTTGAATGGCGTGCTGTGCTCCTTCGTGAATTACGAACAAATGGTGATTGGCGAGCCTATGATGTGTTTGCCACCGACAGCCTTCTGGCACTGATCAGTTACATCGAGTCGATACCTGAATTCGGCAAAAGCTGGTATTTCGGTACAGATATCACCCAACCCTTACCAAGCCCGACACTCACACAGTCCAACAAGCTGATCGTTTATGCTGGCAGAAACCGACTTTACGATTTTGTGTATGATCTCCGTCCGGATACCTCACAATATCGCAAGATGGCTAGTGCGATCGTGTCGCTACAGGACAACAAATCAACGAATTGGTTGAAGTTTGCGCAGGGTGGACTGGTTCGGCTGGGAGATAGGCTGGAAGATCCTGACAGCCTGATCACCAATTTGGAACGCCAAGGAGCGCTCAGTGCGTACGATGCCCAGCGTCTGAAAATAGATCAGGTCAACCATTACAACGCCACGCTGGTGGAGGCAGTTAAACGCTTTCAGGAAAACCATGGCCTGAAAAAAGACGGTGTGATTGGTAATAACACCCGCCGGTGGATGAACATGTCCCCGTCATCCCGCATTCAAATACTTGCCCTTAATATGGAGCGCCTTCGCCTTTGGCCGACAGAGCGTGAAAAGATCATATTGGTCAACATTCCAAACTATGAAATGGAGTTTTGGCTTGATCGTAAATTGATTCTTGACAGTAAAGTGGTTGTCGGAAGACCAAGCCGGCGCACCCCCCTGTTTGAATCACGCCTTGATTCGGTTGTTTTTAACCCAAGCTGGAATGTACCGGTAAAGATCATGCGCGAAGATATCTTACCTAAAGTGCAACAAGACAATGAATACCTGAACAAACATTCCTATACCGTGCTGAGTAGCTGGGTCAATGGTTCAGTGATTTCCGCCGAAGAGATTGATTGGGAAACCGTCAGTCCCAATAGCTTTCCATACCGCTTGCAGCAATCCCCCGGCAGCTTTAATGCTCTGGGGCGCTACAAATTCAATACGCCTAATGGCAATGCGATTTATCTTCATGATACGCCGGCAAAAGAACTGTTTAACAAATCCCGCCGGGCTTACAGCTCCGGTTGTATTCGCGTGCAGAAAGCAGAAACCCTGGCTGAAATACTGCTGAACAAATCAGGTAAACGCCTCGGGGATTATGAATACTACCAACGTATTCCGGAAACCAAATGGGTATCACTGCGTCAGAAAATCAGTGTTCACACTATCTACCAGACCGCATGGGTAGAAGAGGGGAAAATACAGTTTAGGGAAGATGTGTACCGCTATGATACGCGCCCAAAGAGAAAGATTAACCTCTCTCTGACCGCCCAAAACCATTAGCCCTGGGGCTCGGCAACATTGCTTGCATTCCCAGTTCAAGACGGGTCAGCGTGACCCACACCTCAGTTACACACTTTTACAAAGCTCTGACAATCTCAAAAACCAACTAAAAATCATTGTTAAATGTCGATTTGGACAACATGCTTCTCATATTTGATACGCATATGGGTTTGATAAACGTTTTCATTCTCGCTAGATTCGGTCGTCTGAATAAATACACCAGAAAAAAGCGCATATTTTACACAAGTAACATTCTTTTATTTTAATTTATAGGTTTTTGGGACACAGTGGGTTGTAATGGATGATTTGGATACACAACGCCGCCGCCTTTTGTTAGGTAGTGCGGCGTGTTTAGTCACGGCGGCTTTACCGCAGGCGGCATTTGCTCTGCCGCTGGCTGCAGGGAAACCTCGTAATTTGGATATGTTCAGCATTAATACGCGTGAACACGTCGATGTTTGTTATTTCAATGGTAAAACTTACCTTGAATCTGAGTTGGGATCATTGAACCATCTGTGCCGGGATCACCGGCGCAACGTTTCTACTGACATGGATCCACGGCTATATGATCAACTGGCCGCAATTTACGACTTCGTAGATGCCAGAAATCCCATCACGATGGTGTCAGGCTACCGTTCTCCGGTTACGAATGAAACGCTGCGTAAACGTGGTGGTGGTCAGGCGAAGAAGAGTTATCACATGACAGGGCAAGCCATCGATTTCTTTATTGAAGATGTTCCTTTGCCAAAATTGCGTAAAGCCGCAGTTGAGCTTCAGGCCGGTGGGGTAGGTTACTACCCGAAAAGTGGCTTTATCCATGTGGATACCGGACCTGTACGGAGTTGGTAACAAGCATTGAACCGAGAAAAGCGTCTCCATAACTAAAAGGCTTTCTTTGAACAGGATCTCCTGCCGACGTCTCCTTCACCGTCTCTTGCTTTAGAAGAAAACGACGCCCGTTAAAATGAAAACGTGAGCGTGATATGCTTTCGTAGATTTTTGCATTTATACGGATTTTCTTATGGCTCTGAAGTACGAAATCGTCCCCGTGACAGGGTTTCAACAAAACTGTTCTATCATTTGGTGTGATAAAACCCACGAAGCTGCATTGGTCGATCCGGGGGGGGATGTATCCAAGCTGGTAGCCAAAGTAAATGATCTTGGCGTGAAAGTGACGAAAGTGCTGTTGACCCATGGCCATCTGGATCATGTTGGCGGTACTGAAGAGGTGCGCTTAGCGTATAACGTGCCTGTGATTGGCCCGGAAAAGCAGGATGCATTCTGGCTTCAGGCGTTGCCAGCCCAAAGCGAGATGTTCGGTTTTGCCCGAACTGAAGCGTTCGAACCCGACCAGTGGTTGGAAGATGGGGATGAAGTGACAATCGGTGAGAGCACATTGAAAGTGATTCATACACCGGGCCACACGCCGGGGCATATTGTATTGTTCAGCGAAGAAGACCGTATCGCATGGGTTGGGGATGTACTGTTCAATGGCAGTATCGGTCGCACGGATTTTCCGAAAGGTGATCACGCTACACTCATCAGTTCCATCAAGGATAAGCTTTTCCCCTTGGGGAATGATATTACTTTTGTGCCGGGGCACGGGCCGACGTCGACATTTGGTATTGAGCGCCAGCAGAACCCGTATGTTGCTGACAATATGCCTATCTGGTAACAGAATCAGGCAATAAACAGGTGTTTAACCCGCTGCGGGCTCGCTGCCCGCAGATGCCAGATATTGACGTGTCAGGCCAACAAAATCTTCCAGCGGCCTGTCCAGCAAGTCTGCACTGACAAAAATATCGTATCCCAATAATTCCCGCGTGTATTTCATCCGGTTAGCCAGCATGGCAACCAATCCTTTGTATACTTTGCCACGGGACGACACATACGGAGTGTCATCAAACATCATATCTTCAAGCTTATTGCTCATTGGTTCTTCAGCCCTGCGATAGGCACTGAGAAGCAACCCACGTTGCTCCATAATGATGTGTCCTGCCAGGCGATAACTGATCCCCTCTAGGAATGGCTCATAATCCTTCAGCTTTATACCGAACCAAGGCAAGGGCTGATGCCAGCCTTCATGAGACACGGAAGGAACACCTATCTGATTGATATTATGCCACTTTACGCTCCACCCTCCCTTTGGGGTATGGTGCTGGATATGCATGGCAGAGAGAGAGAAAGAGAGCCGTTGCTGGTCGATGATGTAACCGATATACATACCGAGTGAGCCAAGCAAAAACAGGCCGATAAGCGCAGGCACGGGTTTTACCTGCGGATTCATAAGAATAAGTGTGACGACCACCATCGCCAGTAACAAGACAGCAATGCGGAAAAACTTACCCACAGGTTGGTGCGGAGGATAGATCAGCAATCGTTTACTCACTGTGTGCTATATTTCCTGTAGTACATTCGTAAAGCTTAGATCGATCACGCCGAGCTATCCTAAATTCCTTGGTCGAAATGCAAACAAAATAGTACAGAGTTTCTGATAGTTGGCTCAACTTTGTATTGCCGATTCCGGTTAGTGCTACAAAACGGCATGGAATTTTGATATAAGACGCGCTTTGTTTTTAACCCTGCTGTATACCGGATTAAAGAGTACAGGCCAGTTTCGGAAGTCAACGCATTCCTAAACAGGCTTTTTTCAGCAATTCGCTTTTGATTGCTGTCGGTATATTGCCATGCATTACGTCGGAGTAGGACGATTTAATGAAAATCTCTCATAAACGCAAAGTTCAGCTTAAGCTTCAAAAACATATCAAAGCAGGTAAATCTGCCGCCGTTGTTGAGAAAAAAGACGTCCCGGTGAAAGCCACTAACACAGCTAAACCGGCAGTTGAGCAGAAAAAAACGGAAGCCGCACCAAAAGCTGTGAGCGTTTCACTGACGCCAAAGCAGCAACAAGTTCTGGACATCGTTCGCCAGAATGCTGACGGCATCAACCCTAAAGCCATTGGTCTGGCAGCCGGCCAAGAAGAAGCGAAAGCCGCTTCATGGGCAACCGGTGCACTGAAGAAATTGAGCGAAGAAGGGATTGTTGAGCGTGTTCAGACAGGCAACAAGGTGTTGTACAAAGCGCTGTAACAGTTCGCCCACCAAACATTTTATCAACCAGCTTTCGGGCTGGTTTTTTCCAAACGAAGCATTCATGCCTTCAGTAACACGCTCGTTGTCTTCAATCTACAGTGACGTGTCAAATATCATCACACTGGTGGAAGAAGCCAGAAAACAGCATATTGTGGTGCTGCATGTTTTTCTTCCTTATGCGCTGGATGTTGATGAACTGGAGAAAATCCGACATAAAACCAGCGCGATCATTACCCCATTTCGGGGAGATCAAGACTTCCTTCAGGTTAGCTTTTGAATCTGTGCGAATTTAAGCCTAAACGCCATCCCCAAAGAGCTGCTTACCGTCATCATTAATGCAGTTGTTCAGGAATACCAGAAATCACAAAACTTGGGGTATGTGGTTCCGGTTGATTGGCAATGATATTGGTAAACTGACTGAAATGACCAAAACCAATGACAGCAGCCGACGTGTCAGACTCCAGAGCTTTTGCCATCAATGCCGCCGCATTATGGGAAGCGGTTGGGCGCGCAATTCGGATCTGAGATTGGTCAATACCCGCTTGGGTAAAAAGAGACAATGAAAAATTTGCTGGCGGTGCGATCAAGGTGATCCATTTGTGATTCTCTGACAAAGGCTTTAGCAATCTCAACAGATACGCCAGCTCACTCAGGTTGTTCTGGTAGACATTCACCGAAATTAAATCATAGGAAACCTGTAAATGATCCACGGTACTTTTGCGTGCTTGCCTGTAACACCGTGTTCCAGTAGCTAAACGGGCATAGTGTGTCCTGACAATCGAGCAATTCGTGTTGGGGTGGCTGGCGGATTGGTTGAATGCAAAAGACGGTTTCATCATTATTTCCTGTATGAACATCCAATACTGTGTTTGTATACAGTAATTATGAACTCGTCAAAAAACAATAGAAAAGTGAAAAACATCGCGAAGTTGATCACGGAAATGATTGGTTGAGGGGAGAAGCAAAAGAGGTTTTTCCTTGGCGAATCGGTTGCTAAGATGCCACCTTGGCTTAAGGTCAACAGACCCTATTGATAGAGAATAAAAGATGGATCACGAATTCTGGCACAGCCGATGGGCAGAGAACCGTATTGGCTTTCACCTTACCGATACCAATCCGTTATTGGTTAAGTACTGGCAGCAACTGCGCCCCAAACGGGATGAAACTGTGTTTGTCCCCATGTGCGGGAAGTCGATAGATTTAAGCTGGTTGGCGTCCAAGCATGATGAGGTGGTGGGGGTGGAGCTGAGCGAAATTGCGGTGCGCGCTTTCTTCTCAGAGCATCTGTATACACCAACGGTGACAACCCTCGGGCCCGCGATGAAGTTGTACCAGTTTGATGAAGTGTCTATTTACAGCGGCGATTATTTTTCTGCGCCTTTGGGCTCTTATCCGTTGATTTATGACCGCGCAGCGCTGATCGCCATGCCTGCGTCAATGCGCCAACAGTACGCGGAACGCCTGTTGTCTTTACTTGCTCCCGGTGGTCGCATTTTACTGGTGACGATGGATTATCCGCAGGAACAAATGGATGGACCTCCTTTTTCTGTGCCTGAAGAGGAAGTTCGCCAGCTATTCGATGGCTATAAGATCACACGTCTGGATCGGAACGAAGATTGCTACAGACCTTCAAGCGCAAAAGACATGCGTTTCTGTGCTGAAGAAGTTTGGCTAATCGCATCAGAATAAGAATATTAAAACGCCACCGGAGAAAAACGGTGGCGTTTATTTTTTCAGGCTAACAGAGTCTAAAAATCAACCTGAACTGCGCCTGCAACAGCAATTGCTTTATTGATGGCTGAATCAATGCTGTTATCGCGTGCCAGCGCCACACCCATTCGGCGGCGGCCATTGATGTCCGGTTTGCCAAACAGGCGAATTTGGCTATCAGTATGGCGTAACGCTTCAGACAATCCCTGGTAGCTGACATTCGTTGATGTCCCCTCGGCGAGAATCACTGCGGAAGCGGACGGGCCGAATTGACGGATAGTGTTGATGGGCAATCCCAGAAATGCGCGGACATGCAAAGCAAACTCAGACAAATCCTGTGAAATCAGCGTGACCATGCCGGTGTCATGTGGACGTGGAGAGACTTCGCTGAACATCACCTCGTCGCCTTTGACAAACAGTTCGACCCCGAACAGGCCATAACCACCCAATGCAGTGACGACTTTTCGGGCAATACCCTCGGCAGCTTTACGTGCTTTTTCGCTCATCGCCTGGGGCTGCCAGGATTCACGGTAATCTCCGTCTTCCTGACGGTGACCGATGGGGGCGCAGAAATGAATGCCGTCAATGGCACTGACCGTCAGGAGCGTAATTTCGTAATCGAAATCGACAAATCCTTCAACGATGACTTTTCCCCGTCCTGCGCGGCCACCTTCTTGTGCATATTCCCATGCGCTTTGGACATCTGAGAGAGATCTTACTACGCTCTGGCCTTTACCTGAGGAGCTCATTACCGGCTTGACAACACAGGGGAAGCCGACATTTTCAATGGCTTTTTCGAAGTCTTCCCGGGTATCCGCGAACGCATACGGAGAGGTTGGGAGATCGAGCTCTTCTGCGGCTAAACGGCGAATACCTTCACGGTTCATCGTTAACTGAGTGGCACGGGCAGTCGGCACCACGTTGACACCGGTTTTCTCTAAAGCAACCAATCGATCAGTTGCGATGGCTTCGATTTCGGGGACGACATAATCTGGCTGCTCCTGGGCGATAATCTGGGCCAGCGCATCGCCGTCCAGCATATCTATAACATGGCTGCGGTGCGCCACTTGCATTGCGGGCGCATCGGGATAGCGGTCGCATGCGATCACTTCAATGCCTAAGCGTTGACATTCAATGGCCACTTCTTTGCCGAGCTCACCAGAGCCCAATAACAGAACGCGGGTTGCGCCGGGGCGGGTTGCAGTACCAATCATGACTTTCTTCCATTTATTCCAATGACTGGACAATTCTACTTAAAGCAAACGATTGCGCAATCGTTTGTTTGTGGTGTGAAGGTATACAGAATGCGCATTCGTAAGAGGGAGGAGATAATAAAAAACCGCCCGGGACCGGACGGTTTAAAAAGAGGGTATACCGTGTGATTTAGCGTTTTGACGGTCTGCGCGTTTCCCAGTGGGTAATAAAGAAAACCGCGGCAATAATGATAGCCGCACCAAGCCACAGACGCCCCGGCGGCACCCAGCCGAACACCAGAAAGCCAAACAGCACGTTCAGCGGCAGTTTCGCATGGTCAAAAGGTTGGACAAATGAGGCATCGGCAACCGCATACGCTTTGGCTATCGCCCACTGTGCCAGCGCGGTCAGCAGACCGGCGCCCAACAGCATTAACCACACTGTCTGCCCATTGGGTAACGTCCATTCCGGCGCAGCCAGAAGCAGGTTGAAGGGGGTAATGAGCAGCAGTAGATAAACCACCATGGTGGTGGGCGAGTCGTGGTGGGAAAGCTTTTTCACCATCAAGGAATAAGTTGCCCAGAAGAAAGCGGCACCGACGGGCAGCAGCGTCGCCCAGTTGAAGTCGTCGGCCCAGGGTTCAAGAATGATCATGGCGCCGACAAAACCGCTTAGTGTTGCAAACCAGCGCGCACCGCCTACGCGTTCACCCAGAAAAAGACCAGAACCAATGGTTGCAAAAAGGGGAGAGGTCATTAACAGCGCAATGCCTTGCCAGATAGGTACGGGATAAGCCAGAGCCCAAAGCCAAAGCTGAATACCAATCACAGAGAAAAAGACCCGCAGGCAGTGCATACCAAAATGCTCTGTTTTGAGCGCCTGGCGAATCCCCATGGTTTTTAACCAGGGAAACATGGCAATCAACGCAGTAAAGTACTGGATAAAGGCGACTGTTGTTGAAGGCAGTTGCATCTTGAAACTGACGTACTGGGCAAGGCTGTTAACCATCGCAAAGCATAAGCCGGCTGTTAACATCCAGCTTGCGCCTAAAAGAGGGTTGTGATTTTGGCTCATGAGCATTCAGGAAAGAGAAAAAGTGTTCAGATACTAGCGAAAAAATTGCACATGGGAAGAAGAAAACGCAAAAACGCTGGGAATATCCAGCGCTTTCTTGCTATTTCACCGCTGTCAGAGGGTTAAAGCGCCAGATAACTCAGCGGAATATCGGGGTTTATTGCTTCCAGCATGGCCTGTGTGTCTTGCAGGTGACTGATGCTCGCGTTGGCGGTTTCGACCAATACCGCGTCTTTAATCTCGCTCAAGGGCACATTGGCCAGATTCATGATGTTCAGTGCTACTTGAAGCGGAGGCAGGCTTGGGTTGAATGCGGCATTTTCCGCGTACATCCCGCTGTAGATGTTGCCCTTGTTATCACGGATAGCTGCACCACTGAGGTTACGGGTATAAGGCGCATGACTGTGGTTGGTTGCTTCAACCGCCGCCTTCACCAGTTCATCGGCTTCTTCGGTAACCAGCCCATGGTTTACTTGGGTGAGCAGTGGCTGGTCGATGCCTAAATCTGTCGGGCCAAATGCTTCAGGCAGATAGGCATGGAGCAGTTTAGGATCGCGCTCCGGCAGTTGGATCTCCAGTTTGTCCGCGCCTTTAAGCTCATTCATAAACTGGCGGCAATGACCGCATGGGCTGTAGTTGATGGTGATGTCGGTCAGGCCTTTTTCACCTTTCGACCAGGCATGGCTAATGGCGGATTGTTCGGCATGAACGGAAGCATTCAACTGAACACCTTCAAATTCCATGTTCGCCCCCAGGTAAAGACGGCCAGACTCACCGCGTGCAATAGCGCCGACGTAAAACCTTGAAATAGGGGCAACAGAATACGCAGCTGCGATAGGAAGCAGGGCAACACGCGCCTCTTTGTCTGACAGGCCGGTTTCTTCCAACAGGGCGGCAAAGTCTTGCGCGCTGATAGTGGCATCAAATGTTGGTGCAGAGACAATCTTTGTCACTGCTTCTTTCAGTGGAGAGGGGAAAGCTTGAATGGCTTCCTGAACGCTAGCTCGCATGATCGCTCCAATATTCGTTCTATGGGAGAGTATTCTAATGTGAACGCAAGATGTGTTAATGTGACTTTAATCACTTAATTGGTGTAACTTGAATAGCCATTGCATAAATTAGAGTGAACTCACATGATTTCGATTTCATTTGAAGTCAGTCATATTGTGGTGTGACCAATAACCAGTTCAATAAGCGTGAAAACGAAAGGCGCCAGAATCGTGGTAATAATGCCGCATATCACCAGCGCCAGCGAGCTCATCGCCCCTTCCTGATAATTGGATTCTGCGGCCTTTGCGGTGCCAATCGCATGGGATACTGCACCAATCGACAGCCCCCGTGCCAGTGTTGATTTCACGTTTAGAAGATTAAGAAGGGGGTATCCAATCAATGCACCGAACAAACCTGCCACCACAACCAGTGCTGCAGTTACCGCGGGTATTCCTCCAATGTTCGCGGCTGTGCTCAATGCAAAAGGTGTGGAGATAGATTTTGGCAGTACAGAAGCAGCAATTTGCATGCTTCCTCCTGTCCAGAGCGCGAAAAACACGCCAGCTATCATCGAAGCCAAACTTGAACACGTACAGGCGACAAGGATGGTTTTCCAGTGTCTTCTGATGACATGGAGTTGCTCATAAAGTGGATACGCCAATGCAATGACTGCCGGGCCTAACATGAAGTGGATCGCTTTGTTTTGTTCGAAGTAGGTTTGATAACTGTCGCCGCTGTAAATGACCCAGGGCATTAACACCATCAAGCTCATCAATAATGGGTTGAATATCGGGTGGCGGAACCTTAGGGCAATCTGTCTGACCAGAAAATAGACAATGAGGGTGGCTAGCATCCACATGGCTTATTGATCCTCCTTCGGTTTATCCAGCAGTTTTGCCATCACCACCAGAACCAAAATTGAACTAACGATGGTTGCACCAAGCAAAGGCAGGGAATCAGAGAGAACAAGCTGGAAGTGGTCCATCAATCCCATGCTGGCCGGAATAAAAAACAGTGGCATGATCATGATAAGGATTGTGCAGGCCTCTTTGACCCACCTTCCCGGAACGATGCCCGTAGTGAGACTAACGAAAAGCAACAGCATGCTCAGGATACTACTCGGAAATGGGAGGTGAAGCAGCGAGGTCAGAACGCTGCCGATTGCGTAATAACATGCAATCAGTACAAAGCCGATAAAGTAGTTCACTTGACGTACCTGCAATGTTTAGAAAGCCGATAGGGGGATTATTTTACTACGAGTTAGGTGACGATGCTTTGAAAAACTTGAAGAAGATCACACGTGAGTATGATCGGATAGGTTGAAATTTAATTATGTTTACCGGTGGAGACTACAGGTAGGCATTACAGGAAATAAACAGCGCTGCCTGCAATGGTAATCAGTGCTGCTAATGCACCAATAAAGGCGAGGTGTGTTTTTGAATTAGACTCGCTGCCAGCCACAATATCGTCGATGTTGATGTCCAATTCGTCAGGCGTAGAGGGATCCAGTGGTAATTCTTGCTGGCGTTGATACGTTTTTTGAGGTAACGCTATGCGGTACCCGTGGTCACCAACGACGTCGAGCGGCAGTACTTTTTCACCCTGCAGGTATGCTTTCGCCAGCAGTGAGCAAATACTGTTCTGGTGTTGTGAAAAAGAAGAGTCGGGCAGGGAGGTTGCAGTGTATAACACCCGGGCCGAAAGCACTTCACCTGCATGATAACAAAGCATTTCCAGTAAACGGCACTCTTCATAAGTCAGGGTTGTCACACTGCTGTCCCGCCAATACAACGAGCGGCTTTCTGGCTCAAAATCCACCTCTGAAAACCGGTAACAGCGACTGTTGACTTTTGTGACCATTTCATCATCCACACTGCGATCTCTTATAAGAAAAGTGTGGACTCAAATCACAAAAGTTCAACTCGAACTGGGTTGAAATTGCGCTTGTTTTTTGCCGAATACCACTCTGTAAGCGGGCTTAGGGCTTATCAAGCTTAAGACACCAGCGATTCGATGTAATGATAAACCGACTTCAGTATGGCGAATTTTTTCTCGTCGTTTTGGTTCGCTTCAGCCAGTGCTTCGAGATTTGCCATGTACGCGGGCAGCTCCGCTTCAAAATAGTCGCGGCGGTGTATATGCCATTGTTTCTGCTCGCTGTCAGTCAGTGTCCAAGGGAAATTGCGGGCACGATAGCGAAACAGTAGGGGTTTGATTCGCGGATCGGAAACCTGAATATCCAGCGCCGCCAGGTTTTCTGGCTTGGTCTGGCGGATGATATCCATGGTTGAGCGATCTGCTGGTGAAAAGAAGCCATCATAAAGCGCTGCATCCACATTGCCGGAGGAAGCATGTTCAGGTTTTTCAGCATAAAGGGCGACCAGCTTTTCGCGAATTTCCGGGTGTGCCTGAAGTTTCTTTAGGTTTTCCAGACATTGTTGCCGGTCAATACCAAGCCGTGCAGCATCTTCCGGACGCAAGGTCTTGGCATCAGCCAGAACCGGGCATTTATTGATGTGAATGAGCTTAACCGGTACCGGCAGTTCATCAGGCGCCAGATCAGCGTGTTTGGTGTAGAGGCGTTCACGCAGTGCATCTGCATCTAAATCAAACAGGGGAGAGGGATCGCGCCCCAGATCAATCGCTATCACTGCATTTTTGTTGTCTGGGTGCCAGGCGACAGGCACAATCCAACTGGTGTTCCCGCGTTCAATACCAAACATACCGGACACATGAACCAGCGGCTTCATTGAAACCACATCAATCAGCGCTGTCAGCTTGTTTTTATTGCGGTGGGTATAAAGATAATCAAACAGGCGCGGCTGTGCTGCTTTCAGTTTTTTCGCCATTTCAATGGTCGCATGGACATCGGCCATCGCATCGTGTGCGTTGCTGTGTTCGATGCCATTGGCCACAGAAAGGTGCTCGAGCTTAAAACTGATGTTGCCTTCATCATTCACGGGCCATTCAATGCCATCCGGCCGCAGTGCATAAGCTGCACGCATCACATCGAGCAAATCCCAGCGCGAATTGCCGTTTTGCCAGCTACATCCGTAAGGGTCAAAGAAGTTGCGATACAAGGTGTACCGGGTAACTTCATCATCAAAACGGATATTGTTGTACCCAACCGCACAGGTTCCCGGCATTGAAAGTTGCTCGTGGATTTTCATGATAAATTCTGGCTCAGGCAAGCCACGTTTAACTGCTGTTTGCGGCGTAATGCCTGTGATCAGACAGGCTTCAGGCTGCGGCAGGTAGTCGCTGGGTGGCTGACAGTAAATTACCAGCGGTTCCCCAATGATATTGAAGTCTTTGTCTGTCCTGACGCCTGCAAACTGGCAAGGCCGGTCAAGGGCAGGGCTGGTACCAAATGTCTCATAATCAAAGAAGAAGAATGTCGGTTGCTCGGTATGATTCATACGTGTTCTATATTGTCCAAGGACTCATGATTTAGTCCTTTAAATTCAGTATCGTTGTCGCTTTACTGGTGCGAATAAACGATTTTGTATTGGCAAGTATCCGACAACCACTCTAAAGAACGCAAGGCAAATCAACAAAAGGGAAGTGGGCAGATACCATCCAGGATGTCCTTAATCCAAAATCAGGCAGCTGATCCCGACTTCAAAAAGCGGACACTCGCCGGATTGTTCTTGTTATCTATTGAATTTCAATCAGATATAGCAATGCTTTTTTGTTACCCATTAACATGTATAATTTATGCATGTTAAAGCTGTGAGATTGTCCGCACCATGATCAACATTGTCGATAAAGCAAAAGAAGAGCGCATTCCGCCTGTGTTGCGTTTGGGGTTCCGTCCTTTCTTTCTGATGGCATCCGTGTATGCCGTGTTTGCCGTTTCGGTATGGGTATGGATATTTTCTACCGGTACCACGACGTCACTCAATGTTCCGCCACTTTGGTGGCACGTGCATGAAATGTTATTTGGTTTTGCGCTAGCTGTAGTCGCGGGTTTTTTGCTGACAGCAGTTCAAACCTGGACGGGTGTGAAAGGGACCTCGGGGTGGAGGCTCTGTGTCATTGTCTTCTTATGGTTATTGCCAAGGATACTGTTCTGGACAAATACGCCTTTGTCTGTCATCGCATTGATTGACGGGGCATTCTTGTTGGTGGTGGGTTGGGAAGTCGGTTTACGGGTGGTGATCGCCAAACGTTGGCGTAACCTGTTTTTCATCCCAATGTTGCTGGTGGCAATGATGGCTAACTTTGCCAGTTATGCCACGGTGAAAGGCATGCCACCTTTTTCCTCAAGCGCGCTTTGGGAAGCCATGATCTGGTGGTACATG
Organism: Grimontia sp. THUN1695; assembly: GCF_059704325.2. NCBI lineage: Bacteria > Pseudomonadati > Pseudomonadota > Gammaproteobacteria > Vibrionales > Vibrionaceae > Grimontia > Grimontia sp. THUN1695. Next base: position 1,457,740 of record NZ_AP046577.1, on the reverse strand, counting down.
TTGTTGATTTCCATTATGGGTGGCCGGGTGATTCCGTTCTTCACCGCGAAACGCTATCAACTGGTGCAGGCAAAACCTATTTTGTGGCTGGATATTCTGGCGAACCTGCCTTTGGTTCTGCTTGCTGTACTGTGTTTCTTCCCGTTGGTTAATACCAACATTCAGCTGGCGCTGCTGTTGGTTGCCGGTGTTGCACAGTTGGCCCGTTTGTGGCGCTGGCAGGGTGTGAAGTCATTATCTGAGCCTTTGGTGTGGTCACTTCATCTGTTCTACCTTGCGCTGCCTCTGGGGCTGCTTTTCAAGGCCTTTACACTCACCAATCCCTGGGTATCGCACACCTTAATCCACCTGTTTGCCATTGGCGCAATGGCGGGCGTTATTCTGTCGATGATTGCCCGCGTGACGATGGGACACACTGGCAGGGCAATCTACCACGGGCCGCGCTTCGCCTTTGCGTTTATCTTGCTGGCAGTATCAACCATTGCACGTGTTGCAGGTGTTGCATTGTGGCCAGAATACCTGAGCACTATGGTTATCATTGCAACGATTGGCTGGGGGATGTCTTTCGGTGCATTTGCGTTGATCTTTGGCCCAATGCTGTTCAAAGCAAGAGTGGATGGGCATCCCGGCTGATAAAAACAATAACCGTGTGATATTAAAAGGCAATTTCCCTGTTCTGGGTCATACTAAAAATCATCACCAAAGGTCAACAGCCTCTAATAAGGAGATTACCGTGTGTAGGTGGTTAGCGTATCAGGGAGTGCCTTGTTTTTTGGATGAGATGTTGCATCAGCCCAACCATTCATTGGTGATGCAAAGTATGGAAGCCAGTAAAGCTGTGACAGCAGTAAATGCAGACGGCTTTGGCGTGGCTTGGTATGGGGAAAAAGAAACCCCGGCACTTTATCGCGAGGTGCTTCCTGCTTGGTCTGATGCTAATCTTCATTCGCTGTCAAGACACGTGAGATCCCACCGTTTTATGGCCCATGTCAGGGCATCTACCGGTACCAACACGTCACGGGAGAATTGCCATCCGTTTAATGTCGATCAGTGGCTGTTTATGCACAATGGACAAATCCCGGCGTTTGAGCGGGTGAGATTCAATCTTGAGAGGCAACTGGAAGAGAAATATTACCTGAAACGGAAAGGGACAACGGACAGTGAACTTGTCTTCCTCTTGCTGTTGCAAGATGGGTTGGCAGCGTCGCCCAAAGGCGCATTGAAGAGAGTTATCGCGCGAGTTGAGGCTGAATTGCGGGCAAAGGGAATTGTTGATCCCTTTAAGGCCTCCTTATGCATGAGTGATGGTACAAAGTTCTGGGGACTACGGTATGCGTCGACTGGCGTGCCCCCCACCTTGTTTTTTAAACCTCTTGACGGTGGGGTAGTGTTAGCCTCAGAGCCCTATGAGTCAGACATACAACATTGGAACAGTGTGCCCGCACAGAGTTTTGTTGAACTCAATGGTGAGCATGTCGACATCACGCAGTTTGATATGTACTGATCAATTCAACCAGCCATTAAAACGGTAAAAAGGGCGGATGAACCGCCCTTGGCTGTTTAGACCACCATACCCAGCGGCTGGTATTGCGCCCATGCCAATTGGTACATCTTTCGTGACTCGGCACGGAGCTTCTCAATTTTTACCACTTCGATGTCATTCAATGCACGCCCTTCTGATGCTGCATGACGTTCAATACTTTGAATTTGTTCATAGATATAATGCTCGGGGCCATTTTTGATTTCAGAGATGGCACGAAGGTGAAATTGAACTTCGGCAATGAGTTTGCTTTCTGGCAAGGTGACCAACACTTTGAGGTCGCGATAACCAGAAGGTTGAGGGAAGTGAAAACGGTTAATCACTTCCACCGTCTGGGTATTTGCAGCTAAATGCTCATAAGCCTTGTTCAGTGAACCGATAGAGTCTGTTTCCACAGTAATGCGGACGATATCTGTTAGCAACGACGCATCGCCCCCAAGCTCTTTCATCACTTTTTCTGTTGCGCGCGCTTTGCCTTTCAGCCCAGTACTCAGCACGTTGCCGTTAACTGATTGGGCAATCTTCGCAGCCAGTGTTTCTAGCTCTTGCTGTGCGTCAGGTGCAGCCTGGTACAAGGCATCAAGATCAGAAAAAGGTTGCGCCACATGGCTGGCCCGGAATGAAGGGATCGCGAGCAGTTCCGCTAGTGCTTGGTGAGGCTGAGTTTGCTCATAGGCTAAGCGTTGGTGTTCAGGGAGGGGCTTTACGTCAGGCTGATCGGCATATGCTGGAACACGAATAGCCAGAATTGGAACAATAATCAGCGCCTTAAACATTCTTCCCATTTACTTACCTCTTGGTTGTCTTTAGGGGCGCCCACAACAATAGAATACCTATGGAACATGAATGTTAGCTGAATGAAAGCGTTAGGTTCGTGTACAACCTCTCAAGTTAGGTTTTGGTAATTTGGTACAGATCAAATAACACGAGATTTTATGCTTTAAATTCTCTTAATGCGGTTTATCTGTGCGTGTTTTGGTTTTGTGGTGTTCATATAATCTGCAAAAGTTTGTCAAAAATGATGATCATGCTGTCTGGCACAATGCTAACCCGATAAGGCCGCTGAACCTCACAGAACATGAGTATCTGGATCTCTTAGTTTTAACTGCGGGAAAACACTGATCGCAAATGAGAAACGATGAATGCCAAGAGGATAAAAAGAGCCCTTGATGTTGCAAACCTAAGGGCACCCTATATAGGACATTTAAGTTAGCAGTAGAGTGTAAATCAGGAAACCAGCGCCATCAGCTCGTTGGTCGCTTTCTCCATCGATGCTTTTGCAAGTTCTTCGCCCATGGCGAGCGCTTCCGCGTACACAAACTGCACGTCGGTAATACCCACAAAGGCCAGTACTGTTTTCAGGTAACCTGTGATGTGATCACTGGACTGGCCGACATGCATCCCGCCACGGGTGGTAACGATGATCGCTTTCTTGCCAGTCAACAGGCCTTGCGGGCCGTTTTCTGTGTAGGAAAACGTCACACCGGCACGGGCAATAAAATCGATCCAGTTTTTCAACTGGGTGGGAATGTTGAAGTTGTACATCGGCGCGGCAATCACCAGCGTATCGCTTGTCTTGATTTCATTAATCAATTGATCAGACAACGCTAATGCGTCCAATTGTCGTGGCGATGGGTTTTCTGCGCCGCGTAGTCCCATCGCTAATTCACCATCTAAAACAGGAATAGGATGCACAGCGAGATCGCGCTCAATGACAAAGGTGTCATCGCTGAATTGTTCTGTCATCAGGTCGATCAGCTTTGTTGAAGAAGAGTACTCGCCAAGGATGCTTGATTTCAACACCAGAACATTCGCCATTATTCGCTCCTAAATTATATGATTTTCACGTGTTTTATCGTGTTGGAGCAGAGTATAGAAGGTTGGCTAAATCTAAAATAGCAGAAAAAACTGGGGTGATTATTCGAAAAAGTTGAACGAGGGAATGATAGGAAACAAAAAGGCTTCCACCGGGAAGCCTTCAATCGATAACGTCGGCGGGTTAACCGCACTTAGAATCACCGCAGTTTAGACAGGTCTGGCAGCCGTCTTTCACGATCACGGCTTTGTTGTGGCATTTATAACAAAGTGTTGCGCTTGGCGGGAAGCCGGTATTTTCTGGCGCTTCTTCTTTCACGCTTTCTTTAGCTGCGTTTTCTGCACGTTTGGCTTCAAGAAATGCTTTCTGGTGCTCGTCCATCTCAGGGTTTTTCAGCAGGCCGATTTCCATCAGGTGCTGCTCAATCACATTGCCGATTTCAGCAATCAGGGATGGCACATATTTCCCTTTGTTCCAGTAACCGCCTTTCGGATCGAACACTGAACGCAGCTCTTCTACCAGGAAGGTGCAGTCACCGCCTTTACGGAACACCGCAGAAATGATGCGGGTTAACGCGACAATCCACTGGTAGTGTTCCAGACTTTTACTGTTGATGAAGATCTCGAACGGGCGGCGCACTTCGTGATCGGTGCCTTCGTTAAGGACCACATCGTTGATGGTGATAAACAGCGAGTGCTCAGAAACATGCTCAGGTGTCTTCAGCTTGTAGGTTGACCCCAGCAGTTTTTCCGGGCGTGGCATTTCTTCGTGCATGGTTTCAAGCATAGGTGTTTCAACAACAGGGGTTACCGGAACTTCCTGTGCGGCTTCTTTGCTTTTTACTTTGTATGCAACGATTTTGCTTTCAATTTTACGTGTCATAACGAATTACTTCTTTGTTTCAAGAGGTGGCGGTATCACCACCTCTTTTCATGTCTATTGGCGGTTAGAACTTACCGTAGTAGCCTTCTTTCAGGGCATCATAAAGGTTGGCTGCGGTGTGTACTTCGCCGTCGTACTCAACCTTTTCATTACCCTTGGCTTCAAAAGTGCTGCCATCTTCCAGCGTGAAAACGTACGTGGTGTTTTCCAGATCTTCTTCTTTCACCAGCACGCCCTGGAAGACTTCAGGGTTGAAGCGGAACGTCGTACAGCCTTTCAGTCCCTTGTCATAGGCATTCATATAGATGTCTTTGAAGTCCTCAAACGGGAAGTCAGTCGGAACATTGGCTGTCTTCGAGATAGAAGAATCAATCCAACGCTGCGCGGCTGCTTGAACTTCAACGTGCTGGCTTGGCGTGATGTCGTCAGCAGTGATGAAGTACTCCGGCAGTTGTTCCTCTTCTTTGGTGCTGTATGGCATCGCCTTCTCATTGATAAGCTCGCGATAGGCCAGCAACTCGAAGCTGAACACGTCAACGCTTTCTTTTGACTTCTTGCCCGGCTTGATCACGTTACGGGTGTAGTGATGGGCAAAGCTAGGCTCGATGCCATTACTTGCGTTGTTCGCCAGCGACAGCGAAATTGTGCCTGTAGGTGCGATTGAGCTGTGGTGGGTGAAACGGCCACCGGTTTCAACCAGCTTCTCAATCAGGTCAGGGCGCACTTCGCCGATTTGCTGCATATAACGGCTGTATTTGGCGTGCAGGACTTTCCCTTTCACTTTGTCACCCACCTTGATGCCGTCTTTGGCCATTTCAGGGCGCTGGCGCATCATCTTAGGTGTGACTTCGAACTCCTGTTCCATCACTGGCGCTGGGCCTTTTTCAGCAGCCAGTTCAACCGCCTGCTCCCAGCCGGTGATCGCCATTTCCTGTGCAATCTGCTCGGTGAAAGCGATAGATGCCGCACTGCCGTATTTGTGGCGCAGCATGGTCAGGGTTGAACCCAGGCCCAGGAAGCCCATGCCGTGACGGCGTTTGGTCTGGATCTCTTCACGCTGCTTTTCCAGTGGCAACTGGTTGATTTCAACCACGTTGTCCAGCATACGGGTGAAAATAGCCACGACTTTGCGGAACATCTCCCAGTCGAAGCGTGCATTCTCAGTGAACGGATCGCGAACGAATTTCGTCAGGTTCACCGAACCCAGCAGACATGCGCCGTAAGGCGGCAGAGGCTGCTCACCACATGGATTGGTTGCGCGAATGTCTTCACAGAACCAGTTGTTGTTCATCTGGTTCACTTTATCGATCAGGATAAAACCAGGCTCCGCGTAATCGTAAGTGGACGACATGATCACGTTCCACAGGTTACGTGCAGGCATGGTGCGGTAAATCTTACATGCAACGCGGCCTTGGTCGTCTTCTACCAGACCTTCTTTGCTTGGCCAGTCAGCCCATACGATGTTGTTATCGTTATACAGGTCGGTGCCATCCTGACGTGCTTCTTTCTCGGTAACAGGGAAGATCAGTTGCCATTCGCCGTCATTTTTTACGGCTTCGATGAACTCTTCAGTGATCAGCAGTGACAGGTTGAACTGACGCAGACGGCCATCTTCACGCTTGGCACGGATAAATTCCATCACATCAGGGTGACGAATATCCATGGTGCCCATCTGCGCGCCGCGACGGCCACCAGCAGAAGAGACGGTGAAGCACATCTTGTCGTAGATATCCATGAACGACAGTGGGCCCGAGGTGTAAGCACCAGCACCTGAAACGAATGCACCGCGTGGACGCAGGGTAGAGAAGTCATAACCGATACCGCAACCGGCTTTCAGGGTCAGGCCAGCTTCATGGACTTTACCCAGAATGTCGTCCATTGAATCTTCAATGGTACCGCTCACTGTACAGTTGATGGTCGAGGTTGCAGGCTTGTGCTCGAAAGCGCCAGCGTTAGACGTGATACGACCCGCTGGAATAGCACCGTGACGAAGCGCCCACAAAAACTCGTTGTACCATTTTTCGCGTACAGTTTTTTCTTCGAGATCAGCAAGTGCACGGGCAACACGTTTGAAGGTATCATCCAGTGTCTTATCGATTGCTTCACCGTGTTTGCTTTTCAGGCGGTATTTACTGTCCCAGATTTCCATCGACGTAGCTTGGTAGGGAATGGCGAGAACGCCTGTGGATTCGATATCAGAAGCTGACTTGGTTTTAGCCATTATGAATTGCACCTCGAAAGTATTGCCGTCTTTTTGAGCGAAGGCCACTATGTTGTGTCCCGATTTGGCAGGGCGCAGATCAAACCACTATATCCTGTGATCTTCAAGTCTTGACAGACACTCTTTTGACGACATTTTTTTCTCTACATAAAACATGTTGTAATGGGTTTCCAACTATGCTCAATGTGGCACTTTCTAGCATTGAATCGCACAATTTTCTATCGGAGTGATCACATCGGTTATCTCGTTATAGTTATCAAAATTTCACCTCTGTCTATGATAGGGAGGGCGTGTCATCAACAGCCATCCCTACGTCACAATTCCGTGTTACCCTGTGCGCTATTGTTGATGTGCGTCTACTATCTCTAGATATCAACAATGAATGTTGTTTGGATGTTGTGTTTGTAAATACAATGTTCGCATTGCGCGGGAGGAACCGCCGAGCGCAAATTCAAATCAGCCTTGAGGTTGTGTCTGTATCCCGGATTTGAGGAATAGCGCTAATGAACCTGTTTATGTTGGATGTCGATGGCACACTGATCGACAGCTATGATTTTGACTCTGATTGTTTTCGCTCAGCCATAGAAGAAGTGATGGGCATCGAGTTGACGGATGATTGGGGGGCGTTTACCCATGTTACCGATGTTGGCGTGTTGGAAGAATTGATTGAACAGCAGGGTGTGCGTCAAGATAGAATGCGCATCTTACGCGAAGTGAAATCATTGTTTTTGCAAAAACTGCGCGTATATATTTCGTCAAACAGCAATGGCTTAGTTGCCACACCCGGTGCCATCGAGTTTGTAAATGATATGAAAGCACATCCCAATGTCGTGCTGGCAATAGCCACCGGTGGCTGGGAAGAATCGGCAAAAATTAAGCTCAGGGCAGCAGGCTTTGATATTACTGGCGTGAGCTTTGCGTCGTGTTCAGATGCGATAACACGCAGTGAGATTATGGCGCTGGCGGCTTTTCGGGCCAAACAGGATTCGGGGGCAACGTTCAGTCGACGTGTTTATTTTGGTGATGGCGAGTGGGATAAGATGGCAACCAGTACCCTGGGTTATGAATTTGTTGCCGTTGGCACCAAAGTACAGCACCACACCCGGATCCCTAATTTCGTCCATTATGACGCGATTTTCGGCAAGCTGGGGTTGAGTGATATGTTAAGAATCAAGTCCGCGTAAAGTAAATTATTGCGACACAAAAACAGCGCCAAAAACTGGCGCTGTTTTTCTTGGTGGGGCATATGGTTAAGCGTTTGTCGTACTCGGTACTTTTGATGATGAAACTGCATTTTTAAGCGCTGAAAAGTAGAGGTTGGTTTCCTCGGCAACGACGTGGCGCAGAAGAATAAGGCCAATCAAGTTGGGGACGGCCATCAACCCATTCACAATGTCAGCAATCAACCAGATCATATCGAGCTTGATAAAGGCACCGGACAGGATCAACGCCAAAAAGATAATTTTATAGGCCATAACCGCACCATTTCCAAACAGATAAACGACACAGCGCTCACCGTAATAATTCCAACCCAGAATAGTGGTGAAGGCAAAGAACACCAGGCCGATGGCGACAATCATTGGGCCAAATCCTTCACTGAGGCCAAGAGCGAAGGCTTCCGTGGTCATTTTCGCGCCTTCAATGTCCATGGACCAGACACCGGTCAGTACCAGTACCAGGCCAGTCATTGAACATATCACGATAGTATCCAGGAAAGTCCCGACCATCGAGATCAATCCTTGGCGCACACAAGAATTGGTCTGTGCCGAAGCGGCGGCCATCGGCGCGCTGCCAAGACCTGATTCGTTAGAGAATACGCCACGAGCGACACCTGCCTGAATCGCAATCATGATTGAGGCACCCACAAAACCGCCTGTCGCGGCCTGGCCAGTAAAGGCAGACTCGATAATCAGGCTGATGGCAGAGGGGATGGCACCGGCATTGTTTACCAAAATGCCTACACACGCACTGACATACACAACTGTCATAGTAGGGATGATTTTGCTGGCAATGCCGGCGATTGATTTGATACCACCAATGGTGACCGCAGCAACCAACAGTGTTAAAGCAACGGCTGTGATTTCGTGCGGAATGTTAAAAGCGATATGGCTGGCATCAACAATGGCATTCACCTGGGGGAAAGTGCCGATGCCAAAGCAGGCGACACCGATGGTGAATAAAGCAAACAGGCGCGCCAGCCATTTCTGGCCCACGCCTTTTTCTAAATACAGCATGGGACCGCCAAGCATATTGCCTTGGGCATCTTTCCCGCGGTATTTCACTGCCAGCAAACATTCTGCGTATTTGGTTGCCATGCCAAACAGGGCAGCCATCCACATCCAGAACAATGCCCCCGGACCGCCCAGTTTCAATGCTGTTGCGACGCCTACAATGTTGCCAGTGCCGATGGTCGCAGAAAGGGCAGTGCAAAGTGCCGCAAAGCTGGATACATCCCCTTTACTGCTCACACCTTCTTCTTTTTTAAAAACGTAAGACAGCGCGAGAGGCAATTTAGAAAACTGGATTGCGCCTAAACGGAAGGTGAAATATACGCCGGTACCAACAAGCAGGAGTAGAAGTGGCGGGCCCCAAACAAAATTATCAATGGATTGTAGAAACTGGTGAAGCGAATGGTTCATTTATCCCCCTTTAGATTAAAAGGAGGAGAATAGCCGCAAAAAAACAACAAAAAGATCGCCGTTCAATGCGGTTATCTCCTCTGTCCTTTTGCCTGAGAGTTTCACTCTAAACTATCCAGAAATGGATTGTTAGCTTGCTCCTTCGGCGTCCGATTTAACGGATCTCTCCAGAGTCCCCTCGAGCTACTGTCCTTACTCAAACGCTAAAGAGAGCGTTAATGAGTGCCTGAAAGATTTACTTCTTCGGCGGATGACAAATGTCATCTCTCTCCAACAGCCTTCATCGGGTCATCAAATTTTCAAATGCATCATAAATCACGTAATGGCGAATGCAATGAAAAATAACACGTTTGATTGAAATGACACCAAAGATGGCTATAAGGATAATTTCATTGTTAATGAAACGTTTCTTTCTGAGGGTGTTAAAAAGAGAAGTAGGACAAACATTGAACAATTGTGCTGCTGGCGTAAACGCGTTGGGCTATCTTAATTCAGAGGGATAAAGAATATGCAACAAAGAGATGCGATTCAGTACTCAAACATCGACAGCTGAAGCCGATAAATTTTCACCTAAAATGAATTAACACCTCAAAATGACCACGTTTAATGAGATCCTTGGAACCCAATCTGGTGATTCAGAAGCGACGGTAAAACAGCGTTACAAACTGCTATCTATTCGTGTTCACCCAGATAAAGGCGGATCCAAGGCACTCATGCATCTTGTCCGTCATTCTTACGAAAATGCTATCAAGGGGAAGGGTGACCATTCGCTGGCAATCCCTAAGTCTTCCTCTGGTCCTCACAAGGGGGCGCTTGAGCGTGAGCTGGCAGCAGTCAAAAAAGATCGAGATGAACTGTCGGCATTAAATCAGCTTTTAAAAGCCCAGCTTGCTCAGTCCAAAAAAGAGAACAGTTCGCCAAACCGTATCGATTATCCCCGGAAAGTTGCTCAGCTTGAGGGCGAAATGGTGTTGTTGAAAGAAGAGCGTAACCGGTTTAAAGCGCAGAAAGAGTGCGCGGTGGTAGAACAAGGAAAACTGGCAGGGGAGTTACGAAAAGCGTTATCAGAAAAAGAGATACTGGAGACATAAGTAGATCGGTTCTCAGGCACTAAAATGCCGGGTGTCCCGCCCTGGATACTAAAGCTCTGGCTGCCTGCGATGGCAATGTCTTCACTGGTGGTGGTACTTGCCCTTGGTGCCAGCATGGTGGATTGGCAGGCAGTGACGGGCTGGTTCAAAGGTCAGAAGACCGTCGCTATTCCACCGTCAGTAAGGGTTATTCATGCGAGCTCAGACAATCAGGATGCAATCACCCAAACGCCTTCAAAACAGCTGCTGCCACCGATTGTTGCAGAAAATAAGCGGCTACCGTTTTTGCAGCTGACCAACCAAATCGGTATCTGGTCTTTGGCATCCTACACAGAATCTGACAAGCCTTATATTGCAATCAGAAGTGCCAATGGTTCGTATGTGGTGAATGACTGTAGTGGGGAGTTTAAACTTTACCTGAATGAACCGTTTAAACCTTTGCGCGTTGCTGCCAACCTCATCTATTTACACCAAAACCAGTATTTCCATGTATATAAAATACCGTATGGACAAGGTGCAAGCGCCCAAAGCTGGCATCAGAGTCGCAAATTGGAAATTAACGATGAGTTTTTTACCAGTGAAGCATTTCGTGATAGCTACGATGCCTTGCTCGAAAAATGTAGAAACTTCACGTTATAACTTCGCCCCTTGTGTATTCAATAACCTGAATCTGGCATCTTCGGGTTGCCTGGATATAACACTTTCGTTTCAGACCTGAATTTTCAACCGTCAGTCTCATTTTTCTCAGTCATGATAGCGTCGTGTAACACGGTGATATGCAAACAGTTTGTTCGACATCTAACTATCGATTTTTATCGAATTCTGGCTACCTATTTCGGCATCATTTTTGGTTTGTAGGTCAAGAAAAATTTATTTTTTCTTCAAAATGGTATTAATCATCTGATTATAAAAGAAAAAATAAGGTTTGGCCTATCGTGAACCTATCAACAGAATCTGTGGATAACCAAGTGAATTAGTTGGGGTGCGGATTTTTTAACTTATTGAATTATAAGGATAAATTTTGAATTTTCATGTGGTTTTGAAATGATTCACTGGTTGTGAATGTTGTTTGTTACAGACCTATTATATGGCAGGACCCTGATTGTTTTAAAATTATCCATCATTTGCGTATTCCGGCCGGATCTGAACAGTAATTCCGGAAACACTTGAACACCTATTCTGGAATCATTTGAACTCTGATTCCGGATTTATTTAGTACAGTTTTGTGCTCATTTCCGGAATCGGTGTTCAAGTACACCGGAATTTTCTCAACGCATTGAAATAACAATTAATTTGATAACTTAACCACTGACTTTTCGTTGGCGAGTGAGGGGTAGGTTTGAAAAGGATCACAATGCGTAAAATCAGAGAGGTTTTAAGGCTGCATTTCTCGGCAGGATTGAGTATCCGAGAGATCCACCGCAGCACCAAAGTCAGTGTCGGTAGTATTCAAACACTGCTCAGCAAAGCCAAGAGCATGAACTTATCCTGGCCACTGCCGGGTGAACTGGATGATGCGCAGTTGGCCCGCTGCTTTTATCCGCAAGCCGATACCCGCCATGCCAAGCGATTCCAAGAGCCGGATTGGGCAGACTTACGTAAGCAACTAAGCCGTAAGGGCGTGACGAAGCTGCTGTTGTGGGAGGAATACACTCAGCAATACCCCAACCGCTGTTACAGTTATTCCCAGTTCTGCGACCGCTATCTGCACTGGCTGAAGAAACAGCGCCGCTCCATGCGTCAGCATCACCGGGCAGGTGACGTCTTGTTCGTCGATTACGCAGGACAAACCATGCCTGTTGTGAATCCACAGACTGGCGAGATCCGGCACGCCCAAATCTTCGTGGCGGCCATGGGAGCGAGCAGCTATTACTTCGCCGAAGCGACCTGGACGCAAGGTATACAAGACTGGCTGGGCAGCCACGTTCGGGCCTTTGACTATCTCGGTGGCGTCCCCACTATGGTGGTGCCGGACAACTTAAAAAGTGCCGTCACCAAAGCCTGTAAAAGCGACCCAGATATCAACCCGGCCTATCAGCAACTGGCGGCTCACTATGATACGGCCATCGTGCCGGCCAGACCGTATAAGCCGAAGGATAAAGCCAAGGCCGAAGTGGGTGTACAAATCATTGAGCGCTGGATATTAGCCCGGCTTCGCCATCACACCTTCTTCTCACTGTATGAGCTGAATCAGTGCATCAGCGCGTTACTGATAGAAGTAAACAGTAAGCCCTTCAAACAAATGGCTGGAACCCGTCAGCAGTGGTTCGACGAACTGGATAAACCCGCCTTAAAACCGCTACCGTGTCATGCCTATGAATACACTGACATCCGCCAGGCTAAAGTGAACATTGATTACCATGTGCAGTATGAGAGCCATCTTTACTCAGTACCGCATCAACTGGTTGGTGAGCGGGTTGAGCTTCACGCGAAGCCGCGCTTAGTGCAAATCTACTTCCAGGGTAAATGCGTTGCCAGCCACCCCCGTAATGACCGCTACGGGTTTACCACTACACCGCAGCACATGCCTGTACAGCACCAGCATTACCACAAAGTCAGTGAGGGCAGTCTGATGAACTGGGCGAAGGACATCGGCGATGACGTGCTTGTCTGGGTAAAAGCGCAGCTTAAACGCAAACCGCATCCACAGCAGGCGTTCCGCGTCTGTCTGGGCGCATTGCGATTAGCCAGCCAGTATCCACCGCAGCGGCTCAATACCGCCTGTAAACTGGCTAATCAACATCAGCTCTATCGCCTGCAACAGCTCAAAGACATCTTAAACAGTAATCAGGACAAGCTCATCAGTGAATCCAGCCAGGAAACACTGACACTCCCTCAGCACCACGAAAATATCCGTGGCCCACAGAGCTTCCATTAAGGAGAAAACCCATGGTAAACACCACACTCTCCCAACTGCACCAACTCAAACTGAGTGGCATGGCAAAAGCATTGAGCCAGCAACTCGAACAACCGGGCCAGTATCAGGACCTCTGCTTCGCTGAGCGGCTGCAACTGCTGGCCGACCAGGAAATCCATGAACGGGATAACCGTAAACAACAGCGCCTGCTCAGACAGGCCCAACTAAAACTTGCGGCAACCGCCCAGGACATCGATTATCAGCACCCGCGCGGCCTGCAAAAAAGTGTCATGACAGGGTTGCTTCAATGCGACTGGCTACAGCGGCAGCAAAACCTGTTACTGACCGGGCCATGCGGCACCGGGAAAACCTATATCGCCTGTGCGCTTGCTAACACCGCCTGCCTGAAAGGCTACACGGTGAAATACTACCGGGTGAGTCGTCTGCTCATGGAACTCACCCAGGCCAAAGCCGATGGCACTTACAGCAAGAAGCTGAAAAGCCTGGCTAAACTCAACCTGCTCATCCTGGACGACTGGGGACTAGAACCGCTAAAAGCCGCGCAGCGCAACGACCTGATGGAGATCATGGATGACCGCCATGGCAGTAGCTCAACCCTCCTCATCAGCCAACTCCCCACCGACCAATGGTATCAATCCATCGGTGATAACACGTTGGCCGATGCCATCCTCGATCGCCTGATGCACAATGCACACCGGATAAAACTGAAAGGAGAGTCAATGAGGAAAATACTGGCGACCGTTGACGCCACTTGAACACTTAAGTTAAAAATCGGTTAGCCAACGATGCGTTGATCTGAGGTGTTCAAATAAAACCGGAATGGCTGTTCAAGTAAATCGGAATACGCAATCATTTCGGTACATTCTTCCTGATACCTTGGCTGGGCTTTTTCTTTAGGTCTGGGCTACGCTGATTGTTAAAGATAACAATAAGGAAAACAGTGATGGGAAGCGCAGCAACCATGCCTGAAAACATGAAGATACAAGTGGTATGTCGGTTGGAACCGGGGTGTTTGGGGCCAGAGGGGGCAAGCAAAATAGATGATTTTTGCCAGTATATTCTCGATGACATAAGCACCCTGAACACAGGGTTTATCACCCTTGCCGTGGTCCCCAGAAACGACAAATCTTTGCCTGAAATGCAGTTTAACGTCTTAGGGAAGAAGATGAACCGGGAGCAGGCGGGCACGTATTTACAGGGCTTTGGAAAAAGCCTCGACGACTTTGAATCTGAGTTGGAAGAAAAGCTCGAAGTGTTGATTGAAAAGTTTATGGGGTATTGATATACCCCATCGATTCTCTGGCTTGTATCACCTACCTTGTTGGGCGCTTGCTGCTGAAACGTGTTATACCAGCCACTTGGTCAACGTTTTCAACAATTGCTGTTTGGTAATTGGCTTTACAAGGTGGTCCTGCATGACATTCTTGATGGCCACAGTTATCTCCTCGCTGTACTCGCCGGAAAGGGCGATAATAGGGAGCGTGCGGTCGAGGCTGCTGATTTCCAGCGCGGTTTGAATACCATCCTTACCTGGCATATGGATATCCATCAAGATAAGGTCATAGTGTTCATTTTTCACTTTATCAATGGCTTCCTGTCCCGACGTAGCTTCTTCAACGTCAATGCCTTCACTGACCAGGTAGGCTTTTACCAGCATGCGGTTAACTTGCATGTCATCGACGACCAAGACGCGTTTTCCAATCAAGTTGCCCAGTTTCGCGAGCTTTCCTTCGTTTATCAGCATGTCGAATGCTCTTAGAAAAGCTAACCTGTTGGGAATCCCCCTAATTTCTCCCTGAACGGCGTGTTCGAAAGCGTGAGTGTGCGGGGTGTCCGTGTCTGAGTCGCCGAATGCCAGTATTGGGGTGATCTGTGCATGATACCCAAAATCGCCGGCTCGCAGGGCGTTCACCAGACTGATATCACGTTTTAGCAAGAACTTCTCGGCCACGATAAAGTCCACCGGTGCTTTCAGCTTCTGGTAAAACGCAGTATTGACGTCCGCCGTATGGTCTACACAGATCCCGAGTGATTCAAGCACTTGTGACAACCAGCTTCCTGCTGCGGAAGACGTAACAAGCAGGCAAGACTTGCCTGTAACATATTGGCAGATACGTTGCTTGATTTCCTGATCATGTTCTTGTTCATCAACGGAAGGAAACGTTAGGACAAACTCGGTATATTTCCCTTCCTCTGAATGGCAGGTGATAGAACCGCCGAAAGATTGCATTACGCGCTTGCAATAAGAAAGGCCTAAGCCATTTCCTTGCTTTTTACCTCGGGTGTAAAACTCGTCAAAAATGTATCCGATCTGGTGTGCAGGAATACCTGGACCTGTATCCATCACGTGTAGGGTATTGTTATCACCGGTTTGCGAAAAACGAATGCTCACCCGGCTTTCAGGATAGGTATCAAAGTAATAAACTGCATTTTTCAGCAAATTCAGCAGGAGGAAGCTGTACAAGGTATCACTACCGTGAAACAAAAAATCGTTCTCTGTGTTGAGGTCAACACGCTTGCGGTGCGCATCGCTGCTGAAGTTGAAATCTTTCAGGGTTTGTACAGTCAATTCACCCGCAGAGTAATAGGAGAACAGACGAGGGCTGATGTCTTCCCCGCGCAACTCATCGAGAATCGCATCGATAAAACGGGTTCCGAGCTGTACCGCTTTTTTACCTTCAGACAACTCTTGATATAACTTTTGCATGTCCTTGGAAGCGAAAGGGGACAGCGTGCCGTTTTTTACACCAAACATGTCCGCATCGATACGTTCAAAATGGTATTTGATTTTTGTTAGCGGATTGCGGATTTCATGGGCAATAGAGCCAGCCAGTACCTGAGATTTCCGCACTTTGTCTTCGGTGACGATAAAACGGTTAGCCTCATCAAACAGACGCTGCAGACCCATGATTTCTTCACTGGAAAACAAGTCGTTTTCTTTTTCCTTAGACACCATATACAGGTGGGTGACTTCGTTTTTCTCATTGGTGATTGGCAGTACCAGCGATGTACCGGCTTTGACCATGGCACAGGCAACATCGTGAAGCGCTTGTTGTTCTTCCGATGTCTTGTGCTTGATTTCATACTCAAGCTCTTCCTTCACCAGAACGGAGCGGTCCCCATGGAAACAGGAGAGAAACAGGTTGTAGTCTGTGTTGCTGTTTACTTTCTGGATGCGGCCTGATTTGGCGTTTAATACGCGGTTTAACTGCACCACAGCTTGATCAGTAGAGTAACGGAACTCACCGATCAGGTTACAGATATTTTCTATCGGGTTGCCTTTTTCTTTATAGAGTAAACGGTTGACATGTTTGCGGATGAACTTGAGTGAACGGTTCCAAAACACGCCGGTGATCACTGTCCAAGTGACAACAACCAGGGTATCCATTTGGAAATGTTGTACCAGGCCCAGCATCAATATAGGCATGATATAAAGCGCCGCATTGAGCACAAAGCTCACCGTTAACATTCCGATAAAGCGGCCGCTATAAAATCGGTTATGCAGAAGTGCATAACCAACCAGTAAGGCTTCAATGATCGACAGCGCCGGCGGCACCCAGGCAGCGGCGAAGCTCTGTGTTATCAGCGGAATCAAAAAATGGGCAAGGAAAGTCGAAAGAATGAAGGCCACCATCCCCAGCACCATATAGTTGGCTTTGATCTGTTGGAGCTTAAGTTTACTTCGGCTTGAAAGCACAAAGTTAATCAGGGTGAGGATTAAAAGCAAAATCAACACACCGAAAAACAGCGCACTAAAAGGGCCAAAATGGATAACAAAATCACCAATGCCCCTGATATAGACCGCGTCTACGTTCAATCCGGGGATCAGGTTGGTAAGCAGTGTAATGGCAAAGGCAGTGGCAAATAGCATCCAGCGCCAGGGGCGGATTCTGAAACCAGCAGACTCTGACACTAACTGGCATGAGAAAAGGTAAGCAAAAGCAAACGCCAATCCGGAGAAAATATTGGCGAGTAAGGCCATATAAATGGCTGTTGTTTCGCCGAAATACACCAGTAAACCGGATTGGAAATAGGCATTGGATAAGATCCATGCTGAGATAAATACAGTGTAAAGGGTGTAGGGCAGGTATAAAGGCCGGGCGACGCCCGACTTGTTATTCGCCAACATACGGGCAAAGTTTGTTGCCCACATCGCGACAATACCGGCAATCGCGCTCAAAAAGACCGCGATATAGTTATTGGAGATAGTTTCTACTAGATCATGCATTGGTGGTGGCTCTCGCGAGTTTCCGCATGGAAATGACTCGCTTGTTGTAATCCCTGAAACTGTTTTCTTCGAAAGCCTGGCTCATCGGTCCGGTAAACACGATACCCTGATAAGTGGTTAAGGCCGTTCCAGCCACTTTTTGCTGGCACAGTGCGACGTATGGCAAAATGTGATTATTGTCGTTATTGATTGATTGATAAAAACCAATGATGGAGGGTTGTTCTACAATGGTGTACGCCACTTCTAAACCAATATCCGCGAGCTTCAGTGTTAAATATTTAAGCGTTAAATAGAGAACATAATTTAATTTTTCCCTCGGACCACTGATGGCCATCCGTATAATTTCACATACAGCTGGTTTTCTTATAACGGTGCGCAAAAGAGAGTAATCAAATTTCTCAACAGTCTCTGTGTTAATTTTATATTTCAGTCCTTTAGAAAAGATGCCAGACTTTTCCAACGTGTCGATTTTCTCATTTGATAAAGTCAGTGTCCAACTTTCCGTTTGGAAAAAAGGATCAAAAGTCAGCCAGTTATCGTGTTGCGAATAACGTTGAATAAGAGCTGAAGAAAGCAGTAATGGTGGATTTTCTCCCTTTTCTTGATAAAGGATGAAATGCTCGCCGGATGCCGAAATATTGAGGTAGTAAAGCATTTCATACCAATGTTGTTGTTTCACAAATGTTTCCAAATTAATTAGCACATTAGCTTGTGACAATGTCATTGGATAAGGCGAATAGCAGGTCATGAATAAACGCTCATCATTCCGTATGTCTGCAACGACCTCGTAACGGTAATTCTTCAGTGTGGTGTGCTGATCTCCCGATGCTGACTGTTGTTCACGGTATGCCTGCAGACATTGTCTTGCCTGTTCGTTGATCTGATAAGTTTTGAATTCCGCCCAGCACATCAGAATATCTCCATAATAAGCAATTGCAGTGCGCTCAATATAGAAGAACAGATCAGGAAGATTTGTGAGTGGCTTTACACCAGTAATGGATTCAGCAAAGGGTGAAGTAAGACGGGTATAAAGATTACCGCATGATTCTTCCGGTGGTTGCGCCTGTCTGATCTCATTGAGACGGTAAGAAATGATTTTTTCAAACAAATCAAAGCAGTGATTTTGATGCATGTATTCATCGATACACTGTAAAAACACACGTTTATTGGTTTCATTGGGTTGTACTGCGCTCAATGTTATCAAAATGTGTTGTTGTGAGTGGTGGAGATTAACTGGCATGTTATTAATATTGATGTCGTACATATTTAATTCCTCGACGTTGTTCAATACAGTCCAGATAAGTGTACGATCACTTTGATACAACAATGAGATGACTAACCAAAATGTCTATGTTTTTAAACTGTTGCCTACAATTTCATGAGAGATCGCGATTGTTGTCAGATGTAAGTTCATTTCTTCAGCTTCTTGGCAAACCCTTCTATTTGAATGCCCCCCGCTGTTGCTATTTTTTACAGACAAATGAATTGATCGGCATCGTCAGGGTTTTGATACACCCTGCCTGCGATTCTCTCACTACGTTAATGGTGTGTCCTATGTCTTGGGGGAGCAGCCATGAGTGAAAAAGATGCCTTTACCAAAGTGGTCGATATGCACCACGAAGGTAAAAATAAATTGGAAATTGCGAACGAATTGACCCATCAGGGGTGGGGCTTTTACGATGCTCTTGAATTCACTGAAAGTGTTTATGAGCACGAATCGCTGTCAGATCCGATAAGGATGGGCAGCTCGTTGGAAGAAATGCGAAAGCAACCCCCCTCTTGATATCTAAGCCCGGTTGGTTGGGAGAGCCAGTGTTCACTGGTTCCCTTTTATCACGGCTTTCCGGGCTTTGCCGTTGATTTACGCACCACAAGTTTGGGCTGGAGCAACACTTTACGGGGGAAGCTACTGTCACTCTCTTTACGGATTTGGCTGAGTAGCATGCGAACAGCCTGATCGCTAAGCTGGGATTGGGGGAGGGAAACGGTTGTCAGCGGAATGCGGAACCAGTCAAGGTATGGCATATCGTTAAAACCGGTCACAGAAATATCTCCGGCTCAAACCTAGCGAGATATCAGTGGGACCTGCAATGTAAGCGATCTTTCTGTGCCTCAGGCTGTAGAGGTGTTCAAACAGCGCATAGATACTTTCCGTACCTGATCTGACGCTTGTTTATCTACTTATTGTGTTAACAAGGACTTCAGCATTGATGATGGGGAGTCTGATATTGCTCGGTTAGTCTTCTTATGCCAGAGAACTATCTTCCAATGGAGTGAGACATAACCTTTATCCCGATGCTACAGAGTGTGTGCCGTGGCGTGATAAGAAAAAAGGGAGGCCAGAAAAGACCTGCTTAAAATCGGTTCCTTCCGAGCTTGCTGCTATTTTGCATCATTCCGGTATTCAATTGGAGTTTTACCTGTCCACTTTTTGAAGGCTTTGTAAAAATTTGCTGGCTCTGAAAAGCCCACCAGTGTTGAGATATCTTCGATTTTCATGCTGGTTTGTTGAAGGTATCTTACTGCCAGATTCTGTCGGGTGTTGTCCAGTACCTTCTGGTAAGTCTGCCCAGATTCAGAGAGCTTTCTATTTAGTGTTCTCAATGAGCAATGAAAGTGTGTTGCGACCTGTTCAGCGGTGGGAAACCTGCCGGGTGTTTGAAGTATGAACGCTTGAACCTGGGCGGCGATGTCATCGGTAGCCTGGAGGGCTGCCAACATGTTTTCGCAAGATTGCACGCACATAGTGACAGTGAGTTTATTGGCGCTGGGCAGGGCTTGCGGCAGTTCGCTGGCATAAAACTCCCATTGCAGCTTTGGGCTATCGAACTCAATATCACAATCAAACAAGTCGCGGTATTTGTCTGCGTAAACGGGGGCAGGGTAAGGAAATCGCATGCAATGATTACGTAACGGGCGCTGCAACATATCGCAGCAAAGTGCATATACGGAGCCAAACCAGTACTCACAATAAAAAGGAAGTAGGGCGTCTAGTGGCAGCACTTCCGTGCCCTCGAATGTGGCAATGTCGCCGTTCACAGAAAAGGATTTCTGTAGCACTGGCCCTGCAAGGCGAATGTAGTTAAAGCCCAGTTTTACCACTTCTTCAAACGTTTCGGCGCTCATCAGGGCATACCCCATAAACCCGAAGTCTGAAAAGTGGATGCTCTGGCTGGCGATGAGCCCAATGTCAGGGCTTGTGGCATGGTCGAGCGCGTTGCGATAGACGGTGAGTTTTTGATTGAAAGACGCTTTGGCTTCGGGTGACGTCAGATCCGGCATTTGTATGCCGCTACCCGCCAACAGGGCTTCAGGATTCACCCCTCGCTCTTCCATAACCTTCACCAGACGATAAATATCCTGCAAAGGGTGACATTTTCGATCCAAATCCTGCTCGTACTCTGCAACGATTAACATCTCTCGTTATCTCTCCGTCCGCTCAATCCCAAACAGCACACACTCTGCCTGTATCTAATTGTAACACTTAGCCGAAATCACAATGAAAAAGTGACTTCTTGTGTCTTGGGCCTGCCCAGCTTTGTTTTATCGCCGCCCTTGAACGCCCGCTTCAATTGTCCAAATCGGCCAGAAAGTTGACAGGTTTTAACATTTATTTCACATTCGAGGGGTGGTTTATTGATACGAGGTTATCGGAGTAAATTCAACCTAAGGCATCGAAGATGGAAAAAAGAGCCAGACAATATTCTGATCCGATTGCGTTGCAGTTTGGACGGTTAAGAGAGGGGTTTAAGCAATCTCCGTCGCCTTCCTTGACGGCGCGCAAACAGCATTTAACGTCATTGAAACAGCAACTGCAGCGTTATCAGGACGTGATTGCCACTGCCGCGAACAAAGACTTTGGCTGCCGTGCAGCGGCAGAGAGTAAGTTGATTGATGTGCTTGGCCCTGTGCTTGAAATCAATCATTTGCTGCACAAGCTAAAGCACTGGATGAAACCCAGCCGAAGAAGCACCGAACTCTTGTTTACTGGCAATCGCGCCAAGGTGGTCTATCAACCTAAAGGCGTTGTCGGGATTATCTGTCCTTGGAACTTCCCCCTCTACCTCTCTATCGGCCCCTTGGTCGCTGCATTGGGGGCGGGCAATCGGGCCATGGTAAAGATGCCGCCTAACTGCCCAGAAGTCACCCGTGTGTTACAACGAATGATCAGCGAGATATTCGAGCCTGACCATGTCGTTGTGATTTCAGGTGACCACCCCGACGCCATGCAGATTTCTACTCTGCCCTTCGACCACCTTATCTTCACTGGCTCGCCACAGTCCGGCCGCCAGATCATGGCCAATGCAGCGACCAATTTGGTGCCGGTTACCCTTGAGCTTGGTGGAAAATCCCCGGCCTTGATTGGACCAGATGCAGACCTCAATGATGCTGCAAAACGTGTGGCACACGGAAAGGCCTTTAATAGCGGCCAAGTGTGTCTGTCCCCGGACTATGCCTTAGTGCCAGACCACTCTATTAATCAGTTCATTGCTTTGGTGAAGAAACACTATCTCGCCATGCATCCCAACGCGATTGGTAGTCCTGATTGCACCGCGTTGATTGATGAAACCGCCAATCAACGGTTCTTGAATACGTTAGATGACGCTAAAAACAAAGGCGCAAACGTCACTGTTTGTGGTGACGTCGGCGAGAGTAGGCAGCATCCCTTGCATATCGTCAGTGCTGTGAATGAAGACATGACGTTAATGCAAACGGAGTTGTTCAGTCCAATTTTGCCTGTGCTGGGTTACCGTTCAGTTGATGAGGCTTTGGCCATCATCAATGCCCGCCCGCGCCCCCTGGCAATTTATCTTTTCAGTCACGACAGAGCCTTGCAGCAGAAAGTGTTGAGCGACACGCACTCAGGCGGAGTGACTATCAATGACTGGGGCTGGCATGCCTTTAACCATGATTTACCGTTTGGCGGCATTGGCAATTCGGGAATGGGCTCTTACCACGGTGTGGAAGGTTTCAGGTCGTTGTCTCATGCCAAAGCCGTGTTTCATAGAAACCGTTTTTATCCTATCGGATTGTTCTATCCCCCTTACGGCACGCTGCTGCAAAAAGCCGTGATGCGCTTTTTTTTGAAACAGCCCGACACCGCGCTGGCGATGCCAATTACTGAGGAGCTGAGTGAGCATATGAAAAGTGAAAACATGAAAAGTGACGAAATGACCACTTGCCAAGACATCACGGAACCGAGCCTGGTGGCCGCGTTGGAACGTTTTTCTATGGAAACACCTGACAAAGTGGCGGTGGTGTGCGGCGAGAAACAACTGACCTATAAACAACTTGACCAGTTTGCCAACAAAGTGGCGAATACGTTGAGAGAGGAAGGTATTAAAGCCGGGGACAACGTGGCACTGAGTTGTCCCAATGTGCCTTACTTTCCCATCATCTATTTCGGTATTTTGAAGGCCGGTGGCGTGGTCGTGCCATTAAACGTACTGCTGAAAGAAAATGAAATTACCTATCACCTGCAAGACAGTGAAGCCAGAGCTTACTTTTGCTTTGAAGGCACTGATCAACTGCCGATGGGAAATGCAGGGGCTTCAGCCTTCTCCAATGTAGCGTCGTGCCGGAAGATGTGGCTGATGCCTGCAGGCGACAAACTTGGGTTAGATCTCAACGCCTATCAGCGCCAGGATGACATCCACGATTTTTCATCACTATTGATTCATGGCTCAGACGCGCCCCTTGAACATCATATTGTCCCGCAAGACACCGCCGCCATTCTCTACACATCGGGTACAACGGGTAAGCCAAAGGGCGCTCAGCTGTCTCATAACAATATGTACAGTAATGCGCGTGTGGCGGTGGGGCTTTCTTGGCTAAGTGCTGATGATACGTCTCTCATCACCTTGCCTCTGTTCCATTCGTTCGGTCAAACCGCACAAATGAATGCCTGCATATTGGTCGGCGCGAGCATGGTACTCGTCCCGCGTTTTGCGCCTGATATGGTGTTGCAGTTAATGAAAAGTCACCGCGTGACCGTGTTTGCAGGTGTGCCCACCATGTATATCGGTCTTCTGAATTATCTGAGAGAACACAATGTAGGCCTTGAAGGTATTAAGGGCGTTCTGAAAATGGCCATGTCAGGTGGCTCATCCCTGCCTGTCGCCATACTGACCCAGTTTGACCAAACCTTTAACGTACCTTTGTTAGAAGGCTACGGCCTCTCTGAAACCAGCCCAATTGCCTCTTTCAACCATGTTGACAGCGACAAGCTGCCAGGTAGCGTGGGACAGCCAGTAAGCGGCGTGGAAATGAAGGTGGTTGATGCTGAGAGAAAACCTGTTGCTGTGGGTGAGTTGGGGGAGATAGCAATCCGTGGACCTAACGTGATGAAGGGGTACTACAACCGTCCCGAGGCGACGGCAGAGGTCATGGATAGTGAGGGCTGGTTCTACTCCGGTGATATCGGGAAAAAGGACGCGCGCAATAACTTTTTTATCGTCGACAGGAAAAAGGAACTCATTATACGCGGCGGAATGAATGTCTACCCTCGCGAAATTGAAGAGGTTCTTATTCGCCATGAAAAAGTGGCGATGGTCGCGGTGCTTGGAGTTCCCCACGATACCTATGGTGAAGAGGTGAAAGCTTTTGTCGTTTCCCATGACGGATTCGATGATGCGGACGCGCTCATTGCGTACTGTAAAAGCCAGTTAGCCGATTATAAATACCCCCGATATATCGAGTTTCGAACCCAGCTCCCCATGACAGCTACCGGTAAATTGTTGAAGCGGGAGCTCAAAGCCGAAACTGCAAACAGCAATCAGTGAAGGGATTCAAAATGAGTAAGCATTTCGATTATATCGTTGTGGGTGGAGGCTCGGCGGGTTGTGTGATGGCAAGCCGACTCTCTGAAGACCCCAGTGTCTCAGTGTGTTTGCTGGAAGCGGGAAAGGAGGATCGCAGTTCGCTTATCCATATCCCGGCAGGGGTAATTGGGCTAATGAATCCCCGCCATCCGGCCAACTGGGCGTTCGAAACTGTGCCACAGAAAGGCTTGAATGGACGCAAAGGTTATCAACCCAGAGGCAAAGTGCTGGGCGGCTCCAGTTCCATCAACGCCATGATGTATTGTCGTGGGCATAGGTGGGACTACGATCACTGGGCATCATTTGGCAATCCGGGATGGAGCTACAAAGAGGTACTGCCTTATTTCATTCGAGCCGAGCATAACGAACGGTTAAAGGACGAATATCATGGTCAAGGTGGGCCGCTAAATGTGGCAGATCTTAGAGCGCCGAGCGCGATTACCCATGCGTTTATCCGCGCGGCAGAAGAAATAGGCATTCCCTATAACCCAGATGTGAACGGCGCAGAGCAGTATGGCGTGATGCCAACACAGGTCACTCAAGTCAATGGTGAAAGAGGCAGTGCGGCAAAAGGGTATCTCTCACCGCACTTATCCCGCCCAAATCTGACGGTGGTCACTCAAGCACTAACACAGAAGGTGATCATCAAGGAGGGGCGAGCCGTTGGCGTGAAATACCGATGGAAAAATCAATCCCATGAAGTGGTCGCGAATCGAGAAGTCATTCTGAGCGCAGGCGCATTTGGATCGCCACACATTCTTATGCTGTCAGGTATTGGCCCCGCCAAGGCGCTAAAAGCGCATGGCATTCATGTGGAGCAGGATCTACCGGGCGTCGGTGAAAACCTGCAAGATCACATCGACTATGTGCTTTCCTACGAATCACCACATAAAAACATGGACACCCTGGGAATTTCTTGGCCGGCATTGAAAGGGTTGACCAAGGCCTTTTTCGAGTGGCGGCGAAGCCGACAGGGGTATCTCACCAGCAATTACGCCGAAGGTATCGGGTTTATCCGTTCCGAGCCGGATATTGATGTGCCTGATCTCGAGTTGGTGTTTGTCAAAGCATTGGTGGATGACCACGGTCGCAAACTGCATATGTCTCACGGGTTTAGCTGCCATGTCACCCTGCTGCGTCCGAAGAGCCGAGGTTGCGTCAAACTGGCGTCCAGTAACCCAGCCGATCCTCTGAAAATTGACTGCAACTTCTTCGATGACCCGGCAGACATGGCATTAATGATTAAAGGTTGGAAAAAACAGTATCAGCTGTTGAATGCCAAGGCCTTTGAGCCCTACCGCGGAAAAATGGTGTACCCAGTTGACCCCAATGACGATGGTGCTATCGAGGCTGACATCCGTGCTCGAGCAGACACCCAGTACCACCCTGTAGGCACCTGCAAAATGGGCCCGGCCGATGATGTGATGGCAGTGGTGGACCATGAGTTAAAGGTGCGTGGCATTGAAGGGCTGCGCGTGGTGGATGCCTCTGTGATGCCCACCTTGATCGGGGGTAATACAAATGCGCCAACCGTGATGATTGCAGAAAAGGCAGCCGATATGATCCGCGGCGTTGCGCCATTGACAACGGAAAGTCGGATACAAGAAAACAGCAAACACACTCAGAGTATCGAGGTGGAACATGAAAAATAAAGTGGCGTTATCGTTTATCCTTTCTTTACTTGGGTCCTACAGTCATTTCGCGATGGCTGGAAGTGCAGGTACCCAGATTGTAAAAGGCGGGTATGCTTATACTGCGTATCATTCCAAATCTGGCGAATTAAGCGGCGACTTGACGCCTGCGGGTGTCACCGCCAAAGCTGACAATCACGGCGTAGCGGCACTGACCTATGAGTATTTTATTACTGATAATTGGTCGTTGCAGTTTGCGGGCGGTTATCCTCCCACCGTTAAATTAATTGCAAAAGGTACCGGCTCCGCACTCGGTGAAGTTGGAGAAACCAAGGCCCTATTCCCAGCGCTTATAGGTCTCTATAACTATGATGTGAGTAAATCCGTCACCATTTACGGCGGTGCAGGGATTAACTACACCCACTATGTCGATAGCAAAACCTATGCGTCGTATGACAACGCATTTGGCGGCAGTAGCCGAGTAGATATCGACGACTCATTGGGGGGCGTGGTGAAAGTCGGGTTTAGCATCCATTTAGATGATAGCTGGCTGGTGGACTTTGCGTATTCAAAATACTGGATTGCAGCTGACGCTACCATAAAAACCGCGACCCCGGGTGTCGGTGATATTTCCCGCAGCATTGATTTGGATGTGGATCCCAGCATTTTCTCGGTGATGTTGGGATATAAGTTTTAACCCTGCCTTATACACTGTGATGCTCCCCCGAACTGGGGGAGCATGTTTTGGTGAATAGGGGACTGATCTGAATTAAGAAGGCAACGCCATCTTTTATACTCAATCATTAAAACGATGCGTCAACAGACCCTAGCGTCGCGGTTTTCCAGTGGATTTGCGGACGACTAATCGCGGTTGCAGCAATACTTTGCGGGGAAAGTTACTGTCGCTTTCCTTACGGATCTGACTGAGCAGCATTCTGACCGCCTGATCGCCAAGTTGGGACTGTGGCAATGACACTGTGGTAAGCGGAATACGGAACCAGTCAAGGTATGGCATATCGTTAAAACCGGTCACAGAAATATCTCCAGGCACCCGCTTGCCTGACGCTTCAATTGCTTCAATACAACCCAGTGCAACCAGGTCATTGGTTGCAACGACAGCCGTCACGTCACGTTCTGAACTCAACAGTATTTCCATGGCATTTCTGCCTGCCTGTTCGGTAAACGCTTCCGCCTGAATGACGGGGGCATCCGAAGCCGGAATATCAAACATATCCGCAATGGATAAAAATGCATGGCGGCGGCTCAAACCTGGGGAGATATCAGCAGGACCTGCAATGTGTGCGATCTTCCTGTGCCCCAGGCTGTAGAGGTGTTCAAACAGCACATAGATACCTTCCCGATCATCGACAAGTACCTGATCTGACGCTTGTTTATCTACTACACGGTTCACCTGCACCAAAGGTTTTCCCATCTCGATACAATAATCGACAGTAGGATCTTTGCGAAATGCAGACGCCAGAATGATGCCGTCGACATTCCTCGCGATCAAACGCTTTAACTCCTCAAGCGCAAGTTCTTGATTATTTTCGGTATAAGCGAGGGTGAGGGTATAGCCCAGTTTATTGGTGAGCTGCTGGATTTCATGTACCAGTGGTGGAAACATCGGGTTGAGAATGTCGGGAATCATCATACCAATGGTTTTCGTTGCACCGCATTTCAGGGCTGTTGCCATCGGATTTGCGGTGTAGCCCATTTCCCGGCTCTTTTTTTCCACGAGTTCAATCACACGATCAGAGACCAAATGCTGTTTTTCCGGACTCAGTGCACGTGAAACCGTGGATGGGCTGACACCCAATGCCGCCGCTACATCCTTGACAGTAATACGTTTGTTTTTATTTTTACTCAAAGTCAATACCCAAATTAACAGCCATTCCTGTGCAACATATTCCGACTACATTGTTTTAACATTGCATCAACGTTTGCATTGACAGCTAACTTACTATGTGCTGCAATCGTTTGCAAGCTGGTGGTTTTTTGTGCTTGGTGCCTGTCCTGCTTTCTGGCATTCACAATCAACCACTTATTATTTGCTTATTTAGTGCAAACGTTTGCAAAAAATGGAGTGGTAATAACTATGAGCATTGTGAAACCAACAGAGCCGGAAATCATTCGGGAATCAGATATTGAGCCAGGCTGGGACTGGTCAAAGCGCATTCCTGCACCGGGAAAAATGAGTGTCGACTTTGAACAGCGCGTAGATTTCAATCGTTTGCACCGATACCGAGTGGCGCGTGCCAGGGAAGCATTGAAAAACTCAGGTCTGGGGGCGGTGCTGTGTTTCGATAACAACAACATTCGTTATTTGACCAGTACAGTTATCGGAGAATGGGCGCGAGACAAAATTGCGCGTTATTCCTTGTTTACCGGCAACTCTGACCCGTATCTGTGGGATTTTGGTTCGGCAGCGAAACACCATCAGTTATACCAGGGGTTAATTGAGCCAGAGCATTTTAAAGCGGGCATGCTGGGTTTACGTGGCTCAGTGGCAAAAGAAGCCGGACTTTTCAAAAATGCTGCGAAAGACATCAAAGCACTGTTGGTCGAAGAAGGGGTGGCAGACATGCCGCTTGGCATCGATGTGTGCGAGCCACCGATGTTAGAAGCCCTGCAAGCGGAAGGCATTGAAGTGCGTGACTGCCAGCAAGTGATGTTGGAAGCTCGCCAAATCAAATCCATGGATGAGGTTGTGCTGCTAAACATGGCCGCCACCATGGTCGATGGTGCGTACCACCAGTTGGCTGAAAACCTCAAACCGGGCAAACGTGAAAACGAAAGCGTGGCTGATGCCAACAAGTTCCTTTATGACAATGGTTCAGACGACGTTGAAGCGATTAACGCGGTGTCGGGTGAACGTGGCAGTCCGCACCCCCACAACTTTACTGATCGCATGTATCGCCCTGGCGACCAGGCTTTCTTCGACATCATTCATTCCTTTATGGGTTACCGCACCTGTTACTACCGCACCCTGAACGTGGGCAGTGCCAGTCAGGCACAGCAAGACGCTTACAAGCAGGCGCGCGAATGGATTGATGCGGCGATTGACCTTATTCGTCCAGGTATGACCACAGACAAGATCGCCGCAGTCTGGCCAAAAGCAGAGCAGTTTGGTTTCGCCAGTGAAATGGAAGCCTTCGGTCTGCAATTTGGTCATGGCCTTGGCTTGGCTTTGCATGAGCGTCCAATCATCAGCCGACTGGTATCGATGGAAAACCCATTCGAACTACAAGAAGGCATGGTGTTCGCCCTTGAAACCTATTGCCCATCCGCAGATGGCAATGGCGCGGCGCGTATTGAAGAGGAAGTGGTCGTAACAGCCGACGGTTGCGAGATCATCACGCTGTTCCCGGCTCAGGAACTCTTTATCGCTAACAAATATTGATTTGGCTGCGGATTACCACGAAGCAAAGAAAAGCGCGAAAGGTCAGACGTACCTTTTAGCGCATTCAGGAAATATTCAAAAGGAACAGACTATGTCGGAAACCAGTCTGGAGACACGGCTGTCGCTCTACCGCACCATGTTGCGGGCGAGGGGGTTTGAGCAGCGCGCCTCCGATCTCTTTCTCCAAAACCTGGTAAAAGGAACCAATCACCTGGCCATGGGACAGGAAGCCGTTGCGGCGGCTTTTGGTGTCGCCATGCAGCAAGGTGATTACACCTATTGTACCTACCGTGGGCATACCCACACTCTGGTACGTGGCGCAGACATGACAGCACTGCTTGGTGAACTGATGGGCCGCGAGTGCGGCATTCTCAGTGGCAAAGGCGGTTCTATGCACCTGACCAGTGTTGAGCATGGTGCCATGGGTTCGTATGCCATCATCGGTGCCCAACTCTGTATTGCCAACGGCAGTGCATGGAAAAGCCAGTACAAAGGCACCGGTGAAGTGACCGTGGTCTTTTTCGGCGATGGTACCACCAATATTGGCGCCTTCCATGAAGCGCTGAATTTTGCTGTAGTGTGGAACCTGCCCGTGGTTTTCGTGTGCGAAAACAACCTTTATATGGAATACACCCCGATTGGTGCAGTTACTGCTGTTGAGCATCCCGCCGCAGACCGTGCCAGTGCTTATGGTCTTGACTCCATCATTGTCGATGGCAACGACGCCGATGCCATGTTTGACGTGGCGACAGCAGCCATTGAGAAAGCCAGAAATGGCGGTGGCCCTTCACTGATTGAAGCGAAAACCTACCGCCACCAGGGACACTCACGTGCCGATCCGGGCAAATACCGTCCGGCTGAAGAAGTTAAACGCTGGCTGGCGTATGACCCCATTCCCCTGTACCGCAGCCGACTTGCAGAGCAAGGGGTGGAAGACAGCGTGCTGACAAATATCGAAAGTGAAGTGGATGCGGAGATCAATCAAGCAACGGAAGCAGCAAAAGCGTCTCCGGCGCCTGATGTATCACTGTGTTTTAAAGACGTCTGGGCCAATGGAGGATGGGAATGGCGCAACTAATGAGTTACCGCGAGGCAGTTGCAGCGGGCATCGCCCAAGAGCTGCGTCGCGATGAAGATGTGGTTTTCCTTGGTGAAGACGTCGCGGCCGCCGGTGGGGTATTTAAAGCTACGGTCGGTTTGTTTGAAGAATTCGGTCCTGACCGTGTCCGGGATACACCGATTTCAGAGCAGGCAATCCTTGGTGCCGCCATGGGCGCAGCCATGACAGGGTTAAAGCCGATAGCAGAGATCATGTTCTCCGATTTCCTGGCCGTCTGCTGGGATATGGTAGCGAATGAAATGGCAAAGGCCCGCTACATGACCGATGGTCAGGTAACCGTCCCCCTTGTGATACGCACCGCCAATGGTGCCGGTTCCCGCTTTGGTGCCCAGCACTCACAGAGCCTTGAGAACTGGGCGATGATGATCCCGGGGATCAAGGTCGTTGCCCCTTCCAATCCGGCCGATGCCAAAGGTTTACTGGCGGCGGCAGTACGTGACCCAGACCCGGTGATCGTGTTCGAGCATAAATCCCTTTATGCGATGAAAGGGGAAGTGCCGGATGGCGAGCATGTAGTGGAGCTGGGTAAGGCCAACATGATCCGCAAAGGGAAAGACGTGACTATCGTCGCGCTGGCAGCGATGGTGCCGCGCGCCCTGAAAGCCGCCGAAATCCTTGCTGATGAAGCGGGAATTGATTGCTCGGTGATTGATTTGCGCACCCTTGTGCCGCTTGATACCAAAACCATTCTGGACGATGTGGCAAACACCTCAAGGTTGGTCACTGTCGAAGAAAACCCGCAGCTATGTGGCTGGGGCTCAGAGATTGTGTCGATTATCAGCAAAGAATGTTTTTTTGAGCTTGACGCACCGCCAACACGGATTACCACGCCACACATCCCACTGCCTGCAGCAGATAATCTGGAAGATCATGTTATTCCTTCGGTTGAGCGTATTGTGGCGGAAGTGTGGGAGGCGGTGAAAGTATGAAGGTGCATGATGTAACTCTCCCTACCGGGTTAAAAATCGGGGCGGAGTGGCGCTGTAGCGACCGCGCCGATATTCCGGTTTTTAATCCGGCTGATGCATCCTTGTTGGTACATGTTGCCGGCGCCGATGAACAGGACACCAAAGACGCCATTGATGCGGCAGAGCGCGGGTTTAATATCTGGCGTAAAACGTCTCCCCGTGAACGGGCTGAAGTTCTGCGCCGTGCGTTTCACCTGATGCAAGAGCGCAAAGAAACCATTGCACACATTATCACGCTGGAAGAGGGCAAAACTCTCAATGAAGCGCGTGGTGAAGTGAACTATGCGTCGGAGTTTTTCCGTTGGTTTGCCGATCAGGCAGTGCAGATGAATGGCGCCTTATCGCCGGCTCCGAACGGTGACAAAGCCATCATGGTGACTCACCATCCGGTGGGCATTGCCTATCTGGTGACCCCTTGGAACTTCCCGGCGGCCATGGCAACCCGCAAGATTGCCCCCGCGTTGGCGGCAGGGTGCTCCGTGATACTGAAACCGGCAACAGAAACGCCGTTGACTGCACTGTATGTGGCAGCGCTGCTTGAGGAAGCCGGTGTACCGGCAGATGCCGTTTCCGTGCTGCCTTCAAAAAGCGCGAGAACAGTGTCTGAAGTGATGTTTGCTGATCCGCGGGTGCGCAAAGTCTCGTTTACCGGTTCTACCGAAGTAGGGCGTGTGCTGCTGCACAATGCGGCAGAGCGTGTAGTGAACAGCTCCATGGAGCTTGGCGGCAATGCGCCACTTCTGGTGTTGGATGACGCAGATTTTGATACCGCGGTGGAACAGACGCTGGTGGCCAAAATCCGTAATGCGGGTGAATCCTGCATTGCTGCCAACCGCATTTTTGTTGCCCGTTCGCTTTATCCTGCATTCAGTGAAGCACTGGCGGGTAAAATGGCGGCACTCAAAATGGGTGATGGCCGGGTAGAAGGCGTGGACATCGGCCCTATGGTTAACAAAGATACCCAACAGAAAGTCGCATCGCTGGTGGATGATGCCATCGCGAAAGGGGCCAATCTCCTGACTGGGGGCAAGTTGCCTGAGGGAAATGGCTACTTCTATCCACCGACGGTATTAAATGACATTCCTGATGATGCAGAAATTCTGCACACGGAAATCTTTGGCCCGGTGGCAGTGATCATCCCCTTTGATGATGAAGAGGCGGTCATTGCTGAAGCCAACAACACCATTTTTGGTCTGGCGGCTTATGTGATGTCTTCAGACACGGTGCATGCGGTCTCCGTGGCTAAGCGACTGGAAGCAGGTGTTGTGGGCATCAACAAAGGCGTGATCTCCGATCCGGCAGCCCCGTTTGGTGGCATGAAGCAGAGCGGCTTAGGCCGTGAAGGTGGATATGTGGGTATCGAAGAGTTTACTGAAACCCAGTATATCGGCCTTGATTGGCCGGGTTCCCCACAATAACGGAGGCAAATATGGATATTATTATGCCCCAATTGGGGGAAACCGTCGCGGAAGGTGAAATCCTCGCCTGGCATAAAGCCGAGGGTGACAGCATCAAGAAAGGCGACGTGCTGTTTGAAATTTCCACCGATAAGGTGGCGATGGAAGTGCCAGCAATGGAAGAAGGTGTGCTGACCAGAATCGTCGCCCAGGTGGGTGAGGTGATTGCCGTGGGCGAACCTGTTGGTGAAATGGCAGTGGAAGGTGAAGAGGCGAAAGTCGCCGAGCCTGCCAAAGACATCATCGAACAACAGACCACCGTTGCAGAACCTTCAAAACCAGCTGCGATTCGCTCTTTCTCACAGCAAGGTCATGGGTTGCTGTCGCCCGCGGTGAAACACCTGATCCGCCAGCACGATCTGGACTTGTCTGAGATTGAAGGAACGGGCAGCAATGGCCGAATCACCAAACGTGATGTGCAGGCGTTTGTGGCACAGCAACATCAAGGTGAAACGGCTGCGATTGACGATGAAGCCATGGCGTTTATGTCACCCTCTGTCAGGAGGCTGGTGACGGAGCATGATGTCGATGTCAATCAAATCGAAGGTTCAGGCAAACATGGCCGCATAACCAAAGAAGATGTGCTGGGTTATCTGGAGGGTGGTGAAACAGTAGTGACCAAACATGTGACAACGTCACATATTGCGAAAACAGAACCACAACCTGTTTCGATCACCGGTCAAGACGTGCCGTTTTCATTCATGCGTAAGCAGATTGCCCGTCAGATGTCGTCGTCGAAAGACAACGCTGTTCACGTCGCGCAGGGAATGGAAATCTCGTTTGATGAAGTGGAAGCGGTGCGCCAGCAACACAAAGCAGATTTCAAACAGAAATACGGTGTCAGCCTGACGCCGCTGGCGTTTATCGCCCGGGCGGTGGTTAAGGCGTTGCAGGAGTTCCCTCACCTCAACGGTCAGGTCAGTGGTGAGAAACTGGTGCTCAGTGCCCCGGTGCATCTGGGCATTGCTGTCGATTTGAATCACAAAGGGCTGGTCGTGCCTGTGATTAAAGATGCTGACACCATGAATGTCTCTGGTCTGGCAAGGAAAATCGCTGAACTGGCGAAAAAAGCCCGGGAAAACCGGTTGACGCCTGACGAAATGAGCGGCGCCACCTACACCTTGTCCAATAATGGTGGTGCGGGAACTATGTTCACAACACCGATTATCAATCACCCGGAAATCGCCATTCTTTCTATTGATGGCATCAGTCGCAAGCCTGTTGTCGTCAATGTGAATGGAAGGGAAAGTCTGGGGATTGGCAGCGTTGGTATGGTGGTTCAATCTTTTGATCATCGTGCCGTCGATGGCGCCTATTCGGGCGCATTTTTGCAGAGAGTAAAATCTCTCCTAGAGTCCCACGGATGGCAAGCAGAGCTATAAGATGATGCTTTAGCAAACTTGTCTTTTTGGCCCGGCACCCGGTCTGTCGGGTCTTTTTTGATGTATTGAAGCGGCGTAATTTGCCGGTTTCAATAAGTACGTAAAGTGCCGTTTCCTCTCCATTTTCTCTATCCTCATCAAAGCAAAAGCCAGTGCAGTTTAGCGTCAATTCATACCAGGCTTTGCACGATGTATTCATTAGATAACAAATTAATGGTGTATCACCTTTTCTGTGCTTTAGTTGGGGTAGTTGTGATCTTGATTGCATTGATAGGGTTTTAGCTGCGTAAAAAGGCATTGTTCTTTGAGTTTGATGTTTAGACCTGTAATTATTATGGTGGCATTATTGGTCGCAATACATTTAAGTGATGCGACACTGAAAAGGAGAATTCAAACTATGCTTAAGCGAATTTCCACAGCGCTATCTTTACTGGCAATGATCGCGGGTACTGCAGCAGCAGGGCCTCTTCAAGAGCGTATTGACGACGGAAAAACTATCCGGATCGGTTTTGCCAACGAAGTGCCTTGGGCCTATCCTGGCGATAATAACACGCCTTTGGGCTTCGCGAATGCGCACACTATCGGCGTGTTAAACGCAATGGGCTATACCAATATTGAGCCGGTTGTTACTGAATGGGGTGGCCTGATCCCGGGTCTGAAGGCTGGACGTTTCGATCTTATTACTGGTGGGATGTATATCCTGAATAGCCGCTGCAACAATATTGAATTCTCAGAACCTATGGGACAATTTGGCGATGCATTCATTGTTCAAAAAGGAAACCCGAAAGGTATCCAAAACTATCAGGATGTGAAAAACAAAAATGCACGTTTGGTGACCGGTGCAGGGTATAACTCTGTTGAAGCCGCCAAAAAAGAAGGGGTGCCAGATTCACAAGTGATGCAAGTACCTGGGCCTACTGAAATACTGGCTGCTGTCCGTGTCGGCAGGGCGGATGCGGGTGCTGTTACCTATTTCACTGCACTGAACCTTGCAAAACAATCAAACGGAGCAGTAGAAGTGACTGACCCTTCTGCACTGCCAGAATGGACGCTCAATTATGTCGGTATTGGTTTCCGTCCTGAGGATAGCGATTTCCTGAAAGCGTTTAACAAAGCGCAGGCGGCGTATATTGGTAGTGAAGAAATGTTGGAAAGCGTGAAAGAGTATGGCTATACCCAATCACAACTTCCCGGTGATGTGACCACTGCATGGGCTTGTGAGAACCGCTAATTGTTAGTTTAAGAGCAGGGCAATAGCCCTGTTTTCTTCCTTTCTGTTCTCACTGCTATGGGTGTAGTAATGACCTTCACTGAATTTATTTCGACGTACAGTGGGCGTTTCATTGACGGTACCCTCGTCACGGTAATGCAAACGGCCCTCGCGACTGTACTGACTGTATTCCTCGCATTTTCTTTTGGTTTAATGAAGCTTTCTCCAAACCGTCTGGTACGGGGTTTTGCCATTTGTTATATCGAGTTATTCCGAGGCACATCGCTGCTGGTTCAGCTTTTCTGGGTGTTTTATGTCTTACCTCTGTTTGGTTTAACACTGGATGCGTTTACAGCAGGTTTTGTCACCGTGGGGCTTAACCTTGGGAGTTACGGTGCTGAATTGGTTCGGGGTGGGATACAGGCTGTTCCCCGTGGCCAATGGGAAGCGGCCAAGGCACTTAACATGTCAGACCACAAACGCATGATCCGAATCATCCTTCCTCAGGCGTTACTTACCATGCTGCCTGCGTGGGGTAACCTTCTGATTGAATTGTTAAAAGGTACCGCGCTTGTGGCGCTGATCTCTGTGTCTGATTTAATGTTTGAGGCGAAGCAAATCAATGGCACTACCTTTCTTTCAGCCCAAGCTTTCGGCACTGCACTGATCATTTATTACATTCTGGCGCGGTTTATTATCACGCCGGGCATGCGCTTACTTGAATCCTATATGACCAAAAAAATGGGGATGGAATAACTCATGTTTGACTGGCAATGGTCGGTGGTCTGGGAAGTATTGCCTCGGCTTATCGCTGCGACAGGAAACACATTGATTGCTGCAGGTGCAGGCTATGCCGTGGCTGTGGTGCTTGGACTGGTGTTTATGTTGCTGCAACGCACGCCGAGTGCGGTATTCAACAGAATCGTGCGGGAAGTGGTGGAATTTATACGTTCGACGCCTTTGATCCTGCAGATTTTCTTTGTGTTTTATGTTGGGCCGCAAGTCGGGCTGTTTTTGGATCCTTGGACAGCAGGTCTGATTGCGATTGGTTTGCATTATGCTTCATACCTTTCCGAGGTTTATCGCGGCGGGCTGGAAAGCGTTTCCCAGGGACAATGGGAAGCCGCTAAAGCGCTTAACATGTCAACCTACAAAACTTACTCCCGTATCATCCTGCCACAGGCACTGCCGCCTTCCTTAGCGGGGATGGGAAATTATCTGGTGGGTATTTTCAAAGATACGCCAATGCTTTCTGTCATTGGCGTGGCCGAGTTGATGCACACTGCAAATGCGATTGGTTCAGAAAGCTATAGGTTCCTTGAGCCGTTCACGTTAGTCGGTGTGATTTTCCTTCTTATTTCGTTGCCAACCAGCCTTTTGATGCGTGTAACGGAAAGAAAAGTCAGACAAAAAATGGGAATGATGTAATGAATGGATACCAATCCCTTCCGCTTTCTCTGGCCGGTGAAGAAACACCTATGGTCAGTTTTAAAAAAGTAACGAAGAAATATGGCGCTTTGACGGTGTTGGATAACCTTGACCTGGACATCAACAAAGGGGAGATGGTGAGCATTATTGGGCCATCTGGCTCTGGTAAAACCACAGTTCTGCGCATGTTAATGACGCTCGAAACCATCAATGACGGTGTGATTTATGTTGATGGCAAGCCGCTCACTCATATGGAGAAGAATGGGAAGTTGGAATGGGCCAATGAGCGCTACTTACGCGGAATGCGAAGCCAAATCGGTATGTGTTTCCAACACTTTAACCTTTTCCCTCACATGACAGCGCTGGAAAACTGCATGGAAGGGCCAGTGCAGGTTCTGGGTCTTTCTAAGACTGAAGCCAAGGAGCGTGCTGAGGAGCTATTGGAGTTGGTGGGCATGAAAGACAAATGTAACCAGCACCCGTCACGCCTTTCAGGGGGCCAGAAGCAACGTGTTGCCATTGCACGCGCACTGGCAATGCGCCCGAGTGTAATGTTGTTTGATGAGGTCACCTCGGCTCTCGATCCTGAAGTGATTGGTGAGGTGACCTCAGTGATTAAAGATCTGGTCTCTGAGCACAACCTGACGATGTTGATGGTGACACACCAGATGGGCTTTGCACGGGAGATTTCGGATCGGGTCTGCTTTTTCTATGGCGGCAAGATTGAAGAGCAGGGCACGCCGGAAGAATTGTTTGGCAATCCACAACAGCCGCGTACCCAGCAATTTCTGAGTGCGGTTAACGAAGCGATTTAATTGCCCTTGATGCTGACAAAAAGGCACTCCCACTGAGGATGTGCCTTTTGCTTTACTTAGGATCAGTGCTCGTGGTGATGTGAAGGCACATAATCCGGATCGGTGTCGCCCACCAGCGCTTCTGTGGTTAACATCAGCGCAGCAATAGAACTTGCCGTTTGCAGCGAAAGTCGGGTGACTTTTGCCGGATCAATCACCCCCATTTCAATCATGGAGCCGAATTCACCAATCGCTGCGTTATAACCAAACTCGGCTGGTTGGGCTTTGACTTTTTCCAGGTAAACCCCGGCATCCAAACCTGCATTACGGACGATCTGCTTAAACGGCGCTTGCATGGCATCGAGCGCAATATGAACCCCGGCTTTTTCGTCATCATTGCTGACATCCGGCAGCGAAAGGGTTTCACACACACGGATGAGTGCAATGCCGCCGCCAGGGACAATCCCTTCTTCGATAGCTGCACGAGTTGCATGCAAGGCATCTTCTACCCGTGCTTTTTTCTCTTTGACTTCGGTTTCTGTTGCCGCGCCAACTTCAATCAAGGCGATACCACCGGAAAGGCGTGCGCGGCGTTCAGTCATTTTCTGGATATCATATTCAGAGTCTGACGCTTCAATTTCGGCATTGATTTGGTCAATACGGTCGGCAATACGTGCTTCACCACCTAAGCCTTTTATCAGGGTGAATTGATCTTTGGTGAGCTCTACGCGCTCGGCCTGTCCGAAGTCCTGTTCTGTCATCTGGCTGACGTCGTTACCGGTTTCCGGTGATATCACGGTTGCCCCGGTCAAGGCTGCAATGTCATGCAGAATGGCTTGTCGGCGCGGACCAAATCCCGGTGTTCTGGTCGCTACCACATCAAGGGTTTTGCGCATATGGTTAACAACGAGTGTGGAAAGGGCTTCGCCTTCGACTTCTTCCGCCATGACAAAAAGAGGGCGTTTTTGTTTTGCTGCAATTTCCATGGCAGGCACCACCTGATCGAACTGGCTCAGTTTCCCGTCAACCAGCAAAATCAACGGCATGTTGTGTTCTACACGCATCTTGCCGCGAATGTTCACGAAATGGGGCGACAGGTAACCGCGATCGAACTGCATGCCTTTCACCACATGGAGCTCAGTGTGAAAGCCTTTGCCTTCTTCAATCGTGACGACACCATGCTCACCAACCGCGCGAATCGCTTCGGCAACGATCTTACCTATGCTGGCGTCGTTATTGGCGGAAATGGAGGCAACATGCTCGATATCTGCTTCTTGATTGCAGGGCAGGGCTTGTGCTTTCAGAGCTTCAACCGCCGCATCAATGGTTTTTTCAATGCCGTGCTTGATATCAATAATGTTGTAATTGGCGGCCTGGGCTTTAAATCCCTGATTGAGAATAGCTTGGGCAATAACCGTGGATGTCGTCGTACCATCACCGGCTTCGTCATTGGCTTTGGATGCGACTGCCCGAATCAGTGAAGCGCCCATTTCTTCAAGCTGTCCCTTGATTTCAACTTTTCTGGCGACCGACACACCATCTTTGGTAATGATGGGCGGCTGATCGAAATTACGCATCACGACATTTCGTCCTTTAGGGCCCAGCGTTACCTTTACTGCGTCGGCAAGCAAGTTGGCACCCACCAATAAACGCTTTCGTGCGTCTTCACCAAACTCTAAATGGTCCTGTTGCATTGCAATCCCTCGCTCCTGTGAGAAGTCATACCTGGAAGCACGTTTGCCTCACGCTCATGTAACTATAACGTTAACTCTTTTGCAAACGTTTGCAAATAAATTGCGGGTATTTTTGCAATAGATGAGCATTTTTTGCATTCAGATTTTTTTGCTTATTGTGATCGATCTTGTGATTTTTAACAGTGAACTAAGTATTCGACATTGATGAATCTCTATGTTTTTACTGTTAAATAACAAAAAGATAGATGATTGATGTTAAAAGTGCTACCAACGGATTATCAAAATTAATACATATTGGGAGGTTTTTGTTGCTAATTTCTTGTTCTATGCTCTCTGGGTAAATGTAAAAGTTAGGTTAATGCGAATTTATTGCAAACGTTTGCTGCTCGATTGAGTGGAGCAAAATAAGAAAAGCCAAGTTAAGGAGGACACCTTGGATACATCAAGACTGGCAACGAAACATGTATTGATCACTGGCGCAGCCCGCGGTATGGGTGCAGCGATTGCTGAAAACTTTGCTGAGCAGGGCGCAAAAGTGTGTGTGGCGGATGTGAATCTTGACGGCTGTGAAGAGGTTGTTGCACGCATCAAGGCCAAAGGTGGCGAAGCAATCGCAGTACAAATGGACGTCACTAAACGTGCAGATATTGCAGCGGGCGTTCAGGCAACCGTGGATGCCTTCGGCTCGATTAACGTTATGTTGAACAATGCGGGTATTAACAAACCGCTGATGTTTCTCGATATCACTGAAGAAAATTGGCAGAAAATCATGGATGTCAATGGACTTGGGTGCTTGATGGGGATGCAGGAGGCGGCTAAGCAGATGATCAAACAAGGACCACAGGATGAGCCTTACAAAATCATCAACGTCGGCTCGATTGTTTCCCGTATGGCGTTTGATGATGTTGTGCCTTATTCGTGCAGTAAGCATGCGGTGCTTGCCATGATCAATGGTGGAGCGAAAGCGTTGGCTCAACACAACATCACGGTTAATGGTTATGGTCCTGGCGTAGTACGTACAGAGCTTTGGGAACAACTCGACAAGGATCTGGTTGAAATTGGTAAGTTTGAAAAAGCGGGTGAGTCTATGGACACACTGGCCCGTGAAATGATTCTGCTGGGCCGTTACTCCTACCCCGAAGATGTCACAGGCACAGCCAGTTTCCTCGCCAGTAAGGACTCAGATTATATGACCGGTCAGCTCATTATGATTGATGGTGGCATGGTTATGCAGTAACCGTTTGGACGTGAATCCAGGCGAATCAAAAGCACTCTGATTGATGGGTGCACAAGCAATGGAGCGGTAAGGATGAAAACAGTCAGCAAAACCTTGTTAGGCCTGATGGTTGCAGCAAGCGCGACAACAGTTTATGCCAAGGATCTGGTAATCGGTATCACACAAAACAATGTCGGTGTCGATTCATACCAAACCACTTATGAAAAAGCGTTTAAAGAAGCCGCAGCAAACACTGAGGGTGTGGATACTGTTGTGCTTGATGCCGGCGGTGATGTTGCACGCCAGATTGCGCAGATGCAGGATCTTATCCAACAGAAAGTCGATGTCATCATTATCTGGCCTACAAACGGTAAAGCCGTCGTTCCTGTTATCCGTAAAGCGAAGCAAGCTGGTATCCCAGTCGTTGTCACCAATTCCAATGTTGCTGATGAAGGCCAACAGTTTATTGCCTCTTTCTCTGGCCCAAACAACGTCAAGCAAGGTGCGTACTCTGCTGAAATGATGTGTGACGCGTTGGATAACAAAGGCCAAATCGTTCAGATCTCCGGCCAGCCCGGTTATACCACTGCTATCGAGCGTCAACAGGGTTTCGAGGTTCGTCTGGCAGAAGTCTGTCCAGATGTGACAATTCTGGAAACCCAACCGGGTGACTGGAACCGTGAAAAATCCCAACGTGTAATGGAAAATTTCCTGACCAAATACGACAAGATAGACGGTGTGTATTCTGGTGATGACAACATGGGTGTGGGGGCGTTGAACGCAGCAAAAGCAGCAGGGCGTAAAGGGATTGCCTTTATTGGTGCGACCAATTTTGCGGTGGGATATGAAGCCATGGGACGCGGCGAATACTGGGGTTCGGTTTACCAATCTCCTGTCGATGACGCAAAAAATGCACTGGCAACGGCGATCGCCATTGCAAACGGTGAAGATGTGCCAAAGCTGAACTACTTTGATACGCCAAAAATCACTCAGGACAATATGTCCCAGTTCACTAAACCTGTGTTCTAAACCTTGAGTCCCCCTGTTTTTCAGGGGGACTTTCTTTCTTCTGGGCTTTGCTTTTCAGGAAAGTGACTCGCAGGGATTGCGATCAATTCTTCAGCAACAAATGGGATGTTTTTATGACCTCAAACGCGCAGACAAACACAGAAAAAAAAGGTGGCGGGGATGCGTCTTTTTCGCTGAAAACCTTGATGGCTCGCCACGGTATTCTTGTCGCGTTTTTCGTGTTTCTTATTGTGTTTTCTCTTTCTTCTGACCGTTTTTTA
This sequence comes from Grimontia sp. THUN1695, assembly GCF_059704325.2. Classification (NCBI taxonomy): domain Bacteria; kingdom Pseudomonadati; phylum Pseudomonadota; class Gammaproteobacteria; order Vibrionales; family Vibrionaceae; genus Grimontia; species Grimontia sp. THUN1695. Next base: position 1,416,035 of record NZ_AP046577.1, on the reverse strand, counting down.
AGTACTGATAACTTTATGACGGTTGTCCGTCAGGTATCGATTATCGGCACGATTGCACTTGGTGTGACCATCGTTGTTATTGGCGGCAACCTCGATTTGTCTGTTGGCTCGTTACTGTCATTTTCAACGGTATTGGTGGTGGACTTACATGACAAAGTCGGGCCTGGGCAGGCCATTTTGCTGATGTTTCTGTTCACCTTGTTGGTGGGTGTGGTCAATGGCTTTTTAGTGGGTTACCTGAGACTGAATTCACTGATAGTGACATTAGGCATGCTCTCGGCAATACAGGGACTGACCCTGATATACACCGGTGGCCAGAACGTTGATATTGCCAATCAGGAAGAGACCTGGTTTGCGATCTTTGGCCGTGGGTTTATTGGCCCTATAGCCGTGCCGATAATTATTTTTGCGGTACTGGCGATTATTTATGAATTACTGCTTAAACGTACGGCTTATGGCCGCAAAATCTTTGCCGTCGGGGGGAATCCTATTGCAACAGCCTACTCCGGAATCCGCCGTAACAAACTGATATTCAGCACCTATTTACTTTCTGCGTTCTCTACAGGGTGTGCGGCGTTGATACTGGGCTCCCGCGTGATGGGTTCGCAAAACAACGTTGGTCAAGGCTATGAATTGTTGGTGTTAGCCGGGGTAATACTTGGCGGAACCAGTTTGCTTGGAGGCTCAGGCAGCATTACCAAAACTGTAGTCGGGGTACTGATCCTTGGCTTTATCCAAAACGGTTTGTTGCTCTTGGGCTTTCCTTATTACGCGCAATGGCTTGTGACATGGGCGGTGATCATCCTGGCAGTATGGCTGGATGTTGGCACCAAACGTGGCAGCTTCTTCACCAAATTCTGACGGAAAGCCAAGGAGATTAGTACATGGATAAGATTTTGCGCTTTCTTAAAACACAACCTATATGGATATTCGTTGCGTTTTGTATTGTGTTGTTCAGCTTTTCATCAGAGTACTTTTTCGATATTGCGAACTTCAAAAACATCCTGATCCAAACGTCAACCATCGGTTTTATCGCACTGGGCATGACGGTAGTGATGATCAACGGCAACATAGACCTTTCTGTGGGGGCAGTAGTTGCATTGTCGGCAAGCCTTGCCATTGATTTGCAAGGTTCTATCGGCATTCCGGCGGCAGTTATCATTGCGCTTGCTTCCGGTATTTTGCTGGGAATGTTGAACGGTGCCATTGTCTGGAAAACCGGCGTAGACGCCTTTATTGTGACGTTGGGCGCGATGATCGGCATCCGCGGTCTGGTATTTGTTTACACCGGTGAGCAATCTTTCTATGCCTCGGATTTTGCGTATTCCGATTTTGGTTCGAGTTCAGTACTTGGGTTTCCGACACTGGCGATCCTGTTTCTTATCGCCACGTTGCTGATGCACCTGATGATGAAATATACCGTGCATGGCCGTAATTGTTACGCTGTGGGAGGAAACCGCAAATCGTCCATTGATGCCGGGATTCGGGTTGGCCCGCACATGATGATTAATTTCATGTTGGTAGGGTTCTTTGCCGCGCTGGCGGGCGTGACGCTTTCTACACAAATGGGCGCCTCCACACCTAACCTTGGCCGTGATTTTGAGCTTTGGACCATTACCGCTGTAGTGCTCGGCGGCACCCGCCTGACCGGTGGCGCAGGCAGCATTCTTGGTACGCTGGGTGGCGTGCTGGCTATTGGTATTCTGAGAAACGGTCTCAACCTGATGCAAGTGCCAGCCTTCTATGTGCTGGTGATCATGGGCTCTATCCTGATCCTTGTACTCTTTATCGACAAGAAAGTTAACCAGACCGGGCAGGGAGGCGTTTCCGCATGAGTATGGCAATGAATTTAGAAGCCAATGTTGCACCAACGCTCGCGTTAAAAAATATCCGCAAAGTATTTCCCGGCGTAGTGGCACTGAATGGGGTCAGCTTTGATATCCGTGCCGGTGAGGTACATGCCTTGCTTGGGGAGAATGGGGCAGGGAAATCGACTCTGATGAAGGTGATGTCAGGCATCTACCAGCCTGATGGCGGTGAGATTCTGGTTGATGGCAAGGTCGTCAAGCTCAGAACTCCGATGGATGCCAAACACCAGGGCATATTGATGATCCACCAGGAGTTGTCACTGGTAGAGGACATGACCGTTGCTGAGAACATCTTCCTTGGCATGATGCCAACTAAACTGTTTGGTGTGGTTGACCATAGCGCTTTGCGTGAAAAAGCGGCATCTATTCTCAAGCGTCTTAACTGCGATTTTGGTCCTGATGATCCAGTGTCATCACTCACGATTGCCAAAAAATACATGGTCGAAATTGCCCGTGCCTTGGTATTCACCCCGAAAATCGTGATTTTCGATGAGCCGACCGCCTCATTGACCGACTATGAAAAAGTGGTGTTATTTGAAGTGATTAAAGAGCTTCAAAGCCAAGGCGTTGGCATTGCTTACATTTCACACCGGATGGAAGAAATCTTTGCGATTTCCGATCGCCTGTCGGTGCTTCGTGATGGTGAATACCGTGGCACCCTGATAACCAAAGATACCAATGAACCGGAAGTGACTGCCTTGATGATCGGGCGAGAACTTGAGCAAAACGTAGTGGAAATGGCCAAAGGTGGAGAGACGCGGCTGGAAGTCAAAGGGCTCACACTGGCCAGGCATTATGAAGACATTTCCTTTTCTATCAAAGAAGGGGAAGTGCTTGGTATGTACGGTCTGGTAGGGGCTGGGCGAACAGAAATTGCAGAAACCCTGTTTGGGCTCAGACAACCTGACTCTGGCGTGGTGAAGTTTGACGGTAAAGAAACCGTGATCGGTGACAGCCAGCACGCCGTCGAGCTGGGGATTGCGTTGGTTCCCGAGAACCGTAAAGAGCAGGGGTTGGTGCTGGCGATGTCATGCCAGGATAACATCACTATGGCACAGCTTGACCGGGTATCTGTGATTGGTTGGTTGCTTGAAGGCAAAGAGAGCCAAGTCTACAAAAAATACGCAGATCAGTTGTCAATCAAAGCGCCAGACGGCAGTTATCCGGTCGGCAACCTCAGCGGAGGCAACCAACAGAAGGTTGTTATCGGCAAATGGTTATCGACCCATCCGAAAATCCTCATTCTGGATGAGCCAACCCGTGGCATTGATGTCGGATCCAAATCTGAAATACACAGTCTGATCCGCGAGCTTGCCCGCTCAGGATTGGCCGTGTTAGTGATCTCGTCTGAAATGCCGGAAATTCTCAGCGTGAGTGATCGTATTCTCGCACTCTATGAAGGGAAGATCATGGAAGAGTTTACGGCAGAAACCGTGACCGAAAACCGGCTGGTCACCGCCATCACGGGACAAAAAAGCACAGCCGACTGATCCCCTAAACACTGGAAAGGGCACACTATGCATATCGGCTTTATTGGACTTGGCCGGATGGGATGGCTGATGGCCGCGAATCTGGCAAAAGCAGGCATTACGCTGACGGTCTGGAACCGCAGTCAGGATAAATCTTCAACCTTGGTTGATACCTATCCTGACGTAAATGTCGCTGAAAACCCAGCGCAAATGGCCCGTGATTGCGACCTGGTATTTACCATGATCGCGGATGATGAAGCGGCGAGAGACGTTTACTTCAATCCGGACAGTGGCTTGATTACACCTTCCAGACACCGGGCAACGCATTGGGTAGAAATGAGCACCATCAGCCCGGCATTGTCGGAAGATATTGCGTCAGTCGCCAATTCTTACGGTGTGGTGTACGTCGATGCGCCAGTGTCTGGCAGCTTGAATGCGGCAGAAGCCGGTGAGCTGGTTTTTATGTTCGGTACATCGGGAGAGGTTACGCCGGATGTCCATCACTGCTTTTCTCTGATGGGGAAAGCCCAGTTTCACATGGGAGAGGCAGGAAGAGGTCATGCAGCCAAGCTGCTCATCAACAGTGTGATTCACAGCCAGAATCAGATTGTGGGTGAAATTCTGGCTTTGGCTGCATCTTGCAACATAGACCGTGCGGCACTGCTCACCCTATTGGGTGAGGGTGCGGCAGGGTCGCCAATGATCCGTTTTCGTACGCCGCTTTATCTCAACCAATCCGATGATGTCACTTTTGCGTTAGCTCTGGCGCGAAAAGACATGGCGCTGACACTACAAATGGCGAATAGCCTTGGGTGGTCACTGGCGCAAATTCATACCAATTTCCAACAACTTAAGGCCGCAGATAATGCTGGGTTTGGAGAGATGGATATGGCTGCAATAGCAACTTATATCGCGGCGAACAATGGCAGCAACACTGGGAAGCATGAGGAGCAGTGATGGCAAAGAAAGCAGCGTTATTTGTCGGGGGATGGGAAGGGCACACACCAACGGTGTTTTGTGACTGGGCAACGGCGTTACTTGAAGAAGAAGGCTTCGACGTTATTGCCTACGACACGTTCAACCCTTTGCTGGACGCAGACATTACTGCCAGTCTGGACTTAATTGTGCCCATTTGGTCGAGCGCACGGAGCAGTCATCAGGATGAATTTGGCAATATTACCCGCGAACAGGAACAAGGTTTGCTGGATGCGGTTGCCAGCGGCTGTGGTATTGCAGGGTGGCATGGGCATATGGGCGATGCTTTCCGTGATCACCCTACCTATCACTTTATGATTGGCGGCCAGTTTGTCGCGCATCCCCCCGGATGGCCGGACAACCCCATCCCGTCTGACGACTTTGTTGACTACAGGGTGACCTTTACCAAAAACGATGACTCGTTTATGGAAGGGCTGGAAGATTTCGATATTCATGGTGAGCAATACTACATGCTGGTAGACCCAGGCAATGACGTACTGGCGACCACCACATTCAGTGGCGAACACCTTCATTGGATTGATGGCACCGTAATGCCAGTTGCCTGGCGTCGCCGCTGGGATCAGGGCAGGGTGTTTTACTGCTCAATAGGTCACACCGTTGATGAGCTAAAACACCCGATGGTCGATACCTTGATGCGCAAAGGGTTTAACTGGGCGGCGCGTTAAACGTACAAACGGTGTTGCTTGGAAAGCGTGAATACTTTAACTGCTTGCAGATTGTACTGGGCCCTGTCGAGGGTATAGAACTGATGAGATGAACACGGTTCTCCCCCGGTTATCTTCCTGTATACTCACGCAGTTGACGTTTTTAGAGCGCTTGTAGCATGCCATTATCCAAGGAATCCCTCAAAACCATTCATTTGATAGCAAACTGCGGAAGCTTTGCGGTTGCATCTGAGCAACTTAACCGTGTGCCATCAGCAGTCAGTTATACCGTCAAGAGGTTGGAACAAGAGCTGGGCTTTGCATTGTTTGATCGCTCCGGGAGGCAGGTGAAACTCACACCAGCAGGCCACTACTTTATTGAGCAGAGCCGTTGGATGCTTGATTCCTTTGAAGAGCTGGTGCGAAATAGCTCAATGATCAGCAGTGGCGTTGATATTTCTTTTGATATCGCGATCAACAACATTATCAACCGGGCAGGAATCATCGATTTAGTCCGTGAGCTGAACCACCATTTTCCCGCTACTCAAATCAGCGTGAAAACGGAAGTATATAACGGTTGCTGGGACGCACTTTACTCCCGGCGCGCAGATTTGGTTATTGGTGCACCTCATTCTGCGCCAAAACTTGAAGGAATTGTGCATCATGCTATTGGCAAAGTGGAATGGGATTTTATTGTAGGCCAACAGCATCCATTAGCCGGACATGTGGGTATTTTAACCACTGAAGAACTGCGCCAGTGTCCTGTTATTGTTGTCAAAGACACCTCTCAACACATTTCCCCCCAAGACTCATGGTCATTGACCGGGCAGCAAGTTATCTATGCACCTGAGCTCACTACCGCGATTCAGATGATTGAAGAAGGTATTGGCATTGGTTATGTCCCACATCATCGAATCAAGACAAAGCTTGACGAAGGGCGGGTGATCAAGAAAGCCATCATAGAGCACAAACAGCCTACACAGCTGTTTTATGCATGGCATGCGCAGCGGGAAAGCCCTGTACTTAACTGGTGCGTGGACTACTTGATTGCAAATGAACACAAATTTAACTGGCACGCGTGAGGATAAACCTTTCAAAAACGCTTCTCTTGCACCTCCTCTCTCATCTGCGGTTCAGGCATTTGTCTGGGCCGCAAATCGAACGATATCCAGATCTCATTTTTCGCAACTTATTGCGGCGTATTTTTGATGCCATTCATCAAATTTCCTCAATGGTGTGCCTTTTGGTTGTGAAACTGCTTTTTTAAACCGCCTTGATTGTATGCGATGTGAACAGAATCAACCTTGCTCGACGACTCGTCAAAAAAATTGATTTTCCAGCAGGAATTTACTCACTTTTTTTGTGGAGAACCGGATTCTACTATCAGTGTTAAGTGTTAAAGCACGCAATAAAAACACCAATTGCTATTCCAATAATCAACGAAATACAAAGGTAACATGATGAAAAAGATGTTTAATGCTGAGCCATTTGCGCTTGAATTTGACCCTGCTACTACTGCGTTGGTAATGATTGATATGCAACGTGACTTTGTTGAACCAGGAGGCTTTGGCGAAGCACTTGGCAATGATGTTTCGTTGGTTCGTACCGCGATTGAGCCATGCATGGAAGTGTTAAAGGCTGCCCGTGAAGCCGGTTTGACTATTATTCATACACGTGAAGGCCATCGTTCTGATCTTACTGATTGTCCGGCAGCAAAACTGACCCGTGGTGGTAAAACCTTTATCGGTGAGATGGGGCCAAAAGGCCGTATCCTTATCCGCGGTGAGGAAGGCCATGACATCATTCCTGAGCTATACCCCATAGCGGGTGAGCCAGTGATTGATAAGCCAGGAAAAGGTGCTTTTTACCAAACAGACCTGCACCTCATCTTGCAAAACCGTGGCATCAAAACCCTGATTGTTTGCGGTGTGACAACAGAAGTATGTGTAACGACCACTGTCCGTGAAGCGAATGACCGTGGATACGAATGTATTGTTCCTGAAGATTGCGTAGGTTCTTACTTCCCAGAGTTTCAAAAGTACGCACTGGAAATGATTAAAGCGCAGGGAGGGATATTCGGTTGGGTTTCCCACTCAAAAGATATTCTTGACGCAATCAAGTAATAGCAGGATGGGTGATGATATTCGCGACATGTAAAGGTCAGCGATGTCCCCCCCACAACTTTGATGGCAGGGTACATAGTGTGTTTACCCGTGCCATCAACATAGTCACTGATGATGCGTGTTTTCCTTGGTTATCGCTGCTTGATACATCGTTACCAAAAACACCTTGTAGTTTGATGTTACCTTCAGATGCATTTGCAGCATTGCAATCGTGTCAGGCCGGAGATGATGTTTATTTTCGGGGGGGAATATTGCGGTTTAGCACTTTGAAGCATCACAGTATTGATGCACGAAGTGCAGCAGAGTGGTCAAAACCCGAAAAAATAGAAACGTTAAATTGGCAAAGATTTAAATGCAACGTTCAAATATTAAAGGGGTTACTTCTTCAGTTCTTGTGTTTGAAAAAAGGGACTGGAGTAACACGGTTAAATAATTGCAATTATTTTGATGAAATAGGATTTTCTGAATTTAACACTGTTGAATTAACTTCTCCCAAACTTGTTGACATCATCGTAGGTGGTATTGGGAAAGGAAAAGGTTTGACTCCCACCGGTGACGATATCATGTCAGGTTTACTGGCAATGCTTACTGGTGTAAAAGGCATTGCCGCTAATGCTGACAGATTGAGAGAAAGGATAGTTACGCAAGGCGCGACGCGTATTAACTACACAACAGACGTAAGTCGCCATTATTTGTCCCAAGCCTTTGACGGTGAATTTTCAGAGCCAGTAATGTGGCTGGTTTATTTTTTATTAACATCTTCAGATAAAGACGAAATAAGCAATCAATTTAAAAAGGTTTTTGAAATTGGCGCCACTTCAGGCGCGGATATTGTTTCAGGTATTTTACTTGGTGCAGTTTATCTTCTGAATTCTCGATAATATTTTTCCTTAAAAATGGTTTTTCTATGGCTATAAAATATAAAGCATTTGAAAACATGTATCAGGACTCGGTGTCCCTGATGCAACTTTCCGCACAGCTTAATCAACTGGACGGAATTGAAGACGCGTCGGTCGTAATGGGAACTGAAGCGAATTTATCCCGAATGGCAGATGCGGGTTTTGGCTCTGACTTCAATGCCAAACCGAATGATCTGGTTATCGCCGTCAAAGGTGATGAAGACGCCTGTGAAACAGCGATAGCGCTGGCGCATGAAAAACTCACGGCTCGTGGCGGCGAGCAGAGCCAAGGTACTGACTTCCAGCAACCGCTGACCAGTTTCGGGCTTTGCTTGGAACAACACCCGGACGCCAATCTGGCCCTTATTTCCGTCCCCGGTGACTATGCGGCTGCAGAAGCCATTAAGGCGTTGAATTTTGGCCTTAATGTGATGATGTTCAGTGACAATGTATCCCTGGCTGACGAGCGAAAAGTTAAACAACTGGCAGAGCAGAAAGGACTTATGGTGATGGGGCCAGATTGTGGTACGGCGATCATCAATGGTATTCCACTTGGCTTTGCTAACGTGGTTCGTCGGGGTGAAATCGGTATTGTGGCGGCGTCCGGTACTGGGTTACAAGAAGCAACCTGCCGCGTGCATCAACTTGGGGAAGGTATTTCCCAGGCATTGGGCACTGGTGGACACGACCTCCATCAAGACGTCGGCGGTATCTCAATGCTTACCGGTTTACGGGCACTGATTGAGGATGATCAAACCAAGGTCATCGTATTGATTTCCAAGCCGCCTGCTGAAGAGATTGCAGCGCGTATTCTGGATGTCGCACAAGCGACGGATAAACCAGTGGTTGTGCACTTCCTCGGTGCGGATAACCAAACCATCGCCCGCAACGGTATTTTCCCCGCTGATACCCTGGCGCACTCTGCAGAAGTTGCTGTTGCGCTATTGAATGGTGACACGCCAGAAAAGGCCGCTGAACTTACCGACGAGCAAGCTGCTTTTGTTGATGAAAAAGCGGCGAAGCTGAGCGCAAAACAGCGTTATGTACGCGGTGTCTATGCGGGCGGCACCTTTTGCTTTGAAGCGCAATTGATTTGCCAGAAAGCAGGTATTGAAGGCTATTCGAATACCCCGGTTAAAGGATATCAACCCCTTGAGGATGTATGGCGTAGCCGGGAGAACACCATTGTTGACTTGGGAGACGATGCGTTTACCCAAGGTCGGCCCCATCCGATGATAGATCCTACCTTGCGTAACCAACGCCTGCTACAGGATGCGCGTGATCCACAAACTGCCGTAGTGCTGTTTGATGTAGTGCTCGGCTACGGCGCTTCTGAGCAGCCCCTGACTGAACTGTTGAAGGTGTTGGAGCAGTTAAAACAAGAACAATCGCAACTGCCACTTTTTGTGGCCCATGTTTGTGGCACAGATGCTGATCCTCAATCACGTGAAATGATCATACAGGCGTTAAAAGAACAGGGTGTGATGGTTGCTGACTGCAATGCTCAGGCTGCGCAATTTGCTGCGCGTATTGTCAATCAACAGAATCAGTAGGGTAACCAGAATGAGAGCGCTTTTTAATCAAAAACTGACCGTTCTGAACGCGGGTTTAAACAGCTTTGCCATCAATATTGAACGTGCTGGTGGAAGCGTGGTTGCTATGAACTGGCAACCGCCTGCGAGCGGTGATCGACAAGGTGCGATGGCTCTGGCAGACCTGACCAACCACATTGATATCGAGCAAGCAAACCAAGTGGCGATGAGCCGGTATCTGGCTGCGCAACCAACGTTGGTGGATGTCTTACTGGCGGGTGACGCAATCCCTGCATTGGCAGACCGCAAGCTGATCCTCCATGCAGGTCCACCGATTGCCTGGAAAGACATGTGTGGTCCGGTTCAGGGGGCAATCCTTGGTGCCATTGTCTATGAACGCTGGGCGGATGATATAGAACAGGCGCAGGCGATGATTGACACTGGCGAGGTTGAGTTCGAGCCGTGTCACCATTACGACGCTGTTGGCCCTATGGCCGGTATCATCAGCCGCTCTATGCCAGTCTGGGTTGTAGAAAACCAGACCGAAGAAGGTGTACAACGCGTATTCAGCAACTTCAACGAAGGCCTCGGGAAAGTGCTGCGCTTCGGTGCCAACAACCAGGATGTTATTGCTCGCTTGGACTGGATGGGTACAGAACTGGCTGACGCAATGAAAGCCGCAGTCCGTGAAATGGGGGGCGTAGAGCTTAAACCCATCATGGCGCAAGCGCTGCATATGGGTGATGAAGTACACAACCGGAATGCGGCAGCAACAGGTTTGCTATTAAAACAACTGATCCCTGCATTGTTGTCAACAACGTTGCCACAGCCTTTGTTGCAGCGCGTGATCCGTTTTATCACGGGCAATGATCACTTTTTCCTGAACCTCTCTATGGCTGCATGCAAAAGCATGCTTAAAGCGGCAGAAGGGGTCGAAAACAGTACCATGGTGACTGTCATGGCTCGCAACGGCGTGAATTTCGGAATCCAGTTGTCAGGCCTTGGTAACCAGTGGTTCCAGGCGCCTGCCAACCCCGTCGATGGTCTATTTTTCCCTGGTTTTGGCGTTGAAGATGCTGCAGCGGATCTGGGAGACAGTGCCATCACTGAAACCGCAGGGGTAGGGGGCTTTGCCATGGCTTCATCACCCGCCATTGTCAAATTTGTTGGCGGTACGCCAAGTGATGCGACCAACAACAGCCGTGCTATGCAAGCGATAACACTTGGCGGGAATCCCGCATTTACTTTGCCTGCACTGAACTTTGCGCCAACAGCTGCTGGTATTGATGCCCGCAAAGTGGTGGATACCGGTGTATTGCCGATTATCAACACCGGTATTGCCCATAAAAAGGCAGGTGTTGGCCAGATTGGTGCTGGGATTACAACCGCACCGATGACCTGTTTTGTTGATGCTGTGTGTGCCCTGCATGCACGCCGGGAGAAAACCCAATGAGCAAGCGTCCTTTGGCGGTTATCGCGTTTGGTGGTAACGCCCTGATTGATGACAATGACCACTGTTCCATTCATGACCAATACCGCACGGTAGAAAACAATGTGGGCTACTTGGTTGACCTTATTGAGCGGGGCTGGGACTTGGTCATTACTCACGGAAATGGTCCCCAGGTGGGGTTTATCCTGCGCCGCTCAGAACTTGCGGAACATGAAGTTTCTCCTGTCCCTGTCGATTATGCAGTGGGCGATACCCAAGGCGCGATCGGTTACATGTTCCAAAAAGCGCTGGGGAACGAGCTTGCCCGCCGTGGCATAAACCGCCCGGTAGTTTCTATGGTCACCCAGACACGCGTAGACAAAGGTGATCCTGCGTTTGCAAAACCCAACAAACCTATTGGCTCTTTTATGAGCCAGGAGGCCGCCGAGAAAAATGCTGCCGAGCTTGGCTGGAGCATTATGGAAGACTCTGGTCGTGGCTGGCGGCGTTGCGTGGCAAGCCCGACACCACATGAAATTGTAGAACTCTCCAGCATCGAAGCGTTGGTGAATTCTGGAGCTTTGGTGATTGCGTGCGGCGGTGGCGGCATTCCCGTTGAGCGTGATGAAGAGGGCAATCTGCACGGTGTAGAAGCCGTTATCGATAAAGACGTTGCTTCAGCATTGCTAGCTACCAGGCTCGGCGCTGATATGTTGATCATCCCGACCGGAGTCGAAAAGGTTGCGATCAATTTTGGTGAGCCAGACCAACAGTGGCTGGATGAACTAACGCCGGAAGATGCTCAGCGACTTTGTGATGAAGGGCAGTTTGGTGAAGGTTCAATGAAACCAAAAGTTCAGGCGCTGTTGGCGTTTGTTGCTGCTAACCCGAAAGGCGCAGGGCTGATCACTCAGGCCAACAGACTGTTGTCTGCGCTGGATGGCAATACAGGCACCTGGATTCGCCATTAATCCTATCCGTTTTTAACAGCCCAGAATGAGCTGGGCTTTTTGGAGAATACGATGTCAAACCGAACCTTACTTGCAGTAAACGGCACCCTGATGCGTGGACTGAAGCTCAACCCAAACCTGACGAATGTGGGGGCAGAGTTTGTCCGCGAAGATAAAACAGACAATCACTATCGACTGTGGTCCATCAATGACGACCATCCAGCAATGATCCGCACGACAGAAGAAAACAACTCGGTGGATCTGGAAATCTGGTCGTTGCCAAAAGACGCATTCGCAAGCGTGCTGAGCAACGAGCCTGCGGGACTTTGCATCGGCAAAGTGAAACTGGCAGATGGTAGCGAAGTGCTTGGTGTATTGGGTGAGCCTTGTCTGGTTGAAGGGCAGAAAGAGATTACTGAAACCGGTGGCTGGCGCAATTACATCGCCATGCTGAGCTGACGATTCCCTGTTCCGGTCGTCTCGTTGCTTCCCTACTTTCACGAGATGGCCGGACAGAATAATAAAAATCGAAACAAAAGGATTGACCGATGAGTAACAACAGAAAAAGCGCAGATGCGCCAAGCACAGCTTCAGGCTGGCAAGTCGCCATGATACTCCTGGGTATTCTGGTCACCCCGGTATTGTTGGCTTCGTCCAGTTTAGGCAGTCAGCTGGAACTGGGTAACGCTGCGATGGTGATTGCCGTAGGCAGCATCATTCTTACCTTCCTTGCCGTTATCAACATCTCTATTGGTGAACAAGCCCGACTCCCTACTTACGGCATTGTCAAATTCTCGTTTGGTTCAAAAGGTGCCATTGCCATTAACGTGCTGATGGCGATTAGCCTCTTTGGCTGGATTGCAGTCACCGCAAATATGTTTGGTCATAGTGTGCAGGATGTGATCTCGTGGTTTGGTCTCGATATTCCGGTTCCGGTACTTGTTGCCGTTGGGTGTGTCATTTTCGTTGCCTCTACCGCGTTTGGCTTCGAGGCGCTTGGAAAAGTGTCAAAAGTTGCCGTGCCAGTGATTGTGTTTTTAATGTTTGTGATTTTGTTCGTAGCAACCGGTGCGGGTGTGCAGGCAGTTGAAAAAATTGAATCGCTTTCTTTTGGTGCTGCAGTTTCGTCAGTGGTGGGAACCATTATTGTGTTGGTCGCTACCTCACCGGATTTTGGCAGCTTTGTTCACAACAGAAAGCACGCAATGATAGCGGGGATACTGACATTCGGACTTGCATACCCTGTGCTGTTCTTTGTTGGGGCTGTGCCAAGCTCGCTCACATCTGAAGATTCACTATTGGCAGCCATGGCAGTGATCGGAACCACATTACCCGCTGCGATTTTACTGGTGTTCGCCTGCATTACAGGTAACGCAGGGAATATGTTCCAGGGAACGCTGGTTGTCTCAACTTTGTTGAGCAAAGTTACAAAATGGAAGATCACTGTTGCTTTGGGTGTGCTGGCTGCAATCGTCGGCAGTATGGATATCATGGCGTGGTTTATTCCTTTCCTGCTGTTCCTTGGTATTGCGACACCACCTGTTGCAGGTATCTACATTGCTGACTTCTTCATGCATCGCCGCCAGGGGTACGATGAGTCTACACTCGATCAGGATGCTGCCATTAAACCGATGACGTTTGTTGCATGGGGAATAGGTTCATTGGTTGGTTTTGCGACAGTCAATGGAATGCTGACGCTGACAGGGATCCCGTCACTGGACTCTATTCTGATTGCATCATTGTGTTATTTCCTGCTGTGCCGAAACAAAATGTCAGCGTGTGCTGAAAAAGCCCACTAATCATTAATCTGCACTAAGACATCAATAAAAAGGCCTTTCCGGGATTCGGGAAGGCCTTTTTCGCACGTTTTACATCTCAGTATGAGCTATCAGTAAAGCACGCTGATCCCTTTTTCCTTGAGGTCTTTTACCGTTCCTTCTGGGAAGTGCCTGTCTGTCACTATGGTGTTGAATTTCTCGAGGTTTAAGGCGTGAAAAGTACCAATCTTTCCGTATTTGGACGAGTCTGAGACCAACACAAGCTGTTGCGCGGCGTTGGCGACAGCCTGTTTTACCGTGACTTTCGGTTCGCTGGGGGTGGAGATGCCTTTCAGGTTCCAGGAAGAGGTTGAGATAAAGGCAATATCAATGTTCATTCCCGCCAGAAATTCCGCCACTTTACTGCCGACAGATGATTGGTTATCCCGGTCGACACGGCCGCCGGTATGGTAAATTTCGTTGCTGCCGTGCTGCATCAGGTGATTGGCTATCACAAAATCATTGGTGATGATCAGCAGATCGCTGCGGTGTGAAATCGCGTGGGCAATTTCCAGCGTGGTGGTGCCTGCGTCCAGATAGACGGTGGAATGTTCAGGGATCAGGGTGCTGGCAAGCTGGCCAATACCCCGTTTTTCATCCGCGTGCTGAGTAGCTTTTGCGTCATGCGGTGCTTCACGGTGAATGAGCTGGGTCAACTGCACCCCGCCTGACACCGACAGTACCTTTCCTTGTTGCTCGAGCTTGGCGATGTCACGGCGAATTGTCATGTGAGAAACGCCGATGCGCTCAACCAACTCATTAATACTGATTACTTCCTGCTTTGACAGCATCGCCAGAATCATTTTTTGTCTTTCTGCTGGGATCATGCTTGTTCTCGTTGCCAACTTTGTTTCCATCATAACAGCAGTGAACATGATGTGTGAATATTTGAGTATTACTGTGAAAGCCAGAGGGGAACGTTCCTTCAAAACTTGCATTCCGGTCGATAAATAACCTTAAGTTGAAGAGGTTTTATCTTTTGAGTTCGAAGTGAGAGAAGAATCACGGACACGAGGTTATGGATTCACAGATAATCACATCATATAACAAATATTAACACATTGCGCTTGGCGCATCACAGAATGTGAGAGTAGATGATGAACCAGAATACAGTGAAATCCGTGGCAGTGATCGGATTAGGCTCAATGGGTATGGGCGCCGCTAAGTCGTGCATTCGCGCCGGTCTTGATGTTTACGGTGTCGATCTTAATCCTGCGGCACTTGAAACCCTCAAAAATGCCGGCGCCAAAGACGTCGCGACAGATGCAAACCAGTTCGCCAGTGAACTGGACGCAGTGTTAATTCTTGTGATTAACGCCAAGCAGGTTAAGTCCGTGCTGTTTGATTCGGGATTGGCGGCAAACATGAAACCGCAAACGGCCGTTATGGTCTCGGCCACGATTTCAGCGCAGGATGCCAAAGAGATTGAAGCGGGCCTGAAAGCCCATGATCTGGTGATGCTGGATGCACCGGTTTCCGGCGGCGCTGTAAAAGCGGAAGCGGGTGAGATGACCATCATGGCGTCTGGCTCACCGCAGGCGTTTGAGATGTTGAAGCCGGTGTTGGATGCCACGGCGGGCAAGGTTTACAACATCGGCGAAGAAATTGGTCTTGGTGCGACCGTGAAAATTATTCACCAACTGCTGGCGGGTGTACATATCGCAGCCGGTGCAGAAGCGATGGCGCTGGCAGCACGTGCCAACATCCCGCTGGATCTGATGTATGACGTTGTTACCAACGCCGCAGGCAATTCCTGGATGTTTGAAAACCGCATGAAGCATGTCGTGGATGGCGACTACTCGCCGAAATCCATGGTCGATATTTTCGTGAAAGACCTCAACCTGGTTGCGGACACCGCACAGGATTTGCGCTTCCCACTGCCATTGGCAAGCACTGCACTCAATATGTTCACGTCAGCCAGCAATTCAGGCTACGGCAAAGAAGATGACAGCGCCGTGATCAAGATTTTTGACGGCATCAAACTGCCAGGCGTGGAGAAGTAATCATGTTGTTAGGTGTAATTGCAGACGATTTTACCGGCGCTACCGACATCTCAGGCTTTCTGGTTGAAAACGGTATGCGCACCGTGCAGCTTAACGGTGTGCCTGCCAAAGATACCCAAGTTGATGCTGATGCTGTGGTGATCAGCCTGAAATCCCGCTCTTGCCCAGCCGGGGAAGCAGTAGCCGACTCCCTCGCGGCGCTTTCCTGGCTGCAAGATCAGGGTTGCCAGCAGTTTTACTTTAAATACTGCTCAACCTTCGACAGTACCGCCAAAGGCAATATTGGTCCGGTAACTGACGCGCTGCTGGATGCATTGGGTGAAAAATTCACCATTGTATGCCCGGCGCTGCCGGTTAACGGCCGTACCGTATTCAACGGTCACCTGTTTGTGCTTGGTGAACCACTCAATGAATCCGGTATGAGTAATCATCCGGTAACGCCAATGACGGATTCCAGCCTTGTACGCCTGATGAAAGCACAATCAAAAGGCGAAGTGGGTCTGGTGAATTACCAGACCATCGAAATGGGCAGCGAACAGATCCGCGCCAAATTTGACGAGTTACAAGCGCAAGGCTGCCGTTATGCCGTGGTAGATGCATTTAACGCAGACCACCTGCAAACGCTGGGTGAAGCGGTGAAATCGCTCAAGCTGGTGACCGGCGGTTCGGGCCTTGCGGCAGGGATTGCGAAAAACTGGGTCACCCACCTTGCCGACCAGAGCGAAGCCAAATCCGCAGGGCGTCCAGCCAAAGCCCAAACCGTGATCCTGTCTGGGTCCTGTTCAGTGATGACCAACAAGCAAGTTGCGTCTTATCAGGGTAAAGCGCCGCACTTTGCGGTGGATGTTGAGGCATGCCTGACTGATGACACATACAGCCAGCAGGTGAGCAAATGGGTATGTGGCCAGCTAGAAAACGACTACGCGCCAATGGTTTTTGCAACCGCAGAGCCGGAAAAACTCAACGCCATCCAAACTCAGTACGGCGCGGAAGCTTCAAGTCATGCTGTAGAGAAATTCTTCAGTGAACTGGCTTACAAGCTCAAAGAACATGGCGTGAAAAACTTCATTGTGGCCGGTGGCGAAACATCCGGCACTGTAACACAGAGCCTTGGCGTTAAAGGCTTCCATATTGGGCCACAGATTGCGCCGGGCGTGCCGTGGGTGAAATCACTGGATGGCGATCTGTCACTGGCCCTGAAATCCGGCAACTTTGGCGATGAAACCTTCTTTGAAAAAGCGCAGGAGTTCTTTTTATGAGTGAACAGGCACTGCGGGAACAAATGGTCTCATTGGCCCGATCAATGTTTGAGCGCGGTTATGCCACAGGCGGGGCAGGGAACCTTTCCGTCAAATTACCCAACGGTCACTTTCTTGCTACGCCGACCGGATCGTCCTTCGGGCGTTTAGTGGCGGAAGAGCTGTCGGTGGTTGATATCGACGGTAACCAGATTTCCGGCAAGAAAGCCTCAAAAGAAATTGCATTCCATCTGGCGATTTACCGCAACAAGCCAACGTGTAATGCCATCGTCCACTTGCATTCCACGTATTTGACCGCGCTGTCATGCCTGGAAAATCTGGACATGAACAACGCCATCAAGCCGTTTACGCCTTATTACGTGATGCGGGTAGGTGAGCTGCCGGTGATCCCTTATCTCCGTCCGGGACATCCACAAATTGCTGAAGAGCTTGCAAAACGCGCCAGCGATTACCGCGCTTTCCTGCTCGCCAACCACGGACCCGTGATTACCGGTACTGATTTAACGGATGCGGTCGATAACGCCGAAGAGCTGGAAGAAACCGCCAAGCTGATGTTTTTACTCAAAGATAAACCTGTTCGTTACCTGACTGACGACGAAGTGACAGATCTTCAAAGGAGAGGAAAATAATGGCCCGATTTGCAGCAAACCTCACCATGCTGTTCAACGAAGTGGATTTTCTGGCGCGTTTTGAAAAAGCCCACCAGTCAGGGTTCAAAGCGGTGGAGTTCCTGTTCCCTTATGCCTTTGAACCTCAGGTTCTGGCAGACAAGCTCCAACAGTTTGGTCTTGAACAGGCGCTGTTCAACATGCCGCCGGGAGATTGGGACGCCGGCGAGCGTGGCATGGCAGCAATCCCCGGTCGTGAAGAAGAATTCCGTCAAAGTGTGGATGTGGCTCTGACGTATGCTAAGGCACTGAACTGTAAAAAGGTTCACGCGATGTCTGGCCTGCGGGACAGTAATTTCAGCTACCAGAAGCACGTTGAAACGTTTCTGGGGAATATCCGTTACGCCGCTGATAAGTTCGCAGAACACGGCATTGAGTTGATGATTGAACCGCTGAATTCCCGTGATGTACCGGGGTACTTCGTGGCGCACCAGCGTGAAGCCGTCGAACTTATTGAGCAAGTCAACCGCCCCAACGTGAAGCTGCAGTTTGACGTTTACCATGCCCAAATCATGGATGGCGACATCACTGTGATGATCTGTGAGCTGGCTGATTATATCGGGCACGTGCAAATCGCCTCTGTACCTGACAGGCATGAACCGTCAGAAGGTGAAATTCATTATCCGCACGTGTTTAACCAACTCGACAAAGCCGGATACAACGGGTGGATTGGCTGCGAATACAAGCCAAGGAATACCACCGAAGAAGGCTTGGGATGGCTGAAACCTTATCTTTGATTTTACAACTAGAACAAAAATATGCCTCAACCCCTTTGTTTTGGGGTTGAAGGCACGGTTCGTGTAGAAACAAAAATCTGAATGGAAGGACAAATAATGGACGCAGCGTTAATAGGAATTATCGTGGGGATCATCGCCATGATGGGGATGATTATAAAAACCCGCATTCCAGTAGCTCTCGCTATGGTATTGGCAAGCATTATCATGGGGTTGTTTGCCGGTATGGCACCGACAGAGTTGATTAATGCAATTCAATCTGGCTTTGGTGGTGTACTGGGTGGCATCGGCCTTATCATCGCGTTTGGCGTGATCATGGGCGCATGTTTCGAGCGCTCTGGTGCGGCAGTGCGTATGGCGAAAACCTTCGTGAAACTTTGCGGTAGAGGCCGTGAAGATATCGCGCTTGGTTTCACCGGGGTGCTGGTAGCTATCCCGGTATTTTGTGACTCTGCGTACATCATTCTTCACTCGCTTGTTCGCGCAATTTCACGCAACACCGGTAAATCAGCCGTGGGTTTGGGTGTCACACTGGCACTAGGTCTTTTGATCACTCACGCACTGGTGCCGCCAACGCCTGGTCCGGTTGCTGTTGCGGGTATCCTTGATGTCGATCTGGGTGTATACATGTTGTGGGGCCTGATGGTATCTGTCCCTATGATGTTGTTGTCACTGATTTACATCCGCAAAGTAGCAAAGGATTACTACCGCATTCCAAATGGCCAGCAGTGGATCACCTCACACGCTGACTGGGCGAATCTGGAAAAAGTGAAAGAAGCCGATGAGAGCAAGCTGCCAAGTAACTTCCTGTCATTTGGTCCCATCCTTATCCCGATTGTGCTGATTCTGGCTAATACTCTGGTTGGTAAAGGCGATTCTGTTATCCATACCTTGCTGTCACTGATTGGTAACCCTGTTGTGGCTGTCGGTATCGGTGTGCTGTTGGCCCTGTATGGCCTGACTCGCCACATTGACCGCAAAGACATGATCGGTTCAATGGATGATTCGCTGGCAACCACTGGTCTTATCCTTGTTGTTACCGGTTGTGGTGGTGCGATGGGTGCGGTACTGAAAGCCTCGGGCGCGGGTCCACAAGTGGCTGAAGCCATCGCGAGCAGCGGTATTCCGCCTCTGTTGGTGCCATTGGCGATTGCGTCACTGTTGCGCCTTATTCAGGGTTCAGCGACGGCTTCAATGATGGTAGCTGCGACCATGACACTGCCGCTGGTGGAAACACTGGGTCTGGATCCTGTGTTTGTAGCGCTGGCATGTGCAGTCGGTCCGGTTGGCTTCTCTCACCTGAACGATTCGTACTTCCACATTATCAGCCGCACACTGGGTATTACTGAGTTGGGTGACCAGCTGAATATCTGGACAGTCACCTCAACCATTGCGTGGGCAATCGGTGCGAGTATTGTCATGGCACTGAACCTGATCTTCGGTCAGGGTGGTACTCTGGTTGACCCAGCGATTCCATTTATCGTGCTGGCAGTAATCATGCTTTGGGTTAAATCCCGCGATAAACAAAATACCGTCGCGCAGGCCAGCTAACGGCGATTCGCAACCTTTCCCTGGCAGCTCGGGGAAAGGTTGATGGCGAAATAAGAGAGTTATCCACGCCGGGGAAATGCAACGTGCAGATCCTCAGCCAACGTGGGTAGCTCTTTTCTTTTATGCGGGTGTGTTTTTTTGAAGTGAAATCGCGCCGATATAACAACCCAGTTTACATTCGCCGCAACCGTTGCAGTTTGCAGAGACCGTAGGGAGTTGGTTGGCGATTACTGTGATAGCCCCTTGTGGGCAGGCATCGGCGCATTCATCGCACGTGCCGAGTGAACGGGCATTGCAACTGTGTGAAAATACAGGCCGCCAGCCGGTGTCTTTCGGGGCGTTGGGTTGCAAAGCACCGGTTTCACAGGCCAAGGCACAAGCGTTGCAGAAGGTGCAGTGGTTAAGGCTAAGATCCAGTTCAGGCCCATTTCTGTCCATTTGCAAAATCTGTTGCGGACAGGCATCCACGCAGTCTCCACACTGGTTGCAAAGCCGTGTAAACAATGCTTCTTCGATAGCACCTATCGGTCTGCCCGCATTGATTCGTGGGGTGTTTTCCGCTTCTGCCGCGTCTTTTGCTCGGCGGCTGATTGCGCGGAAAAAATCCCGGCGGCTGGTGGTTTGTTCTGTCAGCCTCTCAGCAAGGGGTATGGTTTTGTCATCAGGCAAGGCTCAAACCCTTTCCCAGTAAATACGGCGGTTGGCCGGTTCAATATTGCTTTCCTCAGCAACCATCTTTAACCAGTTTTCAGTAAACAGTGCGAGGTTTTGATAAAACGCCGTTTGTGCGTGTTTCTGCATTTCTTCCAGCATCACATAAGCGAAGGGCAGCAGGTGGGTTTGCAGTAACACCCTAGCGTTATATTCGTCACCGTTTTCCCACAGCACCGAGAGCAGCATTAGCATCAGGCCGATATGATCTTCTGGCTCACGAACACCTGTGTCGCAATGTAACCCCAGCGCATTGAGGAAGGCGCGATATTCCAGTGTCGATGCACCAAACAGGGCATTCTCATCATCCAGATACGCTGAACCCCAAGGTGGGCAAGGCATATCGCCACTGCCTTGTAACAAGGTAAAAAAGTCAGTTTCAAGATCATCAGGGCTGTTTTGGCGGGCGCTACCTGCCAGCGCATTGAGTAATTCGTGCTGTTGTTGGCCGAATTCGCGAATGATTGCTGCCACCGTTTCTGATGCAGGAGAAGTGTAAAACAGGGTGCCAAGCAAGCGGGCCAGGGGAGCTTCAGTTTGCATAATCATTGAATGAAATGGATTTGTACGCAGTTTAGCGAGTTTGTCTTGCACACGCTTTGCGCCGCATCAAACAATAATTCATACCCTCGTTTTTTTATTTGATAGTAATAATGATTGTCATTTAATTAATTTTTAGCACAAAATTCTGATTTTGTGATTTTAGTGCCACTTTAGAATTAGGCATTTATTGGTTACTGATTTTATTGATTTGTCACAATGTTATTAAGGGTATTCAGGAGGATGTTGGTGGATGGACGACGACAAAAGTGTTGTCGCTGAATAAACCAAGAGAATGTCGTCAATGAAAAAAAAGATTAACGCGTTACTGGCGGGTGGCTTGTCGCGGCGAGAGTTTGTGAAGTCTTCTTCTGCTCTGGGTGGCCTTGCTGCTACTGCAGGAGCAGTTTCACTGCCGTTTAAATCCCACCCTGTTGCAGCCGCCACGTCTGCAGCTAAAGACGAGAAAGTGGTATGGAGCGCATGCACGGTCAACTGCGGCAGCCGTTGCCCGCTGCGCATGCACGTGGTTGATGGTGAAATCAAATGGGTCGAAACCGATAACACAGGTAACGACGAATACGGAAACCATCAGGTCCGTGCCTGTTTGCGGGGCCGTTCGATGCGCCGCCGTGTGTATAACCCTGATCGCCTTAAATACCCGATGAAGCGCGTGGGCGCACGTGGTGAGGGTAAGTTTAAGCGCATCACATGGGACGAGGCATACGACGAGATAGCCAATAACCTCAAACGCATCATCAAAGAGTATGGCAATGAGGCGATTTACCTTAATTATGGTACCGGCACCCTGGGCGGCACAGTCACCAAATCCTGGCCGCCGGGCAGCACGTTGATTGCTCGCCTGATGAACCTGACAGGCGGTTATCTCAACCATTACGGTGACTACTCAACCGCACAAATTGCAGTGGGTCTTCATTACACCTACGGTGGCTGGGCTTACGGCAACTCATTCTCCGATTTGGAGAACACTAAACTTATTGTCCAGTTTGGTAACAACCCGGCAGAAACACGCATGTCGGGTGGTGGCCTGATCCATCACATGATGGAAAGCAAAGCACGCTCCAACGCCCGCATGATTGTTGTTGACCCACGATACACCGATACTGCCGGTGGCCGTGAAGATCAGTGGGTGCCAATCCGCCCGGGTACAGATACCGCGCTGGTATCGGCAATGGCATACGTCATGATCACCGAAAATCTGGTCGATCAGGCGTTCCTTGATACTTACTGCGTAGGGTACGACGAGAAAACCTTGCCAGCATCTGCGCCACCTAAGAGCGATTACAAGTCGTATATTCTGGGTGACGGGCCGGACGGTATGGCGAAAACGCCAGAATGGGCGTCACCGATCACCGGTATTCCTGCTGATCAAATCATCAAGCTTGCCCGTGAGATTGGTTCAACCAAACCCTGTGCCATCATTCAGGGCTGGGGCCTGCAACGTACGGCTGCCGGAGAAATTGCATCCCGTGCGATTGCCATGCTTGCGCTGCTGACCGGCAACGTAGGTATTCACGGTGGTGGTACAGGCGCGCGCGAATCTGACTACAACATTCCGTTTGTCCGTTTCCCGACACTGAAAAACCCGGTGAAAGCATCTATTCCTATGTTTCTGTGGACCGATGCGATTGTCCGTGGTCCGGAAATGACAGCAACACGGGATGGGATCCGGGGTGTCGATAAGCTCAGCGTGCCTATCAAGTTCATCTGGAACTACGCAGGTAACTGCCTGATCAACCAACATTCAGACATCAACAAAACCCATGAAATCCTGCAGGATGACAAGGCATGCGAGATGATCGTGGTGATCGACAACCATATGACGTCTTCTGCGAAATACGCTGACATTGTGTTGCCGGACCTGACGACCTCAGAGCAGGCTGATTTCTGTATGGACGGCAAGGCCGCGAACATGCCGTACTTTATCTTTGCGGATAAAGCGATAGAGCCACAGTTTGAAGCCAAAGGCATCTATGAAATGTGCGCTGAAATTGCGAAACGCATGGGAGTGGGAGAGGCGTTCACTGAAGGGCGCGATCAAGAAGGCTGGCTGCGTCATCTGTATGCACAGACGCGCGAGATTGACCCGTCACTGCCAGATTTCGAGACCATGCGTAAACAGGGGATTTATAAGCGCCGTGACCCGAACGGTCACTTCGTCGCATACAAAGCTTTCCGTGAAGATCCGGTCAACAATCCGCTGAGCACGCCTTCCGGCAAAATTGAAATTTACTCTGAAGCGTTGGCAAAAATTGCTGAAACATGGGAGCTGAAGGATGACGAAGTGATCCATCCGTTGCCGATATATGTGTCGACCTTCGAAGGGTGGGATGACAGCAAGCGCGGCACTTATCCGCTTCAACTGACCGGCTTCCACTACAAAGCGCGCACCCACTCCACCTATGGCAACGTCGATATCATCAAAGAAGCGGCACGTCAGGAAGTGTGGATCAACCCGATTGATGCGGCAGAGCGTGGCATTGAAAACGGCGACTTAGTGCGCATCTTCAATGACCGCGGTGAAGTACACATTCCTGCCAAAGTCACGCCGCGTATCATGCCGGGTGTCACTGCATTGGGTGAGGGCGGCTGGTATGCGCCGGGTAAAAATAAGGTCGACAAAGGTGGTTGTATCAACGTACTGACTACGCACCGTCCAAGCCCGTTGGCAAAAGGCAACCCACAACACACCAACCTGGTGGAAGTGCAACTGGTGAAAAAGGCATAAAGGGTAAACCATGAAACAATACGGTTTTTATATTGATTCAAGTAAGTGCACCGGTTGTAAAACCTGTCAGTTGTCGTGCAAAGACAACAAAGATCTGGGGGTCGGTGTGAATTATAGGCGGGTATATGAATACGCCGGGGGTAACTGGGTAAAAGACGGTGAAACCTGGCGTCAGGATGTGTTCGCGTATTACGTCTCCATGGCGTGCAACCATTGCAGTGACCCCGCCTGTACTAAAGTTTGTCCAAGTGGCGCGATGCACAAACGTGAAGATGGCTTTGTCGTGGTAGATACCGATACCTGTATCGGCTGTCAGTATTGCTCCATGGCGTGTCCTTACGGTGCACCCCAGTACAACGCAGAAAAAGGCCATATGACCAAGTGTGACGGTTGCTACGAGCGTGTCGCAGAAGGGTTGCAGCCGGTATGTGTTGAATCTTGCCCGTTACGTGCGCTGGAGTTTGGTCCAATAGATGAGCTGCGTGCCAAATACGGCACCTTGGCTGAAGTGGCACCCTTGCCATCTGCCGCATTGACGCGACCTAACATTGTTATCAAACCGAACCGCCATGCCCGTCCGAGTGGTGATACCACCGGCTATCTGGCGAATCCGAAGGAGGTTTAATATGGCATGGCATGAATGGCCATTGGTGGTTTTCACCGTGTTTGCCCAAACGGCAGTCGGGGCGTTTATTGTTCTAAGCGTATTGCTGCTGTCGAAGCAATTTTGTCCGAGCGGCGAAGCGCGTCTGCATAAATCTATGTTTGGTCTATGGGCCATCATGGGGTTGGGCTTTATTGCGTCAACCATGCATTTGGGGTCGCCCCACCGCGCGTTTAACGCCCTGAACATGGTAGGCAGTTCGTGGCTTTCCAATGAAATTGCCAGCGGCAGTGTGTTCTTTGCATTGGGTGGTTTGTTCTGGCTGCTTTCTGTGTTGGATAAAGGCAGTGACGGTATTCGTAAATTGCTTCAACTTGGCGCGATCGCCGTGGGGGCTTTTTTCATGTACGCCATGATCATGGTTTACATGATTGATACGGTGCCAAGCTGGTATACCGGCCTGACGCCAATGGCGTTTTTACTGACCATGGCAGTCAGTGGGCTTGCGCTGGCGCATCTGTTGCTGGTAGTGGCAAAACATGAGCTCACAACGGCTGACAAAGCATTGCCGGTGCTGGGGCTACTGGCAGCGATGGGTGTGATGATTGCGGTTGCAATGTTAATGGCACACCTTGGCGGTATCACCACCAGTGTGACCTCTGGTCTTGCGGTGGTCCCTGACATGGCGACAACACAGCTGATCCGCCTTGGCCTGCTGGCAACGGGTATGGGTATCTGGCTGGTTCCTCTGCTGATGAAGCAACAGCCAGCTTTGCCTGTCATAGTGCTGGCGTTTGCCCTGATTTTGGTGTCAGAACTGGTTGGTCGTGGGCTGTTCTACGGCATGCATTTTACAGCCGGTGTTTAGGTAAATCCCGCCTATTTCATAGGCGTTAAAACCCAACAGCGCCCCGGTGTTCAGCCGGGGCGTTTTTTTGTGTGAGGGGAAGGGTTGGTGTGTTTAAGTGCCTTGATTGGCAGCCCTGATTTTGCCATATACGTATGCAAGCTCCGCGACGGTTTTGGCAGCGAATTTTTTGAGTAAACTCGCCCGGTGTACCTCCACAGTTCGCATCGCAATGCAAAGCTCATCGGCAATGCGGATATTCCGTTTCCCGGCAATGATGAGCTGTAAAATGTCTTTCTCCCGTGATGTCAGCGACGCATAGGCCGACTGTGCGGCGGCAGTATCTAGATTTGCTGCAGACTGTTTCTGGCCCTGAATGATGGCTTCGGCCAATGCTTCACCTTTTACGGGCTTTTGGAAAAAGTGGACTGCACCGGTTTGTAATGCCTCAACCGCCATCGGGATGTCACCATGGCCGGTCAGGTAAATGACCGCAAGAGGGCTTTTCGCTTCAGTTAAAATGTGGTGCACTTGCTGGCCCCTCAATATTGGCATCCTGCTATCAAGGACAACGCAGCCTGCTTTTTGAAGGTCAACGTTATTGAGAAAATCCTGTCCATCAACAAACGTTGTGACATTGAATTGATACCCTTCAAGCATGAAAGCGAGTGAGTCGCGTACAGACTCGTCATCATCAACGACGTAGACAGGTAACAGCTTGGTTTTGTCGTTCATCATTCATTCCAGGTGATTGTCATTGCCGTGTGTTATTGTTTGCTTGTTTGTTGATAGGGCAGGGACAATTCTACGGCGCATCCATGTGGTAATATGGATTGGATAGTCATGTTGCCATTGTGCATTTCAAGCACATCCCTACATATTGCCAACCCCAGCCCCAATCCTTCTTGTTTGGTGCTGACAAACGCCTGAGTTGGGTTGCTGTGCTTTAAGCCCGTCCCATTATCAATAATGCGGATATACCCATTCAACTTGAAGATGCAGGATTGAGCACTTGAAAATTATCATTTATACGAGACGCTAAAGAGCCTGCGATTTGTGGAAGGATCACAGTGAAAAATCGGCCAATAGCCGCTTCAAAATCCCGTTTACTTTTGAAGTAGACATTGTTCCTTACCTGCTCGTTCATCACTTTCCAAAGCCGTTCTATCGGATTGAGGTTGGGACTGTAGGGCAGTAAATAGTGAAGCTCGATATTCAGCACAAAGGCGGCGTCTTTTACTAAGTCGCTTCGGTGATACCCTGCACCATCCAGAATGAGGTGGAGCTTATGCGTCAGTGGGTAGCTTTCTCTCAGCTTGCACAAAAACCTAACGATGTTTTCGCTGTTGATGCTCTCGTAATTATCGATAACAGTGCGGCCAATCTCAGAGAGATTTAATGCCCCCACAATGTTGAGGCGACTGCGGCTTCCCGTGGTTTCAATCGCTTTGTCCTGCCCAGTACGTATCCAGCCATGAGAGAGTTTGGTGGCCTGAGTGGGATGAACCGCATCCATGAACAGGATAGTTTCCTCTTTGCCGCAGCTCGACTTAAGTGCCTTGTAGGCTTCGACAAATTCTTGCTGTTTAGCCTCATCAAACCTGTGAGGGACACCTTTAGGCTTTTTATAGCTAAAACCGTGGTGATGCAGCCACTTGTTCATGCCAGCGACGGTATAGCAGACGCCGAATTGCGCCAGAACATAGGCAGCAATCTGGTGAGTATGGTGATAGGTCACCTCTGTTAAGTGCTCGATGAGCGCCATCGTCTGTGAAGCCGATAAGCGACTGCTGGACCCACCATTTTCAGGTTTGAGTTTCTCGGACTGCGCGTAATCGTGAAGGTGACGGAGAACGGTGGTTTCGTGAATACGCAAGGCTTGAGAAATCATGGCAGTACTCCAACCTTCAGAAGCAAGCAGTACCGCTTTAATACGGTCACGCACTCGACCATCACGCGTTTTATCGTGCTGGTTTTCGAGTTCATGTTTTTGCTTGTAGGTCAGAGTCACTTTCATGGGGCGTAGCATGATCCTCATACCGATGAAAATCAAGCATCTTCAATGATCACGGGTATACATAAAGAAATCCAACAAGGATAAAGAAGATGCAACGGGTTTTGGACGTGACCGCGATGAAAATGACATCCGGCTTTGAACGATCATCACTTTCAATGGAACAAGGTTGACAATAACACGTTTTGTTTGGATTAATCGCAAAGGTATTAAGCCAGAGATTTCAGTTAATTTATTATGTATATATTCGGATATGGAAGTTTGATTAATGACGCATCTCGGCGTTTAACCGGTGAAACGGGTAGGACTGTACCTGCTGTGGTTTCCGGTTTGCAAAGACATTGGGGGCACACGGGTTCACCGGTGATGTCCCACTTGGTTGTCAGGGAAGGGGAAGGACAGTGCAATGGCGTATTAATCCACATTGAAGATGATGCGTTAGAGATTTTTGATATCCGCGAAGCAGGCTATCAGCGTGTGCCGCTGGATTCTGAACGCATTCAGGTGCTTGAAGATGGGTTTGTGGTTGAAGGGCCGGTTTATGTCTATGTAATCGATAAGGTGGTCGCGCCTTGCTACGCGCATCCGATAGCCCAAAGTTATGTCGACACGGTTTTGGCTGGGTGCCTGAGATATTCTGCTGATTTTGCAGAGTGCTTTATTTCATCGACATTAGGTTGGCACTTCCCGCGTATTAACGACAGGCACCAGCCGGTTTACCAGCGTGTAGCGGGTGTTGAGGACAGTGATCGTGTGCTGATTGACAATATGTTGCAGTGCTGCCCCAGACCCTTAGAACGATAGTGTTTCCAGATCAGCAGGTTTTCTTTCCTGAAACAAAAAGCCACGCAACCGCGTGGCTTTGTTCATGAATTCAGGGCTGATTACTCTTCGTAAACAAACTCTGGAGATTCAATTTCAACGCGGCGATTTTTTGCACGACCCTCTTTTGTCTTGTTAGAGGCAATTGGGCTGGTTTCGCCTTTGCCAATAATAGTCAGGCGCTCAGCACTAATACCATTTGAGATGAAGTAGTTAGCCACAGATTGAGCACGCTGTTCAGACAGTTTTTGGTTGAACGCTTCTGAGCCTACGCTATCGGTGTGACCAATAATAGTTGCTGTTGCCTCATCAAAGTCTTGCAGACGTTTGAGCATTGGTCCCAGTTGTTGCGATGCGTTTGGAGACAGTTCTGCCTTGCCAAATGCGAACAGTTCAACGTTGTCCGCTTCAGAGAATACGTACTTCTTCTGCTCTTCAATGACTTCTTCAACCATCACCACTTTTTCAACAACTCTTGGTCTTGGCGCGGGCTTAGCTTGACGACCCAAGTGGAAGGTAACGCCAGCGGTGATCAAGTGATTGTCAGCATTAAAGTACTCTTTGTTCATGTCCGGGATGTATTGGTATTCAAGGCGAACATTGACCAGGTCATTTGCACGGTGGTCAACCCCCAGTGCTGCCATAACGGAATAATCATCTACATCACCCGTTCCGGCTTTGCTGCTCCAGTCCCACCATGCAACACCGAGTTTACCGTAGATATCGGTAAGCTCTGTTACACTGACATTGAACTTAGGTGCCAGTGTCAGGGCGGTCAGATCGCCAGCACCCGCGTTGGCACCTTGGAATGCGGTATTAAAGCGTCCCAAATAGTCATAGGTGGATTCGATAGAAAATTTATTACCGAGATCGTAACCAAGAATCAAACCACCGGCAACGTCGTCATTGTCGCCACAATTACCAGTCGTACAGGCATCATTCAGCGTTGAAACACCAAGACGACCACCCAGGTAGAAATTAGCATCATTTTGGGCGAACACATTTGCCGTTGGACTTAAGGCCACCATGAGTCCAAGGCTTGTCACTGCTTTTTTCATTTTGCTTTCTCCATTCCTTCTAGATAGAGAGGGTTTGGAAGGTAGACTTAGGTATTTTTCAATGAGTCACCATCCTTGAGTTTGCTTTTCGCAAATCTTCTCAATCACCAACAAAAGTGATGATTTAATAAGCTAGGCTAGGTATTGATGCCTTGCAATACAATAGAAAAACGGAAAAATCAGGCTTTTTTAATACAACAATGTTCGAAAAAATGTGCTTTTGGGGTGGGGGTTTAATAAAGTCAATACGTTATATGATGGCGATTATAAATATGCGCAATATTTCTAAATATAGAACAGGTATTCTCAAAAATAAAAAAGCGTAAAAAAAGCGCCTAACAAAGGCGCTTTACTTCTTGAGCTCCGGATACCGGGCGATTGACGGAAATTTGTTTCCCCTTTCGCATTCCTTTTTCATAGTCATCGGTAATATGTTTCATTGCTTCTTTTAATTGTTGTTTGAAGGTTTCGCGGTCGATGTTTTCAAATTGCTTGTCAATATAATCTTTGATTTTCTTATCGGCATCGCCATCAGGTGCAATATTTGGCAATTTAGCTAAGGCTCCTTCAAGCCATCCCATCGTGAAAGACTGAACCCTTCGTCCCAGCTCAGCTTGAGGCGTGCCAGTCCCCTGAAAGCTGTTACGGAATTGACCAATGTGTTCATTCATTTCGCGGTATACAATATCAAATGCAAAAGCTGCGAAAATAGCCCGATCGGCATCGCCAATAAATTCGGCCTTTTTCAAGCCTTTATAATTTGTCAGTACGCATTCAACACCAAACCGCGTATTAATACCACGGATGATTTTTAGAATAGCATCACTGATGGAAGAAGGTAGCAAGGTGTCAGACGTGGTTTTACCCATGCTAATGAAATCAATGTCGTCTTGGTCAAGTCCATATTTTTTCATTAACCGCTGGGCCATTTTAATGGCTTGTGCCGCTTCATTGATGTTAGCGGAGTTGCTCAACTCGAGACACTTGGCAATTTTTTTGAGGGCTTTGCGTTTTGCTTCAGACATTCACGTCACCACTGAAAAAACTGGGGCGGTATTTTACCCTCTATGCCACGTTTTACCAAATTTAAAAAATTGCCTGGTTATGTGAACGGAAAAAGTTCGATACAGATGAATACAGATTTTTTCAACGTTATGAAAGCACTTTAGCAAAGAAGCGGTCAGATTAGGCACGTAAAAAAACAAGGAAGGTGATCATGGCACGCTTGACAAAGGTAAACCCCAAAAATGTATTGATGGCAGTGATTGCAATGGTTTTTTTTGCTGCTAATTCAATCCTTTGTCGGATGGCGTTGGCTGAAGGTGATATCGATCCAGCTTCATTTACGTCAATCAGGCTGGTGTCAGGGGCTTTGGTGTTGTTTGTGTTGGCGGGGTTGGCCCACAAACGTGAAGGTGAACACAATGCATGTTCACTCCTTCGCCAGCCTACAGAGCATTGGTTGGCTGCCGCGATGTTGTTTCTGTATGCCGCAACGTTTTCTTTTGCCTATCTCTATCTGGATACCGGTATGGGCGCTCTCATCCTGTTTGCTTTCGTACAGTTGACGATGTTTGCCTATAGCCACTACAAAGAAGGGGGTGCCAGTGGCGTGGAATATATCGGTGCGTTAGTGGCGATTGCCGGTTTGGGCTACATGGTGTCTCCAGGTATGAATGCCCCGGATGTATGGGGAGCAGGATTGATGGCAATTTCAGGCATAGCCTGGGGGATTTACAGCGTATTGGGTAAAGAGATGAAGGTTCCTCAACTGCCTGCAAACTGTATCAACTTCCGGTTGAGTATTTTCTTTGTTGTGCCGTTTTTTCTGTTGAACATCCCAATGAACAGCATTACGTCGGAGGGTATTTGGTTGGCGGTGGCATCCGGTGCAGGGGCATCTGCCATCGGTTATGCAATCTGGTATGGCGTGGTTCAACGCTTTAAAGCGACGCAAGCGGGGGTGATGCAGTTGTCAGTGCCTATTATCGCTGCGCTAGGGGGATATATGCTGATGGATGAAACATTGACGTTGCGAATGGTGATCTCTGCAACAGTCATCTTGTCAGGGATTGTCGTGACATTTCTTGGCAAACAAATCAAACAGTCATCTCCTGTTTGATTTAAAGAACTTGATAGTAACGCGATTCTGTTGATGGTTGGGGTATACTGCCAGTGAGATTGCTATTATTGAGGCTAACTTGCAGTATCAAGATGGTTTTTTAATCAGTCGCCACAGCCGTGACCTTGGCGAACAGACTGAGCTGACACTCTGGGTTTTAACTGACCAAGGGCCAGCAAAACTGATCATCACCGGTGAAAAGCCGGTGTTTTTTGTGGCAGACCCGCAGGTCAATCAGGCGAAAGCGGTGCTCAATGCCGCAGGGGTTGGTTTCACCTGTCGTGAACTCACCTTAAAAGATTTTTCTCTTCATTCTGTTTCCGGTTTTTATTTCAACACCATTCAGGCTGCTAACCGAGCCAGTCGCCTGTTGCAAATGCAAGAGATAGATCCGCTTGAATCCGATGTGCGTCTGGCTGATCGCTATCTAATGGAACGGTTTATTTGTGGTGGATTGACGTTTGCCGGGCGAGCAATAGCCAAGCGGGGGTATATAGAGTACCGGGATGTAAAAACCAAGGCATCAGATTATTCCACATCACTATCCCGGGTGTCGCTGGATATTGAGTGTTCAGAAAAAGGTGTGCTGTACTCGATTGGTCTGGATAGCAATATGGACAGCCGTGTCATTATGGTGGGGCCAACACCTGAAAATGCAAATGACATGCCCTGGATACAGTGGGTTGATTCAGAACTGAATTTGCTGAATGCGCTCAATGACTGGTTTAAACGTTTTGATCCAGATGTGATAGTTGGCTGGAGCCTCGTGGATTTTGATTTCCGCTTGTTGGTAAAACGTGCTGCCTTCCACAAGCTGGATTTAAGGCTTGGCAGAGGCGCAGAAAAAGCCCACTGGCGTGATTCTTCCAACAGTCGGCAAGGATTTATCACGTTACCAGGACGAGTAGTCATAGACGGCATTGATGCGCTGAAAACCGCAACATACAGTTTCCGATCGTGGTCATTGGAATCTGTTTCCAGGGAGATGTTTGGTGAAGGGAAGGCCATCGACAACCCATATGATCGGATGGACGCCATCAACCGGATGTTTCGTGAAGACAAACTGGCGCTGGCGAAATACAACTTGCAGGACTGTGTGCTGGTTAACCGTATTTTTGAACATACCCACTTGATGGAGTTCTTGATCCAGCGAAGCCGCCTGACCGGCATAGAACTTGACCGTATTGGCGGATCAGTGGCGGCGTTTACCAATCTCTATATGCCCCGGCTTCACCGGGCGGGTTATGTTGCCCCAACGCTGGCCAGCGAAAACTGGATTGCCAGCCCAGGTGGCTATGTGATGGACAGCAAACCGGGGCTCTATAATTCGGTATTGGTACTGGATTTCAAATCCCTGTATCCATCGATCATCCGCACCTTCCTGATTGACCCGCTTGGACTCATTGAAGGGTTACAGAATAAAGAGGAAAGTATTCCAGGGTTTCGTGGTGGTATGTTCCATCGTGAGAAGCATTTCCTGCCAGCTTTGATAGAAAACCTCTGGAAAGCACGTGATGAAGCCAAACAACAGGGAGAAAAAGCGTTTTCACAGGCGATTAAAATCATCATGAACTCGTTTTACGGTGTTCTGGGCTCATCGGGGTGCCGGTTTTTTGATCATAGGCTGGCGTCATCCATTACCATGCGTGGTCATGAAATCATGAAAACCACCCGTGAATTGATAGAAGCGAAAGGGCATGAGGTGATTTACGGAGACACGGATTCGACCTTTGTTTCGTTAGGCCGTCAATACACCAATGAAGAAGCGGATGAGGTTGGCAATGCATTGGTGGCACACATTAACGCATGGTGGATTAACCATCTTAAAACGCAGTACGATATTGAATCGGCGCTGGAAATTGAATATGAAACCCATTACCAGAAATTCCTGATGCCAACAATCCGGGGGCAGGACACTGGCAGTAAAAAACGGTATGCCGGTTTGGTTGATAAAGACGGTGAGCGCCGCATTGTTTACAAAGGATTGGAAACGGTCCGTACCGACTGGACACCGCTGGCGCAATCGTTCCAACAAACCTTGTACCAGAAAGTGTTTGATGGGGAAGACGTTGACGATTACGTTCGCAATACGGTAGAAGATACGTTACGTGGTAACAATAATGCGAAATTGGTTTACCGAAAAAGACTGCGCCGCAAACTCTCTGATTACGAAAAAAATGTACCGCCACATGTGAAAGCAGCACGTAAAGCCGATGAAGTCAATAAACGGCTGGGGCGTGCATTGCAATATCAACACGGGGGGTGGATAGAATATGTTATCACGGTAAATGGGCCTGAACCGCTTGAGGCATTGGAAAGCCCGTATGACTATCAACATTATGTCGACAAACAATTAAAACCCATCGCCGATGGGATATTGCCTTTTATTGGTAAACATTTTGATGATTTGGCGATGCCTCAGTTAGGATTGTTCTAACTTTGGGATACCAGAGAATCAGAAGCCGGGACCCCGGCTTCTTTTCATTGTTGTATGCGCTTCAGACTTAGAAAAAGTCCACACTGGAAATGAATGGGCGTGATGCGACAACCGGATCGAAACAAACCGCACCACGGTTGGGGGTGCAGACTTTAAAAACATCACCACAGTCAAAAATAGCCAGAATCACTTCATCGTCAGCACCAAAGCAATCTGGTAGCTTGTCACCCACTTTGGCAACCACTTCCTGACCTTCGTGCTCCCACGTCAGGGTTTCAATGCGTGTATCGTTAACAGGAGCATCGATATGTTTGGCGATTGCCTGATAGATTGACTCGGCTTGCTCTTGGGACTCTGCGGACGGAACAAAAAACGACATAACTTCCTCCAAATTGAACAAATCTTCCTTGCGCCCTTATCTTTGAATGTATTTGCCAGCCCTAATCTTTAAAACGTTTTGAGTATTCAATCGGTTTTAACATAGTGCTCTGTACTACAAAAAGGCGATAACCCAAAAGGTTATCTGGTCAACTTAGCAAATTTTGGCAACTAAACGCAATGTGATTTTTACTCACTGAGTTGAACAGACCCTAACTAATCTTGATTTTTGAGAACAGAATATTAATAGGTTAGGCGTAAAATTTGCGTTTCATGAAAAAACTCGCTTGAATGAAAACACAGACAACGACTGATATTGGAGGGCCTATGGAACAGCTTGATTTCTTTACCGTGCCCAGCCCGTGTATTGGTGTCTGTCAGGCAAATAATAAAGGGTATTGCAAAGGCTGTTTCAGGAGCAGGGATGAGCGATTTCATTGGAATGATTTGACCAGCGCGCAAAGACGGAATGTGATCCGTTTGTGTAAACAGCGTTATGCCCGGTTGCTGCGTGCCAAATTAGTCAAAGACGCAGAAAGTCAAACAGAGCCGGTGAATCCACAACAGTCGCTTTTCGGTGACGATGAAGAGTAGTCATTCCTAAAAGATCAACAGACTCTGTACTCAACAGAAGCTACGGCCCTTTAACTGGCTTGGCGAGTAAAGGGCAAACTAAACGTATAAACCTTGGTAT
Source organism: Grimontia sp. THUN1695 (assembly GCF_059704325.2). Taxonomy (NCBI): domain Bacteria; kingdom Pseudomonadati; phylum Pseudomonadota; class Gammaproteobacteria; order Vibrionales; family Vibrionaceae; genus Grimontia; species Grimontia sp. THUN1695. The sequence continues at coordinate 1,381,117 of NZ_AP046577.1, read as the reverse complement.
ATATCTAAGATGTCTGCGGTTGTGATGCTTCGTCTAACAGGTACAAAATACTGCGGTAAGGGATCCCGCTGTGATGCGTCAATCCGATTTCACAGGTTCTGCTGTTACTGAACCCCCGGGTGCAGTTCTGTGGGATCTGCGCTTTGAGTGGTGATAGGGCAGACTCATTGAGCTCAGGAGTGAAGAACCCTTTGTCACCGGCAAAACCACAACATTCGATGTGCTCAGGGATAATCACTTCTTTCGCGCAAGCTTGCGCCGCTTTCAGCAACGTATCAGACAGCCCCATGCGTTTTGAGCTACAGGTAATATGCAGCATCACGGGCTCATCAATGGGGGTGATGTCGAGCTCTGACAACAAATGCTCGGTGATAAACCCGGCAGGTTCCTGAATCACCATCGATTTTTCAAACTGTTCTTTACTGAGTTTGGCGCAAGGGCTGGTGTCCATCAATACAGGAAGTTTGCCATGTTCACTGGCATGCCACAGTGCTGCTTCGAGTTCTTCACTTTTTCCCTTGGCGACGCTCTTCATGCCTTTACTGTCAAAAGGCATACCGCAACATAACCCATTGAGCATGTTGGGAATGATAACCTGATAACCAGCACGCTCTAGAAGTGACATTGTCACTTCTGTCAGGTTTCTTTCATCATTGCTGCCAACTTCATTGCCCATGTTCCTGCTGGCACAGGACGGAAAATAAACCACTTTTTTCTCTTTCGCTACGCCAGAGCTTTCAAGCTTGCTCTTGTTAGCCGTCGGAAAGCTTCCATGCCAGGCTGGGGTTTTCCCTTTCGTCAGGGTACGTAATCCGTTAATGGATTTACCGAGAACGTTTTCCCCCAACGTTTTTTGCATCACCTTGTTGGTCGTCAGGCTGGCGCGGGTAAGTGCCGTGACAGTGGAGAAGTGATCAGCACTCCAGCGGGCGATAGGTTCAAACCGTTGGTATTTGTCGATACGAATCTGTTTGATTAAATCACCGGTGTTAATGCCAACAGGACAGCGCTCTGCGCATAGGCCGGTTGCCGCACAGGTATCAACACCAAGGTAATCAAACGCCTTTTTCAGGTCGTGATACCTGTCATCAATTCCTTCGCGCTCCAGACGGCAGAGTTCGCGGTAGATAACAATGCGTTGGCGCGGCGACAGGGACAGGGTCCGAGAAGGGCACACCGCCTCACAAAAACCACATTCAATGCAGCGATCCACCAGATCATCTGCTTTTGGCATAGGCTTGAGATTGGTGACGTGCGCATCGGGGTTGTCATTAATGATGACGCCGGGATTCAGCAGGCCCTTTGGGTCAAAAAGGGCTTTGATGCGTTGCATCAGCACGTAAGCATCGGATCCCCATTCAAGCTCGACATACGGGGCCATATTGCGGCCTGTACCATGTTCGGCTTTCAGTGAGCCTCCGTATTTGACTGCGACGAGCTGGGCGACAGCATCCATAAACTTGCCGTAACGCTCTACCTCTGCGTTATTATCAAAACCCTGAGGAAAGACGAAGTGCAGGTTCCCTTCAAGGGCATGGCCAAAAATGATTGCTTCCTCATACTGGTATTCAGTAAACAGGGTTTGCAGCTCGCGGACGCCTGCTGCCAGTTGCTCGACCGGAAAAGCGACATCTTCAATGATCACGGTTGTGCCCGCTTCACGCACAGCACCGACAGCGGGGAACATGCCTTTGCGAATTCCCCACAGCGTGGCAATTGTCCCGGCATCTGAGGTGAAAGCCACCTGATAGGGAATGTCATACCCGCCAACAGCGGCGAGGACGGTGTCGCATTGCCGGGTAAGTGCTTCTTCATCACTGGCACGGGATTCTACCAGCAACGCACAGTGCTCCAATGTCAGCTCAGAGAGAAACGCTGGCACGCCCGGTTTATCTGCCACAGAACGGAGTGCCCGGCCGTCCATCATTTCGACGGCAGAAACCGGTGTTTTGGCAATAGTGGCGACCGCGTTGGAGGCGGATTCAATATCGCTGAACACCAGCAATGCGGAGGCTTTATTTGGATGTTCCACTACGGTGTGGTAGGTGATTTCAGCAATAAAACCCAGTGTGCCTTCTGAACCCACCATCAGGTGGGTCAGGACATCAATTGGATCATCGAAGTCAATCAAAGCATTCAGGGCGTAGCCTGTGGTGTTTTTCAACCGGTATTTGTGGGCGATGCGCGCCCGGAGTGCTTCATTGGCTTTCACATCGTCACAAAGCGACTGAATACCTTCGATAAGCGCGCGGTGGGTATTTTTGAACGCAGCAACGGAGTCATTATCTGCAGTATCGAGCTGAGTACCGTCGTGAAAAACAACTTTCATCGATGCCACGGTTCTGTAAGTGTTCTGGGCGGTGCCACAACACATACCGCTGGCATTATTCGCGGCGATGCCACCGATTTTGCAACTGTTTATAGATGCCGGATCCGGGCCTATCTTGCGGTTGAAAGGGGCAAGGTAGCGGTTGGCATCCGCGCCTATCACACCGGGTTGAAGGCGGATTTTTTTCCCGTCATCAAGGATGTCGTGATGTCGCCAGTTGTCGGTCAGGGTGATCAGGACTGAATCGGATAACGCCTGACCGGAAAGACTGGTTCCTGCTGCTCGGAATGTAAAGGGCACGTTCAGTTCGCCACAGGCTTGGATGATGTAAACAACATCATCCAAATCATCAGCCTGAACCACAATTTTCGGGATAAGACGGTAGAAACTGGCATCCGTGCCGTAGGCGAGCAGACGGGTTTCATCGCGGATAAGGCGCTCTTCCGGAATAGTTTGGTTTAGCGTCTCAAACAGCGTGTCATAAATTGCATCAGCCAACGTCTGGCTCATGGTTACTCCTTAACCAAAAACAGGATCAGGCGCTTGGGTCCGTGTGCACCGTAAGCAAGTGTCTGTTGAATATCCGCCGTTTTAGACGGCCCGGAAATCAGTACCAGATTCGTGGGAGGCTGGGTATCCCAACCGGCTTCTGTCCAGAAGGGCGATGTCATTAACTCGCTAAAATTCGAGACAATGTCAGATTCTTTTAGAATCGCGATGTGCACCGGCGGAACCAGCGATAGTGCGCGTGGTTCGTTTTCACCCGTGACGATGGCTAGTGTGCCAGTGTCTGCTATCGCACCTTTAATCACATTGATGCTGGCATCCACCTCTTCAAACAGTGCCGTTTTAAATGTTTCAATCGGTTTTTCATACCGGATGACTGTCGTATCAGGGCAGTTTGCTGACACTGAATCAGCCCAGGGGCAGTGTTTGGCAAAAATCACGCGCTGGAGATCATTGTCTTTCAGACATTGTGCCAGCGATGAATCCAGATCTGCAGCATCAACATGGTGAATTTCCGTGTGGCTTGCATTCATGCAATCCACGAACCTTTCCACACGTTCGCTCAACTCGCTGGATTGCCAGGCCTGCCATTCAGGCAATGCGTCTGTTTTTACTTGTCTTGGTGCTGCGTTCAATTTGGCGAAAATCGCGGCACGCGCCTGTTGGCTTTGTGACTTCATGATTGACCTCCATTGCGCTTTGCCAGCTTGGCTTTCAGGGACGTTTCGGCGAGCTTGGGTTTTACGCGACACTGTGTCCAGTTACCAAGGTGTTTCGGGATCAGGCCATTCATTTTTCTGGCAGCATTGAGCCCGGAGTGGTAAAGCGAAGGGTGGGTGGCCGCATAGGCAAAGCCTTTCATCGCCGCTTTCTCCAGTGTGGTACTGGCAGCATTCTGGCCTTTTAGAGCGGGCTGGTTTTGCTGAGGTGCGTTCTTTGATTCCTGACGCAGGCGCTGGAGCAGCGACGGAATAGGAATACGGACTGGGCAAACCTCTTCACAGGCACCACACAGGCTGGAAGCTGTGATCAGATCTTTGGTGCTGTCTACGCCCATCAGGTGGGGCGAGATGATCTTACCAATTGGTCCCGGATAGACAGTGCCATAAGCATGGCCACCAATACGGGTGTACACAGGGCAGTGGTTCATGCAGGCACCACAGCGAATACACTGAAGTGTTTTTCGCATTTCTTCGTCGTGATAAGCCTGTGTACGGCCGTTATCCAACAGGATCAGGTGAACCTCCTCAGGGCCATCCAGTTCGCCTTCTTTACGTGGGCTGCTGATCATATTGAAGTAGGTAGAGATATTCTGGCCGGTCGCTGAACGGGTCAGTGCGCTATAAAGTGGCGGTACATCGGAAAGGAACTCAACCACTTTTTCGATGCCGGTAATCGCAATGTGAACCCTGGGAATGGTGGTGCACATTCTGCCATTACCTTCGTTTTCGACCAGGCAAAGTGTGCCGGTTTCTGCTACGGCAAAGTTAACCCCTGAAACGCCAATTTCCGCTTCCTGATAGGCCTGTCGCAATGCATTTCGCCCTGTCAGGATCAGTTGATCCACGTCTGTTGTGGGTTGGAAATCTTTCAGGTTGTGGGTAAAGGTATCAGAAACCTGCTGTTTGTTTTTGTGAATGGCAGGCATGATGATGTGGGAAGGGGTATCACCGTCCAACTGGACAATATACTCGCCCATGTCACTTTCCAGACAGCGGACGCCTTGCTTTTCCATATGGTGGTTGAGGCCAATCTCTTCACTCACCATGGATTTGCCTTTGACCATCAACGACGCCTGATGCTTTTGTGCCAGTTCAGAAAAAATGGCATTTGCTTCGTCTGCATTCAGCGCCCAGTGAACATGGATACCGTTGCGGGTTAACTGGGTTTCCAGTTTTTCAAGCAGATCAGGTAGCTTACTCAGGCAGCGCTGGCGGATGGCTTCTGCGCGATCACGAACCGCTTTTTCCTCATCGCTGTCTGGAAATGCATCGCGGCGTTTGCCACGAAGGTAATCCATCGCACCGCGAAAATTCTGGCGAAGCTCGATATCACCAAGGGCTTGCTTCGCTTGATGATGGAAATGTTCAGGGTTGTTGTGACTCATTGCTCACCTTCCTGTGATGTACGTTCTACCAGGAAACGGGCAATGTGTTTGCCTTTAAAGGTTTGGCCCTGATACTCGAGTGCACCGTTGATGTTTAACATGCAACCCCAATCCGCACTGACAAACTCTATCGCGCGGGTATTTCTCAGGTTGTTGGATTTGTCTTCCACCATGGCTTCACTGATATTGGGGTGACGAACGGAGAATGTGCCACCAAACCCGCAACACTCTTCGGTATAGGCGGGGTGCTTCACCTCTACATTTTCCAGTTGCCCAAGCAGATGATCGGTATAGATATGGACGTTCATTTCACGCCGTGCGGCACAGGAGGTGTGAACAGCAATTGTAGTGGGCTCACCACAGTCTTTAAATTGTGCGCGGCAGACATTGGTCAGGAACTCGGTCAGTTCAAAGACACGGCTGGAAAACGCTTTTGCGGTTTGCTCGAGCGCATGCCCTTCAAACAAACGGGGGTAGTGGTGGACCATCATTCCGCCACAGGAACCGGAAAGGATCACGACAGGAATATTTTCCGGAAACAGGGACATTTGGTGCTGAGCGACTTCCCGGGCTTCTTCGGTATAACCGGATGTGTAGGCGGGTTGCCCACAACAGGTCTGTTTAGGGACAAATTCAACCTGTATGTCCTGGCGTTCAAGCAAAGTAATAGCATCGAGGCCGGTGTCGGGATCAAATGCGTCGACTAGACAGGTGGCGTAGAGATAAACTTTTTTCGGTTTAGCGGGGTAAACTCGAGGGTGTTGCATGTGCCTTCCTCGCAACATTGCTTTCAGATAATGTAGTAAATCGATTTGTCACCGATTATTTTTTATTAGGTTTTCAGAATATGCCTGTCTTATCTTTCAATAAATAGCATTAAATGAATTGATTGTTTCCAAAATTTATATAATTAATGGTGTGACAGAAATAAAAAACGCCATGCATAGGCATAGGCGTTTTTTTCGTGATGATTGTTGAAAATCAGAGCAGGGAATCAGCCATATTCCGGCCAACATCGCGCATTTCATCAATCGATTCAATGATCGTTTCGCTCAAGCCAAGCATGCTGTATTCCAATTGGTGATTTAACCATGTTACTTTGGCTTCACCGTCTGCCAGGGTATCCCAGTTTTCATCAATTTTTGCACAGAAATTAATGATGGCAGCCAGTTGTGAGAAATTGTCACCCCGGACGGAGCCATACTGGTGAGCGATGGCATCCGCCAGAGTATCTGCAAACTTCCAGCTTCTCGCGAGCTCACCGCCGAGCTCTGCATTATCGGTATTGAGAACGATTTGCTGCGCCTCCTGCTTGGTTTTGCCTGCATCCATGTGTAGTTCAACTTTCTGGGCTTTGTCAGGATATACTGTATAGATAAGCAGATCGCCAATGTTATGGAGCATACCTGCTGTGAAGGCTTCATTCTGATCCGTTTTCAATTCTTTGGCGACCGTTTTGCACAATGTCGCGACTTCGAATGTGGTTCCCCAAAACGCATTGAGATCTAACCCCTCGATTTTTGGGAAGGTACTCATCAGCGCAGACGCTGTCACCAGCGTACGGATAGGTCCGAGTCCCAGCCGAATCACTGCTTCATCAACAGAAGCGACACTCCGGCCTCTTCCGAAATGGGCAGAGTTGGACAGGCGAAGTACGCGGGCACTGATCACCTGATCTAATGCGATTTTTTCGGAGATTTTATTCATGTCCGAATTTTCGCTGTTGACCAAATCCAAAAGTTCTTTCACAACTTTGGGTATTTTAGGGAGCCTATCGATATGAGAGAGAAGTGCTTCAGTAGCCATATTTAACTCCAGCGCGCTATTGATAAGTTAAATATAGAACAAAGTATAAAAGATGGGATTAAGTATTATCTATAAGACATTGAGGACACAAAGAAACCCGGGCGTAGCCAGGGTTTCTATTCAGGGGGGTAATCAATCTCGGGTAGCGGGTATGGCGTTTAGGTTGTTTGAGCAGAGAGAAATTCAGCTTTGCGGTTATTGAATTTCTCAACCAATGTGTTTACGTCCGTGCTTTCATATTCTCTGAGACCACTGCATACCATTTTCTTTTTCCCCTCCCCAATAATCTCGCCATTCTCCTTAAAAGCAAATGCCAGGATCACAGAGCCACGTTTGCCAGAAACTTCCATCTGAGAATCGGTTAACTCAACGGTAGGATTGGTGAAATTCAGGTGCTCAAAACTAAGCGCCATACTTTCATACATCACCAGGGGACGTTCTGGGTTGATCATCATGCCGCTTTCTTCCATTAGCGGCACCATGATGTGTGGGAAATTCATACCTGAAAATTTCACATAGTTTTCTGCAACAACCGCTGATAGCCTTTCATCTATCCGATTTTCACCTTCACGGTGCATGGTTAAGTAGCATTTGTCATTGACATCAACCACGTCGAGGTGACCCTTTGCGTTTTCTCGAATGGTCAAAGGGACATTGTCTGAGATCATGCCGGTAAATGAGACCTGCATTTTTTGGCTGATGCCTGCTTTTGCTAGTAACACTGAAAACAGGAGATCGCCAGGCACACAAAAACGCTTTGAGTCTTCGTCGTGAATAGGATTGAAATCACCGGCAACGAATTTGGCAAAATGGCTTGCCTGTTTACGGGAAAAAATGAGACAGCCATCTTGTTGGCTGAAGTAGTTATTTAACTGCATGATCTCTTTGGGTGGATATCCACGGTTAATCTTGCTGGGCATTGTAACTGAGAGAATAGTCTCAAATGGTCCAGCCAGTTACATGACAGAATGTGTTCCTTAACTTGCAAGCTTAAATCACGCCTACAAGCTGTTCGAGTGCTTTTGGCTGGCTTCAAGCTGTGACTAGCGGTTTTCAGGTGCTGCTGCTTCCTCCCCTGTGTAGACATGGAAGAAGTTTTTGCCGTTGTTTTTAATAAAATACATGGCTTCATCAGCCTGCTCGATCAATGAGCTTATGGTATCTGCATTGTCAGGATAAAGGCTTATCCCAATACTGGATCCCACACCGGCAGTCTGTTCATGACCAATGTCTACTGGACGTGCTATCTGATATTGAAGGTCTGAAGCGATATCAGAAACGGCTGTTTCGTAGTTAGCGTTATAAGAGAAGCCTATCAGGAATTCATCACCGCCCCAGCGGGCAACAACATCAGAGCCGCGGAAGAATTGTTTGATACGTTTCGCCACTTCAATGATGACCTTGTCACCTGCATCATGACCATAGTTGTCGTTGACATGTTTAAAGCCATCAAGGTCGATCATCAGAATGGCGAATTTACGTGCTTTCCTGTCTGCCTCTTGCAAGGACGTTTCGAGCTTTGTCATACCCGCGCGGCGATTGAGAAGATGGGTAACAGGATCATGCTCTGCTTCATAAATAATATTCTGTTCCCGCTCTGCGCGTTCGGTAATGTCATAGAGTACTACTTCCAGTAGGCTATCATCCGGGTTGTTGATGTCTTCTACTTTAGAAAACAAGCAATGTACCCAGCGATCAGAGGCGCGGACTTTATGTTTGAGCTGAATGTCAAACGCACTGAACTGGTTGCCTGGTTTTGACCAGAACTCTTCAATAAATTCTTTGATTTCAGCAGGGTTGTTAAAATAACGGGTGAAGTCGGTTTTAGAGAACCTGTCCGTGTCGACAATAAAGGTTTGCCCCAACAACCTGAGCAATGCCGGGTTTGCCACAATTAGCTGGTTATTGGCATCAATCAAGCCGATGCCTGCACTGGCTCGTTCAAAGATAAACCGGAATTTTTTCGACAGATTCTCTGTGTTTGCACGAAGTTCACGTTCGTTCTCGATTTGGTTGTTAACCGCATCCAGCAGACCGTTAATATCACTGACCAGTGCACCTATCTCGTTGTCTTTGTGGCTGATTGGAACATCTATTCGTGTGGTATCGCCGGGGGTTATTAAATGAAAACGGTTGGCAATGTTCTTCATCGGTTCTGTCAGGATACGGTTTACGATAAAGAGAGTTAGAAACGCAATGATGACCGAGTAAAACACCAAGACGATAACCTGGATCTTTGCCAAAGAAATGGCATTGTTTTCGATATAGTTTTGGTTTGGGTAAACCAAAAGATCGCCCACAAACTCATTTTTATTAAAGGGCGACACAATTGGAAAGATAATGGCAGTGTAGTGTTGGCCGTGTTTATTGTTGTCGGAGAAGGAGGCAGACAACCCCTCTTGGCTGGTAAGTCGGGCTGCCGAAATCGTGTCATTAGCCTCCAGACCTCGGATGACTTCTTCTGCTAATTCTTTATTGCCAAGAAACATGGCGATAGATGCCGTTTGTTCTATCGTGGCGACAACCTGGCTAATCTGGCTACGGGAACGGTTAACTTCCTGATGGTAAGAAATATAAAACCAGATGACGGATGCAAGAACGGAGAACAATAGCGCTCCCCCTGCAACACCAGAGGCAACACGGATATGAATGCGTCTATTGAGCATTTTCAAAACGGTATACCACTTTTAAGCCATCGACCAAGTCAGTTTCGTTTAAGTACGCAATGGCATTTATGTTTTTTTTCACGAAATCAATAATGTCTCCAGATGAAGCGACAGTAAGTGGTGGCTCAGATTTACCGGTAAATAATAGCCTTGCCCAATATGCATTGACCTGGGCAGTAGATTTGTCCACCAACTGGCGATAAAACATTTCGCGTTCTTGGCTACGTTCGGGCCAATCTACTGTATTTGCGATAACACCATTAGGGTAAGAGTTATAGCGACCCATGTAGAGATCGATAAGTTGACGGGAAGAGAGGGATGATATTGGGTTTTGTTCATTCACAACCACCACGAGCTCTGCATGGAGTTGGGATGCCCATGCCAGCCATGTCATTGTGAATAGTACCAATACCATCTTCTTCATGTCAGAAAACAAAACTTAGGCTAATGGAGACACTATCAATATGGTCAGGCACAGGTGCGCTCAGTCCCTGCTTGTTGATTGACCATGCACCGAACCGGTCGTCATTTAACCAGGTTCTTTCTATTTGTCCTTTCAGTGATATTTGGGGACCGATGTAATAACGCATCCCAATGCCAAATGTTTCCTGGTCAATCACGCGGGCATCGAGATTTTGCTGAATAAGTTGGTACACACCATTGATTTGTGGATTAAGAAGGAATTGAGGATCTGGGGCCTGTAACGCATAAAAAGTTCCCACAGACTTTGCTTTGGAAGCAAAGCCATAAAACGTTAACGCATCGACAGTTTTGCCAACACTTGCGTAACCGGAAATAAGATCAGGAAAAAAGGGCCAATCTGCATCGGTATAGCTCAATTCACTTTGGAGGTGCCAGTCACTGGATTCATACGCAGCGCCCATTGAATAATAATAAAAACGCGTATTCTCAAACTCGAAGTCCTTCAATGTACTTTCCAATGAAGGCCAGACAAGGAAAATACTCGGGTCTGCGGAAGTGCTGGCGATTAACAAGTCTGCGGGGTTGCCATTGTCAACCTTCGCAGTAGATGCTGACGCAGAGAGCACCCAGTCGTTTGAGTCATAACTCAATTTGGTGCCAATAAGGGGGGAGAGTTTTACATTATTGAACGAGTCAATAGTATTGATTGAGATCTCTGACTGGCCACCAAATAATTTGACCTCAATGACACCCTCACCAAAAGGAGTGGTGTAGGTAATGTCACCGCCGTTCAGACTGGTGACTGGGATGTTAGCGTAGAAGTCAGTGATGGGCTTGGTCCAGAGATATGCAAAGCCGACATTGCGGTATTCTGACAACATATAGATGGGGGGGGCTATGCGCCCTAACCGGATAGAAACCCTCGGTGAGGAGAGTTTGTAGCGAAGAAATGCCCAGGTAATGCTATTGTTCAGATCGTTGTCGAGGCGATCCTGTAACACGCCTTGAACGACGAGATCAAACTCCTCTGAAAGTCCGGCATTTAGCTGTAAGCCGATGGCAGACCCCTTTTTCCAGCTCCATTCATCGAAGACGCCTTCTTTGGTTAAGTCGTATGTAAAGCCTAAATTTTCGGTACCGGAGTGAATGGCAGACAGGTTACCAAACCCACTGATTTTTATGTGCTCGCGGGTCTCTGCATACGCTGAGGCCACTGTAAATATGAGGGTTGTTAATGCGAATACTGTCTTTGTAAGTCGGTGCAATTGCCTATTCCGGTTTCATGCTTGGTACACATTTTAAATATAAGACATTTTTTTGATTTCTCCTGTTAAATGCTGTTTTACGTAGATTTTCGACCATGGTCTAGTTGGGGGAATCTGTTTTGGACATACCAACAGTGATATAAAGGCTGTTGATCATCAGAAAAATATGAATGCTGGCATCGACGAGAAAGGAAGTCCACTATGCAATTTCCCTATAAAAACATTGTAATACTGACAGGCGCAGGGATCTCGGCTGAATCCGGTATTCGTACATTCAGGGCGCAGGATGGTTTATGGGAAGAACACCATATCGAAGATGTGGCAACGCCTGAAGGCTTTGCGCGTAATCCGGCACTGGTGCAAACTTTCTATAATCAGCGCCGCAGACAACTTCAGTCAGGTGTGGCGCCTAACCCTGCACATGAGGCCTTGGCAAAGCTGGAGCGTGAACTCGAAGGCTCAGTCACCGTTGTTACCCAAAACATTGATAACCTTCACGAGCGTGCAGGGAGTGATAATGTTATCCATATGCATGGGGAGTTGCTCAAAGCGCGTTGCAGTGGTTCGAATCAGGTGTTGGATTGGAAAGAAGACATCCTGACCGATGACTTGTGCCACTGTTGCCAAATCCCTTCTGCAATGCGTCCTCATGTTGTGTGGTTTGGTGAGATGCCATTGCATATGGACAAAATCCACGCGGCATTGGTCAATGCGGACCTGTTTATTTCCATTGGCACATCAGGCGCTGTTTATCCAGCGGCAGGCTTTGTTCATGAAGCCGCTATTCATGGCGCGAGAACGATTGAAGTGAACCTGGAACCAAGCGCGGTAGAAAGTGAGTTTGACGAGAAACGTTACGGTAAGGCAAGTGTTTTGGTACCTGAGTTGGTAGAAGAGATACTGGCATTACAGGACTAAGCGACGCTGCAGGTAAAAAGAAAAGCGGCCACTGTAAAGTGACCGCTTTTTACACTTGGGCTTACTGGCCCGCTTTCAGTTTCTGGAAGTACGCTTCATAAAGCACGTTCGCTTCACCGACAGAGCTTTGCCATTCGCCTTTTTCCATCACCTCTTGTGGTGGATAAACGCTTGGGTCATCTTTAAATGCTTTTGGTAGCAGAGGATATGCCGCTTTAACCGGGGTAGGGTAGCCGATTTCGATAGCAAGGCGCGCTGCGTTCTCGGGACGCAACAGGAAGTCAATCATCTTGTGGGCAGCATCAACATTTTTCGCCGTTGCTGGGATTGCTAAGCTGTCCATCCAGAAGATAGCGCCTTCTTCAGGCCACACGATATCGACCGGCGCCCTTTCGCTGCGTGCAATGTAAGCGGAACCATTCCAAAGCATACCCAGTGCAACCTCACCAGCCATATAAGGGTTTGCAGGGAAGTCTGAGTTAAATACCAGTACGTTTGGCATGATTTTTTTCAGCTCTTCGTATGCCGCTTTAATTTCATCCGGGTTAGTGGTGTTAGCAGAGTATCCCAGTTTTCGCAGTGCAATATGGAAGAACTCACGGGCATCATCCATCATCAACAATTGGCCTTTGTACTCAGGTTTCCACAAGTCAGCCCATGTGCTCACGGTTGATTTATCCATGAAGTCCGTATTTACGCCAATACCGGTTGCGCCCCAAATATACGGGACTGAGTAATCATTATTTGGATCAAAAGGCTTGTTCAGGTTATTGGGGTCCAGACCGTCGAAGTGGCTCAGTTTGCTTTTGTCGATCTTCTGCAACATACCTTCATCACGCATTTTTTTTACATAGTAGGTAGATGGCACAACAAGATCGTAGCCTTCTGGGTGGGTTTTCAGTTTGGCATACATGCTTTCATTTGACTCATACGTTGAGTAAATAACTTTGATGCCAGTTTCTTTCGTAAACTCTTCCAGTACTTCTGTTGGAATATATTCTGACCAGTTGTAGAAATAGAGTTCTTGGTTTGCGGCAGCCGCATTTGAGAAAAGGGATAAAGACAGGGCGCTTCCCAGCACAAACTTAGACCAGAGTTTCATTGACAACTCCTGTAGTTTTTCATTGGTATGGTTAATGAGAATAACAATTGGATGAGTCCATCCGTGATTGAAATAGGCGAAAACAAGTAAAGGGGAGCGGTGCAAACCGCTTCCCCCTTTGATTATCGTACTTTATCGCGGGCCAGCAATTGAGAGCAAATTACCATCACGAGAGAGACAATCAGCATCAACGTCGCCAAGGCATTTACTTCCGGAGAAACACCAACCTTGACCATTGAATAGATTTTCAGTGGCAGAATTTCGTAGCTTGGCCCTGTTACAAAGGAACTGACGATAACGTCATCCAGCGACAGAGTAAAGCTTAACAGCCAGCCTGCAGCAACCGCCGGTGCGGCGAGCGGCAGGATGATTTTGGTCAGGATTGTCCACTCGCTGGCAGCCAGGTCTTTGGCAGCTTCCAGCATGCGGGAATCAAAACCATTCAGCCGGCTGTATACGGTGACCACCACAAAAGGCAGACAAAACGTAATATGGGAGAGCAAAAGGGTCAGAAAACCCAGCTGTGCACCCAACAAGACGAACAGCGCCAGCAGCGAGATTGCCATCACGATATCGGGTGACATCATGACAACAAACAGCATTCCGTTAACGAATGCCTTGCCCCGGAAGCGATAGCGATACAGGGCAACAGCCGTCAAACTGCCGATAAATGCTGCCGCAGTAGCAGAAACAACAGCAATAGTTAACGAATTCCAGGCCGCCTGCACCAAACTGTCATTGTTAAACAGCAAGCTGTACCATTTAGTAGTAAACCCTTTCCACCCCATACCGAATTTACTTTCGTTAAAAGAGTTAACGATAAGAATGATGATAGGGATGTACAAAAACGCATAGACCAGCGACATAAAGCTGGTTCTGAATAACTTGTTCATTCCAGCTCTACCTTCTTGTTCATCAGTTTGCCGACTCGCCAGTAGGCGAACAACATGAGACCCATCAATAGTGTCAGGGAAATACTCGCTGCTGAGCCAAACGGCCAGTCACGAACATTGAGGATCTGACTTTTGATGACGTTACCAATCAACAGGTTTTTCGCGCCGCCCAGCAGATCGGACACATAGAACATGCCAAGTGCTGGTAGCAGAACCAGAAGGCAGCCAGCAATAATGCCTGGCATCGTCAACGGGAGAATCACTTTAATGAATGCCTGGAGCTTGCTGGCACCCAAATCTTTCGCGGCTTCAAGGTAACTGTTATCCAGTTTCTCAATGCTTGAGTAGAGCGGAAGAATCATAAATGGCAGCAGAATGTAAACCAGACCAACCATCACCGCATACTCGGTGTACATGATACGCAGGGGCTTATCAATCAGCCCAAGGGTCAGCAAACCTTCATTGAGCAAACCTCGGGTACCGAGAAAAATTTTCAATCCATAGGTGCGGATCAGGGAGTTGGTCCAAAAAGGAACAATCACCATAAACAGCATCACCGGGCGCCATTTTACCGGCATATGAGCAATGACGTAAGCGAATGGGTAGCCAATCAGCAAACAAAGCAGAGTCGCAATGGCTGCCATGTAGAAAGAATGCCAAACCACTTTGGCATAGAGGGGATCCATCAACTTGGCGTAATTGCTCAAGGTGAAGGTCATCTCAATGAGGTTAGCATCATCGCGGGTGAGGAAACTGGTCACGATGATCATCAGGTTAGGGATGAATACGAACAGCAGCAACCAACCTACAATCACGCCAATAATGGCTTTTTGGAGATTAATCTTCTTCATCAGGCAGTACCACTTCCCAGCTTTCAACCCAGGTAATCGCAACTTTCTGATCCAGTGAGTGGTCTACATCTGGATCGTCTTCATTGAAGAACTCGCTGACCATGACTGACATGCCTGATTCAAGCTCAAGCACTGAGTCTAAGGTCATCCCTTTGTAGTTGCGTTCGCGAACGTAGCCAATGATACCGTTACCTGTATCTGCCGCTTCGATTTCTTCGATACGCAGATCTTCTGGGCGCAGCAGTACTTTTACGCGGTCGCCCGGCTTAATGTCCAGTTTGCAGTAAACCAGACACTCGCGGCCTTCAATTTTGGCTGTAATTCGTTGCTCATCGATGCGTGCAATAACATGGGCATCAAACACGTTGATTTCACCAATGAAACGCGCAACGAATAGGTTAGCCGGTTCTTCATAAATTTCGCGTGGGGTACCATCTTGAACCACATTGCCTGATTTCATCACGATGATGCGGTCAGACATCGACAAGGCTTCTTCCTGATCGTGGGTGACGAAGATAAAAGTGATACCGAGTTTACGCTGGAGTTGTTTCAGCTCGATCTGCATTTGTTTACGCAGTTTGTAATCCAGCGCGGAGAGAGATTCATCAAGCAGCAGCACTTTGGGCTTGTTCACAACGGCACGCGCAATGGCAACACGTTGCTGCTGTCCGCCGGACAATTGGTGAGGTTTGCGAGGCGCGAACTTCTCCAGTTGAACCATACGAAGAGCTTCCATGACACGCGGTTCGATCTCGCTTTCAGCGACTTTCTGCATGCGTAAGCCGAAAGCAACGTTATCGAACACCGTCATGTGTGGAAACAGAGCATAACTCTGGAATACGGTATTAACGTGACGATGTTCTGCGGGGATAGCAGTCACGTCTTGTCCATCGATGATAATTTGGCCATCGTCTGCATCTTCAAGACCAGCTATCAAGCGAAGTACTGTGGTCTTGCCACAACCTGACGGACCGAGGATTGTTAAAAACTCGCCGTTGTTAATTTCAAGATCAAAGTTTGAGATGATCTGCTTGCCGTCAAAACTCTTACAAAGTCCTTTCAGCTGGACAACGGGTTTTTTAATTGGTTGTGTTGCGTTCAATTCTACTCTCACTCCTTACACCACGGGCGATTAGCTAAGTAAAACTTCCCCTAAAAAGTAGACCGCGCATGATAGATCTGCGAATCATGAAGTTAAAGCGTTTTTTTATGTTTTATTGGTAAAAAACCGCCCTGAAATTGACACGGAACAGGAAAATGGAGAAACCGCGCCGAGATCAGATTAATGTGAAGTGCGTCATTAAATTCGACGGGCAGTTTAGTCGAAGAATACGATGCACGGGCGTTCGGTAGTATAGCCCCTAAATGAGATGCCTAAAAATGCACCACCATGAGACGCACTCAAAAAATATCACCTATAACTTTAAGAGTAAGGAGATTTCTTAGGCTAAAGACATAAGTTGCTTTGCTATGAATAAACAACAGTTGAACAATGCATTGCATGTGGGTGGAACACTGGAGAATGCACTTACCGGTAATTACACCCTCAATGTTTCCAGAGTGGTACAGGAAGCCGCCAAATTAACACAGAAACACTTTTGGCAGTTTTTGCCAGCAACCCTTGTACTGACTGCCGCACATATTGTGATATTCCTGCTGACATTGATCATTATGCAAGGCACACACGACGAGGTGATCCAGGCATTTATCGGACAGCGCCCAATGACTGAGGAACTTATGGCCTCGGGTCGTATCGCGGTGTTTGCTGCAACGGTGTTAACGGCGCCACTTTACGCTGGCGCAAGCCTGATGGGGTTGAGCCACGCCATTGGATTTAGAACCAAACCCAGGCACATTATCAAGGGGTTTGCCTATGCACTTGCGGTGACGTTGGCGATGAGTTTTATCAGTGCCCTGCAAAGTTTTAGCAGCCAGTTGATTCCATTGTTGGGTGTTTTTCTTGGTATTACTTTTTCGATGACCATCCTTCTTATCTGCGAAAAACGCCTGCGTCCGGTGGAGGCGATGATTGTTTCTTTTAGAGCGATTACGAAAAAAATGATACCATTGACAATGGTTTACATCGTCATTGCTGCCTTGTTTGTCTTCTCGTATGCAACCGCAGGGTTGGCGCTGGTATGGGCATTGCCGTTTATGTTCAACGTGAAGGGGGTGCTTTACCGGGAAATGTTCGGTGTTGGTATTGAAGTGACCGTGTCGCAGGAGGGGGATGATGATTCTGCTTCCGGCGGTGGTAATCAAGAGGTTTTTAACGCATAAATGAAGCTTTCCTATGTTGTATTAGCTTCGGCTCTATTTATTTCTGCTTGTAGCGATGCACCACAAACGCCTATCACTGTAGACAGTCCACCTCCTATGGTTGAGAAGCCTGATTTTGGTTCTTATACGCTTGTTGATGAAAAGAAGAAGGCGTTCGTAGCTTTTATGAAGCCTGGCATTAACTATATTAACGGACTGATTGAAAGTGCCCGTAGCCGTTTGATTGAACTGGAAAAAGGCAAGACACCAACCAAAGATGATGAGGTATTCCTGTTACGGATTGCTGAGCTCTTCAACCTGCCATTGCCTGAAACAGGAGTCGATAATGCGTGGTATCAAGAAGCTCTTAAGCGGGTAGATATTATTCCTGTGGACCTTGTGTTAACCCAGGCAGCCAAAGAATCTGGGTGGGGGACATCACGCTTTGCCCGTGAAGGAAACAACTACTTTGGGCAGTGGTGTTACACTCCGGGTTGCGGCATAGTACCAAGCACACGTTCGCAGGGGAAAAGCCATGAAGTGGCTGTGTTCAAAGATACTTATCAATCAATCCGAGCATATTTCCTTAACGTCAACCGTAATCGAGCGTATGCCCAGTTGCGTGACATTCGCGCTGAACTCAGAAATGCGGGCAAACCGATTTCCGGCGTTGCATTAGCTAGCGGATTGAAAAGCTATTCTGAGCGCGGTCAGGCTTATGTCGATGAAGTACAGAGCATGATTCGCTACAACGAAAAATATTGGAGCCAAGGATGATTAAAGGACTTACGGTTGCTGTTCTGGCAACTGTAATTTCATCACCTGTCGCTGCGGCGCAGGTTCAGTTCAGCTATAGCAAGCTGTTTTCGCAACTTAAACATAATTACAGCGAAAATCACTCAGACGTAAAGATTGGTTATTTCATGGTCTCACCTCAAAATGGTGAGACCTGCAACATCACCAAAGCGTGGATGACCAAGGAAGAACATTACGAGGAATTTGATATTCCTGTATCTCAAGAACTGCCTTTGCCCATTGATAATCACCTTCGTAAGGTAAACCCTGATGTGTTTATTGAAACTGAAGGGGACACAACGTGTGATATTTCTTTTCAGGTATTGGCTAAAAAGCCTTTTACGCAAGAAATGACAGAAGATGATGTCAATACGCTTGTGCCGCAAATGACATCCATGATGCAGGATCTTGGTGGAATGTTTGCTTCTTGGTTTATGCCAGAGGTAGAAGGTGTGATGGTGCATTTTAGAGAACCGCAATCAGCGCTGAAAACGTCAGAAGGGCGAATAATTGATGTCGGCGGTAATGTTGCCGTGATTCGGGCCAGTGAATTAAAAGGGGGAGAACGTATTTTCTTCCCTCAGGCGCCACTGAAAGTTACCCCTTGGATTCCATAACGTTAAGATCGCCTTAAGTCACACAAAGCCCGCTCAGTGGCAGCGGGCTTTCCCATGTTCTATGGGCGCTTAGTTTACTTGAACAACATCTAGTTTCAGTGACGGGTCAAACTCTATCACATCGTCATCTGATATCTGGGTATCAGTAAATTGTTCCCGATCGAAGGCAGTATCACCACCGTTAATGACACCGGATCCCTGATTGATGCTCTTAAAGTCGAACAGTTCAAAGTCCGCCAGATGCGAAGGCACTACGTTTTGCATTGCACGGAACATGGTTTCGATACGACCTGGGTAACGTTTATCCCAGTCTCGCAACATTTCTTTGATCACTTGTCGTTGAAGGTTCGGTTGCGAGCCACACAGGTTGCAAGGGATGATAGGGAATGCAGCGGCTTCTGCATAACGCTCGATGTCTTTTTCCCGGCAGTATGCCAGTGGACGGATCACAACATGCTCACCGTTGTCTGACACCAATTTAGGTGGCATACCTTTCATTTTGCCACCATAGAACATGTTCAGGAACAGGGTTTCCAACATGTCATCACGGTGGTGGCCCAGCGCAATCTTGGTTGCCCCCAGCTCTTTTGCCGTGCGATACAAAATACCACGGCGCAGACGAGAACACAGGGAGCAAGTGGTTTTGCCTTCTGGGATCTTGTCTTTAACAATCGAGTAGGTGTCTTCTTCAACAATTTTGTATTCAACACCCAGACTTTCAAGATACTCAGGCAGTACGTGTTCTGGGAAACCCGGCTGTTTCTGATCCAAGTTCACGGCAACCAGCTCAAAAGAAATTGGCGCACTCTTTTGCAGGCTTTGGAGGATTTCCAGCATGGTATAGCTGTCTTTACCCCCGCTCAGGCAGACCATAATGCGGTCGCCATCTTCAATCATATTAAAGTCTGCGATAGCTTGGCCTACATTGCGACGAATGCGTTTTTGCAACTTGTTCAGATTGTATTTTTGCGCTTTTGTCAGTTCTTGATTCGACATGTTACCTCTGAAATTTCTCTACGCAACCAAGCCAGCCAATGACAAGTATCTTGGTACATCGCTTCTCGATGCGAAGGTTAGGCGCGTATGATACGGATTTCGCGGCAGGATACCAGAGCACAGGGGGAAATTCGCGGTTACTGTGTTACCGTTTAAGGCGTAAAAAAGCGCCTTGGCGGCGCTTTAGAGCCTATGCTGTAGGTTAGTCTACATTCAGATTGGGGGCTAATGGACTGACATAACCGTCAGGTTTGATAGCCAATACGTCACAGTTCAGCTGATCGATGGTATGTTCCGCTGTGTTACCAATGAAAATGGCTGATAGGCCGATACGTCCCGTCGTCCCCAATATCACCAATTCGGCATCCAGTGCTTTGGCAACGGCCGGGATGACATCTTCTGGCAATCCTTCGTGACAAAACGTTTGTGCTTCATCAATACCATGTTTTTGTCTTAACGCTTTCATTTGAAGCAGGTGATGACCACGAACGGCATCTGTGTATGAGGCAGGATCAAACTCGGGCAACTCAATAGTAACGTTGACCGGTGTGGCAGGGTAGGCGTTAACCAGATTCACTTCAGCTGACAGCAGTTGGCCCATCGCTTTAGCTTCATCGATGAGTTTATCATTGAGGGGAGCATGTGCTTCATTCTCTGATGACACATTGACTGCAGTGAGAATTTTTCCGTTATCAGGCCAACTGTGCTCTTTCACCAGTAAAACGGGACAAGGACATTTTCGTAGCAAGTGCCAGTCAGTGGGAGTGAATATCAGAGAGCCAAGTTTGTCGTGTTGATGGGTCGCTTTTATCAGCAGGTCATGCTTACCATCAAACACTTTGGCAATCATGCTTTCATAAGGGCGGTTATGCCAAACCAAGTGTTTTACTGCATCCAGGTTCTCGTGTGTGTGTTGCAAAAGGATGGAATCAAGCCATTCTTCGCGTTGTTTGAGTACACCGCTACGCATTGCCTGTCGCTCATCAGGAGAGAGCATTGAGGTCATTTCATAAGAAAAGTCATAGATGGCGAGGAAAAGTGTGATCTTCACCGGTACAGAAGATTTCCGGGCGATATCCACCGCACGGGATAGGGCTGGCTGTTCTTCATGCTCGGGATCGATGGCGACAAGTAAGTTAGTATATCTACTCATAACAACCTCCAGCTTGGGGATGCCGATACTTAAACTTAACTCATTGTGACCGAATATTGCGATAAATGTAGATAGATAATGTCCAAAAAAGAGAAATGGCGCGTAAAGCGCCATCTGTTTATCTTATCTGCGTTTGAATGAAATGCTTTATTTAGAGACACCTGCCAGCCTGCTCAGTTCGTCATGATCAAGGATAGTGATGTATTTTCCTTTCACGCTGAGCATCCCGCTCTTTTGGAAGCGACCGAGCAAACGGCTTATCGTTTCAACTGTCAAGCCTAGGTAGTTGCCAATATCGCCACGGGTCATGGTTAGGCGAAACTCTTTGGGTGAAAAGCCACGCGCAGAAAAACGGGTGGAGAGACTATGCAGGAAAGCCGCTAAACGTTCTTCGGCATTCTTTTTCGACAGCAACAGGATCATTTCCTGATCGCCTTTTATCTCATTGCTCATCAAGCGCATGATTTGCTGGCGTAACTTCGGCATTTTGCCAGAAAGGTCGTCGAGAATTTCGAATGGGATCTCGCAAACCATTGAAGTTTCAAGTGCTTGGGCAAAGCTTGGATGGGACATATGGTTGATAGCATCAAAACCAACTAAATCCCCCGCCAGGTGGAAGGCTGTGATTTGTTCATCGCCTTGCTCGGTGATGGTGTAGCTTTTTATTGTGCCTGAGCGAATGGCATACAGTGAACGGAGTTGGTCGCCAGCTTGAAACAAAGGCTGACCTTTTTGGATGGGTTTTTTACGCTCAATAATTTGGTCAAGCTGATTCAGCTCACTCTCGCTTAACGTAAAAGGAATACAAAGCTGACTGATGCTACAATCTTGACAATGGATTGCGCAACCGCCAGATTGAACACGTTTAGTAGGAATTTTGTCTTGAATCATGAGCCTGCTTAGCCAAATTGATTTGAGTCAATATTTTACCATTTTCGCAAGAGAAAGCGAGACTTACTACAACTGATTGTATACAGAGTGAACGGTAAAAATGCCATACACCAGAAGCATTATTGATGAGACTCTTCTGATAGCCATGTTGTTAAGAAGCGCTTTCATCGCTTCAGCGGCGGAGCCCACCAAAAGCATGGCGGGCAGGGTGCCTAAGCCAAATGCGATCATGATCAATAAACCATGAACGGCATTACCTGCCACAGCTGCCCAGCTCAACGCAGAATAGACCAAACCGCAAGGTAGCCATCCCCAAAGCATACCGAATGGCAATGCTGCGATCGGAGATTTCAAGGGAAGTAACTTTGACGAAAGGGGGGATAATTTCCGCCATAACACCTGACCAACGCGCTCAACATAAGCTAAGCCATTCCAGATCCTTGCGATATAAAGTGCCAGCAATATCATCATGATGGCGGCAGCAAGCCGTAGCCACAGCAAGTGTTGGGTGATTTCAGTAACACTCACAATGCCTGAAACCAAACCACCTGCAATACTGCCAATTAAGCCATAAGAAAACAGGCGGCCACCATTATAAAAGAGAAGAAAAGGGAGCTTACTTTGTGCGTGTGGCGTCCCTATCGAAACTGCCGCTGCAACGCCACCACACATTCCCAGACAGTGGCCTGCACCCAGAAGGCCAACAGTAAAGGCAGCGAGTAAATCTGTTACTGGCATTATGTATTATCCGGATTGTCGTTATTGTCCTTGTCGCCTTTATGGTGTTGGGCTGAAGGCTCGTCATCATCGAGTAGGATATTCATGCCTTGTCTTTCAAGGTCTTCAAATTGTTCAGACTTCACGGCCCAAATAAAAGCCCCAACCGCTACGCAGACCAATACAATGGCAATAGGGATGAGAATGTAGAGACTTTCCATCGTGTTATTCGCTCTTCAGTTTCGCGATAAGGTCATTGTTAAATAAGCGAAGTGAATTTGTCACTACAATCACAGAGCTTCCTGACATTCCAGCGACGGCGACATAAGGGGCAACAAAGCCCATAACGGCTAATGGCAATATGATGAGGTTGTAACCTAATGCCCACGCAAGGTTCTGGCGGATGATTTTTTGCGTAAACGATGCAAGTTTTCGTGCATCTAGGAGCTTTGCCAAATCATCACCTAATAACACCATATCAGCAGATGCTTTTGCCACATCGGTGCCGCTACCCATTGCTACGGAAAGATGCGCACCGGCCAGAACAGGCGCATCATTGATGCCATCGCCAATCATCATAGTGATTTGGTCATCCGGCAGCGTATTCAGGTATTCAAGTTTGCCTTGCGGGGAGATACCTGCCACAAGTTCATCAATACCTAATTTGTCTGCAACCATCTTGGCCGTTGTTGAATTGTCGCCAGTGAGCATCGTGACATGAATGCCTGCCTCGTGGAATTTATCAATCAATGTCTGGCTTGAGGCCCGAATCGGATCGACCAATTGAAACGATGCGACAGGTTTACCATCACGTGACAACCAAACTTGGTGCAGGCTGTCTCCAGTATCGCAGGGGTTGGCTAATGCAAAATCAGGTTTACCAATGCGCCAGTCACTGCCATTAAAATGCCCCTTTAGACCTTCACCGATGACATTTTCCACGGCTTCGACACCTTCTATCGCACTGTATGCTTTGAAGGCTTCAGCAATGGGGTGGTTGGCGTACGATTCAAGCGCTGATGCAATGCCTTTTGCATTTATCTCATCAACATCAGAATACAAGCGGGTTTCAGCAATAGAGATATTCCCTTCTGTCAGGGTACCCGTCTTATCGATAATAACCCGATTGATTTTGGTCAGCGTTTCAAACACATGACCACGGCGAAGCAGAATTCCTAACTTTCCGAATGTGGATGTTGAGCAGGTCAGTGCCGTTGGGGTTGCCAAAGAAAGGGCACACGGACAGGTTGCCACCAAAACGGACAACATGATCCAGAATGCGTCGCCTGGACGTTCTGTTTGCCAATACAACCAGGTACAGGCAGAAATAGCCAGAATCACAGCGACGAAGTAACGCGCGACAATGTCAGCGATTTCGGCCACCCGGGGTTTGGCAAGTTGGGCGGCATCCTGAAGTTGAACAATGTGGGCGATGAGGGAATCTTTTTTCTCTGCAGTCACTTTTACATTGACGTTGCCATCAATATTCATGGTACCTGCGTACACTGTATCGCCGGTCTGGCGGGACTCGGGCATTGATTCACCGGTCAACATGGATTCATCAACGGTGGTAATGCCTTCCTGAATAATACCATCAGCAGGGAAGGGCTCACCCGGTAATACACGAACCTGATGACCTGTGGTCAGCGATTTTGCCGGGATTTGTTCGCCCGAAGCAAGCGTAGCCAGCCTTGGGATCAGTTTAAGCAGGTTTGCACTTGCAGCGGCTGCGGTTCTCCGTGCCCGCATTTCAAGGAAGCGCCCGACCAACAGGAAGAAGGTAAACATAGCAATGGATTCAAAGAACACTTCTCCCTCACCGGTTACTGTCGCATACAAGCTGGCGAAATATGCAAACAACAACGCAATAGAAACAGGGACATCCATGCCCAGAGTCCTGGCTTTCAGGTTTCGCCATGCATTGATGTAAAAAGGCATCGCCGAATAAAGCAGAACCGGGGTGGCGAATATCAGGCTGACCCAACGAAAGTAATTACGGAAAGATTCATCCATGTCTCCAAATACTTCAAAATACATGGCAACCGCCAGCATCATCACCTGCATGGTTGCCAGACCCGCAATCCCTAATTTATAGAGGTATTGTTTCATCGTATGGTGATATTGCGCTTCCTGATTATCCGCCTCGAAAGGCGCTGCCTTGTAGCCAAGGGCATGGATTTTATTTAACAGGGTGCTGAGCTTGGTGACGGAAGGATCCCAGCGCAACGTAGCACGGTTAGTCGTTGTGTTAACGCGAATACGGGAGACTCCATGTTGGGCACTTAGCTGCTTCTCGATAAGCCAGGCACAAGCTGCACAGGAAACACCATCGACAGAGAGTACGACTTCGTCAATGCCATCCTCATGACGAACAAATTCCTGTTGAACGTCTTCATTGTCATAAAGGGAAAGTGACTGTAGCTCTTCGGGTACAAGATTGGCTTTCTCTGCTGGGGCAGTGCGGTATTCGTAGTAAGAGGAGAGTCCATTGGCTACGATAGTGGTTGCGACCGCTTCACAACCAGGGCAACACATAATACGGGTGATGCCCTGAATATCGACTTTATAAGAGTCACCAGTTAAGACCGGTTCTCCACAATGGTAACAATCTTTGGTCATTCCTTGCTCTGGCCATAAAGCTTAATGGGGGCTTCTGATGGGAAATTTGCACGGCCATTTAAGGCCCAGGTTCCATCAAATGCATTCAATTCAACATACCAAGGGCCAGTTAATGGCTCAGCGAGTGTTAAACGGTAGCGGCCTGAAGCGTCGGCATTGAGCATCGTTTCAATGTCTTTATCTGCCAGTGTGCGATGCTGGAAAGTGACTTTAAGGGTCGGAAAGGTATCAAGATCGCCTTTATCCAGCGTAAAGATTGCGGTGTCATTTTGTGCTGACAGGAAAGCGGAGATGGAAAGCTCATCGGCTTTCTTTAAACGAGAAATATCAATGTTTATTCCCTTGCCTGCTTTGTAATAGTCTTCCGCAACGAGTGATACCTGATTTTTACTAAAGAGAGTCACGGTGAAAAGACTGGCAACGACGACACTGCCTGGAAGGGCAATCAGGAACCAAGGCCAAAACTGCTTATACCATGGCTTATTCATATTGCTTTCCTGTAAGTACTTATTTCTTGGGAAAAAGCCCCTAAAAACAGGGGCTTAACAAACGCTATTTTTACTTATTAATTTTGTGTATTACTCAGTTGCCAGACATATGCAGAGAGAAGCTGGATTTTATCTTCGTCCAAAATGTCTTTCCAAGCTGGCATGACGCCTTGTCGACCGTAACGGATGGTGTCTTCAACGGCTTTACGTGAACCGCCAAACAGCCATACATTGTCAGTCAAATCCGGTGCACCAAATGCTGGGTTACCTTTACCGTCAGTACCGTGACACGCGGCGCAAACAACGAAGCGGTTTTTCCCTTTCGCGGCCTCTTCAGCGTTCACTTTACGTCCAGACAGACTCAATGCATAAGCCGCAACTTCTTTCACACCATCTTCACCCAGCGAATCAATCCATGCTGGCATGTTACCGACACGTCCCTGAAGGATCGTCGCTTTAATGGTTTCCGGTTCACCACCATACAACCACGCTTTATCAGTCAGGTTAGGAAAACCTGATTGACCTCGCGCATCAGAGCCATGGCACTGGGCACAATTTTGGATGAACAGGCGTTGACCCACTTTAACTGCCTCAGGATTCTTGGCAATGTCAGTGATTTCCAACAATTCATCTGAGCCGGGGTGATACGCAAGCTTACGGTAAGTTTCGCCAAAAACAGCATTTGCCGCGGTCAATTCACGTGCGTATTGGTCAATACCGTCACGACTTGCCAGCTCCTGACGGGATTCATCAAGGTTTTTAATTGCCTGAGCAGAGCTCTGCCAGTTGAAGATGCCTTGCCAGTTTCCTAAGCCTGGATACAACACGAAGTATACGACACCGAAGACAATGGTCGCCCAGAACATGTACGACCACCACTTAGGCAATGGGTTATTCAGTTCACGGATACCATCGTATTCGTGACCCATATCTTCACCATCAGCAACGCCTTTCAGGTCTTTGCTACACCAAATAATCAGTGCAGCACAGCCGATTAGCGTACCAATGGTAATGACAGTGATAAATAGACTCCAAAACGTAGTCATTTGTTATCTTCTCCTGTCTTTTTATCGCCTTTCTCCTCGTCAGCAAAGACGAGGTTAGCAGCTTCGTCGAATTCCTTTTTACGGCGACTGCTATAGGCCCAAAGCACAATCACGATGAAGCAGATGAAAATCATTAGCGTCCATAAGGCATGAAAAGATGCCATAAGTACTCCTTACTTCATCGCGTGGCCGAGTGACTGTAGGTAAGCAATGATGGCTTCCATCTCGGTCTTACCTTCAACGTCTGCTTTCGCGTTTGCAATCTGTTCATCGGTATATGGCACACCGAACATATCGCGGAAAACAGTCAGTTTGTCAGCTGTTTTGTCGCCCGTCAGAACATTCTTTTCCAACCAAGGGAAACCTGGCATGTTTGACTCAGGCACAACCGCACGGGGATCGACAAGGTGAACGCGGTGCCACTCGTCAGAGTAACGGCCACCAACGCGTGCCAAATCTGGTCCTGTACGCTTGGAACCCCAAAGGAAAGGATGCTCCCAAACACTTTCACCAGCCACAGAGTAGTGACCGTAACGCTCGGTTTCTGCACGGAATGGGCGGATCATTTGGCTGTGACAAACGCTACATCCTTCGCGAATGTAAATGTCGCGGCCTTCCATTTCCAGCGCGGTATAAGGGCGCAAGTTATCAACAGGCTCGGTCGTTTGCTTTTGGAACAGCAGCGGTGTGATTTCTACAAGCGCACCGAAGCTAATCGCAATGACCGTGAGGATAGCGAAAAGACCAACGTTCTTTTCAACAATTTCGTGACGGCTAGAACTCATTCGTTGGTCTCCTTATGCGGGTTGCTCGATGGCTTTCAGGCTGGCTTTAGGCGCAGTGATTGTCTTGTATGCGTTGTACGCCATCAAGATCATGCCTGACAGATAGATAGCACCACCAACGAAACGAACGAAGTAAAACGGATAAGACGCTTCAAGAGACTCTACAAAGCTGTAGGTCAGCGTACCGTCTGTGTTTACTGCGCGCCACATCAGGCCTTGCATAACACCGGAAATCCACATTGCAACGATATACAAAACGGTACCAACGGTAGCGAGCCAGAAGTGAACATTGATCAGGCTGATAGAGTACATACGCTCTTGGCCAAACAGCTTAGGTACCAGATGGTACACTGCACCGATTGAAACCATTGCAACCCAGCCCAACGCACCGGAGTGCACGTGACCGATTGTCCAGTCAGTATAGTGAGAGAGTGCGTTAACCGTCTTAATAGCCATCATCGGGCCTTCGAAGGTTGACATACCGTAGAAGGACAGAGAAACAATCAGGAACCGGAGAATCGGGTCGTAGCGCAGTTTATGCCATGCGCCAGACAAGGTCATGATTCCGTTGATCATGCCACCCCAGGATGGTGCAAACAAGATGACTGACATCACCATACCCAAAGATTGAGTCCAATCGGGTAGGGCTGTGTAGTGAAGGTGATGAGGACCTGCCCAGATATAAAGAGAAATCAGCGCCCAGAAGTGAACAATGGAAAGGCGATAGGAGTAAACCGGACGACCAGCTTGTTTAGGGACGAAGTAATACATCATTCCCAGGAAGCCTGCAGTCAAAAGGAAGCCTACGGCATTGTGACCGTACCACCACTGGACCATTGCATCAATGGCACCAGGATAAATTGAGTACGACTTCATCGCTGAGACTGGTACAGCCATGCTGTTCACGATATGTAAGACAGCAACGGTGATAATAAAGGCACCGAAAAACCAGTTTGCAACATAAATGTGCGAGGTTCTTCGTTTAATCATGGTTCCAAAAAATACGACGGCATAAGCGACCCAAACTACCGCGATAGCGATATCGATCGGCCATTCAAGCTCTGCGTATTCTTTACTGGTTGTATATCCTAACGGCAGCGTAATTGCTGCAGCCAGAATGATGGCTTGCCAACCCCAAAAGGTAAATTCAGCCAGCTTACCCCCGAACAATCTTGTCTGACAGGTGCGCTGAACAACATAATAAGACGTTGCAAACAGAGCACTGGTTCCGAATGCGAAAATCACTGCATTGGTATGCAATGGACGCAGACGGCTGTATGTCAGGTAAGGAATATCGAAGTTAAGCGCAGGCCATACCAACTGAGCGGCAATGAGAACACCAACACCCATGCCCACAATTCCCCACAGGATGGTTACCAAGGTAAATTGACGGACAACGCGGTAGTTGTATTCCAGTTCAAGCTGCTTTTCTTGGCTCATATTGCATGCTTCCACTTTTTGATTACTACACTCACGTATTACATAGTGACGGTTACGTCACAATGCCACCCCAGAAGCAATGCAGTGCGATTAGTGATTGATTTATACCCACTTGATGCATTCCATTGCTATTTCATTGTAAAAATGGCATTTTCACCGGAGATAATACTTCACTTATTTAGCTAAATACAGGGTCCAATCCACACTCGGTTTACCCTTGGGTAACATTTCTACTAAAACTTTGAACTCTGTAACACGGGAAAAGCAAAATTCACATGGCAGCAGAAAAATTAACCACGGGTCGCTTAATACAAATATTAGTCGTTATGACAGTACTGATAACGGCATTTATTTGGAGGACACTGGAACATTCTGATGAAAAAAATAAGCAAGAATGCCTGCTGGTGGCAGGCAGTTGCAGCGTTACAGTGCATGGCGATACTGTTGATATAAAACTTGAATATCAAAAGAATGGGCTGCAATTTTTGGTTGTGAAAACGGCACGAGAACCTCAGTCGCTTTCCGTGCTTTCCAAACCGGAAAGGGTGATTTCTTTCCAGAAAATTGATGCATTGGATGGTGAAAAAGAGGCGTATTTTTATGCTTTAGAAAATGATGTTAATAGCGTGTTATCGCAGAAGATGATATTAAACATTGATCCTGATCAAATAGAAATTAACTTTTAACCAAGAATTAATATTGTGGTGAATTGCGCTAACATTTGCTTACTTAAAGATTTAAATGGTCACCAAGTCGTCAAATTTTGCATTAAAGCAGCCAGAGGCTGCTTTTTTACTGTGTATTATTCTATTGAACTTGCAAAAAAAAGATCTGGTGGCGGATAGCATTTGCCTGTTGAGAAGAGAGGTAGTGAATAAGATCTGACACATCATTGTCGATACTTGGGCATGCTTGGCGGGGGTGTGGTTTGTTTGTGATGACAATGTGGTTGACTTTCATCCCTGTCATTCGGTCCTTTTTCTGGTGGGATAGCTGGCACAACGCCAGGTGCAGTGCTTTGAGTGATTCGTCTGAATCGGTGGCGGCGGATGGTGCAATCAAATAAGTAAGGGGCAGCTCGGCAACGTGCCCGTTGCTACAGTCCAAAAGAGAAGCAAAGTAGCTTTCTTCCAGTGGCATTTCAACGTGTTGGATGCTCATCTCAGGAACCAGAACCACAATACTATCAATAGGGGCGACATTGCGCTTTATCCAATCGAATTCGTTTGCGATAGCAATGCGGTCATTGGTGGGGCAATATCTGTAGCGGACGCGCGGTTCATCCGCAGTAATGGCATACCCTTCTTGCTCATCATTTCCAAGATAGAAGACGGTGTTTCCTTTTTGCGCCAGTTGTTTGCTAATTGCCTGTCCTAATTGGATATTCGCATTGATAACGATATAAAGTTGGCTGTCCATTGCACATGCTGGTGGTTTATTTGATCAATATTATCGATCCTATCGTCTATTAATAGAGAATTCAGTGATTAAGCGAAAAGAATCACGGTAAAAACTGGAGTTTGTCGAAGCGTGAGGACTATTATTGGATGTATTGCCGCAACCTGCTGTGTATGTATAAATGAGAATTGCGACATCTTCATCCTCCGACCACAATCCTGTCCAGGCTATTCAAGCCGTTGCTGACGAGATCTTCAGAAAACTTTCTGCCCCTTCTCTGATGCTGCTTTATTATACCGAGACGCAAGATGCAGAAAGCATCCGTAAAGCGATCAATCATTATTTCCCGAATACCTGCGTGATTGGATGTTCTTCTTGTCAGGGCACAATGACAGACAAAGGATTTGTCGGAGGTCACTCATTGGCAGCTTGGGCGGTTGACGATCCACAAGGTGCGTATGGAACTGCATTGTGTGAATTAAAGCAGGGAGAGAACATTTTCGAATCTGCCAAACATGTTCTTCGCCAGGCCATCGATAACAGTGGCCGGTCTGGCGAGCTACCGGCACTGGTAACATTACACGCCACTCCCGGGGGTGAGGAAACCATTTTACAGGCAATCAGGGACGAATTAGGCGTAAACATTCCTATTATTGGCGGCTCCGCAGCAGATGATGGTGTCAGTGGAAAATGGTCATTACTTGATAATGATCGCGTGACTGTCAACGGGATTGCTATGGCGGTTTTCTTTCCTTCGGCGAGAGTCAGTTATTCTTTTCATAACGGGTATGCGCCAATGGGTCCAAATGCCATTGCGACGAAAGTTGACGGGCGAACCCTTGTTGCGCTCGATGACCAACCCGCGTTTGATGTTTACGCTAAATGGTATCGTGAAGCGAATGGTGCTCCTATCAGCCCCGATACACTTTTTGAACAATCGACCCTATTTCCCCTTGGGCGTCAAACCGGTGAAGTGCACGGTATGCCTTATTACACATTGTCGCATCCTGCTTCGGTGTCCCAGGAAGGCGGTATCCAGATGTTTTGTAACCTTCAAGAAGGTGACATTGTGCACTTTATGTCTGGTACAACTGACATGTTGGTATCGCGCGCAGGCAGGGTGATTTATTCAGCCAGTGATCACGATAAAAATCCGTGCGAGCCGATAGGTGGTCTGGCGATTTATTGCGCAGGTTGTATGTTGCATGTCCGCAGTTACTTGCACAGTGTTGCTGCAAATATGCGCTCATCCATACACCATGCTCCTTTTATTTGCCCGTTTACCTTTGGTGAGCAAGGGCTGTTTCTTGGCGGGGAAATTGCCCACGGAAATTTGATGATATCCGCTGCTTTGTTTCACAAGGATGAGCTATGACTGGCGCAGTCTCAGAGAAGTTGCAGGAAACGCTGTTCGAACTGAGCCGCGTTGAAGAGAGAGAGCAGAAATTCAAAGACGAGAACCGGGCGATCCTCTCGGCAATTTCCGCTATGTCTGGTGCTAGCAATAAACTTGAATTGTTCAATACTCTGCTAAATGTGATTGAACGGTATGTTTCGTTTGAAAACGCTCTGGTACTCACCCGTAATAAAGAGACGGAAGATTTCTATTCCTGTTTGGTATCGACTTCGCCACATGTTGAAGGTTTCCTTTGGAAGGACAGCGGCATGTTTTCACGCTGTGTCAATGGTCAGACCGTGATCCTTTATGCACCCGAACGTGTCAAAGAATTTTCCTTATTGCTGGACACGAATGTTGATTTGTGCCGCTCTGCGCTGATCACTGGCACGACAGTCAACGCCAGCGAATCCATTTTGATTCTTTTTGCATCCCGGAAAGGGGGATTTGATACCAAAGCGCAACATGTTATTGAACGTTTCCGGCCGTTGATTGAACGTACGATTATTGATATTGATTACCGGGAAAGGCTGCAGTGTCTGGTGGCAGCAAAAACTCAGGAACTCACTGCCAGCCGTCAACGTTTCCGGGACTTTGCAAAGACAGCGGGTGACTGGTTCTGGGAAATCAATAACAACCTGCAATTTACCTATTTGTCATCCCCCTCCAACGAATCATTTTCCACTGAACCTCAAGCGATCATGAATCAACTTAATCGCCAACCGGAGGTGAAACATAAACTGCTCGAACTCATTCATTTGGAACAACCTTTTTCAGAAGTTGAATGGCACGTTTTTCATGGAGGAAAAGAACAGTGGATCAGCTTGTCAGGAAGACCTTATTACGACAAACGCGGAAATTGCATGGGTTTTCGAGGGACAGCAAAAGATATTACGGTACGTAAACATCGGGTCCATGAGTTGCAGCAGGCAAGACAACAAGCGGAATCTGCTAATGCAGCTAAATCGCAATTCCTCGCGATGATGAGTCATGAAATTAGAACGCCACTTAATGCTGTTATGGGGCTGCTTGATGCACTACAGCAATCTCTTCTGGATGATGAACAGGTTGTCTGGGTTTCTCAGATGGATAAATCAGCGCAATTGTTGTTGACCATTATTAATGATGTCCTTGATTTATCACGTATTGAATCTGAACGTTTCTCTCTTCATCCTGAACTTGTCAATCCTCGTGACAGTGTCACTATTGTATTTAACCAACTTCGGGAAGCGTCCTCGCATAAGGCGATAAAGCTGGAGATGGATATCGCCGATAATGTACCTGATAGCATTTATCAGGATGGGAACCGTTTTACTCAAATTTTGTTAAATTTGGTTGGCAACGCCGTCAAGTTTACAGAAGAAGGCAGGGTAGACGTGGCGATGAGTGCTGTTAATAACAGACTGAAAATTTCAGTGAGTGACACAGGCATTGGCATCAATGCTGAACGTAGAAAGGATATTTTTCAACCTTTTACCCAAGCCGACGGTAGCATTACTCGACAATATGGCGGCACCGGTCTGGGACTCTCTATCTGTAAAAGACTGGTTTCCATGATGAATGGCAGCATAGATTTCGAGAGCAAGCCCGGCGTCGGTACCACGTTCTTCATCGACATCCCCCTTACTGAGCCTCTACAAAGTGAGCAAGTGAAAACAGACTGCATTGACGGCCATGACCTTCGCTCACTGAATATCCTGGTTGCTGAAGACAGCAAAGCAAACCAAATGGTGGTGAAGTTGATGCTTGAAAAGGCGGGACACCATGTTGTTGTTGCTAACAACGGGAAAGAAGCGATTGACCTCTTCCATGGATCACACGTCCAGTTTGACGTGATCTTAATGGATATGTCGATGCCTGTGCTTTGTGGTATTGATGCCACAAAACAACTTCGTGAAGAAGGGTATCAGTTACCCATCATCGCACTGACTGCCAATGCGATGAGTGAAGATAAGAAACGCTGTCTTGACGCAGGCATGGATGACTTCGTGACCAAACCGATACGTGCTGTTGTACTCAAAAGAACGCTACAACGTCACGTAAAATAGAACTGCCGCGTTTGTCGTTTTCATTACGTGAAATACAAACGCAGAACGCTGTCATACTTTTATGGATCGCGACGTCAAAGATATCTCTTCACTTTTCTGTTTTAAGAGATAGTGGCTAAAGGCGAGGGCGATAGGTGACAGTGACTTATCACTCCGGTGGACGAGATACCAATGCCGAATGATTGGCATTTTCTCAACATCCA
The DNA here is from genome assembly GCF_059704325.2 of Grimontia sp. THUN1695. NCBI lineage: Bacteria > Pseudomonadati > Pseudomonadota > Gammaproteobacteria > Vibrionales > Vibrionaceae > Grimontia > Grimontia sp. THUN1695. The sequence continues at coordinate 1,347,399 of NZ_AP046577.1, read as the reverse complement.
ATACCACCAGGCGGTTAGCTTCCAGTTCTAGCGCAATAGTATGACTTGAGACAATCCCCAAACTCAACCCTGCAGAGACAGCTTGTTTTATCGCTTCGCTTGCACTCATTTCTGCCGAGACATTCAATTCGTAGCCTTGGCCGTGAAAGAAACGTTCAATGGCAAAGCGGGTGCCTGACCCTTTTTCCCTGACCACCATGGGTTCTTTGGCAATGTCGGACAGTGGAATGTTTCGTTGACGGCTAAGGGGATGATTCACGGGGGCAATCACTACCAAAGGGTTTTCCATAAACTCTGTTGCTTGAACATCAAATTCAGCAGGAGGTTTGCCCATGATCACTAAATCGCAGTCATTGCTTTTGATATCTTTCAGCAGTTGCTCACGGTTAGTGACGTTTAAACTGATTCTGACATCAGGGTGCTGCTGGGAAAACGCTGCCAACAACCGGGCCGCAAAATAATTGGCTGTGCTGGCGACCGTTACTTTCAATTTCCCTGTTTTCAGTGACTTCATTTTGTCAAACGCGTCTTCTGCCTCCCGGAGTTGTTCAGAAATCCGTTCGCAATACCCCAGTAACTCTTCGCCAGCATGTGTCAGAAACAACACTTTTCCCAAGTGTTCAAACAAAGGCAAGCCTATGTTGTCTTCGAGCTGTTTAATTTGCATCGAGACAGCAGGCTGGGTGAGGTGCAACTCGGCAGCGGCGCGTGTAAAACTCAGATGTGTGGCAACAGCCTGAAAGATATTTAATTGCCTTAGCGTCAGATGCATAACAACACTCCTTGTATAAGCTGTGACCACTAGGGTTAACTGACCCTAACACGCTACGTCAATATGCAGCCCTTGTAATGCTGGCAAACAGACTGGGTAGTACATCAGGTAAACGACTTGCGTTATCAAGTATTGAATAATGACCCGAGCCAAACATCTGACCAATATAATGATCGGCTTCCGTATCGATAGTCAGGCAAAAAGGTGTAATGCCCATTGCCAGCGCGTCATCAACCGCATGCTTGGTATCTGCCTGAAGATAGAGCGGGTCCAGACAGTCGATGTCAGAAGGTTCACCATCACTGATCAATAACAATAGTTTTTTTTGCTGAGGTTGTTGTGCCAAAAATGTTTTTGCATGTCGCAACGCTGCCCCCATCCTTGTTGAAAGACTGCCCGTCATGCCTGCCAGTTTGGCTTTCACGTCGTCATCATAATCTTGTTCAAAATCCTTGAAGCGTTGGTAGCGGACATCATTTCGCCCGTTGGAATAAAAGCCATGGATAGCAAAGGGATCGCCAATGTCATTAATTGCATTTGCTAACATCACCGTCGCTTCCTTTGCAATTTCCAGCACTGTGCTGTCATTGTTAGCGTCAGGCAGAGCCTCCATGGTCGATTGGGAAAGATCCAGCAACACCAGCACGGCCAAGTCCCGCTCCCGACGGATCAGGCGTTGATCAATGTTCATATCCGGGAGTGCGCCGCGCCGGATTTCCTTTATCGCTTCAATTGCTGCATCCAGATCCAGTTCGTCACCTTCAAATTGCTTTCTTAGTCTCTGCAATCCTTTGGGTTGCAGGGCTTCAACGATAGTTCTGATTTTGCGGGTTTGTGCCTGCCTGGTGTCAAGCAAGGCATCTATGGCGTCTGATGCGCCTTTTTTTATCGACCGCTCGGTGAGCGTTACCCATGACGGCCGGGTTTGGCCGGCACTATAGTCCCACTCGGGATAGTAGAACGGAGAAGAAACCTGCTGTTTACCCTCAAGTTCATTCATGGACACATTTTCCGGATCGCCATCACGGAAGAACTCTGATTCCAATACCCAGATTTCCTGCGCATTATCATCGGCGAGTTCATTATCGATTTCGTTGACCATCTCCATGACATTCACTGTGCGCTTTACCTGAGGCTCAGAAAGAAGTGGCCATGGATACGCGTCGGTGTTTTCATACCAGAGGCAAGCGTTGTTATCACGGTAGATGAGTGGTTCTGCTTCTTCAGCCTCAGCGTGTTGCAATATCTCCGCCAATCGACCACTCAGTTTGTCCAATTCCTGTTGTTCTAAAGGATTATCCAACATAATCAATTGGTTGAATGCATTGATAATGGGATGGAATGGTGTGGTTGCATCTTCAATGTTTCCTGTCAGCAGACCAAGAGAAAGCCCTGATTCTTGTTTGCCGTTGGCGTTAGCCAGGTGAAAGGGCAACCACAATTGGCGTAAGCCTGGAAAGTGGTGAATGGCGAGTGCCTCGACCCGGGCATCTTCCAGCAATTCATAACAGTGTTGCTGGAGGCTTGAGTGTTCGGATTTCACTCTGGGGCGGCTATACATTAAGTGGGAAACGGCATGTGCAGCGCTTGCCCGGTAAAGGTTTTTTGCCGAAAGCTCAGGGTTGTCGTCGGGTGATTCTAATGCATCAGGGAGCGCAATGATGCCACCACTGAGAGTTGGGTAAGGGGATGCGGTTGTTTCATGTTCTTCAATGTCCTCAGCAGCGTTGCTGATCATGGGGCGAAGAAAAAAATCGCGTCCCCAGATTGCACGAAGATAGAAATGCAGATGCCTTTGCACATCGACAAACAGGGTACCTTTTCGCTGGCGCTGAAAAATACTCTGACTTTCCGGGGATTGAAGGGTGAAATAGTTATTCAATGCATCAATCTGGTGTGCATGTGAGTGTGCGCCGATCATCGCCCAGTGTCGAAGACCCAATATAGGAAGCGTCGTCAAAAGCTGGGGAGATCTCAGTAAGAAAACCTTCAGGCTGCGTGGTGCAGTTTGGGCCAGTTGGTTGACCAGCTTGAGATAAATAATAAGGGCTTCGCGACTGCATAGACGTGCTGAAACTTGAGGAAGCACGTTGAGAAACTGCGTTAACCGTTCAACACCAAGCCATTTTGAAAGTGTATCAATGCTTTCTTTAATTTCCATAGTGACGTTGTCACAATTATTTTTGATTACCTTAGGCACAGAAATAAAAAACGCAGTGATAACCTCATCTGGTTGTTTTGATGAACAAAAACAGGTGGCAGCGTTAAGAAAAGCATCCAATTCTTTAACAGAGCCCACACTCTCGGTTTCTCGTAATCCAGCCTGAAAGGCGCATTGCAGCGTTTCCGTTCGTGACGCTAACAGACCTTCAATATTTTCAGCCTTTGCCTTCCGTTGGCTCTCCATGCTTTCCTCCGGTATTCATCGCTTCAATCAGAAACAGCCTTGCACGGTGGCTTCCAAGGTTTCACGGATGTCTACATCATCACTTAATGGACGTACCAACGCCATATGGCAGGCGGCGACGGGGGGAATGCCTTTATTCATCAGTTGTGCCGTGTAGACCAGCAAGCGGGTAGAAATGCCTTCGTTCAAGCCGTGTCCAACCAGATTACGTGCATGGTGCGCGATTTGAATCAGACGTCCGGCAGTGCCTTCATCGATGCCGGTTTCATGGCAAACAATGGCAATTTCGGCCTCTTCATCGGGATAGCTAAATTCAAGAGCGGCAAAACGCTGTTTGGTGGATGTCTTTAAATCTTTCATCAGGGTCTGGTAACCGGGGTTGTAGGAGATCACCAGTTGAAAATCTTCGTGTGCGGACAGTAATTCGCCTTTCTTTTCGAGCGACAACGTTCGGCGGTAATCGGTAAGGGAGTGGATGGCGACGGTGGTGTCCTGCCTGGCTTCGACCACTTCATCAAGGTAACAAATAGCACCGATTCTTGCTGCACTAGTCAGTGGCCCATCTTGCCAATAGGTGCCTTCTGCGTTTAACAGGTAACGCCCAATCAGATCTGATGCCGTCATGTCTTCGTGGCAGGAAATGGTGATCAGCGGTTTCCCCAATCGCCACGCCATATGCTCAATAAAACGGGTTTTCCCGCAGCCTGTCGGACCTTTGAGCATCATGGGTATGCGGGAGTCATAGGCCGCTTTATATAATGAAATTTCGTCACCCGCTTCCCGGTAGTAAGGTTCATTTTCGATTAAATACTGGCTATGTATGGGCAAACTCTTGATAGCCTGGCTCATGTGTTTCTCCCTGTCGTTTTCTTTCCAGTGAATGCCAAGTCTTGAGAAAACAGAAAAAGGGCTGGGAGCAACAGGACTTAAATTATTCCCAGCCAAGGCCCTATCGAACCGGTCTATCCGTCAAAGCGGACGGATAGGTTGGGACTATTCAAATCCAGGCGCACGGTAGATAACCATTGACGCTCCCTGGCTCTGTTTATCATTGTCATAACCGACCAATCGCACATGGTGATTAGGATTCAGGTTATGGCAAAGCTGAGCCTCATTAAGGATGTGATCGACATTGGTTTCACCGAACATAGGTAATTTCCACATATACCAATAAGCGCCGCCCGCTTCTTCGGGCTCGGTGTGTTCAATCGCTGGGTTCCAGCCTTTGCTGACAATAAATTCAACCTGACGGCGAATTTGATCCGCTGTCATCCGGGGCAGGTACGAAAAGGTTTCGAACTTCCGGCTGTGCGGGTCGGTCAGGCGTGATGCATAATCCATGACTTCACTCATTGGGTATCTCCTTTATCTATCAATGGGCAGGTTAGGCGTGGACAACATCAAGCTTGTCAACGGTGTCGAACTCAAATTTGATCTCTTTCCACGTTTCCATGGCGGCTTTTAATTCCGGGCTGTGTTTCGCAGCCTGAGTAAGAACGTCTTTTCCTTCGCGTTCAAGAACCCGTCCTTCATTGCGAGCCTGGGTACAGGCTTCCAGTGCGACCCGGTTTGCTGCAGCACCTGCCGCGTTGCCCCAAGGGTGGCCAAGCGTACCGCCCCCAAACTGGAACACAGCGTCATCACCAAAGATCGACACCAGCGCAGGCATATGCCATACATGGATACCGCCAGAGGCAACGGGTAACACGCCTGGCATGGCACCAAAGTCCTGATCGAAGAAAATGCCGCGGGAGCGATCTTCCTTGATAAAACGATCGCGCATGATGTCTATCCAACCCAACGTGGCTTCGCGATCGCCTTCCAATTTGCCAACGACGGTGCCAGAGTGGAGGTGATCGCCACCAGACAGACGCAGACACTTGGAGAGCACGCGGAAGTGAATTCCGTGTCGTGGATTCCTGTCAAGAACAGCGTGCATTGCGCGGTGGATATGCAGCAACATACCATTTTGACGACACCAATTCGCCAGCCCAGTGTTGGCGGTAAAGCCCGCAGTCAGGTAATCATGCATAATGATTGGCATGTTGAGCTCTTTAGCGAACTCCGCCCGGCGATACATTTCTTCCGGTGTAGGCGCTGTTACATTCAGGTAGTGGCCTTTCTTTTCACCAGTTTCACGTTCTGCACGGTGAACAGCTTCCGCCACATATTCAAAACGATCCCGCCAGCGCATAAATGGCTGTGAGTTAACATTCTCGTCGTCTTTGGTGAAGTCCAGACCGCCACGAAGCCCTTCATAGCAAGCCCGACCGTAGTTTTTGGCTGACAGTCCAAGCTTGGGCTTGATGGTGCAACCCAAAAGTGCGCGACCATATTTGTTCAGTTTGTCACGTTCAACCTGAATACCGTTTGGTGGACCGCCACAGGTTTTGACGTAGGCAATAGGGAAGCGAACGTCTTCAAGGCGCAGAGCACGAATGGCTTTGAAACCAAAAACGTTACCAACCAGAGAAGTTAACACGTTGACCACAGAGCCTTCTTCGAACAGATCGATGGGGTAAGCAACAAACGCGTAAAACGCCGTGTCATCACCGGGCACATCTTCAATGGCATAGGCGCGGCCTTTGTAATAATCCAGATCTGTCAACAGATCGGTCCAAACGGTTGTCCATGTCCCTGTGGATGATTCTGCCGCCACTGCCGCCGCAGCCTCTTCCCGAGGGACGCCAGGCTGGGGCTCAATTTTAAAACATGCTAATAAATCTGTGTCTGTAGGAATATATTCGGGCATCCAGTACGTATCCCTATACGCCTTAACACCTGCCTGATAACTCTTTGCCATAACCCAATTTCCTTATTTGCTTCCGTTGATAAATCACCATCGAATGAATGTAAACATTTCACCGTTGGTTTTCCTCCAGTGTTGTTATTTTTTCATTAAAGTGAAATTGGAAGTTCTTATACCAAGGATAATTATTTCTTAGCTTGTTGATATGTCTTAAAAATCATTTCGTGTGAGATGAGAGGAAAAAACTTGTCACCATAATAAAAATTATCAATATCAAATGGATAAAGTTGATGTTGTGGTGTTTTTAAAATGGTTTTTAGGGATATGACAGATGTATAAATGTTTCTTATTCAATTTGAAATTATTCCTGATTGGAGTGTTAACCCCATTCTGTTTAATTTCGGAACCATTCACTTCTTATATGTGGGTTTTGCTTTCATTAAATTATTGATGCCAGATGCCTGAATTTTTTCGCCAAAGCGAGAAATAAATACCAGACAAATAGGAAGATCACGAAATTATTGGAAGATTAAACAAAATAGGGAATAGTTTATGAGTAAAATAAGTGATATTTCTGAGAAATATAAAGCGGTTGAAGCCAGTTATCACCCTTCCCCGGTATCGTCAGATATTCACAATGACTGCGCCAATGCATTGAGAATGCTGGCCGTCGATATGGTTCAAAAAGCGAACTCTGGCCACCCGGGTGCTCCCATGGGCATGGCTGACATCGCAACAGTATTGTGGCGCGAATTCCTCAAACATAACCCCAACAATCCAGACTGGTGTAACCGTGATCGATTTGTCCTCTCCAATGGTCACGCCTCTTGCCTGATATACAGCCTGTTAAACCTCACCGGTTACGCGGTGTCTATCGACGATCTGAAAAGCTTCAGACAGCTGGGAAGCAAAACACCAGGGCACCCAGAGTTTGGTGTAACACCAGGCGTAGAAACAACAACTGGGCCTTTAGGGCAAGGGTTGGCAAATGCTGTTGGCATGGCACTGGCAGAGAAAACACTGGCAGCCCAGTTTAACCGCCCCGGTTTCGACATTGTTGACCATTACACCTATGTCTTTTTTGGTGATGGATGCTTGATGGAAGGGATTTCCCATGAGGTCTGTTCGCTGGCGGGTACGCTGAAGCTGTCAAAACTGATTGCTTTTTATGATGACAATGGCATCTCAATTGATGGGAATGTTGAAGGTTGGTTGACCGACGATACACCACAGCGATTCCGATCTTATGGTTGGCACGTGATTGATAATGTCGATGGTCATGATCACTACGCGATCAGGGAAGCCATCATGGACGCACGTTCGGCCGTAGGCAAACCAACCCTGATCTGTTGCAAAACCGTCATTGGCCAAGGTTCACCGAAAAAAGCCGGAAGTCATGATGTACATGGTGCGCCGTTAGGTGAAGAAGAGGCGGAAAGAACGCGGAAAGCACTTCACTGGAACCACGATCCTTTTGAGATCCCAGCCAAAATCAAAACCTACTGGGACGACAAAGAGCAGGGGGCGTTACGGGAAAACCTCTGGACTACCACATTCACGGCTTACGCTGAACAGTATCCGGTTTTAGCCGCTGAATTTTTGCGAAGAACCGAAGGCATTCTCCCTGCCACATGGTATAGCGATGCGGATCAATACGTGTTTCCAGCTTCCGTGCCATGCCGAATGTAACGGTGTGGCGTCCTTGCGACGGCGTAGAAACAGCAGTGGCATGGAAAAAGGCGATTGAGGATAAATCCGGCCCGCACATCCTGGTTTTCTCCCGCCAAAAGTTGGCTTATCAGCTGAGGCGAGCGGACCAATTGCCGCTTATCGAGCGGGGGGGATACGTACTTCGGGAGCATGAGGGACATCTTGGCGATGATCCAGATCTGATCCTGATCGCAACAGGCTCGGAAGTTGAACTTGCGACTGACGCTGCCATGTTGCTGAACCGAAAATCTGTCCGAACCCGCGTGGTTTCAATGCCGTGTGTGGAAGCGTTTGACAATCAACCGAAGCCCTACAAAGACAGCGTGCTGCCTCCCTCGGTTAAAAACCGGATATCCATTGAGGCAGGCGCCACTCTTGGCTGGCACAAATTTGTAGGCACAGAGGGACTGGTAATGGGTATTGACACCTTTGGGGGATCTGCGCCTGCACCGGAACTTTACGCACACTTTGGCCTGACGGCAGAAAACATCGTGAAACAGGCGGAATGCCTGATCAGACAAAACAGCCCGTCAGCGCGGTAACGACATTGATTAATTGATATGCAAGGAGAAAGTTATGGCTCTTATCAGTTTAAGGCAGTTGCTGGATCACGCAGCAGAACATGGATATGGCGTTCCCGCTTTCAACGTGAACAACATGGAACAGGTTCACGCCATTATGGGGGCGGCTGCGGCCAGTGACAGCCCAGTGATCCTTCAGGCTTCTGCGGGTGCCCGTACGTATGCCGGTGCGTCATTCTTGCGCCACCTGATGCTGGCTTCCGTCGAACAATGGCCGTCGATCCCTGTTGTGGTACATCAGGATCATGGCGCTTCACCTGCAGTATGCCTCCAGTCTATCCAGCAAGGTTTTACGTCTGTGATGATGGATGGCTCGCTTCATGAAGATATGAAAACCCCCGCGAGTTATAGATACAACTGCGATGTCACTGCAAAAGTGGTAGAGATGTCCCACGCTGGCGGTGTGTCTGTTGAAGGTGAACTTGGATGTCTGGGGTCGCTGGAAACCGGCACAGCCGGCGAAGAGGATGGTTCAGGCGCCGAAGGTGTGTTGCGTCACGATCAGCTCCTGACAGATCCCGAAGAGGCGGCGCTGTTTGTGAAACAAACTGGCGTTGATGCGTTGGCCATTGCGATCGGTACCAGCCACGGTGCTTACAAGTTTACCCGACCCCCTACAGGTGAGATTCTGGCTATCGAGCGAATTAAGGCAATCCACAACCGGATCCCGGATACCCATCTGGTTATGCACGGTTCTTCTTCGGTGCCACAGGATTGGCTGCAGATCATTAATGAGTATGGCGGAGACATGGGTGAAACCTATGGCGTGCCTGTTGAGGAAATCGTGGAAGGGATCCGTCACGGTGTCCGCAAGGTCAATATAGATACCGATTTGCGGATGGCAAGTACTGGAGCTGTGCGTCGTTTCCTGGCGCAGAATCCCAGTAACTTTGACCCACGAAAGTTCCTCAGTGCTGCAACAAAAGCGATGGAAACCCTGTGCAAAGAGCGATATGACGCATTTGGTTGTGCGGGGATGGCATCAAAGATTACTCCGATCAGTCTCGAGGCGATGTCTGCGCGCTATGCGACAGGTGAACTTGATCCAGCCGTCAGATAAAACCGATCTGAATTCTACTATCGCATTTCATCTGAAGGAGAACACATATGTCAGTAAAACATCCTATTGTTGCCGTTACCGGCTCATCGGGCGCGGGAACGTCAACGGTTAAGAACGCGATGGAGCAAATCTTTCGCCGCAACCAATTTAATGCTGTGGTGATTGAAGGCGACAGTTACCACAAATATGATCGTATGGAGATGCGCGAACGCCTGAAGCGTGCACAAGAAAAGGGGAAAAACCTGAGTCATTTCGGCCCCGAAGGGAATGATTTCAGCGAGCTGGAGAAAACATTTCGCGCCTATGCTGAAACTGGCACCGCACTGCGTCGTTACTATATTCACAACGAAGAAGAAGCGCGGCTTCACAATGCAAAAACCGGCACCTTTACCCAATGGTCACCGATCACTGAAGGATCGGATCTCTTATTCTATGAAGGCTTGCATGGCGGGGTAGTGACACCAAACAGCAACGTTGCCCAATATGTTGATTTGCTCATTGGGGTGGTACCGATCGTCAACCTGGAGTGGATTCAGAAAATCCACCGTGACACCAACGTACGCGGCTACAGCCGTGCAGCGGTAACAGACACCATATTGCGCCGTATGCACGATTACGTTCACTACATCACGCCTCAGTTTTCGCTGACTGACATTAATTTCCAACGCGTGCCCATGGTGGATACCTCGAATCCTTTTATCTCGCGGGATATCCCGACACTGGATGAAAGCATGGTGGTGATCCGCTTCCGTGATCCTAAGAAAACCGGGGTTGATTTTCAGTATTTGCTTAACATGATCCATGGGTCGTTTATGTCGCGTCGTAACAACATCGTGGTGCCTGGCGGCAAGATGGGGTTTGCGATGGAGTTAATCATGCAACCGCTGATTGAAGAGTTGGTGTTGCATGGTTCCAACCGCGTGAGTGTTGAAACCACTCATGATCGCTTTTCGAAGCGTGTACCGGCGTTGTAAGGAGAAGATCATGAGAACAGGGACAACCTTTACCCGACTGATTATCGAAGATTTACGAAAGCTTCCCGAAGCAACGGGAGACTTCACATTGTTACTCAGTGCTATCGTTACGGCGTGCAAAGAGATCGCTGATGATGTCAGTCGTGGTCAGTTGATCAACGTGTTGGGGTCAGCAGAAACCGAAAACATACAAGGGGAAACCCAGAAGAAGTTGGATGTGATTTCCAATGAAATTTTGATCCATGCGCTGGAGTGGTCAGGGCACCTTAGTGGCATGGCATCAGAAGAAATGGAAGACATCTATCCTGTTCCAGCCCGTTTTCCAAAGGGGAAATATCTGCTGGTATTTGATCCACTGGATGGCTCTTCTAACACTGAAGTGAATGTGTCTATCGGCACCATTTTCTCCATTCTGCGCTGCCCACCCGGTGTCACAGAACCTACGGAAGATGATTTTTTGCAGCCGGGAGCGAAGCAAGTGTGTGCCGGCTATGTCCTTTATGGCCCCGCAACCAATTTGGTGCTCACAACAGGCCAGGGCGTAAACGGTTTCACGCTGGACAGGGACATCGGTGAGTTTATTTTGACCCATCCCAAGCTGACGATCCCTGAGAAAACCAGCGAATTTGCGATCAATATGTCAAACCAGCGTCACTGGGAGCCCGCGGTTAAGCGTTACATCGATGAAGTGGTGGCAGGTAAAGAAGGCCCCAGGGGGCGTGACTTCAATACCCGCTGGGTGGCATCCATGGTGGCCGAGGTTCACCGTATCCTGATGCGGGGAGGCATTTTCCTGTACCCGAAGGACAGCCGGGAAAACGTCAAAGAAGGGCGGTTGCGCCTTCTGTACGAAGCCAACCCGATGAGCTTCATCATCGAACAGGCGGGTGGCGTTGCCTCTACAGGAAGGGAAAGGATCCTTTCAGTGACACCTCACCGTCTTCACCAGCGCATTCCAGTGATCATCGGCGCCCGGGAGGAGGTTGAACGGGTAGAACGTTATCACCTGACGATGGATAAAGAGCAGCGTGAAACTGCATAAACTCTCGCGCAATAAAGTATAACTAGTGGCCCGCAAATGTGGGTCATTTTTTTAATGGAAACCGACTAACCACTTTTTACCCAAATCGGATACCTGCTGACGCCTGTTATTCTTCAGTGACTTGCTAATACATCGAAAGGAATTGAAACCCAATAACTTAACAAGGTGGCAACAACTGGCATCACGATTGCTATATCACAATGGAGGGCAGTATCAATGAAGGGAGAATCCTCACAGATGGCCGCAGCGTTGACGTTATATACCTTGCTGAAAATGTCAGGCGAAGATGTGAGATCTTTGCTATTCGATATCGTCAGGAGCGCGGCCATAAAAGCAGTGTTACCCCGGTTCCGCAGCGGATTGGGGGAATCAGAAATCAGCTACAAAACCAACCGTGACATTCTCACCATCGCAGACACCGAGATGCAAAAGCGCATGATAGATGCGCTGCAAACCTACTGGCCGGATATTCCCGTGCTGGGAGAAGAACAATCCCAAAGCCTGCAGCTGTCGATTTTCAATGCGGACAAACAGCCCTTCTGGGTGCTAGATCCCATCGATGGTACGAGTAATTTTGCTTTTGGTATTCCTTATTTTTGTACCTCACTGTCACTGGTTTATAAGGGAGAAATCTGTATTGGTATGGTGTATGACCCTGTTCGCGATGAGTGCTTTTATGCGGCAGAGGGGCACGGTGCATTTCTCAATGGCACTGCACTCGATTGCACTGACTTGAAAGCACCAGCCAACCTGAAAAGTGCGATGGCACTTGTCGATTTTAAGCGGCTGCCAGACGAAATGGCTTCAAACCTCGCTGCACAGCAACCCTACCGTTCACAACGCAGTTTCGGTGCCAGCGCATTGGATTGGTGCTGGATTGCAGCCAACCGTTGTCAGTTATACCTACACGGTAACCAGAAGCTTTGGGATTACACCGCAGGGTGCCTGATATTGAAAGAAGCTGGAGGCGTGTCAGGCACATTCTGTGGTCAGCCGTTATTTGATAACACCATGGAGGCCCAAACCGTGGTGGCTGCCTCACACCCTGCGCTTTATACACAGTGGCGAAATTGGCTCGAACCTTATTTTCCAGTCACTACGCAGCCTGATCAGGCAAGTACTGTGCGCTTTTTCGACCCTGGATAGGGCCTATCACACTTCATAACCACAATAACAAACACGGAATAAGCCCGAAATGTATTGGGTAGGGGATGCCTTGCCCTGAATCCGCTCACGCTGACGTTGTAGACCTTACGCAGCATCAGGAAGAAGCATAAAGGAGTAAGCAATGAGCAATAACGTAGATGCCATCATGGCTCGTTATCTGCATCGCCGGGAACGGCTGTTAGATATGCTGATAGCATTACAGGAAATGGAGGGATACATTTCGGATTCATCCGTGAATGTCCTCGCATCAGGCCTGAACCTTTCACCACTGGATGTCAGGGAGACCATTTCTTTCTACCATTTTCTCCATGACCAGCCAGCCGGAAAGCACACCATTTACCTTGCGGACACAGTAATAGCTAGGATGAAAGGTTATGAAGAGGTCAAAGCCGCACTGGAAGAAGCGATAGGCTGCGCGTTTGGTGAAGTGACCGAAAACGGCGAGTTTGGCCTTTATGATACCCAATGTATTGGCCTGTCGGATCAGGAACCCGCAATGCTGGTTGATGGTATTCCTTTTACCCATCTTACGCCGGACAAAGTCCAAACCCTTGTTGTCGCATTGAAAGCCGGAGTCTCTCCGCAGGCTTTGGCCAATCCCAAAGGACATTCAACCCAAGATAAAGCGTATTTGAATGCCATTCTGGCATCTCATATTCGTCAATCAGGCCCGATATTTTTTGGCGATCCGGTCGATGTTGAACGCATCATACGTGACGCCGTCACATTAGTGCCAATGGAAGTTATCGATGCAACCAGCACCTCAAAGCTACGTGGGCGCGGGGGTGCAGGATTTTCAGCAGGATTGAAATGGCGACTGTGTCATGATGCCGCTGGCGATACCAAATACGTTATCTGCAATGCCGATGAAGGAGAACCAGGCACCTTTAAAGACCGGGTGATACTGACAGAAAGCCCGGAGCAGGTGTTCGCGGGCATGATCATCGCCGGTTACGCCATCGGTGCGCGGGAAGGGATCCTCTATCTCCGTTATGAGTACCGTTACCTGGTTGACTATCTTGAGAAAACGCTTCATTCACTTAGGGAGCGCAACCTTCTGGGGGCCAAGATTGGCGGGAACAACAAGTTCAGTTTTGATATCCGGATTCAACTCGGTGCTGGCGCATACATTTGTGGTGACGAATCGGCGTTGATTGAGTCCTGCGAAGGGAAACGCGGCACGCCGAGAGTAAAACCGCCTTTCCCTGTGCACCAAGGGTTTATGGGCTGCCCGACAGCGGTAAATAACGTGGAAACTCTGGCTAACGTGACAAAGATCTTTGAAAAAGGAGCACGCTGGTATGAATCCATGGGCACGGCAGAATCTGCGGGTACACGGCTTATCAGCGTTTCCGGTGATGTCGAAAAACCGGGTATCTATGAAATCGAATGGGGTATCAGCCTGAAAGATGTGCTGGAGCTTGTCGGGGCTCGAAACCCCAGAGTGGCACAAATCAGTGGGCCATCCGGTGAATGTGTCTCGGCAGCAAAAGACGGCAACCGCGTGTTTTCCTACAAAGATCTTTCCTGTAATGGTTCGTTGATGGTGTTCAGCTATGAACGCAATCTGCTGGAAATCGTCAGGCACTTCATCCACTTCTTCATGGAAGAATCCTGCGGCATCTGTACACCTTGTCGGGCGGGGAATGTCGAGCTCTACAACAAAGTTTCCCGGATCATCGAAGGGCGTGCTGTTGAGCAGGATCTGGATGAGATCGTTGAATGGGCCAATATCATCCGTGGCTCAAGCCGTTGTGGTCTTGGTACCACGTCTCCCAAGCCTATTATCACGTCAATGCAGGCTTTTCCTGAAGAATACAAACAAAAACTGGTCGAGCAACGTGGACCGTTGCTGGCATCTTTTGATCTGAATGCGGCCCTGCATGAATTCACTGTCGCCACAGAAACGCTTCAAGGAACAAACGTGCAGTCGGCGGAGGTATCGAAATGAGCATTACGTTAACCATTGATGGAAAGGAAATCACCGCAAAAGAGAACCAGATGCTGGTGGATGTGGCTGCGGATAACGGGGTGTATATCCCCACGCTGTGTTACCAGCGTGGAAAGCCTTGTTTGGGAACCTGCCGTGTCTGCACCTGTAAGGTAAATGGAAATAATGCGGCGTCGTGTACTGTGCCGGTTTCTGACGGCATGGTGGTGGAAGTCGATGAACCTGAAACCAAAAATATTCGCAAGGCATTGATTGAGATGCTGTTTGTGGAAGGCAAACATAACTGCCCAAGTTGCGAAAAAAGCGGCCGTTGCGATCTCCAGGCGGTGGGCTACGAAACCGGCATGATGGTTTCCCGTTTCCCATACCGTTTCCCGGTAACAGAGGCTGACTTCCGGTCAGAAAAAATATGGCTGGAGCGTGACAGGTGCATTTTCTGCCAGCGCTGTGTGGAGTTTGTCCGGGATGAACAAACCGGACAGAAAATTTTCAACATTAACGGACGTGGTGCGAAAGCCCGCATTGAGATTGATGTTGTGTTGGCTGACAAAATGAGCGACGAACAGGTGACGGAAGCGATGACGCTTTGCCCCGTCGGCTGCATTTTGAAAAAAGCCGTGGGATTTGATGCGCCAATTGGACGACGCAAGTTCGATATTGCGTCAGTACGTGACCGTGTAACAGAGAGGGACACCTAATGAGTTTGAGTTC
Source organism: Grimontia sp. THUN1695 (assembly GCF_059704325.2). Taxonomy (NCBI): domain Bacteria; kingdom Pseudomonadati; phylum Pseudomonadota; class Gammaproteobacteria; order Vibrionales; family Vibrionaceae; genus Grimontia; species Grimontia sp. THUN1695. The sequence goes on along the minus strand of NZ_AP046577.1, from coordinate 1,332,275 downwards.
AATGGATGGTCAACGCCTATTTTCCCACGAATTGCCACGCACGCCACTGGATCGCGACACCGAGCAATTACGGGAAGGAAAAATCAAAGTGGCCATGATAGGCCTTTGTGGCTGTTGGGGCTGCACTCTGTCATTTCTGGACATGGATGAACGTATTCTTGGGTTGTTGGACAAAGTCACCATCACCCGATCGTCTATCACCGATATAAAACGGATCCCGGAACGCTGCACCATCGGCTTTATTGAAGGGGGTATTGCCAATGATGAAAACATTGAAACGCTGGAACATTTCCGTGAAAACTGCGACATCCTGATTTCTGTCGGAGCCTGTGCCGTTTGGGGAGGGGTTCCTGCCATGCGAAACCAGGTACCTCTTACCGAGTGTCTGGATGAAGCCTACATATCCTCAATCACACGTCCAGCCGGTTCTGAAAACGTCATTCCCCATGTTGATGTCCCCAAAATCACCACCAAAGTGTATCCCGCCCATGAAGTTGTGAAGATGGACTATTTCATTCCCGGCTGCCCACCGGATGGGGATGCAATTTTCAAGGTGCTGGATGACTTGGTGAATGGACGCGAGGTGGACTTGCCAACCTCGGTTAACCGATACGATTAAGGAAAAAGATCATGAGTAAAACATTGGTCATTGACCCGGTTACACGGATAGAAGGACACGGCAAAGTCACACTGCAACTGGACGACAACAATCGGGTGACCGACGCCAGATTGCAGGTTATCGAGTTTCGTGGCTTTGAACGCTTCATTCAGGGGCACCCTTACTGGGAAGCGCCCATGTTGTTGCAACGTATTTGTGGCATTTGCTTTGTCAGTCACCACCTTTGTGGGGCAAAAGCGCTGGATGACATGGTCGGCGTAGGGTTAAAAGACGGCATTCAAATGCTGCCTGCACCGGAGAAAATCCGGCGTCTGGGTCACTATGCTCAGCAGCTTCAATCCCATGTCACCGCGTATTTCTACCTGATTGCACCGGAAATGGTGTTTGGTATTGAGTCTGCGCCAGAGAAAAGAAACATTCTGGGACTTGCGGAAGCCAACCCTGAATTGGTGAAACGTGTTATCCAGCTTCGCAAATGGGGGCAGGAACTGATTGTTTCGGTACTCGGTAAGCGTATGCATGGCATCAGCTCAGTGCCAGGTGGTGTAAACAACAATCTCAATATTGCAGAGCGCGATAAATTCCTGAAAGGCAACGATGACCTGCTTTCCATTGATGAAGTCATCGATTATGCCCAGGATGCCCTGAACCTGTTTTATGACTACCACGAGAAGCATCGTGACGAAATCGATAATTTTGGTGTCGTGAACGCACTGGATATGTGTCTGGTCGATGAAAACGGCGATGTGGATTATTACCACGGCAAAATACGCATCGTAGACGGAAACAAGCAAATCGTGCTGGAAACCGATTACCACGATTATCTTGATCATTTTGCCGAAGCGACAGAAGCATGGAGCTACATGAAATTCCCTTACCTGAAAGCTTTGGGGAGGGAAGCTGGCTCAGTGCGTGTAGGCCCACTGGCCCGTTTGAATGTGACCCGCCGCTACAACACTCCTCTGGCACAGGAAGCCCTCGAACGTTTCCACGATTACACCAAAGGCAAGGCGAACAATATGACCCTGCACACTAACTGGGCACGGGCGATAGAAATTCTTCATTCCGCAGAACTGATCAAAGCACTGTTAAACGACCCGGATCTTCAGGGTGAAAATCTGATCATCACGCCAGAGAAAAGCGCGTGGACAGGCGAGGGGGTTGGTGTGGTAGAAGCGCCGCGCGGCACGCTTCTTCATCATTACCGGGCAGACGAAGCAGGCAACATGACGTTTGCCAATCTGATCGTTTCAACCACCCAGAACAACAAGGTGATAAACCGCACTGTGCAATCTGTCGCGCAAGACTGGATTTCAGGCAAAGCGGAGATCACCGAAGGCATGATGAATGCGATAGAAGTGGGGATTCGTGCTTACGACCCTTGTCTGAGTTGCGCTACCCATGCCATGGGACAGATGCCGCTGCATATTTCTTTGCTCGATGCCAAAGGACGCGTGCTCGATGAAAAATTCAGATAAGCCACTCCATTTGCACGATTTCGGCCTGATCTATGGCATTGGTAATGTGGGCAGGGAAGATGATGGCTTGGGCTGGGCATTTATCGATGCCATCGAAGCCTTGGGAGAGACTGACGCCAAATTGGTACGGCACTACCAACTGTTTTTTGAAGATGTGGATCTTATCCGCCGTCATCAACGGGTGTTGTTTGTTGATGCCACTAAGAGTGTGACAACGTCACAGTTTAAAGTGGAACGGGTGGAACCACGGCTGGATGACAGCTTTACATCCCATGCTATCTCGGTGCAGTCCATTGTCGCCATGTGCCAACAGTGCTATCAGGCCTTTCCAGATGTCTGGTTACTGACAATAAAAGGCATGCAGTGGGATTTGTCTCTCGGATTGACGCCGGAGGCTGACAACAATCTCAAACTGGCTCTGTCGAGCGTTTTGTCTGAGGGCATCGTTGAAACCCCGGACAGTGCGACAGCCCCCTCAAATGCTATCGACCCGCCGATGACCAAATCTATTGAATGCACAAGGATAACGACATGAACAAACCCGACCAAACAAACATCGTCCGCCTGATCCTGGAAGCGCCGATTGGACAATATATCGGCGAGGATGGCGCTAAGGTTCTGGCGCAGCAGGCGGCAACAGAAATCACACTGCAAGATGGTGAATTCCTTTACCGGGCTGGTGATGCTGCGAACAGCTTTTATATCGTCAACTCCGGCAGACTGGCAATGTGCCGCGAAAACAAGAATACCGGCAAGATTAACCTTCTGCACACCTTGCACCAAGGTGATCTGATTGGCGAACTGAGTTTTATTGATGGAGAACCCCGGAGTATTTCGGTTCAGGCATTGGGCGTTTCAAGCGTGCTTTGCTTTAACCGGGAAGATATCGACCCATTAATCACCACGCACCCAACACTGGTGTTCGATTTTATGCGGGCAGTTGTGAAACGCGTTCACCATACGGTCACTGCCATTGGCCAGCAACAGGCCGAACTTGCTGATTATATAGCCACAGGAGGTAAAGGACGCTTTTAAGACAGACATATATTGCCTTCCGGTTATCCCCTCCAAGCAAAGTCGAAGAGGGGATTTTTTTATGCTGGGGGAGATACATACTGATTAGTAAGTTTCCAGTAAATGAGAATTATGGAAAATAACCTTTCAATCATTACGCATTTTGTTATCCCATCGTATATACCTAGTTTCAATAAGGTTACTTCAGAGCCTCGTGAATACTGGCTTTGCCGTTAAATTTTCCAGACTTCCAATGCTTGGCACACAACCTGCTCTGATATCAGAAGAAGCAGGGGAAGATTCTTTGCATAACGAGGAAAAGGCAGTATGCACGAATTGTCGATCTGCGAAAGCATTGTCACCAACTTGAAGTCACAGGCGGAGGCTCACCAGTTTTCACGGGTGCTGACACTCCGTTTGGATATTGGGCAGTTTGCTGGTGTCGAGCTGGAAGCCCTACGTTTCTGCTTTCCTGTTGTCGCAATGGGAACCTTGGCAGAAGAGGCCAAACTGGAAATTAACCTGATCCCGGGTCGTGGTTGGTGCGAAAAATGCCAGAGTGCAACGGAAATGGAAGCGCGCTATTCACCTTGCCTGAATTGTGGAAATCATGGGCTGACATTATCAGCCGGTAATGAGATGCGAATAGCCGAAGTGGAGGTCGAGTAATGTGTACGATCTGTGGTTGCAGTGGCAGCAAAATTGAAAATCACCATCATGAGCATAAACATGAGCACAAGGGGCAGCACCACCATTATGGAGAGGGTGACGCCGGCGCCCATGTTCTGGGCTTAAGTCAGTCCCGTCTGGTTAGCATCGAACAAAATATTCTGGCCCACAATGAGCGCTATGCGGCAGAAAACCGGGATCATTTCACCTCACATGGACAACTGGTGTTGAATCTGGTTTCCAGCCCCGGCTCAGGTAAAACGACGTTATTGGTGAATACCCTTGAGCTGTTGAAAAATACCGTTTCCATCGCTGTGATTGAAGGCGACCAACAAACCACCAATGATGCAGAAAGGATCCGCGCAACCGGTGTACCGGCTATTCAGGTCAATACAGGGAAAGGGTGTCATTTAGATGCACACATTGTGGGCCACGCAGTGCAGGATCTGGCGTTAGAAAAGCAGGGCACATTGTTTATCGAAAACGTTGGTAATCTGGTTTGCCCTGCGGCATTTGATTTGGGTGAGCACTGCAAGGTTGCCATCCTTTCGGTGACTGAAGGGGAAGATAAACCACTGAAATACCCAGATATGTTTGCTGCGGCTGAACTGGTCATCTTGAATAAAATAGATCTACTTCCGCATCTGGTATTTGATTTGGCCGCTTGCCGGGAAAACATTCTCATGGTCAATCCACAGGCTACCCTCATCGAACTTTCCGCCACGACAGGAGAAGGTGTACCGGCATGGTTGGATTGGCTTAACGCCCAGAAATCTTTGGTGCTGAAACGCCAGAAACGTAAGTTACTTGACCAAATCGAGGCGATTGAAAGCGTGCTCGCCGATGAATCGTCATCCTGAGCCTCACATTGGCACGAAAAGAAGTGGTGAGGTGATGCAAATCTCGCGGTTACCCATAGTGCTGGTGGTTGATGATGAACCGATGTCATTACAGGCATTGCGGCGTGTGCTGGAAGAGGACTTTACGGTTCTGACGGCTGATAATGTTGCCGATGCGGAAAAAGTATTATCGGAAATTCCGGTTCAGGTTGTTGTCTCTGACCAGCGGATGCCGGGTATCAGTGGCACCGAATTCCTTACCAAAGTTCGTCAGCAGTGGCCGGATGTTATCCGCTTGATTATTTCTGCTTACACCGATCCATCCGACCTGATTCAGAGCATCAATGGTGCAGGTATCTACAATTTTATTCCCAAACCCTGGCAACCGGAACACCTGCTCTTGACCCTGAAAAATGCGGTTCGCTTAAACGATCTGCAAAAGGAAAATGAACGGCTGAATGTTGAACTGAAGCTGACTGCGCCGCAATGGGACGGAAAGCTCAAACAAAAGCGCGCAGAGCTTAAAAAACGGCACCATTTCGACAACATTATCTGTGCGCCAAACAGCCCTATAAAAGCAATCTGTGAGCAGGTGGCGAGAATTGCCCCGTTTGATATTCCCGTACTGGTGACGGGCGAATCAGGCACAGGCAAGGAGCTGATCACACGGGCTATTCATTATTCAAGTTACCGGGCAGACGACCCCTTTGTCACTGAAAACTGTGGTGCAATGCCCGTGCAGTTGCTCGAAAGTGAGCTGTTTGGTCACACACGGGGCGCATTTACCGGCGCGACGACAGAACGCATTGGGCTGCTTGAACAGGCCGATGGCGGTACGGTATTTCTTGACGAAATTGGCGATACCTCGCTGGAATTTCAGGTCAAACTACTCCGGTTTTTGCAGGAAGGGGAAATGCGCCCCCTAGGCAGCAACCGGAGCCGAAAGGTTAATGTCCGCATTATCTCCGCGACCAACCGGAATCTGGAAAACGAAGTCCGGGAAGGCCGCTTCCGGGAAGATCTTTTTTATCGTCTTGCAGCGGTTCCACTGCATATTCCGCCGCTAAGAGACAGGAGCATGGACATTCCGGTCATCGCAGAAGCCATTCTACAAAACCATGTGGTGGCTTATGACAAACCCGTCGATGGATTTACCCAGGAAGCATTGGCCTGTATGTCGGCCTACCACTGGCCAGGCAATGTCAGGGAGCTGGAAAACGAAGTCAGACGGATGTTGGTGATGACGGATTCAGCAACGTTGGGTGCGGACTTGTTATCACCTAACGTCCTGAAAGGGGCATGTGGAGAAATACCAGAACAAAGCCTGATGGCGTCGGAAGAAGGCAGTTTGAAAGATCGTGTTGAACTACTTGAAGCACAGATCCTTAAAGAAACCCTTATCCGGCATAAATGGAATAAGAGTAAAGCGGCGCTTGAGCTCGGGCTTTCACGTGTTGGGTTGCGGGCTAAACTGGAACGCTATGGGCTCGATCAAGACAGGCTTAGCTTTCAATAGGGAGAGAAGACATGTGCCTCGGAATTCCCGGACAGATCATTGGCATCGAAGACGACACCAATTGTATTGCCACCGTTGAAATATCCGGCGTCCGTCGTCCTGTGAATATTGCCTGTGTGCTGAATGGTCAGACACCCAAAGCATGTGTGGGCGAATGGGTACTGGTTCATGTGGGGTTTGCCATGAGTCGTATTGACAGTGAAGAAGCAGAAAAAACTCTCGCGCTTCTGGCTGAAATTGGTGAATTGCAGGAAGAGCTGGAAGCCATAGAACATGCCTCTTATCACGCACACAGGGAGGATGGCAGCCATGAAATACGTTGATGAGTTCCGTAACCCAGACGTGGTTGAAAGCGTCCTTCAGGCGATCAATGTCAAGCTGGATATCATCGAAAAGAGACGCGCTAAAGGACAATCGATGCGCCCGCTTCAGTTGATGGAGTTTTGTGGCGGGCATACCCATACATTGTTCCGGTACGGCATCGAGAGCCTGCTTTCAGATCGCATTGAGATGGTGCACGGGCCGGGATGTCCAGTTTGTGTTTTGCCCATGGGACGTGTGGACGACTGCATAGAAATTGCGGCTAACCCGAAAGTGATTTTCACGACCTTTGGCGATGCGATGCGTGTACCGGGACAAAAAGGTAGCCTGCTGGATGCAAAAGCCCGGGGAAGCGATATCCGCATGGTGTATTCGCCACTGGATACGTTAGCGCTCGCCAGAAAACATCCTGATAAGGAAGTGGTTTTTTTCGCCCTAGGGTTTGAAACCACCATGCCCAGTACCGCACTGACGGTGTTGCAGGCAGAAAAAGAAGGGCTGGATAACTTCTCCCTGTTTTGTAATCACATCACGACCGCGCCTACGATTGAAGCAATCTTGAACGAACCGGATTTGAAGCTGGATGGGTTTCTCGCGCCGGGCCATGTCAGCATGGTGATTGGGCTGGAACCTTTCCAGTTTATTGCCCGTGACTATGCCAAACCCATCGTAATTACCGGGTTTGAGCCACTCGATATTTTGCAATCTATCCTGATGCTGGTCACCCAAATTGCTGAAGGGCGTAGTGATGTGGAAAACCAATACCGACGGGTGGTTGACAAGCAGGGCAACGACCCGGGGCTTGCGGCTATTCAGAAAGTGTATGACACCTATCCGGTAACCGAGTTGCGGGGATTTGGCGAAATCGGTGATGCCGGTGTCAGGCTTCGCCCCAACTATTCTGCGTGGGATGCCGAACAAAAATTTACCGTTTCCCGTCATCAATCCAAAGAGCCTGATGCCTGTCAGTGTGGAGACGTGTTGAAAGGGCTGATTAAGCCCTGGCAATGCAACATGTACGGCAAATCTTGTACGCCGCACGTACCGATGGGCGCGTTGATGGTGTCTTCTGAAGGTGCATGTGCGGCATATTACAACCACGGTTTCCGCGTGCCAGATAAAGGTCAGGGCCGGATCGCCGTGATAGATAACACATCCGCCGTTTGAGAAAGGAAAGTGGTTATGTCCTTACCGCGCCACGTTGATATAGATGGAAATATTGAATGCATTACGCTGGCACACGGCAGTGGCGGGATTACGATGCGTGAACTGGTTGAGAAAGAAATCGTAGCGGTGTTTGACAATCCGCATCTCGCTCCGTTGGAAGATCAGGCCCGTCTGGGGCTGGCAGATATAACGAAGCTGGGTGACCGACTGGCGATGACCACAGATTCCTTTGTCGTCGATCCACTGGAGTTTCCGGGGGGAGATATCGGTACGCTTGCGGTTAATGGCACGGTAAATGATCTCGCCATGGGTGGGGCAATGCCACTTTACCTGACGTGCGGACTGATTCTGGAAGAAGGGCTGCCGCTGGAAGTGCTGCGGCGTATTCTTGCCAGCATGAAACAAGCCGCTGATAAGGCCGGTGTTGCCATTGTTTCCGGTGACACCAAAGTGGTCCATAAAGGGGCAGCGGACAAACTGTTTATTAACACGTCGGGCATCGGCGTTGTGCCACCGAAGATCGATATTCGGGCAAATCATGCCCAGCCCGGTGATGTAGTGATCGTTAACGGATGGGTGGGCGATCACGGTGCCACCATCATGGCATCACGCGGCGATTTGTCGCTCGATACCCAGATCCAGTCAGACTGCCGGGCCCTGTATCCCGAAGTGAAAGCCCTGCTTGATGTAGCGCCGGTTCACTGCCTTCGTGATGCCACGCGGGGAGGCATTGCCACGTTACTGAACGAATTTGCAGAAAGCAGCAATGTGAAGATCGTGCTCGATCATGGTGTTATCCCCGTCCGCGAAGAAGTGCGCGGTGTATGCGAACTGTTGGGGCTGGATCCGCTTTATCTGGCGAATGAGGGCAAGTTTATTGCCATCGTCCCTGCGGAATTTGCTGACAGTGCAATTCAGGCTTTGAGAAGCTTTCCCAGTGCGGAAAAGGCTGCTGTGATTGGCCGGATAGAAACCACAGGTGACCAAAGACAAGGTGCCGGTGTGTCGATGAAAACGGCATTTGGCAGTGAGCGAATGATAGACATGCTGACCGGGGATCAACTGCCACGCATTTGCTGAGGGAAGGCAATTAAAGGTAATTAATCGACATTGGCTGCCGAAAGGCGCAAAGAAAACAGGAAGGAAAAAATGAAACGTAATGGATACCTACTTGCAACTGTTCTGGCGTCAGCCGCGCCTTTTACCGCTGTTGCGCACACCGGCCATGAGGTCAATGGATTTTTGGCTGGGATAAGCCACCCAATTACCGGGGCAGACCATGCAATTGCACTGATTGCCATCGGGATCTGGGCTTTCATGCTGAAAAACATCGGTGTGAAGAACGCAGGCTCCCTGATCCCATCTGTCTTTTTAGCGACAATGGCCTTCGGTGCCGCACTGACTTTCTTTGGTGTCAATGTTCCGCTGGTGGAAACAGGTATAGCGCTTTCGGTGCTATTGCTCGGATTTTTGCTGGTGGTAGGACGCTCACTCTCACTGATCGCAACGTTACCCCTGACAGCACTATTCGCCTTGGCACATGGCGCTGCGCATGGTGCCGAGATGCCGTATGCAGTGAGCACTATTGGCTATTTCTCTGGCTTTTTGATCTCTTCCGCCGCGCTTATTTTTGTGGGTGTAACGTTGGCCAAAACGGCAGAGCGTTTTCAGTCCACCCGTTTTGTCATGCCCATCTCAGGGGGCCTCATTGCGTTCAGCGGTGTGTACCAGTTGATTATGTCATAGGGCCGTATGACGGGGTATCGAATCCGGATCCGCGGTGTCGTCCAGGGCGTCGGTTTCAGGCCGACGATCTGGCGTGTGGCCCGCGGTTTGTCATTGAAAGGGTTTGTCCTCAATGATGGCGAGGGTGTTGTCGTCGCGCTTTGGTGCAACTATGAACTCGCTTCACGGTTTGTGGAAGCGTTAAAGCATGAGCAACCGCCACTGGCGTCGATATCGTCAGTACACCTGCAATTCGCAACCTTGGGGGCGCCTCCCGAGGACTTCTTTATCGCGGAAAGCGATGAAACGGCGCAAATCAATGCCGGTATTCCGGTTGATGCCGCGATGTGTGCGGAATGTGCTGAAGAAACCCTAAATCCTGCCAGCCGGCGCTATCGTTATCCCTTCACCAACTGCACCCACTGTGGCCCCAGACTGACGATCATCAACGCGTTGCCCTACGACAGGCCCAAAACCAGCATGGCTGCATTTCCGCTTTGTCCGCAATGTGAACGCGAATACCAGAATCCTGCCGATCGCCGTTTCCACGCCCAGCCTGTTGCCTGTCCAGATTGCGGACCGGCGGTGTGGCTGTGTGACGCGGAGGGGCGGGAAATTGCACTCCCGGAGATGGATGACATTGATGCCATCCAGGCTGCTGCGCGCTACATTCGTCAAGGGAGAATCCTTGCGGTAAAAGGGCTAGGCGGCTTTCACCTTGTTTGCGACGCAACAAACCAGAATGCTGTCGACACCCTGAGAAGGCGTAAACAGCGTCCCGATAAGCCTTTCGCTGTGATGATGAAAGACACAGGGCTGGTGAGTCTCTATTGCCAGCCGTCGTCAGCCGCATTGGAGATGCTCCGAAGCGCCAGCAGTCCGGTGGTGATAATGCCAATACGAAATGTGACGGCGTCACCTAATGCAAGGGATTGTAGCGTCATTGCAACGGCCGTTGCCCCGAATCTGGGGGAATTAGGCATCATGCTGCCTGCTACGCCCATGCACCTTTTATTGTGCCAAGACGTAGCGCTGCCGTTGGTGATGACGTCGGCCAATCTCAGTGGAAACCCGCAATGCACGGATAACCGGGAAGCACTTGAAGACCTAAAAGGGATTGCCGATATCTGGCTTCTCCACAATCGGGACATCGTTACACGGGCTGATGATTCTGTGTTCCGGCAAACTGATCAGGGCCTGCAAATACTGAGACGGGCAAGGGGGATTGCCCCCAGTCCTATTGAACTGCCACCGGGCTTTGAAGGGACATCCAGCGTTCTGGCAATGGGCGGGGAAGTTAAAAACGCATTCTGTCTGTTAACCGGCCATGGCGCGATAGTAAGCCAGTACATTGGCGATCTGGAACGTGTCCGGGTATGGGAAGACTTTCAGCGCATGTTGTCTCATTACCAAACCCTCTACCGCTTTACCCCTGAAAGAGTAGCCATCGACAGCCACCCTGAATATCTGGCATCAAAATTCGCCAAATCAGTTTACGGCAACCGGATCATCACTGGAATCCAGCACCACCATGCACACATAGCCGCCTGCATGGGCGATAACCTGCTGCCCGTTGATCATGAAAACGTGCTCGGCGTGGTGTTTGACGGACTCGGATTCGGAGAAGATGGCACTTTTTGGGGCGGAGAGTTCCTGTTTGCCGATTATCGCGCTTTTGAACGTATCGGCCATCTGGAGACCGTGGCGTTACCCGGCGCATCCAAAGCCATTGTTCAGCCGTGGCGAAACCTTATCGCGTGGCTTGATCATTCACGTATCGACGTGACAGATAAACGGGCGGTGTTTGAGGCGCTTGGCATTCAGCCAAACGTCGCCAGTAACATTTTATCAATGATTCAGGCAGGTCTTAACTCTCCGCACTCGTCTTCTGTAGGCAGGCTGTTTGATGCTGTTTCGGCACTGCTGTCTGTTTGTATCCATGAACAAAGCTACGAAGGGCAGGCGGCAATTGAACTTGAGGCTCTGGCAGCAACGGGAACACCGGATTTCACCGACACTTACCCGTTTGATATTCGGGCTGGCCTGCCGGCACGGCTGGATCCTGCGCCGATGTGGCAGGCGATGCTCCGTGATGTGTTGAACTTTCAGGAGCCCGGTTTTATTGCCTATAAGTTTCATCTCAGCCTTGCCAAAGCAACCGGCGATATGGTGGTACATCTCTGCCAGCATCTTCAATTGTCGTCAGGTTTGCTAAAGATTGTGTTGAGTGGCGGGGTTTTCCAGAACCGTTTATTGCTGGAAATGACCGTCAGAACCCTTACCCAACAAGGATTTAACGTATTGGTCCACCAACAGGTTCCCGCCAATGACGGCGGGCTGGCGTTTGGGCAGGCCTTAATTGCTGCCGCAACCCCTTTATCCGGTGCGCACAACAGTTGAAGCGCTGTTAACCCGGTTTTGCAGGAAAGCAGTCATGGCAAAAAACAAAATGACATTACTCTGGTTTCAGACAGGAACTTGCGGTGGCGATACTATGGCACTGCTCAGTGCCGATCGGCCTTCTTTTCACGACCTGCTGAATGATTATCCCCTTGAGCTTCTATGGCAACCTTCGTTGTCCGTAGACAGTCCCCATGACCTGCATGATCTGATGCACAACATCATCGACGGTAAACAACGGCTCGACATCCTTTGCATTGAGGGAAGCATCGTGATGGCGCCAAATGGCACCGGCATGTTTGATATGTTCTGCAAGACCGCCAAAAAAGAATGGGTGCAGAAGCTGGCAGAAAAAGCGCGTTATGTTGTTGCTATGGGGACCTGTGCAGCATTTGGCGGTGTACATGCTGCGCCACCAAACCCATCGGATTGTGTTGGTTTGCAAATGGACAAGGAACAACGCGGCGGATTGTTCGATTCGGCGTGGCGAAGCGGCGCAGGTTATCCGGTGATCAATGTGGCAGGGTGTCCGGTTCATCCCAACACCATGACCAAAACGCTGGCGATGATCGCCAGTGGCATCATTCTGCAACTGGACGAACTTAACCGTCCGAAAGAGTTTTTCAGCTCACTTGTCCATCAGGGCTGTACCCGCAACGAATACCATGAATATGACGTGGAAGAATCCGAGTTTGGTACCAATGGCTGCATGTTCTTTAACCTTGGCTGCAAAGGGCCATTCACTCAGGCAACCTGTAACACCGATCTTTGGAATGGCAGGAGCAGTAAGACCCGTGTTGGCGTGCCTTGTTTTGGGTGTACGTCACCGGGCTTTCCGGAAGATGAAGGCCTGTTCCGTACCGAGAAACTCGGCCCAATCCCACAAAAGCTTCCGGTTGGCGTCGAGCGCGCTAATTACATTGCCTATAAAAATCTCGCCAAAGCGGCTGCACCTGAACGGGTGAAAAAACGGAAGATGGAGCCTTGATGGAGAAAAAAACGCTGAATATTGACCTTAACCGCGTCGAAGGTGATTTGGAATTTGAGCTGGATGTGGAAGACGGTGTGGTGGTCGATGCCCGTTGTATTGGCGTGATGTACCGGGGGTTTGAACAAATCATGATAGGGCGCACGCCCCGTGATGCTGCTGTCATCACTCCCCGGGTATGCGGCATTTGTGGCACCGCACATTTGTATGCCGCCACGCTGGCGCTTGAGCAGGTTTGGGGGATTGAGCCTCCACCGAATGCGACCCATATCCGTAACCTTTGTCTTCTGACTGAAAGCATCCAGAACGACATTCGTCAGAGTTTCCTGATGTTTCTGGTCGATTTTTGCCATACCGCATACCAAAACCATCCTCTGTATCACGACATCATTGACGCTTTTGCGCCTTTCAAAGGGAGATTTCATCTGGACGCACTGGCACAAAGCCGGGATGCTGTCGGGATTGTTGCTCTGTTTGGCGGGCAATGGCCACACTCGTCTTATATGCTACCCGGTGGCGTGGTAGGAAAACCCAGTATTCGCAAGATCATAGAAACCCGGGACATCATCGCTAAACTGACTCGCTGGTATGAAAACGCCGTGATTGGTGATTCGCTGGACAACTGGCTTTCGCTCAGCAATGCAGACGTCTTTCTTGACGGGTGGGAAAGCGATGGCCGGAAAGCGAACAGTGCGCTGGGACTGTTTACCCGCTTTTCACGCTTAATAGGTTTACATCAGGTTGGCTTTGGCGCCGGCGATATGTTGAGTTATGGCGGCATTGGCGAAGCCAAACATCATGTTATGCCGGGGGTTTATGATAGTGAGCGTGGTGAGGTTACACCGCTTGACCAATCCCTGATTGAAGAACATGTCCGTTATTCATGGTTTCGCCAATACCCGGGCGGCCGACATCCACACAAAGGGGAAACCATTCCCGATTACCAACGCGAATCAGACCGTTACACCTGGGCAAAAGCGCCACGGTACGACAGTAAAGTGATGCAAACCGGGCCCATGGCAGAGCTCATCATCAATGGTGATCCTTTGGTGTCTGCATTTCACCGGCAGGAAGGGCCTTCAACCTGGTTGAGGCAATTCTCGCGCCTTCGTCGTATCGGTTTTAGCCTGCAACAGATGAAAGACACCGTTGACGCGCTGGCCGGTGATCTTGGCGGCGCGTTTTTCTTGCCACCGCGACCTGAAGATGAAGTCGATGGCAAAGGCGTTGGCATGGTTCAGGCCGCAAGGGGAGGACTCGGTCATTGGGTAAGCATTAAAGATGGGGTGGTTGAGCGATATCAAATCATCACACCGACAGCATGGAATGCCTCACCCAGAGATTCCAATGGCACACATGGTCACTGGGAGCAGAGTGTAATTGGCCTGTCTGTAGATGATTTGGATAACCCTTTATTGGTGGGACATGTTATCCGCTCGCACGATCCTTGCTTAGTCTGCACCGTTCATATGCTGCCAACCGGCAAAAAGTTGCGGTTTGGGGTGTGATTATATGGAAGTACTCAGGATCCTCTGTTTCGGCAATACACTTCACAGTGACGATGGTATCGGTTCGGCTGTTGCATTGCGATTAGAAGACGAAACCTTGCCGTCAGGTGTTGAAATTTATGATGTCGGCATTGGGGGGCTGAATACGTTGCCACTTTTCGATGGTTGTGCCGCTGTTTTGATTGTGGATGCGGCAGACATGGGGTTATCGCCGGGCAGTGTCCGTTTTGTTTTACCCGAGAATATCGGCAGGGGCGAAAATGCAGATCACATGGGCGGCGTGGGGTATTTATTGCAAGCTGTTAATGCCATAACCAGACCGCTCCCTGATATCTCGGTGTTGGCGGTTCAGCCTGCGATATATGAAAGCTTTTCACTGCACGTTTCGCCACAAATTGATGCTGCGCTGGATAAGGTTGTCGCTACCATAACGGCGTATGCCCGGCGTCACGCAGTTAACAAGCTAGAACACCAAAGGTACCCAAGATGACAGTACCTTCAGGAAAGTCCGGGAAAGGGAACAACATACCGGAGCAGGAAAACGCCCAGCTTCGCAAGGAGATTGATGCGCTTTATGCTGCCGCAGAAGCCAGAGAGCAGCAGCTACTGGCAGCAACCCATGCGATGGATGACATTTTGCTTGAAGTGGAATCCCAACGGAACGCGCTGAAGAAGAAGAACAAGCAACTGCTTGAACTCAATGCGTATATCCGCAGCATCAACGATGCCATGAACAGCATATTGGTCGTGGTTGGTGTGAATGGAGAAATTACCCAAACCAATCGTGTTTTCACAGAAGATCTGCATTGGTCGGAAGATGAATTGTCGCAAATTCATGTAGACATGCTGTTCCCTAAAGAGATGCTTTCCCGTATCCGTGAAAAAGCCGGTATGACGTCAGGATCGTTTGTGGTTTCCTACATCACGCAACGGGGCCAGCTCGAATGTGAAATGCCACTGCACCGAAGAAATGGGTCTCTGACAGATGCGGTGTATCTGGTGAAGGGCGAGCAGTTTTACAGTCATCAGGGGAAATTGCAGGGAATATTGCTGACTGCAACCGATATCTCGGACATGCGTCAGCGCGAGGTCGCCCTCAGGCAAAGTGAAATTGCCTTGCAAAAAGCCAAAGCAGAGGCCGATACAGCAAATCAGGCTAAAGGGGACTTCCTCGCCACTATGAGCCACGAAATTCGCACGCCACTGAACGCGATTATTGGTTTTACCAAACTTTGTCTGCACTCGGAACTGACACTGAAACAGCGCGACTATCTTAATAAGGTTGATGTCGCCTCCCATTCGTTATCACACCTGATCAACGATGTTCTCGATCTCTCAAAAATTGAAGCCGGTAAGCTGGAAATGGAGCGCGTACCATTTAATCTCAATCAGGTGCTGAGTAATGTCCGGCATGTAATGTGGTTTGATGTCGCCAAGCGGGGCCTGACATTTTCAGTGGGAGTGGAGCCGTCTGTACCAGACAATTTAATCGGGGATCCGCTTCGTTTACAACAGGTGTTGGTCAATGTGGTGGGGAATGCGATTAAGTTTACTCACAAAGGGGAAGTGTCAGTGACTGTCAGTAGAAAAAAATCCCGCGCCCGAAAAAGTATCACGTTGATTTTTCGCGTATGTGACACCGGGATTGGCATGACAGACGACCAGCTCAGCCAGCTGTTCAGCAAATACCATCAGGCTGAACCGTCGACCTCCCGCCGCTTTGGTGGTACCGGGCTGGGTCTGACTATCAGCCAGAAACTGGTGCACATGATGAAAGGGCGCATTCATATTAACAGCGCGTTGGGTCAGGGGACTGAATGCGAGTTTTCGGCTGAATTTGGCGTGATTGATGAGTCAGCCCTGACCCATTCTTCGGTGGTTGGCGCTAGTGAGAAATTAAGCCTGTCACAGGTCAGTGAGCTGGAGGGAAAACAGGTTCTGGTGGTAGATGATAATACCATCAACCGGGAGATGATCCGCGAACTGCTTTCTTCCCTAGGCATGGTGATCAGTCAGGTCAGCTCGGGGGAAGAGGCAATAGAAGTGGTTAAACAACAGGCGTTCTCCCTGATTCTGATGGATCTACGTATGGCAGGCATGGATGGTATCGAAGCAACAAAAGCGCTGCGTAAATTGCCAAATGGTAGCCATGTTCCGGTTATCGCGCTGTCTGCCAATACTTCTGCCAGCATGGCGGAAACCTGTATTCAGGCAGGGATGAATGACTATCTTCCCAAACCTATCGATTTTCGGCGCCTAATTCAGGTCATCGCCAATCATCTCGCTGCAAGCCAGCAAAAGGGGACTGGTTCGGTCGCAGAAGCGCCAGTATTTCATCCGGAAGCGGCACTGCTAAGGTTAGGCTCAAACAAAAAGGTTTACCTCAGAATGCTTGAGACGTTCCTCTCCGAGTGTGAGCTTCGGTTAAATGCGCTGAAACGTGTCTACCAGACACAGGATAAACCGGCACAAAAACATGTCTTCCATGAGTTAAAAGGGATCACGGCTGCTTTGGGGGCAGAAAAGCTTTGCGAGATCTGTGAGCAACTTGAGTGGGCGTGCAGGGACAAAGCCCTCGACAGCCACACTTACCAGCCCCTGTTGGATGAGTTTAACCAACTCATTAAAGCGCTGGAAAGCTACATGTCACAGGAACAAAATCAAGGGAACGGTCAATGACATCACTGCGGAATACTAATGATAAAGCGCCCGTCATTGCTGTGGTGGATGATTCGGTCACGTTATGTGAAATGCTTTGCGAGCTGCTAAAGGATGAAGGCTATCAAACACAGGCATATTTTTCCGGCGCAGCAGCGCTCGAAGGGATCAAAGTAAACGTACCAGATTTGGTGTTGCTTGATATTGATATGCCTGACATAGATGGATTTGAGGTTTGTGCCCGGCTTAAAAAAAATCAATCCCTGGTAGATATACCAGTGCTTTTTATCAGTAGTTACAACGAGTTGGATGACAAGCTTAAAGCGTTTGATTATGGTGCTCTGGATTATGTTACCAAGCCTATTCACCTTGCTGAAGTCAAAGCACGGATCAAAACACATCTTTCTTTACGTCATTACCAACAGGCATTGGAAGCACGAAACGACGAGCTGGCAGAAACCTTAAACCAGTTAAAAGCCGCTCAACAACAGCTGGTTCAAGCCGACAAACTGGCATCTCTTGGGCAGTTAACCGCAGGGGTAGCCCATGAAATTAACAACCCCATCAGTTTCATTGTCGGTAATGGGCATTCCCTGATAAAGCGCGCAGAAAGACTCAGGCAATATCTGGAGATGGTTCACGCTGACCCACAACCGAAAGTTGCCGCGCTTCGGGAAACGCTGCGTATTGACGATATTACCCAGGATTTGGAGCCCATGGTCAAAGATATACTGGAAGCAGCAGGGCGTGTGAGCGATATTGTTGAAGACTTGAACCATTCTTGCGTTTTACAGGCAGAAAAGTCGGAGGTGGTATTAAATGATGTAGTGGCACTTGCGACTAAATGGGTTTCTGCAAACAAAGCATTAGAACAAGTAATTCAATTGGCTCCGAGCCAAAACATTGTGGTTATCGGGCACAAAGGCCAGTTAGTTCAGGTTGTTGTAAACTTGCTTAACAACGCGTTTGATGCGTGTAAACACCACAAAAATCCAAAAATCATAGTTGAATCCGGCATCGACGCGCCCAAAGCCTGGTTAAGTATTACTGACAACGGGAAAGGAATTAACGCTGCTGATATTGGCAAGGTATTCGACCCATTTTTTACCACCAAAGATGTCGGCAAGGGTACAGGACTTGGTCTTGCTATCAGCTATCGGTTAGTGATGGATCACCATGGCGACTTGTTGGCAGAAAACATGCCACAAGGTGGCGCGCGGTTTACGCTTAAGCTTCCACAGGTTTTAAACTTTGGAAGCGACCATCATGAAAGCGCTGATCAAGATGGATGACAAAGATAAATCCCGTTAAAAGCTGTCGGCAGCCACTCAAGCTTGCTTCTGATTAGATAATTCACCAACGCTAGAAGAACTCAGTTGGAACAATATGATCCAACTGAGTCTCTTAGAGAATTGGTAATTATCTATTTTATGGTAAATAGATAATTACGTTCAATACGACGAAGTCTATAAAGAAAGCGGGTGATTGCAGGCTTAAGGAAATTAGATTTGGCGTATCTGTGCATATCATTTAACATAATATACATAATGCGTAGTTTGGTGTGGTAAGGAATTGATTAAATTACTTCTTTCAGCGTGGCTTCCAGCTGGCTAGTTTGTTGGGATTGCAGTTGATTGATAGTCATCAGTGCGCCGTGTAGCTGCTCTATTAATCCGAACTGATGTTCCTGTAATTCGGCAATGGCTGTTTCTGGGTAAAATGCGGCGGACTCATGCAAGAAGTTACTGAGGTGCATTAACTGGCTTGATAGCTCAAGGGCTTCGATTGTGGCATTATTTGTGGCAGTCATAATCAACTCTCCGTAAGTTGGTTGTGGTCAGAAGCCCGTTGACTGCTACTACAGTTAGCCGGCTTTGTTGTTAAAGATTCATGCGTCTGTTTCAAGTGGTGTAATTTTTATGCCGAACTTGCGCAACTCAAGCCCCCCATAGCTATTGACGATATAGCTTTCACAGTCCGGCGTATACACTCCCGCTGGGTACGGCGGCTGGCTTTCATCGAGCGAGAGTTTTATCTGCACGGGAAATTTGCCGCCTAAATAGGCATAAGCAACCTGCTCATGAATTTGACGTGCGGGTTTGTCATCTTTAGCACGTATAGTGCGAACATCAACTTTGGTATCTTCTGGAAAAACTTCGATTTTTAACATGAGGTTACCTTCCTAGGCAGAACGTAGCTGAACAACGTTGTCACGTTCGAGGAGCTTGCGTGTTAACGGGCCATATTGCGGTTCGACATACCAATCGGGATATTGCTGAGAAAAATCGACGGCAATCACATCAACCAGAGGCACTACATTGCTCATGCCATTACCACGAAGGTTCTGTAACTGTGCTTTAGTGAATCCGGCTTCAAGCAGCAGGTTGAAGTTGTTATAGAACGTTTGCTTAACACTGAATGAGCGCTTCACTTCCAGATAACCTTCATTAACCAAGCGACGGTAAAATGAAAACGCCCTATCCGCTTTGGCGTAACTGATATTGCCCTTGGGAGTCAGTTTTCGGTGTTTGGCTTTGAGTGTGTTCTGTACTAATTCATCATCATAGATATTCATGCTATGACCTCGATATGTGTGATTTATCAGCTCGCCATATGTCATTAACCAGAGTTCTTCTATCAACTCCTTTCCCGTTTCTTGCTTGAGCTGTTCTTGATAAGTGATTAGGTCGTTAATTTTCGTCGGTATATTCAGGTCGGTCAGTTTTCTTTTCGTGATACTGGATTCAAAGCGAATAAGCCATTTAGCAAACTGGTGTAAACGTGGGTCTGACATGGCCTCGAAAACACCTTGTGCGTGTTTGTCCCCCTTCTCTGCTTTCAGTCGATATTCGTGGTATTGCTTTTCAAATTCGTGATTTTTGGAATAGCACTTGCCACTCCAGTGTGAAGATTTTCGGTTGTGGTAACAGGTGGTTTCATAGTCACTGCGTGAGGCTTTAACCTGACGATGAGAGACATTCGCCATATGTGCGATAGCCTGTTTGGCTTTTTGCTCGGTATCAACACGCGCTGAGAATGTACAGTCCATGCCCATAACCTCACCCTCATCCCAATCGAGCATATCCATCAAATCAAGGTGTGTAGTCTGCAAGGCCGCGTACATTTCGGCATAGGTGCGTATTCCGGCCGGATCTGAACAGTAATTCCGGAAACACTTGAACACCTATTCTGGAATCATTTGAACTCTGATTCCGGATTTATTTAGTACAGTTTTGTGCTCATTTCCGGAATCGGTGTTCAAGTACACCGGAATTTTCTCAACGCATTGAAATAACAATTAATTTGATAACTTAACCACTGACTTTTCGTTGGCGAGTGAGGGGTAGGTTTGAAAAGGATCACAATGCGTAAAATCAGAGAGGTTTTAAGGCTGCATTTCTCGGCAGGATTGAGTATCCGAGAGATCCACCGCAGCACCAAAGTCAGTGTCGGTAGTATTCAAACACTGCTCAGCAAAGCCAAGAGCATGAACTTATCCTGGCCACTGCCGGGTGAACTGGATGATGCGCAGTTGGCCCGCTGCTTTTATCCGCAAGCCGATACCCGCCATGCCAAGCGATTCCAAGAGCCGGATTGGGCAGACTTACGTAAGCAACTAAGCCGTAAGGGCGTGACGAAGCTGCTGTTGTGGGAGGAATACACTCAGCAATACCCCAACCGCTGTTACAGTTATTCCCAGTTCTGCGACCGCTATCTGCACTGGCTGAAGAAACAGCGCCGCTCCATGCGTCAGCATCACCGGGCAGGTGACGTCTTGTTCGTCGATTACGCAGGGCAAACCATGCCTGTTGTGAATCCACAGACTGGCGAGATCCGGCACGCCCAAATCTTCGTGGCGGCCATGGGAGCGAGCAGCTATTACTTCGCCGAAGCGACCTGGACGCAAGGTATACAAGACTGGCTGGGCAGCCACGTTCGGGCCTTTGACTATCTCGGTGGCGTCCCCACTATGGTGGTGCCGGACAACTTAAAAAGTGCCGTCACCAAAGCCTGTAAAAGCGACCCAGATATCAACCCGGCCTATCAGCAACTGGCGGCTCACTATGATACGGCCATCGTGCCGGCCAGACCGTATAAGCGAAGGATAAAGCCAAGGCCGAAGTGGGTGTACAAATCATTGAGCGCTGGATATTAGCCCGGCTTCGCCATCACACCTTCTTCTCACTGTATGAGCTGAATCAGTGCATCAGCGCGTTACTGATAGAAGTAAACAGTAAGCCCTTCAAACAAATGGCTGGAACCCGTCAGCAGTGGTTCGACGAACTGGATAAACCCGCCTTAAAACCGCTACCGTGTCATGCCTATGAATACACTGACATCCGCCAGGCTAAAGTGAACATTGATTACCATGTGCAGTATGAGAGCCATCTTTACTCAGTACCGCATCAACTGGTTGGTGAGCGGGTTGAGCTTCACGCGAAGCCGCGCTTAGTGCAAATCTACTTCCAGGGTAAATGCGTTGCCAGCCACCCCCGTAATGACCGCTACGGGTTTACCACTACACCGCAGCACATGCCTGTACAGCACCAGCATTACCACAAAGTCAGTGAGGGCAGTCTGATGAACTGGGCGAAGGACATCGGCGATGACGTGCTTGTCTGGGTAAAAGCGCAGCTTAAACGCAAACCGCATCCACAGCAGGCGTTCCGCGTCTGTCTGGGCGCATTGCGATTAGCCAGCCAGTATCCACCGCAGCGGCTCAATACCGCCTGTAAACTGGCTAATCAACATCAGCTCTATCGCCTGCAACAGCTCAAAGACATCTTAAACAGTAATCAGGACAAGCTCATCAGTGAATCCAGCCAGGAAACACTGACACTCCCTCAGCACCACGAAAATATCCGTGGCCCACAGAGCTTCCATTAAGGAGAAAACCCATGGTAAACACCACACTCTCCCAACTGCACCAACTCAAACTGAGTGGCATGGCAAAAGCATTGAGCCAGCAACTCGAACAACCGGGCCAGTATCAGGACCTCTGCTTCGCTGAGCGGCTGCAACTGCTGGCCGACCAGGAAATCCATGAACGGGATAACCGTAAACAACAGCGCCTGCTCAGACAGGCCCAACTAAAACTTGCGGCAACCGCCCAGGACATCGATTATCAGCACCCGCGCGGCCTGCAAAAAAGTGTCATGACAGGGTTGCTTCAATGCGACTGGCTACAGCGGCAGCAAAACCTGTTACTGACCGGGCCATGCGGCACCGGGAAAACCTATATCGCCTGTGCGCTTGCTAACACCGCCTGCCTGAAAGGCTACACGGTGAAATACTACCGGGTGAGTCGTCTGCTCATGGAACTCACCCAGGCCAAAGCCGATGGCACTTACAGCAAGAAGCTGAAAAGCCTGGCTAAACTCAACCTGCTCATCCTGGACGACTGGGGACTAGAACCGCTAAAAGCCGCGCAGCGCAACGACCTGATGGAGATCATGGATGACCGCCATGGCAGTAGCTCAACCCTCCTCATCAGCCAACTCCCCACCGACCAATGGTATCAATCCATCGGTGATAACACGTTGGCCGATGCCATCCTCGATCGCCTGATGCACAATGCACACCGGATAAAACTGAAAGGAGAGTCAATGAGGAAAATACTGGCGACCGTTGACGCCACTTGAACACTTAAGTTAAAAATCGGTTAGCCAACGATGCGTTGATCTGAGGTGTTCAAATAAAACCGGAATGGCTGTTCAAGTAAATCGGAATACGCAATAGGCCAACAGAATGGAGTTTGAACCGAATACGTTATGGCCTTGAATGATCTTGGCTGGGCTGGCTTTCATCTCGACAGATGGTGGCACATTAGGAGAGCCGTTATTGAATTTGAGCGCTATGCCCGTGAAGCTGGTCGGTATCGACTCATAAGGCAGATACTCACCGCTGATGGATGACACAGTGAGATCCGCATTACGTTGCAGCGTTCTAACCCCTGTCGGGATATCGAGGAGTGCTGATACACGTCGAACGTCAAGTTCTGAATGATAAGCAGAATTCACCGAAGAACGGCTCTCAAGCTGAAAGCAATATTCAGCCTTGAAAGGAACCCTAATTCGAAGTAAATCCAGCATTCACAAAAACCTGTCAAGTAACGTTTTTTATAACCTACTATCTAATATAACTAACTTCAAGCAATGCCTTTAAAAAAGTGGTATTACAATAATAAATAAAGTTACCAAAGGGCGACCGGAATGCTAAAAGACGTGATTAAAGATGCCAGATTAGGAAAGAATCTGACCCAAGAACAAATAGCCAGCCTTGTGAAGGTTGCAAAGCAAACGTACATCAAATGGGAAAGCGGCGAGACAGAACCGAAAGCAAGCCAGATTAGGCTACTAGCTCAACACTTAGAGCTAACGGCAGATGAAATATGTAACGGACAACGGCACCAGAAGATGCCGCTGGAAAAGTTCATATACACCATTGCAAAAACGCCCCATTACAGAGAGCTAGAAATGTTAGCTACATGGAAACTTGTACCTGACCACGAAAGGTACATATCTGAACTGAGCATGGATGATGGAAGCGATGAATTTATTGCAAGAGAAGTAGCTGAGACAGAAGACAACGTAAATACGCACTTAAAGCATGGCGTACCAATCGAATAGTCTAAATATTGGACTAGAGTAGACTATTAAAGGGAGTCTACTCCCGATTCGCGTGACGTGCATCACCCCTATCGGCAACATGAAAAAGACAAATATTAGACAAAAGTACATGGGGCCATGAGCGCAAGTTTGCCCAAAATGGGAAAAGAGTACAGCATTGAAAAGTATAGAGTCCTGAAGTCAGGACTTAGTTGGGGTGTAACAGTAACCCCAACTCAAAACCGCTCGAAAGTGTCAAAATGATAAGAGAGTACACTATTAAAGTAAGTGTACTCGCCCCCTCCTCCTTCCTCCTACGCTAGCTTCGCTCGTCGTCGGTCGTCGAGGTCGAGTCACAGAGATTGAATGCCTGACGCGCGTGAAAGTGACGGTGAAATGATCGTGTGATGTTGACGCTTGTCGGACTCAGGCCAGCGTGGAGGGTTCCCCTCCAAACCGTCCAGAGTCTTAACTGTTATAAATACACATTTATGATAGTTGGGAATGATTACCAGCGAGGAATGATGGCATTTTATTGCCAGGAAAAACGGTGCCGGCGGGTTTTATGATTGCAGTTTTGTTCCTGGGAAGGGTTCACCAGGGCGGAAAATGGCAGCGAAAGCAACCTCCGCATTATGGCCATTATGTTACGGGTTTAAGTTCCCGCCCCTAATGAATCCCGCTTCGCGTACCCACATTCGGGACGGCTTAAACCGCCGACTGATAAGAGCATAGTCGGCGGGATCCCTCAACATAACGCCAGACTACATAATACGTAGTTTTGTTATAGGTGCAAATCCGTCAAAGTCTCCAGCAGCTTGCATCTCGTTGTAAAGCTCTGGCGTTAACGAAATCTCGATTTGTAAACTCAAAATGTGAATCCACTAATTTAAGGCTTTTTCACCACCAGTTCAGTGTATCCAGTGTCTGCATCAGGTTCTCTGCCGAATGTGTACCCATCAAAGCGCAATAAGCAGACTTCTACTGTGTGACTGACGATACAGCCTTCCATCATATGCCCGCCAAGCATCTGTCCTCTACAGTCGGCAACAGAAAGGTGCAGGTGCACATGTTCAGGGGTCAATGTTCCAGATACAGAGACAATTTCAAATGGCTCGGATTTTTGCAGTGTAGACGCGCCATCCGCCAGACGAATGGCCAGGTCAGATAAACACCCTACCAGTGATACAACGCAACCGGCCTGGATATGGTGTTCTTTAACGGCATTCATGATGGATTGTTTGAGGTCTGCCCCTCGGGAAAGGCGAAAAGCTATAGGTTCAACAGTAGACATAGTGGCTGGAATGGTGGTTACTTAAACGATTTATAAGGGAAAACATTTCGAATACGTTGCTGCACTTTGTGGTCAATCCCCTTCGACAGCACAAGTTTGGCGGGTGTAAAGCGGTTACGGTAAACCTTGATGGTGCCGTTGACGGGCGTGCGTTTGTTGATTTCTTCGCAGTCATGGAGGAAACCGTGTGGGATCTTGCCTTTCTTTTTCACCAACCGCCCATCTTTAAACTTGATCAGGACAATAGGACGATCAACCATTAAGTAAGCAAATAAGGCAATAAAACTGCCAGCGAGAAAATATTCCATTGACTCACCTTACATGTCTAGCAGGCTGCTGAGATCTTTCTTCAATGCATCCACTTTCTTGTTGGCATTCTGAGAGCGGTTTGCCTCGCTAATCAGGTATTCAATGGTGTCTGACAAAGTGGCGTCTAGCTCTTGCGCTTTCAACGACAATTTCTCCCACACCCTGAAATCCAGATCGATGGATTTCTTCCGGGTATGTTCTTGCTCGGCATTGAAATGGCGTTTACGTTTGGCACGAATCGCCTGTTTCAATTTGTTATCGAGCTCAGAAGACATATGTTCGCCGATCCAATCAATCACTTTGGTTGGCTCATGCTCGAGCGCCATCAGTGATTTCACAGTTGCATCTACCTCGCTGGTGTCAACGTAACGGGTAACGTTAACGCCCTCTTTGTATTTCTTGACCAGATAACTCCATTTCCATCCAGCCTCGAGGTTTTCAAGTTGTTGATATTTCATAATTCGAATTTTTATCGTGAGAGTGAAAGTAAGGTTGAAATACAGTGACAGCGTAACAGTGGATTACTTTTTAATCAAATATTGTGCACTCATCCTTTTAATCTTTTCCGCTATGATGTCGCAAAAACGATCTTTTCCACCTGTGTCATCCCTGCCTTGTTTTTGTAATGCTGGCAAGCCGTTATCTTTGCTACTTTGAGCGTGCGTATTCATTTATACTCTCAGTTATTAATACACCGACAAAAGTTGATACCAAAACGCATGCAAGAAGTTTCCTGGCAGTCTGTCGTACCGCAGTTTTCCCACATTAAGCAGCACATTCTTCAGTATCCCGCAGTAACAGCGGCGTCTCCCAGTGCACTTCAACCAAGATTGGAAAGCAGCATTGCCCGTCTTGTGCACGAAGACCATTTCCCCCGCCTGCTGCTTGTGACAGCGCCGGATGTCTATGATTACCTGACATTGCTTGCAAACATGGTGAAAAATGCCCTGCAAAATGCAGAAAAGCCGGTTGTGATTGCGGAAAATGCTGATGAAGTTCAATTATTTGGCGTAGTATATCCGAACTCGTTAGATGTTACAACGTCACGAAACGTTACTGGTTTGCTTCATGATGCGAATAACGGTGTGCTTCTCATTTCTCTTGGTTGCATCCTTTCACAGCCCAATATCTGGGCTCGATTGAAGTCCCTGCTCTCCACCAACAAATTACATTGGAAAAACGCAAAGCCGGACCTGTATTGCGACCTTCCACCTGCGTCGGATATTTCTGTTCGTGTGATTGTGGTTGGCGATCGTGCCCTTATGTCCGATTTTGAAGCCGGTGAACCAGAGCTTTATAGCCTGGCAAGCTACACCGAGTTTGAACAGGATATGTACCTGACCGAAGAAAATATCAATACTTACCTGTCAGTGCTGAAAGGTTATCAAGAGTCCTTTGGTGTCAAACCACTGGAACCGGAAGCTGTTTTGCGCATAATGCAGGCGGGTGCACGTTTCACCGAAGATCAGGATCGGTTGCCGCTTTGCCCACTTTGGACCCAGACACTTCTTCGGGAAGCGGATTTCCAAAGCCAGGGGGACACCATCACGGCAGACCATGTCGAACAAGCCATTGAAGCAAAATACTTCCGCGAATCTTACCTGCCACTCCGAGCGGTAGATGACATCCACAAGGGACAAGTATTTATTGATACCCGTGGTGAACACATTGGCCAAGTTAACGGCTTAACGGTGATTGAAATGCCTGGTCACCCGATGGCTTATGGTGAGCCTGCTCGTATCTCTTGTGTTGTTCACTTTGGTGATGGTGATATTGCTGACGTTGAACGTAAAGCAGAGCTTGGCGGCAATATCCACGCCAAGGGAATGATGATCATGCAGGCATTTATCAGTGCCGCGCTGGATTTAGATGAACCCTTACCCTACTCAGCCTCTATTGTGTTTGAACAATCTTATTGTGAAGTAGACGGTGACAGCGCCTCGCTTGCTGAACTGTGCGCTTTTGTCAGCGCCCTCTCCCAAACACCTATCAACCAGAGCATTGCAATTACCGGTGCGGTAGATCAGTTCGGCCGTGTACAAGCGGTTGGCGGCATCAATGAGAAAATAGAAGGTTTTTATCATATCTGTGAGCACCGTGGTCTCACTGGCTCCCAAGGCGTGATTTTGCCCAAAACAAACCTTAATGCACTTTGCCTGAGCAAAGATGTGACTGAGGCGATTAAGGCCGGCAATTTCCATATTTGGGCAGTAGAACATGTCGAAGACGCTTTCCCACTGATCACTGGTTTGCCGTTTAGCGGTGATGAAAAACAACAGGGTGACAGCGAAACTGAAACGCTTCTTGGCAAAATCGCCCACCGAATCGATGTTTTTCATCATGGTGAGCAGCGTCACACATCCTTAATTAATAAGCTGAAACACTGGTTAAACCACCACTGATCCGAGTTGTTTAGCTTACACGTGTACGCTAAAGTGCTCCTAACTTTTTGCAGGAGCAATTAAATGCTAATGAAACGCCACTCTTATGACAGAGACGACCTCCTAGCCTCTAGCCAGGGAGAGCTTTTCGGCCCAGGTCGTCCACAACTTCCAGCGCCAAACATGCTGATGATGGATCGCATTTCAAACATCACGGACGAAGGTGGTGATTTTGACAAAGGGTTTATTATTGCAGAATTAGATATTACCCCAGACCTATGGTTTTTTGACTGTCACTTCCCCGGTGACCCAGTAATGCCTGGTTGCCTTGGTCTTGATGCAATGTGGCAGTTAGTTGGTTTCTTCCTCGGATGGTCTGGTGGTAAAGGAAAAGGTCGAGCACTGGGTGTGGGCGAAGTGAAATTTACTGGCCAAATTCTACCTACCGCCAAGAAGGTAACCTATGAGATCCAAATGAAACGTGTCATCAACCGTAAACTGGTCATGGGCCTAGCTGATGGCCGTGTACTGGTTGATGGCCGGGAGATATACGTTGCGAAAGATTTGAAAGTAGGCCTATTCCAAGACACGTCTTCTTTCTAATCACTAACGGCATGCAAAATCCTAAACCGCCCTCATTGGCGGTTTTTTGGTTCTACGATCGTCTCTGTCTTCTATAAAGCTTACTTACTGGTTCACTTTCATGATCAGGAAGGCAGACTATTTATGTTGAAAGATCTGTTTTTATTGCGACCAATATATAAAGTTATAGTGCGTTAAAATAGTTTACAAAAGCCCCTATTACGGGGCTTGAGTCTGTTTTTGGGGTAAGTTAAAAAGTTACTTCAACATCGATACTTTTGTATCTCGACCTTCGCGCCAACCTCCTAACCATTGGCTGCGCGCGTCCATGGCCTGATAGGGACATGCTTCAGAGGATCGACCGTTTACACCAGCTTGATAGCCTTTCGCCTGTGCTCGCTCTAAACGATCTCGCTTCTGTCTTTTCATATATTCGCCCTCTTATCCTAAGATGGTTGTATCTTTTCAGTGAGGTTTCATTCAAGCCGAGCTTTTGCTTTTAATGAAGCCTACCCAATTAAGATTCACGCATGGTTAATAAATAATCAAGCATCAAAAGGCTCATCCACGCCAAATTTGTGAAGATGAGCCAGAATATGAAATTACTTTTTACGGCGTAAAAAACAGCCAACGGCAAGCAAGCAAAGGCTCAGTACACCCATTCCACCACCGCTACGCGTAATGTTATTTTCTTCGTATGGACGTGGGGTAATATCCCCTGTTTGACGAGTAAGTTTAACGGCTACCAGCTCTTCTTCACCATGACAACGTGCATCGTGTGCAGTCGAGCTATAACCACCAGCACAGTAAAAAGCAGAAGCTGCGATATCTCCTTTATCGTTGATATCAAACGCTTCGGCTATGCGGAACTGGTTATTGTTACCTGACACATTCTGGTCATTAGTCAGGTCATCCAGAAGCCAACCAGAAGCACCGCCAATGTTGCCACCATGAGTATAAATATAGCCACGCTGACGGCGTGAACGATCACGGATGTTTTCTACATCCACTTTACCGACCAGTTCATTATTGTTGTTAATGGCGGCTGCGGTTCCATTGTAACCATCGAAGAACAACGCGCTTTGAGAGCGTCCTAACAAGGTTGTCGAATTACCTTTGTTGATAAAAATCTTTTCTGCGTATGCACCATTATTCAAACGGGCATTTTTCGCTATCCCAACAACTAATCCCTTGTTATTGATATCAGTTGCTTCTGTGTAGCTGTAGATGATATCTCCACCTTGTCGGATATCGATACCGGGTATTGGAGACATAGTCCAGCAACGTTTTGAAGCATTTGTTTCTAATTCAGTCAGGCACGTTGCAAAATCTGTAACAGGCGAAAATTTGACTGCCCTTGCATAGAAGTCATTATCGTTGTAAGTACTGAAACCGACCATAGTGGGTGCGGTGGCTCCTGATACCAATGCCGCTGCATTAACGCTCGCTTGCGCAGTGTCATCCGTATTGCCTGTTGCGCCATTAGGAAAGTCAGCAATCACGCGGGCGTTATTGGGGTTTGTTGAGTAATCAGACACCCAAACTGCAGCTTGATTAGCAAACTGATAATACTGACAAGCGCGATTGTTGTAATCAACAGCGGAAGAGCAACCGTTAAGGTTACCTAACCCTGTACCTTCAGGTACTTTATTGCCATTGTTAGGATCAGCCATATTGGCCACTGATGCTGAACCAAATACAATGGTTTTTCCCGACGCCTGAATTACACCATTAGCGTTTGTTTGGCCAATGGCATTAATAACAGCACTTGAGCCAGTAGGAGGCAATAACTCTGCTTGTCCCAAAAAACCCCTGCGCTGGAATGCTCGGGCGTAATGAGACCCTGTACTGTAGTAAGGGCTGCTTGATACACCAATTGCTTCCCCTGCATCGGTCACGGCATTGATAACAACATTGGTTGAGCCTGAGTCTGCACTGCCTGTTGGCGCGCTGCTGCTTACGCCAGAGCCGAATGGATTGTGAACGACCCCATTAACACTTGCCACACTGTTACTGGTAAAGCCATTGTTCCAGGCATCAATCTCTTTCTTGAGGCCACCGGAGCAAACCTGCTCACTGTCGCCACTGTTACAGATTTCGCCACTGTCTTTAATACCAAACCAGCGCTCTGCCGCCCACGCCTCACAGGTGTTGTAACCAAGGTTATCACGGCAGTACAGGAACAAGTCATCTTCACTGTTGATGAAATGTTCCACATCCATCATAAAAGGCAACTCCTCGGAGTAATTCACACCAACAGGGCCTGAAAGCACTTGAGTTGCTATCTGAGTGGAATTCGGAGAAATAGCGGTCGCAACAGCAGACTGGGTGGATGCCGCATTATCCACCCTTTCGACTGTGTATAAAGCGGCATTTGCTAGCGTTGGAATACCCGCTACCGCAAGCGCGATAGCCGATAGTTTGAATTTATTAAATTGCATTACGATTCCTTTTGCATTTCTTCAAGCTCTTCCCATCGTTCAAAAGCGGCTTCCAATTCTGCCTCTGCATCGCTTAACCGTTGCAACACAGGTTGAGTTTCGTCCGTGCTTTTCTGGAAGAACGCTGGATCGTTTACCGATTCCTGAATTTGCGCGATTTCATTCTCTAGGTTTTCAATAAGCTGAGGAAGGGCTTCAAGTTCTCTTTGTAACTTGTAAGACAGTTTTTTCGTCGGCTTATTGTTAGTTGTTTGTTTTTTGGCGCTCTCTTCTTTTGTCGCTTCCTTCGCTTTTGGCTTTTCAGCTTCTATCGTCTTGAGATAATTATCACGCTGCTGCATGGCATCGTGATAACCACCAACAAATTTTCTGATGACACCCTCACCCTCGAAAATCCAGCTATGGGTGACCGTGTTATCAACAAACTGGCGATCGTGGCTCACTAACAGTAAGGTACCCTGATAATTGGCAAGCAATTCCTCTAAAAGTTCCAGCGTTTCGATATCCAAATCATTCGTGGGTTCATCAAGTACCAACAAGTTACAGGGTTTAAGGAAAATCCGAGCCAATAACAGACGGTTTTTCTCACCACCGGAAAGGGCTTTTACCGGTGTCCTTGCCCGACGTGGATGAAACAGAAAGTCTTGCAAGTAGCCAAGCACATGGCGTTTACGCCCCCCGACTTCGACTTCCATTTTACCTTCGGCTAGGTTATCGATAACCGTTTTTTCCGGATCCAGTTTTTCACGATATTGATCAAAGTAAGCCACTTCGAGCTTGGTTCCAACATGGAATTTGCCTGAATCGGGTGCAATTTTCTCCAACATTAACTTCAACAACGTACTCTTACCGCAACCGTTCGGGCCGATAAGCGCAATTCGATCGCCCCGCATCACATTGAAGCTAAAGTCGCTGATTATCTTCTTACCATCCCAGTGGTAACTAATGTCACTGGCTTCGAAAACAATTTTGCCAGAGCGCACGGCTTCATCGAGATGGATATTGGCATTACCCTGCACGTCAATACGCTCTGCACGTTCACGGCGCAATTGTTTCAATGCACGCACCCGGCCTTCGTTACGTGTACGGCGCGCCTTGATACCCTGACGTATCCAGGCTTCTTCCTGAGCCAGCTTCTTATCAAATTCGGCATTCTGTTCTGCTTCAACGCGAAGCATCTCTTCTTTACCTTCGAGGTATTTTTCATAGTCACCCGGCCAAGAGGTTAACCGGCCTCGATCCAAATCGACAATGCGGGTCGCCATCGAGCGAATAAACGCGCGGTCGTGCGAAATAAAAACAATCGCGCCTTTAAAATCCTTCAGGAAGCTTTCCAGCCAGATGATGGTTGCTACATCCAAGTGGTTGGTTGGCTCATCAAGAAGCAGAACATCAGGATCACAGACCAATGCACGAGCCAATGCGGCTTTACGTTGCCAGCCACCCGATAATTCAGAGAGTTTCTTGGCGCCATCCAGTTTCAGCGCGCCAAGCACCATGGTGAGCTGGTTCTCAAAGCGCCAGGCACCGGAGTGCTCCAATTGCTCCTGAACACGAGCCAGACGGTTGATATTTCGTTCACTGGGATCATGCTCAATCAGGGCCAGTAGATCATGATATTCCTTAAGTTGAGCACCAACCTCGGCCAACCCTTCCGCAACATAGTCCACAACTGTACCGTCTGCATCTCTCGGTGGATCCTGCTCAAGACGCGAGACTTTCAGATCAGCCTGACGGTTAATGCTGCCATCATCCAACTGGACCGTACCGTGGAGCACTTTCATCAACGTCGATTTACCCGCGCCATTACGCCCAACCAGACAGACACGCTCCCCGGGTTGAAGAATGAATTCTGCATGATCCAGCAACGGATTATCACCATAAGCCAGTTGCGCGTTAGTGATGTTAATTAATGCCATGTTTTACTAACCAAGTGTTTAAAGCTGAGGAATCGAAAGGCCAACCCAGTTCATCGACAACGGATGAGCCGTCATCATTTTCGAGAGAAAGCACTGGAATTGTGACGCCGTAACGGGAAAATAAGGCATCATCAAAGGCAATGTCTACAACGCGTAAGGCAGCGGTCTTTCCCGCTGCCTGATATAACGCCAATGCCTCTTCACATAAGTGGCACCCTTCTGTGCTGTAGAGGATTAAAGCCATTACCCTTCCTTGTGAGTGATAATCCAACAGTTATGAATGTGTTGATTGCGTTCAAAGTCCATCGGAATTGAGCGGGACGTGATGTTTTGCGCTTTTAGCCCCAGCGCCTCCAGTGCCTCGGTATCCATCTTAAAGTTACGCTTGTTGTTTGAGAACACAATTTCGCCATCCTGACGCAACAGACGTTTCAGCTCAGTCATCAGCTTAATATGGTCACGTTGTACATCAAAGGTATCCAACATACGCTTAGAGTTGGAAAACGTCGGCGGGTCAATGAATATCAGATCATATTGTCCCTTCGCCGTCGAAAGCCATTTCAGGCAGTCTGCCTGATTGAACGCATGCTGGCGACCTAACTTGCCATTCAGCTTCATGTTACGTTCTGCCCACGCTAGATAGGTTTTAGACATATCAACCGTGGTTGTGGACTTTGCGCCGCCAACAGCCGCATGGACCGTTGCTGTACCTGTGTAGGCAAACAAGTTCAGGAAATCTTTCCCTTTGGCTTTCTCACCCAGCATTTTGCGCGTGTAGCGGTGATCCAGGAACAAACCAGTATCCAGGTAGTCATAGAGGTTCACTTCCAGCGTGACGCCATATTCTTGGACTGTCATGAAACGCTTGGCTTCACCCAGTTTCTCATACTGGCTGGTGCCTTTTTTCTTTTCGCGGGTTTTCAGCACCACGTTGTTGGCGTTGACACCAGTAACAGCAATGGTTGCACGCACCATATCTAATAGACGTCGACGCGCTTTGTCTTCAGAGATACTCTTTGGCGGCGCATATTCCTGAATGACGATGTGATCGTTGTAGCGGTCAATTGCGGCGTTATAGTCAGGTAAATCAGAGTCGTAAAGACGATAACACTCTATCCCCTGCTGTTTGGCCCATTTGCTGAGTTTTTTGATGTTTTTGCGCAAGCGGTTTGAAAATTCAGGGGCAACATCAGCGGTCGCCCCAGTGCCGTCTTGTGACGCCGTCACTTCCCCGCGTGCAGTGATTTGGTACGTTTTCATGACGCAATCAAGCGCACCATTACGGAGCTTGTAACTACTCTCTGCACGCATACATAAACAACTCAGCAGTTCGTCAGAGCCAGAATAAATAGAGGCAACCGAGCCTTTAAATTCACTCTTCAAGCGCACACCCAACTGGGTATATAACGCGATAAGCCCTGGCGTGGTGCCCAAGCGCTCCCCATATGGCGGGTTACAAATGATGTGACCCTCTTCAAACCCTTCAGGGCGCTTAAGCTCAGCAGCGTCATGCAGATCGAACTGGATAAGCTCCGCTACACCTGCGCGACGTGCGTTGGCTTTTGCCGTTTCAAGCACACGGCGGTCGTTATCAAAGCCAAAAAAGCGGGTCTGGCATTTCGCCGGGCCTTTTTTCGATTTGAACGTTACATCTGCGTGAACTTCCATCCATATTTCACGGTTGAAAGACTTCAAAGATTCAAATCCCCAGCGCTTACGTTTCAGGCCAGGCGCAATTTGGGCTGCCATCATCGCCGCTTCAATCAACAACGTGCCAGAACCGCACATTGGGTCCATCAGAGGCTTGTCAAAGGTCCATCCGCTTTTCATCACCAAGGCTGCTGCATTGGTTTCACGCAGAGGAGCCGCGCCCGCTTCGGTACGGTATCCGCGTTGGTGAAGGCCGCTACCGACCATATCAATGCCCAACAATCCCTTATCTTTCGACAGACGCATATGAATACGCAAATCAGGCTGCTCACGGTCAATGCTCGGACGTGCCAAATCGGCTTTTACAAAGCGGTCTACGATCGCATCCTTGATTTTCAGTGCGCCGTACTGGCTGTTGCGGATTTCACGGTTTGTCCCATTAAAGTCAACAGCAATGCGTTTATTTTCACTGAAGTATTGCGGCCAGTTGATGGCCGATGCGCCTAAATACAGGTCCATGTCATCGCGAACAGTGAACTCACTCAATACCAGAATGAAACGCGACGCAGTGCGGCTCCATAAACAGCACGTGTACAAGGTTTTCTCATCCGCGCGGAACCGAACACCGGCGCTGACAGCTTTAACGTTGCTGGCACCCAGTTTTTCAAGTTCTTCTGCAAGTAGGTTTTCGAGACCGCGGGAGGTTATAGCTAAATATTGATTCATGGATATGGATTATGAGGAATGTTGCGCGCGATTATAAACGAATTCGCCCGCCAGCGCTCTACCAAGAGAGATGAATATCATGGCTTCCTTATTTTGAGCGGATTACATCTTTTGCCAGGCTTCGCACGTGATAGCAGCAAGTCTTATGGACAATGCCATTCTTAGCGTCATTGCCATAAATAACTTTCC
Source organism: Grimontia sp. THUN1695 (assembly GCF_059704325.2). Classification (NCBI taxonomy): domain Bacteria; kingdom Pseudomonadati; phylum Pseudomonadota; class Gammaproteobacteria; order Vibrionales; family Vibrionaceae; genus Grimontia; species Grimontia sp. THUN1695. The sequence goes on along the minus strand of NZ_AP046577.1, from coordinate 1,297,274 downwards.
TTCCAAACTTCTACCCAAAAGTCATGCCAGCTTAGATTCGTTTTAAGCCTAGTTCACTTTCTGGCGCAATAAAATGCAGGTTATCCACACCCACTCAACCGTTTCCACCAGGAAACATAAGAACAACAATGTCTACTATCGTTGATTTATGTATTTCACGTATCGCACTTCAAACTTATTTGAACAAAAAGTAAGCACGCACTTATCCACAAAGTACCTTTTTTAGGGATATGTATGTGTTGATGATTTGAACACTCTTTCTTATAAGGAATGATATAATAGCGACAAGTTTGGTCTATACCAGAATACATAAAAACAAGAAGGCGTGCTTGAAATGAGGAAAAACATCCTTGTTATGTTTACTGTTTGGATAGAAAACTGGGCGATTACGCCAGGAAATGATGCTTAAATAGCAGTCAAATAGATTTAAATTTCGTGATCTAAATCACTATTTGATTTTAAGAAAGGACACTGTTTTTCCTTTTCCGATCATATTTTGTGGCATTTCTTTGTGTCCATTTGCAGGTTTTCGCTCTTACTCTTAATGCACCCAATCGGAAAGCAAAAAGATGTAATGCTTCCTTTTCACTGTTACAGAACAGGCCAATACCGGTTTTTACAGGTACGGATGTTTGCCTTTGGTGGTGTTATCAATACACCCTGTTCCTGTCATAAATCATGAGGGTTAAGGGTGAAACACGGTAGCGTGCAATTCGAGGGATTAGGTTTGGTAAAGGAAGGGATAGGAGGTGTTTATTACAATGCTATAGATAAAGGAAAAAAATAGGCTGATACAACTGCTCTATCAGCCTACTAACGCATAATGACCACTGCCGTCATCATATTGCTGTTGGTATGTTGATAACCGATCATTCATTACTTTTATGGCTTCGCAAAACCGCATATTTTTAGTGTCGTTCAGCATAAGCGGGGTTTCACTGGCATGCATACACAGTGATGCTGTGCCTGCATTTTCAATCACCAGGAAGGCTTCGCTGCCGTATTCGGTTTTCAGCTCAACAATGGCACCTATATCCGGAGAGATATTCCCTGCCTGAGCCTGAAAAAACCAGCTTTTAGGTAGAAGCGGTTTATGGAAGCGCTTTGCTGCCACTGCGTTCAAAACAAGTTCAGCCTTTCGGGGGCTGCTAAGAGGTAACGCACTTACTGCATCTGAGTACGTTTGAAAAAGTGATGCGTCATCGACTGAAAATGGGGTGTCGATAAACGCATCAGGGATGAGATGTTTCTTATCAATGGCTACACGGAAAACCATCTCTTGACCCAAATCCAGCATCAGCGTTTGAGCTTCGTCATCGAAGTACCACTTCCACATATTGCTTGGCTTCAACATCGTTTTCGCTCCTGCGATAACTCGAGACTGGGTCCGCGACCATTGGTAATAAAAAAAGTGCCGTATACGGTAGTTTAATTGGGCGAGGATAAAAAAAAAGGGGAAACAAATCCCCCTCCCTTTCTATATACTTAATTTTTCAGGCTAAATATTTCGAACAATATCTTTTACCAAACGTGGGCCGTGATAAATAAACCCCGTGTAGACCTGTACCAGTTCTGCACCTGCCATCATTTTCTCTTTGGCAGCTATTACGGAATCAATCCCTCCCACCCCAATGATCGGCAGCTTACCATTCAGTTCCTGATGTAGACGGCGAATCACCTCGGTACTCTTGTTTTGAACCGGACGGCCACTCAACCCACCCGTTTCATGAGCATGTGGCATTCCCTCAACCAGTGAACGGTCTAGCGTGGTATTGGTTGCAATCACACCATCAATACCATGACGAACCAGTGCGTCGGCAACTTGTATCAATTCTTCCTCCCCCATGTCTGGTGCAATCTTCAATGCCAGAGGGACATATTTACCGCGTTCTTCAGTCAATTTTTTCTGTCGGGCTTTAAGGGAAGAAAGCAGATCATCCAATGCTTCACCGTATTGCAAAGAACGCAGTCCCGGTGTGTTTGGTGAAGAGATGTTTACCGCAATATAACCGGCATGGTCATAGACCTTATCCATACAAATCAGGTAATCATCTTTACCCTGCTCGATAGGTGTGTCTTTGTTCTTACCGATGTTGATACCAATAACACCTTCGTATTTGGCTTTCTTTACATTTTCTACCAGCGCATCCACGCCATGGTTATTAAATCCCATGCGATTGATGATGCCTTCGGCAGGCAGAACACGAAACAGACGTGGTTTGTCATTCCCGTCCTGAGGGCGTGGTGTCACCGTTCCTACTTCAACGAAACCAAACCCCATTGCACCAAATGCGTCAATACATTCGCCATTTTTATCAAGGCCAGCAGCAAGACCAACTGGATTTTTGAAATGGAGTCCCATGACTTGAACAGGACGGGGAGGAAGATGTTGACGATAAAAGATATCGAGAGGAGTGCCGGTGAAACGAGAAAAGTTTTTTATTGCCAGATCATGAGCATGCTCTGGGTCTAACTGAAAAAGCGCCGATCTGGCGAGGCGGTACATCATGTAACCTCCAAAAAAAGCCCCGAATAAACGGGGCTGTATTATTAACGCTTTGCAGTCTTAATTCAAATTTAAAAGCGTAAGTTCTCGCAACGCCACAGAGAATTTCGCAAATTCGTGGACAGTACCCACTTTAAATTCCGCCACGATACTCTCCCAACGCCCCAAACTCACGGCATGCTCTACCATCCAGGATTCCAATCCCAATTCTGCAGATTCACCGTTATTCATGCCTTCGAGGATGTGGGCTGTCAGCATACGTTGCTGCCAATCCAGATCTTCACGGAACGATGCCCGGGCCAACGCCTGCCAATGATTTTCTACTGGTTGGTTGGTGATTTGCTTGAGGAACCAGTGCAATGACAACGTATCGCCTAACACAAAGTAAAGCCTTGCAACAACATCGAATGGTTTCTCCATTTGCTCGGAAACCTGAGCCAAATCCAGGCCAGCATATAAGCTGGTCAAGCGGACAATTTTATCAGCAATCGGCTTCGGTACACCTTGTGTAATGTACTCCTCGGCCTGTTCTTGATGCTCTTCGATTTCCGACGGAACAAGATATGCATCCAGATTGTCTGCCAGGTTCTTAACCGCAGGTTTGTAGAACGCCACCTGCTCCTCAATCCCTTTATCTTTCATTGGATTGCGCAGAATCCAGCGTGTAGTACGACGCATCATACGTCGACAACGGAACATCAGTGCATACTGCACTTGGGCTGGTAGCTGGTTGTCCAGCTCACGGATTTCTTCGAAGGTCCTTTCAAAATCAAACACTTCACGTGCAATCGCATAAGCGGCAGCAATGTCTCCTACACTCGCACCGGTTTCATCCTGCATGCGGGTAATAAAATTGAAACCCATGTCATTAGACATCTGATTTGCCAGGCTGGTAGCAATAATTTCACTACGCAGAGGGTGTGTTTCCATCGCTTCCCGATAGTTACGTTGTAACTCTTTAGGAAAATAAGCAGGCAATAATTTACCGAAGTGTGGATCCTGGGTAATTTGTTCAATTACCAGTTGCTCTTTCAGTACCATCTTGCCGTAAGCCACCAACACAGCAACTTCAGGGCGGGTCAGACCAATCCCACGCAGTTGCCGTTCTGCCAGGGTTTCATCATCCGGCAGGTATTCCAGAGCACGATCCAGTTTCCCTTCTTTTTCCAGATAGTGGATAAAACGGATCTGCTCTTTCAGCAAGGCAACTTGTTGCTCGCAGGTCACGGAGATAGATTCGCTCTGACAGTACGCATCATCGAGTACAATCTCTGAAACTTCATCTTCCATGCGCTCCAGCAGTTCGTTGCGCTGTTTGTAGGTCAGGTCCCCTGCTGCTACCAAGCCATTGAGAAGGATCTTGATGTTGACTTCATTGTCTGAACAGTCAACACCACCCACGTTATCGATAAAGTCGGTATTAACTCGTCCCCCGTTCATGGCGTACTCAATGCGGGCAAGTTGGGTCATCCCCAGGTTGCCACCCTCTCCGACAATTCGGGCACCGAGCTCATTGCCATTAACACGCACAGCATCGTTGGCGCGATCACCAACTTCTGCATGGCTTTCTGTTTCGGCCTTCACGTAAGTACCGATACCACCATTCCAGAGCAGATCGACTTTGGCCTTCAGGATCTGTTTGATCAACTCATTCGGCGTCATGGATTGTTTGCGGACACCCAGCATTTTCTGGATTTCCGGTGTCAGTTCAATCGACTTCGCTTTACGTGAAAATACGCCGCCACCTTTCGAGATCAACGTAGGATTGTAATCTTCCCAACTCGAACGTGGCATTTTGAACAAGCGATCTCGTTCTACCCAGGATGTGGCAGAGTCTGGGTTCGGATCGATGAAGATATGCATATGGTTAAAAGCTGCCAACAGCCTGATGTGTTTTGACAGCAGCATACCATTGCCAAATACATCCCCCGCCATGTCACCGATTGCCACACAAGTAAAATCTGTTTCCTGACAGTTGATGCCAATTTCGCGGAAATGGCGTTTCACCGATTCCCAACCACCTTTCGCCGTAATTCCCATGGCCTTGTGGTCATAACCGTTAGAACCACCGGATGCAAAGGCATCGCCTAACCAGAAGTTATATTCTTCAGATACGGAGTTTGCGAGATCCGAAAATGTTGCCGTGCCTTTGTCAGCAGCAACCACCAAATACGGATCATCTTCATCATGACGAACCACATTCAACGGCGGCGTCAGTTCGCCTTCTACAATATTGTCAGTGATATCCAACAAACCACGGATAAAGATACGGTAACAACGCTGCCCTTCAGCAAAAATCTCATCACGGTTGCTCAATGAATGCTGTTTCTTACAGACAAAACCGCCTTTGGCGCCAACCGGCACAATAACCGTATTCTTAACCTGCTGCGCTTTCACCAAACCCAGTACTTCGGTACGGAAGTCTTCCTGACGATCTGACCAACGCAGGCCACCACGGGCCACTTTACCGCCACGCAGGTGAACACCTTCAACATCAGGGGAGTAAACAAAAATCTCAAAGAAAGGGATCGGTTTCGGAATTTCTGGAATCGTCGATGGTTGCAGTTTCAAAGAGAGATACTCTTTCCACTCACCGGTTTCCTTGTCTTTTTGGTAGAAGTTGGTACGAAGTGTTGCCAGGATCATCTCCATGTAACGGCGGATGATACGGTCATCATCCAGACTTTCAACTTTCTCGAGCGCGTCTTCAATTTTCTGGATAATGAGCTTCTGTTCTTTCTCGCTGTTCTTCTTCGGGTTGAAACGTCTGCTGAACAGTTCCACCAGCAACCGGGCTAAGCTTGAATGACAAGCCAGCGTGTCTTCGATGTAAGCCTGACTGAACGGGAAAGCGACCTGACGCATGTAACGCTGGTAAGCACGGAGAATCGTGACTTCACGTCCATTTAAACCGGCATTCAGAACCAGTCTGTTAAAGCCATCATTTTCCAGTTTACCATGCCAGATCCCGGCAAACGCATCCTGAAAACGCTCTCGCACATCAGAGAGTACAAAGCCGCTGTGTGCATTATGGAGCATTGAAAAATCGAGGATCCAGTATGTATCACCAGACTTTGTCTCCACTTTATAAGGGGCTTCGCCGATCACACGCAGACCAAGGTTTTCCAACATCGGCATCACGTCAGATAGATGAATCGCCTCATCTTTCTGGAACAATTTCAGACGAACGGAACGTGAATCCTTGGGCTCTTCCTGGGGACGATAAAAAAGCATATCCAGCTTTTTCTCTTCATTCAGGCTTTCAAGACGCTCAATATCAGCAACGGCCGAGCCTGGCAACATAGCTTCTTTATAAGAACGGGGAAACGCTCCGAGGTAGCGTTTGGCGATGGGGGTTCCCTGATTTTCGCCAAACGTCGTGATCACCGCTTCTTTCAGGCGATCATCCCAGGTTGATGCTGCTTCAGTCAGGTTTTGCTCCAATTTCTTCACGTCAATGTCAAAGTTGTTGTTCTCTACACGCACAATGTAATGGGTTCTCGCCAACGGGCTCTCAGAAAAGAACGTGTTGAATTCAACGTCTTGGTCGGAGCCAAAATAGTTCTGCAAAATACGTTGGGTGGTACGGCGCAATGCGGTGTTATATCGCTCTCGCGCGACATACACCATGCAGGATAAAAAGCGGCCAAACGGGTCTCGTCGAACAAATACTCTCAGCAGATCCCGATCCTGCACTTGTACAATGCCCATACCGATATCGAGCATTTCGGCCTCACTGGCCTGGAACAATTCATCACGTGGGAAGTTTTCAATGATGTTGGCCAGCGCTTTCCATGAATGCGAGCCCTCATAATACCCACTGGTCTCAAGGATCCGGCGAACTTTATTCTTGAGGGCAGGAATGTTCGAAGTTGCCTGGTTATACGCTGAAGAGGCATAAAGGCCATGGAAGCGGTGCTCACCCACCACATTGCCCTTTTTATCAAAGCATTTAATGCCGATGTAATCCATGTATGCAGGACGGTGAACCCGAGATTTACTGCTAGCTTTGTTGATCACCAACAGGTCTTTACGCAATGCCGTCGCACGCGCGGATTCCGGCATTTCTGATAACCTCAAACCCGGACGCTTAGGATCGAGCTTTTTCGCTAACCCCAGTCCTTCCTGTGTTGAGGCTTTCAATTCATAGTCACCTTCAATGGCATTGAGCTCATAATATTTGTACGCCATAAAGGTGAAGTTGTGGGAAGCTATCCACCCCAGAAAATCCAGCGCTTCTTGTTGGAGTGACTTGTCGACGGGCAGTTTATCTTTCTTAATTGATTCAATCACCGATGTCATCTTATCCTGCATCGGTTGCCAGTCGTTTACAATCAATGCCACGTCATTTAAGGTTTCTATCAGCTCTTTCTCCAGTGCCAACATCTCCTTTTTCGAACTCATCCGGTCAATTTCAAGGTGGAAAACGCTCTGCATTACCCCTTTTTTATCGCCAATTGACGTGACATTGCCCTTCGCATCTTTCTCGACAGATAACGGCCCGTTAAGCATTAAGTGGGAAGCGATGTCCAGGCGGTTAAGTGCCATTCGTACAGAATCAACAAGGAATGGCGCATCTGGGGTCAGGATTTCAACAATGGTGTGGGTGGACTGCCATCCATCGCCGCTCAATGTCGGATTGAAAACCTTAACGAAAATCTTGTCTTGTTCGAACGTATTGAGATGATGCCATAGGCTGATAACAGCACCATAGAGGTCGGATTCATTCCGTTCCTGTAAATCATCATCTGAAATGGGACCCAAAATCCTTTTTGCCAAAGTTTCTACAAGCGGTTGTTGTGTTTTGTCCAGTTTTTCAGCAATAAGATGATAAACCTTCTCAAGTAACACCGGCACAATAGGGTCACGCGCGGTCATGGTGTACTCCATATATTTTTTATGTAATCGCTATGAGTATAGAGGTTAATTAGTCTTTGCGACTCATGGAGTAGTTTATGGTGTCCTTTATAAATTTGTTACATCAAAATTCGTTAATTTGATTCGATTTTTGAGTTATGTGATTGCCGTACGGTTTAACCTATTTTTTCAAGGGATTTAAACCGATTGTTTTCATCAACCATCAGGCGAAATCGTCCTTTTACACCCAGTTGACTGAGGAATGGACGCAGTCTGGATGCGGGCAGTTGTAGGGTTAACCCATTGTCCGTTCTTACAATGACCGTCGACGCCGCGCCACTGTAGTGTTGCAGGAAGAGATGGTAATCAATATCGACTGAAAATAAATAGACTCTCATTTTCATAAAAAAAGCCGTCTTCTTTTAGACGGCTTTTAAATTACCTAATCGGCATTATTTCGCAAGCATGCAGTTTACACTTCCAGCGCTTTGTTGATTTTCTCGAAAAGATCTTTCGCAAGATTATCCAACGACGCTAAATGCTCAAGTTGATCACGCATGAGTTTCTGGCGATCTTGATCAAAGCGTTTAAATTTCAGCAGTGGATCGATCAACCGTGAAGCCACTTGCGGGTTCGATTCATTCAGTGTTAACAGTATTTCTGTCAGGAAAGCATAACCAGAACCGTCTTTGGCATGGAAATGCACAGGGTTGTTATTACAGAATGACCCCACCAGTGAACGTGTGCGGTTTGGGTTTTTCAAGCTGAATGCCGGGTGAGACATCTGCGCTTTCAGGTTTTCCAGTGCATTGGCTGCCGGGTTGCAGCCTTGCAGTGCAAACCATTTGTCCATCACCAAGCCATCATGCTGCCACTTGTCACTGAACTGTTTCATCAGGCTATCGCGATTCGGTAGTTCTGCATGGTTCGCAGCTGCAAGCGCCGCCGCGGTGTCCGTCATGTTGTTTGACTCTGCATAATGTGCAGACACCAGCGCTTCCCCTCCCTGAAGTAAGGCAAGGTAACCCAGACAGACATTACGCAAGGCACGTTTACCGATAGCGGCGTGTTCAATACTGTAACTGTCTTGTTTCAGGGTATGGTACAACGCACTCAATTCGTCCGCTAATGCCGTTGCCAGGCGCAGCTTAATGGCATTGCGTACTTTATTGATGGCATCCACATCGACGATGTCGAACCAACCACCAATTTCGTTTTCACTTGGCAGTGTCAGCACTTCGGCAATCAGGGCAACATCCAAGTCTTTGTTGAGCAACACTCCACGAAACGCGTCAACAACATCGTCAGGGAATTCAACCTCTTTACCCTGCTGCACACGTGCCACATTCGCTTTGATGTGTTTCGCCAGCAACATCTGCCCTGCGTCCCAACGTGCAAACTCGTTTCGCGCATAAACCATCAGGAATGCCAACTCTTCATCGCTGTAATCAACGTTGAGTTTCACCGGCGCGGAGAATTCACGCAACATAGAAACAACGGGCTTTTCCGGCACATTGTCAAACACGAATGCTTGCTCTGCGTCAGTGACATGCAGGACGTTATCAATCACCTTTCCGTTACGGCGTAACTCGATAACCTCACCTTTCGCATCGTACAGTTCAATATCAAAAGGAATCAAAAGAGACTGTTTCTCTTTCTGGTCTGCTGTTGGTGGGGTGTGCTGCTTCACTGTCAGCGCGAAAGTCTTTTCGCTTTCATTGTATTCACTGGAGACATCCAAAACAGGCGTACCAGACTGGCTGTACCATAAACGGAACTGACCCAAATCGATGCCCGACGCATCTTCCATCGCCTTCACGAAATCTTCACAGGTCGCTGCGGTACCGTCATGGCGTTCAAAATAAAGTTTCATACCTTTCTGGAAGTTGGCTTCACCCAGCAAGGTATGCATCATCCGAATCACTTCGCTGCCCTTTTCGTACACAGTCAAGGTGTAGAAGTTATTCATCTCGATCACTTTTTCAGGGCGGATCGGATGCGCCATTGGGCTGCAGTCTTCAGCAAATTGTGGACCACGCATAACGCGGACATTATTGATGCGATTAACAGCACGGGAACCAAGGTCTGAAGAAAACTCCTGATCACGGAACACTGTCAGGCCTTCTTTGAGACTGAGCTGGAACCAATCGCGACAGGTGACACGGTTACCGGTCCAGTTATGAAAGTATTCATGACCGATAACAGATTCAATACCGAGATAATCAGTATCCGTCGCAGTTTCAGAGTTGGCCAGAACATACTTGGAGTTAAAGACATTCAGACCTTTGTTTTCCATTGCTCCCATATTGAAGAAATCGACGGCAACGATCATGTAAATATCGAGGTCGTACTCAAGATCAAAACGCTCCTCATCCCACTGCATAGCGTTTTTCAGGGATGCCATGGCATGGCTTGCCCGATCTAGGTTGCCTTTATCAACGAAGATTTCCAGTGCCACCTTTCGGCCACTTCGGGTTGTAAACGTATCTTCAAGCAAATCAAAGTCACCCGCCACCAATGCAAACAGGTAACTGGGTTTGGCGAAAGGATCTTCCCATTGAACCCAATGGCGGCCATTTTCCAACTCGCCCTGCCCGATTTTGTTACCGTTGCTCAGCAAAAACGGGAATGCAGACTTATCAGCAGTAATCTTGGTGGTAAATGTTGCCAGTACGTCAGGGCGATCCAGATAATACGTAATACGTCGGAAACCCTCGGCCTCACACTGGGTACAATATGCACCGTCTGAAAGGTAAAGGCCTTCAAGTGATGTGTTTGCTGAAGGATCAATCTCTGTCTCGATCAGCAGCTCAAAGGTTGCTGGTAGTTTCGAAAGCAAAAGTCCTTCTTTGCTCTCTTCATAATGTGACCAGCTTTCACCATTGATTTCTATGCGTTTCAGTGTCAGCCCTTCACCGTCTAACACCATCGAATCTGCACCGGCAACCTGCTGAGACACCCGGCTTTTTGCGATTACGCGCGTCTGAGACTCATGTAAATCAAAATCCAGGTCGATATGGGTTATCGTAAATTCAGGGGCCTTATAATCTTTACGGTATTTGGCCTGAGGTTGTTGCGTCATGTCAGATTCCTTGTATTGCATAGCGTAATCAGACGGTTGGGGCAAAACCGAACTCGCCATCTGTTATAAAAATAGAATAATCGTCTAAGATACTCGCTTCATACTCGCTTTGCCATATGACGATTGTTTAAATGACAATCACTCTACCCACAACGATTAATCAGAGTCAGAGAAAGCCTACCGTCAACGTCAAAGATGAGCTCCCTGCGCGCACTGTTTACATTACGTTAGGTCACACTAAAAACGGAAAAGCCATAAGGCAATGGCTGTAAAGTGCCGGTTTCACGCACAATAACACCTGAAAAGCCTCAATCAGGTTGACTCAACAACGCCATTTGACGTTAAATTTGCTCCCTTGATCCCAAATCAGTGCACTGTCGCTTGGGAAAGCAATGAACGTTCAAACAAAACCCGACTCAAAAGGTTATTTATCAGGCATGCTTACTCCAATCATTTCGTCATTATTAGACACGGATGCCTACAAACTGAATATGCAGCAAGCAATTTTCCATCACTACCCTGATGTGAAAGTTTCGGCTGAATTTCATTGCAGAAGCGATGAAAGCCTTGTTTCGCTTAAAGAACGTTTAGCATTTGAAATCCAAGCTTTGGCGAAATTACGTTTCACCGAAGAAGAACTGGCTTACCTGCGTAGCCTTGGTCACTATCAAGATGACTACCTGGCATTTCTGCGTACTTTCTCACTAAACGCGGATCACGTCTCTGTTTCCATTCAGGACAACCAACTGGCAATTCATATCGACGGACGCTGGATTGATATCATCCTGTGGGAAGTGCCTCTTTTATCCATCATCTGTGAGTTACGCTGTCACGCAAAATACCCTAATTCAACACCTGAACAAGCCGTTGAATTACTCAAGAAGAAACTTTTGGCATTAGACAGTGTGAATGAAGACTTCCAGTTTGTGGATTTCGGCACACGCCGCCGCTTCTCTAAAGATGTTCACTATGCGATTGTGGAACACTTGGCGAACCACTGTTCTCACTTTTCGGGAACATCAAACCTGTTTCTGGCCAGAAAACATGGTATTCCCGCTGTCGGCACACAAGCACATGAGTGGTTTCAGGCTCACCAGCAGTTGGCCGGCGATCTAGCCGACTCCCAACAGCTCGCCCTGAACCGTTGGTTGCAGGAGTACCCAGACAGGCTGGGCATAGCCCTCACTGACTGCATTAATATGGACGCCTTCCTCAAGGACTTTAACCTTAACCTGAGTCAGAAATTTACCGGCCTTCGTCATGATAGCGGTGATCCTATTGAATGGGGTGAAAAAGCAATTCGCCACTATGAGAGCCTTGCTATCGATCCGCTCGAGAAAACACTGATTTTCTCAGACGGATTAACACTGGAAAAAGCACTGGCAATTTATAGCCATTTTACCGGACGCATAAACACGTCGTTTGGTATTGGCACCCAGTTAACCTGCCACCTTCCTGGCGTAGAGACACTCAACATTGTGATTAAACTGGTCACCTGTAATGGCAAACCTGTTGCTAAGATCTCTGACGAACCAGGTAAATCAATATGCCGGGACGCGTCTTACCTTGATGCACTGAAAAAAGCCTTCAACATTTGATGTCAGACAGATGAATCCTCAACCGTTCATCCGGTTTATATGATGCTGAATTGAAAAGACAAAGGGCGCCCAAGCGCCCTTCCTTATTTGTGTTCTATTTATTACTGACAGTTATGGCGCTTTCTGCCGCCTTAATACTGCTTCCATACCAAACTGGCTATTCGTGAGTGTCAGTGTGTCAGTGTCGAGCTGATACTGGGAATCTTGTTGACCACCACGGTAAATCAAAACCAAATGATCATCTTCAAGAAAGTAGACACCACGATGCGTCACGGATTGTCCCTCTGTGCCTGATACCCTTACTGAAAACAGAAAATCAGGGCGAAGCATCAACGCCAATTTACTCACATTTTCATCAACATCAAGCCCTTGAATCACATCGCTATACCAGGCACCTGAAAGGTTGTTGGGTAAGATTTTGGTAAAGCTTGCACCTCGAAGCATAAGTTGGTTGTGATTCAATTTATATTCATGGTGTTGGGTCTCACCTTGATCATCATTGAGCATCAGAGTCCTGTCATCCAAATCATAGAAGCCTCTCGCCTCCTCGACCGAACCATCACGCTTCAAAAGTTTCACATTAAAACGATATGCCGAATCAAAAGAAATCGTAATGGCTTTATATTGATTGTCAGCACCTTCTGCATCTTGCTGGTCAGGGCTAAACCAATACCAATCACCAAGCAATAGAGGAAAGTCGAATTGAGTCAGATCTGTTGCCTTAACAGGCAAAGATAAAGAGAAAAACAGGGTTAACAGGCTTATCCATTTTTTCATAGGCATCTCCCTTCGGTCTGTTCTTATAATTTTAGACACATATCACAATAACGCCCGGGGAGTATGATATTTTTAGCACATCGATGCTTACCACAACCTATTTATCCATTCGCTTCACACAGAGAAATGACACTTTAACGCAATACAGTTGTTCTATACCCAAGCAACCTGAATTCGAGCATCTTCAGGTTGCTTGGGTATAATAGTAAAAAAGCGGGCATTTGCCCGCTTCGTGTATCAATGGATTTGAAATTAACTGTTTAGCTTTTTCGCCAGATCCAAAGTAATCGCTGCTGCTTCATCAAGATAAGCATCCGGTTCTTCATAATCATTAGGTACATCATCTAACGATTTGAACGGTTTCTTACCCAGCATTTTCTGGCGGTCATTCAACCTAGCCAGGCGTTTTTTATCCGCATCTTGTTGCTCAGAAATACGTATTTTCTCACTCAGGGAGATAACATTCTTGTCTTTCTCAGCTTTATATTCAGCAATATCACTTAAGATAAAACCAAACTCCGCATCATTCTTGATGCGTTGCTGGTGGTTTTGATCCAGTGCAGGCACAATTTTCTTTAACGTGTCGCTGGATTGATAAGCGGCAGGGCTAATGCTATCCCAAGGCAGTGCATTATCTTCGACACTTTCCCCTGTTTCTGACGGATCGACCGCTGTTGGGAAAGCAATGTCTGGCACCACACCAAGGTGCTGTGTACTGCCACCATCTATCCGATAGAACTTCTGAATCGTGTATTGAACATGACCCAAAGGTTTATCAAACAAATCGTAGATATGGTTGAGAGAGCGATGTTGCTGCACTGTCCCTTTACCAAACGACTGCTCACCAAGAATGACGGCACGACCGTAATCTTGAAGCGCTGCCGCAAAAATTTCTGATGCTGAAGCTGAGTATCGGTTAATCAGTACTGTTAATGGGCCCTTGTAAGAAACCGCATTGTCGCTGTCGCTGTTAACTTTTACCCGACCATAACTGTCACGTACCTGCACCACCGGGCCATTTTCAATAAACAGCCCCGTCAGTGCAGACGCTTCACTCAATGCTCCACCGCCATTATTACGAAGATCCATAACAATACCGGCGACTTTATCGGCTTTGAGTTTGGCGATTTCTTTCTTGGTGTCTTCCGCAAGACCAACATAGAAACTCGGCACAGAAATTACACCTATCTTGTCTTTACCCTGCTGAATCACTTCGGATTTCACGGCACGATCTTCCAAGCGAATTTTATCACGCACGAGTGTGACAGTGTAACTCTTGGCATTCGCCCCGTCAGGCAGGATCTGAAGCAATACTTTACTGCCTTTAGGTCCTTTGATCAGCTGAACAACGTCATCAAGACGCCAGCCAATCACATCAACGACTTTTTCCTTATCCTGGCCCACACCGATAATCCGGTCACCTGGAGAAAGCTTTTTAGATTTTGATGCAGGGCCACCAGCAACCAGTGAGCGAATAACAGTAAAGTCATCTTCCGCCTGAAGCACGGCACCGATACCTTCCAGTGAAAGGTTCATTTCCGACTGAAATTGCTCAGCATTACGAGGAGAAAGATAACTGGTGTGCGGATCTACTTCCCTGGCAAATGCGTTCAGGTAAATCTGGAAAACGTCCTCACTTTTGGTTTGTGTCAGACGCTTCAGTGCACTGTTATAACGCTTTGACAAGGTTTCCTTAATCTCTGGCCAGGTTTTTCCTGCCAATTTCAAGTTTAGTGCGTCGTTTTTAACGCGTTGGCGCCAAAGTTCATTGAGTTCAGCGTCGTCCTTTGCCCAAGGGAGTTCGCTGCGATCAATCACCATTTCTTCGTTTTCATCGAACGTGATCTCGTTGTCCAATAACGTCAGTGCGTATTTGTAACGTTCAAACCGACTACGAAGAGACACATTGAAGATATCGTAGGCCGCAGACGTATCACCTGAGCGCAGTTGTTCATCTAAACTCAATCGCCATTTAGATAATGCATTCACCTCTTTCTGGGTCAGGAAAAGACGGTTAAAGTCGAGTGTTTCGAGATAACGGTCAAATACGGCGGCGGAGAACTCATCATCCAATTGGAATTGTTTGTAATGTGACTTCTCAAAACGACGGGTAATACGCTTGCTGGCAGTTTCATGCTGGGGTTCAGAAACCAAAGTAGGCAAGTCAGCAGCGTTGTAATTGGCCTCAAGGGCATGGGCGGATGCCGCCAGCAAAAAGCTGGCAGCAATCGCGGAAAAGCGAAATCGACAAATCATGCGTCGAGGGATCTCCTTTACGAGCTGAGGTGCTCCGCTTTTACCAGCATGGTCAGGCCATTACTTAGACGGACACGGACCTCGTCCTTGTTGAGTTCTACAATGGTGGCAGCCATATTGCCATTACCCATATTAACGTTGACATCTTTACCTACGACAATGTCTTCAGCCTTGAGTTCGCGACGCGGCTCAGCAGGCTTCTTCTCTAGCTTAGTATTTTTTGATTTTGCTGGTCGAGGTTTTGATGGATTAGCTGTTGATTTATTTGATTTTGGTGCTTTTTGGGCTTTCGCATCACCTTTTTTATCACCACTTTTCGCCGCTTGCTCCTTACGACGTTCTGCTGCGCGCGCTTTGCTCTCTGCCAAAGCCGTTTGGGCGTGGTCAATATGTTCTTGCTCAAGCTCGCCACAATCGTTTCCGTCCAGATCGATACGAACTGCACCTGCTTTCACGCCGTAGAGGTAACGCCAGGAAGAGGTATATTGACGCAACGCAGCACGGAGTTGAGTTTTACTTACTTTCGGGTCATCAGCAAGACGCTCTGCCAAGTCTTGGAAAATGCCGATTTTTAGAGGACGAGCCTCCCCTTCAAGAGTAAAGCATTGCGGGAAACGTTCAGCGATATAGGCAATGACTTGTTTGCTGTTGGCCAGTTTTTCAGTGTTTTCCATTTTTCTTCCTGTCTCATTGCTCAATAGCGGCAATAGAGAGTGTGTACAAGTTAACAAATTAAGTGCTGCGTATTATAGATACCTGTGCTTGAAAAACCACAGAGAAGCTTCAATTTAGAGGTGTTTTTGCAATTCACTGACCAATAAAGTGAGTCCGGTTTCATCCTCTTGATCAAATCTTGCTTTTTTTGGCGAATCTATATCCAATACACCGATGCATTTTTCGCCTTGGTACAAGGGTGAAACAATTTCTGAGTTGCTCGCTGCATCACATACGATATGGTCATCGAAAAGATGAACGTCTTCGACACGTTCAATCCTACGGTTAGAAAAAGCACGTCCGCATACCCCGCGCCCATAAGGGATCCTCACACAAGCAGGTTTCCCCTGAAAGGGCCCCAGAACGAGTTCGCTGCCATCATCAAGATAAAATCCAGCCCAGTTAATGTCGTCAACCGACTGAAACAAAAGCGCACTGATGTTTGACAGGTTTGCGATAAGGTTGGGTTCATTCTGGATGAGAGAAACCGCCTGGCGGGTGAGAAGAGAATAAAAATCCGCTTTGTTTTCCATATTGATACGACGCCCTAAATTTTCTGACTCTCTACGATAGGCAAAATGGGCAACCTATTCAATCATGGCATTGACCGTTTCCTCCCCTTTTGGTGGCACTCAAGAATAAAAATCACGTGCCCTACACTAATGAATTGATTAAGATGCCTATTTGTTGAAGTGATTCACTCTGGCTTCTTTCCGTCATCTCTGCACGTGAAAAAGCTGTAGGTTCCTACGGATTGGATATATACCAAAACCACCATGCTTATATAAGAGGAAAGATCTGCTATGCATGTGCTGAAATGTACGTCATGCGATCTGTTGGTACACGTCGTACCTGTCGCAAGAGGTTTCTGTGCACGCTGTCCATCCTGTGGCACCCGTGTTATCAAGAACTCTTCGATCAGCCTGTCTGGTGAACTGGCGCTCGCGTTAGCTGCTTTGGTTCTGTTTTTTCCTGCCCAGTTTTACGCGCTGGTCTCGATTGAGCTGCTAGGTGTACCATTATCAACGACGGTAACAAGTGGCAGTGTTATCCTGTTGGAAAGTTTTCCTTTTGTTGGTGCATTGGTCATTTTTTGCGTCGCTGTGGCTCCCCTGCTGTACTTGCTCACTATTCTTGTATCCAATATTTCAGTCTCATTCAGGAATGCCCGGATTCTGTACTACAGTTCATCAGTTTTAAAGGTCATCCGCCACTGGGTAATGGTTGATGTTTTTCTGGTCAGCCTAGCCGTTGGGTGTTTTAAAGTTCAGGATTTTGCGGACATCAGCGTTGATGCAGGCTTACTGAGCTTTGTGTTGCTACAGGTGTTAACAGCCGTATTGCTGTCAAGGGTTTCGCCTAAACGGTATTGGGACGCAATGGGCGAGAGCCAAAACCAGCGTGATGAAAATGAGGAAGCCCCTCTGGCCTCTGAGGCTCTGATTGGATGTAATCTTTGTGGACTCACGCAGTCGGCTCACCATCAACATTGCACCCGTTGCGGCAAGAAAGTAGAGCATAGGATATACCAAAGCCTTCAAAAAACCTGGGCGTCATTGCTCGCCGCCGTCGTGTTTATTTTTCCTGCCAACCTGTATCCGATTTCGATATTGCTGACAAACGGTAAAAGACTGGAAGACACCATTTTTTCCGGTGTCGCCTCTTTGATTAAACAAGGTATGTATGGCATTGCCATTATCATCTTTACGGCGAGTATAATTGTGCCTGTGATAAAAATAATATGCCTGGCGTACATCCTGCTTTGTATCCACTTTAAGGTGGAATCTGGCAGGAAGCTGCGTATGAAGCTGTACCGGTTTGTTAAATGGATTGGAAAATGGTCAATGATGGACCTTTGTGTTATCGCCATCATGGTGTCACTGATTGACCGTGGCAACCTTCTCGATTTTACACCAGGGCCTGGTGCCATCGCTTTTGGGCTCGTTGTGGTACTCACTATGATTGCTGCTGAAAGCCTGGATTCACGACTTATTTGGGATAAGTATGAGTAATGTTGAAGACTCTCGAGTCAACGATCCTGTCATTAAAAAAGATAGGAGCATTTCGCCACTTTGGATTTTCACCCTACTGGCTTTCGTCCTTGCAGGCTGGCTTCTCTATAAATCCGTCAATGAAGCCGGTAAGCGAATAGAAATTTTCTTTACCGATGCGCAAGGCATTGAGGCAGGCAGAACAACGATTCGTTATCAAGGTCTTGAAGTCGGTATCATCCGCAAAGTGACACTTTCTGATGATCTGAAAAGCATTTCTGCCGAAGCTGAAATCTACCCAGAAGCGAAGAAAATCCTTCGTGAGAATACGGTTTTCTGGGTGGTTCGTCCCCGAGCCTCTATCACTGGCATCAGTGGTCTTGATGCACTGGTGACGGGTAATTACATTGCAGTCCAACCCGGTACCGGCAATGAAAAAACGACGTTTGTTGCCGCTGAAGAACCACCTGTTGACGCATTTGGCGACGACGGTCTGCGTATCCAACTTCAAGCGCCTGATCTTGGCTCAATCAGTGTTGGCTCTGGGGTCTACTTTAAAAAGATCCGCGTCGGCGAAGTGATTGGTTATCGCTTAACGCCTGACAGCCAAAACGTGACACTGTCACTTAATATTAAAAATGAATATGCCAAATTGGTTACCAAACAAAGTAGATTCTGGAATGTGAGTGGCATTAAAGCCGACATTGGTTTAAGTGGTGTCGATGTGAGTATCGAAAACCTCGCGTCGGTGATTGCTGGTGGTATCGCATTTGACTCGCCAGAAGGTGGAGAAGCAGCTCAACCCTTGGAATTGTTTACGCTCTACCCCTCTATCAACGACACAGAGCGTGGTCTGCCAATCACGATAAAACTGCCGGAAGATCACGGCATTACCAACCCAGAATCGCCCATTCTCTATCAAGGATTAGAAATTGGCCGACTCAGCGGCATCCATTTCAACAAAGATTTCAGCGGAACCGAGGCGACAGCCAATATCAACCCTTCCATGGCCTGGCTGCTTAAATCTGACAGCGAGTTCCTGATTGAAAAGCCGCAAATATCATTAAACGGTGTAAAACGCCTTTCCAACCTCATTACCGGTAATACCCTCTCGATCAAACCCGGGAAAGGTGAAGAGGCAACAACCTTTACAGCCGTAACACACAACGCGCTAATTGAACAGGATCCACGTTCACTGATGGTAACGGTGTCGTCTGAAAGCAGCTGGGGATTGAAAGAAGGTACCAACGTCCTTTATCGCGGCGTTCAGGTTGGTTTTGTTAAAAACATCGTGCTCAGCAATAAAGACGTAAAAATGCAACTTGTTATCTCCCCCGACCATAAACATCTGGTTAAAGGCGGCTCACGCTTCTTTATTCTGGGAGGCGCAACGGGACAAATTAACGCCGAGGGTCTCGAGTTCAGCATTCCTACCGTCGCACAAATGATCGAACCGGCTATCAGCTTTACCAGCACCGGTGACGACAAGCCACTTACAGAATACCCTTTGTTCAAGTCTGACATTCAGGCGAGAAACGCCAAAGATGCCATCAAAGGTTACCAACGCTTCACCTTGATTGCCGACAAACTGCCTTCCGTGTCAGAAGGCAGCCCAGTGCTGTACAAGAATTTCACTGTCGGTAAGGTTGAAGGTTTTGAACTGGATAAAACCCGCGTAAAAGTCACCGTGCAGGTTGAAAACCGTTATCGCCATTTGATCACTGAAAACACCGTGTTCTGGAATCATTCAGGCGTTGAGATTGAAGCGGGTCTCAGTGGCGTTAAGATTGACACAGGCTCACTGAAGTCCATCGTTTCTGGTGGTATTTCCTTTGGTGATATTAAAGGCATCGAAAACCGTGCTGGATCAGACTGGAAACTCTATGACAGCTTTACTGATGCGCAAAGCTATGGACTGAAACTAACGTTTGATGCCGACGACGCGAGCGGCCTGACAATAGGCAGCAAAATCAAATATCAGGGTGTCAATGTCGGTGAGATAACAGAACTTTCCCCTGCTTTTCAGACCGATGGTGTGACAATCAGTGCAATGATTTACCCAGAATTTGCAGATCAACTGGCCCGTGCCACCAGCTATTTCTGGGTTACCAAACCCTCACTTAGCCTGACAAAAACCGAAAACCTTGATTCTCTTTTCGGCTCCTACATTTCTGTGGTGCCGGGAAAAGGCAACAAACGGCAGTCTTTCCAGCTGCATAAGTCCGCCGAATATGCGAGGGGCCTTTCACTGGTGCTGGAGAGCGAAAGCCGTGGTTCCGTGACTGTTGGCACCCCTATCCTGTTCAGGGATTTTGAAGTAGGCTCTGTCACAGGTGTCCGGTTGGGGCGTTTTGCTGACCGGGTGTTGATCGAAGTGAAGATCAGTGACGATTACAAACATCTGGTGCGCAACAATACCGTGTTTTGGAACCAGTCTGGTGTCGATGTATCTATTGGTATTACCGGTGCAAATATTCGCAGTGGGACACTGGACAGCATATTGAAAGGCGGCATTACCTTCGCCACTCCACCGGGTAATACACTGGCTAAGCCGGCCCGCTCTGACCAACACTTCCTGCTGCATAAAGCGCCCCAGGAAGAGTGGACGTCTTGGCGAACTGCCATCCCTTATTTTTAAATTCTACTTCGTAAGCGCGGGTTCCATTCCGCGCTTTTTCTTTCTCTACTTCCGTTCCCGCTGGTTTCCCGTCGTTATTTTTTTTACACTTCGGCATTACTTCAACACCATCAAGAGACCTTTCAGGTGCACCCAAACATTAAGATCCCGGCATCATTCTTAAACCAGATAGAACAGATCCTGCCTCCTCACCTTTCCATGAATGACTTTATCGAGGCTTGCAAACGTCCATTGCGACGCAGCATCCGCGTCAATACCCTAAAAATTTCCGTGGCGGATTTTCTTGAGCGCGCCAATGAGAAGGGCTGGAAACTTTCTCCGGTGCCTTGGTGTAGCACCGGTTTCTGGCTGGATGACTATGACGAGGATGTCGTGCCACTGGGTAATACGGCGGAGCACATGGCAGGACTTTTCTATATTCAGGAAGCAAGCTCCATGCTTCCTGTCACCGCCCTTCTTCAGAACACTACTGAGCTGAACTGCGTGCTGGACATGGCAGCCGCTCCAGGGTCAAAAACCACGCAAATAGCCGCGGCACTCAATAACAACGGTGTACTGGTCGCCAACGAGTATTCTGCAAGCCGGGTGAAAGTGTTGCATGCTAACCTGTTGCGGTGTGGTGTAGTGAATGCAGCGCTCACCAATTACGATGGCCGGGTATTCGGTAACTGGCTGCCTGAAACGTTTGATGCCGTATTGCTGGATGCCCCCTGCTCCGGTGAAGGCACCATACGCAAAGATGCAGATGCATTCAGCAACTGGAGTCTGGAATCGGTTCAGGAAATCGCACAAACCCAAAAAGATCTGATTGTCAGTGCATTCCATACCCTGAAGCCGGGCGGAATCATGGTGTATTCAACCTGCACACTCAACCATGAAGAAAACCAGCATATCTGCCACTACATCAAAGAAACCTTTGGTGATGCCGTAGAGTTCGAGCCGCTAAACGATTTGTTTGAGGGTGCTGAAGCGGCATGCACGGAAGAAGGATTCCTCCATGTCTTCCCGCAAATCTTCGACAGTGAAGGTTTCTTTGTTGCCAAACTTCGCAAAACAGCCAGTGTCGGCTCAGAAATGGTGATAAAACGTCCCCGGAAATTCCCTTTCCAAAAAGCATCAAGCAAGGATTCACAAGCCGTGTGCAAAGCGCTCGATGAAACGCTAGGCCTTCGTGTGCCCGCATCGTCCAATGTTTGGCTGCGAGATAAAGAAGTCTGGATATTTCCTGCTGCCATCGAGGCAATACTGCCCGAAATAAAATTCGACCGTATAGGCCTGAAACTCGCAGAAACCCACAAAAAAGGGTATCGCTGGCAACATGAAACCATTATGGCCTTGGCTAAAGGCTATGAGTCTACGTGCGTTGAACTGACAGTTGATGAAGCTAAAGAATGGTATATGGGACGTGATATTCGGCCACAAAACCCGCCGGGAACAGGAGAAGTTATCGTCTGCTACCGCAAGCAACCTATTGGTATTGGAAAATGGGTGGGAAACCGAATCAAAAATGGCCTTCCCAGAGAGTTAGTTAGGGACGTCAACCTTTTCGTTGAATAAACGTTGGTGGAATTCTCAACGATGAAACGTCACCAGAGCCTTGCACCAACTAGATTTAAAACGTTATAAATCTCCATTTAACCAGTTAGCGCAAGGCTCTTACGAGCCATTCCCCTAAGCCCGGAACAGGAATCGTTCCGGGCTCTTTTTATCTAACCCTTTCACTGTTTTTTGAGGCCATAAAAATAATAAAGGCCGCTGACGCGACCTTCCGGCTTCCACTATTACTAACCGGCAATTATTTAATGAGATAGATACCATCTTTCTCAATGCGGATGCGGCGTTCTTTATACAAGCCGCCGATTGTCTTCTTAAACGTCGCTTTACTGGTACGGAACAGCTCAAAAATCTGATCCGGGCTACTCTTGTCGCTGACAGGCAGAAAGCCGCCTTTGCGCTCAAGGGTACGAATCACTTTTTCAGCTAAATCATCAACTTTCCCCTTGCCCAGCTTTTGCAGGGACAGGTCAATCTTGCCATCTTCACGCACTTGCTTAATGTAAGCTTTGAGGTGTTTGCCAATAAACAGTTTGCCGAACACTTCTGACTTGAATAACAAACCGGAGTGAACGTCGTTCACTGCGCATTTATATCCCAATTCAGTTTCTTCCAGTACCGTGACATGCACCTGCTCGCCTTTCTTATAACGCGCGGGTGTTTTATCAAGGAACTTGTTGAATTTGGTCGTGCCCACAATACGGCCTGATGCATTGTCAACATACAGGTAAACCAGGTACTCTTTCCCTTCCTGCATCTTCACACGTTGCTCACTGAATGGAACCAGCAAGTCTTTCGGCAACCCCCAATTCAGGAAAGCGCCAACGCGCGTTGTGCTGATGCACTTTAACTTGGCAAACTGCCCTACCTGTGCGAGTGGCTTTTCCGTGGTTGCAATCACATCATCTTCTGAATCAAAGTAGATGAACACCTCAATTTCATCACCAACCAGCGTGCCTTTAGGGACATAGCGCTTTGGCAGCAAAATGTTGCCGTATTCGCGCCCTCCGTCCACAAACACGCCAAATTCAACGTCTTTTACTACAGTGAGGTGATTCAACTGACCGATTTTTATCATGGATGTATTGCTCTTTCGTTTTAACCAAGGCGCAGTATACGGGATTTATACCACGATGTTTGCAGTTATTTGAATGGAATAACGGCCGCGTCATTTTGCAACCAATTGATTTCCTTCCATCCGACGGGAAACATACCCAGTGAGCATCACGGATACAAGCGAAATTCATCCTCGTGTTTTATCCCGGCAAACCTGAAATCTGCCCGGTGTTTGTGGATCTTTCCGGTTAAAACAACGGCAATAAATAGAATAAATGACTGA
Organism: Grimontia sp. THUN1695; assembly: GCF_059704325.2. Lineage (NCBI taxonomy): Bacteria > Pseudomonadati > Pseudomonadota > Gammaproteobacteria > Vibrionales > Vibrionaceae > Grimontia > Grimontia sp. THUN1695. Next base: position 1,273,962 of record NZ_AP046577.1, on the reverse strand, counting down.
AAGGACAGATCCCTGCTTTTCTGTCACTGAAATTTTGCTATCTTACTGCCTTCGCAACAGCACTGACGTAAGGAAGGCAGCACCATGCCGATTAAAACTGACGAACTTAGAACACAACCGATTGACACTTTGCCGACACCGGCGGAAGTAGAAGCTGATTCCCCACTTACAGACAGTGTTGCACAACATATTGCCGAAGCCCGTAAATGCGTCGAAGACATCCTTACCGGACGGGACAACCGGCTTCTTGTTGTTGTTGGTCCTTGCTCCATTCATGATCCTGTAGCAGGTCTTGATTATGCTACCCGCCTTAAAGCACTGGCTGACAAACACAAAGACAATCTCTTGATTGTTATGCGTACTTACTTTGAAAAGCCACGTACGGTTGTTGGCTGGAAAGGCATGATTAACGATCCTGATCTCGACGGCAGTTGCAACCTCCGTGAGGGCCTGTTCAAAGCACGCAAATTCCTGGTTGATGTCAACACACTCGGCTTGCCAACAGCGACAGAGTTTCTCGATATGGTTACCGGTCAGTACATTGCCGATCTGGTCACCTGGGGGGCGATTGGCGCCCGCACAACCGAATCACAGATTCACCGCGAAATGGCGTCAGCCCTCTCCTGCCCGGTTGGTTTCAAAAACGGCACTGATGGCAACATCAAAATCGCCATTGATGCGATTCGCTCCAGCCAGACCTCGCATTTGTTCTGCAGTCCAGACAAACATGGCGTGATGACAATTTACCGCACCAGCGGAAACCCTTACGGACACGTTATTTTACGTGGTGGCCACCAGCCAAACTACTCAAAAGCAGATGTAGCCGCTGCTGCGGCAAACCTGTCAGCGTTCAATCTGACACCACGATTACTGGTTGATTTCAGCCACGCAAACTGTCAAAAACAACACAAGCGCCAGTTGGATGTCGCTGCTGACGTCTGTAACCAGCTTGTTGAAGGTGATGTATTTATTGCCGGTATCATGGCGGAAAGCTTCATTGAGGAAGGCAATCAACCGGTCGACAAAGAAAACATTCACGCCCTGGCTTACGGCAAGTCAATCACGGACCCTTGCCTTGGTTGGGATGACACTGCAGTCATGCTGCAAATGCTGTCTGACGCAGTAGCAAAACGTAATCGCACCTTCGCTTAACAAGCTGTGATATGATTTCGCCCAGGCGGCAGAGAATCGTTTGCCCGGGCTATTTATCAGTTAAATATCAGGAAATGACTTATGCCTTCTTTTGATATCGTCTCGGAGATTGATACTGTTGAGCTAAAAAACGCCGTGGATAACGCCAAGCGCGAGCTTTCCACCCGTTTTGACTTCCGAAACGTCGAAGCAAGCTTCGAACTCAACAAAGAAGTGGTTAAGGTGTCTGCTGAGTCAGATTTTCAGGTTAACCAGATGATGGACATCCTTCGTGGTAATCTGGCAAAACGCGGCGTAGACGCCCGCGCTATGGAACCCAAAGATATTGTTCACTCGGGGAAAACCTTTTTCAGCGATGTCCACTTCAAAAACGGCATTGAAGCCGACGTTGCCAAGAAACTGGTGAAAATAATAAAAGAAGCCAAGATCAAGGTTCAGGCGCAAATTCAGGGTGACAAACTGCGTGTTACTGGCAAAAAGCGCGATGATTTACAGGCAACCATGCAACTGGTGCGTGAAGCAGATCTGGGGCAACCTTTCCAGTTCGACAATTTCCGTGATTAACCCCCCGCCTTCAGGCACTATGACGGAAAAAGCCAGTGATTGACTCACTGGCTTTTTGTTAACGAACGTCGATAACTTTGCTCGCTTTTTTGTATTGAATTTTCCAACCACGCCAGCTTGGCAGTTCCCATCGCTTTGGCCCCTCTTTTCGCTTTCCTTCTAAGTAATGTACGACCACAGTACGCTTCCCCTTCTGGTACTCAACAGAAAGTTGTAATTCAGGCAGTTGGAGTTCTAATGGATATTTACTGGCAAAATCATCAAATTCCCAGCACGGAATGCCTTCAAAGTTCAGATCATCACTGTCAATCAATGCAAGATCGTCCGCTGACTCCACACCGAGCGCTAACAACCTCTGTTCAACCCATAGCTGGGGCTCAACAGACGGTTCAGGTTCTACTGCTTCAAGGTACTGATAAAGGTTCCAGAACGCGATGTCTCGTTTCAGGTGCTCACCGCACCCTTCCAACCAAATGCCATCCAGTATCTGGCTGGCCAGCGCCCGTATCAGGCTTTCGCCTTGTGATGCCTTGCGCATTTCATTGATAACCCTGCCGGCATAGATACGCTGCACACAATCAAAAACCTGCCCATCGATATCGACAGACTCAGCCACAATGTCTTCACCGAGTCCGGCCTCTGTCAGCCAATCGAAAGGCACAGGCGCCATACAGGTCGCATAAGAGGTTGTTTGTTTTACGCCACGCCCTGCTAAATGGAATTGGTCAAACACAATGGCAGCCTGTGGCTCTGCGGGAAAATCACTGTCGCGGCTGAGCATCACTTCACTGACGCCATTCCCAAAGGCTTGCTGGCGCTTTTCCCGCCTGACATACGCTAACTCCGGAGCAATAGCCAACACATTTTTCAATAGACTCTCACGGCTAAAACGGCTTGCTGCGTCCCACTGGGGTAATACCAGCGCTTCCCTGATGGATGCAGACAAACGCCGCGCCTCTTCCAGTGCAATGGGATCAACATCAATAATATCTGCTGGTTGCTCACCACGAAGCACTGCAATGGCGGTGACAACGTCACACAAAGCTGGATTCCAGACTTTATAATCATCAAGAGTTAGCTCGCCGCTTCTGCGTCTCCATACCGTCATCGGGGTTTGAAGCACTGCGGCCAGATCCACCATCGCTTCTTTGTCAGCTTTCTTTTCCATGCCTGATATCAGGTGGGCAAACAGACTGTCTATCGGTAGCGGATAAAGGCGCTTTCCGTGGTCGGTGACCTGGCCATCACTATCTATCGCGCCCATCGCCACCAAACGTGTTGTCGCCGCCTGCAATGACTTTTCTGGTAATGCAGACAAGAAACTCAGCGTGTCAAGCCTGAAACCACAGCAAGCCGCCGCCAACATAGTCTCGGTCAAATCTTCCCGCTCTAATTCTGGCGGGGTAAAGGTTTCCAGCGGCGCATGTTCCCCATACAACCTTTCACAGAAACCGGCAGCGATACGGCCTGCCCGGCCTGCGCGTTGTTTAGCGCTGGCTTTGGAAATGGCATGCAAAGCCAGTGCTGTACGGCCATTGCGCTGGTGGGTTCGACGTTCCATGCCACTGTCAATCACAGTCACAATACCGGGAATGGTCAACGATGTTTCCGCCACGTTGGTAGCAAGAACAATGCGCTGGTTGTCAGATGGGTGCAATGCACGGTGGCGATCCGTGTCCGATACAGAGGCATGAAGCGGGATCACGTCTGCATTCAAACTTTTCAACACCGATTGGCACTGGCTGATTTCTTTTTTGCCCGGCAGAAACACCAATACATCCCCACCACGTTCAAGCGCCTTCTCCACCAAGGGTTTGATACGGGATTCCAACCCCTTACCAGAAGGCATGTGCTGGCTATCAAGCGCATGATGACTCACAGTGACACCGTAACTTATAACGTCAGCAGACAGGATTTCAGCCATGAAGTAATCCGCAAGCACTTGGCTATCCAACGTCGCCGAGGTGATGATTAAGCGGTGCGCATTATGCTTTAAAAGCAGTGCAGCTAGCAGATCGGTTTCTGCGCGACGCTCGTGGAACTCATCTATCATCACCACATCAAACTGGGCCAGTTTGTCCTCGCTAAACCAGCGAAGCACTACGCCCGGCGTGGCAAAAACAATGCGGGAGTCTTCAGAGAACCGGTAATCAAACTTAATCGCGTACCCCACCTTGCCACCCACGTCCGTGTCCAGTGTCTCTGCAACAAACCCCGCGAGTGATGTACACGCCACACGGCGGGGTTCAACCACCAATACTCGCCCATATGTTGCCGCCCATACGGGCAAACGGGTCGACTTACCGGTACCGGTATCAGACTGAACAATCAGGTTGGAATAGCCCAGAATACGCTCAACATCGTGCTGGAGGGTGTCAATAGGAAGGGAAAGCGTCAGTGGATTGGCCATGTGTTCAATGGAATTCTTTTATTTTTGCCAAATTGGAAGATTCTACCCTATTTCATGCATGAGTGGGGCGAATGTGGCGATTTATACCCTTGGGATTTGCGGTAGTTCACCGTTTCATGCTTGGCGACTCGTTTATAAGAAAATCCACTTGAAAACCGCGGGATAAGGACACTACACTTCATCACCTACTACTTTAGTACTATTTATATTCTGAAAGAACAGAGTTATCTCTCCATGAATAATCAAAAACGTCCTCTCTATATCCCTTACGCTGGCCCTGCATTGCTTGAAACGCCTCTCCTTAACAAAGGCAGCGCATTTTCTGTTGAAGAACGTATGTTCTTTAACCTTGAGGGTCTGCTTCCTGAAGCCATCGAATCCATTGAAGAACAGGCGGAGCGTGCCTATAAACAGTATCAGCGCTTTGAAAATGATATGGACAAGCATATCTACCTGCGCAACATTCAGGATACTAACGAGACTCTCTTCTACCGCCTTGTGACTAACCACATCACAGAGATGATGCCTATCATCTATACCCCTACTGTGGGTGCAGCATGTGAAAACTTCTCTGAAATTTACCGTCGTGGCCGAGGTTTGTTCATTTCCTATCCAAACCGCTACCGTATCGACGATATGCTGAATAACGCATCCCGTCACAATGTCAAAGTGATCGTGGTTACCGATGGCGAACGCATTCTGGGTCTTGGTGACCAAGGTATCGGCGGCATGGGTATTCCTATTGGTAAACTGGCTCTGTACACCGCGTGTGGTGGTATCAGCCCGGCCTATACCCTGCCAATCGTGCTGGATGTAGGTACCAATAACCCACAACGCCTGTCAGACCCAATGTACATGGGCTGGCGCCATACCCGTATTACAGGGCAGGAATATGATGACTTTATCGAAGAGTTCATTCAGGCCGTACAGCGCCGCTGGCCAGATGCACTGATCCAGTTTGAGGACTTTGCACAGAAAAACGCGATGCCAATTCTGGAGCGCTACAAAAACCGCGTATGCTGCTTCAATGATGACATCCAGGGCACCGCAGCGGTAACCGTTGGTTCTCTGATTGCTGCATGTAAAGCAGCAGGTACTAAACTTTCTGAACAGCGTATTACCTTCCTGGGTGCAGGTTCAGCCGGTTGCGGTATCGCAGAAGCGATTATTGCGCAGATGGTGTCTGAAGGCATTTCTGATAAACAGGCACGTGAGCGTGTCTTCATGGTTGACCGCTGGGGCTTGCTGCTTGATTCCATGCCAAACCTACTGGATTTCCAACAAAAACTGGTCCAGAAGTCATCTGCCATCAAGAAATGGGAACTTCAAGACCATAACGTCTCCTTGTTGGACGTCGTGAAAAATGCGAAACCAACCGTATTGATCGGTGTTTCCGGTGCACCGGGCCTGTTCAGCGAAGAAGTGATTAAAGCAATGCATGCAAACTGCAAGCGTCCAATCGTCTTCCCGCTGTCAAACCCAACCAGCCGTGTAGAAGCGACGCCATCAGATATCCTGCGTTGGACAAACGGTGAAGCGCTGGTCGCAACCGGTAGTCCATTTGATCCGGTTGTACTGGATGAAGGCCGAACCTTCCCTATCGCCCAGTGTAACAACAGCTATATCTTCCCGGGTATTGGCTTGGGTGTACTTGCAGTAGAAGCCAAGCGCGTGACCGATGAAATGCTGATGGAATCCAGCCGTGCACTGGCAGAGTGTTCACCACTGGCGAAATATGGTCGCGGCCCACTGCTGCCAGCGCTTGAAGAGATTCACAATGTATCGCGTCACATTGCACTGGCTGTTGCCAAGAAAGCGATTGAACAAGGTGTTGCTCTTGAACTGGCAGAAGATGCCCTGCAAGAACGTATTGATGCGACATTCTGGCAACCGAAGTATCGCCAATACAAGCGTACATCCTTCTAATTTGATTCCCTGAAACACCCTTTGTCACACCCAAACAGCCTGAAAATACAGGCCGTTTGGGTGTATTGTATATTGCGGAGGTTGTTTTTGTTATTTCCCCTGTTATGGTTTAGCCTGCTGTTTCTCCCCTTGGTATTAGTTTCCACCTATAGTGATGTCATTGCGTAAAGCATTTTTTGTTATCATGGCTTTTGTTGTTGCTTCCTTCATTGTGGTTGCAGCCATGGATGTCTGGGTCAGTTTCCAAGCCAAAGACCGCATTTTCACCCGTGTCGATGACACGCCCGCCCGGCATATTGGCCTGGTTCTTGGCACCAGCAAATATATTGGTAAAACGCTCAATCCCTACTACACCCACAGAATTGATGCTGCCCAGGATCTTTATCTAAACAAGAAAGTCGATGTGCTGCTATTAAGTGGGGATAATGCCCACCGCTCCTACAACGAGCCATGGACAATGAAGCGTGACATGCTTAAAGCTGGTATTCCTGATGAAAGGATTTTTCTTGATTATGCAGGGTTCAGAACCCTAGATTCCATCATCCGCGCCAAAAAGGTGTTTGATGCGGATGAGTTTACTCTGGTCACCCAGGCTTTCCATTGCGAACGCGCACTGTTCATTGCAGATTTTTACGACATTGATGCGATATGTCTTGCCGTTCCCAGCCCCGGAGGAATGGCCGGTGTCAAGATCCGTGCCCGGGAGGCACTCGCCCGTGTCAAAGCCGTGTTAGACATTTATGTGCTTAAAGAACAACCCAAGTTCCTCGGCCCCAAAGAGAGCATTCCCACAGAAACACTCTCAGGCCAATAGACTGCCCCACTCACTTTTCCTGTGACAGGTGAATGGATGGGTGGAATCCTACCCATTCCCAAAACATTGCCTCTCAGTTTTAAACATCCGTACAACATCTTGTAAAACATGTGGCATTGGCCTCTCCTTCACACTTTTCCTTTCGGCGATAATGCGCAACACAGAGCGAAGTTCGCTCAATAACGAGAACGAGACAAAATCGTTCCAACCTGGAAATAAAAATTGCCCTATAAAATAATAAAGAAGGAAGCTTAAATGACGGCATTAACCCTTGCTTTCAAAGATTGGCTGTTAAATAGAAACAGCATTATTCTCCTGGCAGACGTTGCTCTCTTTTTCATTCTGATGAATGTCTTACCGTTTGACGAAAACGTGGTTATTGGCCTCAGTATGCTGGTGTTTATCGCTGTGCTGTGGCTGACCGAAGCATTGCACGTTAGCGTCACAGCCATTATGGTACCTTTGATGGCAGTGGGTTTAGGTGTATTCAAAACCCCTGAAGCGATGGCCAACTTCGCCAACCCCATCATTTTCCTGTTTTTGGGAGGCTTTGCACTCGCTGCTGCATTACATGTCCAAAAACTGGACCAAGCCATTGCAGATAAAGTGCTGGTATTGGCGAAGGGACGCATGAGCGTCGCCGTGCTCATGTTGTTCGGTGTGACCGCCGCGCTTTCAATGTGGATTTCAAACACAGCAACCACCGCAATGATGTTGCCATTGGTTTTAGGTGTATTAAGTAAAGTAAATGCCAAATCTGAGCACGGTACGTTTGTGTTCGTTCTATTGGGTATCGCTTATTGCGCAAGCATCGGTGGTATCGCCACAATTGTTGGTAGCCCACCAAACGCCATCGCAGCCGCAGAAGTTAATCTGAACTTCGTTGAATGGATGAAGCTTGGCCTGCCAATTACCCTGACCCTGTTGCCAATCACTATCGGCCTGCTTTACCTACTGACCAAACCTAACCTGAACCATACGTTTGAGCTTAACCATCAACCTATCGAGTGGACCCACGGCCGTCGTCTGACTCTGGCGATTTTCCTGTTCACAGCCACATGCTGGATCTTCAGTAAACCCATCAACCAAATGCTGGGGGGATTAAGTAAATTTGATTCTCTGGTCGCCCTGACGGCGATCGTATTACTTGGCATCACCCGTGTTGTGAAGTGGAAAGATATTGAAAAAACCACTGACTGGGGTGTATTGCTGTTGTTTGGTGGTGGTTTGACACTCAGCAATGTACTGAAAGCAACCGGCACCAGTGTTTTTCTGGCAGAATCATTGAGCGGCTTTTTATCCAGTGCTGGCGCTTTCTTTACCCTAATCGCCATTGTCACATTCGTTGTCTTCCTGACCGAATTTGCAAGTAACACTGCAAGTGCTGCGCTACTGGTACCCGTATTTGCAACTGTTGCTGAAGCATTAGGCATTTCACCGGTAGTTCTGTCTGCACTGATTGCTGTTGCTGCATCCTGTGCCTTTATGTTGCCTGTCGCAACACCGCCTAACGCTATCGTTTTCGGCTCAGGTCATATCAAACAATCTGAAATGATGCGGGCAGGTAGCTACCTGAACGTGATTTCGGTTATCGTCCTGTCGATTTTTGCCTGGTTATTCTGGTAACAAAGCCAACACATCAGCCTCTCCGATCGATGATAAAGTGGCCTGCGGGCCACTTTTTTGTTGTATGTCACTCCCCAACCTGCACGGTTTGTTTGAATACCTATACAGGGGTAAACTGCTGTGACGATTAAAAATAAAAGAGAAAATCATGCCATTTGCAGAAATTACCGGCTGGGGAAAATGTTTACCTCAGGCCGAATTGACCAACAATGACCTCACCACTTTCATCGACACCTCTGACGAGTGGATTTCAACCCGTACGGGAATTCGCAGTCGCCGTATTAGTCATGTCAATACATCAGACATGGCAACCGTAGCAGGGAAACACGCATTAGCCGCAGCGGGCATTGAAGGCAACGATCTTGATTTGATTATTGTTGCGACCTGTTCACCAGATACCCTTATCCCAAACATCGCCTCTAAGGTTCAGTTAGACCTCGGTGCCAAGAAAGCAGCGGCATTCGACCTTAATGCTGCCTGTACCGGCTTTCTTTACGCGTTGGAAACCGCAACCCGCATGATTCAGGCAGGCAATTACCTGCATGCTCTGGTGATTGGCGCTGAGCGTTTGACCTGGTATCTCGACTGGAGTAAACGTGATACGGCGGTGCTGTTTGGAGACGGTGCCGGCGCGGTTATCCTCAGCAGAACCGAACAAGAAGTCGGCTTACTGGACGCGCAACTGGGCTGTGATGCTGAGGGACGTGATGTGCTCGCCATTCCGGCGTTTGGTACAGCGATGTCACGATTTGAGCAGGACAATGGTTACTTTGACTTTAACTTTGTTGGCCGCGAAATCTTTAAACGCGCAGTAAAAGGCATGGGATCTGCAGCAGGCACCGTACTTTCACGTGCCGAGATGACGGCAGAAGACATCAACCTCGTGATTCCCCATCAAGCGAACAAACGTATTATTGAAGCACTGTGTGAGCATGCCAAAATTCCGCTGGATAAAGCATTTATCAATATTCATAAATACGGCAACACCTCGGCAGCAACAATCCCAATAGCACTTTGTGAAGCCGTGGAGGAAGGCAGGGTTGCACCAAACAGCACATTGTTAATGGCCGCTTTCGGCGCTGGTTTAACCTGGGGAGCGGGTCTGTTGCGCTGGGGAAAACGGGTAACGCCAATCAGTACCTCTGATGCTTCCCTCCCTGAACCGAAAACCCATGCCCTTGGTTTATTGGAAGATGCTATCGCGCTTTGTCAATCCCACGCAGAGAGATAATCCATGCCCCAGACGAAAGAAGCAGCCAATCCGCTGCTTCTTTTTTGCATCATTTCAATGAACCTATCGATGAATGTTCAGGAATGCCGCACCACGGACACCACCTGAATCACCGTGTTTAGCTTTAATAATTTTAGGCACGTTCGCTACTGACAGTAGATATTTCGGCACACGTTTTGGCATTTCATCGTAAATATAGTCAAAGTTAGATAGCCCGCCGCCTAAAACAACAACATCCGGATCAATACCGGTGAACAAGCCAGCAAAAACCATAGCCAGCATTTCTATGTATTTATCGACGAACTCGGACGCCTTGGACTCACCCGCACTAAAGGCATGGATAATGTCGATGGCTTTTTTCTCTTCACCATAGAAGTGAGTGTAAAGCATCTCAAAACCACGGCCAGAGAGATAATTATCAATGCACCCTTTCTTATCACAGCCACAATCAAAAATCGGCGCATTCTCTCCCAGGTATAGCCATGCATCGATTGGCATACGCATATGGCCCAATTCACCGGCTACGTTGTTTTTTCCTGACAACACTTTGCCATCAACAATCAGACCGCCACCAAACCCCGTCCCCAGAATAAGGCCAAGCACCACTTTCTCACCTTGCAATTCTTCGTCCCATGCCTCGGAGAGCGCAAAGCAGTTCGCATCATTATTCAGCGCAACAGTTCGGCCAATCTTTGCCTGCAAATCCTCTCGTAATTTACGGCCTTTCGCAGCTGGTACATTCACCGTTAATACCGTTCCATCTTCAGCTTTTTCGATACCTGGAATACCGATGCCGACCGTACCTTCACAACCAAACTGTTGGTCATACTTCATCACTAGCGCAGCGAGGGTATCAATCAACTGTTCATAATCGTCACCTGGTGTAGGCACACGTTCAGTTGCTATGCGTGTCAGCTTGTTATCAAAAGCACCAAACTCAATTTTTGTACCACCTACATCGAAGCCGTAATACATTCTTTACTCCATAACCTGTCTTTAATTCGCTAAATAGATGACATTATCCCTGTTTCAGCAAATTTCGGATGTGATTAGTACCCAAATAACTTTTCCACGCCTTACTGCTCCCAACCATTTCTGCAATGCTTATCACAACTTCGATGCATTCATTAAAGTTCTATAATGCTCAAGGGCACCAGGCACAGGTAATTGACGCTGTTTTTTTCCGGTAAGGTAGTGCTCACGGAAAACATCAAACCATGCATCCAGACATTTGCTGGCAAATTGCTCACCATTCAGGGCCAATACTTTCGCCGCAACTTCCGCCGTTGCAAGCTGACTTTCTCCTGCTGCTTCCCGGACGTGATAACGTGAACGTTCATTGGTTTTTATGCTAAGTACGGGGATTGAATCCATCCAAGGGCTTTTACGGAAAATTTTCTTTGCCTCTTGCCAGGTACCGTCTATCAAAATAAACAACGGCCTTTTCCCTTCTGTCACTTCTGGGAAAAACCTGACCCTTTCAGGTATCGCATACTGTTCTGGAAAAACAATAAAAGGTTGCCATTGAGGGTTATTCACTAACGCCAGCATTTCTTTATTGGGCTCTGTCCGGGACCAGATATATGCGTAGGTATCTTCAACGCAATCGGCAATCAAACGTCCTGTATTGCTGGGTTTTAATACTTCATCGTCATACATCACTAATAGGAAAGCTGCATTTGTAGACAATGTCTTCTTTTCATTACAAATACAAAGACGTTTGACAACCATACAACGCGCACAACGATCAACTTTCGCCCCACGGGCCAGAAACGGACGTGTAGAACGTGCTAAGCGTTCATCATAGAGATGGTGAACAGAATGAGACTTCATGCAATGCGCCTTAATGTGAACTGAAAACGATCAAGCGCATTGTAATCTTGGGGTTACCTGGCGCAACTGTTTGTTGGGGTATCAGGCAACCTAGGTATCTTCAGACATCACGGCATCAAACAGGTTTTTAACCAGTCCAATAAACTCTTCCAGAATACCAATTTGCGCATATGTTGGCTTTTGGCGCCAAACGGAGCTCAGGATCTCTCCAAGATCCGCGACAATTTTGTCCGCTTCACGCATGACCTCAAAACGCAGAGTCTGTGGCATTTGTTTATTTTGATCACAAATTGCCATTATCTCACTGGAAACCAATTCATGTACCAGATCATCAATGGTTTCGGATCCCACTTTTTCCCCAGGCTCTGAAAACTGCTCAAGATTATCAATAAAGTACTCAATCAACGCCGCATATCCATCTGAGTCAACGACCATTTGCACCTCCAGTGCTTTACCCCACAATTGCAATATTATTGCGATAAAATCTCAATTATTGCGAATAATGACGAATAATGTCACTTATTTGATCATTGCGTCTCTTAATTGAGACATGAAAGGCTACAGTATAATTTCTCTTGTTTATGGTAGCCCAATTCGAGGCTTACCTGTTTATTTTCATTGTTGCCCGTTGATTTTTAACCATCTGTTTCAAAAAGATTTGCAGCGCTTCCAGAAGAAGCGTGAAGCGGTCGTGCACAACCAGGGCTTATCATGTGCACATGATTTATATAAAGGAAGATTGATGTCAGACGAACGGAACCAAAGCACTCACCAGTTCCCGTTTTCTAAAAGTATCGTGGGTAACGTTGGGTTGATCATGGCAATGATGACACTGTGCGCCATGATCCTGGCAGTATCCACTTACGTGATGCACGATACCGCTAACACAGATACCCAAAATACCAGTCGCCTTGAAATTCCCAGCGCCCTACTTTCTGTTTCAATGCTCCGTTATGCCGGGGAAATGAACCGCAGTATGCTTAGCTATGCGCTGGGAGAAAGCACATCGCTGGAAAGCTATTACAGAAACAAAAAACAGTTTGAAATCTCCTTGAACGAACTTAAAAAGATTCATGGGGAAAACGCCCTTCATCTCAAAAACATCACAGGCATCTATCAGGACTTTTCAGGCAAAATAGAAAGCAATGTGATTAGCAGATATGACCCTGGTAGCGAAGAGTGGGCATTAAATGAGAAACGCATTATTTCATCCTCTATGTTGGGCGAACTATATGCTGCCATCGCTTGGCTCGACGCCAGCGACAATGAATCAGGAAGGCTATCATCACAAGACTTCCAGCATTACGTCTGGCTGATAAAGGATGAAGTTGATGACATCACGTCTGCATTGTTTTTTTACCTTAGCGGCGAATTGATGCAGCGTAAGCGTTTCGAGGCCAACAAAACGTTTTTTAGGCAACACATCGACTACTTGCGTAAAAATACTGATAATCCAACCCTCATTCGCCAACTCGATACAATTGAACACCTTGGCACTGTCATGTTTGAACGCATCAAACAGGTGTTTAACCAATATGACCCACGAAGAAAGCTGGATGCCATTACATCGCTTAAATCGATAAACATTAATGAATATAAAGCCCTTGATACCGCGTTGACTGAATTTTCCCGTGAGACCAGCTTTAGCGCGGCGAATTCCATGACAAATCTACGCCACGTTCTGAAAAACAACCAAATTTCGTTCTTTTCTTTGTTTGCGATGATGGCCTTGGTCAGTGTTATCGTTACCGTTTATATCAAAAAAAGAGTTACCCAGCCTATTGCCCGTCTTGCAGACGCCATGAGAAATCTTGCAGACGGCAACCCAGAAATCCCTATTTTGTATAAAGATCGTACTGATGAAGTCGGCCAAATTTCTCATGCGCTGAGCTCATTTCGAGACCATATCATTTCCCGTAACCAAGCGAGAGAGCAATTGCTTTACCAAAAAGAACTGGCCGAGTCAGCATCGAAAGCCAAGGCCCAGTTTCTGGCAGCGATGAGCCATGAAATCCGCACGCCAATGAACGGTGTGATCGGCATGATTGATATTCTTTTGCGCTCCAAACTCGATATGTCTCAAATGAGCATCGCCAACACGGTTAGAGAATCTGCGTTGTCTTTACTGTCTATTATTAATGACATACTCGATTTTTCCCGTATTGAGGCTGGTAAAATGCGCATCGATAACGTCACACACTCTCTTCGACAGATTGCAGAGCAAGTGATGGATAACCTGGCAACGGAAGCGGTGGAGAAAAATGTCTCGTTGACACTGTTTGTGTCACCTGATGTCCCCAGCTCACTTTGCGGTGATCCAACACGAATTAAACAAATCCTCTTCAATATTATCGGTAACGGCATTAAGTTTTCAGGCGGCCAGTCGCATCGCGGTGAGGTGCAAGTATGGATCACTGCCGACATCACAAAAGACGGTAACGCGAAAATTTCGATCGAGATCCGGGATAATGGTATTGGCATTAGCCAAGACAAACTGGAATCAATTTTCAGACCATTTATGCAAGCTGAATACTCAACGACCCGACGTTATGGAGGCTCCGGTCTCGGCCTTGCCATCAGTCGTAATATTGCGTCACTGATGGGTGGAACCATTACAGCAAACAGTGAAGAAGGTATAGGTTCAACCTTTACGGTCAATCTTCACTTACGGGTGCCTGAAGAAAATAGTGCCCCGGACGCATGTAATATCGATCTACTACGCCAATCTGCCAACACCTTGAGCCACATCATTTGTTTGAATACCCTGGAAAATGGAGCATTAAAAGTCAGTATCAACAACTATCTGCAAGCGATGAATATCGCCTCAGAAAGCGTTGCGATTGATACGCTCCATCGATTTGCATTTGAACGGGACGATATCAAATATGTGATCCTTTGCCGTAGCTACCACCAAGCCAAGCAGCTGATGCCCGCCGTTCTCCCCCGCTCCGCAGATATCCGCTTCCTTGAATTAGACATGAGCTTGCCTGTACGCCGTTACGGCGGCATTGATGTTTTCGCGGTTTTCTCTTCGCCACTCAAGCTATCAAGCCTGTTAAGCGGCCTCAGGATATGTGTAGGACTTGAAAGCCCCGACTATCCAGCGCTGGATACCCGCGCGAAAGACGCATTCATCGAGCGTGTTGATGAAAACCAAGGGGTCATTCTGGTGGCAGAAGACAATATCACCAATCAAGCGGTAATTGAAAAGCAGCTCACCTATCTTGGCTACAACGTCGTCATGACCGCCGACGGGTTAGATGCTCTCAGAGCGTATCGCAAACAACCTTTCACTCTGGTAATTACTGACTGCCACATGCCCAATATGGATGGCTATGAACTGACCCGGGCAATACGGGAAGTGCAAAAGGAGCGCTCTGAGTTCGTGCCAATTGTGGCATTAACTGCCAATGCCCTTGTTGGCGAGGCGGAGCGGTGTATAGAGATCGGCATGAACGACTTTATCGCCAAACCCGTTGAGATTGATGTTATCCAGAAAATGCTGTCCAAATGGTGCTCGCAAAGCAAGCCTTATTGCGAACCCAGATTTGAGCAAAACCCACCCTCCCAAGAACCCTCTCCCAGAGACAATAAGGCAATTCTGAATACAGAACAAAACCTCCTCCCGTCTGTTGAACTGGACCCTGATGTGTTGAAGAAGCTGTTTTGGGATGACACAGAAACCTATGCTGAAATACTGGGCGAGTTTATCAAACATTGTGAACCCGAATTGAAAAGTCTGGCCGCCATCAAAGCCCCTTTTGAATTCAACGACGTTAAAACGCTATCCCATAAACTTAAGACCTCCTCACGGAGCATAGGCGCACGTGAACTCTCCGATCTTTGCATGCAGATAGAACAATGTGCCGCCAACAAGAATGAAAACACTCTGGCTCTTATCGATGAGTTAGGCCCTTTACTTCAGGCAACACTTGCCGCCGTGCATCGTAAGCATACTGATTTATTACAATCACTTGGCACGGGTACCATTGACGAGTAAACCATAACGAGAATTCAGCAGAGTGCGGTTTTTAGTGCCACACTTGTAAAGATTAATTCAACATCAGCACGAGTGTACCCATCATGAGAAAAACAAAAATCGTCACTTCTGAAGATATTCTTTTGAAACTATGCCAGTCAGTTACTGCCGTTCTTACCAAAGCGACGGATTCGCAGGTCCACCACTCAGCAATGGTGCAAAAGATCTCGAAAACCAGCCTGAAGCCAGATATTGGGTGTTTCGTATTATTTGATGGTGGTTTCTCTGGCCTTGTCGTCATTAACTTTGAAGCGAAAGCAGCAATGGAAGTCTACCAAAAGTACATGTCGCATATGGGGATCCCCAAGGAAGAGCTGGCAACCTTGCACACATCCGATGAAGTGTCAGATGTATTGGGTGAATTGATGAACCAAATCGTCGGAGATTTCACCGGTAAAGTGAAGCGTTCGTTACAAACCAATATCACTCAGAACCAACCCAAAATGATGGCTATCAATAAGAACATCAACGTCACTGTAGACAGCAACATCGAACGCCCACAGGCGCGGCGTGTCAGCTTCAGTACCGAAGACAACCATATCTTCTACCTTGAACTTTCCATGGAGCGGACTGAATTTATCCAACTGGAAGAATTCGAAGAAGGCGATGACCTAAACCCTGATGACATTCTGGAAGCCGCAGTAGCCAAAAACCTGGAAGAGCCCAAAGATGGCAGAAAAAGCAAGCTCCAAAAAGCAACAGAAGCGGACACCCTGATGGACGACTTGGGGATTTAACTTACCATGGCGGCTGGTAACCAACCGCCTCGATTCAACCAATCCCCCGATTCTCTTGGAGTACGTCATGGGTGCTATCGATTCTTGGATGGAAAAAATTCAACAATGGTATGCTGACACCGCGCACCGTTCTATTGATTCACTTGCAATGGTCGTCTCGCAAACCCCTGCAATGATTTTCTACCCGCCGATTGACCTGATGCGTAGTGATGCGATTGCCTATTTTGTTGATGGCTGTTTCAAGTTACAACGTCACTATCAGTTTGAAGGAAAAACAGAAGACGCTTTCAGCTACCTGCAATTTTGTTACGCCAAACTCCAGGCATTGGCATCCCGACCAGATATCGAACCGGATATCCGGTGCTGGAGTCTAAAGAAACTGGATGGATTGATTGTGGCAATGATGGAATTCTGCCAGCAACAAAATGATGTTATCTGGCAAAGAGAAAGCGAACAATTAGTCGAATTACACATCGCCTTTATGCAAGGACAAAGCGACCTGAACCTGTATCAACATCACGTATCGCGTCTTTAGTAGAGCCCTATGCAAACAAGCCAGCGCGAAGGCTGGCTTGCTGAACACTGTTTAATGTATTACGCCTGCTGGGAAACGGCTTGCACACCCTCAGACTGTTTCAATGCTGCATACACAAAACCCGTCACCAACGTACCTGCAGTAATCGCCCCCAAATACAACAACACAGGCGTAATCGCATTCGGGATAAAGAGTACAAAGATACCGCCGTGTGGTGCCATCAGTTTCGCTCCGATCAGCATGGACAGCGCACCGGTCAACGCACCGCCTGCCATACATGATGGAATAACTCGCATCGGGTCGCGTGCCGCGAATGGAATCGCACCTTCGGAAATAAAACACAGACCAAGAACAAAAGAGGCTTTACCTGCTTCGCGCTCCTGTGGATTGAATTTGCTACGTGCCAACAATGTCGCCAGCCCCATCCCCATTGCAGGCACCATACCTGCAGCCATAACCGCAGCCATTGGCGTATAAGTTTGTGACGCCAACAGACCGACACCAAATGTATACGCGGCTTTGTTTACCGGTCCGCCCAGGTCAAAACACATCATGGCTCCCAGCACCACACCTAACAACACTGCGTTAGTTGAACCCATGCTATTCAGGAACGCCGTCAGGCTACTCATGATGCCAGCGACAGGACCACCCACAATAAAGATCATGACCAAACCAGTCACCAGGCTTGCAAGCAATGGGATAATAAGGATGGGTTTAAGTGCAGCCATAGAATCTGGCAGCTCGACCTTATCCGCGATTAGCTTTGCACTGTACCCAGCCAGGAAACCGGCAACAATCCCCCCCAGAAAGCCTGCTCCCGTTGAACTGGCCAACATACCGCCAATAAGACCCGGCGCCAAGCCCGGACGATCTGCAATCGAAAAAGCAATAAAACCGGCAAGAACAGGCACCATCAAGGCAAAAGCACTCCCACCACCAATTTCCATCAGTGCAGCAGCCAGCGTGCCCTCTTCTTTGAAAGCTTCAATACCGAAAACAAAAGACAAAGCGATACAAAGGCCACCGGCAACCACCAAGGGGAGCATGTGTGATACACCGGTCATCAAGTGTTTGTATGCACCTGTACGCTCTTTCTTCGCGGTAGCTGCATTGTCAGATTTGGCACCACCATGCTTGTAGATGTCTGCCTGATCGAACGCTTTGGCCAGCTCTTCTTTGGTTTTCTTCAGCGCAGCGCCTGTGCTGGTACGGTAAACACGTTTGCCATCAAAGCGGGACATATCCACTTCAATATCCGCTCCGATAAACACCAGATCCGCTGCCGCAATTTCCTCGTCTGTCAGTTGATTTTTCGCACCGACAGAGCCGCGGGTTTCAATTTTCACCCACATGCCTTGCGCTTTTGCTTCTTCTTCAATCGCTTCAGCAGCCATAAATGTATGGGCCACACCGGTTGGGCAAGCCGTGATTCCAACAATACGTTTGGGCTCGCCAACCGTTTGCCGATCCGTTGCACCGCTTTTCTCTTGATGGGTATAAACTGAGGCATTCATTGCAGCGTGTTCCAGCAACTGTTTTGCATCGCTGTAACACGCTGACAGTTCAGCCTGATAAACCTTTTTACCGGAGAAACGGGCCATGTCTGAAACAGGGCCTACCGCAATAATCAGTTCCGCCGCCTCAATGGCAGATTGCGTCAATTTCTCTGTTGCCTTAACGGTGGTCTGGCACTCAACCGTCACTGTCCATTGAAGTGCTGCAGATGCTTTTTCAAGCAGGCCTGCGGCGATAATAGTGTTCGCGATACCACTTGGGCACGATGTCACGATGATAGCTTTCATCTCTCTACCCCTGTTCCTTTATTTTTCGTTAATTTGTGTCACGTTAATTTCAGCTTGGAGCGATTCCACGTGGGCGATATTCTCAACACCAACATTCACTTGGGTCACCGCAAGCGCAGAAAGCGCTGTCGAGAACGTTAGGGCACGCTCTCGATCCCAGTTGTTCAACTCGGACCAGCACATGCCAGCAACAAGGGTATCCCCGGCACCTACTGTACTGACAACCTGCATTTGGGGCGGTTGGCTGGCGTACCATTTGCCTTCTCTCAGCCAGAGCACACCATCAGCACCGCGGGAAATTACCACGTTTTCAATACCGGTTGCTGCCAGTTTTTCCCCTGCTTTACGAAGGGCTTGCTCAGTATTTAGTAGTTCACCAGCCCAGAGTGATAGCTCTTCATCATTGGGTTTAACCAACCAAGGCGATGCTTTCAGCCCTTCAGCCAATGCAGCATTACTGCTGTCAAAAGCCACTTTTTTTCCTTTCTCTTTTAGGCGCTGAATCCATGAAGCCAGCGTTTGCGGGGAAATACCTTTGGGCAGGCTGCCAGCAATCACAAACACATCGTTCGTTTCTGCCAGGGCCATCAGTGTGTCTTCCATTGCAGCGATATTTTCCGGACTCACCGTAACACCTGGGAAATTGAGATCTGTCACACGACCACTTCCTTCCACCAACTTCACGTTGATTCGCGACGCGCCGGGTACACGGATAAACCTATCCGTTATCCTTTTCGACTCAAACAGATGCTCAAACAGTTCCTGATTTTCCTCACCAAGAAATCCAGTAACCGTCACTTTCGCTCCCAGTTCCGCCAGAACTTTTGCAACGTTTATCCCCTTTCCACCCGGGTTGAGATTCGATGATTGAATAAGGTTTACCGACCCTGCCTGCAGCTCATCCATTGTGCCTGTCATATCTAACGCCGGGTTCAATGTAACAGTGACAACACCTTTGTTCGTCATGGTTCAGCCCTCACCCAAACCCGCATCAATAGCCTCACCGATGGCATCGAGAGCATCTTGTGCATCCACACCATCTGCCGTGAACTCAAGTTCATGGCCTTGCTTTACTCCAAGGGCAATCACCTTCATCAAGCTCTTGGCATTGACGGGCTTTCCGCCAGCACTGATGTTTGACACCCAAATTTGAGCGTCAAACTTCTTCGCGGTATTGACTAACATTGCGCCGGGGCGGGCATGTAGACCATGTGCGTTTTTGATTTTGAATACTTTGGTCAAACCAGCCTGACGTACACTCGTCAGTGTGCTAATCACCGCTTCTTCTGAGTCGCTGAACAACTCATTTACCTTGCCGTCGAAAACCAGCCCGCTGACAGTCTTGAGGATGTCAGCATATTCACCACTGGCGGCCGCCACCGTCAGCAAGCCCCTCACGGGTTGGCCCTCACTCTCAAATGGGGAGTCTGACGAAATAAACGCGATAGCAGTCTGGTTGACAGCAGCCGAAGAGGCATTCACCCATAGTCCCTGCCCCAGATGCACGGGTGTTTTTGAGACAATATCAGCAACAAATGGCGGCTCCACCGCACCGGCATTTTTCAGTTTTCCTGCGCAGACTGCAGCTAATGAGATCAAATCTGTTGCCGGGAAATGCAAGGTGATGACACTGGCATCAAACAACAGGCCCTTTTGGTTTTTTCCTGTTAATACGCCAAGTACATCTTCCGCAGACGTTGCCGATTTCAAGGCGTCCTCTACCCCGTCAGCCGAGAGCACATGTGTCAATTGTTTTAAGATCCCAAGGTGCTCATCAGACTTCGCCGCAATACCAATCGCTAAATACACAATATTGCCATCTCCCCAGTTTACACCTGCCGGGAAATGGTGGATCTGCACCCCGGTTTTTCTTACCAAATCCCGGGTATCTGTTGTGCCATGGGGAATAGCAATGCCGTTACCTAAGTAGGTCGAGTTTTGTTGCTCTCGTTCCAGCATCCCAGAAGCATAACCATCAGATACCAAGCCTTTCTGCACCAAATCGTTAGCTATATGTTGAATAGCTTCTTGCTTGTCTGTGGCTTGCTTACCAAGATGAACGTCGTGTTGCGTGAGTTCCAACATAGTGATTACCTCGAAATTCAATGGGCTTAACCCACTCATCCCCGCTTTTCGTCTCGTTGACTGCGGACAATTCAAACTTACTGACTTTTGACTTTAGCGCATTAAAGATCGCACACACTCCAACACCTCATTCTCGCCAGGTATCAAGCTGCTTAGCTGAAGTCAGCAACGATGAAAACTGAATCGTTTCAGCATCAAATCAAAAAAACAGATTTAACGCACAATTTTAGCAATAGCTGAAACCTTTCAGCTATTAATGCTGAATCCATTCAGCTTATAATGCAAAAAATCGAGAAAATCCTTTGCGCTTTTTATGATCACGCGCACAAATAAGGGTGAAGGCAAAAATGAAACTGGATGAAATAGCCCGTCTTGCTGGCGTATCACGGACCACTGCCAGCTATGTGATTAACGGTAAGTCCGCCAAATACCGGATCAGCGAACGCACACAACAGAAGGTGATGGCGATCGTCGAGAAATATAACTACCGCCCTGACCATGCAGCCAGCGCATTGCGCGCAGGGACAAGCCGTTCGTTTGGCTTGGTGATCCCGGATCTTGAAAACACCAGTTATGCAAAAATCGCTAAATTGTTAGAGCGTGATGCCCGTCAGGTAGGTTATCAACTTATCATCAGTTGCTCTGACGATAACCCAGAAACTGAAAAACAGGTTGTACACACCTTGGTCGGCCGAAAAACAGATGCGCTGATTGTTGCCTCTGCCCTGCCTGCTGATAATGATTTCTACCCCGTCATTCAACAATCGGGAACGCCGGTGATCGCCATTGACCGGGCGTTAAATGATGAACACTTTGCCAGTGTGATCAGTGAAGATTTGGATGGGGCATTCACCCTAACAAAAAAATTGACGGATACTGGCGCAAGCTCGTTGGGTCTGATTGGTGCAATGCCGGAGTTAGGCATTTCACGTGAGCGCGAACAAGGTTTCTTATCTGCTGCCCGCAAAGCCCATGTAAGTAGCCAAATCGCTTATGGTAACCATTTCAGTCAGGCGGAAGGTAAGCGCCTAATGCTGGCTTGGTATGAAGCAGGCACCGTTCCAGAAGCTATTATTACTACCTCCTATTCCCTGTTTGAAGGCGTATTGGATGCTGTCCTCGAGCAACCAGAAATCGGTGCGCACGTGAAGTTTGCAACCTTTGGTGACAACCGGATGTTGGATTTTATTCCACTGAAAGTTCAATCCCTTCCCCAACAGTTCGAATTACTCTGTGAAAATGCATTGGAGCTGACCCTGAATGCGATTGCCGGACGCAAACAAACCGGCGTTGAAGTGGTACCCAGAAAGCCGAAGTGGCGTTAACCTTTTTGGTAGACAAAGAAGGCTATCTGCGGTGAGAGAAAACACGAGGCGGTCAAAAAAAGAGCTTGAGGTTGTCTTTAATCGATCCGGGGCGGAAGATACCTCAATACCCCGTCGCTTCCATAAAGCCTACCCCTTCACCAGAGCCAGTAATCATGATGGGACCTTCCCAATACGGAAAAGTAAATGGCAACCAGTTTTGCTGGTGCAAGGGCTCAGTGGTCAGATCAATACCATACTTTGGTACGCTGAGTGTCCATTTGACAGGCAGGTGTCTCCCCGTTGGCATTTTTGCAAAATCAACCGGCATCATATTGATGTCTTGATGTGTCAGTGTTTCAGACCAACCAGATTCATCACTGATAACGCCAAACCGGTATGGCGTTTTCTCCCCACGCACCTGCACCAACATCAGAGAACGTCCCTCATTCAGTTGGATTGAGAACCAATCCCACCCTATCTGGTCTTCGCTTAATGCCTGAGTACTCCACTCACGATCAACCCAACCTTTGCCAGCCACCTCAATCGTGTTTCCATTGATCGTTATCGTGCCATTGAGTGCAATGGCTGGCACACTAAAATAGTAAGAAGCCACCGGTTTATCAGCGTGCTTTTGGCTGTATCCGTTATCCCCCTGCAACAACTCTGGCTGGGTCGAGTGCATTTGCAAATTAAATGAAAACCCCTTATCCGCAGCCTGTAAAGTGCCGGGAAAAGGTTGCTCACCACTCCCTGTCCATTGCCAGTTATCCAACCAGGCATTGAAAGGATTAAGCGCGACACCGGCCTGGCCGATCCCCCCGCGGGCAAAACGCTCTGCGGCATACACGCCATTTTTACTGGTCAGTACTGCATGCGCCATATAAATATGGTTATCACTCCATCCTTCCCCTTTTTCTCCGTGCAGGGCTGAACGGAACAGTGTCCACTGGATGCCATATTGGTTGCCATCGCTGTCTTGCACATTGCCAGTGATGTACCACCATTCCTGTCGGAAATCATTGTGAGCACCGTAGTCCCGGGGAAATGTCAGGGGAAAACCTGGCGTGACAGATGAAAACATCTCTGGGTTGGCCGCCACCAATGCAGAAACCGCCGAGCGGTCCGGGTTTTTTTTTTCCATCAATACCGAACCAAACAGCGCCAATAAGCAGAGTAGAACGGCAATACCCCACCCTATAACAGTGAATACGAGCGGTTGGGGTTTTCTTTCATCACGCATCATTGAGCATCCCTGAACGACAGCACTGCCGACCGTTTTATTAATCGCCATACTGGCCAGCAACCAGCCAACAACAGCGTCAACAGCGACCCACTAAGGGTGATGAAATAACTTGTCGGGAAATAGGACACTGACATGGTCCAGCCAAATGAATATTTGAGCACAATATTGATCAGGACTTCAGCAATAATCAGCCCCAGCGGTAATGCAAACAACGCAGAGAAAAGACCGATCAGCATAAGCTGACCACCCCCTAAGAAAGCCAGCTCGCGACCTGAAATACCCATGTAACGCAGCAAGGTATATTGCCGTTGGCGGGACAGCTCTGTTGCCAATGTAGAAAAGAACAAGCCGCAGATTGCAATAATCAGGGTCAATGTACACAAGGTATCTGTGACTAAAAAAGTACGGTCAAAAATACGCATTGCAGTCGCAAGAATCTCCCTTTGGTTGCTGACCTGCGAATCCTGGAGGTTAAACTGGTGCCGCATAGTGTCCACCAATTCATCCTCATCACCTCCGTCTTCAAACAAGGCTGCCACGCCCACTCGACCCGCCTCCTGAATCCAGGGGAGCAGTGACGAGCGGTTTGATACGATGACCTGGCTGTAGGGGTTTCCATAGTCAAAATAAATGCCTGCGACCCGCCACTTTCCGCCGAAAGGGGCAGGCAAACTGACTAAATCACCGGGTTGGGCGTCAAACTTAAGAGCAAGCGATTCGCTCAGCATCAGTGATTTGCCTTGATGCAGGTGATTCCAATAATCCGGAGCAGCGACTTTTATTGCCAATGCTTCACGCTCTTCTGCACTGGTGCCGATAGTGTGAATTTCAACCACTCCCTGGGCTGTATCAATTTCGTGTCGCCACTGAACCAGACTCCGCTTTACAGCATCCTGCTCAGTAAGCCAGCTAGACAGCTTTTCCGCCACCGCTTTGTCAGGACGCACATAAATATCCGCGGCCAAACGTTGTTGAAGCCAGTTTTCCGTTGCTACCCGAAAACTGCCAACCATGGTCTCCATACCGATGTTGGTGGCAATGGCCATCATAAATGCCATGGCCGCGATACCACGGTAGCTCAGCGAAGCCGATGCATCAGAAAGAAACCAGCGCATCCGCGCCACGTTGATGTTGTCTGACAACATCAAAAAAATTTTCCACATCATAAACGGCAACAACAAACCACCACTGATAAGGATAATCGCAATCAGGGCGAACCCCTGTGCCTGACTTTGCGGTGCACTATAAACACCCAGTGCAATCAGGATAAGAAGAGAGGCAATCACAGCTTGCCAAGTGAATTCACGGCCAGAGAAACGCACCAGTGACATCCGTTTTGACAGCCGCGCCGGCGGCGTAGTGAGAAGCCGATATAAAGGCCAACCCGATGCCATAGCAAAGCCACAAACGCCCAACAGAAAGCTGTACAGGCCCCATTTCCATTGCCAGTGCAGTGTCAAATCAACGTTCGCGCCATAAAGATCGCTCAAGGTGGTTGCTACCGTTGGCATCAGTTTCTGGGCCAACGCCAAACCGGCAATATTGCCGCCAATTAACCCCAGAATCAGCCAGATCAACATTTCCACACTGACCACTAGCGCCAAGGATTTGCGACCAACACCCAACTCACGCATTAAGCCTACCAGCGGCTGACGTTGCGTCATCGACAGGGAAATAGCCTGATAGAAAATAAACAGCCCGACCAAAAATGCCAGCAACCCCATCGCAAAAAGGTTGAGGTGGAATGCACGCGTCAGTGGCCCAAGTTGCGCCGCCTCAGTGCGAGTGAGGGTGATCGTGGAAGGCAACCTATGCTGCAGTGCGTCCCGTTCGGCGTTGTCCATGGCACCACAATAAACAAGCTTAAAACCATCATGGTCAGTAAGACGCCGAATAACAGAAATATCGCCGAGCAACCGGGTCCCCGAGCCAATTTTCCCTCCTTCAACCAGTTTGATGGGCCCGATCTCACGGCCCCCTTTCAGGGCAATTTTCTGACCATCCACCCAACCGAAATGACTGGCCAGCTCAGTACTGACCCATTGGGTCGTATACCCTTCAAGCAAAGATTGCTCGGCAACAACAGCATCTGGGTTTGAGGCATTAAACGCGAACATCGCCACGGTATCCATACCCATCAGTTGGATATCGCGTCCGTCGGCAGTCGAAGTCCGATAAATATCAACAGGTACGCACTGGTTAAAACCCGCGCGGCGCAATGAAATGTAAAGGGATTCGTCAATCCGTTTTCCCCGTTCGCGGTGATGCAACACATAAGGAAACGGATTGGTAAAGAAACTGGCTCCTTTTTGATAGCTGTCCTGGGCATGTTGGTTGATTGACATTACGCCCACCAACAACGCGACACCCAGCGTCAGCCCTAACCAAACCAGCAAGATCTGAAACGGATGTCGGCGATAGTGACCAAACAGTGCCTTAGCGACGGGTACGTACATTCAGAACGCCCCCTTGCAGCGTGACACGGTGCCCCAGGTATTCCGCCACTTTTTCACTGTGAGTGACAACCAGCAGCGCGCAGTCAAGTGAACGGGTCAGCGTAGTAAGAAGACGCATTACCGCATCAGCATTACGTTCATCCAAGCTACCCGTCGGTTCGTCAGCAAGGAGAATTTTCGGTTCCATATACAATGCCCGAGCAATCGCCGCACGTTGCTGTTGACCACCTGACACCTCTTCTGGGTAACGTCCAAGCAACGGCATCAGATCCAATGCAGAGAGAATTTGGCGCCACAATCCGTCATCGTCTCGTAACCCTTTTAGCTGACGGCAAAAACGGATGTTATCGGCAATGGTCAGCGTGGGAAGCAAGTTAAACTGTTGGAATACCATACCAATGTAATGCCGGCGGAAGCGAGTACGCTCCCGCTCTGTTAATGCATGAATGGGGGTGCCAGTGACGATGATCTCACCGGAGTCTGGGTTGTCGAGTCCACCAATTAAGTTAAGGATGGTGCTTTTACCTGATCCGCTTTCCCCCATCAAAGCAACCTGATCGTGCTTGGCCAAAGACAGATCAACCCCTTGCAAAACTGGATGGAAATCCCCGCCATCCAAATACCCCTTGCAAAGTCCAATCAGCTCTAACATCTTTTCCCCTTGAGACGTCAAACCCGCCTCAAAAAATACAGCGAACACGCATGATAAATGCTGCAATTTACCGCAATCTAACCCATCAAGAAAGATGTTTGAACCCACCGTCTATTTGGACCGTTTTTAGATAATGACCCATTCACCATTCGTCGATTCAATGACTATTCCGATGAAAAGTCACCCTACATCAACATGTTTCTAACTACCGATAAACCGTTGTGCCACATTTAAGCCCGTTGCAGGTTCCTCTGCTTTTTGATTCTATATGTAAAATATACCGACAAAACTGCTTTCAAAATTCATAGCAACCTGCCATAAAATAGCACGCAGGCAGCGATGAAGTCCCCTACGTCCAGGAAACACTTTTCAATGGAAATGACATGATAAAAACCAATAAAAAGATATTGGTAATCGGCGCTACCGGTTATGTCGGTAGCCGGTTGGTCCCCGCCCTGCTTAGCCAGGGCTATCAGGTAACAGCAACAAGCCGGTCATTGGATGTATTAAAACATCATCCGTGGCACGCCCATCCCAATGTGTCTTTGGTGCAAATCGATCTCATCGACGAAGGTGATCTTTCTACCATTTTAGAGGGGGTTTCCCATGTATTCTACCTTGTTCACGGCATGGCCTCCGGCACAGACTTCTATCAATATGAATTGAATATGGCTCGTCATGTTGCAAGAGAAATCAGTACCAGCAGCGTTGAAAGATTGATTTATCTTGGCGCAACCCAACCCCAGCAGGTCTCCTCTCCCCACCTTGCCGCACGCAAGGCGACCGGAAATATACTAAGAGACTGTGGGAAGCAAGTCATTGAACTTCGTGCGGGCATTATTATCGGGAGCGGATCGGCGGCGTTTGAGGTGATGCGTGACATTGTCTCGCACCTGCCTGTGATCACTACCCCTATCTGGGTACGCTCCAAATCCAGTCCTGTGGCGCTCGAAACCATGATTGGTTACCTGACCAAACTCATCGATATAGACCTAAAAGGGTCGCCAGTTTTTGATGTCAGCGGCCCGGAAGTGATCAGCTATGAAGATCAGATGCGCCGCTTTGCCCGGATTATCAACAAACGTATTTTCATCATTAAGATGCCGCTGTTGACCCCCAGAATTTCTTCTCTGTGGTTGACGTTGATTACCACCGTTCCCAAACCGATTGCCAGCGCTTTGATAGATGGTCTGAGTTACGATCTTTTACCCACAGGAAACGACATTGCCAGTGTGATTCCCGAACCCCAGATCAGCTTCGAGCAGGCTGTTGAAGCCGCCCTTGCCAATGAAAGTGACGTGGTAAAAAGCGACATATGGGGGTTTGATGCTGATGCGATTGCCCGCTGGCACAAAAATTATGGCTACTATCCTAAGCATGCTGGTTTCTGTGTTGAAACCGACGCCAGTGCTGACGTCTTATGGGAAAACATCCAGAAAGTAGGCGGCGAAAATGGCTACTTCTTCGGCAATGCGCTTTGGCAGCTCCGCGCCTGGATGGATGCCGCAATTGGGGGAGACGCACTGGAAAAACGCAGGCCGCAATCCAATACCTTAAAAACCGGTGATTACATTGATAGCTGGAAGGTAATTCAATGCGTGCCGAAAAAGCACCTTTCTTTGCTGTTTGGTATGAAAGCCCCGGGACTCGGCAGACTGGAATTCACCGTTAATGATCTAGGCGAAACCCGGCTGCTCGATATCCGGGCGTGGTGGCACCCTGCCGGCTTTAGCGGATTACTTTACTGGTTTGCCATGATGCCTGCCCACCTTTTTATTTTTAAAGGCATGGCATACGCGCTGGCAAAAAAAAGTGGCGCGAAGAAAATCTCCCCGCGCCACTATTCTTAATTTTTTACACCTGATGACTTCTACATCTTAGGGTTTCAGGCTGTCTGGCAACACCACCAGGCGCTCTGCCTGATTACGCGGCCAAATCTGGTATTCGCCATGATATTTCACAATCGATTTGTAGTCCGTCACTTTAGTCACCAGAAAGCCATGCTCACGCATTGTCTCTACGAACCAGGATTCTGGGCCACGCACATACAGACTCAGCGGTTTTACCAATTCGTCATCTTCATTAAAACTTTTGGCCAGCGCAGTACTGCATACGGCAAATGAATGCTGTCCTTCGGAGATCACCCGCACTTTACGGTTAATTTCGTACTCGGTGTGAATCATCCAGTCCGCTTTTTCGAGCGCATTAATCAGATTGTCAAACTGCGCCCGGGTCAACGCAGGATGTTCATCCCCTGCTGGGAAGTAATGATGATAAACCTTGGCAATATGTGCCATTTGCCCTTTGATATTGGCATTTTTGCCCATACTGCGCCCCTGCTGCACCCAGTGGGTCATTTCCTTGGAAACTGAGTTTTTAAAGCGCTGTTTCTTTATCGCCTGCGCTACCCATCGGCACAGAAATGACTCTTCACTGACCGGGTTGTTTTGTAACTTACCACTTGCCTTTGCTGCCTCAAGCTCAGCAAGCGCTGAATCCACCACGGATTTAATGTCTTCGATGTAGCTCATTTTCTTATTTTTTCGCAAAGCCCCAGTAAAACAGGGCGGACAGTATTGCACACGCTGCCATGGCACCTGTCATCGGCCAGGCAGAGTCCACATGAATGGCGGCAACTATACCAGCAACAACCGTACCTGTGCCAAACCTTAGTGTACCTGCCAGCGAAGACGCCGTGCCTGCCAGTTCCGGATAGGCGCTGAGCACGCATGCCATAGAGTTACTGCCCACGATGGAAATGGTGCCGACAAAAAAGACTACCGGGATCACGGTTCCCCACAAACCCAGTTCCAGCACTTGACCTACGATTAATGCAATACCGGCCAAAAGCTGAATAGTCAGGCCAATTTTCAGCATATTTTCACTGCCAATACGGCGTACAAACTTACCGTTAAAAGAGGTCATTACAATCAGGCAGACCACATTCAGGGCAAACAGATAACCGAAATTTTCCGTGCTTACGCCGTAATGATCGATATACACAAAGGCACCGGCGGTCAAGAATGAAAACATGCCGGCAAAAGAAAAACCGGACGCAAAGATATACCCCACGGATTGCCTTGAACGAAGGATCTTCATGTAGTTTCGCAGTGTCGACCCAATGCGAAGCGGTGGCCGGCCCGTCAATGGCAGTGTTTCCGGGATTAATGCCATCACCAACACGATCACCAGTGCGGCAAAACCTGCTAATAGCCAGAATATTGAGCGCCAGCCAAACCATATGGCCAGATAACCCCCGATCATCGGGGCAGCCAGTGGTGCAACTGTCATCACCAGTGTAATGAATGACATCGTGCGGGCAAATTCTTCGCGGTCGAACATATCACGCACCAGTGCCTGAATGACGACTGCGGCTGCTGCACCACAAAACCCTTGAGCCGCACGGACATAAGTCAAGGTGGTAATGTCAGCAGCCATCGCACTGACTATCGCCCCCACCATGAACAAACTGACCCCACCAATTAATACCGGACGACGGCCATAGCTGTCTGAAATAGGGCCATGGATAAGTTGTCCGATGGCGAAACCTGCTGTATAGGCTGCCAGCGTTTGTTGTACCAGACCGGGATTCACCGCAAGATCACGCGCAATGTCCGGCATGGCAGGAAGATACATATCAATAGCCAGTGGCGTAAGTGCCGCGATCGCACCAAGCACTAAGATCAATAAGAAGGTCAGCTGTTGTTGCTGAGGTTGGTTTACTGCGTTTGTTGTCATGTATGCCTTGAAAAAGAGGAGAAGGTGAAAATGTTGTCGTCACCGAAGGGTTCGGCCACTGCGCGACACCTGGGTGACTGAGCGCCACAATGATATAAGTCACATAATAACACTTTGATTCATTCCAGTGAGGAAATAATCCCTTTCTAACTGGATGTAATGTCAAACAACCAAAACATAAAAACGCCACAAATGCTCCTTTGCAGCGTCTCAGGGTAGCGGCAGTTATTGCTTCGGTAAAAACAGAGCAATCTCTTCATCCGTCAGTTCGCGATATTCGCCCGGTTCCAGCGCCTCGTCCAACACCAACCCACCCACAGATTCACGATGCAGGCCGACCACCTTATTGCCCACCGCGGCAAACATACGTTTCACCTGGTGGTATTTTCCTTCATGAATTGTCAGCAACACTTCTTTCTCACTGACCCTTTGCATTTGCGCTGGCAAGGTTTCAGTGCGTTCACCGCGAAGTTTGATGCCTTCAGCAAAACACTGTTCCGTTTCAGGTGACACGGGATCATCCAGCCAAACACGGTAAACCTTGTCGCATTTGTGTTTAGGCGATGTTACCCGGTGTGACCACTGCCCATCATCCGTCAACAGCAACAGGCCTGTTGTGTCGCAATCCAAACGCCCTGCAATATGCAGCTTCTCCGCGCCAATTTCATCAAGCAAAATAAACACCGTTGGGTTGTAAGGATCGTCATGGGAGCAGACATAACCTGCCGGCTTGTTCATCATGTAATAGCTTGGACCAGCCAGCCGCAGTGACATCCCATCAAATTCAACGTCGGCCTCTTCGGCAATTTTTATCGCTCCATTTTTAATGGTGGTGCCATCCACAGTAACGCGTTCTTCTTTTAATATTTTTGCTGCCTGTTTACGAGTAACACCTACTGTTTCACACAAGAATTTATCTAGCCTGATCATTGCTTTTCACCGCCAATTTCTTAGGGCGCGGATTATATACTCAAATGACGCTGATAGGCAGTTTTCACCGCTGAGAGATTTGTGTAAACAAGAAAGTCGGCTACCCCAAAATGCAGTGCTGACATTGCACTCTTTCATTCACTGTCTATAACTAAGAGATGCCGAACTTAACAATTCCGAGACAGTCTAACCCCGTGACTTCCAATTTTTGAGTATACTCCTATTTTGACTAACTTATTGATTAAGGAAGCATTTATGAAAATCTCGCTGCAGTCACCTTCCGTAGCATCAATGCCTCGTCTCCTTGAACTTTCCAAGTCTATGCATGACCATGAAGCACTGACGTTTGATATCGAACACGTGACTTCCGCATTCAGTTTCCTCATCGCAAACCCTAAACAGGGTGATGTATTTCTCATCAGTATTGACCAAGATGATGAACAAGAAATTATTGGTTTTGTCGTACTGTGTTACAGCTTCAGCATTGAGTTGGGCGGGCAAATTGCGGTCATTGACCAAATCTTCCTGCAACAAGACTGGCGCCGCCAGGGTGTCGGCTCTCACATACTGCCCAAGATAGAAGCTCATGCGACAGAAAAAGCATGTCAGGCAGTGATTCTTGAAGTGAACATTGGCAACAGCGGCGCCCGCGAGTTTTATGAGCAGTTTGATTACATGCCGCGCCGCCAACACTGCATTATGTCCAAGCGGTTAATCCGCTAATCTTTATTGCTCCCACCGGATTCGATACACTGGGCAGCCTTACATTGGCTGCCTTTTTGATTTCATGTATACCCTCCGCCCCTATCAGGCTGACGCTGTCAAAGCTGTTGTTCATTATTTCCGCCACCATTCCACACCTGCGGTTGCTGTACTGCCGACCGGTGCTGGTAAAAGTCTGGTGATTGCAGAGCTGGCAAAGCTCGCCCGTGGCCGTGTTTTAGTGCTGGCCCATGTCAAAGAGCTGGTCGAGCAGAACCATGAAAAGTATGAGGGTTACGGACTGAAAGGTGGCATTTTCTCTGCCGGACTTGGCAGAAAAGAAAGCAAAGACAAAGTGGTATTTGCTTCTGTCCAGTCTGTGGTAAGAAACCTTGATGCGTTTAAAGACCAGTTTTCGCTGCTGGTTATCGACGAATGCCATCGCGTACCGGACAACGAAGACAGCAGTTACCGCAAAGTTATTGCACACCTGCAAAGTGTGAATCCGGGAATCAAAGTGCTTGGCCTTACTGCCACCCCTTACCGCCTCGGTATGGGATGGATATACCAATATCACACCGCAGGTCGGGTACGCAGTGAAACCCCAAGGTTCTTTCGTGACTGTATTTTTGAACTCCCTATTCGCTTTCTGCTGGATGAAGGTTTTCTGACTGAGGCCAGGATTTTAGACGCCCCGGTACTGAGCTACGATTTTTCGTCGCTGAAAACCTCTTCGACCGGGTTTTATAAAGAAGCGGATCTGGACAGGGTGATTGAAAATGCGCCGCGTGCCACCCCGCAGATCATTCAACAGGTGCTTGAATACGCAAAAGCGCGACACGGCGTGATGATCTTCGCCGCAACGGTAAAACACGCCCAAGAGATAATGACACTCTTGCCAGGCGGAGAATCTGCACTGGTCATTGGCGATACCGCGCAAGATGAGCGCGATAGCATTATCCAGCGCTTCAAAAACCGCCAAATTAAATATCTAGTCAATGTATCGGTACTCACCACAGGCTTTGACGCCCCCCATGTCGATTTTATTGCGATCCTTCGCCCGACAGAATCTGTCAGCCTGTACCAACAAATTGCCGGACGCGGCCTTCGCCTTTCACCCGGCAAAAAGGATTGCTTAATCCTCGATTACGCCGGTAACGTCTACGATCTGTATCAGCCGGAAATTGGCGATCCCAAACCTGACAGCGACAGTGAAATTGTCACCGTGCCCTGCCCGGCTTGCGGATTCAACAATAACTTCTGGGGCAAGTTGGATAACAACGGCTTTCTGATTGAGCATTATGGCCGTCGCTGTCAGGGATTTTTTGAAGATGACGCTGGCGAGCGCGAAATCTGTGGCTACCGTTTCCGCGCCAAATTTTGCAGTGAATGCGGAGCAGACAATGACATTGCGGCACGCCGTTGCCACCAATGTGACCATGCCCTGGTGGATCCAGATAAAAAGCTGCGTGATGCCCTGAAACTCAAAGACGCAATGATCATGGCCTGCGTCGACATGCGCCTAACGGCAGGGAAAAACAAGTTCGACAAGCCACAGCTTAAAGTGACCTATATCGGGCAAGATGGCGCTGAAATCCACGAAGTCTGGCCTCTTTCCACTAAGCGACAAAAAGAAGAGTTTCTCGCCAGGTTCATACATCCCCATCTGGTAGACAGGCATCGCCCATTTACTGACACGGCGCCCTCTAAAGTGGTGCGTGCGGAACATAGGTTGAGGTTCCCGGATTTTGTTGTTGCCCGCAAAAATGGCAGGTTCTGGGCAATCAGGGACAAGATTTTTGATTTGGACCAGTTTGCCTCCCAGCAAGAGATCCGCACTATGCTGTCAAACGTGGCCTGAGCAGTGTTTTGTATAAGCAAATGTGGCTCGTACAATTTGCCATCAATTGCACACTAAATCGCTGGGATAGCTTGTTATTACCCGGCCTCAATGTTAGTATCCGCGCTCGATTTACTTGGTACTCAGTTTGGTCGCAAATCTGAGTGCTTATTTTCAACTCTCTATTTAAGAGTATTTATTATGAAATTCGAAGCAGTAGTACGTACTGAGCAGGGTAAAGGTGCGAGCCGCCGCCTGCGTCACGCTGACAAGTTCCCAGCAGTAGTTTACGGTGGCGAAGCAGCACCAGTTGCAATCGCACTGGACCACTCTAAAGTGATCACTCAAATGGACAAGCCTGAGTTCTACGAAGCGATTACTCTGGTAATCGACGGCGCAGAAGTGAAAGTTAAGCCTCAGGACATCCAGCGCCACCCATTCAAGCCAAAAGTCATGCACATGGACTTCATCCGCATCTAATTGCGTTTGAGCTTGAAACAAAGAAGCGCCTTCCGGGGCGCTTTTTTGCATGAGTTGCTTTACTTTCAAGTCCCCTACGCTTGGAGGGATACTTGCAGTGACGGCGTGATCATACACCGATGTCAGGTTTCATTCAGACAAAACGGTACGGTGTTTAATCAGGATTATTGCTTGCTGGCATCCACCCGCACAAACCGTGCAAACTTAGGGATACCATTGTGGGTAAAGCCGTTGTGACGATAGGTGATCTTCACTCCCAGCGCAGGTGGATTTTCCCGTTGTCTATCGGAAAAACCTGTACCAATTTTAAACTCTTTTCCATCAGGCATTTTTACCACCAAAGACCCCATCCGGCCTTGATGTTTACCTTTTCCGCCAACGTAGCCAACCACTTCCGCTTCAGCATCATCAGCCACTTTCATTTTGAGCACATTGTCTGAACGCCCGGCAGTATAGACGCCGGAAAGTTTGCGAAGCATCAGGCCCTCACCACCGATACTATCAACAGCATTGAGCATTTCCTTTAATGCCACTTCACCTTCAACGGGATAATGTTCTACATACCCTAAATGTGGAATGTCTATGTTCAAAATCAGGCTTTTGAAATCACTGTAGCGCTTTTCAAAGCGATCAACGCTTGCTGGCATGTCGAACACCATAAACCGCACTTGTTTCCAGGCCTCATCATCCGGCTTGCTATCCATCACCACGGCCATTGTAGCTTCAAACTGATTTCGCCCAATCCAGAGCTCACCCTCCAAGGGGATATCAGGGAACGCATCGACAAACCATGTTGGTGCGAAAATCTGCTTACCTTGTCGCGTAAACAGAGATTGACCATCCCAGTAAGCGCGAATCCCATCGAGCTTCTCGCTGTAAAAATAGTCCTGCCAGTTATTGATGGTTTCCCGTTCATAATTTAGTGCCAGTTGAGGTACATAATGTAAGCTCGTTATTGCACTGGCCGAATCAGAAATAGCAAACCCCATTACGATAGCCAGCAAACATGGTGTCGACTTCATATATTTATCCCTTTTTATTCTGTTAACAGAGCCCATATTGCGTTAGCCCTATGAAGAATCCACTCTTATTGCATATTATTAGACAACCACAAAATTCAGGTTGCTGGCATTACACTGACAGGCAAAAAAACGACGCATAGATCTAAATGCGTCGTCTCTATCCGTTCAAAGCATCAATTACGCAAACGCGTAAATGTATGTACCATCCTTAATAGTGTTGATGACTTTATTTGACAAATAAGTTGGCAGCGCCGGACACCCCCAACTGCGCCCTAATTGTCCGGTTTTGGCAATCACACTGGGATGGGCATACGTGGCACCGTGAATAACAATTGCACGGCGACGTGCATTGTCGTTAATTCCTTTTGAAAGCCCATCTAGGCGAAGCGAGTAACCATGCTTACCATAGTAGGTTTCTGCTGCCCGGAAAATACCAATCGACGTCTGGTGTGAATTCACAACATTGGAAAAATTTCTCGCATAAAGAGTCCCACTGTTCTTACCATGAGAAACGTAAGAAGCAAACAGGACTTTTCGCTTCGCTGCGTCAATAACCCAAAAACGTTTTTGAGATGACGGTTTACCGTAATCGATCACAGTAAAAACATCCTTACTGCCACGATGGGTCAGGAAATGGTTATATGCTTTCTGAAATTTTCCAAATGAAACTTCCGTCGATAGATTTAACTTACGATACATAGATTGAGCATCTGGCATCGCAACTGCGAATACATTTTCAGAAAACAACATTAACTTAAATATCAAAGTTGCTTTCAATAATTTTAACAACATCGTTTACCCGTAAATGACCTGTCATAAACAAATACGTGCCGTACAGTACAACGCGGAAATCATATTTCTCCCCGGTAACCTCAAATTAAAGGTGGCGTAATATGTGCCATACCAAAGCCCATACCAAAAAATTTTGGTATAAATATTTTATTTTTCATAAGGTAAGAATACCGAAAGGCTTGAATTTCACGATTTATCTGCTGACACGCAAACATTCACTTCAGTGGCAGAAACATAAGTTTGCCATTTATTGCCGCTGATTTCGGCGAATGTTGCCATAACGGTAAAAAATGAAAAAGCCAGCATAAACACTGGCTTTCTTTTTTTAAGGAAATGTGTTCCTTAATTGAAACACAGATGTAAGAGTTTATTAGATCGCATCGATAGCGTTCTTTATCCGCTTATCTGAAATGGGATAAGGCGTCCCCAATTGCTGGGCAAAATAGCTCACCCTAAGCTCCTCTATCATCCAACGGATTTCCTTCACCGCCTCAGGAACACGTTGCCCTTTCGGGATTTTGTTCAGCAGTTCTTTGTAATCATTGGTGACAGATTCAATTTTCAGCATATGCAAGCGATCTTTATTCGGATCGATAGGCAGTTTTTCCAAACGACGTTCAATCGCATTCATGTATCGCTGGATATCCGGTAAACGTTTCCAGCCACATTCCGTTGCAAACCCCTTGAAGATTAAGCCTTCAATCTGCGCTTTGATATCTGACAACGCAAAGGCCATGGTAAAGTCAATTTTACCTTTCAACTTTTTATTAATGTTAAAGGCTGTCGTCAGGATCTGCTCTACCTGCTTGGCAATCTCCACCACGGTATCGCCAAGCTCGGCACGCACATGCTCTTTCAGCGCCTCGAACTCTTCAGGCTGCCATTTCAGGCCGCCCTGCGCTTCTATCAATTTATCAACGCCACAGGCAATACAGTCATCAATCAAATCCAGCACACGTCCATAGGGATTGAAGTAAAGGCCAAGCTTCGACTTGTTTGGCAGGTTTTCGTGCAGGTACTTAATCGGTGACGGCACATTCAGAAGGATCAGGCGACGCTGACCTTGCTGCATCACCTGGTGCTGCTCTTCTTCGGTTTCATAAAGCTTGATACCCACCGAATCTTTGTTGTCCACAATTGCCGGAAAGGCTTTGACTTCAAATCCACCACGCTTCTGTTGATACATTTTCGGAAGCGCACCAAAGCTCCAAGTCGTTAGTCCCTGTTGTTCAATATCGTCATCAGCCACCTGAGACAGCGTCTCCTGCACTTTCTCTTTCAGGCCGTCTTTCAGCTCATACAAATCGTAACTTTCACTTAACTTACGATTTTTGTGGTCAACGGCACGGAAAGTGATTTTCAGGTGTTCCGGTAATTGCTCCAGTTGCCAGTTTTCACGCAGCACAGTCACACCGGTCATGCGCTTCAATTCTTTCTCCAACGCATCCAGCAGCGGCATTTCCATTGGCTTCACACGCTGAAGGAAAGCTGTGGCATAGTTTGGTGCTGGCACAAAGTTACGTCGTAACGTCTTTGGCAATGACTTAATCAAAGAAACGATGAGCTCATGGCGCAAACCCGGAATCTGCCAGTCGAAGCCATCCGGTTGTATCTGGTTAAGTACCGGAAGCGGAATATGCACTGTCACACCATCATGGTCTTCACCCGGCTCAAACTGATAACTGAGTTTCAGCTTCAGGTTGCCCTGATGCCAGAAGTTCGGATAGTCCAACTCAGTGACATGGCTGGCATCGCCTGCGAGCAGCATAGCTTTTTCGAAGTTTAGCTTTTCCGGTTCATCACGGCTGACTGTCTTCCACCAGCTGTCGAAGTGACGGCCAGATACCACGGTATGATCGATACGCTGATCGTAGAACTCGTAGAGTGTATCGTCATCAACCAGGATATCGCGGCGACGGGATTTCTTCTCCAGCTCTTCCACTTCGGCCAGCATCTTACGGTTTTGATGAAAGAACTTGTGTTTGGTCTCCCAGTCCCCTTCTACCAGCGCAGAGCGAATAAAGAGTTCGCGGCTGACCACGGGATCAATGCTGCCGTAATTCACTTTGCGTTTCGGCACGATAGGAATGCCATAAAGCATCACTTTTTCGAAGGCAAAAACAGCTGCCTGCTTCTTCTCCCAATGCGGTTCAGAATAGCTGCGCTTGATAAGGTGCTTCGCGAGCGGCTCCACCCATTCAGGCTGGATTTTGGCGGCCACACGTCCCCAAAGTTTGGAGGTTTCCACCAGCTCAGCCACCATTACCCACTTCGGCTGCTTCTTGAAAATGCCAGATGCCGGGAAAATGTTGAAGCGGGCATTACGCGCACCTTGGTATTCGTTCTTTTCCTGATCTTTCTGGCCAATATGGGACAGTAACCCCGCCAGCAATGACACATGGATAGATTGGTAATCCGCCGGTTCCTGATTGATCTTGAAGCCAAGCTCATGGACCACCTGGCGGATCTGGTAATGCACATCCTGCCATTCACGGATACGCAGATAGTTCAGGTAATCTTTCTTACACTGTTTGCGGAACTGGTTGCCGGACAGTGCCTTTTGTTGCTCCTTGATGTATTCCCACAGGTTTACATAGGCCAGGAAGTCAGATTCCTTATCGTTAAAGCGGCGATGTTTCTCATCTGCTGCCTGCTGTTTCTCACTCGGACGCTCACGGGGATCCTGAATCGACAGCGCTGAAGCAATCACCATCACTTCATTGAGCGCACCCAGACGCCCCGCTTCCAGCACCATACGGGCAAGTCGTGGGTCGATGGGCAGGCGTGCGAGTGAACGGCCAATATCCGTCAGGCGTTTTTGATCATCACCTTTCTTGCTTTCTTTCAGCGCCCCCAGCTCTTCAAGCAAGCGAACACCATCAGAAATATTGCGGCTGTCTGGCGGCTGGACAAACGGAAACGCAGCAATATCACCCAGTCCAATCGCCGTCATTTGCAGGATAACGGACGCCAGGTTGGTACGCAGGATTTCAGGATCGGTAAATTCCGGACGGGAAAGGAAATCCTCTTCCGAATACAAGCGGATGCAGATACCGTCTGACACCCGTCCACAGCGCCCTTTACGCTGGTTGGCACTTGCCTGTGAAATCGGTTCAATCGGCAGGCGTTGCACCTTGGTGCGATAGCTGTAACGGGAAATCCGTGCCGTGCCGGGATCGATCACATATTTAATACCCGGCACGGTCAGCGAGGTTTCCGCCACGTTGGTTGCCAACACGATACGGCGACCAGAATGGGGCTGGAAGACACGGTTTTGCTCAGACGATGACAAACGCGCATACAGCGGCAGGATCTCAGTGTCACGCAGGTTACGCTTGTCCAGGGCATCGGCGGTGTCGCGGATTTCACGTTCACCGTTCATAAAGATCAGGATG
This sequence comes from Grimontia sp. THUN1695, assembly GCF_059704325.2. NCBI lineage: Bacteria > Pseudomonadati > Pseudomonadota > Gammaproteobacteria > Vibrionales > Vibrionaceae > Grimontia > Grimontia sp. THUN1695. The sequence goes on along the minus strand of NZ_AP046577.1, from coordinate 1,234,651 downwards.
TCGCCCGGCCCTTCTTCATGCAGTTCATCGACGGCATCAAAAATCGCCTGAAGCTGATCGCGATCCGTGTCTTCGCTGTCTTCTACTAAGGGGCGGTAACGCACCTCTACCGGATAGGTACGACCAGACACCTCAATGATTGGCGCACCACCGAAATGGTTCGAGAAACGCTCCGGATCGATAGTCGCCGAGGTAATAATCAGCTTTAAATCCGGGCGCTTCGGCAACAATTGCTTTAAGTAACCCAGAATAAAATCGATATTCAGGCTACGCTCGTGCGCTTCATCGATAATGATGCAGTCATACTGGTTGAGATAACGGTCATGCTGAATTTCAGCCAGCAAAATACCGTCGGTCATCAGTTTGACCCGGGATTCCTCTGACACCTGATCGTTGAACCGCACTTTGTAACCAACGGTTTTCCCAAGTTCAGTTTCAAGCTCTTCCGCAATGCGGGTGGCAACAGAACGCGCAGCCAGACGGCGCGGTTGGGTATGACCAATTACCCCAGACACACCAAGACCCAGTTCCATACAAATTTTAGGTAACTGGGTGGTTTTACCTGAGCCCGTTTCACCCGCAACAATCACTACCTGATTATTGGCAATGGCTTGCGCAATCTCGTCTTTTTTCTGGCTGACAGGTAACTGTTCTGGAAAGGTAATGGAAGGTTGGGCATTCAGGCGCTGCAAGCGTACCTGCATAGATTTGGCAATATCCAGCGCGATGTCATCAAAGACAGCCTGACGGGCCTCATTTTTCTTGATCCGTTGTGCACCCTTAATGCGTTTGCTGAGGCGGAACCTGTCTTTCAGCATGCAGTCATCAAGCGCGGCGAAAAGCGTTTTAGCGTTGTTTTGATGGATTGAAGCGGTCAAATCGTTATCCAAAGAAATGCTGTTTGAAGAAAATCCACTCACAGTACGAGCGTAAACGTAAAGCAGGCTCAGTACCGTCTAAAAAATTGCGAAGATTCTACCACAAACCGCCATGACCTCGATCTTCATTCACTTCTCCTTTTTAAACTGTTGACACCGAATAACGAACAACATCCTTAACAGGAATTGGCATGACCCTAGTGTCTATGCTGTGATACACTCCGCGGCCTTGCAAACAAACACACTGGGTCACCATGAGCATTAAACAAGAATTACAACAGCTGAAAAGCCGTCTGGACAAAAGCCAACGTAAACTGGATGGCGCGAAAACGCGTGGTGATAGTGAATTGGTCACCAGGCTCACGAACGACATTGAAGATTTAAACAAAAAAATCAGCCAGCTGAGCCACAAACAGAGCTTTGCGTTGAACAAAGAACGCAACGCATTGTTGAATATGCCTTTCTCACGTGAGATCACTAAATTGGAACAATCTGATATGGGCAAACTGAAAAAATCTGTACGTGGGCTTGTGGTTGTTCACCCACTGACTAAGCTGGGTAAAGCGTTGAAGCTGGATGTCGTCACCGGTTTTGCACCAACAGCATTCTAAAATCGCTAGGGTCAGTTGACCTTGTAAATCTGGTGTACATCATGTTCCATTGTCACATACTCTCAGGCTAAGCACACTAACAGGGGGCAAACCGGTGTTTTCAAAACTGTCTTCGATTTTAAGAGATGTATTTGCCGAGGAAGGTGGGAATGTATCCCCAAATGAGATGCACTACCAGCGTGCAATGGCGGGGCTTCTTTGTGAAGTAGCGGGCGCCGATCATCAGTTGGATCCCCGGGAAGAATCAGCAAAAGTCAACCTGCTCTGTGCCTTGTTAGACATCGATGAAACAGAAGCAACCACACTACTGGCAAACGCTAGGATCGACAGCAAAAATGCCGTATCGCTTTATGATTACACAGACAAATTACGCCAGTTGGAGCAAGCGCAGCGGTATGCCCTGGTAAAAGCCATGTGGGAAGTCGCCTATGCTGATGGCATACTTGACCCGCAGGAAGACGCTGTTATCCGTAAAACTGCAGAGCTTTTGTATCTCGACCATGCGTTGTTTATTAAAGCCAAATTGGACGTAACCGGGCATTGATCATCCCGGATACCCCCTCTTTCTTCACAGGTCTGGTTACTGGCCGAGAATGAGGGTTTGATCTCCCACATCCACCCGCCGGAGCTTTGCACCAAACGTATGTTCCAAAGTGTCGACTGTCATCACCTCGCGAGGACTGCCTTGTGCAACGATATGGCCGTTTTTGAGCAGCACAACCCTGTCCGCGTCAGACAAAGTACGGTTAATATCGTGATTGGACATCACTACCGAAATCCCTTGGTCCGCAATCTGCCTGACGATATTGTACATCACGCCTTGTTGGGCAATATCCAACGCTGTAGCTGGCTCATCCAAAATCAACAGCTTTCCTTCTGGGTTGATTTCAGGCCATATTTGCAGGCAAACGCCAGCCAGACGCACACGCTGCCATTCGCCCCCTGAGAGTTGCTCGGTATTCCGACCCAACTTGTCAGCAATACCCAAAGCTCTACATATTTCATTGACTGCCTTCTCCGCGGCTTCTGGCATAAGGTGACGAATGGCTGACAAACTAAGACTGAGATATTGATACACACCAATGGCAAATGCCGGCTTTTGTTGTTGGCACAGGTATGCCCGCTGACGGGCAAGGGAGAGCGCATCCATCCTCGCGAGTTCAATACCATCCAACATCACTTTTCCCTGCCCTTCAGTCAATCCTGACAGCAATTCGAGAAGTGTACTTTTCCCGCTGCCGTTGGCACCCAGCAGGTGAACAATTTCCCCTCTGCCTGCACGAAAATTCAGGGGAAGAAGACGCGTTCCTAACGCTATATTTTTAGCATCAATCATACACGCCTCAATAACATCCAAATAAACAAAGGAGCGCCGATTGTCGTCGTTACTGCTCCTACGGGTAACTCTGCTTCAGCGATCGCCATTCGGCCAATTGTGTCTGCTGCCAGCATCAATGAAGCGCCGGAAATCGCCGATAGCGGCAAAAGAAATCGGTTTTCAGTACCAAACCATAATCTCAGGAAGTGTGGCACCACCAAACCGACGAAACCAATCACACCGGCCATGGCGACCGACGCACCGACCAATAAGCTCACCATTAAGATTAACTGCCAACGCAATGCATTAATGTTCAATCCTAACTGTCTAGCCTGCACGTCTCCGAGCATCATGAGATCCAGCTTTTTACCCTGGAAACAAAGCCAAATCACAGCAGGAACCATTAAGATCGCTAAGGTTAGCTGAGACCAATGCACACCAGAAAGACTGCCCATCAACCAATACATAAGCTGGCGAAGATTTAGATCTGAACTGAAATAGAATGCCCAGGTGACAATCGCACCTGAAAGAATACCGAGAGCAACACCAATCAACAGCAATCTCGCCGTCGACATTGCCCTGCGTCTTGCCAACATCACCAGTATTGTCGTAAACGCCAATGCGCCAAGCATCGCCGAGGCCATCAAACCGTAAGGTGTGGCGAATAACGGAAACAGGAACATAACAATCACCAGAGCAAGGCTCGAACCACCGGAAATGCCCAGCACGCCAGGTTCAGCCAAAGGGTTTCCCAACAAGACTTGTAAAACACCACCGGACACCGCCAGTGATGCGCCGATCAGCACGGCTGCGATTACCCGGGGAACCCGCAGTTCAATCAACAGTTGTTGTTCTAGCGCCGAGCCAAACGAAAAGGGAGATATCCAGATCTCTCCAGCGGAAAGTGAGACAAAAACACCCACAAAGAGAAGGCAGAGTGAAACAATAAATGCGGCATGCCAGCGTCTCTCATGACGCTTGGCAAGTTGAAATAACTGCATGGTTTTCGGGTTCAATTAACGATTGCCGCCAACCATACATAGAACCACTCAAAATGAAAAGTGTTAACTGATAGCGAAAATGCCAGGTACGCGCTCAACATTCACATAAAGTGGCTGGGCGTAATCTGGTTCAAAAGGCTGTACCAGCAAAGCAGCACGCTGCCCTATTGCCACATTGGCATTCGGAAACACCACGGCCTCTCCACCCGGTAAGGCATGATGTAGCACGCCATTTTCTTCAGCTAGCAACTCGCCTTCCTGAAAGAAGGTAAAGTTAGCAGTATCGTCACTGAACGCCAGTTGGAAAGACGCATCCGTTTTGGTAATCGTGCGGGTCACTTTGTAGGATGAAAAATCCTTGCTCTGTGATTCTTGTGGCAAATAACGCCCTTCAAGCATTGCGATCAACGCTTCACGCAGCGGCACAAATTCTGTCATATTGTTTTGGTAAAGCGGCGCTACCCGACCCATTTCAAATGTGGCAGCCATCGCACCATAGTTTTCCGCACTGAACCAGCTAAACGTCGAAGAAGGCGCCTGGCTCAACAGCACTGCATCCATATGTGCTGCTTTCAGGAAAGTAATCAATGGGCGCACGTCTGTTTCCTTAGTAGAGGCAGGCACAACGCCAAACATATAATGCTGTGATGCTCTGATCGCGCAGTGAAGATCGAAATGCCAACGCTCGTCATCGGCGCTATCAAAAAAATGTTTCACCTTCTCTTGAAGCCGGTTAGCAAGCGTACATTCTTCATTTCGGATAGGGTTCAAACTGGTGAAAAGCCGATTTAAATTTTCTTTTATAAAGCGCGTGTGGGCATGTATTGCTTTTGGGTGGGCTATGATAAAAAGCACGCGGTTTTTAGGTGTAATTTGTTGTTCCAAAATACTGCCAACCAAATCATCCACCAATTCAACTGGCGCGGTCTCATCGCCATGGATGCCGGATGAAATAATAATCGCTTTTTCTGACACCGGTGGCGTAACTTCAACCACACCAATCTCACTATGCTTAACATTTATACCATTTGGCAAGGTAATACAGGATGGCTGGAAATTTTCAGGTGGAAATAACGTATGCTTAAGAAAACCCCTGAATAATTGACTATCCATTTTTGACTATCCTTATGAATTGTTTGGTATCCATGTCTTAGCCATCAATATACAAACTAAACACTTTGATAACAAACGCAATTCATGATAGCTGGCTTATGCGATGTCGGGGCAATAAAAAACCGTGGTCATAACATAAGCCACGGTTCTTTGGAAAACTCTCGCACGGCGACTATTTGTCTACTTTGGCTTTCTCGACTCTCGCCTTCAGTTTTTGGCCTGGGCGGAAAGTCACAACTCGGCGAGCTGTAATTGGAATATCTTCGCCCGTTTTTGGATTACGGCCCGGACGTTCATTCTTGTCGCGAAGATCAAAATTTCCGAAGCCAGACAACTTGACTTGTTCGCCACTTTCTAACGCTTTTCGAATTTCTTCAAAAAACGCTTCGACAGTTTCCTTGGCGTCCCGCTTGCTCATCCCGACATTTTCAAACAGGTTCTCAGCCAAATCGGCCTTGGTGAGCGCCATAGGTCATTCCCTCAAGAAATGTTGAACACAAATGTGATACGTCGTATCTACACCACGAATTTCACTGCAAAAGAAATATTTACTTGCTCCTTCGTCGGGCAGCCTATTCTCTAGCAGTAACTTACGAACAGTGTAAGCCAACTGGCTGATTTGCGCCAACTTTTTTCCATATCATTATTTAGAACAGTGCTCTGTTTGTGAGCTTTTCATTCTTAAGTTATGCATAAAAAATGAGACAGTTAATTGAGTAAAGTTTCATTAAGCAATGTTTTTATTCAGTTTTTAAACAGTTGCGGAATGCGATTTGTTAAGGTTTTGATAAAGCACCAATTTATCAAAATGAAACGTGTTAGAACTTTTAGACATAAAAAAGCAGCCAATCGGCCGCTTTTTTATTTATATTTTTATCATTAATCGCGAAGATGTGCGTCAAATTTCTCACTAAGTAAAGCAATAACCGAAGCAACTGCCTCAGAAATATCTCCTTCTTCCAGCGTTCGTTCGGTAGATTGCAGACTCAGTGCTATCGCCAGACTCTTCTTACCTTCTTCTACGCCTTTGCCCTTATAAAGGTCAAACAGCTTAGCGCCGGTAACAAGGGCGTTGTCTGTCTCCAGACACGCGCGAACAACCGCTTCAGACTCCACATCATTATTTACGATTACCGCGATGTCACGGCGGTTTGCCGGGAATTTGGAGATAACAACCGCTTCCGGGATCACACGTTTGTTGATAGCAGACCACTCGATTTCAAATACGATGGTACGGCCATTCAAGCCAAACTTGCGCTCTAATTCTGGGTGAACAGTACCGATGTAACCGACGGTTTCGCCGTCCACTTCAATTGCTGCAGACTGACCTGGGTGCAGTGCGGGGTGCTTCGCGGCTTTGAAGCTGTAGTTCAGATCATCAGCCGTCAGTTCCAGAATTGCTTCCAAATCGCCTTTTAAATCGAAGAAATCAACGGTATTGCTCGCAATGTCCCAATGCTCTTCAGAGCGTGGGCCCGCAATCACACCTGCCAGCATCATCTCCTGGAGCATGCCGTTTTCGGCACCTTCACAAGGAATGAAACGCAGACCCGCTTCGAACAGGCGAACGCGTGGTTGCTGACGCTTCTGGTTGTAAGCAACCGTGTTCAAAAGGCCAGTCCACAGGCTAAGGCGCATTGCTGACATGTCTGCCGAGATAGGATTTGGCAGGATCAGCGGCTCTACGTCCGGCACAATCAGTTTCTGTTGGTTTGGCTCGACGAAGCTGTAGGTAATCGCTTCGTGGTAACCACGGTCAACCAGCAGGTCACGCACGCGTTTCAGAGGCAGGTTAGCTTCTACGTGATCATTCATCTTCAGTGATGCAACAGGCGCCTGGTTTGGAATGTTGTCGTAGCCATAAATACGGCCAACTTCTTCCACCAAATCCTGCTCAATCGCCATATCAAAACGCCAGGATGGTGCCTTCGCAGACCAGCCGTCTTCCGTTGTTTCAACATCACAGCCCAGACGGGTCAGGATTTCAACGACATCTTCTGATGGAATATGGTGCCCCAGCAGGTTGTCCAGCTTGTTGCGGCGCAACGCAATAGTATTTGCTTTTGGCAGGTGTTCTTCAGATTCCTGACCGACGATCTCCCCTGCTTCACCACCACAGATGTCGATAAGCAGTTGAGTTGCACGCTCCATAGCATGATATTGCAGCGTTGAATCCACACCACGCTCAAAGCGGTGTGAGGAATCCGTGTGCAAGCCATAGTTACGTGCTCGCCCACGGATGGCATCCGGTGCAAAGAATGCCGCTTCAAGCAGAACGTCAGTGGTGGTTTCGGCGTTTACACCAGAATCCTGACCACCAAAGATACCCGCAATCGCCAGTGCTTTGTTGTGGTCGGCAATCACCAAGGTGTTTTCGTTCAATTCTGCTTCGTTGCCATCCAGCAGCACCAGTTTCTCGCCGGGCTTCGCCATACGCGCAACAATACCACCTTCAACCTTTGCCAGATCGAAGGCGTGCATAGGCTGACCCTGCTCCAGCATCACGTAGTTGGTGATGTCTACAATAGGATCGATAGAACGGATACCACTACGACGCAGTTTTTCCTGCATCCAAAGCGGCGTTGCTGCTTTCACGTTAACACCTTTAACCACACGGCCCAGGTAGCGAGGACACGCAGCCGGTGCTTCAACCGCAACAGACACTTTATCATCAATCGATGGTGTCACTTTCTCAAACGCAGGCTGAGACACTTCAATTCGGTTCAGCACACCAACCTCACGCGCCAACCCTTTGATGCTCAGACAGTCTGCACGGTTTGCCGTCAGGTCAACATCAATGGTGACGTCATTCAGTTTGAGGTATTCACGGAAATCGGTACCGATAGGTGCGTCTGCCGGCAGTTCCATAATGCCGTTTGATTCCACATCGATGCCCAGCTCTGAGAAAGAACACAGCATACCGTGAGAAGGCTGGCCGCGAAGCTTCGCTTTCTTGATTTTGAAATCGCCAGGAAGTACAGCGCCGACAGTAGCAACCGCAACTTTCAGGCCAAGGCGGCAGTTTGGCGCACCACATACGATGTCCAGCAGTTCTTCACCACCAACGTTGACCTTGGTCACACGCAGTTTGTCTGCATCAGGGTGCTGGGCACATTCAACCACTTCACCAACGACAACGCCGGTAAACTCACCGGCAACGGCTGCGATGTCATCAACTTCCAGACCAGCCATGGTGATTTGGTGTGCCAGTTCTTCGCTGTTTACTGCAGGGTTCACCCACTCGCGAAGCCAGGATTCACTGAATTTCATTTATCAATTACCCCAATGCTTACTTGAATTGTTTCAGGAAACGCAGATCGTTCTCAAAGAACGCACGCAGGTCGTTTACGCCGTAGCGCAGCATGGTCAGGCGTTCAACCCCCATACCAAACGCGAAACCTGAGTATTTCTCTGGGTCGATGCCAACCGCACGTAGAACGTTCGGGTGAACCATACCGCAGCCCAAGACTTCCAGCCATTTTCCATTTTTGCCTTTTACGTCAACTTCCGCTGAAGGCTCAGTAAACGGGAAGTACGAAGGACGGAAACGCACTTCCAGATCTTCTTCGAAGAAGTTACACAGGAAGTCATGCAGAATGCCTTTCAGTTGCGCGAAATTCACGTTTTCGTCAACCAGCATGCCCTCTACCTGATGGAACATTGGGGTGTGAGTTTGGTCGTAATCGTTACGGTAAACGCGGCCAGGTGCAATAAAGCGCAGCGGCGGTTGCTTCGCTTCCATGGTACGGATTTGAACACCAGAGGTATGCGTACGCAGCATCAGATCAGGGTTGAAGAAGAACGTATCATGATCGGTACGTGCAGGGTGATCTTCCGCAATGTTCAATGCATCAAAGTTGTGGAACGCATCTTCGATTTCTGGGCCAGTTTCAACTGTAAAGCCCAGCTCACCAAAGAAGCTTTCAATTCGCTCGATAGTGCGCGTCACTGGGTGAATACCACCGTTTTCAATACGGCGGCCAGGCAAAGTTACATCAATCGTTTCAGCAGCCAGCTTGGCTTCAAGTTCTGCCTTTTCCAATGCCGCTTTACGTTCAGTCAGCGCTTGCTGAACCGCTTGCTTGGCTTTGTTAATGCTCGCACCTGCTTCACGGCGTTCTTCTGGTGGCAGTTTACCCAACTGTTGAAGCTGGAGCGTCAGCTCACCTTTTTTACCCAGGTACTTAACACGTACTTCATCCAGAGCCGCAACCGAATCAACTGCGTCGATGGCAGCCATTGCGTTGGATAGAATCTCTTCTAGTTGTTGCATCGTTTCCTCATCTGCCTGCACAGGCAGTGTCCTACGGGGGAGTAAAAGATATACCAATTCTCGGAACAAAATCCGCATATCGTCAGTCACGAACGTATTGCGAAAAGTGCTCTGGGAATTGGTATGAGACGTAACGACACATAGTAATAAATCGGTTAAACAAAGCCAATCCGAAATGCATGATAAGTACTAGCCATGACTATTTCATCGCCACATTTTTTCGACACATTCTGCGTTAATGATGAAGATGGAGAATTGTTGAAACCCTGACGTAAATTTTTGATGGCTCAAAGCGGAAAATGAAACAAGAAAAAGGGGAGCCGAAGCTCCCCTTTCCCAAAACGTCTATTCTGTAAAAATTACAGAGCAGCTTTCGCTTTCTCTACCAAAGCAGAGAATGCAACTTTGTCGAATACAGCGATATCAGCCAAGATCTTACGATCGATTTCGATAGACGCTTTCTTCAGACCGTTGATGAAACGGCTGTAAGACATACCGTTTTGACGAGCCGCAGCGTTGATACGTGCAATCCACAGTTGACGGAATTGACGTTTCTTCTGACGACGGTCACGGTAAGCGTATTGACCAGCTTTAGTAACTGCTTGGAAAGCTACGCGGTAAACACGTGAACGTGCACCGTAATAACCTTTAGCTTGTTTCAGAACTTTCTTGTGACGTGCACGAGCCTGTACACCACGTTTTACGCGAGCCATTATGTCTCTCCTAAACTAATTCGTTAAAAATACTAAGAAAAATTATGCGTATGGAAGCATACGAACAACTGCACCGATTTCGCACTTAGGCAGAATCGCGTTTGGACGCAGTTGACGTTTGTTCTTAGTAGTACGCTTAGTCAGGATGTGACGTTTAGTAGCATGCTTGAACTTGAAACCGCCGCCAGTTTTCTTGAAACGCTTAGCAGCACCTTTATTTGCTTTCATCTTAGGCATGATGAATAACTCCGCATTGTATGCATTAATAACTGTGTAATTTGGCGAACAAAGAAGCCATACCCCGCTCTAAAAGAACGGGCGCATAGCCTCAATGTTACTTGTATGCCGAAATTACTTCTTCTTAGGGGCAAGAACCATGATCATTTGACGACCTTCAATCCTTGAAGGGAAGCTTTCTACTGAAGCAATTTCAGCAGTGTCTTCCTTCAGACGATTCAGAACGTCAACACCGATATCCTGGTGCGCCATTTCGCGACCACGGAAACGGATTGTAACCTTGACCTTGTTACCCTCTTCAATAAAGCGAACCAGGTTGCGTAGTTTTACCTGATAGTCGCCAACATCGGTACCAGGACGGAATTTAATTTCCTTGATCTGGACAACTTTTTGCTTTTTCTTCTGCTCTTTCGCAGCCTTACTCTTTTCATAGATGAACTTACCATAGTCCATCACACGACAAACTGGAGGCTCGGCATTAGGGCTGATTTCTACCAGATCAACGCCCGCTTCTTCTGCGGTTCTCAGAGCTTCTTCAAATGAAACAACACCAAGTTGTTCACCGTCGATACCAGTAAGACGTACTTCACGCAAACCGCGAATTTCTTCGTTTAGACGGTGAGCATTTTGTTGTTTAGCCGGGGCTTTTCTTGCGCCTTTAATACCTTATTCCTCCAAAATATTAAGAGTTCGGGTACGAATTTCGTCCTCAAGCAGAGAAATAAATTCGTCAATTTTGTATTTACCCAAGTCTTTACCTTTGCGTGTACGTACCGCGATTTCACCAGCTTCCATCTCTTGGTCGCCGCAAACCAGCATGTAAGGTACGCGCTTCAAAGTATGTTCGCGGATTTTAAAGCCAATCTTCTCGTTTCTCAAGTCCGCAGAAGCTCTAAATCCTGCTTTTTGCAGTTTTTTCGCGACTTCTTGAACATATTCAGCTTGATTATCAGTAATGTTCATGACAACCGCTTGCTGAGGCGCCAACCAACTTGGGAAGTGACCTGCGTATTCTTCAATCAAGATACCGATAAAGCGTTCCAATGATCCCAGAATCGCACGGTGAATCATCACAGGAATATGGCGCTCGTTGTCTTCACCTACGTAGGTCGCACCCAAACGTTCAGGCAACGCAAAATCGAGCTGCACAGTACCACACTGCCATGCGCGATCCAAACAATCATGCAGGGTAAATTCAATCTTAGGACCGTAGAATGCCCCCTCGCCTTCCAGAATCTCGAACTGAATGTTCATGGATTCTAACGCCTCAGCCAGTGCTTTTTCTGCGCGATCCCACATCGCATCTGAACCCACTCGCATCTCTGGGCGGGTAGAAAGTTTTACAACAATATCTTCAAAACCAAAGGTTTTGTATGTGTCGTAAACCATTTTAATGCAAGATGTGACTTCCTGTTGTACCTGTTCTGGGGTACAGAAGATGTGTGCATCATCCTGAGTAAAGCCACGGACACGCATCAAACCGTGCAGTGCACCCGATGGCTCATTACGGTGGCAACTGCCAAACTCCGCCATACGCAATGGCAGGTCACGGTAAGATTTCAGGCCTTGGTTAAAAATCTGCACGTGACCAGGACAGTTCATTGGCTTGAGGGCGTATTCACGGTTTTCGGATTGCGTTGTGAACATGTAATCGGCGTATTTGTCCCAGTGACCTGAACGCTCCCATAGAACACGGTCCATGATCAGCGGGCCTTTCACTTCCTGATAATCGTATTCAGCCAGTTTTGAACGCACAAAAGCTTCAAGTTCACGGAAAACCACCCAACCGTTGTGGTGCCAGAACACCATACCCGGCGCTTCTTGCTGCATGTGGTAAAGGTCAAGCTGTTTACCCAGTTTACGGTGATCGCGCTTCGCGGCTTCCTCCAGACGCTGCAAGTGTGCTTTCAACTCTTTTTTATCGCTGAACGCGGTACCGTAGATACGTTGCAGCATCTTGTTGTCGCTGTTACCGCGCCAGTATGCACCGGCAACGTTCAGGATTTTGAAGTTTTGGCAAAAACCCATGTGTGGTACGTGCGGACCACGGCACATGTCAATGTATTCTTCATGATGATAGAGGCCTGGACGATCGTCGCGGGATACGTTTTCGTCCAAGATTTCCATCTTGTAGGTTTCACCACGTGACTCAAAGGTGTCACGCGCTTCCTGCCAGCTCACGTTCTTCTTGATAACCTGGTATTTGGTCTTGGCCAATTCTTTCATGCGTTTTTCAATCGCATCCAGGTCTTCTTGAGTCAGAGAACGATCAAGGTCAACGTCGTAATAGAAGCCGTTGTCGATGGTCGGGCCGATCGCCATTTTCACATCAGGGAACAGTTGCTTAATAGCATGCCCAAGCAGGTGCGCACAGGAGTGACGGATGATCTCAAGACCGTCTTCATCCTTTGCAGTAATGATTTCAAGGTTGGCATCTTCGGTGATCAGATCGCAGGCATCAACACGTTTACCGTTAACACGGCCAGCAATACATGCTTTCGCCAAACCAGAACCGATGTCTGCTGCAACATCGTAAGTAGAAACGGGGTTATCGAATGAACGTTGACTACCGTCAGGAAGAGTAATTACAGGCATTATTTCGTCCTATTTTACAGTGGTGCTACACACGAAGTAGCACTTGCTTAAAATTTTTCTCATTAACAACAATGTAATATGTTGTGAATAATGAGTCTTTGGGAAAAGTCTTCAGGTACAAATTTTGGTACAAATCAAAATATATGTACGGGAAGAGATGAAGAATTGTAACTATGTAGTGGAATAACGCAACCTGTAAAAGGGATAAGCAATCGCATCATATGACAGAGTTGAACGGAATAAACTGTCACACATCATGCAATGTGATACTGCAATGCTGTTGTTTCAGGCCCCAACGAACCCTTCGTTGAGGCCTGCTTTTCTATTTGATGTTCATACAGTTTGCGTAAAAAGTGGTGGTTGCAGGCCAGTCAGAGAAGACGGCAACAACACCCACGTCCTGGGCCAACACATCCAGTAACTTAAGCATATCACCATCGTTGTTGATAACGTCTTTTATGCTCTGATAATACCAGCCGCCACCGTTACCAAGGTGTCCCGAGCGTTCCAGTGACCAGGTAATAATGTCCAGACCTGCTTCTTTCGCCATTTTCGCATAGTCAGAAGGCACAATTTCACCTTTGTCATCAAGAGTAACGAGTGCAAACAAAGGAGGCGCGATGTATTCAACGCCCGATGCCTTGAGCGCCTTCATTTCTTCAAGAGAAGGTTTCCAGTTCTCTTCTCCCATACGTTCATCAAGATACACGGCTTGACGGCCAAATTTCGGCTCCGACGCTATCCAATATTTGACATCTTCCAGATTAAAAGACTGTGGAAACACTTGGTCAGGCGAAATACCGGCTTCTTTATACTCATCAATCATTTTTTGCGCGTAATCTTGTTGCGTGAATCCTTGATAAGGCATCTCAACAACAGGCGATTTTAGCTCTGGTGTCATCTTCACACCCAGTGCTTTAAATAAGGCGATGCTTTCAGCATGCGTCATTAATGTACCGCGACTGGCATAAAGATCAGTTCGCCAACCTGGTGTACCGTTCATGTATTCTTCTGGCGTGATCGCCATAGGGTTTGCGCCATCCATTTTGCCTTTCAGGCGTTTAAATTCTTCCAGTGTGAAATCCGTGGTGCGGCATTCAACCCTGGCCTCCTCTCCTGTTTCAGGGTTTGCTGGCGTGAAGGGGACGGTGCATTTTGCCGCAAGATCAGGATGGGCAAGAACATCTGTCGTTGTGTGAAGGTCATTTTGGGAATGGCGGCACACCAAGGCTTTATCTTTGGTGAAAGCAACATCGCATTCTAAAACACCGGCCCCCATTTTCGCGGCGGCAATATAGGATTCTTTAGTGTGCTCTGGAAACATCATCGGTGCGCCGCGGTGGCCAATAGAAAACTCACTTTTACGTGGTTTGTCATCCAGACATTTTTCCAGTTTTTCTTTCAACTCGCCTTCATCCATGTCTGCAACCAGAAACAAAGGACGCGGGCCCAACGTGTAATCACTGGCTGCCAGTGCACTGCCTGCGACAAGTGCAGAGAAAACCAAGCCAAACTTGACGATATTTTTCATCTATAGCTTCCTTATTAAAAGACGTCACCCCCAAACACACAAATAACAAGATGTTAGGGCACACACTTGCGTTATGTCACGGTGCGGCATTCTGAATGCTCTAGATGAATGATTTAATACAGAAATTTTACCGTTTCATGTCAATTTAACGATTTGCCAGAGCCCATTATTACCTTATGCCATATCGTTCACCCTGTCTTCTTACCTTGATTTTCATAAGGACTTCAATAATCATGAATTGTATATACGAATGAAAAACTGAGAATCTATGCCTAAATCTCCCCGTTTCCAACAAATCAAAGATTTCCTGATCCAGAAAATTGAGTCACGGGAATGGCCTGTAGGCTCCAAAGTTCCTACCGAAGCTGAATTGTGCAAACAGTTTTCGGTAAGCCGGATGACAGTGAACAAAGCCATGCGTGATTTGGTGAATAGCGGCTGGCTGGAACGGACACCAAGGCTTGGCACATTTGTTTGCCAGCCTAAAGCAGAAAGCCCTTTGGTGGATATTCGTAACATTGCCGAAGAAATCAGCGCCCGGGGGCAGAAACACCATAGTAAAATCATTACACTACAGCGTATCAGCGCGGCGGAAGACGTTGCAATGCGCCTTGGTTTGAAACTTGGCAGCGATGTGTATAAAAGTGAAATCGTTCACTTCGCTGATGATGTGCCCATTCAGGTAGAACTCAGGTGGGTTAACCCAACTTTTGCACCAGATTATTTAAATCAAGATTTTAACCAGATCACCCCAAACCATTACCTGATGAAAACCTGCCCTTTGGGGACCATTGAACACACTGTTGAGGCCATTCTTCCTCCTGCCCACATCGCATTGCAGCTTCAAATAGACGCCAACCAGCCTTGCCTGTTGCTTCACCGCCGGACATGGAGTGAAAACCAACTGGTGAGCGCAGCACTGCTCTACCATCCCGGAAACCGGTACAAACTGAGCGCCAGAACCGATCTTTAATCCTCGCTGGTTTCAACACATTTTTTTAAACTGGCCACACAGGTTTACGCTTATCATCACAAATTCATAACAATATGGGTTGAAACCGCCCTTTTATTTGTCTATACATTTATATATACAAATAAGGAGCAGGCGAAATGAAGACGATCTTCACCGATTGCCGCATAGTCACTATGGACAGCGACATCAGCAAACCTGAAGGCTACTCAGTCAGGGAAAAACAAATGATTGCGACCGAAAACGGCGTGATCACTGCCATCGGCAAAGATATCTCTGTCGACGGCTATGAATGTGTTTCTCTCGGCAACCGCCTCGTCACGCCCGGCCTTATCGACGCCCATACCCACCTCATTTATGCCGGTGACCGTTCAGGTGAATTTGAGCAACGTTTGCAAGGTGTGCCTTACGAACACATTGCCAAAAACGGCGGCGGCATTCTCTCCACAGTGAAAGCCACCCGTGTTGCTTCCCTTGAAGAGCTGGTTTCTCTGGCCCTTCCTCGCGCCAACGCTTTAATACGTGACGGCGTCACAACTATCGAAGTAAAAAGTGGATATGGGCTGACTGTCAGGCAAGAACTAAAAATGCTCAAAGCGGCGAAAATGCTGGCGCAAGAGCTCGATGTCAACATCTCAACCACCTTGCTTGGCGCACACGCCCTGCCACCAGAATTCCAGCATGACAGCGACGGCTATATTTCGCTGGTGTGTGAAGAAATGATCCCCGCAGCGGCTGAAGCTAAACTCGCTGACGCGATTGACGTATTCTGTGAAGGCATTGGTTTTTCGCCCGCTCAAATGATGAGGGTATTTGACGCAGCCAGAAAACATGGGCTCAACATCAAAGGGCACACCGAGCAACTCTCCAATCTGGGTGGAAGCGCGCTGGCTGCCGGGATGGGAGCGCTCTCCGTCGACCATATTGAGTATCTTTGCGAAGATGGCGTAAAAGCTCTTGCTTCAAACGACACCGTCGCCACCCTGCTTCCCGGCGCATTCTACTTCTTGCGTGAAACCCACAAGCCGCCGGTTGAATCACTCCGCAAACACAATGTGCCTATGGCTATTGCCACCGATTTCAATCCCGGCACATCACCGTTTGCCAGCCTCACGTTAATGATGAACATGGCATCAACCCTGTTTGGCCTGACACCAAAGGAAACCCTGTATGGCGTAACCCGACACGCAGCAAAAGCACTTGGCTTAGAAAACAAAGGACAAATTGCTGTGGGATTTGATGCAGATTTGGCGGTGTGGGATTTGGACTCTCCCGCCCAGCTCAGTTATCAGATAGGGCTGGCACCGCTTCATGCCCGCTACCTGAAAGGGGTTAAAGCCAATGACAGTTAATATGGATGTCTGGCAAGGCCGGACAGATACAGAAGATGGCGACCTCGGTTTGCGTTTTCACCAAAAGGTAAAAAGTGCCGACAATGCGTGTGAACCGGGCGTGATGTTGATGGGCTTTGCCTGCGATGAAGGGGTATCACGGAATAAAGGCCGCGTGGGTGCTTATACTGCACCGGTTGAAATCCGCAAAATGCTGGCAAACCTGCCATGGCATCATCAATCGCTTGCCGTGTTCGACAATGGCGATGTGCATTGTGACGATCACGATCTGGCCAAAGCGCAAAAGCAACTGGCCGATAACATCCGCGATGCACTGCGGCAAAAACATTTCCCGATGATTCTGGGTGGCGGACACGAAGTGGCATGGGGCAGTTTCCAGGGACTTGCCCATCATTATCTGCAAAAAGGCGGGGAACAGCACCCTAGCATCGGCATCATTAACTTTGACGCACATTTCGATCTGCGCCCGACATCGGGCAACGCGCAGAGCGGCAGCTCTGGCACCCCTTTCTCCCAAATTGCGGAGTTTTGCCAAAACCGGCAATGGCCTTTCCATTACGCCTGTCTGGGGGTCAGCCGCGCCAGCAACACACAAGCCCTGTTTGCAAAAGCGCATGCCTTAGATGTGCTGACAATAGAAGACGTTGACTTCCATATTGCTAACCTGAAAACCATCGAAACACACATTGACACATTCATCGCCAAGGTCGATGTCGTGTACCTCACTATTGATCTCGACGTATTCCCGGCAGCGACAGCACCCGGTGTCAGCGCACCGGCAACACACGGTGTGGATTATGCGCTGGTCGAAAGCCTTATCCGCAGAATTGGCGAAGCCAGAGATGATTCAGGTTCGCCAAAACTCAAAATTGCCGATATCGCCGAGCTAAATCCGCGGTACGACATCGATAACCATACTGCCCGTCTCGCTGCCCGTCTCGTATGGACGATTTCCCGCAGCCTTACGGGTCCAATAGTTAGAAACTCACAAGGAATGACGCAATGAAGGATCCACGTCTGGATCTGTCGCGGACGGTTAACGCCCCGACAGGCACTGAACTGACTACAAAGTCCTGGCTGACCGAAGCCCCGCTTCGCATGCTGATGAATAACCTGCACCCGGACGTGGCTGAACATCCCCATGCACTGGTGGTATATGGCGGCATTGGTCGCGCTGCACGTAACTGGCAATGTTATGACAAAATTATCGATGTATTGCGCCGTCTGGAAGACGATCAGACGCTGCTGGTTCAATCCGGCAAACCGGTGGGCGTTTTTCCTACCCACAAAGACGCGCCGCGCGTGTTGATTGCAAACTCCAATCTGGTGCCGCACTGGGCAAATTGGGAACACTTCAATGAGCTCGATAAACAGGGCCTGATGATGTACGGACAGATGACCGCAGGCAGCTGGATTTACATCGGCTCACAGGGCATTGTTCAAGGCACTTACGAAACCTTTGTTGCTGTAGCGAAAAAGCATTTCGGCGGCAATGCCAAAGGCCGCTGGGTACTTACCGGGGGCCTTGGCGGTATGGGCGGCGCGCAACCATTAGCGGCAACGATGGCGGGATTTTCCATGATTGCAGTCGAATGCGATGAAAGCCGTATCGACTATCGCCTGCGCACCGGGTATGTCGACAAAAAAGCGACGGATCTCGACGAGGCCCTTTCTCTGCTTCAACAATCCGTCGACAACAACCAACCACTGTCGATTGGTTTATTAGGTAACGCAGCAGATGTGTTTGCTGAGCTGGTAAACCGCGGCATCACGCCCGACGTAGTGACCGACCAAACTTCTGCCCACGATCCATTAAACGGCTACCTTCCTCAGGGCTGGACGATGGAGGAAGCGGCAGAAAAACGCAAAACTGACGAAGCCACTGTCATTGAAGCGGCAAAACTTTCCATGGCTGAACAGGTTAAGGCCATGCTGGCATTACAGTCTCGCGGCGCAGCAACGCTCGACTACGGGAACAACATTCGCCAGATGGCTCTGGAAAAAGGCGTCGAGAACGCATTTGATTTCCCGGGCTTTGTCCCGGCGTACATCCGTCCCCTGTTTTGTCAGGGCATCGGCCCCTTCCGTTGGGCTGCGCTTTCCGGCGATCCGGAAGACATCTATAAAACCGACCAGAAAGTGAAAGAACTGATCCCGGACAACCCTCACCTGCACAACTGGTTGGACATGGCTCGTGAACACATCCAGTTTCAGGGACTTCCGGCGCGCATCTGCTGGGTTGGGTTAAAAGATCGTGCCCGTCTTGGCCTTGCCTTCAATGAAATGGTCAAAAACGGCGAGCTGAAAGCCCCCATTGTGATTGGCCGCGATCATTTGGATTCCGGCTCCGTTGCCAGCCCGAACCGGGAGACCGAAGGCATGATGGACGGGTCAGATGCGGTATCTGACTGGCCATTGCTCAACGCCCTACTGAACACAGCGTCCGGCGCGACCTGGGTGTCTCTGCACCATGGTGGCGGCGTGGGAATGGGATTCTCGCAACACTCTGGCGTTGTTATTGTGTGTGATGGCACGGAAGATGCCGCCAAACGGATCGGCCGAGTGCTTCATAACGATCCGGCAACCGGGGTGATGCGCCATGCAGATGCCGGTTATGGCATCGCTATCAATTGCGCCAAAGAGCAACAACTGGATTTGCCACTGCTCGATCTTCCCAACGTTCCGGTCAAGCAGTAAGGAGCAACAATGAACAAACTCGTGATGACACCCGGTGCGTTGACGCTCAAACAACTCCGCATGGTAAGCCGTGAATCCGTACAGGTGAGTTTTACTGACGGGGTTGCAGAAACCATGCAGGAAAGCGTGGATACCGTTGCCAGTGTGCTTGAAGAAGGCCGCGTCGTTTATGGCATTAATACCGGCTTCGGTTTGCTCGCGAACACCCGTATTGAACTGGACGATCTGGAAACCTTGCAACGCTCTATTGTTCTTTCCCACGCCGCAGGGATTGGCGACTTTATGGATGACAACACAGTACGCCTGATGATGGTACTGAAGATTGCAAGCCTCGCCCGCGGGTATTCAGGTATCCGTTTCTCTGTAGTCGATGCCTTGGCAACACTGATTAATGCCGAAGTCTTTCCCTGTATTCCCAAGAAAGGATCGGTGGGTGCGTCCGGTGATCTTGCTCCCCTCGCCCACATGAGCACTGTCCTGCTTGGCGAAGGTCAGGCAAGACATAAAGGCGAAATCATTTCCGGCGCAATGGCCCTGAAAATTGCCGGCCTTGACCCTGTCACCCTTGGCCCGAAAGAAGGTCTGGCCTTGCTGAACGGAACACAGGCATCTACCGCATTTGCACTCGAAGGCCTGTTTGCGGCTGAAGACTTGTTTGCATCTGCCACGGCATGTGGTGCACTTTCCGTGGAAGCCGCGCTTGGCAGCCGCCGTCCTTTTGACCCTCGTATTCACCACGTTCGCGGACACCGTGCGCAAATGGATGCCGCAGAGGCTTATCGCCATTTACTCGAAAGCCGCAGCGAAATTGGGGACAGTCACCAAGGCTGTGAAAAAGTGCAAGATCCTTATTCCCTGCGCTGCCAGCCACAGGTGATGGGAGCATGTTTGCAGCAAATTCGCCACGCAGCCGATGTGCTGGAAATTGAAGCCAACTCGGTGTCAGATAATCCTTTGGTGTTCTGTGAGGATGGCGACATCATCTCCGGCGGCAATTTTCATGCTGAGCCCGTGGCGATGGCAGCCGACAACCTTGCTCTGGCAATCGCAGAAATAGGGAGCCTTTCCGAACGGCGCATGGCACTGCTTATCGACAGCAGCCTTAGCAAACTGCCTCCCTTCCTTGTTGACAACGGCGGTGTGAACAGCGGCTTTATGATTGCGCAGGTAACGTCTGCTGCGCTGGCTAGCGAAAACAAAACACTGGCACATCCCGCTTCCGTAGATAGCCTGCCCACATCGGCAAACCAAGAAGATCATGTTTCTATGGCCACCTTTGCCGGGCGACGTCTTTCTGATATGGCCGAGAATACCCGTGGGATACTCGCCGTGGAATTACTTGCTGCCTGCCAGGGGCTGGATTTTCGCACACCACTTAAAACTACATTGCAGCTCGAGAAAATTAAGGCTGAACTTCGAAGCCATGTCGCTTTTTATGACAAGGACAGATACTTTGCCCCTGACATTGAAAAAGCCAATACGCACCTAAAACAAGCAAGCCACAACAAATACATGCCCGCCCACTTGTTACCCAGCTTGTAGCACGTCAAAACCAATCGCGAAGCTCCGTTTTGACGGGGCTTTGTTTTATTTCAAATAAAATCCCTTTTTCCAGCAGATATTGTGGGTTTACACACATATCACTGTGACAAGATTGCGCTACTATTTTGTTATCACACCAATTTTCATTGCAATGAAGAGGTGCAATATGTGGCATTCGCTCTCAGTTCAGCTTTCGCTTACTCTGGGCCAACGGTTTGAGGTTGAAGAAAAGACACCGATCGACGGTGGTGATATAAACGAGTGTTACTCCATTGCATGCGGAAACATGCGCTTCTTCGTAAAGATAAATGCCAGGGATAACCTCCCCGTTTTCGAAGCTGAAGCAGAGAGCTTGCGCCACCTTGCCAACAGCGGAGAAGTCTCTATCCCGCAGGTTGTCTACATTGGCATTATCAAAGAGAAATCGGTACTGGTGCTCGACTTCATTCCCATGAAACCACTGGATGACGAAAATGCTTACCTGCTTGGCAAAGAGTTGGCCAACCTTCACAAATGGGGAGAACAGCTCGAGTATGGCTTCGATATTGATAACTTCATTGGTACTACTGAGCAACGAAACAGTTGGCACCGCAAATGGGGAAACTTTTTTGCCGATCACCGCATTGGCTTTCAACTAAAACTGGCTGAAGAACGCGGCATGTCGTTTGGCGATGTCGAACGCATTGTTAATGAGGTGAAAGAGCGCCTGACTGGTCACCAACCTAAAGCCAGTTTACTCCATGGTGATTTATGGAAAGGTAATGCTTCATCCACCATGAGTGGTCCTGTCATCTACGATCCTGCCTGTTATTGGGGAGATCGCGAAGTGGATATAGCCATGACGCATCTGTTTGGTGGATTCCCCGAAAGCTTCTACAAAGGCTACGAGGAAGTGTGGCCACTCGATCCGGGATTTGAAGCGCGGAAAGACATTTACAACCTTTACCACATGCTCAACCATTGTTTGCTGTTCGGCGGCCCCTACTTGACTGAAACTGAGGCATTAATCAACAAACTGGGATTGAATTGATTTAGTATGTTCCTTCTAAAAATATAGAGTGAGGCGTTTCGGCGCCTTTTGACTTTCTTAGGAACCCATCTTCATGATCCAAGCAGCTATTTTTGATATGGACGGCCTGCTGGTCGATTCTGAACCGTTCTGGCAAGACGCCCAGCTTGCCGTTTTTCAAGAACTTGGTGTACAAATAAGCAGGCAAGACACCATTGATACCACAGGTATCCGCATCGACCAGATCGTTAAA
Organism: Grimontia sp. THUN1695; assembly: GCF_059704325.2. Taxonomy (NCBI): domain Bacteria; kingdom Pseudomonadati; phylum Pseudomonadota; class Gammaproteobacteria; order Vibrionales; family Vibrionaceae; genus Grimontia; species Grimontia sp. THUN1695. The sequence continues at coordinate 1,212,558 of NZ_AP046577.1, read as the reverse complement.
CACTATTACGAGACCCAAGGCTGGGAAAGCCTTTCCTGCGAAGCGGTCTGTAATATGATCCTTGATAAAGTCATCGAACTGGTATCGATTCACAAACCCATGATGCCTGGCGTTATACACGCGCTGACATTGTGCAAAGAAGCCAATCTACGCATTGCTCTCGCTTCTTCGTCTCCATTGAAACTGATCAACGCAACACTGACAGCACTGGAACTGGATGACTGGTTCGAACAACGGTACTCTGCAGAACACCTGAAATACGGCAAGCCCCATCCGGAGGTTTATCTTAATGCAGCCGAAGGTCTTGGCATCGACCCTCAATATTGCGTGGCGTTTGAAGACTCGTTCACCGGATTGCTGGCGGCGAAATCAGCCCAGATGCGCACAATTGTGGTGCCAGAACATCAGGTTGCAGACAAACCACAGTGGGTCATTAGTGACGTGAAACTTCGCTCACTCAACGAATTAACCCAAGAAATATTAGGGCTTTAATTCGTGAAGACAGGGCAGATTTGTCGCGTTTGTCCTGTTTTTTCAACTCACCTTTGAATCGCCCTCGCAAAACGTATTTTTACCGTACACTTTTTAACACTTGGTTACGTATCTCTATCGGCGTGCTGGATATAAAACCAATGAAATCTATTGCATTTAAATAATTCAATTCAAATTCCGGTACGTGGTCATAGTTTCGTCTTATTTTACTGAGCAAACATTCTTGAGTTTTTAGAATGAATACATGTGAACGATTCAGGAAATGACTACCTTTCCTTCGTCACGTTGTAGGCTCGCAGTTCAGAGAGGGAGTTGAACATGCAAAACTTTACCGAAAGAGGGATCGATTGTCCGCATTGCGGACACAGGATTCGTATTACTTTGGATACCAGTGGTGGCGATCAGGATTTTTACGATGATTGCCCAGCGTGTTGTAACGCTATTCATCTTAATCTACAAATCGATTCCCAACATAAAACCATTCACTTATTCGTAGATGCTGACGACGAACAAATCTTCTAACACAATACCGTCGACACACAAAAGCCAGCAACGATGATGCTGGCTTTTTCTTTGTTATATGCGCAAAACGTAGCGCATTGCTCTGCAAGAAGCACTGGCGTATAAAATAAGGAGCATGGTATACAAACCACCTGACGCTACCGGAGACTGGACATAAATTATCTAAAAATACTGCTGTTAAACCACAGTATCGATTGTCGATTTGCTTGGCAAACGTATAATGTCCTGTCCTTTTTCTGCTCTTTTTCTTTTCTCTGGAGTTGTAGGTGCAAAATTATCACCTTGAAGCCAAATCCATCATCAAATTAGGGATCCCCGTCTTTATTGCGCAGCTCGCGCAAACATCGATGGGTTTTGTTGATACTGTTATGGCCGGTGGTGTCAGCGCGACTGACATGGCGGCGGTCGCTGTCGCAACCAGCGTTTGGTTGCCTTCGATCCTGTTTGGTATTGGTATTCTGCTGGCGATGGTACCGATCATCGCACAGCTCAATGGCTCTGGCCGTCAGGCAAAAATACCTTTTCAGGTACAACAGGGCGTCTATATGGCCCTTATACTCTCCGTACCCATTGGGCTCATCCTCTACAACGCCGGACATATCGTTAACTACATGGATGTTGAAGCCGCGCTGGCAGAAAAAACCATTGGTTATCTGTATGCGGTGATCCTGGCGGTTCCTGCGTTCCTGTTGTTTCAGGTGTTGCGAAACCTGGCAGAAGGAATGTCACTGACTATCCCTGCCATGGTGATTGGCTTTATCGGCCTGGCTGCCAACGTGCCGCTAAACTGGATTTTCGTTTACGGCAAGTTTGGAGCCCCTGAGCTAGGGGCTGTAGGCTGTGGCGTCGCAACAACCATTGTTTACTGGCTGATGTTGGTGTCGATGTTTATCTACATCAAACTTAGCAAACGGCTGCAGCGCATTGATGCATTTGCCCAGTTTGCGAAACCTGACTTTCCGGGCTTGTGGCGCATTTTCAAGATGGGCCTGCCTGTTGCTGCGGCCCTTTTCTTCGAAGTCACCATGTTCGCTGTTGTCGCCCTGCTGATCGCGCCGTTGGGCTCGACTGTCGTCGCCGCGCACCAGATTGCGATTAACTTTTCTTCGATGATCTTCATGTTGCCGATGAGCCTTGGCACTGCGGTAAGTATCCGTGTCAGCCACCAGCTCGGTGAAAAATCCACCGAAGGTGCAGCAAGGGCAGTGAAACTCGGCATCCTGATTGGTCTTGGCACCGCAGTGATCACGGCTGCTCTCACGGTAATTTTTCGCGAACCGATCATTCACCTTTACAACAGCAATCCGGAAGTGGTTGCCATTGCAGCCAACCTGATGCTGCTGGCTGCGGTGTATCAATGTACCGATGCTATCCAAGTGGTCGCTGCCGGTGCCTTGCGTGGGTATAAGGACATGCGCGCAATTTTCGAGCGCACTTTTATCGCTTACTGGGTATTGGGCGTACCGACCGGTTACATCCTTGGTCTGACAGACTGGATTGTGGCACCAATGGGCGCCTATGGTTTCTGGGTGGGCATCATCATTGGTCTTACCTCTGCCGCTATCATGCTCGGCATGCGCCTTCACTGGATTCGCAAACAATCTGACGAGTTTCAGTTGGCGATGGCAGAAAAATAACGCCCACGCTATTAGAAAACATAAACCCCTCACACATCCCGGCCCAGTGCCGGGATTTTCATGCCCAGTCAGCCCAATCCGATCCCATATCTTTTATACTCCGTACCAGTGATTAAACAACAACCCAACGGTAATCTGATGGTTTTAAAGCAATGCCTGCGTATTTTGCTCGTGTTCTTTTTATCTGGATGTTTTGAGCCAGACAAAGCCCGCACGCAGTTTGAAAACTATCAAACCCGCCTTGCCAACGTGGTGAATACAGAGCCCGTTCCCCTCGAAAACAGTATCTACATCGCGCTTCCCAGAAAGCGGGACCTTCAACAACCACTGAAAGATGTGCGCATGGGCCTACTGGATGCATACGAACTCAGGGAGTGTGGCCTTTTTCAGTTGGTTGCAGACAGGAATTCCATCCTAGGTAAAGTCCAGGATGCTTTTCGCCAACTAAGCTACGAATTCCAGCTATTGGCAACGCTGGAACGCTGCTTGTTGCAGGTTGACAGTGATTCGCTGAAAGTTCAGCTTGAAACAGTACAGAAGCAAAAGCAGGCGCAACTGCCGATTGTGTACCTGAACACCCTGACCAGTAGCGATGCATGGCGACAGCAGCTTACGCCTCCTTCTACTAACCTTATCGCGCCAGACCAGCCGTTTCCCCACAGCGAAGCGCTCCTTGCCATCAATACTTATGCAGGCTTGTTAGAACAAAGGGCTGGCATCGTACACACCCAGGAGCCCATCGAGAAACAGCGCTACCTCGGTGCGGTATTTTTTTCCATGGATGAAAGCACCCGTTGGCTGAACACCATCACTAAACAACTACACCGGGACGATCCACGGGTAAGTTGTGGTCCCAACCGCGACCCTACTCGCTTTAACTACCTCAGGAACGTGTTCGACAAATTCTTTGTCGGTGAGGTGCAGCCGTATTTGTCTAACATCAACGGCCTTTATCTCGACGCCCAGCCTGCCCTTCAGAAATTACACCGCCAATTACCGGAAAACCGTGCATTTTCAGACTTTAACGCAGCCTATTTTGGCGGAGAACATTACCGCCTTTTCCAACAGTCAGTGAAAGATCACGTGAGTTATTGGCAAAAACTGTTCAAACGCTGCAATGTTCAGGTGGGTGCATAACGCCTAAAATCCGGCCAGTGCAACCACAAATAGCAAATGGGCACCCAAATTTCTGGCGTAAGAAAGCGCAAATTGTGCAGCAAAGCATCAAACGCGCGTCTGGACGCAAAAAAGTCCTGTTTTGCGCTTGCGCAGCCCAGCCCTACTCGCTAATATTCATCCCGCTTTCAGGGGAAGCAGCGCTGAATATCACTAAGATATGCGTCTGTAGCTCAGTTGGTTAGAGTACTACCTTGACATGGTAGGGGTCGGCAGTTCGAGTCTGCCCAGACGCACCATGCTTCAATCTGAAAAGAAAACACTTTGCGTCCGTAGCTCAGTTGGTTAGAGTATCGCCTTGACATGGCGGGGGTCGGCAGTTCGAGTCTGCCCGGACGCACCATTCTATACCTGACTAGAATGGGATCAGAATTTGGGTCTATAGCTCAGTTGGTTAGAGTACTACCTTGACATGGTAGGGGTCGGCAGTTCGAGTCTGCCTAGACCCACCAAATTCCAATAAATGCACTACCCTTTCAGGGCATCCTAAGCATTTATTCGGGCGATTAGCTCAGTTGGGAGAGCACCTCCCTTACAAGGAGGGGGTCACTGGTTCGAGCCCGGTATCGCCCACCACTTCAAAAGCCTGCTTTCGAGCAGGCTTTTTTGCATCTTGCTCCTTACCCCATTATCCTGATTCGCAAATTCCCTGCCTCCTTCCCAACCCACAATATACCGATCAAAAAAGTCCTGCTCTTTCAGGCAGGACTTTTACTTACGTGGAGTATGTCAGGGCATTACTCTTCGATTTCTGCCCAAATCTGCGCGCATTTCACGGCACGTTTCCAGCCTTTGTATCGCTGGGCACGTTTTTCTTCATTGCCATCCGGGGTGAATGAACGGTCGAGAACTGCTTTGTTTTGCAGCTCGTCAATGCCATTCCAGAAGCCAACCGCAAGACCAGCCAAATACGCAGCGCCGAGTGCTGTTACTTCGGTGACCTGCGGACGGTGCACTTCTGTGTTCAGCAAATCCGCCTGAAACTGCATCAGGAAGTTGTTGTGTACCGCGCCGCCGTCTACACGCAGTGCGCTCAACTCAATGCCGGAATCTGCCTGCATGGCATCCAGTACATCACGGGTTTGGTACGCGATACTTTCCAACGTCGCGCGGACAATATGGTTAGCATTTGCGCCGCGAGTCAGGCCAACAATGGTGCCACGTGCGTATGCGTCCCAGTAAGGTGCACCTAAGCCGGTAAAGGCTGGCACCACATAAACGCCGTTTGATGTATCCACTTTCGTTGCAAAGTATTCAGAGTCTTTTGCGTCAGCAATCAGCTTCATTTCATCACGCAGCCACTGAATTGACGCGCCACCCATAAATACCGAACCTTCCAGTGCGTAAGCCGGTTCGCCTTTCGGGCCACAAGCCAGAGTTGTCAACAAGCCGTTGCGGGAGGTGACTTTTTCCTTGCCGGTGTTCATCAACAGGAAACAGCCTGTGCCATACGTGTTTTTCGCTTGCCCTGCTTCTACACACATCTGTCCAAACAATGCAGCTTGTTGGTCACCGGCAATACCTGCGATAGGAATACGTGTGCCGCCTTTACCACCGATGTTGGTCTGGCCGTAAACTTCAGACGAGCATTTCACTTCTGGCATCATGCTCGCCGGAATGCCCAGCTCATCAAGGATCTTGCTGTCCCAGGTCATCTCATTGATGTTAAACAGCATGGTGCGTGATGCGTTGGTGTAATCGGTGACGTGAACGCGGCCCTGAGTCATCTTCCAAACCAGCCAGGTATCTACTGTACCGAACAGTAATTTACCGGCCTGCGCATCTTCACGGGCGCCTTCTACATTATCAAGAATCCATTTTACTTTGGTGCCTGAGAAATACGGGTCGAGCAACAGCCCGGTATTTTCACGTATGTATTCTTCCAGACCACGCGCTTTCAGTTCTTCGCAGATTTCCGCTGTGCGGCGGCATTGCCATACAATGGCGTTGTAAACTGGCTTTCCGGTTTCTTTGTTCCAGACGATGGTGGTTTCGCGCTGGTTAGTAATACCGATGCCGGCAACTTCATCGCTGCGAATGCCCGCTTTACTCAACGCCTCGACCAAGGTAGAGCTTTGTGTCGCGTAAATCTCCATTGGGTTGTGCTCTACCCAGCCTGCCTGCGGATAAATCTGAGTAAATTCACGCTGTGAACTGCTTACGATATTGGCATTATGATCCAGCACAACTGCGCGGGAGCTTGTAGTTCCCTGGTCCAGAGCGACGATATATTTTTGATTTGTCATTGTTCTATACCTTTTGTTTTTATTCATTATTTAGATTTGGGCAGCTTCAGTTGAGTCATCACATTGGTTGGGAATGGTGCAACCGGTGCCCACTGTCGGCAGGAAAAGACCAATGGCTTTTGGATAAATCCACGCACCGAAACATGCACCCGCAATGGGGCCAAGAATAGGCACGATAAAGTAAGGAATATCCTTAGCACCAGTCAACGCATAATCCCAGCCAGCAATAAACGCGAAGAATTTAGGGCCAAAGTCACGCGCTGGGTTCATAGCAAAGCCAGTCAAAGGCCCTAAAGAACCACCGATAACCGCAATCAAAATACCAATCAACAGCGGGTTCATCGCACCACGGCGGGCACCATTGTTTTCATCCCCTAACGCCAGGATGCCAAACATCAGCACAGCAGTAATGGCAAACTCCACCATGGTCGCACCAAAGAATGAGAGCGATGGATGGGAATATGTAGAGAAAATACCCGCCGTCGCCAATGCTTCAACGCTGTCGCGCGTAAAACCATGTGCCACTTCATAGTCTGTAAACAGTGGACTGTAGAGGAAATACACCAGCGCCGCCGCAGAAAAAGCCCCCAAACATTGAGACAAGATATAAGGCGCGACTTTGGATTTATTAAAACCATGGAATACAGCAAGGGCGATAGTCACTGCCGGATTAAGGTGAGCCCCAGAAACACCCGCTGTGCAGTAAATAGCAAGGGCAACGCCTAAGCCCCAGACAATACTTATTTCCCATTGTGTGAATTCTGCATTGGTAAGTACCAACGCAGCAACGCATCCAACGCCGAAAAAGATGAGTAACCCCGTACCGATAAACTCTGCAATGCACTGGCCCAGCAGCGTGTGTTGCCGGTTGTTAGTCATGATGACCTCCTCGTTTTTATGTGGTTAAAAAGTGCATTCACCTTTGCGGCCTGCAAACGTTCACCAAAGCCGCAAAGGTCACTTTCCCTCTCACCAGTGAGGCTCAATATACGCATAACTCGACAAACCACTACTCAACAAAATTACAAATGAGCGAACGAGCACAAATTTCGTTTTTGAAACGCGAATTTTTGTTATCCATGTCAACTATTAAATAGACTTCTATTAGGTTAAATGACTAATTATAAGTTTAAACAAAACATTAATGCCCAAATAATTTACATTTACCAAACAAAGAGCTCACAATACTGTTCGACTAAAAGATAGTTTAAAAGAACTAAAAAGGCAGAAATCTTTAATGCATTATCGCTCGTTCGCTCATTTGTGTGAGTGAATTCATATCAAAACGAAAATGACAATGCCAAAATAAATCCATCAGTTATATGAGGATTTGGGCATGGCACATTTTGAGACGGATGTCGTTATCATTGGTGGGGGTGCGACGGGCACGTCTATCTTGCGCGACTGTGCGCTTCGAGGAATCAATGCGATATTGCTGGAACAGGATGATCTGGCATCCGGCACCACGGGGCGAAACCATGGTTTGCTTCATTCAGGTGCCCGTTACGCTGTCACTGACAGCCACTCCGCCAAAGAATGCATTCAAGAAAACCGGATTTTGAAACGCATTGCCAGACACTGTGTGGAAGAAACCGACGGCCTTTATCTGACACTGCCGGAAGATGACATCAACTTTCAGCCGACATTTATTGATGCGTGCCATAAAGCCGGGATCGATGCCCAGCGCCTGACACGCGAGGAAGCGCTGCGAATTGAGCCCAATGCCAACCCTTCCTTATTAGGCGCTGTACGTGTACCGGACGGTACGCTCGATCCGTTCCGCTTGTGTTCTTCCAATATCCTTGATGCTAAAGAGTTAGGGGGGAAAGTATTTACCCACACTAAAGTGACAGGTTTGATCCGAGAACAGGATCAGATCATTGGCGTGCATTGCTACAATTCCCGCCAGCGTCAGCCTTTTGATATTTATGCCCATCAGGTGGTAAACGCGGCCGGTATCTGGGGCCAGGGCATTGCGGAATATGCCGATTTACGGATCAAAATGTTCCCGGCCAAAGGTTCGTTGCTGATCCTGGATTACCGCATTAACAATGTGGTGCTTAACCGCTGCCGTCCCCCTTCTGACGCCGACATTCTGGTGCCCGGAGACACGATTTCGTTGATTGGCACCACGTCCAAACATATCGATTACAGCGAAATAAACGATTTACATGTCACCAGCGATGAAGTCGATATCCTGCTCGAAGAAGGCACCAAGCTGGCACCGATTATGGCGAATAGCCGGATCCTGCGGGCCTATGCGGGAGTGCGCCCACTGGTTGCTGTCAATGATGATGGCAGTGGTAGAGATATCAGTCGTGGCATCGTGCTATTGGATCACCAAGAACGTGATGGTCTGGACGGGTTTATCACCATTACCGGCGGCAAGCTGATGACCTGCCGCCTGATGGCGGAATGGACAACTGATCTGGTCGCGAAGAAACTTGGAAATACTACTCCGTGCACCACGCATACTCGGTTGTTGCCGGGGGCAGCCACACCACCGAAATCTGCAAAGAAAACCGCAAGTTTAGCCAAACCGGTTTACGAAAGTGCGGTGTATCGTCATGGCGAACGCGCAGCGGCTTTTCTTGGTAACAGTAAAGACAGCGACACCATTATCTGTGAATGTGAAATGGTGACCGCCGGTGAAATTCATTACGCCATCCAGACATTGGATGTTCACAACCTGATTGACTTGCGCCGCCGCACCCGCCTGGGAATGGGCCCATGCCAGGGGGAGCTGTGTGCATACCGCGCAGCCAGTCTGTTCCAACAATACTCAGATGCCAATGCGGCGCACCTGCTGGTCGAATTCCTTGAAGAGCGTTGGAAAGGGGCAAAGCCCATTTTATGGGGTGATGCATTGCGTGAATCTGAATACAGCTATTGGATTTATGAAGCACTGATGGGCAGTAATGAGCTACCGGAAAAACGACAGCAACACACTGAAAAAAGAGCGGAGGATGCCAATGCTAACGTTTGACACCATTGTGATTGGAGGTGGTTTAGCGGGTTACTGTGCCGCCATTAAAAGCGCCCAACAAGGCCGGAAAACAGCCCTGATCAGCCAAGGTGAAGGAAGCCTGCACTTTGCTTCAGGTTCGATTGATGTGTTGGCAAAAGATCCGCAAACACACGCGCCTGTCAGATATCCATTGAATGCCATTTCCCAACTGCCGGCTGGCCATGCTCACCCTTACCGAAAAGTGGGCGTTGAGCACACGCAGGCATCACTGGCTTGGTTCAATGCCTTAATGCAGGCACAGGGCATTTATTTCCACCAGTTGGATGATTTGCAAAATCACTGGCGTATCACCCCCTTTGGCACACTCAAAGCGACCTGGTTATCACAGGTATTCAGCCTGTTGCTGGATGATCAACAACCGCATGGATTTGAGCGCGTAATCGTTGCCGGTATCGAAGGCTTCCGTGATTTTCAGGCCAATGTCGCCGCAGAAAATATTGCACAGCTACCACAATTTGTCGGTGTTCCTGTTAAGCCAGTTTCCATCGTTTTGCCCGAGTCCAATGACGATAGAATGCGTGCCAAACGCGCCATTGACTATGCAAGGGCGCTGCGTGAACCATCGCTTTACAACGCGCTGCGCGACCAACTTACCCGTTACGCGACTCCCCGGGATCTGGTGATACTGCCTTGTGTATTCGGTAATGGTGACGGGCAAGAATATATGGCCCGCCTGCAAAAAGAAACTCACCTGAATTTTCATGAAGTCCCGACGATGCCGCCTTCCCTGCTTGGGATTCGTATCTCCGATGCCTTGCACCGAGCGTTTGCCCAGGCGGGGGGCACCGTCCTCAAAGGCGACTGCGTAACAAGCGCCAGCATGAAAACGCATAACAAAGTTTGGCATGTTGAAGGTATCCACACACAAAAAATGGGAGACGTGCCTTTAAGAGCCGCCGAATTTGTGCTCGCCAGCGGCAGCTTTTTCAGCCACGGCTTGGTTTCCACACAAGAGCGTATATTTGAGCCTGTGTTTGGATTGGACGTTATCGCCCCTTCTCATCGGGATGACAGATACAGCGCAGGCTTTTTGGATGCCCATCCTTACATCAGCAGTGGCGTGGTGACAGACGACAGGCTCCACCCTTCTATTCAAGGCATAACCGTATCGAACTTACGTTGTGTGGGGAGTGTGTTGGGTGGGTTTGACCCGGTGAAAGAAGGCTGTGGCGGCGGCGTTTCAATTGCAACCGGCTATGCCGCTGCAATATGGCAAAAAGAAAATATGGATACAAAGCAAGAGGCAACAGCATGAACACAGCGCAACATTCCCAACGAGAAACCCGGTTTGAACAGTGCCTGAAATGCACGGTTTGCACTGTCTACTGCCCTGTTGCCAAAGCCAATCCACTCTACCCTGGCCCTAAACAGTGCGGGCCAGACGGTGAACGGCTTCGCCTGAAAGATGCAACCTATTACGATGATGCCCTGAAAATGTGCACCAACTGCAAGCGCTGCGAAACGGCTTGTCCTTCCGGTGTCAATATCGGCGACATTATTGCCTTAGCGCGCAAAAACCATGAAAAAGCCCCCGTCAATCCTAAACGGCTGCGTGACTATGTATTGAGCCATACGGATTTATTTGGATCGCTGTCTGCCCCGCTGGCACCTGTGGTGAACACCTTAACAGCGATAAAACCGGTCAAAAAGTTAATGCACCATACGGTAGGTATTGATGAACACAAATCGCTGCCGACATACAGCCGTACCACCTTCCGAAAATGGTTCGATTCACAAAAAGAGACACAAAACCAGTTCGCAGAACAGGTTTGCTTCTTCCATGGTTGTTACGTGAACTACAACAATCCCCAACAGGGCAAGGATTTGGTCAAGGTGCTCAACGCGATGGGGATTGGCGTGCAATTGCTGGATAAAGAGCGGTGCTGTGGTGTCCCATTAATCGCCAACGGCTTTTTCAAAAAAGCAAAGAAAAATGCCGAAATCAATATGGATGAGATACGCCAACTGCCTCAGTCCATGCCGGTGCTTTCTACTTCGTCGACTTGCGCGCTTACGCTCAAGCAAGAGTATCCCCATGTGCTTGACGTCGACAACAGTGCTGTCGCCGACCAGATCTATTATGTCACCCGTTTCTTACTCAAACGCATCATGGAAGGCAAAACGCTCAAGCTGAAATCGACACCGTTGCGTGTGCTCTACCACACCCCTTGCCACCTGGAGCGAAGCGGGAACGTCATTTTCACGTTAGAGCTGCTCAAGCTGATCCCGGATTTAGAATTGGTGGTGTTGGATAGTCAGTGTTGCGGCAGTGCCGGCACGTACGGATTTAAAACCGAGAACTACGACACCTCAATCAAAATCGGGCAGGCCCTGTTTGACCAAATCCGGACGCAACAGGCTGATTTTATTGTCACTGACTGCGAAACCTGCAAATGGCAACTGGATGAAAACACCCAACTTGAAGCCATCCACCCCATCACCCTTTTGGCAAAGGCTTTAGCAGATTAAGCGGCAAGTAGAGCCCAAAAAGCAGGCAAGAGCAGAGCATACGTAATCAAGTATCAGCCAAAATCGGCTTGGGGCATGTTCATGCTCTTGCCCTATAAACCGGCGTGACTAGCCAGAAAAAAACAGGCAATACAATGCCATCGCAAGACTTCCTTGAAAGGAACTTCTCCGTAACTCACCAAATAATGCGGAATAAGTATTGAGAAGACGCGAACGCGTTACCTGTTGACTGAGCGCTGCCACTGCAGGATATTGGCTCGCCAAATAAGGATAGCGGGCAGACAGTGCCCCCGCTTGTTTTACACTGTTGCCTGCATTTTGCCTGAAGCGATAAATTCGCTTAAACAGCCCAAGAGGATTCTTGTCCCCAGTCCCTATGGCGTTGGTTTCATGTTGCCGGTAAAGCATCAATGCTTGATCGACAAAGGTCAGTTTACCTTCTGTTTTTGCAACCAGAGCAAACCACCAGTCATGCATACACGCCTCGTTGGGGATGGGTAATGCTTTTTGCAACAATGCCCGGTTTGCCATCATGGTACAGCCCGAGACGACATTCTGCTTAACCAGATTATTCATATCGGCGTGCCAGTTTTTGGGGATTTTTTTAGCTGTAAAGTACGAGTCACAAATAGTATTCAGTGAAGCATCTACAATCTTCAAATCAGAAAAAACCAGATGTGGCAAAGTGGTGTCATGATTTATCATGCTATCAAATGTGACGGATATTTTATTTTCCAGCCATACATCATCTTGGTCACAGAACATAATAAAATTCGCCTGGCTAATATATGCCCCGCGAGCAAAGTTTTTTATTGCCCCCAATGAAGAATTTTCATTGACATAAATACGGATTTTACTGTCATTGATGGCTAACCGTTTTACGATAGATACGGTATTATCACTGGAACCGTCATCCACCACGATAACACTGTTTACAAGAAACTGATAACCGTAATTACGTTGTACCGATTTTATTTGTTCTTCAATATACTTTTCACCATTATATGTTGCTAACACAATATCAATACAATGATGATAGATAGCAGTAAATAACATGATTATCGTTCTAAAAGCCTTTATTTTAAGACTGTTAATGATGAACGTTTAGGTTGACATGACTCTCCTCGAAAGAAAACATATTTCACTACACCAGAGACATGCCAAAAGAAGTATTTTGATAAAAATTTCCTACTGTCTCGACTGCGCGTATGAACAACCCGGCTGTTCAATATCACTTTCACTTTTATTCCACGCAATGATGCTCTACGGCAGAAGTCAACATCTTCACAATACATATAGTAGGTTTCATCAAGGCCATTCATTTTGAGAAAATTATTTACAGATACAGCAAGGAATGCACCACTGGTCCAAAACACGCCGTCTTCAGGCAAGCTATTCTCTTCTCGAAAAATAATGGTTTTGTTTTTATTTAACAGGTAAGAGGAGAGAAAATCGTAAAATGTTGGATATCGTCTTACATTATGATCTTGACGGGTAAAACTTTCATCCAAAAATAAATTAACCGTAACAACATTGTTGAAAAAGAGTTCTCTTTTATTGGAAAAAACCTTAAATGCCTGCCTTGACAAAATAATATCAGGATTGACTAACAAGAAAATATCATTCTTTTTTCTTTTAATTTTATCCATGTAATAGAGAAAATTCAGATTATTATTCTCTGCAAACCCTCTCTCTTTATTATTAGCAATATAATGGACACCAAGATCGTCACAGTAATTTTTAAGTAAGGAAGAAGGGACATTATCACGACAAATCACAACCACATTATTCAACGATGACAACATTCTAAGTGTGCCAAAGTTGATAATCATTTCTTCATGTTCATGAGATACTACTGAAACAACAAATCGCATATATCATCCTAAATCGCCTTTTTATTATAAATAATTGGGTGAAACCGTCGCTCAGTAGTTATTTCTTTTTAATCCGCTCCTTGCTGCATTAATGTGCTGCAACGCAATTAACTGCCTTGGATTCAGTTGCAATGCTTGGGTCAGTAATCGCTCCGCGTATTGATACTCGCCATTTTGTAATGCGAACTCCCCCATGCTGGCTAAAAGGTGGGGAGGATGAACATCAGCCCCGACCCTTGTTCGCTGCTTAAATGTAGCAAGGCTTTTATTACAAATCGGTGCGCAGTTTATTGCTGTTCTCTCTTCTTCGTCCTCATTTTTCCACCATTTATCATCCCTATTCCTTAATGGCACAGATAAAGCCGCCCAAAATGCAGGGTTGTCGAGGTAGAAATAACGGTGCTTATCCACAATTTTGCAGATTTTCCCAAACAGCACACTGTCGTTTTCCTCAAGCCAATGAGCGACAGACAACAACTCCTGCGGGCTTGCATCCTGATTTTTGTATGCCTTTAGTGGTCTGTCTTTTAGTACTTCCAGCAAAGGCGCCAAACTTTCCATTTGTCGATTTTTAATAAACGTCTCAAGGTGTTTTATATGGGCGATGTTAGCCGATGTTTGCGCCTTTTCAGGAATCACTGAAATACATACATCTGATGCTGGGCGTTTTTGTAACTGACGGTGTAGCGCCAGCTCCAAATGCTGGATCGGAAAATAGTTAAGCAGGCGTTTAAACTCACGGGTAGCGTAGTCATAGCTTGGGTTCACCACCCTGGCACAGTCTATGGTTTCATCCTCAAGCAACGCAAATTCTGGCGCAATCAAGAACAGCAGGTCAGAGACAATCGAACCACCATAAAACAGTCCTCTGCCATAAGAGCGCAATTGGAGGTTGATGCCCTTGCAATCATCCATCACCCGCGCAAAAGCATCTATCGCCGGAAATGAAGCAAGGGAGGCATGGAATGGTAAGTAATGGCTGTGAAGCTTCACCCTTTGATTGTAATCCGATTCATGGAGATCTAACGGATCACGAATAAATCCTACGTAACATGCTTTTGGTAATTGCGTAAAGAGCGGCCTCAGCATTGTAAAAAAGTATTCTGACGATAATAAAAGGGTATGAGCTTCACTCTGTTCAAATTCATTCAGTAAGCGCGTTAATTTCTTTTCATTTAACGTGCGGGAGCCGTTCTGATTATGGTTTGCAATGGTATCAATATTGCCTGAACTGATACCGTTCGTATCGACGGTGTGTTCCGGATAGAAAATGCCGTGTTGAAATAAGATCTTATGATGACTGTTAAGCCAGACCTGCAACGCAGAGCTGCCGGTTTTTCCTGGCCCAACATGAATGACCACATTTTTATTCATACTGCCCCTAACGGTAAGAAAAATCTTCGCGATCCAAGGTCAGCCATTGGCTGTAGTTCGGATCATTGAGTAAAGACTCCCCCCACTTTTGTTTCATGTAGGCGATTTCGCGTTGAAAGCGGGCTATTTTCTCTGGGCTGTTTTCTGCTCCCCGGCTAACACTTTCGTGGTGTACCAGCGTCGCATAAGGTGTCCAGAGGTTACGATACCCGGCGTCACGCACTCTCAGGCAAAAATCCACGTCATTAAATGCAATGGCTAAATCTTTCTCATTCAGTCCTCCCATCTGTTCAAACACGCTTTTACGCACTGCCAGGCAAGCTCCCGTCACAGCACTCAAATTCTGAACAATCTGTAGGCGTTTAAAATAACCAGGATGATCGCCAGGGAAATATTTATGTGAATGACCAGCCACACCACCAAGACCAGTAATGACACCTGCATGCTGTAACCTGCCATCAGGGTAATAAAGCTTTGCCCCCACACAACCAATATCTGGTCGGATAGTATGAGAGACCATTTCCCTTAACCAATCAGGGTTGATGGCTTCCACATCATTATTTAGCAAGAGCAACACATCGCCTTTCGCGTGTTTTGCCGCCATGTTGTTAATGGCAGAATAATTAAACGGCGCATCAAACGTGAGCAGTCGCACCTTGCCTGCCAGTTCCAATTGTTTAAACAGCACCTTTGACTCACTGCAATCACTTTGGTTATCCACCAATAACACTTCAAAATGGGGATAGTCATTTTTCTCATAAAGAGAGGTCACACACCTTTCCACTAACGCTTTGCCATTCCGGGTGGGTATGATGATTGAAACCAAGGGCGCCTTTGCAGGAATGGGCCAACGGGCACGATATGTATTTGGCAGTTTGCCAAGTTCGACTGTCACACCTTTAGGGCCGAGATGATCTTGCAACGCCCTTAAGCCCGCATCCTGCGCATACCCTTTTTCAGATTCTGCAAATGCCGTCGAACCCGGCACAGCCCGCCAGTGATAAAGCACATAGGGAATATGTACTACTTCTTCGGGTTTACAGTGTTCAAGACAACGAAGCAGTAAATCATAGTCCTGACTGCCTTCATAGCCTTCACGGAAACCGCCGACGTTTTCCACTAACTCGCGTTGATACACCCCTAAGTGAGACATGTAGTTATGTGAATACAGCAGATCAGGGTTAAAAGCTGGTTTAAAGTGAGGAGTATGGTGATTACCTTTCGCATCTATTTTGTCTTCATCGCTGTAGAGCACACGGGCATTTGGATTCTGCTCAAGATAATAGGCCACACATTTTAATGCCTCAGGGTGAAGCGTATCATCCTGATCAAGCAGTAATACGTAATCACCTTTTGCAAACTCTAACCCGGTATTTGATGCTTTTGATATGTGCCCATTTTTTTGTTGGGTAACAATATTAATCTTGGGGTTATCATTGAACGCTATCAGAAAATCACTCAACGCTTGGCAATTTGAAGCATCATCAACGATGATAAGTTGCCAGTGTTCATAAGTTTGATCCATGACTGAATCAAGCATTGATTTAAAAACAACCAGATCGGGTTTGTATGTTGGGATGATTATTGAAAATAGAGTTGTATAGGTGCTTACCTTAAGATTATTATCAATTCTCTCACATTGAGAATTCAAGTATATTTTTTCTTTGAGATATGGATATAATGGAGACGATAAAAGAAATCCCTTATAAAAAGCTTTAATTACATTTATTTTCTTTAGTCTATCTTTTAATGTCATATACCCATTCAACTTGAAGATGCAGGATTGAGCACTTGAAAATTATCATTTATACGAGACGCTAAAGAGCCTGCGATTTGTGGAAGGATCACAGTGAAAAATCGGCCAATAGCCGCTTCAAAATCCCGTTTACTTTTGAAGTAGACATTGTTCCTTACCTGCTCGTTCATCACTTTCCAAAGCCGTTCTATCGGATTGAGGTTGGGACGATATTCAGCACAAAGGCGGCGTCTTTTACTAAGTCGCTTCGGTGATACCCTGCACCATCCAGAATGAGGTGGAGCTTATGCGTCAGTGGGTAGCTTTCTCTCAGCTTGCACAAAAACCTAACGATGTTTTCGCTGTTGATGCTCTCGTAATTATCGATAACAGTGCGGCCAATCTCAGAGAGATTTAATGCCCCCACAATGTTGAGGCGACTGCGGCTTCCCGTGGTTTCAATCGCTTTGTCCTGCCCAGTACGTATCCAGCCATGAGAGAGTTTGGTGGCCTGAGTGGGATGAACCGCATCCATGAACAGGATAGTTTCCTCTTTGCCGTAGCTGGACTTAAGTGCCTTGTAGGCTTCGACAAATTCTTGCTGTTTAGCCTCATCAAACCTGTGAGGGACACCTTTAGGCTTTTTATAGCTAAAACCGTGGTGATGCAGCCACTTGTTCATGCCAGCGACGGTATAGCAGACGCCGAATTGCGCCAGAACATAGGCAACAATCTGGTGAGTATGGTGATAGGTCACCTCTGTTAAGTGCTCGATGAGCGCCATCGTCTGTGAAGCCGATAAGCCACTGCTGGACCCACCATTTTCAGGTTTGAGTTTCTCGGACTGCGCGTAATCGTGAAGGTGACGGAGAACGGTGGTTTCGTGAATACGCAAGGCTTGAGAAATCATGGCAGTACTCCAACCTTCAGAAGCAAGCAGTACCGCTTTAATACGGTCACGCACTCGACCATCACGCGTTTTATCGTGCTGGTTTTCGAGTTCATGTTTTTGCTTGTAGGTCAGAGTCACTTTCATGGGGCGTAGCATGATCCTCATACCGATGAAAATCAAGCATCTTCAATGATCACGGGTATATGGTTTTTCCTCAAAATTTATTTATTATTGTTATATAAATTACTTGGTATTTTATCTAGGACCTAGGAATAGATATCTCACCAATACTTATGACATTGACTTACGAATATAAAATGACACACTAAATTTATAACAAACAACACTTTAAAACAAAAATACAAATGCTATTTTTCAGATAAAAACATTCATGGAAATTCATTATTTGAATAACAATCTTTCTAAGTTATATTTAATATCGTTGATAACAGGGCCATTAGGCCTTAATTTTGAAGCTATAGAAATCAGTTTCCATGCCAAATATGGTCTCTCTTTTTCTAAAACAGTAGCTGCATCACGACAAACATCTACAAGACTTTCATTTTTACATACATTCATTTTTAATATATCATCTGGAATATTTTTTAATTGCATAATTGGATTTCTATCAAAGAAAAAAAAGGGAGATTCAGAGTAACCAAAAGCATTAAAATCACATTGATAAATGTCAATGATTTTATTAACTATTTCATTATCTTTTAATAATATATGCTTTTGCATCTCGGCATTAGTTTTATGTGGTGTTTTATTTAGTAAAATAATACCAAAGGTTAACAAAAAACTTTCTACAGAATCCATATCCTCTATATACCCAATAAAAGAAGGTGTAATGCCATGAAAATTATAGATCTGAGGTCTAAAGTGTTTATCTGCATTTTTAATTGGATGGTGATATAATATATCTATAAATTCACTAAATGAGATGTCATATTTACAAACAATACCAATTGATTCACAGAATCTCTCCCATACAACTAAATCATTTTTACTCTTAACCTTATCTAAATATGCAGAAATAATTCTAGTAAATGGATTTCTAACAACTGTAAAAATAGGTGCAGATGTATCATAATATGGTGGGAAATTATTTATGTTATGTACATTCTCAACTTTACCACCCAATAAAGAATTCTGAATAGTTGTACAAGCAACTTTAGGATTTAGAAGATATGCTATACCATTATTTTCCTTATATTTTATAAAATCATTTAACATTTAAATTCTCAAATAATATTAATAGCGGATTATTTACTAAAAAAATCATTAAAATAAATAATGTTTTCACTAATAGAAGAAGAATACTCACCAACACCAGAAGCTAAAACATCCACTCCAACTGCTTGGCACTCTATATATTTTACATTTGACTTCGAATGATTAAATATATTATCAGCCAACGGAACCAACATTAAATGATGTTTGGCAATAAAATCTAGCATAGAGTTATACGGGAGCAATGGGTAGCAACTAACATTTGGCAATGCTAAAATCCTTCCAGACACTGGCGTAGATCCCAACAATGACAAAAGTATTTTAGGGTTATCTACTAATAGATGATATAAATCATTCTCAATAATTGAAAAATCTTCCTTGTGTGAAAAAGTTCCAGACGAATAAATCAATTTTAATCGCTCTCCTTTATTCAAAACCTTATCTTTATATTTTCTAATGCTAACTTTATTATGTACAACCTCGCAAAATAAACCATAAGTATTTTCTATATATTCCTTTAATGCCTGTGTAGATACTATACAGCGATCTGTTTGTAACATAAATGATTCATAAGACTTAGCTATAAGCATTGCTTCCTGCTTATCCCATTCCCCTCCCCTTACTGAGCCAATTAAACTGACATGTTCTGGAAATACCAAGTCGTCAATTTCAAAAATACATTCAATTTTATATTTTCTCGCCAAATCAAAAAAATCATTCACGTTACCTTGTGCTGAAAAGCAACGTTGAAAAATAACTTTATCTACTTTATTTAAATAGACTTTGAATTTAAAAATATCAGTTTTGGCATGTAAAACAACTGCATTATGACCGTCACTCTGTAACTTTTCTGCATAGTTTAATGCTCTATAACGCGTAGAGCCATTATTTAAACCAGCACTTGTAACAATCAATGTTATATTATCATTTTTATTTGTTACATATTCAATAGGTTCAAAGTATTCATCCATAGGTTTAGGAATATAATCAATAAAATCATCTTTTTTTAGTAGATCTTGATAGGTTATAAATTCGTGATGACCTCCAACACGAATTTCAAAATTAGTTAGCTCTGAAATTGCTAACTTGTCATCTGTTTCTACCAACGATTTAAAAAGATAGTATACATAATCTTGTGATGTTTGCTCTGGAAGCACCCTCCCTACCTCATTAGATAAATATTCGAAATAAAACTCAGCCCCCATATGTATTTTTTGTGCAACTTGAAACTCTTTTGTAAAAGGAACTGTTAACGTTTTAAAATCAACTCTGGCTTTACCATCGGAAATATCAATGTAAGATGCAGAAGCCTCTGGTGATGAAAAAAGAAGCTCAAAAAGAGTTACATTATCGTCAATAAATCTAGCATATTTCACCGGCTCTCCAAAATTATAAATCAATGACGATTGATTTATAGATTTATTAGTTTTCTCTCTTGAACCGAAATAGCTACCTATTATTTTAGTTTTTGATTTATATTTTTTTAAGAATGATACAAGTCGGGATTGAATATTTAAAAACCATCCAACATCTACGATAATTACTTGACTTTCATTTAAAATACCATATTGTTCAAGATATAAAATCAATCCTTCACGGTACTTTTTATTTTGTTCAAAAATTTGATTGGACAGCTCCTCAAATAGCATTGAAAATTTTGGAAGATCATCCTCTTTAGGTATAAATTCTAATGACCCAAAATATCTACATACATTTTCAATAATTTTATCATTTGATTTGTCAAGGCCAGCTTTTTCTATAAAATATGAGATGGGTTTTTCTGCAAGATGTAATCCTTCACTCAAAAAATACAAATCACTTGAACTCAGTGGATTTGACATTGTAGCTGGTATAACAGTAGCACGAGACAAATTCAAATATAAGGTTTCATAATGTCCTTCTTTTATCTCATTTGAGTATATCATATCGAATGCTTTTTTTATTATACGACCATCCCTAGCCATAAATATGATTTTCTTCACTTTTTCTTTATCTGCCAATCTTTTAGTATGTATCGCCATTTGAGCTGCTAGCGGGCCTGTTACCTCCATACCTAGTTTAATGAAAAAATCATTACTCAACTCCGAATTTTTCAAAACCCACTTTCTAGTTGCTTGCTTTGAAAAGCAATTCCAAATTCTTCCTACCTGAGACAAATTACATTCTTTTTCATCTGGGATGATGATATTATTCGCCGATGATTCATATATAGGATTAAAACGTATGGCCGTAATGCCTAGCCTACGAGCCCATTTAATATCTCCACACCAGCTATCACCTATGTGAACAATCTCTTCAGGGCTCACATCAAAATTTCTAGCTGATAAAATAACCTCTTCAAATAATCGACCTGTATCTTTTTTATTCCCTCGTTCAGATGAAAGAAAAAGTTCATCCCACTTATAATAACCATTATCATTCAATATATAAGCTATGGTTTCCTTATCCAGATACATATCGCTAGTAATATATATAATTTTCCCTAAGGATAATGCATATTGATACAATTCATAACCGACATATTGTACCTCACAAGCATTAATCTCTGTATCTTTCTCTATTCTTGAATTACTATAAATAGACATTGATTCATATATTTCATCAATATTAACATCATCACGCTTACCATTGTATGATTTTAATACATTTCCAGCAGCTTTCACTCTCTCTTTAAAAAAAGAAAACATTTCAGTTTCATTAACTGTATGGTTATATTCTATTACATCAAATATAGTTTCAGGTTTTGATACTTTTCTAGTTACTAATGTATCAAAAATATCAAAAGAAACTATTTTCGCCTTCTCAATTATTGCCTTATAAACTTCAATTTCTGAAGAACCAGAAACTAGAGATAATTTAGGGAACAGTTCTAAAATTTTTGGCGCTAAAAATGATACATAATGCCTATCTATTACTTTCTGTTTTGCTTTTTTACCTAAAGTTTTGAGTCTATTTTCAGATGAGATTAACTTCATTACAGCATCACTCATAGCATCTAAATTCAAGTACTCTACAACCTGGCCTGCATCTTCTTCAACAAAACTAAACATATCACCAGCACGTTCATCAAAGCAAACTATTGGCAGTTGATGTTCTGCTGCCTCTATACATACTAATGGATATGGATCTTCTCTGGATGGGAGTAAGAAAAGATCAGCATAATGAAAGTAATCTCTTGGATTTGATTTTACTCCTAGATATTTAACAATATCTGAAACACCACATTCATTTATGATCATATTTGCATTTAAGTCCTTACCAGCATCAGAGCCAATCCAATGCATTTCTACATTTTTACATCCTTTTGCTTTTATTTTTTTAGCAACATCACAAAAAATATCAAAACCTTTTCTTTTTTCTACGGCACCACATCCGAAGATGACTTTTTTATTATTAGACTTTCTAATTTTCATTTTCCTTTGGTACGGTGCAATAAATGGTTTGATGTGATGAATATCAACACCATTTATTTTATTTTCAATTGCTTTGGTGCTGCCTGACGATACGGATATATATTTCCTACAAATTCCACTCAATATCTTTACTTCATCATCAAACATATTAAACACATTTTCCATCTCATGAACATGTGTAATAAACTCCGCATGTAAGAAACTCAAGGAGTTGGCATAACGAGCTGCCACAATAGTATTAACATATATTAGTTGAACATTATTCCCACAAAAATCTCGAATATCTTTTTCTGTATGAGGTTTATCGAAAAAAAATGTAGGTGCTATATTTTTGAATTTATTATTCCATGGACCAGAAGACCCAACTATAATCGAAAAGTTGATATTTGTATTCTCTTTAATCCAATCCATTAGAGTCAGTAAAACTGCAGGAGCTCCACTGCCTGACGCTTCATGAGAAACAAATATTATTGTTGGAAAATTAGTTTCACTTGAAGTTCTTTCAATATATTTAACATTACATTTTCTTTTCTCAAGGTGACCATATTCTATCCAGTGTTCCAGAGGATTCATGCCAGAATTTCTAACATCGTCGTATTTATTCAAATAATAATTTGTATTAAATTTTAAGCTAGGGTTACGACCTTCTAACCATCCGTATTGAATAAAATGAGATAATGGCTCATGTCCTGACTCATATACATCAGGATATTCACTGAGGTAATAGTCTATATCAAAATATGGGGATGGTTGACGCCTTTCTTTCCAACCATATGATAGATAGTGCTCTAAAGCATCTATACCTGAATCTTGAACATCTTTATTGTTTGACAAATAAAATTTTTCGTCAAATATTTTAAATTTATAGTAATCATTAATTACACTTTTCGACATCTTATCATGTTTGTTTTTTTTAAAAAAATCTTTTATGATTATTCTTTTAATAAACCAATTTATTATATTTTTGTGTGGATGTTTTTTTTCGATAATGTCCATTATTATACCTTTCCCAACCAACATTCATTACCTAAATACCACTCCACCGTCTTTCTAATACCCGTTTCAAACGACTCTACCGGCTTATATCCTAATTCATTGTTTGTTTTGGTCGCATCAATTGCATAACGGCGATCATGGCCTGCACGATCTGCGACGAAACTAATGAGCGTTTCACATTTTCCTTTAGAAGCAGCGATGGCATGTGGGTATTTCCTCTGAAGGTCACTGCCTGAAAGGTTTAAAGAACTAGGTTCAAGGAGGGAATGTTCACCAGTGAAGTATTCATTCATTAACTGACAAATAACGTGGACGATATCGATATTGGTCCATTCTATATTGCCGCCAATATTGTAATTTTCACCGCCACGGCCTTTTTTAAGCACCAATTCAATCCCGCGCGCATGATCTTCGACATACAGCCAGTCACGAATTTGCTGACCATCGCCGTATATAGGTAGCGGTTTGTTATACAAAATATTCGTGATAATCAGCGGGATCAATTTTTCCGGGAAGTGGTACGGCCCGTAGTTGTTTGAACAGTTTGATGTCGTCACATCCATACCGTAGGTGTGATGATAAGCACGCACTAGATGATCGGCAGCGGCTTTGCTCGCTGAATAGGGGGAGTTTGGTGCATAAGGCGTCGTTTCCGTAAAAGCAGGATCATTGGGTTTCAATGTGCCATACACTTCATCTGTTGAGACATGATGAAAACGGTGTGGAATAACCGCTTCTCCACGTGCTGTTGGCTCATCAATCCATACTTTTTTGGCCGCCTTCAACAAACTGTAGGTGCCAATAATATTGGTTTCGATAAACGCATCCGGTGCAGAAATAGAGCGGTCTACGTGTGACTCACCGGCAAAATGCACAATGGTATCTAGCTTATACTCTTTTAATAGGGTCTCTACCAGATTAGTGTCGCAGATATTTCCATGAACGAATATCATGTTTTCATTGTTTGCAACTATGTCCAGATTGGCTTTATTACCTGCATAGGTCAATGCATCCAGTACAACGACTTTGTCATTTACATGATGTTTTAACCAGTAATGTACAAAGTTTGCACCGATAAAGCCTGCACCGCCGGTGACTAATAGGTTTTGTATTTTCATAAATTAAAATATCAAATCAGAAATTGAAAATGTGTTTTTAAGATGAAAGACAAAACAGATGTTAATATCCATATTCTTTTCAAGCTTAACGTTTATTAACTTGTATTCTTTCTTTGCAGTTATCAGGGTTTATTTTGTTCCCGTTATTGTTCGGCGTTCTTCCACTTTATGGGTCAGTTCCTCCATCATGGCAGAGAGTTGTTTTCGCCAGTGGATTGTCTCTATCTCACTGGCTTTTTCTGCAGTAACTTTGTCAATCACACTAAAGCAAGGGCGTGCTGCGGGTGTTGGGTAACTGTTTGATGATATCGGGCGAACTGGAATGGCTGACTTAAGCAGCCCTTTTTCTATCCCAAACTCTTGAATGGCAAGGGCAAAATCATACCAAGAGGCCACGCCCGCGTCGGTCCAGTGCAGGACCTTTGTGCCAGAACAACCGGCACGCAACATCATTTCGCGTAGAGATTCTGGTTCTTTCTCTTGTGACAGGTGCTTTTCGACCAGTGACCATATCATCGTCGCCAAGCTCTTCGCCCAGGTAGGTGTGCCGATTTGATCATAAACAATGTTCAATTGCTCTTTTTCTGCCATCAATCGGAGCATGGTTTTTACGAAGTTATTGCCATGAACTGAATAAACCCAGGCAGTGCGAATAATGGTGGCCTGAGCTCCTAAGAGCTCAGCCACTTTTTTCTCTCCCGCAAGCTTTGATGCACCATAAACGTTGATGGGATTGGGATGATCGTCTGTTTGGTACGGTGTTGAGCTTGTTCCGTCGAACACAAAATCGGTTGAAACGTGGATTAAAATTGCATTGTGTTCCTTGCAAGCAAGGGCGAGATTTTCACAGCCCTTGTCGTTAACAGCATATGCGGTTTCTGGGTCAGTTTCCGCTTTGTCGACTGCGGTATACGCAGCAGCATTAATGATAACGTCCGGTTGTTCCGCTTTTACAAGGTTGAATACTGCTTTTGTGTCGCGAATATCCAGTTGTTTTCTGCTCAGAAAAGTGGCGGATCTATTCTCCGGCAATGTGGCTTTTAGCTCCCACGCCAATTGCCCGCCACTTCCTGTGATCAGAACGCTGCCCATGTTATGCCCCATTATTAGGTAAATGCCGGTGCATCAAAAAAAGAGAATCCTGCTTCATCTTTTGCTGAAAGTGAGGGCAACCCTGCATCTGCTATGGGCCAATCGATACCCAATGCCACATCATTCCATTTAATGGAAACCTCAACATCCGGGTTGTAATAGTCTGTACACTTGTAAACGAATTCAGCCTCTTCGCTGGTCACATAAAAGCCGTGTGCAAACCCTTCTGGCACCCACAATTGACGTTTGTTTTCTGCCGACAGATACGCACCTACCCATTGCCCAAAATAGGGTGAACGTTTACGCATATCGATTGCCACATCAAATACTTCTCCACTCACCACACGCACCAATTTCCCTTGGGTGTTTTCTGTTTGGTAATGCAGGCCACGTAAGATCCCCTTTTTTGATTTACTGTGGTTTTCCTGAACGAACACGCGCTCCCCGCAATGGTCATTAAATAAGGCAGCTCTATACGTTTCCATAAAAAAGCCCCGTTCATCGCCAAACACGGTAGGTTCAATGAGTTTTACATCAGGGATGTTGGTTTCAATAAACTTCATGGTCGCCTCATGGATTGGAGAAAACACGATGTTCTAATAGATTGAGCAAGTACTGGCCATAGCCAGATTTTTGCAGTGGCTGCGCCACATCACGAAGTCCCGCTTCATCAATAAACCCCATCCGGAAGGCGATTTCTTCAGGACAACACACCTTTAATCCCTGACGCATTTCGATGGTTTCAATAAATTTCGCCGCTTGCATCAAATTATCGTGTGTACCGGTATCTAACCACGCCGTGCCACGGCCCATGATTTCAACAGCCAGAGTTTTTGCTTCAAGAAATGCATTGATCACATCCGTGATTTCCAATTCTCCACGGGCTGAAGGTTTCACCTTTTTCGCAATCTCGACCACATCGTTATCAAAAAAGTACAAGCCAGGGATGGCATAGTGAGATTTTGGATGTTCGGGCTTCTCTTCAATGGAAATAGCACGGTAATTGTCATCAAATTCCACCACGCCGTATGCGCGGGGGTTGGCAACATGGTAGCCAAAAACCGTAGCACCGCTTTGTTGGTGAGTCGTTCTTCTCAGTAACGCCGGCAGCTCATGCCCGTAAAACAGGTTATCCCCCAATACCAACGCAACATTGTCATCACCAATAAAGGCTTCACCGAGTGTAAATGCTTGTGCCAGGCCGTCTGGTGACGGTTGCTCAACGTAGGAAAAGTTCACCCCCCAACTGGCGCCATCACCCAATAACCGTTCAAAACGTGGCAGGTCTTCAGGCGTTGCAATAATCAAAATCTCGCGGATATCTGCGGCCATCAGTGTGGCGATGGGATAATAAATCATCGGTTTGTCATAAACCGGCATCAGTTGTTTACTCACGACCTGAGTCAACGGGTAAAGGCGTGTTCCCGAACCGCCAGCCAGCACAATACCTTTTCTGCTTCTTTTTTCGCTGTTTGGAAAAGTGAACATAGGCAATCTCTTCGTTATTTCAGCTCATGAATGGTCGCCACCACCAATCGCCCGATGCCAAATAGCATTAAGAGCAAAAGCGAAAACAAGGTGATGTTGTAAATGACATTAGGAAACGCGTTGTCTTCCGGCAGTGTGGGAGATTCAACAACAACCAGGTATTTCAATTTTCTGTATACTTCTATACGTGCTTTTTCTAACGATATTTGAGAAGAGGTGAACGCTTGAAGCGCTAACTCTAGCCCTATTTTCAATTCGGCATATTTGGCAAGGATTTCGCCAACTGAAAGGTCATCGGCGGTGATATTGTCAGTGCTATCAATACTTGGAAGCGTATTTCCACCGCGATTCGACAACCTTGAACGCTCTTTTGCAAGCTGTGTTTCTATCGCTTCAATTTCATTTTTTAACGTAACAACATGCGGTGCCTGATCACTCATTACGGATACCAGTGCATTCAGGGCCGATTGTTTCTCTGCTAACTGTGCTTCCAGTGTGTAAGCGATTTGTTGGATGGCGAGCCCTTCCGCTTCAGGATCAAGCAGCTTATGTTGGTCCTGAAATATCAACAGTTGCTGTTTTGCCGCTAACAATTTTTCTTCGACACGGATATGTTCACCCCGGATAAACTTGAGCTGTGATTCTGCCAGATCATGACCAATTTTATTGATGTACCACTCTGCCCTTTGTGTAATGGTCTGGGTGAGGCGCTGTGCATACTCAGGGGAAAAAGCCTGTGCAACAACAGAAATCACGGACGATTTTTCATCAATCTCGGCAGCAACCCTTTTTCTATACAACTCATACAGATCTTCCTGAGAGTAATCGCTCTCTAAACGGGAAATCATGTCTATATCATTATTTGTAAAATGAGATGCCACATCGAGTTCTGTGACTAAATAGTCCAGCATATCTTTGGAATAGATATAGGCTTTTACCAACTCAGCATCTGAACCGCCTGATACTGACATACCAAAACCGGATAACAGCGCCATTGAGGCATCCATTGTTGCAAATCCGTCAGGTTGTTGAACAATCAATTGAGCGCGACTTTCATAACGTTCTGATGCAATCACTGTCTGATAAAAGGCAAAAATAAAAGAAGGAAGTAACACAAACCAAAATAAGCTTGTTCTTAGTTGTTTTTTTCCTTTTTCTTTCGCTTTATTTTTTATTTCTGTCAGTTTTGATATTTGCGTAACACTATCCGTATTCGCATACCCCTTATCCAGTGCCGGATGATTACTTTCAATCACCCGTAACGGTTGTTGGTTTGCCTGTTCATCCTGCAATTTATTGATGCGTTGCCAAATTCTTTTGGATAATTCGGGATCGCTTTCTTTGAGAGATTCAGCTTTTTTAGTTAAATACGAGATACTTTTCCACTCTTCCTGACTCACGTGTTTTGAAAGCTGAGCAAACCGTCTTTCTATTTGTTCTTTGTCTAACTTTGTTGGGCTATCGCTCATTTTATAATGCCTGATATGCTTTGATTCCGTCCTCTAATAACGGATAGTATTTAAGCGAGCCATCACGGATAACCACAGCGCTGTCACAAAACTCTCGTAACTCCCCCATATTATGGCTCACCATAATCACACTGGCTTTTTGGCTTCGTTCTAACAGCGCTTGTCTCGCTTTTTTTCGAAATCCAGCATCCCCAACGGAGGTCACTTCATCAATCAAATACACATCGAAATGAATAGCAATTGAGCAGGCAAATGCCAACCTTGGGCGCATACCACTCGAATAGGTTTTAACAGGGAGGTCAAACTTAATATCAAGTTCAGAAAATTCAGCCACTTTTCGTTCATAATCATCCAGATCGAGCACGCCGTTAATCCTTCCTATAAATCGGGTATTTTCCCGCCCAGTCATTTCTGGGTGAACACCAGTGGCAAGCGCTACCGGCCATGAAATATTACATTCCGTGCAAATCCTGCCTTTGTTGGGATATTCACTTTTTGCCAATAATCGAAAGAGCGTTGATTTGCCCGCACCATTTTTTCCGAGAATGGCAACATTACTGTGCGTGGGTATATCAAAATTGATACTGTTGAAAATATATTGATCCCCAAGCTCTGAAGGGTAAAATTTGGTGAGATTCTCAAGCCTTATCATCGACTGATAACTTTTTTCCAGCAAATGGTGTAAACCGCCATTGCAATAAATAACAGGGTGATGGTGACAGAAAAGAGATATTGCATACTCACACCTCCGTACGCATAAGAAGAATAAGCCGCTCCTCTTGCCAGCTCAATAGCCTGCAGTATTGGGTTCCAACTTAAATAAGGCCAGACTTCTTTTGAAAAATCCTGCAGCGAAAAGAAAACGCCAGAAATAAAAAATAAGGGTCGCGTTAGCATCATACGAATACGCGTTATTTCCTTTACAAATTCCTCGCATATGGAAAAAAGCAATCCAACACTAAACGCAACTACTGACAACAGAAAAAAAATGACTATCAATTCAAGTGGATGATCGATGTTGATCTCTATCTGCATGAGATACATCAATAAAAACACCACCACCACCACCACCACTTTCACGATGACTTCGAATAATGCAGCTGCTAAATAAGCACTGATAGGCTGAACTTGCCGAAAAGCAAACAGTGCTTTACTTTTTTTTAAGCTGGCAGCTGTCTTCTCCATCAAAGAGAGAAACAGTTGGATAAATAACATCCCATAAAACATAAATACAAACGTCGGAATGGTATGAACATCACCGCCACTCATTTGGCTACGCAGAAATGAAAGCGCAAAGATAAACGAAACAGGATTTATGATTGCCCAACTGAGGCCAAACTTGTCGTTGAATCCAATGCGTATTTCTCGAATGAAAAGCGCAAATATAACGTCTCGCCAGACCTCAAAGGTGTTTCTTTTTAAAACGGTTGCCATTGTGGTCCCGACAAATGATGGAGAGTTATTTCAATGCCACGTTTGCTGCGACAGCAATTTGATAGATGATCTGCGTAATGTCTTTCACTGCCTGCATGGTTTTCTCATCCACCCTTGGCAAAATAAGCACTTGATCGCCAGGTTGTAATTCTGCATTCCGTCCAAATTCGATCATGCCGTTTGCCCGCACGATCAATGGCCGTTTGTAGTTTGCTCGCTCTGTATAGCCACCAGACCACGCCACATAATCAGCTATTTTCGCTTCGGGGTTGTACACCAATGCCTGTGGCATGATGACTTCACCACCGACCTGAATAAGATCACTTTTCGGGGGGATCATGATGGTATCGCCTTGTTCCAATAATATATTGGCGACTTTTCCATTCTCCGACACGACCACTTTACCCAGTGGTTCGATTTTTCTTGCCCGCTCGGTAAAGGTCAGAATCATTTCTGCTTCTCGGGCCCGAATCGCGGCTTCACCATCGGAAGAAGCTGGCGCTGTAAACACACTTCTCTCAAGACGTTGCAACGATTGTTCAATCATCTCCTTTTGGCGTAACGCCACACTTTTCCGGAGAATATAAACAGATTGGTAGTTAGCAAGATCTTTCTCCACTTCTATCTCAGCCAACAAGGCGTGCAAACGGGTACTTTTATTGACAGCATAATAAGAGGGGCCCAGATAACTGCCTGCTACCTGAATATCAAGGATTTGCGCTCTGAGATCGTCATTGAAGATCAACGTATCTCCATCCTGCACCACAAATGTCGAAAAGGCCCTTTTGGTGAGGTATATCGAGAATGGCCCTCCCTTTCTCGTTCCTATCACACCAACATGGCTCACTTTTGGATACGGTTTTGACAGAGAAATCAGCGTTGACCCGGTTGCCTGTGATTTCTCAAGTTCAAACCTAAATGGATTTTTCACAATGCCGGATACTGATACGGTAGGCCGTTGTGAGTCGACAAAAATCACATCGCCATCTTTGAAGTTAGCTCTGACCAGCTTGCCTTCACGCATAAAATCATACAGATCGGTTCGCGAAATTGTCCTTCCGTTTCGAATGATCCGAATACTGCGATAGCTCCCTCGTTCTGAATCAATGCCTCCTGCCCGTTTTAGAAAATAGAGCAGGCTGTCTGAAGCGATGCCGGCATATTGGCCAGGACGAATCACCGCCCCAGAGACAAACACACTCACCGGCGTCGCTGTCAGCAAGTTGACATAAATACTCACATTTTTTTTATAAATCGTGCGTATTTTTTCTGTCACAACATCATTGACGCTGCTCGCAGGCGTACCTATCACTTTTATCGGGCCAATATCTGGCAGAAAGATATTGCCTTGATTATCGACAGTAACGACTTCTGACAAATTAACCGCCCCCCACAACCAGATAGAGAGTTTGTCACCCGCAGCAATCAGGTAATCATCGTTTAAACCATCAAAACGTTCCGTCTCATACCCTCCTGCAAACAAATTTGCACCATAAGGCGGGGGCAATTCTTCTCCTGACGTGGGCAGAAGAAGTTTAACTGGGGTTTCACCCGGCAGCATTAAGCCTGTTCGACTTTGGTTTTGAAACTGTGCCGGAGGCACGACGTTTTGTGTGGCTTCCGCCGACTGAAGAGAAAGTGCGGCTTGATGTTGCCTATCCACGGCAGTTGAATTTGCTATAGCGCTGCACGAAAACCACGCAATAATAAACAGTAGGTTGATACGAATACGCGTTGTTTTCATTGTTGTT
This sequence comes from Grimontia sp. THUN1695, assembly GCF_059704325.2. NCBI lineage: Bacteria > Pseudomonadati > Pseudomonadota > Gammaproteobacteria > Vibrionales > Vibrionaceae > Grimontia > Grimontia sp. THUN1695. Next base: position 1,181,119 of record NZ_AP046577.1, on the reverse strand, counting down.
GCGCTCCCTGCACTGCATTGTCATCACCCATTATCGTTTCTTTCATTTAGGCCGTTTATCTGGTTGTTCCAGATACCACGGGTAGCAATACCCAGTTTCCTTCGATCTTGCAGGCGGTGTACAAAGGACGCTCGTTTTGCTCCATAGCAGAGAGCTTCACACATGAGTAACCCAGCGCTGAAAAGTAGGAAACGCCTGCTTCCACTTTTTTACCGTTTACCAAGAAAACAATGGCGTTTTGTTGGCCTTCAATCAAAGCAGCATTCGCACTTGAAAGCCGCTGGTTTGGCAAAGAGTCTGATGATGCAGATAATAAAGGGAGCGTAGATGAGACCTCCGGAGGCGTTTGAGCACATGCCACCATAGATAGGGTTAACATTATCGTGCCTGCCTGCCTAGCGCTTTGATATGTTGTCATTATTTGTCATCATCGTCGTCGAGATTAAACCCAAGCCCAGAAAACCTGAAGAGGCAGGATTCAGGTTACATTAGATATATGTAATTTCATTGAACACGCTACCGCCCTTAGGTATCGCCCCTACTATTCGCATTTATTTATTCGCATTTATTCGCGTCCAATTGGATTCCCGCTCAGTTTTTACCTAAAACCTTAACACTTTTATATATACACCATTCCAAGTTAACACTAACTTTCTTAAAGAACATATATAATTACTGAGACAAAACCTGATATGCATCAGAAATGAAATACATGAACAATATAGTAAGCACTGCCTTCAACCATGTTAATCAGAATCCAAAAACACAACCCATTAAACAGGCATTTAAAAACATAAAATTATACACACAAAAAGAAAAAAGCCTGCCAAAACCACAAATTTTACAACATATTTAATTTCGAAAAGCACACGTAAAAAACAGAAAAACATTAAATATCATAAAGTTAAAATCAAAGGCACATACCCTATGAGTTATAACCTCAAAATCACAAAAGAAATTCAGCGTCATTTTCTATACTTGTAATCACTCATAGTGAAGGTGAACCACATTTAAGACATAACCATAAAAATAAAATCACCAGACAATAAATCAAAAAATAGAATCAATATCAAAACAATAAAAAATATGTTAAATGCAAACCTCGCAACTTACTTGACTTAATGATTGAAAATCAATTTATGAAAATTAAATAGATTTATCGTTTGTGAATAACTGTATTAAATTCAATACTCTTTATGTTTTTCCATGTTTTCTATTTTTATGCTTACTTCGTTTACTTTATTATAAATCATGTACGGCATTTTAATGTCAGGTAGGCACCCTACTCTTTTTATCTCTATCTCTTTATGAATACGGAGCTTTTCATGAAAAAAACAGCAATTGTGGCCTTGGCAACACTGTTGATAGCAGCCCCCGTTATAGCAGCGGAAACAGCTCCGGCTGCAGCAGCGGGAGGGTCTGCAGGAGGAGCGACAGCATCTGCCGCAGCAGTCGGTGGTGTTGCAGCAAGTACCGCAGCAGTAGGCCTTGCGGCTATTAGTGCAGTGGTTATTGCGGTTGATGCAAATGATAGCGACACCGGAACGACGACGTCTGTTACCACTCAGAATTAATTTACAAAACCGAACAACAATCGCTGTTCGGTTTTTTCTTTGTTTTGAAGCTCTGCGTGTAAACGACAGCGACAATACAAGATTTTTCGTGCCCCGGCACCGGCGGATGATTCGCCTTTAGTCCCAAAACGTAGCAAGGATGTCTTAAGTGATGGGTGATGTTGTAACACGATGAAAAATTTAATTAAAATTCTAAGCGTTACGTCATTTCTCTGCATCGTTTTATCCCTCACTGGGTGCAGTCAGAAATTTGAAGCTGTGCGGGATACCATTTCTCTCGCTTTTTTCGGTAATGAAGACATTGTGTTACCCGCCGATAAAGTTGATAACCTCCCCTATGCCAGTCTTTACGCCAAAACCGCGCAAGGTAGCCAAGCATTTTTAGTGTTGGGATATGCAATACCCAGCACCTCAAACAGCGCCCCCGATCCCCGTAACGTAACGTTAAAATGGCTTTCAGCAACCAACGAAATGATTGTGACGGAGCACGGGCGGATCATAAAAACCGTTAATTTGAATGGGAATAACTTGCTTGCAAGCTATTCGTATCAGGCTGATCCGCTGGCGCTTGGATTATTAAACGATGAAACCGGCACGACATGGACACGGACGATAGATTGGCAACCCGGCAATCATAGCGGGTTTATTGTTGAATCGCGATTTGAACGCCAGGGCATGCGTACGCTCATCGTCAATGAGAAATCTGTCCGTGCATTGCACTACGTAGAGTATGTCTCTATGCCAGAACTCGACGTGTCGTTTACCAATGAATTTTGGCTACACCCAGAAACAGGAAATGTCATCGCCAGCGTTCAGACACCGGCCCCGGGCATGCCCAGCATTGCGCTGACAATCTTGAAACCCTATTCAGGAACAACGCAGCAATGATAAAGTTGTGCGTATCACGTTTATCACTTCCTTTCTTCTGTAGGCATAGCATTGTACTGTTCTGCTTTGTGCTAACTCCACACGCTGCAATTGCCATTGAAGAGACGGCTGTCACAGTGATGTCGTCTGTCGACGCCGACAAACACTTTTCACTCTCTTTTAGTAACGCACCACGGATCTCGCAGTTGGTCTCTGAGGGCGCCTCGGTTATTAGGACGCATGTTAGTGAAACAAAAGCCCATTCAACCGATAGCATTTATTGGACCGGTGCTGGGCTTTTCTCTGATGACGAAGATCCCAGTCTCAATGCATTATCCTCTTCTGTTATCAACAAGCTCAATAAGCTCGCCAATCTCTGGTACAACGACAGTAAAAAGCGTGATGCCGTGTTATCACTGCGCGATTTCATTTCCGCATCAACATTCAAGTCCCGCCTTACGGTGACACTTGATGAAGATGTCTATCTCGCTGGCACCCAACAGAATCCATTAATGAAAGGCCGGTTTTATTTTCAACTGCCGTCTCGCCCAACCCACATTTGGATGACAGGAGCCGTCGCGGAGACACAGAAAATACCTTTTTCTGCCCCCTTTTTTGCGAGTGAGTATCTAAACAACACAACCACACTGAATACCTTTGGTATCAGCAACGTCAGCGTCATCCAGCCAAACGGTGAACTGGAAACACATCACGTCTCTTATTGGAATCATCAACCTGCGGGGTTAGCACCGGGCGCGATCATCTTTGTACCTTTCCAGCATTTACCGACAGATCTCGATGTTCTTAACCAAGAAGTTCCTCGTCTTCTCCAACACCGGATTATGTAGTATGCGTTTTATCATTGTTACATGGTCGTCGTTATCACTTGCCGTTATTTATACCTTGCCAGCCTTGGCTACACCGCTTGATTCCGCAACATTTGTCCCTACCCAAAGTGACTTTGGCGGCGTGGGACTGATGCAAATGCCCACTGGCAGAGTGGCACCCGAAGGTGAATTTTCTCTCGGCGTGACATTCAATGATGACTACCGCCACTACCATACTTCTTTGCAACTCATGCCCTGGCTGGAAACAACAATACGCTACACCCAGGTTCCCGATTTACTTTACAGTAATGACCCCAATTTCAGTGGTGACACCGAGTACACGGACAAAGGTATCGATGTAAAAGTACGTTTATGGGAAGAAAGTTATTGGTTACCTGAAACATCTATCGGTATCCGTGATCTTGGGGGAACAGGGCTGTTTGATGGTGAGTATATTGCGGCCAGTAAACACATGGGGCCCCTTGATTTCACACTCGGCGTCGGCTGGGGATATATCGGTAACCGGGGCAACGTATATGGCAACAAGGAAAATAGCAGGGATTGCGGCAGGGACACGTCTTACCAAGAAACAGGTGGCAGTATCGATTATGGTCGATGGTTCACAGGATGCCTCTCTCTCTTTGGTGGTATCGAATACCAGACGCCCTGGCAACCATTAACTCTGAAACTTGAATACGAAGGTAATGATTATCAAAGCGATGTTATCGTTGTTCGATCTGACAGACAAATACCGCAAGATTCTCCGCTCAATATCGGTGCCGTTTACCATTTCGGCAATTGGGGAGATCTAAGAGCAAGCTTCGAACGGGGGAATACGTGGACACTGGGTTTTACGCTTAAAACCAACTTCAACACCTTAGTTCAACGTTGGGAAGATACGCCAACGCCGCGTTATGCCAATGCCGCGCAAACACCCACCGACGACATAGATTGGAAACGTGTTGCTGACGATCTCGAGGCTATCGCAGGCTACAAAAACACCCAAATTTACGTGGATGATACGTCTGTCACCGTCGTCGGTAACCAGGCAAAATATCGAAACCGCACTATCGCCCATGAAAAAGCCGCAATGATATTAGCTAATACGGGGACAAAGGCTGCCACCTACCATTTACAGGAGGAACAAGCACATCAAGCTATAGTTCAAAACGATATTGATGCGGCACATTATCGTACGGTTGCCAATCAAGAATACCTAGGGGCAAACGTTGAAGATGCGCTCACGCGCGTAAACCCTGGATCTGCCCGTGGTTTACTGCAAGTAGATAACAGTAAACGTTGGTCGGTAAGCGTAAACCCTTCCCTGCAACAGTCTTTGGGCGGCTCTGAAGGCTTTTACATGTTTAATGTCGGTCTTGCCGCTGGTGCACGTTACTGGCTCACCGATAACCTTGAAATCGGTGGCAGTGTTTACGTGAATGTCACCGATAGCTATGACAAGTTTAACTATGACGTGCCTCCCGATGGTACGGATTTGAAACGGGTCCGTACGCTGGTTCGCCAGTATATTTCGGATAATCCCGTACGCATCAGCAACCTCCAGCTGACCGCTTTTGATAAGCTGGGGGATAACCTCTATGTTCAGGCTTACGGTGGCTATCTGGAAACCATGTTTGCTGGTGCCGGAGGGGAAGTATTGTACCGTCCTCTTAATAGCAATTGGGCGTTTGGTCTGGACCTCAATTATGTTGCTCAGCGCGATCCGGATTCTGAGTTTGGTATTTTCACTAAAGAAGTACATGATGACCCAGTAACAAATCGCCGATATCGTGTACAAACCGGCACGCCAACCGGTCATTTTACGACTTACTACCGCCCTGAATGGACGGGATTTGATGACTTACTGATCAAGGCAAGTGTGGGTCAGTACTTGGCTGAAGACAAAGGTGTGACACTGGATATTTCCAAGCAGTTTGACAGCGGTGTGATTGCAGGCGCCTATGTAACGAAAACCAATCTTTCTGCAGAACAGTTTGGCGAGGGGAGTTTTAACAAAGGCTTTTACCTGTCCATTCCGTTTGATATTTTTACGGTAAAACCCAGTGCGAGCCGAGCCTTTATTAACTGGACACCGCTTTCCCGTGATGGCGGACAGATGCTGGGAAGAAAGTACAACCTTTATCAAATGACAGATGCGAGATATCCTCGTTCTGAATTCACTCCCCAATAAGACTGTCTTTCTCTTTATCTATACTCAGTTATGGTAACCTGTAACGGTTAAATGACACCCGATACGTCACCAAGAAAAATTTTTAACGTTTTTGGGTTGTATCTTTACGTGAAATGACTATTATGTCGCCGTTTTGGGGAGTAGTCACTTTGTCGCGCTGTCGTCATCCCGTAGCAATTTTTTGCTTCCGGCACGCGAGAACATCGATTCCTGATGTTTTGACAAGACCAACGCACACATTGGCATTAACTTTCGTTGATAGCGGTGCGGCTGGTCAGGTGCTCTCTCACTCCTGTGACCTCCGCATGCTGGAGGTATCATGTTTCTAAGTGATCTCTTTTCAGGTTACGACGGTCTACTTGTTCTTACACTCCTGATGTTAGGGATAGACTTATTGCTGACCCGTGGAAAAATCAGTTTCCGCAGTGCTGCAGTATGGAGTGTATTCTGGTTTGCCTTGGCATTTATATTTGCCGGTGCCATCTATTTGTTCTGGTCCCAGATGTCACCAACCAGTGATCTAAACAGCGTTGAAGCGGCAACCTCTTTTGTGACCGGTTACTTGCTCGAAAAATCGTTGAGCGTTGATAACTTGTTTGTGTTTGCCTTGATCTTTGCCCAGTTCAAAGTGCCGGAAAGTCATGTACCCCGCGTACTGATGCTGGGTATCGTCGGTGCACTGGTGCTGCGCGCCATTATGATTTCGCTGGGTGCGCCATTGATTGCCCAGTTCCACGTCATTCTGTACCTGTTCGGTTTCTTCCTGATCTGGACCGGGATACAAATGTGGCGTCAGCATGGCGAAGAAGAAGATGAACCTTTCTCTGACAGTGTTGCGGTAAGATTGGTTAAACGCTTCTTGCGTGTCAGCCCAGATTACCATGGTAACAAGCTGTTCATTCGTGATGCAGCCGGTCTCCTTGCGACCCCAATGCTGGTGGTGGTGATGGTGATTGCGATGACAGACGTGATGTTCGCACTGGATTCAATCCCTGCGATTTTCGCCGTGACCCAAGAACCATACCTGGTGCTGGCGGCAAACGTCTTTGCATTGCTGGGTCTACGCTCCCTGTACTTTGTGTTGGGAGGTATGCTGAGCAAGTTTGCTTACCTGCACCACACGCTGGCATTCATGTTGTGCTTTATCGGTGTGAAAATGCTGCTGGTTGACACACCATTTGCAATTGCAACGCCAGTCTCTCTGGGTGTGATTGTTACCTCACTGGCATTGGGTATCGGTGCGTCTATTTGGAAGCAGCGCCAAATAGAAAAACTGGCTCATTAATTCTGCAAGGCACCACGAGGTGCCTTTTCTATTTTGGTGACATCCTCCAGCACCCTATACCCACTGAACGAGGGTGTTCTATTTGTATACAAACTCAAAGGTGAGAGAGACAATCAATGCTTGTCAGTATCGGAAGTGTCATACTACACACCTAGATCACCTAAACTTGCTGGAGAGGCGTTCATGATCCCGCGTCGGCATTCAATCTTTTTTGTGCCCCTTTTATTCATCCTGTTTTTATTCTCTGCCCCTACACTCGCTGAAAGTGAAACAGCACCTGCCGCGAATGCAACGGAGGTGCAGTGGAAAGAGCAAGTCGAAGCCCTGAACAAAGAGCTGACTGATTTGGTTGCCCTACAAAGCAAAACAAGCGGAGAAGACAAACTCGCACTCCAACTTCAGATGTTCCAGAAAAATGAACAACTACGTAACCTTATTGCCAATGGCGTGAAAAACGACAGTTTCGATAAGGCATATCTGAACAAACAGATAGAACAACAACAAAAGTATGCTGAGCAAGGTGTCAAATACCTGAGCGAACGCGCCAGCAAGCTTTCCCAATCTCTCAGAGATGCCAAAAGTGAGGACAAGTTTTCGATCCTTGCTGACTTCGAAGAAGCACGGACCTACCTCGACAATATGTACGAGGAACAATCCCAAAACATTGCCTGGATGAAAACCCTTGGCACACTGGAAGAAAAAACCGAAGACGCCTTCAAGCAGGAAGTGAATCGGCGTACTGAGCAAATCGCAGCCAATGTTGAATACCTTCGCCAACAACTCAATGCAGATGAAGCGCAACTAAAAGTAGCGCCTGAATCCGAGAAGGCGACTATCCAGTTAAGACAACTGATCACCCAGCGACGCATGTCCATCACCACCAACAGTCTGTCAGTGATGATTGAACTCGCTGACAAAGCCGGGTTGGAAACAGCAGAATACAAGCGAATGTATTTCGAAGCGACTGGCAGTGTGACACAAGACCTGCTGAGTGGCGAAGTGCTACTGTCTATTGTGAAAACCTGGTCGGGTAAATTCTGGGACTGGCTTGTCGAGAATGCGCCCCAACACATCTTCCAGTTAATTGTCTTCTTGGTCATTCTGCTTATTGCCGGACAGATCGCCAATCTGGCCCGTAAAGTCGTCAAGCGCGCTGTCGCATCGAAAAACCTGAAGTTCTCACAACTTATGCAGGACTTTTTTATTTCGATGTCCGGAAAAGCCGTCTGGTTTATTGGTATTCTTATTGCCCTCTCCCAGATTGGCCTTAACCTCACACCTATCCTGACCGGTTTCGGTATCGCCGGTGTTATCGTCGGTTTCGCATTGCAAGACACCCTATCAAACTTTGCTGCGGGTATGATGCTGCTTATCTATCGTCCTTTCGATGTCGGCGATTTCGTCGCAGCTGGCGGCGTGGAAGGCAAAGTCAGCCATATGAGCCTGGTGAACACCACCATCAAAACCTTCGACAACCAAATCATCATTGTGCCGAACAGCAAAATTTGGGGCGATGTGATCAAAAACGTCACCCATGAACGGGTACGCCGGGTTGATATGGTGTTTGGTGTCAGTTATAGCGATGACGTGCAATATGTAGAAAAAGTGCTGACGGACATTGTCACTGCGCACCCTGCGGTCCTGCGTTCACCGGAACCGACGATTAAACTGCACGTGCTGAACAGCTCATCCGTCGACTTTATTGTTCGCCCTTGGGTGAAAACCGACGATTACTGGGACGTTTATTGGGATGTGACCAAAGAAGTGAAAATCCGCTTCGACAAAGAAGGGATTTCTATTCCTTTCCCACAACAGGATGTCCATCTCCATATGGCATCGGGTGAGTTGCCTCCATCTACAGACAAAAACGCATAGACACAAAAAGCGCCTCCCTGTGAGGCGCTATTTAGTTAGGCTTCCAAAAACCTGTTGACGCCACAATGGCAAGTCCGCATAGGTTTCTTCTTTATTTCAGCTGTATCACCTTTTTTATTTACGACTTATAGATCGACTACCGGAAAAAGAAAGCACTCAGGCCCAACGTCAAATAAATGAGGTATATATTGATTTATTTTGGTCAAAAATAAGCATTTATCCGTAATATGCTACGTGATGACCTCAAAATTTGCTAAAATAGCCTTAAATTAAAATTATCAATATGAACGGATATTCATGTCTGAAACCATGCCCAAAAACCGCATTGAATGGTTGATTTTCTTTCGTCGCGCAAAGACTGCCGATACGTTGGATTTGATGTTAGACGGTGCGTTAAAAAAACTCTCAACGCCTGCCGAACAAGCTGATGCGATCCTCGGCCACGAAGCCAGATTGGACGAACTCGAAGGAGTTCGCAAAACCATTTGACAGAAAAAGGCACCAGATTTTATCTAATGCCTTATTGTGTAAGTGGGTTATGCCGACTGATTAAAATCGCCTGGTTCAACCGGCGCTATAGGCGTAACAGGTACAGGCTCAGTATCATCAGGTTCAAGCACTTCTTCTGCTTTCTTCTCAGCTTCGTTTAACAACTCACTGCCTTTTTCCTTGCCTTTCTTCCATAGTTCAGATCCCTTCTCTTTGGTACTGTCCCAAAGCTTACTGCCGCCTTCTTCAGCGTCATCCAACAGATCTTTACTTTTCTCTTTTGTTGCACTCCAGGCATTTTTACCCGCTTCTTTTGCTGCATCCCAGGCTTCTGCGGCAGATTCTTTCGCCTTGCTCCACTTGTCTTCGTCAGCATGTGCCGTGAAGGGGAAGACAAGTATCAGAGACAATACTAAAGGCTTCAACCTATTCATTCTGCTCTCCCTTTATCTCCTATCGAGTGCTGTTATCGCTACCATTAGAGACGCACAACAGACCCCACATGTCACTTTAACAGCAGTATAAAACACCGTTCAAAATTTTAATCAAGAAAAACCGCCTGAGAAAGCACTGAGGCGGTTAAGGTTTGACAAGGAAAGTATCAACGCAAAAACAGCGAAGTTTAGATCGTCATACATTGCTGAAAAAACGCTGCCGCTTCCGGTTACCCATCACCACGATCGACCAGAATATCTGTTTTTCGTTTCTTATTGCCTATCCCTGCTTTTCCAAGCAATGTGCGAATCAATGGCAATACCAGCACAAAGAGCGAAATACACATAATGCTCAGCGTCAATGGACGTTCCCAGAGGAAACTCAGGCTGCCATCAGAAATAATCAACGAACGGCTAAGGTTGTTTTCCATAATGCCGCCGAGAATAAAACCAAGCAGCATAGGCGCCATCGGGAAATCCAACAATTTCAGCAATATCGCCACGACCGTGATGATCACCATCATGTTGATATCAAAAGTGTTAAAGCTGACCAGATACACACCCGTGATAGAGAAAAACAGAATCAGAGGGATCAGGATTGGACGCGGAATCACCAACAAACGTGAGATGTACGGGATCAACGGCAAGTTCAGGATAAGCAGGACAATGTTGCCAAAATACATTGAGATGATCACTGACCAGAATACATCTGGGTTATCAACGAACAAGCGTGGACCAGGTTGAATGCCATAGGCGATTAGCGCGCCAAGCATGATTGCGGTGGTACCAGACCCCGGAATCCCCAAAGTCAGCAATGGCACAAATGAACCTGTCGATGCCGCATTATTTGCCGATTCCGGCGCAGCAAGACCACGCAGTGCACCGAATCCAAACTTTTCTTTCAGGCGCGCTGGTGCCAAATTACGTTCCAACCCATAAGAGAGGAAGGATGCGATGGTGGCACCTGCCCCCGGTAACACACCGACAATAAAACCAAACACGGAAGAGCGCGCAATCGTTGGAGCGACTTCTTTCACTTCTTCTTTGGTCAGTTTCATGCTGCCAAGCGCCGCCATATCCATATCAGGCTCTTTTTCTTTGTGCTGGCCTTTGAACACGGTCATCACCACTTCTGCCAGCGCGAATGTTGCCATGGCCAACAGCAGGAAACTGATACCGTCAATCAGGTCGATATTGCCAAAGGTAAAGCGCGGTGCACCGGTGATCACGTCGGTACCGATAGTCGCAATCATCAAACCAAACACCGTCATTGCCATCGCTTTCAGCACCTGACCTTTTCCGGCAAATGCCGCGACAGCCGTCAGGCCAAGAATCATCAAGGCAAAATAATCAGAAGACTGGAAACTCAGCGACACTTTCGCCAGAGCAGGAGCCGCAAACAGCAAAATGATCGCACCAATCGTCCCGCCAGTGAATGACGAATACGCCGCCAATGCCAGCGCTTTACCCGCCTGACGTTGCTGCGCCAATGGATAGCCATCAAATGCCGTCACAACGGTACTCGCACAGCCCGGCGCGTTGATCAGGATGGACGATGTCGAGCCGCCAAAAACAGCGCCATAATAAACACCGGCCATCAAAATAATGCCGGAAGCAGGATCCAGGCCGTAAGTGATCGGGATCATCAGTGCGACAGCGGAAATCGGTCCCAGACCCGGCAACATGCCGATAAAGGTGCCAGCAAAACAGCCAACGACCACCATCATGATATTAAACGGCGTGGTCGCCGTGGTTAGCCCTGTTGTTATACCTTCCCACATAGCCTTAACCTCCAAACAACTGGGTAAATGCGCGGCCCGGAGCGAGGTAAATATCCAGCAACTTGGCAAGGATAAACCAAATACCTACAGCAAACGGCACAGAAGCAATAAAGAGTGTTTTCGGGCGACGCTCACCCAAAATCCAATAGCCCATCACCAAAAAGAAGATGGTCGACAGCAGGAAGCCAAACCATTCCAGCGCAAATGCGAATGCAGTAATTAACACCAGCAGCTTTGCCACCAGCAGAAAATCCAACCCGGCCAGATTGAGCTTGCTGGCCGCATCACGGCGAGCCGTCACCAGCATCAACACCCCCAAAACGCTTCCCATGTATGACAACGCAATGGGCAATGTTTGGGCATGGAAAGGTTCATACTCGTCACCGGGCAACATAGGGATATGGCGGGCGTAGTAACCATATGCCACTGAAAGACATAAAAAAATGAGACCACCAATATGGTCTTTAGTGACAACCATGTGACACTCCTTGTACAACAAACCCGGGTGGCACACTCCACCCTGAAACGCAAAGAAAGCCTGATCTTTTGGCCGTTATTAAAATACGTTGAGAAACGAAAACCGGGCCCGATAAACCGAGCCCGAATTACGTCAGGACTAACGCAGGAAGCCCAACTCTTTCATCAGTGCGCCCACTTCTTCCTCTTGTCCTTCAAGGAATGAGACGAATTCGGCGCGTGGCTTGTAGATTTCAATCCAACCATTACGGTCACGGACTTCTGCCCAGGCTTCAGTGGCGTACATTTTCTCTAATACCGCAGCAAACTCATTGGCCTGCTCATCAGACAAACCCGGTGCACCAAAGAATCCGCGCCAGTTTGTAAACTCAGCGTCATAGCCCAGCTCTTTCAGCGTTGGAACATCTGCCGCAGCTGGAGAACGCTCAGGACCAGTCATCGCAAGAATGCGCACTTCACCGGCGTCTTTCAGGGCGAGCGCTTCAGAGAAGCCGGTAGACAGCAATTGTGCTTCACCAGACAGGATGCCAGCCATTGCTTTTCCACCTGCGTCGTAAGCCACATATTTCAGCTTCTTAGGATCACCACCTGCGGCTTTGAACGCCTGCGCTGCAACCAAGTGATCCATGCTGCCTCGGGCAGAACCACCGGCAATAGCGACTGAACGGGGGTTCGCCTTGTAATCAGCGACAACATCCTGGAAAGACTGATACTTGGATGCTGTTGGTACAACAAATGCCGCATAATCACCAATGGTGGCTGCAATTGGTGTCAGGTCGCGGAAGGATTGAGGGAAAACTTTAGAAAGAGAACGGATAACGATAGGTGTCGAGTTAACCATCAAGGTGTTGTCAGCCTGCTCGGCAGTCTCAATCAAGTGAGCAATCGCTTTGCCGCCACCACCACCGGACATGTTTTCGTAAGAAACGGTGTCAACCAAGCCCGATTTAGACAGAGCTTCACCCGTACCGCGTGCCGTACCATCCCAGCCACCGCCCGCGCCACCCGGAATTAGGAAATGAACTTCGTCAACTGCCGCATTTGCTATGCCTGCATTCAAGGCAGAAGTGAGCGCCAATGCTGCAACGATTGTACGTTTTTTGGCGAACATGTTTGAAATCATAGGTTTTTCCTCGTTTGGTTCCGTCCTTTGGACGCGTTAGATTTTTTCCGAAACTCCGCGTAAAAGAGCGATATCGCGTAAACGCCGTTTCGGGATCTCAGTCCTACTCTTTCAAACTATTTGCCCACCCCAAATGTGAAAAGTTTGTGAATTTAATGTTTTTTTAAACTTTAAAGAACATTTTGTGCATATTGTTCACTTGCGTGAGCTATCACAAAGAAACATTATTTCAATAAGATAGATAATAACGACTGGCAACCGGACGTTGCTTAGTGTTTGAGACGTTATTTCACGCTCATTTCGTTATTCAGTTGTGAACAAAAGGTTCTGTTTCTCAATGTTTTCCCTTCGCGCACTCAAGCTCAAAACCCGCATGGCGTTTATCCTCGGCATGATGGCATTGCTCCAGACCGGATTTATTGGCGTGTTTGCCCTTTTTTACCTCTCCCATTCTCTGGACGAGCAAATCAGCCAGCGCGCATTGAATGTCGCCAAAACTATCGCAGCCATGCCAGCTGTCGTTGAAGCAGCCCAGAGCCGGGACAGCGAATTCCTGCAACCACTGGCGTTAGATTTGGCGGAGGTCAATGATGCGAGGTTCGTAGTCATCGGCGATCGCAATGGCATCCGTATTGCTCATCCGGCATGGGAGCGTCTGGGGAAACCAATGCATGATGACGATGGCGACTATAACGAGCTGGCCCTGTTATACGGCAAACCTTATATCCAGAAAGCCACAGGCAGTCTTGGGCCAACAGTCCGGGGAAAAGCACCGATTTTCGACGCCAGCAATGAAGAGGTCGTGGGCATTGTGTCTGTGGGCTTTTTGCTGAAATCGGTTGAGGACATTATTGAGAGGTATATCGCCACCCTGTATTTGGTGATTGCCACCAGCTTTTCCTTGAGTGTGTTGACCGGATTGTGGTTTGCAAGCCACTTTAAGAAGGCCATTTTCGGATTGGAACCCGAGCAAATAGGCCGCCTGTTCCAGGAACGGAATGCCACCCTCGAATCCGTACGTGAAGGCATTATTGCTATCAACAACAAAGGGCGTATTACCACGTTTAACCGGGCCGCCGTCGAAACCCTGGGGCTGGATGACAACACCCGGCTGGCCGACCAACCGATTGAAGATGTGCTGCCTGACAGCCGCTTAATGGATGTCCTGCGCTCGGGAAAACCCCACTTCGACAGGGAAATCTGGCTACAGAACAAAAACTTGATTGTGAACCGGCTGCCGTTGCGCCAGGACAATGAAATCATCGGTGTGGTCGCCAGTTTCCGCCGGAAAGATGAGCTCGACACGGTGAGCAAGCAATTGACCCAGATCCAGCAATACGCCGACACGCTCCGCAGCCAATCCCATGAGTATTCGAACAAGCTTCATACTATTGCCGGGCTGATTCAACTCGGCGCGACCGATGAAGCCCTGGCCCTGATTGGGCAGGAAACCCAAAGCCATCAGGCATTGATCCACCTAATGGTTGAAGCCGTGCCCGACCCTATCCTTGCCGGATGTTTGCTGGGCAAATATAACCGAGCCAAAGAACTGGGTTTACGCCTCGAAATCGACCCAGAAAGTTCGATGAAAGCGATTCCCGATCACATCCCGCGCGAAGAGTTAGTGAGTATTATCGGCAACTTGATTGACAATGCACTCGAAGCCACCCTCCTCAATAAACAGGTAGAAGTCCGCCTTTCGATGACAGATTTAGGCAATGACCTGATTTTCGAGATTGAAGACGAAGGACCCGGTATTCACGAAGATGATCAGACCAGAATTTTCACTAAGGGTGTCAGCAGTAAAAAAGGTGAAGGCCATGGCTACGGTCTTCATCTGGTGCAAACGCTTCTACAGAAACTGGGCGGCACGGTTTTGCTTGAACCTGGCGATGCCATGGGCAGCCGGTTTACTGTGTATATTCCCAAGACACAGCAAATACAAAGTCAAACATCCTGAATAAACAGGTTTTCTGGGGTTAGAATGAAAGTGTATACACCTAACCCTGTTGCAGCGCTATACGGAAACACCCAGCAAGGAGTCAGCAGTTCTTATGACACAAAACATCCGCGTCGTTATCGCTGAAGATGACATTCAAATCGCCGAAATCCAGAAACGTTTTCTGGAACGCATCGACGGCGTTGAATTAGTCGGTATTGCCCACACACTGGAAGATGCTGAAGATCTGGTGGATGTGTTCAAACCTGAGCTTCTGTTGCTGGATAACCACTTCCCCAAAGGCACCGGTCTCGAACTGCTGCGCAGGTTGCGGGCAGCCAACAGTGAAACGGATGTCATCCTTATCACGGCGGCCAAAGAAGTCGATACCCTGAGGGAAGCACTCCGAAGCGGTGTGTTTTATTACATCCTGAAACCACTCGTCTTTGAACGACTTCAGGAAGCCATTCACCAATACGCCGCACACTTGCAAAAACTGCATGAAATGGAAGATCTGGTACAGACTGATGTTGATACCCTGCTTCCCCAAAGAAGCAATACCAGCGCAACAGTGACTGAAACTACCCCGGTTATACAGCGGTTGCCCAAAGGGATTGATGGAATCACGCTCGATAAGATCCGGACTGTGTTTGCAGATTCAGACCAATCACTGAATGCCGAAGAAGTCGGCACACTGATTGGTGCAAGCCGCACCACCGCCAGACGCTACCTTGAATACATGGTCAGCACACA
Organism: Grimontia sp. THUN1695; assembly: GCF_059704325.2. NCBI lineage: Bacteria > Pseudomonadati > Pseudomonadota > Gammaproteobacteria > Vibrionales > Vibrionaceae > Grimontia > Grimontia sp. THUN1695. Next base: position 1,165,504 of record NZ_AP046577.1, on the reverse strand, counting down.
AGAGCTTCAGGCTCAGGTTAACTACGGCAGTGTCGGCCGCCCTGAGCGCCGTTATGTTTCGTCAGACACTTAGCGTTGAGATTCCCGATCCTTGTGGCTAAAAAGCTTACTGAGCACTGGATTTTTGTGCTTTTTATAACCAATAACTGATTGATTTATATGTTATAACTAATAGAAATATAGGACAGGTTCTATATAACGATGGTTACATATATGATTCCCGCATACCATTCCTTTAAGAATAAGCAGCCGGGTTTTCACCCCCTTTCTGCCCAAAATTCTTTTTACTAAAGCCTTAAAGATAACAATGAACGTTATATTCAACCTGGCGATATTCATCGCACTTATTTATTTTCTTTACCGACTTCAGGCCAGCTATGTGCCTTTTACCAAGCGTGTCTTTGCTGGCTTGGGTTTAGGTATTGTATTTGGTGGTTTACTCCAGCTTTACTACGGCGCAGGTTCTGATGCTATCGCCACCAGCATCGAGTACTTCGACATTGTAGGTAAAGGCTATGTCAAACTGCTTCAGATGATCATCATTCCTCTGGTGATGGTCTCTATCATCTCTGCGATCCTGAAACTTAACGGTGGTACCTCTGTAGGTAAAATCAGTGCCATGAGCATTGGTGTACTGGTTATCACCATCATGATTGCAGCACTGGTGGGGATTGCCTGGTCGTTGTTGCTTGGGTTGAATGCCGATGGATTAACGGCGGGTGCCGCTGAGGTCGCGCGCGGACAATCGCTTGAGGAAAACCTGGGCCATGTTGAAAACCTGTCGTTTGCCAACATGGTGCTGGAGTTTATTCCTGCCAATCCTTTCCTTGATATGACCGGTGCAAGGAAAACCTCCACCATCGCGGTCGTGATTTTCTCTGCTTTCATCGGGTTGGCCGCAACAGGTATCTCTGCCAAGAAACCTGAAATCTACGCTTCTTTTGAACATGCCGTCGCGGTCGCCCAGGCCATTGTCATGCGTATCGTAACCATGGTGCTGCGCCTGACACCCTATGGCGTACTGGCGCTGATGACCAAGGTGATTTCCGGTTCCAATTATGCAGACATTCTTAATCTGGCGAACTTTGTGGTAGCTTCCTATGGTGCGCTAATCACCATGTTCATCATCCACTTGATGATTATCTCGCTGGTGGGACTTAACCCTGTCCGCCACCTCAGGAAAGTCATTCCGGTACTGACCTTTGCTTTCACCTCCCGCTCCAGTGCAGCCACCATTCCCTTGAATGTGCGCACGCAGGAGAAAGCACTGGGGATCCCGAATGGTATCGCCAACTTTGCGGCGTCATTTGGTGCCACTATCGGCCAGAATGGCTGCGCCGGTATCTACCCGGCTATGCTGGCTGTGATGATTGCTCCGACCCTTGGCATTAACACATTGGATATTGGTTTTATTGTTACCCTCGTTATCATTATCACCATCAGTTCATTTGGTGTGGCTGGCATTGGTGGCGGTGCGACTTTTGCGGCACTGATTGTGTTGTCAGCATTGGACTTCCCGGTCGCATTGGCAGGCTTGCTGATCTCCATCGAACCCTTGATTGATATGGGCCGCACCGCGCTGAATGTATCCGGCTCTATCACCGCAGGCGCAGTTACCAGTAAGCTTATGGGGCAAACCGACATGCACATATTCAACGACGACAAGCCGTTGGCCCTGGACGGTGAAGACGCCACTGCCTGACCCGAAAATCATTCGTTAATGGGGACATTCGGTCCCCTTTCCTGTTTAGAGGTTCACAACATGAACATCGTCATTATTGGCGGAGAAGCGGCAGGTATGAGCGCCGCAGCAAAGGCCCGCCGCGTTAACCCAGATGCGACGATCACGGTATACGAGGCATCAGAGGTGATCTCTTTTGGTGCCTGTGGCCTTCCTTACTTCATCGCCGATGAATTTCAGGATGCTGGCTTTATGTCAGAATTTACGCCTGAGCAGTTTGCTGAACGTGGCATTACAGTGAAAACCGGCCACCGCGTAACAAAAGTAGACGCAGAGCAGAAGACGCTTGAAATCAGCCGTCAAGGTGAGCAATTTGTGACTGGGTATGATCGCCTGATGATTGCCACTGGCGCGAAAGAAGTGCTGCCACCAGTAGCTGGCCTCGACAAACAAGGCGTTCACACCCTGCGCGTCATGCAGGATGGACTTTCGCTGAAAGCAGCTGTTCAGGCGCCATCTTGCCAGCATGTGACAGTGATCGGTTCCGGATTTATCGGTCTGGAAGTTGCTGAAGCCATGGTGCATCAGGGTAAAAAGGTCCGCTTGATTGAGCGCGCCGAACGCCTGATCCCAGATGCCTTCGATTCAGAAATCAGCATCCACTTTGCAGCAGAGCTTGAAAAAGCCGGTGTGGAAATCCATACCGGGGAATCACTGAAAGCAATTCTGGGCGACAATACGGTGAACGCGGTTGAAACCGATAAAGGCACCTATCCTACCGACTTGGTGGTGGTGTGTACCGGCGTAAAACCCAACACTGATTTCCTGAAAGAAACCGGCATCGAAACTCTGAACAATGGCGCGATTGTCGTTGACCGTCAGGGAAAAACATCTCTAACCGATGTTTGGGCAGCAGGCGATTGCGCCACCATCTGGCATGCCGTTTCCGGTGAGAATGCCTATATTCCCCTGGCTACCGGTGCGAACAAACTTGGCCGTATGGTCGGTGAAAATATTGCCCTTGTTGATGGCGACCCGCTGACATTTCCCGGCTCTCTTGGCACCAGTTGTGTAAGGGTGCTTGGCCTTGAAGCAGGCCGGACTGGCCTTTCCGAGCAGGACGCTATCCGTGCGGGCTTTAACGTAAAAACCCTGACCATCAAAGACAAGTGCCATACCAACTACTGTGCCGGTCAGTCTGACATGCACATGAAGCTTGTCTATGAGGCCGATTCCAAACGCATTCTTGGTGCACAACTTCTGGGTTATAAAGGCGCGGTACACCGTATTGACGCAATGGCCGTTGCGATTAGCGCAGGTCTGACAACCCGCCAACTGGGGATGATGGACTTTGCCTACGCACCGCCTTTTGCCCGTACCTGGGATATCATGAACGTCGCCGGTAACGTGGCGAAATAACACCCGACAAGATGCAAACACCAAGGCCAGTACGCTCACTGGCCTTATTTATTTGAAATAGTCCCATCAAGACACCAGAACCGCCTAAAAATCCTGCAAACAATCTTCCCAACACCCGGTCCTTTCCTTTAATGTGAAGCTAGGCAGTGTTTTTTCGTGCCACAGTGCGAAACTACACGCAATCTCGAAAGTACACTTAAGGTAAAAAGATGTCTGATATACCTTCCGCTGCAGTCGAAGTAGCAGCGAACGCACAAACTGTTGCTGAGTCCTCCGGTTCTGTTTGGCCTTATGTGGTTGGCGGTATCGCGCTTGTCATCGCAGCAGGCTACTGGGGTTATAAAAAAGTAAGCCAACCTCCATTTATCATTAGTCAAATCCGTCGCCGTAACCTCAAAGCGATGAAAAAAGAAGGCATTGAAAGCTCAGAAGCAATAACGGATTTGGACAAACTGCTCACGGCGATTGAAGAATATGCCGTTGAAAACAACATGTCTGGCAGTGACACAATCAAACTGCTTGCACCGCTGAACGATAAAAACCGTATGAAATCAGCAAAAGACATGTACCTCACCATGCAATACATTGCTCGCGAAATGGGTAATCATCGTCTGGCTGGTGAATTTAAAGGCAAATCGTCCGGCGTGAAGTCCAGCTCAAAACTGATGGCGGGCTTGCTTAAACGTGCGGGTATCTAACCACTCAGACACCGAATCGCCAAAGGCGCACCGCCTTTGGCCACAACATAATATTTGAAGATCATCGAAAAAAGTAAAGCGCCGGGAAAGGCGCTTTACTTTTGGGCCCCATAAGCGTTTTTACTTGAGCACCAAACCATCCATTAACCCAACCATCCGGCCAATTTCCGGTTTGGTAATGGTGTCATTGGCACCAAGATCCAGCGCTTTACGGCGATTGTCTTCACTCATCAAAGACGAAAACATGACGATGGGAATGTCTTTGTACTCTGCAATGTCCCGAAGCCTTTTTAAAAGATGAAGCCCATCCATTCTCGGCATTTCTACATCAGAAACCACGGCATCAACAAACTCTGAAATCGGCAACTGTTCTTCCGAACACAAGCGGACAAATTCACACATGTTGTCCAGACCTTCCTGACCATCTTTCGCCGTGATCACATTGTATCCCGCAGAACGCAATGTGTTTTCAATCAGCCGTCGGATAAAGGCGGAGTCGTCTACCACCAAAATGGTTTTGGCTTCACGTTTTGCCATCATCGCATCATCGATAACCACGGTTCTATCTTTGGTAACATCATATTTTTCCATACTCAATTCAGGATTAATGTCACCAATGATTTTTTCGAAGTCGAGGATCATAATGAGGTTGGTTTCCTGGCGAACCACAGCCACCACACAGTCTTGATCAGACGCTTCCAAAAACTGGCTGGGAGACTCCACTTCTTCCCATGAAATGCGGTGAATACGGCTTACGCTGTCAACAAGAAAGCCATTCGACATCTTATTGAAGTCAGTCACGATCACGACTTTATCAGTGATATTACTGGTCGTGGGTACACCCAACCAGCCCGCCAAATCTACCAATGGAATTAACTTCCCGCGCAGAGAAAACACTCCCAGCACATTCGGCTGCGCATTGGGGTAATCTGTCGTTTCAGGAACACGAATCACCTCTCGTACTTTGGCGACATTAATGCCGTAATAACAAACTTTCTTACTGCCGTCGGGTAACAGTTTTTCTAAACGGAATTCAATAATCTCGAGTTCGTTCGTTCCACTTTCTGTCAAGATTGCTGTTTTAGTTTCTGTGCTCATACCAAATCCCGGTGTGTATGTAAGGGCAAAAACAAATATGTCCTCTAACAGCATAGTCTTAATTCATCGACAGACGACTCAATTAACGAAATTTGTCACTCCGAATTAAATATCTTGATCAAGCTATACCCAATGCCAGCTACACAATCCGTCAAGCTATCTACATTTGTAGACTATTTACAACCCAAAGATATTGGATAAAGAAAAATAGTAAAATTTTTATGCCATCATTGTCGTTTTTCCCATTGACGTTGATAACAATTTGTCTCATTTACGATATAAAAATGAGAAACCCTTCACCTAGGGGTTTACTGTTTCTAAACATGCCCTACCTTTTACGTTGTTAAGCCAAATAAGTGACTTAAAACAATTTGTAACAGCATACCTGTCTATTTATTAATGCAATCAGATTTGCGGAAGAAAATAAAACAGGGAGATCGTTTGGATTCCATTGATTTGGGCCTCCACCTTTTAACTATTTGGCTTTCAAAATATAACCCCGGGTCTAAATTTGCTTTTGAAGGAACATGCATGGAACATCATTATCCCCACACTAGACTGCGTTTTTTTGCAAAAACAATCAAAGATAACAACGCTTGGAAACCCACGTTAAGTGCTATTGCTTTTGTATTATCCTCTTTCGGCATCGCTTATCCGGTTCATGCCCAATCACTGGAACAAGCTGTCGCCACAACGCTGTCCCAAAACCCAGCTATCAGGGAAGCTTATAGCGAATTCAAAAGCCGAGAAGCCGATATTGACGCTTCAAAAGGCGGTTACCTGCCTTCGCTGGATTTAAATGCGGGTATTGGTTATTCCAACTATGACAGTGACAACAATAATGGCACTTATCACCCGAGGGATGTCAGACTCAGTCTGCGGCAGTTGATTTGGGATGGCGCTGTCACCTACAACGACATTAAACGCACAAAATCAGAAGCAGAAGCGCAGCGTTATCAGTTGCTGGCGGATGCTCAGGATACTACCCTGAGTGTGACTGAAGCTTATATAGAAGTTCTCCGTGCCCAGGCCATCATGGACCTTTCGCAAAGAAATCTGAAAACCCACGAGCGTATTTATGCAGACATCAAAAAACGTGCGGACTCCGGTATCAGCTCAACAGCAGATCTTTCACAAGCAGATGGCCGCTTGGCTCAGTCGCATACCAACCTGCTTTCTGCCATCAGCAATTATGAAGATGCCATGATTGAGTTTGAACGTATTGTCGGTGAACCTCCGGTAGATTTGGTCAAACCTGAAGTCGATGCACTCTATATTCCCCCCACACTGGTTGAAGCCTTAAATATTGCAAAAGAAAACAACCCCGTGATCAACGTTGCGATGAATGATGTGGATGCCGCGAATTATCAATACGATCAGGCAAAAGGCGATTTCTACCCAACATTTACCATTGAAGCCTCACAGCAATGGGGCGATGAGTTGGACGGGCAACCGGGAGATACTGATGAATTCCTGACGATGCTTCGTATGCGCTACAACCTCTTTAACGGCAATACTGATGCCGCTGAGGCACGCAGCGCGGCTCACCAGGTCAGTAAAGCTAAAAATATCCGTTACAACGCTTACCGGCTTTTAGACGAAAGCACGCGATTGGCATGGACAGCAAAGGAATTGGCCCAAAAGCAAACCTCTTTTCTACAAAAACATGTTGACTCTTCAGCCAAAACTCTCGAAGCCTACGAAAAACAATACCGAATAGGCCGCCGAACCCTGCTCGATTTGCTCAATACTGAAAATGAACTCTTTGAAGCCCGACGTGCTTATATTGATTCTCACCACGCAGGTATTTATTCCAAGTATCGTGTGCTAAATGCGACAGGGTTACTGTTAGATGAATTACGGGTGACAACACCTGAAGAATGGCAAGCCTCAGTATATGGCGGGAATAAGAAAGAAAATCCGTGAAAGGGAAAGGGCCATCATGGCCCTTTTTCGATACTCGCTTCCCCCATCAACGTATCATGCTCGAATTCAGGTTGTTTGGGCCATCAATGAAGAATGACGGGATCAATGGTTCCCTGGTTTGTGGGTAACGCGAGCAGTAACCAGAAATCCAAATCGGTATCCGTACATTTCTCTGGCGTTACGCGTATTAAGCCCTTACAACGTTTACCACTTGGCTGTTCAAGCAACGCACCGGGACGACGCAATGCTTCATTCATACATTCATCCCCCACCACCAGTTGCAAGCCTGAATCGTCAACAATGCCGAAAAGCCGGCCATACTGGTAGAAGTAGAACCGTTCGTTATCCAGCTCTTCACGGATACCCGAAACACCTAACAGCGCTCTTCGCACAGATTCTGAAAGTTGATGCCCACTAAAACGCATATTCGTTTCCATATCCACGACAAGGTTAATTCGTTAATGTTTTCCAATATAGTGTTCTGGGGGATACTGTTAATCCCAATAAGTGCACATTCGAACGAAAACCGTAAAAAAGGCTGACAAGCCCTCTTTTTTTCTAAATACGAATTGCACAAAACTCATCGCGATTAGGGCAAAAGTATCAGTTCCAGGTATGACATCCAACAACCATGAGCTCACAACTTTGATGGTATCTGATGAAACTGGCTGTCAGGGCTGATCGGCATCAAGGCGATCCCGGACACATTTCACCTCTCATGGTTATTCACTTTAACTGAGCTGCACTACGCTTTAACTATGAAGCAAGCATATCAAGTGCTTAATCGTCTGCGCGCCATCATTCTCGCTTAAGCCTGTCACTTCAGGCTGCTTGGGGATAGTGTTTGATTGCATATTCAACATAGAGGAGAACGTACTCAACTAACAAAAGCCACCCTTCTGTTCGCAAGATTCAATCACTAAGGAGAGACGGTATGAAAGGGTTATTTTGGTTTAGACACGATTTGCGACTGGCAGACAATCCGGCACTCACTACTCTCTCCCGGCGTTGCAGTAAAGCCCTGATGGTTTTCGTTATTAATCCAGAATGGTTTAGACCCGCACACTATCAGTCCCGTCACCTCGGCAGGTTCAGAGAAGAGTTTCTCTATCAATCCCTTCGCTCACTCGAACGTGAGTTAAAAAAATACAAACAACGCCTTGTCGTCAAAGTGGGGAATCCATTGCTGGTGATCCCAGAACTCTGTAAGAAGCACGGTATCGACATGGTTGCCATGACCGATCATCCGGGCGTTTATGAACGCCAGCAAGTCGCGTATCTGTCTCGAACATTGCGCAGTGAAGTCAGTGTCAGCGAAAGCTTCACCCTGTTTCTGCGCAGTCAACTGGCGTTTGATAAAACGTCCTACCCCGCCACGTTCAGCCAGTTCAGAAAACACGTTGAGAAACAAAACATTCTACCCTGTATCCCCATCAGCGCACCGGATTCCCTACCCACGGTCATTGATGAAAGACGTGACATCTGGGGTGGGCAGGAATTCGTGTATGACCTCACTCCCTACCATGGCGGCGAAGATGCCGGCATGGTGCAATTGAACCAGTTTTTCTGGAAAACACAGGGACTGAAAAACTACAAACAGACCCGTAACGGCTTGGACGGCTGGCAATTTTCTTCCCGGCTCTCTGCCTGGCTAGCCAATGGTTCTATTTCTCCCCGGACTGTCGCCGCTGAACTCGACAATTACGAGTACCGTCATGGACGCTCAGATTCTACCCAGTCTATGTATGCTGAGCTGCTTTGGCGTGAATACTTCCAGTGGATGATGCATTACTATGGCGCAGATATGTTCGCCTTTGCGGGGATTAAGAAAACGCGCCCTCTCACAACCTATTATTGTCAGAACTATAAAGCCTGGGAACAGGGTACAACAGAATTTCCCATCGTAAATGCCTGCATGCGCCAACTCAACCAAACCGGGTATATATCTAACCGGGGCAGGCAAATCGTCGCATCCTGTCTGGTCAATGAACTGGGTGTAGATTGGCGGTTTGGTGCAGCGTATTTTGAACAGCAATTGATCGACTTCGACGTCGCCACAAACTATGGGAACTGGCAGTATTTGGCAGGTGTAGGGGCAGATCCTCGTGGCCAGCGCCATTTTAACCTTGAGAAACAAGCGGACGTTTACGACCCCAACGGGGAATTTGTCGAACGTTGGGCAAATTCAACCGCCTCAGAGCGCGCGTTCAGGTTCTGACATAGACTCACAAAACTACAAAGGCAACGCTATGTTGTCTCTGTGGTTTGCTCTTGACTCAATATTTCCAAGATCCTCGCACTCACCTGCTTTGAAAAAATCAGCGCGATATGCGTTAGCGGGAACACTTCATGGCTGACCATCCCTTCAATTTTGGTTTCTTCAAGGAGTACCGTACCATCAGACTCTTCACCTCTCACCAGCACTGCCGCAGGCCCTATCCGCGTATCTCCGGCAAGGCTGTACAGTGTAGATCCTTTCGGCCACCTTGGCTCATTCTCGGGTAACAGGAATTTACCTGACGCCTGAAACATAAAATCCCCGATACCTACCTGTTTAAAAAACGCAGCGACTTTAGACCCTTTATGCGGCGTTCCCAGTGTAATAACCGTGTTGATTTTAGTGGACATCTCACTGCCATTCTCAAGATAGACCCGAGTAATCACCCCCCCCATCGAGTGCGCGACAATAGCCGTTTCTTCCCCATCCACAAAATCGTCCATACGACTGAAAATCGAAACCAGATCTGGCTTCAGCGTATTGTAAGAGAGGTTCAAGACCTCATGGCCGGCACCTCGTAAACGCTTTTCCAATCGCATCATCACGACACCGTGCATATAAAGCCCGTGCAATAAAATGACTTTCATGATCCTCTTCTTGTTTGAAATCACCCAACACATAAAAAACGGCCATCGCTGATGGCCGTTTGGGTGCTAATTTGCCAAAAGCATCAATCAGAAAATCAGATGGGCAACACCGGCAATCACGGGCAAAGTAACCAAGGTACGTAGGATAAAGATCATCACCAGCTCCCACAGTTTTACCGGTATTTTACTTCCCAGCAATAACGCACCGACTTCTGACATATAAATCAATTGGGTCACTGACAGGCTTGCTACCACGAAACGGGTCATGTCGCTATCAATGTTCGCTGCAAGCACTGCAGGAATAAACATGTCTGCGATACCGACCAGCATGGTTTCAGAAGCCGCCACCGCTTCTGGTATATGCAGCATTTCCAGCAGCGGAACAAATGGCGCACCAAGGATGGTGAATATTGAGGTGTACTCCGCAATGATAAGCGCCAAGGTACCGATTGCCATCACAACAGGCAGCACGCCAAATACCATGTCCGCGGCGTTTTCCAAGCCTTCTTTCAACACATCGCGCAATGAACGGATATGGGATGCACGGGTCAATGCACTTTTTACACCGTAAGAGAAAACAGTTTCACCCTCTGGTAACGACTCATGCTCAACGGTTTTTTCTTCGCCATTAAACAGGGTGTCTTTCTTCCAACATAGTGGAGGCAGACGCGGAACAATGATTGCCGCAACAAAACCCGCCAGACACACAGTCAGATAGAAAGGTACAAACATGTGCTCTAAGCCAACCTGTGCAATTACGACCAAGCTGAAGCTGATAGACACAACAGAGAACGTTGTGCCAACGATCGCCGCTTCGCGTTCGGTGTAATAACCCTGTTCGTACTGCTTGCTTGACATCAGAATAGCCACACTGCCATCACCCAGCCATGAACTTGCGCAATCAACCGCTGAGCGCCCCGGCAACCCAAACAGTGGACGCATGATTTTAGTCATGAATGTGCCGATCAATTCAAGCAAACCAAAATTCGTCAATAATGGTAAGAACAGACCTGCGAAAATAAAGACAGAAAGCAATGTTGGCAGAAGATCAGCAAGCACAAACCCTCCGGTCGATCCACCGGTCACATGTTCAGGGCCAAAACCCCAAAACGCCATCAGCACAAACGCTGCACCAAGCAAACGTACTGTCAGCCAAACAGGTGTAGGTAAAAAGAGGCCGGACAGGAATGGGGATTTGGTGATAACACGCGGCTTGGTTATCAAGGCCAGTACAGAACCAATAGCACTGAACAAAATGATGGTGGTAACAATAACAGTTGCATGTTGACCTAACACATTAAGTAAGGATTTAGCCAGAACCGCAATGGGGATAGTAAAACCGCCATCAATCATGATTGGTGTCATAAACAGCAAAACACCCAGCAGCGACGGGATAAGGAACATCAACAGGTTCCTTGTTGATGATTTCGATGTAGTTATTTCTTCTGTGTTTTGCATAGCGATACTTCCTGGGCAATGCGTTAAGACAAATAGATATTCACAAAATGTGACTAATTGAGCGAAAGAGTAATGCAACCCATTTGGTATGTAAACAATAAATAGTCATTTATATTGAATAAATTACCCAGGAAGGTTCAATTGACCACATCAAAATCATTATCTGTCTATTTTTGGCGCAATTTGTGTTGATTGTTTGTAAATTCTACTGCATCTTTACAGCGAAAGGCTGTTCGGGCATCGCCCCATCTAACCGGAAAATCTTTACTGCAACAGTGAATAATTAACCAATTTTCCTATCTATACGTGCGTACTCAGACACAAGCCATTGGCTAAAATTGTCAAACAGCACCACCACAGCCCGCTTCTTGACAGGCTTGCGCTCAACTAAATAGAAAAGCCGTTCTATTTCCAGCGTCTTGCCCGGATAATGCATCAGGAAGGTTTCAGAGGCTGACTTGAGGTCAAACGCCCATGTTTTCTCTTTGTGAGCCACTAGCCCAAAGCTGGCCCGGATCAGCATCTCCGCCATTTCTTGTGCTACATCAAGCTGGGTTCCCCAGTGGGTCGCTCGGGCAATTTTCTGCCTCAACGCTTTTATCCTCGCGGATAAATCCCCATTCATCGCTTTGGACACTTCCCAGCTTACTTCAAAATGGCCAAAGCTTTTGCCGAGGTTATCACCACAAAGACAAACCACACAGTGTTTCAGGAAAAAGCCCCACCGAAAGATATTGGTCAAATCCGTTACATCTTTTAGCGGCACGGTATCAATCTGCACACGCGTAATCACATCACTGCCCTGCTCAATTCTCCAGCGCACTGTGTTCAGGGCAGCATATTCCTGAACATTCAGGGAACGTGTACAGACCAGCGTCAGCGACAAATCGGCCGTGTCACCAGCTTCACGGCGTGCTACCTCTCCTGACAGGTAAAGACTGTGAAACAATTCACCTGTTACAGCCCGGATTTGTCTTATCGCCATCGCGATAGATTCGACGTACGCGGACTGGAAAGGCCGTTCATTGTCCAATTCAGGTAACAAGGCTCCTCGGGGCGTGTTTTGGTACAAAAAATGTCCTCAATAAGTGTGTTTTCAACAATTTATACATTTTAAACCTATTTTACCGTTATAGCGGGTTCAGTGGTGCCTTTATAACCAAACGGATATCACAGTAATTGGGAAAACAACGCGGCCATGCTCTAATAGCAAAAAACATTACAGTCCTGAGAGAACAGCGATGGAAGCCTCACTACTTTCTATTGATGAGACATTGGAAACCGCGTTTGATATTTTCTACGAAATGGCGGAAGACAACCTGGAATACGACGACCTGCTTGCCTATCAAGCACGCTTTGATGAGGAAGGCGCCGGAGTGGCAGTGGACGCTGAAAGTGACTGGGAAGAACACGTGGGATTTGATGTTGATCGTGACGTATTTGTAGAAGTCCGTATTGGTTTGACAACAAATGATGTGCTGGATGATGTTCTGGTGAGAATGCTACTTAGCCGCGATCCTGAGCAGAAATTCTGTCACTTACTATGGAAGCGTGCCGCATAACCGGACACAAGAAAAAATTGGGCCAGCAAAAACGCCCGCTGGCCCGTTGGCAAGTTAAAACTTGAACTCTTTCGACGCATCATAGTCGCGAGGAAGGTTGTGCGCGATTCCCTTGTGGCAATCAATACAGGTTTGTCCTGCTTCTTCTGCTTTATCATGAACAGATGCCGCCACAGATTTTTGTACACTAAGATCCATAAATTCAAAGTTGTGACAGTTCCGACATTCTTGAGAGTCGTTCGCTTTCATCCGGTTCCATTCACGGGTCGCCATTTCTAAACGGTGATCTTCAAATTTCTTCGGCGTATCGACAATACCAAACGCTTTAGCATAAAGCTCTTTACTCGCTTGGATTTTTCGAATCATCTTGGGGCCCCATTCTTTCGGCACGTGACAATCCGGACAAGTTGCCCTCACACCGCTGCGGTTACTGTAGTGAATAGTACTTACATATTCCTCGTAAACGTTGTCACGCATTTCATGGCAGCTAATGCAGAACTCTTCACGGTTGGTCATCTCCAGGCCGGTGTGAAATCCACCCCAGAAAATAATCCCCGCGATGAAGCCCAGTGTCAGCACGCTGCCGATAGCCATACCACTCGGCGTTCTGAACCAAGTCCAGAATTTGGTGATAAATCCCGGTACTTTCATTATCACCTCCTACTTGCCAAACTTACCGGCAGGAACAAACTCGTTCTCAACCAATTCGTCGGTGTATGCCTGGGGAACATGGCACTGCAGACAGAAATAACGTCGCGGTGAAATTTCTGTCAGTACTTTGTTGTCTCTGTCCATAAAGTGCGTTGGGCTAACACGTGGAGCCCCAGTTTTACGGTATACATCTACATCATGGCACTGCAAACAGGCATTATTGGATTGATTGACCTGATACCCATCAATGGCGTGAGGGATCATCGGTGGCTGATTGACATAGTTAAGGCTGAAACGATCCTGGTTTTTAGGGACGCTTTTTATGCCCGGCGCTACATTCGTCTCACCAATCTCTGTCGCGCCACGCAGCGACTTTATACCGGTTCCATCTTCCTCTGCCGCCACTGTCACGCTGCCTAGTAACACAGCCAGCACCAGCGAAAACGTTAATTTATTTTTCATTATCGGCTCCAATTCTTTTTCTGAATCCTAAAACCTGTTCCGCACATACATCGATACAACGACCGCAGCTCATGCAATCTTTGTCCAAAACTCTTGTGTCTCCCGCTTTCAGCGGTTGACGTAATACCTGTGGCTCCGGGCACACATTGAAGCAGTCCATACACTTGGTGCAGGCATCACGGTTTACCGCTTTCACCCGCATGATGCTTTTTGAACCCATCAGTGCATACGTTGCGCCCAACGGGCACAAGTGACCACACCAACCATGCTCAACCAACACCAAATCAATCACGAAAACACTCAGAACCAGCCAGAGTCCTGCACCCGCACCAAAGATTAGGCTTCGCTGCAATGCACTCACTGGATCCAGCCATGTCCAAACCAATGTCCCAGACAGTGCGCTGCCGATAACAATGGCAGCGAGAAGCCAGTAGCGTAGCGATTTATTCCAGTGGAATGAGGCTTTGATACCGGTTTTCCGTCTCAGCCAGGCGGCAAAATCAGTCACCACATTCATCGGACAAACCCACCCACAAAACGCGCGCGGTGCAATCAATGCATAAAGCCCCACGATGACAGCAAGCCCAAGCCAGGCCTCAAACTCAAACCAATGTCCCGAGGCCAGCGATTGCGCTGCTATCAACGGATCGGTAAATGGAATAACGTCCAACAGCACACTTCCTGACAGGTTGCCTTTGAGGATCCAGACATCCCACAAGGGGCCCGTCCAAAACGCCAGCAACACAGCAAGTTGGGTAAGGCGCCGCAAGATAAGAAAACGGTGGGCTCGCCACCATCCCAGCCTTTTTACTGCCGCTTTACCTGCATCTATCGCCAGATTCTTCGCCATCAGTTCCCCTCCCCCGGCGTTCGGGCTGGTAACGTCAGATTGCGTGGAACCAGGGCTTCCCCATTGTTCGCTTCCTGCTCTTTCCAGCCAAAGCGGTAATGATGCCCCAGTTCACCACGTGCCAGCGTTGTCGGAACTACCTTAATGGCGGTTTCTTCTAAAACGCAGGCGTGTTCACACAGGCCGCAGCCTGTGCAGAACTCGGCGTGAACCATAGGGATCAGTTTGGCGTGTTTACCTGTACGTTGGTTATGCATGGGTTCCAGCGTGATGGCTTCATCGATAAGGGGACAAACGCGATAACACACATCACATCTCAGCCCCTGCCAGTTCAGGCAGTTTTCATGATCGATAAGTACCGCTGTACCCATTTTTGCCTTGGTAATGTCCGTCAATGACGGATCCAGTGCACCTGATGGACAGGCTTTTACACACGGAATGTCTTCGCACATTTCGCATGGCACTGAGCGTGCATCAAAATACGGTGTGCCAGTTGCAACAGGTGACAGCAGTGTTGCCAGCTTCAATGTGTCGTAAGGACAACCCCGGACACAAAGACCGCACCGAATGCAGGCATTAAGAAACGCAGGTTCTTCTAATGCACCTGGCGGGCGAATGGGGATACCGCTGCTCGCCTGGCTTTGTTTCGATTGCAACCCTAAAACGGTAACAGCAACACCTGCTCCAGCAGCCGTTCGCGCCGCATCACGCAGGAAGCGGCGGCGACTACTGTCAGAAGGTGACTTCACATTGTCACAGTTCTTTTGGTTAGGGGCTGACTTCTTCATGCTGTGACTGCCTGCTACGCCTTAACAACCTTCACAGCGCATTTTTTGTAGTCAGTTTCTTTTGACAAAGGATCGGTGGCATCCAATGTCAGTTTATTCACTAACTGACTCGCATCGAAAAATGGCATAAAGACCAGACCTTGTGGCACGCGGTTTCTTCCCCGGGTTTCAACGTGTGTCGCCACTTCACCCCGGCGGGAGATCACTTTCACAACATCGCCCCGACGTAATCCACGTTTCTTGGCATCAAGAGGATGCATATAAACAACAGCATCAGGGAACGCTTTATAGAGCTCAGGAACGCGTCGTGTCATCGTGCCAGTATGCCAGTGCTCAAGCACCCGACCGGTTGACAGCCACAAGTCAAATTCCTCGTCCGGTGATTCAGCCGCAGGTTCGTAAGGCAGAGCGAAGATAACCGCTTTTTTATCCGGCTTACCGTAGAAAGCAAACTCTTCCCCTTCTTTCACATACGGGTCATGACCTTCCGAATAGCGCCATAAGGTCTCTTTGCCATCCACCACTGGCCAACGGAGGCCACGTGCCTGGTGGTACATATCAAAAGGCGCTAAATCATGCGCTTTACCGCGTCCAAACGTCGCGTATTCTTCGAACAAGCCTTTTTGGATGTAGAAGCCCGCTGCGCGCGCATCATCATTCAGTCGATCAGATGGGATTTCGTCCAGTTTGAACCGGTCAACCTGACCGTTTGCGAATAAGATATCGAACAAGGTCTTGTCCTTGTATTCCGGCACCTTCGCCACTAACTCAGCAGGCCATACCTCACCGACTTTGATGCGTTTAGACAACTCAACAATTTGCCAAAGGTCAGATTTCGCTTCACCTGGTGCTTTAATTTGTTGATACCAGAACTGGGTGCGTCGTTCTGCGTTTCCGTAAGCACCTTCTTTTTCCACCCACATCGCTGTTGGCAGAATAAGGTCAGATGCCATAGCCGTGACCGTTGGGTAAGGATCGGACGTAATGATGAAGTTACGAGGATCGCGATACCCCGGCAAACGTTCTTCGTTAATGTTCGGGCCCGCTTGCATGTTGTTATTACACATCACCCAGTACACGTTCAGCTTGCCATCTTTCAGCATGCGATCTTGCAATACCGCGTGGTATCCCGGCTTGGGTGGAATGGTGCCTTCTGGCAGTTTCCAGATTTTTTCTGCCATCGCCCGGTGTTTCGGGTTTGCCACCACCATGTCTGCTGGCAGGCGATGTGCAAATGTACCGACTTCACGCGCTGTACCACATGCAGAGGGTTGACCAGTCAAAGAGAAAGGACCACATCCCGGCTTAGAGATTTTGCCAGTCAGTAAGTGAATGTTGTAAACGAGGTTGTTACACCACACACCACGGGTATGCTGGTTAAAGCCCATTGTCCAATAAGAAACCACGTTGGTTTCTGGGTTGGCATACAGTTCAGCCAGTGCGATCAACTGATCTTCCGGCACGCCAGACAATTTGGAGACAGACTCAACATCATAATCAGCGACAAATTTAGCGAAGGCATCAAAATCAATTTCTTCAGACGCACCACTGCCTGCATTCTTGGCTTTTTTCTCGAGCTCATGGGTCGGTCTCAGCCCGTAACCGATATCAGTCGCACCCTTGCGGAAATTGACGTGTTTTTCAATGAATGATTTATCAACTTTGTCGTTTTGAATGATGTAGTTGGCGATAAAATTGAGAATGGCAAGGTCAGTCTGCGGCGTGAAGATTATGCCGTTATCTGCCAGTTCGAAGCTGCGGTGTTCGAAGGTGGAAAGTACGGCGACTTTTACGTGATCGGCAGACAAACGGCGGTCGGTAAGACGTGACCAAAGGATCGGGTGCATTTCTGCCATGTTTGATCCCCAAAGGACAAACGCATCTGCATGCTCAAGGTCATCGTAACACCCCATCGGTTCATCCATACCAAACGTACGCATGAAACCCACCACCGCAGACGCCATACAGTGACGCGCATTCGGGTCGATATTATTTGACAGGAAACCCGCTTTCATCAATTTGGCTGCGGCATAACCTTCCCAGACGGTCCATTGGCCTGAACCAAACATACCGACGGTCGTTGGACCATTGGTTTGAATAGCGGTTTTAAATTTCTCGGCCATGATGTCCAGCGCTTCATCCCAGCTGACTGGCGTGAATTCACCTTCTTTGTCGTACACACCATTTTTCTTACGAAGCAATGGTTGTGTCAGGCGATCTTTCCCGTACATGATCTTCGGCAAAAAGTAGCCTTTGATACAGTTCAAGCCGCGGTTTACCGGCGCATCCGGATCCCCTTGGGATGCCACCACTCGACCATTCTGGGTACCGACCAAAATGCCGCAACCTGTACCGCAAAACCGGCAAGGCGCTTTGTCCCATTTGACTTCATTATCTGCACCCGCAGCCTGGGCAATAGACACAGGCAACGTGATCCCCGCTGCACTTGCCGCTGCCGCTGCCGCGTTAGCCTTTAAAAAATTTCGTCTTGTCAGGGTCATCTTCCCACTCCTTCCAACGTCAGATCAGGTTCTTCTTCCTCGACCTGATGAAACACAAGTGTCGCGGCCAATACTCCCGGCAGCGCCTTAATTTCTTCAAACTTTTCCAACAAGCCGCCACGGCTTGTACCCTCAATAACAACAACCAGCTTTCCTGCTTCATTTGATGCCGGCACTTCTGCACCTGGGATTTTTTCAATCCTTTCAATGACACTGCCCATTTGGTCAGCTACCGTGTGGACGATGAGGCTGCTTACGTGATATTCATTCATTGCTGATGTTCTCCATGGCAATGGCATTGACAGGACAAGGCACAATGCAAGCACCGCACCCTGTGCAGTCCTGTAGATTTAACGTAGGTTGGGCAACCTGACCCAGCGTGAGTTGGAACTTTATTGCGCGGGTTTCACAGGCATCGGAGCAACTTCTGCACTCGACGCCATTTCGTGTCAGGCATTGGTCGTTGATAGTGGCAATCAGATCCCAAGGCTTGGCAGATTTAGCTTTAAACAGCGGCTCTGGACATTTCGCTGCGCAGGCATAACAGAAGGTGCATTCGCCCCGGCTAAAGTCGATAGTAGGAAAACCGCCATCACCATTGACAATCACGTTTGCTTCGCATGCGCGAATACAATCGCCACAACGGGTGCATTGTTCGGTGAAACTTTCCCAGTCTGCAATCCAAGGTAAAGGGTTTACTCTGGTCTTAGCTTTGCTTCTTAGAAAAAACCGACGGCGTGTGTCGACCATAAGTAACCAATAACTAAAGGTAATAAGGTTTAAGTATGGTCAAGTTAGGAAGATTTGTGAGATGCATATATACCTCTTAGGGGGTATATAATGGGTGACATTGCGCCAGATCAATTTATTTGATTGATCTAGATCACATTATTAAATCAAAATAGCAAGCCTGATTGGAACATGACCGACCCGATTAAAAATATTATCGTTAAACAATCTGTTACCACTATCGTTGCCCGCTCCCTGATAGGGATCCTGTTCCTTGCCGTCATTATCACGGGCTTTGCGATTTTTACGTTGGCATCCAGCCTGAATGATGCCGCTGCAATCAATACGTCAGGTTCACTGCGCATGCAAAGTTACCGTATGGCTTACGACATTGTATTAGACTCCTCCCGCCTGCCCGGACATATTGATAACTTCGAACAGTCATTACTGGCACCAGAACTCCGTATTCTTGATAATTTCACTGTGCCTGATGAAATCCGCGAAAGGTACCACTCTCTCATTGAGCGCTGGATAAAGCTGCGCCCGGAGCTTGAAAGCGATGACAGAGCGTTTTATATCGAACAGGTTGGTGTGTTCGTGAACGATATTGATAGGTTTGTTTTCGCCTTGCAACAACACTCTGAGAACAAGCTTCAAGTGTTGGCGATGGTTGGCAGCGGTGGACTGGGCCTGATTCTGGCATTAGTACTGTTCTTGATTCACTACACCCAAAGACGCATTGTTTTCCCGCTCAATATGCTGGTGAAAGCGAGCCAGCAAATCCAAAACCGAGAGTTCGATGCCGAGTTACCGCCCGCCAGAAATAATGAACTGGGTGTTCTGTCAAACAGCTTCGCTCTGATGGCGAGTGAGTTGAAAGGCCTTTACGCCGACCTTGAACACAAAATCACAACAAAAACCCAAAAACTCACCAAAGCTAACCAATCATTGAATATCCTTTACGATTGCTCCAAACAGCTTTCCTCTACTTTCCTGAACCGCGAAAGTTTTGAAAGAATGCTGGCTATCACCCTTAACGCAGATGGCGTCAAGGCACTGAGCCTTCAGGCGCACAACAAAAACCAGTCAGACTGGGAGATAGCTGCCGGTTTTCCCGAGGGATGTGAGTGGTTTGAACTGCCGTTGATCCTGGATGGCGAATCATTCGGCACACTAAAATGGCAGGGCAACCCGGATGTTGTCGATAATGACCTGCTTTCCAACCTAGCGTCGATTCTCGCCCGTGGCGTGTATTACAACCATGCCCAAAAGCAGGCCATGCACCTTGCAGTGATGGAAGAACGTGCCACTCTTGCCCGGGAATTGCATGATTCCATCGCCCAGTCATTGTCATACCTTAAAATACAAACCAGTTTACTTAAACGTCACCTCAAGCTAATCAATGCGCAGGATTGCAACGACATCGCCCATGATATTAGCGAACAGTTACGTATTGCCTATGACCAATTGAGAGAGCTCCTGACAGCATTCCGACTCTCCCTCTCTCACGGGGATTTTGGCCTGGCCTTGCATGAAATGATTGAAACCCTGCAAGGACAAACAACAGCTACACTGACGGTTTCTTCGGATTTAGATACACTTTCTATGGATGCCCAGCGGCAAATGCACATTCTTCAAATTATCCGTGAAGCCTGCTCCAACGCAATTAAGCATGCCAAGGCTGAACATATTACCGTCCGCTGCTTCCAGCACTCTCACCAGGCATGTGTCGACATCACTGACGATGGCGTAGGTTTTTCACTTATTGAGGAAAAACCTGACCATTATGGCTTGAATATTATGCAGGAGCGTTCATCCATGCTGGGTGGCGACCTGAAAATCACAACGGCACCAGAGAAAGGGTGCCAGGTAACCCTGACGTTTGACCTTGACTAGGGGCTATTACCCCTAATACGGAGCTGTAACCTGATGACAAGCTGGAATGTCCTGTTGGTTGATGACCATCCCTTAATGAGAAAAGGTCTCAGCCAATTGTTGAAATATGAACCCGAGTTCTCTTTCCTGACAGAAGTAAGCAACGGAGCAGATGCCATCGCAGAAGCATCACGCAACGAACCGGACCTGATTGTTCTGGATCTCAACATGAAAGGCTTGTCTGGGTTGGATACCCTAAAAGCACTCAGGAGTGATGGCTGTACGGCAGTGATTGTGATCCTGACAGTGTCTGACAGTCCCAACGACATTCATGCCATTGTTCAGGCTGGTGCAGACGGTTACTTGCTCAAAGACAGTGAGCCTGAAGAGCTGGTGATGCAATTGAAGTCCGCCATGACCGGAGAAAAAGCCTACAGCGAACAGGTCCGCACGTATCTTGAAAAGAGCCGTGAACACACCTCTCCCCTCAGTGTGCTGACTGAAAGAGAACTGCAGATACTGCGCCATGTGGCCAAGGGGCTTCGCAATAAACAGATTGCCGAAACACTCTATATCTCTGAAGCCACGGTGAAAGTGCATTTAAAGAACTTATTGAAAAAGCTGAGTGTGGAATCCCGTGTCGCGGCAACGGTGTTGTACCTTGAACATGAGCCCAATGGGAAATAGAAAAGCAAAGGGCGACCCGCAGTGGTCGCCCTTATCGTCTTCACAGGGTTACGTTAGAAGAGATCTTCACCGTTTAAGGTCACTGTTTCAGCGTCAGTCCAAATAGTAATACTGCGATCAAGATAATCATGCTGGAACACATACGCATTCAGCTCGCCAACCTGAGCATCTGTCAGCCCCATCAGGGTGATCATTTCAGGGGAAATCGCTGCATTAACGACACCATCGTCAACATAGTTCCAGGGGATGCCGGCAACATCAAAGGCATCATCACCTTCACCCAGATAAGCAATAAAACCGTCCCAGTCGTCCGGAGTCCCCAGATCTTCACCAAATGGGGTGTCTGATTGAGCGTAAATAGCATTTGGATTGATCGAGAGCACTTGATCGCCCTCATCTCCAATTACAGCCTCAATCTGAGCCATCACATTACCTGTCACCGTCGGAGCTGTCTGGTAGGCTTCACCGGTAAAATCTACAATCGCATCACCCTTAACTAGCAAGGTATCAAAACCGGTATCCCCATAATACATATGCTTGTTGATCACAGTACCATCCGTCTCCGTCGTCGTCAGGCCGACAAAGTCGTCCTGACCGAAGATCAACATATCATCACCGTTACTGCCTCGATAATAATCCACGCCTGTGCCACCATCAATGATCACGTCGCTACCTGGTCCGCCATGTAACATATCATCACCAGCACCGCCCAACAGGGTATCTTTACCGGGGCCACCAAATAGCACGTCATTTCCGTCGCCCCCATCCAGAATGTCATCACCGTCGTTGCCATAAAGAATGTCATCACCCACACCACCCATAATATGGTCGTTGTCGTCACCGCCATAGATAGTGTCATTCCCTTCACCACCGTAAATAGTATCGGCATCACTTTCCTCAATCACCTGGGTCGCGCTGACTTTCATGATGACATCATTAAAGTCCTTGTCACCGAGACACCAGAGATCTTCCCAACAGGAATTCTCTCCGCTGTTGATTTCGTGATCTTTACGGTCACCGTTCTTGCCCCATTCGGATACATAACCACCTGTTGACAGGTTACCCTGAACAAACTGTGGACTCCCGTTGGCAAAACTCAAGGTGACAGCACCTTCGTTAAAGCCCAGGGTGTCACCGCCAGGGATGATAAATAAACCAAGACGCGTTGCACCATCAACATTGATGACCGTTTGCGCCGAACTGTCCTGTTTCGCGTTATCTACCATGATATAGGCTTCCAACACTTGCCCATTTTCATCCAACACATAGTAACCAACACTATTTTCATAGTTGGCGCTCGAGGTGATTTGCGACAAATCCAAGGTGACAGCCTCACCATTGCTAATATCCCAATACCCATCAGTACCACGATCAATTTCAACCGTCTGGCGACCAATCCGGCCTCCATAGATCAGATCATCACCTTCTCCACCATAGATAATATCATCACCCCACTGGCCATAGATCGTATCGTTACCCGCACCTCCATCGATATAGTCTTCATCATTAAATTTAACCGTGATGTCTTCGGAGATACCGTCATAACGGACGTGGCTAATATCGCAATATGAGTTCGGTACCAAAGACAAATCCGTCATATCCGTGATTTCCGGGCCGCTCAGTTGGAGCAACAAGTTGCCGTTTTCATTGAGGCTATTGTAATGGTGACCGTTACCATCCAAATCCACATCTAGGATCGCGAATTGATAGACATTGCCATCAGAATCACAGTACTTGAGGGTGTAATCAAGATTCACAGCGTAGGTATTACCATCGATTGTCACCGTCTGAGATTTGTCATCGGAATATTCGTTGCAATAGTTATCACCATTCAGGTAGCCATCATCATCCTGAAAAGTGACCTTTGTTGTACTGCCGTCAAATGACAAGGTGGAAGGAAAATTGAAGCCTTGAAAATTGCCGCCGGTAGATACGGTGAAATCAGAGCCCAACTGAAAAACGTTTACTGCCGGCTCGTCATTGAAGTTTGGTGATGCTGTATTGCCGTAAATAATATCATCACCCTCTCCACCAAAAAGCTTGTCCTGACCGTTATCGCCTTCGATATAGTCATTCCCCCCTTGGCCATATACTGTATCATTGCCATTTCCAGCGGTGATCACATCATCACCACCAATGCTCTGATCGGTTTCTGGTGACATCAACGATGTGTAATCCAGACTACTGACATTTTCGATAGAATTAGGTACCAGAGAAAGGCTCGTTGAAGACGTAATTTCAGGGCCGTCAACTTGGATAAGAATTTTACCATTCTCCCCAACATTGCAGTAATGGTGACCATTACCATCAGTATCAACATCGACCACTGCAAAGGTATAAATGTTTCCAGACGCATCACTGTACTTCAGTTGGTAATCAACGTTAGCGCCATATTCATTGCCGTCAATTAAAACAGTCTGTGTTTTGTCATCTGAATACTCATTGCAACGATCATCGCCGTTTAACTGTCCATCATCATCCTTAAAAGTGACGTTTGTTACAGAACCAGAAAAGCTGAGTGTTGGTGGAGAATTGAAGGCATAGTAAAAGTCACCACTGTTCGCAGCGACATCTACTCCCATAACAAACACCGCACCTACATAGCCAGTACCCGTTGAATCCCCCACATCGCCATAGATAACATCATTGCCATCTTGACCTTCTATGTAATCATCACCAAATGTACCGTTTAGTCTCTCTGAGTTATTTGTCCCAATAATATCCGACATGGTCTGTCCCTTTATTCGCTATTCAAAGCTAGAGGCAGCCCGGCCATCTCAGCACCACCATATTCCTCCGAGACCCGTAACTTTCCGTCCCTACTTCGCAACAGGTTTGGCGTTAACTCCAATGTATTTGTTCTTCCGATAATTCTTATATGAAAGGCAGTCGGCACAGAGGAGCCTTCAACTACCGTTGTTTCATCCCGATCAGATTCGCCGAACATGTGCTGCACAGCAAGTCAGTAAGAAGCAATTAGTGTGAATATAAGGCTGAGGGAGTAATGATATTTAGCTAAGATTGACCAAAGAATGAGAGATCATAATAAGAGCACTAGGTATAAAGCAATGCTCTCGAATGGCAAGAGTACCAATAACACAGTATCTGCGACGTTTTTATAAACTCTGTGCTGAACAACAGCAAATATGCCACTCAATGAGTGACATATTTGCACATACTGCTTACTGGATAAATATTAAACTGCGGAAGCCGCATTTTCTGTCAACGTTTCGTCAATATTCTGTTGGTTTCCTTCCGCCCCATGCATCCAGCTCACCAATTTGTTCGAACATGCTATCAATGACACGCCAGCAATGGCTGCGGTAGCTGCTATTCCACCAAAAATAGCCAGAGGGCCAGCATCTGACACATGGCTACCGATAAAGCCTGCCACATAGTTAGCCACGGCGTTGGCACAGAACCAGGTTCCCATCATCACTGACATCAAACGAAGCGGTGCCAGTTTGGTGATCAGCGACAATCCGATGGGAGACAAACACAATTCACCGAGGGTATGGAAGAAATACGCCCCAACCAGCCACCACATCGACGCCTTTGCTGTCATGTCGCTCCCTTGCTGCATGACTGCACCGACCATACAAACAAAACCCAGGGACAGGAAACCCATAGCCATAGCAAATTTAATCGGTGAGCTGGGTTCATTTGCTCCTAAGCGTCGCCAGCATACCGCCAACACTGGTGCAAAAATAATAATGAACATCGGGTTCAACGACTGGAACCAGGCCGCAGGCACTTCAAAGCTGCCCAGCATACGATCGGTGTATTCCTGAGAGTAAATGTTCATCAGGCCACCAGCCTGCTCGAAACCAGCCCAGAAGATGATCACAAACAAGCTCATCACCACAATCACCTTCAGTCGATCACGTTCAACCTTCGTCAGTGGTTGTTTCTTATTGGTTCCCAGTTTGTTCATGTGTGCTTTTGCTGCGGGCTCAATACCGATATCACCCAAAAGACGATTGGCAAAAGCCAACTGGATCACCAAAGACAGTAACATACCGATACCAGCAGACAGAAAGCCCGCTTTCCAGCCATAATGCATGGAAACCGTACCGGCGATAATACCTGCCAGCAACGACCCCAGATTGATCCCCATGTAGAAGATAGTAAATGCTCCATCACGGCGGTTATCTCCGTCTCTGTAGAGCTGACCAACCATGGTCGAAATATTCGGCTTGAACAAGCCGTTACCGATAATGAGAAACACAAGGCCCACATAAAATGCCTGTAACTCGAATGGGTCGATAACGCTATTTGGCAACGCCAGTGTAAATTGACCGATTGCCATCAATGCACCACCGGCAATGATAGACCGACGCTGTCCAAGGAAATTGTCAGCGACCCATCCTCCCAGCACCGGAGTCAGGTAGACCAATCCTGTATAAATACCATAAAGATTCAACGCATCCTGGGTTGTCCATCCAAGACCGCCATTGATAGTTTTATCTGTGAGGTAAAGCACCAAGATGGCGCGCATTGCATAGAAGGAGAAACGTTCCCATAACTCTGTACCACAGAGAAGGAACAGACCGCGAGGGTGTCCCAGCCAATCAGACTGTCTGTTTACATTCATGTCGTGTTTACCGCCTTTTTGGATATTCCAGCGGAGGCAACAAGGCCCTCCTTTTCCTGTCAGGCTCCGCTACAAGCACAACATACTGCTTCAATTTGGCTAAGCTCGCAATTACAAAATAGACAAAATTATTAATTCACAGCTTTCACTGACCTTCATCACATAAATTGGGAATAAAAAAGCAGAAGATCCGGTTGGATATTCTGCCTTTTCTTGACATAACGGACTTTTCAGCCGGGTTGTATTATCTGACTACGCCACGACCGTAGTATTTGCTGTTATCTTGTGGCGGCGACATAACAGCAAACCCAGCCCAGATACTACCGTCATGGCCAGCAAAATAGCGCCCAGTGAAAATTGATCGCTGACGTTCATCTTTGCTGCCAGTAACGTAAACAGGCCAGCAGCCATGTTCTGAACACCCCCCATTACCGCGCCTGCTGTTCCTGCATGGTGTGGAAAAGGTGAAATCGCACCGGTTGTGGCAGCCGGAAACAACAGGCCAGCCCCCATAAAGTAAAGAAAAGCACCACCAATCAACGTGTCGACTGTGGCAGTGACGAAATACCCTGGAACAACAACGGTCAATGCGCCCAATAGCAACACTACTGAGCCTACCAGCAGGGTTTTTCCCGCAGACATACGCTGCTCTATTACACTCGACAACCAAGAGCCCATCATAAAGCCTGGCAAAGGCAGAACAAACAACATACTGACGGTCGTGGCACTGAGTCCCAATGTGCTACCCAGCAAAACTCCTGCGGCGGCTTCAAACACAGAAATTCCCGAAAACACAGCAATCAAACAAATCAGGTAACCCTGAAAGCGACGGTTACTCATGACATGGTGATAGCTTTTCAGTACTGAATCATGCCTGCGCGCTTCCGGTGGCAAGGTTTCCGTGAAACACAACATCATGATCAGGTAAACCACAGCTGCCAGAACAAACAGGAACACATAGCTGGCTTCCCAGCCGAAACGGGTACTGAGCACCCCGCCGATTACTGGCGCCATCAGGGGCGAGAAAATCAAACCGATACTGACCAAACTGTTCGCTTTGTGCAGACGGCTGCCATCAAAGCAATCCCGAGTCAGGGTTCGCGCCATCGCACCACCGCAGCCAATACCTAGCCCCTGGATCACGGTACCCAGCAGAAACAGGTTGTAGTTCATGGCAACCAGGGTAACAACGGTGCCCAGCAAGTAAATGGCAAGCCCGATAAGAATGATCGGCTTACGACCAAATCGATCAGATAAAGGGCCATAGATAAACTGTGACAAACCATAGGGGATCAGATAGCAAGCCATCACCGCCTGTAACAACGCTGGCGACACGTTAAAGCTGTCCGCCATCATTGTCATAGAAGGAACATACATGGTCTGTGTCATCTGGCCGACAGCAACCAAAATGATGATCATGAACAAAATCTTAGAGAGAGGCGTTGATGAAGACACCGACAACACTCCTTACAGCAAGCAATCGTTAAAAATTCTTTATGTGAGGAAGTGGTGTAGAAAAGAGAGAATTCACGTTTTCGATAATACGGTCTGTTTTGACCTGGAACACCACCCCTAATTTTGCGCAGAGTGTAGTGTTGAATAACGGTATAAACAACAGAATAAACGTGTTTCAAGCACGATAAGAAATCATAAAAAAGATTAGATTAACTAATGCGAAAACATGTCCATGATTGACCTGATTATTCTGCCACGAAACACTGTTCATCATATTGAATAGCACGCCATCAGTGGCACAGGGGCAATGGAACGTAAAAAAGCAGCGATATGCGCTGCTTTCTACTCCCCAAAAGCCAGTTATTTAATCAAACGACAGCTTGTGCTGACCGTGAGACACTTTCGCTTTCAGGTACATCTTATTTCCCTCTTTCAGGTGAGCCTGTGTGCCTACCACCGCTTCCAGTTTAATACCTAACTCCTGGATCTCTTTAATTTTTTTAGGGTTGTTGGTAATAAGGCGAATGGTATCGACACCCAGCGCTTTCAACATGTCGGCCGCATCCTCAAAACTGCGTAAGTCATCCGGGAAACCAAGGTGGTTGTTAGCTTCATAGGTATTCATACCCTGACTTTGTAGCTTGTAGGCATCCAGTTTGTTGTATAACCCGATCCCACGTCCTTCCTGACGAAGGTAAAGCAGGATACCGCCATGCTCACCCATTTTCTGGATGGTTTCTTCTAGCTGTTCACCACAATCGCAACGGGAAGAATGAAACACATCGCCTGTGAGGCATTCAGAATGCATTCTAACCAATGGCGCCCCTTGTTGCTGATCGGCACATTTGAAGATAATAGCAACGTGCTCTTTATCCGAATTCAAACCATCAAATGACAGGATCTCGGCTGGGATCTTACTTCCGACACCCACATTGAAAGAAACTCTTGCTCTTACTTTTGCCATCGACTGCAATTCTCTTCTTGTTCGGCAGCGGCTGAAGTGTACTGCCTTGTATACCTCAAACACCCCTACCTTGAGGGGAATACCCGATCCAAGTCTGGGTCACTATCAACATTGTCTGAGTGAAACTGTTATAATATAACATTTCTACCGCTTTGGCGGGCAATCGTAGCAGAAGTCCAACGACTCGCCAACCTTTCAACGCAGGCGACGCACAACGTTTGCGGGGTTGCCGGACACCACAGAAAAAGGGTCAATATCCCCTTCCACCACTGAGCCAGCTTCAACCACGGCGCCCTCACCTATCGACACTCCTGCCTTAATCACACTATTGCCGCCGATAACGACATTGTTGCCAATAATAACAGGCAACGAGATTTCTTGTTCACCGTCCAGTACTTCCAGCGGCAGCAACCCCTGTGTGATGGTGTAAATACCAACCCCTGGCCCAATCAGTACATTATTACCGATTTCAACGTGCCCGCTGTCAATGATGGTGCAATTGGGGCCAAAAGCGACATTGTTGCCGATGTTCACGTTCATTCCGTATGAACAGGTGAAAGGTGCTTCCACCACCACGCCTTTGCCACGAATAGCGAAAAGCTTGGTGATGACCATTTCGTGGGCTTCTACATCGGCAGGATCAATAGTATTAAACTCCTGACACAGCCTCCTCGACGCATAGCGAAACTGCGTCAGTTCTGGGTCAGCCGGGCTGTAGGGTTTTCCCTGTTGCATCTTCTCAAATTCAGTCAACCTTGCTTCCTTGAGGTTCAAATTACTGTTTTA
This sequence comes from Grimontia sp. THUN1695, assembly GCF_059704325.2. NCBI lineage: Bacteria > Pseudomonadati > Pseudomonadota > Gammaproteobacteria > Vibrionales > Vibrionaceae > Grimontia > Grimontia sp. THUN1695. The sequence continues at coordinate 1,136,455 of NZ_AP046577.1, read as the reverse complement.
AACTTGGCTTTTTACCGTTGAAACGTCACTGAGTATTACCGCACACTCATCAACAAACTGGCGACCGACGTCCAATCCCTCTTGGTAATCATGTTCCAGTTGGGAAGGCTTACTGAGCAGCGCATTGCTCAAAAGCGGCTGTTTAGGGGCCAATTGGATAAGTTCAGTGCGAATAGGAGGATGTGACATAAACGCTACCGACTCCTGATAGGTTTGAAAGTGACGCGTCAGCATTTCCAACATGTCTGCACTCAGCTTTTGTCCTGACAATGCTTGTAGCCGATAGATGGAATCGCCACCAAACAACCAACGTCCACCATTTTTCTGTTTTTGCAATGGCACTATATCCCGCAGTTTGTGCCACAACGGTTCGATTTTTTTCTCTCTATAATAACGCTGACGAATTTCCTCAAGGCGTTGTGATAGCTGATGATGAAAATCCGCCAGTTTTTCGAGCCGATCATCCAGGTTCAGCCTGGCAAGGTATTCCGGCAACCGTTTCTCCACCCTGCTACGCAAATTTTCCGCCAGCGCTGAGGTCATCGGGGCTTTGTCCTGCTGCACAGGTTCAGTTCTGATCACAACGATAATATCCGCACCACGGTTAAACGCTTCTCTTGCAGGTATCGCCCCTGTTACGCCACCATCCACATAATATTGGTTCGCAATCTCTACCGCAGAAGGGTAGAGCATCGGAATCGCACAGGTTGCCTTTAACACTTCCAGCCAGTTCTCCCCAAACATCGGAAAGTAATGGGGCTCTAGGGTATGGGCATGGGTTGCACAGGCATACGCGGTCCGGTCAAGCAGAATTTCCCTCGCTTTATCAATGTTCAGCCCATCAGGATTTGCTGGGTCCGCCATTTCCAGCGCCCAATCAAGATCCATAAACTGTTGGCGACGAACGTACTTTATAAGGTTAAAAAAACGCGCATTAGTGGTGTATTGGGTAATAAAGTGGTGACCAAATCCACGCTGACGGGTGATATAGGAAGAGATATTTAACGCACCCGCAGAAGTACCTATATAGAGTTCAAACGGATCAAACCCTGCATCAAGAAAACTGTCGAGCACGCCAGAAGTAAAAATACCTCTCTGCCCACCCCCTTGGGTGACCAGTGCTATACGTTTTTTACGTCCTTTCACGTTAAGAGAGGTTGGTGACGGGATGATAGAGTTTGCGAGAGACGCGAAGTACTCAGTGTCTTTTGGGCCCTGCACATGCACCTCAACGGCGTTTGGAAATATATACTCCCAGTTTACGCTTTCTCACCTGTACAGAGCCAATATTTTCGTGCAATCAAATGTTATGAAAAAACGATTGCAACTGTTGCAAATGCAAAGATACCACTCAGCGCGCAGAAAGCAGTGATCAGCGCAATTTTCAGGTTAGTGTCCATACTACAGCTCCTTTAGGATAGAGAGACCAATAACATTTTAGCCACATACTCATAATGTAGTGAATATATCACTGCAAGGATGATTATGCATTTTCAAACCTCCGATCCTCTATTTCCTGACGCAATTGTTTCATTTTGTGACGCAAAGCAAAGCCCCTCTATTACGATGAGTGACAGAATCTTAAGCTGTCAAACACTTGAAGATAGATAACACATTGAAACATTTTCAATAAATCACTCACCTTGCATAAAAAATGCCTTTACAGCAGCTAGTCTGTCCATCTGTGAGACGCATAAACTTCATTTTCACCCTCAAATCTCATAACAATACATTAACCTGCATTCATTATAAGATTTCAAAATCAGTTGTAATTTAATGCTATTTTTTAATTAGTTATATTTATAAGAAAGTCATTACTTTTTATTATCCAGTCCGAATATCCCCACTCATCTTAAATCAATGTGGAACTTTTGCTCTCTTTCCATCAAATTCGACCCAACACACAATTTTGCTTATTTTCCATTCAAACCAATCCCAAAAAAGATCGCAACTTTCTGCTAATAGAATTCACATCAATAGCTCAAATCACTGGAAATATACTGCCTATATCCTAAAACACACCATCCATGCTTATTCATACGGAACGTTTACAATAAATACAGTGCAAACATAAGAGATTCACGCTATTGATTTACCAGTAACCAATGCTTAACCTGCCTTTAACCTCACCGGCAGAAGATTATTTTGCTAAACGTGATGGGAAAACATTCCAAACACAACATGGTTGAACCAACACCCGCAACCTCGCGTTAAAAGGCAGTAACGACACCTATTCCATCTGCCTATTAAACACGGATAACACATAACAGGGCGACACACAGTCACCTGCAAACACTACAAGGACGGGTGTTATCAATAACAAGGAGAAGTTATGACTAGAGAAGTCTGGGGCTCTCGCGCAGGGTTTATCCTCGCGGCAGTGGGCTCCGCAATCGGCTTGGGGAACATTTGGCGTTTCCCCTATATGGCGTATGAAAACGGCGGTGGCGCTTTTTTTGTTCCTTACCTTTTCGCCATGCTGACCGCAGGTATCCCATTTATGATCATGGAATTTGGCCTTGGCCATAAACTTCGTGGTTCTGCCCCTGTGGTGTTTTCAAAGCTGAATACCAAATTTGAATGGCTGGGCTGGTTTCAGGTGGGCATTGCAGCAGTGATCGGCGTTTATTACGTTGCAGTCATTGGTTGGGCGATGTCCTATGTAGGCTTTGCATTCGACCAAAGCTGGGGCACAGACACCAATGCGTTTTTCTTCAGTGAATACCTGAAACTGGGCGAAAACTCCCCAAGTAATCTGGGGAGCTGGCAGCTTCACATTGCCATCCCGATGGCCATCGCCTGGGCGATCACATTTGCTGCCGTGTTTACTGGTATCAAAGGCGGTATCGAGCGTGCGAATAAAGTCCTGATGCCCGTGCTGTTTATCATGATCATTCTGCTGATTGCACGCGTATCCTCCCTGCCTGGTGCCGTTGAAGGCCTCAACTATCTGTTTACACCTGATTTTAGCAAACTGACTGACACTAAAGTGTGGTCAGCCGCTTACGGCCAAATCTTCTTCACCCTGTCTGTTGGCTTTGCCATCATGTTGGCGTATTCGAGCTATTTGCCAAAAAAATCTGATGTCACGAACAATGCCTTTATGACCGTGTTGATCAATTGTGGTTTCTCAATTCTGGCCGGTGTCCTTATCTTTTCTATCCTGGGTTACATGGCACAGGAACAAGGTAAAGCGCTGACTGACGTGGTCAGCGGTGGTGTTGGCTTGGCATTTATCACATTACCACAGGCGATTAACCTGCTACCTGTGCCCTACCTCCTTGGTCCGCTGTTATTTTTAGCGTTGGTTGTTGCTGGTCTGAGTTCACACATCTCGATCATTGAAGCCGTGACGTCTGCCATCATCGACAAGCTCAATATCAGCCGTAAGGTCGCAGCCTCTACCGTTTGCGGTATTGGCTTTGTGGTATCCATGGCATTTGCAACCAATGGCGGTCTGTTGCTGCTGGATCTGGTGGACTATTTCATAAATAACGTTGCCCTGCTGGCGAGCTGTCTGATTGAGCTGGTCATTCTGGGTTGGTTGATCAAAGTGTCTGATATCCGTGATCACGTTAACAACGTCTCTGAGTTTTCCGTTGGTGCATGGCTGGAAGTCTGTGTCCGTTTTATCAGTCCACTGATGCTGGCATGGATCGTAGGAACTAACCTGTTGAACACAGTCAACGAAGGGTACGGCGGTTATACACAAAGTGACTTACTGGTCCTAGGTTGGGGCCTGACAGTGGCACTGGTTGTTGTCGGGATTATTGTTAATGTGGTTTCTCGCCCAGCGAAAGACACTGTAGAAGACTCACAGGAGGCAAGCGCATGACAACAGGAGCAATCATTATGATGCTGATTGGTTTCAGTATCACCTGGGGTGGCGCAGCGTACTGCATCCGACGGGCAATGGCCTCGGACAAGTAATCCATCCCCCTTAACACGCTTTTCGAACCCCGGTATATCTGGGGTTCTTTTTTGTTCAAATTCGCTATTTGTTTGGTTCTGTGCACTCAAATTGCGTATCGTTCTATAGAAACGCACCCTTTTCTCTAAGATAATAACAGGATATTTGTCTAAAAAATGGGGAAAACCATTCATGATCAATCAGAAGCGGATCCTGGTGGTGGATGACGATTTAGAAATCCGCGAACTGCTTCAAGAGTACTTGTCTAAAGCTGGCTATAACGTCACAACCGCTCAAAATGGGCAGGAGATGAAAGCAAAACTGGCCGTGCAATATCCCGATCTGATCCTTCTGGATATCATGCTTCCCGGTGATGACGGATTCACCCTTTGTAAGTATGTGCGTCAGGATTCCAGTGTGCCTATTATCATGCTCACTGCCGTTTCTGATGAGACCGACCAGATTATCGGCCTAGAACTGGGGGCAGATGATTACATCGCCAAACCTTTCAGCCCCAGACAACTGGTTGCCCGCATCCGCGCATTGCTCCGCCGCACCCAGCAGCTACAGGAAACCACCCTGTCTAAACCGAAGGCAATCCGTTTTGCACAATGGCGTTTGGATCCGGTCGCCCAACGGCTAAACCATCTGGTAACGGGCCAAGAAGTCGAAATGACTTCTGCTGATTTCGCGCTGCTGATGCTGTTTATTGAAAGCCCGAATACCCTGCTCGATCGCAATGCAATCTCCAACGCTACCCGTGGACGCGATGCGCAACCACAGGAGCGTGGCATCGATGTGCAAGTAAGCCGCCTTCGCCAGAGACTAAAAGACAACGGCCGCCAATCGACCATTATCAAAACCGTACGGGGCAACGGCTACATGTTCGTCGCAGACATCACATATGAATCTTAATATCAAGGCTTATTTCTGGCCACGTTCTCTGCTATCGCGCACCCTGTTGTTAACTGTCCTGTCAGTCATCCTCGCGCAAAGTGTTGCTAGCTTCTTCTGGTACGCACAGTCAAAACAACGGGAAGTAGAAGGCCTGAAAGCAACGTCGGAAAGCATGGCGCAAATGTTTGCTTCCACCACCACGTTTTTCCAATCGCTGCCCGTCGAGTACCGTCATATCGCACTCGACCAATTAAGAAACATGGGGGGAGCCCGTTTTTTTGTGTCCTTCAATACCGAAGAGATCCACATTGAGCCCATTCCGGAAACACGTTCAAAAACCGAAGCAATCAGCACCATTGAAAATGTACTTCGCAAAGAGCTTCCAAACGTGAACAAAATAACGGTCGACTTCTCACGCCCTGAAACCCTTAAGGTACTGAACAACAGCTTGCTGTTGTCAGATTTACCCAAGTCATGGGCACACCATACCCTAAGCCTTGAACCGCTCAACCCGCCGATTCTGGTCGTTCAGATTGAACTAACAGAAGGCCAGTGGGTGTATATTGCTGCGATTTTACCGGCGCCCTACATCACACTCGAAAACGATTTAATCAACGCCGACCAAATCGTCTTTCTGGTGGCCATTACGACTCTTTTGCTGGTGTTTACCTTTACCCTGATCCAGAACCAGACCCGTCCACTCAAACGTCTCGCCCTGGCTGCAAACCGCCTGAGTACTGACATTAAACAACCAGAGTTGATCGAAGAAGGGGCAAGTGAAATTACGACAGTGACCCGCGCCTTTAATCTGATGCAAAAACGACTGCAACGCTATATGCATGATCGCGAAAAGCTTTTCAGCTCAATCTCGCACGATTTAAAAACGCCTATCACCCGTCTTCGCCTTCGCGCAGAGCTGATTGATGACGAAGTACAGGCAATGAAAATCAATAAGGACCTCGATGAACTGGAAATCATGGTTAAAGGTGCGCTGCAAACCGTTAAAGACACGGATATTCATGAAAACGTGAGCCAACTCGATGTTCTGCAAATCCTCAGCAGCATTGCGGAAGTCCATAATCAGCAACAGGAGCGCGTGCACATTTTAGGCGAACAAAAGCGCGCGTTTTACTGTAAACCACTGGCATTCAAACGCTGCCTGACCAATCTCATTGACAACGGCGTGAGATATGGGAACGAAGTCTCTGTTTATGTCCATGATAATGAAAAATCTCTGGATATTACGTTGATAGACAAGGGGCCGGGTATTCCGGAAGCTTTCCTGAAAAAAGTGTTTGACCCCTACTTCCGCCTACATACCGATTTGCATGGAACCGGATTGGGGTTAGGCATTGCAAAGAATATTATCCGGGCACACGGCGGCGAAATCATCCTGTCAAACCGCACAGAAGGTGGCCTTCAAATCGATATTGCATTCCCCAGGACGTAATCAATGAAAACATTGTCACCCCTTTTATTCGCACTGACCTTTTCCCTGCCTGCCTACACATCACACATCTATGCAGCAGAAAAAAATGAAATCGAAGTGCTGCATTGGTGGACCAGTGGCAGTGAAGCCCGCTCTGTCAACACGCTGAAAAATAAAATGATGCAGGAAGGCCATACCTGGAAGGACTTTGCTGTAGCAGGCCGAGCAGGCCAAAGTGCGATCAACACACTACGTATCCGTGCCCTTTCGGGCAACCCGCCAGATGCCGCCCAGATAAAAGGCCCTGAAATTCAGGAATGGGGCAAGCTGGGTTTTCTGACAACGCTTGACGATGTTGCCAAAACACAACGCTGGAATGAACTATTGCCGCGTCGCGTGTCTGATTACCTGAAAGTAGAGGGGAAATATGTTGCTGTTCCGTTCAATATTCACCGAGTAAACTGGCTGTGGGCAAACCCAGAGATATTCAGAAAAGTAGGTGTTGAACCACCAACGACACTGGATGGTTTTTTCACCGTGGCAGAAAAAATCAAAGCTGCCGGGTACATTCCCCTTGCGCTGGGCAACGAGCCATGGCAAGAAACCACGCTGTTTGAATCCATTGCCCTGGCTGTAATGGGAACAGAGGACTTTCACCGCGCATTTATTGAAAAAGACAGTGACCTGCTGACCGGAGAGAAGATGCGCAAAGCACTCGAAACCTTCCGCCGAATGAAGCAGTATACCGATGCTGACTCGCCAGGACGGAGTTGGAGTGACACCACCTCTCTGGTGATTCAAGGCAAAGCCGCGATGCAAATAATGGGCGATTGGGCGAAAGGTGAGTTTCTGGCCGCCGGAAAGAAAGCTGGGCAAGATTTTCTCTGTATTCCGGCGCCCGGTACCGCGAACCAGTTCTCTTTCAACATCGACAGCTTTGTATTTTTTAAAAATGGCGCATCACACAGCACAACGTCTCAACAGGTGCTTGCCAAATTAATTCTTGAACCAGAGTTTCAGCGCGAGTTCAATCTCAGTAAGGGGTCCATCCCAGTACGTGTCGATATTGATATGACCGGGTTTGATGCCTGCGCGCAAACGTCGATGCAGGCTTTCCTTAGAGCCGCAGCCACAGACAATTTAGTGGCCAGCCTGTCCCATAACATGGCGATTGGCAGGGCATCACAAGCTGCTCTTTTTGATGTTATTTCCCGGTTCTACAACGACGAAAATGTCGATATCAATGAAACCATGAAGTACATCCGCGCTGCTGTGCTTGCTGACAGCTTGTAAGCAGTTATCAGATGGAGCATCTCTGTCACTTGTTGAGACTCACGTATAACAGTAGTATTAAAGAAAACTAAAATAAGCCCGTGAAACAACCTTCGAACAAAAGGATTTTAATCATGCGTCGTTCAGCCCTGTTCCTCATTGCCGCTTTAGTGCCTGGTATGTCGTTTGCGAAAGACATCGGGCAACTGGACACTCTGTGCGTAAGCCAGAAATATCATAGCTATATAAATGCCTCCATTACTTGGTACGAAAACTTGGTAGACCTCACTATCAAAAAAAATCCTGATCTCGAAGGCGTAGCCAGTTGGTTTCTCGAAGGACGCCGCAACCACTTCATGCTCAATCAAGACGCATTCGATTATTACCTGGAAAATGATCCTTCCAGGCTGAACTTCGACGCATCGGTAGAATCCTGGCTAAGCCTGACCCAAGAAGACGTGAAAATTCTGAGCAATTCGGGGGGGGAATTGGCTGATGCCGCGAAGAAAGTCTTTGAATTCCGTCAGGGCAAGGCCCACGAAGGTAACTATGACCTGCGCTCAGCATTGGCATCATTACTTAGCCACCCAAAAGAAATTGATGTGCCATTGAAACAGTATAACGACGCCATGTCTAAGATCGCTGAAACCAGCTGTGATAAGCAATAATCTACCTTTCGAAGGCCGCTCATATTCGGTGGCCTTTTCTCATCCTTGAACACGATCATTTCCGTTTGATTTCTCACTGCCCGTATTGGCTGCTGTGTTGTATCTTCGGTAAACATCGTGTAGAAAAAACCATTACTAGAAAATAAAGAACCCCGGATGGTTACAGAAACAAAGACAGCGGAAGCGTCACTGGAAAGCCTTCACCGCATTTTTACCGTGCCCGAAGCCCCCCATTCAACACTGGGCAGAATCGAACAGGCAATTTCACAGAACCTGAATCGTTTCTTGCAGGATCATATTGCTGCAACGGACTATTCTCTGACTGACATTGAAAAAGATTTCAGCCATGCCCAGATCCCTGAAAAACCCACGTTTGTGTCAGAACATACGGAATTTTTGCTGGAAAAACTGGTCGCTCAGTCTGTCCATACCTCCTCACCACGATTCATCGGCCACATGACATCAGCACTCCCCTATTTCCTGATGCCATTATCCAAAATCATGATTGGCCTGAACCAAAACACGGTCAAAATAGAAACCTCTAAAGCCTTCACGCCATTGGAACGACAGGTTCTGGGAATGTTGCACAATTTGATTTATGACCGCGATGCGGGCTTCTACCAAAGCTGGATGCACAGCGCCGAGCATTCACTTGGCGCATTTTGTTCAGGCGGAACCATCGCAAATATTACGGCGCTTTGGGTTGCACGTAATACCACGCTGAAGGCACAGGGAAAGTTTAAAGGCGTTGCCGAAGAAGGCCTGTTTCGCGCCATGCGCCACTATGGCTATGACGATCTGGCGATTCTGGTTTCTGAACGCGGCCATTACTCCTTAAAGAAATCTGCGGATGTTCTGGGTATAGGCAGGCAATCACTGGTGGCGATACCCACCGATGCCAACAACAAAATCCGTATCGACTTACTGGAGCAAAAAATTGCCGAACTCAAATCGGCTAATACCAAAGTCTTCGCATTGGTTGGTGTTGCCGGCACCACGGAAACGGGCAATATTGATCCACTGGATGCCATGGCAGATATTGCAGAGCGTGAAGGGATCCATTTCCACGTCGATGCCGCCTGGGGGGGTGCCAGCCTGATGTCACACAACCAACGGCATAAATTGAAAGGGATTGAACGCGCTGATTCCGTCACCATCGACGCACACAAACAGATGTATGTGCCTATGGGCGCTGGCATGGTGATTTTCAAAGATCCTTCCATGGTTTCGGCGATTGAACACCACGCTAATTACATCCTGCGGAAAGGGTCGAAAGACCTTGGCAGCCACACCTTAGAAGGTTCACGCAGTGGCATGGCCATGTTGCTTTATGCCAGCCTCAACATTATAGGGCGGGAAGGCTATCAACTGCTTATCGACCAAAGCGTGGAAAAAGCAGAATATTTTGCATCACTCATTTCGCAGCAACACGATTTTGAACTGGTCAGTAAACCAGAACTTTGCCTGCTCACTTACCGCTATGTCCCCGAGAACGTGCGTCTTGCCTTTCAGAACGCAGACCATGAGCAGAAAGAGGCGCTTCATCAGCACTTGAACGATCTCACTGTTTTTATTCAAAAGCGCCAACGCGAAGCAGGAAAAACTTTTGTCTCCCGTACGACCCTGACACCGGATTATCTTGAGCGCAGAGCCACCAACGTGTTCAGGGTGGTATTGGCTAACCCGTTGACCACACATGACATTCTTCAGGAAGTACTCGACGAACAACGCACCATCGCACAGCAAAGTACCATTGCCTATCCCAAGATCATCGAGTTGACCAGACACATCCTGGACTAACCACCTTTTCCCCAAAAGCCGCATAAGCGGCTTTTCAGACTGCTGACAAAGCCCTGGCCATTTGGCTGGGGCTTTGATCTAATAAGGGATAAGCAAATCAATCATGGATGTGGTGACATGCTTAAAGACCCTGGCCCTCAGCAATATGAAATCGAGAAACCGCGCTTGAAGCCATCAAACTCGGGGCCTTTGACTTTGTTGAAAAGCCGCTCCGTCCAGAACGTCTTATTGGCCTCGCAGAGAAAGCCAGCCAGCACCGGGCACTGACTATCGAAAACAGGCGCCTGAGGCAAAATACACGGCGTGATATCACGATTGACGAACTCCTCATCGGTCAGTCGGACATCATGCAAAAGTTGAAACAGCGTTTACTCACCCTAGCAAATGCCGATGTCAATATCGTTATCAATGGTGAAACCGGCACAGGAAAAGAGAAGATCGCCAGAACCCCGTACAGGTTGATCTGAAAGTACTGTCGGCGGCAAAAGGGGATTTACTGCCCCTATCCCAGAAAGGCACTTTCCGGCAGGATTTATACTACCGCCTCAATATCGCTTCACTCGATATTCCGCCATTACGGGAGCGAAAATCGGACATTCCCCAATTACTCGGATACTTTCTTTATGAGACTGAAAAAAGACTGGGCCAGAAAGCGCCGACACTTTCTTCCCTCCATTTCCAGCAACTGATGTCACACGATTGGCCCGGCAATGTAAGAGAATTGATGAACGAAGCAGATCGCATCGTGCTTGGCATCTCTGACCTTATCTTCACCAATGATGCGGAATCTTGTCACTCACTCGCACACCAATTGGCTCAGTATGAGTTCTCAGTCCTCCATCACACACTCAAGGTGTTTCATGGGCACATTGCCAATGCCGCTGACTATCTCGATATACCGCGTAAGAACCTGTATCTGCGAATGAAGAAATTTGGCCTCAAAAAAGAAAGCTATCTTGTTGAGAGCAAAGGTGGTGAAGAGTAGGTCAATATTGACCTACTCCGCGCGCGTAAATGGCTTAAAACGACACATTACACCTTTATGAAGAAATAAAAACTTTTTAAAAAATCAAACCATTAACAATCAAACAACATTAGCACAACGCTTGAAATGCCTGAATGAAGATGGGCAGGAATTCCTCCGCCCAATCCAATCAAGTGGAGTGTTTTATGACAGTAAACAACTATCAAGGATCGATTGGTAAGTATGTAAAAGCCACTCTGGCCGCTTCACTCATACTTGCGTTTAGCAGCAATTCCGCACTGGCGATGTCCGATAAAGGTCTCGTGATTGTCACCTCATTTCCTAATGACGTTACTGACGTGTATAAAAAGGCTTTTGAGCAAAAATACCCTGGGATTAACGTCGAAGTACTGTCCAAAAAACCACAGCGGGGATCAAATATTTACAAGAGACATCAGGCAATAATAAGTCGGATATTTTCTGGGCTTCAGCACCCGATGCATTTGAAGTACTGAAAGATAACAACCTTCTCACCGCATATTCCTCCACCATTACCGGTATCCCAGAACAAGTCGGCTCTTTTCCTATTAATGATCCTGATGGCTTCTATAAAGGCTTTGCGCTTTCCGGTTATGGCATGATGTGGAATGAGCGTTACATGAAAGCCAAAAAGCTGCCGACGCCTAAGGAGTGGCATGATCTGGCCAAGCCGGTTTATCACAAGCATGTCGGTATGTCAGCGCCTTCACGCTCAGGCACGACACACCTGACCGTTGAGGCAATTCTCCAAGGGGAAGGCTGGCAACAAGGATGGGAAACCCTCAAAGCTATCTCCGGAAACTTTAAAACCGTCACCGAACGCAGTTTTGGCGTGCCTGATGGCGTCAACAGTGGTTCATTCGGTATCGGTATCGTGATTGATTTCTTTGGCCTGTCATCAAAAGCCAGCGGATTCCCCGTCGACTTTCATTACCCTACGGTCACGGCCCTTATCCCTGCCAATGTGGGGATGGTGAAAAATGCACCTAACAGTGAAGCTGCCGGGGCATTTATCGACTTTCTGCTTTCTGAAGAAGGGCAAGCGCTTTTGCTAGATAAAAAAATCCAGCGTCTTCCGGTAAACCCGGCAGCCTATGCCAGCACACCGGAAGGCTTCCCGAACCCGTTTACGGGTCAAAAATTGGGGACTGTCGATTTCAATCTCGATGTTTCGAAGTCCCGCTATAACGTCGTAAACAGCCTCTTTGATGTCATGATCACTTACCGACTGGATAAATTACGTGAAGCCACCAAAGCCATCCAGGAAGCCGAGGAAAAAGCCAAAGGTGCCAACAATACTGACGCCCTGGCGCTAGTGGCAGAAGCCAAGCGCCTTGTTGGTGCGGTACCGATTACAGCCGAGCAGGCTTCTGATCCTGTATTCGCCGGTATTTTCACGAAAAAACGCAAAAAAGCCACAGACAAAGTCGAAGCCCGCCAAGCAGAGATAGAGCAGGACTGGGACAAAACTACACTGGCGAATTACAGCAAAGCCACCGCACTTGTAGAACAGGCTATCGACCTTCTCTAGTCAAACAACCACGCCCCTGACAGTAACAACAGCAAACAATGCTGGGGCGTGTCTTTCCCTGGATAACGGAGTATCCAATGAGCAACGTCTCTCTATCTCAGTCCAATAAACCCGCACATGCCCGCTCAAAGGGGCTTTGGAGTAAGGTCCGTGAAGACTGGGTCCTTTACCTTAGTGCAGTTTTGATTGCACTGTTTGTGGTTATATTTTTATTTGTTCCAGTGCTGAAGGTGATTTTTGTTGCTTTCCAGGATCCCAGTGGTGCCCTCACTCTGGTTAACTTTAAAGACTTTTCCGGTTCAAGCCTGTTCCGGGAGTCTTTCTTTAATTCTTTTTATGTCGCGTTTATGTCGGTCATTGTGGCATCCATTATTGCTATGCCACTTGCGTATTTTACCAGTCGTTTCCAGTTTCGTGGCACCGTACTGATCCAGACACTCGGGATTGTTCCGCTCATCATGCCTCCTTTTATTGGCGCCGTTGCCATGCAATTGCTGTTTGGTGAAAACGGGAGCATGAACCTGCTGCTTGATGAGCATTTAGGCTTTACCATTCCTTTGATGGAAGGACTCAATGGCGTCATTTTCGTCCAAAGTGTCCATTATTTTCCTTTCATCTTGATCAACTTATCCGCTGCATTGCAAAACATTGACCGCTCAATGGAAGAATCCGCACAGTCGTTAGGCTCGTCGGGATTACGGCTATTCAGGCGCATTGTCTTTCCGTTGGCGATGCCCGGGTATGTTGCCGGTGCATCATTGGTATTTGTAAAGGTCTTTGATTTTGGGGACGCCACTGTTGTTGAACGTGAACAATATGCTGGCACCACAAGCCTACCTGCGCATTTCATCCGTAGGGATCACGGATCCGATGGGTTATGTAATATCCGTCATTCTGGTCGCCTTTTCTGCGTTTGCACTGTGGGTCTCTTTCCAGTCACTTAAAGGAAAAGATTACTCGACCAACCAGAAGGGTGGCGGCGGTCTTTCAAAGCGCGAACTCCGTCCTTTAGAGAGGGTTGGCTGTTATGCAGTAATAGGCCTCATCCTTGCGCTGGTGCTGGCGCCACACTTCGCCCTTCTGCTGCTTTCTTTGGGCACTATTTGGAGCTTCAGCCCCTTACCGGATGCTTTCACACTTGATCACTACACAACTGCAATCACTCAAGCTTCTGAATTTATCACCAACACCCTGCTTTATGCCGGTCTGGCTGGGTTGATTGACGTCATACTCGGTACCGCAATCGCTTACCTCGTCTGGCGCACAAAGATCGCAGGAAGAAAATGGCTGGATTTTGGGGCCATGGCGGCTCTCGCTGTACCCGGTGTTGTTCAGGGGATCGGCTATTTGCGCACATTTTACGATGTGGAATTGCCGGTTATTGGCACGTCTATGGCAACGTGGTGGGGCATTATTGTGATCGCACTGTCTGTCCGTCGCCTACCCTATGCTTTACGTTCCTGCGTCGCAGCACTCCAGCAAGTGAGCCCTTCTTTTGAAGAAGCTTCTGAAAACCTTGGGGCGACAAGGGCAACCACGATACGCCGTATTGTCGTTCCATTAATGGCGGCCGGCATTCTGGCTGGTTTTGTCACGTCTTTTGCCACTGCTGCAGTAGAACTTTCGGCCACCATCATGCTGGTATCCCAGGAATCTGACGCTCCCCTCGCCTACGGCCTTTACCTTTTCATGCAAAGTGCGGCGGGCCGAGGACCGGGAGCAGCTTTGGGCGTTATTGCTGTCGTGATCGTCGGCTTGGCAACGTATCTCTCACACACCATTGTTGAACGCACACGCCAGGCACACGGCGAAAAACAAGGAATGACTATGCAACCGAACACTAGCCAACAAGTCGGCATTACTATTAAGGATCTCACCCTTGCTTTTGGAGAAACAGAAGTATTAAAAGGCGTGAACCTGGAGATCAAACCCGGTGAGTTTTTTGTGTTCCTTGGCCCATCTGGATCAGGAAAATCAACGTTACTGCGCGCTATCGCGGGTTTTGGACCAGAGCCCAAAGGGCACATCCTTCTCGGCGATGAAGACATCAAAACGCTTCCACCATGGCGACGCAATATTGGTATGGTCTTTCAAAGTTATGCGTTGTGGCCACACATGACCGTGCGGCAGAATGTCGCCTACGGTCTAGAGGAACGAAAAGTTCCTTCAGCAGAAATCAGAGAGCGGGTAGACAATGCCCTCAACCTTGTAGGCCTCTATCATCTGGCAAAAAGGCGCCCATCGCAATTGTCCGGAGGCCAGCAGCAGTGGGTTGCTATTGCCCGTACGGTTATTGTAGAGCCAAGAGTCCTGTTGCTCGATGAGCCTTTATCAAACCTGGATGCCAACCTCAGGGAACAGATGCGCCGCGATCTCCTGGAGCTTCAGCGCCAGTTGGGCTTAACCACCATATTTGTCACTCACGACCAGGAAGAAGCCAACACAATTTCAGATCGAATTGCGGTATTGGACCAAGGAGTTATCCAACAGGTTGGCGAGCCTATCGAGCTTTATGACAATCCTGCGAACAAGTTTGTGGCCGATTTTCTCGGTACCGCCAATGTGTTGGATGGAAAAATACACGAGCAGAGTGACGGAAAAACCTTTACAACACCTTCCGGTATCCGCTTTCCGTTTGAACGAGCCTCAAACGGTCCGATTTCTCTAGTGTTCCGTCCCCAGAGCCTGGAGATCAGCGATACGGAACTGCCGCCAAACACCATTGAGCTCAATGGGCACGTAAAACACAGGGAGTTTCTTGGGCATTGGGTGCGATATAGCATTGATGTGGATGGGCAAATCCTGATGGTCAACGATCCGCACCAGCGTGGTACTGGGCATTTAGAAAATGGTGCCCCCATTCGTTTAGCGTTGAATCCTGAAGAGGTAGTTGCTCTACGTTGATAGCACAGGTTTTACTGACCTGAAAATGAAAAAAAACCAGCATCGATAGGCCAATACCGACGCTGGTTTTCCTCGAGTTTTTGCGTTGGCAGATTTAGAGTTCTGCCCTCTCATTAATTTCCTTCAGCTGATAAAACCAAATGAAAGAAATGAAAGTCTTTGGTTCAAAATCCGTCTGTAAGTGGCGGCCATGCATTACTGGCTGATTTTGAACACAGGGGTAATTTAGTACCTGATGAATAAGAAAACTGTGAGGTAAACAGGAAAGTTTCCTTATATTTTATGGGGATGCAGTATTTTTGCGAGTCAGATAATACTGTGGAAACAAGATCACAGTTACGCCGGAAAATGGAAATCTGTTTACTGAAACGTAGGAAATTCATTACAAGGAAAAATCCGTACCGCATTCAGCTCGACCTCGTTCATAAATCCGTTTTTCACGAATAACCCTGCGTGAATCATTCCATCTATGCATCACATCGGCGCGGTTTGCTGCCCTGCCCATTTCACTGAAAAGAAAGCGCTCTACGGTATGATTAAACGCTTCCAAATCCATTTTTTCCTGATAGACCACGCCCATCCACTCAAAGGCCAAGGCTTTTTCTTTGTTACTGCCAATGACAGTAAACCGTTGTAGCGTGTCTAATGCCGTTTCGTATTCACATTCAAT
Source organism: Grimontia sp. THUN1695 (assembly GCF_059704325.2). Lineage (NCBI taxonomy): Bacteria > Pseudomonadati > Pseudomonadota > Gammaproteobacteria > Vibrionales > Vibrionaceae > Grimontia > Grimontia sp. THUN1695. Next base: position 1,120,371 of record NZ_AP046577.1, on the reverse strand, counting down.
AATTTGCTGTTCTGTTGCTAACAGCTTTCCATGCACGCCGTAAATCGACACATAGCTGCATCCGGTCATCAAACCTGAAACCATCAACCCCAGCAGTAACCTTTTCATCAACCATCCCTTCTTGTAAGCGGCAAACACTTTCCCCGAAACAAAGTTACTGCAAAAATCAGACCGAAAAAAACCGGGAGAGTATCCCGGCTTGTCTATTCCTGTTTAGCTCCTGTTGAGCAACGCTATGGGCGCTTGCCCAGTTTTACCGTGCCATCTTGCTCAAACATCGCCACTTCTTTACGTTTTCTCGCCACTAACAACGGCTTGTCGCCATAGAACAGGAAGTTTTTCCAGTATTTCTTAAACATTCCCCAGCGGGTTTCCACAATGTTGCTCTTATCGTAACAAAAATAGACAACTGCATTGTCCTCCCAAGGAAAAAACGCAATGACCTCTTCCGGCAACTCTCCTTCTTCATCCCAAGGGTGTTGCCAGTCAGACTCTTGTTCCCACACACTGCGCATGCTCGCCCAGTCTCCTTTGCCGAAGTGATCAGGCGTCGGACTTTGCTGGCTGATAAAATCACGCCATAACTGGGCTCCGCGCAATTCTGTCATCGGTTTTATGTGCTCACGATCTTCTTCTGCCACAGGCATCGACTGATGCGTGAAAATCCACTTACGTTTATATTCTTCAAAGGGAATGTAATTCATAACTCTCTCAATATTTACGGGTGAACACTATTTGCCCGCAAACATGTAACCCTCACCGTGAACAGTGATAAACAATTGCGGTTTTTTCGGGTCAACTTCGATTTTGTTGCGAAGACGACGAACCAAGACATCAATAGTTCTGTCGTTTGGTGCATCGACACGGTGGCTGATCAAATTCAGGATACGCTCACGGCTCATCACCCTGTTACGGTTCGCCGTAAAGGCCACCAGCATTTCATACTCTGCTTTGGTCAGTTTCACCGCGGTGTCACCTTTATTTAATGCGCGGCGTTCAATATTAAATGTCCATCCATTGAAGCTCACTACATTACCATTATCTTTTACTGAACTCTCGAGCTCTGGTTGGCTATTGGCCTTTGAAATCCGCCACATCAGGTTGCGAACTCTAACCAGAAGCTCACGCAATTCCAGTGGCTTGGTACAATAGTCGTCAGCCCCCATTTCAAGACCCACAATACGATCAATGCTGTCGTCTCTTGCAGTAATAAGAATGATCCCGACATCCGACGTGCTGCGCAGCTGACGGGTCAGCATCAATCCATCCTCTCCCGGCAGGTTGATATCCAACATAATGAGATCAACCCGATGTTCATTCATAATTTTGTGCATTTCCTTGCCGTCAGAGGCCTGGCTGACGTGATATCCCTGTTTTTCGAAGTAGCTGGAAACCATGGTTCGGGTCACTACTTCATCATCTACGACCAGAATGTGATAACTCACTACATGCCTGTTCACAACTCATCATAACGGTGCGCACTCTAGCAGTAAAAATCGTAACATTTTTGACTTATCTCATGGTTATTGCATTTTTTGAATTGCATGTCCCCCATTGAATTAAATATCTGTATACACGTTTATGCATTTTAACCACTAAATATTGGGTATTCATTACAATTCGCAACAATTACACACCATTCACCCTATCACAACCACAATCCGTTCATATTTTTTTATATTTACCCACGCGACTGTTCATATCCATACATAGCTCTGTTCATATCCAATCGCTACTATGCCTAACCGAAATTACGCATCAAAAACATGTAGCTATGGTGCGCAGGCTTGCTTCCAAACCCGCGTCGGGAATGGGTCCAAACACTAACTACAAGAACTTTATGGGTGTATCCATTTTTATGAAAAAGCTATTGCAGAAGCTGACGAAACCAAGCGCGAAATATTCCATCCTCGCCTTGGTGCTGATCGGTGCTGTTATTACAGTCACTGGTATCGTCGTGATGAACAAGTCTCTCGATTATTTCTCTAAAACTGAGTTCTGTATCTCGTGCCACACGATGCAACAAAACTACGAGGAATATAAGCAATCTATTCACTACAGTAACGCAAAAGGTATCCGTGCTGAGTGTGTGGACTGTCACCAGCCGAAAGATTTCACCGGTAAAATTCTGCGCAAATTGGGCGCATATAAAGATGTTTACCACCACTTCATCACAGGCAAGATCGACACGCCTGAAAAGTTTGAGGAGCACAGGTTAGAGCTCGCCCAGAAAGTGTGGGAACGCATGTCTGACGAAAACTACAAGACTTGTACGACATGCCACTCCTATGAAGCCATGGATCATGAAAAACAATCCGTTCAGGCGATGAAAGAAATGATCCCGGCAGCAAAAGAAAACATGGCGTGTATCGAATGCCACAAAGGCATCGCTCACGAACTGCCTAACATGGCGGGTGGTTTCCGTAAGACCTTTGAAACCCTCTCTGCATCTGCGATTGCACCGACTGGAGCGAAAAAACTCTACTCGCTGGAAGAGAAGAGCCTGTTCGCCACGGCAGATGCTAACGGCAAAGTGGAAGGCCAACTTCTGCCAGCTTCTGAAGTTGACGTTATCGGCGAAGAAGGCGACATGTTTAAAGTACGTGTTCAAGGCTGGATTGAGACCAATGGTAAAGGCCGCGTCATGACCGAATACATGGGTAAACGTGTCTTCAAGGCAACCGTCCGTGGTGCAGTAAAAGCGACCGAAACCATTATTTCTGAGGAAGTAGACCCTGCAACTAACATTGCATGGAAACAGGTTGCGGTTGAAGCTTACATCACCAAGGACGGCATGCTGGAAAGCATCCAGCCTGTATGGGATTACGCATCAGAGATGTATGCCTCTACGTGTAACTCTTGCCACGCTGCACCAGATCCAGGTCACTTCACAGCCAACGGCTGGATCTCAAACCTGAAGGCAATGAGCGCGTACTACCGTCTAAGTAAGACGGAAGAACGTACCCTGCTGAAATATCTGCAGAACCACGGTAGAGATACCGGCGGTGCTGGCGCGCATTAATCAGCAAATAGAACAATAAGTGGCAGGTACACCCGAGTGTGCCTGCCCTGACGACTTAAAAACTATAAGGATTTCTACATGGCGACTGAAAAACAGCAAGGCATTTCCCGCCGTCGTTTTCTCTCTGGCATGTTAACCGCCAGTGCCGGTGTTGTAATCGGCACTAGCCTGTTGGCACCTCGCAAAGCACTCGCTGCAACAGAGGTAAAAAATACGTTTTCTGGTGAAGTGATCCACGGTTCTCACTGGGGCGCATTCCGTGCCAAAGTGGAAAATGGCATTTGGGTAGATACCATACCTTTTGAGAATGACCCTCACCCAACATCCATGTTGAACGGTATTCGCGAAGTGGTTTACAACCCATCCCGCGTCAAGTATCCAATGGTGCGCATCGATTGGCTGAAGCACGGCTGGAAATCAGACACCAGCCAACGCGGTGATAACCGCTTTGTGCGTGTGCCATGGTCTCAGGCGCTGGACTTCTTCCATCACGAGCTGGAGCGTATTCAGACCACTTACGGTCCAAGCGCCCTGTACGCGGGTCATTCCGGCTGGCAGTCATGCGGTAAATTCAACACGGCAGGCACCATGATGCAGCGTGCAATCGGCCTGCACGGAACTTACCTGGCAAAAGTCGGTGACTACTCAACCGGCTCTGCACAGGTCGTCCTCCCTTATGTCGCAGGCGCGATGGAGGTTTACGAACAGCAAACCTCATGGCCGCTGGTTCTTAAGCACGCGAAAAACATCGTCATTTGGGGTTCTGACCCAATCAAGAACCTGCAAGTTGGCTGGCTGATCCCCGACCACAGCGTATACGGTTATTACCAACAACTGGCTGAGAAAGTAAAAGCAGGAGAAATCAACGTGATCCACGTTGACCCTGTGAAGAGCGAATCATACAAGTTCTTTGGTGGTAAGCAGGTGCCGGTTAACCCACAAACTGACGTTCCACTGATGCTGGCCATTGCACACACGCTCTACACAGAGAAATTGCACGACGAGCAGTTCCTGGCAGACTACACCACCGGCTTCGAGCAGTTCCTGCCTTACCTGCTGGGTAAAAAAGACGGTGTTGCCAAAACCCCTGAGTGGGCAGAGAAGATCTGTGGTATCCCTGCTGACGAAATTCGCGAACTGGCGCGCACCATGGCAAGTGGCCGCACCCAGATCATCGCGGGCTGGTGTCTGCAACGTATGCAGCACGGCGAACAATACGCGTGGATGATCGTTGTTCTGGCAGCAATGCTGGGGCAAATTGGTCTGCCCGGTGGCGGCTTCGGCTTCGGCTGGCACTACAACGATGCGGGTACTATCACCTCTGCAGGTCCGCTGATGTCTGGTTTCAACTCAGTGACTGGCGTTGATCCAATCTACAACGGCAGCTACAACGGCTACTCAAGCTACATCCCAGTTGCACGTTTTGTTGACTGTATTGAAAACCCAGGCAGCACCATTGAGTTCAACGGCCACAAAGTGAAATTCCCGCATATGAAGATGGCTATCTTCTGCGGTAACAACCCGTTCCACCACCATCAGGATCGCAACCGCATGATCAAGGCGTGGCGTAACCTGGAAACGGTAGTGAGTGTTGAACACCAGTGGACAGCAACCTGCCGCTTTGCTGACATCGTTCTGCCGGCAACCACCACTTACGAGCGTAATGATATCGAGCAGTTCGGTAACCATTCAAACAAAGGCATCATCGCGATGAAACAAATCGTTGAGCCAATGTTTGAATCGAAAGACGATTTCGATATCTTCCGTGAGCTATGTAGCCGCTTTGGCCGTGAAGAAGCCTTCACCGGCGGCAAGACAAAGATGGAGTGGATCGAAGAAATCTACAACGGTGCCCGCCTGCAAGGACGTGGTATCGGTGTACGTATGCCTAACTTCGTTAAATTCTGGGAAGAAGAGCAGTTCATTGCATTCCCAGATGGCACTGAGTGGGTTCGTCACGCGGCATTCCGTAAAGAGCCGGATCTTGAGCCACTGGGTACGGCATCCGGCCTGATCGAAATCTATTGTAAGACTATCGCTGACATGGGTTATGACGACTGTCAGGGTCACCCAATGTGGTTTGAGAAAGTCGAGCGTAGCCACGGTGGTCCGAAGTCGAACAAGTTCCCAATCCACCTGCAAAGCTGCCACCCGAACCACCGTCTGCACTCGCAGCTGTGTTCTTCTGACGAGCACCGCAGCACCTATGCAGTCGCTGGCCGTGAGCCTTGCTACATCAGCACGGCAGACGCAAAAGCACGTGGTATCAAGACCGGTGACATCGTTCGCGTGTTCAACGATCGCGGCCAGGTACTGGCAGGTGCCGTTGTGACTGACGATTACATGCCAGGCGTTTGCCGTATCCACGAAGGTGCGTGGTATGCACCACTGGAAGGTGGCAAGCCCGGTACTTTGTGTACTTACGGCGATCCAAACGTACTGACCGTTGATATTGGTACCTCGAAGCTGGCCCAGGCAACCTCTGCACACACTGCACTGGTTGAAATTGAGAAATACACAGGTAAAGTGCCTGCTGTGACTGGCTTTAGTGGCCCTATCACTATCGATGACGTTAACCCACTGTTCCCGGCGATGGATATCGCTTAAAAGACAGTATGCAGAAAAAGGGCAGCTTGGCTGCCCTTTTTTACTCCGACTTGTATAGACTGATAACAGCTGTATTCAGTCCCAACGCTAACCAAAGGCCAGAATGACAATGCAAGAATTTATTGCCATTAACGAGCAACGCGCCGAGTTTTACTGGTGGATGTCTTCACTGTTTGCCACTGAGCTGACACAAAAAGACCTCGACAACTACCATGGCGCCGACATGGACAACTACTATTCCGTGTTAGCGATGACAGAAGAACTGAAAGCCCCTGTCGCTGAATTTCGCCACGTATTGGCAAAATTGAAAGTCCGTGAGGATGCTCAACTGGAATTGGCCGCGGATTTTTGCGGGCTTTTCCTGAGCACACCAAAGTCAGGCGCCCTGCCCTATGCTTCTATGTATATTGGCAAAACCGGTTTACTGAATGACAAGCCCGCGGAGGAAATGGGCCAATGGATGGATAAGTACGGTATCGCGCAGCGTAAAGACTTTAACGAACCTTTTGACCACCTGGCAATAGAATTGGACTTCATGGGCAACCTTGTCATTCTTGCCAACAAAGAAGCTGATGAAGACAACCAAGAAGCGATGATGCAAGAGCAACTGCGTTTTCTGGAAACCATGATCATGCCGTGGATTGAGCAGTTCCAACAAACCGTTCAGCAATTCGACCCGTTCGGTTTCTACCAGGCAGCCGCGAACCTTTTGGTCGCATTTATCAAACTGGACCTTGCCTTCCTGAAAGGCGAATAACAGCAAACATCACCTCCCCCAAGCCGGACTCGTTCCGGCTTTTGGCTTTCTGGCAGGTCATCAGGTAGCCAAGGTATGTAGTAAGCATGATGCGCATCAACCTTATAGACGTTGCGTTCATTCTATAATTGCGGCGCGTTGGCATAGCCATTAAACTGTGAACGCAAGCGATTGGCATTAATAACCTCTTGAATTTTTTATGTAGGATTCAACCAAATGCCTCGCAAATTCTTCTGCCCGTCCACCAACCGGTGAATTACTGAAGTGCTAACAGTGCACGTTGGCGGGAAGGGAATGACATGATAAAACGGACCTGATACGCCGCTTACTTACCGTCGGATTGCATCAATCCACATCTGTTCGGTTAAGCGGCGTAAACATATGCAGCACTTATGCAAGGTGGCTGCAGAAAGAAAACAATAAGAAGATTACCGAATGGCAACAATTAAAGATGTCGCACGCCTTGCTGGTGTCTCTACAACAACTGTTTCGCACGTGATCAACAAGACACGTTTTGTTGCAGAGAATACCACCAAGAAAGTATGGGCGGCGGTTGACGAACTGAATTATGCACCAAGCGCCGTGGCACGGAGTTTGAAGTGTAACACTACCCGTACTATTGGTATGCTGGTCACCAAATCGACTAACCCTTTCTTTGCGGAGGTCGTACATGGTGTTGAGGAGTATTGCTACAACGAAGGTTACACCCTGATCTTATGTAACACTGAAGGTAACCTTTCCAAACAACGTGATTACCTGCGTATGCTGGCTGAAAAACGTGTTGATGGTCTTTTGGTCATGTGTACCGACTTGAATGAAGAACTGCTGACACTGCTGGAAAAAAAGGAAGATTTACCTATGGTGGTCATGGATTGGGGAACCCGGCACGTAAACACAGACCGCATCCAGGATAATGCAGAACTTGGCGGTTACATTGCTACCAAACACTTCATTGACAATGGTCATACCAAAATTGGCTGTATCTCGGGCCAAATGGACAGGCTGACTTGCCATGAACGCCTTCAGGGCTTTCGCAAGGCGCTGGAAGAGGCGGGGTTGCGTTACAATCCAGATTGGGTGGTTGAAGCGGATTTCGAATGTGACTCCACGGTAGAGGCGGCCAATAAACTGGTTGCTCAGGAAGATCGCCCTACTGCGGTATTCTGCTTCAATGACATCATGGCATTGGCGGCAATCAGCACATTTCGTCAAGCGGGGCTGGATGTTCCCCATGATATTTCAGTCATCGGATACGATAACATTGATCTGGCCGGTTTCTTCTCGCCGCCACTGACCACAATCCACCAACCCAAAAACCGCTTGGGTAAAACTGCTATCAAACTCTTAATGGAAAGATTGGCAAACAAAGAAAGCCAACAACAAGTTTTTGAAGTGCAACCAGAATTGGTGATTCGCTGTTCAGTAAGAAACCTCAACGCGTAATACACCACAAGCATCTCTCTTGCTGCCAATAAGTCCGGGGCCTTCTTACCCGGACTTTTTTATGGTGATATTTTTTACAGGCAGGAATACCCACACAACCTAAAAATGCATGATTCAGGATGCTTAGGTAGAGGTATAAATATTGAGACAAACCTCAAAAACAATAAAGTGCCCAGATTTCTAGTGCTACGCTTAACCCAAACTTAGCATGGGATACGATGGTCAGTTTTTCTTCTATAACAAAGGGAACGGTATAATATTAAGGATATCAATAGCCTTTGTTTTGGACCAATATCACATTTTGCCAGACCAGCAATAACGACAAAGTGATGCGATTCGGTTAAGCTAAATCCGTCAAGAAAAAGGCAAACCATGGCGAAAGCCTGGGACGCAAAGCTTCCGGCCTCACACGGTATAGATTTTACGTGTTGGTAGCGGGGTTACCGAAGACGTTAGCATTTCACAATCGGTTAGACCGATACGTTGACAATTCTCTGAATTAGCATTGCTACGTTACTCCTTGACCATTCATCCAGGAACGTATTGATTGAGAATAAGTCACATGGATAAACCTACTCTAAAAAACACGCTGAAGTTTTTCGAATGTCTGGGCAAAATGAAATCGCGCTCAATGTTTGGCGGTTTTGGTATCTTTTGCGATGAAACAATGTTTGCGCTCGTCGTCAACGACAAACTTCATCTTCGAGCTGGTGCGGCAAATGAAGAAGAGTTTAAAACACTAAAAATGCAACCATACGTTTATAAGAAACGTGGTTTCCCTGTTGTAACCAAGTATTATGCAGTGCCACATACATGGTGGGAACAGTCCGAGCGGTTGATGAAACATGCAGTAAAAGCACTCTCCATTGCCCAGGAAGATCAGCAGGAAAAGAAAACTGCAACACCTTCACGTATTAAAGATCTTCCAAACCTTCGCCTTGCAACAGAGCGCATGCTGAAAAAAGCTGGCATCGAATCTGTCGAAGCGTTGCAACGTGTTGGTGCGGTTCGCGCTTATCAAGCCCTTCAGGAATCACACAACGATACACTAAGTCTGGAACTTTTGTGGGCGCTTGAAGGTGCGATAGAAGGAAAACATTGGTCTGTGATAACGCCGCAACGCCGGAACGAATTGCTGCAAACGTTACACCAGTGACAAAATAAGCATCTCTCCTCCCCAAACAGCTAACGTGTATTCCTGCCGTTGGCTGTTTTTATTTCGTCATCCATGATTACCCTATCCTCATTTACCCACTCTTGTACTGCAAAAACACTTTCTCACCGGTTTCTCCCCTTTTTTAGAGAGGTAAATGGAAAAGAACATCATGTTCCATTGCTTTTATGTCAACGGATGCATAAAGAAATAACACAAAAATACCCAACAGATTTACTCCGGCCCACGAACGGCCTTAAATGCTCACTCTAGTTCATTTTGTGACAATGGTAACATTTATAAGATTTATTCAATGTCAATGATTATCAGTGCACGCGAATTTGAACTATGCCAAAAGAGTAGATAGCTAAATGGCAACAAAGAGATGCATTATTCAAAGCCGTTTCCAGATCAAGTTGACTGTATGTTCCGCGATCGGTTCCGCAAGTGGCCACGCCGATTTAAGTGGACGGTATTCTGTTGCTTTTTTATGCCAATGCTTTCTTATGCAGCAAACACCCATGGCAGGGTTGCCCCCTCTTTCCTGACCATTATTGTGATCCTGTTTTTCGCGATCAACGTGCTTGTTGTTATCTGGGGCGTAAAACTCAACACGTTTGCCCAGCGCTCCTATTGGTACAGAAACTACCATCTTGGTTGGGCAACCACACTGGCGCTCGTCCCACTCATAGTGCTAATCGTTCAATATTCCACTTACTGCCTATGATTCAGCATATGCAGAGACGAAAACTGTAAAACGACTTCCCCAAAGTGCCCGATCTATCAGCAAACAGGTTGAGCAGTGCATCGAAATAACAGAAGTAGTGTGCAATAAAACGGAAAGCCCCCCGGTCATATCGAGCAAGCAAATAAACGGAAACACGCGCATTCCACGTATTGCTTTCACCAAATCATGTCGTAAACCAACCTTTGGTCACAGTTTTGGTAGTAAACCTGTTTAACTCATTGGTAACTCAGTGTATTTCACCCAGACAAAAGAATTCTTTTGCCATAGTTAATGTTGGGTCAGAGCCATTGACGCTTTTCCGAGTGAACAGACCCGTGGAGCAATGTCATCACAAAAGGATCAGAAATGAACACAAAGAAGTTAGCGGTTCTCGCCGTTATCGCAGCCATCTTTATTGCTTGGTTTGCACTTGACCTCGGCGCTCTGTTTACACTCGATAACGCCAAAGCACAACACGAGGCGCTGAAGGACACCATTGCGAGTAACTTCATTACCGCAAGTGTTATCTATTTTGTCGTTTACGTTGCCATGTCCGCCCTTTCACTGCCAGGAGCCGCGATTGCGACCTTGCTGGGCGCGGCACTGTTTGGTTTTTGGTGGGCATTACTTCTGGTTTCATTTGCCAGCTCCATCGGCGCAACACTGGCGTTTCTCGTCAGCCGTTTCTTGCTGAAAGACTCAGTGCAGAGCAAATTTGGTGACCGGCTGGCAACCATCAACCAGGGTGTAGAGAAAGACGGTCCTTTCTACCTTCTGACTTTGCGTTTGATCCCGGTATTTCCTTTCTTCCTGATCAACCTGTTGATGGGCTTAACCCCAATCCGCACAGCAACCTTTTATATCGTCAGCCAGATTGGCATGTTGCCGGGTACTGCTGTGTACATCAATGCCGGTACTCAACTGGCGCAGATTGATTCCCTGAGCGGCATTGTCTCTCCGGGTGTATTACTGTCACTGGTATTGCTGGGTGTCTTCCCCATCATCGCCAAAATGGTAATGAATGTGATTCAAAAACGCCGCGTTTATGCCAAATGGCAGAAACCAGCAACCTTTGACCGTAACCTTATCGCCATTGGCGCTGGGGCTGGCGGTCTGGTAACAACCTATATTGGCGCAGCAGTAAAAGCCAAAGTGACCCTGATTGAAAAACACAAGATGGGTGGCGATTGCCTTAACACCGGTTGTGTCCCTTCCAAAGCCCTGATCCGCGCCGGACATGCGGTACACGAAATCAAACGTTCACAGGAATTTGGCATCAGCGCCGGTGAACCCAGCGTCGATTTCCAACAGGTAATGGTACGGGTTCATAAAGTCATTGCTGATATTGAGCCTCATGACTCTGTCGAGCGTTACACCAAACTGGGTGTGGAATGTATCGAAGGTGAAGCGAAAATTCTCTCCCCATGGGAAGTGGAAGTGAACGGTCAGCGCCTGACCACACGTAACATTGTGATTGCAACCGGTGCGCGTCCTTTAGTTCCGGGCATTCCGGGCTTGCAAGATGTCAGCTACCTCACGTCAGACAATGTCTGGTCGCTTCAGAAACAGCCTAAAAAGCTTCTGGTATTGGGCGGTGGTCCTATTGGCAGTGAGCTGGCACAAAGCTTCTCCCGTCTGGGGACAGATGTCACCCTGGTAGAAATGGCAGACCAACTGCTTATCCGTGAAGATGCCGATGCAGCAGAACTGGTTGTGAAAGGTCTGAAAGAAGATGGCGTCAATATTCTGCTTGGCCATAAAGCGACCCGCTTCGAAAAAGACGGCGATGTACAGCGTGCGTACCTTGAGCACAACGGCGAAGAAGTCGTGGTAGAGTTTGATCATGTCATGCTCGCGTTGGGTCGTGTGGCCAACACCAAAGGTTTCGGTCTTGAAGATATCGGTGTCGAGCTGACAGAACGTGGCACAGTGAAAGTGAACGAATACCTGCAAACCAACTATCCGAATATTTTCGCTGTTGGTGATGTTGCAGGTCCATTCCAGTTGACACACGCGGCAGGTCATCAGGCATGGTATGCCGCAGTGAATGCCCTGTTTGGTGATTTCAAGAAGTTCAAAGCAGATTACTCCGTGATGCCTGCAGCCACCTATACTGCACCAGAAGTGGCACGTGTCGGCATCAACGAGAAAGAAGCCATTGCGCTGGGTATTGATTACGATGTGGCGCACTATGGTATTGATGATTTGGACCGCGCGATTGCTGACGGTGAAGATCACGGCTTTATCAAAGTCATCACGCCGAAAGGAAAAGACAAAATCCTTGGAGCAACCATTGTCGGTTCCCACGCTGGTGATCTGCTCGCAGAATTCACTCTCGCGATGCGCCATGGCCTTGGATTAAATAAAATTCTGGGTACAGTGCATCCGTATCCCACAATGAGTGAAGCCACTAAATACACGGCTGGAGTGTGGAAACAAAACAATGCGCCCCAGGGATTGCTGGTTTGGGTTGAGAAGTTCCATACCTGGATGCGTAACGAATCAAGCAGTACACCTTCTCAACAACAGATCAAGGAAGACAGATAACAATGAACTTGAAATTGCTCGTCACCGCCTGCGCCCTTGCTTTTACATCAGCCGTTTCGGCGGTTGATGTATCAAACTGGGAACAGATAGAAGAAAACGCACAGGGACAAACCGTCTACTTCAACGCATGGGGCGGTAGCCAGGAAATCAATGCGTATCTTCGCTGGGCAGGTGGCGAAATCCAAGACCGTTACGGTGTCACCCTCCAACACGTAAAAGTCTCTGATATTGCCGAAACGGTTAACCGTCTGGTGGCAGAGAAAGCCGCGGGTAAAAACGAAGGCGGCAGTGTAGATATGGTTTGGATTAACGGCGAAAATTTCAAGTCAATGAAATCCAATAACCTTCTGTTTGGCCCCTTTGTAGAAAGCTTGCCAAACTGGTCGATTGTTGATAAGTCCCTTCCTGTCAGTGAAGACTTCACCGAGCCTACTGAAGGTCTGGAAGCGCCTTGGGGAGTGGGTCAGCTGGTCTTTATCCATGACGAAAAATCATTGGCTAACCCACCGGCTTCTTTTACTGAAATGCTGAGTTTGGCGAAAGCGTATCCGGGCAGCATTTCTTATCCCAAGCCCCCTGATTTTCACGGTTCGAGCTTTCTGAAAGCCGCGCTGCTTGAACTCGCTATGGACACCGCCCCACTATACAAGCCGGTTGAGGACGCCGACTTTAACGCCGTGTCATCACCGCTTTGGAAGTATCTCGATGAACTCCATGCTGTTGCCTGGCGAAATGGCAACCAGTTCCCGGCCACCAGCGCAGAAACTTTCCAATTGCTGGATGATGGTGAATTACTGCTCGCTATTACATTCAACCCAAATGCCGCGGAGACTGCCGTTAAAAATGGCACACTGGCACCTTCTGCAAAAGCCTTTGCTTTTGACAAAGGCGCACTTTCCAATATCCACTTTATGGGTATTCCATGGAATGCTAACGCAAAAGAAGGGGCACTGGTTGCCATCAATTTCCTGATGAGCGAAGAAGCGCAAGCGCGCAAAGCGAACAGCGACATATGGGGAGACCCGGCGGTCGTGACACTGCAAAACAGCAAACCCCTGTTTAAATCTATGCCAGAGCCGCACCCAAGCTGGCAGGTTGCGCTCGAGCAGGCGTGGCTTAAGCGTTATGGTCAATAATTAACGTAATACGCGTTTCTGGAGAACGAGGTAAACATGTTACGCCTGCTGTATTTGTTGACATTGATTGTATGCTGTTTACCTCTTATTCCGGGTTTTGGCGGTGTGCTTATTTCCGCCATCAGCTACCTTCCTGTTCTTGGTCTGAATGAACCCAGTCTTGATGGCTGGCACGCTATGCTGGCATGGCCGGGGACAGACAGAGCCATTCAGCTCACTCTGTTTACCGGCATCACGGCCTCTTTTTTTGCGGTTTTTTTTACCTTTCTGATCCTCCAGTCTTGCTGGGGAACACCATTCTGGAAACGGATTGAACAGTGGCTTTCCCCGCTGCTTGCCATGCCACATGTTGCCTTTGCGATTGGTTTTGCACTGACTTTTGCTCCATCAGGGTGGTTATTCAGGTTTTTTGCCCTGTTTACCGGAGAAACGCAGCCACACCAATGGTCATTGGTGCAGGATTGCAGCGGTATTGGGCTTATTCTTGCACTGGCAGTAAAAGAAACGCCCTTCCTGCTGTTGATGAGCCTTTCGGTCTTGAAGCAGATGGAAGTGGACCGATTATTGGCAGCGTCCAGAAGTCTCGGTTACAACCGCGCCGCCGCCTGGTTAAAAGTGGTATTCCCGCAGTGGCTGCCAAAAATGCGTTTCCCCATTTATGCGGTATTGGCGTACGGGTTATCTGTGGTTGATGTCGCCATGATTCTCGGGCCAACATCGCCATCCACGTTTGCTGTGCTGGTGTGGCAATGGTTTAACGACCCGGATTTATCCCTGCTGCCCCGTGCAGCGGCAGGCGCCATTTCCCTGTTTGTGCTCTGTTTCGGTGTATTGCTCGTTTACCGCCTTGTCGAATATGTGCTGATCCGGGGCTGGCAAAACTGGCAATTCAGTGGCAGTAAATCTTATCAGTTACCCGGGCGCCACCTGTTTAAGTTCATCGCCCTGTTACCATTTTTAATGATCCCATTGTTGCTGGTCTGGTCTTTTGCCCTTCGCTGGCGTTTTCCTGACATCTGGCCAAGTCGCACCAGCACCCGTTTTTGGGAGCAGGAATCCGGTCACCTTCTGGAGCTGGCTTCAAATAGTCTGGTTCTGGGTTTGACCTCAGCCACCGTCGCCCTGATTTTTGCTGTCGGGTGTCTCGAGTACCGCGACAAATACCATAAGTCAGTGCCCCAGCTGGTAATTGCAATTCCTATGCTGATCCCGCAGCTTTCTATTTTGTTTGGTATTCAGGTCGCTATTTATATGTTGCCGGGCCAGTGGCATGTGCCGGCCACCATTTGGGCCCATATTCTGTTTGCCTTTCCCTACGTTTATCTGGCACTCGATGGCCCGTGGAAATCCTTCGATCAGCGCCTGACACAAACCGCAAGAAGCCTGGGTCACAGTGCTTTCAAAGCATGGTGGCAAGTTAAGCTCCCGATTGTTATCCCTCCCATCCTGTTAGCCTGGGCGGTTGGGCTCAGCGTCAGTTTCGCTCAGTATTTGCCAACCCAGCTTCTCGGCGCCGGCCGTATTACAACACTGACCACCGAAGCCGTGAGCCTTGCCAGTGGTCAGGACAGGCGCATCAGTGCCGTTTACGGCCTTATTCAGGCTTTTCTGCCGCTGGTCTTCTTCGTCCTTTCATTGGCGGCCAGCCGTTTGGCAGACCCTCGTCGGCGTCTTGCCCGACATGATGAATCCAGAGAGACAGTCAATGAGTTTGTCCGTACAAAACCTAACTATAAAGTCTAACCAGTCCACGCTGCTGAGAAACATGTCGTTTCGGGTTGAGAAAGGCCACGTCCTGTCTGTGATGGGCCCCAGTGGCTGTGGAAAATCAACCCTGCTAAGCGCCGTCGCCGGACACCTTTCACCAGAGTTTTGTTGTGAAGGCAGTATTCTGGTCAACGATCAGAGCATCCATTCCCTGCCTGCTGAAAAGCGCGAAGTGGGGATTCTTTTTCAGGACGATCTGTTGTTTCCCCACCTGAATGTTTGGCAAAACCTGGCGTTTGGATTACCAGACACCATGAGTGCCAGCGAGAAAAAAGAACGTGCACTGGCAACACTGGCAGAGATTGAACTTCAGGACATCGCCTTCAAGGCACCTGACCAGATATCCGGGGGGCAACGTGCGCGGATAAGCCTAATGCGAACCTTGCTTTCACACCCTAAAGTGATTCTGCTGGATGAGCCTTTCAGCAAGCTGGATAAGCCACTCCGTAAATCCTTCCGTGCCTTTGTATTCAAACAAATCAAAAACCGCAATATCGCGGCTGTGATGGTGACACATGACGAAGATGATGTACCTGTAGAAAGCACCCTTTTTCACTGGCCAAGTGCAGAAAGCGAAATGAACACCAGGGCTGGCACGATCACCACGGAGAAAAACAATGCTTGATCGCTACTCTATTGCGGTTATCCGCTGGCCTTTAAAGCAGGCAGCAAAACTGCCCGATAAGATTGGCTTTAGTGCCAATCAGGTCACAGTAGGTGGTTTTCTGATCGGTATGCTTGCACTGCCTGCTATTGCTTTTGAATACTACTGGCTTGGACTGCTGTTTATTGCATTGAACCGTATTTTTGATGGTCTGGATGGTGCACTTGCCCGTCGGCAGGGGATCACCGATGCCGGGGGCTTTCTCGATATTACCCTCGATTTTCTGTTCTATTCGATGGTCCCGTTTGCTTTTGCACTGGCAAACCCGGAACATAACGCCATTGCCGCGGCATTCCTTATTTTTTCCTTTATGGGGACAGGCTCAAGCTTCCTTGCCTTTGCCATCATGGCGAGTAAACGAAATATCGAGAATCCCGTCTATCAAAGCAAATCGCTGTATTACATTGGCGGGTTGACAGAAGGCACGGAAACTATCGCCTGTTTTGTGCTTTTCTGCCTGTTTCCGGGCTACTTTGCCGAAATTGCGTGGGCATTTGGTGCATTATGCTGGGTAACCACAGCCACACGGATTTGGGCCGGTTATCAGACACTGAAACAGAATCCCGCTGAAACTGAGGAGGATTAAGGTCGCCTCCATCAGCGGCTTCAATACCCTATGTCACAAACGCACAAGAGCCACATCAATGCGGCTCTTGTTCGTTTAGCTGGGTCAAGCTGATTACTTACCCATTTTTGACTGGATATAGTTTTGCAATCCAACCGTTTTGATAAGACGTAACTGTTTTTCAAGCCAGTACATATGATCAGATTCAGTATCATCCAAAAGCTTGAGCAGGATTTCACGGGTCTGATAATCCTGTTTTTGTTCGCAAAGCGCGATCACATTACGTAGTTCATCGGCTACCATGTACTCGTACTTCAGATCGTTTTGCATCATCTCTTCGACATCTTTGCCGATCAGCAGCTTTTCACGAGACTGAACATCCGGCGTCCCTTCCAGAAAGAGAATGCGGTTGAGCAGCATAGAAGCATGTTCGCGTTCATCTTCAGACTCATGGTTAATGCGTTCATAAAGCTCATCCATGCCCCAGTCTTCATACATGCGCGCGTGAACAAAATACTGATCCATGGCAGACAGTTCATTGGTCAACAAGCGGTTAAGACCATCAATGATTTCCTGGTTTCCTTTCATTGTTATTTCTCCATATTCGCTTGTAGATAATTTTGCAGACCGGTCAGGCCAATCAGTTCAAGTTGTGACTCAATCCAGTCGAGGTGCTCTTCTTCATCTTCCAGAATGTCATTCAGCAATTCGCGGGTCACGTAGTCTTGCTTCTCTTCACAAAGCGTAATCACTGACTTGAGTTGCTCCAGCTGCTCCTCAATCATCACCTTGTCACATTCGATCATTTCCTGAACCTCTTCACCAATACGCAAACGCTCAAGGTGTTGGAGATTCGGTAAACCCTCGAGGAAAAGAATACGTTCGATCAGCTTGTCAGCATGCTTCATGTCCTGAATGGACTTTTTATATTCCGCTTTATTGAGGGCTTCAAAACCCCAATTGCCGAGCATACGTGCATGGAGAAAATATTGGTTGATTGCGGTAAGTTCGCTGGTGAGGACGCTATTCAACCCAACGATGACGTCTTGGTGCCCTTTCATCACAGTGTTCCTTGTTTAACGCTGCCATTACAAATTCCCTAAAGATGCCTCACATCCTAAGTGAATTAATTGTCAACAACAAGGGGAGCTTTCTCTGCATTTTCAATGCATTAAGCAATGATAACCATTGCCATTTTCATTCATTTTGAAGATTACCTTTTTTGCATGTAAACCCTATGCGAGTGAGGTTATATGAAAGGCATCGAAATATGACGTCACCTTTCCTTTAGCGACAAAAACTCGCCATCATCACACTCACAATATGCTCAATCTTCTCTTCCAGTGCTTTTCCTTCAGGAATAGTCTGCATATCAAAAACCTGTGGCCAGACAAACATGCCGTTAAACAGGCTAGAATAGGTTTGCGACAGGTATTCGAGTTTGACCTCTTTTATCTTCCCTGCCTTCTGGGCTTCGGCAAACCAGTGGGTTAGCGATTTATTATTATATATTTTGCTGATGATCTGGCTCGCCATGTCCGGCTGGCGCAGGAACTCCATCAGGATAATACGGGCAAATGAAATGCCGTATTTTCCGTATAGGATTGCCACCTCCCTGCGCGTCATTTCCGTTAACTGCCCTTCCAGACTTTTTTCAGGGTCAAAAGCATAGCGCAAGCTTTCATCAATCGAGGATTGGATAATGGTGAGTATCGACTCAAATAACGCTTCCTTGCTTTCAAAATGACGGTATAAAGTCCGCTTTGACACTTCTGCCAAAGCACAAACACGGTCCATATTGGCGGCAGAAAAGCCATGCTGGATAAACTCTTCTTTTGCTGCGTTGATGATCGCCAGGCGCTTTTGCTCTGAGCGTGTCATGATTTCTCTCCTTCTGTCGACCCGGTCAATCTAGCAATTCAATATAAAAAAGTACACTTTTAAGTTTACCTCTGAGAATAAACACGCTTAAAATAAACTCCAAAGTTTACTTCGCGTTTATAACGTATTCTTTTTTCATCAAGTAACCCTACGGGTAATGGACTGGATCAGCCGTCCTTGAATGTGGAGTGAAACCCCAAAATGATCACAATAAAGTCTGACAAGTCATTGTTTAAACGCAGTGCGATTGCCTCAGTCCTTGCCGCCTCTTTTCTATTGGCCGGTTGTGGCGAAGAGCCGGTTGAGCAAGTGGCAACACCAGTAATTAAACCCGCACTGACTGAAGTCATTCAGACGCAACGTGCTGCCGATCTGAGCTTTAACGGTGTTGTCCGTGCCGCTGAACGTGCTGATCTTTCTTTCCGCATCGGAGGACGGCTGACGGACATACTGGTTAAAGAAGGCGATGAAGTGAAAAAAGGCCAATTGCTGGCCCGGTTGGATGCACGCGATGCGAAAACCGCTCTGGCATCGGCAGAGCTTGAGCTGAAAAACACCACACTGGAATATGAGCGGGCAAAAGCCATTTTCAAAAAGAGTCAGGCGATCTCCAAGGCAGACCTGGATACCATCACCACTCAATTCAACCTTGCACGTAACCGTGTTGATGAAGCCAGACGCCAACTGGAATATACCGAGCTGCATGCGCCATTCGATGGCATCATTGGCCGCAAATTGGTGGACAACCATATTCAGGTACAGGCAAATGAGCCTGTGTTGACAGTACACGATCTGAGCGATCTGGAAGTGGTGATCAACGTTCCTTATCAAGTGGTGCTTTCTGGCGGGAACAGCAACAACAAAGCGGTTGCTGAAATTTCATCCATTCCGGGGCAACAGTTCCCGCTGACCCTGCGCACCTTCGCCACTCAGGCCGATCCGGTTTCCCAGACCTATGCAGTGGTATTGGGACTTGAACAAACCAACGGTTTTCGCGTTTTGCCGGGCATGGCGGTCAAAGTCATCCCTGACGCCGATGCTGTTGTAGATCAAGGCAATATCATCACTTTGCCACTCACTGCGGTGGTGCCCGATAACCAGGGCAAACAATTTGTCTGGGTGGTGGATGAAAGCAACAAGGCCCATAAACGCTTTATCGATGTGGGCACACTGGTGAAAGACCGCATTGTTGTCAAAGCGCACCTCAACCGTGGCGAGCGCGTCATCATTGCTGGTGTTTCCAGCGTGAAAGAAGGCATGGAAGTGCGCCCTTACACTGACGATCGCGCCGGAGCATAACAATGGATATTGCACGTTATACCATTGCCAAGCGCACCAGTGTCTGGGTGCTGGTTGCCCTCACCCTGATTGGGGGGTACATCAGCTACCTGAAGCTTGGCCGCTTTGAGGATCCGGAGTTTGTGATTCGTCAGGCAGTGATTGCCACACCTTATTCCGGCGCAACGGCACAGGAAGTGTCTGACGAAGTCACGGATGTGATTGAAGGTGCAGTACAGTCATTGCAAGAGCTCAAGGAGGTGAAGTCCGTCTCCATGCAGGGTATGTCTGAGGTGACGGTTGAAATCAAACTGGAGTTCGCGAAAAGCGCAGCCGACCTGCAACAGGTTTGGGACAAACTACGCCGTAAAGTGGCGGATGCGCAGCGGCTGTTACCGCCGGGGGCTGGCCCATCAATCGTCAATGACGATTTTTCCGACGTCTATGCCCTTTTCTTTGCCGTTACCGGTGAAGGTTTCAGCGACAAGCAACTTCAGGATTATGTCGATGCACTGCGCCGCGAAATCGTGCTGGTGCCGGGTGTCGCGAAAACCGCCACGCTTGCCGAGCAACAGGAAACAATCTTTGTTGAAATTTCCAGTGAGCGTCTGGCGGAATTTGGCGTGTCGGCAGAAAAAGTGTTCCAGGTGCTGCAAAAACAAAATCTGGTCACAGTGGCGGGCAGCATCGAAACCAATGCGATGCGTATTCCCGTGATCCCGACATCCAGTGTCGATTCAGTGGCTGACCTGAAAAACCTGCAAGTGGCGGTCGGTGACAACCACACTATATTGCGTCTGGGTGATATCGCCGACATCAAACGTGGTTACAAAGAACCTTCAACCATGTTGATGCGCTACAACGGCGAGCGCGCCATTGGTTTTGGTATCTCAAATGTCGCCGGCGGCAACGTGGTAGACATGGGGGATGCAGTGAAAGCACGGCTTGCGGAGCTGGAAAGCCAGCGTCCACTGGGTATGGAACTGCATGTTATCTCCATGCAATCAGACTCGGTACGCGCTTCCGTCGCTAACTTTATCGACAACCTGATTGCGGCTGTGGCTATCGTTTTCGTGGTACTGTTGCTGTTCATGGGTGTGCGCTCTGGCGTGATCATCGGCTTTGTGTTGCTGCTGACGGTAGCAGGCACACTTTGCATCATGCTGATTGAAGATATTGCCATGCAGCGTATCTCACTGGGTGCGTTGATCATTGCGCTCGGTATGCTGGTTGATAACGCCATTGTGGTGACCGACGGCATTCTGGTTCGCCTGCAACAGGATCCGGATGCGGACCGCAAAACCGTGGTGTCAGAGGTGGTCAACAGCACCAAATGGCCACTGCTCGGCGGAACTGTGGTGGGTATCTGTGCATTCAGTGCGATTGGTTTATCGCCATCAGATATGGGGGAATATGCGGGTTCCCTGTTCTGGGTGATCCTCTACTCTATGTTCCTGAGCTGGGTGTTTGCCGTAACCGTTACTCCCATGCTGTGCCATGATTTCCTCAAAGTGGCGCCGGTGAAAGCAGATAAAAAACCCGGCCGCATGGTCACTGGCTACAAAGCCCTGCTGAAATGGGTACTGAAACGCCGCATCATCAGCTGTGCCCTGTTGTTCGGTACGATGGTGGCAGCTATCTGGGGTGTCCAGTTTGTTCCACCCGGCTTCATGCCAGAATCACAGCGCCCACAATTTGTCATTGATGTGTACCTGCCACAAGGCTCAGACATCAAACGCACCGAGGCGGTGATCGCTGACATTGAGAAAGATGTCAAAGCGAAAGAAGGCGTGACCAATATCACCAGTTTCGTCGGTGGCGGTGGGCTGCGCTTTATGCTGACTTACGCGCCGGAGCCTAGAAACCCAAGTTACGGCCAGCTACTGATTGATATCGACGATTACACCAAGATTGCGCCGCTTCTGGGCGAGCTGCAAGGCGAACTGGATGCCAAATATCCAGATGCATCCATCAAGGTATGGAAATTCATGCTGGGACGTGGCGGTGGCAAGAAAATCGAAGCCGGTTTCAAAGGCCCAGACAGCGCTGTATTGCGTCAACTGGCTGAGCAGGCAAAAGCCATCATGCTGGCAGATGACAACCTGATTGCCGTTCAGGATGACTGGCGTCAGCAGGTGCCTGTGCTTCGTCCGGTCTATTCTTCCGAAGAAGCCCAGCGCTTTGGCCTGACAACGCGGGAAATCAACCAGGCAATTGCCCAGACCCTGACAGGCCGCAACGTGGGTGTTTACCGCGAAGGAAACGATTTGATCCCGATTGTGGTGCGCGCACCGGAAAGCGAACGCAACCACCAGCGTGCGATTGAAAATACCGAAGTGTTCAGCCCAGCAACGGGGACATTCATCCCGGTCAGCCAGTTGGTGGAATCAGTGAATGTGGTGTATCAGGATGCCATTTTGCGCCGTATCGACCGCATGCCAACCATTCTGGTACAGGCTGATCCGGCACCGGGCGTGCTGACGGCTGATGCGTTCAACACGGTGCGCAGTAAGATTGAAGCCATTGAATTGCCACCGGGTTATGAACTGAAATGGTATGGCGAATACAAAGCCTCGAAAGATGCCAACGAAGGTCTGGTTATTTCAGCCCCTTACGGTTTTGCCGCCATGATTCTGGCAGTGGTTTTCATGTTCAACGCACTGCGCCAGCCACTGGTTATCTGGCTGACAGCACCGCTTGCCGTTGTTGGTGTTACCGTGGGCTTGATTGTGTTCCAGACACCGTTTGAGTTTATGGCGATCCTCGGCTTCCTGAGCCTGATTGGTATGATGGTGAAAAACGCCATTGTATTGGTGGATCAGGCCGACGTGGAAATCCGCGACGGGAAAGCGCCGTATTTTGCGATTATCGACGCTGCACTCAGCCGTGCACGTCCAGTATTGCTGGGCGCATTTACCACCATCCTTGGCGTTGCACCGCTCTTGATTGACCCCTTCTTCAAGAGCATGGCCGTCACCATTATGTTTGGTCTGCTGTTCGCGACGATCCTGACACTGGTGGTCATTCCGCTGTTTTACGCCATCTTCTTCCGGGTAAAAGTGGAAGCTGCATAATCACAAAAGGGAGCGGCTTCGCTCCCTTTCATTTTGATAGGGATACAAGTAAAGGCGCTATATGGGAAATGTTACTCCAGCCATTCCCTGTGCGCTTTTTCTGCATCGCCGAGGTAATCGAGAATCCAGTTTACTGCCGGGTTTTCTTTATCTGAACGCCAGGCGATACAGCACGGGCTTTTGGCCGGTGGATCTACCAATAGTTTTTCTACCAACTCCCCGCTTTCAAGGTAGGGCTCCGCCATGTGTGATGGCATCGCTCCAATTCCAAGACCAGAACGGAAACACTGAATGGCACTGTGCCAATTGGGCACGGTGAGGCGGCGCTGGTTGTCTAACAACCATGTTGCGCGCTTGGGCAGGATCCGGGACGTGTCTTCCAGACAAATGGCCGGATACGCCAACAGTTGCTCGTTGCTGAGTGGCTCTGGCTCAGCGGCTAACGGGTGATTTTTTGATACCACAAACCGCCAGGTCAGAATGCCCATATCCCGGTAACTGAGATTTCCACTCACCGGGACAGCAGCCGTTGCACCAATGGCGATATCTGCCCTGTCATACGCCAGGGCATCCCAGACGCCATTGAACACTTCCATGGTGAGCAATAGCTCTACGTCAGGGAAAGCGTCATAGAAGTCACGTACCAGTGAATCGACCCGGTCCTCACGCACCACATTGTCCAGCGCCAGTGAAACACTGCGCGTCCAGCCATTGGCAACACGTTGGGTTTGGTGGCGTATCTCGTCCATCCGTTTCATCAGATCCCTCGCCTGTTGCACGAAGAACTCACCAGCCGGCGTGAGCTTTACTGAACGATGTAAACGCTCAAATAAATTCACAGCAAGTTTGTCTTCTATTTGCCTGATGCTATAGCTCACCGCGCTCGGCACTTTGTGTAATTCTTCAGCAGCGGCAGAAAAGCTACCACGGCGGGCAACTGCGTCAATCACTTGAAGATCTTGATAGGAAAACATACAAATCAAATTTTTTGAAAGGAGTGTCGAAATTTTAGCGTTTCACACCGCTTTTCACCAGCAGTAGACTTCGCAGCCATATGTACAAACAACTGTATAACGGACAAGTAAAATGAAAAATACGGTTCCATTGACCACGATGATCTGGTTTGCCGGATTGAGTATGCTCGGCTTCCTGGCGACGGACATGTACCTGCCTGCGTTTGAAAACATCCGCCTTGAGATGGGCACCACCCAATCTATGATTGGCCTGTCGCTCACGGTGTTCCTGTTGGGTATGGCGCTGGGCCAAATCGTGTACGGTCCCCTGTCTGATCGCATTGGCCGCGTCAAGGTTTTGGTCGGCGGTATGGTGCTGTTCAGTGTCGCTACTGCTGCGTGCTTTATGGCAGAAAGCATTGATGTTTTTCTGGCGGCGCGTTTTGTGCAGGCGCTGGGCGCCTGCTCTGCGGCTGTGATCTGGCAAGCTGTGGTTATTGACCGCTATGACAGCAACACCTCCCAGCGTGTATTCGCAACCATCATGCCGTTGGTTGCCCTGTCTCCTGCACTGGCACCGCTGGCAGGTGCAGCGCTGGAATCCCAGTTCGGCTGGCGTAGTATTTTTATTGCACTGGTTGCTTTGGGTGCACTATTGGTGATTACTACCCTGCGTCAGAAAGAAAGCGCGCCAGCGGTTAACAGTGACGAGAAGCTGGGTACCAAGCTGGTTGGCGACTACAAGCGCATTATTCGTTCACGCAAGTTTATCGGTAACATGCTGGTATTTGCGGGTTGTTCAGCCGCTTTCTTTGCGTGGCTGACAGGCTCACCTTTCGTGATGACCAAGATGGGTTACAGCGGTGCAGACATTGGTATGAGCTATGTGCCCCAAACCATTGCGTTCATCGTGGGTGGTTACAGCTGCCGCGCCCTGCTGAACAAGTTTGACGGTTCTGTATTGCTGCCTTGGTTTGTTGCTCTGTTCATTGCAAGCGTATCCGTGATCTTTGTGGTGTCATGGCAGACTGATGTCACCAACATCTGGCCTGTGCTGATCCCATTCTGCTTCCTAGCAGCAGCAAACGGCGCGATTTACCCGATAGTGGTGAACAAAGCGCTGGAAGAATTCAAAACCTGCAGCGCGACAGCCGCTGGTTTGCTCAACTTCCTGCAAACCATGATCTGTTTTACCGCCAGTGGCGCAGTTTCTGCGTTGGCTGTTCACGGCCTGCTGACAGTTTCAGCGGTGATGATGGGGGCAGGGGCAGCTGTCATTATTGGGCTGATGTTGAGCTGGAATGTTAATCGTGTAACGGTTAACGAGGGAATTTCAGTCACATAACAACGAGATACCAATAACGTGCCGCCTTTTAAGAAGGCGGTTTTAGCTTATTGGCGCTGTTTGAAACAGATATACCCAAGCATCTTCAGGTAGTTTGGGAATAGCAGAAACACAGCAATCAGACGGATGGGGTTAAATTGGTGCAAGAATAAGGCAGCCCTGAATTCAGAGCCACCTCAAATTGTAATCGATATACCCATTCAACTTGAAGATGCAGGATTGAGCACTTGAAAATTATCATTTATACGAGACGCTAAAGAGCCTGCGATTTGTGGAAGGATCACAGTGAAAAATCGGCCAATAGCCGCTTCAAAATCCCGTTTACTTTTGAAGTAGACATTGTTCCTTACCTGCTCGTTCATCACTTTCCAAAGCCGTTCTATCGGATTGAGGTTGGGACGATATTCAGCACAAAGGCGGCGTCTTTTACTAAGTCGCTTCGGTGATACCCTGCACCATCCAGAATGAGGTGGAGCTTATACGTCAGTGGGTAGCTTTCTCTCAGCTTGCACAAAAACCTAACGATGTTTTCGCTGTTGATGCTCTCGTAATTATCGATAACAGTGCGGCCAATCTCAGAGAGATTTAATGCACCCACAATGTTGAGGCGACTGCGGCTTCCCGTGGTTTCAATCGCTTTGTCCTGCCCAGTACGTATCCAGCCATGAGAGAGTTTGGTGGCCTGAGTGGGATGAACCGCATCCATGAACAGGATAGTTTCCTCTTTGCCGCAGCTCGACTTAAGTGCCTTGTAGGCTTCGACAAATTCTTGCTGTTTAGCCTCATCAAACCTGTGAGGGACACCTTTAGGCTTTTTATAGCTAAAACCGTGGTGATGCAGCCACTTGTTCATGCCAGCGACGGTATAGCAGACGCCGAGTTGCGCCAGAACATAGGCAACAATCTGGTGAGTATGGTGATAGGTCACCTCTGTTAAGTGCTCGATGAGCGCCATCGCCTGTGAAGCCGATAAGCCACTGCTGGACCCACCATTTTCAGGTTTGAGTTTCTCGGACTGCGCGTAATCGTGAAGGTGACGGAGAACGGTGGTTTCATGAATACGCAAGGCTTGAGAAATCATGGCAGTACTCCAACCTTCAGAAGCAAGCAGTACCGCTTTAATACGGTCACGCACTCGACCATCACGCGTTTTATCGTGCTGGTTTTCGAGTTCATGTTTTTGCTTGTAGGTCAGAGTCACTTTCATGGGGCGTAGCATGATCCTCATACCGATGAAAATCAAGCATCTTCAATGATCACGGGTATATATTAGTTCTTCGTGATAGTATCTACGTCTATCTTAACTGAACGCCATTCTGTGTCGACTTCACCACGAATCGTCACATTGTCATTAGGTGTCACGTTTTGCCCTAGCCAGTCTTCATTATCAATTTCAACCTGGATCTCGCCGGTGCTGTCACGGAACAGATAAAGCTCACTGCCCAACTCTTGAACGATGTGTCCTTTTAACACAACCACACTTTCATCTTTAGCTTCCAGTGCCGCTTTAACCGTGTTGATGCTGTTAACACTTGGCCCCTGAAATGCAGCAAATGCTGAACTGGATAGCGCCATCAATACTGATAATGCAATGATTTTTTTCATTTCAATATCCTGATCAAAATTAATAGGTAATGTTCATAAGGCCATTGATGGAATCACTTCATAGTCCGCCTTCACAGAGAGCATGGCATAAAACTCACGTGACTCGCCAAAAGCCCGATAGAAAAACTTATTAAACTCGATATCATCGTTGATAGTCAGTTAAAAGTTCTGATGTTGGCTGACATTTTGCGCGAGCAACTGTGAAGAAATCGTGAAGATGTCTATTAATGCGAAGAAAAAATGAGAAATATCCTGATATGTGCTTCTTTATTTTTATCTGGTCATTCTTGCCATTCATCAAAATATGACAACAGGTGATCGATAGCAAGCCGCGCTTTGAGCGGCAAAAATTTGCGGTTTTGATACACAATCCACGACGTAATCTTTCGGGTCCAAAACGGTTCAAGTATCGGCACTAAAGTGCCATCTTCAATAGCTTGCCTGAGGCTACTTTTGGGCATGTAACCAATCCCGAGTCCACTGATACACGCCTCCACCACTGCATTGGCATTGTTGCACCTAAACCGACCAGACACCTTTACAGGCAACTCTTTTCCATTCTGCTCAAATAACCAGGTATCACTGTTAGTGATTAAACATGAATGCCCTATCAATGCGTTAGGATGATTTGGCTCTCCATGCTCTGAAAG
Organism: Grimontia sp. THUN1695; assembly: GCF_059704325.2. Lineage (NCBI taxonomy): Bacteria > Pseudomonadati > Pseudomonadota > Gammaproteobacteria > Vibrionales > Vibrionaceae > Grimontia > Grimontia sp. THUN1695. The sequence goes on along the minus strand of NZ_AP046577.1, from coordinate 1,093,197 downwards.
GTAACCAGGAGCGGCAACCACCATTAAACTGCGATCAACAAGCTTTCTCGCTACCAAGCCAGAATCCTGTAATCGTCCGTAGCGGATCGCGAAGTCAATGCCATCTTCTACAAAATTGACATGGCGACTGCTGAAATCCACTTCAACCGTCAGTTTCGGATACAACTTGGCAAAATCTACCAGCACAGGTACAACAAATTGCTCTGCAAACGAGCCGGCCATACTGATACGCAACGTACCTTGCAAATCAAACTGCGTGCCTGTCACCATTTCATTTGCCTGAAGAAGCCCAGTCACAAGCTCCTGGCATTGTTGGTAATACTGCTGACCGGCTTCTGTTAGATTTACCGCGCGAGTCGAACGGGCAAACAACGCTGTGCCCAGCCGCTGTTCCAACCGAGACACCTGCCGGGAAACATGACTCACTGAACAATTTAAACGACGCGCCGCTTCGCTGAACCCTTTGGCATCAGCCACAGAAACAAATTCAATAATGCCATCAAAGCTGGGTGAGTAGAGGCTCATTTTTATTATTGCCATATAACAAAGACGGTTTTCCATTTTAACGGATTATCGTTCATACAGCAAAAGTATAAAGTAGAACCACAAACAATGACCTTTATCCATGCCAACTCATACCAACAAGAGGATTTCAGTATGAAAAAGATTCTTATCATCGTTACAAATCATCCCACGCTCGGCACAACCAAGCAGGCCAATGGCACTTACGCACCAGAGCTGACTCATGCGCTGGATTCTTTTTTGCAAGCAGGCTTTGGTTATGACGTCGCCTCTATTAATGGCGGCGCAGTCCCCTTCTATGGTGAAAACATAGAAGGCGACGATGTAAATACACGCATTTTTAATGACATGGAATTTCAGTCACGTGTGAAAAACACCATTCCGGTTAACCAAATCAACATCGATGGTTACGACGCTATTTTCTATCCAGGTGGGTTTGGCCTGCTCTCAGATTTGGCAAAGCATGTCCCAACTGCACGCCTCACGGCAACACTCTACGAAAACGGTGGTGTGGTCGGTGCTGTTTGCCATGGTCCTGCCGCTTTACTTCCAATTACATTAAGTAACGGACAACCGCTGATTGCAGATAAAAACGTAACTGCTTTTACCCGTGAAGAAGAAATAGATTTTGGCACCATCGAAGATATCCCCTTCTTGCTGGAGGAAGCATTGACACGTAAAGCGGCAAAATTCAGCAAAATTCAGCCTTGGGGTGTTCATGTTATTGTCGACGGTCTTCTTGTGACTGGTCAAAACCCTGCAAGTGCCCATGGTGTGGGTGAGGCTATGGTGGCACTTCTAAAAGGATGATCATTTTAGTGTGTTGAATCCATCTGCTGATAATGAAAGCCACTTTTAACGGCTTTCATTATTAGATCGCAAATCATGCCACCAGACGTAAATAGTATGAACAGGCTATACAATAGCGCTGCGAACCATTGGACCACCAAATTTAGACAGGGTTGGGAACACGGTATTCAAAGCGCTGCCGTTCAATCCCAGCCATTGAACCATATGTGCGGCATATTGTTCATGCGAAATTTTTGGGATCAAGCGACCTTCCCCGTTGTCGTCTTCACTGCCACGGGTAAAATCAGGGTAAGAGCCATAGCAGGTGCCTTGTGTAATACCCCCCCCAAACAAGAAGTGCCCGTTTCCCCATCCATGATCTGTACCATTACGCGAATTATCATGCATAGCGCGACCAAACTCAGATAGCGTGCAAGTCATGACCTTATCACTCAACCCCTCTGAATCCAGCGAAGCGTAAAGACCCGCTATCGCCTCCGAAAACTCATTCATCAGCTCATTCTGACGGCGTTCTTGATTGTCGTGAGTATCAAAGCCTCCCATGGAAACATAGAATACCTGGCGGTTATGACCTAACAATGGCGCCCCTTCAATCATTTGTTTCACCGCACGCAGCTGCATCCCAAGGTTAGAGCCTGGAACACGTGAATCCATTGAAATGGTCCCCGCAACGGGCCCCATTTGATCCTGAGCATACATAGCCTGCTTAATAACTTCTGCATAACCTGCTGCAAGCGGTGAATCATAGTATTGGTTTGCACTGGATTCGTAGCCCGAGCGCATGGCGGCGTTTTTCAGCATCCGTAAAGACTCAAAGCCATCTTTATTGACAAATATTTTTTCTGCGTCAAACGCATCGAGTAGAGAATTGGGTCCCGTATGGAAGGCATTTGGCATACCACCGAGATCTCTGGACAACAAATCCATAGACATCCCCAGCCAGCCGTTTTCACTGTACTGTTGACCCATCCAGCTGTGCTGCCACACATCCTGTTGCTTGTTGTGTGCAAAAAGGAACGGGGGCAATTCTGCTCGGCCACTAACAACATCATGTCGTGTCACGGGTGCCAGCAACGGTCCTACATTAAGTACAAAACTGGCTTTTCCTTGCTCAAACAGCGGCATCAAAGGAGCCATCGCCTTGTGGAGACCAAGCTGGACGCCATTCACATCTTTAATCGCTAATGTATTAACCATTTTGCGTGGCACGGCGATCCCTTGCCTGGACGATGCATATTTTTTGTAGTGGATATGGTCCACCGGGATCACCTGATGGAAGAAATCATTGCCCCCCGCTAGAAAAACACAAATCAGGGCCTTGTAATCTTCGACATCATTCGCCTGAACACTCCAGCTTAACGGAGCTGCGGCTGTTGTACTGGCAACCCCAAAAGATTGGATAAAACGCCTTCTTGTCAGTTTCATACGCGATTTTCCTGAACGTGAAAATAAGGAGAGACCAGAGCAATGAAAAGTAGACGCTGAACCCATTTTCCCGGAGCCAAGTTCATACCGTTATATTGGCGATAAAGCGACTCTTGCAATACCTTTGGCATTGCACCGTTAAAAAAGCGTTCTGATGTTTCCTGGACAAAACCTTTAATGTCTTTGTTAGCAATCAGGGTCTTAAAATCTTCAACATCGATATAAAGCTCATTACTTAACGGTGCCGTTATTTTCTGGAGATTTAGCCGGAGAATACCGTATATGAAATTGTGGACATAAATAATATGCGACCAATCTATAATTTGTAATTCTGGCGCAACCAAATTATTTTCTTTTATAACACCTTTCGGCGCATAATCTGGCAAATAGAAATTAAAAACAGAAGGGGCTCCCAACGGATATTGGTTACAGGTTTTTAAATACACCAGATCCGTTTTCACAACCCTACTCCCCGCCCCTGGTTTTACATTCAAAGCGCGGTAGAGATAAACCAAGGACAACCAGGGTTCGCGAATCTTGCTCATGCTTTGGGGCGGTGCGGTATACACGTCAGGGTCACTTAAAATGGCCCAAATGACGGCCTTCAAGTCTCCTGTTACTCCCATGCCATTATCAAGAAAAGTCTCAGTAACACGGCGGACATAATCCGGTGACGGGTTTGAAGTAACAAGACGCTGGATTAATCCGTGACAAATATTGGGAGCGGTTGAAGGATGGTGCAACAACATGTCCATAACCTGATCCAGTTCTTGCTCAGCGGACGTATTCTCAGGGAAATGATGTCCCATTACCCATTTTTCACCACTGTCGTGGTCCGTTGCATGATTCACCATCGGTTGTAGGAATGTATTATCTGTGTGGTGCCAGCCAGTGAATACCCTGGCCAGTTCCTGAATATCTTTTTCAGTGTAACAAGGAATAGGCTGGCCATTCCCATCAAGTTCATAAGTACCATCAATATCACGCTGGTAAAGCCCCACAGAAAAGAGCTGCATGATCTCGCGGGCATAATTTTCATCCGGCCGGCGACCTGTTGCCGGATCCCCTTTCCTGTTGCCAACCATCGTAAGGTATTGCCCCATCACCGCCGACAACGACACCTCTTTCAACAAGTCACGATAATGACCAAAGGCATGTTGACATAACATATCGTTATAACTGGCCATCGCTGGCGCGCGATAAGATAATGCAGCGTCTTGATCCGAAACGACAAAAATCTGTGATAATGCGTATGCAACACGCTGTCTTAACTGGTCTTTTGAATAAAATGCAATATCTAGCCAAGCCCTGATTCGAGTTGATCTTGACGGTTTTTTGCCGTAACCCTGAACCTCGAATTGTTGATAACACTTTTTTAGGTGGAAAGAGGCAGGAAGTGCAATTTGTTCGTCAAACCAGGTTTTAGCACCTTTGTTTATTAAATTTTCCACTTCACCTTTTTGGGGCCCGAATGTGGCGAGATCCAACCAACGCGAAGCATAAGAAAAAGAATCAAATTGCATATCGAACACCCTCAATTTGTCCGGATAATTGTGGTATTCACTGATGTGAATTTGCCTTTTGTTTAAATCATCCGAAACGTAAATGAGAATATTCATACTTATCTAATCAAAGCATATTTTATTGTCTGAATTGGTGGATCGATCCAATATTTAGACAAAGTCTACATATTGAGTCACTATATAAATTGACACTCCACACACCAATGTACTACGCAAAAAAGTCTCCAACAAAATATTAGCAAAGCCAGAATGAAACATTGTCAGAATTCCACTAGTTTTGTCATACGCACTCTGTTGAGTATACTAAATCTTTCGATTTGTTTATTATTTTTCATTATGTTGCTATCTATTAAGCGTTATATTTAAGTCGCCTGAAGAGACTTGAGCTCAGAGGACAAAAAAGTAAATGCCACGAATAAAAAAACGCCCCCTTTTCATAGGAGGCGTTTTATCAAAATCATAGTAGTGTCTGATTACAGGTGCTCACCGCTACGCAGCGCTGCAATGCGCTTTTCCAGTGGCGGGTGTGTCATAAACAGCTCACTCAAGGACTTCTTGCCATTGATGCCAAACGCCATCATTGACCCTTCAAGACGGCTTTCATGACTCATTTTCAGGCGCTCAAGGGCGGCTATCATCTTCTCTTTGCCCACCAACTTGGCTGACCCCGCATCCGCTTTAAATTCACGGTAACGGCTAAACCACATCGTCAGGATACTGGCCAAAAGACCGAATACAATTTCCAGAATCGAAGACACGACAAAGTACACCATGAAGCTGCCGCCGCTCTCTCCTTCTTCATCATTATTGTTCATGCCGCTGACAGCACCAGCGATGATACGAGAGATAAAAATCACAAAGGTATTTACAACCCCTTGCATCAGCGCCATCGTGACCATGTCACCGTTAGCAATGTGGCTCACTTCATGGGCCAGCACGGCTTCGGCTTCATCTCGGGTCATGTTCTCAAGCAGGCCGCTGGACACGGCTACCAGGGAGTCGTCTTTTTTTGCACCAGTTGCAAAGGCGTTAATGTCATCTGAGTAATAAATCGCAACGGTTGGCATGCCAATGCCCGCCTGTTGTGCCTGACGGCTAACCGTGCTCATCAGCCAATGTTCTGTCTCATTGCGTGGGTGCTCTATCACCTGACCGCCAACAGAGCGAAGCGCCATAGACTTCGACATCATCAAGGAAATCAGGGAACCACCAAAGCCAAACAGTGCCGCCATCACCAACAGACCAGACAGGCTGCCAGGTTGAAGACCTGTGACTGCGTACACGATGTTTAATACGATGCTGAAGACAAACAGAACAGCCAGGTTTGTCAACAGGAATAAAGCGATACGTTTCATTGCTTCAATTGTCTCCGAAAAATGGAAGCGTTATACCCTGCCTACCAATGCCACTATTTTCAGTGCAGCCAATGTTCAGGGTATCTCGGGTGTGTTGGACTTATGAGACCAGCAGACCCTAGGCAAATAGTAGGGTCGAATTGCGGAAAAACAAGTTCATGTAACAATTTAAAACACAAATTCTTGCGGACATACGCTGTATACTATCTTGAAACCATACAGGCAAAGATAAGAAGCGTCATACATTAGACCGCATTAGACTTTTGTCGAGTTGTAATCGTCACTGCTGAGGAATAACGTACGTACACATGATGAAGTGTTCAATAGGCACATTGTAGCCCGGCAGGGGCACGATTCTAAGGAGAAAGAATCATGGCTGACAAAGAAAATTATCGAATGGCAATCGATATCCTTTGCTGTCACTTGGGCATGAGCTTTGATGAAGCTTGTGCTGAACTAGGTCTCGCTGACGACGAGAATGCAAAGCTTCAGAAGGTTTCAGATGTTCAGCAGTCGCTGATGGGGCTTTTGCCGGAAGACAACAAATAAGCACCAAACTAAAAGTAATGTTTTCATATGAAAGCCAGCATCTCGCTGGCTTTGTTTCTGGTTAGAACCCTAACGGCGTAATGTCGATATAACCACTTAGATCTCGCGACTTGATCGACGACATATAAGGAATTTCTCCAAGCTTTGGTACTTTCAGGTGATGCTCCAGCGTTTTGACGATGTCACTGTAATGCTCTGTTCCCGGATTAATTCGGTTAGCAATCCACCCCACAATCTCCAAGCCGTCACGGCGAACCGCTTCTGCCGTCAGATAGGCATGGTTCAGACACCCCAACTTGATACCCACCACCAAAATGACAGGCAGCTTTTCGCCCACCACCCAGTCGGCCAATGTTGTATCGTACGAGATGGGCACACGCCAGCCGCCCGCCCCTTCCACTAATGTGAAATCTGAACGTGCTTGTAACGCTTTCAACCCCTCAGACAATACCGAGAAATCAACCGTTTCATTTTCCAGTAACGCCGCAATATGCGGTGAACATGCCGCATGCAGCAAACATGGATTCACATCCTGATAGCTGACGTCGACCGTTGAACATTCACGAAGACGGATCGCATCCGAATTCATCGGGCCTTGTTCGGTGTCCTTACTGCCTGCTGCAATCGGCTTATAACCTGCCACACTATAGCCAGCCTTGGAAACAGCCTGCATAACCGCCATGGATGCGACGGTTTTTCCCACTTCGGTGTCTGTACCTGTGACGAAATAACTCTTATTCATTATCTATCGTTCCAAAGCAAACCTTGTACGTAGCGGGGAGCTCACCGTCGTCCAGCTTGAACGCACCATAGGCGTCTTCCAGCTCAATGAAGGTACGCCTGCCAACCAACCCCGCACTTCTGCCCTCTCGTAAATGCGTCGCACCAATACCTTTCAGGTCCTTCATCAACGCTAATGCGGAGGGGTAACGTTCCATCATTGTTCTACATTCTATGTGAGTGTGGTTGCACTTAGCTTGAGCGAGCGCAATGTTTACCTGCTTGAGCGATAAAAAGGCATTCACGTGTGATTCACCTTTGACGCCACGCCACGCCTGCTTCAGTTCTTCCAGTGACCCCTCAAGTAACGTGGTAAAGAAGATTTTCCCTCCCGGTTTCACTACCCGCTTTAACTCACACAGGGGAACAGAAAGATCGTCACACCATTGCAAGGCCAGGGAACTAAAGGCAACATCAAGGCTGTTGTCTACCAGCGGCAAACACTCCGCATCACCAGCAATATAGACCGCTTGATTTCCACATCTCATCCACGCCTTTTCAAGCATTTTGTCAGACAAGTCCAGCGCAATGACGTTGGCGCCCTCATTAAGCAACTGCTGGGTGAAATAACCCGTGCCACAGCCCAAATCAAGGACGTTTTTTCCCTTCCAGTCAGCACAACGTGCCATCAACTGGTGACCAACCCTGCGCTGAAACGCGGCGCTAACATCATACGTATTGGCTGCGCGGCCAAACGCCGTTTGAATGGCTTTTTTCTCCTCACTCAGCTTGGAAAGTGTTTGCAGATGAAAGCGTACGGCCTGACTCATGCTTCCTCCTGCAATAGATAACGTAACGTGGAAGCCAGTGACTTAACCTGTAATTCATCATGGCTGGCAGAGAGTGTAATACGAAGCCGTGCTGTGTTTACCGGAACGGTGGGTGGACGAATAGCGCCGATCCAATAACCAGCATCTTTGAGAGAAACCGCCAATGACTGCATACGTTCAACACTGCCCAGTACTACCGGCTTAATCGGTGTGATCGTAGAAAGCACCGCTGAAAAACCTTCTAACTCGTGATGGAAAATGTCGGAAAGGAGCGCCAATTTCTCCCGGCGCCACGATTGGGTCTGGATAAGTGAAAGGGCTTTTTCGAGCGCATAGGCTTGCGCGGGTGGCATCGCGGTGGAATACACATAGTGGCGGGCAAACTGGGTCAAATAATCATGAACGGATTCACAGCAAAGTACCGCGGCTCCCATCATGCCAAATGCTTTGCCAAAGGTGACAACCAAAATGTCAGGCTTGATCCCCGCATGGTCTGCACTGCCCCGTCCTTCTTTGCCTAAAATGCCGCAACCATGAGCATCGTCAACCATCAGCCAGCTCTGGTTTTCCTCGCAACACCGCTTCATTTCCGCCAACGGTGAAAGATCGCCATCCATGCTGAATACACCTTCCGTCACCGTCAGGGAGGCCGATTCACTACGCTTCAGTAGTTGGCTCAACCTGTCGACATGGTTGTGTGGAAAGCGCTTCATAGTTGCCTGTGAAAGCATTCCCGCTTCTATCAAAGACGCATGGTTCAGCTTGTCCTGCAGCAGGAGATCGCCCTTTTCCAGCAAGGCAAAAATCACTGCTTGATTGGCAGAAAAGCCGCTGTTAAAAAGCAAGGCCCGATCAAAGCCCAACCACTCACACAAGCGTGATTCCAGTGAAAGATGAGGGTAGGAATAACCACTCACCAAGGGCGAGGCGGTGCTACCTGCGCCATATTTGGAAAGGCCATCCTGCCAGGCATGGATCAGCTCAGGCTCTTGTGCGAGCCCAAGGTAGTCATTGCCGGAAAAATTAACGAACTGGCGATCTGCGCCGTCTGTTAATGTGCCGGGTTGCAACCTGAGCGCTGATACCTGTCGGTGGAGATGCTGTTGCCGCCGTGCTTCGAGCCTCTGACTGATACGACGTTGCAGTTGGCTTTGTTCATACATTGTCGCTGGGCACCCCTACACGCTCGCATCGTAGAAAAGATCATCTTTACCCGGACGCGACGCGACACGCTCAGCGACCTGATTCAACAGGGTTTCTTCCTGAACGGCATCGGGTTTCTGCACCGCCTGCTCGCTGTTGATACCTAACTTTCTGAAAAGCTGCATGTCAGCATCTTCATTCGGATTTGGCGTTGTCAGCAGTTTGCAACCATAGAAAATCGAATTCGCGCCAGCCATAAAACACATTGCCTGCATTTGTTCGTTCATATTTTCACGGCCTGCGGAAAGCCGCACAGCAGATTTCGGCATCATGATACGTGCAACAGCGATAATGCGGATAAAGTCGAATGGGTCAACATCATCAACCGATTCCAGCGGCGTGCCTTTTACCTTCACCAGCATATTGATAGGGACGCTATCCGGATGGTGCGGCAGATTTGCCAGCTCCACCAACAAACCAGCGCGATCTGATGCACTTTCGCCAAGGCCAATAATGCCACCGGAGCAGACTTTCATTCCGGCTTCACGGACATGGGAAAGGGTATCGAGGCGATCCTGGAAAGTACGGGTAGTGATAATATTGCTGTAATGCTCGCGGGAGGTATCCAGATTGTGGTTATAGTAATCAAGCCCGGCCCCAGCCAGCTCATTAGCCTGCTCTGGCGTCAACATACCCAGGGTCATACAGGTTTCCAGCCCCATGCCCTTCACCCCTTGGATCATCGCTTTCAGGTAAGGCATGTCACGCGATTTCGGATTCTTCCACGCCGCCCCCATGCAGAAGCGGGTCGCACCAGCGCTCTTGGCTTTTTGCGCGGCATCCAACACTCGCTCTACGTCAAGAAGGCGCTCTTTTTCCACATCGGTGCGGTAATGCGCGCTCTGTGGGCAGTATTTGCAGTCTTCCGGGCAGGCACCGGTTTTGATGGAAAGCAGCGTGCTGACCTGAACCTGATTCGCCGGCTGGTATTTCCTGTGTACCTGCTGCGCTTCAAACATCAGATCCATAAAAGGTTTTTCAAAAAGGGCCTGCACTTCGCCGACAGTCCAGTTATGGCGTACTTCCACCTGTATTACCTCACGTTGATTCCAGTGTTATTTGAATAGATCCGTGAAGGGATCGTCTTGTAATACTTGTTCAGTCTAAGGTCGACCCTTACAATGTCAACATAAACAACATTACATGGTTTACAATCGGGCACTTTAAAAGCATGGATATCGCATTCGATCGCAACCACATCTGGCACCCGTATACATCAACAATCACCCCTCTGACCTGTTATCCCGTCACTAGGGCCGAAGGCGTGCACATTTACCTGGAAGATGGCACCCCATTGATCGATGGTATGTCGTCCTGGTGGGCAGCTATTCATGGCTACAACCACCCAGCGCTAAACAACGCTGTGACTGACCAGCTTTCCCAGATGTCGCACGTTATGTTTGGCGGCATCACCCACGAGCCTGCTATCGCGCTTTGTAAAAAATTGGTAGCGATGACACCCGCGTCACTGGAAAAGGTGTTCCTGTGCGATTCCGGATCAATATCAGTTGAAGTTGCATTGAAAATGGCCTTGCAGTACTGGCATGCAAAAGGGGAAAGCCGGGCAAAATTCCTCACTCTTCGCCATGGGTATCACGGAGACAGCTTTGCTGCGATGTCTGTGACGGACCCTGATAATTCCATGCACAAGCTCTACAAAGGCTTTTTGCCCGAGCATATCTTTGCCGATTCCCCTGCCTGTGGTTTTTACGATGAGTGGCGTGAAAGCGACATTGCCGATTTCAAATATAAGCTCGAGGCAAACGCCGACAATATCGCCGCAGTGATTCTTGAGCCGATCGTTCAGGGCGCTGGCGGCATGCGGATTTATCACCCCACCTACCTGAAACGGGTACGGGAGCTGTGTGATGAGCATGGTGTGCTGCTGATTTGTGATGAAATCGCCACCGGTTTTGGCCGGACAGGCAAATTGTTCGCCTGTGAACACGCAGATATTGAGCCTGACATCCTATGCCTCGGTAAGGCCCTGACCGGAGGATATATGACCATGGCTGCCACCCTCACCACCCAGCACGTTGCAGACACGGTATGCAGCAGCGAGGCAGGTTGCTTTATGCATGGCCCGACGTTTATGGGAAACCCGCTGGCCGCTGCAGTTGCTAACGCCAGCCTTCAGTTATTGCTTGATACCCCCTGGCAGGACAAAGTTCTCGGTATTGAATCTGTACTTTCAACACTATTACCGCCTCTACTGTCATCAGATGCCGTCAGGGCGGTTCGCTGGCTGGGTGCCATTGGTGTGGTAGAAACCCACCATCCTGTCAATGTTGAGGCCATCCAGAAACACTTCGTTGAAAAAGGCGTATGGATCCGCCCCTTCGGCCGCCTGATTTACATCATGCCCCCCTATGACATCAGCCGTGCGCAATTGCAGCAACTGGTTGAGGCAATTCATAGTGGCTTACGGACAATCGTTAAATAAGGTGATCGTCGTCGTTGATACCTCCGTAATTCTTTAGAGAAATAAATGGAGGTTTCAATGCGTTTAGGTCTTTTCCCGTTACCACTTTTCCTTCTTCCGGGAGGCATCACCAAGCTCAGGATTTTCGAGCCGCGTTACATACGGCTGGTAAAAGAATCCATGGCCACCGATTCAGGATTTGTGCTGGCGATGAAAGACGGCGATGCAATTTGCCGGTTCGGCACCCATGTAAAGATTGTCGACTTCGAAACGCTCCCCGACGGGCTGCTGGGTATCACCATCCGCGGCGCATCACGGGTCAGCCTGTCGAACATTGGACAGGAAAAAGACGGACTGTGGGTAGGCAACGCCGATATATTGCCTGCCTGGCAGGAACAATCTGAAGCAGGCATGCTTGGCGAGGTGTTAGAGGATTTGTTCAAAGCACATCCAGAACACGCCGCCCAATACGGGAACGAAAAGCGCTTTGATGACATGCTCTGGGTGTGCCAACGCTGGCTGGAAGTGCTTCCGCTGGAGAATAGCCAACGACAATGGTTCATTGCCCAACAAGATCTCGCTGAAGTAAAACAATTCATTTCCCTACTTCTCAGCGAAGAAAATAGTTGATACTCACGTGATCCAAATGGTATCCGGATACGTTTCGACTGATAAGACATTTACAGGACACTAACATCATGGAACGGGTCGAAAGCACTTATAATTCAAACTACCAGAAACCTTCCCAAAGCCGGTCTACTATGTCATCACCCACGCCAGAGTATCTGGCAGAATTGCTTCATCGCGTTGCTAACGACAGAGACGACGCCGCATTTTCAGCGCTTTTCAGTCATTTTGCACCCAAAGTGCGGGCATATGGCTTGCGTCACCTGCGTGCGGACGGGCAAGCGATGGAACTGCTGCAGGAAACAATGATTCTGGTGTGGCGGAAAGCATACCTCTACGATGGGTCGAAAGGCGGTGCATCAACGTGGATTTTCACAATCATGCGAAATGTGAGTTTTGACATGCTCAGGAAAGTGAAAAGTAATAGGGAAGATTGCCTGAGCGGTGATATCTGGCCATTGATTGACGGAGAGGTTGGCGATCAGGAAGAAGAAGCCTTGCAAGAACAGATACAGTCACAGTTGCTCTCTTACATTGACCTCCTGCCTGATTTACAGCAGCAAGTTGTTCGGGGGGTATATCTCAAGCAGTTGACGCATCAGGAACTTGCCGACCAGTTAAATGTGCCTCTCGGTACCATCAAGTCACGGTTAAGACTTGGCCTACAAAAGCTGCGTTCTCATCTGGAGGTTAACAATGATTAAGTACCATCCGTCTGACAATCTATTGAAATCACATGCGGCGGGTGAACTGACGGCATCCATGTCTATTGCTGTAGCAGCTCACTGTGAAATGTGCCGGGATTGTGCAGAAAAGGTCGCTATCTACGAAACAGAAGCAGCCAATAACGCATTCTCAAATGATGAAGAAATTCCCGTTAATGCATCAGTAAATGACATGTTTGCAAGCATGTTGTCATCAATCATCAATGATGAAACCAAGCCTCAGACAAAAGTGTCTGCCTCTCCCTCTTCTAACATTGAAGTGGCGGGTGAAAGATACACATTGCCAGTAGCGCTTCGTCGCTATCATCATTTGGGATGGAGCTCAATGGGGGCGATCAGCCGTGCTAGGCTACCCCTTAATGAAGGAGACACACGCGCAAGCCTGCTTCATATCGGAATGAACGGCAGCGTTCCAAGCCATACACACAAAGGAATGGAAGTGACTTTGCTATTGAGCGGCCATTTTGAAGATGAGCAGGACACCTACGTGCCCGGTGATTTCATTGTCTTGGACAGATCTCACCACCACACACCACGTACGCATGACGGCTGCCTTTGTTACACAGTGGCAGACGCTCCCCTACACTTCACTAAGGGGGTCAGCCAACTGTTAAATGCGGTCGGCAGGGTGATTTATTAAACCCATAAGTTTTGTCAGCTCAGTAACAATCGCAATTGAAAGCGTCATTAATGACGCTTTTTCTTGCATTTCACCTACAAAACGTTTAATTATCCAATGATTCACATCTTATGTTGCCCATATACCGTTATAAAATCATGCATATGCGATCCCACAGTATATTTTGTGTCAATTTCCACTTTACAGAATGAGTGCCCAACTGATTTAATCCCTTTCGCTAACTATGCATTAACAGTTTTTACCTCAGATACGCGGATATTTGAGGTGTTGTAGGTAAAACCTAAATCGACTGGAGGCCCCATGTCTCTAGAAAAATTAGGTAAATAGGGCCTAAGACCCTTACACAGTGAAGTGAGATTATAATGACGCAAACACAATCACCTTTAGCCCGAATAACAAACGCCAGCCTGGTCGTGCAGATCCTGATAGGTATTATTGCCGGTGTTGCCCTGGCAAGCTTCTCGCCGGAAAGCGCCAAAGCAGTAGGATTTTTAGGCAGTTTGTTTGTCAGCGCATTAAAAGCTGTCGCCCCTATTCTTGTATTTATTCTGGTGGCGGCATCTATCGCAAATCAGCGAAAGGGCCAACATACTCACCTTAAACCCATAATTATGCTTTATCTTGTTGGTACTTTCGCAGCAGCACTCACCGCTGTCACCATGAGCTTTTTGTTCCCAACCGAGCTGACCCTGAGCACCTCCGATTCGGCCATTGCGCCACCAGAAGGTATTGTTCAGGTCATCACTACCTTGCTGTTCAACATTGTTGACAACCCTATTAGCGCACTGATGAATGGCAACTTCATCGGTATTCTGGCTTGGGCGATTGGTCTGGGAATCGCATTGCACCATGCCAATGGCACCACCAAAATGGTTTTCGGTGATATTGCGGAAGGCGTTTCTTTTATTGTTCGCAATATTATCAAGCTAGCCCCCTTGGGTATCTTCGGCCTGGTCGCAAAGACATTCGCGGAAACTGGCTTCGAAGCATTAATGGGCTACGCACATTTGCTGGCAGTATTGTTGGGAAGCATGGCGTTTATCGCCTTGGTGGTGAATCCGGCTATCGTTTATGTCAAAACCCGCACCAATCCCTACCCGCTGGTATTTCAGTGTCTGCGTGAAAGCGGTATGACGGCCTTTTTCACCCGCAGCTCTGCGGCAAACATTCCAGTTAACATGCAACTGTGTAGCCGACTGAAATTGAACAAAGACACTTACTCGGTTTCTATTCCATTGGGTGCAACCATCAACATGGGTGGCGCGGCAATCACTATCACCGTGCTGACGCTGGCTGCTGTCAACACGTTGGGTATTCAGGTCGACCTGGCGACAGCTGTGCTGCTAAGTGTGGTTGCAGCAGTGTCAGCATGTGGTGCATCTGGCGTAGCAGGTGGTTCACTGCTGCTGATCCCATTGGCGTGTAACCTGTTCGGTATCCCGAATGACATCGCCATGCAGGTTGTCGCGGTTGGCTTTATCATCGGTGTGGTTCAGGATTCTGCTGAAACAGCGCTGAACAGTTCAACGGACGTGGTTTTCACCGCGGCAGCCTGTCGAGCAGTCGAGCGTGAAGCGATGCAGGAAAAACTGGCGAAATAACTGCCTAACTGTTCTCCCCTCTTTGTTTAAGGCGCTTCGGCGCCTTTTCTTTTGCATTTTTTCCATTCTCAACATCAATCCGGTTGAAGTTTCGACAGGCGTCTACCTTGGTTTAAAGAAAGGTTTAGACGTCTAGATAGATAGCTTTCCTTTCCCGAAAATAATTCCTATAATCCCGCCTCATTTTGTGAGCCGCTTAAAAGTTTGCATTACATCACGTCCGGGCATTCACCTATTTTACGGGCATCAAAGGGTATCTATGAACTTCTCAGCAAAAACCGTTGTTATTATTGCCATTGGCTCCGCCTTGTATGGGATTGGTGGTTTGCCGATGTTTGGCATTCCTGTTTTCGCCAACACAACCCTAAAACCCGCCATGGCGATACTGGCACTGTTCAGCGTATTGTTTGGTCCTGGCGTGGGCTTCTTTGTCGGTTTTATCGGCCATTGGGTGACGGATCTGTTTGCCGGTTGGGGAGTATGGTTAACCTGGGTATTAGGCTCAGGCATTGTCGGCATGATGATGGGCCTGTTTCCGATCCTGACTAAGAAACGCCTGAAATATGGCCACTTTTCACTGCCAGATGTGTTGCTGTTCTCGCTGTTAGCCCTCATTGGTAACGTCGTCGGATACGGCTGTTCTGCACTTCTGGATACCGTGCTATATGCCGAACCTTTCACCAAGGTTTTCATTCAGCTTTGTATTATTGCCGCCGGTAATGCGCTACTGGTGACCGTCGTCGGCTATTTCATTTTACAATCTGTCGCTAAACGCAACGGCCAATGCCGCAACCTGACCGAGGCGTGATCCTGTATGACCATCGAATTCAAACACTTCAGCTTCCGTTACGACGCGCTGGTCAACCCTACGCTGAAAGACATTAACCTGCGCATTGAACAAGGTGAAAAAGTCCTGATTATCGGCCCAAGCGGCAGCGGTAAATCAACATTAGGCCAGTGTATTAACGGCCTCATTCCTCACGCCATAGAAGGCGATATTGACGGCGAGCTCTACATTGGTGGAACACCTTCATCCGGCATGAAGCTAGTGCAATATACTGAGAAAGTCGGCACCGTACTGCAAGATACCGACAGCCAGTTTGTAGGGCTTACTGTCGGTGAAGACATCGCATTTGCACTGGAAAACCAGCAAGTGCCGGTGGGCGACATGTACCCAGTGGTAAAAGCTACCGCCAAAATGGTAGATCTTGAAGCCTTGCTGAACCATGCGCCACATGATCTCTCCGGCGGCCAGAAGCAACGTGTTTCACTGGCTGGTGTACTGGTAGATGATGTCGACATACTGCTTTTCGATGAACCGCTGGCTGCGCTTGACCCCAAAACCGGGAAGCGCACTATCGAGATCATCGACCAGCTTCACCATGATACCGGTAAAACGATCATTATCATCGAACACCGCCTTGAGGACGTGCTGACCCGCCATGTCGACAGGGTGATCCTGATGGACAACGGCACCATTGTGGCTGACACCACACCCGATGCACTAATGATGTCCGGTCTGCTGGAGAAACACGGTATCCGCCAGCCTCTCTATTTCTCTGCCCTGAAGCATGCCGGATGCCATCTGGAGGAAGCAGACACACCCGCGTATCTCTCTACCCTGCCTGTAGAGAAATTTGCCGATGCCTTGAAACACTGGTCAACAACACCAACCCAACACCGTGCGAAACAGGAAAGTGATGTCCTACTCGATATTCAGGGGCTCACCTACTCCTACGATGGCGAGAAAAACGCACTGGAAGACGTGTCTTTCAACGTGCGCCGTGGTGAGATGGTTTCCGTGCTGGGCAAAAACGGCTCCGGCAAATCCACCATTACCAAACTGATTATGGGTGTATTAGAGCCGGATGCCGGCAGTATCTACGTTGATGGTCAGGACTTCAGCCAACTGTCGATTTTCGAATGCAGCAAGAAAGTGGGTGTGGTGATGCAAAATCCCAACCACATGATCTCCCACCATATGATCATGGACGAAGTGGCTTTCGGCCTGAAAAATCTGGGATTGAGTGATGCTGAGATTGAACGCCGAGTCTTAGACGTGCTGAAATTTTGCGGCCTTGCCAAATATCGCCACTGGCCAGTAGACGCATTAAGCTACGGCCAGAAAAAACGGGTCACTATTGCATCAATTCTGGTGATGGAGCCAGAGTTGCTGATCCTTGATGAACCAACAGCGGGACAGGATTATCGCAACTACAGTGCCATGCTCTCGTTTATCAAACGCCTGAACAAAGAGCGTGGTGTCACCGTGATGATTATTTCCCACGACCTTCATCTGGTATTGGAAAACACAACACGTTCTATTGTGATTGCTGACAGCAAACTGATTGCCGACGCGCCAATGACAGAGGTATTCAGCCAGCCTGCATTGCTGGATGTAGCTAACCTGACAACCACCAGTCTTTACCAACTGGCCGAACGTGCTGGCATTCAGGATATCAATGGATTCATGCAGCAGTTTATCGACACAGAGAGCAAGACCCGATGAAAACCTCCAAAATGAAGTTTGGTATTAACTATATTGATACCCAATCACCACTTCATGCACTGAATGGTATCACCAAGTTTGCCCTGTTTATAGCATGGGTAACGGTGGTGCTGACGACCTTTGATTTGCGGATCATTATTGGCATGGTGCTGCTGGGGCTGGCATTGCTTAAAATGACAGGCGTTGCATTCCAGGTGTATAAGCCGCTTCTTTTGGGGACGTTGAGTGTGCTTGGGATGAACGCGGTATTTATGTTCCTTGTCGCCCCTCAGCAGGGTTCAGAATGGACAAACACCACCACCAAAATTATTACGTTACCGGGTAACTATTCATTAACACAAGAAACCCTGTTTTATCTTGTGACGGTCACCCTGAAGTACTTCAGTATGTTCCCGATTGCGCTGGTGTTTGTGTTTACCACCCACCCGACTGAGTTTGCATCCAGCCTGAACCGTATTGGCGTTCCCTATAAAATTGCCTATGCCGTCAGCCTGACCTTACGCTATCTGCCGGAAGTCAAAAACGGCTTCGTCAATATCATGCATGCCCAACAGGCACGCGGTGTGGATTTTTCTAAAAATGCCCCGTTAATGGCAAGATTCCGGGGGGTGGCAAAAATCTTGATCCCGTTGATTTTCTCCAGCCTTGATCGCGCAGATGAAATCTCGAATGCCATGACCTTACGCGGCTTTGGTCGCAACACATCACGTACCTGGTATCACTACCGCCCTTTAACCATCAAAGATGGGGGGGTACTGGCGCTTATCGCAATATGTGTGGCACTTGCCCTGACCAAGCGCGCCCATGACAACGGTGTGATCTGGTATCCGTTTTAAGACGACAGAAAAAGGAGCTTGCAAGCTCCTTTTTCTGTAAGACATATTAAGTATATCACTTACCCTTCCAATACCTTCATTAGCAGATGGCCATCATACATTGCCCTTTTCACCAATGCCGCGCCTGGCATGGTCGCCTGAGTGTAGAACAAGCTCTCTTCCAACATCAGGTGTTCAAAATAACAGGGCAGCGTTTGGTTTTGGATGCATTCCATAATTGCCGGGTATAATACTGACTTTGCCTGATTAAATTCACCCCCTATCAAAATACGCTCAGGGTTGAACAGATTGACCATGATAGCAATCGCTTGCCCCAGATAGTGCCCCAATTCCGTAATGACCTTGACCGCGACACCATCGCGATTGACCGCAGCTTCGCAAAGAGTATCAATGGTTAATGGCTTCTCTTGCAATACACTGTCATGCCCTTGATCCAACAGTGCCTGGGTTTCTTCTAATACCGCCTGCAAACTCGCCACTGTCTCAAGGCAGCCACTGTTGCCGCAATAGCAGCGTTTACCAAACGGTTTGATTTGAATATGTCCCAGTTCACCAATGTTACCTACCTGCCCTTCCAACACTTTTCCATCGATCATAATGCCTGCACCAACGCCATGGTGAATAGAAACCAACACCGAGTTTTCTACGTCGCGTGCATTGCCAAACAGCTTTTCTGCCAATGCCCAAGCCCGGGTATCGTTGCCGATAAACACAGGAAGCCCTGTTGCACGGTGAATCGCCGCACCAAGCGGCATATTCTGGACATGATAATGAGGCATTTGGATCACGATGCCCTGCGCACTGTTCACCAAACCGGGAAGGGATACCGCAATAGCAGTGATACGATCAACGATCTTAGAATGCACAGAGAAAAACTGATTGATGTGCTGCACAATAAGCTCAAGTAACAGGTCTTGCTCCAGCACTAAAATATCATGCCGCTCTTCCACAATAAGGTTGCCCCCCAATTCGTGCAGAGCCAGAGTAATGTAGCCACGGCCCAGCCGAATAGAGAGAAACTGCCACCCTTCATTGTTAAGCACCAAGCCGATCGCAGGACGCCCCCGGCTCGCAGGCTCACCGTACTCGGTTTCTTTCACCAGGTGAGCATCTATCAACTCACGGGTAATTTTAGTAATACTGGCAGGTGCAAGCTGACTACGCTTTGAGAGTTCAATTCGGGAGATTGGCCCTAGCTGATCGATCAACTTATATACTGCTCCAGCGTTATTACGCTTGATGTGATCTATATGTCCTGGCTGGGCGAGGATCATCCCTTGCTCCCTATGAAATGTGTCGATAGTGAATTTTTTTACTTTGCGAAGTAATTGTGAAGCGCCATGCGGTAATGTCGTGAACCACGTCACGGGCTTATTGATTCAAGGTTAAATGAAATTTCCCTTCACCTAAAAAATCAAAGAGTTAATAACATAGTGACGAACAGCAGCCATGCCCAGTTATTTCGACCCGAGACAGTCAGGGCTGAAACTGACATAATCTGCCCTCTCTTGAAAATCTGACTCTCAATGCGGTATGTACAACGTCAACGAAATATTCGAAACCATTCAGGGAGAAGGTACCTTCACCGGCATTCCTTCCGTGTTCATCCGCCTGCAGGGTTGCCCTGTTGGCTGCCCATGGTGTGATACTCGCCAGACCTGGGATACTCTGCCTGTAGATCAACGTGATTTCGAAACAATCATGGCAAAAAATGGCGAAAGTCCGCTTTGGGCCCGGGTTTCCGCGGAAGATATCCTCACCCACCTACAGTCGCGGTACACCGCGAAGCATGTTGTGATCACCGGTGGTGAACCCTGTATGTTTGATCTGATGCCCCTAACGTCACTTCTGGATGCAAATGGTTACCGGTGCCAAATTGAAACCAGTGGCACTTATGTTGTACATGCGACAGAGAACACCTGGGTAACCGTATCACCGAAAATCAACATGCGCGGTAAATTACCGATATTAAAAGAAGCTCTTGATCGTGCCAATGAAATCAAACACCCGGTCGGCACTGAAAGTGATATTGAAAAGCTGGACGAACTTCTAAAACACGTTGATCTAAAGGGAAAAGACGTCGCCCTTCAACCTATAAGCCAAAAGGCACGAGCCACCGCGTTGTGCATCGAAACCTGCATTGCACGCAACTGGCGCCTTTCGGTGCAAACGCATAAGTACCTCAACATTGCCTGACACTTCTGGCCAGATAATAGACCTAAACAACCTGATGTTGTAGAGGGTTTAGAGATGATATTTTCAGTCGTAAAAAAAGGGCTGCTCCAGCCCTTTCTACTTCGGTAATCCGCTTACTCACCAGTGTAAATACAACCTGCTGTGCACGTCTCTTTAATCATGACTTTACTCAGGCAAGGCAATTCAGGCTTCAGTTGATCCCATATCCACTTTGCCAACACTTCACTGGTTGGGTTTTCCAAGCCTTCAATATCATTCAAATAATGATGATCAAGACGGTCATAGATAGGTTGAAATACTTTTTTGATTTCAGAAAAATCGATTACCCAGCCAGTGTGCGGATCCACGTCGCCAGCAACATAGAGACGAACCAAAAAAGAGTGACCATGTAGACGGCCACATTTGTGCCCTTCCGGAACATGTGGCAAACGGTGTGCCGCTTCAAACATGAATTCTTTAAACAGTTCTGTGTGCATAGTGAGCATTCCTGTGATCGCAAATTTTTCTTTGGCGCGGCGATGCTACTCAATTATGACGTCCAGCTCAAATTGAATGCACAGTGATATTTCATGCTAAATGCGAGTAAATGCATATAATTTGTGTTGAGATAATCACACATTAACATCATGTATAAGACGCATTCACACAAACACCAATAAACTGTGAATAATAATCATGGTTTGTAAGTGACCTGTAACAATGCGTCTGCCCATAGCAACAAAAATCCTTATTGTTCTTTTTGCTATTTTTTCTGTCGTTCTGGCAGTTTCCTTGCTGTATCAAAAAAACCAACAGAAAAGCTTTGTTACCGATATTGTTAGCCAACAGACCCTGGACAAAGCCAGTAATTATTTTGATAGCCTGAATCTGATGATGCTAACGGGCACCATTCACCAGAAAGAAGCACTGCGCAACAAAGTGCTTGAACAAAATGGAATTGAAGATGCGCGGGTGATCCGCGCCGAAGGTATTACGAAGGTGTTTGGTCCGGGTAATGCTAACCAAGCTGTTTTTGACAGCATTGACCAACAGGCTGTAGAAGGAGAAACCCTTATCAAACGCGTCAACCGCGATTACGGACCAGGCATTGTCGTCGCTCTCCCAATGAAGGCTAGTTCAAACTACCGCGGCACCAACTGCTTGCAATGTCATATCGTGCCAGAAGGTACGGTTTTGGGAGTGGTCAGACTGGAATATAACCTCTCCTTACTTTACAAAAACATCGACCATGAAATGCTGGTGACCGCTGGCATCATGACCACGATTACACTGGGTGGCTTTGCTCTGACTTTCGGCTTTATCCGTGTGAGCCTGGTTTCTCCAATGAAACGTATTTCCCACTTCATGCGGCGTTGCAGCGATGAGAAGAACCTTAGCCCACGCCTTGACATGCACAGAGAAGATGAAATCGGTCAGTTAGCGGCAAGTTGTGATACCTTGCTTGACAGCTTTTCCGATAGTATGAACCACGTGAAAACAACCGCTGTCTCCTTACTTGACGAAGCCACTGTGTTGACCAATGTTTCAAGCGAAACCAACAAACTCGTGGAAAACCAACGCCGGGAAACAGAGGAAATGTCGTTATCCATCGACGAGGTTCAGCGTCACCAGCACATTGTCGGAGAAAAAACCACCGAAGCGGCTGAACTGAGCCAGACACTCGCAGAGAACGCCCAACAAGGGCGTCATATTGCAAATGTAGCCGCAGAGCAGATCCAACAGTTAGTGAATGAAATTGAGCAGGTCCGTCATCAGATCCTGGCGGTCAACAAACAAAGTAAGGAAGTGAACAGCATCCTTGAAGTCATTCGCGGCATTGCAGAGCAAACCAACCTACTCGCCCTGAATGCAGCTATAGAAGCGGCAAGGGCCGGAGAACAAGGCCGCGGGTTTGCAGTAGTGGCAGATGAAGTCAGAAATCTCGCCAGCCGCACCCATGATGCAACCGGTGATATTCAGAATATTATCGCGCAACTCACAAACGATGCTGAACGCTCGGCATCGGCTATTGAAACAACCTGTACCAACACAACCGAACGAGCTGATACCGTGATGCAACTTTCCAATGCATTGGCACAAATTGCCGAAGAGATCCTAATTGTGAACAGCAATGCCAAAGAGATCAGCCAGGACACGGTACATCAGGCTGAGATGGCTGATGGATTACGCGATCAGGTTGCAACAATCCAGGCTCACGCAGAAGAAACGTCGTCCAACGCCAACCAAACCCAAACGATCAGCACTAACCTCAAGGCCCTTGCCGATCAACTCGAGCAACTCATTGATCAATTCAAGTTTGCCTGATCATCTGATGGGTATGAATCACCCGGGGAGACCTCAGCGTCTCCCTGTTTATTTTGTCTTTCTTTCTGCTGGTTTTTTCTTCGATCTCATCGCACCATGGAGCCTGAATAAGGCTGCATCTTGAGGTAGTTCAGGTATGCGGTTAAACTCTCGTGTCCTAGTGCGAATTATCTTAATCCGGTGGCCCAAAGATGTCGTCGGATAATCTTCAACGGAGTTAGATGCAAATTATGAACTATGTGCCTGTAGCAGACGTCCTGCACGGCAAAGCGGCAGTAGACACCGAAGTCACTGTACGCGGTTGGATCCGCACACGTCGTGATTCAAAAGCCGGTATTTCTTTCCTCGCCATTTATGACGGCTCTTGTTTTGACCCTATTCAGGCGGTTGTTCCTAATGAGCTGAATAATTACCAGGAAGAAGTGTTACGTCTTACTACTGGCTGTTCTGTAGAAGTGACCGGTAAAGTGGTAGAGAGCCCGGGGCAAGGTCAGGCATTCGAACTGCAAGCAACCAATGTAAAAGTGGTTGGTTGGGTTGAAGATGCTGAGACTTACCCGATGGCGAAAACCCGCCACTCTATCGAATACCTGCGCGAAGTGGCGCACCTTCGTCCACGCACCAATGTGATTGGTGCGGTTGCGCGTGTTCGTAACTGTCTGGCTCAGGCAATTCACCGTTTTTACCATGAAAATGGCTATTACTGGGTTTCAGCGCCACTGATCACCGCATCTGATGCAGAAGGTGCCGGTGAAATGTTCCGCGTTTCTACGCTGGACATGGAAAACCTGCCACGCACAGAAAAAGGTGATGTTGATTACAGCGAAGACTTCTTCGGTAAAGAAACCTTCCTGACAGTGTCCGGCCAGCTGAATGCTGAAGCATATGCCTGCGCCCTGAGCAAGGTTTACACTTTCGGCCCGACTTTCCGTGCAGAAAACTCAAACACCAGCCGCCACCTGGCAGAATTCTGGATGGTTGAGCCAGAAGTCGCCTTTGCTGGACTGGACGATGTGGCGAAACTGGCTGAAGACATGCTGAAATATGTGTTTAAAGCCGTGCTTGAAGAACGTCGTGACGATATGGAGTTCTTTGCTCAGCGTATCGATAAAGACGTTATCAACCGTCTTGAGAAGTTTGTGGAGTCTGACTTCGCCCAGGTGGACTACACCGACGCTATCGACATTCTGCTCAAATCCGGCAAGAAATTCGAGTTCCCTGTTGAATGGGGTATTGATCTCGCGTCTGAACACGAACGTTACCTGGCCGAAGAGCATTTTAAAGCGCCGGTTATCGTGAAAAACTATCCAAAAGACATCAAAGCATTCTATATGCGCCTGAACGATGACGGTAAGACAGTGGCAGCAATGGATGTACTGGCTCCGGGCATTGGTGAGATCATCGGTGGTTCACAGCGTGAAGAGCGTTTAGACGTGCTGGATACTCGCATGCGTGAAATTGGTATCGATCCAGAACATATGGACTGGTATCGCGACCTGCGCCGCTACGGTACAGTTCCTCACGCAGGTTTCGGTCTGGGCTTTGAGCGTCTGGTTTCTTACGTAACCGGTATGGGTAACGTGCGTGACGTTATCCCATTCCCACGTACACCTCGCAGTGCAAACTTCTAACCCTTTCTGGATATTCAAAAAGGTCGCGAAAGCGGCCTTTTCTTATTGGTTATTTTCTTTATCCAGCCTATTGGCGATCTAATATACTCGTGATCATTGAAGATGCTTGATTTTCATCGGTATGAGGATCATGCTACGCCCCATGAAAGTGACTCTGACCTACAAGCAAAAACATGAACTCGAAAACCAGCACGATAAAACGCGTGATGGTCGAGTGCGTGACCGTATTAAAGCGGTACTGCTTGCTTCTGAAGGTTGGAGTACTGCCATGATTTCTCAAGCCTTGCGTATTCACGAAACCACCGTTCTCCGTCACCTTCACGATTACGCGCAGTCCGAGAAACTCAAACCTGAAAATGGTGGGTCCAGCAGTCGCTTATCGGCTTCACAGACGATGGCGCTCATCGAGCACTTAACAGAGGTGACCTATCACCATACTCACCAGATTGCTGCCTATGTTCTGGCGCAATTCGGCGTCTGCTATACCGTCGCTGGCATGAACAAGTGGCTGCATCACCACGGTTTTAGCTATAAAAAGCCTAAAGGTGTCCCTCACAGGTTTGATGAGGCTAAACAGCAAGAATTTGTCGAAGCCTACAAGGCACTTAAGTCCAGCTGCGGCAAAGAGGAAACTATCCTGTTCATGGATGCGGTTCATCCCACTCAGGCCACCAAACTCTCTCATGGCTGGATACGTACTGGGCAGGACAAAGCGATTGAAACCACGGGAAGCCGCAGTCGCCTCAACATTGTGGGGGCATTAAATCTCTCTGAGATTGGCCGCACTGTTATCGATAATTACGAGAGCATCAACAGCGAAAACATCGTTAGGTTTTTGTGCAAGCTGAGAGAAAGCTACCCACTGACGCATAAGCTCCACCTCATTTTGGATGGTGCAGGGTATCACCGAAGCGACTTAGTAAAAGACGCCGCCTTTGTGCTGAATATCGAGCTTCACTATTTACCGCCCTACAGTCCCAACCTCAATCCGATAGAACGGCTTTGGAAAGTGATGAACGAGCAGGTAAGGAACAATGTCTACTTCAAAAGTAAACGGGATTTTGAAGCGGCTATTGGCCGATTTTTCACTGTGATCCTTCCACAAATCGCAGGCTCTTTAGCGTCTCGTATAAATGATAATTTTCAAGTGCTCAATCCTGCATCTTCAAGTTGAATGGGTATATCACACTTTGGGTAACAGCTAGTCAGGTACGATAAATAGCCAACATATGCCTTATATTTAGCCTTGGATGTTTCCCATACACAAAGCCAAAAGTTATATAAATGGAGGGTTTGCAGGCAACAACCTCCCAAACAGCCTGTAATTGAAAAAAATACTTAAATTCCCGTTTTATTACGATCATCCAAATGTTATAAAAAAGGAAGTTATTAACGCCATGGATGAACGACAATGTTTGAAAAAATTGCTGCAGCTCCCGCCGACCCTATTCTAGGCCTCACTGAAGAATTCAAAGCCGATCCCCGTGCTGAAAAAATTAATCTCGGTGTAGGTATTTACAAGGACGAATCTGGAAATACCCCTGTTCTGGCAAGTGTCAAGAAGGCAGAAGCTCTCTTGTTGGAAAATGAAACCACCAAATCTTATCTGGCCATCCCAGGTATTCCTGAATATGGCTTGGCAGTTCAAAAACTGCTATTTGGCGAAGATGCACCGATTATTTCAGACAAACGGGCACAAACCGCACAAGCTCCCGGTGGCACCGGTGCACTTCGCCTTGCGGCTGAATTCATTAAGCGCCAGCTTGGTGATGTAAAAGTGTGGGTAAGTAATCCAACCTGGGCAAACCACAACGGCGTATTCGCTGCCGCTGGTCTGGAAGTGGTGCAATACAGCTACTACAACGCTGAAACCAAAGACATGGACTTCCATGCCATGTTGGCAGATCTGCAAACAGCCAGTGCAGGTGATGTTGTGCTTTTGCACGGTTGCTGTCACAACCCTACCGGCATCGACCCAGATGCAAGCCAATGGCAACAATTGGCAGCGCTGGTGAAAGAAAAAGGCCTCTTGCCACTGTTTGATTTTGCTTACCAAGGTTTTGCAAAAGGCGTTGAAGAAGATGCTGCAGGTTTGCGTATCTTCGCGGAAAGCAGCCCAGAGCTTCTGGTCGCCAGTTCATTCTCGAAAAACTTTGGCCTTTATAATGAGCGCGTGGGTGCCTTTACACTGGTCGGTAAATCAGCAGAAGAAGCGGCAACAGCATTCAGCCAGGTAAAAAGCATTGCACGTGTCATTTACTCCAATCCTCCCGCCCACGGCGCTGCTGTGGTCACTGTCATTCTGAACGATGATGTTTTACGAGCGGAATGGGAGCAGGAAGTGGCTGACATGCGCGCTCGCATTCAGGAAATGCGCGAGCTGTTTGTCGCCACCCTGAAAGCGGAAGGTGTTGGACGTGATTTCAGCTTTATCGAGCACCAAAATGGTATGTTCTCTTTCTCTGGCCTGACCAAAGAGCACGTAAATCAACTGAAAACTGAATTTGGTGTATACATTGTCGGTTCTGGCCGTATCAGCGTTGCTGGTATGACCCGCTCAAACATGGGGCCGCTGTGTAAAGCCATTGCTGCGGTACTGAAATAATCATTGCCGCAGAAACAGCAACACCGACTTAAACGACAAAAGCGCCAATTGGCGCTTTTGTTTTATCTAACTGTTGTACTGCTATCTCAACCAATACCATGAAGGAATTCAGCGCGGGTAGACGCGTTGGATTTAAACACCCCGCCTAATGCTGTGGTTGTTGTTGCACTGGTTGCATCCATCACACCCCGTGCCTTCACGCAGTAGTGTGTTGCATTCATATGAACCGCGACATTCTCGGTTTCCAACAGGGTTTGCAGCGCAACCAGGATTTGACGGGTCAAACGCTCTTGCACTTGTGGGCGCTGGGCAAAGAAACGTACAATGCGGTTAATTTTCGAAAGGCCGATAATCTTATTCTTTGGCAGGTAAGCCACTGTACACTTGCCGTCGATCGTTACCAGGTGGTGTTCGCAGGTACTGGTCAACGTGATGTCTTTCACTCTTACCATCTCATCACAGCCCATCTTATTGTCGATAACCGTGATCTTGGGAAAATTTCTGTAGTCCAGCCCAGAAAAGATCTCGTCCACATACATCTTTGCAATACGTGCGGGCGTTTCTGTCAAGCTGTCATCGTCCAAGTCAAGATCGATAACAGACAGAATCTCCCGCATGTGATATTCGATTTTTTCTTTTTTCTCTTGGGCTGTCATCGACGAACCGGCCTGCATCGGCGTCTCAATACCGCATGCAATCAGCGCTTCACGGACGCGTTTTGCAGAATCGCTCAATGCTGTCATAGTCATTCCTCGGATCGTTCCAATGTTATCATTTAATGTATTACTCGCCTTTTGAGGACAAGGATCAATGGTTGTCAGAATTTTGAAGCATAACGTTAATAGTAGGAAAATTACACCTCGAATTGCGTGTGGTCATTAGTTTCCATCTGTAAAGTTTGCGATAATGCTTTTTTATCCTAGGAATTGCCGATAGTGCATCGACAGACCAATCTCATGGCTCTGATTGCGGGTCATTTATCGCCACCAGCCTATTCAAACCATAGGCTAAGCGTTAACGCCACGTGATATGCCTTTAAAGATGCAGTCGGCTACATTATTCAAATTAACTACTGAGAGTCTTTATATGGGTTGCTGCGATACACCAGGATTGATGCCTATACCAACAGCCATCACTACCCTTCTTGAAAACACGACGCCACTGATACAGACAGAAGTGGTCTCGCTGGTAGATGCCCAAAACCGCATTACCGCTGAGGATATCCGTTCTCCATTAAATGTACCGCCTTTTGCAAACTCTGCGATGGATGGCTACGCACTGCGCATTGCCGATCTTGCTGAAAGCAACACGCTAAAACTGGCAGGCCGCTCATTTGCCGGTGTGCCGTTTGAGGGGGAATGGCCTAAAGGCAGCTGTATTCGTATCATGACAGGTGCAAAAGTACCGGAAGGTGCCGATGCCGTGATCATGCAAGAGCAAGCCATTGCCGAAGGCGATAACATCACCTTCACTGCAAGTGCGAAACCACAGCAAAACATCCGCCCAATCGGTGATGACGTAAAAGCAGGCGACGTGGTTATCCCCAAAGGCACCCTGCTGACACCACGAGAAGTGCCGATGCTGGCAACACTGGGTATTGCCACCGTCACTGTCGTGCGTAAACCCAAAGTGGCTTTTTTTTCCACGGGTGACGAGTTGCGCCAAGTCGGTGAACCCTTGGGCAAAGGCGAAATTTATGACAGCAACCGCTACACCATCCGTGCTTTGCTCGAGAAAATGCACTGTGAAGCCATCGACCTCGGCGTTATCCCAGACTGCCCAGAAAAGCTTCGGGAGGCTTTCCTTACAGCCGCTGACAAAGCCGATGTTATCGTGACGTCCGGGGGTGTCAGCGTGGGTGAAGCTGACTACACCAAAGACATTCTGGCCCAGGAAGGTGAAGTCGGGTTTTGGAAAATTGCCATCAAACCGGGTAAGCCATTTGCATTCGGTAAAGTGAAAAATGCCCTTTTTTGTGGTCTGCCAGGTAACCCTGTCTCTGTGCTGGTCACGCTGCATGTGTTGGTTCAGCCCCTTCTGGCCAAACTTGCGGGCCATTCCCGTTGGCAACCCGCCATAACCCTGAAAGCCAAAGCGGAGACCCGCTTTAAAAAAGTACCGGGGCGTACGGACTATCAGCGCGCTATTTATCGAACTAACAAAAACGGTGAACTGGTTGTTGCAAGCACGGGAAATCAGGGCTCAGGCGCCTTCAGTTCACTTTCCATAGCAAACTGCTTTGCTGTGCTGGAGCAAGAGCGTGGTCATATTGACGTGGGTGAAACAGTCACCATTGAACCATTCAGTGCAATACTTAATTAAGGGATCACGTGGACATTCTCTCTCCAGAAGAAGAACTCCGGTATAACCGTCAGATCATACTGCGCCAGTTTGACTTCGACGGTCAGGAAGCGCTGAAGAAAGGGCGGATCCTGGTACTGGGTGCTGGCGGCCTTGGATGTGCCGCCACACAGTACCTTGCGGCAGCGGGCATCGGTACACTCACTTTGATTGATGATGACAGGGTTGAACTCTCGAACCTTCAGCGTCAGGTGCTACACAGCGATGCGACCATCGGTGAGTTAAAAGTAGAATCTGCGGCGAAATCACTGCGTCAGCTTAACCCACACACCAAGGTTGAAACCATCGCAGAACGGTTAAGTGATGACGCAATAAAAACGCTGATCGACCAGCATGATTTGGTGGTAGATTGCAGCGACAATGTCCAGACCAGAAACCAGCTCAACCGGCTCTGCCATGAGACCCGGACGCCTTTGGTCAGTGGCGCCGCCATTCGCCTTGAAGGACAGATCGCTGTGTTTACATACCGTGAAGAAGAAGCATGTTACCAATGCTTAAGTGCACTGTTTGGTGAGCAGGCGTTAAGTTGTGTTGAAGCCGGTATCCTCTCTCCCGTGGTGGGGATCATCGGTGCCACCCAGGCATTAGAAGCCATTAAACTGTTATCAGGCTTTGCGCCTGCACCAACCGGCAAAGTGATGATCTACGATGCAATGAGCAGCGAATGGCGGTGCTTCAACCTACCTAAACACCCTGCATGCTCTGTCTGCAATCGTTAACTTTAACTTCTTTGGTGCAGTGACACCTTTCTCAATATTGATAAATATCGACTACATTTAAATCAACATATGCCGTTTCAGAATGCTGAGACGGCCTTCTTATTTTCCTTGCATTAGGGAGACATCAAGTCGGCGATGATAAAAACCATCTCGATCGTTCTTGTCATACTCGGCATGCTCGCCCTTATCTCGGCGCTCAAATCCTCTATTGCACTATACCGGCGCGATCGCTGTCCGTCCTCATTCAGTTTTATCCCCGTTATGCTTGGATTTGTCTTGGGTTACGCCGTATTCGCAGGCTTTTTATCCCGTCAACCTGCCGCAACAACCGTTGAACTGATTGTCGCCATGGTATTTTTCGGAGGAGGTATTTTCTGTGTGATGATCTTTGGCGTTGTATCGCAAAGTATGGAGCGCATCGCGTTTGCTGAGTTTCAACAAAGACACAACAAATCCCATGACCCCCTAACAGGGCTTTCCAACCGGCATTTCTTGCTGAAAACAATTACTCGCCAAACCGTTGATTTTGACGCTTCACAACAACGCTTTGCCATTATCATCATTGATATCAATAACTTTAACAATATCAACGAAGTGTTCGGTCACCAGAAAGGCGATATGTTACTCGCACAATTTTCAACCCGGTTGAAAGAGTTTGTTGATGAGGAAATCTTCCTCGCCCGATCAAGTGGTAACCGTTTCACCCTGGTTTTAAATGACCATGAAACAGTCAATATCGCGCAATACATCGAAAATATGCAGGACTATCTAGATCACCCTCTTACGATCAATGACCATGACATTAACCTGACCAACACCGTCGGTGTCGCCCTTTTCCCTGAACACGCTGACAATGCTGAGGACATCCTAAAGCGTGCAGAGGTCGCCATGTATAACGCCAAGCGCATCCAAGCCCCTTACGCAATTTATGAACCTGCGGTCTCCAACCATTTCTATGACCATACTGAGCTAGCAACCCTGCTGCACAGTGCAATGCAAACCATGGATTTCGAACTCCACTTCCAGCCTGTACTGAATATACACAACCCACATCAAACCACGTTTGAAGCGCTTATACGGTGGCCATTAGGAGACGGCTACAGTGTCCGCCCAGATGATTTCATTCCCATTGCCGAACAGATCAATGCCATCAAACACATCACACACTGGGTGTTGGAGACGAGTGTCGCACAACTGGCGGTTTGGCGGAGTCAGTCCCTCACGCCACATATTCAGGTCAACCTGTCAGCAAAGGATATTGAAGATGATTCTCTGGCGGCATACCTGTCAAAACTCCTCAAACGTTACGCTGTTAATCCTGCTCAGTTAACATTAGAGGTCACTGAAACCAGCATGATGCAAAACCTTGTCAAAACGCGCAGGGTATTGGAGAAAATCAAAAAGCTCGGCGTATCACTCAGTATCGATGATTTTGGCACCGGTTTTTCTTCTCTTTCCGTCCTGAGTAACATGCCGATCGATGAAATAAAAATTGATCGCAGTTTTGTCACGGATCTGCTCTACAGCAGTAATCATGAAGCCATCGTAAGATCAACGATTTACCTTGCCCATAGTCTTGACTGCCGGGTTGTTGCAGAAGGCGTTGAAACCGAAGCACTGGGACAATACCTGATCTCCATCGGTTGCGACAAACTCCAGGGATACTGGTATGGCCGCCCGATGAACCTTGCTCAAACCGACGCCTGGTTGAATGAAACCTTCCTGGTCAGCTCACGAGCCGCCAGTCAAAATTAATCCCCCAACCGCGTTTTCTTCCACGTCGGCACACATTGAGACGTACTACCTGAATACCCCATCCTGTTCCGTCATCAATGCTTAATTTTGCTGAAACAAACCTGTCATAAAAGCGACCTAAAGTTGTCACCGTTGGTTCATACACCGCCCTCTCAAAAGGCGACAATTTAGGAAACCTCTCATGAAATCAAACATCTTCAGTGCACTTTGTCTGACAGGTGTGCTGGTAGCACAGGCGGCAACAGCTCAGGAAACCATCACAGTATCCGGTTCAACTTCTGTCACAGAAGTGATGGAAGTGCTGGCTGAAACTTACCAACGCCAACACAACAACATTTTTATTGAAGTACAGGGAACCGGCTCCTCTGCGGGAGTAAAAGCAGCAAAGAATGGTACGTCAATGTTCGGTATGGCTTCACGTGCGCTAAAAGAGGATGAAAAGGAACCGTCTCTGAAAGCAACAGTGATTGCCCGTGACGGCATTGCAGTGGTGGTAAACAACGCAAACACCCTGGACAACCTGACGACTGAAGAAATCGCTCAAATCTACCGTGGAGAAGTGCAAAATTGGTCACAGGTGGGTGGCGAAAACAAACCTATCGTTGTTGTAACCCGCGACGCCGCATCCGGTACCCGCGGTGCATTTGAAGACATCATGGGCCTGAAACGCGACGTCAACGGCATAACAGTCTCTGCTATTTCCCAGCGGGCACAAGTCGGTAACGGCAACGGTGTCATTAAAACCATTGTCGCAAACAACCCCTTTGCTATCGGGTACATTTCTCTCGGCTCTGTCGATGAATCACTGAAAGCGGTGAAGGTTAATGGTGTAGCCCCAACACCTGAAGCGGTAGCCGCCGGTGATTACAAAGTTGCACGTCCTTTCTTGGTCCTGAGTAAAGCAGGCGAACCCTCACCCGCTGCGGATACATTCTTGAACTGGGTCATGTCCACAGAGGGACAGAAAATCGTATCAAACCAAGGCTATGTGCCAGTGAATTAGTTTTTAATACCCCTGATATGTGGCCTGTTAGCCAGGCCACTTTTAAATCTTCTTACTGCATTTTTGGATAAAGCAGAGAACAGCTATGAATATCGCAACTCAACAGTCCATTACGTTGCCCAAAAGGAAACTAGGGCAAGGTAAACGTCGTGACTGGCGCGAGGAAATTTTCCGTTTCCTTTTTTTGACCGCCGCAACCCTGGGCGTACTTTCCTTAGCCACAATTGGCTACTTTATTTTCCGCGAAGGTTTTCCAGCGATGCAGGAAGCCGGAGTGGCTGGTATTGTAACTGGGTCTGAATGGCTTCCCCCCGCTCTGTATGGCATCGCCCCAATGATTGTTGCATCGTTGGTATCAACCGCAGGTGCTATCGCACTGGGTGTACCGGTCGCGGTACTGACTGCCGTATTTATCGCTGAAGTGGCGCCCAAATGGCTGGCTAATATTGTCCGTCCGGCTGTAGAGCTTCTCGCGGGCATTCCTTCGGTGGTTTATGGTTTCTTTGGCCTTGTCATCATCGTCCCCATGATCCAGGATGTCTTTAACGTTCCGGCAGGAAACACATTATTGGCTGGCATTATCGTTCTGGCTGTCATGATCTTGCCAACCGTCATTACCGTATCTGAAACCTCGCTGCGCGCCGTGCCTAAAACCTATAAGGAAGGCTCACTGGCACTCGGGGCCTCTTCGATGTTCACCACGTTTAAACTGCTGGTCCCTGCTGCACGCTCCGGCATCATGACGGGCGTTGTCCTCGGAATCGCACGGGCGCTGGGCGAAACCATGGCGATCATCATGGTGATGGGTAACGCACCGGCTATGCCAAGTGGGTTGCTTGAATCCGCCCGAACGCTGACTGCCAACATTGCCCTTGAAATGTCTTATGCATCCGGTATTCATGCCAGCGCCTTGTATGCGACAGGCATTGTTCTGCTGGTCTTTGTCATGATCCTGAACGCGTCTCTGCTTTACCTAAACCGCGAAAAAGCGAGATAACCACTATGTTTACCCGTCAAATGAAAGACAACATCTCACTGATTACCGTTTGGGCCGCTGCCGCAACTACTGTCGGTTTCCTGTTCTGGATTATCTGGTACATTCTGAGTAATGGCCTGCAATATGTTGATTGGGCATTTGTTACCGGTGATTACACCCGGATCGGTGAACAATCTGGTATCTGGCCGATGATTGTTTCTACTCTCTATATGATTATCGCGTCCATCATTGTCGCGGCCCCCATCGGCATCATGACCGCCATCTACTTGACTGAATACGCAAGTGTCGGCAGCCGTACAGTAAAAGTGATTCGCTTTTGTACCGAGTCACTGGCAGGTATTCCATCGATTATCTTTGGTCTGTTCGGTATGACCTTTTTTGTTGCCGTACTTGGCCTTGGTTTTTCTATCCTGTCCGGAGCACTGACACTGAGCATGCTTATTCTGCCAGTCATCATCCGCACGACAGAAGAAGCGCTGATGGCTGTTCCACAAGCCTACCGTGAAGGTGCTTATGGTCTGGGTGCATCAAAGAGTTACACCATTTGGACATTGATTCTACCCAGTGCCATGCCGGGTATCGTCACCTCCATTATTTTGAGTGTGGGCCGTGTCATCGGCGAATCTGCACCGGTATTTCTAACCGCGGGCATGGTGGCACGCATCCCAGAAAGCGTGCTGGACTCTGGACGCACACTGACCGTACATCTTTATAAATTAACCCAGGAGCTCTACACCATTCACGAATGGAATCAGGCCTATGCCACCGCGACAGTTCTGATTGTTGTTGTGCTGTTTATCAACATGCTGACCAAATTTATCGCCAGCAAATTCAGCAAAGCCACTTACTGAGCCCGGGAGAGAAAACCATGATGACTGCAACTGCCATTAAAACAACGAACAAATTCGACATCGAAAACCTGAACCTGTTTTATAACAACGGCGCTAACCACGCACTGAAAAACATCACACTGCCCATTCCAGACAAAAAAGTAACGGCACTCATTGGCCCTTCAGGTTGCGGTAAATCTACCCTGCTCCGTTGTCTGAACCGGATGAATGATTTGATTGAAGGGGTAAAAATTACCGGACGGGTGAAAATGGACAGTGAGGATATCTATGGCGACATTGATATTGCCAGCCTGCGTATTAAGGTCGGTATGGTATTCCAAAAGCCCAACCCCTTCCCGATGAGCATCTATGACAATGTGGCATACGGTTTGCGCGCACAAGGGGTGAAAGACAAGCAAATACTCGACGAAGTGGTTGAAAAAAGCCTGCGGGGTGCAGCGCTTTGGGACGAAGTAAAAGACCGCTTGAAATCCCATGCGTTTGGTTTGTCAGGGGGACAACAGCAGCGTCTGTGTATCGCCCGTACTATCGCTATGGAACCCGAAGTCATTTTGATGGATGAGCCGACATCCGCCCTTGACCCTATCGCAACCAAGAAGATTGAAGATCTGATGGAGGCGCTCAAAAAGGATTACACCATCGTGATCGTTACCCACTCAATGCAGCAAGCGCGCCGTATTTCAGACCGTACTGCCTTCTTCCTGATGGGAGAACTGATCGAGCATGATGACACAGCAAACCTGTTCACTCACCCCCGGGATGCACGTACACGCGGCTATGTGAACGGCGATTTTGGCTAACTCGAAAAATGATCCTGCCCCCATTTCTGGGGGCATTCCTGTCCTGAGCCAATACCAGCATTAAAACTAACCATATGATATTTATGAAATTTTATCAAAGCCGTTAATAAATCGTTAGTACTGGCTGTAAAAAGAATAGGGCGCGTACAAATTACGCAATAAACTCCCCATTTGATACATTTCTGACTTGCTAACAGACTAAGATTCATAATAATCATGGAACCAAGTTAATCAGGCGCTGTCTCTACGTGACAAACATGTAGAAACACTCAGAACGTCAATCTGGAGTACATAATGAAAAAGATGGCAATCGCAATGTTGGTCGCCCCTGCAATTCTGGCAGGCTGTGCCACCAACACGTCAGGCAATGGTGATGCGATGGAAGTGTCTCAAGCAAACATGCAGCATCATAACTGGGTTTTGGAAAGCGTAGATGGTCAACCACTGAACCTGCCGGAAGGTTTCGCTGCACCTAACCTGGAAATTGGTGAGTCATTCACAGCAAATGGTCATGGCGGTTGTAACCGTTATTTTGGTCAGGCAGAGCTGAAAGGCGATAAGTTCCGAATCGACAAAATGGCAAGCACCATGATGGCGTGTCCAGAGCCAGCGATGAAACTGGAAACCGTCATGACTGACGTATTAAGCAATTGGAGCAACATCACCTTGACCAATCAGAAGCTGGTGCTGGAAAACGGTGAACACGTCCTGACTTTCCAACTGCGTGACTGGGTTAACTGATCCCTGTTGATATTACGTTTTGTCAATCAGCCTCCCACCGGAGGCTGATATGTTTCCGGCAGGTAAATCCAGCGATATCGTCCACGCCCTTCTGAGATAGCTTTCCCCAGTGCTATTTCGCCATAAGCCATGACATTAGACGCATCAAGCAAAGCGGCTTCCAGCACGGTGACACCACCAATCGATATAGAGATCACCTCATCCCCTTCTTCTTTGTCAAAAGGCAAATGGAGCGTTTTGATGGCATCCATACAGGCTTCTGCCATCGGGGCGCCATCTTTGGTATTCGGCAACAGTACCGCGAAAGATGCCCCATCATAACGGGCAAGTAAGTCTCCCGGGCGCTTCAACGTTTCGGAAATGGAAGAACCAATCAGTCGCATCGCCTTATCCCCGGCCACACGGCCATGTTTAGCGTTGTAGCGCGACATATGGTCGATTTCAATGATCATCATACTCAGACAAAGGTTATCGCGTTTTGTACGTCGTACTTCTGCAGCCAACATATCTTCAAAGTAATCTCGGTTGTAAAAGCCCGTTAAACCATCACTTTTAGAAAGACGCTCCAGTTTTTTGTTTGCTTCACGCAGCGCCCGTGTTTTATCGTCTACACGCTTTTGAATCGTCAGTGCACGATGCTGGAGCATATAAATCAAATAGGCCAACAGGGTGAAAATCAGCACACCGATAAAGAAAATAAGGTGGGGATAAATACTCATTCTGTCACGAATATAGGATGCCGATGGGGTCCCATGTAACAGCCATTCCCGCCCGGCAAAATAGATGGGCGCAGAATGGTAACTAAGCGCTTCAGCTGGCGGCCCAGACAAGTCCACCACATTACTGTAAATCAAGCCACTTTGGGCTGACAGCCCGCTGTCCAGCAATTTAAGATTAACGGATTCTTTTACTGTGTTATTAATAGCCATGTTGAAAATATCTGAGACATCGAACAGGGCAACGAGAAACCCTTTCAGCGTGGCTTCACGCTCTGCATCTGTCTCCGGTTCACCGTAAAACACCGGGAGCAACATCAAAAAGCCGCTGTGATCCTCAAACTCCCGCTTCAGGCGGATGGCAGGCGTGGCAATCGGTACCCCCCGATACCAGCTCATTTCAAGTGCCTCTTTCATCGACGGACGGGACGCCAAATCAAAGCCGAGTACATTCTGGTTTTCTTCATAAGGGTGAATATAACGAACAGGGAAATATCGCCCCCTTTTTCCTGCCGGGATCAGGTTACCTTCTTCACTCAGTTCCACAATTTCAAACAGTGCAAACTCCAGCTCAGCTTCCGCCTCATAAAGATCCCGGTTTTCACCACTGACAATTTCAGCCCATTGCATGGCTTTGATAGTGAGGTGTCTATCCATCACGGCCTGAGACAAGCCCACAAAGACCGTTTCGTTGATTTCCTCACTCATCAGCAACTGGTTACGAAGCGCATACATCAATTCAATGCCAATGTTCAGTTCTCTACCCAGGGACAAGGCGGCGTTTTCAACATCTTTTTGGATTTCATGCTTAATGGATTGCTGTTCCGACTGGTAAAGCGACATCGCAGCGAGAAACGAAAAGAACAGCCCAACTAAGACTGTAAGCACCGTTGAATAGAAAACCCGCTTTGCCATCCCTAAACGCCCCACGTTATGTGTCAACTAATTGTTGGACATAATCTTAAATCCCGCCAGCATTGGAGCATCGATACAGTACAACCACCTTCCCTCTGGAAGCACTGGACACAACAAAGCCCGGGCTGAAACACCAGCACGGGCTTGTCTGCCTGAGCACCATTAATCGGGCTGCAAAGCCTGTCCCCGCAGGTTTTTTGCTGCCTGTACCAGATTAGTCAATGCGGTATTCACTTCGGTCCAGTTACGGGTTTTCAGGCCACAATCCGGGTTCACCCAAAGCCGCTCATCTGGAATGGTTTTGCGTGCTTTTTGCAGCAAGGTTTCAATACTCTCTACCGCAGGAATGTTCGGCGAGTGGATATCATACACACCTGGCCCAATCTCATTGGGGTACGAGAACTCATCAAAAGCTTTGAGCAGTTCCATATCAGAGCGCGACGTTTCAATGGTGATCACATCGGCATCCAGCGCTGCCACTGAATCGATGATGTCATTGAACTCGCTGTAACACATATGGGTATGGATTTGGGTACCTGCCACGGCGCTTGCTGCTGAAATCCTGAACGCATTCACTGCCCAGCCCAGATAATCTTTCCATTCACTGGTTTTCAAAGGCATCCCTTCACGAATTGCCGGCTCGTCAATTTGGATGATGCTGATCCCGGCGGATTGAAGATCGGCCACTTCGTCACGCAACGCCAATGCGATTTGTTGTGCAATTTCCCGGCGGGACAGATCTTCACGCGGGAATGTCCAGCCGAGAATAGTGACAGGGCCCGTCAACATGCCTTTTACCGGCTTATCAGACAGCGATTGGGCATAAGCGGCCCATTCCACCGTGATGGGTGCTTCACGGGAGATATCCCCGACAATCACCGCCGGTTTCACACAGCGGGATCCATAACTCTGCACCCAGCCAAAGCGGGTGACGGCAAAGCCGTCGAGGTTCTCAGCAAAGTATTCCACCATATCGTTGCGCTCAGGTTCGCCGTGAACCAGAACATCCAGACCCAGTTTTTCCTGACGCTCAATCGCCTCCTTGATGTGACCCTTCATCGCTGCCTTATAGTCAGCGTCGGACAAACTGCCGGCTTTGTAGGCGCGGCGCTGCTGACGGATTTCGCCCGTTTGCGGGAACGAACCAATGGTTGTGGTGGGAAACAGAGGCAGGTTCAGCGCCGCTTTTTGCGCTTTCGCCCGCTCGGTGTACCTCGCTTCACGCTCTGCAAGGGCTGCGGTGATACCTTTAACGCGCGCCTGCACCTCAGGCTTGTTCACACGTGTGCTTGTCGCACGGGCTTTAATTGCCTCACTGTACTCACCACATCGGGTAACTGCAGTATCACTACCGGAAAGCGCACCCGCCAGCAACACCACTTCATGGGTTTTCTGTTTGGCAAACGCCAGCCACGAGTGGACTTCCGGATCGAGATCGGTTTCCTGATCCAAATCGACCGGGGAATGTAGCAGCGAGCAACTGGTGGCTATCCAAGCACGGTCACCCAACTTTTCAATGACCGGGGAGAGCGTTTCCAACCAGTTGCCGAGATTCGCTTTCCAGACATTGCGTCCATTAATGGCTCCCAGCGACACCACCCAGTCATCCGGCACGGCGTTGATAACCGCATCCAACTGTTGGGGTGCCACGCTCAGATCAATATGCAGGCCATTCACATTCAGCGCTGAAACAATGTCCAGTTGCTTCTCGACAGACTCAAAGTAAGTTGTCAGCAGCAGCTTCACATCACCGCCGATGACCTGATAAGCAAGCTTATAGGCATTACGCCATTCATCAGGCAGTTCGAGGGCAAGAACCGGCTCATCAATTTGTACCCATTCAACACCCTGCGCTTTGAGTTTGGCAAAAATTTGCTGATAAACAGAAAGCAGGCGTGGAAGAAGATCCAAACGGTTAAAGCC
Organism: Grimontia sp. THUN1695; assembly: GCF_059704325.2. Classification (NCBI taxonomy): domain Bacteria; kingdom Pseudomonadati; phylum Pseudomonadota; class Gammaproteobacteria; order Vibrionales; family Vibrionaceae; genus Grimontia; species Grimontia sp. THUN1695. The sequence goes on along the minus strand of NZ_AP046577.1, from coordinate 1,053,383 downwards.
CGCTTCTTTTTCTTTACCCAAGTAAAGGTATGACACCGGCCCCAACACCACAGGTTTGACGTGATGGCCCGCTCTCTGCGCCTCATTGACTTCATCAAACAACTGGTTCCAGCTCAATGAGAAATTATCGTCATGGGTAAACTCGGGAACAATATAGTGATAGTTGGTGTTAAACCATTTAGTCATGTCGGAGGCAGCACAACTGCAGCCCGTTGGCGCTTTCCCCCGAGCAATACGGAACAGGGTGTCGAGATCAGGATGCCCGTTACGGTGACGCTTAGGGATATGCCCCAGTGTCAGGCTGGTTTGCAGCACCTGATCGTACCAGGCAAAGTCACCTACCGTGACAAAATTCAAGCCAGCGTCCTTTTGTATCTGCCAGTTATGGTGGCGAATTGTCGCCCCCACATCCAGCAGGCCCTGTTGGTTAATTTCACCTTGCCAGTATTGTTCCAGTGCGAATTTCAGTTCTCGTTTGTTGCCAATGCGGGGGTAGCCAAGAATATGTGTTGTGGTCATAGCGAATTCCTTTATTTAGCCGTCCAGATGTTTACATGTCCACATTGATTGATTAGAGTGCATAAAACAAACTCAAATTACTCAAACGGATGTTGAGATAAATTCATGTTAGAAGTGAAACACCTACGAACATTGGCGGTACTCAGGGATACGGGTTCGCTGACATCAACGGCTACCCAACTTTGTTTGACCCAGTCAGCACTGAGCCACCAGCTTAAAGATCTCGAACAACGGCTGGGGGCTCCACTCTTCCTGCGCAAAACCCGTCCTGTGCGCTTTACCGCAGAAGGACAGGTGCTGTTAAAACTGGCTGATGATATGCTGCCAAGGCTGACACAGGCAGAAACTGAACTGGCTGCGCTAAAGGAAGACGTTAAGGGACGCCTGCACATGGCGATTGAGTGTCATTCCTGTTTCCAATGGCTGATGCCGGCCCTGAAGGAATACAAAATCAGCTGGCCATTGGTAACGCTGGATTTTTCATCGGGCTTTGGGTTTGAACCTTTGCCTGCACTTGCAGGCGGTGAGCTGGATTTGGTGATCACGTCAGATATCGCGCCCCGCAGTGAAATTCACTTTGAAGCTTTGTTTGATTTTGAAATGCGTCTGGTGTTGGCTGATACCCACCCGTTGGCCAGTAAAAAGCAGATTGAACCCGAGGATTTAGACAGCGAAACCTTACTCACCTACCCGATACAACGCCAACGCATGGATGTGATTAAACACTTCCTGCAACCGGCAGGCATCGAACCTGCTCACTTCAAATCCGCAGACAACACCCTGATGCTGATACAAATGGTGACGGCAGGATTGGGCGTTGCGGCTTTGCCAAACTGGGCAATCAGTGAGTTTTCACGACAGGGACTGGTCATTGACAGACCGCTGGGAGCAGGCCTTTGGAGAAGATTGTTTGCGGCGGTGCGGAGCCAGGAAGCGCAGCGCCCGTATTTACAGGCGTTCTTTTCTACTGCCCGCAATCAATGCCACACACACCTGGAAGGTATCAAGCGCGTGTAGTACAAAGATCAGAACGATTATTTTTGCCGGAGTTGGTTCGTTAGCGGATCGTAGTAACAGCCCATGGCATCAATCTTGGCCTGAAACGCCTGTAAATCCAGCTCAAACCGGGAGGCCAGGTCGTCCAGAGAGACACACTCCAACCGAAGCTTCTCATTGACGATGCCATACATGATATCGCTGTCCAGACTATCAAGGTTATGTATTTCCATTCTCGCTTCCCCGCCTGAGTCAAAGATTGGGTTCACAGGAAAAGCATAGACTGCCACAACGCGAGACTGGGTAAAAAAAGACATTAAAAAAGGCACTTCATGTGCCTTTTTATTGTCGCTGAGACAGGATTAAATCACTGTTGACAGGGCAACGCCCGAGGCGCAACCAATCACCAGCAAAGAAACACAAAGCTGCGCTAAATGTGGTGCCTTTTGACGAAGCAAATGGGAAACCCAAACCAACACCCCAACCACTGCAAGGCCCAGACTGACAAGCACAGATGTGACCATAGCTTCCGCTGCAGCCAGCTCCATCGACTGGCTTGCCACCGCCAGCGTGATAGCTGTCAGCATTGCAGCGACAATACCAGTGACAGGCAGAATACGGTGAAAAGCTTGCAAACGTGAGCGCGCCTTAACCATCAGGCAGTGAGCGGTGACTGTTCCTACCAACAGAACCTGAGCCAGCATCAGCAACGCTGTTAATACACCTTGCTCCATCCCGGTAACAACAAGCACCAACACACCGAATGCATTGGAGAGATGCAACAGGGGAACGGGACCAGACTGGCGCGTTTTACCAGATTTAGACCGTAAAGAGAAAATACCGAGTGTGATAAAAGGCAGTACAGAAAACGGAAAAAATGGGATCGTCACCCCCCATCCTGCCACCAAAAACCAAAACGCTTTATGCAGACGGCCGCGTTGGCCGGGGCAAATATCCCCTTTCAACAAAACCAAGGTCAGCACTGCCTGGGCACCAAGCACACCCGCAAGCACCACTGCGCTAACTAACTCGTACATTTTTGTTTCACCTGTCTCTTTCGTAGCCGACATTATATGTCGTACCACACCCCATGCAACAACGTTGGAGTGCTCACATAAATCAATGATTATTTTGCATTCAGTCGCATTGATATGTAACTGTTTTTATAGATAAGTTATATTTGTGAACGTGGTTCAAAAATAGGTCCTGATATTGGTGTAAGCCAAGGGCACCCAACCAACTTACTGACAGGATGACGCGTGCGGGATATGGAGATGTCCTTATCACAGTACAAAACCCAGTTTACGGAAGTGCTGAGTGCAAAATCGCACGCCGTTGCCTTCAACACTACCCGTGCCACGTACCTACGGACACGGCTGGTTTCCCTTTGTTATCTCTGGGCGGTGCTTTGTGTACTCTGGATCCCTGTTGATGTCATGCTCCTGCAAGACGCAGCCGGTGAGCTGACTGTTCAGCGCCTGATATTCTCTGTTGTGCTGCTGTTTATTGGTTGGATGATGAGCCAGCGCAGCACCATCAATGCCTGTAGGAATACCATGCTGGCGCTGGTTGTCTGCCTCAATATGTTCTATATATTGGCAAACCACTCTCTGGGTTACCCCCACAGCATCAATGCATTCAGTTATTGCTATAACCTCCTGCCATTCGTGTATGTAGTCATTCTGGCCATCCTGCCCCTGACAGTAAAAGAATCAGTGAGCTTGATGGTGATCACCGCCGCTTCCCAGCTCTACGTTGATATGCAGAGCAGCGCACTACTCTCGTTTGAAACCTTCGCCCTTTACTGGTTACAAACCGTTGTCGGCTTTCTGGTTATTTGGGCACAAACATCAAAACTGCATATGATGTTACGCCTGTACCGCCATGCGACCCTTGACCCACTGACAGGCATTTACAACCGCCGCATGCTGTTAACGTTGGCCAAGAGAGATTTTGAAAACACCCGCATTCACTCCCGTCCTTACTCGGTGTTGCTAATGGATTTAGACAAATTTAAACGCATCAACGACAGATATGGACACCATGCCGGTGACTTGGTGCTGCAGGCGTTCACCCATGCGGTAAAGGAAACGCAACGTAAAAGCGATATTTTTGGACGGTTTGGCGGCGAAGAATTCATTTTGTTTCTGCCGAAATGCAGTGAGGACAACGCCCAGTTGGTTGCAAATCGCATCATGACCCGTGTGCGGGACATGGAAATCAAGGTAGAAGGACTGTCTAATCCCCTGAAAGTCACCACATCAATTGGTATTAGCACCAGCCGGAACCAGAATGATGACTTGTCGTCCATCCTTACTCAGGCCGACCAGGCACTCTACACCGCGAAAAACGCCGGGCGCGACCGAAGCCATGCTTACGATAACCATCAACAGCAAGTGGATGCTAACCAGAAACAACCATGGCTGGAGAGGCTGAGTTAAAGCCCCTCATCTCAACAGGGCTCTTGTTCCTGCACAGGGACTTTTTTATTTTTTGCCCCCAGCAATTGGATAAGCACAATGTTGGCAGCCGCAAGGGAAAGTGCCCCCAGGGTAACCGCATTCCAGCCTCCCATTTCCCAACAACCTATTAAGTAAAACCCCCCAAGGCTGCCGCCAACATAATAATGAACCAGATACAAGGCGGTCGCGGTGGCCTTTCCCTGGTTTGCACGACGCCCAACCCAGCCATAAGCCAGTGAGTGGGTAAAGAATGCGCCACCGCTGATAATCAACAGACCCACGATCACTGCTGCAGCATGCTCAATGCTGGCCACCAACACACCACCCAAGGTCACCAATGTACCAAACGTCATGCCAGATATTGGAGAATAGCGGTTCGCCCAACGACCGCCCAATCTTGAGGTCAATGTCCCAGACAGATAACAGATAAAAATCGCAGACGCGACACTGACAGGCAGGTTAAATGGCGCTTCGATAAGACGGAACGTTGCTACCGAGTAGATATTCACAAACAGCGCAAAGTTGATACCGCCTATCACCATTGCCCCCCAGAGGATAGGATTGCGCAGGTGTGTCCCGACGACACGCAATTGCTTGAAATAGGAATCTTGCGATGGAACAAAACGACGTTGTGGTGGCAAAAGAAAATACACCATCGCCATACCCAGTGCTGTGAAGGCTGCCATCGCAGCCACTGCCCCTTCCCAGCCAAAGGCATCCGCTAACATCCCGCCTGCCAGGCGTCCTGTGATTCCCCCTAGGGAGTTGGCACTGATGTAGGCGCCGACGGCAACCACCAGCGCTGTCGGACTGAATTCATCCGCCATGTAGGCCACGGCAACAGCGGCATAACCTGCTAATGCAATCCCCATCAAACCACGCAGCGCAACCAATCCCCAAAAAGAATCCACCAAAAGAGACAGCCCACCAACGACAGGCATGGACAATAAACTCAACAGGATCACCGGACGGCGACCGACTTTTTCCGAGACAAGCGCCCAGGGAAGCAAGCTCAATGACAACCCGAGCGTAGAAGACGCCAGTAACCAGTTTGCTTTTGTCGCTGTTACATCAAATGCACCCGCAAAAACCGGCAACATAGGCTGAAACAGGTAAAGATTACAGAACACAAGAAAAGAGCCAAACGACAGGGCAAAGGCCGCTTTTCTGTAGGCGGGTGTCTGCAATTCAATCATGGGGTTCGCTCACTTTTTTTACAATATGCAGGGAAATTAACAAGCTATCAGCGATAAAAGAAGTATATTAAATATATAGAAGTAAGATCTAAAAGATATGGTAATGACATGGATATCCGCCAGTTACGTTATTTTGTCTGCGTGTCAGAAGAAAAGAACTTCACCCGCGCAGCAAGAAAGCTCAATATCGCCCAGCCTGCCCTGAGTATTGCCATCAAAAAGCTCGAGCAATCTATTGGATTGCCGTTGTTTGACCGCAACGAAAGGCAGGTTCACCTTACCCATGAAGGTGAAACCCTGTTGCCTCACGCCTTGCGGGTACTCCAGCAGGTGGAAGATACCAATACGGCGATGGCGGAATTAAGGGGGCTGCAGAAGGGTGAAGTGCGTGTCGGTGTACCCGGTATGCTGGGCTCGTACTTCTTCCCCTCCATCTTGATGGGCTTTAAAAGCCGTTACCCGGATCTCAAGCTCAGTGTGGTAGAAGCCGGTACCCAATCCATTCGCCAGATGCTGCTTGATGGCGAACTGGATATTGGCGTTATCCATAACCAGGATGTACCTTCCGCGCTCGAAACCACCCATTTGATTTCATCACAAATGGTGGCCGTCACCTCCACTGACCACGCACTGGCTGACAGAACGTCTATCCGTTTTCATGAGTTTTTTAATGAAGAACTGGTGATGTTCAAAAAAGGGTATTTCCACCGTGAGTTTATCGATCGAATCTGTGCCGACCATAAAATTACCCCCCAACTTTCCTTTGAAACTAACCTGCTTACGATGATCCTCAATATTGTCAGGCATGGCTTTGCCATCACTGCCCTTCTTGAACTGGTCACAGAACATGAACCGGGGTTGGTTCCCATTCCTTTTGAAGAACCAGTCACACTGGACATTGCCATGGCATGGCGTAAGCATGGTTATCTTTCCTTGGCCAACCGCGCTTTTATCGATTTTGTACAACGTAATAAATAACAGAGCGATCGAAACGCTCGTTCGCTTGATTGGTGCACAGGTATATTTTTTACACTCCCCACTCTGTTAGCATACGCACTCAATAACATTAATTTCAGGGAGTGAAATGAATGAAAAACACAACGCCCTTGCTAACCACCTTGGCATTTTTACCTTTCATTACGCATGCTGAACTAGCAGATAAAGGAGGATTCAGTGGTGAGATTTCCGTCATTGGCGGTGTCACATCGACTGACTCAAACTTGTCGACCAGTAACAATGAGACAAAAAGTGCGCCACTCAATTCGGTGGGTGACCGCAAAACAGATTCGTTTTTGGGCGCACTGGGGAACCTGTCTTTTACCTTTGGGCAAGGGATGGATAAACAACTCTTTGTGGGAACATCCCGTGACGATATCGCCGTTGGTATCATTGCGCTTGAGATAGGTTATAAGCAGGAACTGGCCTCAGGCACACAGATCTCCCTTTCCTATCTGCCGACGATACTGGCAGAAGATGTCTGGGCAAACCCTTTCGCTTTAGGTTCACCAAGAACAGAAACCGAAAAATCCGGGGATGCTTACCGTCTCAAGCTTGATCGTATCGGTGGCTCCATGCTTTCTCTCGATCTTGCCTACGCGCAAACAGACGTCGATAACGAGCAAAGCGGTGCTGGACTGGGACTTTCCAATGCCGAGCAACAGCGTCTGGACAGAAACAGTGATACCTTCTATTCCAAATTGGGTTATCGCCAGTTTCTTGGTAAGGGCCAAGGCATTTCCCCTGCTTTCATCTACATCAACAATGACGCCGATGGCGAAGCGATGTCACACCAGTCATACGGCGGTGAGCTGACCTATTTCAGTTTTGCCGGGCGTAACAACATTGTCTTGACCGGAAAATACCACATCCGCGATTACGATGCGGCCCATCCTCTTTTTAGAGAAACCCGCAGCGACACTGAATACGGAGCCTTTCTCGCTTACGAATATGCGCACTTTTTTGACATTCACCCGCTCTCATTCATCACCCTCGCTGGCTACAACAACACAGATTCCAACATCGACTTTTATGACGCCAGCGAATTCTTTGGCTCTGTCGGCATTACCTACCGATTCTAGGGGTCTAGGAGCTGTTGGCCCTAGCCATTCAATCACCACACAAACGCCATGTTGTTTCACGAACAACATGGCGTTTGTGTGCATTCAGACATACCGACGCCTGAGCACGCCAACTTTGCATATTACTGTCCGCAACTTTACAAAAATGTAAGCTGACGTGTGAGATATCGCTAATCTAAAATGCAACCGCTTTATAGCTTAAGACAACATGAAAGCATGTTATCCAGCATAATAAACTTGCGTTTATATATAGAGGATGAGTTTGTCATGAAATCATATTTTACAGCATTGGCGTTTATCGCTTTTTCATCAATCACTTCAACAGCAATGGCAGAAAATATTATTTCGCCACAATCAACCGTTGGTGGTGGTTTCTCCGGCCCGGTCAGCGCCATTAACACCGTTCAATCTGTGCTGGATGTGGGTATATTTAGCGACGATCAGCCTGTTGCTCTTACAGGTTACATCACACAAGCACTGGGTGGTGAAATGTATCAGTTCCAGGATGAAACCGGCACAATTAATGTAGAGATCGATGCCGAAGATTGGCAAGGTCAAATCGTTAAGCCGACAACGAAAGTGGTCATCATGGGAGAAATTGATAAAGAATTTACCCACACAACCATTGATGTCAGTAGCATCCGCATCGTTCAGTAATTTCTATATTGCGTAAACAACCCAGTAGTAGATAATTGCGTGCTGTTGGAGAGCATCCACCTGAAGGCCAGACCGCCTATCAGCCTGGCCTTTTGCTGCGAAATGATTGAACAGGCATAAATAGCATGACTGGCAGAGCCCCTGTACGCCTTCTGCACAAACATCATTCGTTAGATTAGTTTTTAGTTACATGCACAAGAAGCCCTATTTAACGACACTTTTCACGAACACTTCACATTACCGGTTGTAAAGTGCGATACGGCTTTTTAAATGTAGGGAATGTCCAATGAAAAAATTACTACTTCCACTGTTAATAACAAGCTCTTTTTCAGCCTCAGCGGCCCCTTACATCGGTTTAGAATATGGAATTGGCCATACAAATCATAATGTAGAAGCTCATTTCCTACAGGATAACCTGGTACTGAAACCTGACCTCGATGAAGGTATTTTCAGCGGTATCGTCGGCTATTCATTTAATGACACCTGGGCCATTGAACTGGGCTATAGCCAATATGAGCCAGATGATGGCCGTTCACAATACCTTGGTGTTCAAAACGTCAATGGTCAGGATTACCTCACTGAACATGAGTGGGACGCATCCATCAAAGCCAAGCAGCTTTCGCTGGCACCGGTATATAACTATACGCTGAACGACAAATGGACAGCCAAATTCAAAGCAGGCCTGACATACACTGAATATAAGTCCCAGGCTAACAAGCATAAAGACTATGAATTGGTCACCAATAACGATGTCGAATTCAGCGAATCGCTTTATCACCAATCAGATAAATCAAATAGAGTGGGGGCAATGTTGGCTGCGGGAGCAGAATACAAAGTGTTACCTAAACTGGCGATTGGTAGTAATGTAAAATACCAATTCGACAGTTATGCAGATACATTGTCTCTGAATATATATACCAACTACTACTTTTAATGGTATCGGCAGAGCATTAAAAGACACCTGACGACACGCACTTGGCAGAGACCCATTCACTGACGGTGTCCCTACCAAGCTCCCCAAGTGATCAAAGAGACAGGCTCAGGTCACTTGGGGATACCCTATCCTTCAGTGCTTAAGCAAAGCGTGTGACATGTTTAGTACAGAACACGCAATCCATTCCTTCACCCAATTTGCGTTTTTTCTGTTTTCCTACGAAATAATGTGATCACTCTTGTACTTGTTATCATCAAAGCACTACAATCCAGTCGCACCAAACCCAACCTACTTTTTAATGATGCATGTTGAGGGTTGTTGTTCAACGCCCATTGAGATCCATAAGAATGAACCTCAATACTGGGCCTGATTGAAAGATCAACACCCCTGCAAAACAACCAAGCACTTGCAGGGCACTGAGCGCCGGAGTGAATTCAATATACAGAAAAAACAATGAGTCACTCCTCCACAAAAATAAACCGGCCAAACTGACAGTGATGAAGTCGAAAAGTGGAGTGTCAGTTACGCTAGACTTCAGTGTCCCACCTATGCCCGAAGATAATAAAGATGAACTCGAATAGATTGACTGAAAAGAAAATTTTTGACTACCCGAAATTTTGGGCTGAGTGTTTTGGTCCTGCGCCTTTTCTGCCAACCAGCAGGGAAGAAATGGACATGCTCGGCTGGGATAGCTGTGACATCATCATTGTTACCGGTGATGCTTATGTCGATCACCCCAGCTTTGGCATGGCGGTTATCGGACGAGTGCTTGAAGCTCAGGGCTTTCGCGTGGGGATTATTGCACAGCCAGACTGGCAGGATAAAAAAGCCTTTATGGCACTGGGTCAGCCAAACCTCTTCTTCGGTGTCACCGCCGGGAACATGGATTCCATGATTAACCGTTATACCGCTGACCGCAAACCGCGACACGATGACGCCTACACGCCGGGTAATGAAGGCGGTAAACGCCCTGACCGTGCGGTATTGGTTTACTCGCAGCGCTGTAAGGAAGCCTACAAAGATACTCCGATCGTTTTAGGTGGTATTGAGGCAAGCCTTCGCCGCCTTGCACACTATGATTATTGGTCAGACAAAGTGCGTCGTTCCGTATTGTGTGATGCTAAAGCAGACATCCTGCTTTTTGGTAATGCCGAACGTGCACTGGTTGATGTTGCACATCGCCTGTCCCGTGGTGAAAAGATTACCGATATGACCCGTATTCCCGGCACCGCAGTGATGCTGAAAAAAGTGCCGGCAGGAATGACGGAAATCGACAGCTCACGTATCGATAAACCCGGCAAAGCGATGGTAATGCCAAACCCATACGCGACCGAATCAGCGTGTGCAACTGACAAAAGCGGCGAGAAAGAAAAAGCAGCACAACCTGTGATGGTCCGTCCTTCACGGCATGATGCAGAAAACAGCTTCGTACGCCTGCCTTCTTACGAGAAACTGCTGAACGACCGAATCCTCTATGCGCATGCCAGCCGCGTGATGCATCTGGAAACCAACCCCTATTCTGCACGCGCACTGGCTCAAAAGCACGGTGAGCGTGAGCTTTGGGTTAACACGCCGCCAATCCCACTGACGACAGAAGAGATGGACTACGTGTTCGGCCTGCCATTTGCACGTGTTCCCCACCCTCGTTATGGCGATGCAAAAATCCCTGCGTACGAGATGATCAAAACCTCGGTGAACATCATGCGTGGCTGTTTTGGTGGCTGCTCTTTCTGCTCAATTACCGAGCATGAAGGCCGTATCATCCAGAACCGCTCACAAGAGTCGATCATCAACGAAATCAAAGATATCAGAGAGAAAGTACCAGGCTTTACCGGTGTTATTTCTGATTTGGGCGGCCCAACGGCGAACATGTACCGCCTCGGCTGTTCTGACCCGCGCGCAGAGAAAAACTGCCGCCGCCCGTCATGCGTGTTCCCGAAAATCTGTGAAAAGCTGAATACCGATCACAGACACACCATTGATCTCTACCGTGAAGCGCGTGAGCTTGAAGGCGTGAAAAAAGTGGTTATTGCGTCAGGCGTGCGTTACGACCTTGCGATCGAATCGCCAGAGTACGTGAAAGAACTGGTCACCCATCACGTTGGGGGTTACCTGAAAATCGCACCGGAGCACACCGAAAAAGGCACACTCGACCTGATGATGAAGCCAGGTATGGGCACCTATGACCGTTTCAAAGAACTGTTCGAAAAATACTCAAAAGAAGCCGGTAAGAAGCAATACCTGATCCCATATTTCATTGCGGCCCATCCGGGTTGTACTGATGAAGACATGATGAACCTGGCGCTGTGGCTAAAAGAAAACGACTTCCGCTGCGATCAGGTACAGAACTTCTATCCATCCCCGATGTGTAACGCGACAGCGATGTACCACGCGGAAACCAACCCGCTAAAACGGGTGAAATATAAGAAGCGCGAAGAACTGTTTGTCGCAAAAGGTGAGCGCCAGCGCCGCTTGCACAAAGCTTTCCTGCGTTATCACGATCCGGCCAACTGGCCATTGCTGCGTGAAGCGTTGATCAGCATGGGTAAACGTCACCTAATTGGTGATCGCCCGGGTTGTCTGGTTCCCCGAGAAGGCTCAGAAGCAGAAATGACACCAGCGCAACGTCGCGGTTCCAGCCGTCATGGCGCGAAACGCTTTGCCACTAAACATCCGAACCAACCGGATATCCGCAAACCTAGCTCCCGTAACGGAAAACCTGCGGGTAAGAAGCCTGCAAGCAATAAAGCAGCCTCTCAGGGTGGCAAACCCAAAGCCCATTCAAACACGGGTAAACCCGCCCATACGGGCAAAAAACGCCCGGCAGCAAGATAACCACTTGGCCGGAACAGAAAACACAAAAGCGAGCCGAAAGGTTCGCTTTTTGTCTGTTTGGAGCGGCGAAAATGTTCTGATAGCAATATGTCAGCGCATCAGTTCCGATATGATCAATATCACTACGGCAACAGCGGCCACCACAACGGCGCCAATCGTTAGCTTCTTCTGAGACTTTTCATCAAGGAACTTGGCAGCAAAAAAACCAATGAGGATAAGACTGACAATAAATACAACTTTTACCATTCTGATACCCCGGCATGATACCTATTTAGCAGACCTTTATAACAGGGCTGCTCATTGGCTAAACATCTTTTTGATTTTTAAAGACTATCACACAACAGGCGACAGAGTGCCAGCCTTATGTTGTGTTACTTTTTTATCCAACAATGTGATTCTTGAATATAGAGGCAGATTCGTGCTGGGTATAACAGCTATGGCAACGAGTTACCTAAGCGCGATGTTGCGTTTTCTAGACTCATCACAGAAATGATAATGGCCTTGATTGTTATCATCAGGCCCCCATCAAATGGAAGCCCAAAAAATTCAGCCTTGTTTTATTCGCTAAGTTGATCTGTCGGGCAGCTTAACATCCAGCGAATACCGTATTTATCGGTGACCATACCAAACCTGACATTCCAAAACGTATAATCCAATGGCATCACGATTTGTCCCAACTCTGACAGCGCCATAAACACTTCGCTCTGTCTTTTTTCATTGTCAAAGCCGACGTGAAAGGCAACATCGCCTGATCCTTGCGCTAAGGAGTCATCCAAACCGTCAGAGGCGTAAAACCCCACTTCAGGTGACGCAAACTCAGCATGCATGATCCGATTGAGTAAGTGTTCAGGGAACTCTACCGGCGAGTCATTATATGTAGCAATGTGTTTCACTTCTCCAGCCAGCGCCTGACTGTAAAAATCGAGGGCATTCCTGCAAACGCCATGGAACGTCACATGTGGTTTTAACCCGATCATGCCTGACTCCTTCCATTTCTACATGTGTCTACCAACCAGATTATCAGCTACTCCCCGCTTCTCCGCCTAATAATTAAGACGTTCATTCATTTCTTGCTGGATACTCAAACAGCCTCAAGCTGCAGGCTTCACCGAGGAGAGGTTGAAGCTTACACCAGTTTTGCCAATACCTGCACAGGGTGCTGCAGTTTTTTGCCCTCAAAGCGCTTTACCTGGCTTCGGCAGGAATAACCTGTCGCCATACAACGCGATGCCGGTAAGGATTCCAAGCGGGGTTTCCAGCTCAAACCAAAAATGCCTCTGGAATTTTCCAACTTGTCAGATTCATGCCCATATGTACCCGCCATGCCGCAACAGCCCACCGCGACTGCTTCCAGCTTGCCGCCAAAGTGTGCAAAGATTTTTCCCCACTCGGCTTCTGCATTCGGCAGCTTAGTTTTCTCGGTGCAGTGTGCAAAAAGATACCAAGTATCTTTATCAACAGTCTCTTTTGGCGGTAAATCTGCAATCACCTTGAGCAGCCACTCGTGCGCTGTCTGCACCTGAAAATCACCGCGACTGTCGCCCAGAATCTCGTTGTACTCGTCGCGATAGCAAAGCACCAGCGCAGGATCAACACCCACCATCGGCACATTCAATGCGGCCAACTGATTCAGGAAGTCAGCCGTATTGCGGGCTGTCTTAGCGAACTTTTTCAGGAAACCTTTGATGTGCTGCGCTTTACCGTTTGGTTTGAACGGCACCAGCATCGGCTTTTTACCCAGCTTCTCTGCCAGGGTAACCAAATCCTTCACCACATCCGCTTCATAAAAGCTAGTGAACGGATCCTGAACGATAAGTACGTAACGGGCCCGCTCCTCATGGCTCAGGGCTTTCAGCCAGCCCAGATCGAACTTGGTCGCATGGTGGCCATCGAGTGATTCCATCAGTGTCGGCACCGAAAGCGCAGGCGCATCAACATAACCAATGGTTTTCTCTGTTATTGCCTGCGCCCATTTGGGCTGGGTTAAGGCATTTACTATCACCGGGGCTTTTGCCATCCACGGCAACATGGTTTCAATATTCGCAACCAGATAATCCTTAGCTGGACGTTGGTAACGGCTGTAATAGAGATGAATAAAACGAGAACGGAAGCTTGGCACATCGACCTTGATAGGACACTGAGTTGCACAGGCTTTACAGGCCAGACAGCCATTCATGGCGTCCATCACTTCATGAGAAAAGTCATAATCGTCTTTCTTGGCAAGCCAGGTATTCTTGAAACGCGCAACAATCTGGCGGACTGACGGCGTTTTCTCCATCAGTTCTTTTTCCAAACTGATAGGGTCAACACCCTGCTCTGCCAACAACCGCAACCACTCACGGACAATACCAGCACGGCCTTTGGGCGAGTGGCGACGATCGTAACTGATCTTCATCGATGGGCACATTGGCGAGCTGGTATCGTAGTTGAAGCAAAGGCCGTTACCGTTACACTCCATGGCTTGCTTGAAGCTGTCGCGCACAGTGACTGGGATCTGGCGATCCAGAGTGCCACGTTTCTCATCATCCACCTTCACCAACGGATCCGTACTGTCGATTGGTGTACAGATTTTGCCCGGGTTCATACGGTTATGCGGATCGAACGCCGCTTTGACTTTGCGAAGCTCGTTAAACAATGCTTCACCGAAAAACTCAGGGCCATATTCAGAACGGAAGCCTTTGCCGTGCTCACCCCACATCAAACCACCGTATTTCGCCACCAGCGCGACCACCTGATCAGAAATTGTCTTCATCAGGCGTTCTTGTTCCGGATCGCACAGATCCAGTGCGGGGCGAACGTGCAGCACGCCCGCATCCACATGGCCAAACATGCCGTAATTAAGGTTATGGCTGTCCAACAATGCACGGAACTCAACAATGAAATCAGCGAGGTTTTCCGGTGGCACACAGGTATCTTCAGCAAAGGCGACAGGTTTTGCTGCCCCTTTCGCGGCACCTAAAAGGCCAACTGCCTTCTTGCGCATGTTGTAGATTTTGTTGATAGACGCCAGATCGTTGCAGACCTGATAACCGATAACACCTTTGTCACCGGTTTCCACCAATGCATCCAGACGCTTACACAGTGATGAAACCTGGCGTTCAATTTCGTCCGCATCGTTGCCGGCAAATTCAACAATATTGATGCCCTGCATGTCCTTGCCCGGCACATCAGTCAGTAAGTCTTTCACCGTGTTCCAGACAATATCTTCACGCGCCAGGTTCAACACGCGTGAGTCCACCGTTTCCACCGAAAGTGCATTGGCTTCCACCATTACTGGCGCACTGCGAAGCGCGGAGTCAAAGCTGTCATATTTCACGTTAACCAACGTACGCACTTTGGGAATTGGCGTAATGTTCAGCTTGGCTTCTGTGATAAACGCCAATGAACCTTCCGCGCCACAAAGCACACGTGCAATATCAAACGTTTCGTTTTCTGGCTGGTAGGCATTTTTAAGGTCATAACCGGTCAGAAACCGGTTCAAAGGCGGGAACTTAGCCTCGATTTCCGGGCGCTTGGTACGACAAATTTCGGCGACGGTTCTCAGCGCATTTCCTGCATAGTCATCACGTGTGTTACCGGAAACATCGCTGATATGCAGCGGCTCGGTATCCAGCACAGAGCCATCTGCCAACACTGCTTTGAGTGCCAGCACATGATCGGATGTTTTACCATAACGCAATGACCCCTGACCGGAGGCATCGGTATTGATCATGCCACCTACAGTTGCGCGGTTACTGGTGGAAAGGTCGGGCGAAAAGAAAAAACCGTGGGGACGAAGTGCATCATTCAGCGCATCTTTCACCACCCCGGCCTGAACACGCACCCATCCTTCTTCAGTGTTGATCTCAAGGATATTGCGCATATGGCGGGACATATCGACAACAATATGCCGGGTCAGCGACTGGCCGTTAGTGCCAGTGCCGCCGCCACGTGCGGAGAATTTAATGTCAGCGAACGCTGCGTCTTTGCACACCTTCCCCAACAGGGAAATGTCTGAGGTTGAGGTTGGAAATACCACCGCCTGGGGAAGAAGCTGATAAACCGAGTTATCCGTTGCGACGGCAAGGCGGCTGGCGTAGAACGTTTCCATTTCTCCCTGGAAACCTTTCTCTTTTAATGCATCAAGAAACCGCCCGACAGTGGGGTCAAGCGTATGCTGGTGTGACAGTGCTGGTAACATCATGCTCCCTGAAGCCATGTTGGAGTCCGTTCTCCTTCTACCCAAATTACCTGAAAATGCAATATTCAGGTTGTTTGGGTATTTATACGGTCTCTGGCAATCTTATGAATGAACGACTGCCATCACTTTACCTCACTCAAAAGAAGCATCAAAGCGTTTCTAGGTGTTCTGAAGCCTAATAAAAACAACAACACAAACGTTTACGTGCTACCGGACAAATTGATGAAAAATCCGGGGTGTCACCACCAGCAACCACACCGAAATCGCCCAGACAGAGGCGCAATTCAATGCCACAATCACCCAGTTCACCGCATAACGTGACGACACATAATTTTCTGCGAGCACAATGGTCAGTATGCCACCAGCTGCAATCAGGAAAAACGTCAGCTTGTCAGAACGGTGAACAGCCGTCACGTAGTGTGGGAAAGCCTTAAGCCATAGCAAAGCACTGTAAACCCCCAAACAACACGCGGCCAGATAAACAATGTGGGGGTTATGAATTGCTATACCCACTGTTCCCGTAACCACAAACGCACCTAACCAGAATCGGGCAGATGTCAGCACTTTTTTCTGGTTGGCATACCGCCAATCATTTACCCGTTTCAACCCCAGACTGAAACCAATCCCAATAAGAGCACCAAACAGGATATCGGTGGGATAATGCTCCCCTTGCAACATCACTTTGGCACTGATAACTGAGATAAAGAGCCCTCCGACAAGAGTGAAGCGCTTGCGACCTTTAGGGTGCTTTTCTTTGTTCCAGTTAATCAGCAACCAGCAGAAGAAGAAAGTAATAAGGGCCACCATGGCACTCGGAAAGGTATAACCCAACGTATCCTGTTCTCCAAAAACCGGATCGATAAAGTATGGCCTTGGCACCACCAGTACTGTTGTCAGCACCAACACAAAAACCGAAATTGCCAACAATCCGGCACCATAAACCAGTGCCGCCCGATGCCCTTGATACGTCCGGATAACTACCAGAGTTAACAGGAAAAACACCGGAGAGACCAGGCTGCCGACAACAATGCTTCCGCTGGAAAACAAAGCCAGTAGTGGATTATCTGTTTTCCATTGATGTAAGGTCTGGAGCGCCGATAGCTGGGCCTGGTAAAAAGGTGTCAGAACTTTATCTTCCCCGGACGCCAACACAAACTGGCTCGGCGGTACATCTTTTATCCATTGCTGGAACCGCCACTTGTGCTCAGGAAAGCGGTAATTGTCCCGCACCACTTTGATATCCGGCAGCATCAATACACGCCTCACCTCTTTGCCGAAATGAGGCGCTGACCAAGCCATCAACACCTTACGTTTAAGCGAGTCGATAAAATACGGCACCGGTACGGCCAGTTGACAGGCAAATATGGCGGAGTTGTAGGTGCGGGCAATTTGCTGCCCCACAATCACATCAAGTCCCGTTTCCTCAAACACTTCACGTTTTGCCGCTTGCTCCGGGGTTTCACCCCCAATGATTGAACCTCCGGGAATCGAAAAGCGACCACTGATGGTCTCATCAACCATCAAAATATTTCTGTCATTGTCCACAATCAAGCAATCTGCTGCCTCAATCGGCAACGTACTATTGATGGCGTTGTCCTGGTTTGCCCATGTTCCAGATGAAACAAGGAAAAGCATCCCTAAAACGCATTGCGTTATGCTCACTGACTGGTTGTTCCCATGTTATTTGACTTCCCGTTCATCGACACCATACGGCAAATCACCGGTTGGTTTTATCTCCAACGACCCGAGGTTGCAGGGAGTTAGGTATAGAGACTATACAAAAATGAAAGACATCATTGTTGCATTAAGAGTGAGCCAATGACTGATAAAAATCCCGAATAATTGCCTCACTAAATAAGCAAAAACTCAAAATTAATACATACTTAAAAGAAATATCCAATCCCTATTCAGGTACTGATTGCACTGCCGTTAGTGTCAACAAAACGACGGTTATCACGGGAGATTAGGATGAGCGAACAATTACAACAGATAGTTTACATTAGCAGTGCTGAGCATCCCTTTACCGACGAAGAGTTTGCGGAAATGCTGGCTGCCATTCGTAAAAATAATGAACAAAACGGCGTTACCGGTATGCTGCTCTACAAAGATGGCGATTTTATCCAGGTCATCGAAGGTGAGGAGCCTGTGCTTACCCCTTTGTTCAAAAAAATCTGTCAGGACAAACGTCACTATTCCGTGGTTGAAATGATGCGAAAATCTATTGTGGAACGCCAGTTCAAAGAATGGAGTATGGGGTTTCACCACATCAACAGTGATGATCCCAGACTGGAAGGTTTCAACCGCTTCTTCGATGATGATACTGCTCACGAGATTGATCCAGGAGAAGCATTGAATCTCTTGCTGGTCTTCAGGGAATAGCCAGGTTTCTGTCTTGCTCAACCCCAGAGGGTGCTGATGCACCCTTTTTACATCTTGTTTGGCCTATTTGATGGCCACGCCGACATCCAAGCTTTCAAACCAATCGAGAAACTTACCCACGTTATCACCTGTAAAAACTCGCCCGTGCTGCGGACACATCATATCAATATCAAGCAATCTCACCCGTTTTACCCAGTCATTTTTGGCTTTGTTACAGGGCATCCATCGTTGGTGAAAACCTTTCATTTTAGGAATATGTTCATCAAAATTTTCGACTTCAAATGGTGCATCGTCAGCGTCCAATGCCGCTCCCACATCACCACTCATCAAAATTTTAGCCGCCGGATCATACACATGAAAATTGCCGGATGAATGGAGGTAATGGGCAGGAATAAACTGGATCTCTACACCGTTGAGTACAAGCGTTCCCCCATCATCGGCGATGGGTGCATACTCAATATGTTCCATCCCAAAGTGGCGTACAAAGCCTTCCCAGAGCCAAGGAGCATGAAGTTTGGCATCTGAAATCGCGGTGTCCCAAAGCCCCAGCGAAGAGATAATGTCTGGGTCCTGATGTGAAGCAAAGAGATGCTTGATCTGATTCACAGGTACCTGCTTGACCACAGCCGCCAACATCGCGGAAAAAATCTCAATGCCGCCCGGGTCCATCAACAACGCATTGCTGTGGGTACGAATCATATACTGGTTGGTGTCGATAATTTTTTCAGGCTTGGAGGGATCACGCCCAAACATGAACCATTGATGTGATTCTCCTGAATAGATTTCTTTTGTGATCATTCGATCAGTCTCCGGCATTGGTGTGCAGCCTGGTTATAATCCCCACAATCAAAGCTTGGGATGATCAATATTCTTCTGCTAAATCGCGGCACAACGACTGGGACATCATGACGTGCAACTGGATTTTTTCTGCCGCAGAAGAAACGTTGTCCGCGACAACGTTGAGCCCTTCTTCAAACTTCTTTCCTGACTGGGACGCTTCTACTCTCGACATGGCCGATAACACCGACGCAGTTTTGATTTCGCGGGCGAGGTTTTCCAGCAGTTCAGAAAGTGAGGCCACTTCCCGGTGGAATTGTCGCAGGATCATGAAATAATCGGCTTTTATCCCTTCAAGGGGTTCGCAAATACTGTCCTGAAAAGCGGCATCAGTGCTTTTATTGGACGCTTTTTGAAAACACTCAATCGAACGTGCTTTTCGCACAGCATTCGTCGCTAACCTGCTAATTGTGACCGCTTTAAGGTTAATCACGTCTGAAGTCTTCACGGTAGTTTCTGCCAACTGGTCAATAAAATCAGTAATAGCACGAAAGCCTGCTGCGCCTTGGCCAGCTCGCAATGCCAATGCCCGCGCATTGCTCGCTGTCAGTGAAATGTCATTGGCAATTTCCCTGGCTTTATGCAGTTCTGCTGCCACAACCGCGGCGGTAACAAAGTGACTTTCAGTATTTAATTCTGTCATGAATGTATCTGATTTAATGGCGTCTTCGATAAGTTTAGACAACAATCTCAGAGTGTTCACAAATGAGACATTTTTATTGAAAGCCTGTGACGTTGCCCCTTCACTGGAGATCGGGTGTCTGAGGATAAATGGAGAAAAAAGCCCATCAGTACGGTGCTATTACAGTTTAGATACCGAGTACATGATCTTGTTTAGGGCTTTTGAAAATGTATTTGGTGCCATCATAAATCAGGCTTTTCAACAGGCGCCGGCAATTGGCTTTACCTGGCTCATCAAACACCATGCCGTAGATCTGCCTGCCACGTTTTTTTCGCCCATTTTTTACTGAACCACTCAAGGCATAGATGTCACCATCGCTGCCATTTACCACTTCGAGCACAATTTTCTGGTCGATATCAAACTCCGGCGATATTGAATCAAAGCAAAAACCACAGCCCCCCGAGGAAACATCCGTTAATACCACTTCCAACTTCCGGTTTGAAAGCTGAATATCACCCGGCAGATTTAATTCATAACGCACTTCATTTCTCAACACGACAAGTTTGGCTTGTTGTGGAACAGGAAACACCAGAATCTGGATCGGGCGATAAATTACATGCTCAATGCGTGTCCTAAAACGCACGAGTGCTCCTTCCCCGTGTTCCGAGATACCTTCTATGTCGACATTAAACCCCTCAGTGAAAAACTCGTCATACTCTTTTTTAGTCAGCCGGGGCATGGTGAAGAAGATATGTTGTTGATCATCGAAACCAATGAAATTAGATTTGAAATTAAGGCGTTGTCCTAAAGGTGTCACGACTTCCAAAAACGCTTCACTGCCATGCTGAATAAAATCCATGGCCTGAAGACCCATGATAACGCGCTCTTTCTGGTTGGCTTGCGTTTTTTTTGCGTGAGCCGAATGTATGTTCATCTAACGTCCTCACCGGGAAGGCTTATGCTGAGAAAAAAAGCTCGTCGTGTTTATTGCTATCAACCATGCTTTTGAATATTGTCGGGTATTTTGACAACAACTTGCTAGGGTTGGTATCGGCAGATTGCATTATTAGTTTATAGGCAAAAGATGGCATAATTTCAAAGTGATAGTCAGGTTTTCTTTTCAACAAGAGTGCCCGTTTATCCTTAAGGGCTTTGATAAATGGATGACAAAGACACCGATATGAAAGCAGATCAAACCGCCTGAAGCACTTTTTTGGACAGCTTAGACGTGACAGGATAACTTCCTTGCCACAGCTCTTTTACGAATATGGATGGTTTTTCCGGGTCAGCAAATATCCAGCACTCATGCCTTGCCCGGGTCAGGGCCACATAAAACAAGCGCCTTTCCTCGGCGTGTTCCATTTCCCCATCCACTTTCAGCAGTGCCGCTTCAAGCCCTTCTGTCGCAGATCTGGCCGGGAACACGCCGTCATTGACATCCAGCAGCAGAGTGAAATCCGCCTCAAGGCCTTTACTGGCATGGGCAGTAACATACGTGACAGAAAGCGACGGATAACCTTGTTGCCATTCTTCTAACCGGGAAGGTTTATTGGCGTTGTTGCGGCCAATCAGCAACACACTCGCTCCTTTGTCGCCCGCACTCTTGGCAAGCTTTTCCAGCACGGTATCTATCGCCTCTGAAGGCATCAGGTGTACTGCCTTTTTCTTTTGGATACGCAAGCTGTTCAACGGTTTATTCAGTTGCTGCGGGTCAACCTGGATAAAACGGTTTGCCACTTCCCCAATCTGGGAGTTGAAGCGATACGTGGTATCAAGATAGCGGATAACCCCTGCTGGGAAGCGGTTCATAAACCCTGTGGTCAGGCTGACATCTGAACCGGCAAAACGGTAGATTGCCTGCCAGTCATCCCCTACCGCAAAGAGCGAGGGCGCGCGGTTGCGTTTACCACCACAAAGCGCTTCAAGCAGTGCCAGCCGAGCCGGAGAGATATCCTGATATTCATCCACCATGATGTGATCGTAACGGGCACCAAAGGTTTCGCTTTTCTTTGAAAGCAGCCTGGTCGCTTCGCGGATCAGTCCATTAAAGTCCTGCGCTTTCTGTTCTTTAAGTGCATTGAGATACGCTTTCAATATCGGCTGCACCAACGCAAATTCACTTTCAGCCTTTTCATCGCCTTTAATCGCCGCCCTGATGGCCGTCGCCGGCTGGCTTTGTTGCGCCAGCAAATCAAGCTGATGCCACAACCACGTTTGCAGTTTGCCGTCATGCGCCTGCTCTACCAGAGGCCGTTCGCTGGTCAGCCCCGGTACTGCCCATTGTTCGAGGTGTTTCAGCCAGCGCTTTTCAACTGCTGGCTGGCTCAGGTTTTCCGCCAGCCACAACGTCAGCCAGCTGTGTTTGGCTTCCTCATCCGTTGCCAACGGTGCGATTTTCGCGTCCTGACCGGATATTGCACGGATAACCTTGAGTGCAAACGCGTGAAAGGTCGAGGTTTCTACGCCATGCAGCCTGGCTTTTTCCAGACGCCCAGCCATTTCCTCACTGGCCTTTTTACCAAATGCCAGCATCAGGATACGGGAGGGCTCGGTTTGTTGGCTGGCGACCAGATACTGCGCTCTTGCCATCAGCACACTGGTTTTTCCTGAGCCCGCACCTGCAAGTAACAGGTTATGGTTGTCATCCATCAACACTGCCTGACGCTGGGATGCATTCAGGGGTGATGCCTCCACGCCATCAAACCAGCCTGACCAGCGCTCCAGTTCCCCGTCATGCCACTGGGCGTTTCTTGCCGCCCGCAGTGCTTCACCGTTTTGCAGCCAGCCATACAGCGCCTGATAAAGCGACGGATTGGCCGTTGCCATGACCTGCGGGTGAATACCACAACGTTCAAATACCTCCCGGGCTTTTTGTTGCCACGCTTTCAAATCTTCAACACGCAGGTAACCCCGGTGATCACGGAGTTCATCACGCAATGCCACCAGTTCATGTTCCACCAACATAAACTTGTTTTGCTGTTTGCCAAGCCAACGCTGATATTGCTCTGTGACTGTCTCGGCATAGGCATGCACTTTTCTCCACGGCAGGCCATAAACCGTGAGGGTTCTGGCTGGCTGGTCAACGGGCGAGACCACAAACGTCAACCTGCCCCAGAGTAACCCACGGGAAACTCGACATTGTCCATCCCAGATAGAAAAAGGAACGGTTTCCGTCATATGTTTGGATTCAAAAACCAGCTGTTCTTCATCCTGAGCGATACTGTAATGCGCGCCCTGAACAAACCACTGGGCCAGATTAGAGGCAGAGAGTTTCATGTGTGGATTCTGTATTCCTGTCTATATGTACAGCATATCAATTTGAGAGGTTATTGATAACATACAGACGCACGTGTTTGACTGAGTAGATGAAAAATAAAGCAAATGCTCATCCTTTTTAATCTCCTCCCTTGGAAGCAATCTTTATTCTGCTATCTTAGCTCCATTCCATCCCGCTTAGTGTCGTTATGATTTCAAAGAAAGCTTCTCTCACAATCCGGGAGTACTGGACCAATAGCCGCATCAATTACAGTGTCCGGGTCTTTATCGCGCTTATCGGTGTAGCCATCCCCTGTTGGTGGTATGGAACTTCTGAAGCCATCACACCGCTTATCCTTGGTATTATCGCGTCCGCACTGGCTGAAACCGACGACAACTTTTCCGGCAGGCTCTCCGCCCTGTTCACTACTCTTGTCTGTTTCGCGGTGGCGACCTTTTCCATCGAACTCCTTTTCGATTACCCGCTGCTGTTTGTTACCGGTCTCATGACCTCAACCTTCGGGTTTATCATGCTGGGGGCGATAGGGGCACGCTATACTAGCATTGCATTTGCGTCCATCCTGATTGCTGTTTACACCATGCTTGGCGCACATGAGTCGCAAAATCTCTGGTACCAACCTTCACTCTTGCTGGCTGGCGCCACACTTTACGGCGTGATCTCGTTGATTTGGCTGCTCCTTTGGCCGCATCAACCGATTCAGCAAAGCCTTGCCGCCCTGTTTAACACCCTGTCTGGATATTTTGACCAGAGATCGAGCCTGTTCCAGGCATGCCATCACTTAAACCCACAGCCACTGCGCCTGCAGGATGCCAGGGAAAACGCCAAAGTCGTTTCCGCACTGAATGCGGCAAAAAACGCCCTATTGAACCGGGTTCGAGGTGGCAGGCTCAGCGACAGCAAGCGTCAGTTTCTGAAAATCTATTTCCTCGCCCAGGACATTCACGAGCGTGCCAACTCCTCACACTACCGTTATCAAGAGCTGGCAGAAGCTTTCTTCCATAGCGATGTGATGTTCCGTATACAGCGCTTGCTCAAGCTTCAGTCCAAAGCGTGTCTTGACATCTCTCACAGCCTGACGTTAGGGCAACCCTATTCCCACAGCGAGGAAAGCGTCAAAGCATTCGATGAGCTGAATGAGTCATTGGCATATATCAAGGCACAGAAAAACCCCGCATGGATCCCACACCTACCGCAGCTTGATTATCTGTTCAGAAATCTGGCAACAGTTGAACGCCAGCTTGCCAACATCAGTACCCCCGATATCGCACAGGGTGATGAAGACAGAGAAATCGCAGACTACGATGCTCACAGTTTCCGCGAAATGGTTGCCCGTGTCCGTGCCCAGTTGACACCAAAATCCCTGCTATTCCGTCATGCGGTGAGATTGAGTCTAACACTGGCTGTCGGCTACGGTATTATCCAAGGTTTTGATCTCACACGTGGCTACTGGATTTTGCTCACTATTCTGTTTGTCTGCCAAACCAATTATTCGGCAACCCGCAGCAAAATGACCGAGCGTATTTCTGGCACCCTGATTGGTTTGTTGGTAGGTTTTCTACTGCTCACATTCTTAGATCTCGCCGGACAACGGGTGCTCATGGTGTTATTTGGCGTATTGTTCTTTGCCTTCCGCACAACGCATTACACCGCCGCAACAACGTTTATGACCCTTCTGGTGTTAATGTGCTTTAACCAGCAGGGTGAAGGCTACGCGGTGATCCTGCCGCGCCTTGGCGACACCCTGGTGGGTTGCGCCCTTGCCGTACTGGCCGTGCGTTTTGTCCTGCCAGACTGGCAGGCGCACCGCCTTCGCGGGATCATGAAAGATGCCGTTGCCGCCAACCGCGACTATCTGGCGCAAATCATTGGCCAATACCGTATTGGCAAGCGCGACAACATGGCCTATCGGGTTGCGCGCCGTGAAGCACACAACAACGATGCCCAGCTCACCACCGCCATCAGTAACATGCTGGCAGAGCCCGGCCGTTACCGCACCGCGACAGATGAAAGCTTCCGCTTTCTATGCTTGAGCCACGCCATGCTGAGCTATATTTCGGCGCTGGGGGCACACCGCATGCAAATGGACGATGACAGCATCCATGAGCTGGTCTCCAAAGCGCACCGTGGCATTCATCATGAGCTGAATTGTCTGGTGGCGAAACTGGCAGGTGAGCCTTTCGAAAATCCCCCGACGCACGACGAAGCACTGGGTAAGAACCTTGCGCGCTGGCGTGAAGAGGAAAGCAGCTCCGCTTGTATGGTGATACAGCAGTTGCACCTGATTCACCGAATCTTGCCGGAAATGCATATGCTGACCGACGAACTGGCGAAGAAAGCACTCAAAGGCTCGAAGTCATAATGACTCACATTTGCTTAGAAACGCACGGACGTTTTTCACCACCTTTGTGGTCGTGTCATGATACGACACGAATTACTTTACTGTTTCCGGAATGCGTAGTTTTAATAGACTGTTTACCCAATGATATTGAACAATTACACAATGTTAAAAGCGCAGAATCATGTGTCGACATAATAATGATTGCATTTTTATTATTGTTTTTAATTTCATTCACTATATCAAAAGCTTCATTAGATGGGAGGAAAGAAGTTGACTCATCAAGAAAAATAATATCAGGTTTCTTATTTAACGATAATTCAAGGAGAAGTTTTTGCTTTTCTCCATTTGAAAGCTGCAAATCTTCCACATCTTTCTCATCAAGATTTTCTCTGTTTATAGATAATTTCGGACAACATTTCTTAATGATTTTTACTATTTCATTATTATTAACAATTCCATAACACTTGAAATTGTCTATTAGTGTACCTTTAATAAAGCAACTGTTTGCAGAGTGATAAGACACTTTCCTTTGGAAAAAATCCTCACTCAATCTATTCACAGCGATATTATTAATCTTAATATCACCATTTGAACTATTCTCTAGGCCCGATAAGGTTTTAATCAGTGTCGTTTTACCACAACCACTTGGTCCATAAATACCGAGAAAGTCCCCAGGCTTCAATGAACGACTAAAATTACTTAATATTGTATTATCACCCGCTTTGACTGTTAACCCCTCTATTTCAATTGATTCTACTTTATCAACATTAAGACCAAAAGAAATGTAAGGTCTTCTGTCTTTAAAAAGAGCGGCTAGACTTTCTTTTAAATGGTAATTCTGTATTCTATACATATAACATCGATTTGTTACCCCGACTAAAGATGATGAAAGTCTCGAGTTTATAATCATAAGAGCAATAACAATAGCAGGGGAAACATCCCCATTACTTACAGAAAAATAGCATGCTGTATAGAGTACTACTATTGAAATAAATGTATTAGCCCTAATCAATTCAGACCAATGATGATTTTCAGTTTGTGATTCGAATTTACTTCTTTCATCTGAGCTACATTTTCTGAAATAAACATCTTTAAAATGGTTATCGTTTAAAAATTTCAGTTCATTTCTTTTATCTTCAATAGATATATTTGTACCTAATTTTTCATAATTAGTTGCATTATTTATCAAACTCCTTTTATAGTTTTTAAATCGAACATAAATTAAAAGTGTAACCAATAGCGTATAATAGGCTAACAAAATTATTGCATACTTACCTAACATGAAAGATAAACAAGTACAGAATAAAAATACCAAGCAAAAATCAATAACAATTTGAGGGAAAGACTCCCAGATATATGTTAGGGATGAATCAATGGCCCTTATTTTCATGGAAGATGATCTACATCTAGATATCTTCATGAAATCTAGCCAATACATACTACATAACATATTATTATTCTTAATCTGATTTGCTGATAATGTGTAAATTGATGATTTTAACACAGTCTCAATGACTAATATTATAATAAAAATAGAAGAGATAAAGAAAAATGAATATGATGAATCACTATACATTAATCTTGAGTTAAATATATTTGAGTAAAAAGGGCTCAATAAAGCAAAAAAGATCAATGGGATCCCCCACAGACCTTGTTTAGGAATCATGGTCCTAAAAACATGATATAAATCCGTATCCTCTTTAATGATTGGGTGTTTTTTGAAAAAGAAAATTTCTCTTCCTAACAATAGATCAGTTTCAATAGACTCATCTTTTGTTACATTAACATAACCGTGCTTATCCTTCCTGATCACAAAATATTTTTCATTTTTTATTTTACAGATAAAAAGATCAGGAGAGTGATCTGCATCGAAAATCATACTTTCATATGTATATTCGAACATCTTACTTTTAACATATTCGTTAATACATGTTTTGATTTCCGATGAGTCAACAGCAGAGAAGTCTTTTACTCTCTCACCACAAAGAGAAAAATATTTTTTTATTGCTACATCCATCATTTCTTCTCTACATAACACGTGTTAGTTGATGAATTTTTGAAAACAGGCGGTCTAAGTTCAACATTAGCATCTTTCACCGCCATTTTTATTCTTAAATAATTTAAAGTCGATATCTTTCTTGCGACATCTTCAGATAGATTGTTCCCATACTCACAATAAATCACAAGATTCTTACTATTACTATTTTTAATTTTTTTTAATTCTTGAAGTGAAAGAGATAATCCTGATGAACTAACATCATCTGTTTTAGCTACTTCTTCAGTTATATCTAGTTTATCAATCCTAACCGTCTTTGCCTCCTCTTCTTTATTTATCATTATTAAACCAAGGTTAATCAACAATGTTGCCATTATTAATATCATTACTGCAACAGCAGAAGATAAAGCAGATACAAAACCTAGCATTTTATCACCATACGTTAAAAACCATATTGTTTCCAACTAGAGCGGTTAAATAGTTCAATATAGATATTTTTTTACTAATTGCATAAGCATTAACTTGAATACCTTCATACTGCGCTGTTATTTCTTCTTGTTCTTCTGGAATAATCTCTACTTTATAATAACGATAACTATCATCTTTATTTTCATCTGAGAAAGAGTCAGCACTAATCTTTGATATTCTACCTGTCAAATACTTCTTAAATCCAGGTGAGTCAACTTGAATTTTTACCTTTCCATTAAGATATAAAAAAGGTCTATATTTCGCATCAAATTTTGCATCAACAATTCTTTTTCCTTGATTCTTTTTAATTGTAAGAACTGTTTGATTTGTTTCTATATACGAATTATTTATCAGGTTTTTCTCTATGCTTAATATTATGCCATGCACAGGAGATTCAACATTGTTCGCATTTAATTTATTTGTTAGTAATTCAATTTCACCTGACTTTTCAAGCTTCGTTTTCGTAAAATCAAAGAGCCTATCATTCACTTCTTCTATCTTTTCTATAAGTTTAGTTTCAAATTCATTAGTTCTTGTATTTATATCACTTTGGTATGTTAGAAAAGACATTTCCCCAGCATTTATTTGAGACTCTAAACGAGATATTTCTAACTTATTATTTAATCTCTCTACAACTGGCGCTTTGGAATTTTTTAATAAGTTCGATTTTTCATTAAGAATTTCTTTCTGTCCGTTAAGAACAACTTGCTCCTTTAGATAGTTTTTCTTCTTCTTTTCAAATATTTCACGCTCATTCTCCAAAGCTTCATATTCTTTATAAAACTTATATGATATTAATCCCTCAAATTTAAAATATCCTTTTTCTTGTACGAAAAATTTTTTAACTTCATCTATTTTTCCTTCCAGCAATAGATTTAATACCTCAAAATCTTTCTCCAAACTTTTTATCTTTTTATCACTGAATTCTAATAAATTCTTTAAAGATTTCTCTTGATAAAAAGCGTCTAAGTTTGTATATGAGAATAATATTTCACCAGGAAAGACCTCTTGTCCTGTTTTGATGTTAAAGTCTTTTATTAGTCCAGAACTTGGACTGACAATTTCAATTTTATCAGAAGCACCTGATATGATACCTTTACCAGGAGTTACGATATCTATTTTAAATACATAAAGCATAACAAATAACATTAATAATGATGTTAATGTTATTAATATATGTTTGCTAACTTTAGTATTCATTATTAATCAATGTACCGTTAAGCTGTAGCATTTCAATACTGTTTAGATATATACTTATTTTTTTATCTGCAATTTTTCTTTTAGTTGAAAATAGATCATATCTTGTATTCAACATCTCATAGTATGAAGATTGTGAAATATGATATTCATTATACTGGTTTGTTAATATATTTTCTGTTGTTTCCAACTGATCATACAGACTTTTCATTTCTTCGATATTAGACTGTCGTGTGTATGATGTTGTTTTTAATTTTGATTCTATTTCTTTGAATTTGTTTTCAGCTTTTTCTACTGCAGCTAAATATAGCTTTGATTTAGATTTAAGGTTCGAATAATTATCATAGTTAAATAAATTCAATCCCGCCTGTAAACCAATATGGGAATCATCCGCTCGTTCACCATCTGTAAACTTATACTCTGATATAAGTTTAAGATCTAATAGAGGATATTGCTGCCGTATCTCTTTTTTAGCAACATCTGCTTGAATACTGACAATCTGGTATTCTATATTCTTTTTCAGCCCTTCAGTGCTAGACTCGAAATTTTCGATATAATTTAAAAGCTTTTCATCAATTGTCACTTCATTTTCTGGATATTGAACACCCGTCGCTAATTCAATGTTTGACTTGAAGAGTTCTATTTCTCGGCTAATGCTCTCAATATCAGTCTGAATGCGTTCAACTAACAATTTACCTTGGTTACGATCACTCGACTTTGCCAAACCTAATTCATAATTTCGCTCAATTTGGTTGTAAATATCGATAGATTGTTGTTTTAAATCTTCTGCATCACTCAATAATTCACTATAGACTTTAATACTTATCACATTTTCTAACATCAACCTATAAAGATTTTCTTCTTCTTGCTTAAGTGAAAGACTACTCAAGTCTACCTGACTATCAGCAATATCTAAATTAACACCGGTTTCTGTTGTAAAAATCGTTGCATTGGCAGATATTTTGGCTTCAGTGCTTTCACCTTCAATGGTGTTTTTAGTAGTATAGTCAGCCCTTACTTTAGGCAAAAAGTAAAGTTTTGCCTGTGAACTTTTCTCAATCTCAGATTCTAACTCATACTTCTTTACTTTAATTTGAGACGAATTATCATATAGCTGGCTAAAAAATTCCATATGTGATATAGCATAAGACTTTGGACTCATAATTAAAATAATAACTGTAGTTATAAATGATTTATATTTCATAGATAGCCTCGATAGCTTTCTTCATTTTATCTTTAATACTAAGACTTTCTTTTTTGAAGTTTTCTTTCAAGGTTTCATTATTAATTTCCAGTCTATTGGAAAGTTCTAACATATTGTTATTGATACTATCTTGTACTTTTTCACCTTCAAGTATTAATAACTTAAATCCCTCATGTAAAGTAGATACTAACCTATCAACTCCTTTGATGTTTCTAGCTTCACTTTCCTTCAATAGCATTAGTATTTCTTCTAGGTTAGAAGCAACCTTTTCAATTTTTTCTAATGCATTTTTATTATCTTCATTAGAATTAGAAAGAATAAATATTTTTTCGTTTAACTCTACTGTAACTGCTGAAAGAGATTCCAATTTTTGATGAACTTCGTTGAGAGCTTCCGATGAATATGATGTGTTTGAATTATCTTTTCCCTTGTAATAGGAACACCAAAAATTAAGACTTATCAGTAGTAAAACTGATATCGCTACACCAAGAATTGATGTCAAGAATGCATACGACATTGCCGCCAACGCTGTAGATATTGACGCCATCATCGTATTGATCTTTTCCATCATGTCACCATCGCCACCTAATGATCCCGCAATTGCGGATACCATAGCGGTCAGTCCCTGGAATGTACCGATTAGGCCCAATGAAACGGATATAGATGCAGCAAGTTTTGTTTGTTTATCAATTACAGCAAGATCTTTTATTGTTTTTTTCTTACGCAGTATATGATAAATATGAATAAATAATGGTAAAATATATAGGAATAACATTCCTAAGCTAATTTCTGGTGCAAGTAATAGTGCTTCATCCACCATCTCAGAAATAGCTTTAATATGTAAATACGATAAAATAACGATAATGTATGCTAGTGTACCAAGAATAAACATTTACTCAACCTTCCAATAAATACATGAATTATTATCCTTGCAAATTTCTTCAGTTCCCATTTTCATTGATAATTTTTTTTTCACCTTGATTTTTGATTTAAAATATAAGAGGTTATACACCATCTTTTTATATCTATTTTTTATTCTTTCTGGCATAAATATATTCAACTCAATGCTGTCACCATTCATTGAATTTATTTTTTCTGACACATCATTTATTTGCATCGGACTTAAAAATAGCCCTTCATTGAAGCTCACCGTATTTTTATCAAGGTTTAATACTGACTCTTCAAACTTAAGAAAACTCCCTGTGATTTCCTCAAAAATTTTGGTGGTACTCGATATCATGAATACTGTCGATATCAATATCAATACACAAAGAGTCCCACTCAGGCCATCCACCATAGGGGCAAGCTCTTCATCGTTACTATATTCGTCTTCGTTCATACATATAAAATAATAATCCCAACCGAGTCGATGATTATATTTGATTTATTATTAGCCACAATATCAAGATCGGACCAAACATTATAAATTAAGCTCAATCCACTACTGACAATACAACCAACAGGATAAAAAATGAATTAATGTGAATTTCACAGTTATGACTCGATACGATATTAATAACCAATGTTCAATTTTGAATTTTTATAGTCAATGATGATTTTATATGGCATGAAATATAAATGATTTACGTTGCGCTTAAACCTTAAATGATTACATAATATTGTTGCGTTCCATGAAATAAGAATTTATCAATATGGCTTATCTTCCTATTTATTCAATTTAGAGTAATGAGAATATTACTTCCCTTTGCTCACGAGAAAGTTTATGAAGTAATTACAATATCCAAAAAAACACCGATGTATATCTATCCTGCTTCTATACTAGGATAGCCCCTATTATATCAACATGTTAAACATATTTTTGAATGGAGTATATGTGCTTGTATTTTACTCTTTGTTTATGAAAAGATGTGTCAAGTATGATAATTAGTAAAGACGTATTTGATGTATTCTACTTCTTACACTACATTTGTAGGTGATAAAACCATTTCCTGATATTTTAACTTCTTTCCATATAAATATGTACATAAAGGAATTTGAGTTGCATAAATTTATTGATCATTTATTATAAGATTAAAAAGGTTTATTTATGGAAATGTTCACTGATAGAATTAATAGTATTCAACAGAAAAATGTTTCATCATACACTTTAGACATGGATGTGAGAGGTTCTTATTTGATTTTAAATATAAATTGCGAGGTTAAACTATACAACGAGAGTAATGATGTTGCTAAATTTAAATCACCTTCATTAATCTGTATAACATCTAGCTATAAGAAAAAGATTAATATTATCACTCGCAACAACCATTGTGATATTTGGGCGTTAAAGATACCAGAGTTATTCTATTTATCCTCAGAATTCACCATCAAACTCAGTCGCTGGGTTTCCAAGTCTCATGATGAAGAAACCTTTTTAAGCTCACCAATAAAGCCTGGTTTTGTGGAAATTTTCCATGCCTTAAGAGATATTAATTCTTCGCCTGATTTCAATGCAGCATCTATCTCTACTGAATATAGCCACATGATGATGTATCTCCTTATCTGGTTTGCACAAGCAGGTAAGCAAGATATCTATATTGGAAAAACATCACTATCAGAAAAGATTTACTCAAAAATATATCAAGACATTGAAAAACCATGGAATTTGAGTTCATTGTCAAATGTGTTATTTATGAGTGAATCAACCATAAAACGGAAGTTAAAGAAAGAAGGCACGTCCTTTAGTCATATATATACTGCTGCTAGAATGTCTTATGCTAAAGAGTTGCTTTTACTTCCTGGAATGAGAGTCAGCACTGTAGCACAAAAATGTGGTTTTTCCCATGTGTCCTACTTTGTTTCCTGTTTTAAAAAGCAATATGGGATAACACCTGCCACATATAAACGTATTTCATGAAAAATAAAAGGCCCTACATTAATGTAGGGCCTTTTATTATCTGGCCATTAGGTATTCTTTGCCATTGTCTGACCTCTCACAGAGATTTTTAGATATCGTGTGAATCGTCTATATCTATCTCTGGACTATGCTCAACATAGATATTTATATCACGTTGCTCAGTCTCAGTTGATGTCGTCGATTCAGAATTACCTTCATCTTCAAGTTTTACTGTCGTCGAAGATACATTACCTACTTTATCCACCGCAGTGATCGTGTATCCTTTACCTTTGTCAAACTCGTCTTGTGGAATATTTACCGACCATCTACCGTTGTCAATAGTCGCATCATATTCCTTATTAACAACCGTAATCTTGATACTGGTAATATCAAGATCCGCAGAACCAATAAGTTTGATTTGATCACCGCCTACACACAGGTGCTCATCCACTTCCGGTGCATTAACTTCACGATCAAATGTTCCTTCCGTTGTCGTCGTATTACCTGCTTTATCGGTTGCTTCAATCACGAACTCTTGATTATGCTTGTAGAGCTCCTGGTCAATTTCCACAGACCAAATACCCTCTGTCACTACGGCTTCAAAGCATTCTTCACCAATGGTAATTTGAACAGATACTACGTCCTCGTCGATTTCTCCCATTAGCTGTACTTTATCCATGCCAACCAACATGGCGTTATCGATTTCAGGTTTATCCATCTGGTTATCGACGGTAAGTGAACCAAACGCAACGCTCTGGTTTCCTGCTTGGTCAGTCGTTACCAGACTGTAGTGGTGCTCCGTATTCGCCAGTTCATGTGTAACTTCGATTGACCAAACACCATCAGCATTTGCCTGTGCTGTATAGGTGTGGCCTCCAATAGTTAACTGCACTGTCGAAAGCGGCTCTGCATTACCCTCGAATCTAGGAGTCAAATCATTGATCAGCTTATTACCTGCCGTATCAATTTGTTCGTGTTCTGTGTCTTTCAGGGCAAGGTTTTCATCATTGATGCTGACCTCATGCATTACTGGTATTGTCAAATCAATGGTGAACTTGCCACTTTCCGTATTGGTGTTGCCCGCGTTATCGATAACTTTTACCGTAAAGTTATGGTCGCCTTCCTGGAGTACCTCTTTCACATTAAGCTTCCAGGCACCGTTGCTGTCCACCTCTGCCAGATAGTCCTTCTCACCAATCGTCACCACGACGATCGAACCCGGTTTGGTGTTACCACACAAGGTCGGTTTTTGGTTTGATGTTACAAAGTCATCTTTACCACCCGTGTTGGTGTCCACCTGCAGGCTTGCAGATGCCGAAGGCTTAGACACACTCACGGTTATTTCACCTTTCACGATAGTGTCACACTTATTACCCGCTTGGTCGACCACTTCGACAGTGTACTGATAATTATTGTCAGACAGTTTCTTATCTTCCGGAATTGTAAACTCCCAGTGACCATTCTCTTTCGCTTGGAAAGTGAATGTTTCATCACCTATTTTCAGAATCACTGTCGCATTTGGTTCTGTGACACCTTCAAATGTTGGACAATCAAATTTGGTGATATTGCTGCCCGCGATACCGGTTTCACTTTCATCTGTCAAACCAGCCTGGTTGACCAATGGTTTACCGGTATCCACCGTGACTGTACCCACGGCTTGTGATGTATTACCGGCTTTATCCGTTGTGGTGACGGTATAGACATAGGTCTTATCATCAAGAGCATTATTGATCGTGGCAGTCCAAGTGCCATCTTCCCCAACATTGGCTGTATATTCGACACCATTAATCTTGACAACCACCGTCGACCCAGGCTCTGCAGTACCTGTCAGCGTTGGGGTTTTGGTATTGGTCATATTGTCAGCCATCTGAGATCCCTCTTCATGCTCGACTCCGTTGATGGTCACTTTCGTTGAACTGTCTACTGTGAAACTGCCAGACAGCGCTGGACCTAAATTGCCCACATCGTCTTTCACCTGCACAGTATAGTCATACTTCGCATCCACTAACGGCCCTGGAATGTTCAACGTCCATTCACCTTGCTCGTTTGCTTTTGCTTCATATTGGTTACCTGCAATGGTGACAACCACCACAGCATTCGCCGGTGCTTTACCTACAAGCTGTGGCGACTTATTGTTGGTTACATTGTCATTATCCAAATCCATCTTATCCGACAAATCTGCTTCCGTGACTTGTTGGTTATTTGTCGCGGAAATGGTGACTTGACCTTTGAGAGGAGTCTCAATTTCATTGCCGGCTTTGTCCACAACCGTTACCGTGTATGAATACTCCTTCTCTTCTGATAGCGCATCCGTTACAGTGATCTGCCACCTGCCATCTTCGCCCGCAGTTGTCTCATACTCTTTATCATTGATCGTGAAGATGACTTCTGCACCCGGTTCTGTTTTACCTGTGAACACTGGATTCTTAACGTTAGTCACATCATCACCGTGTTTACCTGAATCTGTCGCCAGTTCACACGTGGTTTCAGGTGCATCATTGTCAATCACAAATGAGCCTTGGATGGTGTTGCTGTTACCAAACTTGTCAATTGCGGTCACCGTGTAGTTGAAAATACCATCTTCCAGCTCCGTCAGAGGCAACGTCCAGTTACCATGCTCATCAACGGTTGCTTCGTGTTGTTCGCCATTAATAGTAACCACCACTTTACAACCTACAGAGACAGTACCTTTCAAGGTATGTGTATTGCCTTTGTAATGGTTGTGGCCATTATTTAGCTCGGTGTTATCTGCAACCGAAATCGGGCTGTTACTCACTTCAAACGTAAAGTCTTTTTCCTTCGATGTATTTCCCGCTTTATCGGTATAGCTCACCTTAACAGTGTGTTGACCATTTTGTAGCTCAGGCAAGGTATAAGACCACTCACCCTTGTCGTTAGCTTTCACAGTGTAGGTTTGATTATTAATGGTGATCATCACTGTCGAACCGGGTTCCACCAGACCTTCAATCGTCGGTGTTTTGTTATTGGTTAAACTAGCGCTTTCACCTGTTATTGATGACTCCGCTAGCGACACCTCAAAATCCTCTTGTGTCGTCGTGTCATAAACCAGCTCGGTGTTAATCGTAGTAACGCTACCTGTCTTTCCATTTATCGCTTCAATGGTTATGTTGAAACGTTGCCCCTCTTCACCTTGTTCAGCACCGTTCAGTTGTGGCAGCTGAATACTCCATGTGCCGTCAGATTTAACTGTCGTCGTGATAACTTGGCTTCCCAAGGTAATTTTGATGGTATCACCCGCATCACCTTTACCAACCAGAACAGGTTTCAGGGTGTTAATGCTACATGCACCCTGGCTTTGAAGCCCCTCCTCAACACGTCCGTATTGTAATGCAGGCGCTCTACTGTCTACGATAATAGATGTCTCGTGAGGGACTTCATTACCTGCCTTATCGATACTGGTGATGGTCACCTTATGGGGCCCGTCACTTAAATTCGCATTGCTTAATGTAGCTTGCCAGTCTCCATTCTCATCCACAGTGGCATAGTAGGTTTTTCCGTCCACTACGATGATGATTTTCGATCCGGGTTCCCCTTTCCCTGTCAGCGTTGGGTTTACCTCTTTTGTGGTATTTTCAGCCGTACCTGTCGTTACAAGTTGTGCAGTGACTGACTCATTCTTGGTATCAATTGTGACGTCATTTGTCCAACTTGAAGTCACACCATTGAGCGACTCTGTCACTGTATATTCATAATGGCCATCCGCCAGCTCAGGCATCTCTACCGACCAAGTTCCGTCAGCATTAACCGTAGCCTCATAAATCTTATGACCGATCTCTACACGAACCACAGCGCCTGGCGTACAAGTACCGGTTAATTTAGGTGTGTTGTCATTAGTGAGCTTGTCACCCAATTCATTAGAGTCAGACGTTCCATCCAAGCTAGCTGACAAATTACTGATCGTCACTTTGCCTTGAGTGGTCGTGACATTACCCCACGAATCATAAACAGTTACCACATAATTAAGCTCACCTGCTGGCAATTCATCAGGAATCGAACAGTTCCACTTCCACGGTTGTCTGCTCGTATCAAAGGTTAATTGGTAATCTTTTCCATTAATCGTTAATGTACCGTGACTAATCGAACCGCCTCCATTAAGGGTAATATCCCCAGTGAATTTGGGTTTATTATTGGTAGTTGTCCAATCACCTTTATTATCTGTGTCTGTATCACTCGTTAAAGCACAAGTAATTTTGAAATCATGTTTCTTATGAACATGTATCGTTTGCTTTTTCTGTGTTGAATTACCTGCGGCGTCGGTCGCAGTAACCCACACATCTTTATACTGTTCTCTACCATTATCCAAAAAAACACCTGATGGTATTTCAAATTTCCAGTTACCGTTTTTATCTGCTGTCGTCGTCCACGTTAGATTACCATTCACCATAATGGTAATTGTTGAACCAGGTTCTGCTTTACCATGAATTTCTGGGGTTAAATCTATAGTCCATACTTTATCTTTTCTACCGGTATCTGACTCATCAGTTAAACCAGACAATGTTAAGTTTGGCGCTGAGTTATCTACAACCAGATTAATAGAACTTTCTGTTTTATTACCTGCCACATCTGTAATTGTTACTTTGTATTTATTGGTTGAGTTTTCTGCCATTTGCTCTCCCCATGGCAACCGCCAATTACCATGCGCATCTGTAGTCACTGTCCTAGTGACATTACCCAATGTAATAGCCACTTCACAATTTGGCTCACTCTTTCCGGTAAATACAGGCCAACGGTTCTGTGTAATGAAATCACCTATGGCGCCCGTATCACGGATCTCCTCAAGAGATAGATTAATCTCAGGTGCTCCAGTATCAATAAACACACTTGATGTTGCAGTACTATTTAAACCAGTTGATGGGTCTGTTACTGTCACAGTATATTCATTTAACCCTTCTTCTAAATCCGTTTGGAATTCAAAAGACCAGTTACCCTCACTATCTGCGATTGTAGTAAATTCCTGATCACCGATATTAATCACCACGGTTAGGCCAGGGGTTGCAGTACCATGCAATGTAGGACGTTTATCTGACGTAATATTGTCCCCCTGTTTACCTGTGTCACTGTTTTTATCCAATTCCACGGTAACATAAGGCGGTGTAACACCATCTGGTATATAGACAAATTTTGACTCGGTAGAGGTTGTATTACCTGCGGCATCGGTTGATGTTACCGTAAAGGCGTTATCACCAACGGTCGCATTAGTTGTCAGGGTCACTACCCACTTACCGTTTTCATCTGCCAGCGTCTCATACGTTTTTCCACCACACACAACAACAACTTTCGCACCTGGATCAGTCTGGCCGCTCAGGTTCGGGCGTACACTCGTGGTGGAATAATCGTTTGATGTGTTCGTCATCGCGAACGCAGGATCAAGCTTGGCACTTAGGGTGATTTGAGTATCTACTGTAAATTCAAATGATTCCGTTTTAATGTTTCCTGCTGCATCTGATACTTCAACCGTATAAGTATAAGTACCATCATCCAGCTCAGTCGGAATTTGATAATTCCAATTCCCTTCTTCGTCAGCTTTTACTTGAACAATACTACCATCTTTAAATGTGATCTTAACACTTGAGTGCGGTTCTGTTTGTCCAAACAGCATTGGCTTTTTATTCGATGTAATGCCATCACTGTTTGATTCCCCTGTATCAAATGATGCATTCAGACCACCATTAATATTAGGTGCCTGAGTGTCGATCACCAAATCTTTATCAATGACAGTTACATTGCCAAATGGATCAGTCACTTCAATATGAATCAGGTATGTGTTATCCGAAAGTTTTCCATCAAATTCAATCGAATACTTACCATCTTCAGACGGAGATAAATTATATTCTTTTCCTTGAATAGTGACCTTAATTTCACAGTCTTGTGGGATATTAATTGAAATAACAGGTTGTTGTTCGTTAGTGATCCAGTCACCGGCAACGCCTGAGTCACTGTCATTTTCTAATTCAACAGAAACCACTGGCGCTTCTGATTTAATAGTAACGTTACCTTGCTCTGTGGATGTATTACCTGCTACATCAGTGGCAGTAATGGTGTAGCTATAATCACTATCAGCAAGCGATTCGTCTAATTTGATTTGCCATGAGCCGTCTTCTTTCACGGTTGTGGTATAGGTTTTATCTGCGATAACCAGTGTAATAACACTACCCACTTCTGCTTTACCACCAAAGATAAGATTGCTTTGGTTGGTAACATATTTTCCGTCTTTTTCTGTACCATTAATCACCGATGCAGAAATTTCAGCATGATTATCTATCGTAAAGCTAAACTCCTCAGAAGATTTGTTACCCGCAGTATCTGAAACTTCAATTGTGTAAGTGTAAGTACCCTCCTCTAACTCGGTCGGGATTGAGTAACTCCACTTACCCATAGCATCCGCTTTTACTTCAATCACCTCTCCATTTTCAAACGTAATTTTAACGCTTGCATACGGCTCAGTTTGTCCAGATAGCGTAGGCATTTTGTTCGATGTAATGCCATCTTTGTCTGACACACCGGTATCAGACGACGCATCCATACCACCTTCAAACTCAGGAGCCAGGGTATCGATCACCAGATCTTTATTAACCACAGTGACGTTACCATATTCATCGGTCACTTCGATATGAATTGGATAGGTACCATCAACCAGAGCTTCGTTAATATTGAGCAGGTATTTACCGTCTTCTCCCTTCGATGCTTGGTACTCGTTGCCATTAATAGTGACCTTAATTTCGCAGTCTTGTGGGATATTAATTGAAATAACAGGCTGCTGTGCGTTAGTGACCCAGTCACCCGCGACACCTGAATCACTGCCATTTTCCAATTCAACAGAAACCACTGGTGCTTCTGATTTAATAGTAACGTTACCTTGCTCTGTAGATGTATTACCTGCTACATCAGTGGCAGTAATGGTGTAGCTATAATCACTATCAGCAAGCGCTTCGTCTAATTTGATTTGCCATGAGCCGTCTTCTTTCACGGTTGTGGTATAGGTTTTATCTGCGATAACCAGTGTAATAACACTACCCACTTCCGATTTTCCGTCAAAAATCAGTTTATTTTGGTTGGTAATATATTTTCCGTCTTTTTCTGTACCATTAACTAACGATGCAGACAGCGCTACATTACTGTCTACAGTAAAGTTAAATTGTTCGGAAGACTGGTTACCCGCTGCATCAACAACAGTCACAGTGTATGTGTAGTCACCATCTTTCAGTATTGCTGGCAGCTCTTGTGTCCAAGTACCTGAAGTATCGGACTTGATTGTCCACGTGTACTCACCAAATTGAATTGTAACTGTTGAGTTTGGTTCACATCGACCAGTGATCGTAGGCTGTGTATTGTTTGTAATGCCGTCGGCAGTACTGAAGCCTGTATCACTGTCTTTATCTAAGCCAGACTCAATGAAAGAGGCAGTGGTATCAATAGTGATACTTTGACTAACAGTAACCTCTTCACCAGTGGCTGGATCAGTCACTTGAAGTTCATAAGTATGTGTACCATCTTCCAGTGCTTCTGGTAATTCAAATGTCCATGCACCGTTTTCATCAATAGTGAGGTCATAGGTTTTACCATTAATGAGTAAAACGGCTTCCGCACCAGGGGGCGCTGAACCAGTGAATGTAGGTTTCTGGGTGCTGGTGATCGCATCACCGACTAGGCCGGTATCTTTTGATTTATCAAGATTACCCGAGATAAACAGGACAGACTGATTTGGATTAACGGGGATGGATTCTTTTACCTCTTCTTGGCTGCTTGAATTCGATGAGCTTGACGATGAATCAGGCTTATCTGCTGTCGGACTAGAGGCAGCTTCAACTTTTTGCTCATCTGGACGCAGCATCTGAGAAAGTTGTTCCGAAAGAACATTATCTTTGATTTCTTTTTGTTGTTGAACTTCTTCTTGTTCTTCAGAAGCTGAGTCTGAAGCCTCTTCAACCATCGCTTCTTTGACGAGTTCTTTGTAGCTTTCTATTTGAGCTTGAAGCTCTTCTA
Source organism: Grimontia sp. THUN1695 (assembly GCF_059704325.2). Taxonomy (NCBI): domain Bacteria; kingdom Pseudomonadati; phylum Pseudomonadota; class Gammaproteobacteria; order Vibrionales; family Vibrionaceae; genus Grimontia; species Grimontia sp. THUN1695. Next base: position 1,012,368 of record NZ_AP046577.1, on the reverse strand, counting down.
ATACCTTTTCTAAATCTTCTTGTTCTTCTTGCCCTTGTTGCGCTTCTTTTTGTTCAATGTCTTTAGCATTTTCTTCGGCCTCAGATGGCTTATCACTGGTGATTAATTCTTCGAAAAATACACTATCCAGCCCCAAAGAAGCCCCATTGATCGAATTGATTACTTGATCGTGGGTAATCAGCTCTCCGGATGAGGACTCCAATTGCAGCTCCCCCATAAACAGGGATGAAAGCCCATCTTTGATTGTCTGTTTGTTTCCAGAAGCGTCAGTAATAATCAGGTCATAACCTGAAACTTCAACCGAGTTTGTTACTAATTTTTGCATAAAAATCCCACACATCGTAAAAGAGATTTTATGCTACCAATGGTCTGCACTAAAAAGCATCAGACTGATGAGGGATTGAGCCAATCCAGAAAAAAAATTACCCAATAGTCTAATTTTTACCGGACAAAAATACCAACATCCGAACCTTAATAGAAAAACCTCAAGTATTCTGGAAATTTCATGCAGACAAGCTGTATAGCCAGACTCTACCGTCGCAACGGAGGAAAAGGGGGGCTGTTGCGATGGTGATAAAGCTGTCGTCTTTCCCTGTCACAGCTACCCCCTGTTTTATCCGTGATGGATGGAGATCACTCTGTATTGAGCCACATCTAAGTGCTGTTTTTGAGATGTCGCTGATGCATTAATCCGACGAATGATCAAGCGCCGCCCAAATTACATCTAACATTCGCTGATGATTATTCTTTCTTGAAACCTCTCCGGCTCGTGACAAAGCGTGCCCTCTCCTTCTGAGCCAAGAATTTTTATGCCACGTTCGGTGCACTCGGCAAACGCACTGAACTGGGTCGTGCCTGGAATGTTTTGAAGTGTCACATTAGGAAGGTTAACGAGTGATTCGGCAGGCACCAGCGCGGGGGGGTGATTGGCAGAAAGCGAGATGACTGTGACGAGATTTTTTATCAACGTCTATTTCTTAGAGTGCCTGTCCTTAAAAATCCATAGGGAATTTTTGTTTCTGGTGGAGTACGCGCATGATACGGATGATATCGCCTTCTACCCAGTAAGATACGATCATAGAAATCTCAGGAATTATAAGTAACCGTCCGAGAATTCCATCTCTTTGTACTCCCATTAGAGGTTGCTCAAGCAAGTTTTCTACTTTTGCTTCAATGAGATCGTCAGTTTTCTCTGCCGCATCAGGGTTGAAGTCATAAAGAAACTCGAAGATCTTTTCACGATCATTCAGTGACTCTTCTTCCCATAAAATCATTGCTTACCTCGATTTCGGATTCTGGCTTTGCGCTCCTCCATTCGAAATTTAGCAGTTTGGTGCTCAACGAAAACGGATTTTCCTGAGTCAAACTTCTCAAATGCTAGGTTTACTTGTTCAGTTAGCCACGCATCGTGAGATAAAGCTTTTCTTTGTTGTTCAGCGAGTTGCTCTGTAAGTTCACGGCAAGCATCGCTCAGCGTGCGACCTTGGCTCTCAGCCATTTGTTGAGCTAGGCGTTTTGTTTCTTCATCAACACGAAATTGAATTCTAGTGTCCATGATGTATTCCTTTGTTGGCGTGTGCACAAATGTTAGCACTGGCCTTTGAGGTGGGCAATGAACAAGAAAGAATAAGTGTCGCACAGCCAACACGTTATTTGAGTGTTGGACAAGCCCGTTTGCTTAAATAGCTCGAATGGGCATAGTCAGATTCTGTGCGATTATCGAGTTAACCCAGCCAGAATTACATCCAAAATTTTCTGGTGACTGTCCTTTCTTGAAGCCTCTCTGGGCTCGTGACAAAGTGCTCCCTCGCCTTCTGAGGCGAGAATTTTTATGCCACGCTCGGAGCATTCTGCGAACGCACTAAACTGGTTCGCGCCTGGAATGTTTTGAAGTGTCACATTGGGAAGGTTAACGAGTGATTCGGTAGGCACCAGCGCGGGGTGTTGATTGGCAGAAAGCGAGACGACGGTGACGGGATTTTTTATCAATGTCAGCGTTTCGGGAACAAACGTTTCGGTCAGTTCAGGGCTGATGACGACGACAGATGTCAGAGTATCTTTTGTCTTAATTTGGCGGAATTTTTCATCTGGAATATTTGCAATATCAACGTTGCCTTTGCTTAACCAACGACAGTCGATATTGGTGTTGTTGTCGCATGATGCCCGGTATTTTTCCGGGCTTATTTGCGCACCGGAGAGCATCAGCATCGATGTGCCGCCCAGAAAAAAGCCAACACCGGATACCTGATCAAACTCCACGCCTGTAGCGAATGTCTCAACCGTATCAAGTTGAGACAACCCAAGCACCAAGTCACTGTGTAACCCTCCCCATTTTAGTGACAGTCTAAATTAGAGCTTTTCCTGCTTTCATACTTAGCCAGATATTCCCAAGGGGTTAGGTCATTGAGAGAGTCATGCGGTCTCTCGTTGTTGTATTCCTTCATCCAGTTTTCGGTGATTTCTCGGACTTCGGACAGCGTTTTAAAAACATACATGTCGAGAACTTCAGTTCGATAGGTTCGGTTAAAGCGTTCAATGTATGAATTTTCTGTTGGCTTGCCTGGTCGGATAAATTCAAGCTCAACGCGGTTCTCTTCCGCCCACTCGGCCAATGCCGTTGAGACAAACTCAGGGCCGTTGTCCATGCGTAGTTTTTGAGGCGCACCGCGCCAAGCAATAATACGCTCTAGGACTCGGATAACTCTCGGTGCGGGGAGATTCAAGTCCACTTCAATGGCCAACACTTCTCGATTGAAGTCATCAACAACGTTGAAGGTGCGAAAACGCCGGCCACAGACAAGGGCATCGCTCATAAAGTCGATAGACCAACAACTGTTCGCCCAATCAGGACAACAAAGCGGCGTTGGTTCTCGCTTAGGGAGGCGTTTCTTACCCTTTCGCCTCAAATTGAGTTTTAGCGAACAATACACGCGATATACTCGCTTGTGGTTCCATGCGTGCCCCCAACGTTTAAGGACTTTGAAGAGTTTTCCAAAACCATACGCAGGGTAACGTTCTACCGCTTCCTGCAGCTTGGCAATGACTTCATCATCACGATGCGGGTCAGGACGATACCGATACACTGAATCACTGATGCCAACCACGCGGCAGGCCATCCTTAAGCTGGCCTGAAAGTGTTGCCGAACGTATTCCACAAGTTCACGTTTAACCGCTGGCGTTACAGCTTTTTTTCTAAGATATCTTTGACAATACGATGCTCGAGGCTGAGATCTGCAAACATCTGTTTGAGCCTTCGATTTTCGTCCTCTAGCTCTTTCAGTCGTTTAACATCAGAAGCTTCCATGCCGCCGTACTTGGATTTCCAGTTGTAGTAAGTTGCATCGGAAATGCCGTATTCACGGCAGACTTCGTTCACTTTTCGACCCGCTTCCACTTCTTTGAGGATCTTGACGATTTGCGATTCCGTGTAGCGTGATTTTTTCATCAGACGTTCTCCGTTCGTTTCAGTGTAAACGGAAAAACTCTAATTGCTAATGACCCGCTTTTCGGGGAGGGTTACAACTGGTCCTGAATGTGATTTCATCGACCACCATGTCAGCCGTGATGTCATTTGGTGCAGGCGGCTTAGGCACAATGACCACGTAACCTTGTTGCGCCAGGTTTGATGCTATCCATCCCGTATGGGAAAAAGCTGACCGTGTTCCCCCTAAAGACAAAAGTACGGCTGAAAATTTTCCATCAGCTAACGGGGCATCTAACTGCGTTTCGACTGGCTTAAAAATCTTGCCATTGCCAAAGGTGAAGTTGGTTTTGTCGCTCTTGGTGGGATACCAGTAATACACGTCAACAGGCTTGCCTCTGTCATCGCTGAATGCCGTTTTTACGGTTAGCGCAGATTGGTATTTCGTCTCTTTGGCACTTACGCTGAAACACAATATCGCCAATACAAATGACATGAGTATTTTGGTTTGCATATTTCCCTCCACCTATCAAGGCGAGTTCATGAATATTTCGAAACAAACCATTCATGCTCTCGCCTTTGGAATCTAGCCAAGCTAATATCTAATAGTACCCCAAAAACCTTTAAATATCATAACGTAATTCACTTTATTATTACCATTCCAACTGACTTACATCAGAGATTTTTGATTAAAATAGTAGGAAGAAATACAAAAATCTAAAATTCTGTTCTTACAGTGCTAGCTTTTTTCCATTTATTAACCGTGCCATTTTCCTCATTAAAATCAGAAACCAAGCATCTGGCATTAGAAATATAGTCGTATCCACGACTAATGCCTAATCCGTGATACCCAAACACCCGAGATTGAGGGAAATACTTATTGGCTTCTGATTTTGCACTTTTAGCCAAAGGTTCCGTACCTCTTTTTCTTTCTGATATATCACCTGTTTTTTCAAAAGACTTTAATGTTTCTCTATCCGCACTTTCACACGCAGTTATTTTTATTTTTACATCTGGTTTGACCTTATTACCAATAATAGTATGCAAATCTTTCATCGCATCTGCTATTAATTTACTGCCACTATCACATTTGGTTGTTTCAAACAAATGTGGTCTTCCTGCTTCACCATGCCCTACCACATAAATATTTTCAATCACGTTATCTGGCAGTGATTTAGGATCAACCACTGTGAGTCTTTTAAGTGCTAGGTGCTCGCCAAGTATTTTTGTTTCCTTGGGTAATGCTTTATGAACATTCTCAACACCTACTGATTGAATATATGGTGTCATTTTTTTCTCATAAACTTCACCGTCTTTTAATCTTCCTTGAAGTTCTTTATTTTTAAATTCGTTTATGGTGGCCTTTAGAAGACCACGATTTAACATTGAGCAGATGATAGGTAACGGTTCTTTCCCCTTTAAAACCCGTGCTGTATTAATACCCATGGCTTGCATGACCATATCTTCATTACTAAATGGACAATATATAACGCCATTGGGTACGTTAGAAATACGTTTTATATTCACTGGAAAACAACTTACGCTTTTTTCAGTGACTTTTAACATATTTTTTTCTGGGGAAGGACAAGAAATCGTGGAAATTGTTCGCATAGATCATCTCCGTTAGGATAAACACCTGCTCAATGCAAAAAAATGCAGGTTTAAAAAACTGAAAATTATCCGCAGCTCTAAATGTTAAGGAGTCTGTAAGTTGTGGTGACGCAATATCAAACGAGTTATCAACGCAAATAACCTATATCAGTAACAAACTCTTTTCACTCACAAAATAATACAGCACTGCCCAAAAACAAATACACTATCCTTCATGAAAAAAAATAAATCTTGTGAAAAAAAATTAAAAAAAAATCAAATAAATTCATTCCTTCTCTTAAAGCAAGAACGCTGTTTTTATCGCCTCCTCCTAATTTGACGCCACATATTGAAGTCGTCACCCTATCCACGTTTGGAAAAATAACGTGCAGGAGACTCTCCGTAGACTTTTCGAAACATCGCAATAAAGTTGCTCGGCGTTGAATAACCCAGAGCAAATGAAACGTCACCGACAGAGTTCCCTCTCGCCAACATTTCTAATGCATGTATTAACAATATCTGTTGTCGCCACATGTTAAAACTCATAGTTAACTCAGCCCGGACCAATCGCCTGAGTGTTCTTGAAGACATGGCACCGACACTGGCCCAGTGTTCTACAGATTTTGTGTTACCGGGCTCATCCAACATCGACTGGGCTATCTTTTGTAGCCTCGGGTCTTTCGGCAACGGGAAATAGAGATTCTCTTGGGGTGCCCGGCCAATTTCATCAAGAATGACGCCGAGAATGCGTGATTGTTCTGGGGGTAAATCATCAGTTTTACTCCAGCTAACCGCCCGATGACCACTTTTCATTATTTAATGTCCATATCACGTTATCACGGTCGACTCGTTTTCTTTTAGCATTTTAAAAAGCCCACCGAATTCGTGTGACATGGAGTTTTTATGAATGAGTATTTGTTTATTTTCTATTATGTAGCAGCAGGCACGGGCATTGGGTTGCTAGCCGGGCTTGTCGGTGTTGGCGGCGGCGGAATGGCAGTCCCTATTTTTACTTTTCTATTTACAAAACAAGGAATAGGAAATGAAGACGTGGTTCACCTGGCACTGGGAACTTCCATGGCCGCGATGATTGTAACAACATTTGGCAGTATGAGAGCCCATTTAAAGAAAGGAAATGTTGATTCAAACATGACAATAAAAATGTCTGGCGCTGTGCTTGTCGGGACATTTTTAGCAACATTTACCGCCTCGCATCTACAGGGAATATACCTGGCCGGATTCTTTAGTCTGTTTATGCTTTTTGTGGCATATAAAATGTTCATAAAGAAAGAATACGGTATTAACCCTCACCCGCACGGGCCTGTTGCCAATACCTTTGCCGGGTTTGTAATAGGTTCAGTTTCATCACTGGTATCAATAAGCGGTGCGGGACTCACTATTCCCTATCTGGTTCAACAAAATTTCGAGATAAAACGGGCAATAGGCACATCGGCTGCCATTGGTTTTCCTATCGCGCTATCTGGCAGTTTGGGTTACCTAATTAACGGCTGGGGCAACACTGATCTGGACAGCATGATATTGGGCTATATTTACCTGCCCGCGATGATTGCCTTTTCAATAAGCAGTTATTTCACCACGCGAGTTGGCGTTCGTTTGGCTTGTTACTTTCCAAGTGAAACCCTCAAGAAAATCATCGGGGTGCTTTGCGTCATACTCAGTATCAAGATGTTTTTCCAGGTGATTGGCTGATGTTTTCCGGAAAATCTACCTTTTTTAATGTCTGGCCTTAAAAAACCAACCACAAAAGCCGCCCGTCGGCGGCCCCTGTCTTACGGAACATTGCTTACAAGAATCGTTACGGCTTAACCGTTTTCACGCATGGCACGCAGCATCCAGGCAGTTTTTTCGTGCTCACGCATGCGATCTGATACCAGTGATGCAGAAGATTCGTCGTCGGCATCCTGTGCCAGTTTCAGAACATCACGGGCTGTGCGGACAACCTGCTCATGGCCTTTGGTGAGAAAGTCCACCATCTCATCCGCCGTTGGCACGCCTTCTACTTCTTCAATGGCGCTCAGCTCAGTAAACGCTTTGTAAGTGCCCGGTGCAGCCACGCCCAGCGTACGGATCCGCTCTGCGATTTCATCTACCGCTAATGCCAGCGCATTGTACTGCTCTTCAAACATCGCGTGGAGTTCGCGGAACTGCTTACCGGTCACATTCCAGTGGAAGTTGTGGGTTTGCAGGTACAAGGTGTATGAATCCGCCAACAGACGTTTCAGGCCCTCTGCAATTGCAATCCTGTCTTGCTCTTGAATACCAATATTAATTGGTGTCATATCCGTCCCCTTATCTCTTGCACTGTGATTGGCGAGGTTCATGCCTCAACCGTTTATGGGACTATCTTATGACGTGCTAAGTGATAGGTATAATCGTTGATGCGTATAGATTCAATTTGTCATACCTATCACTTTTGTGGGGTTTTTAGCCGCTACGGTAACGGGATGGGAATTGGTGGCCGATGTCGGTAAATATGCCGTCTACCCCCCAGTTGAACAACTGGTTGGCACGCATCAGGTCATTGACGGTGTAAACATTCACGGCATAGCCCTGCTCTTTCATTTCCAACACCATTGTTTTGGTCAGGCCTTCGTTGGCAACATGAATGGCTTCTGCCTTACATGCTTGCAAGATGGAGAGCCACTCTTCCGGCAGTTGAGGTTCAAACAAGCAGGCGACCGGCACATCCGGACAACGGCGTTTAAATTCAGCCAAAGCCAGTGGGTTGAAGCTGGAAACCAACAGATCCAGGTTGTTGTCGAGCTTTTCCAACCCTTCAATCACTCCGTCGATCAGGCGTTCGGTGTTATCCCAGCCGGAGGTGCAGGATTTAATTTCTACATTCACGTTAAGCTGATGTTTGTTGGCCAGCGCAATGAACTGCTCAAAGGTGGGAAGCGGTTCTCCGATAAAATCGTCACTGAACCAGCTACCTGCATCAATGTCAGCCAGATCGTCAATGGTCTGGTCGTACAGGCTGCCTGTACGGTTGGTGCATCGGTCAAGGGTATCGTCGTGGCTGATGACAACGGTGCCGTCAGCAAGGATATCAACATCACACTCCACCCACTTCAGGCCATGTTCGGCACAAAGGGCAAAGGCAGAAAGTGTATTTTCCGGGGCCAGAGCAGACATTCCCCGGTGTGCGTATAGGGTTTTCATTGTTCTTGTCGTCACTTGTGATTGTCTAGATATAAACTACCTCAAGCTTATTGATTCATCGAGCAATAATCGTAAAAAAGCACCGCTTTCGCAGTGCTTTAGCAGGGTGAAACTGATTCGTTTAGTCCAACTTGAGTGTTTGGAGCTGCACCAGCTCCGTCAGGATTTGCGAAGGCGTGGCACTGTCTGTCAGACCAAGGTCCGTCAGGCCCATGCCATCAAGTACCACATCCTGAACCTTCATACTGCCTGGGGTCTGGGAGATATGCAGCGTCAGCCCGTCATCCGTTGTTTCTGGCGTAATGTAGCCCAGCAAGACATCAACACTGGTATTGCTGTCCACGGTGTCTGGCAGAAGCGCGGAAATATCCAGCTTGTCACCCGTGGTTTCGTTACCGACGTCGAAATCAGCAATGGTATCCACAGCAACCGTGCCGGTTTCAACGTCTGACCCTGACCAAGCAAAGGTGTCATCACCCGCCCCCCCTGTCAGGAGATCATCCCCTGCGCCACCGACCAGAATGTCATCGCCCAGGCCCCCCGCCAGCGTATCATCACCGTCCCCAGCGTAAATACGTTCACTATCGTCACCGGCTGTCAGTGTGTCATCTGCTTCCGTACCAAACTGGGTGGTGGGATCGAATACCACCAGTTGGCCGGACATCATCATGGATTCGAGGATTTCATCCTGTGTCAGCCCGGTTGCATCCATACCGAGCAACTCATTCAGCGTAACACCTTCGACAATGATGTTCTGAATCGGTGCGCTGGTATCGTCCAGCACCTGAATGCGGGTATTGCTTTCGACGGTTTGGATATCCAGACGGTTCGCCAAATCGGTGAATGTAATGATGCCGTTGGCATCAAACGCATCCGAGATATCAATCACGTCAATACCGGCTTCGAAGTCTTTGATGGTGTCGTTTGCGACATTGGCGGCATCACCAAAATCACCGGAGACCCATTTAAAGGTGTCAGCGTCGCCATCACCCGTGCCACCCACTTCACCGCCCCAGATATCGTCATCGCCTGCGCCGCCGACAAGGATGTCTTCACCCAGACCACCCACGACGACATCTTCACCCGCGCCGCCATGAACCTGTGCCGACGTATTACCATCGACAACCAGATTGTCCGCGCTGTTGTCAGCATCGTTCAATACGCCCGTGGTTTCTGTATCCACCACGTTGACATTGATGGTGAGTGTGGCTTCTTTTGGATTGCCATCCCCGACATCTGACAAAGCCGTTACTGTGATATCGCTGGGAGGCTGCGCACTGAAGCGCAAGTTGAGATCGCTCAGTGTCAGGGTTTCCAGCTCGGTTTGGCTGAGCGTCCAGGAGCCGTCACCATTATTGGTGCCGACCGGTGCGCCAGAGGCATCCACCAGATCTGCAGCGGTGCCAAGGCCACTAAAGATGAGCGAGAATTCATTGTCGATGGGGTCAACCAAGGTTGTCATCAAGCCAAGCAGTGGTACCAGCGCGCCGGTGGCTGCACGCATAGACGCCAGTTGCGACGCGGCAGTAAGCGCCGGTGTGTCTGACTTCGGTGCGATGACAATCGCCACGGTGTCACGGTCAAATTTCTGTCCACCGGAACCCGCATTGCTGCGATCACGGGTCGTCATGGTCAGGCTGTCTTCGCCAGACGTGTTTTCTCCGGCAAACTGGTATTCAACCCCTTCTTGCAGCAGGGCGTTGATGGCATCAATATCCCCTTCCAACCTGAGAAGATTGCTACCCTCACCAGAAATATTGATGTCTGCGTTTTCTCCCGACAGCGCCAGCGTGCTGCCTGCACCAACCGAAAGCTGAACGTTCACAATGCCTGCGCCTTCACGGGCATCTACATCCTCGACCTGAAGATCGGTGATAGTCAGAACGGTATCTTCTTCAGCGTCATAGCTGTCTGCCAGGATGTTAACCGGCGCATCGTTCACCGCACTGACATTCACCGTAATTTGCTTGTTCACGACATCGTCTGACACTGCGCCGTTATCCACGGTCTGAATTGCCAGATCCAGCGTGAACGTGCCATTAACATCCTGCGGCGGAACAAACGTCAGGCCATCGAGTTGGGTATCTGTTATTTCAACAACCACATTTCCACCGTCAGCGACCTCTGGAGTGACTGTCCCGGTTACGCCATCAGGCAACACAATTTGCCCGCCTTCCGGCACACCAACAATAGTGATCAACAAGGTTTCCGGTGCGTTTTCATTCACGCCCGGGCTTTCCTGCACAGCATCACGGTCATCCTTGGCGCGGATTTCAACATCCAGTGCCACCGCGGTATCTTCTGTGTTTGCCGCTGAGCCTGCGGCAAACACATTTGCGCCGTCGCCTACCGGATCGACGGTGACAGAGACCGACTGGCTGAACCCGTGTGGCTGGCTCAGACTGTCTTCCTGTGTGAAAACCGTGACGTTGAATGCGACGGTGCCACTGAAATCGCGCGGTGGCTGCACTGTAATCGCTGAGAGCGATGCTAAATCTGCTATCGCACCTGCCGGGATAACCCAACTGCCTGCGCCTGCATTCACCGCCGGTGCCGCCATAGTGAAGCCCTCTGGCAGATTTTGGATCAAAACTGAAACCAGATGTTCAGAGCCATCAATGTCGTTGAAAGATGCCCCGAGCTCTGCCAGAGAAATACCGCTATTGGCATCTTCTTCTACCTGAATTTCCGCCACGTCCCCATCAGACAGCTCGCTGCCGTTTTGAGTGAATGTCATCTCATCGTTCACGGCGGTAACATCGAAAGACAAGGTGGTGTTCACACCGCGGCTGTCTGTACCTGTCGTGGCAGTATCCGTGAGCATGATTTGGGCATCAATGTTCACCATGCCACTGAAATCTCCAGCCGGTCTGAATTTGATATCGCCCAGTTCAGCGCCTGTAAGCGTAATCGTGGAAACTTCAGTACCATCACTCAGCACAAAGACGCCTGCTGAAACGGGAACGGTCAGCACAGCACCGCTGATCGCTTCTTCCCCGTTGGCACCGTCAGTGTCCGCAAGTGTTGCACGAAGGCTCAGGGAAATCAGGCCATCTTCCAACGCCTGTCCCGGATACGCGCCTTCGGTTTCACCCGGTTCAAGCGGTTGAGGGGAGATTTCATCATTCAGACCAGTGGTGCCATTCACACCCAGTACGAATGACAGCTCACCGGAATTGTCACTCGGCTGCTCAGCCCCATCGGGCGGCGGAAGGTCAACCAGTGGTTTCACATTCAGTTGAACCGGGAACGTAGTGGTTTTGGTGTCACCACTGCGGCTGTCAATATTGACCACCGTTATTGGGATGAGCAATTCCCCGGCATAATCATCCGGCGGTGTCACTGTCAAGCCGGAGAGATCGAGCCCTTCGGGATAAGAATTACCATTGTCACGACGCCCCGGTATTTCATAGATGTAAGTGTCGTTATCAATATGGTAGCGTACGCCTTTAACCACTGTGCCGGGGGGAATATCAGCGCCATTAATCACGACGGTGATTTGGTCAAACGGTGACACGCCCTCGCCGCCCGCGGGGAATTCCAGTGCTTCGCCCACGGCCGCCAATGAAATTTCGTTGTCCTCATCCCCTTCAATAACAACCGTCTCTGTCGGTGGCGCTATCTGATAGGCTTCGTGCGGCGAGGATGTGGTGTTTTCATAATTCAGGGTGATCACCGCGCTTGATACGGGTGCCAGCGCACTGCTGTCACCCTCCCCAGCATCACCTAAATCCTGAATCATGGCTGAAATAGTAAACGTGGTTTGGCCGGAAGAGCCCGGAGGCGCAACAATGCTGAAATCATTGGGATCGTTCAGCACCCAGCCACCCTTACCATCACTTTCGGCGTTGTCGACGTAGAAACCGTCTTCCAGATTGGTGATCACAATACGGACAACCACTTCGTCGCTGGAATCATCCGGATGGGCGAAATTCACCCCTTCCTGAAGCACTATCCGCCCTTTGCTGCCCGTGGAAATTTCCGTCACCGGTGTTCCACCTTGCAGCAGTTGCAGCTCGCTGGCTTCGGTTTCCACCCGGGCTTCAATATTGATGTTAATGGTGCCTTCAACCACTTTCTCAGCCTGGTTGACACCTTCAAAATCTTCCTGCCTGACGGTGACAGACGTGGTCAATGTCAGGTCGGCATCGCTGTGTTCTTCACGTTTCACCTGCAGTTGGTAACCGCCCGCAATCTGCTCGTCGGTCAGGGTGATTTCTCCTCCTACCGGTATCAGGCTGACTGTCTCTGAACCATTAACCAGCTGCACGCTGTCGGTATCAGCAAAGCCGGAGATTGTCGCACCCACCACTTTTTCTACCACGCCTGGAGCATCGGAGTCCGGTGCTCCAGCAATAGACAGGTCTGGCTGCCAACCGACAGTGATCCAACGATCTTCAAACCCTGTGATTTCCGGGTTGGTATAACGGTCATCGGCATCAATCACTGGCGGGCCAATGATGACTTCCACTACCGTGTCAATCGCTTTGGTATCACCGTCATTTTCAGTGGCAATCAAACGCGTGACAATGTGCAGATCTTCGGTGGTATGTGGCGGCAACTTGATATACACATCCAGCCCTGCCAGTGCAGCAAGATCGACCGAGTAAGCCGGCACTGACATGCCGTTGTCATCGGTTTCCCACCCGGCAAACGCCAGTTCAGCCTCCGTCAGTGATCCGTCTGCATGCTTGACAACAAACCCGACGCCCTGTGGCGGATTGACAATGATCATTGAGAGTGACTCGGAGGTGTCATCCGGTGCCAGTGCTTTTTCACCGGAGATCACGGTAAAGTCGACAGCCACCAGACCGTCACCCTCGACACCGTCTTCAGGCACTGTCGTCGTGACCTTGCCCGTGACATCATCCACCAGCCATTGCCCCGGTTCAGTCCCCGGATTTTCAGCCTCAAATACTGGCGCGTCTGCCACACCCTTGACAATCACTGCCAGTGACATCGCAGGAATAATGCGCTCGTCAACAGGCGAATCCGGTGCAGTGTCTACGACGATGCCTTCCACTTGAACGGTGAAGTTTTCGTTGCTGTGGACAGGCGGGATAATTTCCAGTTTGTCGATGTCATCGACGGAAATGCGGTCTGCATCGGTCAGCGGTGTGAGGACACCGCCGTCATTGAGTTGCAATACCGCACCGTCTGGCAAATCAAACAACCTGACAAACAGTGACTCTGAACCATCGTTGTCCGAGCTCAGTGTGGTCAGTGAAATTTTGTCCGCCAGCAAGATGGCATCGCCTTCAGCAAGATTCGGATCTGGATTACCGGCATCTTCGTTGCCAAACACCCGCTGAACCGTCAGCCGTGCCTCATCAGCTTGGGGTTCCACGCGGAAGACAAACGAGGTTTCTGCTGACGCTTCTTCCTCGCTGGCCGGTGCGGATTCGCTAGAAACGGCTTTAACTGTCAGCGTCACATCACCGCTGAAATCCGGATCTGGCACAAAACGCACCTTGTCCAGTTGGGATGGGTCTGAGAGTACATAAGATCCGTTTCCGCCAGAAATAAACCCTCCCAGCAGCTCTCCCCTGTCCGGTGACAGAGTAAATTCGTATCGCAGGGTTTCAGAGCCATCCGAATCCTGCAGCTCCGCTGAGATAAGATCTGCCAAGACAAAATCATCCGCACCGAAACGCACATGGTCCTCATCCACTTCAAACACGCCGTCAGCGGCTTCTCCGATCAGACTCAGGTTTGGCACATCGGCCACACCTTCCACCGTGATGTCGAGGGTATCAGCAGACATCACCGGTGAGTGGCCATTGACTTCCAGTTCAACGTCAAACTGGATAAGGTTGGTGCCATCAAAAGAGGAATAATCCGGATCCGGCACAAAGGTGACGCCTGAAAGGTTAAAAATTAATGGTTCATCTGTACTGGCAGCCTCAAACATATCAGCACTCAGCACAATGTTGCCATCGGCATCCGGCAAGATTTCTACGCCGTTAAAGTAGAAGGTGCCCCCGATATCACCGGCTTCATCCCGGGTGGTCAGGGTCACCTCACCGTTCAGTATTAGCCGACCGCCATCTTCATAGGCTTCGCCTAAATCATTGTCACCCAGATTAAGCTGCATATTGATGGGAATGCCCGCACTGCCATCAACGCCGGCAGATTCGGTATTAGAGTCTGCCTGTCCCTGATCCTCACTACCCGTCACATCAGTAAATGATAAGGTAGGTATCTGATCGGTAATGGTGAGCGTGATTTCACCCTCTGCGGTATCACCATCAAAGTCGGTGATTTTGTATTGCAGACCTTGTTGCAGCACTTCCTCCGGATTTTCCAGATTAGGCTGCATCGTAAAGATGATTTCACCCACAGGTTCGTTGCGTGGATCAATGCTTACGGTACCTAGCGTTAGCGAAGGGTCGTCTGCAGAATAAATGTCGATTTCTGTTGGGCGTGTTGTAGAAACGTCGACCCACTCACTGCCATTAAAAATAGCAGTAATGAACGTTGTCGCATCCGCACCACTCAGATTTTCAATCCCCGGTACAGAGGCAGGATCTGTCAACGCAAAGACATCCACTGTTGCGGTAATGTCACCGGACGGCGCATCATCCAGCGCCATGTCGAGCGTACCCTGGGTATGTGGAACATCATCGGTCACCACAATCGGCACATTAATGCGGGGAGTTTCGTCGCCATCTGCATCAACCGCGTATCCTGACAGCGTGAAGGTCAGTTCATTGGCGCCATCACCTTGTTCGTGTACCAGTGCCGACAGGAGCTCAAAATCAAACGTACCGTCTTCATATAACTGGATCTGGAACACGTTGCGGGTATTGCCGCTGCCATCATCCGCCTGGCCCAAATACGTTTTTGGATAAGTATTACTCCCAGGATTTTCCTCGGCGAGAGTGACAGGCGAACCAATTTGATTCGCTCCGTCACCGGGATCAGCCACCGCCGTCAGTGGGATCATCTGGCCATCCGAATGCTTGACCAGTATGGGCTCATTGGTTCTCAGCCCAAAACCAGATACAGCATCACCAAATGCTTTATCTGAATTGAGTGTGAGAGCGCTGCCATCGTCACCGGCATCATCGAAATTCAGTGTGCCGCTGGCTTTCGAACCCGGATGGGCGCCCGTTCCATCATCAATGCCGCTTTCATCTACACGCACAGCATCACTGGCATTGAAATCAAAAAGGGTGGAATCATCATCCAGCACCGCAAAGGTGATCACCCGGGCAGATTCTGTATTGGGATCGTCTGGATCGACGAGTCTGTCGCCGTCGGTGTCTTCTATCTGCACCGGCACTTCAATCACAATTTGAGAACCATCCGCAGTTACCCGGCCAGACAGATTTTCGGTGTTGGGATCCTGCGGGTGGATAAGCGGTTGGTATTGGGTAAGGGTGGACTCAAGATCAACATCAAGGCCATTGGCCCCTTGCTTTGCTGACATGGAAAGTTCGAGTGCTGTTTCACCATGAATACTGGCAGTGATGGTAAACGTCGGGTTGCCTTCTGCATCTGTGGTTTCTGTGACGGTCACGTCGTCAACGTGCTCACCGGCGTTATTCTGTAACTCCAACAGTTCGGTTTTCAGCACCTCCATCTCTTCGATGGAGAGTGTGGCCGGATTCAGCCTGTCCGTTGTCGCCTCAATCGTAAACGTCTCTGACACACTGCTGGGGGTGGATTGGTCTTCCGGCGTTCCCTGTTCAAACAGCGCCACCACATCCAAGGCAAAGCCACCTTCGTCCGTTCGTTTACCTCCCTCTGCCACTTCACCATCAATCAGCTTGAATGACACCTCCGACTCGTTGCTGACATCGCCATCAGCATCCGTCACTGTGAAGGGGAAAGTAAACGTGGTGCTGTTGTCGTCATCATCTCCGTCACTGTCACTATGCTGATCAAACGGCTGGTATTGGGTAACGGAATATTCGGCAGGCTCGCCCGGTGTGTCGGACGGTTTCAGTGAAATTTCGAGGATTTTTTCCGGTGTATCGCCATTGTCAGTGTAAAGCGTGATCACACCGAGGACCGAGGTATCTACCGTGGTTGGCTGTCCATGGCTGGTGATACCAACAAACTGGGCCTCAGCAGCAGACGCATCAAAGTTGACGCTGGCTATCGAATCACTGCCGAGATCTACCCCCTCTGTCGAGGTTGCCGTATTCCCGACCAGTGACGCAGCCACTTCTGTCAGTTCTACGTTGGCATCAGCAAGGGCCGGTGCTGCGCCATCATTGCTTTCAAGCGTGAGTTGCGCCGGGTTTTGCATCAAATCGCCGCCGGTGTCTGCCACTTGCAGCGGCAGGTTGATGGTAATCCTTTCTCCATCCACATTGACGTAAGTACCGGCACCCGATGTATGGCCCAGTGGTCCGTTTTGAACCAATGTGGCGCTGACATTTAAGTCATTACCATTTTGAGTCGCGGTGATCACCAGCTCCACCACGACATCTCCATTCACTGTCCCTGTGAGGGTGAAAGTACCGACACCGCGAGCATCAACGTTGGTTTGGCGGGTAAAAACCACTGCGTCGCCATTGGCGGTGATCTGCGCCAGTTCTGCATCAACAATCGCCAAATCGCTTGGCGCAATCTGCAACGAGCCGGGAATAAGGGCTTCTATCCCTGCTTCAATCACAAAGTTGGTGGTGTCCGGCGTCCCGTAAGGGAGAAGATCCAAATCGCCTTCGGTGACAGAAAGTGCGGCACGCTGTCCGCCGACGGCATCGATATCTGGCCCAACGGGGAGATCCTCATCTTCTGCTTCTTCTGAGTCTTCATCGCTAATGATTGCGCCAAGGCGTTCGACATCATTATTCAGGCCGGCTTGCGGGCCTGTGGTATCAAACCCGGCTTCAGCCAGTGTTTCCGCATAACCATAATCCACCACAATAAAACCCGCATTGGCAGATCCCGCTCCTTCACCGGCAGCGGACGCTTCAAACACTTCTGTTGGGTCAACACCGTCAAGAATCAGTTGTTGGAGTTGGGCAACATCAAGGCCAAAAGGCACATCACTGTCGTTGAACGCATCAGGATTGAAGGTGGCACTATGCCCTGCAGTGTGAAGTGCAAATTCCGCATCGTTCATCGGCGTTAAACAAGATGCACACTTCCCATCAAAGACGAAACGTTGTTCGTTATTGCTGACAACGACAGAACTGTTGACGTTCGTCAACACAACCTGATTCGGTGAAATTTGCATCCCCGCACGGAGGTTGACGATACGGGCATCCTCTGACACCAGATATGCTTGCCCTTGCACCTTGTCGACGTTAAATCCAATATCGAACTCATGACCAATCATAACTTTTTCCCAACTTACGCTCGCAATTTTTCATGCGAATCCATGTCGTTACCTGTTGTGCACAGAGTTTAACCAGTGGTGTTGTCGCTGTCTTATCTCTACCCGGCTAGTTGTATGTAATGCTCAACATTGAGAATTTCTGAGACAGGTTTCTATCACGTTAACGCAACCTCATCTCGTTACTGACACAAATGACACTATTAATGGTAGGAAAATGAGGGAGAGTCGTACCAACTTTTCTCAATTGTTCTTTGGTTGTTCTCAGCATCCGGACAAAGCGACGCTGCTTTTCGCTGGAATTTGCAAGTAAGTACTTGAATATTGCGACCGATGCCCAGATATTAGTGTGAAGAACAATAAGGAATAAGAACGAAATATTTTCTGTTCGTTCCTAACGGAGTGATTATGGCCACACATGTCGGTATCATTGACCAAGATCCTGTCCGGTTGGTCACCGCCTTGCTGCACCGAAAGTCCAAGGCCGAAAAAGTGATTTTTATTGGCGTTGAATGTCAAATCCCCCAGTACGAACAGCTAAGCAAAGTGCTGTCGCCCAAAGGGGTTAAAACAGAATTATTCCTTATCCCCTCAGATATCAATATCCCGCTGATCAAAAGTAAGATTGAAGCGCTAGCGCGCCGTCTGAAAAATGAATGCAACGACGTCTTTTTCAATGCCAGTTGTGGGCTGCGTCACCGCCTTTTAACCGCTTATGAAATTTTCCGCACTTACCACTGGCCCATTTATGTGATTGAACCGTTTAGCGACGAGCTTTGTTGGCTGTACCCTGATGGCCAAAAACAAGAACAAGTAGAAGATCACATCAATATCAGTGATTATCTGACCATTTTTGGCGCCCGTTGCGAGCTGCCGGAAGAGGATATCCGCAGCGTGCTGGATACCACCATTGAGACTCTGGGGCACAAATGGGCCAGCAATGCGTACGAATTGGGCCCGGGCTTGGCAACACTGAACTACCTGGCAACCACCTGCCGCAAAGAACAAAGGCTGGACGTTGAGCTAAGCGAAAAACAACAGGGCTACCGTGAACTGGGTATATTGATTGATGATCTGAATGAAGCAGGCTTATCAACTTACCACAACGGCGTTTTGACATTTTCAAGCGAAGCTGCCCGACGCTTTGCCAATGGCGAATGGTTGGAGTGGTATGTTCACCACGTGGTGGAAGAAATCCAGCATGAGCTGCTCACCATTCAGGATTTATCGCTGGGCGTTCAGGTTTACCGGAAGATTGGCGACAAAGAAGTCCGGAACGAATTAGATGTGGCAACGGTTGTAAACAACAAACTTCACATTATTGAATGTAAGACTAAAGGCATGTCAAGCGATGGTGACGATACCCTTTATAAGCTTGAATCGATCCGTGACTTGTTAGGTGGCCTGCAAGCCAGGGCGATGTTGGTCAGTTTCCGCCCTTTGCGCCATCATGATATTACCCGTGCAACGGATTTAGGGCTGGCATTGATTGGGCCGGACCAGCTGGGTGACCTGAAAACCCACCTTTATGAGTGGTTCCTGCGCGCAGGTGGTCATGACAAAGGCCTGTTTAACTGATTGGCCTTTAAGACACCAACAGACATGAAAAAGCCGACGCAAATGCGTCGGTTTTTCTGTGAATGAAAGATTACGCAGTCAGCAGTTTACGTGCCGATTCAACGACCACTTTGATAGAGCGGGCTTCAGTGTCTGCCATCAACTCTGGACTTGGGATCTCTTTTTGTGTGCGGTTGACAATCACACCGGCAACACAACCTGCTTTCAGACCAGAGCTTGCACACATGGTCAACAATGTCGCAGATTCCATCTCAAAGTTCAGTACCCCCATCTCCTGCCATTCTTTCATTGAGCCTTGGAAGCGACGCACAACACGCCCACTGAAGGTATCGTAACGCTCCTGGCCTGGGTAGAAAGTATCACTCGATGCTGTGACACCTGTATGCACTGCCACACCTGATTCCTCAGCGGCTTGCTTCATTGCCGTTGTCACATCAAAGTCTGGTACTGCTGGAAATTCCATTGGCGCAAAGTGCAGGCTTGCCCCATCAAGACGGACAGAGCCTGTCGTTACAATGATGTCACCCACATTGATGTTTGGCTGAATCGCCCCCGTCGTACCAACACGCAGGAAAGTACGCACACCCAGTTGTGCCAGCTCTTCAACTGCAATCGAGGTTGAAGGGCCGCCAATGCCGGTTGAACAAACCACCACTGAGTGACCATCCAACTTACCCAGAAACAGGGTATATTCACGATGGCTTGCCAGAAATTTAGGTGTATCCATCAGTGCGGCAATTTTTTCAACACGGGCAGGATCGCCCGGAATGATCGCCATGGTTGCACCTTCAAGATCAGATTGGCTCACACCCAGGTGGAATACGGTTTGCTCAGACATTATTGACTCCTTCTAAGCCGGCATCTGTGCCAGCCCTCTCACGACAAAATACAACGGGTTCCCACCATACCAAGTGATCCAGAAATTAAAGTGATTAATCTCACTTTTAATGCATTTTAATTTCAATACATTTCACTTCATAATGATACAGATCACTTTGATTGATGCGAAAATGCGGCACCTTCATCATTATTTTATACCACTTTTTCTCTCAACCCCTTGTTTTTAAAGCGAAGTAGACGCAGGGCATTCAGGGTCACAATGGCTGTTGCGCCGCTGTCTGCCAGCACGGCAACCCAAAGGCCAGTGAGCCCCAACACACTGGTCACCAAAAAAATCGCTTTCAGGCCAATCGCCAACGCCACATTCTGTCTGACGTTCCGCATGGTTGCACGTGACAATGCAATAACAGAAGGTATGTGCTCTATCCGGTTCTGGCTCAGTGCAATGTCTGCGGTTTCCAGTGCAACATCCGTGCCGCCCCCCATGGCGATACCAATCGTTGCGGACTTCATCGCCGGTGCATCATTAATGCCATCGCCGACCATCGCCACCCGACTTGTCGCTGACATTTCACGAATGGCATCCACTTTACCTTCAGGCATTAAGCCGGCACGGAAATCCATACCAAGCAGGTGGGCAAGACCAGCCGCTGCATGCGGGTTATCGCCCGTCAACATCACGGATTTCACGCCAGCGCGGTTTAGTGCCGCAATGGTATCCTTAGCCGTAGCACGTAGTTCATCACGCCAGGCAAGTGCACCGATGGCGTTCCCATCCGCAAATACGATTGCCACCGTTTTACCTTCATCGGCCATTTGCTGTGCGGCCTGCTGTTGCTCCGCTTCTATCACCCGGTTGTCGGGCAGCTTGTCCAAGGCAATCATTTCAATAGACTGACCGTCTATCTCCCCTGCCACACCTTTTCCGGCAGTGGCATGGATGTTTTGTGCCACTCTGGGCGCAATACCTCGGGAAGTTGCCATGGCAACCACAGCTTTCGCAAGTGGATGGTGTGACCCTTGCTCAACGCCCGCTGCCAATGCTAACAGCTTGTTTTCATCACCTTCCCAACTCAACACATCAGTAACAACGGGTTTTCCTTCTGTCAGGGTGCCGGTTTTATCAAACGCTACCCACTCAACATTGCTGAGTGCTTCCAGTGCTGCGCCCCCTTTGATTAACGCGCCATACCGCGCCGCTGTTGCCAGACCGGATGTCATGGCCGCAGGGGTAGAGATCACCAGCGCACACGGGCAGGCAATCAATAGCAGGGCAAGGCCTCGATACACCCAGGTATCCCAACTCCCGCCCAACATCACCGGTGGAATCACCACTACCAAAGCAGCAACCAAGATCATCAATGGAGTGTACCAGCGGCTGAACCTGTCGATAAAACGCTCTACTGGCGCCCGGCGTGACTCCGCATCTTCAATCAAGGTCAAAATCCTGTCGATGGCGCTTTCGCCCTGTTTTGACACCACCTCTAGTGTGACAACGCGATCCACCGACATCGCACCAGCTGGCACTTTCTCGCCCTGCTCCTTCTCAACAGGAATAGACTCACCGGTCAGCGCACTCATATCAAAACTTGCTGTACCACTTTGGAGTACAGCGTCGGCGGGTAAACGTCCTCCCGGTGCTATCTCGATCACTTGACCAGGTTGCAATGACGAAACCGGAACAGATTCTCGACGACCATCTGGATAAACACGGATAGCCGATTCCGGCACCAGCGCCATTAATGCCTGAATGCCTGCACGCGCTTTCGCAGAGGCGTAACCTTCCAACCGCTCACCAATGAGAAACAGCACCAATACCATGGCCGCTTCTACGGTTTCGCCTAAATAGAGCGCGCCCAATGCCGCAACCGACATCAGAGTTTCAATGGAAAAGGGAGAACCGGAGCGCGCTAGCGTAATCGCTTTTTTCACGATGGGAAGCAGCCCCAATATCGTCGCCAGCATGAAAAGTATTGTTCCGGCTTGTGGTTGCCATTGGGAGAGAATCGCGGCCAGCGACATCACCGTCGTCAGTGACACCAACAAGGCGTCTTTTCTTAGTCTGGCAAACCCAGAAACTGCTTGTTCAGTACGTTGAGGGCCACCAAGGTTGACCAATGGAAAGCCGGTTTGAATGGCTTTATCTTCAATCGCTTGTCTCAGTGCCGGTGTATATGGCTTGTCTAATGTGACAATGAGTTTCTCGGTAGCAAAGCGCACCTGGGCAGATGCGACACCCTCCAGAGTGCCCAGCGCCGCTTCCAGCTTGGCAGCGCAGCTCGGGCAATCCATATGAGTGACTCGCCATGAAAGGCTGTCAGATGACGAAAGCGGGCTTTGTTCAGGTTCAGAGAACTCAGACTGGCTGTTGCAAGATGTGCTGCTGCAACAGCCCTGGGGCGCCGGATCGTCAGTTTCCCCGTCTGGTTTCTCTGTGGTTGTACAACATGTTGTACTGGTTGTTGTTGACACACAACATGCATCCGTTTTTGCGTCTGGTTGACGGATATGCTGTTCGGGATTTTGGCATTTTACTGATTGGCATGAATGGCACATAGGCTTCTCTCCTAGTCTGATATGCCATCAGTATAAACCTTGGAGACAACTCCAATGTCAAGCCCTCAAGTGTATATTTTATTTCAACCTGTCCAGCACTGTCTGGGTATCAAGCGCCTCGGCATACTCACGATAATCTAACCCGACATCGAAGACATAGTGAGTCACCAAACGCTTGGCTTCCTCCAGCAATATCTCCGCCTGCCAGGGCTTTTCAAAGTAGCGTTCAATACGGGCATGATTGATCGCTTCAATGGTATCAGCATGTGTTGCCTGCCCCGTCAACAGCACCTTGCGCGTGAAACGGAAGCGCGGGTCGAGCGAGACTTCTGTCAGCAGTTCTACCCCGGTTTTCTCAGGCATGACGTGATCCGAAATGATGAGGGCCACGTGCTCGCCTTCTGCATCCAGTTCATCGAACAGTGCCAGTGCTTCGTCAGCAGACTCACAATCTTCGATGTGAAACGCCACGGCAAGCGGGGAAAGATCTTTAAGTACCGCACTGAGCACTTCCCGTTGATCATCCACGCATACGATGTTCACTTTTTCCATCTGTTTTCCCTATTTATACCCAAACGATCTGAAGATACTTGGTATACCATTAAAAGAATTCCACCATCTGTAGAATCCAGACCATGACAAAGCTGAGGGCGACACTGACAACCCCCAGAATCACCCCAACTTTCGCCATCTGGTTGCTGCTGACATGCCCTGTTGCATGCGCCAATGCATTGGGTGGAGTACTGATGGGCAGCGACATACCGAGCGATGCCGCAAACGTGACCACCAAAATCAACGTTGTTTCGCCTCCCAGCGGCGACAAAGACGCCATGGAGCTCCCCAGTGCCGCCATGATTGGCATCAACAGGTTTGCCGTTGCGGTGTGCGACATAAAGTTAGCCATTACCAGGCAAAGCACCGCCGCGCCAAATAACACCATTTCCGGTGCATAATTTTCAAAAGGAATACTGTTCACCAGAAGTCTCGCCAAACCGGTTTTATCCAGAGCAAGACCAAGGGCAAAACCGCCAGATACCAACCAAAGCACATCCCATGAGACTTTTTTCAGATCTTCTTTATTGATAATACCGGTCATAGAAAACACCGCGACAGGGATCAAGGCTATGGTGTATGCGTTCATTCCATGGCTGGACCCCATCAGCCAAAGCAAGATGGTGACTGTAAATGTCACATATACAGTGATCGCTTTTGGCGTTTTCAGGAACTTACCTTTGATGGAAAGTGTGATCTCATTTTCATCAGAAGGGAACAGTAAGCAGAGCAGGAACCAGGCCAACAGCATCAGCACCACCACAAACGGCACTGCAAACGCCATCCATTCTCCGAAGCTAATCAGGTTGTCTCCCGTCAGGTATTTGAGGGCGATTGCATTCGGTGGCGTCCCGATAGGCGTACCAATCCCCCCAATATTTGCAGCGACAGGAATCGACAATGCAAACGCAATCTTTCCTGGATCATTGGGTTTAAACAACGCCAGAATTGGCGTCAGGATCGCCAGCATCATGGCAGTGGTGGCAGTGTTTGACATAAACATGGAGAAGATCGCGGTGATAAGCATTAACCCTGCCATCACCCTTTGCGGCTTTTTGCCAAATGGCTTTAACAGCACGCGTGCGAGGTTGATATCAAGCCGGTATTTGGTTGCCGCCATGGCCAGGAAAAATCCCCCCAGGAACAGCATAATAATGGGACTGGCAAAGGTTGCCATAATGGTGTTGTACTGCAAAAGCTCACCAAACTGTGTTGATCCGGCATCACTACGGAACCAGATCAACCCTTTGTCAGAAAGGAATAACAGTTCCAACACAATGACCACCACTGATGTGGCGTAAATGGGTATGGGTTCTAATACCCAACACAACGCCGCCAGCAAAAACAGTGCAATCGCGCGTTGCTGCATCACAGTGAGTGTATCGAATGGAAAGGCAGACGCCGGAAGAACCAACACCAATAACGGTATCAATATTGGAAATATATACTTTACCTGAATGCGCATAATCGCTTGTAGTCCCTTAAAAGCTAAACGCCCACGCATTTTTGCGGGCAACATGGTTATTCTGCGCGCAATACCATGATGAGTTACTGAATTAGATCAATAAAATGCAGTGAATAGTAGACAGTTTGGGGCACCTTTCCAATATCGCCCCCCGGATTACACAATGACACTGAGCCATTCCAGTAATGGTAAAGATGCTGTCAGGCAACGTCTGTTTCCCATTTACCGTAGGTGTGAAGTGCGAAACGGAGGTGCCTTTTCAAGCCGGTCCTTGTGCTCTTTAGCCGTAAGCTCATAACCGCTAGCCAACCCTGCTTCCGGCTCTGGGGAATGAAGCACTTTGTCACCGGCTTTCTTTTGATGGTCAGCAGCCAGTTGATTGATCAGACGCTGGACCAGACAGTAACCGGCCAGACCAAACAGCACGGAACCCACAGCCTGTCCAATTAACACCCCTTCAGCTCCCGCAAGCTCTCCGCCGATATACACAAATGGGATGGTGCCAATTGTCGCTTTTCCGACATTCAGCATGGTGGACCATGTAGGACGACTCAAGTTGTTGAAAGCAGCATTTGAGACAAACAAAGTGCCGTTGAAAATAAACGTGATCGCGATATAGGTACAAAAGAGTGTCACCATAGTGACGGCGTTGCCTTCCAGGCTGAAGGCGTCAATAACAAGACCCTGAGAAAAATACAGGAGGATGGCAACACTGATGCAGTATACCGCCACAAATTTAACCGAATCTGTCAGCGTGCGCCTTACGCGATCAAACCGCAACGCACCGTAGTTTTGCCCCAGGATTGGCCCTACTGCGCCGGAAAGGGAAAAAATCAATGCAAATGCCACTGGCTGTAATCGCCCCACAACCGCAAAACCAGCCACGTAATCGGCACCGAACTTGGCAATTTGTGCGGTGACAATCGCATTTCCAATCGGTGTTGCCGTGTTGGTGATAATAGCCGGACCTGCGATGTTAACAATCGCTTTTAGGTGTTTTTTCAGATCATCAATCTGCGGCATCACCACCAGATCGTGTTTACGATAAACGGCCTGGAAGGCGACGCCGAACATGACAAAGCGAGATATCAGTG
The DNA here is from genome assembly GCF_059704325.2 of Grimontia sp. THUN1695. Classification (NCBI taxonomy): domain Bacteria; kingdom Pseudomonadati; phylum Pseudomonadota; class Gammaproteobacteria; order Vibrionales; family Vibrionaceae; genus Grimontia; species Grimontia sp. THUN1695. The sequence goes on along the minus strand of NZ_AP046577.1, from coordinate 986,797 downwards.
ACGCAATGGCTGCACCTTCCAACCCCATTGAGAGGCCAAAGATAAATAGCGGGTCAAGCACCGCATTCGTTGCGCCTGCCGCCAGTGTCGCCGCCATAGAACGTTTCGCATCTCCGACACCACGTAACGCAGCACCACCGGCCATTCCCATCGCAATCAGTGGCGAGCCGGGTAACAGGATACAAAGGAAATCACTGGCTTTTTCTGCCACCTCCCCTTCCGCGCCAATCGCGGTAAGGATCGGGTCGAGAAACGTCAGGATCACCCCAACAGTTACCATATTTACCAACGCGGCAAACACCATAACACTGCCAGTGATTTTACGCGCTTCCTCCCGGCGACCGGCCCCCAGAGCCCGGCTGACCAAGGCACCCATGGCAATGGATGTACCAATAGAAACAGACGTGGAGAAAAAAATAATCGTACCGGCAAACCCCACTGCAGCAGCAAGCTCAACCTGCCCCAATAGGCTGATAAAAAAGATATCCGCAAGGTCGACTAAAAACAGTGCCATGAGCCCGACCGCACCAGAGGTGGACATCACAGTGATATGCCGCATGATAGCGCCATTTACAAATTTGGCCTGGTGTTGATCTGACATCAAAGAACCTGCTTTATGTGGCATTCGATAGTGTTTAAAGCTGCGGGCTATCATGCCATGAAAAAAAGGTGCCTCAAGCACCTTCTTTGAAACAGCATATTCAGTTTTTATGAACAACTAGACAGGGTGGTGGAAACAATCATCTATTTGCGCAGCAATGGCACGCAATATATCGCGTCTCGAAATCACCCCTACCAGACGCTCGTCTTCATCTATCACAGGGTAAACTTTCGGTTTTGTCGGCATCATCTCTTCTGCAAGCCTGATAATGCTATCATCCGGCAGCACAGCCTTCACTTCACTTCTCATACAATCAGCAACGTTGTCGCTGTCCTGGCAGTGATAGCCGACTTTGAGCAGTTTATGAATGAGGTCTTGCTCAGAAAGGAATCCAACCACTTTATTTCTGTCATCAACAACCGGCCCACCGGTTTGGTTGGCACTGAGCATTTTCTCCAACGCGCTGGAAAGCGGCATGGAAACGGTGAAGGTAACAGGTCGTTTGTTCATGTAATCTTTCACTTTAATTGATTCCATGCATCCCCCTTAATTGTTATATGAGATGTTGTTAAAACAGGGATAAATCTCTGTGTTTACACCCAGACTACCTGAAGAGGCAGGATTTCAGATTGTTAGGATATATTCCTATCAGTGTTGACCAAGCCAACAAAATTACTAGTGATGACAGAAGTATTTTTATCCTTTGTCACAAATGAAAGGCGACTTGTACGAAAAGTTTCATGTAAAAAACAAAAACCGGTCACTTTGGACCGGCTCAGACTGCTGACAAAGCCCTGGCCATTTGGCTGGGGCTTTGATCTAATAAGGGATAAGCAAATCAATCATGGATGTGGTGACATGCTTAAAGACCCTGGCCCTCAGCAATATGAATTCGAGATGGTGACACTCGAACAGTTGGTTCCCAAAAACCATCTTGTTCGCAAAATCGATGCTGCCGTCGACTTTGAGTTTATCCGCGACGAAGTCGCCCATCTCTACTGCCACAACAATGGCCGTCCTGCGATAGACCCCGTTCGCCTGTTCAAAATCCTGCTCCTAGGCTTCCTCTTCGGTGTTAAAAGTGAACGCCAGCTCGTCAAAGACATCGAGGTCAATGTCGCTTACCGCTGGTTCCTTCGCATGTCACTCACTGAAAAGGTGATTGATGCGTCCACCTTGAGCCAGAATCGCCGCCGTCGCTTCAATGATACCGACGTGTTCGAACGCATCTTCATCCGTATCGTCGAACAGGCGATGAGCAAAGGTATGGTCGAGGGACGCGTCTTGTTTACCGACAGCACTCACCTGAAAGCCAATGCCAACAAGCGTAAATACCGTAACGAACTGGTGAAACAAAACGTCAGTGCTTATGCCGAGCTGTTAGATGAAGCGGTTGACGCTGACCGTGCAGCAGAAGGAAAACGCCCACTCAAACCGAAAGATGGTCACATTGAGAAAAACACCAAAGTCAGCACCACCGACCCAGACAGCGGGTTCATGACACGGGACCAAAAACCACAGGGCTTCTTCTACCTTGACCATCGCACCGTCGACGGCAAACACGGCATCATCCTCGACACCCATGTCACGCCAGGCAATGTGAATGACGCCCAACCGTATATCGCCCGTCTGGATACCACGTTAGCGCGCTTTACGCTCTCGCCTGTTGCCGCCGGGCTTGATGCCGGTTACTTCACCGCGACTATCTGCCATGAACTGGAGCAGCGCCAAATCCTGCCGGTGATGGGATACCGCCGGCCGCACCGTACGAAGAATCCTATCAAGAAAAAGCACTTTCATTACGACAAAGAGACGGACCGCTATCTCTGTCCTCAGGGACAGGAGCTGGTTTACAAGACCACCAACCGTCAGGCATACCGCGAGTATCACTCTGACCCACAGATATGCAAAACCTGTCCGCTGCGCGATGATTGCACCAAGAGCAAGAATCACAAACGGGTGATAACCCGGCACCTGTTCGAGAAATCGGTAGAGAATGCCAATGCCTTGAGGCTGACAGCCTGGGGAAAGAAAGTGTACCGACGACGGGCAGAGACGGTGGAGCGAAGCTTCGCAGATGCCAAACAACATCATGGCCATCGCTATGCGAGGTTCCGTGGTCTGTTGAAAGTACAAATCCAATGCTGGTTGGCGGCAGCAGCGCAAAACATCAAGAAGATAGCCTTACTGGAGGCTTATCTTCGCAAAATCGGGCTCAATACACGGCAAATAGTCCAGATAGTGACGCAATTTAGCGTCTATGGGCTAAAAGCAGCCTGAACATAACAATATGGAAAAATAGCGCGATCGCGGCCTTCGGCCGCTAACAAAAGAAAACCCCGCTTGAAAAAGCGGGGTTAGTCAGCAATCTGAACCGGTCACTTTGGACCGGCTTTGTTGTTTTTCATTATCACCTGTCGGTATGGTGTTTTACATAAACATCATCATCAACAGGACCAGAGGGATCCGCTCTCCACTTGGCGATACGGCTTCATCACCTTCAATTTTAGCTTCAAGGGTCACACCCTTTTCACTTTCGCTGATAAAACCATATGGCTCCAGATTATTCACGGACGCTGCTACGGCGGGTACGTCATGCACATACACCGCTGGCACATTCATAAACACATTGCCTTGCAGCTTCGACATCAACGCACCGATGTTTTGCGTCACGCTGCCCAGACCAGGCTCAATACTCAGTTCAAATTTGGCATCCACCTGACCTTCAGGCGTTTTAACTGCCAACGGCAACAATTCAAATGTCATGCCTTTTTCCACCAACCTGTCGAGCAACGTCATCAATGTCATTAACTCATCTTCTGTCGGCTCTGCGCTCATGGAATCCGCCACATTGACGAGGGACAACATGGTACTGTAATCAAGATCTTTGAAGTTAATACCCAGCGTGAAGTTGTCCAGCGTCAGGGTCTGAGGCACATCCAGCTTCTCGAACGAAAACGTGTTGTTATTGGAGATACGCAAATCAGATGCTACAGCCGTTGCCACATCGCCACCACTGGCTGAAATCAGGCTATTGTCAATATCCAGCATCAGGTTTGTCATGGTGGCCACCACGCCTGTGACATCGGTCAGGCTGGCACTGGCCGTATTGAACACCTGTTTGCCAACCCACATTTCATCCACCATCTTGCCTTGACCCTGCCCGGTGATGTTGCTGAAAGTCAATTTTTCACTCTCAACGCCAATCAGCTCAGCACTTGACATATCCAGCTGGTAGACAATGTTGCCCTCTCTATCCGCTGTCCCGGTAATGTCTATCGGTGAAGTCATCACTGTGATTTCATTGTCCCCACCATTAATGGCACGTACGGTCATGTGGTATTCAGTATCACCAAAAATCGATGTTTGGGTCTCCAAGACGAATGGTGATTCATCCGATGACCAGAATGCTTCACTCAGTGCTTTCACGTCAGGTGTCATTTCCAGTGAAGAGGTCGAACTCACACTCAAAAAGCCATGGTTGACCTGACTGACCACGGAGAACGTTGTCGGCAGGCCTTCCTCTTCATAATACGCCTTGGTTGCGCCAGTCAGTGAGAACCGGGTGATAACATCGGACGAGAGATAACCACGATCGTATTTGACGTTTTCTATGATGAGATAAGGTAGCTGGGCCTTTTCGATCTCGGCTTGGTATTGCGACTGCCCAATCTGGCCCGTTGCAAACGGCCAGACTGCAGCAACCGCCACAGCTCCCGCTATTGCCGCATATTTTCCAAATATCATTTCTACTCCAACTGACTCGGCATCTGTGATTTAGGTCTGAGTTTACCTCATTGGCTCACATAACCCTATGCAGTGAGGAGGATTTCAGAAGATATCTGCCAGTTTGCAGCCCTCTTCTCAACGTAAAGACGCCGGAAAAGATACACTCATAAAAAACAAACTTAGGGTAAGAGAATGAATGCCAATGTCATCCTTTGTCTGGACGACGACCCTTCCGTTTTAGCACGTATTAAACGTGAACTCTCGGTTTTCGCTGAAACCTTTGATGTCGTTTGTGCCGGCTCTGCCTACATTGCCAACAACACACTCGAACAGCTCCACCAAGCGGGGCGACATATCGCTTTGTTTATTTGCGATCATAGCCTGGGTGACAATGAAGGTATTAACCTGCTTATCAACATCGATAATCATCCTGCCTCCCGAGGCGCACGGACAGTTCTTTTGAACGATCAACCGGATTTGGGCAAAATCATGCAGGCAGTCAACGAAGGTCGCTTGAACTACTGCCTGACCAAACCCTGGGTGGAAAATGAAATCCGGGATCTAGCAAAAAAAGAATTGACGCAATATGTACTGGAATTCAATCAGGATGACTTACTCAAGTACTGCAACACGCTGGATCAACGCCGCCTGTTAGATGCCCATATAGAAAGGAAACTGGCCACCTACCGCAGCGGATTTATTGAATCGTCACTGGGGGTTTCTGATGAAGAGCTCTCCACACAATTGATCGATGGCATCGCCGATTACTTTAGTCAAAACAGCGGACACCATGTCAGCCGGCTCTACAGTGAAAACCACATCCTGACCCATGAAGGCAAGCCCAATTCTTTTCTCTGGTTTGTGGTGGAAGGTGAAGTTGCCCTATTAAAACGGGACGAAACCGGCGCTTCCCATGAAGTCGCCAGACTCAGTCAGGGCAGTTTAATTGGCGGCATGTCCTTTGTAACAGGCGATGTCTCTTTCTCCACGGGTATCACTCTCAAACCCACTAAAGTGTTAAAGCTTAACCGAGCCCTGTTTTCTCAGGTGATGCAAGCCAGAAACGACCTTTTGCCGCTTTTCTCAAATTACCTGCTCCGTCATTTCAATCGCCGATTGAAGCGCAGCATCACCACAGAAGTAAAACTACAACAGACACTACAATCACTCGAGCTTGCCCATAAACAGCTTATCGAGAAAGAAAAAATGGCCATGCTGGGCCAGTTAGTAGCTGGTGTTGCCCATGAGCTGAATAACCCCATATCAGCGATTTTACGAAACAGCGAGACACTGCGGGACAGTATTGGCGCCCTGATCAACGTCGAAATGCATTCACAGGCACGGGATAAAGCCAATACCATCATGGCAAATGCCCTGCTTTCTCGCCCTATGTCAACAGCAGATGCCAGAAAGCTTACAAAGGGCATAGAGCCCTTGCTCGGAAGCCGGAACCTTGCCCGCAAGGCCGTCAATATGGGGCTTGATGCCCCCGAAGACGTCACGTTTTGGATGAAAAAACTGGGCAAAGATTTCAATGAAACGCTTAGCCAGTGGGATATGTTTTACCAAGCAGGTAGCTTGCTGCGTTCCACCCATGTCTGCGCCCAACGGATCGCTGATATGGTAAAAAGCCTGAAAACTTATGCCCGCCAGGATGATGAAACCATGCATGTGGTAGATATCCATGAAGGCATTGAAGACACCCTGATCATGTTTGAAAACCAGATCAAACGTATCCGGTTGTTCAAAGAGTACGGCCAGGTTCAGCCTATCCGTTGCAAACCCATTGCGTTACAACAGGTTTGGACTAATCTCGTATCGAATGCACTCGATGCCGTTGGACAAAACGGTGAGATTCATGTCAGCACACGTGAAACGGTTTATCGCAGCAGGAAGGCGATAAAAGTGACAGTGCGCGATAACGGTGTCGGCATTCCTGACGCCATTAAAGACAAAGTGTTTGAACTGAATTACACCACCAAACGCGAAGGCCATTTTGGCCTTGGTATTGGGCTGTCGGTCTGTCGCCAGATTGTTGAACAACATGGCGGTACTATTGATGTCAGCTCTTCTTCGGGTGAGTTCACCGCTATGGACGTCATCCTTCCCTACTCCCCACTTATCTCGCCATGCATGGAGGAAAAATGAGCAGATATCTTATTTTGTGTGTTGATGACGAACGTGATGTTCTGGATAGCGTGATCAATGATCTTTCAGCGCTTGAAAGCCATTTCGTTCTAGAAGCAGCAGAATCCGTGGCAGAAGCCCGTGACATCCTGGCTGATGCAGCCGCCGATAGTTTGGAGCTTGCCCTGATCCTCTGTGACCACATCATGCCAGAGGAACTGGGGGTTGATTTCCTGGTTGAGTTAAACACAACACCTGGCACCCACAACGCACGCAAACTGCTGCTGACAGGCCAGGCCGGTATGGAAGAGACGGTTCAGGCTGTCAATCACGCCAGTCTGGACTATTTCATCGCCAAACCTTGGGAAGGGAGCACCCTACAACAGATTGTCTCTGACCAGCTTACGACCTTCGTGATTGAGAACGATTCAAACCTATTGCCCTGGGTGAGTGTATTAAATGCAGAACGCATTATGGAGGCCATCAGTAATAACCGACTGAGTTACTCTGATACTTAACCGTCGCGGACGGGTTTCAATCCACCCACTCCGCTCACATTTCATCAACTGTTTTTCTCAAAAATAACGGTCATAGCGCCATATTAAAGCGCTATGATGTTGTTTCGCAAAAGCGACTTCTATTAGAATAGTAGTCACCATTTTTTACCACGAGACCTTTCATGCGCAAAACCAATATTGCCGGCATTGTACTGGCGGCCGCGACTTCAGCAATCTTCTCTGCCGCGAGTGTTGCCAACGAAAGCACCATGAGTAACTTCAGTTACGATTATTTTGAAGCACGCGTTGGCATCAGCCCAGTGACTTACGGTGTTGGTTTCAGCACGTCTATTCACCCTAATGCGCACATCCGAGCAGAGATCGACACTGAATTCGAATCAGATTTCGATTCCACAGCAGCGGTTGGTTTTCATGCACCCGTGAATAACTGGGCAGATGTTTATGGTGAACTGGGTCTGCGTACGATGAAGCAACGTGGTCGCTTTAACCATAACACTGAATATGGTGTTGAAGTGAGTTTGGGGCTGCGTCAATGGCTGAGCCCACAGCTTGAGGTGGGAGGTGAAATCGGCCACGTCTCTATCGCTGACGATGATGAGATTTTTGGCTCTGTTAACGCCCGTTTCCACGCCACTGAGCTATTCTCTGTCGGCACCCAACTGCGTTTCAATGACGTTTACGGTGACCAATTTATGTTCACCACCCGCTTCAAGTTCTAACGACAGAATACTCAAAGGGCCTCACACATAGAGGCCTTTTTACTGACACTCAACCAGCTGAAACCCTTCTGGCGTGTCAGGTGTTTTCAATTGAAGCACATTTCGATAGCCCATCGCTTCTGCCAATTTTTCATGACGACGGTCAATAGTGTGCAACACGATATCTCCGGTTTCCGCACCACACACGGATGCAAATACTCTCCCATCCAATACTGCACACTGTGAATCAATGATTTTTACTCCCACATCTGTCAACTGAAGTTCGCTTTGTGCTAACGACATGCCTTGGAATTCACACTGAATCACACCACGGGTTTTATACACGATGACTTTTTCAGCAGGTTTAATGGCGCAGCCCGCCAGAATAGTCGCCAAAAATGTGATTAACATTAACGCTTTCAACGCTGGTCTCTTGTTCATTCTCCTCCCATCCTGAGTTCAAAACTGGTTATCAAGTTCAATATCAAGCAGGTGAATCGCTGACAGTCCAATAAGTTCAACAACCAACGTTTGACCATATTGTTCTATCAACGTTGCTATACCCAAACGACCTTTTGTTTCCCTTCATGACTACCGTTGACAGCACCAAGAAGATAGCGAATACAATTAGCAAACTGCGCTTCCCTCAAGGCCAGCATCCAACTTTGCAGTGCGCCTTCTTTGGTATTTTTTGCCATTGCCCTTTTCGTCATGCTCCTGTCCGCCAAGTCAGCGCCTTGCTCAAAATAACAGGATGACATGGTTACCGTTACCCCCACTATTTTCGAGATAAATTATAAGTTACAGGCCAATACATGCCAAAAATAACGCTTAAAAATCAATCATCATCCCCGTATTTTGCATCTGAGAAGCGAAAATATAAAATGAGTTTAATGTAAAGGCATATACCTACGCGATCTGAAAAGACAGGGACAAGTAGCTTGGGGATAATTCAGGCAAGCTGGCTTTCAAGCCACTCCTTAAATGCGAGGATTTTTGCATTACCCTGGTGCTCTTCACGGTACACAAGGTAAAAGCTATAGGGTGACTTGACTGGCTTATCGACTGGCGCAACTAACTTGCCGTTGTGGAGGTATTCCTGAATATACGCCATGCGGCCTATTGCAACACCCATACCATGTGTTGCTGCATCAAGTGCGAGGTCTGCACGATCGAAACTGTGGTTGGTGCCTTTAAGTTCCAGTCCATTTGCATTAGCCCAATACAGCCATTCATCACTTAGGCTAGCACTCGCCCAAGGTGCAGCATCGTGGAGCAGTTGGCATTGTGCCAGTTTCTCCGGGGCGTTATACAGCGCGTGGTATTCGGCATACGATGGGCTGCAAACCGGCACAATGGCGTCATCCATCAAATGGTGGCTAATAAGTCCGTTATAGCGGCCGTGTCCAAAATAGATCGCACAATCAAAGGCTTCCGCTTTGAAGTCAACAAGATCGTTGCGGGTCCGCAAATGAAGCGTAAGATCTGGAAATGATTCAGCAAACAAAGAAAGGCGCGGCACCAGCCATTTCTGTGAGAACGTCGGCGGCGCAGAGATAATGAAATCCCCAACAGGACGCGCCCGATTCAGCTCCAGTAATTTGAGGCTGATAGCTGAAAATTGCTCAGAGACGACCAACTTCAACTGTTCACCTTCGTTAGTGAGCGACAGCTGACGGGGCCTCCTGACAAATAATGTCACATCCAGCCTCTGTTCAAGTTTTTTTATCCGGTGACTAACAGCACTTTGGGTGAGGTGAAGCTCTTCTGCTGCTCGGGTGAAACTCATGGTTTCAGCTACAACCGAAAAACAGTGCAATCCTGCTAACAGTGAGGACGAAAGCTGGGGCAGTTTCATTCTTTTCGACGGTTATTTAAGTCATTTCGTGACTTTAACAATATTCCAATGACGGGTACAGCGAGGCAATAAAAAGAAAAAGCCGCAGGTGCGGCTCTTGAACGTTACAAATCAATACGCATTGATTTTAAACGGCACGAAGCAGTTGTTGTTTAGTTTCTTCGCTCAACAATGTCCAATGCATGCCTTTTTGCGCACCGGCAAACATCCAAAGTAGTTTTACATCAACATCGTAACCGTGCGCTTCCTGCACTTTACGGAAAAGCTCTTCCGGGCTCATGGAGAAGAAGGTATCAACATCTTCGACTCCAGCTTTCTTGAGCATACGTTCAATGGTCAAACGCAAATTGGGTAAATCGCGCAGACGTTTGTTGGATTTGGAATCGCGGTATTCTTTCTCGGCAACCGAGTTCTCTACGGACTTTTTTACCATTGCGTCCAACCCCTGATCTTTCGCTTCGTAAAGATCAGTGATGTCGTAGTAGTTTACGATTGCTGTTGAGCTCTTCTTAATATGAACAAACTTCTTGCACTCTTTGTCGATAAGTTGCTGCGTTAACTCGTCGTTACCACGCAAGTAAATGCGATCTTCCTTGACTAATGCGAACATTGCTCCGCTGACGAAAAAACCAGTACCACCAAACATGGAGCGTTTTTCCGTTTCGCCAAATTGCGATAAGTATTCAACAAAGCCACTTTTAACTTCCAACACGTGTGCCTCCTTTCTCCCAAAAAAACAAACCAATTCCTCGGTTTCAAATATTGTAATTTCTCAACGCGAATTAATGATGACGCATTAAGGCATAGAAAACCATGCACCAGATCACCCAACGTCAAAACGTGTCTCTTATTTGCAACACTCGTCACGATTAATGGATGTAATTTTTATGTTTAAAGCTTGTTAACTGAATGATTGCGCACGCAAATTATTGCGCTTACTTGCAGCGACGTTTCTAAATAAACGTTAGATTAATTCAAAATATAAACACCCAATGTCACTGCCCTTGCATTTTCACCATACATTAGTTCGTCAATCACTGAACTGCATTGATAGCCATACAAAGGTTGCCTTAAACTCAAATTTATCAACAAGCGGATTTCATTTGAAACGCAGTCCAATTACTATTAAACCAGTGTGTTAATGAGCCTAAAAAGATGGATCACCTATCGTTGTTCTGGGTATCCCCCAGCCGTGACAAGTACCTTAACGCTATCGAAAGCGATTTTTTTCAGCGTGTTTACCAATCTCTGAAAGACGGCACTCTGGAACTTCCGCCTATTCCTGATGTGGTAGTGAAATTACAGCGGGCATGCAATCAACCCAACACGACGGTCAGAGACATTTCAACCCTGTTATTAGATGATGCTTCTCTCGCGGCAGCCGTGATTAGATCGGCAAATTCGGCGGTTTTCAGTCCACGTAATAACCGCCCCTGCCATGACATTAATATGGCGGTATCCCGTTTGGGTATTCAGCGTGTTTTGGGCATAGCGACTGCTCATGCTATCCAGACCTTGAAAAATAACTCTCCTTTCAGTCACGAATGCAATGCTTTATTGAAGAGAAGTGCAACTGCCTCACGAGAGTTCGGTTCAACGATGGCACTGATTTGCCAGCGGGTCAGAAGTTATGACGATGAAAACCTTCACTTAGAAGTGGAAAAATCTCTGCTTATTGGATTGCTGGCTGACATTGGCATTTACAGTGCTGTAAAGGCATTTCATACCTACATAGATGAAGGAAACTACCTTGATTTTGACATCGCCAGCCACGTCTTCTTCAGCGTGAGCAAAGAGGCTAGCAGCTTTATCCTGAAAAGTTGGGGCTTTGATTTAGATTTCATTGAGGTGTCATCGAACCGCCAGATGCGCAAATCCAGTCATGGTGTTTCATATCTCAACATTGCTAAAATGGCCAACCACCTTTTGTTGTTCAGGACAGAAAATACAGAGATTGAAGAACATGATGTCGAAATCACCCTTGCTGGCGCCGAAGCCCTGTATGAACTTTCCAATCTTAATGACACGGACTTTCACCACCAACTAAACAATATTATCGATAACTGCGGTTTCTAGCCTTCACATCCCTTTATACCCACTTTCGCCTTCAAACTTGCCGAACACCAATTGACCTGATCAGATCGCGACTGATACCCTCATCGCGATTTCGTTATTATCAAAAAGGTCTTAATACAATGCTTCCCGGCATGCTTTATATCTTTCTACCTTTGGTGATTGGCTATTTCATTACCATCAAAAGCGCAGAGTTGCTCGATACGATCAACCTGTCCACTGCCCGCCTTGTCTTTGTTATTCTTGGCTTGATGGGGCTAAGTCTTGCAGGGCTGGATAACCTTTCCAGTAATCTAAACCAAATCCTGTTATTGGCGGTGACTTTCTTCTTCTGTATTAGTATTTTCACCCTTCTCTCGCTTCCGCTATTAGATAAACTGCTGAAAACCAAGACTGAACAGCATAAAAATACGGTGCCTGTCTCAGCCATGGCGAAGGAATCCGTGAAGTTGGTGTTTGTTGTCGGTGGCGGTTTGATTCTGGGGTTGCTACTTCCCATTCCCCTTGATTGGGTTGAGCCAACAAGTGAAGGCATTCTTCTTATCCTGCTGTTTTTGATCGGTATTCAGTTAAGAAACAGCGGTATGACATTAAAGCAAATCATCCTCAATAAAAAAGGGCTGAGCGTAGCGTTTATCGTGATAATGGCATCCTGGACGGGAGGCCTGTTAGCCGCTTGGCTACTCGACATACCTTATCACTATGGCTTGGCGATGGCATCCGGTTTTGGCTGGTATTCACTGGCAGGCATTTTAATGGGAGATGCGCTAGGGCCTGTGTACGGCGGTGCTTCTTTTATGCTGGAACTGTCCCGGGAATTGGTTGCGATTATACTGATACCACTGTTGATTGCCCGGTACCCATTAACTGCTATTGGTTATGGCGGTGCAACATCCATGGATTTCACCCTGCCGATCATTCAAACTACCGGTGGTGTTAAATGCGTGCCTATTGCCATTGTCAGCGGTTTTATCCTCAGCCTTCTGGTGCCGGTTTTAATGCTGTTCTTTGTTGCGCTATAGCCGAATATATTTTCCAAAAAAAGAAAGGAGAGCCGAGGCTCTCCTTTATGTATCAACAGACTTTTTATATCACCAGATAAGGGAATCCATCGATATCAGTTATTACGGATCCATTCATCCATGTCTGATTTCAGGTTGTCAGACTTAGTACCAAAGATAGCCTGAACACCGCTACCGGCAACCACTACACCTGCCGCGCCCAGTTTCTTCAGTTTATCCTGATCGACTTTATCAACGCTCGCTACCGATACGCGCAAACGGGTAATGCAAGCATCCAGACCGGTAATGTTGTCTTTACCACCAAACGCCATAACCAGTTCTTTCGCCATTTCAGACTCACTACCCGCAGCGGCTGCATTCTTATCTTCATCTTCACGACCTGGCGTTTTCAGATCCAGCTTAACGATAGCAATGCGGAACACAACATAGTAGAACACGGCATAGCCCAGACCCAGCAGCGGGAACAGCCACAGTTTCTGAGAGTTTGCAGACAACACCAGGAAGTCAATCAAACCGTGGGAGAACGATGTACCATGAACCATACCCAACATGTTTGTCAGCACATAAGCAGTACCTGCCAACACCGCGTGAATAGCATACAGCACAGGTGCAACAAACATGAATGCAAACTCGATAGGTTCAGTAATACCCGTCAAGAATGAGGTCAATGCTGCTGAAACCATGATACCGCCAACTTTCGCGCGGTTTTCCGGCTTTGCTGTGTGCCACATAGCAATGGCTGCAGCTGGCAGACCAAACATCTTGAACATGAAACCGCCCGCCAATTGGCCAAAGCCATTACCTGCTGCACGGGAGATAGCATCTGCTTCGAGGTAGCAAGTCAGAACACCGGTACGCGCTTCGCCTGCCGCATTCACACACGAGCCTGCTTCAAAGAAGAAAGGTACGTTCCAGACGTGGTGCAGACCAAATGGGATAAGTGAACGTTCAACGATACCGTAAATACCGAAAGCCATAACAGGGTTTTGGTTCGCTGCCCAATGAGAAAACGAACCGATTGCAGCACCAACCGGTGGCCAGATAACGGAGAGTACCAAGCCCAGACCAATAGCACAGAAACCTGTCATGATAGGCACAAAGCGTTTACCCGCAAAAAAGCCCAAGTACTCTGGCAACTGGATACGGAAGAAACGGTTGAATGCCCAAGCAGCCGCACCACCAACCAGAATACCACCTAATACGCCGGTATCGATTTTATCTACACCCAACACCTGTGCCATTACACCCAGCGTCGCTGACATGATGCCGTAACCAACAATTGCAGCAAGACCTGCTACGCCATCGTTATTCGTAAAACCCAATGCAACACCGACGGCAAACAGCAAAGGCATTTGGCCGAAGACAGAACCACCGGCACTTTCCATGATCCCAGAGACAATACTTGGCAGCCAACTAAAGTCTGCGGCACCAACACCCAGTAAAATACCTGCTACCGGCAGAACCGATACAGGGAGCATAAGCGCCTTACCGACTTTCTGCAGGCTAGCAAACAGGTTTTTAAACATAATGCTTCACTCCTGATTTGAATGTGAGCTGTACATCGACTCCAGAAAAATGACTAAGCCTTGACAACCCGTTATCTTTGTTAGTTGCAGATAATAGTAAGGCTGCCGAAACATTGACTCTAGGTAACACCTTGTCATCGTCTAAAAAGTAAATATAGATCACATATTTAAAGCCATTTATAGCAGTTTTAACACTCATCAATTCATTGTTTTTAAAGTAAAAAATAAAAATCAAAGAGGAATAGTCTATTTTTTGCGCTATTCTCTGATAACTTCACGCAAGGTTATTTTGTGTAACAAATTATCATCTTATTGCATGCACTCTGTAACAATAAGGGTTTATTGAAATATCAGATAGTTAGTCCATAATTCAAACACCGCCACACCCCGCCATATCCCCCATTTCATGCCCCATTTCATGCCCCATTTCGAAAAAGTGTCCCATTTTTTGCCCCATTTTTATCACCGAAAAAAACTACATTCCTTAGCAAGATCCCCATCATTTACACAGCCTCACGAATGAATTCCCTCTGGCAATCTTCACGTAAAAGCCTACGTTCACGATATTAAGTTGGTTTTAAAACGCGCACTTCATTGGTGTAATAATGTTCGCCTTTAGAAAGTGGCTCTTTATCATGTCCCTTTTGATTTATTCCCTTCTCAACACTTAATCCTAGGCACATCTCTCCACCGGGTCGTATACTGTGGAGACAAGAACTCACGACGCATGCCCCATTTGGGCGCGATCCCTTCCGCTGCCAAAAACACCGTGCCGATGCCATAACGCTGATTCAGGCTATCGAACGTTTTCATTAACGTCGGGTTACCTGGCTGGGTATCAAATAAATCCGGCTGCACATATTCTGCCCTAGCTAAATCCAATAGCCCCACACCCACCTTGTAATACCGCACGCCTGGTTCATACAACAAAGGCACCAAAGCTGACACCGCTGCCGTTATCACGGTGGTATCGTCAACCGGAAACGCAAAATGGTGCAGCTGCTTATAGCTTCTCGGCTTTTCGTCATACGGTGAATTTCCAGCAAACACCATCAACACCGAACACACGGCCCCCTGCGCCCTGAGTTTTGCCGCCGCAATCCCCGCATGTTTACACAATGCTTGGTGAAGCGCTTCTTGTTCCACAATCCGCTCCCCCATCGAGCGGGTAGAAAAGATCTGCTGTTTATTGGCCCTGGCCACACCCCAGCCTTTACAAACCTCACCGTTCAGCTCCCGCACCGTGCGTTCCATTTCCACATTAAACTCACGGCGCATCAGTGCCGGTTTCTGGCGCGACAGTTGCAGCGCCGTTTCAATGCCCTGACGCTTCAGCCGTTCTGAAATCCGACGGCCGATGCCCCATACATCACCTACCTCCATGCGCCCTAACACATCGATGCGTTCAGCATCGGAATCCAATACACAGATACCGGCGTAGCCCGGTAATTTCTTCGCTGCATGGTTTGCAGCTTTGGCTAGGGTCAGGGTTTCCCCTATGCCGACCCCGACCGCCAGCCGGCATTCTTTCCATACTGCACGGCGCAGCGCTTCTGCATGTAACCTTAAGTCAGGTATTACTGCGCAGCGGTGAAACGATAGAAACGACTCATCAATCGAATACACATGCTGCTCAGGCGCAAATCGACCAATCACCTGCATCATCTTGTCTGACAGATCGCCATAAAGCTCATAGTTGGACGAACAGACAATCACGCCTTTCATTTCACAAAGGGCTCGCACCTGAAAATACGGCTTAAATTTCTCGACTCCCGCTTCCTTTGCCTGACGATTCGCCGCCACCACACACCCATCGTTATTCGAGAGTACAATCACCGGCTTTCCCCGCCAGTCCGGCCGAAACACCTGCTCTGCACTGCAGTAAAACGCATTGGCATCGACTAGCGCGAACATAAAAGCGGGCTCTCACGGTGGCAGCGGATAGAGCGGACAACGACCCCTTCAATCGAAAACGTATCGTATTTGGTGATCTGTACGGAGGAATAGCTGTCGTTGGCCGACAGTAACAATCTGCGGGAAACATCGAGCAGCTTACAGACAAACTCTCCGTTAAAGTTGGCCACAATCACGTCCCCATCCCTGACAGTCACGTATCTGTCTACGATCAAAATATCGCCATCAAAAATACCAACACCCTGCATTGATTCACCCGACGCACGACCAATAAACGTCGCACTCGGATGTTCAACCAATAACTCATCCAGGCTCAACGGCAACTGGCGATAGTCGCTAGCCGGTGATTCAAAACCTGTAATACCGGCACTGGCAAAAATTGGAATAACGTTCATCTTAAAATACTGTTCATGCATACAGTATCAATTCTATCGCTTTCTGCCTCACTGGCAAGATCCAGCTTCCTGGCAGCGTAAAACTCGAGCATGTCCCAATACACCCCGGACTTACTTCCCATTTTCCAGATATTCAAAACAAGCGAGGCTTGCACCTTAGCAGCCCTTTGGCGCAGCTGGTGATAGCTCTTGAGATTAATAGCAATAACCGAGACCCGAACAAGCCAAGATGTGACGAAACGTAGTTAGCCTTAGTTACACGCCAACGGCAAGAAAAGCACGATGCTTGCCCTCATTTCGCGTTGGCGAGAGCAAACTGAATACCCTATTTTGTTGTATTTCCCACTGTTACCCTGCTTGATGTTGATGATATGCTATTTAAAATACGAAATTATGGTAATACTTTGGGTAGTCATTGAATAACCCCCAAAAAATTGTTTTTTTACAATACTCTTGGGGATTTGACAAAATGTTATGAATATGAAATTAAAATGAAAGAACATATTAATCATGTATTGATGTTATTAGAAGATGCTGGGCTAAAACTTTGCTACCCTCGTTTTATTGAAGTCAATTTGAACCAAGATGATACGCAAATATACAACTTAAAATTTTCTATTCGAGAAAGTGGTAATCGCGTCACTATTGAGCAGAATATAAGTCTTAAGCTATTGATTATTTTTTCAATTTTTGACTTATTCCTGGACCAACAACATCCAGAATTATCTGGTAAATCATTTTATGCGAAGTATAGAGGTTTACCAGAAAACAACGAATATGAACAAATCTTAAAGAGTTTATTTAGAATAGCAAAAGTTATGAGAAACGCCTTAGTTCATAATCAATCTGCTATAAACTATGAAGATGATTTTTTAGACATCAATTATCATTTCCATAAGACTAACTTTCGATTAAGGCTCACATATTCTGCTTTAAATTATTTCTTTACAGTTATAATTATGTACCTTAAGCAGGATTTAGGACCACGAGATTACTTTCAAGGAATTATAAATTCTTTGTACAACGACATGATTTTGGGGATTAAGGAATTTAATGATGAGTTTGACGTATCACTATTCGTTTGCAATGGTTTAAGGTTATTAAGAATTTCAAGAAATCGAGTATATTTTAAAGACTATGAAATCCAAACTAATATGCTAATTTTTCCTGAGTATAAACCTGACTACCCAGAACGGGAAGGAGTTGACTATTGTTTAGTTTTAAATGATAGTAAGTATATAATACCTAAAGAAGTTTTAAATTCAAACTTATCTATAAATATTGACGAAATCGAAAAATGGAAGGTTGATTCTGCATAAATCTTACCGACATATATACGGACTTATTAATTAATACTCTAAAGCGATTGTATGAATATTAATTTAGAATCAAAGTACGATGCGGCCATTAATCAACCAACTTTACATGACTTTTACCATATATATTTCCACTATAATCACTTAATCTGTTTTTTAAAATGAAAATAATATTAAATAGAATATTTAAATTTTTAAAAGAAAATAGAGAATTCAACATTCAATTACAGAAAAAATCTTTTCACCACATTCTTTGTAATGATGCATGTACAAGCAAAAAAGTAATTGAACTTTTATATCATATAGCAAATACACAAAGTCAGCCCAAAATAGATCCATTAGCTGATTTCTATAGATTAATTCATAATAATATTGAAAAAACGCAATCCTTTGAAAGTTTTGTGAAATTATTAACAGGGGTGAGAAGTTCAAATTTCGACGATCTCTATAAAGGATTAAGCAAGCAAAAAGGATGGGGTAAAAAAACTGCTGCATTGTTTACAAAGGTTGTTTATCAAGCCCACAATACTCTAGGGGATAGATTTCAATTCTGGTCTGACACACCAAAAAAAATTGAAGATAATGATGAGATATGGCTGCCTGTTGACGCTGTCATTATTTATATATTTAAGCAAATTGGCGTATCAAATCCAAATTTTGACAATATAAATAGACTCATTAAGCAACACTATAATAACGATGACCTCGAAGTCTGGGATGACTTATGGTTTTGGGGATTCATCACTCAGAAAGGGACCGGAATCGATCGTCAACTTGAATGGAACGAAAATAAATATTGGTCATTGCTATACTCCGACAAAGATCCAGAGAAAATAGATCGAACACGAGATAAATCATATGAATTTATCAACTTAATCAAAAAAACATTATAATATTCAATACATAAGGGTGAGACCACAAATATATTGAAATATTTATCGATGACATTCTCATGACCTCACCCAAGTTTTACTTAAAAACCATTTACCACCCAATTTGCTCATTCAAGTGACGCAAGTTCTTGTTTACGTTAACGCCTCGCTCATTTTCTGCGCTATAACGCTGGCGAGTTTTGATGGACTGTCGAAGTGATTTGTTGTCAATGGCAAGCGTCGGGTTCTTGCGGTTAAACCTCGCCATGTTCTTTTGCACTTCCAGCATCAACGCCGTGTCGCCTTGCTTTACTGCCAGCCAGTAAGCGGTCATCATGTCACGGCGGCGATCAAGAATGTGTTGCTCATAACCTTTGATGGAATTGTTCATTTCGTACTGCTTCATCAGGTCATGGTCAGACAAACCAAATGACTGCAGTAACAACTGAATGCCGGTAAACTCGTCCGCTTCTTTATAGGCATCTCCACGATAGGTAAGTGCACCCTCATTGCCGTAGCGATACGCCTTCATCGGATCACGGAAAAACTTAGGCACCATTTTCTCAATGCCGCGGTAAATGTCGCCGTTCGCAATATCTTGTGCACCACGAATACCGCCAACCACCACACCGCCAAGCACAGGGCCGGCAACTTGTTTCGCGTAGTGGGTCCAAAGGTCCTCGCCTTCCAAGTCACGGTTAGGATCTCGAACCCACAAACCATCGAGTGAAATACGCGGAGAAAGGCCAGCACCGTAAAGCACCAGGCTTGCCATATCTTCACCCATTGCATCAGCAAGGTAAGTTTTAAATTCAGTTTCTGCATCCCACGGTTCATCGTCATCGCCTTTGAAGGCATTCGCCAACGCATACAACGCAGAAAGCGGCAACGCGCTTACGCCACCAAGCAAAGCGGTCATACCAAGTGAGCCAATCAACTGTTTCCGGGCCATGGCTTTCACTTCTGGCGACTCACCTTTAAAACCAAGGTAAGCGTTACGCAACAAGAAGTAGGTCATGTTCTGGCTGTATTGCTTAAACTGTGTGATCACCTTCATCGTCGGCGCTTGCATGTAACGTGCGCGGTTCGCGTTGGTGTAATCAAAGTGCGCGTTCCACGTAATATCAGCCGCCTCGGTCACCGCGTCTTGGTGGCTCATGCCTTTCTTACGCGCCAAGCGGTACGCGGCCATCGCCGTGGTTTCACGGTTGAACACCTCAGCTTTGTGGAACAAATAGCTAATGCCATTCATCGCACGCTCATAGTTCTCGTTGTACTGCCAGTTTTCTGCCTCAGCCATACCCGCGAGATCATGTGCATTAGTCGCATCAATCAAGCCAGAATCCACCCATTGTTGATAGGCATCTTTCTCGTCGTAACTCTTAATCTTGTTCTTAATGCTTCCCTTGCTGGTCAAGAACTCTTTCATGGCACTGGTAATCATGCTTGCAGATTCAGCTGCGCCGAACTTGCTGGCGAGGATAGGGAGAGCAACCACAAAGTTTTGTGTGGTGTTAATCGCTGCGGCAGCAGGCGACACGCCAAGCATCCAAAGGAAACCGACAGAGGTGATCATCTGCGCGGCCCTTGAGTGTGTCGGGTTCATCACCCACTCATGCCGCTTCATCAGCTCTTCCGCGTATCGGCCTGCCTGGTTGTTGCCTGAGACGCTTGCCGCTTTCTTTGCCTCCGCTGCATGCTTGGTCAGTTCATCCGCGTATTCCATTCTTGCAAGCTGGTAAGCGCCTTTCATCATGTTTGAGGCCATGGCGCGAAGTGCGTCATTGTTCCAGCCCTTCACCTTTTTGCGGTGAATGAATTGCTTGCGCATCGAGCGTGACGGCAACGCCTGTAAGTACATCTGGTAGATGGAGTCTTTGATCTCGTCTTTCTTGAGGTCATTGAGCGTGGTGTCATCAATTTTTTGCATCAGGTCAGTCACAAAAGAAAGGCTGGCCCCGTTTATCATCGGGTTGCCTTCCATCTTGTAGCCAGTGGAAACGGCATAGCCCTTATCGCGCAGTTTCTTCGCCGTGGCCTTTTGCTCCCCTTCACTTTCAAACATCATGTAGCGCATTTCGCCGTTCTCGTCCGTCGATGACAGCCAGTAGTCACCAAAACGGGTTAGCGGAAAGTAAGGCGCGTTTACTTCTTGCAACTCAAAGACAGAGCGCAATTCCGCAAGGCGTTTTTTCTTCACGCGACCATCAATTTCGGCGTTCTGGATTTGCGCTTCCAGCAGGCGGCGGTAATCGTCGTGACGCTTTTTGTAGTCATCGCGCATAGTGCGATAGTGTTGCTTGGCTTGCTCCGGCAGCTTGTCGTATTCCGCCTTCAGCTCAGCATGTTTGGCGCGTCGGCGTGGTTCATTCTCCAAGTCCCGGCGAAGCTCGCGGATCTCGTCCATCTGCGCCTTGGTCTTGTGACTGCCTTCGTTCACGTTCTCAAGGTGTTCAATGCGGCGTTGAATCGCATCAGCAGCAGACACAAACGCTTTGTCCGGGTCCACGCCTTCAACCGTGGCATCATGGGCCAGGCTAAACATCTTCTCTGCCGCCTCATTGTTTTTGGCAGACCATTTACGAATGTCTTGCGCAATTTCCGCAGACTCAAACGCCATTTGGTTACGGCGCGTGATCATGCGGTGAACCGTGTCTACATAGGTTTTCACCATCGGAAGCGTGTCAACGGCCAAATCCGAAAGCTGGCGCAGCGTTACCGCGCCAAGTCCGACCTTGCCACCCAATACGCCTTTAACCGCAAGGCCGACACTGCTCAATGCAGTTTTCAGTCTTTCTTGTACCGTTTCGCCTTTGCCAATCTCGGCAATGGCCTGATCAAAGGTCAGGTTCTGGGTTTGCGAAAACTTCACATCGCCTTTAGAGAACTTAGCCTGAGACAGCTTAGAACGGGAAAGCTTAGAGCCGCCACCCGGCGGCGTGGTGTCTGGGTCCCAATGGTTCACCGATTTCATGCGATCAATCAGGGTCTGCACAATGTTGTTCATTTCGGCGCGTGTCATGTCGCCTGGGCTCATCAGCCCCACCTTGCGAAGCGCATGGGCCACCGCCTCAATCACGCGATCCCACCACTGCTGAATGCCGTTTCGTTCCAGCTCGGCGGCATGGGCCAACACCTCTTCAACCTGAACAACCGCATCCTGATCGGCGTAGTGGGTCAGCACTTGATCCCAAAGGTCTTTCAGGTGCTTGGATTTGCGGCCACTGAATACACGCTCAAGGATTTTCTGGTACTCACTGTCGCCAACCACCGACTTCAAGCCGTGGTGCACAATAATTTCATGGCGCAGTTTCTGGCGTAAGGTTTTTGTGTCCGGGATGTTGTCAGCCACCACGACCACGGTTGCACTACGGTCGTGATAGAAAGCGTGAACCGTCGCGTCCGGGAAGGATTGACCTAACATCGCCTCGGCTTCCTGCTGGGTTTTCACTACGCGCACTTTCACGCCAGCACCACCACGGTATTCTTTCAGCCATTGCTTAACGCCCAGCTCGGCTTGTTTCAGTGGCATGCCTTTGCTGCTGTTTGCGCCTTGGGTAACAGCTTCGCGGGAGAACTTCATCTTCTCCTTGTAAAAGCTGTTTGACGCATTACCCGCATCACGGTTGAACTCTTTAATTTGCGCGTTGTTATGCAGCCCTACAGGATTGATGTTTTGTAGCGCCTTCACCAGCGGCAGCAATTTAGCCTCGGCAACATCGACGGCAAACTTGCCACCGCCTTTCACCGCTTGCTGACCAATGATCTTTTCAATGGCAGGGTTACCCCAATACTTTTTGCCTTTGGCAACAGATTTAGGCATTTCAATTTTATAGCCACCATTCATGCTGCGATAAACTTTTACCGCGTTATCCGCCGTGTTAAGGCCCATCGCGGCAAATTCTTCATAGGTGGATTTCAGCCAATCAACCAACTGTTTTGGTGTGGCGTCCAGTTTCTCCTTGATGTTTTGATCCGCTTTGAAGTTGGCAGGCATCAGCATGCCTTGAATGATGCGTCCATCATGCGTAGTGAAAGGAACAATGCGTCCTTTCTTGTTGGTGCGGGTTTGCGCTTCAACCAGGTTGCCGGTCATGATGTACCGAGTTTCCCTTGCTGGCTCTTTTGCCTTGCGGTCAAACAGGGTTTTCAGGTTAAAGCTGTTTGTATAGCTGCGCGTTAACGCCCCTTCCTCTGCTTGCTTCAGATTAATAGGAACAATGTTAGCGCGGTCCGCAACCACCACTTTAATTTTGAACTTGGAGGGGGACAGAGGATTACCGTTATTGTGCGTATGCGTGACTTCAGCCACCATGCCTGAGACGTGCGTTTCTTCGTCAATCTTCACTGTCACAAACTGGCCGTGGGCGTATACGCCACCCGCTTTGAATTTCGCCTTCACTTCACTTAGACGGCTTTCATACTCTCGGATTTGCCCTTTGATTTTCGATACTTCTTCAACCAATGCATCAATTTTCTTACCTGCTTTTCGCCTTTCTTCCAGCTCGTTATTTGTGCTGTCAAGACGCGCCATGAGGTTATTAATAAAGCGCGTATCGCTTCCGATTGCATCGGCCATGCTATCAAACTGCTCTTGGCTGGAATTGCTCAAGGTTTCCTGTGCCTGATCCCACGTTGGCGCCTTACCGTTCGCTTTCGCATCTACCTTGGTTAAGTAAACCGGCTCACTGAACACGCCGCGATCACGCTTGGCAGGAGAAAGAAGCTTCTGTGCCAACGGCTTCGCATCCAAATCAAGCTCGGTCATGTTGAGCTCGTTTTGACCGGTTGCGTCAAGGTACTCAATCAGGTCTTTGTATGCACCTTCCAAATCCTCAAGCACAGACTGTTGAATATCGACGGGGAGAACCGCCAGCTTACCCAAGAAGTAAGAGGCATCATCTTCACCAGGCAACTTGGTTAATGCTTTGCTGTAGCCGCTTAGCATTTCAAAGTTTGCAGAAACGTATTCCTCAACAATGCGATCACCGTATGGGTTAAGAAGGTCAATAGAGTCCACGCTCGTGGCTGAGTCCGTGTTACCGGAAGTGTTCGCGTTCAGGCCCGTCATTTTTCGCGCCAGCACTGCGGCGGGACGCTTTTCACTGGGGAGGTCAAGCCAGGCTATGTCATAGGTCGGCTTATGGATTTGCCCGGTTCGGTTAACGCGACCAAGCATTTGCATGAAGGTATCAATGTTGAGCGAAGGCTGCGCAACAATCATGTGCCTTGGGTCCGTATTGCCATAGTCACCGCGTGAGTGCAAAGACAGGCCTGTAGACCCTGCTTGGTTCAGGATTAGCACATCAAGCTCGCCGTTGTTGAACTTGTCCACGGTACCGCGACGGTCACTCACTTCCTCAGCACTGCGCGAAACAACGCGGTTGCCGTCCGCCATATCCAGCATCAGGCCGCGCCCTGTGATCTCAGCAACGCTCAGGCCAGCGCTTTCAATTTCCATGCGAATTGCATCAATAGGCGATGCCGGAATGCCGTCTCCGCCCATTTCCCCAATCGCATTCATGGCGCGTCGGTAGTGGTACTGAACAAGTGGGTCGCTGATTTCATCAATGGGAACATAAACCTTGTCAGATTTCTTCTCGCCCGGCTCTTTAATGCCGTAGTAGAGCGCACCATCAAGAACATTTTTCAGGATCTCGCCGTAAGTCAGTCCGTCTGCGCGGTCGCCTACCGCAATGCCGTTTTTGTCCATGAAGCGTTCCAATGCCGCTTGCATGGTGTTTTCCAGCGCAATGACAGGGCGCTTGCCTTCTTTGATGCTTTTCAGTGCTATTACCGCCACTTCTTTCGCTTTCAGGCCGAGCGCCATTTGCGAAATATAGTTATGGACCACAGAGCTAAACTCGGTCACTTTCGGCTTTGCGTCTGCCTTGTTGCCGCGCACTACCACATCAAGACCGCGTTCTTCTTGGATTTCTGCCGCCATGTCTTCCTCGATATAGCGGCGGAATGCCGACGACACATCCTGAATGGCGCGTAATGCTTCTGCTGCGCGGTCATAGGTCTGCTTGGTTTCATTGCTAGGATCGGAGATCACGTTGTTGTTAATGCTGATCCCTTCAAATGAACGCTCACGGCGCACCATTTGCCCCGCTTCCGCAAGTTTCGCTGCGATATAGATTTGCATCCCCAAGCCGCCTTGCTCAATTGCTTCAATCAAGGCTTCGCGGTTATCGGTTGCAAGGCCAAGGTCGGTACGCATGTACAGCGGCATATTCTCGGGGCGCTTGGCGTAGGTAGCAGAAAGATAGGTGAGACCATACGCCCTGTCTGCAAGGTCACGGAACGCTTTACCCAGTTTTGAGTCAGAACCCGCAGCGGTATGAGATTCGTCCATCACAAACACCGCCTTGCTCGCCAGTGCTTTTAGCATTGCGCTTTTCTGTCCGTTCTTCTCGCTGGAGATCTGGGAGTAAGTCAGGAACAAGCCGGAATACCCTTCTGGCAAGTCACCATCTAAAAGGGCATCAATCGCCTGACTGCGCTCTTTAGGGGAGAGGTTGAATAGTTTCCTATTGCCCTTTTTCACAAAGCCTTTGTCTTGGTTCATGATAAGCGGGGTAAACCCTTCCACGCCAATGTCAGCAAGATCATCGTACATATCAGTGAACAAGTTCGGCTTTTGCGTCACAAAGACTGGGATCTTGCCTTGCTGCATTGCATAACGGATCACGCCCGCCGCCTGACGGCCTTTACCTACGCCTGTTTGGTCGCCAATAATCACGGCGCGACCATTCTCAATAGCATCCACCGCCAACGCTACCGCATCCGCCTGTAGGCCCATAAATGCCTTATGCAGCGAACCTACATCTTTGTAGCCTAATCGCTCCATCACAAAACCATCCACGCTGCCGTGACGTTTTTGAATGTCAGCAAGCGCAGATTGCGTGTAAGAGGCCATATTGGTCGGCGTGAGCACGCCATCATTGAAACCGTTTGAAGCGGTTTTATAGTGAGACTGGAATTCGTTAGCCCGTTCCACTTTGCTATCTATCTGGACAGGGCTAGGCTTGGTTTTGGGTGTGGCTTGCTCTGTATCTAATTCTCGAACAGATTCAGTTCCAGTGCGTCGGTCACTTCCAGGTTCATGTACTT
Source organism: Grimontia sp. THUN1695 (assembly GCF_059704325.2). Classification (NCBI taxonomy): domain Bacteria; kingdom Pseudomonadati; phylum Pseudomonadota; class Gammaproteobacteria; order Vibrionales; family Vibrionaceae; genus Grimontia; species Grimontia sp. THUN1695. The sequence goes on along the minus strand of NZ_AP046577.1, from coordinate 961,032 downwards.
GTCGTGAAGTTTCAGATCGGGGTGTGTCACTGTCTTTTGCTTCGACCAGTCCAACGTCTCTAACGTCAGGTTGAGTCCTGAAACCTGCGCCAGCGTCGTTGCCATCAGGCTGTCGCTGTCCCACCCCGTCTCGAGTTCGTCCGCCAGGCTGATTTTCTCCTCCCCCGGCATTTCCTCGATCAGACTTTCCAGAAAGCTCTCGAGTCTGTTCTTCGCGTAGTGAAGTGTCAGCGGCTGGCTGTCTTTGAGGCTGAACATCAGAAACGCTTTGGCTGTATCGCTGATATTCTCGCCCTGCGGTATCCACCAAACCTTTTTCATTGAAGTTGTCATAGAGTTCATCCCACGTTGATACACGTTTTACTTTACCTTTAACGGGTGCATGCTTGCCAGTCCCTGACGGCACTTTTCCATGCACAACAATCATTTGAATAGGCCATGCCGCGCCTTGCCCCTTGTATAGCTGGCCGTCAATCTCAACGTGATGGACCACATTGTGATTACGGTAAAGCCAGTTCAGGAACACTTTGTTGCTACCGGTGTAATCCCCGGCTTCCTTCGGTGCCCCAAGGATTAGCGTTGCCTTGCCTTCCGGCTTCATGGCATCCAAGGCTTGCTTGGCGATGAGGTGGTCGATTTCACCAAACTTATACGCATTGCCTTGCGCATCCGTAAATGCATGTTTAATGGGCTTGTGGTTACCATCTCGAAGCGTACCGAAAGGCGGGTTCGTGACAACAGCATCAACAGGCTCAGACACAATGCCATCAAGCGCATTTCCCGCTGCATCTTGCACTGTTGTTTCAAAGCCGGTCCATGCCAATGCCTCAGCGCGTACAGGGTCTAGCTCATTGGCAAAGGTCTTGTCAGGATTTGCCAGCATCAACAACAGGCCATTGCCTGCGGTCGGCTCATAAACCGTGGTGTGCTTATCAATGCCAGCGGCCAAGTTAGCCAAGAAAGACATAGGTGCAGGCGTGCTGTACGCCTGAAAGTCACTCGATTTAGCGGTGCGTACATCAAGGTTAGGCTGGCGCTCGTAGTCATCTTTAAGCTGACGAAATACCGCTTGCACCATCAAAGGATTGTTTTGTTCGGCAAGGAGTTTCGTTGCTTTGCTGCGACGTTTCACCACGGCAACGGTTTCATACGCCTCCTGCACCTTCTTGAGCATGATGTTATCAACATCCTTGGCGCTTGAAAGGTCAAACAGCGTTTTCGCCAGCTCTTTGAGTGAGTTGTTATTGTTCGGGTTGTAGCCTGCTTTCACGCGTTTCTTGATTGCATTGAGTAGACCAATTTGGGTTGAAACATCGTCGTTGGTTTCTGGCGTGTGCTTGTAGGCGGCAGACTCCGACTTATCCTCACCCTTATCAACCGTTTCTGTGGCTGACTTTTGCTCTGTCGTTTCCGACTGCGCGACTGGTTCACTCTTTTGGCTCGGCTCGCTTTCTGCCTTCACTGCCTTCTCAAACTCAGCAATACCGGTATAGCCTTTTGCCTTTACTGCTTCGTCCAGCTCCTTCGCGGTAAAGCCGCCCTGGTCACGATACGCAGTGCGAACCCCGGCTAACTTCTTCCCGCCGTTGGCTTCGAGCACATTGCGAATAATGCCTTTGGCTTTATCAACCACATCAACACTTTCCACATCTTGTTGCGGCTGCGCATCATCCACATCCTGCGTATCTGGTGCAGGTTGTGTAGGTGGTGTAGGTTGCGCATCTTCTTCACGCTCAACACCCTGTGCATCTTTCTCAACATCAACAACTTGTGGCTCTTGCGCTTTTGGCTGAAAACGTGGCGTGAAGTCTTTCAGCTTCTTGGTGCGGTTGACCTTGGCTTCATCCATCATCATGCGAAGGCGGGATTTCACAAAGTCTTGCGCCTTGTTCAGATCAGCCCTTGCCGCGGCTTGTTCTTCTTTCGGTAAGCCAGAAATAATCTTTTCACCACGCTCACGCAGATCGTTGATTACCTGGGCAATGGCATTGCGCTCAAAGTCAGGCGCGGTTACCGCGTCATTGCCTTGCGGGTTAAACAGGGCTTCAGCCTGTTCGCGGCGCTGGCGGTTTTCTGGTAGCGAATCTTCATAGGCTTTACGGCGCTCTGTCTCTGCCTCAAACGCGGCGATACGCTCTGGTGCATTGCGCAAAGACTCAAGCAAGGCATCAGCCAGTTGCGGGTTCGCTTTCGCCATGCGTTGCTTCAAGCGCTTACGCATGGTCTTGGTTTTCTTCACTGTGTCAGTGAAATCAGAGATAGGCTTGCGGCCATTTTCGCGCATGCGCATCGAGTTAGGGCGATCAGCAAATCCACCGCGAGATTGCTGGCTGGCTTCCACGTTTGCCGTCACGGTGTCGCGTTGCGCTTGCTGTAATGCAAGTTGCTTCTCTGCGGCTTTGCGTTCTTGCTCGCGTTGGAAGGTGCGCGTAACACCGCCCATATCCGGCTCAACAATGCCACCTGCTTGTGCGCGTTCTTTTTCTGCCTGCTGGCGCAATGCCGCTTCTTTCGAATCAATAGTTGGCGATGAAGGCTCGGCTCTCGCTGCTCGCTCTGCTTCCGCTTCACGCTTTAAGATCTCGGCGCGTGCCAGCTCCGGGTTAAACTCACGTTGTGGCTGTTCGGCTGCTTCCGATTCCCATCGTGCAAGACGCGGGTCGGGCGGTGACTGGTAAGGCTTCATGCTTGGCGGCGAGTTCTTCGCCTGCTCAACATTCTGGCGACCTTGTTCCAATGCCTGAATATAACGCTCGGTTTTTGATGCCACTTTCTGCCCTGGCATTTGTGCGCCTGCGTTACGACGCGCCACGGCCTGATCAAACAGTTGTTGTACGCCTGTCGTATCAAGTTCTAACTCGCTCGCCTTGTCTGCCAGTGCGTAGAGTTCTGCCTCTGCGGATTGGTCGCCCTGCTCCAGTCGGTCAACTAACACATCCGCCTTTTCCTGATCCATGGCGTAAGCCATTTTCAGTGTTTGGGTTGCGTAGTCTTGCGGGTCGCTGATCACCCCCCTGTTACGAAGGGTCTGACGAGACTCAGCCAGCTTTTGCTTTAACGCGTCTGGCGAATCTACTTTTTGTGCAACAACTTCCTGTCTCTCTTCGAAATAGCCAGAGGAAAGGTCAGCACCGTCCGCCACCCATTCAGGCATTTCTTGCTGTGGCGTAGACTGATCAGCATCCACACCTTGTGGATCTTGTTGAGGTTGCGCATCCTGTGTAGGTTGTAGCTGTTCAACACCCTCCACACCCTCACTACCTTGTGTGTCTTGTTGGGGGTTGCCACCACGGTACGCGCCGCCGGCCCCCATCACGCCGCCAACTGCACCACCGAGCGCACCTTCGTTTACGCCTGCCAGTGCAACACCATCCATCAGATCAACATCAGTGCCCACGTACTCATTCGACACCTTATTCGCCACATACTGTTGGGTTGCGCCCTGCGCCGCTTCCGTGGGCGCTTCTCTAACAGCACCCGCCGCAACACTTTTTACAAGTCCCTGGCCGGTACCCTTCACGAATGCATTTGCCAGTGGCAAATCACCCACCATGGTAGCGGCGACACTTGCCCCTAATGTGATCGGGTCAGTCATCGTGGCGCGTGAAGCAGCATCCGCCGTTCGGCGTTTGGCTTCTTCCAGCTTTTCGAGATCGCTTAGGTAAGCAAACTCTGGGTCTTCATCCACGGCGAGAAATTCAGTGCGGAACGCATCGCTATTAATCAAGCTTTCAAAGTTAGCATTAAGTACCGTCTCTTTAGCCTGCAAGCCCTGTGAGCCAACATCAGAGTTAATCGCCACACCTGCCGTTGGCGCTTTGGCTAACGTGTTGTAAGCGAGCTGTGCGGCTTTTGCTGCCGTGTCTGGCTTTGCACCAGAACGGATAGCCATGTTTGTGAGTGATTGGATTGCAGAGGCTGACGACATGCCGCCTGTGGCAATCGCGCTTGCCACCGTTGGGGCCATGTAACCCAAACCTTGCGCAAGCTGCATGCCCCACACTGCCGGCTCCGTTGATACCTTCCAGTCACCTTCTGGCGACTCAGAAACCGGCATGGTGTTTAACGCCTGCTTACCATCATCGGTCAGCGTGTCCGTTACCCATTCTTTAGCGTCACCAACCAGTTCACCCGCCTTGGAAATGTAATTGGCAATCAAGCCTTGTGGCGTGAAGTTGGCGGCATTGATAACAGATTCAGGTACACCAAGTTCTCTCGCCTTTTCACCAAGAAAGCCTTGACCTTGCCTTACGGATTCCGCGCCGCCTTCTACCGCACCCATTGCGCCAATGGCAACAGCCTTACCTGCATCACCTGCCGTCACGTCCAGATCACGCTCTGGCGCATAGGCGTTAAGGTCAAAGTCATCGGAGAGCGTAAAGCTCATGTCGGTACGCGCATCCACTGTCGCGTTTGGGGTGTCACCAAGCAGTTTGTCTTGCATGTCAGCTCCGTAAAACAGGCATAAAAAAACCGCCACCCTTTCGGGTAGCGGCTTTCAGGTAATAATTCGGCACTATGGGGATAATTTACCCCGTTTCTCGGCAATTTACCAATTAGCGACTCGCGTACTGCTTTGCCTTGTCTAAACGAATTTGGCCTGCAATCGTCGTAGCTTTCTCCGCTTTTTTCTTGTTCACTTGATCGATATAAGCGCGATCAATGGTTGCCACATCGAACTGCGAAAGATCCTGCCCGCGCGCTTTCAGTGCCTGCAAAAAACCTGCTTTATTCGCATCACTACCCGCCCAGTCTTTAAGGAGATCTGGCTGGGACAGCTCGGGCTGGACAGTGCCATCACCGTAAAACAGTGCCTTGGTTTTACGTAGCAGATTGTCATAGTGTTGCTCAGTTCGCGCATGATCTTCTGGCTTGCTTCCTAGCCCAAGATGTTGAATCGCTTCATTGCGCTGCTTCTCGATATCCAGCACAGCGTCACGGTACTCTTTATCTATCGCGGCCGATTCTTTGTCCTTCTTGCCAAACACTGACTTGTACGCCGGGGACAACGACGCCTGACGGCGAAGCTTAAGCTGACCGGTAATATCCTGCATCGCCTGTTCAAGCGGGATAACTTTCACCGCATCTTCCGGCGCAGTGGAGCGCCCTTCTGTGACCGGTCGCACCACCCAATCATTACCATCTTCGTATTGCACTTCACTGGCAATCACAATGCCCGGCTGGTCGCCTTCACGGTTCGGGTCAATGTCCTTGGTAAATGTCATGCTGCCCCATCGCGCATCCTTGATTACGCGTCCGGTTTTTGGGTCCTTCTGGCCAACTGAGGCAGTAAGGTTAGATTTGTAGAATGTGGTTAACGCCTCTTTCATGTCAGGGTCGTTAAAGTCCACCTCACCTTTTAACGCCAGTGGAATTTTTGCTTCCAGCACATCCGCCGCTTGGTTCACTTTCGGGTCCAGGTAACGACGCGGATCGTATGCGCTTCCCTTAATAAACTCGCTATCAAAAATCTCATCGTATTCACCGGTTTTCATGAAGCGCTGCCACCCGGCATCAAGCACTGGCGAGTTTTCAGAAATGAAGGTCGATTTCTTTTGTTGATGTAGCATGTACTGGTTGTTTGCTGCCGCTGTGTTGGCCTGCGCGATTTGCGCGTCACGCAATTTACCTTGCTGCTCACGCTCTGCTGCCTGCCATCCGCCTTTACCATCTTCACCGTATTGCGCAATGTGTGCTTTGTTCGCACGATCATCCGCCGCCTGGCGCAAAGAGAACGCTTTCTCGTATCGTTGGTCGGCCTTTTCCGCCTGCGCCAAGCGAAAGTCACGATCTGCTCGACGCATTTCAGCATCTTCTTTACGCTGGAAATGGCGGTCAGTGATGTCGTAGGCGCGAAGGGCGCTATCCATAAAGCCGCGTGTGTCTAATCCACTCACTTATCGCTCCTTAAAACAGTTCGCCCAGAACAAGGCCGCCCACGCCACCAATCGCCGCACCCACAGGCCCGCCAGCCATAAAACCAAGCGCTGCCCCGGACGTCACGCTATTGATGGTCTGCTGGCGGTCTGCCGCTTTGAGTGATTTGTTGGTTGCTTCACGGTCCTTTTCACGCATGGCGGCATCACGCAACCCGCCCATTGCCATGTTTTTGGTCGCTTGCCCCATACTGGTTAGGCTATATCCCATTGCTCATTCTCCCTTACTGTGGATTCGCGTAGCTTTTTACGCCCATGCCAGCACCGGATAGCGTCATCATTGAGCGATCACGTTCATGGTCGCGTAAGCCGTTCTTCGCTGCCACGGTCGCCAGTGAAAGCTTGGCTTGTTGATTGTCATCACCGCCACTGGCAACGCCATAACGCGCCAAGTTGTTTGCTTCAGAAAGGCTCGCCGCTTTCATAGCGCTCCCCGCATTGGCATCAACGCGGCCAAGCTGCTCTTTCAGTAATTCGCCAGATTGCGATTTTTCCAAGAGCTCTTTTTGCTTGGGGTAAAACCGTTTCTGCCAATCCTCGAACATTTCCCGCGTCAGTTTCGCGTAGGTATCTGCTGCAACGCCCATATTCACCAACCTTGCTTCAATGAAGGGTTTACGTTCGGGTTATAAAAGTTGTTTTGCTGTCGGCTAAATGATGGGTTCATATTCACCGAGTTCATACTAGACGCAGGCGCTTTGTTTATCTGGTTGTAGCTGCGAAGGCCTATGCCCGCAGCCGCACCCGCCAACTGTAAATTACCGGCTCGATGGTTGAAGTCATCATACGCATCCGTTTTTGCATCACGCAGGCTCATGTTTGCCACATCGCCGATACCAGACAACGCGCTCGCCTGTTGTCCCATGCCAATCGCCGCCACATCAGACAGACCAGCAACGTACTTGTCCTGCTCGCTGGCCTGAGCGCGGTTAATTGTGTCTGTCTGAGCAACACTTTGTTCAGTCGAAATATCAGACATTGACGCCTTGAACTTGCCGCTGGACGGATCAACACCTGCTGCTGAAAGCCCTTTTGCTGTCGCATCACGGCTTTCGCTGAAGGCTTTGTTGTAACCCAGATCCACCGCCTTCTTCGTGTCAGCCATATTCGATTCAGAATTAAAGCTATCGACACGCTGGATAAACGTGTCTTCAAACTGCTTTAACTCGGTATCGTAGATATCCCAGTATTTTCCGGCGATCTCAGCCGTCGCTTTCTCATACTCGGTTTCTTTGATTTCGTTGTCGCCGCCACCGCCGCCCATATCAATTCCTCACAACGCTTTTTGCCAATGTTGCACTTTTCCTTCTTGCCCAGTGCGCTCATATCCCTGTCCACAAAGAATGGGGGATAGCGCTGTTACCGCGGTATAAAGTTCCACGCCCCTTCCACCAATCTGCTTTGTCATTTTTTCAATTTCTGGCTGATAACGCTCAATCGCATTCTCTCCCCAATTGAATGCAAACATTACCGTTACCCAAACACAGCCACTCCGATGCGTTGGCTTTAGGATCATAAAACCGTCATCAGCAATAAACAGAAATGCCCGATCGTCATTCAATGCTTCATCTACCTGACCAACAAAATCGTGCTCATTTCGCTGCGCTGTTCGCTCAATGATTGGGAGAAGTTTATCTCGATACTCTGACCAACTTGCTCTTACGGTTTCCATCAGACAACGTCCTCAATCCGTGGCCGTTCACCAAAAGGGAAATTGGGCTTTTCTGGGTAGTTACACAATGCTTCTCGATACGCATTCAATTGCTTTGAGGTGTAGCCACCCTTATAGGTAGAAGAGCCAAATTCAGCATCGTTTCTGATCTGATCCATTTGGCGAAGCACCCTGCGCATTTCAATATCTCGCCAGTCTCTTTCTGCATGGCATTGCTGTTGATAGTTGAAATCGGCCTCGTCTTCTTCAGTCCAGTGCGGATGAATCACCTCGCCTGCCGGCACTGCATCAAACGGTAAAAATGAAACCGTACCATCCCTGTAATGCGCCACTGTTTCATTTGAGCAATCCGTGAATTTGTACATTACGGCTTCCTCTCGTAATTTCGTGCCCAGGCATTGGCTGTGAATGTACGTATATGGTTCACATACCCCTGATCTACACGCACACCAAACCGGCGAAGTCGATGGTTGTGCAAAGAAGAGATGGAACGCAAACTCACGTTGTGGCTATGCGCATTAACGGTGTAATCCACAACAAACACGCCGCAAGGCGTTGTAATGTTGAACTGCCTACTATGCCTGTCTCCACACCAATGATTCTGAACGCGTACTTTTCCAAGCGCATCCTCATACTCGACATATAGATAACAATTTTGTGAGTAGTTAATGCTCCTCACATCAACAATACGGGCAGTGATCCCACTTAAGCTCTGGTCACCGATAGTGCTCCAACGGAATCTCCGTTCGGTATTCGCATAAATTACGTTGTAGGGATAAATGTCGAGATAGTTCGTCCAGAAAATCACATGCCCACCGCCATCTTGAGGGCGGCCACTGTGACTAAAATCCTTACTTGCAGAATAAACAGCTAATACCTGCTTCCCATTTGAGTACGTGAGATTGCCTTCAACCGTAAACTTTCGCTCGGTTTCAATGATGGTGGCCCCTTGTATGACACCACCAAGAACATACCCACCTTCAATCCGTCCACCATAGATGCTGCCTCCAGATATTTCAGGCGCTCGCAAAAAACCTGTCGCATCCAAAGCGGAGGTAAAAATTGTCCCATTCGGCGAGATGTATGTCTGATAGCCATTGTGAGGGCCACCTGTACCAAAACCCGCAGAGCCACCAACGAACTCGCCCCCCTCAATCACTGGCGATGACATTGATATTCCCGCTTTTACCTCATCAGCGATAATGGTTTGGGCATTAAGGATTTGAATGGTCGCGGTTTCTATCAACGCCTTTGGGATGATCACATTGCCTTGGTCGATAGCAAACAATGGTTGGATGTTGGGGCTTTCTGTGTTCGGGTCGAACACGAAAAACTGAGACGCCGACACCGCCACCTGGCTCGTGCCATCAGAGTCAACAAGAATACCAATCCCAGCCTGGATATCCCCGGCTTGGGCTTTTTGGTTCCACATTGCCTGGTAAGCCGCCGAGCCATTTTCATTGATTTGAGCAATGGTTTGGCTGTGCCCCTGCACCGTCGCACTAACACCGTTTAGTGATGATTGTGTGGTATCAATGCGGTCTGACAGTGCTTTATCTTCCGCCGTGACAGTCTGCTGCAAAGTAGTAATGCGCCCGGTAAGAACATCATCGGCAGACTGATACGCAGCCTCTACCCCCGTGATACGTTGTGCCATTGCCATTTCAGCATCGGCAAGAGCCATATTCACCTGCGTAATTTTGCCATTTAACGAGGCGTCTGCCGTCTTATACGCGGTTTCAACCTGACTGATTAGCTGTACTAACGCCATATCAGCATCCGAGGTCACGGTTTCCAAATCACGAATCGCGGCATGCGTTGTCACATCCGCAGCTTTGTATTCACGCTCGACCCGGGCAATGGCGTCATTCAACGCACTTTCTGCTTGCTCAAGTGCCGCATTTGTCGTCGCATCACCGGTACTAATATCCGCCTGCAAATCACTGATCAGCGCACTCCCCCGCATCTGCTCAGCAATTTCTTCAATGACATCACTGACATTGGGAGTGGTTGAAACAAGTGTGCCAGCTTCACTGTTGTAGGGGCCAGGAATATTGTTCACATTCACATGGCGCGCCCAGTAGTAGAACGCCGAGCCAGGATTAACAACGTCACCGAAAACAGTGGCAGGCGTCGTCGCAATCAGTGTCGCTTCAGACAGCACATCCGTAGTGTTTCGCCAAATCTCCGTATACGCATGCCCCGAGTAAGACACGCCTTTCCACTCCAGCAAAATAGCGCCAAACCCACCAAATCCTGCAAATCCTTCTGGCGCTGTCGCTCTTTCAACAATCTCATTTTCAGACGAAACAGGGGGAGCAGGACGCGGCACATACTGTCCACGACTGTTGCGAATAACATTAACCAGCCCCAGCGATTGGAGCTCACGAATCGTAATGGCGCGATCTAATCCATTGCCCCGTTGTCCGGTGAGTTTTTCAACGTTCTCTTGAACCGCTTCGGCATTCCTTCCCGCGCGAAATGGCGATTTCATCAAGCAAGCTCCTGCATTGAACTTGCTATCATGATACGTTCGATTTCCGCTGTGCCTGCTACTTCTACCTGCCATTTGCTGGCACGAACCGGTGGAAGCCTGAAGGCGCGGTCCCCCACATCACCCTCGTTCAGGGAATAGACTTCTTCCCCATCGGCTACAAATCGAACCGACACCCGCTCAGGATTGGGCGACTGTATACGGGCGCAGCTCAGTATCGCCCCCAATGGCATGTTGAACACTTTTGAGCGCCATACATATCGCTTAACGACATCGGCTTGCTGCCATTCTGATAGTTGATTGCCTGAGGCTGTTACCAGTACATCGCGCGCCAAATCAACATAGGCCGCTTCCCACACATCAGAGAACCGGATAAACGCGTTTGATACAGGATCAAAAATAAACCCGCCAGCCTCCCCCTGAGCCACATACAGCCCTTCAACCGATACCGCCTTTAATGTGTGCGGCTTAAATGTCTGCCAGCTATCACGATCTATCAGTTGCTCAGTCGCTACTTGCGCCCCGTCGGCACTGACCACCACCAAACCATCAGGCGACGCATACATGGCCATCCCATTGAGCACCACAAGAGACGTTCCATTCACACAGGATTGCTCGACACTCAGCTTATGGCCGGTCACCGCATCCGGTGTCACCCCACTAAACACATAGGGATAACCCTTTGTGGCTACAACAAGCGACGTGCCAATCGCCGCAATGCCAACAATTTCATGTTCAGTAGTACCGCGAAAACCTTCAGGCCATGCATAGGGCAAGTACGCCGCCGAGAACATCACTTCATTGCCTGCAAAGCCCGCGCAGATACCATTCGCCATTTGGCAAATACCCTGCATGTTTTCTGGCGGCACATCGTACTCCCACGTTTCAAGAACAGGACCATTCACCTCACGTGCACTATCAACATACTCGTTTTGCGCAATGGGGATTTCAGCCACCAACATAAACTCACCAACCCCAGCAGACGTCACAGAACGATACAGGCGCGTATGGGTAATGTTATGGGTGTTTGCCCCAGGCTGAGAGAGGCTGACCGTAACCGTGGAACCCGGCCGGGCAATCAAAACGGATGTTGACGGTTCTCCCGGCGCACCTTCTTCACCAAAGCGAGTCACATAGGTCTGAATGTAAATCCTGTCTTCATCATCAACGATATCAGGCTCACCCTCAGGCGGGTTTTCACCGGTACTGCCGTCCACTTTTGTTGCTACTGGCGCTGCTGCAGGCCGTGGCACACCAAGGTCATATGCGGCGGCCGGACCAAATCCATTACCCCCAATCGCCATGTCCTGGGCTGTCACCTTTGGCTTTCCATCACCGGTGTAATAGACGCGCTGATAAGGGTCCTGCGCCATAGGACTGTCAGTGGCAACAACATTCGCACTTCTCCATATCAGCCAATTATCGCCGTATTTGTGCAACACCTCCGGTGAAAACGGCAAAACCTCACCCGCCTTACTCGCATTCATGGGAGCAACAATACCGCGTTCAAACCGGCAATCTTGCGCAAATGTCGCCGCTTCATTAGGCAAAAGATGAGCTTTGAGGCGAGGCACTTCGCCACGCATCATGGTGATATCTATCAGCATATGACCTCAGAGAGAGTGTGCTTAGGCAGGTAAAACTATGGCAGTCTTGGGGTACTGGGCTTTCACCGCGTCTTGATGATCAAGCCAGTACACGTGCCGATGTTCGTCGTTCAACACTTCTACCTGTCTATCGTTGAGCGAAAAATTTACTTCCAGCCGAACTGGTAGTGGAATGGTTAAAAGGGAAACCAGATGCTATTGGTGAAGCCATTGCAAAAATGTGCTACCAAGCAATAACACGTCAGGGTGGTAGGCTATAGGACACGTCTAAAATAAAGCCCCGCAGATAGCGGGGCTTCTTTTACGTGGTTGACGAAAGGTCACTCTGACATTTAGGACATTTCACGGCTTTCTGGTCTATTCTGCTTTTACAGAAAGGGCAGGTCTTATCAACCATTGATGATACCAACCAGGTGGAAATCAGGTAAATGGCAAGACCGACGCCAACGCCTACCCAAGAGAAGCCAAAAATAAAAAGACCTAGAGTAATTAACACCAGAACAATTAACTGGATAATATAAGCCAGCGCAACCACAAATCCCCCTAATCAATAAGATAATGCGTAAAAACAATACGTTATTGATGTAGGAAATGACAAGCCATATCATCAGATAGATCGTGAAATCTGCCTGATTTTATTCAGGGTATTGCGCCTTCACCGCGTCTTGATGATCAAGCCAGTGGTGTGTACCGTTTCTCAAGTCATCGTTCATCATCTCCAGTTGTTTATCGTTGGGCAAATAGGCCACTTCACGCAGCGGTTTACAGTTTGCCGCCTTAAAACTTTCCCAGGTTACGATGGCTGGCCTTGTCGGCTCTGCCGCTTCCCAGGCTGCCACCGCTTCGGCATGCATCTCTGGGGTGATACCCGCCTGCCAATGCTCTGCAATCTCGGTATCTGGGTTGTCCGCTTCGCCACTTTCTATCGGTTCCGCCGGGCGGGAAAGAAACCAGGCCAGCCAGGCATCATGAAATGCCCAGGCATCCGTGTTCGCAGCCATGGCTACAAACTGTGCCAATAGGTCGTCACGTTTACCGGCATGTTTTTTGGCTACACGCCAGACATCATCCCAGCTCTTACGCTCACCACGCGGGCGTTCCACCACGTAGTCCACATCGGCAAAGACGGGCTTGGGCACCGTGATAGTGATAGGGTTGCCCCGTTCATCAACGCTGGGAACGTCAACGTCCTGCATCAGGGGCGCGCCATCTTCATCAAACTGCTGCTCTGAGCGGGTTTCGAGGCAATAAAAAGGCCGGAGAGGCTCCGGCACTTGATCTAACGTTTCAAACATGGGGGTTACTCCGTGGCCATGGCGGAATCTGTGTAAGACGCAATACCGAGAGGAAAGAGCGTGTGGTGGCAGAATGTTTTCACCACTTGCCCATTGTCATCAGTCATGGTGCCTTCTCCATTGATGATAGGGATCGTGTTGTCGTCGCCCCAATCTGTGCCGTCATGTTTGAGTTCACGGCCATGGAACTGCATATACAGGAGGCCGTTTTTCTCTGTGAGGGTGTAAAGTGCTTTAAACCCTGGAGAAGCATTGTCAGGGGCGGGAATGACAAGATCACTGTGTAACGTGGGATCGCCGCCATGAAGTATCGGCTGCCCTATCAAACCAATCGCTGTACGCGTTAGCGGATAAAAGCCTGCACCGGTATATCCAACACCAGAAACGCCAACTTTACCTATTAAGCTTTGCATGAGTCGGTTTCCCCAATGCTTCGCATAGAAACCACCACTGGCAACAACGTGTCCAACTTCACCCATAATGATTGAGCTACTTTCTGCTTTGGTCTGTTGTGACAAGGATTTGTAATGTATCAATGCGACAGCGTTTTCTGGGAAACTGGAATTAAACGAATTAGATACTTCGTATATATTCTCATTCCCGGCAATCCAGGTGAGCCCATCATCTTTTGTGTAAACACATCCGCCGATTAAGTTGCCGTGAACGGGTCTATTAAGAGTGAATCGTTTACTGACTCCTTCTGGTATCGTCGAAAGCCATTTCGCATACACACCATTTGGGAACACAGTTTCTATGTGTACCGGTTTTCCGATGATGTCTGTACAGGGAAGAATATCGAACTCAGACGATAACGCCTTCTCAACGATAAGGGTCAACGATAGTCCCGTGCCGGTACTGGGCATGCCATGGTTTTCAATGGTGTCTTTATCGATGTATATATAATCACTCTCTGTTGGGCCTGTTCTTACATCTCCTTTCAAGTAGTTACCTGTTGCGTTATCAACAACATAAACAATATCCCCATGGTCTATGCCCATCTGTTTAGCTGCATCCCCATCCATAAAAACAGGTATATGCAGGAAACCAGATAAAGAATATTGGCTGCTGACTTGTGGGTGTGTTCCTGTACCAATAATAGAAGTGTTGAATTTGCTAAATGAGACCCTACCCTTACCTCTCAATTTCCCTGCCACCGCACGTTGGATAGCATCGGTACACAAGCGATTTAAGCCTTGCTTATGTGCTGACAAACGAAGATCTTCAACCTGTCCAGCATAAATAGCATCGTAGAATGGATATGGATCGTTTGGTTGCCGTCCGCTGTCTTGACCAATAGCTCCTGAATTAGTAAAAGCGCCATAGTCAGAATCCGTACTAGGATTCCCTAGTGTAGTCGGGAAGCACTCAGCTACAGAGCTGGGTCTATACGCATTATTTAAATACCAAGGATAGTTTGCCCAAACACCAACTAAATTAAATCGACGACACCCAATCACGTTATAAACAGGATGGTATGCACCTTGATTCATTCTTTGAACGAGGGCGATGATAATGGAGACAGCTCTATCACTTTCATATCTAGGGGTGTAAAGTCCAACATCTGCCTGCTCCCCCCACCTGTAATCAACATCACTAATGAGGTTATTTGTATACCACTGACGGTAATCTCCCAACTCAATTCCCGACGGGATGATTGATTCCCCCTGTGGATACACAGCGAAATTGACATTAGGTTTCATGGTCGGTGATATGCTCGTGTTTATTATTTTGCTTGTGGTTAAACCAATCCAATCATCTCCCACTCCCTCTACAACACGAATACGATAACGCGTCTGAATCAGTTTTCTGGTTTCTGCGTCATAGCGTAAATTGTTCCTAGGGTCTTGAAGAAATTTACACAGCTGAGCAAATGTCAGGTCTGAGATCCGTGCAGAATACCCCCTGGTTGCTGTATCCCATTTGCCAAAAGCACTGTAACCCTGAGCAACGTTATTATTTTGAAGATGAATGCCTTCATACATAGATAAACCATATTGGACATTTCCCAGAGGATAGATAACACCTTTTGAGTTTTTATCTCCATGTGCCACCTCATCCCACACTTCCAAGAACACGAGGTCTTTGCGGGACGTGATAACTTGGTTTGTGACAGGACGAACAGAGAAGGTGCTTACTACAGCGCGGGAACTAGAAGTATTCAAATTAAGCTGATAACGGTCATATGTGCTTGTTATTTGTCTTACTTTGTAAGTTCCAGCCTCTTTGATGTGTAAAGCGTCGCCTACTGAACAACCACCTCGAATAACCAAGACTCCTGATACACTTTCCACAACCACTTCTACTTCTACTTCTGTGCCTTGCGGTAGCGTGTTAGGTTGAAATGCATACGCTATTTCCCCGCTCTCCAAGGTAAGCTTTTCATTCGCAACAGAAGCGCCATCATACAAGGCCCACCAAGAGCCACCATTTCGAAAATCACCATTCTTAATTAATCCCTCAAACGCCCTTGCCACTGCCTCATTACGATCGGCAGCAACATCGCCATATTTCGGGTCAACATCTTTGGTAAAGTCCATGACTTCACCTGTTGCTGAGTCATAGGTTTTTGTCCCATCAGGGGCCGGAGGGAGTTTGATATTCATCTGTTCTACGGTGAATACAACACCATTTACGTTGTATTCGTTCTCACCGTGGATAAACGTGTTTGCGGTATCAGCAGGGAAATAAAGCGCACCCTTCACGCCTTGAGCAACAGTATTGAGTATTCTCGGATTGTGCAAAGAGCCTGATCCCGCATATTTGCGCTTGTTGGCCTCTCGACGGGCCTCAAACTCGGCCACACTCATGGCATACAGCATTTCATCTACCGAGCTGGCGGCAGCTTCTGCCCTGTCGGCCTCGGTTGTGGCGCGGTTGGCCTGAGAGATAGCACTCGCTAACTTATCAGCCGCTCCCAACGCGTGAGACTCGGATTTACTTGCAGATGACGCAGACCCCCCCGCAGCGATTTGTGCATCCTCTTTGTTCTTCTGAGTGGCAAGAACATGTTGAGCAACCCGCTGTTCGGCTTCACTCACTCGCAGCTCGACTCCTGATACCGCGAGTGCTGATTCTGAGGCTGCATGCGCCTGACTGGTGGTTTGTTGCAATAGACTAGAGGCTTGATGCTCATGCCCCTGAGCCTTATTTGCCGCAACTTCAGACGCCAGTTGTGCACCTTCTGATGCTTGTCGATGTTGTGATGAAAACTGAGCATGCTGAGCAGACTCATTCGCTTTCAATGTCGCGGTGCTGACAGCATCTTGAGCAACGCTCGCCTGGCGCCCTGCCTCCTCCCGCTCTGCGGTGGACAAAGCGGCCTGCGCTTGCGAAATCGCTGCCGATGCCTGTGCCTCATTGTTATGCTGTAAGGTCTGTTGCTCAAGACGTGTGATGGCCTCTTTTGATTGTGCCGTTTCTCCGTGCCACTGATGAATCTCAGTGTGCTTTACTCGCACCTCGTCCATGTGGCCGCGAACTTCAATCACTGATTCTGGAAGCAGTGGCGATGTAAGGGCCATAAGCTCTTCCAGCGTCAGCTCACCTTGCACTCCGTCGTTCACCACACACGTACCAATGCGCTCCACATCTGAACGCCGGCTTACCTGGGCAAACACTTCATATTCACCACGCTTTAGGCTGAAGTTATAGTTCCCGTCATTGTCCGTCTTTACTTGCACGGTTGAGTTAAAGAACGTTTCACCTGCGCTCCGCAATACCCGCAATTCCAAAAGCGCGCAAGGCAACGCCACGCCGCCTGCATCTGACAGCGTGCCAGTCACTGTGATCATAAATTACTTTCTCCGTTCGCTGCTGGCGATTCGTTGCTTTTCGGCTGTGTCGGTATGGGTTTTACCGGTTAGCGCGAATTGGAAGGTTTGAAGGTGGTGATTTGACTTTGCCGCTTCACTGTCATTCTGCCCGTCCTTGCCATAGGCACGGAACATCATGAAGTCGAAGACCATCGGTTCATAAATCGGCGGTAACGGAAATTCTTCACTCTCAGCGCTGATGCGTATCTGTCGCGCATAATCGAACTCAACACTCATCACTTCGCTGGGTGCCGGGAAAAGATGGAAAGAGAGATCGTCATTGTCCCGTCTTGTCCAGCTTGTTGGCTGGTCATCTGTCATCATTCGCCAGGTCGGATAGTTCTGATTCAGGCGGTAGATATCCACAAACTGCACTGCATAACCATTAACGTGATTCACGCCAAGCAGCTTGTATGCATCATGAGGAACATCTACCCGGGACTGCCCCACTGACAACGAGACGGTATGCGTGACTCGTCCTAAATCGGGACGAACATAAAGAATCGAAGAGATCGCATCATTCAGGTTGGCAATGTGTGTCTCTTTCGTCCACCGAGTAAAGCGCTGGTCAATCAATTCATCTGCAACGCGCTGAATCAGCTCGCTAACTATCGCCATCAGTAAAACTCCCGTCTGCTGGTTATTCGGCGCGGCGACATGGCCGGACTATTTTCCAGTCTCCATCGCTTGGCATCCCTTATTGCTTCAACAAAGGCTTGTTCATGAAGGGCATACAGTTTGCCATCAAGAAACTCAGGCAATGTGTAAAGCCAAGCTGCTGCACCCGCACAAATCCCGTCCAGCCAGTCATCAAACAACTTGGCAGGCAACGCTTTCGCACTGGGCACAGGCTCTACAGTGCTGGCGATCATGACATCCTTGCAGTCACGTAAGAAAAACACGTCATCAAGGCTGAGTGCGTGATAATCCAGGTCCGGTAACAATGCCACGCCATCAACGGAAACAACGGCCTGAGCGGATGCTTTCAACGTGCCGCCAGCGTTGCGGTTAACCGCACTGTCCTTCACCACGTTGAGAGTCTGCCCTTCATACACGTGACAAAACAGGCGAGAGGTGATCACCACGCCGCTCTCTCGACAAAAGCGAATCGCACTTTTCACGATGGCCTGTTTCATTTGCAGCGGAAGAGGTGCATCAACCATCTGTCGCAATGTTGGAAGGAAATCACTGACAGGCACCATGCGCATGATTATTCGCCCTCGCCAGCGACTTCATTTTTGTCCATAGCACGGAGCGCATCACGGACACGCTTACGGAAGTCATCCACTTTTTCTTGCGACTGCTGAGGATCAACGTTCAAGCCTTCAAGACTTTCAATCAGTGTGGCGAGTTTGGGACCGGTCATCTTTGATAGGTCCATAATGTCGCCGTTGATCGTAACGGTCATATCAAGCTCTGCCTGTCGCTTTGCTTCTTCTTCCGCCAATACTGCTGCGGCTTCTGCCTTGGCTTTTTCTTCAGCGTCTTGTTTTTCCAGCGCACCTTTCAGCTTGTCCGCTTCAACAAATACCTGGTTGAAACGTAAGAGCACGGCTGCAACTTCGTCTGAGACCTCAATGGCCTTATGGCGCGGGAAAATCTGTCGCGTCCCCGCAACCGTGTCACGTTTGAATTCTTTTGGGCCGATATAAACAATTTTTTGCTTACCCATGGTCGATACCTTCTACAGAGGGAATGAAAAAAGGCGCACAACGCGCCCTTTCCAAACAAACTGAATCAGTAGCCTTTCACTACGTATTCAGGGTTAATTTCCAGCGTACCGGTTGCAGCCGCCCCCTTAATCGTCGCTGTCAGCACCTGCTTGCTGTCGGTGTAGACAGTTTCCGTCGGGATCGCCAGATTGCTTGCGGAGGCCAAATCGACATTCGCTGCCAGTAGGGTTTCTCCCACTTTGATATCCGCCGTCACACCGACACCCAGTCCACTGGTATTCACGCGAAGGCCAACAATATTGATGCCGGTTTCAACCTGGATCATTTCCACTGTGTCGCCCACTGCCGCAGCAGCCAGCACGGCTTTTGTACAAGCCAGTGACAGGTTGCCGTGTGCCCCCACATACATACGGTCATGCATGGATGCCGCTTTGATGACTTTAGCCATAACTCGTTTCTCCGTTCGAAGTTCAAAAGAGAAAGCCGGGAGCGTCCCCGGCCTTCATCGTCAACCCGTGGTCACAGCCGTATCGACTGCAATCACGCCGTGGTCATTGACTCGGCCAGCTTTGTCCGCAAAGCGGATTTTCTTCAGGCCATTCATCCACCCAATTGTGATCTCGTCACGGTTACCCGAGTCCGTCTTTTCGGTGTGCATGCTGAACTGTGAACCTTTATCGGTTGAGCCCCACGCATCCGCCAACGCCTGTGCACCAATCAGCATTGCGCGATCAACCGTGGTATTAGCCGTCACGGCTGTCACGGTCGCACGCGCATTGTTCTGAGATATGTCCACTGTTGACCCCTGGTTAAAGCGGATTGGCATACCCATGTACTTCCGCACCAGGATGTTACCTTTCATCACACAGTCACCACGGAATACAGGGTGATTAAAATCGCCTTTTCGCTTCATCGCTGCGGCCATCAACTGCTGCCAGTCTTTGTAGCTCGACGTTTGCTCAAAGTCATACCACTGGCGAGGCGTCACGTTCAGGATGAAAAACGGTTCATCACCGGCCAGCTTGTCGTCTGCAAACTTAATAGGTTGCAGAGGATGCGCCATTTCATCCAGGAACAGCGACAAGTCAGTCACCACCCCCATACCAAACACATCTGCCTGATCCAGACTTTCAAACGTGGTCGCATCACCGCCGAAGAAATGGCGATCATGCGTTGGTGGCAACACATCATTGACCAGCATTGAGCCAAACTCATCGTGGCCTGCCAACGGCACAATGATGTCATCAGAAATGAAATCACCACGTGCCCCTGCCATATGCACAGTCGCCAACTGGTCTTTCAGATCGTTGTAGTAAGTGCCAAGCAGAGTACGTGCAGTACTCATCAGGTTATGTGCTGTACGTTGTTGGCTCATCTTGCCGCCCGCATCGACCTGGTGACGGCCTTGATCAATGCGAAGCTCAAATTCGGTGAAATCCAGCGATTCACCACGGCCAGCAATGCGTTGATCGCCCATCGTTGGACGCTTGGACAGCTTGTGAACAATCTGCATGTCCACGGTGTCCCCTTTGGTTTTCTTCAGATCGGTAACCTGAACAATCGGTGCACCAGGAGACGTTTGTTTATTGCCCTTCATATCGCCCTTGGCGGCTTTTGGGGCTTGCTCAGTCAACATATTGGTGAATGAGCGGTTGCGGTTTGCTGCGGTAAACAGCGCCGCTTCTTGCAAGCGACGGGCTTGCTCGCGGGTAATGGTGGTCATACTCTCAATCCTTTAAACAAAAAAACCCGCCAATATGGCGGGTTACGATGCCGTCTACACGGCGTTTAACTGAGTTGAGCGAGTAGCGCTTCAATGTCGTCTTGCGACATGTCCGCCATCATGGCTTGTGCCGTTTGCGGGTCCGCATTAAGCAACTGCTCCTGCACTGATGGCGTATGCCTGCTGGTTGAGCCTACTTCGCTCGGTGAGCTTGGGAGAGCGTTATCATGTGCATCCTGCTCTGCACTATTGGCCGCATCCTTGAGCTGCTTTTGTTGCTGTTCAAAGTGTGCCTTAGTCAGACGGGTAGCTTCGTCAAAACGCGCCTGGATAGGCTTACTCGCCCATTGCGGATCAGCTTGTAACTGGTCATCGAATTCAATGGCTTTATTCCACTGCTCGCCGCCACTTTCACGCCAGGCTTTCAAATCCGTGTTCGCCTCAATGGCATCTAACACCGGATTAGATTGCGGGGTGCTTTGAGCTTCCGCAGTTTGCACCTGCGCAGTATGGGTAGACTGGCTTTCAATCTTGGTGACTTTCGCCACCAAGCCACGAATGGCGGTTCCGATTTCCGGATAGTCATCCGCCAACGCATCCAGCTGTTCTTCTGACAGTTGAATGTTCTCTGGTAAATCTTCTGGTGCGACACCCAGCTTTTGGAGTTGCTTGTCACGAATTTGCAGCAAACGCTGACTCTGTTCCCACTCAGATTGCTTTGCCTGCAATGCATCAAACTGCGCCTGTAGCTGCCGTTTGGCGTCGCGCTCGCGCTCAAGAACGTCATATGGAATGACGTGCTCGCCGTCTTTCGCTGCGATACCTGTTGGCTTAACACCCTCTTCCCCCTGAGTCTCCACGGCGTCTTCGCTCGCAGGTGCCGAACCTGCGGTAGTCTCGGCGACAGGCGTTTCGGCTGTGTCGTCAGTTTTCGTCTCTGGTTGTGCTTCCGTTTCATCTGAGTCGCCCGGCAGTTCGTCAACCACCTCGGCACGTTCAAATTCCGCCATCATCGCTTCCAGTTCTTCAAGGGATTCATTACCAGTAAATTCGATTGTCACATTGCTTCTCCTGTGTAGACGTATCGCTGTCTGTGCGGTTAAACACTCTCTTTGAAAGCGCTTAGCGGCAGAGACAAAAAGCCCCAGCAAGTGCCGGGGCTAATTTCATCAATGTTAGTTGTTACAAGTAATTACGTTGATCCATCACTTCACGACGAACATGATAAATATCGTTTTCATCGAGGAAGCAGATGAAGTCACCTGCACTCACGCTCTCATAATGAACAAAAGTGAAACGCTGGTCTTCAATCTGGATTTCAGACGTCGTAGGGCCATCAGGAGAACCGTGCATGTCATTAATCACATCGTCCGGTTGTATTTCATAAGCCACACGGTTGATTTGTTTACCCTGATAGATTTTGAATCCCGGCATGTCAGGGTGAGCAATCGGTTTGAGATCCGCAACGGTCACAGGTTCAAGTGCTGGCGCTACAAAGCAATCACTGGTGCTGCCAGTGACTTTCAGCAAGTAACCTTCCAGTTCCCAGAGTTTGTTGGTCGCAGCCTGAACACAGCGCTCTTTGGCGTACTTCTCGCCATCTGCTTGTTTGTAGTTTTTCGGGTCAACACACGCCGACTCACCATAAGCGACTTGAAAGCCATTCGGCAGAAAGGCCCAACAACCCGTAACTGTGGTATCGCCAACGCGCGCAAATTTGAATTCCAGCGACGCCAGCAGGCTTTGAATGTGGTCGAAGTTGACTTTGGTTTGCTCTGGCATAGTTTCTCCCTGAATGTCAGCCAATAAAAAAGCCCCACCCAAAAGGGCGAGGCTTCACACGATGGGATTAATTTACCGTAGATTTCGGCAGGCTACAACTGTAGCGCATCAATCTGGCTGCTTAGCATGCTATCGTACTGGCTGCGCATCTGTTTCATCTCTTCCGTCAGCCTTTGCATCTCTGCCAAGATCTTCCCGGTTTCGGCTTGTTTCTTCGCGTTGTCGTACTGCTTCCCGCCTGTCTCGGCTTTCAACTTCTCAACGTTGGCCTCTAACTCACCCACTTTCGCATTCATTTCACGCATTGCCAGCGCCTCTTGCTCTGCGGCTTTCTGTTGTTGAGCCTGGTACGCCTGCTGCTCTTCCGGTGTCATGTCTTCCGGATCCTTCGGCACATTCAATGCCCCGCGTATACGTTCCATGAATTCTTGTTTATTCGGGATGTCAGAAAGTTCACAGACCAAATCAAACACCGCCATTTGTGCCTCTGGAGGCAGGCTACTTGTCAGCATCATCATGCGGTCGGCAAGTTGTGCCTTGTACGCACTGGTTTGCTGAATTGGCGCCAATGCAATATGCGCCCGCAAGCGCGTAATATCGTTGTTCAGCCCCTCTTCGGTTTCTTCGTTGATTACCACGGTCTTGCGTTTCATTTTGTCATCGCGGTTGATCACGATGGCCTTGTTCCGCGCATCCTGCATGTCCTCGATGATGTAACCAAGCAGCAATTCTCCCAGGAGCTGACACGACAAGCGATAGTTGTCATTGATTTCTGCCAGCGTTGTAGCGCCCTGCTCAACAAGATTAGCAATAGCAACGCCTGATTCTGCACCGCCCTCTTGCCCTAAGAATGCCGAGTAAACACCCATGGTGTCCTGGATCAGTTTCATGCTGTCTTGCATGACCTGAAACTGTTGGCTTGCGACATTGAAATCCTGCTGAACCTGTAGCGCCTCAGAAATGGTCTTTTTATTCCGGCGGTCAGGGTTGAGCTCAATATAACCATCGGCGCGCTCGACTTCTTCAAGAAGACGCTCCCGGCTCATATTGGTCGCATCTTTATCTGCAATGACGCGCTTGGCCTGCAGCAGCCAGGTCAACTTGATTCGACGGAAATTGACTTCATCTTGTGCGGGGATGGCACGGGCAATCAGGCCATAGGGCTCGCCACTCTTATCCTTACGGTAACCAAAGAACGGCACAATAGGAAACATGCCATTGGGTGCCCGACACTCACGAGAGCCTAGTTTGTGAGGACCGGCAAACCAGGTTTCTACAATCTTACTCGTTTGCCCGACGTCAAGACGTGCTTTGCCCATACCTACTGCTGTCGCGTGAAGCAAATTGTTTTTGTCGTATTCAATCACACGCCCATCTGACAGGCGGATAACCGTTTTACGCTCAGTAAGACGACGATAAACGATTTGTAGTCGAATACGCTTACGGTCCTGGCTTAAATATTCAGAATGTTTTCGGCTCCATCCCTGATATTCCTCCCATGCGCTCATTAGGTTACTGTCAGCGCCTTCAACGATGTCTGTATCAGCGAAACCGTCCCACTCACGCACAGCGTAATCCAGCACATCAGCCTTATGGGGCATCATTGCTTTGAGTGTGCCCACTTCCTCCCATCGCTGGCGCATCACCCAATTGCAATCGGACCAATCCGGCTCTGTCGAAAACCAGTCCCAATACACTTCATCGCGCGGCACATTTTTCACTTTGTATTTAGGGCCAAACGGATCAGGGTTTCGGTACGCCTCCACAAAACCAATGCCACACTTCACTTGTCCTGAGTATGCCTCAGAACGTGCACGATCCAGCCTTGCCAGACGACAAGCATCCGCAAACTCAGCATTGAGTGCTTCGGCCAGTTTTTCCATTTCCTCGTCGGGGTCATCAGCAATCACCATCAAGTCGGTGCGCGTCTTGGCCTCCATGCCCAACACACCATCAATAGCCGGCGCAATGAGGTTATGCATGGTTTCCGGTTGCCCGCGTTCCTTGAGCGCCTGTACCACTTTGGGATGCAGCTGATCGCCATCGTAATAGGCACACGCTTTATTCGCATTGCTTCGCCACGGCGGCTGAGCGTCAATGTCTGACATCACAACCAACAATTGCTGTGTATCGATTTTCTCTGTGAGTGCTACTGTCATTATCTCGCCTGCCAGTGATCCATTCGTTTATTCAGTGGGCCTTGGTCCTTAACAACACGCGCAGGCATACGAGCTCGCATTTCTTGCGCAATCATGTAACTCATACACTGGTCATCGAAACAACCGTCCTGTGCATTCATTGAACCTTTCTTGTCGTAGACGTAGGTGTGCATTTCTGACACGGTGCCAATCCAGTTAATCCCGGACTGTCCGTGACGCAGTAACGTTTTCATGCCCTCCGTAAGAAGGGGCTTGGAGTGTTTAGTCGTGAGCCAACCCAGTTTTACCGTCTCGTCCTCATCATCACGGTCGATATACTGCTCGGTGTAAATGCGAGAAGATGGGTAGAGGTCTTTGAACGCCAGAATGAAGGCATGTCCATGGTTGTTTCGTTCTGGTCCGGCATAGGCAGTGTTATACAGCTTGCCAATGTGCGCAGATAAATGCGCAAACAGCTCAACGTCCAAAAAACCATACCAATGCGCCACCTGTTCCCCGTCGCTTTTCTTCACAATATCCAAGCTGCAACGGTCGCCATGTTCGAGACCTTCTGCAATATCAACGCCCATCGCATAGTTTTCTTCTGGATCCGGCAGCTCCCAGACAAGCAGCATGTTCATCAGACTACGGATCCCTTGCTCATCGAGCTTGTCCGGTTTCACTGCCTTCGTGCGCGTGCCTGTCATCGGTTCCATGTCATAAACAATTAATGGCGCTGAACATTGCCCCTCAGCTTTCATCGTATGGTTGGCATCAAACACACGGCGGCCAGATGTGAGAAACGCTTCAATAGGTGTGGAAGGAAACTCCTGTTTCATTTCCTCACCCTGCTCAGCTTCCTTCAGCACATACCATTGGCGCTGCTCATCAGTAATGGTGCAGCTCATCGCGTTTTCGACTTCGTCAAAATATTCGCGCTGGGTTTTGCTCATCACCACGCCGCTTTTGGGCACTGGCGCGCGATACTTCGGATCTTGCCACCACGCAAAGAAGTGAAACTTCCAATCCAGTTGCGTGAGCTCTGCCTTGGCTTTCGCCAGCTCCATGCTTTTCATCGTCATCGAATGAAAGTCGCCGCCCACTCCTTCTGCTGTGCTCTCAATAAACGCCACGCACCCGGGGTGAATCGCGTTGAGTGTACCGGTTCGCACCTCTTTGGCTTTTTGAGGGTACTTCGCGCAAATCTTCCCATGCTCAGACACATGCAGGCGCTGAACCGTCCCCGAACGAAACGACGTAGCCACCTGAATACTTGAACCATGCTCAAAAAGGATCTTTCCGCCCGTCGCGCCCGAGTTACGGGATTTGATTTTGAAGCGGGTCTTCAACCAGGTAGGCAAGTTATCGAAAGGAATTTCAATCTTGGTACGGAAGATTTCACCGGCAGCATTCTGGTCCTGGGCGATAATCCCGCATTTAAGGTTCTTATTGAACAGCGCTTCATCGAGCAGATAGATATCAATCGCGGTAGAAAAACCAAGCTGACGCGCTTTTAAGATGATGTTGAGCCATCCCATCAACTCAAACAACAGGCGCTGTGCCGGGCGCAAGCGGAAAGTTACCAGCTTGCCTTGCTCATTCTCAATCTTGTAAAGGTTATCGAGTCGCCACCACTTATCAGAGAGAAGCCGCTCAATCAGGGCAATTTCCTGCTCATCGGTGATTTCATAGATATCGGTCATTGCGGTTTACTCATCAAGCCACCGGTACCCATCTCCTGCAAATCAGACAACATCTGACTGATTGGCGTATCGTCGCCCTTTCCTTCTTTCGCCAGCCGGTCAGCTTCAAGCGACAACTTCCGAGTAGCGCTGCGAATTCGGGCAGTGTCCTGAACAATCTTGTCCTTGGTCACCACATCAATGCCGAGACTGCTCAATGTTCGGGTGATGGACTCAATGCGACCAGTGAGTGTATCCAGCTGACCATTCACACGAACAAAAGACTCATACAACGAAATACGGTCCTCAACCGCCTTTGCCGTTGCCATGTCCTCATGAATTTTCCCTAGGTACTCAATGCCACTTTGCAAACGAGCGCGGCACAACACCAACTCATCATCCAACGTCGCTACGTCCGCTGCATCAAACATGTGCTGCTTCGCCTCCGGGAAAAAACGTGCATACAGCCCGCCCTTTCTCGCTACTTGGTTCCCCGGTTCAAATGCATTGGCCGGCACATTGGTATTCCCCGCATTGCCAGCCGCCGCATCATTACCTGCCACAAAATACCCACGTTCATCACGCTGAGGTTTATCGGTGTGCGGTTTTTCTCGGCCTGCGGACTCAGAAGTGGCGACAGAATTTGTTGGTGGCGAGATTTTTTCCACACGTTTCTTTTTTGCCTTTGGCTTTTGCGCAGTCTGCGCAGTTTTCAAATGCGCAGTGTCATTGTGCGCAGTTTTGCGCACTTTGATATAGCGACGCGCACTGGCGTAATTGAGACCTTTCGCTTCACACCACTCTTTTGCGCCGGTGCCATACTTCTCATGGTCGTGCTCAAACTGTGCTTGCAATGCTTTCCAATCCGTCTTAGCCATTACTTGCTTACTTGTTCTCTACTGAGCTCACCCTCAACCACCCAATCACCGATCCGAGGCTGATGTGATGCCCTTACCGTAATACGAGAGCCGTCATTGAGCTGAACACGCGCGCTGACTCCATTCCAACGGATAACACCGGAAACACGCCCGCTTTTCGCCCTTGCCTTGTCCATTAAGCGTGAAGGTTCTTTTGTGGCCACACGCGCAGCATCGCAATAGCGGCTGCCAACAATGAATTGACCAACGCGAACGTAAACGGTGGCAACATGGGTTGGAAGAACACGAATATAGCCATTGCGATATTCAGTACCGCGATGATGACAGCAGCCTTAAAGCTCCATCGCTTCCATGCCTCTTTGAAACTCATCATGTTTTTTGCTCCCCTATGAACATAATCGGGCGCTCTCCCCGTCAGAAGAACGCCCTGTTATGCGCATCAGTTTGTCAGCCCTTCGGCTTTACCTTCATCTAAGCCCCGTCCTCAACCTGTTTCCGCCATTTCAGGTACGCATCGACTTGCCCTGCGCATAGAGACAATGCCGATTTCAGTTGTGGGATATCTCGAATCACGACTTCTGGCCAAATGCCTTGCACTTGGGGCTTATCGCAGGGGCGAATTGCCAGAGGAGGCAAGATGTATTGCACCTCATACTGAACAACCACGCGCTCAGTAGGGGTCACGCAACCGTTCAGTGACAGCAGCAGGAATAGCGCAATCACTATTCGCATCAGCAATGAGGGATTCCAACTGCGTAATTTCTCCATGTAGCCTTGCTCCTTCTTCCCGTTCCCTTTTTAGTTGAGCCTGATACGCCGCCTCTGCCTGCTTTGCCGCGTTTATCAAGTCAGTGAGTGACTTTTCGTTGGCTGCCGCTACGTTCTGCGCAGCTTGCACATTGTCGATAAGCATCTGCTTCTCAGCCTGCATCGCCGTTATGTCTGCCTGGGCAATGCGCAATTTGATGGCCTGATAGCCGATAACACCAAGTACCAGAGCAACACCAATCACCTTCGGGCTACGGAGTAATGCCAGCATTCATGGCCTCCAAGACTTCTGTATCCAGTGGCAATTGACCCAGCCGCGCCAATGCATCGTTAACCGGTAATTGCCCAAGACACAGTTGCAGCGTGATTTCCCGGCGCGTCACAATGCCCCGGCAATTACTCTCTGATTTCATGCAATCCTTCCCGGCCACAAACCGCCATCGCGGAATTTGCATACACGCTTCTGGGTACTGACCGGACAGCAGCAACTGATACATGGTAGAGCGACGAAACGCCCCGGTGCCGATGTTGTACGCGAGATCCAGTGATGCCAGGTGCACTTCGGGCGGAAGTTGCTGCGGAATATCTTCAAGGGGGGTGTTGTGTTTTTGCAGGGAAGCGCCAAACATGGCATCACACTCGTCGCGGGTAAACGTATCGCCCGGCTCAATCCCGAGCGTTTCACCGTAACAGGCAGTCCACACCCCACCGCTGTCCTGATACGCCACCTGCCGGTAGCCCTCAAAGCCACCAGTGAGCGCAATCGCACCGGCCAACAGGCCAGCGTGAAGTTTATTGATCCGCATAGGTGTTAAGCTCGAATAGGGCTTTTCGGATACAGCCATCGCGCTAGGGTGAGCGCAATGCCGATGACAGAGAGTGAAGTACCGACTATGAAGGCGATGTCACTGCCATAGAACGTGAAGTTACCCGCGAGAATGTCGGCAAGGCTTGAGTTCAGCATGCTCTGCGCATTCTCCGCGCCCTTCGCAACACTGACACCGACGCCCGTGCCGCTCCCTACGGCAATACTGACCGTCGATTTATCTGTCACTATCGCAGTCCCCGCTCCTTTTGTGACTGTTGGACTAATTGGCATTGCTGCCCCCTTGAATTTCAGACATAAAAAAACCCCAACCCGGTAAAAGGTCGAGGTTTCGCACTATGTATCTAATTTACCTTGGTTCTGGGCAGGGTTCAAGGCAGGTGATGCGCGGGCAAAAGAAGGCTATTGCCTATTGACCGGAGAAAGGCTTATATGTATTAGAATTATCTTTCACCGTTATATGACACTTCAGACTTGTCAATACCAATGTCTTTACGCATTGCGTTGGTCAAATTGAGAGCCTTAGACCTAATAACTTCCCAACTAACAGACTTACCGTCAAATACAACGGCTAATAACTGATCTATGAACACATCATTTGCATCCATCACTTCTTGTGGCGCTATCATTGCTAAGTACCCATAAATCTTTAGACGCTCTGTTTCGAATTGCTCTGCTTCTTGTGCTGTTAGTTGCTGCTTATTTCTAAGAACGATCATTTCTACTTTTGCCAGCATTGTAGCCACCAAGTCAATCGTAGCTCGATAGATCAATAACTTATCATTGTGCTCTCTGAGTTGGGTTTGCTTATAAACTTCGATCTCACTATTGAGTTTGGCTAAATTTTGCTGGCTCTCTTGATGTAACCCAGTTCTCAGCTTCTCCAGCTCTCGATCATGTTCGGCTTTTTCTTTTACCATTAACCGGTTTGCCCAAATTTTTCCTAAGTAATTTGCCAACCCAAGAATAATGGCACCACTTCCGCCAAGAGCAGCAATGATAGTTGCCCCAATTTTTAGATATTCGTCCATAGTTACCCGATAATTTCTAACGAATGCTTTAGTGGTGAGAAACGCTATCACCAAGTCTTAAACATACCACCGTAAACACAAAACCAACGATGAAATAAAAAAATGCCACGCGTTGCGAATCCCTCTTGAACAGTTTGTTGAACGAAGCCGCTACGCGGCAGAATGCCGTCTTACCGCCTACGTTTCTCCCAACCCTGCCCATCGGCAGCAGACAGGAGAAACACCATGAACCCGCAACAACAACGGCACTTCGAAGCCCTTTACCAACAGCACCTCAACAACTTAACCCTTCAAGGCAAGCGACCCGCCACCATTGACGCCTATGCCCGCGCTGTCCGGCGTATTGCCGCCTTCTTCGATTCTCCCCCCGACAACCTCTCTCAGCAACAGCTCAAAACCTACTTCGTGCGCCTTATCGCATCCCACTCCTGGAGCACCGTGAAGCTCGACCGTAATGGCCTGCAGTTCTTCTACCGCTATACCCTGAATAAACAGTGGGAATGGCTCGATATCGTCAAGCCCCCTCAGGTCAAACGCCTGCCAGATATCTTAACCCCCAACGAAGTCGGGCTGCTCATCACCTTTACCCGACAACCCCGCTATCAACGCTTCTTCTACACCCTTTATTGTCTCGGATTGCGTCTGGGCGAAGGACTGCAACTCACTGTCGGGGATATCGACAGTGCCCACCATCAAGTGCATATCCGCAATGCCAAGGGCGGTAAAGACCGCTTGGTGCCGCTGCCCGACAACACCCTCACGGTGTTGCGTCAATACTGGTGCACCCATCGCCACCCAACCTTGCTTTTTCCCGGTATTGGCAATGAAGGGCCGATGGACCGCGGCGGCGTGCAAAAAGCCATGAAGCAGGTCTGTCGGGACGTCGGTATTCATAAGGCCATCAGTCCTCATTCCCTGCGCCATTGTTATGCCACCCACCTGCTCGAACAAGGCTTGGATTTACGCTCTCTGCAACGCCTGCTCGGTCATGCCAGCCTCACCACCACGGCGCGCTACACCCAACTCACTGACGTGAAGCACGCCCAACTTCATCAGGCAGTCAATCAACTCGCGTCTGGCCTCACCATCATGTGGGAGGCGCCATGAGTGCCTTTATCCAACTGCTGCAACAGCATGCAGGAACCCTAGATACTCGACACCTTACTCCGGATATCGGGCGGGCTATCTTTGCCATGACCCGTTGTCGGACCGGAGCGTTGGGAACATCACAATGGGCATGTCAGGGCTGTCACCATGACGAGCGAACACCGCTCTCGTGCGGGCATCGCCACTGCCCCCAATGCCAACACCCTCACACGGTGCAATGGCTCCAACGACAGGCGGCTAAGCTGTTGCCGACCTCGTATTTTATGGTGACCTTTACCCTGCCTGCGGCTCTGCGCCCGCTGGCCCGCACACACGCGCGGACACTGTACTCGCTCATGTTCTCGGTCGCAGCGTCTGTACTCAAGGCGTTTGCCCAGCGCAAACATGGCGGCGACAGTGGGTTTACCCTGGTGCTCCACACCCACAACCGACGGCGGGATATGCACCCGCACCTGCATGCCATTGTGCCTGCGGGGTTTTATCACCCCACGCGCCGCCAGTGGCATAAGGGCAATAAACAGTTCCTTTACCCTCACGCGGCACTGGCGTCGGTCTGGCGCGCCCGGCTGTTGGCCGCCATCAACACCCATCCCACCTTGACCTTGCCACCCTCGTTGCCAACGCAATGGGTTGTGGACTGTCGCGCCGTGGGACAGGGGCTACCCGCCCTCAAATACCTCTCCCGGTATCTGTATCGTGGGGTGTTGCCGGACAGGGACATTCTCGATATCAGCGATAATCAGGTGACCTTCCGCTACACCGACAGCCAAACTGAGCAATCGGCGACGCGCACCTTGCCGACTCAGCGCTTTTTGATGTTGATCCTTCAGCATGTATTACCCAAAGGGCTACAACGGGTACGCGACTATGGCCTGTTGCATGGCAGCGCCAAGCAAAAACGCCATGCTATCCAGCTGATGCTACTTCACATGGCGCACCGGACATTACCGATTGACGTCCCCGTCAAACAGCACACTACGCGATGCTGCCCTACGTGTGGGGAGCGTCGCTTGGTCTGCGTAGGCGTAACACGACCGAGATAGCCGAAAGGCGAACAGAATAAGGAGAATGGCGACCATTTAGACGAAGGAGAAAACGCAGAGAAAGAGACACACAATCACGTAACCCATTGAAGTTATGCAATACCTGATAACTTCCTGGCGGCGCTCGCCTGTCAATCAGTGACGGGCGTACATCCACACTGTGCTCATCCGAGCAATTTACTTAATAAAGCAGCGACGGGCTTGTTCAACACCCAAATAAAGTGTCGGCTGCGCGACACTTATTCTTATTTGATATGCCTAGCCGCAATTAGTCACAATATGGTCAATTTTCTTCACAACCTTGCTCCATTGAGGTGACGTGAATTCTTGTTCATCTAGTTCAGTTAGAAAATTTTCGAATTCCTTTTCTAACTGGTTTAGAAATTTTGTTGCATGGATTACTTTCGTATCTGCACAAACAAGCGGTAATGAGCAATCTCTACGAATACGCCAACCTCCCGTGGTTTCTGCTTGGTGCAGAATACCGCAGCGAATGTGTTTATAAAAATCAGCGCCAAGTCCAGTAAAATCAGTTAAATGTTGAGATGTGGAGAAGAACTCTTCAAAGATCACTTTCCCCGGTTTATTAGTTTTCTTCCATCCGCGTTTTAATGAAATTAACGATTCAATAACTAAACACGAAACTGCCATCATACTGAAGCCGTGCTTGGATTCATTTTTCTTGAATGGTTCAAAATATCTCTCGGAATAACGATGACGTAGAACCGTGATAATTTGAGCCTTATCTTGGCTATCTTTCAATTTTTGCCAATCCTCTGATAAAAAGGATGACGATAACTCAACTGACATAAAATCCTCATTACTACAATGGCATATAACAATTTATTAGATCCCCAAGCGGGGTAATTAAACACCCCCACTTTGGGACTTTTCACACATCTGCCGGACACTAGGTTTCAGCATAAGAGTCTGTTTTAAAAAGAATATCATCATACACCAAAGAATCAAGAACGAGAAAATACGACAAAATGGGGTATTTCTACACACCTCACGTTTGGCATTAGGAAATCTATCGAAAACTACTTAGGCAAGACTTATGTGGTTTGCTATCGCCAAAAAGGAATGGGCAAAAACATACCAGAACAAATCACCCCGACACGAGTGTGGGACAAATCCAAGTTGAATGCAGGGATAACTCAGTTATTCGGCTATTCCGAACAACTGAGTTTGGGGCCCAATGATGGGTACCATCAAGAACTAGGCTGCGCGTTCCAATTCAAGCTGACGGCTTAAAGCACTGGCCGCTGCATTGTGTTGACAGTGCAGCTCATTCATCGCTCTCTCAAACAGCGGTTTGAGCTCACTGGTCCAAAGCTTATCACTCACCCTTGCAATACCGGTTTGGCGAAGGTGTTGGCGCACATTGTCCGGCGTCACGGCAATCACTCCGGTACCACCACAAGGCGGACATTTATCTATGATTTTTGCCACACCGGTACCATGACAACGTGGACACTGACAACTTTTTGCTGCCTGCGCTTGGGCATATTGCTCAAGGCGTTTTCTCTCGTTGGTGATAAGGGCATTTTTCTTCTCAATGTCTTCGGCCAATTGGTCAGCACGGTACGCTGTCACACCGCACATCTGACGCTCAAGGGTTCTGATATGGGTT
Organism: Grimontia sp. THUN1695; assembly: GCF_059704325.2. Taxonomy (NCBI): domain Bacteria; kingdom Pseudomonadati; phylum Pseudomonadota; class Gammaproteobacteria; order Vibrionales; family Vibrionaceae; genus Grimontia; species Grimontia sp. THUN1695. The sequence continues at coordinate 927,932 of NZ_AP046577.1, read as the reverse complement.
TGCCAGGTACGAATTAGGCGTTCACTTCGCTTCGCCTGCTCGCTGTGTTTCTTCCACAAGCTGGTAAGCTGGCGAGACTGGGTAGCCACAGGCTTGTCCGCAAACACATTGATTGCAAGCTCAAGGATATGCCGGCACAAGTCAGGACGCTTCGCGTTGCCAGGAATAATGCTCTCCATGCGACCAAGTAAACGCTGACAGGCAGGGCCATCCTCCAACCACTTCCACATGATGGTATCACTCCCAAAGGGGAGGTCATGCTGAAGCTTACCAAGCACAGCGACAATCACATCACCCGTCAGGGTCTGGCGGCCACGTTGCTGGCTCGGGGTTTTCTCCAAATGCATACGGATAAACAACTCTACTCCACGACTCATGCGGCACTCCCTGGCGATGTCGGCCCCTCAATACGGCCGAGTAAATAATCGGTGATCAGCGCCTTCATTTCGTCAGCGCTGTAGCAATAAGCAAACAAATAGCCTTGGTCGGTCAGGCGCAACTCCCATTTATGCTGATCGTCACTGATGTTGCTGCGGTAGCCTTCCGGCGCTTTTGCCTCAATACGCAGGCCGTGATAGCCACAGCGAGCAACATCCAACAGATAATCCGGATACCCCGGCTGTCCGCCGAGGCGGTAAAAGTCAGATTTCGCTTTACGTCCTCGCTTTCCCTCATTAGGGATATGGGTCAGGAAGTCCCCAACCCGAATACCCGCGATAGTAGTTTTTCGGGCCCATCGAACTGCGTCGGCGCATTCTTCTGTTTCCGCTTCACGGCGCACTTTCTTGATACTGCCGTTGCTGCCCTGCTTGACGCGACCGAGTTTTTTTTCAAAGTCGTACACATTGTCAAACATACTTCCCCCCTTTCACGTCTATCAGTTCTGCGCGAATGCGACGGCTCAGCGTGCGGTGCAACCCGTTCAGCATGTATTCCTCTTTCTCGCCCGGCTCGAAGTCATACCGCGCCCGGCCATCAATCACATCGTGGCAATGGTGGCAGGCATCCGCGCCCCGGTGGCAGGCATCCGCGCCCCAGAAGTCATCACTCTTGTAGGCCATGCCGTGTGTCTCACTCGGGAAATGCGCGAACACCACGGTTTCAGGGTTCATGTTGCACACGCCCACGATCTGTAGTGCGCAGGTTTGCCCTTTGGCCGCATCGGTCAGTTTTTTACTGCGCAAGGCAGGTGTCTTAATCGTCATCACGCAAACCCCAACAGTTGATTGACCGCCTGCTCGGCATCCGCTTCACAGACAAAGTGGTCGCGCAGCGTGTGGTTCCACACCACGTTAAACACGGCGCGGTACAGTTCAGAGAACTCGGTGTTGTCCATCTTGGCGAAGGAGATGGATTTCGCCTCCTTGCGCACCGTCCCGTTCGGATAATGGACCACGGCATAAAACCCCGCTTCCATCACCGCCCACTTGCGATAAGCTTCAAAACTCTTTTCCACTTCCAAGTTGGCGCGTTTATTTGCCATCGCATCCAGAAACCCACTGGCAAGATCTTGCAAGGTCTGATGTTCCCCGCCCCACTTCGAAAGCTCCGCAGCGAAACGCGATACCAGGTTGCGTTCATGCGGTGATACCGTGCCACCCACTGGCGTCCAGTAATCAAAACCGAGTTTCAGCATCACAAAGAACTTACGATGAAACTTAGGGTTGCGGGTTTCGCGGAAATCGGCCGTGAGCACAGTACCGAGACGCTTTTTATCAATCAGCGCTTTATCTTCATCCGTGTGCGGGATCAACATCCCGCCATCGACTTTTACGAGGCTCAACTGCATTATTCGTCATCCCAATGGTCGCGCTCGTCACTTTTGCTCATGTCCGAGCAAAGCCAAAGCACATAAATCAGCGCACAAAGTAACGCCCACACGCCATAGCCCATTTCTTGTGGTGTCATGCTGCGTCCTCCATCTTTTCAAGCTGCTTCAATGCCAGGTATGCAGCAGGCACCAGACGATAAACGTACACAATTTTTCCGCTTGCCGCGGTGTAGTGGCGACGTCGCTTCACCAGGCCACACTTGGCAGGTGTCACTTCACGAAGGCGGGCGGAAATGGCCGCTTGCGTGTCCGGATCACTCGGAAACAGAAAGCCGATCAGCGTTTCAATCTGACGCAGAGTTTTCCAGGCAGGGCTTGCCGTTGCTTTTACCACCCGCCCAAACTGGGTTTGGGTATTAATCGTGTAGTCGTGCTCTTTGTGCCATTTCGCCAGTGCACGCTTGATTGCCGCATGCTCCTTGATAGGCGTTTTGATTGGGTGTGGTTTATCCATCATGGTCGTTACCTCAGCCCCTGCCATGCAGGGAGTTTTTGCGGATAATGGCTGTATCACTTATTCGTTATCTCAAGTGGTACAACACGTTTGGATTTCGTGGGTTTATTCCCCACATAAGCCTTACCGTTCGGGGTGATCACGGCGATACTGGACAATTTGCCGTGGTCCCCAAATCGCCTGGCCACTTCTTTCACTACCGGCATCATTCCGGCACCTTCAAGCAACCTGACCGTCTTCTCTCTATCAAGCTGCATATTTATCAACCAACACACGGCTATCACGCTCAATCCACGCCACACACACCGCATTCGTTGGGCGCAGCATGTGAAGGCCAAAATAAAACCCGTGATTTTTAGCCACCTCACACAGCGCCTTCGCCGCTTGATGGTTGGTCACGCCCTTTTTCTTCCACTTGCGCACCGTCACTTCCACCGCGCCTGTTGCGCCAGCAATCATGCGAACGGCATTGGCGGTGCTCCCGTAATGCGCCTCCATGTGACGCAGAAAAGACGCAAAGCCATTGATGGCCAGTTGCTGGCGCATTGTTTCCACTTCAAACGTGGAGGGATGGAATCTAATCATTGGTCGTTACCTCAGTTACTGACAGCCAGACGCAGTGGTTCAAGGGATGTTTCAGGGGATTTCACCGACAGCACGCCGAGTTGCTGCGTATTGGAGCCGCCGCGATACACCTGACGACACTGAACCACATTGCCAATGGTGAGTGGTGCATCTACAGGCTGACCACTGGTCGCGTTTTGGGTTTCTGCCAGGCCAACGAGTTTCTTCGGGTAGCCTTCCGGGTGAAACAAAAACGTGCGGTAACGGTTCTCAAACTCTTTTGCACGAAAAGGCATCTCATCTTCGGTGGTATGACACAGCGAGGACCAGCCGCCCATTTGGTCGATTGCCGCATGAATGCCAGCGTCATCAAAAACAACGCTGTTCCAAGCACCCACACTGGCAATGGCCTTTTTCACTTTCGCCCAAGCGATCAGCGCACGGTCATTCGAGGTGCCCCCCATCAAACGGATCACATCCGCCGGCTTTGGCGGGTACATACCGGCATCTGGGTTTTGTGTGTGACGTTTCAGTGCTTCACTGACAACAGGGAAGTCCAGGTGCAACAATGCTTCCCACCACACTTCCAGCACGGCTGGCGTCATCGTGCGGCCATACAGTGCCATCACTGCCTCAAGCTGGCTGGCAAAGTGTTTCTGGTCGTTCTGGTTCATTGGTCGTTATCCTTACTGGTCGTTAAGTTCTTGGTCGTTAGGTTCGTGGTCGTAAGTGTTGCCCTGCTTACCGGCAAGCCACTCTGAAACCGCAGATTTGTTTTGCGCTTCAATGCGCTCTTGTGCTGACAGGCTGCCTGCAGCTCTGGCTTGCGGCTTGCTGGCTCGGGACAGCCACGTGTTGATAAACCGCTTGATGCCGATTTTGGTTTTACGCTTGGCGGGATTGGCATCAATCCATGCCACCATACGCAGCAGCTCTTGGTTAACATCCACGTTTGGGTAAGTGTTTTGATAACCATCGCGCTCAATCGTGGTCACGATGTGGTGAGTTTTATCTTTGAGCTCTAGCGAAGCGGCTACCTCCTCGGCAGGCAAACTGGGTTTGTTCTGCACAAGTTTGTTAGATCTCAGTTCTTGTTTAAGATCAGTATTTATTAGTGTCGGCTCAGCCTGATTAGGCTTAGCCTGATTAGGCTTAGCCTGATTTGGGTTATCCGGTTTAGGCTCGCCCTGTTCCGGTTTAGCCTGATTAGGCTTATCCGCATCAGGCGTTGCAAAAACGGGGGAATCGAACACCGTGTAGGTGGTTTTTCCGGTGGCATGCTTTTGGGTCTGAATAAATCCCGCAGACTTCAATTCTTTCAGGATGTTATACACGCCTTCTTTGCCCGTTTTCTTTGCTGTGCCAACGGTGACTTTCACCAGTTGCTCAACGCTCACCGTCCAGTTATCAGGCTTCGACAGCAAATACGACAACAGCCCCATCGCCTGAAAAGACAACAGCCCATCGGCGTAAACGTGGTTACCGATCACGGTGAAATTATGGGCTCGTTTTGCGCGAACGATACTCATCAGTGCAGCCCCTGACATTCCTTGGTTAATTGCGTTTCAGCCCCTGAGATCGCAGGGTCTGAGATAGATTGCATCATTAGCGAGCAACGCACTTGGTCAGGACGAAGGCCACGGCGTTCAGCCGTTTTCTCAACCGCCAAATCAACAAAGTCACTATGGTTTTTCATTTCTTTCGCCAGATCATCTGCGGAGCATTCGCCCCGCAGATATGCAATAAGTTTTGTTCTCACGGCTATTCCTCCCGCTGAGCCAACTGAAGGACGTTTCCGGTTTGCGTTTCAACACGACAAAAATCGCCGTCAATGAAATCGCGAGTTTCGTTACTGCGGGCATTGATTTCAGAGAAAAACTCAAGCGTGGGTTTTTTGTCATCGTTCCATGCTTTCATCACTTCTTCACAGAGCTGGTCGTCACTGGAAAGAAGCTCAATGATGGCGTCGATCATTAACACGTTCGAGAGGACAGCTTTAGGCTGTCCGAGTTTTTGGCTGACAAGAGAGAGCAAATCGCTCTCGTTCTCCGTGAAGCGCACTTTCACTTGCGAATCGCGGATTTCATTCATGGAAAGCCCAGGCTTGCCGATCAGTCGGTTTTGCTCCAGGCGTTCAAGCCGCTGCTTGATGAAGGTTTTGGTCATTGGTCGTTACCTCAGAGTTGGTCGTTAGGTTAACGGGTGTAATATTCAGCTTTAGGGACTTCCTATCCCTTCCAAAAAGGCTAGGGTCATAGGTGTAGTCAAAAAGGCCAGATAGGTGGCAAACAAGGTGGATGTTTTCAGGCACCCCTCTCTTTCGCCATTTGTAAAGCGCTGTTCTGCTGACGCCAAGTTGGTCTGCGGCTTCTTGCACGCCACCAAATGTGTCAACTATCAAATCAACAGTTAGCATGGCTGTGATACCTCCTTTAACAATGATTACATTAGTCACATTGTTAATCAAGTTTCAAATGTTCAGATTGTTTCGGTCATGTAGTTATCATGAACTGAATCAAACAAATTAATCCACATGAACGAGTAACGTGATGAGCGGAGATCTAGGAGATCGTGTTCTAAAGAGGCGCACTCAATTAGGGCTGACGCAAGAACAGCTTGCTGGGCAAGCGGGCATTAGCAGAATGGGCGTTGCAAAGATAGAGCTTGCTGTTACACAAAGTGCAAGGGCGGATACCCTATTTGCACTGGCTAAGGCCTTGAAATGTGACCCGAGATGGTTGTTGTTTGGTGAAGGAACACCAGAACTCAATGAAAGTCAGACAAATATCGAGCCAGGGCCGCCCGTCGAGCAATATGTACCCGAGTTAAGCTGGGTGCAGGCGGGAAACTGGAATTCGGCCGGAGATTCGGTGCATCCTCACGAGGCCACCATGCACCCGTCACCCGTAAAATGCTCGCCTGGCACTTTTGCCCTGCGCATCAAGGGCACATCTATGAAGCCGAGATTTGAAGAAGGCGATCTGATATTTGTTGACCCCACGCTGCTTGATGCTATCGACGGTAAATTTGTCGTCGCGATGATGGAAGGCAGTGATGAGGCCACCTTCAAGCAGATGCAAATCATAGAAGGCCAGAAGATGCTGAAAGCGCTTAACCCTGACTATCCGCCCGATATGCGTTACGTGAAGATCAACGGCAACTGTCGATTGGTCGGCACCGTCGTAAGTCACGTTAAGCCCGTTTAGTTAAACTAATTCAACACACTAGAACCCGCGAAAGCGGGTTTTTTTGCGTCCAAATTGTGACAAGAATCATCACGAGTGAAAAAAGTAATCAAATCATGTTGACGAAAGTTTGTGACGATAGTTATCATTCACTCACCCGGTCAAGACAGGAAACTGACAAGGAGCACAAATGAAGCGATGGCAGGAAATAGCGACATGGATAGTGGCACTGGTGCCCATGTTTGTGGCGTACGACGAGCAACGAACCTACGCGCCGCTATCCGCCTGGCTCTGGGAGTTTGTGTTACTCGGCATCTGCTCGCTGATTATGCTGTTTGTCGCGCTGTCGCTTGCGCTTGAATTCTACCAAGAACGCAAAAGATGCAGCACAAACCGCAAGGACAACTAAGCCCCACTGCTTCGCCCTGTTACTCCATTCAGGGCGCTTTTTAAAGCCACAAGGCTTTACAAAGCGAAAACGAAAACGCCCCGGCAAATGCCAGGGCGCTTAAGGGAAGCGGTCAACGACCAAGAATCTCGCTTCCAAGAGGAACGCCAATCGACTAGAAAAGCATTCCGAGGTAACGACCAATTACCCATGAGGTAACTGGCAATCGCAGGTGTAACGACCAGGAAACACCAACGAACAGAAGGAATCATACCATGAAAATAGGATTTGATAACTACCTTGAAGGCCAGCTCGCCGCCAACATGCAGCAGCTTGATGAACGCGACCACCGTCAAGCGGCGTTGGATCACTTTATTATGCTTGGCAAAGAGCGCGTTCTCAGTAATCGTGAATTTGCAGGCTTGTCTTTCAAAGACTTCGCACAATTTGTTATTGAGTTCGAAGTTCACGGCCAATACCCGCTCGATGGCCTGATAAAGTTCGCCATTTGCCATGAGCCTGACGCCACCGGCAATAACGTACAAATGCTGATGGCACATCAAGCATTTCTGAAATCAGCATTTGATGACTTCATTGAAAGCAAAATGCCACAAATCACCGCTGCGTTTGAAGCGCAGTACATCAAAGCAGCTTAACCGAGGTAACGACCAAATGACTCAACTGACCACTGGCGGCTTTTCTCTTACGCCGCAATCCCTGCAAGAAGCCATGCAAATGGCTGAAATCATGGCAGGCTCTGAAATGGTGCCAAAGGACTACCAAGGCAAGCCGGGTAATGTACTCGTCGCTGTCCAAATGGGCGCAGAGCTTGGCCTGAAACCTGTTCAGGCGCTGCAAAACATTGCCGTGGTAAACGGACGACCTTCTATCTGGGGTGACGGCCTCCGCGCTCTGATAATGTCAGCCCCTGATCTGGTAGACATCAAAGACGAGTTTTGCGCCAACACCATGACGGCCCGTTGCACCATTGTTCGTCAGATTAACGGCAACCATGTTTCGTTTACCGGCGAGTTCTCGCAAGTGGACGCTGAGAACGCCGGCCTTTGGGGGCGCAACACTTGGAAAGCTTACCCCAAGAAAATGCTGGAATGGCGCGCGTTTGGTTTCGCGGCACGTAAGGCGTATGCGGATCGCCTTCGCGGCATCAGCCTAGCGGAAGAATCACAGGATATTCCCGTCAACCGCGCGGAGCGCGATGTAACACCCATGCAGCCAAAAACCGAAGCGCAGCTGATTGAAGGCAAGCCCGACTATCCGGCTGACAAGTTCAAAGCCAACTTCACCAAGTGGGCGGAAGCCATTCAAGCAGGCAAGAGAACCGCAGAAGAAGTGATCACCACCGTTGAAAGTGTTGGCGCATTGAGTGAAGCACAGAAAGTCGCCATCCGTAACGTTGAACTGTCCAAAGGAGACGCAGCATGAACATCATTCAGGTAACCCAAGGCTCTCAAGAGTGGCACAAGTTGCGTGCCTCCCACTTCACCGCCTCTGAAGCGCCAGCCATGATGGGCGACAGCAAGTATCAAACGCGTGGCGATCTGCTGCGCCAGAAAGCAACGGGCGAAACGAAAGATGTCAGCCCCGCACAACAACGTATTTTCGACAAAGGTCATGCGGCAGAAGAAGCAGCACGACCACTGGCTGAAGACTTGATCGGCGAAGAACTCTACCCCATCACCGCCACGGCTGAAATCGAAGGCTTGCCATTGCTGGCCTCTTTCGATGGCCTGACACTGATGCACGACATTGCCTTTGAACATAAGCTGTTTAACCAGTCATTGGTGGCGCGAGTACAAGCAGGTGATCTTGAACCTCACTACTACTGGCAGTTAGAGCAACAACTGTTGGTAGCTGATGCAGAACGTGCAGTGTTTGTGTGTAGCGACGGCACCGCCGATAACTTCTACCACTGCGAATACACCTCAGTACCTGATCGCCGTGAAGCCCTGATCAACGGGTGGAAACAGTTTGCCAAAGACTTGTCCACCTACCAGGTAAGCGACGAGCCAGAAAAGGTGGAAGCTGAACCCGTACGGGATTTGCCAGCCGTCACCTACAAAATGGATGGCCTGACCCTGCACTCAAACATTGATGCATTCAAAGAAGCGGCACTGGCGTTGGTGGAGAAATCTAAGCTACCGATTGAAACGGATCAGGATTTCGCTAACGCCGAAGCTCAGGTGAAGATCTTCAAGAAGACCGAAGACAAAATTAAAACCCTGTCTGAGCAAGTGCTGGGTGAAGTGCAAGACATTGACGCTTTCGTGAAAGATTTGTCTTTCATCGGTGAGCAGATCCGCCAGGCACGGCTGGCAACCGACAAACAGGTGAAAGCTCGTAAAGAAGAAATTCGAAAGCAAATCCTGACAGAAGCAGACCGTCAAATTGGAACTTATGAGAAGGAAATTGAAGCGCAGATTAATGCGCCAGTATCGGCAAAGGTCTCAGTGGCTGATGCCATGAAAGGCAAGAAAACCGTTACCAGCCTGAAAGAAGCGGCAGACACCGCCGTTGCACAAGCGAAGATTGAAATCGACGGCCTTGCCAACATTGCCAATACCAACAAGGCGTATCTGGAAGGCGTTGCACCTTCATATGGCTTCCTATTCAACGACTGGTCTCACATTGCCTTCTTAGAAGGCTTGGCATTCCAGGGCATCGTGGACAAGCGCATTACTAACCACAAAGCCGCAGAAGAAGCGCGTCTTGAAGCTGAACGTGCCCGCATTCGCGCCGAAGAAGAAGCCAAAGCAAAGGCAAAAGCCGACGCGGAAGCAAAAGCAAAAATGGAAGCAGAAGGCAAAGCTGCGCCCCCAGTAGCGGAAGCGAAACCAGTCATGGAAGTGCCAGAAGATTTATTTGAAGGCGCAAAACCCGCAAGCCAACTGCAACCAAGCACCAAGCAACAGCTCGATGCGGGGATGGTTTCAATCGCAATGCGTGAATACCGCCACCTGCAAGCACGTGATGCGATGCTTTCTGCGCTTGAAGCTGCTGGCGTAGATAACTGGCAAGGCTATGACGAAGCCATGGCAACCCTGACCGACAACGCCGCGTAACAGCAACAAGGTTAGCCCCTGACCTACGGGGGCATTTCAAAGCCCATTCACCGCGAGTGAGTTTTGAAATCCCGCTCTTTAACAATCAGGAAAAACGTGGAATACCAAACGCAGACCGTAACGAAAAACCAAGCGGCTGAACTGGTGGCGATGTACCGCAGACGCGGGATTGAGATTGACGTTCACTACACCGGAGACTCGGCGTTGATCGTCATCCATCAGACCAGAATCCCGAAGCGATACACACGCCATGTACGCAGCCATTTAATTAGATAATGAGGTAACGACCATGTGGTTTAAAAACATCACCCCGTATCGCTTAACGCGAGACATTGACCTAAACCCGGAAACACTTGAAAAACTGCTCTCAGAGTTCGCATTTACACCATGCGCCTCTCAGGATTTCCAAAAGTTCGGCTGGAGCACTGCGCTAGGCAAGCATGGAAACATGTTCACGCATGTTGTCGATGGAAACATCTTCATGGCCGCCTGCAAAGAAGAAAAGATCATCCCCTCGCAAGTCATTGCAGAGGAAATGGCAAAGCGCGTTGAGGCACTTGAAAGCTCAGAAGGCAGACCGCTCAAGAAAAAAGAGAAAGACGCAATCAAGGACGATTTGATAATCGACCTCCTCCCCCGCGCTTTTTCGCGCAAGACGTTTACTCGCCTTGTCATTCTGCCAAAGCTGAAAATGATTTTGGTGGACGCATCAGCAAGCAAAAAAGCAGAAGATGCACTGGCGCTCCTGCGAAAATCACTCGGAAGCCTGCCAGTGGTGCCGCTATGTGTTAAATCACCGTTGGAGCTCGCCATGACCGAGTGGGTGAAATCAGGACACGCACCAAAAGGTTTCTCCATTGGCGGCAATGCTGAACTGCGCTCTTTGTTAGAGCAAGGCGGAAAGGTTCGCTGTAACAACCTGGACCTATCTAGTGATGAAGTCATGTCACACATCAACGCAGAGAAATTGGTCACTAAACTCTCCCTTGATTGGCAAGAGCGAATGACATTTATTCTCCATGAAGATCTGACCTTCAAGCAGGTTAAGTTCGATGACGAGTTGCGCGACCAGAACGCAGACATTGACCGTGAAGATGTGGCGCAGCGCCTGGACGCAGACCTTGCATTAATGGCGGGAGAGTTGTCAGCATTGTTTACGGACATCATCGAGTCGCTAGGTGGATTGGAAACAGGCGACGGCACCGCGCCCTCACGCACCAATGAAGGTAAAGACGAATATTACGACCAAGCCGTAGCATGGGTGAAAGAAGAACGCCGAGCCTCAGTATCAGGCATCCAGCGCAAGTTTAAACTGGGCTACAACCGAGCAGCGCGGATCATCGACATGATGGAAGCGGAAAACATCGTCTCCCCACTTACTCACAATGGCTTACGCGAAGTGCTAATCGCAGCCTAAGCGACACCCGACCACGGACCGCCAATGCGGTCCGTTCAGACTGCTGACAAAGCCCTGGCCATTTGGCTGGGGCTTTGATCTAATAAGGGATAAGCAAATCAATCATGGATGTGGTGACATGCTTAAAGACCCTGGCCCTCAGCAATATGAATTCGAGATGGTGACACTCGAACAGTTGGTTCCCAAAAACCATCTTGTTCGCAAAATCGATGCTGCCGTCGACTTTGAGTTTATCCGCGACGAAGTCGCCCATCTCTACTGCCACAACAATGGCCGTCCTGCGATAGACCCCGTTCGCCTGTTCAAAATCCTGCTCCTAGGCTTCCTCTTCGGTGTTAAAAGTGAACGCCAGCTCGTCAAAGATATCGAGGTCAACGTCGCTTACCGCTGGTTCCTTCGCATGTCGCTAACCGAAAAGGTGATTGATGCGTCCACCTTGAGCCAGAACCGCCGCCGTCGCTTCAACGATACCGACGTGTTCGAGCGCATCTTCATCCGCATCGTCGAGCAGGCGATGAACAAAGGCATGGTCGAGGGACGCGTCTTATTTACCGACAGCACTCACCTGAAAGCCAATGCCAACAAGCGTAAATACCGTAACGAACTGGTGAAACAAAACGTCAGTGCTTATGCCGAGCTGTTAGATGAAGCGGTTGACGCTGACCGTGCAGCAGAAGGAAAACGCCCACTCAAACCGAAAGATGGTCACATTGAGAAAAACACCAAAGTCAGCACCACCGACCCAGACAGCGGGTTCATGACACGGGACCAAAAACCACAGGGCTTCTTCTACCTTGACCATCGCACCGTCGACGGCAAACACGGCATCATCCTCGACACCCATGTCACGCCAGGCAATGTGAATGACGCCCAACCGTATATCGCCCGTCTGGATACCACGTTAGCGCGCTTTACGCTCTCGCCTGTTGCCGCCGGGCTTGATGCCGGTTACTTCACCGCGACTATCTGCCATGAACTGGAGCAGCGCCAAATGCTGCCGGTGATGGGATACCGCCGGCCGCACCGTACGAAGAATCCTATCAAGAAAAAGCACTTTCATTACGACAAAGAGACGGACCGCTATCTCTGTCCTCAGGGACAGGAGCTGGTTTACAAGACCACCAACCGTCAGGCATACCGCGAGTATCACTCTGACCCACAGATATGCAAAACCTGTCCGCTGCGCGATGATTGCACCAAGAGCAAGAATCACAAACGGGTGATAACCCGGCACCTGTTCGAGAAATCGGTAGAGAATGCCAATGCCTTGAGGCTGACAGCCTGGGGAAAGAAAGTGTACCGACGACGGGCAGAGACGGTGGAGCGAAGCTTCGCAGATGCCAAACAACATCATGGCCATCGCTATGCGAGGTTCCGTGGTCTGTTGAAAGTACAAATCCAATGCTGGTTGGCGGCAGCAGCGCAAAACATCAAGAAGATAGCCTTACTGGAGGCTTATCTTCGCAAAATCGGGCTCAATACACGGCAAATAGTCCAGATAGTGACGCAATTTAGCGTCTATGGGCTAAAAGCAGCCTGAACATAACAATATGGAAAAATAGCGCGATCGCGGCCTTCGGCCACTAACAAAAGAAAACCCCGCTTGAAAAAGCGGGGTTAGTCAGCAATCTGCACGGACCGCCAATGCGGTCCGTTTCTTTTGAGGTAACGACCATGCAACAACACCAAAACGTAGCAAGCGCAATCAGCGCCTTAGTCAACTCCGTTAACTCCCAGCTCAGCAACATTCAGGGCCTAGTAGAGCGCCAAGTGCCAGGCATTAATGCATTGCTGGAAAAAGAAGCTGACGAGCATGACAGCCTTTGTGACCACCTTGAACTACTGGACGAGAAAAACGCCTCGCTTCTGCTGCAAGTTGAATCGCTGAAATCGCAACTGGCCGACGCAGACATCCAGCGAAAAAATGAAGTGTCCGCAATCCACATTAAACTGACCCGAGCAGAGGCTGAACTCAGCGAACTGAAACAGGTCCGCGCTGAACTGAAACGCCTGAAAGAGTTGGATCCCGAAGCGCTCAAAAAGAAAAACATTGAGCTGAAAAAGCAGGTGCAGGAAAAGACCAGGCTGATTTCCAGCAAAAGCGCTGAAGTAAAAGTGCTGACCACAGGTGCGACCAACCTGAAATACAAAATTACCGAGCTTTCCAATCTCATCAAAGACATGAATATGGAACTGGAAGCACTGCGCGAAATGCGCCAGCACAATGATGGCACAGTGCAGCAAAAAGCCTACATAGGCACCGAAGGCGTAGAGTTCTACATCTACCAATACGAATGGGGATTATCAACCAAGCTACACGGCCAGCCCATTACCCTGCTAAGCGACCTCAACTGGCACATTGAAGTGCGCAGTAACATCGGCGTTAACGTGCTGGTGATGGTTACAGACTGGCTGCACCCCTTCTATCCGAAATGCGATGAAGTGGCGCAGCACTGGCCGGAAGATCTGAACGACGCGCTGGCAGAGTTGATCCGCGCACGTTGCGAGAAATCTCACCCAGCACTTGTTGAGAAAGTGGAATGGTCTATGTCGGTCCCGCTTTGCGATATCCCGGGCATAAAAGAAAAGGATCTGGCAAAACTGAGCGGCGCTGGAATCCATACGCTGTATGAACTTTGTCGCATGGTCCCAGAAGCCACCGTGAAGCATGTTAAAGGCATGGGAATCAAAACCGCAGAAGCCGTTCTCAGCGTTTGCAACAGCTTTATCGACCAATGGCAAGCCGAACAAATGAAGGAGGCAGCATGAAAACCACCACTAAAAAAGACTTGGCCGAGTTCATTGCCGAGCAAGCAGACGTAAAGATTAGCGTCGCGTTGCCCTTCGTTGACGCAGCATTCGACATTATTCACTACCAACTCACTGAAGGCATGCCCGTTCACCTTCGTGGCATTGGAAAGCTAGTGCCAAAAATCAAACCGGGTGGACGGATGGTTCGTAATCCTAAAACGGGCGAAACCATGCCAATGCGCGACACCGTAAGCGTGACGTTCGCAAGGTCAGGCGGGAAAAAATTCAACACCTCAGAGCTGGCAGATTGGATAGGTGAATGTCCCGATTTCAGCCATGCGTTAGCGGAGCGTATGACAAGAGCATTTATCAACGCCATGAAAAACGCACTGCAAAACGCAGGGGATCGCATCGAGGCTCGTGGTTTTGGCGTGTTCGCGGTGAAAGCCACACCAGAAAGAAAGGTGCGCAATCCTAAAACGGGCGAAACCGTCACCAAGGAAGCTGGCTCCAAGTTGACGTTCAAAATGTCAAAGCTAATGCGCCAAGGATTGGAGCAAACCTTACTCAAACGAGAGGAGGCGGCGTAATGGCAGACTATACCGGCTCAAATACACCTGTCGAAATCCGCGATAAATGGCGCACACCCAGCACCATTTTTCATGCGCTCGACAAAGAGTTCCACTTCGCCATTGACGTAGCAGCCAGTGACGATAACTACCTCTGCGAAAAGTACCACACCGAAGACAACTGCGGGCTCAGCAAAGCATGGGATGTGCCAGTGCTCAGTTACGCTTGGTGCAACCCGCCCTACTCCAACATAACGCCGTGGGTAGAGCAGGCAAACCGCCAGGCGAAACGCGGCATTGGCTGCGTCATGCTGATACCGCAAGACCAAAGCGTAGGATGGTTTAAAGAAGCCATTCGCAGTTGCGCAGAGGTCCGCATTATTATCGGTGGCCGCATCGCCTTTATCAGTGCTGCAACCGGCTTGCCCGTAAAAGGCAATAACAAAGGCAGCCAGTTTTTGATCTGGCGCCCATTCAATGACTACCCGGTGATCACCCGCTACGTTGACCGCGACAAGCTGATCGCCATGGGAACGCAACTGTCACAGGCCGCCTAAAGGCCTTTCTTTTGAGGTAACGACCAGTGAAACAAAGACTCATTGCAATATGTAAGGCAGTTCAGCCAATCCTGATATTTGCTGCCGTCGCCTATGTTATCGGCGCTGGGTTCAGCATCGGCTTTATTGACTGGGCTGACCTGACAGCATCAATGAAAGACAAAGCGATAGTCATTCGAGTTATCGACCTGAGTGAGGATGGTGACAAGTAATGTTTAATTTCAATAACGACAACGACCAAAAAGGAAACCACACCATGGAAAGAGGTAACGACCAAACCACTCCGTTTAATGCACATTCGCGCCAGTCAAAGCGGGACTATAAGAAAAAGCCGAGCGCAAAAGAACGCGCCCATTGCGTACGTCGCCGCGATGCAGAATGGCTAAAGATGATTAGCGACATCAACAAAGCGCATGTGCTGTAGGACTCAAATTGGCATCGACATCAGCGTCGGAACCATCAGTGAAAGGAATGATTTTCATGGCGTTAGATCGTGATTTAACCATCGAATTTATGGATAAAACTGACTATGTGAACACCCTAATAAACATCGCTGGGGAAAGAGAACACTCGTTAGCCGCCATGATGGCAGAGAGACACAAAATGCTGAACGAACTGCTCGCTTCGCTATGCAGTGAGGACGCAAGAGAAAGAGTTAAAGAGATTGGGTTCAAAGCTGCAACGAGGGAGTCGATAGAGGTCATTGCTGCTCTCAAGCGTGATGCCGAAGTATGCGGGCCCAAGTGGATTCCGGTCAGTGAATCGGAGCCTGAAAATTCGGATGCGTTCTATTGGGTGGCCTTGAGTCATGGTGAGATTGTTATGTGTTATTACAATAACTACAAGGCCTTCTCTAAAACTGCCGAAAATTGTTGGCAAGATTTGGAAGGGAACGATTTCAGCGTGAATGGCACCAGCTACATAGAAATCAAGGAGCCGAAACGATGAGCAACCGAACATCAAACAAGAAGATCAAAGCGATAATTGTAGATGTGTACGAAAATGCATTCGACCAGGCAGTAAAGTTTGTCAATAAGGAACTTTGCGCCGAATACCCATCCGTGCGAGGGGGAAGTTCTTTCTGTTCATTTGAATTGCCTGAAAAAAGGCTTCATTAACCACAGCCCCTTCCTACCCAAACCCAACAAAGCTACTTTCGAATATGGAGGTAGCCGCCATGACAACTTGCACCCGGTGCCAAAAAGCCAAAGCCGTTTCACACACCACCTTTGAAAGCTATTGCGAGCCATGCAGCTTAGACGTTGCGCTCGCCCTGCTTTCAGTTTGCCGCCTGTCTGAAAAAGCCATTACCGCCCTAGTGACCGCAGGGTGGGACATGCCAGTGAAAACAGAGCGGCATTACACCGCAACAGATATCGCCCAAGAGCTCGGCGTATCAGCGCAAAAGGTAGGCAAGACGGCCAACGCCCACGGCATCAAGTGCGAACAATACGGCGAATGGCGGCTAGACCAAGCTGCCAATTCCAAGAAGCAAATTCAAACCTTTCACTACAACGACCAGGGCAAGCATAAGCTTGCTGAATTGATCACAGGTAACGACCAATGAGCGAAAAAACTATTGTCCAAGTAACTGCCAGCAAGTGGATAAAAGAATCCCTACTTGTTGTCATGACAGGCATGACCAAACGTGAAGTCGAAAATTATCGCACCCATGTATGGATCGAGGGGATTCACTACAAACGAGTGTCTTCAAAAGGTAGTGAGCGTGCTCGTAGCTATATTTATAACCATGTCGAGATCGATCGTTTCTTTGACAACACTAAGGCAGCATAAACATGGCAGTTATCCCAGAAGGCATAGAAGTACGTGGCACGTCTATACGTGTTTGGTTTATGTATCGAGGCCAACGCTGCAAAGAAACCTTGAAAGGCTGGGCAGCAACACCAAGTAACATCAGAAAAGCTGGCCGCCTACGCGCGGTCATTGTGTCTGAAATTGCTAATGGAGAGTTCGATTATCTTGAACGTTTCCCTAACTCGAAAAAAGCTCAACTACTTTGTGGTCACGACTCAGGAAAGAAGATTACAACGATAACCGATCTGGTAGAACGTTGGCTGGAAATCAAAAAAGCAGAGCTAAGCGTTGATACTCACAAATCAACTGCCTCTCAATGTAAAACCTGTGTGGAAATTTTAGGTGGTACTCGCCTGGCACGCTCCATTACATTTGAAGATGCCCTCTTACTCCGTAATAAATTGCTTGAAGGTTCGACCAATTACTCACATCGCGGGAATAAAAAAGGCCGCGCTGCTTCAACAGTTAACAAATACCTTTCTGTCTTTTCGGAAATCTGGAAGTTCGCAATCAATTCCCGCTACGTCGCCGAGAACCCGTTTGCTACAGTCACGCATGTAAAGAAGGAAGACAAAGAACCTGATCCATTAGAAATGGATGAATTTAAACGCCTTGTCAGCCACCCTTCAATGAGTGAGCAGGAACACAACATTTGGACAGTTGCCTGTTACACCGGTTTGCGACATGGCGAACTCTGTGCGCTGGCTTGGGAAGATATTGACTTATCCCGCGGAGAGCTGCGTGTTACACGTAACTTGGCGAAAGAGGGGTTCCGAGTGCCAAAAACAAAATCAGGCGAACGCATCATCACTTTGCTTCAACCCGCTATTGACGCACTAAAAAGGCAGAGAGAAGTATCTTACCTAAGAGCACCTGACACAGTGACGGTCCAAACCCGAGAAAAGAACAAAAAACGTATTGATAGTTGTCGCTGGGTGTTTTTATCGGGCCTAAATAGAAAAAGTAAAAATGGAACAAATCACTATACTCCCAATGGCATTTCCCATTTATGGGATCGTTGCGTAAAACGCTCGGGTATCCGTCGTCGCAGACCGTATCAAACCCGTCATACGTTTGCCTGCTGGATGCTAACCGAAGATGCTAACCCAAGTTGGATAGCCACCCAAATGGGCCACAAGAACGCAAAGATGGTGCTGGAAGTCTACGGTAAATTTATGCCCTACGCTTCACGTAACCAAGTGGATAAGCTGAACAAAAAATTCAGCTCGTGTCCCAACAGTGCCCCATTTAGTGAAATTTCAAAGAAATAATTCTTTAATTTCATTGAGTTAAAGGTATAGAGTGATTTCGTGTAACAAAATTACAATTTATGCAATGCGAGTAGTTACATTAAAGAACTTCATTTTCCCCTCAAAATCACATTCAATTTATTTAACATAATTAACACAAATCCTCAGACTCAAGGCTGTCAAAAGAAATGTAATTTATTGAAAATAATAATGCTTCATTCAAAAAACGCTGAAGTAAGCTTCTGCTTAATCTGGGGCCTGTTATCCTCGGCCGGACAATCGTTAACAACAGGGTTACATCATCCTGCACCGGTAAACTGCAAGAGGTAAGTCGATAATGGAGGGTAAACGCGATAATGACCCAAGCGACACTCAAAGCAAACAGGTATGGCAAAACAAAACGAACAATTGTGAAATAGGGTATGCTGGTAATGCCGCTCGCCACGTAAAGGTTCAGGCCGTATGGGGGCGTAATAAAGCCAATGGCATCCCCGACCAGAAAAATAACGGCAAAATGAATCGGATCAACACCGACACTGTACGCAATGGGGGCAAGGATCGGAGCAAGAATGATGGTATTTGGCAAGCTTTCCAATACCGTACCTGCCGCCAAAACAAGTAGCATACACGCCACAAGCACAAAGGTTGGATCACCAATCGCCGACATCCATCCCCGCACGACATCTCCCGCACCCAGAAGGGACAACAACTGCTGCATGACAACTGACACGGCAATGAGTGGCGCCAGCATTCCTGTTATTTGTCCTGACCTCAGCAAGATTGTTGGCAAAGACCGGATTTGTATTTGACGTGTGACAAATACCCCAGCAATCAGGCAAAACCCAACGGTTACGCCCGCAGCTTCTGTGGGCGAAAATGCGCCGGAATTAATACCATAGATCACAATACCAATCGCAATCAGGCCAAGGTAGGCCTTCAAGCCAGTCTTCAGTATACGCGCAGGCTCAAATGCAATGATATTCCCCCACTTTTTTCTCTTACAGACCAGATAGCATGCCAGTTGCATTGCGATAACCATCAACATTCCCGGCAGCATTCCACCAATAAATAGATCGCTGATAGAAAGGTCGAGCAAAAAGCCGTACACAATGAAGATAATACTGGGGAGAATAATGATGCCTACTGTGCCACCGGCTGCTGCCGTTGCTGCGGCGAAACGCTCATCATAATCGTTCTTTGACATTTCTGGTTGCATGATCGAACCAATGGTGGCTGTTGTTCCTGCATTAGAACCAGAGATCGCGGCAAACATCCCGCAGGCACCAATGGTTGCCATGCCAAGACCGCCTCTCACCCACCCTAAAATGGAATAGGCGAAATCAGACATCCGTTTAGCAATACCGGCGGCATTAATCAGGTCTCCTGTCATAATAAATAACGGCAGCGCCAAAAGACCAAAGAAGTTCAGTCCTTCAAACAAGGTTACGCCGATATTGGCAAGCGTGAAATCTACAACAAGGCTACAGCCAACAATCCAAAAACCAATCACTAAAAAAATGGGGACACCAATCACAAACAACAGGGTGACGCCCGCAGATATCAGCGCAATCCATGTGCCGTCTTCCATAACACCTCCTACTCCTAATCCACCAAGGATGCCTGAAGCACAAAAGGTTCTCTGCACTTGAACGTTTGAATATCTTTTGCCAGATTTTGAATAACCCGGATCACCATTAATCCCCATGCAAGAGGGGTCGCCAAATAGAACCACCACTCCATCACGTCATCTGTCCCCCCCCACAATCGCGAAATTGTCGTAGGCGATCCAAACCTGGTTTGAGGCATGGAAAATCACAATTCCAGCAAATACAATCCAAAGAACGGCATCGAGGATCAAACAAAGAAACTGGAGTCGGTAA
This sequence comes from Grimontia sp. THUN1695, assembly GCF_059704325.2. NCBI lineage: Bacteria > Pseudomonadati > Pseudomonadota > Gammaproteobacteria > Vibrionales > Vibrionaceae > Grimontia > Grimontia sp. THUN1695. Next base: position 908,191 of record NZ_AP046577.1, on the reverse strand, counting down.
GACAACCGCGCGCGTATCTCTGTTAACGCCAGATGGGTGCGTTTTTTAATATTGTAAGAAGCGCCAAACCAAGTCACCCATAGAAAAAGCAGCACCGGAATTGTCGTGGGAGCAGGCTCTGCGGGTTGTGTTCTTGCCAACAGACTGTCCAAAGACACGACCAATCGCGTGCTGTTGATTGAAGCAGGAAGAAAGGATAACAACCCTTGGTTGCATATTCCGGTCGGCTACTTCAAGACAATGCACAATCCTAAAACTGACTGGTGTTATGTCACCCAGCCGGATCTCGGCATTAACTTCCGCCAGCTACAATGGCCAAGGGGCAAAGTGCTTGGTGGTTCAAGCGCACTGAATGGGCTGCTGTATGTGAGAGGTCAAGCAGAAGATTACGATCGTTGGGAGACGCTGGGAAACCACGGTTGGTCATACAAAGACGTGTTGCCTTATTTCAAAAAATCCGAGGATCAGGAGCGCGGTGCAAACGACTACCATGGTGTCCATGGCTTGCAAAAGGTCAGCGACTTGCGCTTGCGGCGACCGATTGCTGACCACTTTATCAAAGCGGCGGTGAATCTGGGGATCCCTTATAACCCGGACTGCAATGGGAAACACCAAGAAGGTGTTGGCTATTTTCAGCAAACTGCTTACAAAGGATTTCGCTGCAGCACGGCAAAGTCCTTTCTGCGTCCGGCAAAGCACCGTCCCAACCTAGATATACTGACAGATAGCCATGTTATGAAAGTGCTTTTTGACGGTAAGGTTGCTGTTGGCGTCAAGGTTTACCAGAAAGGAGAAGCGCGGGATGTCTATGCATCAAAAGAAGTGATCCTTTCTTCCGGTGCGATTGGCTCCCCCCAATTGTTACAACTCTCCGGTATAGGTCCCGCCGCATTGCTCAATAAACTGGGTATCCCTGTCATCCATGACTTACCGGGTGTTGGGGAAAATTTGCAGGATCACCTTCAGGTAAGGCTGGTGTTTAAAACCAGTGAACACACGTTAAATGATGAGCTTAACAGACTGTTCAAGCGTGCGCTCGTTGGGCTGGAATATCTTGTTTAAACGTACCGGGCCTTTGACACTGGCTGCAATCCAAGTAGCAATTTTCACCACATCCTCCCCCGGGTTAGAACGTCCAGACATTCAGTTTCACATGCAACCACTGAGTGCAGATAAACCTGGGGATGGCGTTCACCCATTTTCTGCTTTCACGTCTTCCGTGTGCCAACTCCGTCCCTATAGCCGTGGCAGTATCAAAATCACGTCCACAGATCCATTCAAACATCCCGATATCCAGCCGTGCTACCTCTCGGATACCCGTGATCAAGAGGTCATCATCAACGCTATTAAACTGGCAAGAAAGATTGCGCATACTTCCCCACTGTCTGAATATATATTGGACGAATATGTACCAGGAACGAAATACCAGACAGATGAGGAACTCTTGATGGCGGCAAGGCAGTTCAGTCAAACCATTTACCATCCCACCAGCACCTGCAAGATGGGAACAGATAAGATGGCAGTCGTAAATCCCAGGTTACAAGTCTATGGTGTGGAACATTTACGTGTGGTGGACGCCTCTATCATGCCAGAAATCGCATCCGGTAATACCAACGCCCCAACAATAATGATCGCCGAAAAAGCATCGGATATGATTTTAGAAGACCATAAAATGGTTACGCATGGGCTATCTACCTGAATCCATCACACCACATCTTGGCGTATACCCAAGCGATTTGAAGGTGCTTAGGTATATCAGTTAGCGGTAACATCATCGGCGATGCCAAATTCTGCTAGAGCCAGCCGTTGGGCAGCCCGGCGCAAAAGTGGCAGGTATTGCCAGAGTTCTTCCAGTGACTAATGTTTGCCAAGTGTTTTTCAAGTTCATTGACATCGGTAATGGTTTGCGGGGTTTCTCGCGAAAGGGGTAAGCTTTTTAACAGACGTTTACGCGTGGCAGATTTCATGTCCGCAAGAAACAGCTTGCCCGATGCCGTGCAGTGTAATGGGTAGTGCTTGCCAACAGGTAAGTGAATGCGATAAGGCCAGTTTGTTTCAACCCTCTCAAGGTACAAGATCTCCGTGCCATCCAGGATGGTAATGTTGCACGTTTCACCTATTTGATCAGACAGTTCTTTCAGAATCGAAAAGCGATGTACATTGATCGCTGAGTTTTTCAGGGTATCACGCGCAAGCGCCCTTAGCCGGTTTCCGGCAGTAAACCGTTTTCCATCTGGCTCTCTTTGAAGCAGCCCTTCCTCTTCCAGTTGCTGCGCGATTCGATGCACTGTCTGTTTCGGTAAGCCCAGCTCTTCAGCCAGGTAAACGCTGGATAATGGCTTATCTGCTTTCACTATCTTTTCCAGGATAAAAAAACCCCGGATAAGCGCTGACTGTGTTTCCTTCATTCTGCACTTCCAAGCCGGAACATTGAAATGAACGGGGAGGTTTAATTATCTTGATTTTATAAGCCAACAGACTTCCTTGCCAGCTAGCCTTCATTAATTGAGAGATAAAGTCCCAAATTTATATTTTTCAGAATCCATCGAGGTCAGGCATTTGCGAAAAAACCATGCCACAATGGGCATAGTTTCTTTAGAGCTACATCAGGCTGCCAGCTTGAACAAACGAAAGAAATTTTCGGTTGTCACCCTTGCCACTTCTTCGTAAGAAACGCCTTTCAACAAGCCAACATATTCAGCAACTTCACGAACATAAGCAGGCTGGTTTTCCTTTCCGCGATAAGGAACAGGCGCGAGGTATGGCGAGTCGGTTTCAACCAGCAGTTTCTCCAATGGCAAGCGACGAACAACATCTTTCAGTTCAGACGCTTTGTTGAACGTGACAATACCTGAGATAGAAATGTAAAAACCCAATTCAATTGCGGCTTCTGCCATTTCATAGCTTTCGGTGAAGCAGTGCAACACACCGCCTACTTTCTGGGCGTTTTCTTCACGCAGGATTTGTAAGGTGTCTTCGCGGGCCATGCGGGTATGAATTATCAGGGGCTTATCCAGCTCAACCGCCAGACGGACATGCTGGCGGAATGCCTCTTTCTGTTTTTCGGCCAGTTCTGGCTGGTAGTGGTAGTCCAGCCCGGTTTCACCAATTGCCACAACACGCTCATCAGACGCTAAGGCTTTCAAGGTGTCGTAATCAAAGCCCTCTTCTATATCCAGTGGGTGGACACCGCAAGAGGCAAAGACATTCTTGAACGGGCGAATCAACTCCATCATTTTAGGAAAACTTTTGAGAGTCACGCCGACAGACAACAGATAATCCACACCGCGCTGTTTGGCATTTTCTACCACCGCGCCCACATCTGTGTGTAAATCTTTATAGTTCAGTTTGTCGAGGTGGCAATGCGAGTCGACTAGCACGTTTTTTCTCCGGTAGGTTGTTAACGAAAGCTGACAATTATACGCCATTTAAAGCGGGATAGTTCAACCTCCCACTTTCAGGGTTCAGGTCTTGTTTCTATCAGGCCGTGATGAATTCTGTCAGCCAACGACTGATGAGCAACTCACAGTTCAAGCCTGTGTGTCTGGCAAGTTCTGCTTTCATCCGGTTCAGCCCTATCAACTGGGCCATCACTTGGGAGTGCGGCAGTGAGGAAGCCAGGGTCTGGAGTGTTTTCATTTCATCACAGTGAACAATTGCTTCATCTGAACCTTGCTGGATTTTCACCACATCAAGCAGAAGAAAGCTCAACCACTGCAATCCCTCTTGCTGGGCTTTGACCACCCGTTCAGTCACCGTGAACAAACCTTGTTTTTGGGTGACAAAACTGGCAAACCCATCCACCAACGCTTTATGTCTGGCCACACTGCCGTTTTCAACAAACGCTTTTGCGGCAAGCGGCGCACCACGGTTAATACGAAGAACCTGCAAAGGCACTGACTCTAACAGTTCACTTTCCACCCAGCGTTTTACGACAGACTCTTCAGGCAATTTCGGTTTCCACTTGTTACACCGGCTAACCACTGTCGGCAACATGGTGTCCATTGACTGTGACAGCAAGATGAAATGGCAATGGGATGGCGGTTCTTCCAACGTTTTCAGCAGCGCATTGGCCGCCGCTTCACCCATTCGATCGGCATTCTGGATCAGGATGACACGCTGCCCCCCTAACTGGGAGGTTTCCCATGCGTACTGGTTACCGGCGCGAATCGCATCAACCCCCAGCTGTTTACCCTCAGCCTCAGGTTTCAGCCAATGGAAATCCGGATGGGTGTCCGCATCAAACAGCTGACAGCTATGGCAGATGCCACATGGCTCCGTCACCCCGTTTTTACACAGAATGGTTTTTGCGAGCATAGCGGCAAGCTCAATCTTTCCACTGCCTGTAGGTGCACTCAGTAAAATGGCATGGTGTAGGCGATTCTGGCCAAGCAATTGCTGCCAGTGTTGCCAAATTTCCTGATGCCAGGGATAACGCTTAGCCTGCATGGTTCAACCAATGCTCCAACGCCTTGCGAATGTCTGCCGAGACGTTTTCAATGGATTGGGCGGCATCGATGATCACAATGTTCTCATCTTCATTTGCCAGCTCTAAATACCGTGCGCGGGTGCGATGGAAGAAATCAAGCTTCATCTGTTCGATACGATCCAGCGCTCCACGGGCGCGGGCACGTTCAAGGCCAATCGCAGGGTCCAAATCAAGATAGAGTGTGAAATCAGGACGGAAGTCCCCCAACACGGTATCGCGCAGGTTTTGCATCAATGCCTTATCAAATCCCCGGCCACCGCCCTGATAAGCCTGAGATGACATATCATGGCGATCGCCCACTACATACACGCCTTTTGCCAACGCAGGTTTAATCACATTATCTACAAGTTGGATGCGCGCGGCATAAAGCAGCAATAGCTCTGCCATATCGGTCAGGGGCTCATCAGGGTGCCCTTCTTTTACCAACGCACGCATTTGCTCTGCCAAAGGCGTTCCGCCTGGTTCACGTGTGGTTTCGATGTGCGTGATACCGTGTGCTTTCAAAACGTCAATGACATTACGGATTGCAGTGGTTTTACCCGCGCCTTCCAGACCTTCAACGACGATAAATTTTCCGTGATTCATTGGTTTCTTAATACTTTGAGATACTGTCTTACTGCGCGGTTATGTTCCGCCAGCGACTTAGAAAACGTGTGGCCACCCCGTCCATCTGCCACAAAATAAAAATAGGATGTGTCCGCAGGTTGGGCTGCAGCAAAAATGGAAGCTTTACCCGGCATAGCTATTGGCGTAGGTGGCAGACCGTAAATCACATAGGTGTTATACGGTGTAGGTGTGCGCAAGTCTTTTTTACGAATGTTACCGTCATATTTGTCACCCAAACCATAAATCACCGTTGGATCCGTCTGCAGGCGCATACCTTTATTCAATCGGTTCACAAACACCGAGGCCACTTTCCCGCGCTCATTATCGACGGCAGTTTCTTTTTCAATGATCGAAGCCAGTGTGAGTAGTTCGTAGTCATTCTTGATGGGAAGATCTGTTTTACGCCCCTCCCAGGCTTCGTCCAATACAGATTGCAGTTTACGTGCCGCCCGCTTGAGGATAGACAGATCGCTCTGCCCTGCCACATAGTAGTAGGTTTCAGGTAACAGCAAACCTTCCACCTTCTCTGTTGGCAGTCCAAGCTTTACGGCAATTTCTGCTTCTGTCAGGTCAGTGGTGTCATGAGTCAGGTAGTCGGAGTTTGCCAGTTGCTCTCGCCACTCTTTAAAGGTGCTCCCTTCGACGAAAGTGATCGAGAAATGGTGCTCCTTACCCTTTCGCACCAATGCAAACAATTCAGCCAGCGTCAGGCCTGGCTGCACTTGAAAGGTGCCTGCTTTCAGCCGGGTAAGTTCAGGGTGTGTTTTTGCCGCCCATCGTGACCAAGGTGAAGCGTCAACAATGCCATCAGAAACCAGCTGGCGGGTAAACGAATAGTAATTCGCCCCCTCAGACACCGTGACCAATAGTGTCTCTATTGGTTTGATTTCACTGTTAACATAATTTTCAATTTGGGTGTAAACCCAGTATGCACCACCAGCGGCTGCAAGTGCCAAGAATAAAATAACCAGCGCAAGTTTTTTAATCACACATTTAACCTTAAAGTGATTGTTCTACAAGCGTCGAAATCGCTGTAGTCCTTTCCTTCTAAACAGCGAACAGGAACCAAACCCATCACTGCATTTGTGATAAATATTTCGTCGGCATCGAGTAACACGTCATGCGTAACCGACACTTCTTTTATTAGATAACCGTCCAGCACAGCAAGATCCATGACCTGAGCACGCATCGTGCCTGCTACTCCCGCCAGTTCAACCGGAGGAGTATAAAGACTCTTTTTTTTTCGCCAGAAGATATTTGATGCCGAGGTTTCCACAACATGGCCATTCATATCACAGGCGACACCATCATCCACACCAAGCAATTCCACTTCCTGCTTTAGCAGCACTTGTTCAAGGCGGTTTAAATGTTTCAGTCCTGCTATCGGTGACAATCCAATACGCTGGCTCAACACTTTCATGGTGATACCGTTTTCACGCCATGAAAGATAATGGGCAGGAAAAAGATGTGTACTGACGACGACATTAGGCGTTACGCAGCCTGCCGGGCTGTACCCCCTGCCACCAGAGCCCCGGGTGACCATCACCTTTATCACTGCCCGTTCACTTTCTTTGACAGTATCAGCGGCAATCTTAACCCAGTGAGTGACATCTCCCCAGTTCACACCGGCGATTTTCAGTGTTGCCACATTATCTTTCAGACGCTTTTTATGGCGCAACCAGTCACAGACCTGCCCATTTTTAACCAACATGGTGGTGAACACACCATCGCCGTATTGAAATGCACGATCGCTTGCTTCCACCTTATTGGTAGAATAACCATTCATTAAGAGCATGCCTCTTCCCTGAACACCGATAAAAAAATGGCCCGGTCACCAAGTACCGAGCCGTTCTATTCTATCAAAAAACCTTGTTGGCAAAAAAACTAAGCGGGCAAATAAACTTAGATTTTCTTGAAGATCAGCGAACCATTTGTGCCACCGAAGCCGAAAGAGTTACACAGTGCATACTCCATCTTCACTTGGCGTGCTTCGTGAGGTACGTAATCCAGGTCACAGCCTTCACCAACATTGTCCAGGTTGATGGTTGGCGGAACCGCCTGATCAACCAGAGACATCGCGGTAATAATTGCTTCAACAGAGCCCGCAGCACCCAGAAGGTGACCTGTCATCGATTTGGTGGAAGAGACCATCGTTTTGTCTGCTGCATCACCCAACGCTAGACGAATACCTTTGGTTTCAGCAATGTCACCTGCAAGTGTTGACGTACCGTGCGCATTCACATAACCGATTTGATCTGGTGTGATACCTGCGTCGCGGATAGCTGCTTTCATTGCCAGCGCACCACCTGAGCCGTCTTCGCTTGGCGAGGTCATGTGGTACGCATCACCACTCATACCGAAGCCAACGAGCTCACAGTAGATTTTCGCGCCACGCGCTTTCGCGTGTTCGTACTCTTCCAATACCATCACACCTGCACCGTCACCCAGAACAAAACCGTCACGGTCTTTATCCCATGGGCGTGATGCTGCCTGAGGATCGTCATTGCGGGTAGACAGTGCTTTCGCTGCAGCGAAACCACCGATACCTAGCTCGGTCGATGCTTTCTCTGCACCACCGGCAACCATAGCATCAGCATCACCATAGGCAATCATGCGTGCTGCATGGCCAATGTTGTGAAGGCCAGTGGTACACGCGGTCGCAATCGCGATGTTTGGACCGCGAAGACCATAGTTGATAGAAACGTGACCGGCGATCATGTTTACGATGGTCGACGGTACAAAAAACGGGCTGATTTTGCGTGGGCCTTTTTCGACATACGCACTGTGGTTAGTTTCAATAAGACCCAAACCACCAATACCAGAGCCGATGGCTACGCCAATACGGTCTGCATTTTCTTCCGTGATCTCCAGACCAGAATCTTTAAGTGCTTGCACACTTGCTGCAATGCCATATTGGATGAACAGGTCCATTTTTTTGGCATCTTTCTTAGAGATGTAATCTTCACTGTTGAAATCATTTATCAGACCGGCAAATTTAGTCGCGAAGTCAGACGTATCAAAATGGGTGATACTCTGAATACCACTCTGGCCAGCCAGCAGTGCTTTCCAAGATGATTCAACGGTGTTACCTACAGGCGATAACATCCCCATGCCAGTGACAACAACACGACGCTTAGACACGATGATATTCTCCGGAGAAAGGTGTTATAACGAAATTTCGCGGATGGTATAAAAAACTCAGGCGGTCAAGGTGACCGCCTGGGGGGATCTTGTTCTGATTACTCAGACGCGCTAACAACGTAGTCGATAGCCGCTTGTACAGTCGTAATCTTCTCTGCTTCTTCGTCTGGAATCTCGGTATCGAATTCTTCTTCCAGAGCCATTACCAACTCAACGGTATCCAGTGAGTCTGCGCCCAGATCGTCAACAAAAGATGCTTCGTTTTTAACTTCTGCTTCGTCTACGCCCAGTTGCTCAACGATGATTTTTTTTACGCGTTCTTCGATGTTGCTCATATTAATACTATTCCTTACAAGATTCGCAGATGCGATATGTGCAGTAGTTTATTCAATAACGTGGAAGTTGCAACACCCGAAATGCTGGTCAAACCACGATTTGGCTGATAAACCATCGGATTTTGACCTGAATCATTTAGAGGTGCAACTTTATTGTTTAAATCATGTACATGCCGCCATTGACATGCAGTGTTTCACCCGTGATATACGCTGCATCATCTGATGCAAGGAATGCGACAGTAGCCGCAATTTCACGTGGTTCACCCAGACGTCCAGCAGGTACCTGAGCCAATGTCGCTGCACGCTGATCATCATTCAGCGCTTTTGTCATATCGGTTTCGATGAAACCCGGGGCAACAGTATTTACAGTAATCCCACGTGATGCAACCTCACGTGCCATAGATTTGGTAAAGCCCACAACGCCGGCTTTCGCAGCAGCATAGTTTGCCTGACCAGCGTTCCCCATGGTGCCAACCACTGAGCCAACATTAATGATGCGGCCGTTACGCTTTTTCATCATCGCACGCAATACGGCTTTAGACATGCGGAAGATAGACGTCAGGTTGGTGTCCATTATGTCTTGCCATTCGTCGTCTTTCATTCGCATCAGAAGGTTATCACGGGTGATGCCGGCGTTGTTCACCAGAATATCGACATCACCAAACTCTTCTTTAATTGCCTTAAGTACAGCGTCAATGGATTCAGCAGAGGTTACATTAAGCGCATAACCTTTACCATTTTCACCCAGATATTCGCTAATTGCTGAGGCACCGCTCTCAGAAGTGGCAGTCCCTACAACCGTTGCACCGCGCTCAACCAGCAGTTCAGCAATTGCACGGCCAATGCCGCGGCTCGCACCTGTTACCAGAGCAATCTTACCGTTCAGATTCATCAGTTTTCGTTCCTTTATTAAACAGCCAGCTTTCACCGGCTGTGAATCCCAGAATTGATTACTTCGCCGCTTCCAGAGAAGCTGGATCATTCACTGCTGCTGCGTTCAGACGTTTGTCGATACGTTTGGCGAGGCCAGTCAACACTTTGCCTGGTCCCATTTCGAGCAGCAGTTCAACGCCTTCATTGGCCATTTTCTCACAACCTTCTGTCCAGCGAACCGGACCGTACAATTGGCGAACTAACGCATCTTTGATTGCAGCCGGATCAGTTTCAATCGCAACATCAGCATTATTAATTACAGGAATAGAAGGTGCCGAAAATTCGATTTCTTCCAACGCAACAGCCAGTTTGTCAGCGGCGGGCTTCATCAATGCACAGTGAGATGGCACAGACACAGGCAGAGGCAGTGCGCGCTTAGCTCCCGCCGCTTTACACAGCGCGTTTGCACGTTCTACCGCTTCTTTATTACCTGCAATAACCACCTGGCCCGGCGAGTTAAAGTTAACAGGAGAAACCACCTGACCTTGTGCCGCTTCTTCACACGCTTTTGCGATAGCGTCATTGTCCAAGCCAATGATGGCAGACATGGCGCCAACACCGGCAGGAACCGCTTCTTGCATCAGCTCGCCGCGCAGTTCTACCAGCTTAACCGCTTGCTTAAAGTCGATAACGCCGGCACACACCAGCGCAGAGTATTCACCCAGACTGTGCCCTGCCATCACAGAAGGCTGCGCACCGCCTTCTTGCTGCCAAACGCGCCAAATGGCAACAGATGCCGTTAACAGAGCTGGCTGGGTACGGTTGGTTTGATTCAGATCTTCCGCAGGACCATTTTGGACCAGTGCCCAAAGGTCATAGCCAAGTACTTCAGAAGCTTCTGCAAAGGTTTCTTGTACTATAGGAAACTGTTCAGCCAGTTCTGCCAACATGCCCACAGATTGAGAACCCTGGCCGGGAAAAACCACAGCAAAATTAGACATAGCGTTTTCCTTTTTAAAATTTGATCAGAGCTGAGCCCCAGGCGAAACCACCACCAAAGGCTTCCAGCAAAATCGTATGGCCGCGTTGAATGCGTCCGTCACGTACCGCTTCATCAAGCGCGGTGGGCACGGAAGCAGCCGATGTATTGCCATGCTTATCAAGTGTGAGTACTACCTGATCCATCGACATGGCAAGCTTTTTCGCCGTTGCCTTGATAATGCGATAGTTTGCTTGGTGAGGGACCAACCAGTCTATTTCAGACTTATCCATCTGATTTTCATCCAGTGTTTCCGCCACAATGTTCGCCAGTTGCGTTACCGCAACTTTGAATACATCGTTGCCGGCCATGTACAGCCAAGCATCGGCATCCACAGGGCTACCCGCTTTCGCGCGTTGTGGATATTTCACCTTCAGCAACTCGCCGAATTTACCGTCAGCGCGAAGGTGGGTTGAAATAATGCCGGGTTCTTCACTGGCACCGACAACAACCGCACCCGCACCATCGCCAAACAGGATGATGGTTGAGCGATCTTCAGGATCACACAAGTGGGAGAGACGATCTGCACCAATCACCAGTACATTGCGCGCCATACCTGACTTTATATATTGATCAGCCACACTCAGTGCATAGACAAAACCTGAACACGCAGCCGCAATATCGAAAGCCGGACAACCGCTGATCTCCAGCATTGCCTGAATCTCACAGGCCGCTGAGGGGAATGCGCTCTCACCACTGGTTGTGGCGACAATAATCAAGTCGATATCTTGTTTATCAACGCCTGCCATTTCAATCGCCTGACAAGCTGCGTAATAACCCATCGTGGCGACTGTGTCTTGTGCGCTGGCAATTCGGCGTTCTTTGATACCAGTACGGGCAGTGATCCACTCATCACTGGTATCCACCATTTTTTCAAGATCCGCATTGGTGCGGATTTGCGCAGGCAGATAACTGCCTGTGCCTAAAATCTTACTGAACATGAAGACTAATAATGCCTCTCGAGTAGTACGGCTTCCAAACGGTCACATATTTTATTCGGTAGTTGCCGTTCGACTTCGTGTACCGCTTCTCCGATAGCATGTTGGAAAGCGGAAATATCAGCCCGTCCGTGGCTTTTCACTACAATGCCGCGCAATCCTAACAGACTTGCACCATTGTACTGGTCGGGGTTCAGGTCTTTGAGGCGATTAAACAGCCCACCAAATAACCATTTAGCTACCAGTTTCTTAAAAGGATTAGCCAAGACATGTATCTTCAGGCTCTCTAAAAACAGTCTGGCGACACCTTCACTGGTTTTAAGGCTCACATTACCGACAAATCCATCGCAGACAATGACATCAGCTTTACCGGTATAAAGCTGGTCACCCTCTACATAACCGATGTAATTAACCGCCGAGCACTGCTGCAGCATCTCTGAACAGCGCTTAACCAAGTCATTACCTTTGATCTCTTCTTCACCGATATTCAGCAAGCCCACTGAAGGCTTATAGCCTAACTGTTCTTCTGCCAACACAGAGCCCATGACTGCAAATTGAAACAGGGTGTCTGCATCCACAGAGACATTGGCGCCCAAATCCAGTAACCAGCTTTGTTGATCGCCTACTGTGGGCAACTCTGAGATCAATGCGGGACGATCTATGCCAGGAAGAAGCTTCAACAGCGAACGGGAAAGCGCCATCAATGCACCGGTATTTCCGGCACTGACACAGGCATCAGCCAAACCGTCTGCAACCAGTTCGAGGGCAATACGCATGGATGTCCCTTTACTCGATCTCAGTGCTTGTGAGGGTCTTGTGTCATTGGCGATCGAAGATTCCGCATGAACAATCGATATGCGAGGATTTTCTTTTTGACCCAGCGATACAAGCTGGCGGGTGATCTCGGATTGATCACCGACGAGTACCACTTTTAACGAGGGGAAATGCAACAATGCCTGCACGGAGGCAGGCACTGTTACTTGAGGACCGAAATCCCCGCCCATCGCATCAAGTGCAATGGTTAGACCTGTCAAGGCTCAACCTTACTTGTTGATTACCTTACGGCCACGGTAGAAACCGTCAGCAGTCACGTTGTGACGCAGGTGAGTTTCACCAGAAGTTGCATCTACAGACAGTGCTGCAGTGCCCAGCGCATCGTGTGAACGACGCATACCACGCTTAGAACGGGTTTTACGGTTCTGTTGTACGGCCATTGACCCTACTCCTCGTTACTTTGCTTTAAGTTTTTCAAAACGGCAAATGGATTCGGACGCTCATCAGCAAGCGGGATTTCCCCAAATACCATGCTTTCAGAATCAACTTCGCAATCTTCTTCGTCATGCATGGCAACCTGTGGCAAAGCCACAATCAACTCATCTTCGATAAGTTGAAGCAAGTCAATCTCACCATTTTCGTCGACTAATGCCGGCTCATAAGCATCCGGTAAATTGCCAACCTGATCTTCATTGAAAACCGGGCTGTAAATAAATTCGACTTCACAATGATGCGGGAAGATTTTCCAACAACGCTGACACTCTAAATTGACATCGACCTTGGCGTTACCGCGTACAATCTTCAGCCCTTGAGCATCAATGTCAAACGAAAGCTTCACTTCGGCATCACTGATTACACCTTCAGTTGCTTCAGCAATACGCTCCAGTTGCTTAACAGTGATGATGCCATCGTAATCAAGCTGCTTTTGCGCACTTCTAAACGGGTCAACCGTTAGTGGTAGCTTTACCTTTTGCATAGGGCGCGAATTCTAGCCTCCTATGTAGCCTGAGTCAAAGAAATTTATGCCTTTACTTCTATTCAAGCGCTTCAAACGCCCTGAGAAATAAAAACAAGGTTGGTTTCTGAACAACAGGTACTTAGCACAATTGATCTTTGAATGGGCGACAACTGCCAACGTACACCAGATGCCCACTCGCCTACGCAAGTTTAAAACATTACACTGACTCACGTATACGAATATTCAGGTAAAGGATCATCGTTAGATGAATAAACAAACAATTGTGCTGGCGTCTGGATCCTGGTATCGACAGCAACTTCTGCAAAAACTTGGCCTCCCCTTTTGTGTGTACTCACCGGATATTGATGAATCTGCGAAAGAAAATGAAACGCCCACAGATTTGGTGAAGCGCCTTTCTCTGGAAAAAGCCAAAGCCTGTCAGGACATTTATTCCGAGGCGTTGATCATAGGATCCGATCAGGTTTGTGTGATCGACGAAAAGATCCTGGGCAAACCTCATACAGAAGAAAAAGCAATCGCGCAGCTCAATGCAGCCAGCGGGAAACACGTTACCTTTTATACAGGCCTTACCCTACTCAATGCGAAAACAGGCACAGCCCAAACGGACGTAGAACCCTTTCACGTTCATTTCCGTAACCTAAGCGAAAGAGAAATTCGTCGCTATGTGGAAAGGGAAAAACCGCTCGATTGTGCAGGCAGCTTTAAATGCGAGAGTCTGGGCATTGCGCTGTTTGACAGGCTGGAAGGCCGGGATCCGAATACATTAGTTGGATTGCCCCTGATTCGTTTGTGCGAAATGCTTAACGCTGAAGGAGTAAACGTGCTTTGAAAAGGGGCACAGCCCCTTTTCTTAAGGGTGATAAATCATAAGAAGCGGATATTACCCGCTGGTGATCAGTTAACGCGTGGCGCTTTCCTTAACCCTTCCAGCGTTTTTTCCAGTTGCTTGTCCATCGGAGCAGAGATATTCATCAATTCCCCGGAGCCCGGGTGGGTAAACTTGATGTTGGCAGCATGAAGGAACAAACGGTTCAAACCGAACTTTTTGGTGTAGGCATCAAAGCGCGGATCGCCATAGCGATCATCCCACGCGAGAGGATGACCCACATACTGCGCATGTACGCGAATTTGATGAGTACGTCCCGTAATTGGACTGGCTTGCACCAGGGTGGCCTGCTCAAACTGCCCCAACACCTTAAAACGGGTTTCTGACGGTTTACCATTGGGGTTCACACGCACAATACTGTTGACTTCATTTTTCATCAGCGGCGCAGTGACCTTCTTCATCGAAGGCTTCCAGTTACCCATAACCAGTGCAAAATAATACTTCTGCACCGTTTTCTCACGAAACTGCGCCTGCAGGTGGCGAAGTGCTGAACGCTTCTTGGCAATCAACAAGATACCGGATGTATCGCGATCAATGCGGTGCACCAGTTCCAAAAAGCGGGCATCTGGTCTAAGGGCCCGCATTGCTTCAATCGCACCAAAGTGCAAACCGCTGCCACCATGAACCGCTGTCCCTGACGGTTTATTGAGCACCAACATGTGATCATCTTCATAAATCACACATTTTTCCAGCTCAGCTACCCGATTAAGTTTCGTGCTGGGTGCCTCAGCCTGCGCCGTCTCTGGGATCTTGATAGGCGGCATGCGGATAACATCCCCTGCCTGAAGCTTATATTCAGGTTTTATACGTTTTTTATTAACTCGCACTTCTCCTTTGCGGAGAACGCGATAAATCATACTTTTAGGTACGTTTTTGAGCCTATTTCGGAGAAAGTTATCGATCCGTTGGCCCGCAATGTCATCTGAAATGTCGATGAATTGCACTTTAGGTTTTTCAGTATTCATAGGCCGTAGATTCTACATTGCATCAAAGTAGTTTGCTGCAAAAAAGTGTCCCTGCTATAGTTGCGCCGTAAAGCAGAAAAGCGTGACGCTTTTTTGCTCATTACGACTAAAATGTCAACAAATAGAGTAAATCTTTACCGCTTTATCTCAGACCCCTAACTGCCACAAGCACTATGTCTAAGTAGTATCTGATTCGTTGGCAAGTCAGGGTGTCCTAATCATGCCGCACTCGGCGTAAGACATGAAGAATAAAGCACCCGTTAGATTGTTGGCACGACGGGATAAATAACCAGTGTCAAAGAGACTGTCGCCATTTGTGGCGAATAGCCGACTGAATAAACCGGAGTGAATACACTATTTCCGTATCAGTGGGTAGATAGGTAGTGCCCTGGAGCGTCCCTGATTTCCCAGCCGTGAGGCTGCATTAACGTCAGACTTGGGACCTGGCAGCATTGCGTTCTTTCTCTCGTTTCCAACAACTAATAACAACAAATAATCGAGAACAATTTGATATGAAAAGAATGTTGATTAACGCAACTCAAAAGGAAGAGTTGCGCGTCGCATTGGTTGACGGTCAGCGCTTATACGATCTGGATATCGAAAGCCCTGGCCATGAATCGAAAAAAGCAAATATCTATAAAGGCCGTATTACCCGCATTGAACCCAGTCTGGAAGCTGCTTTCGTAGACTATGGCTCAGAGCGTCACGGTTTCCTTCCCCTTAAAGAAATTGCCCGCGAATACTTTCCAGACAATTACAGCTACCAAGGTCGTCCAAACATCAAAGAGGTGTTGAAAGAAGGCCAAGAGGTAATTGTTCAAGTTGATAAAGAAGAACGTGGTAACAAAGGTGCTGCCTTGACCACCTTCATCTCGCTCGCCGGTAGTTATCTGGTTTTAATGCCGAACAACCCGCGCGCTGGCGGCATTTCCCGCCGTATTGAAGGTGAAGAACGCAGCCAGCTGAAAGAAGCGATGTCTGGCCTGACTCTGCCTCAGGGCATGGGCCTTATCGTGCGTACAGCGGGTGTAGGTAAATCGGCTGAAGAGCTCGAATGGGATTTAAACTACCTGCTAAATAACTGGGAACGTATCCAAGGCGCTGCCGAATCTAAAACCGCACCTTTCCTGATTTATCAGGAAAGTGATGTGATCGCACGTGCATTCCGTGATTATCTGCGCCGTGACATCGGCGAAGTGCTGATCGACAGCGAGAAAGTTTACAATCAGGCGCGTGAACGTATCCAGGCAACCCGTCCTGACTTCCTGAGCCGCGTGAAACGCTATGAAGGCGAAGTACCACTGTTCAGTCACTACCAAATCGAAAGCCAGATTGAATCGGCATTCCAACGTGAAGTACGCCTGCCTTCCGGTGGTTCGATTGTTATTGACCCAACGGAAGCGTTGACCTCTATCGACATCAACTCCGCCCGCGCAACCAAGGGGTCTGATATCGAAGAAACGGCGCTACAAACCAACCTGGAAGCCGCTGACGAAATTGCACGTCAGTTGCGTCTGCGTGACCTCGGTGGTCTGGTTGTTATCGACTTCATTGATATGACCCCGGTTCGCCATCAACGCGAAGTGGAAAACCGTCTGCGTGAAGCTGTCCGTATGGACCGTGCTCGCGTTCAGATTGGCCGTATTTCGCGCTTTGGTCTGCTGGAAATGTCGCGTCAGCGCCTGAGCCCGTCCCTGGCAGAAGCGAGTCACCACATCTGTCCACGCTGTACTGGTACTGGTGTGATTCGTGACAACGAATCCCTGTCCCTGTCTATTCTGCGACTGATTGAAGAAGAAGCGCTGAAAGAGAACACAGCCCAGGTGATGGCTGTTGTACCTGTTCCTGTTGCTTCTTATCTGCTCAACGAAAAACGCCGCTCTGTGCAGCACGTTGAGAAATACCACAATGTACGTGTGATTGTGGTGCCTAACGCCAACATGGAAACGCCACACTTTGAAGTGGTTCGTATCCGCGGTGGCGACGAAGTTTCTTCCTTGTCTTACCGCCTGCCAGAACACCTGGAAGCAATGCGTGAAAATGACGCAAAAGACGATGCGCCAACAGAACGTGTTGTGAAGAAACGTGAAGAGCCTGCACTACAAGGCTTTACTGCCCCTGCTTCTCCTGCGCCTGTTGCAAAACCTGCGGCAGTAAAAGAGGAGGCAAAACCAGGGTTGTTCTCCCGTCTGGTCTCCTTCATTTCTGGCCTGTTTTCCGGTGGTAAGCAAGATGGGAAGGAAGAACAAGAAGAATCAAAGCGTGATAACCGCAACCGTCGTGACAGCAAACGTTCACAAGACCGTACCCGCCGTGGCTCACGCAACAACAATGGTCAGCGTGAAGAAAACAGCAAAAATGCGGAACAACATGGTGAGAAGAAAGCGCGTCGCAAAGAGCGTCCAGAAAACACTGAACGCCAAGAGAAAGCAGCGAAGAAGCCAAACCGTAAGCCTGTAGAAAAAACAGAGAAAGCCGAGCAGCGCAAGCAAACAAAAACCGCTAAGCCAGTGAAAGATGAATCACAGGCAGAGAAGCAAGAAAAAGCGGAAAAGACGGAGAAAGTCAAACAACGCCGTCAACGCCGTAAGCTGAGCAAAAAAGTACGTATTGCTGATGCTGTGGAAGAAACTGAAGTCACCACAACAGCCCACCCTCTGCTGGAAGTCGGTAAAGCCGTCGCGGAAGAAGCGAAAGCAGAATCCCACACGGGTGAAATGGATGTGGCTGAATCGGTTGACAATGGAGAACAACGCGAAGAGAAACGCCGTAACCGCCGATCTCCCCGACATCTGCGCGCCAGTGGCCAGCGCCGTCGGCGCAACAACCGTGATGACAGCACAGACGCAGAACAAGGGCTTGACCAGCTGGATATGATGGAAACTGCGGTTTCTTTTGTCGAGAAACGTAACAAGGTGGTATTGAAGTCTGGCGTAGCCTCTCCGGAAATGGCAATGGGGAAAGTATGGCCTTCAAAAGCAGCACTGAAAGCGCCAATTGTTGCTGACATAGAAGCGGATACAACGAAAACCGACGCTAAATCTGAACAAGAGGCTCCTAAAAAACCTGCTCATGGCGGTGTGGCCTTCCCGGAAATGGCAATGGGGAAAGTGATTATCCGTCGCCCTACATCGTCTGTACTGGAAGAAAAAGCCAAAGCGGAAGATGATGCTCTGAGTGAAGAATTGCTCATGACTGTAAAAGTGAGCGAAGCAGAAGCAACGTCAGTGGTTGAAACACCGGTTGTTGACACTGCGCCTGTTGCGTCTGAATCACAAGCGTCTGATGTGAAGCAAGTGATGGAAGCAAGCGAAATTCTGGCGGTTGATGCTGAAAAGCCCGTTAAACCAGCCATTCGCATGGGTCGTGCGACATCACCGATGACGAAAGCACCTGCACCGGAAAACAATGAAACCGCTATCCAGGTTGCTATCGCCGCATTCCGCAATGAGCTTGAACAACCCCGTCAGGCAGGCAGTCAAACGGCCACCAGCAGCGCGGCAGCGCCAGCGACAAAACCTGACTTCCAATAATAGAAAACAACTGCGATACAGGGCCACGCACTGCGTGGCCTTTTTTATCTTAACGGTTGTCGACTGACAGGTATAACGCCTTGTTCAATAAGAAAAGCAACCGCACTCCTTTTTCACAAAAATGTTACCAACATTGAACAAAATCACACTTTTCGGTAGTATCCCAACCTTTGTCGAAAAGCCAAATACAATCACCTTGAAGAAGTACCTTTAAACAATGTTTGAATTCCCCAAATTTCCTCGTCATTCCGCAAAAAACGATATCCTCTCGGGGCTAACCGTTGCACTGGCTTTAGTACCTGAAGCTGTCGCATTCGCCTTTGTAGCAGGCGTTGACCCCATGGTCGGCCTGTATGCCGCGTTTATCATGGGTCTGCTCACATCAATACTGGGCGGTCGTCCTGGCATGATTTCCGGCGCAACCGGCGCCATGGCCGTCGTTATGGTCAGCCTGGTCGCAGAACACGGCATCCAATACCTGTTTGCAGCTGTAATGCTTGCGGGTGCACTGCAAATCCTTGCGGGTGCCTTTAAGCTGGGTAAGTTCATTCGCATGGTGCCACACCCGGTGATGATTGGTTTCGTCAATGGCTTGGCCATTGTCATCTTCCTTGCCCAGCTCGGTCAGTTCCAGGTGCCTGGCATGGACGGTCAGTTGGAATGGTTACAAGGCGAGCAGCTCTATCTCATGCTTGGGTTGGTCGCAATTACCATGGCTATCATTCACTTTCTGCCTAAAATCACGACCGCTGTTCCCTCTTCACTCGTTGCTATCGTCTCCGTAACGGCAACGGTAGTCTTGTTCGATTTGGACACGCGTACCGTCGTGGATTTCCTGCGCTCAATGAGTGGCGATGAAAACGCCACGCTGGCCGGGTCTTTACCGACATTTGCGATTCCAACGGTACCTTTTACTCTGGAAACCCTTTATATCATCCTACCGTATGCTTTGATTCTTGCTGCTGTTGGCTTGATTGAATCACTGCTGACGCTCACAGTGGTCGATGAAATGACCGGCACCCGTGGTCGTGGTAACCGTGAATGTGTTGGCCAGGGTGTGGCAAACGTTACGTGTTCCGTATTCGGCGCTATGGGTGGCTGTGCCATGATTGGTCAATCCATGATCAACGTGAATTCTGGTGGCCGTGGCCGCCTGTCAGGCATCGTTGCTGCGCTTGCACTGCTCTGCTTTATCTTGTTCACGTCTTCATTGATTGAAATGATCCCGCTTGCCGCGCTGGTCGGTGTGATGTTCATGGTAGTAATCGGCACGTTTGAATGGGCGACTTTCAAGTTGGCTCGACGTGTCCCTAAACGTGACTTTTTCGTCATCGTTCTGGTGACGGTTGTCACAGTGATGACTGACCTTGCTATTGCGGTTATTGTGGGCGTGATTGTGTCTGCCCTGATGTTTGCTTGGGAGCATGCAAAACACATTTATGCATCCAGCCATATCAATGAGCATGGTTCTAAAGTGTATGAAGTGAACGGCCCTTTGTTCTTTGGCTCAGTAGCCAACTTTCTCGAGTTGTTTGACGCACAGAACGACCCTGACGATGTCATCGTTGATTTTGGTAAATCACGCGTTGCAGACCATTCAGCCATTGAAGCGATCGAAACCCTGGCAGAACGTTACAACAAAGCAGGCAAAACGCTGCACCTTCGCCACCTGTCGCAGGATTGTTTGGCGCTGCTCACCAAAGCAGGCAGTCTGGTTGAAATCAACCATATTGAAGACCCAAGCTACAAAGTGGCAACAGACGTGCTGGCGTAAAGTCTCAATATTCAAAGAGCGAGCATAACTGCTCGCTCTTTGAATACTTCAACCTAGTTCACATCTCTTGTAGCTGTTCTGCCAAGTAGTCAATAAATACCCTCACCTTCTTCGAGACATTTTTACTGTAGGGGTACACCGCATACAACGCTGACTGCGATGGCATGAAATCTTCTAGCAAAGGGACCAATTTTCCCTGCTGGATCAATTTATCAACCATGAAGCTCGGTGCCAGAAAGATACCGCTATCTTGTGTCGCAAGCTGAATCAACAAGCTGCCACTCCCTGCAGTACAGTTACCAGTAACACGCACTTTGATTTGTTTTCCTTTTTCTTCAAACACCCAGTGCTCAGGAAACTGACCTTGCGAATATATCAGGCAGTTATGTCGACTCAGTTCGTTGGGATGGTGAGGGGTTCCCCATTTTTCAAGATAAGCTTCAGAAGCACAGACCCGAAAACCTGTGTTCATCAGTTTTCTTGCCATCAACGATGAATCATCAAGCGAGCCCATACGCAAAGCGACATCAATGCCCTCTGCCACAAGATCAATGAAACGGCCAGTAATGTGAATATCCAACTCGAGCTTTGGGTATCTTGCCTGAAACTCTGGTAAATGCTCCGCCAACAAAGACACAGCCAAGCTTTCAGGACACGATAGCTTAAGCCGCCCTTGCGGTGCTTTCTGCAGTTCTGCTACCGACGCTTCCGCTTCACGCACATCGACGAGGATCCGCCGCGCATAATCAGCATAGGTTTCACCTGCCTGAGTGAGGTGAATACGCCGAGTCGTACGCTGAAACAGTTGCACCCCAAGATGCGCTTCAAGCATGCTAATGTGCTTACTCACCACGGGCTTAGACATGCCTAGCGACTGCGCGGCTGCGGTGAAACTGCCGCTCTCCACCACTGCCATAAAGGTTTGCAAATAAAGTAGCGCCGTCATATTGGTTAATTTTTGAGAACAATAAGTTTCTTTTTGCCTTATTTATGCCACGAATGCAAACCTATAAACTGGCTAATATCAAAAGAGCAATGATCAGAGCGCTTATCAAAGAGGGCAATAGGATGATGAAAAATAATGAGCGGCAATATGGACTTGTCGCTAAAACACTACATTGGCTGTTATTTGTCCTGTTAACGATTACCGTCGTGATGGGTAACTTTATGGCGAGTCTGCCAAATGGCCCAGAGAAAATGGCCTCAGCGAACCTACACAAATCATTTGGTGTGGTGCTACTGACGCTGATTTTGATACGGCTGTTATGGCGTCTAATTAACGTACAACCTAAACTGCCCGCAGACACTACGCCCCTGCAGGCGACACTCGCCAAAGGCATGCACGTGCTGCTGTATGTGTTGATGTTGGCGCAACCACTTTCTGGCATCTTGATGACGCAGGCCGCTGGTTACCCAGTCAATGTTTTTGGGGCATTCCAACTCCCTGTGCTGGTGGAAAAAAGTCAGGCGCTCGCCGGAATAGCGAAGTTCCTCCACGGTGCTATCTGGATTGTGTTGGTCATTGCCGTTGTAGGGCATATTGCCGCCGCTTTGCATCACCACTTCGTGAAGCGCGATGATGTGTTGAAACAAATGACCCGTGGCATCAAGTAACCAAACGCTGACATTGTACTTCCTCTAACTATGAACACTTAGCAAACGGATGGCTGATAGGGTCATCCGTTCGTTTTTTCCCTTTGAGTCTGCCGATATGAAAAAGAAAATACTCGTTCTGTCTGTCATCTTATTTGCGGCTGCGGCCTTGGGCACCCAGTATGTTAGCCGCAATACCGTCGAAACTGACAACGCCTATGTGAAATCCGACATTACCGCAATCTCTGCAGAAGTGAGCGGAAAAATCGTCAAGGTATTTGCCGACGACAACCAATGGGTAAGCAAAGGCGACCCCCTGTTTGCGATCGATGCCGAAGATTATCAGGCCAATCTGCACATTGCGCAGGCTGCAGTCGATGTTGCAAAAGCGGCCATGACCAGCAACACGGCGCGATTAAGTGTTCAGTCGAGCAAAATCCAACAGGCAGAGCAAGCCATTGTCAGTGCTGAAGCCAATGCCTCTCACCAACATGCAGAGCTGGCTCGTATGAAAACCTTGTTGGCGCAGCAGTCTGTGAGTAAAACTCACTATGACCAGCAGAAAACCGCCACTATCAATGCCGATGCACAGTTAAAGCAAGCCAAGCTGATGTTGGACGCGGAGAAAAAGAACCATGATGCCTTGATTGCAGAAAGCCAGAAACTGGCCGCACAGGTTCGGTAAGCGCAGGCAAAACTCGTTCTGGCTGACATTGCGCTCAAAAGAACCACAGTGGTGGCACCGTTTGATGGCTATGTTGCCAACCGCAATGTTCAAGTCGGAAAACTGGTTCAGCCTGGTATGGGGCTGATGACCATGGTGCCTTCTGCGGTATGGGTCGAGGCTAACTTCAAAGAAACACAACTTGAAAACGTCACCCAAGGCCAGCGCGTTGATATTCGGTTAGATATGTTTCCAGACCACGTATTGACGGGCAAAGTCGCCTCAATTACCCATGCAACCGGTGCACAGTTCAGCTTGTTGCCAGCACAAAATGCCACAGGTAACTTTGTAAAAGTGGTGCAGCGTGTTCCTGTGCGCATTGAGCTGAACATTCCAGAAGCACTAAAAACACGCATTTACACCGGATTGTCTGCCGAAGTCGTCATTAACACCGATGCCTAAGTAAGTGGTCACCGCAACTATCGCGAGGGTATTTAAAGTGCGAAAACACCTTTTATTCATCATCATTGTGTTCACCAGTTTCGCGGCTTATGGCCTGCTGGGTGCTATGTTCGGTGAATTCAGCGCCCCGATGGCGGCAAGCTTCGGCTTGTCTCTAGATGAGATTGAGCGGGTAAAAGCGGCGTTTATGGCGGCACAGGTACTGGGCTTTTTGCTCACGCCACTATGGGTTCGCCGTTTTACGCTCGATCGCGTGCTGACCGCAGCGCTGTCCACCGCCATGTTGGTGTCTGCCAGCCAAACGTTGATTGCCTTGTCATGGTGGAGCCTGACGGCCAGTTGGGTCCTGTTAGGTATTGCCCTTAGTACTCTGCTTGTTGCGGTGAATCTGCTCATGCTAGACAAGGTAAAGGGAGCTAAACTGCCGCTACTTATCGGTGCCAGCCTACTTTTTACCACCCTGTTACCTATGGGGGCTTACCCTTGGCTTTTTGCGTGGGTCTATGAATGGGTGAGCTGGCATGCCATGCTGGCACTATCAGCCTGGCTACTGCTATGCGGATTAGTAGTGTTGTGTGCTTATCCGAGCACCATTCGCACCAACGTTAAGGCTTTCTACAACACAATGCCAAAATCCAGTGGAATGAGTTATGTGTTCTTGTGTTCCGCTCTGTTTGTCAGCGTGTATATCCTGCTTCGCGGCAGCTACTACAACTGGTTTGAGTCCAAGACTTTTACTCTGTGCGTCGCAGTTTCCTCAGTGCTTTGGTTGGCGGCTTTTGTCAGTTACCGCCATGACCAATCACAAGGCAAAACGGCATCCAGCACCTTACACAGTGCATTGAAAACCAATGTTTTTATGTACAACGGATTTTTGGCTGGCTTCGCGGTGATGGCCAGTAACGCCCTCATGGTGAACTTCATTGCCAAGATCATGAACTACAACACGCTCAATGCTGGTTGGGTGCAATTGCCTTCCCTTGCCACCATGCTGCTCGGCATGCTGGTAAGTGTGATGGTCTTTCTCAAAAAACGGCCGTTGAGTGACGCCTTTGTGCCGGTGGGCGTGCTGCTGATCCTGATCTCCGTTTACACCTTCAGCACATACCCAAGCAACGTTTCAGGGGCAGATCTGCGCTTCCCGTTATTGCTGAGGGGTTTTGGCATAGGTTTGTTGAATGTCTCTGTGATGCTAGCGGTGTGGCATTACTTTTCTGCCACACAAAGGTTGGAGGGGATCAGTAACTTCTTTCTGTTCCGAACTCTGGGGGGCGTGATAGGCAGTGCTGTGTTCTCCCGTATCATTCAGGTACAAACGGCGGTTGCGACATCCAGTGTAGGTATGGGCGTGAAAAGTGGCAGCGACGCACTGTCCCATTTCCAGCAAACGTTGGCGCAATCTCTACTGACACAAGGTCACCCGACCAGCACGGCGACGCTGGTAAAACAAACAGCCGCAGAAATAAGCCAGCAGTCACTCAGCATGGCGCTCAACAATGCGCATATCGCGTTCATTGTCGCTATCTTAGTGCTGACTCCGGTTTTGATCATCGGCAAGAAATTAGTCGCTAAACAGCATGCCCTGCGCGCTTAACCGTTGAAAAAATGGCTGCCTCTGAAGCAGCCATTTTTGTTATGTGCTCCTAAAAACGCGATGGTTCAAGACAATGAGACTTTGAGCACAAAGGCCTTAAACGTTACGGGTTCATAAACTCACGCAACGCTTCCATAAATACTTGATACCGGATCGAGACGTAATGCC
Source organism: Grimontia sp. THUN1695 (assembly GCF_059704325.2). Classification (NCBI taxonomy): domain Bacteria; kingdom Pseudomonadati; phylum Pseudomonadota; class Gammaproteobacteria; order Vibrionales; family Vibrionaceae; genus Grimontia; species Grimontia sp. THUN1695. The sequence continues at coordinate 883,378 of NZ_AP046577.1, read as the reverse complement.
GGGAACGGTAAACCGCATACATTTTTCCATGGTGAGCAAACTTACCGTCGAACAGCACAATCAGTTTTCCGCCATCAACGTATTCTCGTATCCGATTTTCGGGCAACATAGCAACACCAACGCCCTGCACGGCAAGGTTAATTGCCACATCAACAGAATCGGATGTCACTGCACCTCTTACGTCCACCAGACCCGTTTCGCCACTCTCTCCAGTCCAACTCCAATGTTCCTCTTGGCGCAGTGCATTGGTATTGGTGACGGTGCAGCAAAGATTGCCGAAAAAATGCTCCCTGAACTTTCCGCTAACAACACCCAAGGTTAATGCTGATGAAGACGTCTCTACGCATACTGGCAGGCGTGATGTTAATAGTAACAGTGCTATCAATAAGGGCTGGGGAGATGTGTGAAGCGCCTTCCCCGTTTAAACCTATTGGTGTCACGGAACAACTTAAATTGCCCGCTGAAAATCTCAGGCCAGTTGAGCACTTCGCGAGTTCGGTTTGTGAACGTGTGGGCAATATGGTGTCCACGTTGCCGTAAAGAGCTTCCGATGTTGGCTGAGCTGCAAGCGCAAGTAAAAGCTCTCCCGCAAGTCACGGTTCAAGCGGTGCATGTCGGCAACCAAATTGACAAAGTAAAAACAATGCTAACGAAACACAGCGCCAGCGGTTTAGGCCAAGCAGCGATTGATGACCTGTCGCTCTTACAACCACTCGGTGTCTTTGGTCTTCCAGCGACACTCGTAGAAATAAATGGCCAAATTCAATACGTCGCGCACGGTTACCTTGGCGAGGATGCTAAGCCACTGGCAAATTGGCTCACCTGTTTAAGAAAAGAATCACAATGAATAGCAAGCGCCTCTTCACCCTACTCGTCACACTTTCACTCGCACCCATTACGGTGTCGGCAACGCCTGATGCATTTTATGAGCAAGGCAAACAGCTTTATCAAAACCCCGTTCGCGGCGGCTGCATGCAATGCCACGGACAAAGTGGAAATGAACCCGTGATGCCGCTCTATCCAAAAATTGGTGGGCAGTCAGAACTGTACCTCTATAACCAGTTAATGGATTACAAGAATAAGAAGCGCCAAAACGGTCTTTATATTCCGATGGAAGTGGCAATGCAGCCTTTCTGCGCTGATGAAATAAAAGCCATGTCTTACTTCCTCGCCAAACAAACGGTTTTCTGACCGTATAAAAGCAAAGCCAGCGTTGCAAGCTGGCTTTCCTTTTGCTGTCTCAACGTATTACTGCGGCAAAATCACGCTATCAATCACGTGAATCACACCGTTTGACGCTTTGATATCAGTAGCGACGACATTGGCATTATCCACTTTCACACCATCGCTGCTGTCGATCATGATATTATTGCCCTGAACGGTGCCCGCTTCAGTCAGTCCCATCACATCGGCGGCCATCACTTTGCCGGGTACCACATGATAGGTGAGGATAGAGACTAGCTGATCTTTGTTCACAGGTTTCAATAGATTCTCGACAGTACCTGCGGGTAATTTGGCGAATGCTTCATTGGTTGGCGCAAATACGGTAAATGGCCCCTCTCCCTGGAGTGTCTCAACCAAACCCGCAGCCTTTACTGCAGCAACCAAGGTACTGAAATCTTCGTTGCCTGCGGCAACCGCCACAATGTCTTTCTTCATTCCATGATTGTGTGCCGCAGCATTAAAAGATGCGCCAATGAACAGAATGGCAAGACTCGCGAATATCATCGATTTGAAATTTGGCAAAACCTTTGCAGAAATCATTCGATCTCTCCCTATGTATGGATGTAGGTTACAGAGCTGGTTTTGCTGATCAGCCAGAATTATTACGGGCGTGATTTCCTGATGGTTTACTTTCTATACACTTTTACTTTCACAGAGCGACAAATAATGCTGAAACGACTTAACCTCGCTGGCTTCAAACTGTGCTTTGAGCACTTCTAAATGTTCAATACGATCAACACGAAAGCTCCGATAGCCGTCTCGCAATTCACACCAAGCCACCAAAGTCCAGACTTTGCCCCAAAATACCTGACCTAAAGGATGTACGGTACGTTCGGAATAAACCCCTTCACCGGTTTGGTACTTTATGCGAACTTTCTGCATTTCCGACGTAGCTTCACGTAAGCTTTCACGCCACGCGGTGCATTCCGATTCGATGTAAAAATCTGGCACCGCGAGCGGCAAAGACTCAATTTGTGTTTTGAGGTGTTCCGGCAATATGGATTGGATCTTTCTTGAAGCAGATTCAGAAGCGGCAGCCAGACGTTTGTCTGACCATGCGCGAACCATCTGCATGCCCAGTTCAATCGCGATGATTTCTTCCTCTGTGAACATGAGCGGCGGTAGGTGTGAACCCTTACCAAGCAGATAACCAATCCCTGCTTCGCCCTCTATGGGCACACCAGACATCTGCAGAGATTGGATATCACGGTAAATCGTGCGCTCGCTGACATTCAGATCTTCTGCCAGGGCATTAGCGGTCACCGCGTAACGTTTACTACGCAACAGCGTTAAAAGCTCAAACAAACGCTCCGATTTACTCATTGCTTACCCTTAAGCCGTTTTCGTCATGCAAGGGCTCATTTTGATCTGTTCATGGGACATAACAATCGAATTCTCCTCAATATGGGAAACCATCTGCTGCGCCGATTCATGTTTCATAAAATCATCGAACGCCGCTTTGGCATTGTCCATATTTTCCCAATAGGTAATGTCTGTCCATTCCTCAGTTTCCTCGTTCACACTGAGCGAACGGTATAGGAAGCCATCGCTCTTGGTGATAAATGCTAAAGTCGCTTCTGAATCTGCTAAAAAGCGTTGGACATCGGTATCGGCTTTCAATTTGAACTTGACTGTCTCAATCACGGTTTCCATGGTGTTCTCTCCTTTCGTGTGGGGTTAAAAGAAGATTACTGACACCTACTGACAGAATATGTCAGGAGTGTTTCTCTATGACGATGAGGTGGGTATACTTTGCAGCTTCAAAGCGCTAATTAGAATCAGAAAACCCATGTCGTTAAGCCCAGAATTAGAAAGTTTGCTCGATCCAGTGCGCGAATTTCTGCACTGCGAAACTCCACAAGCTTGGATTGATGAAGCCATTAAGCCAGAAAACGAAACCATCCTGCTGCGCGACCATGCCAACTGTGAACTGAAGGCCAGTCAAACTGCAATGTGGCTGATCCGAAAGTATGCGATTGATGCTGAAAGCAGTAAGTTGCTGTTGGAATGGGCTAAACCTTATGAGGATTTCGTTTATCGCGGCGTACGTGACGGCATTTTCCATGCAACCAAGAATGGCTTAAGCGCACCTTTGAAGCCCAAAGAGGGCTTTCAACACGGGCAAGACCTCATCGACAAAATGGTGCGTCTAATCAAAGAGGAATTTCACCACTTTGAGCAGGTAATCGAGATCATGGATGCGCGAGATATGCCATATCAACCGCTTAACGCCGGTCGCTATGCCAAAGGCCTGATGTCTATCGTTCGAACGCACGAACCGGCTACCTTGATCGACAAACTGATCATCGGAGCCTACATTGAAGCACGCTCTTGTGAGCGCTTTGCTAAAGTCGCTCCGTATTTGGATGAAGAGCTGCGCAAATTCTATATCTCGCTGCTGCGCTCTGAAGCGCGACATTATCAGGACTATTTGAAGCTGGCCGCGGCCATTGCCGGTGGTGATATCAGCGACCGAATTAAGGCTATTGGTGAGAAAGAAGCCGAGCTTATTCAAGCGCCTGACGACATGTTCCGTTTCCATAGCGGAACGCCTTCACTGGCAGCGTAAAGAACACAACCGAGACGCGCTGTCTCGGTTTTCTTTTCCACTTCTCTTGCACGTCACTGTGTGATTGTGTAAACAGTAAGCGATGGAACTTACAGGGAAATATCATGCTAAAAAAGTTGAAAGCGTCACTAGGCATCGGCGCAGCTACTGTCGACACCATTCTGACCAATGACTCTGTGTACCAAGGCGAAACGCTAAAGGGCACCGTACACATTAAGGGTGGCGACGTTGAGCAGCAAATTGACGCCATTACGTTAAAGCTCTGTACCGAAGTGAAAGTTGAATCTGACTCGGGTGTCAGCTATCAATCGTTCGTCCTTGGCTCTATTCAGGCTAATAAGCCAATGACCATTCAGCCGAATGAAACCAAAGAAGTGCCGTTCGAGCTGAAGTTGCACGACGAAACGCCGATCACCGCACTCAATACCCGCAATAACCAATGTCACGTTTGGGTCGAGACATCGCTCGACATCGACTTTGCTATCGATCCAAAAGATCGCGATTACCTTGAAGTACGCCCATTACCGGCTGTTCAGCGGGTACTGTCTGCGCTGGAGCGCGAAGGCTTCACCATGGTGAAAGCCGATGTTGAAAAAGGCCAACTGCGTGGCAACGGCTTTGTGTCGAAGTCTGGCTGCTATCAGGAACTGGAGTTCAAAAACAGCAGCATGTTCAACAAGAAAGAAATCGAACTTTCTTTCATTCTCGATGGCCCTGTCATCCACTGTCTGGCAGAGATTGACCGCGCATTTGGCCGTGGTGATACCTACCGCTCTTTCACCCTGTCCCGCGATGCATCAGAAGGTGAGGTGGCACAGGCTTTAGGGCCCATTTTCAGGGTGTAGTGCGCCTGTCTTACCCGCACAAGAGCCGGCAACCACCGGCTTTTTTCACATATACACATTTTTATTCAATAAGTTATCAATAAAGCATCCGAAAAACACATTCTCAAAACCTAAGCCGTTTTTATCATTTTCACCATTAACTAGACGACTGGTCTAGTTGAGGGAAATCATTATGTCAGCTTCACTGGAAAATAATCGAATTGTTCTTGCATCCCGCCCTGTTGGGGCGCCTGTTACCAATAACTTCCGCTTAGAAGTTCAACCCGTTCAAGATCTGAAAAATGGTGAAGTACTGCTCCGCACGATTTATCTTTCACTGGACCCTTACATGCGCGGCCGTATGAGCGATGCCAAATACTATGCCGATCCTGTAGACGTTAACGATATCATGGTCGGCAGCACCGTCTGCCAGGTAGAAGCCTCCACCCACCCTGACTTTGAAAAAGGTGAATGGGTTCTCGCCTACACAGGCTGGCAATCTTACGCCGTGTCCAACGGTGAAGGTTTATTGAAACTCGGTAAAAATCCGAAGAATCCTTCCTATGCGTTGGGTGTATTGGGTATGCCAGGTTTCACTGCATACATGGGACTTCTCGATATCGGCCAGCCAAAAGAAGGAGAAACGCTGGTTGTTGCCGCTGCAACCGGCCCTGTGGGTGCAATAGTCGGTCAGATTGGCAAACTGAAAGGGTGTAAAGTGGTGGGTATTGCCGGTGGTGAAGAAAAGTGCCGTCACGCAGTAGAAACCCTGGGATTTGATATCTGCATCGACCACAAGGCGGACGACTTTGCTGAGCAACTCGCCGCTGCTTGTGACAAAGGCATAGATGTGTACTACGAAAATGTCGGAGGCAAGGTATTTGACGCAGTACTCCCCCTGCTCAACACCAGCGCACGCATTCCAGTCTGCGGATTGATCTCCCAGTACAATGCGACTGAACTGCCGGCAGGCCCCGATCGCATGCCATTGCTGATGGGCACACTGCTGACTAAACGCATCCGAATGCAAGGTTTCATCATTTTTGATGACTACAGCCACCGCTACGATGAGTTTGCGGCAGATATGTCCCAATGGATTTCTGAAGGCAAAATCCAGTATAAAGAGCAGATCGTTGACGGTCTGGAAAATGCACCGGAAGCTTTTATCGGACTACTGGAGGGGAAAAACTTCGGTAAGCTCGTTATCAAAGTGGCGGACGCTATCTAATTTTCCTCTCTCTCATGGCCTTTAATGAAGTCCGTCAGGTATTTCCTGGGGGACTTTTTATTACCGCTACGGTGCAAACCAAAAAGATGAGTTTTGTCGATAACCTCCGTTAGTCTTTATAGCGACCGTATTTCTCTCCAAAAATTAACCAATTACAACATCATTTTATAACAAAAATTTCCACAATTGAATGTGAAAAAATATTCACTTGACCTTCTTATTTTTTCCGGTATAAAGCGTCCCGAAATAATGAGATTCAGATCTCACTTTCTCTGTCACCCTACATCGTTAGTGGGTGACAGAGAAAGTCATAAAATTCGACTTACTTGTTCATTGCGCACTGAATATGGCAAACATCACTGTATAGAGTGTGAAGAGACTAAGGCGTTAACTTATATGAAGCGCTTCAATGACAGTAAGTATCTACAACGGGCACTATCTGCGCCCACATTGTCAAATGGATTTGCTCTTAAAAATTGAATGAACCCCTCAACAGCATGAAATTCATGGCTGTTGGGATTTCTTTTCTTTTAAACAGAGTTGATGACTATGACAAATAAAACAGCAATGAGCTGCTTATTATTGGCAATTGCATTGGGATCGCTATCTGGCTGTGGAGGAGGTGACAGCAGCAACAATAGCAACCTTGGCGGCAACGTGACTATTCCTGAAACCCCTGTTGCTCCAGAATCACCGGTAGAAAATATTACCTTAAAGGCAATTGAGGTAACTGCAGATACTTTTACCCCTAAGGCAGCAAAAGGTGAAACCATTAAGCTGTTTGCTACAGCGATCTATAGTGATGGTTCACATAAAACCGTTACTGATGAAGTCGAGTGGATCGAAGAAACACCTGACATTATCTCTGTTTCCGAAAAAGGGGAAGTATCAACACTTGAAGTTGGAACTGGTGCTGTTATTGCTCGTCTTAATGACATGGACAGTGAGCCATTCAAGGTTGAAGTTACTCAACCTGAATTGACAGGTATAGCAATAGATCCAAGAACCAAAAGCGTGGCTGCGGGTTTTGACATCCAGCTATCGGCATGGGGATTGTATACAGATAAAAAACCGCGAGATATCACAAGCTTTGTAAACTGGCATTCTTCTGACGATCAAACATTGACGTTTAGTGAGAATGGTCTGGCAAAAGGGTTGAAAACGGGCACAACCAATATTCAAGCTTCGTTTGGTGGCTTTGATAGCCCGCAGCTCCCAGTAGAAGTGACTGAAGCTAAACTCCAAAGCATCAGCATCACACCGAACACATTTTCTTTGCCTTTGGGTACCGAGAAGAAGCTGGTTGTAACCGGACATTTCAGTGATGGCAGTGTGGCAGATATCACCCAAGATATCACATGGGAGCACGGTGAACGCTCAAATGTACGCATTCAAAATGGTGTGTTTTTCGCGACAGAATTAGGCGAAGTTTCCCTTACTGCAAAATATGAAAACAACCAGAGCGCCAGTGCAACCATCACGGTGACTGACGCCGTAGTAACTGAAATTACAGTGTCACCTTCAAGTGCATCGATAGCGAAAGGTACCACACAAGAGTTTACTGCAACAGCGCTCTACACTGATGGTGAGACAAAGAATGTTACTAATGAAGTAACATGGGAAAGTAGCGATTATCGCGTACTGACAATAAACACAAACAAGGCGTCAGGAAAAGAAATCGGCCAAGCTTCTGTCACAGCCATATTTAACGGCGAGAAAAGTACTCCTGTTCCGGTTTCTGTGACAGCAGTAAAATTAACGAAAATCACTATTTCGCCATCTGAAATCACGCTTGCTAAGAACAATGTTAAACGTTTCCATGCAGTAGGCCACTACAGTGACGGTACCAGCAGAGATATCAGTGAAGTTGTTTACTGGGACAGCAAAGATGAAAAAACCATTGCACTGATGGAAGACGGAATAACCAACAGCATAGACGTTGGTCATACAACAATCACAGCAACAAAAGACGGTGTAAAGGCCTCAGCATCAATCGAGGTTGTTGCAACAAGTGATGCTGCTACAACGATCAAAATGTGCGGAACAGGCGTTGATGACAAAGACAGAACTAACGCAACTGGTGACTGTTTGAAAGTGGCGAGTGGCGACAATGGCTTTTGGTACACGTCACCACCAAGCATCAACCTCATGAACAGCTTGGGCTACAGATGGGTACACGCATTATCACCAGAGGCGCAAATGCCTAAGACCTATAACTATGTCCGTGTGGAAACTGGGGCTTATGGTCCGGCGGGTGAATTTGCGATGTTCAACAACTACGGTTTAGAACGTCAGGGCAACACTGGACAGTGGGGATATTGGTGTAATGAGCTGAACGAGAAGAACTTCGCCAACCGCACCAATTGGCGCCGTGCCACAATGAGTGAGATGTTCGCTTTGTACCGAAAAGTCGGAGGGAGCCTGTGGAATGGTGAAAACAGAGGTACGATCACCGGAGAAGGGTTAGGCTGGCCGACATCGTTCGATTATTGGACCATGACCAGTGGTCACCAAGACTATGTTCCTTATGAAGGCTATTACAACCTGATAAACATGAAAAACGCGACAACTTGGATAGTCGGCCACCTTACCGATGTGGCATATGCATCATGTGTATCTGAGCCTGAAACAACAACTGAAACTGAAAAATAACGTTTTAACCTAACTCAAAGCGTCCTCTAATGCCCGACGGCTCGCCTTTCAAGGCGTATTGTCGGGCTCTTTTTTCCTCATCATTGTACTGATTTAGAATTATTCACCCACATCCACACCATAGCGAAAACAGCTTGTCAGGTGATCGTTAACCATACCGGTCGCCTGCATATACGCGTAGCAGATCGTGGAACCCACAAACTTAAAGCCTTTCTTTTTCAGCGCCTTGCTCATAGCATCTGACTCAGGGGTTGATGCTGGCACATCTGCCATTGTTTCCCAGTGACTGATGCGGGGTTTTCCACCGACAAACTGCCAGATATATTCATTGAAACTGCCATATTCTTTCTGAATTTCCAGCACCAGATTGGCGTTGATCACTGTGCCATTCACCTTGAGTTTATTGCGGACAATGGCAGGGTTTGCCAAAAGCGCTGCAATTTTGTTTTCATCATAGGCCGCAACAGTTTCGATGTGGAAATGGTCAAACGCCTCACGGTAACCTTCACGTTTTTTGAGAATAGTAGCCCAACTTAACCCTGCCTGAGCACCTTCCAGAATCAACATCTCAAACAACCGTTGGTCATCATGCACTGGCACGCCCCACTCTTCATCGTGGTATGCCTGATCCCGTTCACTCACATTGGCCCAGCTACAACGTTCCATGTTTGACCTCGATATTTATTGAAAGCACTGTTTATTTACACATACCTATTTACCACAAAACAAAGAAGGGGCAATCGTGAGGCAGCCCCGCCTTTATCCAGAATAACCGCTATTTCTCAGCGGAAAGCCAGACACTTGGTCAGTCTGATCCACCTGGTTAAACCAAGCTGATGCCATCCTGATAGACATGTTCTGCGTCTGTCCAAATGGTGATGGTATCGTAAACGGCGTGCTCGAACACATAGGCCTGCAACTCGTCCACTTGACTGCCACTCAACCCTAAAAACACAATCATATCTGCAGACAATTCTGCCGAGGGTGCCGCACCAGCATTGTGGCTCCAGCCTCCGGCGTCCAGATTGAAGGTGTCATCCCCTTCCCCAAGGTATGCCACAAAGCCATCCCAGTCCCCCGGATCGGTCAGAGAAGCTGACTGATAAGGATCTGATTGCGCACGGATGGCAAACGCATTTGCAGTGACTGTTTGGTCTCCTTCATCACCGATCACCGCTTCCACTTGTGCGATAGGCTTTGGTCCAGATGTGACACCATATGATTTACCGGTCAAGTCAACATTCGCATCACCGTTAACAATCAATTGGTCAAAGCCACGGTCTCCCAAATAAATATTGCCATTTTCCTTCAGGAAATTGACGTCAGAGAAATCTTCCTGATCAAAAAACAGGCTATCGTTCCCTTCACTGCCGCGATAAAGATCTAGGCCAGAGCCACCATCCAGAATGAAGTCATCATCGTAACCGGCTTGCAGATAATCATTACCCGCACCGCCATACAGCGCATCACTCCCGCTACCACCGCACAGGATGTCATCGCCATCACCACCATAAAGAATGTCATCACCTTCATTGCCCAGCAGTACATCGTTGCCTGCACCGCCATAAATCGTGTCATTGCCGGCACCACCACGCAGGGTATCATCCCCTTCATTGCCTTCAATGTAATCGTCACCCTGCTCACCGTAGATGGCGTCATCACCATAACCGCCATAGAGGGTGTCATTATCATCTTCTGCGATCACTTTCTGTTTCAATGACACGTTATCGATCAGCGCGCCATAGCTGTCGGAGCGCCCTTCCGCTTCAAACCGGACAGTGATGAAATCCACACCTTGTGGCAACACAATATCCGCCGAAAACGACTCGTAATGGTCATTCGCTTGTGTGTTCGCAAAATACTTGGAATACAGTACATTACCCTGAGTATCCAAGACGTTCACTTCGAACTGACTGGTTGACGTATCCCAGCCACGGTAACGGTTTGCGTAATCAAAAGAGAGAGCAAGCACAACATCACCGTCAGCAGCAAGCCCTTCGACATTAACATCCTGTTGAACCCAGGTGTTTCGGTGGCTATCGAGTTCCAGAACCGTATTGGTGACATCATTTTGCGGTGTACCGCCGAAAGTGCCCTGCTGCAATTCAATTTTACTGGTATTCGGCGTGTACCAGCCAGTGACCTGATGGTCACTGAATAGCCCCCATTGATTGGATGTGTTGTTTCCGTAGGTCAGTTCAAAGTCACCATTGACCATGAGTTCACGCGCGCCAGCGCCTGTACCTTTGTTACCGTAAATCGTGTCGTTGCCTTCCCCTCCTTTGATGATATCGTTACCTTCACCGCCCAAGAGGATATCGTTCCCCTGCCCCCCATCGATGTTATCTTCGCCTTCAAAGCCATTGATAGTGTCATCGAGACTGCCTGCTTTCGCATTAGTCAGTGAAACATTGTCGATCAGTGCTCCGTAACCGTCAGAAGCCCCTTTCCCTTCAAAGCGCAGGGTAAGACCGGAAGTGCCCTCAGGAACGGAAAAATTCACCTCAAAGCTTTGGTAGCTTTCGTTGGATTGAGTGTTTGCAAAGTACTTCGAATAGAGAACATTGCCGTCGTCATCCATCACCTTAACCTGGAACTGACTGGTAGCATGGTTGGCGCCTTTGTAGCGGTTGGCATAGTCAAAAGAAAGGAAAAGGGACGCATCACTCGATGTGGTCAGGCTACTGATATCAACATCCTGTTGAACCCAGGTATTTCCGGTAGAATCCAGCTCTAATACAGTGTTTGAAGAGGCATTGCTTGGTGTGCCACCGAAATCCCCCTGCTGAAGTTCAATTCTCATATTGCCTGGTGTATACCAGCCAGCAACCTGGTGATCATGAAACAAGCCCCACTGATCAGAAGCATCATTACCCCAAGCATCGAAATCACCGTTCATCAGCAAGTTTGAGTGATCTTTATCTCCATACAAAAAGTTCGCATTGCCTGTTCCCTTGATATCTGCCATGTCCTTATCCCATCAATTGTTGTTATTCACTGTGCTGATGGTGTGGCGAGGACGGCTACTCATCCCAGCGATGGGTGATCGCACGTATCGTTATGCACTCAACACGTTAAGATCACGTCATACATTCAGCACTAAGATGTGACAAGAGTTTTATTGACAAGACAATCAAGAGCAACAGTTTTGGAGAAAGATCACGCAATTATCATGGTACAGGTTTAATTCTCTAGGTGAGAATAACGACAAAAGTGGCATTAAAAATAACTAATAAAGTATGAGATGTAATAAATTAGGACATTCGATAACCATCAAAGAGACATGCCCGATCACCTTAGCTGCAAACTAATAACAGCATGGCCACCTAGACGAGCATAAAAGCCTAATATATCACGCACACCAAAAAATAAACTATAACGTGATGTAATTAAAAACAATTTTAGAGATCTCAGTATCCAAACCAAGCAAGCGTATTAAAACGATGCGCTTATCCTTGCTGCAGTCCTGATGACGAGACACTATTTCCAAAATAATCTGGTGGGCAATTCATTTATGAACTATCTGTTAAATAACTGACGACAAGCTCACTAAATGTTTTTAAGGAGAATGAGCAAATTTATCAGTGTGTGTATTCAGGGAGTGGAGGGATATACCAATGCGCTTACGCGCAATGTGGAACAACACACAAAAGCACACGTCGACGTCGGCGGTCTGTTTAAATGCCATTTAGCGGGAGGCTAAGATGTTAGGCAAACTTAAGCTTGCGCAACAACTTACATTATCTTTTTCAGCAGTACTGGTGCTACTGCTCGTTGTTTCAACAATGGCCTATCGTGGCCTGTCTGAAGGGTTTACTAATTTCACCGATTACCGCGGCCTTGCCCGTAGCTCAAACCAAGCCAGTGAAGCTCAAAAGCTGTTACTCAGTGCAAGACTTTCAGCCCTGAAATACCTGAAAACACAGGATCCAGATCAAATCGACACAGTCGAGAAAGACATCGCTGACGTTGAAAAGGTCATTGAATCCATTCTTGAAACCGAGACTAATCCCAACCGAATCAGTAATCTAAATGAAGCAAGACAGCTAATTAATCGATATGGCGAGACGTTCAAACTAGTAGTAAACGATTTCGATGACAGGAACGCCGTCGTCGACAAAGAGCTTCACCCTAACGGCCTCAAGATGCGTCAGACAATGACAAAAATCATTGAGGATTCATCAGCAGACGGAGAAGTGGATTCTCTCTTTCATGCCTCGATCGCACAGGAACACTTACTGTTGGGCAGATTATATGCTGCCCAGTATTTAATCAGTAACGACGATACCGACCTACAACGCGCCTTCGAAGAGCTTAATAAAGTCGTCCAACCCTTGGATAACTTGAAACGTCTTCTCATTTCTCCGTCAGAAAAGACGATGGTTGATGCGTTTTCTGATTCTCATCTTGCATACATTTCTGCTTTACAACGCACAGCGGAGATCATCAAAGGCCGAAACGAGAGAATTTCAGGTACATTAGATGTTATCGGACCGCGAGTTACCGACAGCCTCACCGATTTTAGAGCATCCATTCGAGCATCTCAGGATACCTTGGGCCCAGAAGCTCAATCCGACAGCGAAACCGCTGTACAAACGGTGATCACCGTATCAGCTGTCGCGATTCTTATTGGTATGTTGCTCAGTGTTCTCGTCACCCGGGCTATCCGCAAACCTATTGGCGGAGAACCCGTCCAAATTGCCGATATAGCTCGAAAAATCGCTAAAGGCGATCTTACCCAGTCCTTCGACAGTAAAGGAGCAAAAACCGGTATCTTTGCTGCGATGGGTGAGATGAACGGTAATCTCAGGGAAATCGTTGTCCAGCTCTCTGATTCGGTCAAAACACTGACCAGTGCTTCCGGGACGTTGGTTAATGTGACACAAGAGACGGCACGAAACTCTGAAGATCAAGCCGATCAGCTAGGTCAAACTGCCACGGCGATGCATGAGCTTTCTGCGACTGTCGATGATATCGCCAAAAACGCTCAACAAGCGTCAGACGTTGCCAACGAAGCAGACAGGCACTCTCAGGAAGGTCAGACGGTATTGGAAGATACTCGCATGAGCATCCAGAATCTGGTGAACAATATCGGCGATGTCAGCCAAATCATCAGTAATCTGGAAAATGAAACCAAAAACGTCGGCAGCATTCTTGATACGATTCGTGACATTGCTGAACAGACCAATTTACTTGCACTAAATGCCGCCATCGAAGCAGCACGAGCCGGTGAACAAGGCCGTGGGTTTGCCGTCGTTGCCGATGAAGTACGCAGTCTCGCCAGCCGCACACAACAAAGCACAGAGGAAATCCAAACCCTTATCACCCGGTTGCAAAGTGAATCCAAACGTTCTGTTGAGTCCATGCAGAGAAGTGCTGTTGAAGCGGAAGAGACCGCAGAAAAAGCCAACAAGACCAGCGATGCTCTCAACGCGATCACAGAATCCGTCGCTACGATTCGCGATATGAACCATCAGATCGCGGTCGCTGCTGAAGAGCAGAATACTGTGGTATCCGGTATCAGTGAATCTGTTGAACACCTGAATGAGTTGGGTAAAGGCACGGCTTCCGGCGCTGAGAAGCTCTCCAAAGAGGCCTACGACCTAACAAAAATCACGCAAGGCGTTAACGAGATTGTGGGTAAGTTTTCCATCGGTTAACCCTGAGGAAACCAGAAGAAAAACGCGCCGCTGTCCATGGCGCGTTTTTTATGCCTGCTTGTTAGGGTCACGCTGGTTCCTGAAAAAAAGCAGCTTTCGCTGCTTTTTAAATAGGTAGGAAGTATTTACTTCTTCTTGCGTTTATCCGTAATTTCCCACTGGCCGTTAACAAATAACCCCGTCCAACCGGTTGGTTTACCGTCATCTTCGGTACGCACATAATTCTCTTTGCTCTTGCGGCTAAAACGAACTACAGCTTTACGACCATCGGGATCTACGGTCGGCGCATCTGCCAAATACTGGAGTTTCTCAGGCAGGCGATCTTTAAAACGGGCCAGCTCTTCCACCAAAGGCGCACGGGTCTCGCGCGATTTCGGGAAGTTACTCGCAGCCAGAAACAGGCCTGATGCACCGTCACGAAGCACAAAGTATGCGTCTGAGTTTTCACAAGGCAGTTCAGGGAAGTGAATTGGATCTTCTTTTGGTGGTGCAACTTCGCCGTTCTTCAGGATCTTGCGGGTGTTTTTACAGGTTTCGCTGGTGCAATCCATGTACTTACCGAAACGGCCATTTTTCAGCACCATATCAGAACCACACTTATCACACTCCACTACCGGACCATCATATCCTTTGAGCTTGAACTCGCCTTTCTCAACCACGTAGCCGTCACAGCTTGGGTTGTTACCACAAACATGCAGTTTACGCTCCTGATCAATCAGATAGGCGTCCATCGCGGTTTCACATTTCGGGCAACGTTTCTTCGCGCGCAAGGCTTCGGTTTCAACGTCTTCTTCCAACACATTGACGATGCCTTCTTCATCCATCAGGTTGATGGTGGTCTTGCAGCGCTCTTTCGGCGGCAGCGCATACCCTGAACACCCCAGGAATACACCGGTCGATGCCGTACGGATCCCCATTTTACGGCCACAGGTTGGGCAGTCGATGTCAGTCAGCACAATACTGTTTGGTTTCATGCCGCCTTCGCCTTCATCCAGCTCCGCCCTTTCAAGGTCGCCGGTGAAGTCTTTAAAGAAGTTGTTCAGCACCGCTTTCCAGTCTTCAGAGCCCATCGCAATCTGGTCGAGCTGCTCTTCCATACGTGCCGTGAAGTCGTAGTCCATCAGATCAGCAAAGCTTGCATCCAGACGGTCAGTAACAATCTCCCCCATCTTCTCAGCGTAGAAACGTCGCTGTTCAACGCGCACATAACCACGATCCTGAATGGTTGAGATAATGGATGCGTACGTCGACGGGCGGCCAATACCACGCTTCTCAAGCTCTTTAACCAGCGCTGCTTCGGTATAACGGGCTGGCGGCTTGGTGAAGTGTTGTTTCGGGTCGACCTTATCCAACGTCAGCACCTCGCCCACATCTACATGCGGCAGCGTGGTGTCTTCGTTTTTACCCATTGGGCGTTGAACGCGTGTCCAGCCATCAAAGCGCAAAGTGCGGCCTTTGGCTTTCAGGGTAAACTCGCCCGCTTCCACGGTAATAGTACTGGAATCGTATTTCGCCGGTGTCATCTGACACGCAACAAACTGGCGCCAAATTAGGTCATACAGACGATGCGCATCTGGATCCATGCCTTGCAGGTCATCCGCTTTCACATCCACACTCGAAGGACGGATCGCCTCGTGCGCTTCCTGTGCATTGCTTTTTGAACCGTATACATTGGCAGATGATGGCAGGTATTTCTCGCCGTATTCACTGCTGATAAAACCGCGTGCCGCTTCCACTGCCTCTTTACTTAGGTTGGTGGAGTCGGTACGCATATAGGTGATGTAACCCGCTTCATAGAGGCGCTGTGCCAGCATCATGGTTTTCTTAACGCCAAAGCCCATACGGGTGCTCGCCGCCTGTTGCAGCGTCGAGGTAATAAAGGGGGCAGATGGCTTGCTGCTGGTTGGGCGATCCTCACGATCAACCACTTTATACGTTGCCTTTTCCAGCGCATCCGTTGCCGCCATCGCCTGTGCTTCATTGAGCGGCTTGAAGGCTTCACGGTTTTGCTGAGCCACAACCAGACGCAATACATTTTGGCTGGCAGTGGTCGTATCGGTATGGATATCCCAATACTCCTGCGGAACAAACGCTTTGATTTCATGCTCACGTTCCACCAGCAGTTTAACCGCTACCGACTGAACACGGCCTGCAGACAAACCACGCGCCACTTTTTTCCAAAGTAGCGGCGAAACCATAAAGCCGACAACGCGGTCAAGGAAGCGACGCGCCTGTTGGGCATTGACACCCGACATATTCAGCTCACCCGGAGCTTCAAAAGCTTGCTGGATGGCGTTCTTGGTAATTTCGTTAAAGACAACACGCTTAAAACGGCTTTCGTCGCCACCAATGATTTCCCGCAAGTGCCAGGCAATCGCCTCCCCCTCGCGGTCCAAATCCGTTGCGAGATAAACGTAATCCGCTTTCTCTGCCAGCGCTTTCAGTTCCTGTACGACTTTTTCTTTGCCTGGAAGGATTTGATAGTTCGCTTTCCAGTCACGGTAGGGGTCGACACCCATTTTATTGATTAGCGCGTTTTTCTCTTTTTCTTTTTTGATGCGTTCTTTTTCTTCCGCACTCAACCCTTTCGTTGAAACAGGCGCTGCTTTCTTGCCGCCTTGTGCGGCACCGGTAGGCAGATCGCGGACATGACCAACGCTCGATTTCACGATGAAGTCTTTGCCCAGATATTTATTGATCGTTTTTGCCTTTGCCGGGGACTCCACGATAACGAGAGATTTACCCATAGTGACCTAATACGCCCTCGCGTTTCTCATTCATTAAAATTACTCAAATCGTATGTATGCAATGAGTGCTTTTCACCCGGAGCGCATACTGACGCTTTTTTTAATATTGGGCGACTCGATCCGAATATCAACCAGTTTCTGTCTAAATGGCCCCGATTGGTTGCTGCTTCCGCACTTGTTTCCCAATTGTTAACATCAAGTTCTAGCCACCGACGGTGATTTGCCATCTCTACATTATAAGCGGGCTAATCATTACCATTGACCGGCGCCTCTTTGCCATCCCATATCGAATTTTTCTGGCTTAGCTCACAATAAGGGCCACAAGGCGCTAATTCTTTACGCAGTTTCAAACCTGCTGTTTTTTGGTTTTCCAGCGCTATAATGTCGCCTGATTTTATGACTCGAACCGAAAAGAAAATGGCTGAAAAAACATCTATCTGCGCTGAAGACTTGCTTAAAATCGCTAACCAAATGATCCGTGAGCACGACGCTTACATTGATGGCATGCACGCTGACTCTGTGGAAGAAAAAGCCGGCGTCATGGTGTTTAAAGGGGAGTATTTCTTAGATGGCAACGGATTACCTACCCCAAAAACCACGGCAGTGTTTAATATGTTTAAGTACCTGGCACACCACTTATCAAAGCAATATACACTTAAAAAATGATGCGTGATCAGTAAAACAATGCCACCGTTTCGGGTGGCATTTGCGTCTTTTTTAACCTTCAAACACAGCGGTGTCTTTATTTTCGTCTTTATGAACATCACCACCACCTGATCCCGGCTTCTGCCCACGCCCTTTGGGGTCCGGACCATATTGGTTTGGCCCTGGTGTTCCATCCAGAATGCCCAGTTCCACCAGTGCAAAAATTGGCCCTACCAAAGGCAGAAAAGTGACAACAATCCACCAAGGACTTTTATTCCGGTCTTTAAGGCGTTTGATATTCAATGCAATCGAAGCATATATGGCAAAGAGTGAAATCGCCAATGCCAATGCATCTAACACCACATTACCGCCTTGATAAAAGAAAGTTGGCAACACCATGATTAACACAGGAATACTGTAAAGCCAGTAATCACGGCGTCTCATTCGGCCTTCAAAAGAAAGCAGCGCCCACTTTTGGTTGTTCATCTCTACTCCTAAACGATTGGTCGCTGACCGCGGCTGATCCACTTCAACAGTACCCGATCAAGTACATCTGCTGATGCGCCTGCCAACTTTTCAGCCAGCTTCTTACGTTGAACATATTTTACGCCCAGAACATCTTTTTCTTTCACTGCTGACACCAGGTAATCATCACTGGTTCCAATGCTGTCAATCAATCCCAGCGGCAGTGCCTGATTGCCAAACCAGTGTTCACCGGTCGCCACTTTTTCCAGATCCAGTGAAGGACGGTGATCAGCAATAAACTGTTTGAACAGGGCATGGGTTTCTTCAAGTTCAGTGAGAAACTTTTCACGCGCTTTGTCCGTGTTTTCACCAAACATGGTCAGTGTCCGTTTAAACTCACCGGCAGTCAGTTGTTCAAATTCAATATCATGTTTTTTCAAAAGCTTATTGAAGTTTGGCAGTTGGGCAATCACCCCGATAGACCCGACTACAGCGAACGGTGCAGCAACGATCTTATCCGCCACACATGCCATCATGTATCCCCCGCTTGCGGCCACTTTATCAACGGCGACAGTCAGGGGAATACCCGCCTGTTTAATGCGATCAAGCTGGGAAGAGGCAAGGCCATAGGCGTGAACCATGCCACCACCGCTTTCCAAACGGACAAGCACTTCATCGCCTGCTTTGGCAACGGCCAGAATTGCCGTCACTTCTTCGCGCAACGAGGCCACTTCACGGGCATCAATACTGCCTTTAAAGTCCACCACAAACACATGCGGTTTACGGCTTTGCTCCAAGGAGGCCTTGTCAGTCATTTTCTTCGCTTCAGCTTTGGCTGCTTTCACCTTGGCTTTTTCGGCCTTTTTATCCGCCTTGTCACGTGCTTTCAATACTGCTTCATCATAAAGATGGGATTCCATTGAATGGATAAGATCTTTATGTTTTTCAGTCAGATTAGTAATTTCCAACTCACCTTTTGGGCCGTGTTTTCCACCGGCACTTTTCACTATCAGCAGCACCACAATCACGGCAACTGCAAAGGTCAGCACTTTCGCCAGGAAAAGGCCGTAATCAAGCAAGAATTCCAAACTTTATCCTCGTTTATTGTTATTTCTGCATGGGGTTTAATAATACGCAGAATGTTAGATATCGCGCCATTCTACTAGACATTGAGCCCCAAACAACCTGAAGTTTCAGTAGCCAAAATCAGATTCATGATTGAGGCATCCCATGCAGTTCTAACAACCCATATCGCTTTCTCTTCATTGCACTGTTGTTTCTTATTCCAAAGCCACTTTACAATGCGACATACCCAACGTGCTTCTGGCTCGCAGCTTGCGGGCGACAAATTAGCAAGCACTCAAGACCAAAAGAAAAGGAATATTGTAACGTGGAGTATCAAGTAGCAGCCGATGCATTGAATGGCAAAGTGATTCTGGTTACCGGCGCAGGTGACGGTATTGGCCGCCAGGCTGCCCTCAGTTACGCGCAACACGGTGCAACCGTCATTCTGCTGGGGCGCACAGTGAAGAAGCTGGAAAGCGTTTATGACGAGATTGAAGCAGCAGGATATCCGCAACCCGCGATCATTCCACTGGATATGTTAGGTGCAACACGCCAGCACTATCTCGACATGGCAGACACCATTGAACAGCAATTCGGTAAGCTCGATGGCGTATTACACAATGCCGGTATGCTGGGTGTATTGAGCCCATTCGATCAAATTGAAGAAAAAGCATATGACGACGTCATGCAGGTCAATGTGAAAGCGACCTTCCTGATGACCCAGGCACTGCTACCCCTGATTCAAAAATCAGACGATGGCCGCATTGTCTTCACCTCTTCAACCGTTGGGCACTCGGGGCGGGCTTTCTGGGGCACGTATGCTATCTCAAAATTCGCCACAGAGGGCATGATGCAAGTACTGGCTGATGAGCTGAGCAACACACGGGTGAAGGTAAATGCGATCAACCCTGGTGGCACCCGTACAAAAATGCGTGCGTCGGCGTTTCCAGCTGAAGATGCTAACAATCTGAAAACACCGCTGGATATCATGCCTCTCTATCTTTATTTGATGGCACCGGAAGGAAAAGACATTAACGGTCAGTGTATTGATGCACAGCCGAAACGGTAGAGATTCGTTGATATAGAACGATAAAAGCCAGCATTTTCTGCTGGCTTTTCCTTTAGTTAACGCATTCAAACCGTTAATTAGGGTTGCGGTTTCCACCAGATTTCTTCTGACGGTTTGAAGATTGTCCCGGACGGCTTACTCCCGGCTTACCAGAACGTCCACCACCAACGCGGGTACGGTTACCTGCAGGTTGCCCCCCACGGCGGTTGCGTGGCTTACGGGATTCACCTGACTCTACACGCTCTTCGTAACGACGAACGGCGCGACGAATCTTCTGCACGCGGGATTTACGCTTTTTCGCTTCTGGGTTGATCAGGGTTTCTGATTCTGGACGCAGTTCAACCATTTCCCGCAGGTAGTTAACGTCTTTCAGTTCCAGTTCCATCCATCCACCACGTGGCAGCTCTTTGCTCAGGTAGATATCGCCATAACGGACACGTTTCAGGCGGCTGACGGTCACCCCCTGGGTCTCCCACAGACGGCGCACTTCACGGTTACGGCCTTCGGTGATAACCACGTAGAAAGTATGGTTTGCACCTTCACCACCGGCATAAACCACATCTTCAAAGCGCGCTTCACCGTCTTCCAGCTCAACGCCACGAACCAGATTTTTCACCATCTGCTCGTTCACTTCACCAAAGACACGTACCATATATTCACGTTGAACCTGACGACTTGGATGCATCAGGCGGTTTGCCAGTTCACCATCTGTCGTGAACAACAAAAGGCCTGACGTGTTGGCATCCAGGCGGCCAACAGCAACCCAGCGCGCACCATTCAGGCGTGGTAGACGGTCAAATACAGTACGACGGCCTTCCGGATCACTGCGGGTACACAGCTCACCTTCAGGTTTGTTATATGCCAGAACACGACAAACCTGTTCAGAAGATGCAGAAACCGACACATGATGTCCGTCAACACGTATGGCGGCATTCAGGTCTTCCAAACGGTCACCCAATTTCGCTACCACACCATTCACGCTCACTCGGCCTGCCTGAATCATGTTTTCGATTTCACGGCGTGAACCTAGGCCTGCACGGGCAAGCACCTTCTGTAATTTTTCGCTCATTTATTTAATTACCTTACTGTCGCCTTCACAGGCGTCGATGTCGGAAGAAAACCTTTCGAGGCGCGACTGAACGCGGATCTAAGGCAACGGCGTATTATGCCAAAATGTACACAACGACACCAAGCGATTTCGTTCAGGCAGTAACGAGGCAATTGCCAATGTTCGTTTGCACTGAACATCCGTTATCTCATCGGGAGATGTCGCGGGGCTGCCGCTTTCTACCCCCCACCCTTTCAACTTATTCAAACGGAGAAGTGTCGCCAGTCCCGCGACGCAGGATATTAGGTTCACCGTCACTCATATCCACCACCGTCGTTGGTTGCTCCCCGAGATAGCCTCCATTAAGGATACAATCAACCGCGTGTTCCAGTTGATCGCGAATTGCTTCCGGATCGGATTCAGTGTGCTCATTACCCGGCAGGATCAGGGATGTCGACATCATGGGTTCGCCCAATGCATCCAACAAATCCAGTGCAATTTGGTTGTCTGGTACACGGATACCGATGGTTTTACGTTTTGGGTTGAGCAAGCGGCGCGGCACTTCCTTGGTCGCTTTCAGGATAAACGTGTAGCGCCCTGGGGTGTTATTACGGATCAACCGGTATGCGGTGTTATCTACCCTTGCATACAGGGACAATTCTGACAGGTCACGGCACATTAACGTAAAATTGTGTTTGTCGTCCAAACGACGGATACGGCAAATACGTTCAAGCGCTTGTTTGTTCTCCAATTGGCACCCGAGTGCATAACCTGAATCGGTGGGATAGATAATCACACCGCCGTTACGGACAATCGCCACAGCTTGATTGATCAGGCGGGCTTGCGGGTTTTCAGGATGCACATAAAAAAATTGGCTCACACTTCCTCCTCGTGGGGCATCTCTGCCCCGGAAAATTCGGGCAACGACCAGGATTCCCAGATTTCTTTACAGCCTTTCGGCAAGTATAAATTACGACCCAACTCCAGCCATGGTGAAGGGTAATGAAAATCAGAACCCTGGGAACCGGCAAGCCCATATTGAATTGCATAGTCGCCCAACAGGCGACGTTCATTCTGTGATTGTTGTGGTTGGGCAACTTCCATGGCTTCGCCTCCGGCCTCTTTAAAGGCCTGCAACAGGCGCTTCAACCATTTAGCAGTAAGTTTATACCGCGCGGGATGCGCCAGCACGGCCTGACCGCCCGCTTTGTGAATAACATCAACGGCTTCTTCGATGGAACACCAGTTCGGTGGTACATATCCCGGATTGCCACGTGTCAGGTATTTTTTGAACACTGACTGCATATTTTTTACGTGTCCCTGCTCTACCATCCAACGTGCAAAATGTGACCGGGTAAGAGGTACCTCCCCCGCCAGCGCCTGCGCCCCTTCCAGCGCCCCCGGGATGCGCTGTTTCTCCAGCCGTTCAGCAATCATTTCAGCACGGGCTTTGCGACGCCCGGCCTGTTCGGCAATCAGCGCCTGGAGTACCGGGGACTGCGGATCAATATTCAAACCAACAATATGGATATCTTTGTTTTGCCAGACCGTGGAGATTTCAATACCGTCAATCAGGTGAAGCGGCAACTTGTCACGGGCAACAACAGCTTTCGCTTCGTCAAGTCCAGCAACCGTATCATGATCAGTGATGGCCAGAACATTAACGCGAAAATCAACGGCACGTTTCACCAGTTGCTCCGGTGTGAAGCCTCCATCAGATGCGGTTGTGTGGCTGTGTAAATCAAATAGCATTCATTTTCTTCTATATTGTTGCTTGACTTTACCATTGTGAACCAGTTAACTAGTACACAATTACTCAATTTAATGGATAATGTCTTCATGGTACCGCATAACCTCACCCAACAAACAGCGCTGATTACACGTTGGTGGCACTCCCAATAATCGGGCAGTGTGATGCGTTATCGCGTAAAAAAGACGTCACCAAGCCCGCATAACGCGGGTTTTTTTGTACTCATTTTCCCGACAATGATCGAAGGTTGCCCTAGAACAGGACGTAAAAGGATTTAAATGATGATTATCGTGCTAAAGCCACAAGCCACCGAGCGGAACCTGAGTCCTTTTGTTGAAGCTGCAGGGAGAGCACTATGAAGAACCACGCGTTAAAAAGAGGCGAGCTCGACGTATTGAGCCTGGATGTGCCGTATATCGCCGCCCCCACGGAATTGTATTCGGCGGTCTGTCAGGACCGTCCGCATAGCCTGTTACTGGAATCAGCAGAAATTGATTCCAAGCAGGATCTGAAAAGCCTGATGTTGATTGACGCGGCAGTGCGTATTGTCTGTCGTGGCCGCACTGTTGAGCTGGAAGCCAAGAGCCAAAACGGCCACAACGTACTGGATGCGGTTGAAGCTGAGCTGGAGCGTCAGGCACTTGCTATTGAACGTGAACGCCTGCCTGAGCTTTTGACACTGCACTTCGCCGAAGAAAACCGTACGCTGGATGAAGATGCGCGCCTGCGCCAGCCTTCCCCCTTCGATGCCCTTCGTTTAGTGCAACAGGCTTTCAGCCTTGATGGCTTGCCCCATGACGCTTTAATGATTGGCGGTCTCTTTGCCTACGATCTGGTGGCGCAATTTGAACCATTGCCCGACGTGGCATCCGGCAACCGGTGCCCGGATTATCTGTTTTATGTCGCTGAAACCTTGCTGGTTATTGACCACCAGCGTCGTAAAGCCAAGCTTCAGGCAACCCAGTTTGGCGGCAATGAGAACACTGAAACTTATTTTGACCTGAGCCGTCGCTTGCAGGCGATCAGGGAAAACTGTCTCAATCCAACGGAGCTACCACCGGCAACGCAGCTCAGCGCAGTGGATGTTGACGTATCCGTCAGCGACGAAAATTTCTGCCAGGCCGTCAACGAATTGAAAGACTATGTGGTAAAAGGCGATGTGTTTCAGGTCGTGCCAAGTCGTCGCTTTACCCTGCCTTGCCCTTCCCCGCTCAATGCGTACATCAAACTCAAACAAGGCAACCCAAGTCCTTACATGTTTTATATGCATGACAGTGAGTTCACCCTGTTTGGTGCCTCACCAGAAAGTGCCCTGAAATACAGCAAGGACACCAATCAGGTTGAAATCTATCCGATTGCCGGTACACGTCCGCGCAGGAAAAACAGCGACGGCTCAATCAACCTTGATTTGGATGGTCGCATTGAGCTTGAGCTGCGCAACGATATCAAAGAAAACGCTGAGCACATGATGCTGGTCGATCTGGCCCGTAATGATGTGGCTCGCATCAGTGAACCGGGTACACGCTATGTGGCTGATTTATTGAAAGTTGACCGTTACAGTCATGTCATGCATCTGGTGTCGCGTGTTGTCGGCCAGCTTCGTGACGGTCTGGATGCTCTGCATGCCTATCAAGCCTGTATGAACATGGGCACCCTGACCGGCGCCCCCAAAATTCGCGCCATGCAGCTTATCCGCCAGTTTGAGAAAAGCCGGCGCGGCAGTTATGGCGGCGCAGTGGGTTACCTCACCGGCCGTGGTGATATGGATACCTGCATCGTCATCCGCTCTGCCTATGTGGAAGATGGCGTGGCGCAGGTACAAGCCGGTGCCGGCGTGGTGTTTGATTCTGTGCCTCAGGCTG
This sequence comes from Grimontia sp. THUN1695, assembly GCF_059704325.2. Taxonomy (NCBI): domain Bacteria; kingdom Pseudomonadati; phylum Pseudomonadota; class Gammaproteobacteria; order Vibrionales; family Vibrionaceae; genus Grimontia; species Grimontia sp. THUN1695. The sequence continues at coordinate 858,570 of NZ_AP046577.1, read as the reverse complement.
AAGCCGATGAAACCCGCAGTAAAGCCGCTGCGGTTCTTACCGCCATTCGCGCAGCGCACACAGGAGCACAAGCATGAACAATCAGGCTAATACACACATTGTGCTCGTCGATAACTTTGACTCATTCACTTACAACCTGGTCGATCAGTTTCGCTCTCTCGGTTACCCGGTCACTATTTACCGAAACAGCCTGAGCGCCAAACAAATAGAGCAAGCTATTTCTGAGCTGGAAAATCCAGTGGTTGTGCTGTCACCCGGTCCGGGTGCACCGTCTGAAGCGGGTTGTATGCCAACACTGATAAAAAAACTCAAAGGCAAGGCGCCCATGATTGGTATTTGCCTTGGCCAACAGGCAATCACTGAAGCTTATGGCGGCACAGTGGCTGGTGCCGGAGAAATTGTCCATGGTAAAGCATCATTGATGACACACAACGGCCATGCCGTGTTTGGCAACATTGAAAGCCCACTGACCATCGCCCGTTATCATTCACTGGTTGCCACCAAAGTGCCGGATTCACTGGATGTGATTGCTGACGTTGATGGGCTGGTCATGGCTGTGGTCAACGATAAGGACAAAGTGGTGGGTTTTCAATTCCATCCGGAATCCATCCTCACGACAAAAGGCGCAGACCTTTTAACCACCACCATAAACTGGGCCACGCAATCACGCTGATGGAAAAAGGACAAGGAGAGCATTATGGAAGCGATTATTAACAAACTGTACGAGCAAAGATCGTTGTCGCGGGAAGAAAGCCATCAGCTATTTGACACGATCATCAAAGGCGAACTCGATCCCATCCTGCTATCAGCCACGTTGACAGCACTGAAAATTAAAGGGGAAACACCAGAGGAAATTGCAGGTGCAGCATCGGCATTGACTGAAAACGCGACCCCATTTCCAACACCGGGTTACGATTTTGCCGACATCGTCGGCACCGGAGGAGACGGTGCCAACACGATTAATATTTCGACCACCGCTGCATTCGTTGCCGCTGCCTGTGGCGTAAAAGTAGCCAAACATGGTAATCGCGGCGTGTCGAGCAAATCCGGCTCTTCGGATCTGCTGGCTGCCCTCGGTATCGATCTGGCCATGAGCCCAGACACTGCGTGCGGCGCATTAGACGAATTAGGCGTTTGCTTCCTGTTCGCCCCGCAGTATCACAGCGGGGTTCGCTACGCAATGCCTGTCCGCCAAACCATGAAAACCCGCACTATCTTTAACCTGTTAGGGCCGCTGATTAACCCAGCAAAACCAACACTGGAACTGATGGGCGTGTACGACAAAGCGTTGGTGCGTCCGATTGCCGAAACCATGCTGAATCTCAATATGAAGCGTGCCGTCGTGGTACATGGCAGCGGCTTAGATGAAGTTGCGATTCATGGTGAAACCACTGTGGCTGAAATCAAAGACGGTACGATCACTGAATACACTCTGACACCGCAAGATTTTGGTGTTCAGACTTACCCAATCGAATCCATCAAAGGCGGTACACCGGAAGAGAACCGCGCAATCACAACCCGTATCCTGCAAGGCAGAGGTAGCGATGCGCAACAATCAGCAGTTGCTGTGAATGTCGCTTTGCTGCTGCGTTTGTTTGGGCACGAAGATTTAAAAGCAAATACACAAAAAGCACTGGACGTTATGCGCAGCGGAAAACCGTTTGAGCTGGTTCAGCAACTGGCATCACGGAGCAACTGACCCCATGGAAACCGTATTGGCAAAAATTGTCGAAGACAAGAAAGAGTGGGTTGCTGCACGCAAGGTGTCACAGCCTCTCGAGAGTTTTATCAAAGACGTCGTACCCAGCGATCGCAGCTTCTACGACGCACTGTCGGGCAGCCCGGCGAAGTTTATCCTCGAGTGTAAAAAGGCATCGCCATCTAAGGGCCTGATTCGTGATGACTTCAACCTCGATTACATCGCAGGCGTTTACGGTAAATACGCGGCAGCCATTTCTGTATTGACCGACGAAAAATACTTTCAGGGCAATTTTGATTTTCTGCCGATTGTTCGTTCGCAAGTACCTTGTCCAGTGCTTTGCAAAGACTTTATGGTCGACACCTACCAAGTCTATCTCGCACGTTATTATCAGGCAGATGCCATTCTGCTGATGCTGTCAGTGTTGAACGATGCGGAGTATCAAACGCTTGCCACTGTTGCCCATGAGCTGAATCTTGGTGTGCTGACAGAAGTCAGCAATGACCAAGAGCTGGAGCGTGCAATAGCGCTGAATGCTAGAGTCGTGGGGATCAATAACCGCAATCTTCGGGATCTGAGTATCGACCTTAACCGTACGAAAGTGCTGGCACCACGCCTTCCCGACGATCGCATTGTGATTTCAGAGTCAGGAATTTATACCCACCAGCAAATCCGCGAGCTGGCACCGTTTGCCAATGGCTTCCTGATTGGCAGCTCATTAATGGCAGAAACGGATGTCGAGCAGTCTGTCCGCCGGGTACTTTATGGCGACAACAAAGTCTGCGGACTAACCCGTGCCGAAGATGCCAAAGCGGCTTACGACGCCGGAGCCAACTATGGCGGCCTGATCTTTGTTGAAAAGTCGCCTCGCTACGTCAATTCAGAGGCGGCACGTAAAGTGATGGACGGTGCGCCACTGCAATACGTGGGTGTATTCCAGAACCATGATTTGAGCCACGTTGCAGACACTGCAAACACGCTCAATCTCGCGGTGGTACAGCTTCATGGCGATGAAGACACCGACTACATCAAACAGCTTCGTGCTGTCCTGCCCAAAGACACACAAATCTGGAAAGCACAGAGTGTGAGTGACACAATGCCGCACATTGAAGCACTGGCAGACCGTAACTTACTTGACAGTCGTGTGGGTAATCAACGCGGCGGTACTGGCATCCAATTTGACTGGTCGCTGGTACCGGATGAACAAAAAGAAAGCCTGATGCTGGCTGGCGGCCTGTCACCAGACAACGCAAAAGAAGCCGCACAAATTGGCTGCGCGGGGCTCGATTTTAACTCGGGCGTTGAAAGCGAACCGGGTATCAAAAACAAAGACAAATTGGACGCAGCCTTTACGGCGCTCAGAGATTACTAAAGGACGGTTATGACTAAGTTGAACGCCTATTTTGGCGAATTTGGCGGGCAGTATGTCCCACAAATTCTGGTGCCAGCACTCGATCAGCTGGAACAAGCGTTTATCGACGCACAAAACGATCCTGCTTTTCAGCAAGAGTTTACCTCCCTGCTGAAAGAATATGCGGGTCGCCCGACTGCCCTCACCCTGTGCCGCAACCTCACCAAAGGGACAAAAACCAGGCTTTATCTGAAACGGGAAGACTTGCTTCATGGCGGGGCGCACAAAACCAATCAGGTATTGGGCCAGGCGCTGCTGGCGAAACGTATGGGTAAAAAAGAAATCATTGCCGAAACCGGTGCAGGACAGCACGGTGTCGCAACAGCGCTTGCGTGTGCACTGCTGGATCTGAAATGCCGTGTTTACATGGGCGCAAAAGACGTTGAGCGCCAAAGCCCGAACGTATTCCGCATGAAGCTAATGGGCGCAGAAGTCATCCCAGTTCATTCCGGCTCTTCCACGCTCAAAGATGCATGCAACGAAGCATTGCGTGATTGGTCAGCCAGCTATGAAGACGCGCATTACCTGCTGGGCACAGCCGCAGGCCCTCACCCATTCCCAACCATTGTGCGAGAATTCCAGAAGATGATTGGGGAAGAAACCAAACAGCAAATTCTGGACATCGAAGGTCGCCTGCCCGACAGCGTGATCGCGTGTATCGGCGGTGGCTCTAACGCCATTGGCATGTTCGCAGACTTCATTGAAGAAACCGATGTTGGCCTGATTGGTGTTGAACCAGCAGGTCTGGGATTGGATACAAACCAACACGGCGCACCGCTCAAGCATGGAAAGCTGGGTATCTTCTTTGGTATGAAAGCGCCACTGATGCAGGATCCTAATGGACAGGTTGAAGAGTCTTACTCCGTGTCTGCCGGTCTCGATTTTCCATCGGTGGGTCCTCAGCACGCTCACCTTAACGCGATTGGCCGAGCCGAGTATGTGGCAATCACTGATGATGAAGCGCTGGATGCCTTCCAGGAACTGGCACGTCATGAAGGGATTATCCCGGCGCTGGAATCTGCTCATGCCCTCGCTTATGCGCTGAAAATGGCCAAAGAGAACCCGGACAAAGAACAACTGCTGGTCGTTAACCTATCAGGTCGCGGTGACAAGGACATCTTTACTGTCCACGACATTTTGCAACAAAAAGGAGTGATGTAATGGCTGCCACCTTGTCTCACCGCTATGAAGCGATGTTTAAAAAACTGGATGCCAAAGGTGAAGGGTCCTTCGTTCCTTTCGTCACCATCGGCGATCCAACCCCAGAACAATCACTGCGCATCATTGAAACCCTGATTGAGCATGGCGCTGATGCGCTGGAGCTGGGCATTCCGTTCTCCGATCCGTTGGCTGACGGCCCCACCATTCAGGGCGCTGCCATCCGGGCGCTTGATTCAGGTACCACGCCAGGCGGCTGCTTTGCTATTCTGAAGCAGGTTCGTGAACGCCATCCAGATATTCCTGTTGGTCTTTTGATGTATGCCAATCTGGTTTTCGCCAATGGCATTGACAACTTCTACGCAAAATGTGCAGAAGCCGGTGTAGATTCGGTGCTGATTGCTGATGTGCCAGCAGGTGAATCGGCAGAATTCCGTGAGTCTGCCGCCAGGCATGGCATTCACGCCATCTTTATCGCGCCACCAAACGCCAACGAAGAAACCCTGAAAACCATTTCTGAGCTGGGCGGTGGTTATACCTATCTGGTGTCACGTGCAGGCGTCACCGGCGCGGAAACCAAAGCCGGCAAGCCGATTGGACACTTGCTGTCTCAGCTTTCTGCCTACAATGCCCCCCGCCCCCTTCTGGGTTTTGGTATCTCTGAACCTGCACAGGTGAAAGAAGCAATTACAGCCGGGGCAGCGGGAGCAATTTCCGGTTCAGCCGTTGTAAAAATCATCGAACGTAACCTGGCAGATGAAACCAATATGCTCAGGGCGCTTGGCGAGTTTGTTGCTTCGATGAAAGCAGCAACACGGAAGTAAAACTGATCCATAGTATTAAAGGTCAGCGTTGCTGGCCTTTCTGTTTTACCGCATTTTAACTATGGCGAGTTTTCGGTAAACTTTGCGGTTCATGCAAAAGCGCCCTTTAAAAAGACAAAGACCAGGACCGGCATCTGAATGAAACAACTTCTCGATTTTATCCCACTGATCATCTTTTTTGCCCTCTACAAGATGTACGACATCTACACCGCAACCGGCGCACTGATCGTAGCGACAGTCATCCAGGTCGCTGTAACTTGGGTGATATATAAAAAAGTAGAGAAAATGCAGATCATCACGGCCGGTTTAGTGGCAGTGTTTGGCGGAATGACCCTGTTCTTTCACGACGACAACTTCATCAAATGGAAAGTGACCGTTGTCTATGCCCTCTTTGCGATAGGACTGGTTGTTTCCCAGATGTTAGGTAAACCCCTAATCAAGGGAATGCTTGGCAAAGAAATCACCTTGCCAGATAAAGTATGGCGCAACATCAACACAGCCTGGGTTTGTTTCTTTACTGTACTTGCTGTATTAAATGTCTACATTGCTTACCAGATGCCACTAGATGTTTGGGTGAACTTCAAAGTATTCGGCTTGCTGGCCCTAACGTTGGTATTTACTCTGGCCAGTGGCGTGTATATCTACAAGCACATGCCAAGAAAGACTGACTCAGAAAAACAATAAACTCTCAGTACACAGAGTGATTAAGCTCACTCTTTTTAATTTCATTTCCCGGAAGTTGTATCATGTCGGAAACGAATAATTGCCCCCGCGGTCAACTGTTACTGCGAACACTTGCTATGCCCGCTGACACCAATGCTAACGGTGATATTTTCGGCGGTTGGATCATGTCTCAGCTCGACCTTGCCGGTGCTATCTTGGCCAAAGAAATTTCCCATGGACGTGTGGTGACGGTTTCTGTGCAGGAAATTGTATTCAAACACCCCGTCTCAGTGGGTGATGTGGTTTGCTGTTACGGCGAATGTACCCACATTGGCCACACATCAATGAGCGTGAGCCTGGAAGTATGGGTAAAGCCGGTTGCGATTGACGGTATAGGCACTCGTCATAAGGTGTGCGAAGCCATCTTTAATTACGTTGCTATTGATGGCAATGGCCGCCCAAGGCCAATAAATAAGCTATAAATCAGAAAACTTGCCTGCGTAATGCTGAAGCCTTGCACACAACAGGCTGAATATTCACACGGAGAAAAGCACGGATGTGGTATGTCATTTTTTCACAAGATGTAGAAAACAGTTTGCCTTTAAGGCTACAGGTTAGAGAACAACACCTGGCACGTTTGCGTGAGTTAGATGCAGAAGGCCGCTTATTGGTTGCTGGCCCAAACCCAGCTATTGATAGCGAAGACCCAGGTGAATCAGGCTTTACCGGGTCGACTGTGATTGCGAAATTTGACAATCTAGATGATGCAAAACGCTGGGCAGATGCCGACCCCTATATTGCAGCGGGCGTTTACAAAGACATTATCGTCAAACCATTCAAAAAAGTACTGCCGGCGTAACGGCTCCGGCGATGAAACGCATAGGAACTTTCAATGCAAAAAACGCTAAAAACAGGACGTGTCGCGCTGATCGGTGTGATCACCTTGCTCTTATCAGCCTGTTCAAGCACATCTGATCTGGAGATCGCAGAATCGTTCGCCTTACAGCGGGCTGATATGCTGAGCAAAATCGTGCCGGTACCAATGAACGGCTATAACTTGGTTCGTGCGAAAGCCAACAGCACACAAATTGAACTGACATTGTTGTATGCAGGCAGTGGTGATATCGCTCCAGCCGCATTAGCCGAGCGCCTTGAAAAAACGTATTGTCAGGACACGGAAATTGCCTCGCTGATGGAGAAAGGCGTGAACTACAAACTGCTTTTCCGTGATGCCCGTGGCCGCCCGGTGTTAGAACGGGTGATCACTCACAAAGAGTGCGCAAAACACAATTAATAACAGGCCCGCTTTTAAATGCGGGCTTTGTTTCGCATCTCACAAGGCATGCGTTAAGCAAGACGTTTGAAGTGCATCACTTTCAGCGCGCTATCCGCATCAATATCCTCAAATTCTGGTGGATTGTCGAGGCGTGAAACAAACGAAAAATCCGGTGCCAACACGGCCATCTGTTCCGTCAGGAATGAAGGCTTGACGTCTGGTGCATTGACACAGGCCAGAACCTCTCCTCCTTCCGCGACTAACTCCGGCAAACGACGTAATATTTTGACGTAATCTTTGGTCAGCACAAAGCTGCCTTTCTGGAAAGAAGGCGGATCAATAATCACTAAGTCATAAGGACCCAACTTCTTCACCTTCCCCCAGGATTTGAAAAGCTCATGGCCAAGAAAGCGGACTTTACTGAGATCATGTTGGTTCAGATGGTGGTTTTCACGGCCACGGGAAAGGGACGATTTCGCCATATCCAGATTGACAACTTTCTCGGCGCCCCCCTCGATAGCTGCGACAGAAAAACCACAAGTGTAAGCAAATAAATTGAGTATACGTTTTCCTTTGGCGTGCTCCTTAACCCACTGGCGTCCCAAACGCATATCCAAAAACAGACCATTGTTCTGGCGTTTGCCCAAATCCAGTTTGTATTTCAAGCCATTTTCTATCACTTCAACCTGCGCAGGCATTTCGCCTGTCAGGATCTCAGTTTCAGTCCCTTCCCGGTCACGATGCTGAATGATCACCGTTTTACCTTCGCGCAGTGCCCAGACAGGATGCTTCACGAGTTGGTTAACACCGGCTGCCAGCGCTCGATAAAAGTCTGGTTCAGCTTGTTTAAATACCGCAATGTGGAGAATACCCTCCCCCAGCCAGTCGGCCGTCAGTTGTTCCAGGCCTTCATAACAACGCCCCCGGCCATGAAAAACACGCCTGATTTCATGGTGACAACCAGCAAGCCGCTCAGTGACACGTTCAAAAAACAAAGGCAAAGCAGCCGCTTTCATCATGCGGTTTCCTTTGGGGTGTCAGCCAGTATTGCGACCTCGACATACTGACTGTTTAATTGCAGGCTATAAAATTTTGAGCAACGACGACTCCTTATACGTGCCTGTTTCTTTTTCCATTGGCGACGCAGGTTCGCCAAATTCCAGTATCGGCTAGACCCACCGGTTTTGCGTAAGGTGCGTGATTTCTTTTGTTTAAGCGCCATGCTTGACTCCATACTCTGTCCATCCCTGGAGTACTTGATTGTTACTTGTTTTTCGGCAACACAGGCCAATGTAATTTTTCCGGCGAATGCCATTCTTTCGGCAACATAGGCCATTTTTCGCCTATTGTCGGCAGCTGTTGGAAAGAAAACACGTCTCCCTGATAGGTAAACTGCAAAGCAAAGGCATGTAAGTAGCCTCTGTCCGCGTCTGCACCACGGTAAGTACTGTCCCCCAAAATAGGTGAACCGACACTTTTCAAGGCCACACGGATTTGGTGGGTTTTCCCCGTGTAAGGCTTACACAGGAAAAGTCGTTTTCCCTCCCCTCCTGCCGTTGAAAAAAACTGGGTAATAGCAGGGTTGGATTTCGTTGGCAGAAGTTTCCACATCGAGCGGCGGCTTTTCGCCATATCACCCACAATGGTGCCCTGTTTTTTACCCGGCTTTTTCGCTGATAATGCAAGATAAAATTTCTGCACCGTTTTTTCTGCGAACATCAATGACAGGTTTGATGCCGCCTGCGGGTGCTTACCAAGCAGAAGAAGACCCGACGTCATCTTGTCCAACCTGTGGATCAGGTAGAGCTTTTCGTTTCCCGTTTTTTTTGCCACCTCACTTAAAAGCGGCTGGTCATTGTCATCTTTGTGGACACTGATGCCAGGATGTTTGTCGATAACCAGAAAGTCGTCATTCTGAAAAATCAGGGTGAACATGAAAAACTTGTCTCTGAGAAAATTCAGCGCCGAGTTTAAACCCATTTTTGCCAAAATTCTCGTCAGTCTTTGCTGGAAAAGAAAATCCCCGGCGCAAGACCGGGGATTAAACAAGGACTACTTGAACATTGGCCAAAGAAATACCAGCGCCATCAGGACAGGACAGACCACGCGAACATACGTCGGCCAAATTTTCCAGAACACGCTGTCTTTCAGCTCAGGATAACCCTCACTTAGCTCTTGAAGTACCTGGTTACGCTTCCAGATCCAACCCGCGATCAGGGCCATAATCAGCCCCAGAACAGGCTGCATATACTCAGTGGTGATACTTATTACTGTGCCAAACAAGGTACTAAAGTTGAAGACAATCACCGTAGAGAACAGTGCGATTGCTCCACCAATCCACCACACTACGGTTTTACGGTCTTTGTTCAGCTCTTCAGACGCACAGGATACCGGCACTTCCAGCATAGAAATCGATGAAGTTAGCGCAGCAATAACCATCAGGGCAAAAAACGCCACACTGACAATAAGCCCTGCGCCCCCCATGGTATCAAACATGGCAGGCAACACACTGAACACAAGCGTATCACCGTCTAACAACTCGCCCGCGTCGTTATAGATTTGAACGCCATTGTGCTGAGCGACAAACATCGCCGGTAAAATAAGCAGGCCCGCAACAAACGCAACACCGCTATCCAGCAAGGCCACTTGAGCTGCAGTTTTCGGCAAATTCGCATCTTTACGCAGATAAGACCCGTAGACCATCATGGTGCACACGCCGATTGAAAGCGAAAAGAACGCCTGTCCCATTGCGCTGACCAGTAAGCCTGGCGATATATGTGAGGCATCCGGGATCAGGTACATTTTCAAACCTTCAAAGGCACCCGGCTGGAACAGTGTGTAAGCCACCATCAGTACAAAGAGAGAGAATAACACCGGCATCAGTCGGCTTGACCATTTCTCGATGCCCTCAGCTACACCGTTACGGACCACCAGAATGGTCAGCAACATAAACAACGCCATCAATACCAGATTTCGCTCCACACTGAAGCCTTCTAGCCAGGCAGCAGCGTTTTCCAGACCGACCGCGCTCAATAGAGGCCCAACCAAAAAGCCGAAAAACCACCCCGCCACAATCGCATAAAAACTTAAAATACCACTCACGCCCAACATGCCCGCAATACCAACCGCAGAGCCAAAGGCTTTTTGTTTTGGTGCCACTGAAATAAGGGATCGAATAGGGTTTGACGCGCCATAACGGCCAATGGTGAGTTCTGCCACTAGCAGCGGATAAGCCAGAACAAACACCATAAAAAGGTAAATCAACAGGAATACAGCCCCGCCATTGCTAGCCGCTTGGGTTGGAAAACCCCAAATATTGCCAAGACCGACCGCAGAACCTGCAGCCGCAAAAATAAATCCTAAACGGGATGAAAATTGGGCTCTATTACCGCTTGCCATAATCACTCTCTAGATAAGAATTTGATAACTACCCACATTGCCCCGTAGCGCCAGGGTCTGTTAACCCTGACATCAGCGGGAATTAAATGAGTACGCCTTCCCAGCATCTATTTACCCTTCCTTAGTATCTCCCGCCGGGTGTAAACTATAAATTACAGTTAACAGATTTCCTGTTTTCGAAACAGATATGGCGAGTAAACCAGTTTGAGAATAAAATTTGAAGCGATAGAGCTATATTTTTCATCAAAGCAACATATTTCCCCATTTTCCGCCTCTAATCGACTACTTTGCAAACACTTGTGACTCAATATTTTTAACATCTGTCAACGCTATCAACAAAACCTCTCTTTCCAGCCTCGGGATTGGGAATATGCAATGCTAAATACAGTGCATACTGTTTCTGAAGAGCCTATATTGGGGCGGGTTTAGAACTAAGTAGATTGAAATGGAAAAGGTTTATCAATTTCTGGTTTGGGCAAGTGTCTTTTTTTATTGGTTACTCATTGCAAGTGTTACGATCCGTGTTGTCCTTAAACGTCGGGCACTCGGTGTTTCCATTGCCTGGTTAATGATCATCTACATTATCCCGATTGTCGGGGTGTTTCTTTATTTGCTGTTTGGTGAACTCAACTTGGGGCGAAAGCGGGCCGAGCGTGCAAAAGCAATGTTTGCCCCTTATGACAAGTGGTTTGAAACAATAAACGAATGCGAAGCCCACCGTCCTCAACATCAAAGCTTTCTTTCCCGCCCCGTGCATGATTTATGCTTGCGACGGGCAGGTATTCCTGCACTTGCGGGGAATCAACTGACTCTTTTCAATCAACCCGCCGATATCCTTCGCAACATTGCCCAAGATGTGAAAGAAGCACAACACTCTATCAATATGGTGTTCTACATCTGGCATTTAGGCGGTCACGCAGATGATGTGGCAAAAGCCGTGTGTGATGCTGCACAACGCGGTGTTACCGTGCGAATCCTACTGGATTCAGCAGGCAGTAAGCAATTCTTCCGCAGCCATTGGCCAGACGCCATGAGAAAAGCAGGCGTAGAACTGATTGAAGCGCTGGCCGTGAGCCCAGCCCGTATGTTCCTCCGCCGTCTTGATATTCGCCAACACCGCAAAATGGTGATTATTGACAATAAAATTGGTTATACAGGCTCAATGAACCTGGTCGACCCACGGTTTTTCAAACAATATGCTGGTGTCGGTCAATGGGTAGACATTATGGTGAAATCAGAAGGTCCCTCAGTGCCGGTCCTTAACAGCATTTTTGCCTGGGATTGGGAAGTGGAAACTGGCCTTCGTTATTTACCAGAATTGCCGGAGTGCAGCCTGATTGAAGAGCACCAACATGCCAATCACTCTGTGCAGGTGGTGCCATCTGGACCGGGAATGCCAGATGGCATTATCCAACAAGTCCTCATGTTGGCCATTCATCAGGCGAAAAAGAGCCTGACAATCACGACCCCCTATCTGGTGCCGAGCGAAAGCCTGCTTAGTGCTTTACAAACCACCGCTCAACGCGGGGTTACCGTGAATATCATTATTCCAGCCAAAAACGATAGCTTAATGGTGGAATGGGCAAGCCGCTCTTTCTTTAACGATCTTCTTCGGGCCGGCATCAATATCTATCGTTTCAAAGGAGGTATGTTGCACACCAAGTCTGTCATGGTGGATAACAACTTTTGTTTGATTGGCACTGTCAATCTGGACATGCGAAGTCTGTGGCTAAACTTTGAATTAACGCTCTGTATTGATGATCCAGAATTCTGCAAAGACTTAGTCGCGCTACAGGCGTCGTATATGGCTGATTCTACCCTGGTTGATCAACAAAAGTGGGAAAGGCGCTCCGTGTTGAATCGCCCTGTTGAACAGTTTTTTTATATGTTCAGCCCACTGTTATAGCTTTGGGGGACACGTGCGGATACTACGCGTATTTTCCCACACATCATCTGCAACTCTTTAAAAAGCCGAAAGATTTACCGCACAAAATACGAGAAAAAAGATCCGTTTGAACATCAGTGTCTTGATCGATATTAATGCATACTTATACCGTTTTAACCGCCCCAGATACCCACTGTTGACTACACTTTAGATGCGGAATGGGAATGCTGCTAAGGGGAAGCTATGCTAGCTCGACACAGACACTATTTATTGAAAGACACAAAACAATTACATGCTCATGTTCAGGTTAATCCTACTGGACTTGTGGAAGTTGAAATCTTAGAAAAGCGCCAACGTCACGCCGCTGAGTTTGAACATTTAAAATTTGAACGCAGCGGACGCGTAACGAAGTTGGTGGGCAAACATACGTCAAACGGCAAACCGGTTCATTGGCAACTGCCACTTGCGAATGATGATGCCACAGAACTGGAAAACCTCATCGAAGAAGCCTCAGAAGAGCTTGAAATATTGATGAGAGATTTATAAGAATACAAGGCAATAACAACGAACTATTCTTTTCGCTGCTTCGGCAGCGTTTTTCTGGTGGTTACCTGCGACATCCTCATACGATGGATGAATGTACATTTAAAGCTACTCTGGTAAAATGCGCCCAAATTTAAATGTGAGCATGACGAGAGCCAACTATGCCAATGTATGTTGTGGGTCATAAGATCCCTGATTCTGATTCAATCTGCGGTGCGATTGCACTTGCGTACCTGAAAAACCAAATCGGTGAGCCTGCGGTTGCAACACGTCTGGGTGAAGTTTCTCCTGAAACGGCATTCATTCTGGAGCGTTTTGGTTTCGAAGCGCCAGAGCTAAAGCTAAGCTATGCAGGTGAAGAAGTTTACATCGTTGACCACTCTGAGCTGACTCAAGCACCTGACGATATCGCAGAAGCGACTATCGTAGGTATTGTTGACCACCACAAACTGGGTGACCTGACAACATCTACCCCGCTTGAATGCTGGATTCGCCCTGTAGGCTGTTCTAACACCGTCATCAAGATGATGTACGATTTCCATGGTGTCGAGATTCCAAAAGAAATCGCAGGCATCATGATGTGTGCGATCCTGAGTGACACCGTCATTTTCAAATCACCAACCTGCACTACTGCTGATATCCGTTGTGTAGAAGACTTAGCGAAAATCGCCGGCGTTGAAGATTTCGAAGCACTTGGCATGGAAATGTTCAATGTGAAGTCTGCAGTAGCAGGCACTCCAATCCGTGACCTTGTGATGCGTGATTTCAAAGACTTCAATATGAACGGTAATCTGGTGGGTATTGGCCAACTGGAAGTTGTTGATCTAACCGTCTTTGACAACATCAAAGCCGAATTGGAAGCAGACATTGCAACGCTGAAAGAGGAAGGCAAACGCCACACAGTGATGCTGCTTCTCACTGACATTATGAAGGAAGGTTCAGAGTTGTTGGTTGTTTCTGATGATGTCGCGGTTGTTGAGCGTGCATACGGCAAACAAACCGAAAACGGTCGTGTTTGGCTGGACGGTGTATTAAGCCGTAAGAAGCAAGTCGTTCCACCTCTTCAGGAAGCCTTTGCATAATCTTTTGATAGGGCGGGCTACCGCCCTTTTTATTGTAACGCTACCCTTCTAATAGACTGAAAATCAAAGAATATTCACATTCACTCCTCGCCTTTACCTGAAAAAAGCAACCGCGATTATTTCTCTAGTTATATCTGCTTAGTAGATATAACTAGAGACCCACATAAATTCAGATTAAAACACCAAACAAGAAATATTGATGCACATCACACCTTAGAGCATAATTTGCGCAATTAATCACCAAGAGGATCCTACTGTGTCAAAAAAGATCGCTGCTAAGGTTTCCAACTATGTACCATTATTCGTTTTAGTGGGCGTAGCTATTGCATTCACTGTGTTCAATGCAATGTACTGGGGTGGTGTATTGTAAGTAGTGAAATGCAGTGCGAGGCTACCTTGCACTTTCTCCATAAGATAGAAACGAGGAAACCCGAGCATCTCTGCTCGGGTTTGAATTTGGCGGTGAGGGAGGGATGATTCGTCACTTCGTTCCTCACCCCTTCGGGGCCGTCGGCAAGCCGACGTTGCGCGGCTTCGCCGCTGTGCAAACCCTGTCGAGGGCTCTCACCCTCCCTGACTAATTTTCCACTAGCCAGATACAACAAAACCCGAACATTTCTGCTCGAGTTTGAATTTGGCGGTGAGGGAGGGATTCGAACCCTCGATACGTTGCCGTATACACACTTTCCAGGCGTGCTCCTTCAGCCACTCGGACACCTCACCATATTGTGGTTGGACTTGTCGTCTCAACGGAGCGTACTATAGTGAGTTCGGCATACAGGGTCAATGGTTTGCTGAAGATTGAAGTGACGTTCGCGCAGGGAATAACCAAATCTCTTCGTTTAAACTTAACTGGTTGAAATGTGTTAATTCATCTTCGCTGCTATGCGAGCCCTGTCGAGGGCTCTCACCCGCCCTTGTACTTTCTCCATTGCCCTGAAACGAGAAAACCCGAACATCTCTGCTCGGGTTTTAAATATGGCGGTGAGGGAGGGATTCGAACCCTCGATACGTTGCCGTATACACACTTTCCAGGCGTGCTCCTTCAGCCACTCGGACACCTCACCATGTTGTGGTTGGGCTTATTGCCTCAACGGGGCGCTACTATAGGGAAGCCAGGAAATAAGGTCAATAAAATTCCTGAAAAAAACACGCAAGTGTTTAAGAATCAAACGACGTTGGGTGATTTGCACGAGCTGATCGCTTTTCTCTCTGCGTTTCTTACCCACACTGGTAGAATGGCCGCCTAAATAGGAAAAGAGAGTGTTTCATGTCTATCTCGCTATCACAATTTATCGCCGAAAACGGTCTGGAACAAAAATTGTTGTCTGCTGTGCAAACTGAAGGGTTTGTTACGGCGATGGCGGCTGCGCCACATCTTATTGATCCCAGCGAATGGCTGGCGTTTATGTGGGGCGGCGAAGAAGAAGCGCCGTTTGCTAGCCATGAACAACTGGAACAGTATGCCAATATCATTGTCGATATGTGGAACACGCAGCGCGGTGCCCTGCTTTCCAATGAATGGAAATGGCCTGAAGCCTGTGCATTGAGTGAAAGCGACATTGTTAATCAGGCAACCCGCGAATATTGCGAAGGCATGCTTCAGGGTTGGACCCTATGCCGTGATGACTGGGAAACCCTGATGCCGGAAGACTCTCAGGAAAACGCGCTGCTAGGTGGCGTGTTGTTATCTATCAGCCTGTTGTTTGATCCAGAATCAGCGCTAGCGGCTATGGCAGAACAAGGCGCGGGCGAACTGGCACAGTTTGAGGAAGTTTTTAATGGCATGCCTGTCATGCTTTGTGGCCTTGCCATACGTGCATACCAGATGGCAGAGCAACAATAATACCCTTGCGACTTTCTTATTTGAAAAGTGACTATTTTAAGGGCCACCTTTTATCCCAACACGCTCCCGCAGCATTCACAATATAATAAGCCGCACCTATCGTGTTTGGTGACGGCGCAAGGCTGAAAGCCCAAAGACGCCTCAGCCATGGCTGAGGCACATTGGCTCTGTCTATATAGTGAGCGATTTTCCCATGCGCTTGTTCAGCAAGATCAGAATAATTGCCGGGATATTCATCAACACGCCGTAAAGCAGTGGTGTTAACGCTAACTCCGGCTGCTGAAGCTGTACGATAGCAACGAAAATCGCTGTTCCTGCGTTCTGGATCCCCACTTCAATGGCAAACGTTTTGGAAAGCTTGCTATCCCCTGAAAACAGCTTAGCGACAGCGACACCCAGCCCCATTCCCAGCAGACACAACAGAAGCACCATCACAGAGGCAATTGAGAACAATTGTGAGAATACCGCCATATTGGCAGCCAGCGTGACGGCTACAGTAAAAAACAGGGCCCACAGCGCTGAACTCGCAGCAAATGCGGAAAACCGGGCAAAACCTTCCCCGTTCATAAAGTGCCTGAGTACCATCCCCAGTGTCACGGGCAATAAGGTGACCGCAACCAGCTGTAAAATCGCAGTCTTAACCGGGATGGCCGCTAAAACATCTGTCAGAACGACAGGGAGCAGAAGAGGCAGGCTAAAAGGAATAATCAGGCTACTCACCGCAGTCATGGTAATCGAGAGTGCAGAATCGCCACCTGCAAGGTGACTGATTGCATTGGAAGAAGCCCCGCCAGGTGCTAATGCCAGGATCCAAAGCCCTACAGCAACCGTGTCCGGCAGTGCGAACACATGAACCATTGTGAAAGCAATCAGGGGAAGACCAACAAGCTGCGCAGCCAATCCCGCTGCAATCTTGCCAGGATAATCAACTACACGCTTGAAATCTGCCACTGAAAGCGTAATACCGACGCAAAACATCATCCAGCCGAGCGCCAAAGGAAGCCCGATTGTTAACATTGCCTGTGCCATCATGCTCCTTCATTTCTTCAATAACAAAAAAGCAAACGCCATGCCTACCTTTATACTCAATATGTCAGGCGTTACCTTTTACCTGCAGTTGTAGTGACGCGGCAAAATCCAACATCCGGTTAAGTGGTACAAGGGATTTAACACGAACCGCTTCATCGACATGAATCTCGTGCGCTTCCCCACCTTCACGCAATGCCCGTTCAATCGCTTTCAAGCCATTCATTGCCATCCAGGGGCAATGTGCACAACTGCGGCAGGTTGCACCAGCACCTGCTGTCGGTGCTTCAATCAGCTCTTTTTCCGGTACCATCTGCTGCATCTTGAAGAAGATGCCTTTATCCGTTGCCACGATCAGTTGCTGGTGAGGAAGTGTTTTTGCCGCTTTGATAAGATGGCTGGTTGAACCCACTGCGTCGGCAAGTTGAACCACACTTGCCGGTGATTCAGGGTGCACCAGAATTGCTGCATCAGGATACACGGCTTTCATGTCTTTAAGCGCTTTAGCCGAAAACTCATCATGAACTACACACTCACCCTGCCACAGTAGCATGTCAGCACCGGTTTTATTTGCGATATATGAGCCAAGATGGCGGTCTGGTCCCCAGATAATTTTCTTATCCTGAGCATCCAGGTGCTCAACGATTTCAAGTGCAATCGAGGATGTCACCACCCAATCTGCTCGCGCTTTTACTGCGGCAGAGGTGTTGGCATAAACCACCACAGTATGGTCAGGATGGGCATCGCAAAATTCAGTAAATTTGTCTTCAGGACAGCCTAAATCCAGCGAGCATTCGGCCTCAAGGGTCGGCATCAGAACGGTTTTTTCAGGCGTGAGGATTTTGGCACTTTCACCCATAAAACGGACGCCTGCTACCAAAAGGGTTTTGGCAGGGTGCTTGTTACCAAACTTGGCCATTTCCAGTGAATCACCCACAAAGCCGCCGGTTTCTTCTGCCAGCGCCTGAATTTCCGGGTCGGTGTAGTAGTGAGCAATCATGACTGCATCTTTTTCCTTGAGCAGTTGCTTGATGCTCGCGATGTAGTCAGCTTTTTGTTGCTCGGACAATGCCTCCGGTTTCGGAGGGAAGGGATATACTGTCTCTGCAGTATTAATAATCTGGCTCATCAGCTTACTCAGATTGGCTTCCAATCCGGACATTATACCCAGCTTGGCCGGGAACTTTCACCATTAATAGCAAATCCGCCCTATCCAACGCCTTTTAAACGCAAGAAGGCCAGCTGCAATGCTGGCCTTCTTCTTTTTATAGAACTCGATTACTGGCTAAGCTGCTTTTGAGCCTGCTTCGCTGTTGTTGTGCCAGGGTATTCCTTCACAACCTGTTCAAAGAATGTCTTCGCAGAAGCGCCATCGCTCTGACGTTCGGCAATGATACCCAGCTTCAGGAGCGCATCCGCCCGTTTGCTGGATTTAGCAAACTGGCTGACAGCAGTGAAATTCTTCTTCGCATCATCCAGCTGGCTCTTGGAAAAATAGAGCTGACCGAGCCAGTAATGTGCGTTTGGTTTATAAATCGATTCAGGGTATTTCGTCAAGAATGCATTGAACGCATCAACTGCACCGGCATAATTCTTTTTCTTCAGAATTAGATTCACCGCCGCATCATATTCTGCATTTTCCGACTGATTCGCCGAGTAAGACGTTTCCGCCCCCTTTTCGTCCGGTTCACGCTCGACTGCAGGTACTGGTTTTGTGTTTCTTAGCGTATCTATCTCGCGGTAAAGATCACGCTGACGCTCCAGCATTTGATTTAACTCATAGCTATTTCTTTCGACAGTACCGCGTAATTCGTCAAGCTCACCGGCCATTTGGTCAAGCTGACGCTGCATGTCGATTTGCATCTGGTTTCGTGCTTCCAGCATACGCTCCAAGCGCTCGAAAGAGCTACCACTACCGCCCAACTCAGTCACCGGAGCAGGTGCGGCGGCCACCGGGGCCGCCACACTCACCAGTAACGCCAGCGAAAGAAAACGCAAAGTGTTACTGTTCATAAGATTTACCTTTTAATTAGTAAACCAGAACCGCACGACGGTTCTTCGAATACGCGTCTTCACCCTGGCCAAGAACCAATGGCTTTTCTTCACCGTAGCTTACGATAGAGATTTGAGAAGATGGCACACCCAACGCTTGCAGGTATTTAGCGACTGCATTTGCACGGCGCTCACCCAGTGCGATGTTGTACTCAGGCGTACCACGCTCATCAGCGTGGCCTTCTACTACCACTTTGATATCAGCATTAGCGCGCAGGAATTCTGCGTGTGCATCCAGCATGTCCTCAAATTGTGGCAACACTGAGTAATCGTCAAAGCTGAAGTAAACGGTTTGTGACTGGCGCAGTTCATTATTACGGATTTCCTGCTCAGTTAAACCGCCCTGACCACCGTCTACTGGTGTGACAACGGTTGTTTGCGAACCGGTATTTGTTTCAGTGCCAGTACTGTCAGTAGAACTGTCGCTTGAGCTACATGCTGCCAGAGTAAACATAGGCAGAGCTACAGCCAAACCTTTAAGTACTTTATTAACTTGCATCTTGTTTTCCTTATATCAAATAAGCGCAAATATTATTGGAACGGGGACCATGCTGGGGCTCTCACCCGACCATTAGTCGCTGGCAAACGTGCTTTGAAACGCCCATCAATAGACACCATAGAAAGCACATTACTACGTCCGTATACTGAGCTGTAAATCACCATGCTGCCATTTGGCGCAAGACTAGGAGACTCATCCAACATCGTTTTCGTTAGAATCTCTACAGCACCCGTTTGCAAATCTTGTTTTGCAATGTTGTAGCCTGAGTCCGAGCGATGAACCATTACCAAGTATCGGCCATCCGGAGTGAGCTGACCGCCGAGATTCTGGCTACCTTGCCAGGTAATCCTGTTGGTGGACCCATCAGCTAAATTTACTCGATATATCTGTGGTTTACCACCCCGGTCTGATGTGAAGATCAAAGACTGCCCTTCTGGATCCCAGAAGGGCTCGGTGTTATTCGCCCGGCCTGTGGTGATTTGCTCAAGCTTACGGGTCCTCAAATCCATCACGTAAATCTGTAGGCTGCCGGTTTTTGATAGCACCATCGCCAGTTTACTGCCATCCGGGGAGAATCGTGGCGAGCCATTATGGCGCGGGAATGAGGAAATCATTTGACGCTCGCCTGTATAAATATTGGTGAGAAATATCTGCGCCTGACCATTTTCAAAGCTCACATAAGCCAGTTGCTTTCCATCTGGCGACCATGAGGGAGACATCAACGGTTGTGTTGAACTCAGAACACGATGTTCATTATACCCGTCATAGTCTGAAATCCTGAGTTGATAAGGATGGTCAGATTCCTCATCAATCACCACGTAGGCTATACGGGTCAAGAAAGCACCTTTCTCTCCGGTTAATTTTTCATATATTCTATCAGCGATAAGATGTGCTAGCTTTCTTAACGCTTCTTGACTCACCGTGTGTCTAGAATGAATCAGCAGGTGATCTTTAGTGATAACCAGTTCGCCGGACGCTGATAAGCCTTTACTTTGCCCCCCGGTTAACTGACCACGGACAATATCAATTAACTGATATTCAATCTGGTATTTTCCTCCTGCAGCAGGCTTCACTGTTCCGGTCACTAAAGCATCTACACCTATTGCGGTCCAGTCATTAAAATCCACCTCAGTATCGTTGTAAGGTGTCTGCGGCATCTTGTCAGTGGGTATGGGACTGAACTTACCGCTCCGCTGCAAATCGGAAGCAATGACCGCTGAAACATCCGTAGGAAGCTTGCCCTCGCCTTCCCATTTGAAAGGGACAATGGCAATTGGTCGTGCGGAGTTAATCCCTTCGGTGATGACCAGCTTCAACTCTGCCTGTGCAGGTTGAATCACTGCCAACATCATCGCTACTGCCCCGAAGAGTAAATGTTTCAACATGAAGGATCCCTCTTACTCTGGTTTCACAGTCAGCTCAATATTTTGAAGCTGGGCTGCGATTTCTTTGTCATCTGGCATTGGGAAAGATGACACTTTCAATACCGCCGCTTTGGTAGCACGACAAAGTGAAGAGTTCCCTCCCACTTCATTCACATCCAACAAAAGCCCGGTGCCGGAAATACGCATTTTAACAATACATTCCTGACCACGAAGATTGTCATCAACAAGCAAGTTTTGCTTAATCATTTGCGTGTAGATAGCGCCAAAGCGGGCGGTCTCGTCATTCACGAAACGTCCCCGAGCCGTATCCCGCGTAGCGGATTCCGACTCGAGCCCGCTAAAAAGCTCGTTGAGGGCAGCCTCCTGCTCTGCCTGCTGACGCTTGGCTTCAGCCGCTTTGCGCTCGGCTTCTTTGCGGGCTGCTTCCGCTTTACGGGCTGCCTCTTCGGCTTTTTTCTTCTCGGCGAGTTTACGCTGACGCTCTTCTTCGGCCTTGCGTGCTTCTTCTTCAGCGCGCTTTTTCTCAGCCAGTTTGCGTTGGCGTTCTTCTTCCGCTTTGCGTTGTTCCTCAAGCACACGCTGCCGCTCAGCTTCTGCTGCCGCTGCTTTCTCTTTAGCTAATCGTGCCGCTTCTTCAGCTTTACGTTGCTCTTCAGCCGCTTTCTTTTTCGCTTCAGCGATACGTTTACGTTCGGTTTCGGCCTCACGTGCTTCTTTTTCAGCGGCCAGCTTTTCTGCCTTTAACTCTCGCAGACGCTTTTCTTCCTGTTCGCGCTGTTGCTCTAGCAACTGTGCCTGCTGTTCAAGGCGGCGAAGACGAGCATCCTCTTGGCGCTTGGCTTCATCACGCTGCTGGCGGATTTTACGCGCTTGTTCATTCACCACATTTGGGTCAATCACAACCGCTTCAATGCTCTGGCCACTGGGTTGGTGCGCCACTTTTGTAAAGTCCGCCCCCCAAAGCAGGCCACCAATCAACAAGGCATGCAGCAAAACCGAAGCTGCTATTGCGCCTGTATAGTTTGTTTTCTGCTTATTTTTCATTCCAATTCTCATGAATCAAGCGGTTCCGTCATTAGTCCCACTGACGAGACTCCTGCTTGGTTCAGCGCATCCAGAGTAAGAATGATTTCTGAATAGGGTACACGCCCATCACCACCGACCAGCACGGGTGATTTAGGATTAACTTCCAGCTCAGCCTTCACACGGATCAGCAGATCCTGTAGTGACAGGCCGCGCTGCATATCTCCGTTGTTCACAGAAAGCCCTAAGCCGCCGTTTTGATCCACTTCCACGATGATAAATGCGCCGCTGTCCTCTTCTTTTGCCAGCTCAGCGGCCGTTTTCGCAGTGGTGGTTTGCGGAAGATCAACATCCACCCCTTGCGTCACAAAAGGTGCCGTCACCATAAAGATGATCAACAGTACCAGCATGACGTCGATATAGGGCACCACGTTGATTTCAGCAGTCATCTTGCGCCGTTTACGCTGATAAGGCATGGCTTACTCCTTCGGCGCCGCGAATGCCTGGCGGTGAAGAATGCTTGAAAACTCCTCCATGAAATTTATGTAGTTGTTTTCAAGTTTACCGACTTTCGATGTTAATCTGTTGTACGCCATCACCGCAGGAATCGCCGCAAACAGACCCATGGCTGTCGCTATCAGTGCTTCTGCGATACCCGGTGCCACCATTGCCAGCGTAGCCTGTTTAACTGCGCCAAGTGCAATAAACGCATGCATAATGCCCCAAACCGTACCAAACAGGCCGATATATGGGCTGATAGAGCCGACAGTCGCCAAAAATGGCAGATTGGTTTCCAGTGACTCGACTTCTTTCGACAAAGAAACACGCATCGCACGGGACGTCCCTTCCATCACCGCTTCTGGCACCTTGCCATTACTACGATGAAGGCGGGCAAACTCTTTGAAGCCAGAATAAAAAATTTGTTCACTGCCAGACAATTTATCTTTGCGTGCCTGCACTTCCTGGAACAATTGCGACAAGTCCACCCCTGACCAGAAACGGTCTTCAAAGCGCTCGGCTTTGGTAAAGGCTTCTGACAGCACCTGAGAGCGCTTAATGATCATTGTCCAAGACACGATAGACATGCCCAGCAGAACCAACATCACCGCTTTTACCAGCAGACTCGCCTGCAAGAACAGATCAAGAATTGAAAGTTCAGCGCTCACTTAACATCTCCGATTGAATCGTTTTAGGAATGGATTTTGGTTTCATTTTCTCAGAGTCGACACAGGCTACCTTAACCGTGGCCCTACACAACACATCACCGCCTGAATTCACCAAATCCTGACAGAATGTGATAGTCGCCCGACGCAAGTCAGATACCCTTGTTTCAACGGTCAGTTGTTCGTCAAGGGTAGCGCCTTTCAGGAAATCTATATCCATGTGACGCACAACGAATGCCGTATGTTCTTCAAATAACGTATGTTGATGGACACCGATGCTGCGCAGAAGTTCGGTTCTCGCACGCTCGAAGTATTTGAGGTAGTTCGCATGATAAACAAGTCCACCGGTATCGGTGTCTTCGTAATAAATACGAACAGGCCAGCAGAATGGATGGAGATTCCTCATCCTGATAATTACCTGAAATCCATAGTAAGGTTTAGCGGATTACTATAACTGACTTGCTTAACAGTTTAAATGCACTAAGCAGCGCGGAAGGTCACGATTGACGCAAAATAAAGCAGCCCGGCTGTTATAACCAGGCTGTTTAGTGTTGTATCACAGGGAATATCAGGCAAATGCTTTTGCAAGCACAGTTATCATCACCAGCCAGGCGAATGGCGGGAAGAAGACCAGTTGCCACAACCAGAATCGCGGCTTAAACCCCATACCATGTATCATGCCCGTACAGGTCGCCCAAACAAGGGCCGGGCCGTTAGCAACGGAAAAGCCGCCTATCCTGTCAGCAAAGCTCTGTGGATCCCACATCACCAAGCCGCCGCATGTTAACGCCAAAGCCAGCGATAACAGCGTAAGAACACGGATATGAAGACGGTCATACAGACCGTCTAGCATAGTCCCGAACTTAGTCTTCACTGTCGTGATCCATCGCTTCGGTATGTTCTAACCAAAGCGCATTGATGATACCGAATGAGCACGCCAGCAATAATCCCAGAATCCAAGCGAAATACCACATGGTTTACCCCTTCTCTTAGTACAGTGAACTTTGGTTGTCTTCGATGAACTTGTCATCAAGACGACCGAACATTTTGTAGTAACACCAGATAGTGTAACCAAGAATGATGGGTACCATCACCAACGCGACGCCCGCCATGATGTTCAGCGTCAGTTCACTGGAGGTCGCATCCCACATAGTCAGGCTGTGTGATGGGAACAGGCTAGAAGGCATGACAAATGGGAACATTGCAAAGCCTGCCGTCAAGATCACACTGGCAATAGCGAGACTTGAGAACAAGAAGGCAAAGCCACCGCGCTCAAGACGAGATGCAACCGCAGACAGCAGAGGCATCACCACAGCCAGCACGGGGGCTACCCAAAGTATTGGGTACGTTTCATAGTTGTTAAACCACGCACCGGTCAGTGTCGCGACGTCTTTGTTCAGCGGATTGGACACAGCATCTGTCACGATTTGACTGGTAATAACGTAACCTTCTATGCTTTGTGCCCAAAAACCTGCAGTCGCGAAACAGACAGCCGTCAACACTGCGCTAATTTGCGCCATATTACGCGCACGCATGTGCAGATCACCGGTTGTCTTCATTTGCAGCCACGTCGCACCTTGGGTCACAATCATGAACAGACTGACCAAGCCACACAGAATCGCGAAAGGATTCAATAGGCCAAAGAACGAGCCATGATACGTTGGGATCAACAGGTCGCTCAGTTCAAACGGCACGCCTTGTAACAGGTTACCAAACGCCACACCGAAGATGATAGGCGGAACGAAACTACCAATAAAGATGGCCCAGTCCCAAGCACTACGCCAACGTGTGTCTTCAATTTTAGAGCGGTAATCAAAGCCCACAGGACGAAACCACAATGCCGCCAGTGTCAGGATCATCGCCAGGTAGAAACCAGAGAATGACACCGCATAAACCAGCGGCCATGCTGCGAACAGCGCACCACCTGCAGTGATCAACCAAACCTGGTTACCATCCCAGTGTGGGGCGATAGAGTTAATCATGACACGGCGCTCGTTGTCGGTTTTACCGATAACTGGTACCAGAGCACCAACCCCCATGTCAAAACCGTCAGTCACAGCAAAACCAATCAGCAGCACGCCAATCAGAAGCCACCAGATTAAACGTAGAATTTCATAATCAAACATTGCTCAAGCTCCCCTTATGCTTCAACCTGACGCGCCAAATCCGCTTCCGGAGTCTTTAGCTGTTCAAAGTGGTAACGGCCAGTTTTCAGGCTGCTTGGGCCTTTACGAGCAAACTTAACCATCAGGTAAACTTCAGCAATCAGGAACACGGTATACAGTGTAACGATAGCAACTAATGACGTAATGATTTCAGACGCTGGCAAGTTTGATGCTGCCAAATGAACCGGTAGGATCTCACCCACAGCCCATGGCTGACGACCATATTCCGCAACAAACCAACCTGCTTCAACCGCAATCCAAGGCAATGGAATTGACCATAGCGCTGCTTTCAAAACCCAAGGTTTCTCGTCGATCTTCTGACGACAAGTCTGGTAGAACGCCATACCGAACACAAACAACATTGCGAAACCACAGGCCACCATGATGCGGAAGCTCCAGAACAACGGTGCGACCTGAGGAATAGAGTCTTTCGCTGCTTGTTTGATTTGTGCCTCCGTCGCATCAACGACATTTGGTGTGTGCTCTTTCAGAAGCAGGCCATAGCCCAAGTCTTTTTTCACATCATCAAACGCAGCCAAATTTTCAGGGGTACGTTCGCCAGCACGCAGTTTTTCAAGCAGGCTGTAAGCCAGCATACCGTTACGGATACGCACTTCGTGCTCTTTAATCAGATCACGCAGCCCCGTCACTTCTTTGTCGAATGAACGCGTTGCAACGATGCCCATGACATAGGGGATCTTAATGGCGTAGTCCGTTTCCATGGTCTCTTGGTTAGGGAAGCCAAACAGGGTAAATGCAGCCGGTGCAGGTTCAGTGTGCCACTCGGCTTCAATCGCCGCCAGTTTCACCTTCTGAACATCACCTAACTCATAACCTGATTCGTCACCCAATACGATAGTCGACAGTATACCCGCCATACCGAAAGACGCCGCAATGGCAAAAGAACGGCGCGCAAAAGCAATATCACGGCCTTTTAGCAGATAATAAGCACTGATACCCAGTACAAACATTGCCCCTGTTGTGTAGCCCGCCGCCACGGTGTGAACAAATTTCACCTGGGCAACCGGGTTAAGTACAACTTCAGCAAAGCTCACCATTTCCATACGCATGCTTTCGAAGTTGAACTCAGCGCCTACAGGGTTTTGCATCCAGCCGTTCGCAACCAGAATCCACAGCCCTGAGAAGTTAGAACCAACAGCAGTCAGCCAGGTCACAGCAAGGTGTTGGCGTTTGGACAGGCGATCCCATCCGAAGAAGAACATCCCGACAAGGGTGGATTCAAGGAAGAAAGCCATCAGCGCTTCAATTGCCAGAGGGGCACCGAAAATATCGCCGACATAGTGAGAATAGTAAGCCCAGTTTGTACCAAACTGGAACTCCATGGTCAGGCCGGTAGCAACACCGAGTGCGAAGTTGATACCGAACAGCTTACCCCAGAACTTGGTCATGTCCTTATAGATTTGCTTGTCGGTCATCACATACAACGACTCCATAATTGCAAGCAGGAATGCCAAGCCCAGAGTCAATGGGACAAACAGGAAGTGATACATCGCGGTCATAGCGAATTGGAACCGCGACAGATCCACAATATCAGTTAACATAGTAACTCCTTTATCGTCAGGCTGACTGACGCACGATATCTACACATCGTTAAGTAAATACCTAATCATTAACAAACCGTATTCCATTTCGATCAATCAGGCTTCCTTGCGGGAACCGTATAAACGGCCACCTTTTCGTGTTGCACAAATGTACCACAACAGTTAGAATTTTGTTAAGCAACCTCTAATGTAGTGGCAACTAATACTAAACATTATGCCCCCTTACTTCAAAGTATTTGACATACTCTCACGGTGAGTGATGTCAAATCAACCAATCTGAAGCAAAGAAATAGCCTAAAACCAAGCGTCAGATCAATACAAAATCTAGTCTTGTCGTTTAGAGATCTGCCCATACATGAATGGCACACAACGCTTCTGTTTGCACGGTTTGGCTATGGAGAAATAGCACAAAGGCCAACGAAAGTCAGCCTTTGAAAAAAGTAAGAACAGGAGAAAAGTTACTCTGGCCTGTCAAAGCCGAAATGCAGGTACGCACGCTGGCTGGCAATACGCCCCCGTGGCGTGCGCTGCAAATAGCCCTGTTGAATCAGGTAAGGCTCAAGCACGTCTTCTATCGTGTCTTTTGCTTCACCAATAGCCGCAGAAAGGTTATCCAAGCCCACCGGCCCACCATCGAATTTCTCAATAATGGCAGTCAGCAATTTTCGGTCCATATAATCAAAGCCTTGATTATCGACATCCAGCATGTCCAAGGCTTTTGATGCAATATCTGCATCGATTTTGCCGTCCGCTTTCACTTCGGCATAATCTCTAACCCGACGCAGCAAACGGTTCGCGATACGGGGTGTACCCCGAGCCCGACGTGCGATTTCATAAGCCCCTTCTTCATCTATTTCCAGGTTTAAATAGTTCGCACTACGTTGCACAATGCCTTTCAGGTCAGCAATGTTGTAATACTCTAAACGTTGGGTGATACCGAAACGGTCACGAAGCGGTGATGTCAGGGAGCCAGCACGGGTGGTTGCCCCCACCAGCGTAAAGGGTGGCAGATCGATTTTGATCGAGCGGGCTGCCGGGCCTTCACCAATCATGATATCCAGCTGATAATCTTCCATCGCCGGATACAACACCTCTTCCACAACCGGGCTCAGACGGTGAATTTCATCGATAAAGAGCACATCATTGGGTTCAAGATTAGTCAGAAGTGCCGCCAGATCCCCGGCTTTTTCAAGCACAGGGCCAGAGGTGGTGCGGATATTTACATCCATCTCATTGGCAACAATGTTGGCCAGCGTGGTTTTTCCCAATCCCGGAGGCCCAAAAATTAGCAGGTGATCAAGGGCTTCTTTACGTTTGCGTGCTGCATGGATAAAAATTTCCATCTGGTCGCGCACATGATCTTGCCCCTGATAATCGGCCAACATCTTGGGGCGAATAGCGCGATCAATAATGTCGTCTTCCCGGCTCGGCGGCACCGTGCCCATCAGTCGATCTGCTTCAATCATCCCGGTTCACTCCACTAGACCATTGAACGCAGGGCGTCACGGATAATGGCTTCACTCTTCATGCCATCAACCGCCACCTGCTTGACGACCTTTTCAGCCTGGGCAGCTTTGTAGCCCAGAGCAATAAGAGCGCTGATTGCTTCATCTTTCGGATCCGTGGATGCAGCAACCACGGTTTCCGTGCCATTTGCACGGCGGGCAGCAGCATCTGCATGGGGCGTAAAGAGGTCAAAGGCATGCCAGTTTTTCAGGCGATCGCGCATTTCAATCACCAGACGCTCGGCCGTTTTTTTGCCGACACCGGGAATTTTCACCAGTGTAGACACATCTTCACGCTCAACACTGTCAACAAACTGGGTTGCTGTCATGCCTGACAGAATGGCCAGTCCCAATTTAGGGCCGACGCCGTTGGCCTTGATCACTTCGCGGAATAGCGCACGTTCTACCGTGGTATTAAAACCATAGAGAAGCTGGGCATCTTCACGCACCACAAAGTGGGTGTAGATGATCGCCTCCTCTCCCACTTCCGGCAATTCGTAAAAGCAGCTCATTGGCATACTCACTTCATAGCCTACACCGTTAACTTCAAGCAGGATCTCAGGGGGTTGCTTTTCCAGCAAAATACCGCGTAATCGACCAATCACAATGAAACTCAATTTGTTGCTAATCATTGATGGGTAGGATAATGAACAACTGGATAGATATCCAGTTTTAAACACATTGAAATCACAAAAACGCCAATTCGTTTTCGCCAAACAGCCGGGCATAAAGAGACGTGTCTTGTTATGCATCACTCTCGATAAGCTCGATTTAAAAGCCCAACGCTACAAAATACAGTGATTGGCGAAGTCAGGTGCCTGTACGGTAAAGTCACTTGTCCGGTGTTTGGAATTCACTTACCACTCACCTGCGCTTTTTCTTCTACCGAGACCAACTGAAGTGCCGCAAACTCACGGTAAAGTGACGACGATGCCATCAGCTCATCGTGGGTACCTGTCGCCACAATTTTCCCTTTGTCCAACACCAAAATCCGGTCGGCATTGACCACAGTTGCCAGTCGGTGGGCAATCACTATCGACGTTTTGTGTGACATCAGAGCATCCAGCGCCGATTTTACTTTGTGCTCACTGACTGCATCCAATGCGCTGGTTGCTTCATCAAGCAGCAGGATTAGTCTGTCAGCCAAAATTGCCCGCGCAATGGATATCCGCTGCTTCTGGCCACCGGACAAACGCACGCCCCGCTCGCCGAGTTCAGTGAAGTACCCGTCCGGAAATTCCATAATAAATTCATGGGCCCTCGCGGCTTTACAGGCGGCTATTACAGCGTCTTCACTGGCATCCGGTGCGCCATAACGGACATTTTCAAGCACAGTAGTTGCAAAGATCACCGATTCTTGCGGCACCAAGGCAAACTGCTTGCGTAAAGCGTCAAGAGGGAGGCGGGAGACTGGCACACCGTCAATCATGACCTGCCCGGCCTGAACATCAAAAAAGCGTTGCAGCAACGCAAAAACGGTACTCTTCCCTGCCCCACTCGGCCCCACCAGCGCAATGCGCTCGCCGGCGTTCACGGTAAAGGAAAGCGCCTTGAACACCGGCAAGTTCTCATCACCGGGATAACAGAAAGAAACGTTGTCGAAGCTGACACTCCCCAGTACGCGCTGCGGCAGGCTTTCGGGCTGGGCAGGCTCTTTGATATCTGGCTCCATGGCAGACAATTCAATCAGTCGCTCTGTTGCCCCGGCAGCTCTCTGGATATCACCAATAACCTCACCGATGGTCGCCACGCCCCCGGCAACCAGCAGGGCGTAAAACATAAACGCGGAAAGATCCCCTGCCGTCAGGGAACCCTCTAACACATTGAGTGCCCCAACCCAAGTCACCAATACAATCGCCACAATCGACAGAAAGACAACCGAACCCATCAGGGTAGCGCGATACCAAATTCTCTGTCTGGCTGCGCCCATCACCGATTCGACGCGGTGATTGAAATGGCGTGCGTCGGTATCTTCATGGTTGTAAGACTGGACAGTGCGGATCTCATGCAGTGTTTCATCAACATGGGCGCCAAGATCAGCCACTTTATCCTGACTCACACGCGCCAGCTTGCGTACTTTTCTACCCAGCACAAAGATAGGAACCAGCACCACAGGGACGGCAAGCAACACAAAGCCCGTCAATTTGAGGCTGGTAATGGCCATCATCACCAAACCGCCCATCACAGACACAGCAGATCGCAATGCCATGGAAAGGCTGGAGCCGACAACGGTTTGAAGCAATGTCGTGTCTGCCGTAAACCGGCTTATCACCTCACCGGTACGCGCTTTGGCATAAAACGAAGGAGAGAGTCTGAGCAGGTGGTGATACACCACCATGCGGATATCCGCACTGACGCGCTCGCCAAGCCAGCTCATCAGGTAGAAGCGAAAGAATGTTGCAAACCCACTGACCAGAGTAATGCCGAGTATGAGCAGGACAAGGCGGTTTAACTCAGCAGCATCACCGGAAAGAAACCCCTCATCCACAACCAGCTTCACCGCCTGTCCCAGCGCCAGCCAGCTCAACGATCCTAAAAACAGGAAGAAAACCGCGCCTGCGACTCGGCTGCGATAGGGGGTCAGAAATGCCATTATCCATGCTACGACAGAGAGGGTACTGCCCTGTATGCGCCGGGGGTTGTTCAACGGTTTATCTCCTTCCCTGATGAGCGTTTATTGTGCGACGACCTGCCACTGTGACAGGTCGCGATAACAGAAAAGCGGCATAACGCCGCTTTTCTGTGGAGCTATCGGTATCTGCCCCGCCGAGCACTTTTCGCCTGCCCTGCCATTGCCACCAGCGTGTGGTTGGTGTGGGCATGACAAATCGCGACAGCGAGGGCATCTGCGGCGTCAGCCTGCGGTGTGGAGGGCAGTTTGAGCATATGAACCACCATGTGCTGCACCTGCTTCTTGTCGGCACTGCCTTTGCCCACTACCGATTGTTTAATCAAACGTGCGGCGTATTCGCTGACCGGCAACCCCGCATTGACTGCCGCCACAATCGCGCTGCCGCGTGCCTGACCAAGCTTCAATGCTGAATCCGCATTTCGTGCCATAAACACCTGTTCAATGGCGAAGGTATCAGGCTGGAACTGGGTGATCACTTCGCTGACACCGGCATAAATCTGACCCAGTCGTCCCGCCAAATCTTCTGAATCCGTGCGGATACAGCCACTGCCCAGATACTCCAGATGCCGCCCTTGATGGCGGATCACGCCGTAACCGGTGATCCGGGAACCCGGGTCAATCCCGAGAATAATAGCCACGAAGGATTATTCCAGTGTTGCTGCGACGTCGTCAGAAATATCGCCGTTGTGGTAAACCTCCTGAACATCATCGAGATCATCCAGTGCGTCAATCAGGCGAAGCAGCTTCGGTGCAGTATCCGCATCCAGCTCAGATTTGGTGGAAGGCACCAGCGTCACTTCAGCGTTTTGTGCTTCAAAGCCTGCTGCATCCAGCGCATCTTTTACCGCACCAAAATCTTCCGGTGTGGTGTAGACATCGATAGAACCGTCGTCATGGGTTTCTACATCATCCGCACCGCCTTCCAGCGCCGCTTCCATCACCGCGTCTTCATTCAGACCCGGCGCATAGGAGATCACCCCTTTTTTCTCAAACAGGTAGCTTACGCTGCCATCGGTGCCAAGGTTGCCCCCTGCTTTCGAGAAAGCGTGACGAACACCGGACACAGTGCGGTTGCGGTTGTCAGTCATACACTCCACCATAACGGCGGTGCCGCCCGGGCCGTAACCTTCATAGATCACGGTTTCCATGTTCTCGTCACCTTCGCCGCCTGCACCGCGGGAAATCGCACGGTTCACCGTATCCCTGGTCATGTTGTTCGACAGCGCTTTATCAACCGCTGCACGCAGACGTGGGTTGTTTTCGACTTCTGCACCGCCTTCTTTGGCCGCAACCACGATTTCACGGATCAGCTTAGTGAAAATCTTACCGCGTTTCGCATCTTGCGCTGCCTTGCGGTGTTTAATGTTTGCCCATTTACTATGACCTGCCATTTGAATTTCCTCCCCCAGTGGCCTTCCCTGATGACCAGAGATACCACTGATTAATTACTTCAAGTCTTGGATTTATAGCAAAACAGCATGGTCCTTTCCGGGATAGAACCCATGTCTGTCAGGTTTAGAAACGAATAAGGCCAGATAATCTGGCCTTATTTTTGTGAAATCAGCGCGAATCAGGCGTCGGCTTCTTCATTTTTCTTTGCCGCCGCTGTAATCGACAGCGCCAGCTCTTCCAATGCAGCCGGGTTTGCTTCGCTTGGCGCATCAGTCAGCAGACACGCCGCTGCGGTGGTTTTCGGGAACGCAATAACATCACGGATGTTTTCAGTGCCACACAGCAGCATCACCAGACGGTCAAGACCGAATGCCAGACCCGCGTGTGGTGGCGTACCATATTTCAGCGCTTCAAGCAGGAAGCCGAACTTCACTTGTTGCTCTTCAGCGTCAATACCCAGCAGATCGAATACCGCCGTTTGCATTTCTGGGTTGTGGATACGCACAGAACCCCCACCGACTTCATAGCCGTTCAGCACCATGTCGTACGCATTCGAATTTACGTTCTCTGGGTTTGCTTTCAGCTCTTCAGGCGACACATTCAGCGGTGACGTGAATGGGTGGTGCATTGCGTGCAGGTTACCCTCGTCATCTTCTTCAAACATCGGGAAGTCAACCACCCACAGTGGCGCCCATTTGCTGGTGTCGGTCAGGCCCAAATCCGTACCCAGTTTCAGACGCAGTGCGCCCAGCGCTTCAGTCACGATGTTCTTCTTGTCCGCACCGAACAGGATAATATCGCCAGACTCTGCACCGGTGCGCTCAAGAATCGCATTTACCACGTCTTCTGTCAGGAACTTGGCAACCGGAGACTGGATGCCTTCCATGCCCGCTGCGCGGTCGTTCACTTTCACCCACGCCAGACCTTTCGCACCGTAGATGCCAACAAACTTAGTGTACTCATCAATTTGTTTACGAGACAGCTCTGCACCACCCGGTACACGAATAACAGCTACGCGGCCTTTCGGATCGTTCGCCGGGCCAGAGAATACTTTGAATTCCACGTCTTTCAGCAGGTCTGCTACGTCAACCATTTCCAGTGGGTTACGCAGGTCAGGCTTGTCTGAACCGAAACGACGCATCGCCTCTTCGAACGTCATGGTTGGGAACGCACCCAGATCCACGTTCAGCAGCTCCTGCCACATTTCACGTACCATGCGCTCTGTCACTTCACGCACTTGCTCTGCGCTCATGAACGAGGTTTCGATATCGATTTGGGTAAATTCTGGCTGACGGTCTGCACGCAGGTCTTCGTCGCGGAAACACTTCACGATTTGGTAGTAGCGGTCAAAGCCAGACATCATCAGCAGCTGTTTGAACAGCTGTGGTGACTGTGGCAGTGCATAGAAGCTGCCTTTGTGTACACGGCTCGGTACCAGATAGTCACGCGCACCTTCCGGGGTTGCTTTGGTCAGTACCGGGGTTTCGATATCCAGAAAGCCGTTGTCGTCCAGGAAGCGGCGGACAAAGCTGGATGCTTTCGCGCGCATCTTGATGCGATCGCTCATTTCAGGGCGGCGCAGATCCAGGTAACGGTGCTTCAGGCGTTGCTCTTCAGAGTTGTTCTGATTGAAGTCCAGCGGAAGCGGTGCCGCACGGTTGATGATTTCAACGCCACGTGCCAGCACTTCAACTTCACCGGTCGCCATGCCTTTGTTGATCTGACTGTCAGGGCGCAGACGCACTTCACCGGTGATTTTGATACAGAATTCGTTACGCAGCTGGTTCGCCACCTCGAAGATATCTTTCATATCCGGGTCGACCACTACCTGAACGATACCTTCACGATCTCGCATATCGATGAAGATAAGACCGCCTAAGTCACGGCGACGGTTAACCCAGCCGCATAGTTCTACAGTTTGCCCTGCCAGGGCTTTGTTCAGGTGACCACAATATTGGGTGCGCATATGAATTTCCCGATCTGTTACTTACTGTCCTTTACGCCTTAGGGCGCAAAGTGTCGAATGAGGGTATGCAGACATCTCTGCTGACTTCCGCTGATTGAATGCAAACAGCCAAAGTCTGAATATTTCAAAAAGACGGAGCATTATAAAGGAAAAATTGAGCCTGCGGTAAATCGTAGCCAGACGAATCAAAAAATCCGTCGCGATTGCGCAAAAAAGCAACACAGATTGACCTTTCACGCCCACTGAACGCAAAATAGCCCCCCGCCAACAAGAAAGGATTCACCGGTGCAAACGCCACTGTCACAACTCACTTCACCACCGCTCCGCCTGGGTATGACCCAGTGGTCGCACAATAGCTGGCAGCGGGTGTTTTATCCACCGGGTACTAAGAGCGGCGAACGCCTCGCACGCTATGCTGAGGTATTTAATACCGTAGAGGGCAATACCACATTTTACGCCAGCCCTTCCCATGCTACCGTGGCGAACTGGAAAGCCGCCACCAGCGATGCCTTCCGCTTTACCTTTAAGTTTCCCCAGCCTGTCACCCATCAAATGATGCTGCGCCACTCGGATGACATGGTGTCGGCGTTCATTCGGCTCATGCAGCCCCTTCATGAACGTATCGGTCTTTGGAAAATCCAGCTTCCTGCTGCCTTCAGTCCCCAGAATCTCCCGGATCTAAAACGCTTCCTCACCGGTATGCCAAAGGGCTTCAAGGTCGGGGTGGAAGTACGCCATCCGGCATTTTTTACCAAAGGCGAGGAAGAACGTGCATTGAACACAATGCTGATGGAATTTGGCGCTAACCGCATTATCATGGACAGTCGGCCGGTGTTTGCCGTGCCGCCGGATACCGACGCCCTGCTTGATGCACAACAGAAAAAACCCAACGTCCCCGTTCATGCCATTTCGACCGCAGAGACCCCCATGGTGCGCTTTATCGGTGACCCAACTCTAGAGCGAAACGATAAGTTCTTTGCCAACTGGCTGAAAAAAATCCCTGAGTGGATTGGCGAGGGAAAAACACCATATCTGTTTATCCACACCGCCAATAACAATGAAGCGCCACAATTGGCCGTGCGTTATTACGAAAAGTTGTGTGAGCAAATTGCCCTGCCACCCTTGGCACCACTGATGCCAACGCAACCGGACAGCAGCCAGATACGTTTGCTGTAATCACTGCCCCGGTTCCATTACCCGCAGGCAACAATGCTCCAGCAGTGTGGTCATGCCCCCGCAAAAAAGCGGCAAAGAGAGACAATCCACCGAAAATTCTCTACAATACGCGCCCTTTTGATGCGGGATGGAAACCGGCATCCACACATGTAGTTGTGCCGCTTCTCAGGAACGCAGAGTTTGACGGTATTCGGTTCTTTTTAGGCAGGTTCAGATGGCAAATCGCGACAACATTTTTGCTGCGCCAATTGAAAAACTGGGTGACTTTACCTTTGACGAAAATGTCGCTGAAGTTTTTCCGGATATGATTCAACGCTCAGTGCCGGGCTACAGCAATATCATCTCTGCCATTGGTATGCTGGCTGAACGTTTTGCGACGGATGATAGCCACATCTACGATCTGGGCTGCTCTTTGGGCGCTGCGACACTTTCCATGCGCCGTCATATCAAAGCAAAAAATTGCACTATTATCGGTGTTGATAACTCGCCAGCCATGGTTGAGCGCTGCAAACTGCATGTCAATGCTTACCGCTCAGAGACCGATGTCCAAATCATCGAAGACGACATTCGCAATATCGACATCCATAATGCTTCGGTTGTGGTGCTCAACTTTACCCTGCAGTTCCTCAACCCGGACGACCGCCAGGCGCTGCTGGAGAAAATCTTCAAGGGCCTGAAGCCAGGTGGCATCCTGATCCTGTCCGAGAAATATCATTTTGCCGATCACAACGCCAATGAGCTGCTTATCGACCTGCACCATGATTTCAAGCGTGCCAATGGCTACAGTGAACTGGAAATCAGCCAAAAACGCAGTGCGCTTGAAAATGTGATGAAACCCGACAGCATCGATACCCACAGACAACGCCTGACAAACATTGGATTCAGCAGCGTGGCAGTGTGGTTCCAGTGCTTTAACTTTGGTTCGATGTTCGCCATAAAGTGATGGTTCGCCATTCAATGAGTTAAGGGCGCTGGCATCTTCCAGCGCACAGCGAAAAACAATAAGACGATACCCATGTTCGATTTTTCTGATTTCTATCAACTGATTGCGAAAAACCGCCTGCAAAGCTGGCTGAATGTGTTGCCAGCCCAACTGACGGAATGGCAAAACCAGCCGCATGGCGACTTGCCAAAATGGATGCGCGTGCTGAAGAAGATTCCTATGGACATCCCTTCCATAGTCGACATAAAAGACAGCGTGACCATAGGTACAGAAAACGAACTGCCTTCGGGGCAGCGCGCAAAAATTGAAAACCTGTTGCGTGCGTTCCATCCGTGGCGCAAAGGCCCCTACCATGTTCACGATATCCATATTGATACTGAATGGCGTTCAGACTGGAAGTGGGATCGTGTGCTGCCGCACATCTCGCCGCTGAAAGGCCGCTATGTGTTGGATGTGGGTTGCGGCAACGGCTACCACATGTGGCGCATGCTGGGTGAAGGTGCAGAGTTGACGGTAGGTATCGATCCTTCCGAGCTGTTTCTGGTTCAGTTTGAGGCTATCCGCCGTTTGATGGGCAATGACCAGCGCGCGCACCTGCTCCCCCTTGGCATTGAAAAACTCCCCGCGCTGAAAGCCTTTGATACTGTATTCAGCATGGGTGTGCTCTATCACCGACGCTCACCGCTTGATCACCTGATACAACTGAAAAACCAGTTGGTGAAAAACGGGGAGCTGGTGTTAGAGACTCTGGTGATCGATGGGGATGAAAACGCCGTGTTGGTGCCATTTGACCGCTACGCGCAAATGCACAACGTTTATTTCTTCCCATCGGCAAAAGCGCTGAAAGTATGGTTGGAGAAAGTCGGTTTTGTTGACGTGCGTATCGTCGATGAGTGTGTGACGACTACCGACGAGCAACGCACGACCGATTGGATGACCCACAATTCACTGCCGGATTATCTGGATCCCAGCGATCCAACCAAAACCATTGAAGGGTATCCTGCGCCTAAACGGGCTATT
The DNA here is from genome assembly GCF_059704325.2 of Grimontia sp. THUN1695. Classification (NCBI taxonomy): domain Bacteria; kingdom Pseudomonadati; phylum Pseudomonadota; class Gammaproteobacteria; order Vibrionales; family Vibrionaceae; genus Grimontia; species Grimontia sp. THUN1695. The sequence continues at coordinate 821,275 of NZ_AP046577.1, read as the reverse complement.
TTGGTTGCCAGAAATCCTGACTAAGCACAGCTCTCCGGATGGGCAGTCTTTCATGGCTGCCCTTCTATTCCTCGCGGCCAGCCCAAGACAAGCCAGACTCTTTCTATTGTATTGGATGAATATGCGGTTTCCGGTGCAAGATACAAACAGACCAGACCCTATTATCTCGTGTGAGCCATTATCCCTATTTCTTAAACAGTATTTCAATTCCGAAAAGTTGAACTATATTTGCATACCTCCACTTAAGTTTTCCGGCTTCTTTCTTTTACTCAAAATTTACAACTTTTATTTAATAGTCTGTTTACGCGGGAATTACTGTCAAAGATAATTTCCGGATCTGGTGTAATCCTGACTTCCTCATGACAAATCCTCCTTCTCGGCTCCTTCATTTCGAGCTAAACTACGACCCTAAATTCAATACCTTAAACGCCCAGTACGGAGCTACACATGCTAACACGCAGCGGATTGCTGATTCTTTTTTCTGCCGCTTTATCTGGCTGCAGCGTTACATCTCAGGAACAACATCAGCAGACACTGAACGCAATCAGCAACATAGAGACCAATATCCAGGCAAACTATGCATTGCTTAATGAAAGCGTGAAGTCGCAGCAGGCGCAAATCGCAACTCTGGAGCAACAGGTTGCCGATATGTCAGACACGCTGAAAATCATGCGGCAGAATCAGGCACGTGAAATGGCAAACCGGTCAGAGCCAAAGGTTGTGTACGTCGAGAAAGAAATTCCAGTGCCACAGCAAGCCAATAAAACCATTCTCGGTGAGCAGGAATGGGTTTGGATTGATTCAGCTGGCTCAAACTACCAGGCACGTGTTGATACCGGCGCAACAACCTCTTCCTTGAATGCCACAGATATTCAGGAATTTGAACGTGATGGAAAAACCTGGGTGCGATTCAACCTGGCGCACACGCAAGACAGTAACAACGACGCCGAACCGGTTGCCAGCATCGAAGCTCCTGTCACTCGCTGGGTCAAGATCCGTCAGTCATCCACCGATGGGCTCGAGCGCCGTCCTGTCGTCGAACTGCGAGTCAGACTGGGCGCTCTCCACGAAAAAGCCCAATTTACCCTGGCAGATCGCTCACACATGGAGTTTCCTGTGCTGTTAGGCCGAGAGTTTTTTAAGGACATAGCCATCATTGATGTCTCGCAGTCCTACATTCACCCCAAATTTGTCGCCGAAAATAAATAGTGTGCTGACCTGAATACTCAGTACCGTTAACGAGGAAAGAATGACTTCACGCGTTCCTTTTTATGTGTTCATCAGCCTGCTGATCATTGTTGGGATTGGCATGAGTATTTACCGCCATACTGTCTATGGGGTGCCATGGACAGCCGGGCAAAAACATCAGGTGTGGGAAGTAGAAGCCCGGGTAGAATTTGATGCTAAAGACGGGCCGGTTAAAGTCTCTCTGGCAACGCCAGATACCCAGGAAGGGTTCACCCTGATCAACGAAAACACCAGTTCTCCAGGCTATGGTTTTGCGCTGGTCAGTACCGAAGAAGGTCGCCGCGCTGAGTGGACCAAACGGGAAGCTGTCGGGCAACAGATCCTTTATTTCAAAAACCAGATGCTGGTGGATGAAAACGCAGACTATCCTATCGAACCACCCGTAGGCGAAGCAAAAGCAAGCCTGCTTGATGGCCCTATCAAAATAGCGGCAGAAGCCCTGCTTACTCAAGCCCGCCAGCGTTCTGCGGACAATGTCACCCTTGCCCGCGAGTTGATTAAGCAGTTCAACGATAAAGAGAGCCAAAATGCCGCCTTGCTGACCAAAGAAATGAGTAAAGCGGATGCCATCGTTTCAATCCTGTCACTGGAAGGCATTCATGCCCGTGTTGTTGGTGCGTTACAACTGGAAGATGGCCGACGCCGCCAGAATATTATTCCCATGGTCGAAGTCTGGGACAACAATGAATGGCAGTTGTTTAACCTTGATACCGGTACACAGGATACCTTTCAAAATCTGTTGATTTGGAATGAGAAAGGCATGCCGCTTCTGGAAGTGACAGGTGGCAGTAACAGTCAGGTCAGTTTCTCTATCATCGCCCAGGACATCAGCCCCAAACAGGCAACCGATGAAAAAATCCAAGCCGAAAGCCTGCTGAACTTCTCCATCCACAGCTTGCCGATTGAAGAACAGGCGATGTTTAAGACCATCATGCTGATCCCTATCGGTGCTTTAATTGTTGTGTTGCTACGGGTATTGGTCGGTCTGAAAACCTCGGGAACCTTTATGCCTGTGTTGATTGCGGTCGCCTTTGTTCAGACACAATTGGTGCCGGGGATTATCGGATTCCTGCTGATTGTTGGCACAGGTCTTGTTATACGCAGTTACCTTTCAAGACTTAACCTGTTGCTGGTTGCCCGGATCTCAGCAGTCATCATTACCGTTATCATGATCATCTCGGTGTTCACGGTGGTGGCATTCAAGATTGGTCTGGTAGAAGGCCTGACTATTACCTTCTTCCCGATGATTATCCTTTCGTGGACCATCGAACGTATGTCGATCCTTTGGGAGGAGGAAGGCGCGAAAGAAGTGCTGGTTCAAGGCGGAGGATCACTACTGACCGCCGTGCTGGTGTACCTGGCGATGACCAATGATTTCGTCCGCCACATCACCTTCAACTTTATCGGCATCCAGTTAGTCATTCTGGCTCTTATCCTGATGCTGGGTAACTACACCGGTTACCGTTTAAGTGAGTTGAAACGCTTTAAGCCACTGGTGAAGGATTAACGGCATGCTGGGGTTTCTTAAGAAATATACCTCGCCATTCAAGCTCCACAATGCGGGGATCATGGGCATGAACCGCCGCAATATCAGCTATATAGGCCGGTATAATAAACGGAGCTTGTTCCCGCTGGTGGATAATAAGCTCAAAACCAAACGGATTGCCCAGAAAGCAGGCGCAACCGTGCCCGAACTTATTGGCGTGATCAGTGAACAACACGATGTCCCTACCATTCATAACATGGTAAAAGACTGGCCGGGTTTTGTGATCAAACCTGCGCAAGGCTCTGGGGGAAAAGGGATTTTGGTTGTGACGTCAAACAAGGACGGCGTTTACAAAAAACCGTCAGGCTCTGAGGTCAGCAAAGAGGAAGTCGAGCGTCACATCACCAATACACTGGCGGGATTATTTTCCCTAGGAGGCAAGAACGATGTCGCTGTGGTGGAAAACCTTATCCAGTTTGACGATGTCTTTGACGGATTCAGCTACGAAGGTGTCCCCGATATCCGCGTGATCGTGTTCAAGGGTTATCCGGTAATGGCGATGATGCGCCTCTCAACCTCAGCATCAGACGGCAAAGCCAACCTTCATCAGGGGGCAGTAGGCGTCGGTATTGATATTGCCACAGGCAAAGCTCTGCGCGCCGTGCAGTTCAACCGTCCTATCGAGCGACACCCCGATACCGGCCGCATTTTGAGTGAGCTACAGGTACCACAATGGGAACAGCTACTCACTCTAGCGGCCAGTGCCTGGGAAATGACAGGACTGGGTTATTTGGGTACAGATATGGTGCTCGACAAAGAAAAGGGCCCAATGGTATTGGAACTGAATGCCCGCCCAGGATTGGCAATCCAAATTGCCAATGGCTGCGGTTTGCTGCCAAGGCTTCGCCACATTGAAGCCATGGGAGAAGCAACGCATATGACCACGCCGGAAGAACGTGTCACCTATGCAGCCAAGAACTTCTGCGGTACGCAGACTCCAAAACACTGATTATCGGGCTCTGGCCCGATTTTTTTGTCATTGTATTTGCCAAATCCTGTGAACGTTGTTGCTTTAATACGATATTTCACGCCTTCACCACCACATAAAAAACCATAAAATGCTGATAGCTTGAGATATGTGACTGCCTTCTCAATGAGGTCAATATGCAACATTTCTCCAGTAAAGGAATGATTTGTCCAATATCCCAAGCAGTTCTGCCGACGCATAATCAGACCATCACGAGACATAACCCAATAACTCGAGTACAAGGTCTAACTTATGAAAACAAACTTCGCTGAACTCAAACGGCACCTCCTAACCGGTACCAGTCATATGCTGCCATTCGTTGTAGCAGGTGGTGTACTGCTTGCTCTGTCAGTCATGCTAAACGGCAAAGGCGCAGTACCAGAAGGCGTATTTCTGGAAGGTCTGTGGGACATGGGTATTGCAGGTTTCACCCTGTTTGTACCGGTTTTGGGAGGCTACATTGCTTATTCTATCGCTGATCGCCCTGCCCTGGCACCGGGTATGATTGGGGCATATTTGGCAAACCAAGTGCAAGCAGGTTTCCTCGGCGCCATCGTCGTGGGTTTCATCGCAGGTTACGTGGTTCTGCAACTGAAGCGCATCCCTCTTTCTAACAAACTTAAAGCGCTGTCCACTTATTTCATCATTCCTATCGGCGGTACTTTTATCGTTTCTGCACTGGTGGTGTGGGTTATCGGTCAACCCATCGCTGCATTCATGGCATTCATGAACGAAGGCTTACAATCCATGGCAGGTACGTCTAAAGCGGTGCTAGGTGCAGTATTGGGCGGTATGACCGCATTCGATATGGGTGGCCCCATCAACAAAGTGGCGACCCTGTTTGCACAAACTCAGGTTGGCACGCAACCCTGGCTGATGGGCGGTGTTGGTGTAGCCATCTGTGTTCCGCCACTGGGCATGGCACTGGCTACCTTCCTGTCTCCGAAAAAGTACACCCCTGAAGAGCGTGAAGCAGGTAAGGCAGCAACGATCATGGGCTGTATCGGTATCACTGAAGGTGCGATCCCCTTTGCTGCAAACGATCCTGCACGTGTTATCCCAGCCATCGTTGCAGGCGGTATCGTAGGGAATGTCGTGGCATTTCTTGGCGGCGTAATCAACCATGCGCCATGGGGGGGGCTAATTGTCCTGCCAGTGGTTGAAGGTCGCATTATGTACGTCGCCGCCGTCATCGCCGGTGCTGTAACCACAGCCCTGATCGTGAACGCACTGAAAAAAACCATCACAGTCCGCGAAGAAGATAAACAAGCAAAAACCGAAGAACTGGAATTGTCCTTCGATTAACACAACTCAAATAAAAACACGGGTAAATAAGCATGAAATTGATTGGTGTAACGTCTTGTCCATCTGGTGTAGCACACACTTACATGGCCGCTGAAGCACTGGAGACCGCAGCAAAAGCACGAGGCTGGGAAGCGAAAATTGAGACCCAAGGTGCCATTGGTATCGAAAATGAACTCACTCCAGCCGATGTAGAATCAGCAGATGTTGTGGTCCTGACCAAGGACATCGCAATTAAGAATGAAGAGCGTTTTGCAGGTAAGAAAATTGTGCGTGTCACCGTCACCCAAGCGGCGAAACAGGCACCTGAAATCGTCGCGAAACTAGAAAGCATGCTAGCTCAAGCATAACTCTTAATACCGCGATATGGATTCCGTTTCCATATCGCGTTTTTTCTGTTTCCTTCAGTATATAAACCCTCTTATCATCCTTTTTCTCACTTTATACCGATGTTTTCTATTGAAAGGCTCTCTTCATGCACCACAACATTGCCGAATACTTGATTAACTTCAACGGCAAACTGTCTAAAGTCTGTTTAAGCGAAAACACCCCTCCCCAAGGGGCGTATCAAGTAAACTTCAACCGCCTTGAACTGATACTGGATGGTGAATACGACCTGATTGTGGATGCCCGTACCAGTGAGAAAAAGCTCCGGCTCCAACAGGGTGAAATGGTTTATATTCCTTCCAACGCCTGGAGCAAACCGACTTGGGAAAGCACCTGCAAAATATTGTCTATTCTATTCAGTAAGCACCAGATTGGGTTTAGTTTTGTGCATCATGAAGTGGGAAATGGCTTCGTAGATGTACAAAAATATGCCATGCCACTGCCGACCTCAATGGCCGTAGAACATGTGCTGGATGCCCTCAATAGCATGTCAGACGAAAGCCGCTCTATGGTGATGGCAGGGCATCTTGCCAATGCTCTGGTCACATACTGCAATGAGTTGCTGCAAGGCCCCCAGCAGGAAAAAGTCAGCCGCAGTGAAAAACTCTATCGCAGCATGTGTATTTATGTGCAGGAAAACTTTCATAAAAACATCACCCGCACGTCCGTCGCCAGCCGTTTTGGTGTTTCCTCCGCCCACGTTTCCCGCTTGTTCCATCAGGAAGGGTCTGTGAGATACGCCGATTACGTCACTTATGTACGCCTCGACCGCGCCAAATTTATGCTCAAGAAATACAACTTCAAAGTCGACGAAATCGCTCACCGCTGCGGCTTTAAAGACACCAACTATTTCTGCAGGGTGTTTAAGCAAAAGACAGGAAAAACGCCGAGTGAGTATCGATTATTATCGACATAACTCCATGCTGGTAATAAAGGACACGGTACCGTCATTCTACCGTTAAAATAAACGCCACATCTTACGCCATAAGAAACAAGAAAAGGGTCATCTCGCATGACCCTTTTTGCTGTTTCAATTTCAATGCCGCACAAATCAGTTCACGGCTTTCATCGCTTCTGATTTGTCGCCTGTCATTACAAAGTGAAGTTCGCCACCGTCTTTCAACTCACTGTGGGCAAACGAGAAGTTGGCATCCAGAGGCTTGCCGTTAATGGAAACGGATTTCACGTAGATGTTTTCTTCACTGTTGTTTTCCGCACTGATGGTGAACTTTCCACCGTCAACCGGGATAACCGCTTTATCGAACACCGGTCTGCCGATGGTATAGGTCGCTTCACCCGGCGTGACCTGATAAAAGCCCAGTGCAGACATCACATACCAGGCGGACATCTGTCCCACATCTTCGTTACCAATCAAGCCATCCAATGTCGGGTGGTAAAACGCGTTCATTGCCTGATCTACCACTTCTTGTGTTTTCCATGGTTCTGCTGTCCAGTTGTAAAGGTAAGGCACGTGATGATCCGGCTCGTTCCCCATCACAAACTGGCCGATATACCCATTCAACTTGAAGATGCAGGATTGAGCACTTGAAAGTTATCATTTATACGAGACGCTAAAGAGCCTGCGATTTGTGGAAGGATCACAGTGAAAAATCGGCCAATAGCCGCTTCAAAATCCCGTTTACTTTTGAAGTAGACATTGTTCCTTACCTGCTCGTTCATCACTTTCCAAAGCCGTTCTATCGGATTGAGGTTGGGACTGTAGGGCGGTAAATAGTGAAGCTCGATATTCAGCACAAAGGCGGTGTCTTTTACTAAGTCGCTTCGGTGATACCCTGCACCATCCAAAATGAGGTGGAGCTTATGCGTCAGTGGGTAGCTTTCTCTCAGCTTGCACAAAAACCTAACGATGTTTTCGCTGTTGATGCTCTCGTAATTATCGATAACAGTGCGGCAAATCTCAGAGAGATTTAATGCACCCACTATGTTGAGGCGACTGCGGCTTCCCGTGGTTTCAATCGCTTTGTCCTGCCCAGTACGTATCCAGCCATGAGAGAGTTTGGTGGCCTGAGTGGGATGAACCGCATCCATGAACAGGATAGTTTCCTCTTTGCCGCAGCTCGACTTAAGTGCCTTTTAGGCTTCGACAAATTCTTGCTGTTTAGCCTCATCAAACCTGTGAGGGACACCTTTAGGCTTTTTATAGCTAAAACCGTGGTGATGCAGCCACTTGTTCATGCCAGCGACGGTATAGCAGACGCCGAATTGCGCCAGAACATAGGCAGCAATCTGGTGAGTATGGTGATAGGTCACCTCTGTTAAGTGCTCGATGAGCGCCATCGTCTGTGAAGCCGATAAGCGACTGCTGGACCCACCATTTTCAGGTTTGAGTTTCTCGGACTGCGCGTAATCGTGAAGGTGACGGAGAACGGTGGTTTCGTGAATACGCAAGGCTTGAGAAATCATGGCAGTACTCCAACCTTCAGAAGCAAGCAGTACCGCTTTAATACGGTCACGCACTCGACCATCACGCGTTTTATCGTGCTGGTTTTCGAGTTCATGTTTTTGCTTGTAGGTCAGAGTCACTTTCATGGGGCGTAGCATGATCCTCATACCGATGAAAATCAAGCATCTTCAATGATCACGGGTATAGAGACTTAGCTTTTAATTTTTCCTTCTAAAGATGCAACCATCCTGCACCTGCTGATTACAGATGAGCACAAGACGGTTGCAGTTATTTAAATGGCGTTTTTTAAGAGCTTTCTACAAGTTTGCCGCCATTGCTTCTGATTTATCTGCTGTCATAACAAACCGTAATTCACCACCGGCTTTAAACTCTGAATGTTTAAATGTGTTGTATTTATCCAATGGTTTACCATTGATGGTCACCTCTTTCACATAGAGGTTATCCGGGCCATTGTTTTCGGCGATGATGTTGAAATACCCCTCGCCCATTGGCAAAGTGACATGATCGAAAATTGGACGACCAATGGTGTACGTCGGATCCGTAGGTGAAATCTGGTAGAAGCCCAACGCCGACATCAAATACCACGCTGACATCTGACCAACATCTTCATTGCCAATAATGCCGTCCGGTGTCGGCTTATAGAATTGATCGTAAACCTGATCCAGGTATTCCTGGGTTTTGTAGGATTCCTCGGTGCGGTTATACAAATAAATCACGTGGTGCGACGGTTCGTTACCGTGGATATACTGGCCAATATAACCTGTCATATCCTGATGCTGATCGCCCTGATTGGAATCTGCGGTAAACAGGTTATTCAGCTTCTCATTCAAGCCAGCCGTGCCCCCCATAATGTCGGTCAATTTGTCCAGGTCTTGCATGAATGCCCATTGCCATTGCCAGGCATTGCCTTCTGTAAAGGCATAGGGGTTCGCAACGTATGGGTCAAAAACACCGGTCGGGTAAAGATCCTGTGCCCAAGATGTACCAGAGCCTGCCAGTGGCGCACAGTTATCGTCGCCCACCTGAACCGTTGGAACAAAGAAGCCGGATTCTTCATCCCAATGCGTCAGCGAGTTATATGAACGTGCTTTGAACTCGTCGTAAGTGTGCATATCGCCAGCCGCTTTTGCCATTTCTGCGATCGTCCAATCGTAGAAAGAGAATTCGAGCGAGTAAGAAACAGAGTTCCAGTTCGGCACACGAACACACTTTTCATTGATGTGGTAGTTCAGCTGACCCGCCATCAGCGAGCTGAGAATGCCATCGTGAATTTGAGGGAAATCATGTGGGCGGTATCGCGCAGATTTCACTGATGCCTGAAGCGCTTCTTTCGCATCAATCAGCCCTTTCGCGACGGCATCACCAAGAATGGCCGTTGATGGATACCCAATCATAGTGCCCGTCTCTGAGCCGTGGCCTTCCCACTTCGGCAGCATGCCGAATTCATCGTTAGATTTACGGATCAGATCCTTGGCATAACGTGTTGCCTGCTCAGGATCGATAATGGTCCAAAACGGGTGTACTGCACGAAACGTGTCCCAGGTTGAATAGATGGAATAATTAGGAATATCACCTTCTTCCAGCGTGCGTACGGTGCCCAGCATATCAACATAACGGCCATCCACATCATAGAATTCGATAGGCGCGATCATCATGTGGTACATACCGGTGTAGAAATTGGTCTTCTCAGCCTCCGTGCCACCAGTGACTTTCACTTTGGCCAGTTTTTCCGCCCACGCATACTCGGCGTCTAATTTCACCTTCGCGAAATCAAATGTCGCCGCTTCTTTCTCAAGGTTCTTCTGCGCACCATGCCAGTTTACCGGTGAGATACCCACGCGAATTTCAATCGGCTCCTCGCCTTTACCAAAATTCAGGTACGCGGTCAGGTCATCCCCCTGATAAACTGCGTTATTACGCATTTCACGTGATGGCGCATTTTCTGCCTCACCTAACAACGCCTTTACAACAGGCTGGTTAAACTTGGCATAGAAAAAGATGTCATGACCTTGATGATCCTGTCCTTGGAACCAGCCCGTTGACGACTTCCGACCACGAATGGTGTACGCGTCAATCAGCTCAATTTTGTTCTTGAGTGACGCACCGTTGTTGTTCAGCAAGGTATGGCCAAGATCAAATTTCACATTACGGTCTGCACCTGCCGCAAAGGTGTATCTGTGCAAACCCACGCGTTTGGTCGTGGTCAGCTCAACGTCGATATTGCCTTTGTTTAATTTGGTCTTGTAATACCCCGCTGTCGCCACTTCGTTGGCTTTATCAAACGCATTGATCAGCGAATCATTCATGTCTGAATAAGGTAAAACCAGAATATCACCAAGATCCGTCGCTCCAGTTCCTGAAAGGTGCGTGTGCGAAAACCCGTAGATTGGCACGTCTGTATCGACAATCTCACCTGTTTCATAATTCGATGAATCCCAATAACCGGATGCGGAGTGCCACGCATTTAATCCTGATTCATGATCACGGTTGGAACCAATAAACGTATCCGGTGAGAGCTGAACCATACCTGCCGGCACCACTGCACCGGGGAAGGTATGCCCAGAAGCCGCGGTACCTATCATTGGGTCAACATATTTCAGCACAGACATGTCGACCACAGAAGGTGTTGATGTTCCTGCACCAATATTGTTGTCGTCTAAAGGGCAGCCAGCCAGAGACAGCGTAATGGCAATCGCCAATGCACAAGGAGCAAATTTCATTTTCATGGTGTTACCTTTCAGCAAAGATGCCACCAGCAGAAGTGGCATCTTTGGGATTTCACATGGGTGTTACAGCGCAAGCTCTGAGGTCAGAAAGGCGATCATGTCCTCTTCTGTCTTCATGGTTTTTAGGGTGTTTCTGAAGTTTTCGTGAATCAATTTTCGCGCCAGACCCGAGAAGATACGCATGTGTTGGTCGCCCTGGTTTTTGTTCAGCGTCAGCATGATCACGAACTCGACGTCGCTATCTTCATCGTCACTCCAACGCACCGGTTTGTTCAGGCGTGCAATAGAAATGGAAGAGTGGACAATGTTGTCTGACTTGGTGTGTGGGATCGCAAAACCGTTACCAAGCCCTGTGGTAAATACCGCTTCACGTGCCCAGATGTCGCCTTCAAGTTCACCTACCAGATTGGTGCGGCCTTGAATACCCAGGTTGCCAACCAGCGTTTGAATGGTTTCTTCTTTGGAGTTGAAATCGCAATCCAGCAGCACACATTCCGTTGCCAGCAGCGGCTTATCTTCCTGTGAGCGACTGAATGCTTCCAGCAGCGCTTCAACATCTACGATGGTTGGGCAGTTGCATGCCTGAACGAAAAGCTCACGGCACTGTTTGCTGTCCATCTGGCTCAGTTGCGCTTTGGTTGGAGCAATACTTGGCGCCGCCATGCTCAGCTCATCCAGCCCCGCCCCCACCAGCAGTGGCAGTACTTTCTTGTTCGCGCCCAGCTCACCACACAAGCCAACCCATTTACCGTGCTCATGTGCGCCGCTCACAACCGCATCCAGCAGGCGCAGGAATGACGGTGCCAAGCTGTTGTACAGTTTCGCGACGTTGTCATTATCGCGGTCGACTGCCAACAGGTACTGGGTCATGTCATTTGAGCCAATACTGAAGAAATCCACTTCTTTGCAGAACTGATCCATGAGGAAAGCCACAGAGGGAATTTCTACCATGATGCCAAGCTCAAACTCGCCATACGCGACGCCGTCCCCCTCCAGCTGCGCTTGGACGATGCTGATTTGCTCTTTCACCCAGCGGATCTCTTCGATGCTTTGGATCATCGGGATCATCACTTTGGTTTTCCCAAACGGTGAAGCACGCAAAATGGCGCGGATTTGGGTGTGGAACAGGCTGATAAATTGAGGGTAAATGCGCACTGCACGGTAACCCAGGAACGGGTTGTGTTCGTGTGGCAAGTTCAGGTATTCAATCGGCTTGTCGCCACCGATATCCATGGTACGGATGATAACCGGCTTACCTTCTGCCGCCTCAAGTACCGCTTTGTAAGCGTTGAATTGCTCTTCTTCACCCGGTGCGGTCGCACGGTCCATAAACAGCATTTCAGTACGGAACAAGCCTACGCCTTCGGCACCTTTTTCAAACGCAGGTGTTGCTTCAACGGTACACGCAATGTTCGCCGCGATTTCTATTTCTTTGCCGTCGCGGGTCTTACCGGGCTGGTTTACAAACTCGCTCTCTTTTTTCGCTCTTTGATCTGCAAGCCAAATGGCGCGCTCAAAATAGGTGACAACGTGCTGCGATGGCTCGGGGGAAACCACTCCCAGCCCGCCGTCAATATAAATAAGCTCACCTTCCTGTGCCGCGCACTCTTCCACCGCCACGCCAGAAACTGCGGGAATGTTAAACGCACGCGCCAGAATTACCGTGTGGGAAGTTGACCCTGCCTGCGTCAGGATCAACCCTTTCAGGTGATGGCGGTCCAGTCCCAGAAACTGACTTGGCGTCAGATCGTTAGCAATCACAATAGAAGGTTCTGTCAGGGTGAACTCGGTGGAAACGTTCAGTTCGGGGTGAGCGGCAGTAAGCAGTTGCAGGGCAATGTCTTTGATATCAAGCACACGCTCTTTCAGGTAATCAGACGACGATTGCAACAGGGTCGCACTGATGGTGTCTACGGCGTTGATGATGGCCTGTGCCAATGTGTTTCCATGTGCCACACCGTTAGCAACCGCTGCATTTAGCGCGTCATCTTTCAACATGCCAAGGTGAGCATTGATGATCTCTTTTTCCTGACCGCTCGCCTGTTCAGCTTTGTCCAGCAGCGCCATGGTCACGTGCTGTTTGACGTCATCAAACGACAGGGTAGAAACCGCATTAGCAAACAGGGAAAGCGCAACGTCGCGATAGCACACCAGTTTCCCTTTGCCAATACCGGCAGACAAACGCTTAGCTTTGATCAAGGTGGGATTATGACGCATCAACGATTGTGGCAGCGTCACATCACCTTCATCTATCGCCACCAGCTCTTCATCACAATGCGGGAATACGTCGTTCAGGTATGTTGTCAGCATATCGAAGGCGGCTTCTGCATCCTCACCTTCGATAATGAGTAAACAGGGGTCGTTAAGCAGGGTATCCGTTCCGACCAACGACAAAACGCTTTTTGCAGAGCCTGCGTTGTTATTTCGCAGATTGCGCAAGGTGATTTCACTCTTGAACTGGGCACAGACTGCTTCCAGATGATTGGCGGGACGCGCATGAATGCCGTTTGGCAGCTCACAGGTAAATGCGACTTCTTTTTTCATATTCTTCATTTAAGCTTTTTCAAAAGGGCAATAGGGTGATTGATGGCTTCCTGCACCGAAACCATGGTGAGTGGTTTACCTGCGTAACGTTCGCTTTCAGAGGGGCTGATGTCAGTTGCCAACAATATGTGATCCGCGGAATCAAACTCGCGTTTGGATATTTTGTTTTCGATACCCATCGCCCCCTGTGTTTCGACTTTTATTTGAATATTCAGGGAGCGGGCCGCTTCAACCAAACGATCGGCTGCCATGTAGCAATGAGCGATTCCTGTGTGGCAAGCGGTAATAGCAACAACTTTCATAGCATGTTTTTCTGTTTGATTCAGATGCCGAAATGATATGACTTTCTCAACCAGCCAAATATATTAAATAGCTAACATTTACTGGATAAAAGTCGCATGGAAAACATTGTGTGAAATGCATCACTTCCACCCCAAATTGCACGTTTGAAGGGGGATCACGATTCTCTATCTGGAAAATAGCAACGTGCAAGAAGGTGCTCTCATGGCATGACTGGCATAGATATTTGCAGGACTTGAAAACGTCACCCAACGTTTGAGTGAGCGACTAACAGGACAATTTAAAAATAGTGGGCAATCTCAAGATACCTTTTACGTATATGCTCAATCAGCATTTTGACTTTGGTGGGAGGCTGACGGGTGAAAGGATAAACCGCATAAATGCCAAGCTTCTTGCCGACTTGCTCGGGGAAAATATCAATCAGTTTTCCCTCTAGCAGGTCGTGATATACCAGACAACGTGGCACATAAGCGATGCCACAGCCTCCGAGCGCAGCTTTGCGTAAGGCCGTTGCGTTATCGGTCGAGAAGCTGCCTGAAACCCGGACAATATAATTTCCTTTTGACGCTTTAAACTCCCACTCCGACGCGCCGGTGGTCTGGTAGGCATACTGCAGGCAATTGTGATCAACCAAGGCTTCCGGTGTTGCCGGCTTACCATGACGGACGATGTATTCTGGCGATGCACACACTACCCACTGCGAGTCTAAAAAATGGCGGGCGATGAGGCTGGAATCTTCCAGATAACCGGTGCGGATAACCAGATCGTAGCCACCTTCAATCAGGTCAACAAACTTGTTATCCAGCGACATATCTACGGTGAGGCCAGGGTTCTGGCTGCAAAATTCAGCCACTGCGTCGGCCAGCAACAGATCGCCGGAAATAGTGGGAACTGACATTTTGATATGGCCGGTGATGTTTTCACCGAAACCAATCACTGAGTTTACTGCCTCCTGAGTGGCTTGCTTCACATTTTTAGCACCGTGCAACAATGCTTTCCCTGCTTCGGTCAGGGTTAATTTTCGGGTGGTACGGTAAAGAAGTTGCACGCCCAACTCTTCTTCAAGGCGAGCCACCCGCTTACTAACTACTGAATTTGTAAGATTATTTTGCTCAGCCGCTTTGCTGAAACTTCCCAGCTCAACCACCTGGGAAAACAAAATAAGATCATCGGCACGCATATTATTCGACTAAATAGGGAAACAATGTATTTCATTATTTCCCTATATCCACTAAAAATAAAGCAGTACATTCACACCAAAGCAACAAACATATCACAACTATAAAAACCTAAACTGAGCTCTTGCCCTTATTCTCTGCGCCCTACCACGCAAATAAGGTCTTCGTTACGACGGTGAGCTCGCAACAAGGAAGTCAGCAATGAATGATACCTTACTGGCCTTGGTCGCTTTCTCACCTATCGTGGTGGCCGCCATTCTACTCGTGGGCCTGAACTGGCCTGCAAAAAAAGCCATGCCCGTCGCCTTTGGCCTGACTGTTGTCATTGCCATTGGCTTTTGGGATATGTCCGCAAACCGGGTCCTCGCCTCTGTCTTCCAGGGGTTGGGGATTACCGTTTCCGTACTCTGGATTGTGTTCGGTGCTATTTTCCTGCTGAATACGCTCAAACATACCGGCGCCATTACCACCATTCGTAACGGCTTTACCAACATTTCAGGGGATCGCCGCGTACAGGCCATTATCATCGCCTGGTGTTTTGGTTCCTTCATTGAAGGTGCGTCGGGCTTTGGTACGCCGGCAGCCATCGCAGCACCGCTTCTGGTCGCGATCGGTTTTCCGGCACTCGCTGCGGTATTGATGGGGATGATAATCCAGTCAACCCCTGTCTCGTTTGGTGCAGTCGGTACGCCAATCATTGTCGGTGTGAACAAGGGTCTGGATACCCACAACATCGGGCAAGCACTGGTTGAAAATGGCTCCACCTGGGAAATCTACCTGCAGCAAATCACTTCCAGCGTGGCAATTATCCATGCCATTGTCGGTATTTTGATGCCGGTACTGATGGCAATGATGCTGACCCGCTTTTTTGGCAAAAACAAAAGCTGGACTGAAGGCCTCGACATCTTGCCTTTCGCCATTTTTGCCGGCCTGGCGTTTACAGTCCCTTACGCACTGACGGGTGTGTTCCTTGGCCCAGAATTCCCTTCATTGATTGGCGGTCTGTTTGGTCTTGCCATTGTGGTTACTGCCGCTAAAAAAGGATTTCTGGTACCGAAAAGCCAATGGGATTTCAGCCCTGAAAATGAGTGGCCTGCCGAGTGGCTGGGCTCTCTGAAAATGGATCTGAATGAGCACCCGGGCAAGCCAATGAGCTT
The DNA here is from genome assembly GCF_059704325.2 of Grimontia sp. THUN1695. NCBI lineage: Bacteria > Pseudomonadati > Pseudomonadota > Gammaproteobacteria > Vibrionales > Vibrionaceae > Grimontia > Grimontia sp. THUN1695. The sequence continues at coordinate 805,495 of NZ_AP046577.1, read as the reverse complement.
GGTGCTGGCTTGGGCACCGTATGTACTGTTGGCCGTTGTTCTGGTTGCCAGCCGCGTCAGTGCAGAATTCAAATCCTTGCTGCTCAGCGTAAACGTCACTTTCAGTAATATTCTGGGTGAAACCGGGATCAGTGCCGCTATCCAGCCTTTGTACCTGCCGGGCGGTATTCTGGTGTTTGTTGCCCTGATTGCTGTGATTGTGCAGGCTGGGAGTGTTAAACCCCTTGGAAAAGCGTTGGGAGAATCGACCAAAACCCTGATTGGTGCAGGCTTTGTGCTGGTGTTCACTATTCCGATGGTGCGTATATTCATCAACTCCGGCGTCAACGGTGCGGATCTGGCCAGTATGCCAGTCACCACGGCGAACTTTGCCTCAGGTCTGGTTGGTGATGCCTTCCCTATGCTGAGTGCCGCCATTGGCGCATTGGGTGCGTTTATTGCCGGTTCAAACACTGTGTCCAACATGATGTTCAGCCAGTTCCAGTTTGAGGTGGCTCAAACTCTGGGTATCTCCAGCGTTATCATCATCGCCTTGCAGGCTGTCGGCGCTGCTGCCGGTAATATGATAGCGATTCACAATGTGGTTGCAGCGTCTGCCACTGTTGGCTTGCTGGGCCGTGAGGGTGCAACACTGCGTAAAACCGTCCTGCCGACAATCTACTACCTGCTGGCGGCAGGCGCGATTGGCATGGTGGCGATTTACGGCCTGAAGCTGACCGATGCACTGATGATGTAAACAAGAAAGAGCGGCGAAATGCCGCTCTTTTTCGTTCTGGCTGGAGCCACCCCCTGGTTAGAACAAGCGGCGCTTCAATCCCGTTTTCTCAAGGATGCGGGTTGTGATTTCCTCAACCGACAGCGAGCTGGTGTTGATGTAGGGAATAGCTTCGCGGCGGAACAGGGATTCGATGGTTGCTATTTCCTGCTCACATTGCTCGCTGCTGGCGTATTCACTGCCGGACAAGCGGTTCTGGCGGATTTGGGTAAGGCGCTCCGGTTCAATCGTTAACCCAAACAGCTTATGGCGATGGAACTCAAACTCAGGAAGCAGACGCAGCATTTTCAGGTCTTCGGCAATAAATGGGTAGTTCACAACACGAAGGCCAAACTGCATCGCCATATAAAGGCTGGTTGGGGTTTTTCCACTGCGGGAAACACCAAGCAGGATGATATCCGCGTGTTCAAGACCTTTGAGAGAAATGCCGTCATCATGGGCCAGCGTGTATTCAATCGCTGAAATACGGTCAAAGTAATTGTCAGAGTCTTTGCTGACACTGCGCGAGCGCTGAAGTTTTGGCTTGGGTTCAATCTGGGTATCTTCCGCCACGCGCTGCACGATGCTTTCCAGCACATCGTAAAAAAAAGCCGGTGCTTGCATCAGCTGCTCACGCATGGCCGGGATAACCATAGAGAAAAAAACCAGCGGTTTTACCCCGTTTCTGTCATGGGATTGTTGGATCTGTTTGACCAAATCAACAAGTTTGTCTTCAGACTCGACAAAAGGGAATGTTTTCTCATTGGGAACAAAGGAAAACTGACCCAGAACCACATGTCCCATTGTCTCGCATGTGATGGCTGTCCCGTCCGAGACATAAAAGACGTCTCTGGTTTGAATTTCTATCGACATAAACGGTTAATCTGCTCGCAAAAGTTTTATAGGATAACAACATAACAATAACAACAATCGTTGAGCTATTACTGTCCGCACAGCTTTTGAAACACATTGTGTTTTTTAGGCCGGACTGAAGGTTTACCCACCAAAACCCCATAAAAAAACTGCATAGTTTCTGGAGAAAGACATGCAAAAGAACACCCTCTGGTTCGATACCCTGTCAATGGAAGATGTTGATAAGGTCGGCGGCAAAAATGCTTCACTGGGCGAAATGGTTTCTAACCTCGCTAACGCTGGCGTTTCTGTCCCGAATGGGTTTGCGACCACGTCGTATGCGTTTAACCAGTTTCTCGATTACGAAGGACTGGATGACCGCATTCACCAAGTGCTCGACGAACTGGATATTGAAGACGTTGAAGCCCTGCGTAAAGCCGGCTCCACAATCCGCCAATGGGTGCTGGACGCCCCCTTCCCTGCGGATTTAGAGCAGGATATCCGAAATAACTACGACACACTGGTTGATGGCAACCCTGAACTTTCCGTCGCTGTTCGTTCTTCTGCGACGGCTGAGGATTTGCCGGATGCCTCCTTTGCCGGCCAACAGGAAACCTTCCTCAATGTGAAAGGCATTGATGCGGTGCTGGAAGCCACCAAGCACGTTTTTGCCTCACTGTTTAATGATCGCGCGATTTCTTACCGCGTGCATCAAGGCTTTGATCACCGCGGTATTTCCCTGTCTGCGGGCATTCAGCGCATGGTACGTTCAGACAAAGCCTCATCGGGCGTCATGTTCACGCTGGACACAGAATCAGGCTTCGATCAGGTGGTCTTTATTACGTCTTCCTGGGGGTTGGGAGAAATGGTGGTTCAGGGGGCGGTCAACCCAGATGAATTCTATGTTCACAAACCTCTGCTCGAAGCGGGTCACCCTGCAGTGGTGAAACGCACTTTTGGCTCCAAGCTGATCAAAATGGTTTATGCCGACAGCCAGGTTATCGGCAAGCAGGTAGAAATCGTTGATACCTCTGTCGAAGAACAAAACCAGTTCTCGCTGAACGATGACGAAATCGCAGAACTTGCGAAACAGGCGATGATCATCGAAAAGCACTACAAACTCCCGATGGACATCGAGTGGGCAAAAGATGGCACCGATGGCAAGCTCTACATTGTTCAGGCACGCCCGGAAACCGTGTGCTCGCAAAAGCAGGGTAATGTGATTGAACGTTACGAGCTCAGCAGTAAAGCAGGTGTGCTGGTTGAAGGCCGTGCTATCGGCCAGCGTATCGGTAACGGCAAGGTACGCATCGTAAAATCACTGGATGAAATGTCACTGGTGCAGGAAGGTGATGTTCTGGTCACTGACATGACTGACCCAGACTGGGAGCCAGTGATGAAAAAAGCCGCCGCGATTGTTACCAACCGGGGCGGCCGTACCTGTCATGCTGCGATTATTGCCCGTGAACTTGGCATTCCTGCCATCGTCGGGTGTGGCGATGCCACCAGCAAACTCAGCGACGGCGCGGATGTGACGGTTTCCTGCGCAGAAGGCGAGACCGGCTATGTGTATGAAGGCAAACTGGATTTCGCTGTGAACCAGACCGCGGTCGATGCACTGCCGTTGCTGCCGACCAAAGTGATGATGAATGTCGGGAACCCGGATCGTGCCTTCGATTTCGCCCAGATCCCCAATGAAGGGGTCGGTCTTGCACGCCTGGAATTCATCATCAACAAAATGATTGGTATTCACCCCAAAGCCCTGCTGAATTTCGATGCGCAGAGCGATGCGCTGAAGGAAACCATCAAAACGCGTATTCGCGGCTACAAAGATCCGGTGGATTTCTACGTCAGTAAGCTCACCGAAGGGATCGCCACTATTGCGGCGGCGTTCTGGCCCAAGCGGGTGATTGTGCGCATGTCAGATTTTAAATCTAACGAGTACAGCAACCTGATTGGTGGCAGCGAGTTCGAACCGCACGAAGAAAACCCGATGCTGGGCTTTCGCGGGGCATCACGCTATATCTCACCGGTATTTGAAGATTGCTTTGAACTCGAAACTCAGGCAATTAAGCGGGTACGCAACGAAATGGGCCTGAAAAACGTCGAAATCATGATCCCGTTTGTGCGCACCACCGGTGAAGCCGCAGAAGTGAACGACCTGTTGGCGAAGCATAATCTGCGCCGCGGCGAGCAGGGCCTGAAGGTGATCATGATGTGTGAACTGCCGTCAAATGCGGTGCTTGCCGATGATTTCCTCAAGTACTTTGATGGCTTCTCCATCGGTTCAAACGACATGACCCAGCTTACCCTTGGTCTTGACCGCGATTCCGGTGATGTCGCCCATCTGTTTGATGAGCGTAACCCGGCAGTGAAAGCCATGTTGAAGATGGCCATTGATGCCGCCACCCGAGCCGGTAAATATGTAGGTATTTGTGGTCAGGGACCATCAGACCATGACGACTTGGCACAATGGTTGATGAATCAGGGTATCAGTTCCGTATCATTGAACCCGGACACGGTTGTTGATACCTGGATGAAGCTGGGTAACATTTCCAAATCTTAATCTAATACATCATGATTAAATAATAAAAGCCCGTTGAGTTTTATCACTCCACGGGCTTTTATTTTTCTGGCCGGTGCGCCTGCTGAAAAAGTATCGCATTAACAATTAACACGAACTAAAAGCGGGGCTTAGACCATGAACGCCATAGTCACTTCAGCGGTGTTTTTAATGGATTCGGCATATTCTTCATATTCGGCCACCAGCTGATTGATGACGATATCCACTAACAGTAATGCACTGACTTTTGAAGCAAATGCCCCCCCGGTTAAAGGGCCTTCAGGCCTTGCAGCAACCAACACCTCATCAGACGTTAACGACAGGGGACTGTGACGAATATTGGTTAAACAGATCACCGGGGATTGTTGGCTTTTTGCCTTCGTCGCACAATAAACAACATCTTTAGTTGAACCCGAACTGGAAATTGCAAACCACAGGCTTCCAGGCTTGGATTTTACCGCGCGCATAGCCGCAATGTGCGTGTCTTCGAACATGGTTGAATTTTTGCCGATCCGCGTTAAACGAAACGACAAATAACGCCCTACAATGCTCGATGCCCCGACTCCCACACAAAAAATGTTGTCAGCTTGGTGAATCATGCGGCAAATACGATCTACCTGTTGACGGTCAATCAACGCACAGGTGTCTTGCAAACTGGTGATTGCATTTTGGGTAGCACTGTCGATACGATCTATATTCTCTTTCGGGGTTTCGTTGGTTTTCACCGCTTGCGGTTGGCTAATTTCAATCGCCAATGCCATACGAAAATCAGAATAGCCTTTAAATCCCAGATTGCGACACAGGCGAATAACCGTGGCTTCACTTGTCATCGTCTCTCTTGCCAACTCCGTGATGGTGAGATACTGAGCACCGTCCGCGTTAGTTACGATGTAAGTCGCCACATTTTTTAACTTAGGGCTATAACCTTCCATACCGTAACGAAGGCGAGAGAGTAGATTGACTGGCGGTTGTTCGTTCATAATGCTCTTGATTCCGTAAATAACGAAGCGAGTATAACCTGTCTTCTGGCAAAAAGAACAAGAACCCAGCATGTGCTGGGTTCAGATGTGAATTAACCGCTATAGCTGGTATTTCTCAACAATCTGGTTCTTGTAGGTTTCTGCCTGGGTACCGTAAATCAACTGGATACCATTTCCAGAACGAATAACCCCTTTGGCACCCAATGATTTCCAGACTTCATCACTCGCTGTCAGTTCACTGTTTACAACTGTGACACGTAAGCGGGTAATGCACGCATCTATCGACGCAATGTTCTCTTTTCCACCCAGGTTTTTCACGATTTCATCAGCCAGTGCGTGTTCTTTGCCGTTATAGTCTTTACGCGTGTAAAGCTTATTTTCAGCGTCGTTGCGACCCGGTGTGGAGTAATTAAATTTGCGGATCATAAAACTGAACACAAAGTAGTAAATTACCGCATAGATCGGACCAAGAATAAGGATCCATTGATAGGACGTTTTCGCCGTTCCTTGCAATAAGCCAAAAAACGTAAAATCAATAATCCCACGAGAGAAAGTAATGCCTACCGCCACATCAAGCATGTGCATCAGCATGTAAGCGATCCCTTCCAACACGGCATGTACGGCATACAAGACAGGCGCAACAAACAGGAAAGTAAACTCTAAGGGCTCAGTGATCCCAGTTAAAAACGAGGTTAATGCTGCCGAAAACAGAATACCTTTCACTTTGGCCTTATTCTTGTCGTCTGCGCAGCGGTACATGGCAAATGCGGCCGCAGGCAAACCAAACATCATCGGTAAGAAACCACCGGTCATGGTGCGGGTTGCTTCTGAGCTGAAATGAACCGTGGATGGGTCGGCTAACTGGGCAAAGAAAATCTTCTGGCCGCCCGACACCATTTCTCCCGCCACTTCCTGTATACCACCAAGTTCGGTATACCAGAAAAGTGGATAGATAGCATGGTGCAAACCAAATACATTCAATAAACGCATTAATGAGCCATAAAAGAACGTGCCGATGTACCCCATTGCTGAGAATGCTTCCCCTGCAGAAACGATAGATTTAAAAATAGGGGGCCAAATGAAAGGAAACACAAATGCCAATGGAATGAAAAACAGCATGGTCATGACCGGCACTAGACGGTTACCACTGAAAAACGCTAAATAATCTGGCAAGGTCACATTGGAAAAGCGGTTAGTAATAAACGCGGACATCAGGCCACAGGCAATACCACCAAACACCCCAGTTTGCAGCGTAAAGATGCCAAGCTCTTTGGTATACAGAGATGCAAGCCCAACCGCTTCATCGGCGTTAACGCCTGACGCAATTAATCCCTCTACACTCGTAGTTTCTGGTGATAACCCCTGAAAACCCAGCACCACGCCAATCACCGTATGGAACAATAAGAAACCAAGAACGGCAGACAGGGCCGCCGTCTCTTTGTTGTTATTTGCCATACCGATGGCAACCCCAACAGCAAATAACAGTGGCAAGTTTACAAATACAAATAGGCCTGCTTTAAAGCAAAGCACCAAAAACTGGTTGGCCAATGTTCCTGGTGCAAGAAACGTCAGGTTATAGGTTTCAATCAGGGGTCCACTTGTAAATGCCCCGCCAACCCCTAACAGGATACCCGCCATGGGTAAAACGGCGATAGGCAACATAAAGGCCCGACCCACTTTTTGCAGTACAGAAAAGATACCGTTCATGTATCCTCCAAACTCTTTGAATTATATATATTTTTTATCTTGAACTGCCAGGCAGCTCACCTTAATTGATTCAATTATCACTACATGAAAATTTTCTTCAAACCTAATGAATAAAATCTGTGATCAATGTGAAAAATATTTATTTTTTGATGGATGGAAAAAATCTTAATTGATATAACTGGATTCTCAATAGTGTTCGGCCTGATTAGAGTTATGTCATGAGTCAAGTAACGAAAAGCTGGGATGTCTCGGAAATTGTCCGAAAGCTGACCAATACCATTGTTGTCTCTATTCAACCCGTCGAAGGAAGTCCCCTCGATACTACTGATATTGTTGTCGCCATGGCCAAAGCGGCTGAAATGGCGGGTGCATCAGCACTACGAATTGAAAGTGTCGAGCGTGTAGCAGCTGTTGCCAACGCCGTCTCTATACCAATTATTGGTATCGTAAAGCGTGATTTAACAGATAGCCCTGTTCGCATCACCCCTTTTGTGAGTGATGTAAAAGCACTTGAAGCTGCTGGTGCAGCCATCATCGCGTTTGATGCTACCGATAGAGCGAGGCCTGAAAGTCGGGAAGCGATTGCCGAGGCAATTATTCATTCCCGGTGTATTGGTATGGCTGATTGTGCAGAATTTGCAGACGGCGTTTGGGCTAACTCAAAAGGTATTGAGTTCATTGCTTCAACCCTTTCTGGTTATACTGGCGCTATGACACCAATAGAGCCGGATTTAGCCCTAGTGAAAGCATTTGCGAAAGCAGGATTTCTTACGATTGCGGAAGGAAGGTTTAACTCTCCGGAACTGTGTAAGCAAGCAATCGAAGCGGGTGCGCTTTCAGTCACTGTCGGCTCGGCATTAACGCGTCTTGAAGTCGCAACCTCTTGGTATATTGATGCTGTTGCAAATGGGGAAAAGCACAAACCGGAATAAGCCAGAAAATCCGCTTATTAAATATTTGTACCCAAGTAATTTGAAGGTACTTGGGTACATATTTTAATAAGAGAGCTCTACAATTAGTCACACTGATAGTAATAAGCATGAGAAGGATATGTGTCAGGATCAAATGAATTATACATATACCCGTGATCATTGAAGATGAACTTCTTCGCTCTCTGTTAACTCGTAGCCAAGTAACGTTTTGAAATGCCCCAAGCCTCCTAGCGTTTCTTGCTGAAACGACCAGTGGACGTCATGCGCCACCAGTTCCCACTCAGAAAGCGAAGGATTATCGATGATCAACGAGCGCGCCTTATAGACTTTTCTGATATCAGCCATCGCATAACCCGCAAATACAAAGCGACTGTAGTCGTGATCATCACTGTGATCGGCGGCATCGAACGCATCCAACAGATCGATCAGTGCTTTATCGGTGAATTTTCTCATGCTTCACCTCCAGTTTGGATTTGGAATGTGTTCACGACGCCTTGTAAGTTGGCTAGCGACGACTTCTTTCCATAGCGGCCAAAAGTCATCTTCTCATGGGTGTGACCGACGACCTCGGCGACCAGATGCTCGGCAACATCCGCTTTTTTCAGCACATCGATAAACGTGTGCCGCAAGCTATAGGCAGTTGGCCGATCCCCAGCGGTAAAACCTGCTCCGGTCAGGAGCTTCGCGAAATGATTGCTGTAGCTTCGCGACCAATCCTGATTACGACCGGTTGGTTTATAGTCGAAAAGTTGGCAATGTCCTTGTTGGCGCCGAAGTTCCACATAACGGAGGAAACCGCGTTCGATCAGGTGGTTGTGTAACGGCACCACTCTCACGCTCTGGGCATTTTTGACACGCTGTTTTTCGCCATTATCCGTGATGCTGATTGAGTAAATGCCATCTTTGATCGCGATGTCTTGTACCCTTAACTGACAGGCTTCGCCTGGGCGCATACCTTGGTAAAGCGTCAGATAAGTGACCCACTTGACCTTGAGAGGGGCTTGGGCAAACACCGGATGGGACAATAGGAGGTGAAGCTCCCTCTCTTCCCAACGCTTGCGCTCTTGATAAGCCGATTTGACCTTTTTGAACTTGGGCTTGACGTTCTCGAGCGGGTTTCCATCGATGTACTTCATCACCACCGCCCACCTTAGAAACTGACCAATGGACGCGTAGTAGTCTTTACAGGTTTTGGGCGTGCCTTTGGCGCGGTTAAGCCAGCGGCAATAACTCATCATCACTGACAGCGTAATCTCACTAAAATGTGCAATCTCCATCTGCACGAAGAACGCGCAGCACCGCGTGTTCAGTTGCACACAGGTTAGCTCGGTTACGCCCTGTTCACGCTTTGATTCAATAAACTCTTCCAATGCAACCCGCCAATCTAAACTTGCGCCAACTGGATCAAGTGAGGCAACTGACTTTTTGGAATAGACGCGTGGAAATGTCGTTTCGTACTTTCCGGCGGTGTGCTCGCTGTCACTGGAAGCAACACGACGCACGAGCCCGCGAAGGCATTCATCCACATGCGTACGCAATTGATGATAGAAGGCATCAAACTCAAGTGACTGATGGGAATAGAGATGTTGTTTGACTATTGCTGCTACGGATAAGTTTCTGGCAATAGCAACAGGACGTTCTTTTGTCTGGAGACTAAACCTGACATCGAAAGGGTATCCCTTTTTCTGTAGGTTGGTTGGCATGCAAATACGGCAGTAATAAACGCCGAAAGATCCCTTGTACAGATACATTTGACTCACCTCTTTGGTTGAGGTGATTCTTTGGTAGGGAGAAACGAAAAAAGCCCTTTGAAATCAAAGGGATCTTTCGTTCTAAATATGGCGGAGAGATAGGGATTTGAACCCTAGATACGCTATTAACGTATGCCGGTTTTCAAGACCGGTGCTTTCAACCACTCAGCCATCTCTCCGTAAGTGCGGCGAATAATACTGGGGTCTTTTCTGCCTGTAAACCCCTTTTCTGCAATTCGCTGTTTAAGTGCCTCTTTTTTAAACGCATAGAAAATTTTTATCGCTAAACAGCCTGAAGATGCCGCTTACTGCACACCCGAAACAACCCCCACCTACTTCAGGTGAAAGATCTGCTCAGTTTCCAACGATGTCATTACACGGATTTGACGCCATACATAATAGAAAATGCCAAGCATCATCAGGGTGCTCGGAACCGCTATCATCGGGTAACTGTACAAGGTGAGCTTACCCAACTCTTCATTGAATGCCGTAGTACCAGCGGGACTGGTAACAAGCCAGGTGGCAAGAAAATAGTTCATCGCAGACGAGAAAGCGAACGTACTGGCAAAAAGGTAATTGGAAATGATCAGGCAACGATCAAACGCTTGGCTGTTACCACCTTGCTCTAGACGTTCCTTTATCAGTGCTAAGTTAAGCAGGGTGTCGTTGAAAAGCATCTTTTTGACAAACGGATACGGGGTGAAGGTTGAAACCAGCACAGCTACCCCAATCACACCGGGGATCAAGGCTTCTTTCAGTGCCAGCCATTTGGTATCCAGCTCCAAAAGACCAATGCCGCCGGTTAGCAGCACGCTGACAAAACCCAACACAGAAAAGAGGTTTAGTTTCTTGTTACGAACCAGTTCAAGGCCACCATAAGCAACTGGAAATGCCAGTGCGACAACCAGCGCCATTACTGTCCCCAGATGTTCATCTCCACTGAGCTTCATTAAAATCAACGAAGGCAGCAACACATTAAAGACCACCTCGAACAAGGGGTTTGATTTTTTGTTTGCGGTATTACTCATAAGCTTCCAGTTAATGACGTCATGATTATTTCTGGTTTTACCAGATTGTTCCCTGCCTGCACCCATATGTAAAGCCCGGCCGTGCCAAGCAATGCAAGTGCATGTGTCGTTGTGTTCTGGAAATTAAGGCGTCTTGGAAAGACAAAAGTTCCGGATGGAATGAAAATTGGCAGCGGGACTCAAATAAGAAAAAAGCCTGACGCTTTCGCATCAGGCTTCATTCAGTGGCGGAGCGGACGGGACTCGAACCCGCGACCCCCGGCGTGACAGGCCGGTATTCTAACCAACTGAACTACCGCTCCAATTTCTTATCAACCGGTCAATGCCCGCTGATGAAAAGTGGCGGAGAGATAGGGATTTGAACCCTAGATACGCTATTAACGTATGCCGGTTTTCAAGACCGGTGCTTTCAACCACTCAGCCATCTCTCCGTAAGTGCGGCGAATATTACAAAGCCCTCGCGAGCTTGTAAAGCCTGAATTTACGGAAATACCTTCACTTGAGCAGGATTTAAACAACTTACGCACATCAGCATCAAATACAGAGTAAACGAATAAGGAAAGCCAAAGCCTACTTTAAAAAAGTTGGACATCACCGATTAACCAAATCGGCCGCCAATATAATCACGGGTCAGCTTGTGCTCCGGTTGCTCGAACACACGGGCGGTTTCGTTAACTTCCACCAGATCGCCGAGGTGAAAATACGCCGTGCGATCAGAAACACGTTTTGCCTGAGACATTGAGTGAGTCACCATCACGATACTAAAGTTTTCTTTCAGTTCGTCAATCAGCGCTTCAATGATGCCCGTCGCGATAGGGTCAAGCGCCGAACAAGGTTCATCCATCAGGATCACTTCCGGCGCAATCGCAATGGTACGGGCGATACATAAACGCTGCTGCTGACCGCCAGAAAGGCCCGTTGCGGGTTGATCGAGACGATCTGCCACCTCATCCCACAAACCGGCACGACGCAGAGACTGTTCAGTCACGCCATCCAGTTCATCTTTACTGTCTACCAAGCCGTGAATACGGGGGCCGTAAGCGACGTTATCATAAATTGATTTCGGGAACGGGTTGGGACGCTGAAACACCATACCGACCTGGGAACGAAGCTCGACGATTTCTTGATTTTTGGCATAGATATTGTGACCGTCCAGCAGGATCTCACCTTTCACCTCACAGCCAGGCACGGTGTCATTCATCCGATTCAGGCTACGCAGGAACGTGGATTTACCACAACCTGACGGACCTATCATCGCTAAAACCTGTTTCTCTCCAATATCAAGATTGATGTTTCGAATAGCTAATTTGGCGCCACCTTCGTAACTCACGCTGACATCACGCGCTGTCATTCGTGGATCGTCAACAAATGGCAGACCACAGGTCTCTTTTGGTGCGGCTGTTTTTTCCGCAGCCACTTGGTGACGGATGGGGGTCATATCACCTGTGTGGGTTGTTACGGTTGTCATATCCATACTCCTACCATCTGCGCTCAAGGCGCTTACGCATGATAACGGCACACGCATTCATGAGTGCCAGGAACGCCAGCAATACCATGATTGCGCCTGAGGTGTTCTCGGCAAAACCTTTTTCCGGGTTTTCCGCCCAGAGATAAATTTGCACTGGCAGTGCAGTCGCCGCATCCAGAGGCCCAGATGGCACATCGACAATGAATGCGACCATACCAATCATCAGAAGCGGAGCAGTCTCACCCAGCGCCTGCGCCATACCAATAATGGTGCCGGTCAGCATGCCTGGCATCGCCAATGGCAATACATGGTGAAGCACCATCTGCATTTTTGATGCACCCACCCCCAGAGCAGCATCTCGCACTGAAGGTGGTACGGCTTTAATCGCAGCACGGCTAGAAATGATGATTGTTGGCAATGTCATCAATGTCAGCACCAAACCGCCAACAATAGGTGCTGAGCGGGGCAAATCGGCCACATTCAGGAACACAGCAAGCCCTAGAAGGCCAAACACGATTGAAGGAACGGCAGCAAGGTTGTTGATATTGATTTCAATCAGTTCGGTTGCACGATTACGCGGTGCAAACTCTTCCAGATAAATCGCAGCGGCAACCCCAATGGGAAAGCTGAGTACCAAGGTCACCAGCAAGGTGTAGAAGGAGCCAACGGTTGCCCCCCAGATCCCGGCAAGTTCTGGATCCCGGCTGTCACCGTGGGTAAAAAACTTGGTGTTGAAAACAGTACGTACACGGCCCTCTTTTTTCAGCTCGTCATACCATTCAATCTGAAGGTTTTTGAACTGCCGGTCATCTTCCGGTGTGTCCGTCTTGATGTTGCCTTTGTTGTATTGGTTTAGGTTGTCACCGGCCTGCGCCCAATACGTGATAGTTTGACCGATTAAAGAGGGGTCACTTACGACCTTGTTACGCAAATCATATTCTGCACCGTTCGAGATAAAGCGATAAAGCGCACGGCGCTGATTGCGTCCATCAACAGCAATTTCGTCACGCAGTGCCTGCCGAAGCACTTTGCGGTAGCTTGCACCCATCAGCACTTTCGGATCGGTTTCATCACCATCAATCCCGAGCATTTCTGGAGAAAGATCGACCTGAAGCTTAATTTCCGTGGTGAGAAACGCGGTATAACCTTCAGAAAAAATGGTTGTCATCATCACTATCAGAAACACGAATGCCATCGAAATTGACGCAATGCCGTAGAAGCGAAAACGTGTTTCTCTGGCCCGACGACGGGCTACACCCGCTTTGACCCGCTCGCGTTTTGTCTCTACCAGTTTTAATAATTGATCAGTCATACTGCTCCCGATATTTCTTCACGATTCGAAGGGCGACAAAGTTAAGGGCTAATGTCACCACAAACAGGGTCAAGCCAAGGGCAAAAGCCGCGAGTGTTTTCGGGCTGTCAAATTCCTGATCGCCGACCAGTAAAGTAACGATTTGCACGGTGACCGTTGTGACCGAATCCAATGGATTGGCTGTCAGGTTTGCAGACAACCCCGCAGCCATCACCACGATCATGGTTTCACCAATCGCGCGGGAAACAGCGAGCAGCAAGCCCCCCACAATACCGGGTAATGCGGCGGGCAATATGACCTTACGAATAGTTTCAGAATGTGTTGCCCCCAGCCCCAGAGAACCATCACGCAAGGATTGGGGCACAGCAGTGATCACGTCATCTGACAAGGAGGAAACAAAAGGGATGATCATCACGCCCATCACCGCCCCAGCCGCCAAGGCGCTTTCTGACGAGGTATGACTCAATCCAATCTCCTGAGCAAGATCGCGAATAAATGGCGCTGCGGTCAGGGCTGCAAAGAAGCCATAAACCACAGTGGGAATACCGGCCAGGATCTCCAGCACCGGTTTCACTGTATTGCGAACTCGGGGAGACGCATATTCCGCCAGATAGATCGCGCTCATCAAACCGATGGGAGCAGCAATACACATGGCAATAAAGGAAATCATCAGCGTGCCGGTAAACAGGGGAATCGCACCAAATGCACCACTAGCCCCCTGCTGATCTGCACGCAATGCAATCTGCGGCGACCATTCTGTACCAAACAGGAAGTCAGATATTGGAATGATCTGAAAGAAACGTACGGCTTCAAACAACACAGACAGGACGATACCTGCCGTGGTCAGGATTGCCAGCATTGAGCAAAACATCAGAAATATTTGCAGGCATTTTTCCACATAATGGCGCGCTTTCAGCGTTGGACACACCATTCGCCACCCTGTCGCTAACCCCACCAGTGACACGGTGAAAACCACCACCCATCTGAGTGTTAACCCGATATTTTGCAGGTGTTGGTAGTACTCGGACGCCGCCTGTAATACAGGATCTTCGGTTTTCAATACGCCATTAGCAATATGGACAATTTGGCTATACAGCAGTGTCGTGTTCTCGTGCATCTGAAGCATTGAAGATGGGATCTGAGCCATCACCAGAGAATAAACCGTGCTAGATTCAAAGGCTTGCCATAAGAGTAGAAGAATCACTGCTGGCACTGCTGCCAGGATCGCGGCAAAAGCACCGTAGTAAGCGGGTCGGGAGTGAAGTTTATCCAACCCACCTTCAATGTCTGCCACTTCTCGGGAACGTTTTTTAGCGAGCACAAAAGCGCTAATCGCTAACAACGCAACAATTACCATCAATGTCGACGTCTGCATCCCTATTCCTTAATTCCTTTTTACTCAAACCGTGTTTCAATCCGATTTGGGCAAGGTGGTGTACCCTCGTCAGTACGCCACCTCAGAGTGCACGATTTTATAGATTCGGTTTCAGGTCAACTGCGTCATTGCGAACCAGTTTCCAATCGCGTGCAGACAGTGGGATCAGGCCACGATCCGTCAGGTAACCTTCTTCACCGATGGCATCTTCAGACGTGAAAGCGCTGACATATGCCTGAAGACCTGGGATCACGTTTGCATGTGCTTTTTTCACGTAGAAATACAGTGAACGGGATATCGGATATGAGCCGTCACCGATGGCATCAAATGTAGGCACCACTCCGCCAATTTTCGCCCCCTGAACCTTGTCAGCATTTTGCTCAAGGAAGCTGTAACCGAAGATACCGAATGCATTTGGGTTCGCATCCAGTTTCTGCACGATTAGATTGTCATTCTCACCGGCTTCAATGAATGCACCATCTTCACGAATCCCATGGCAAACCGCTTTGTACTTCTTCGAATCTTGCTTTTTCATGGCTTTCAGCTCGGGATATTGCTTACAGCCGCCTTCCATTGCCAATTCAACAAATGCATCGCGGGTCCCGGACGTTGGAGGCGGGCCAAGCACTTCAATTTTGATTGCCGGAAGGGATGGATTAACGTCTTTCCAGGTGTTGTTCGGATTTTCTATGAGGTTACCGTTCGCATCAGGAACGACTTTTGCCAATGCAGTAAAAAGGTCTTTCAGGGTAAGGTCTAACTGCTGGGATTTTTTGGAATTTGCGAAAGCGATGCCGTCGTAACCGATTTTAATTTCAGTGATGTCTTTCACACCATTTTTCGCACACAACGCCACTTCAGAGCTTTTGATTTTGCGTGATGCGTTAGTAATGTCAGGTGTGTTCTCGCCAACGCCTGCACAAAAAAGTTTCAGACCGCCGCCCGAGCCGGTGGATTCGATTTTGGGTACTGAGAATTCTGACGTGCGACCGAAACGTTCCGCGACAACGGTAGCAAACGGATACACGGTTGAAGAACCCACAATGCTAATGTAATCACGGTTAGCTGCTGCTGCGTGGTTAGCTGTAAATGCAGACAGACACACTGTCGATACCGCAATCAAGGCCTTAAGTTTCACATCAACCTCCAAGTCGATAGTTTTTTTAAGTGGGTCAGTATTTCCACTGACTGTTTTTCGATGTTGATTCAAAAACTGAGGACAAAGCTAGGGGTTGGGTGTGACACTAAGTTTAATGAAATGTGAACTTTTAATTGCATTCCATCATGCCTTTTAAATAAAACATTCGCATCCTGTCAGAAAATTCGAATTATCCGGCTGTTGAATCTACGCTTTAATTTAAAAACAAAAATAAAAACATGGCTTTCAAGGAGATATCACATGCCTACTGTCACATTCGGTCAATCTGGGAACAGCGTAACGCTTTCCAGCGGAAGTTCATTGGTTGATCTGGAAGACTCCGGAAGAAGCGAAGTGCCTTTTGGCTGTCGCTCTGCAGCCTGTGGCACCTGTGCCATCGACGTTGAGGTGGGGATGAGCAATCTTAGTCCCAAAACAGAAGAAGAACAGGACCTCTTGGATGATCTTGATATGAATGGTGACAAACGCCGACTAGCATGCCAATGCACGATTCACGGTGACGTAACAATTACCCCATTGAATTAAAACCTTATACCCAAGCGACCTGAAGATGCAGGTTGCAGGGGGAACTCTCTTTAAAAATATGCATGAGTGTTTGATCTATACCGCATGTACTGACACGGAATGCGGTAAAATCACGCTTTTCTTCGGGCACACTGCTCAAAACAGTACATTCACTTCAATAAAGGTTTCATCGTGATATCCAAACTACCCAAATGGGTTGAGTATGGGGCATTTATCCTGGCCCTTAACGCAGGTTTTGTTAACGGCATCGGGTTGCTCGGATTTGAGCAACAGGCGATTTCGCATCTTTCAGGAACAATGACTCTCATTGGCACCGACATCATTAATAACCACCCCGTTAAGCTCATTCATCTGCTGGGTATTTTGGCGGGCTTTTTTGGTGGTGCCTTGCTTTCCGGTTTTATACTGAAAGACGGTACCTTATCGCTGGGGCGCAGGTATGATTTTCTGTTATTAGTTGAAGCTACCCTGCTATTCGGGGCTATTTATCCGATGAGCCAAACAGCATTCTATGGCCTCTATTTCGCCGCTGCAGCCTGCGGTATCCAAAATGGGCTGGTGACCAGTTACAGTGGCGCAATTGTACGAACCACCCATATCACCGGGATCATTACCGATCTTGGATTGATGTTCGGCGCACGGTTGCGCGGTCATCCCCTCAACCCGCGTAAGCTGGTACTGTTTTGGGTCATCGCTATCGGCTTTGTACTTGGCGGTGTGGTCAGTGCTGTCGCGTTTCCTATTATGGGCGCCTATGCCTTTGCAGGCCCAGCAACTCTCTGTGCTTTTCTGGCCATCATTTACCGCACACATATGCAGCAAGCCCATATACGGTTACGCGATATTTAAAAAATCTTGAAGGGAGACAACCACCTGATCGTAGGTTTATGCCATAGTGAGTGCTTTTGACCCAATCATGTACAAGGACGCAGTATGAAAGACGAAACGCTCTCTATCCACGCTGGCTATGAAACCGATCCTACAACCAAATCGGTTGCCACCCCTATTTACCAAACGGTGGCTTATGAATTTGACAGTGCCCAGCATGGTGCCGACCTGTTTAATTTGGAAGTCCCGGGCAATATTTACACCCGCATCATGAACCCAACCAATGATGTCCTGGAACAACGCATGGCAGCTCTTGAAGGCGGCCTCGCTGCATTAGTGGTGAGCGCAGGTAGCGCTGCCATCAACTACGCGATCCTGACACTGGCTGAAGCGGGTGACAACATCGTTTCCACGCCACAGCTCTATGGCGGCACTTACACCCTGTTCGCCCATATGCTGCCAAAGCAAGGCATCAACGTGAAATTTGCGAAAGATGACAATCCTGAATCCTTAGCTGAGCTCATTGATGACAACACCAAAGCGGTCTACTGCGAAAGTATCGGCAATCCCGCAGGGAACATTGTCGACCTTGGACGTGTTGCAGAGCTGGCCCACGCCAAAGGCGTGCCGGTTATCGTTGATAACACTGTGGCAACGCCAGTGCTTTGCAAACCCATTGAACACGGTGCAGATATTGTGGTTCACTCACTGACAAAATACATCGGTGGTCATGGCACCACGCTCGGAGGTGTCATTGTCGATTCCGGCAAATTCCCTTGGGTACAGCACAAAGCACGCTTCCCCGTCTTCAACAAACCAGAGCCTTCTTACCATGGTGTGGTATACACAGAAGCATTCGGGGAGGCAGCTTTTATCGGACGTGCACGCACGGTGCCGCTGCGCAATACTGGCGCTGCCCTCTCACCAATAAACGCATTCCTTTTGATGCAAGGTCTGGAAACCCTTCCACTCCGCATGGAGCGTCACGTCGAAAACGCGATGAAGGTAGCGACATACCTGAAAAGGCATGAAAAAGTAAGCTGGGTGAGCTATGCCGGTCTACCTGAATCTGAGCACTATAAACTGGCGCAAAAATACATGGGCGGCAAGCCTTCTGCTATCCTCTCGTTTGGGCTGAAAGAGGGCTATAACGCAGGCGTACGTTTCTATGATGCGCTGACTCTGTTCAAACGTTTGGTCAACATTGGTGATGCGAAGTCACTAGCCTGTCACCCAGCATCAACCACACACCGCCAATTGAGTGTGGAAGAGCAAGCACAAGCGGGGGTATCTCCCGAAATGATCCGTCTTTCTGTGGGCATTGAACATATAGACGACATCATTGCCGACCTGGAGCAGGCATTGAATGCCTGAATGTAAAACAAATGAATCGCAACCCGCCGCTGACTGGCGGTTTTTTTCGGCTTTGTCAACACCTTAAGCCAAGAAAACAATTCTCTCTTTTTATTAAAGTATTCCATCCCGTTTCCGATACAAAGGAGGTCAAAAGAGACTGTCAGGTTCATATGCAGGTTCACACGCTCGACAAAGCCCAACTCATTTCAGATATACAGCTAGGTGGAAACCTAAACCATGCTGTGTGCCAGGGGCGTCGATCGGATTTTGCGTTGATGTTGGCCCTGCTTTCTGGAGATGTCACGGAAACGACGCCACACAATCCAACGCATCCAGAAAAATTGACAGAAGCACACCTTCGTAAAGCGTTCAACTTACCTGAGCCTATGCGACTGATTGCTAAAGAAAAAGACTACGAGCTTTGCGGTTTTCAAGCACATGCTTTTCACAAAGGGGGGCTGGCAAGTGCTCGGCTAAATCATTGTATCACCCCTTCCGCATTGCACTTTCCCGCCTCAGGAACACACAATTTGGGCGAAGATACATATCATAATTTGTCTGGACATCAGCGTAGACAATTAGATAGCGAAAATGATAAAACTACCGCATTAGATCCGGTAAATCTCTATAATCAATTGATTACAGCAAAACGCTACAATGAACTGCTTGCATATGCTTAACCTATTGTTTTTAAAGAAATCTTTAACTCTACTACCATAGACATCATATTGGTTCAACTTCTTCCACCCCAAAAAATCAAACTGTGATCACTTACTAAAAAAATCATTTTGCACACAGCTTGTACAACCTTTTTTGAACAAATTCACACCACTTTTGTCTTTCATGGTCCAAGATTGTTATCCACCTCTTAAAAAGCTGGGCATAAGTTGTTAGTTATCGTCGTATAGCAATGAAATGAGCCGAATCAGAATAGAAAGGTCAGACAATGGATATTGCCAAATCCGTCATTGTGATTACAGCAGCAGGGACTCCAACAGGTCGCGCCTTGGCTGAACATTTTTGTAGGCTAAATGCCCGTGTAGCTCTCGTAGATATTGATAGCCACAAGCTTCAGACGACATATGAATCTTGCCTGAATGCGGGAGGGACGTGCTTCTCATTCTTCCTTGCTAACCGCAGTGTGGAAAACATTTCCTACCTGTTTGAGGAAGTGAATCGGGAAATGGGGGCTGTGGATGTACTTATCAACTACTGGCAAGCCGGTGGACTTCCTAGCCTTCTGGCTAGCCAGGAGGCCGCGAATGGTGTAGTGAAAGATACGATCGCTGATGTTGCCTCAAACCTTTATCTCTTTGGGCGAGGTGCCGCATTCAATATGCTGGACAAAGGCCGGAAAGGCGTGATTGTGAACATTCCCGGTGTTTTGAGTAATAAAGGTAACTTGCCCACCATCGACAGTTCCAATGCCGTCATTAAAGGACTCACCCAAAGCTGGGCCCAGGAGTTACAGCACGCAAATATTCGTGTAGCTGGCATATTACCGAGACTTCGTCACAGTGCTGATGGGAACGTACATTATCTTCCCGTGGTGAACTATGACATGATTGATGGTGCTGCCTACATTGTAGAGAATGACAGTTTCACTGGCCGTATTTTGGAAGCTGCAAGTTAAACGGCCGGTGAACTTTGCTGTAGCCGCTTCTATGCCCTTCGAATGAGGAGTGACAAAACACCAGACCGGTGACCTTTCACCGTCAGGGAGCTATCACTTCAAAGGGGTAACCACTGCCAATAGAAAAGCCCGCTGACGCGGGCTTCTTCTTTCATATTGAATCAAACGCTATGCTTTAGTGGCTTCTTTTTTCATATTTGCTTTCGCTGCGGGTTTAGCCGCTGCCGCTTCCTGATCGGCTTTCTTCTTAATAACAGTAGTGCCTTCGAACGTTTCACCTTCGACGAAAGCTTTACCGTAGTAAGAAGCAAGAAGCACTTCTTTCAACTCAGAGATCAGCGGATAACGTGGGTTCGCACCGGTACACTGATCATCGAACGCTTCAACAGCCAGCTCATCCACTTTCGCCAGGAAGTCAGCCTCCTTCACACCCGCTTCCTGGATAGACATTGGGATATCCAGATTCGCTTTCAGTTCGTCCAACCATGCCAGCAGACGCTCGATTTTCTGAGCAGTACGGTCACCTTCATGGCTCAGACCAAGATGGTCAGCCACTTCTGCATAACGTCGGCGTGCTTGTGGACGGTCATACTGAGAGAATGCCGTTTGCTTGGTTGGGTTGTCATTTGCGTTGTAACGAACAACGTTAGCAATCAGCAGTGCGTTCGCCAGACCGTGTGGCAGGTGGAACTCAGCGCCGATTTTGTGCGCCATTGAGTGACAAACACCCAGGAAGGCGTTAGCAAACGCAATACCCGCGATAGTGGCTGCGTTGTGCACTTTCTCGCGAGCGATTGGGTCTTTCGCACCATTCGCGTAGCTTGATGGCAGGTATTCTTTCAGCATTTTCAGCGCTTGCAGAGCCTGGCCATCAGAGTATTCGTTCGCCAGAACAGAAACGTATGCTTCCAATGCGTGAGTCACTGCGTCATAACCACCAAATGCAGTCAGCGACTTAGGCATGTTCATAACCAGGTTCGCATCGACGATGGCCATATGCGGTGTCAGTTCGTAGTCAGCCAGTGGGTATTTGGCGCCAGTCTTGTCGTCGGTTACAACGGCGAATGGCGTCACTTCTGAACCAGTACCTGAAGTGGTAGTAATACAAACCAGTTCCGCTTTCTTACCCATTTTAGGGAACTTGTAAATACGTTTACGGATATCCATAAAGCGCATTGCCAGTTCTTCGAAGTACGTTTCTGGGTGCTCATACATTACCCACATAATTTTTGCGGCGTCCATGGGTGAACCTCCGCCCAGGGCAATGATGACGTCTGGCTGGAAGCTCTTCATTGCTTCTGCGCCTTTCTCAACAACAGTCAGCGTTGGATCAGCTTCAACTTCGAAGAAAGTCTGAACTTCCATGCCTTGCGCTTTCAGCAGGGCAACCACTTCGTCAGAGTAACCGTTATTGAACAGGAAGCGGTCAGTGACCACAAATGCGCGCTTCTTGCCTTCCAGATCCCCCAGTGCGATTGGCAGGCTGCCACGACGGAAGTAGATAGATTTCGGTAGTTTATGCCACAGCATGTTTTCAGCTCGCTTCGCTACAGTTTTCTTGTTGATAAGGTGCTTAGGACCCACGTTCTCAGAGATAGAGTTACCCCCCCAAGAACCACACCCCAGCGTCAGTGATGGTGCAACGTTGAAGTTGTACAGGTCACCGATACCACCATGCGTGGTTGGGATGTTTACAAGAATACGAGCGGTTTTCAGCTTGTCACCAAAGTACTTGATACGTTCCTGGTTGATGTCCTGGTTGGTGTACAGGCCAGAGGTGTGACCGATACCACCGATTTCAACCATCGTTACCGCTTGGGCAACGGCATCTTCGAAGTCAGTTGCACGGAACAGACCCAGAGTTGGAGACAGTTTCTCGTGTGCGAATGCGTCGTCAACAGACACTTTGCCCAGACCTTCACCGATCAACACCTTAGTATCAGCTGGGACACTTACACCTGCCATTTCTGCAATCTTCACGGCTGGCTGACCTACAATGTTCGCGTTCAGTGCGCCATCAATCAGCAGGACTTTACGTACTTTTTCCGCCTCTTCTTTACTCAGAACGAAACCTTTGTGAGATGCAAAACGCGCTTTCACTTCATCGTATACCGCGTCAACAACAATCGCCGCCTGCTCAGAGGCACATACTACGCCGTTGTCGAAGGTTTTTGACATCAGGATAGACGCTACCGCACGTTTGATATCAGCCGTTTCATCAATAACAACAGGAACGTTACCCGCACCAACACCAATTGCTGGTTTACCTGAAGAGTAAGCAGCTTTCACCATACCTGGGCCACCTGTTGCCAGGATCAGGTTAATGTCATCATGCTTCATCAATGCGTTAGAGAGTTCTACAGAAGGCTCGTCAATCCAACCAATGATATCTTTAGGTGCACCTGCTGCAACCGCAGCTTCCAGAACCAGCTTCGCTGCAGCGTTGGTGGAGTTTTTCGCACGTGGGTGTGGAGAAAAAATAATGCCGTTGCGTGTTTTGAGAGAGATAAGAGATTTGAAAATAGCGGTTGAAGTTGGGTTGGTCGTTGGAACGATACCGCAAATGATACCTACAGGCTCTGCGATAGTGAACGTACCAAACTCTTCGTTTTCTTCCAGAATACCGCAGGTCTTTTCGTCTTTGTATTTGTTATAGATGAATTCGGAAGCAAAATGGTTTTTGATGACCTTGTCTTCGACAATACCCATGCCAGATTCTTCAACGGCTTGTTGAGCCAGGGGAATACGGGCGTTGTTAGCAGCCAGTGACGCAGCACGGAAGATTTTGTCAACTTGCTCCTGAGAGAAAGTGGCGAACTCTTTCTGCGCTCTTTTAACACGCTCAACCATTGCGTTAAGTTCGGCTACGTTAGTTACAGGCATAGTTGTCTCCTACATACCTAAAGTTGAAAATTATTTAGTAACCACATGCTTATCAGGTAAAAAGCCTAAGCATCACGCTTCCCTTAGTGATCTTTTGCAGGCATTTAGTAAATAACTTTCAAAACTGATTATAGATTTTCAGCAAACGATAAAATTGATCGGGATCATGCGTAGTAAACTTTCACAATCATTTCCATCTCACGCTCAATCCCTATTCGTATTAACCGTAGATTAAACGTTTTGAAAGCCTGAATGGCAAAGCAATCACATAAATGTAACACATATGCATTATGTATCACATCCCTGTATAACGGCTTTTGATCCCATTATCTATGACAGAATTACATCTGAGACCTATGTCACATCATGAATTTTGTACAGACGGCCGAAAATCTATATCTATGTACTGAAAGTGAATGACATCTAGAATGCTTATTGCTGAAAGTGCCTTATCTACTGCCCTTCCACCAATCTGGAAAATATTTACATGGATAGCTGTCCCGCCGATTGGCATTTGACATTTCAGCGTTATACTAACGTCCACAATAAATACGTTTGCGAACCATATCTAACCTTTTCGTTTCTCAGATTTTGAGTGTTTGGGAATGACTAGCATCGAGCTTGTAATATTTTTTCAGTTTTTCATCGGCTTATTTGCAGCGGTGAATCCACTGGGTATCATGCCCATTTTTGTTTCCCTGACCGCACACCAGGATCCTGTTGAACGGAACAAAACTGCATACACGGCAAGTCTAGCCGTGGCTGCTATCCTGGTTGTTTCATTATTAGCCGGGCAGCTACTGTTGGATTTTTTCAGCATTTCCCTCGATTCTTTCCGCGTGGCCGGAGGCTTGTTGCTGGTCAGTATCGCTTTCACCATGATGAGCGGTAAGTTAGGGGAAGATAAGCAGAACAAACAAGAGCAATCCGAGTCGGTAAGCCGTGAACAGATTGGGGTAGTCCCCTTAGCCATGCCCCTGTTGGCAGGTCCAGGCGCCATTAGCTCGACCATTGTTTATGCCAGTCGCTATCCAAGTTCGGTAGATACCGTGGGCTTGATTGCGTCGATCTGCATTTTTGCCACGGGCATTTGGGGGCTGCTTCGTCTGGCTCCAACCATCGTGAAATTTCTGGGACAAACGGGGATCAACGTGATCACCCGTATTATGGGTCTGATTCTGGCAGCCTTGGGCATCGAATTTATTACCAATGGTTTGCGGGCACTGTTTCCTGGTTTGAGCTAAACGTGACAGTTCGTTGAAGTGTTCCCCCGAATCGGAAAAGAAAAGTGTTGAGGAAAGCGACGCTAATTAACGGTCATTTAACGCTGCGCGGATAAAGCCTTGGTGTTGCACCAGTTTATGTTTTGCTTCTTCAGCATCAAAGCCACCGAGAAGCATTAAGATTGCGGTTTTACAGTGACGGTTGCAGACAGACAAGGCTTTCTCCGCTTCTTCTACAGAAACGCCTGTCGCCTCAACAACGATATTGGTCTGACGTTGGATAAGCTTGGCGTTGGTCGCTTCGACATCCACCATTAAATTGCCGAAAACTTTGCCGCTTTTGATCATTGCGCCAGTGGTGAGCATATTAAGCACCAGTTTCTGAGCAGTACCGGCTTTCATACGCGATGAACCGGTCACCACTTCTGGACCAACAACCGGGGTAATAATGATGTCAGCGTGCGCTTCCATCGGACAACCCGGATTACAGGCCAGGGAAACGACCGTCGCCCCAACAGATTGCGCGTACTCCATCCCGGCGATGACGTAAGGCGTGCGACCACTGGCAGCAATGCCCACGACAACGTCACGTGATGACAGATCCAAATCCACCAGATCGGCTTTACCCAACTCTCGGTTATCTTCGGCATTTTCCACCGCTTTGAGGATGGCCTGATGACCACCGGCAATCAGGCCGATTACCATGTTGGGATCGCTGCCGTAGGTTGGCGGACACTCACTGGCATCCAGAATACCCAAGCGACCTGATGTACCAGCCCCCATATAAATCAGGCGCCCACCCTGTGCAAAGGCAGCGGCAATGGCATCCACTGCTAAAGCGATTTGCGGCAACGTTTGTGCTACGGCAAGCGCGACCAGTTGGTCTTGCTGGTTAATCACTTCCAGCATTTCCAATGTTGGCAGGGTGTCTATTTGTGTACTGGCTGGATTACGGCTTTCCGTGATCAGGCGGGTTAAATCAATTTTCATTTTCTGTTTCTTCGTCAGGAGAATTGCAGGCAATCGTAAGGAATAAAATATTCCCATTTGGTGATAATAATCACAGCTAAAGTTATTCTTAAAGGTATATTGCTTTTCCCAGCTATCTTATTGACGAAAAAAGCGATGCCTGAGCATCGCTTTTTCACATTCAGAGTCAGAGCCAGCTTGGCTTACTTACGGCGCCAAGTTGTACCTTGGGCACCGTCTTCCAGCACAATTCCCATGGCCGTCAGTGCATCACGTGCGGCATCAGCTGCTGCCCAGTCTTTGCTGGCACGGGCATCATTGCGCGCTTTGATCAGCGCTTCAATTTCAGCCACTTCGTCGTCGCCACCTTCTACGTTACCTTTCAGGAAGGCTTCCGGGTCTTGTTCCAACAAGCCAAGTACTTCTGCCAGTTCACGCATACGGGCTGCCAGTTTAGATGCTGCTGCAACATCCTCCGCTTTCAGGCGGTTGATGTCGCGCGCCATGTCGAACAGCACAGAATAGGCTTCCGGTGTGTTGAAGTCATCATCCATTGCAGCCTTAAAGCGCTCAACGAATGCTTCACCACCTTCTGCTTCAACAGACCTGTCCAGACCGCGCAGTGACGTGTACAGACGCTCCATTGACGCACGCGCTTGTTTCAGGTTCTCTTCGCTGTAGTTCAGCTGGCTACGGTAGTGACCAGACATCAGGAAGTAACGAACGGTTTCCGCATCGTAGTGGGCTAACACGTCACGGATGGTGAAGAAGTTACCCAGTGACTTGGACATCTTCTCACGGTCAACCATCACCATACCGCTGTGCATCCAGGTATTGACGTACTGGGTATCGTGCGCGCAGCAAGACTGGGCGATTTCGTTCTCGTGGTGTGGGAACGTCAGGTCCGAGCCGCCGCCGTGAATATCAAAGTGGTTGCCCAAAATTGCAGAGTTCATGGCCGAGCATTCAATGTGCCAGCCAGGACGACCGGGCCCCCAGGGCGATTCCCACGTTGGTTCGCCAGGCTTGGACATTTTCCACAGCACAAAGTCCAGTGGGCTTTTCTTCGCCTCTTCCACATCCACACGCGCACCGGCTTGCAATTGCTCCAAATCCTGACGTGACAGTTTGCCGTATTCGTCAAACTTCGCCACTTCAAACAGCACATCACCGTTAGAGGCTACATACGCGAAACCACGTTCAATCAAGCGTTCCACCAGCGCAATAATTTCAGCAATATACTGGGTAGCACGTGGTTCGATGTCCGGGCGTTTCATGTTCAGCGCATCAAAGTCAGCATACATTTCGCCAATCAGGCGCTCTGTCAGGGCTTCACAGCTTTCGCCGTTTTCTGCAGCACGTTTAATGATTTTGTCATCAATGTCGGTGATGTTGCGGACAAAAGTCAGGTCGTAACCCAAATAGCGTAGGTAACGGGAGACTACGTCGAAAGAAACGAAGGTGCGACCGTGGCCGATATGACACAAATCGTAAATGGTAACCCCACACACATACATGCCAACCTTGCCAGGATGAATAGGTTTAAATTCTTCTTTTTGCTTGGTGAGGGAGTTGTAAATCTTCAACATGGTAGTCGGGTTACCCATTACAAATATTAAATGATTATCAGGAGTCGCATATTACACCTTTTCCGCCCGGTTTAGGCAAGAATGAACCCCCTCGTGTATGCAATTAGCGCAGGCAGACACTCTGCTGCGTCGTAACACGGTTTTTTCTGGTGCGATCTGTTGAATGTCGCGACCACTAGGATAGAATCAACCCTTTATAGCTAAACGCGAATTTATAGGAACACATCATGGTTACGCTTCATACCAATTTTGGTGACATAAAAATCCAACTGAACAGCGAAAAAGCGCCGGTCACTGTGGAAAACTTCCTGCAATACTGCCGCGACGGTTTCTACAACGGCACCCTGTTCCACCGCGTGATTGACGGTTTCATGATTCAAGGTGGCGGTATGGCTTCAGGCATGGAAGAAAAAGAAACCCGCGCACCAATCAAAAACGAAGCTAATAATGGTTTGAGCAATAAAGTCGGCACCATTGCAATGGCACGCACCATGGAGCCGCATTCAGCAAGCTCCCAGTTCTTCATCAACGTCAACGACAACACCTTCCTGGACTTCAAATCTGAAACACCAGACGGTTGGGGTTACTGTGTGTTCGGTGAGGTCGTAGAAGGTATGGACGTGGTGAATAAGATCAAGAGCGTCGCTACCGGAAACTGGGGCTACGTTCATCAGGATGTGCCTGTAGAAGAAGTGCTGATCGAAAGCGTAACAGTCGAAGAATAAGGCACTGAGGGGCAACAGGTGACACTGTTGCTCCATGTTTCTATGACCATATTCTTTATCTCAGATCTTCATCTCAGCCCTTCCCACCCTGAAATCACGCATTGCTTTCACCGGTTTTTGAAAGAGGAAGCGTCGAAAGCGCAGGCGCTTTATGTTCTGGGTGACCTGTTTGAATCCTGGGTGGGTGATGATGATGAAACGCCTTTGCACACAGAGGTCGCGGCTGCATTCCGAACGCTGAGCGATTCAGGCGTTCCCATTTACTTTATCCACGGAAACCGTGATTTTCTTATTGGTCAGCGCTATGCGAAAGCAGCAGGATTTACAATACTGCCCGAGCAATGTGTCATTGACCTGTTTGGTAAACCGACCCTTATCATGCATGGCGACACCCTTTGCATTCAGGATCAAGCCTACCAACGCTATCGCAAAAAAGTGCACAACCGCTTTATTCAATGGTTGTTTTTCAGGCTGCCACTTCCTTACCGTCAACGTATCGGCGAAAAGTTACGGGCTGGCAGTACCAAGAGCAATCAGCAGAAAGCGCTATCGATCATGGATGTCGATCAAGATGAAGTGAAACGCGTCATGGCAAGCGTTGGGGTGACACAATTGATTCATGGTCACACTCACCGACCAGCTATTCACGACATATCACTTGGGTCTGATCCCGCACAACGAATAGTGTTGGGGGACTGGTACACGCAAGGTTCGGTCTTGGTCTGTACCGAAAAAGGCTGCATGCTACAAGCCCGTGGATTTTAATGAAAAAAATATATTATTCATCCAGCCGTCAAGATGAGAAAAGTATGAAAAAATGTATTGGCTGTTAAAGCGGAATATCAGTCTTTATTAGCACTCTCATATATGAGACAGTATATACACTTAGTTTCGCATTTCTCATTAAGATCCTATTGGCATTCTATGTGTTCAAACATTGCACGGCAGGCGATCTATAATTCACAGCAACAGATAATTGCCTACGAATTATTGTTCCGCGAAGGCTGCTGTGACTCTTTCCCCGACATCGAATCGGAAGTCGCAACAGTATCCGTCCTTGACGGCCTTTTTCACGAAGGCACTGTCGGGATCCAATATATTTCAGATGGCCTTCCCTGCTTTGTTAATTTCTGTCACCAAAGCCTGATCCAGGGTATTGCATTCAACTACCCTCCACAGGATCTGGTCATAGAAGTTCTCGAAAACTGTGACGCGAACGCTACTCTATATTCAGCCCTTGAAGATCTGAAATCCCATGGTTATCAAATCGCTTTCGATGATTTCGTTCCTTCTCCTGACTGGCTACCGTTTTTAAGGCTGGCGGATATCGTGAAAATTGACTTCCGGGCACAGTCACTGTTGGCGGTTTCCCAGTTTGTGAACAAGTACCGTAAGCGCTTTGACTTCAAACTGCTGGCAGAGAAAATTGAAACTGAAGAAGAGTATCGTGTCGCAATTGCGTTGGGTTTTGATTACTTTCAAGGTTTCCAGCTCAGTAAACCAGAACGGATCTTTTTCTCACACGTGGCCTGAATCCTCACGGGAAACAATCTGTAAAAGGCAGCAGAACCTCAATTTTTCAATCCATCCGGGGCATGCAATTCCGATTGACTAACCGCTTCCCCACTCTGAGAATAACCCCTTTTTAATTAACCGCGGTTTTCACCTATGGCTACATCACTTTGCCCCTGTGGCAGCCAAAACCTGTACAGCGAATGTTGTGAACGTGTTCATCAAAACCACGCAGCGGCCGATCACCCTGAAAAACTGATGCGTTCCCGCTATTCAGCCCATGCGAAGGGACTGGTCGATTTCATTGTCGATACCTATCACCCTTCCTGCGGGGCAGAGCAACACCGTGACGCTATCACCCAATCTATCAATAGTGAATGGCTGATGCTTCAGGTACTGTCAAGCTCTGTGGATGAGAGCGGCAAACAAGGCTTTGTCGAGTTCAAAGCCCATTACAAAGAAGCAGGCAACCAATACTGTCTGCATGAAAAGTCGCGTTTTGTCACAGAAGAAAAAGACGGACACGCCCTTTGGTATTACATCGACGGTGAGTACCCGAAGGCTGGAAAAGTGGGTCGAAACGATCCGTGCCCATGTGGCAGCGGCAAAAAACACAAAAAATGCTGCGGTTAAAAAACCATCAAGCTTTCTGATAGGTAGCCGATATGTTGGGGGAACAATCATGAGGTTATTGTGATGAACTGGTTCCCCAACATCTCTGAATACTCACCACAAAAAGTGGGTAATGTCGTGAAACAGGACAAAACGAAACAGCAGCAACAAAAGCATGCTGAGAAAGACGAGCACCCCGAAGAGGAAAAAGACCAAGCCACCGGAGAAAGTAAAAAGAACAACGATGGCCTGTTGGATATTTATGTCTGATTTGCGGCATTTCGCGCTAATTTCACCCGGACTTGGCACAATCAGTACTTTTTTACCTATTTGATAGAAACCTAATCACCACCCAAACGACACGCCTCCTCTATCCCGACGCGTATTTGCCTGCCCTTTTTTCTTCCACTGCGACTAATTCGCTGATCAGGGAAATTACCAGTTGCAATATTTAAAGAGTTTGTTAGTGTTGAAGCCACGCAAACGTTAAACCGTTTAAGCAAGTAGAGAAAAGAAATATGCAAAAATCGCTTATGACCATTCACCACCATCATCCTGACTAGTCTTTCGGGAGATGTGGTTTCGACTGGAAGACAAGGAGTAAGGTTCTTCCACCGGTCATCAAAGCGAACACAAGATTCAGACCCCCGGAAGCGAACCTTCCGGGGGTTTTTCACTTTTAGGATTTTAAAAATTGCTTTGGTGTTTTCAGGAACAGATAAACACCACTGCGAAAAGAGACAGGGAATAGATCATGCAAACAGAACGTCTAAGAATTGCCATCCAGAAAAAAGGCCGTCTTGCGAAAGAGTGTCAGGAACTGCTCAAGCGCTGTGGGGTAAAAATTAACTTCTCCGGTGACCGTCTGGTCGTGCACGCAGAAAATATGCCCATCGATTTGTTGCTGGTACGCGACGATGACATCCCGGGCCTCATCATGGACGGAGTGGTAGATCTGGGTGTGATTGGCGAAAACGAGTTGGAAGAAGTCCGTTTGGAGCGGGTGGCATTGGGTGAGCCAAGTGAATACGTCAAGCTTCGCCGCCTGGACTTCGGGGGTTGTCGCCTCTCTGTGGCGATTGATAAAGACAAAACCTACAACGGCCCACAGGATCTGGCTGGCAAGCGTATTGCAACCACTTACCCGAATATCCTTAAAGACTACCTCGACAAGCAAGGCGTGAAGTTCAGCACCTGTATGCTCAATGGCTCTGTCGAAGTGGCACCACGTGCAGGCCTTGCAGATGCCATCTGTGATTTGGTCTCTACCGGTGCAACGCTGGAAGCCAACGGCCTGAAAGAAGCCGAAGTCATTTTCCGCTCCAAAGCCGTGCTTATCCAACGCAAAGGCGAGTTTGTCCAAGACAAAGCAGCGCTTATCGACCGCTTGCTGACTCGTATCAACGGTGTCATTCAAGCCAAAGAATCCAAGTACATCATGCTTCACGCGCCAAGCGAAACACTGGAGCAAGTGGTTGAACTACTGCCAGGCGCAGAAGACCCAACCATCCTGCCACTGGCACACGACAAACAACGTGTCGCTGTTCACCTGGTGAGTACCGAGAATCTGTTCTGGGAAACCATGGAAAAACTGAAGGCCTTGGGTGCGAGCTCCATTCTGGTGCTGCCAATCGAGAAGATGATGGAGTAAGCCATGAAAACAGTGGTTTGGAAATCCCTCAGTGATGTACAACGCGAAAAAGCGTTGGAGCGCCCTGCTATCTCTGAAAGTGCATCAATCACTGAAGCCGTTGAAGGCGTTATCAAACAAGTTCGCACTGGTGGTGACGCTGCGCTAAAAGCGCTGACAGAGAAATTCGATAAAGTGGCCCCTGAGGATATTCAGGTTTCACAAAGCGACATCGATGCGGCGGAAGCGCGATTGGGTGATGAAATCAAAGCAGCACTCAAACAGGCTTACGACAACATCGCCTGCTTCCACAAAGCGCAAAAAGCCGAGCCGCTAACGGTTGAAACCATGCCGGGCGTGGTATGTGAGCTGGTGACCCGTCCGATTAACCGCGTTGGTCTTTACATTCCAGGTGGCAGTGCGCCATTGCCATCCACTGTGTTGATGCTGGGTGTGCCTTCTCAAATCGCCGGTTGCCGTAAAGTGGTGCTTTGTTCGCCACCACCCATCGCCGATGAAATTCTTTACGTTGCAAAGCTTTGCGGCATTGATGAAGTCTACAACCTCGGCGGCGCACAGGCTGTTGCCGCCATGGCCTACGGCACTGAAACGGTAAGCAAGGTTGATAAGATTTTTGGTCCGGGTAACGCCTTCGTGACCGAAGCTAAACGTCAGGTCAGCAATGACCACAACGGCGCGGCGATTGATATGCCGGCTGGCCCGTCTGAAGTGCTGGTGATTGCGGATGAAGACGCTGATGCGGATTTCGTTGCTGCAGATTTGCTGAGTCAGGCAGAACATGGCCCAGATTCTCAGGTTGTGCTTGTCACACCATCTCCTGTATTGGCAGAGAAAGTGGCCGATGCCGTTCAGAAACAGTTAAAAGTACTAAGCCGTGCTGACATCGCAAGCCAGGCTCTGGGTTCTAGCATCATCATCATTGCAGACAGCCTGACCCAGTGTGTGTCGATTTCAAACAACTACGGCCCTGAACACTTGATTGTCCAAACCAAGAACCCACGTGAATTGCTGCCGCTTTTGGATAACGCAGGCTCGATTTTCCTCGGCGCATGGTCACCGGAATCGGTTGGCGATTACGCATCGGGTACCAACCACGTGCTGCCAACTTACGGCTATACGCGCACCTACTCAAGCCTCGGCCTTGCCGATTTCAGCAAGCGCATGACAGTGCAAGAGTTGTCATCTGATGGCTTACAAGCCTTGGCGCCGACCGTTGTGGCAATGGCGAACGCGGAGGGGTTGGATGCGCACAGAAACGCCGTGACCCTCCGTGTTGAAAAACTCAATAACAAAAAATAATAAAGGGGAAGCAATGGACATTGAAAAATTAGCCCGTAAGGACGTTCAGGCACTGACCCCTTACATGTCTGCCCGTCGACTGGGCGGCAGCGGTGATGTTTGGCTGAATGCCAACGAATCACCCTTTAACAATGAATACACCATCAATGGTGCGGGTCTGAACCGCTACAGCACCTGTCAGCCAGAAGCGCTGATCCGCGCTTACGCCGACTATGCAGGCGTTCGCCCTGAGCAGGTACTCACCTCCCGCGGCGCAGACGAAAGCATTGAGCTTCTCGTACGTACTTTCTGCGAAGCCGGTGAAGACAGCATTCTGTATTGCCCGCCAACATACGGTATGTACGCCATCAGCGCAGAAACCGCTGGCGTCGCGCGCAAGACAGTCCCGCTGACCGATGACTGGCAATTAAACCTGCCGGAAATCGAAAAGAACCTTGATAGCGTTAAACTGGTATTTGTCTGTAGCCCCAACAACCCGACCGGTAACCTGATTAACCGCGACGATATCGAAGCGCTACTGGAAATGACGGCTGGTCGCGCGCTGGTGGTCATGGACGAAGCCTACATCGACTTCTGTCCAGAAGCGTCAACGGTGGACCTGCTGGTGCGTTACCCGAATCTTGCGATTCTTCGTACCCTGTCAAAAGCCTTTGCGTTGGCGGGGTTGCGCTGTGGTTTCACCCTCGCGAGTCAGCAAATCATCCAACTGATGACCAAAGTGATTGCCCCCTATCCAGTGCCTGTGCCTGTGACAGAAATTGCCCTGCAGGCGCTGAGTGAAGCAGGCCTTGCCCGCATGAAATATCAGGTGCTGGATTTGAATGCCAACCGCGCCTATCTGCAGGCAGGGCTTTCTATGTTGCCGGGCGTGCAAGTGTTCGACGGTTACGGCAACTACCTGCTGGTGAAATTCCCAGACGCTGACCTTCTGTTTTCAGCTCTTTGGGACAACGGCATTATCTTGCGCCGTTCGCCAATTGAAGGCTGCATCCGAATCAGCGTGGGCAACCGCGAAGAGTGTGAAAAGACCCTGACCTTTATCCGCCAGCAACTGGCATAAAGAGTGCAACAAAAGGAATTTGTAGTGAAAGAAAAAATCCTCTTTATCGACCGCGATGGCACGCTGATTGTTGAGCCTCCAGTCGATTTTCAGGTTGACCGTCTGGACAAGCTCAAGCTTGAGCCTTTCGTGATCCCTGCCCTGCTGGCACTGCAAGACGCTGGCTACAAGCTGGTGATGGTGACCAACCAGGATGGTCTGGGCACTGATAGCTACCCACAGGAAGATTTCGACGCTCCGCACAACATGATGATGGAGATTTTCGAATCTCAGGGCGTGAAGTTTGCTGATGTATTGATTTGCCCGCACTTCGACCACGAAGGTTGTAGCTGCCGTAAGCCAAAGCTTGGTTTGGTTAAAGATTACCTCCAGCAAGGCCGTGTAGATTTCAAAACCTCTTCCGTGATTGGCGACCGTCAGACTGACCTGCAGCTTGCTGAAAACATGGCAATCCGCGGTATTCAGTACAACCCAGAAACCATGGGCTGGCAGCAAATTCTGAAGGATTTGACCACCAATCCACGAATAGCAACTGTCGTCCGTACCACCAAGGAAACGGATATCCGTATCACGGTGAACCTTGACGAAACTGGCGGCAACAAGATCAATACGGGCCTTGGTTTCTTTGACCACATGCTGGATCAAATCGCGACCCATGGCGGCTTCCGCATGGAAGTGGCAGTTGATGGCGACCTGCACATCGACGATCACCACACCGTCGAAGACACGGCGCTGGCGTTGGGTCAGGCGCTAAAAGAAGCGCTGGGTGACAAACGTGGTATTGGCCGTTTCGGTTTCAGTCTGCCAATGGATGAGTGTCTGGCGCAATGCGCGCTGGATTTGTCTGGCCGCCCATACCTCAAGTTCGAAGCGACCTTCTCGCAGGACAAAGTCGGCGATCTTTCTACTGAAATGGTCGAGCACTTCTTCCGCTCACTGACTGACACCATGGCCTGTACCCTGCACCTGTCATCAGATGGCGATAATACACACCACATCGTGGAGAGCCTGTTTAAAGCCTATGGCCGCACTTTGCGTCAGGCGATTCGCGTAGAAGGTAACGAGCTGCCAAGCAGCAAAGGGGTGCTGTAATGAGCGAAGCAAAGATTGTCATCATCGACACGGGTTGTGCAAACGTCAGCTCTGTGCGTTTTGCGATTGAGCGCCTTGGTTACGATGTCACGATCAGCCGCAACCCCGATGTCGTGCTGGCAGCAGACAAACTGTTTCTGCCAGGCGTCGGCACTGCTTCTGAGGCAATGAAAAACCTACAAGAGCGCGACCTGATTTCGCTGGTACGCGAAGTGAAGCAGCCGCTTCTCGGCATATGCCTTGGCATGCAGCTTCTGGGTAAATCCTCACAGGAAGGCAAGGAGCAAGTCACCTGCCTCGGCCATGTTGATGCCGACACCACCTTAATGGAAACCGGCGAACTGCCGCTTCCCCACATGGGTTGGAATACCGTGACACCTGTGAACAATCACCCGCTGTTTAAAGACATTCCAGAAAACAGCTATTTCTACTTTGTTCACAGCTACGCCATGCCAGTCGGTGATTACACCATTGGCCAGTGCGACTACGGCAAGCCGTTTACCGCAGCAGTACAAAGTGGCAACTATTATGGTGTGCAATTCCACCCTGAGCGTTCCAGCAAAGCTGGCGCACAACTGATTAAGAACTTTTTGGAGATGTAATTAAGGATGATCATTCCCGCATTGGATTTAATCGACGGGCAGGTCGTCCGTCTCTATCAGGGTGACTACGGACAAGTTACCGAATACAAAGTTGACCCAAGCGAGCAGTTCGCGATTTACCACAATGCCGGAGCTAACTGGCTGCACTTGGTCGATCTGACTGGCGCAAAAGACACCTCTGCCCGTCAGCTACCCTTGATTGAAAAACTGATTGCCAGCACCCCAGCCAACATCCAGATTGGCGGCGGCGTGCGCAAAGAAAGCGACGTGGTTGAGCTGCTGCGTGCTGGCGCAAAACGCGTGGTGATCGGTTCAACTGCCGTCAGACAGCCAGAGATGGTCAAAGGCTGGATGGAGAAATACGGTGCAGAGCAAATCGTACTGGCGCTCGACATCAACATTGATGACAAGGGCAACCGCATGGTCGCGGTATCCGGCTGGCAGGAGGATTCTGGTGTGACCATCGAAGCGCTGCTGGACGACTTCCTGACAGTGGGTCTCAATCACGTGCTGTGTACTGATATCTCCCGAGACGGCACGCTGGCGGGTTCCAACGTCGATCTTTACAAAGAGTTGTGTGCCGCCTACCCACAGGTTCAGTTCCAGTCTTCCGGCGGTATCGGCTCACTGGCTGACATCGCAGCACTGAAAGGCACAGATGTCGCAGGCGTTATCGTCGGCCGTGCATTGCTCGACGGCAAATTCACTGCAGAGGAGGCATTCGCATGCTGGCAAGAAGGATAATCCCATGTCTTGATGTTCGCGATGGTCAGGTGGTGAAAGGCGTTCAGTTCCGTAACCACGAAATCATCGGCGATATCGTCCCGCTGGCCGCGCGTTACGCCGCAGAAGGCGCAGACGAACTGGTGTTTTACGATATCACTGCATCCAGTGATGGCCGTGTGGTGGATAAAAGCTGGGTCGCGCGCGTGGCAGAAGTCATCGACATTCCTTTCTGTGTGGCTGGCGGCATTAAAACCGCAGAAGATGCCAAACGTATTCTGGAATTTGGCGCAGACAAAATTTCCATTAACTCTCCGGCACTGGCAAACCCTGAACTTATCACTGAGCTTGCTGAGAAATTCGGCGTGCAGTGTATCGTGGTCGGTATTGACTCTTACTACGACAAAGACACTGGCAAGTATCAGGTCTACCAGTTCACCGGTGATGAAGCCCGTACCAAAGCGACCCAGTGGGAAACCCGCGACTGGGTACAGGAAGTGCAGAAGCGTGGCGCCGGTGAAATCGTGTTGAACATGATGAACCAGGATGGCGTACGTAACGGCTACGACCTTGAGCAACTCAACATGGTGCGCGAAGTGTGCCACGTTCCCCTGATTGCCTCAGGCGGCGCCGGTGAAATGGTGCACTTTGCCGATGCTTACAAGAAAGCGAATGTCGACGGTGCACTGGCAGCGTCTGTATTCCATAGGCAGATCATCAACATTGGTGAGCTGAAACAATACCTGAAACAACAAGGCGTGGAGATCCGCTTATGAACCAGACACCATCAAACGCGGCACTCGCTGATACTATCGACTGGGAAAAAGTAGACGGTCTGGTACCTGCCATTGTCCAGAACGCGAAAAGCGGACAGGTTCTGATGATGGGATACATGAATCAAGATGCATTATCAAAAACGCTGGATACCGAGCAAGTCACCTTTTTCTCCCGCACCAAGGAACGTCTTTGGACCAAAGGCGAAACCTCCGGTAACGTGCTGCGCCTCAAACACATTGCCGTGGACTGCGACAGAGATACCCTGCTGGTTCAAGCCGATCCTATCGGCCCAACCTGCCATCTTGGCACTGAAACCTGCTGGGGAGAAGACGACACCAACAAACCTGCTCTGGTGTTTCTTCATCAACTGGAGCAGGTGCTGGCTTCCCGTCGAGGATCCGATCCTTCAACGTCTTATACGGCGTCCCTGTATGCCAAGGGCACCAAGCGCATTTCGCAGAAAGTGGGCGAAGAAGGCGTCGAAGTCGCGCTTGCAGCGACGTCGGGCGATAAGGAAGAGCTGATCAATGAGTCTGCAGACCTGATGTACCATCTTTTGGTACTGCTGCAAGACCAGGGCTTCTCGCTGGAAGACGTAGCCAATAAGCTGAAGGAACGCCACAAGCCACACACATAATAGTGGTCAAGAAAAGACGATGTCGAAAGAGATTGTCTTTTTTTTCATCATCCAATCACGATGTGGGCATTTTTCTCCCACCGCCATTGGCGCTATCAGTTAGAATTTCAATCAGATACTGAGACGAATGCTTAAGGATTGAAATGTTTAACGGCAAGTCGATTTTGATCACCGGTGGAACCGGATCATTTGGAAAGAAATACACCCAGACCATCCTTGCGCGTTACAAGCCTAAACGACTCATCATTCTCTCCCGAGACGAACTCAAACAGTTCGAAATGCAGCAAGAGTTCAATGCACCTTGCATGCGCTATTTTATCGGTGATGTGCGCGATGCTGGCCGAATGATGGAAGCCATGAATGGCGTCGATTATGTCATTCATGCCGCAGCCTTAAAACAAGTGCCTTCTGCCGAATATAACCCGATGGAATGCATCAA
Organism: Grimontia sp. THUN1695; assembly: GCF_059704325.2. Taxonomy (NCBI): domain Bacteria; kingdom Pseudomonadati; phylum Pseudomonadota; class Gammaproteobacteria; order Vibrionales; family Vibrionaceae; genus Grimontia; species Grimontia sp. THUN1695. Next base: position 767,479 of record NZ_AP046577.1, on the reverse strand, counting down.
AACCAATGTGCATGGTGCAGAAAACATCATCCGCGCAGCCATTGCCAACGAGGTCGAAAAAGTCATCGCACTCTCCACCGACAAGGCCGCGAGTCCAAACAACCTGTACGGTGCGACCAAGCTTTGTTCTGACAAACTGTTTGTCGCGGCCAATAACATGACGGGCGGTGGCCTGACACGCTTCGCGGTGGTGCGCTATGGCAATGTCGTGGGTTCACGCGGGTCTGTGGTACCGCTTTTCAAAAAGCTGGTTGCGGAAGGCGCTGATGCACTGCCCATTACCCATCCTGACATGACCCGTTTTTGGATCACGCTCCAGCAAGGCGTCGACTTTGTCCTGAAGAATTTCGAACGCATGCAAGGTGGTGAAATTTTTATACCGAAAATCCCTTCTGTACGTTTAATGGATCTGGCAACTGCTTACGGAAACGGTCTACCAGTGAAAGAAATTGGCATTCGTCCGGGCGAAAAGATGCATGAAATCATGTGCCCGAGTGATGACTCACACCTGACATTGGAATTCGAGGATCACTATGTGATTCGGCCAACCATTAAATTCTATGCGGCGGATTACGATTATTCGGCCAATCCACTGGGCGAAAAAGGCGAACCTGTCGCGGCTGATTTTGAATACCATTCCGGAAGCAATCCAGATTTTCTAGACGTCGAACAGATCCTGGAATTCGAGCAACAAGCATGATCCCTTATGGCAAACAGAACATCAGCCAAGACGATATCGACGCGGTTGTTGACGCCTTAACGTCCGACTTCATCACTCAAGGGCCGCGAGTTACCCAATTTGAACATGCAGTTGCAGAAAAAGTGGGGGCAAAACATGCCATTGCAGTAAACAGCGCCACATCGGCACTGCATATTGCCTGCCTTGCTTTGGGACTCAGTAAAGGTCAACGCCTTTGGACATCACCCAACACATTTGTCGCCTCGGCGAATTGTGGTTTGTATTGCGGCGCAAAGATCGACTTTGTTGATATTGACCCCATCACCTACAACCTCTGTCCAAAGCGTTTAGCTGCAAAACTGGAGCTGGCAAAACGAACAGACACCCTTCCGAACGTGGTGGTGGTGGTACATATGTGTGGACAAAGCTGCGACATGAAGGCCATCCACCTGCTTTCTCAGCAGTATGGTTTCCGCATTATTGAAGACGCCTCTCATGCTATTGGCGGCAAATACAACGGTGAATACATCGGTAATTGCCAATACAGTGATGTCACTGTCTTCAGTTTCCATCCGGTGAAAATCATCACCACCGCAGAAGGTGGGATGGCACTGACCAACAATCCCAAACTTGCCAAAGCGATGGAAGACCTCCGCAGCCATGGTATTGCGCGGGATAGGGAATCACTGGTCGATCAAGTCCAAGGCGCTTGGTACTACGAGCAACAATCGCTTGGATTTAATTACCGCATGACTGACCTACAAGCCGCATTGGGAATATCCCAACTGGCGAGACTGGATGCGTTTGTTGAACGCCGTCAGACACTTGCAGAACGATACAGCCAAAAGCTTTCGGCATTGCCACTGACCACACCGACATTGCTTCCCGAAAGTAAATCAGCATGGCATCTGTATGTCATTCAGTTAGCGGAACCGGATTGCCGCCAGCACGTATTTGATACACTTCGCGCTAAAAACATCGGCGTGCACGTGCATTACATCCCGGTTCACACCCAGCCGTATTACCACGCATTAGGGTTTAGATGGGGGCAATTTCCTGTTGCAGAACACTATTATCACGCTGCGCTCAGCCTGCCGCTCTACGTTGATATGACGGAAGAGGAGCAGGACACAGTGATTCAGGCACTGGCTGAAGCGTTGTACTGAGGACAAAATGAAAGTCTGTATTATTCCTGCCCGCAGTGGCAGTAAGCGCATTCCGGGGAAAAATCTCAAGGCCTTTATTGGCAGGCCAATCATTGACTACGCCATTGATGTGGCAAAAATATCAGGCCTGTTTGACCGCATCATGGTATCGACAGACAGCGAAGAGATTGCAAGCATCGCCAAAGAGCATGGTGCTGAGGTACCGTTCCTCCGTCCGGCAGACATTGCCGATGACCATGCCACAACATTAGATGTCATCAAACACGCTATTGAATGGCTGCAAGAGAACGATGCCCGTTCACTGGATGCAGTCTGTTGCCTTTACGCCACGGCGCCGTTTATCCGGGTTCAGGACCTTGAAAAAGGCCTGACGCTACTGGACAAAGAGCAAACCCAGTACACTTTCGCTGCCACGTGTTTCTCCTTCCCTATTCAACGCAGTATTCGAATAAATGATGAAGGCAATGTGGACATGTTCTGGCCAGAACATTTCTCTACCCGCTCACAGGATTTAGAAACCGCTTACCATGATGCAGGTATGTTTTACTGGGGTAAGCCAGAGGCATTTCTTTCCGGTTTACCGATTTTCGCTCCGCACTCCAAAGCTGTGCAGATCCCCCATTTCCGTGTCCAGGATATCGATGAACCGGATGATTGGATTCGCGCCGAAATGCTCTATCAAATCCTTAAGCAACGGGACGAGTTATGAAGATAGCGATTCGCGTTGACGCCTCCCGCCAGATTGGCACCGGGCACATCATGCGGTGTTTGGTACTGGCTAAAAAGCTGATTGAACGCGGCCATCAAGCCATCATGGTCAGTCGCCCCCTGACCGGTAACCTTATTGATTACTGTAAAAACCAAGGCATTGACGTTATTTCTTTAGGTGACATAGAAGAAACCTTTCTCCCTGACGCCGGAGACTACCGACATTGGCTAGGAGTGACTCAGGAAGCCGATGTGAAGGAAACAGTGGCAGCACTGCAACACGTTAATCCTGATTGGGTAATCATTGATCACTACGCCTTAGACTGCACGTGGCAAACACAAATGCGTTCTTCAGGGATAAAAGTACTTGTTATCGACGATCTTGCCAATCGCCATCATGATTGCCATGTGTTACTCGATCACAATCCCTGGCCGGACTTTGAAAACCGCTATCATCAACTTGTGCCAAAAGACTGTACTCTACTTTTAGGGCCAAAATTCGGATTACTCCGCCCGCGCTTTTCAGAACTCCGCCAACATCCACCTGCACTGAAGAATGTGACACTGGCTTTTTTCAGCGGCACAGATCCCAGCGGCGAGTGCATGAAACTGCTCAATGCCTGCAAACATTTTGACTCTTTGCCTTTCAAGCTCCACATTGTTTACGGCCTCTCTAATCCCCAAAAGGCTGAACTACGCGCGTTTCCACTGCCTGAATTCGTCACGCTGTCCGAAAGCCTTGCTGATTATGAAACGGAGCTTGCCGCTTGTCGCTATGCGTTCGGTGGCGCAGGTGTCAGTGCTATTGAGCGTGCAAGCCTGGGTATTCCTGGCACCTTGGTATCCATGGCCGAGAACCAACGTTTGATGGCAGAGCATCTTGGTGCCAGTGGCCTTTATCGTTACTTGGGCGTAAGTAATAACACCACAGAATATGACTATGCCAACGAATTGAAATGGCTGTCAGATAACTGGAACACCCTGCCCTATCGTCTTGAAAAATCCGATATCGACGGCAACGGCGCTGCGCGGGTAGTTGAGGTGATGGAACAACATGCGTATAGGCCGGGAAATATTACATTTCGAGCAATGACCACAGATGACCTAGCAATGGTACGAAGCTGGCGAAATGCACCACATGTCAGGAACAAGATGTTCACCCAACATGAAATCAGCGCAGAGGAACATGAACGTTGGTTTGCCAAAGCCTCGAGCGATACCACAAATCAGTTTTTTATTGCGCTGTCTGAGGGTACGCCGGTTGGCATGGTCTCTTTTACCAAGATTAAAAGACAAACCAACACTGCAGAGTGGGGTTTCTATAAATCACCCGAAGCACCCGCAGGCTCTGGCTTTGCCATGTTATCCGAAGCTTTGAGTTTGGGATTCAATAACCTTGGACTGGACGGTATTCGCAGCCGGGTACTTTGCATCAACTCAAACGTGATTCACCTTCATGACAAACTTGGCTTTTCGAAGGACAAGGACATCCAGACCCTTATCACTGTAGACGGAAACAAAGACTATTTTTCTTTCTTCCTTTCGTGCGAAGCGTGGAAAGGTGACACAACATTATGACGCAATGTATTACCATCAATGGCCGTAAGATTGGCCCAGAGCATAAACCTTATATTATTGCTGAAATGTCGGCCAACCATAACGGTTCGATTGAGCGCGCTTTTCAAACCATCGAAATGGCAAAACGCGCAGGCGCGGATGCGATTAAGATGCAAAGCTACACCGCTGACACTATTACCCTGAACTGCGATTCGGAGGCATTTCAAATCAAAGGCGGGCTTTGGGATGGCCGAACACTTTACGATTTATATCAAGAAGCCCACACACCGTTTGAATGGCACAAGCCGCTGTTTGAGAAAGCCCACGACATCGGCATAACACTGTTCAGCACTCCGTTTGATTTCACTGCCGTGGATTTGCTGGAAGATCTCAATGCACCAGCCTACAAAATCGCCTCATTTGAAGCCGTCGACCTCCCCTTGATTCGTTATGTTGCACAAACCGGCAAGCCGATGATTATTTCAACGGGTATGGCAAACAATGAAGAGATTGCAGAAGCCGTTGCCACTGCACGTGATAATGGCTGCCAACAGCTGATTTTATTGCATTGTATCAGTGCATACCCTGCGCCAGCGTCACAGAGCCACCTTCGCACCATTCCTGATTTGGCAAAGCGCTTTGGCGTGATAGGCGGGTTGTCTGACCACACTTTAGGTACCACAGTGTCTGTGGCGGCAGTTGCACTTGACGCGTCGGTGATTGAAAAACACGTCACATTGAGCCGCAACGAACCGGGTCCTGACGCTACTTTTTCATTAGAACCGAATGAATTGGCAACGCTTTGCAAAGAGACAGAAACCGCATGGCAGGCATTAGGTCAAGCGGGTTACCAGCTAAAGGAGGCAGAGAAAAGCAATGTGCAGTTTCGCCGTTCGCTTTATGTGGTCCAAAACATAAAGAAAGGCGAAACCCTGACTGCACAAAACGTGCAGAGTATTCGTCCAGGCTTGGGCCTTGCACCAAAGCATTTTGATGCTGTTATGGGAAAAATAGCCCGGCATGACATCCCTCGCGGTACAGCCTTAAGTTGGGATTTGATTCACTGACGACTGAAACGAAAAAACAAAGCCCACTCACGTGGGCCTTGTGTCATTTAATGGTTACACTCTTAGGTCCTTTGCTGCTCTTTCGCTTCTGTTGATGGGGCAACACTTTCACCTTGTATTTCATCCAACCAAAGCTTGTGGTGTTGTTTCGCCCAACTTTCATCCACATAACCCGTCGTCATACCTTCCAACGCACCTTCAGTGCCGGCAGTACCGATGTATATATGACCGAATGCAGCTGCTAACAAACCCAATGACGCGATGCCATGCAACAGGTTTGCTATCTGCATATTGTCACGGGTTTGACCGAAGATAGGGAAATCCATCACAAGGCCGGTAATGCACACCACGACACCGACAGTTGCCAGCAACCAGAACCAGGCTTTCTCACCCCCATTACAAAACCCTGCATCGGGGTGTTTGCCATTAGGCAAGATGCCACCGCCCTGCTTGAACCACTCAATATCGACTTTGTTGATGAAGTTGTTTTTCATCCACTTTACCAGCATACAAAGCAGACCAATCACAAACAGCGGACCAAGGTAATTGTGCGCCAATTTCGCTGCGTAGATGATACTTCCCCACACCACTTCTGGTGCCACGGGTTTGATGAAATGCTTACCGTAAAGCAGCAATACACCCGTGATCCCCAGGATCAAAAAGTTAATCGCAGTAAACCAGTGCAGGGCGCGTTCAAATGGCGTCCAGCGCATCACCTTCTTACCCGTGCGTTCATGTGCCAGCGCAACACGTCCTGCCCAAAGGTAAAACAACAGCAGGCCACCTGCAGAACCACCAAGGAAAAGCAGGCCTATCGGACTGATCCACTCGTTGCGGATCCGTCGCCAGCGCTCACCATCCACATTGATAAGTTGGCCTGCCTCTGCCCCCTTCGCAGTGGTATAGCCGGACTCCCCAGCACGCACTTCTTTCCAGAATTCTGCCCCCGCCAACTGCACCATTTCTTTCTGGGGATCGGCCTTGGCACCTTCTTCGGCAGTACCCAACGGTGACCAAATACTTATTATCACCATGAACATCGCGAGCAATGCTCTAAACATATCTCTCCTCCCGACACTGCGGAGTAACTGCTCCGCAGTATCTCATGCTAATCAGCTTTTGGTTGCATCATAAGCGAGGTCATCGCCATTGGTCCAACCCGCGCCTTTCGCACCGCGCTCTACCACGCGTTGGCGGAAAATAGCAGACACTTTCTCGGCATCACCAGCAAGTAGCGCCTTGGTTGAACAAAGCTCTGCACACATTGGCAGCTTGCCTTCGGCAATACGGTTTGCACCATATTTCTCACGTTCTGCCGCCGAACCATCCGGCTCTGGGCCGCCAGCACAGAACGTACATTTATCCATTTTACCACGCTCGCCGAACGCTGAGGTTTTCGGGAACTGTGGCGCCCCGAATGGACAGGCAAACAGACAGTAACCACAACCGATGCAAGTATCTTTGTTGTGCAAAACAATACCGTCTTCAGTTCTGTAGAAGCAGTCTGCCGGACAAACCGCCATACAAGGCGCATCTGTGCAGTGCATACAAGCCACTGAGATAGAGTTCTCGCCTGGCTCACCGTCATTCAGGGTAACGACACGGCGACGCTGGATTCCCCAGGTTACCGCATCATCGTTTGCGTTTTTACACGCCGTGACACAGCCGTTACATTCAATGCAGCGTTTGGTATCACACAGAAATTTCATATTCGCCATAACATCTGCTCCTTTTACGCTGCGCTGATCTTACAAAGCGTCACTTTGGTTTCCTGCATCAGGGTAACCGGATCGTAACCATAGGTAGTTGCGGTATTCGCCGCTTCACCCACCACGTAAGGGTCGGAACCTTCAGGATATTTAGAACGCAGATCTTTACCTTCAAACTTACCGCCAAAGTGGAATGGCATAAATGCCATACCTTCTTTCACACGTCGTGTGACCATGGCTTTCACTTTAACCCGGCCTTTTTCTGCACCTTCTACCCATACTTCTTGGCCGTCTTTGATCCCAAGGTTGTTCGCATCCACAGGGTTCACTTCAACAAACATTTCCTGTTGAAGCTCCGCCAACCAAGGATTGGAACGCGTTTCTTCACCGCCCCCTTCATATTCCACCAATCGACCAGACGTCAGAATAATAGGGTACTCGCCGGAAACATCTCGATCCTGAATAGATTTATACAGGGTTGGCAGGCGATAGAGATCGGCCTGGTCATCCCAGGTTGGATAGTCTGCAACCAAATCGCGGCGCGGCGTGTAAAGCGGCTCACGGTGCAGCGGCACTCGGTCAGGGAAGGTCCAGACAATCGCACGGGCTTTGGCGTTGCCACATGGCATACAGCCGTGGGCAATCGCCACACGCTGAATACCACCGGACAGGTCAGTTTTCCAGTTTTTGCCTTCAGCAGCCAATTTCTCTTCAACGGTCAAATCATCCCACCAGCCAAGTTGCTTGAGCAGTTTGTCACTGAATTCTGGATAGCCATCCTCCAGCTCGCAGCCTTTTGAGTAGCTATCAACGGCCAGCAAGCTCTCTCCTTCGAATTCCACACCAAAGCGGGCGCGGAAGTTACCGCCACCTTTGGCCACTTCTTTTGATGTGTCATAAAGAATGTGGGTTCCAGGGTGCTTCATTTCTGGCGTTCCCCAGCAAGGCCAAGGCAGACCGTAAGTTTCCCCGCTGACTGGCCCACCTTCTGCTTCAAGCGTAGTTTTATGGAATGTATGCCAGTTCTGTTGGTGTGCTTTGAGACGTTCAGGGCTTTGACCCGTATAACCAATTGTCCACATGCCGCGGTTAAATTCACGGGTAATGTCTTCAATGTTTGGCTCGTCATTTTGCACTGAAATGTGTTTGAACAGCTGATCTGCAAAACCCAACTTTTTAGACAGCAAATACATAATGGTGTGATCTGGCTTGGAATCGAACAGCGGTTCAATCACCTGATCACGCCATTGCAGGGAACGGTTAGAGGCGGTAACCGAACCACGAGTCTCAAACTGGGTGGTCGCAGGCAACAGGTAAACACCGTCTTTACGGTCATTCATTACAGAAGCAACCGTTGGATACGGATCAACGATGACCATCATGTCCAGCTTCGCCATCGCCTTTTTCATTTCTGGTCCCCGGGTCTGGGAGTTCACCGCATGTCCCCAATAGAACATGGCGCGAATATTTTCCTTCTGTGCCATTTTCTCTGGGTCTTCCAACACACCATCCACCCAACGGGATACCGGAATACCATTGCTGTTCATTGGTTTAGAACCATTGTAGGTGGTCTGATCAAAACGGCCTTTGATCCAGTCAAAATCCACATCCCATACTGTCGCCCAATGTTTCCATGCTCCATCCGTTAGGCCATAGTAACCCGGCAGTGTATGCGACTGAACGCCAAGATCTGTTGCACCTTGTACGTTATCGTGACCACGGAAGATGTTAGCCCCGCCACCAGATTTACCAATATTCCCAAGTGCCAATTCCAGTATGCAGTAAGCGCGCGTGTTGTTATTACCTGTCGTGTGCTGGGTTCCCCCCATACACCACACAACTGAACCCGGGCGATTCTCAGACAGGATTTTCGCCGCTTTATACATATCTTCGCGGTTGACACCTGTAACGCGCTCCACCTCTTGCGGCGTCCATTTCGCCACTTCTGTACGAATTTCATCCATACCAAACACACGCTGGCGAATGAATTCTTTGTCTTCCCAGTTGTTTTCAAAAATATGCCACAGCAAGCCCCATATGAACGCAACATCTGTACCAGGGCGCAACGATATATAGTGATCACTTTTCGCTGCGGTGCGAGTGCGACGAGGGTCAACAACCACAATCTTACAGCCATTCTTTTCCTTCGCGATCAGAATGTGCTGCATCGCCACCGGATGTGCTTCAGCAGGGTTAGAGCCAATAAAGAGGATCGACTTGCAATTATGCATGTCGTTAAAAGAATTGGTCATCGCGCCGTAGCCCCAGGTGTTAGCAACACCGGCAACGGTAGTGGAGTGACAGATACGCGCCTGATGATCAACGTTATTTGTGCCCCAAAGTGACGCCATTTTACGGAACAAGTACGCCTGCTCATTGCTGTGCTTTGCCGACCCCAGGAAGTAAACCGAATCCGGCCCTGACTGCTCGCGGATTTCCAGGCACTTGTCACCAATTTCATTGATGGCGGTCTCCCAGCTAATTTTCTGCCACTTACCGTCCACCAGCTTCATTGGATATTTCAGGCGACGCTCACCATGGCCGTGCTCTCGCAATGCCGCACCTTTAGCACAGTGACCACCGGCATTAAACGGATGGTCGAACGCAGGCTCCTGGCCTACCCATACACCGTCTTGCACTTCAGCATACACACCACAGCCTACCGAACAGTGAGAACAAATCGTCCGTTTTTGCTCGACCGGCTTACTTGGATCAACATCTTTAGCTTCAGCTTTTCTCATCATGCCCGGCGTGAACATGCCTGCCGCGGCAACCCCTCCTGCTGTCGCCAGCATGGAGTTACGCATAAAGGTACGACGAGAAACACCTAATCGTTTTTCTTCCCTATTGACGGCGTCAGAGCGTTTAGTCAATTTCATAGTCTCACTCCATCTACAGGTTACAGGGAATCGTAATAATCACGAATGTGTTGGGTTTCACGGTACCCCGATTGACGCTTCGGTTCTGGGGTTTTCGCCGTCACTTCCGCCTGAGCAGTAACACTGACTGCGGTGGCAGCTGCACCGACGGCTGCGGCAACCCCCAGCCCCTTAAGGAACTGGCGACGCGCTTCATTTGGCGTACCTGTTTCTTTTTGGTTTTCTGACATCACAATGCTCCTCATGCTTTCTATCAACGCTGATTTTCTACGTGTTATGAAGTAGAACTACCAAGGGCGCTGGATAAAACTGATTTTTTCTATCGTTAGAAATTGTTTTGCAAGTTCAGCCACAGCGGTATAAAACACCGCAGCTTCTGCTTGTTTGATATCGTCACACAGCCCCTCAAACCAAGGCGCGATATGACGGTTGAAAAAGGTTTTCTGTGCCTGGACATCTCCCTCTTCCACTAGCATAGCCATCACTTCCAGCAATGCTGCAATATGATCTTCCGGCTCTTTTGTCTGATCCTGACGCTCAAAGCCCAGACAACGCAGATCCTGACGCAGTGATACCAACGGTAATTCCATCAACGAACCGGTGAGATACCAAGATCCAAATGGCATCACCTCTCCCCGCCCGACACCAATGAACAACAACTGATACTCATCAGCGGCCTGGGTGGGTGTCGTCTTACTGGCTGATAGCTTAAGCACGGACCAAGCCGCCACCATGCCAGGTGAATGCTCATCGCCTTCCAATTCCAGTGCCGATAGCCAGTTCAGTGTGTCCTGATCCGGTGCTTGTCTAAAAAGATGTGCCAATAGGTTGTAGATGTTCTGACGGATTTGGTTTTCTTCGTTGGTCACATCTTCAATGTTAATTTGTACTGCCATTGCTATCTCCTTAAACCTTCATCTGCTTATCCGGGTTTTCAATCATGTCAGCGACAATGTCGCGGACCCGGCAGTCTTCGCACATGGACAGGCGTTTGATAGCGTTTTCCCGAAAATGACTGTGATTTTGTAATTTCCCGATCAACATATTGACCATCGAAACAGGCGCAAACGGCTTGCCACAAGTGATACATGCAGCCGCTTCTTCTTCATACAGGATTTCACGTTGCTGGCGCTGTTCGCTGTTCCAATTGAAACGTGGCTCAAGCGTGATCACCGATTCCGGACAGCTCGCTTCACAAAGGCCACACTGCACACAATCCTGTTCCCGGAATGTGATACCTGGACGAGAACCAATGGATGACAAGGCGCCTGTCGGGCACACAGCGACACACCCCATGCAAAGGGTACAATCATGGGTTTCCACATTGATACGGCCATATGGTGCACCTTGTGGCACGGGAGTAACCGTCAGGTGTTGACCGGCATGTGCCGCCAACAAATCCAATGCCGTAATCAGTCTCTCGCGTTTGGTGCCAGTCAACTTTGTTGGGTGTGTCAACAGCACGTTGCTAAATGGCGTCAACGTAAACAGCGCGTCCAATGCTTTCAGCGTGATGCGGTCCTGCTCGATATTAAGACTGCTCAGGAAAGAGGCTGCGACATCAAGTTCTTGCTCCAATACATGGCGGGTTTTCGCAGGCAGATTAGGCGCCATAGCCAAGATCACTTGGGAGGCCCCATAAACCAGTGCACTCAACCAGGTATCCAGCCCCACAGAGGCTAATTCTTCTAATCTTACCGGAATCGTGCTGTTTGGCAGCGACGACATCACTTCTACCAGAGACGCTTCATCCGCTTCCGCATAAAACAGAATCGTTGGCACTTCACCGCCCTGTTGGCGATAGTGTTGAATAAGGTCAAACACAAAATGTTGTGTGTTTTCAGGATCCGGCAGTGCGTATCTAATCGCTTCTGTTGGGCATGCTGTTGCACAGGATCCAATGCCCTGACACAGGAAAGGATTGATGGTGATCGTTTGATTAATGGAACTTAATGCCTCCGCCGGACAAGCATCTATACAGCGGGTGCACCCTTCCAATCCCCGTGAAGCATGTGCGCAGCGCTCAGTATCCAAGCGGAAGAATTTAGGTTTGTCGAAAATACCAACCGTTTCTCGTAACGCGTCAACAGCCTCTTCTTTTGATGTCAATCCACGACCAACGGCATAATAGCCAAAAGGAGGCAATTCGGCTGCATGGAGACCTTTTTCCGTTAGGTCAACGATCAAGTCAAAGTGATCCCGCCCCATTGCAATCTGTGCGAGGTTTTGCTTAATACCGTTGTAGTTTACAGCGACGTGGAAAGCACCTAAAAACCCATCAATGGTGACATCACTGCTGTAAAAAAGTGAAAGCTCCTCTGTCAATCCAGACACGGTGCCACCCGCTTCATTACAAAGCAGCACCACCCGTTCTTTGAACGCACCTGATACCAAGGCACCGAATTCCACCAATGCCGCTGCGCTGCCAACTACCAACGCAAACCCACGGCTTTCAAAACTTATCGTAGGCAGGATGAGGTTGCCCAATGTGACTGTATTTTTTAGCGCATACAGTCTGGCTAACCCATTGGTATCTTTCTGACATTCAAGATACTGATTGAGTGTTGTGATATTTTTTTCCGTCGACATATTCTCAGTTGCTGTTGTCTGTGTAGCCATAAAACACCTGTTTCCTAATCGGCAAACGGCGTTAATCCGTTTCAATGCCTTGTTTATGCATGCCGTTTAGCTTGCTGGACAATGGCTTAGCTACACCTTTGACTAAGACACTTTGTTACAGCAAGTTATGAACCAGCTTTATAGGAAGAAAAATAACAAAAACGGAGTCAGGATCCGTTCGAAGACTTACCCTCATCCTCAAGTGGGACATTTTGCTCCACCCTATAGGACAAATTGTCTCCTAATTCACCATGGGGACTTTTTGTCTCACTGTCAGAAGAGGCATCAGCGGGCGTTTGGGTATGCTGCGCCGTCTCCTCTATCTGTTCAGATTGTTCAATAGATTCCTCAATCTGTTCTCTGGTCCACTTTCTCAAAGATTCCACCACTTCTACCGTGAGCTTAGTGGGTTTGGAATAGTCGAGATCGTACTCATTCATACCATCAAGTACGTTGTAAGTGTCGCTGTGAAAAAGCTTTCTGAGTGCCGCCTTCTTGATCTGTGAAGAAACACCTTTCGCCAGAAATACGGCCGCTGAATCTCCCTCTTTCAAACGATCAACATCTTCCATAGAGAGTGAAGGTACATCCGTTTCGTCAGATTCAGGCGACATTTCCGCACAGGCGATATCTTCATTGTCGCCAGCGAATGTCTCATCAATCGGCTTTTCTTCTTCCGAAGATGCTTGTCCTTGCTTACGTCTTGACCAGCGATGAAGGAAAGAATCAGTTACCATTTGACCTCCCCGCGCCTTTGCGCTTCTTCTTACGGACTTCCAATAACTCACCATGACGGCCAATAAACGCTTCCATCCAGGCTTGCACCATCAGTGGCATGGGTACGGACTGCACCAGATAATCCCCATCCATAAAACTGGCCGCATTGCTTTGTGAAGCCGTAACCTGTAAGGGATTGAGAGACTCATCATCTTCCACCTCAAAGATGAAAAAGAGGTGAGGCTCCCGGGAACTGAGGTTGAAACGGTAGTCCGTGCGTTCATCTTTAAACAGTTCTAAAGGCAATGAAATTTGTGAATCTGAGCATTCATCCTCTGTCTTGGGCAAGTTCAGGTTCACAATCGACCAGCGCTTAGTCTTCCAACGCCCAATATCGACATCCGTTGATTCCAGATCAAACTGTACCAACCAGCAATTAGGATCTTTTATTATTTTTGTCACACATCACTCCTTCAAATTCCAGGATTCGATATCACTCGCGAGGGGAGTGGGGAAACCGAGTACTCTCCTAATAAAACAAAACTAATAAAGCAAAACACATACCATCGACGGTTCACTTATTCGCGATTGGAACAGGAATTGCTAACTTTGCTATAAATGTCTTGTGATAACACCAAAGGAAACCGGGTAAATGAACCAACCCAAGATTATTAAAACCCAGACAGACATCCCCCAAACAATTAACGTTACTGTATTTGATGAATACGGCGAGCCCATGACCAAGCAGATCGCCTGCGAACGGGCGCTGACGGTCTACCTCAACTGGAAAGAGATTGTTACCCTGATGACACTCGGCGCCCGGCCGGACATGCTGGTGCTTGGTTATTTGAAAAACCAGGGGCTCATCAACGATGTCAACGCATTGGATTCCGTGATCATCGATTGGCAAACCCAGTCTGCGGCGGTCATCACAGCAGAACAAAATGACAATATCGACGAGACGCTCTCAAAGAAAACGGTCACGTCGGGATGTGGGCAGGGCACAATGTTCGGCAACATCATGAAAAAACTTGAAAATTTAATACTTCCTGCGCATCGCATCAAACAATCCTCTTTGTATGGGTTACTGGAAGCCCTCACCCATCACAATGACACCTATAAAGCAGCCGGTGCCGTACATGGCTGCGCAGTCTGCAAAGGCACAGAAATTCTCTCTTTTGTTGAAGATATTGGCCGCCACAACGCCGTCGATACCCTGACGGGTGAAATGTGGTTGAAAGGTGAAACCGGAGAAGACAAAGTGTTCTACACCACCGGACGCTTAACGTCTGAAATGGTGATTAAAGTGGCACAGATGGGCATTCCAGTACTGTTGTCCCGCTCTGGTGTGACCCAAATGGGTTACGATCTTGCCAAACAGCTTGGCATTACCATGATCGCCCGTGCCAAAGGCCACCGTTTCCAAGTATTCAACGGTGCTGACAATATCGATTTCGATGTCAAAGGTGGCTTGGATGGGTGATTTCCCGGTATTTATGAATGCCCGGCAAGTCGCTGAATACCTCGATTTGAACGAGAAAAAAGTCTATAGCCTTGCCAATGATGGCGTGCTTCCTGCGACCAAAGTCACCGGTAAATGGCTGTTTCCGAAAAGCTTGCTTGACCGCTGGCTGCTTGAATCCAGCCATAATGGCGTATTCAATGACAGGCTGTTAATTGCCGGATCTGACGATCCCCTGCTTCAGCATATTGTCAGCAGGATGGCGAATTCCCTTGGCAGTACAGCGCTGGTAGGTTATACCGCAACTGGCACCAAACAGGGATTGTCAATGCTGGAAAAAGGCCACGTAGATATCTGTGCCATTCATTGGGGAAATGCAGAAGAGGCCCGATTGCGACATCCAGCACTGATTCAACAATATGCGGGACATAAAAACTGGGTGCTGCTGCATGCCTATGAACGCCAACAGGGGCTGATTATCCGTCCAGAACTGGCAGAGCAGATTAATGACCCTCATCATTTTACTGACAAGCGATGGCGATGGGCCAGTCGTCAAATTGGTGCTGGGAGCGCCCGAGCGATGGACGAATGGTTGTTCAGAAACGGCATGACAACAGAGATGCTGAACACGGTGGTGACATGTCTCAATGAGCGTGAACTGGGTTCAGCGATCGCCCGTGGCTCAGCAGATATTGGCTTTGGCAGCCAAAGCGCCGCAGGGGAATTTGGCCTCGCCTTCCATCCTATTGCTAACGAAGCATTTGAACTGGTGATCCCCAAAAACATCTATTTCCGTTCTCTGGTCCAGCAACTGATACAGCACTTTGACGATGATGACATCGTCAAACTGAGTAGGCAGCTTGGCGGCTATAACCTTCAACAGGCAGGAAAACAAATGTGGGCGGCGGGATAACACCCGTCCCGCCCTCTTTCTAATCCATAACACGCAACGACGTGATTTCGTCATCGACGTGAATTTTCTCTCGCAGATAAAGGGTGAATGTACTTCCCTTACCCAGCTCAGACTCCACCTTAATTTCGCCCCCAAGACCGCTGACAATACCCTGTGTTACCGCCAGCCCAAGGCCAGTACCAGAACGTCGGGTGGTGAAGAAGGGGTCAAAAATTTTTGTCAGGTTTTCATTGGCAATCCCACAGCCAAAATCCTGTACGGAGATTGTCGCCCCCATCGGATGGCCATTCTCATCCAACCAATCCTCTGAGCGCACAACTAAGCGTCCCTTTTCGTTCATGGCGTGGATACCGTTCATTTGCAAGTTAACCAATACCTGCAATAACTGATGGCGATTGATCTCCACACAACATTTCGCATTGAGTTCAGTGACCACTTCTATGTCTGATTTCTTGGTGCCCGAGCGTACCAGGGTAACGCTCTCTTCAATAATAGGGTTCACATGTTGCCAGGTAATTTCATCCTGCACACCGCCCTGTCTGCTGTATTGCAGCAGGCTCCGTGTGATATTGCGGATGCGGTCTATCTGCTCAAGCACCGTGGCAATTTCCTCTGACACTAATTTAGCGTTATCGCCAAGTTCATATTCCATCAATTCAATGTTGCCAAGAATAACGGCGGTCGGGTTGTTAATTTCATGGGCAATACCTGCGGTCAATTCTCCCAATGCGGCCAGCTTTTCATTTAGCAACAACTTATTACGCGTCTGTTCAAGCAAGAAAATATTCTGTCTAAGCTCTTTCGTGGTTTCGTGCAGACTGGCGGTGCGCTCCTTGACTTTGTCTTCCAGCTCCAGCGCATTCTGGCGAATGGCTTCATTTTGCTGTTTCAACTGGTCAAGCATGGTGTCAAACTGCCTGGCAAGAATAGCCAGTTCATGCTGGGGATCGAGCTGAAGCTTGCCAATCCGCATGTCCTGATCAAAGCTGACCAAACGCACAACACGGTGAATACGCTCTATTGGCCTGAAGAGATCTCTCGACCCACGGTAGACCAGCAAGCCAGTGACGAACAATGTGGCAAGGATCCCCATGCCAAGCTCCAGCAGATTAGTGAAATAACGTGAAATCAGCGGCCACTCCAGAAATCCTGTATATAACATACCAATGACATTGTTGTTAAAGTCCCGGATTGGCTTATAGGCAGAAATGTACCAGGCATCATAGACATAAGCCCTGTTCACCCATTCGTCCCCGTTTTCCAGTACCATTTTACGCACTTCATCCGACGCCCGGGTACCAATGGCACGGCCAAACCGGTTTTCACTGTCTAAAGGCACATTGGTACTGACACGGATATCGTCAATAAACAGGGTTACCGTACCAACGCTCGACGGTGGCAAAGTGCCTTCTGGAAAAACCAAATCACGGATCCTGTCTACCAACTCAGTACTGTTGTTAAGTAAGATACCCCCATCGATAATCCACGCCAGTTCGCCATTTTCATCAAACAATGGCAATAAGCTCCGGCTAATCAACCCACGTGATTCTATGACTTGCTCATTGAGAAGTGGAATTTCTGCACGCGCTGAAAACTCAGGGAGGATGGCATCAAGCTCAATGGCTGACATTACCTGGAAAAACGTGCGTTCACGACCTTCCAGAAGAGGCCGACGAAGGGTCTGCGGCAGACGTTTAATCTCTTGGGCTGGATAGACGGCAAGAAAGTCAACACCGTACTTTTTGGCACGAGAACGGGCCCAAGACAAGATACCGCTGGGGTCACGTTCAATCTGGATCTGGAAGTCGTAGGAATCAGCAATCGCTTTAAGCTGCAACCGCTGTTCCCGTTGTAACACTTCCATACTGTTACTGGCAACGGCCAAATCAGCCATCACCCCAGCAAGGGCACTTTTCCATGAATAGGCAAGCGTCCAGTACATGGTCAAGGCAATCAATGCCAGTAACGTAATGAAAATAGGAACAGACGTCAGCATCAGCAAACGATAACGCACCATGGTACGGAACCGAAGCCGCCACTTATTGAGCCATCTCATCGGATTTGCCTGATCCATGATTACTCACCATGCCATTCTTTAAATTTACGCTCCAGGGTTTTTCTGGCAACCCCAAGCTGCCTTGCCGCCGCTGACTTATTACCCTCGCAGGCCTCGACCACTTTTTCAATGTGCGCGCGCTCTACGTCTTTCAATTGCCATTCAAGCGGATACCCCTTTTCATGCACAGTAACCATATTGGTCTCACCATCTGGGGCTGCATGAATATGCTCATGCCCTCCCCACTGCTGCAAGTCAGGTTTACCAAGCAGTATTGCCCTTTCTACCGTATTTTTAAGCTCACGGATGTTACCAGGCCAGTCATAGCCCTGCATGGCGGTTAGCTCTTCAGTCGACCATACCACAGGTTTTAAGCCCATCTCTCGGGACAGAGTGTCAGAAAAATGATTGAGCAGTAGGCCTATGTCCTCAACACGCTCACGAAGCGGCGGCAGTTCAACAGAAAGCACATTCAGACGATAGTAGAGATCTTTGCGGAAACGGCCTGCAGCCACCTCTTCCTGTAAGTTACGGTTGGTTGCTGCAACAATCCGCACATCGACACTCACTTCACGCTCAGCGCCGACAGGACGGATGGTTTTCTGCTCCAGCGTACGAAGCAGTGACGCTTGCATAGGAATGGGCATCTCTCCGATTTCATCAAGAAAAAGCGTCCCTGCATCCGCAACACGGAACAAGCCATCTTTGCTTTTACGGGCACCGGTAAACGCACCAGATACATGGCCAAACAGTTCACTCTCCAGCAATTCAGGCGCAATCGCTCCACAGTTAAGCGGTACAAAAGGGCCTTTGCGGCCACTGAGCGAATGCAGCGCCCGGGCGACCAACTCTTTCCCTGTGCCTGACTCACCTTCTATCAATACCGCTGCCGGGGAGGGTGCCAATCGGGCGACCATTTCTCTCATTGCCTGTGTTTTCGGAGCATCACCAATGATATCGACAGGAAACGAACGTGCGACATCACGCTGCAGTGCCACATTACGCCGTTCCATCATGCGTTTGTCGAGACAACGCTGTACTGACTGCAACATCTGCTCGAGATTAAAGGGTTTAAGGATGAAATCAGACGCCCCCGCACGCAACGCCTTAATCGCCGTTTCCAGTTCAGCATAGCCAGTCATAAAAATGATATCGCTACGACGCGATGCATCGGAAAACGCTTCATGCCAGTCAATACCGGAGCGGCCCGGGAGATTGATATCCACAATCAGGAGATCAAAATGGTTACGTTGTCTCAAGGCTTCCGCCTCTTCTAGCGACGATGCGGTTTCAACCTGCGTCAGTTTTTTAGAAAGCGCTTTATTCAGTATCGCGCGCATCCCTGGCTCATCATCGACAACCAGTGCGGAAAAACCAAATTGCTGCAATACGTCCTTCATGTCACGATTAACCTTCATGTTTTTATTGGATCCCCTCAAGCAACACCATTAAGAGGGTTACATTTATATACCCAACATCATACATGGGACATTTTGACTCGGTCCAATAAAGACATAAACCTATGTTGTCTGCGACACAACCCACACACTCTCTTCTTTTCGGCTAAATTACTTTATTTTCAATAAATTAAGCACTTTAATGAGTGTGCTGAATTTTTGGCATTTTTGTTGCAAGTTCGACTAAGCTCGCCTCACGTGAGCAAAGTAAACCCATAGATTCTAAAGAACAACAAAACGTCAGGAAGCCTTAATGAAACTGAAACGCATGAATAAAATGAAAGTCTTTGCGCTTATTACTTTTCTTTTCACTTTCTCTGTCAATGCAGAGGAAGTCATCCGGTTAGCCACCACCACCAGTACTTATCACTCAGGTCTTTTGGATTACCTGCTCCCTGAGTTCAAAAAAGAGACGGGTTATGATGTGCAAATTCTGGCTGCAGGAACAGGTAAGGCTCTGAAAATGGGCGAAAACGGCGATGTGGATTTGGTCATGACACACGCCCCTAACGCAGAAGCCCGTTTCGTGGAAAATGGATTTGGGGTGTTACCTCGTCGCCTGATGTACAACGACTTTGTGTTGGTAGGTCCTGCGTCAGATCCTGCCAAGGTGAAAGGATCAGCTGATGTTACTGAGGCTTTGAAAAAAATTGCCACCGCTAACGCCAACTTTATCTCCCGTGGTGATGACTCAGGCACGAACAAAAAAGAGCTTCTGCTTTGGGAAGCTGCGGGCCAACGTCCTGAATTTGATGCGTATAAAGCCGTCGGTCAGGGCATGGGGCCAACACTGACCATGGCAAACGAGATGCAGGGGTACACCCTGACTGACCGCGGTACCTGGCTCGCCTATCAAAGCAAGCTAGATCTTAACGTACTGGTTGAAGGCGATAAACGACTGTTTAATCCTTATCAGGTCATCATTGTCAACCCAAGCCGTTATCCTGACATGAACTACAAAGGCGCCAAAGAATTCAGTGACTGGTTGGTAAATCCCAAGGCACAATCGCTGATCAACGCGTTTAAAGTTAACGGCGAACAACTGTTTGTGGCGGATGCTGACTAATGGAAATGCTGGAAACAACCCGACAAGCCATTACCTTGCTGTTTAGTGGCGATACCACGCTATGGGGTATTGTCGGCGTATCGTTTTCAGTATCGCTGTTTGCTATTGGGCTGGTGATCCTACCGGCCCTTCTCATCAGCTTTGCGTTGGCATACTGGGACATCCCCGGGAAATGGATGGTGCTGTCACTGATAAATACGCTTCAGTCTGTGCCAACCGTTGTGATTGGCTTGTTGCTTTACATGGTACTGTCCCGGGCAGGTCCGATGGGTGACTGGAAAATGTTGTTTACCCAAAAAGCAATGATCCTGGGACAAATCCTTATTGCGATGCCCATTCTGGTATCCATGATGCACGCGGCATTCCAAAACAGCGATCGAAGAGCCTGGGAAACCGCCTATACCCTGGGCGCTTCCATTCCGCGCGCCATGCTGACATTGATGTGGGAAATCCGTTTTCCTTTACTTGCAGCCGCGGTCACCGCCTTTAGCCGCATCATCACTGAAGTGGGCTGCTCTATGATGGTCGGCGGCAACATTCTCAACTACACGCGAAATATCCCTACCGCTATTGCGCTGGAAACCTCAAAGGGTGCCTTCGCCCAAGGCGTCGCGCTGGGCATGGTACTATTAATATTGGCACTAACGATGAATGTTTTTATCAGCTATGCACACGGCAACGGCCACTTAAAAACAAGTTAGGGGAAAGAATGAACCAGATTGTTTTGGAAGCCAGCAACCTGTCAGTGAGATACAAGCATCGATTGCTGTTTCACATTCCGTCGCTGAAAATATGCCGGGGGGATGCCATTTACCTCACTGGTCCAAATGGTATTGGCAAGACCTCGTTGCTGAAAGTGCTGGCAGGTATCCAAAAGCCCACCACAGGAAAGCTTAACTTGCGCCGTCCGAGTTTCATGCAACGTCTGGCTGGTTTTTCAGGACACAGTGACGTGATTTACATGCATCAATCTGCCTATTTATTTGACGGAACCGTTGCCGACAATGTCGCGTATGGCTTAAAAAGCAGGCAGTTATGCCAAAAAGACCGTCGAGTGCTTACCATGCAGGCTTTACAGATGATTGGGCTGGAACATTTAAGCCGGGAGCACATTTCCGTGCTTTCAGGTGGGGAAAAACAAAAAGTCGCGATGGCTAGAGCCTGGGCACTAAGCCCTTCTATTCTGTTGATGGATGAGTCATGCGCCAATCTGGATCCTAACGCCATAAATGTACAAAGGATGATGGTGGAAGATTTGCTCAAGCGTGGTGCCAGTCTGGTGATCACCAGCCATCATCCCAACTCACTCACCGCTTGCTGCAACCAGCACTGGTTAATTGAAAACCAGTCACTGGTCTATAAGCCGATACTTAACATAATCAACAAGGATAACCATGCATTCGCTTTCTGAAACCACGTGGATCATTCTTGCCGGCGGACAGGCCCGCCGCATGGGCGGAAAAGACAAAGGGTTAGTCACCCTTAATAACAAACCCCTCATCGAATACGTTCATGAACGCCTCATCGGACAGGGTGCTCAGGTTGCAGTGAATGCTAACCGTAACCAGGAAACCTATGCACAATATGGCCAGGTTTTCAGCGACGTGTTCGAAGGATTTCCGGGCCCACTGGGGGGCATACATGCTGCGATGGCACAGCTTAACAGCGAGTGGTTTGGCTTTGTCCCCTGTGACTGTCCAAATCTGCCACATAACTTGCTGGAAAAAATGTACCAGGCGATCGCCGACGACACAGAGATCGTTGTCGCTCACGATGGAGAGTCCTTACAGCCTGTTGTGACCATGTTTAAACATACTGTCTTTGAACGGCTCGAAAACTTTCTACAAAATGGCGATCGCAAAATCGTACTGCTTTACGATCTTTGTAATACCGTTTTTGTCGACTTCAGCGCAGAGCACGACGCGTTCATCAACCTCAACACACCTGAAGAGCTGGAGAAGTTCGGAGATTTGTCATGAGTTTTTCCCATTATTCACTGCCTGTACTTGGCTTTGCGGCTTTCAGCGGCACCGGAAAAACCACTCTGTTAGAGAAACTGATCCCCACATTGGTCGCTGCCGGTATTCGTATTGCGATGATAAAGCATGCTCATCACGAGTTTGATGTTGATAAGCCAGGAAAAGACAGTTACCGGTTAAGAAAAGCTGGTGCCTCCCAGATGCTCATCAGTTCGCGTTACCGCCATGCCCTGATGACAGAAACACCGGAAGAGGAATATACCCTCAACCAATTACTTGCCCGTGTTGATCACAATCGCGCAGATTTGGTGTTGGTGGAAGGGTTCAAGCATGAAAACTTCCCGAAAATCGAACTCCATCGTCAGGCACTGGGCAAGCCTTGGCTTCACCTTGGCGACAACAATATTATTGCCGTCGCCTGCGACGGCGATCCGGATACAGCCCTCCCAAAGCTTGATATCAATGACATTGATGCCCTCAAAGGCTTTATCCTGCGCTGGATGGAAGGCCACAAGGCCCAAACCGCCACCTGTGATTCCCTGTCACCAACCATGCTTTCTGTCGATGCAGGAAGGGAAAAAATTCTGGCGGCAATTTCCGAACCCACCGTCAGTGAGGTTCTGGCACTGGAATCCTTGTCCGGGCGCGTGCTATCAGAAGATGTGATTGCACCGGTGAATGTCCCATCAACCACCAACTCGGCAATGGATGGCTTTGCCATTCGCAGTGATGATCTGGAACGCGACAGCTACCAGATCATCGGGGAAGTCTATGCGGGTCACGGCTTTAGTAAAGCGCTTGAACCCGGTCAGTGTGTCCGTATCATGACGGGCGCAGCGTTACCGCCAAACGCTGACACTGTCGTGATGCGTGAACAAGCCTGCGTCGATGGTGACAAGGTGCGGTTTGATACCCGTAAAGGCGCGGCACGTCCTGGCCAGAACGTGCGCCAAGCAGGGGAAGATTTAAAAAAAGGGCTGCCAGTTTTCCAAGCTGGTACCCGTCTGAATGCAGCCTCTGTCGGTATGATGGCTTCACTGGGTTTCAATGAAGCCACGTGTTTTAAACCGCTGACTGTTGCGCTGTTTTCGACCGGTGATGAAGTCCAGGCACCAGGTACGCCAGCAAAGGCGCATTGTATCTATGACGCTAACCGTTTCACTGTCCGCAGCATGCTGGAGAAACTTGGCTGCAACATCCTGGATCTTGGCATTATTGAAGACAGTGAAGACGCACTGACAGAAACGCTGAATACTGCAATGGATAAAGCAGATGTCATTATTTCCTCCGGCGGTGTCTCCGTCGGCGATGCCGATTATATTAAAAACGTGCTGGACAGCCTCGGAGAGATTAATTTCTGGCGGGTAAATATGCGTCCGGGACGCCCTCTGGCATTTGGCAAATTAGGCAACACACCGTTTTTCGGTTTACCTGGAAACCCCGTTGCTGTCATGGTCACTTTTTTGCAGTTTGTTGAGCCTGCCATCCGTAAAATGCAGGGTGATAAACATTGGCAACCGCAATGTCTTTCCGCCATCACCCAGGAAAAAATCCGCTCACGTATTGGCCGGACAGAATACATCCGCGGTATTTATCACATCAGTACCAGTGGTCAATTGGAAGTGCGCTCTACCGGTTCACAGGGCTCCGGAATTTTGCGCTCCATGCATGAGGCCAACTGTTTAATTGAGGTGTCACCGCAAGTAGAAAGTGCGGAGGTTGGCGATCAGGTCACGATAATACCGCTTATTTCGCGGCTTTGAGCGCCTGATAAACAGAAATAATTATGCCGCTGAATTCTGCGGCATAATTATTTTTATAGGCTTACTTACCCAATGCCTCTTTATAGTGCACACGGCAAACAGACACGTACCTGTCGTTGCCTCCAATCACTACCTGATCCCCATCAGCAATAGCATTCCCATCTGCATCGGTGCGAATCACCATGTTTGCTTTGCGGCCACAATGACAAATTGTTTTCAACTCGACCAGTTTATCTGCCCACGCCAACAAATATTGCGACCCTTCAAATAACTCCCCACGGAAATCAGTACGCAAGCCATAACAAAGCACGGGAATACGTAATTTATCGACTACTTCGGTGATTTGATAAACCTGCTCTTTGGTCAAAAACTGACACTCATCAATCAGCAGGCAGTCCACTTTGTTATTAACATTAATATCACTGACCGCAGCAAAAATATTATCCTCTGGCGAGAAAAGTTGCGCTTCAGCCTGAAGACCAATCCGGGAGCTGACTTTACCCACACCAAAGCGGTCATCGATTGCTGCCGTGAAAATCAGCGGGTTCATTCCCCTTTCCTGATAATTGAATGATGACTGCAAAAGCGTTGTGGATTTACCCGCATTCATCGCTGAGTAATAAAAATACAGCTGGGCCATGTAATTCTCCGAAAATAAGACTGACGCATGCTACCTAAAAGCGGCTCAGACCGCGTTATGAAAAAGCCCCCGAAAGCGGGGGCTGAAAACCTTCAGGCTAATTTACCTGGTCGGCGGGACAGCCAACTCAACAAAGTGCAAACCAATACAAACACCCCCAAACCTGCCAATAGCGAAATGCTGAGAGAATCGGTAAAACCAAGCACCAAATACGCCACAGAGGCGATCACTGCGCCCGCAAGCGCGTAAGGCAACTGGGAGGATACATGGTCGATATGACCACAACGTGCACCAGTGGAAGACAATATAGTGGTGTCTGAGATTGGTGAACAATGATCACCAAATACCGCCCCCGCTAATACAGCGGATAGCATTGGCAACATCAGCGCAATATCGGTTGCTCCTGCCAAGTCACCGGCGATCGGCAACATAATACCGAATGTACCCCAGGATGTGCCGGTTGAAAATGCCATCACGGCCGACAACAGGAACAACAGTACTGGCAACAATTGGGTCGGCATATTCCCCTGAATCAAGGTAGACAGGAATTTACCAGTCGCCATGTCGCCAATCACGCTACCAATGGTCCAAGCAAAGAACAGGATCAGAATGGCACCAAACATTGACTTAGCACCAATCCAGGTCGTTCGTGCAATATCAGCCGCTGGAATACCTTGTTTTATCACCGTGACCAATGCTGACAACAATCCAACAACACCGCCGAAAAGCAGCGACATACCTACATCCGTGTTTTCAAACGCACCCAGTACTGAAAATGCTTTCCCGTCGGCTTGTAATGCTTGAGCCCCTGAATACACCATCCAGAACATCGTTGCGACAATCAGGACAATGATCGGCACAACCAGATCTGAGACGCAACCTTTATCGCTTTCATCAATACCCAACTCGTCTTCAATCGGCTCATGCCCACTGTCTTCATCACCCAAACGGCTGCCAGTTGAAGCCTGATATTCAAAGCGACGCATCGACCCCACATCCATCTGGAACCAAGCCACAGCAAATACCATCAACAATGCAAATACGGCATAGAAGTTCATTGGAACCATATATGCGAATGCACTCAGTGGGCTGTATTCCGTCACGCCGTGGCTGACAAGGATGCCACCAATCACCGTGATAATATATGCTCCCCAACTGGATGCGGGCATAATCACACACATTGGTGCAGCAGTGGAGTCCAGGATATAAGCAAGCTTGGCGCGGGACACATGAAAACGATCAGTCACTGGCCGGCTAATGGCACCGACGGCAAGGCTGTTGAAATAGTCGTCAACAAAAATAAATACACCCAGCAACGCTGCCAGCAACTTGGCACCGCGCTTGCTTTTCACCCGGCGCTGTGCCCATTCAGCAAAAGCACGGGTACCGCCGGAAAGCGTCAGCAACGCAGTTACTGCTCCTAGCAACAGCAGGAAAGCCACAATGCTCAGGTTCCAGCTGTTAATACTGTCACCATCAATGAACAATCCAACGATCAAATTGCCCAAGTATGACGCAGCGACAGAGAACGAAAAATCGTTAAGCAACAAGGCACCGGAAAGAATACCCACCCCCAAAGACAGCAAAACACGGCGGGTAATAATGGCCAGCCCCAATGCTAAAATTGCCGGGAGAAGGGAAAGTGAAGAAGAGGAAAAATCAACTAAATTCATGATCTCTGTATCAACCTATTCGGTTGGAGATCTACTGCAGAAACGGAAAACCTGAATGAACAAACAAAACGGTTATGCATATCGTTAAACCCTACAGTAGCGCTCCATAGTTAAATCCCAATACTATGGCAGTGTTGTGTCTTTTCGAGCACAACCCCAGCACAAAAGTCTGATAAACCCATTGTGCTTCGGCGCGGTTTCCTTTCGTTTGCCCTCACTGGCATCACCCTAAGACAACTTACTAATAAACAGCGCACCTCTACGTGTATAACCCCAAACAACATATAGAAATGACACGGTTTTCGCCGCCATACCTATAAAGTACGTCCGATTGGGTAATAAGCCAGCGTATTTTATGTGACATTGGTTTGTTTGCAATACAAAGATAAAAAATTTTACACAACGAGCTAAACAAGGTTACAAAATCATCGCCTTCCACTGGCTTTTACTATTTATTGCACATAAAATCACACACAGATGCTAAATTTATTGTGCAACCTCTCAAAAAAGTGGCGATTTCTTATCAAATCAACTGCCCTTTTTATATTAAATTTGCACTTTAATTAATTTCGATATTTAATAGGCAGGAATTTAATTACTGAAACATTGCAAAGAATTATTTATTCTTGCTATTCTTAGTGAAGCACTAAATTATTACATAACGAGATAATAGGATTGGCATAATGTCTGATGCATTAAAAGTATTGTTAAACCTGCGCAGCCTTCGTGCCGTTGCACGTGAACTTACTCTGGAACAACTACAAGAAGCGCTGGAAAAACTACAAGCAGTAGTAAGCGAACGTGAAGAGGCGGAAGCTGAAGCCCGTGCAGCTGAAAAGGAGCGCATTGAAAAACTGGAAAAATACCGTGAAATGTTAATCCAGGATGGTATTGAACCAGAAGAATTGATGGCAACTCTTGGCAGCACTAAGCCAAAATCTAAACGTGCTGCCCGCCCAGCGAAATACAAATACATTGATGTCGACGGTTCAGAAAAAACTTGGACAGGCCAGGGTCGCACACCGAAAGCGATCAAAGAAGCACTGGATAATGGCGGTAAGATCGAAGACTTCCTGCTCTGAATCAAAATTGAACAAATGACAGCGGTCTAAATTGTCATCTCAGAAAAAAGGAGCGTTTAGCTCCTTTTTTATATCAAGATATCCAGCAATTGACTGTCACTCAGCGTCATTACATTTCTGCACGTCTTTCATTCCTTTTTCGGTCAGATAACGCACTCCTCTGGACGATACAACCTTCATCTCAACCGAATTTAATACGATCAGCTAAATGACTGACGGCCAGTGCAAAATAATGTGAACGATTCCACTTCATCAGGCTTTGGTAATTACTGTAAACTAAATAGCTTCGGCCATATTCATCATCAGGTTGGATTAACCACGCCTTTATTTCCACATCTGGCAATGAAGCATTATTCATACGTCGTACGCCAAGAGTCTGCCATTCAGATAACGTTTTCGCCTTATCCTGACTCAACCCAGACAGCCCCTTGGGCAAGTTCCCAGGAACAATTACCTGACGCCCCCAAGTATACTTTTCATCCCAACCTGCATTTTTTAAATAGTTGGCAGACGAGGCGAATACATCGGGCTGAGAAGCCCAGATATCCTTTTTACCGTCATTATTACCATCGGCAGCGAAAGCATTAAATGAGCTGGGCATAAACTGACATTGTCCCATCGCCCCCGCCCAAGAACCTTTCATCTTATCTATATCAATATGACCTTGTTGTAAAATGGTTAATGCCTCAAATATCTCATTACGGAAAAAGGCTTCCCGACGTCCGTCGTAGGCCATCGTTGATAACGCTTCAATTACATTATAATTTCCCGTGAATTTACCGAAGTTACTCTCTACTCCCCATAGGGCGACCAAAAAACGGGGTTGGACACCATATATATCACCGATACGTTTCAGGTCATTATAATGCTGGTCATACAGTTTTCGTGCTTGTGCAACTTTCCAGTCTGGTACTGCCCTTGGAATATATTCATCCAGCGTTAAACGTTTCTCTGGTTGATTCCGGTCTGCTTTAACCGCCCGCTCGCGATAGGTCAGATTGCTGAAAGCCTGCTCGATGAGTGTGGTATCAAAACCCTTTTCTGCACTCTCTTTTTTTAAACCATCAACGTAATGTTCAAAACTTTGCTTTTCTTCTGCCATCCCAGGTGCTGATATAGACAACGCAGCCCCAATAAGGATCCCGATTAATCCCTTACGCATAGCGCTCCTTTATAATTTAGTATTTTTCTGTCTAATATGTTGCAGTGCCGCGTCTGGTGCTGGCGGAAGCTGCAGGTAATAACCTTTATTCTTGAGGTTATTGCGGACGTGATTGATATCTGCAATAGCCAGTTTTTCGCGCTTTTCTAAGTTGACCATCATAACGAACTGCGGGTTCCCAAAAGTGTGTAACAATTGTTCTGGCACATCGCTAAAATCATCTTTACGGTTAACATAAAGATAGGTCGAATCCTTTTTACTGCTTTTATAAATTGCGCAATACACCTTGTACCTCTCATTCTTCATGCCCGTTTGAGGCATGCACCATTTGTTCTGTTCCCGATTAAGAGAAACGGCTTAAAAAATCAAAATGAAATCGGCGATTAAAGCACCACATTGGGTCTTCATGCTTGCCGCAAAGATGCCATGAATATACCATGCAGATCACTGTCTGATACACCCAAGAAAACCAAAGAATGTGCACCATTAAAAAATGAGTGCAAAGGGGAAATTGGGGTGATGAAACTTCGCGTTCGTGTTGTCAATATCAACACTACCGTGCCAGCTGGATAACTCGTTCAATGACAAAAAATGCTGAACTCAAAGGCAGTTCATTTACGCTTTCTGTGCTTCATCTGATGGATGATGATGTAGACAGCGCCATGCAAGTGTTGTCTGATAAAGTCAATCAGGCACCTGCGTTTTTCGATGGCGCACCTGTCGTTGTTGATATTGCCCGCCTTCACAATCAACCTGACTTTGTACAGCTTAAAGCAACCATAGAGAAAACCGGTATGTTGGTTGTCGGTGTTACTGGTTGTAAGCAAAATCAGGTGCGTGATGCTGCCAAGCAAGCGGGGCTTGCGGTGATGAATCCTGCCAAGCAAGCTGCACGCATTAATGATCCAATCCAAACACCGACTAAAGTGATCACCTCACCGGTTCGCTCTGGACAACAGATATACGCAAAGAACGCGGATTTAGTGGTGCTTAACCATGTCAGTGCCGGCGCCGAAATCATTGCCGACGGCAGTATCCATATTTACGGCGTGCTGAGAGGCCGGGCGATTGCGGGCGCCAGTGGTCAGAAAGAAGCCCATATTTTTTGCCAGAACCTGCAATCTGAGTTGCTCTCAATCGCAGGCACTTACTGGCTCAGTGAAACCATTCCCGAGCAGTACGCTGCACGTCCGGTAAAGGTGTCACTGCAAAACGACTCGTTAAATATTGAACACCTCACACTCTAACTTTCCGAAGGACTGAGGAATGACTCGAATTATTGTAATTACTTCCGGTAAAGGTGGCGTGGGTAAAACCACGTCGAGCGCAGCCATTGCTACCGGCCTTGCGTTGGCAGGAAAGAAAACCGCGGTTATCGACTTTGATATCGGCCTGCGTAATCTAGACCTCATTATGGGCTGTGAACGCCGTGTGGTTTATGACTTCGTTAACGTGATCAACGGCGAAGCCAACCTGCATCAGGCGTTGATCAAAGACAAGCGTGTCGATAACCTTTACGTTCTGCCAGCGTCACAAACCCGTGACAAAGATGCGCTGACCAAAGAAGGCGTAGCGCGCGTTCTGGACGATCTGAAAGCGATGGACTTTGAGTTCATCATCTGCGACTCTCCGGCAGGTATTGAAGCTGGCGCCTTAATGGCACTGTACTTCGCTGACGAAGCCATTGTTACCACCAATCCAGAAGTCTCCTCTGTTCGCGACTCTGACCGGATTCTGGGCATCCTGGATTCCAAATCC
Organism: Grimontia sp. THUN1695; assembly: GCF_059704325.2. NCBI lineage: Bacteria > Pseudomonadati > Pseudomonadota > Gammaproteobacteria > Vibrionales > Vibrionaceae > Grimontia > Grimontia sp. THUN1695. The sequence goes on along the minus strand of NZ_AP046577.1, from coordinate 737,367 downwards.
CGCCGGGCTGAAAATGGTGAAGAGCCCGTCAAAACACACCTTCTACTGACCCGTTATAACCCGGGACGTGTTGCCCGTGGCGAAATGCTGAGTGTGGCAGATGTAGAAGAAATATTGCGTATACCACTGCTGAGTGTGATACCGGAAAGCCCATCCGTTCTGCATGCGTCCAACAAAGGCGAGCCCGTGATCCTGGATAAGGAGTCAGACGCAGGCTTGGCGTACAGCGATGCTATTACCCGCCTGCTTGGCAATGAGTGTCCTTTCCGCTTCCTGGAAGAAGAAAAGAAAGGGTTTCTGAAACGATTGTTTGGGGGGTAACCCATGGCACTGTTGGAGTTTTTCCGTCCCAAAAAGAAGGCGAGTGCGTCGGTTGCCAAGGAGCGCCTGCAGATCATTGTCGCTGAACGCCGCAACGCAGGGAGTACAGAGCCAACGTATTTACCTCAATTGAAGCAAGATATTCTTGATGTGATCCGGAAATACGTTGATATCTCACCCGAGCAAGTCTCTGTGGCACTGGAACAACGGGACGACGATTTGTCCGTTCTGGAACTGAATGTGACACTGCCTGACGATAAATAAAGCGTAAAAACCGGCGGAAAAGCCGGTTTTTTTCTGGTTTGTTGGCGGTTGTTGGCCTAAGTTATTGTCCATCCAACACGGCTAACACCTTGTCCGCCAAGTAAGTTTTTCGCCACCCTGTCAACATGTCAGGCATTTTTTCTGGGTTACGATCGTTCACCCAAGCCCATTTAAGCACCTGATGGATCTGCTTTTTCGACCCCACAAACTCAGGCACCACACCCAGTTTTTCCGCGACGGCATTGGTTTGCTCTTTGATGTTTTTCACCATCTGCTTGTAGCCTGGCATATCCACCAAACGTACGATTTCTTCTGGGTAAAGGGAAGCAGGTGTTTTATCCGCTTCCTGTGCCATCCGGATCAAACGGCTACCATGGCGCTCAATTTCAAAGCGATCAAAGCCCTCTTCCGCCATTTTGTCGAGTGAACGGATGTTAAACCGTGCCATCTTCCAAAGGTGGAGTTCCCTGACCACAAAATTCAGTGCTAAATCCCGGCGCTGGGCTTCCCGAAGGCGCCAGCTTGCCAGCTTTTGGAGCACCGCCAGTTGCTTGGGGCGAAGCTGCCACGCATTTTTAATATCAAGGTAGGCTTTTTCCGGTTCTGGGGTTTTGCCACGTTTGCTGGCCATCAATGCGCACTCTTGCTTCACGGCTTCATCCCAACCTGCAGCAGATACCCGCTTGGAGAGTTCGTTATACAGCGGGAGCAGGTAATAGACATCTGCGGCGGCATACTCGAGCTGTTTCTCGCTCAGGGGACGGGCACACCAATCCGTTCTCGCTTCACCTTTATCCAACGTAACGACAAGGTATTCTTCCACCAGGGAGGCAAAACCAGCCGACAGGCCATGCCCCAAAAAAGCCGCCATGATCTGGGTATCCACCATCGGCGTTGGCATCGCGCCTGCGTAATGATGAAAAACTTCCAGGTCTTCGCTACAGGCATGTAGCACTTTCACTACCGATTCATCCGTCAGCAACGCCCATAGCGGTGAAAGATCGTCGAGTTCAATTGGGTCAATCAAAGACAGTGTTTCACCATCATACAATTGGATAAGGCCCAGTCGTGGATACAAAGTCCGGGTACGCACAAATTCGGTATCCAGCATCACAGCCGGTACCTGGCGGGCCTGTTGGCAAACTCGTTCGAGTTGGGACGGTTCAGTTATAATTTCGAAATTCACGCAATCTCCCATCTGGGTTGTTTCTGCCGCAGTAAAATCACCGGTTACAGAAAGCAAACATGCTGGCCTGGGCCAGCATGTTTTCAAAGGCATAGGTTATTTACCTATTGTACGCACTTAACTACGTCAGCGCATGCGCCGATTACGCTTCTGCGTCTTTCACTTCCTGTTCTTCGCGCAGTGCACGACGCAGGATTTTGCCCACATTGGTCTTCGGCAGCTCCTCGCGGAACTCGACCACCTTCGGCACTTTGTAACCAGTCAGGTGTTCGCGGCAATGCGCCAGGAGCTCTTCTTTGGTCAGGCTGGGATCACGTTTTACAACGCACACCTTCACGATTTCACCAGATGTTTCATGTGGTAGGCCAATCGCAGCCACTTCCAGCACTTTGCCATGCAGGGCTACCACGTCTTCAATTTCGTTGGGATAAACGTTGAAACCCGACACTAAGATCATGTCCTTCTTACGGTCAACAATGTGCAGGAAGCCATCTTCATCGAATTTCACGATGTCACCGGTGGACAGCCAACCATCTTCAGTGATCACTTCTTTGGTGGCTTCTGGGCGTTGCCAGTAGCCCTGCATGACCTGTGGCCCTCGCACTTGCAGTTCACCCACTTGGTCATTTGGCAGCACGTTACCCTCATCATCCACAATACGCACCTCCGTAGAAGGCACTGGCAGACCAATCGAGCCATTGTATGCTTTCAAATCGTAAGGATACGCAGCAACCAGCGGCGAACACTCAGTCAGACCATACCCTTCAAGAAGGTGTTTGCCCGTTAGTTTCATCCAGCTTTCGGCAACAGAGCGCTGCACTGCCATACCACCGCCAACAGTCAGGTTGAGGTTGCTGAAGTCCAGCTCATGGAAATCTTCATTGTTCAACAGCGCGTTGAACAGGGTATTTACTCCTGTAATTGCCGTAAACGGATGCTGTTTCAGTTCCTTCACAAATGCAGGAATATCACGCGGATTGGTGATCAAAAGGTTCTGCCCCCCCATTTCGATAAACAGCAGGCCATTCACCGTCAGCGCAAACACGTGATAGAGAGGAAGGGCGGTGACCACCAGCTCTCGACCTTCCTTCAATACCGGTCCATACATAGCTTTGGCTTGATTCACGTTTGCCAGCATGTTGTTATGGGTCAGTACCGCCCCTTTTGCCACCCCGGTCGTACCACCGGTGTATTGCAAAAAGGCAATATCATCACCGGTCATAAACGGCTTCACATATTGCATACGGCGGCCTTTTCTCAGCGCCATGCGCATAGAGGTTGCGTGTGGCAAACTGTACTTCGGCACCATCTTTTTGATGTATTTCACCACGAAGTTCACAATGGTGCCTTTGGCACGGGGCAACTGGTCACCCAGGCTGGTCAGGATGACGTGTCGCACACTGGTTTTATCAACGATTTTTTCCAGCGTATGTGCGAAGTTGGAGACGATGACAATCGCGGTTGCGCCTGAATCATTCAGTTGGTGTTCCAGCTCACGCGGGGTGTATAGCGGGTTCACGTTCACCACCACACAGCCGGCACGCAGAATACCGAACAGGGCAATCGGATATTGCAACAGGTTTGGCATCATCACCGCGACACGGTCGCCTTTTTTCAGGCCAAGATCGTTTTGCAGGTAAGCGGCAAACGCACGACTGCGCTCTTCCAGCTTCCGGAACGTCATCACCTGCCCCATGTTGATGAAGGCTGTCTGATCCGCATATTTCTGCACAGACTTTTCGAACATCTCTACCAGTGATGGGTACATGTCCGAAGAGATTTCCGCTGGTACATCTGATGGGTAGCGGTTAAGCCAAACCTTATCCACTTGATCTCTCCTATTTTTTACCGCAGACCAAGCGGTCCGCGCCAGACGCAATAAAATTCAAACGAGTGTTTTAGCTCGCAATTAGACCAGAAATAACATTCAATTAACATCACTAAGCGCTGTGGTGAGATGTAGCCTGGTCACAAAATCAATGATTAATGACGCCGTTTCTGCCTGACTCTGAAGGTGACAATGGTGGGTGCCCGCTACCTTTTCCACGATCAGGTCCTGAAACCACGCCATACGTTTTTCTGCCAATGGGCTGCGAAGTGCCGGATAACCATCCTCACCCAGAATCGCCAGCACCGGGCACTTAATCCCACGTATCAGATGCTCGGCATGGTGCGTAGACATCCAGTAAATAGCGTCAGTTTTCAGCTTAGCATCATGCCGCCAGCGCCACACCGTCCCCACTTGCTTAATACCGAGGATCACCATGGGTGTCAGATCGTTAATGCTGACCTTATTGATCCCACGGCGAAGCTTGAGTGCCGCCTCCAGTGATGGCAATTCACGGGACGTTTTCATGGCCGAACGGCTGTCAATGCCGTTACGCAAACGCTCAACCACGTTGTCATCGCGCTCAGACATCGGCCCCAAGGCTTCAATCATCACCAAGCCCCTCGCCCTTTCCGGAAACGCCGCACACCAGGATGATGCCACCAACCCTCCCAGTGAATGTCCGACGAGATAAATGGGCCTGTCTCCCAACTGAAGGATCAGTTGATGCAGATCGTCGACATAATCAAAGAAAGGATAGAAGCTATCCGCCCCCTTGTGATCGGAATAACCATGACCCGGCCAGTCTGGCATTACCAAGTCAAAATGCTCATAGAGCAAGGGCGCCAACGGCTCAAAGCTGCCACTGTTATCTTGCCAGCCATGCAGCATCAGCAGGATGGGCTTATTCCGCTCAGTGAGGTATACCTGGGCAGCAAGATTGCCAAACCTTACTGCATATTTTTTTCTTCTAATGCCATAGTGGGACAATGTCCGATTTAGAGCGCGCGAAGCCTACCACAGAGAGGGGAAGGCAAGTGGTACGAGGAGTTAGCTAAACGAAGACATCTACGCCGAACATGGCGATAAGTTCGTCCCGTCTGGCCTGATTTTTCACATCCATATAGGACGCTAATGCATGTCTGCTGCGTCCGTCCGGCAGGTCATAGTGAATGTGTTCGAAGGCATCCTGGGCCCTTTCCGGATTACGGATCCCAAGGGATACGGCTTTTGCCACCTGTGAAGGCTCGGAGACATCGTTTGTCGCCTGCTTTTTCTGTGGCTGTTTACGTCCCGCCTTTCCGGCACGTAAAGCCTGCTGTGGTAATCCCTGAATTGAAACCATGGCTGACCCTGAATAGATTCACATCACCTGCCGACGCAGTGTTTATTCGCGACCGGGCAGTTTCTTCCAGGCCACAGTGTCACGAAGATAGACAGGGCTAGCATGTTCAGCATCCACCGCTTCACCGCGCACAAGCGCATGATGGGCAAGGATTAACATGTCCTGTGATTCAGGATAAAGCACACCGCTGTCACTCACTGACAAGTGTAGCTGGCCTTGCAAATCCGGGTAAGCTTGCCATCCCGTTCCTGCTACCGACCACGCAGCCTCTGTCAGTGTCGGGGTAAACATTTCCGGGGCCAGCACCGCTTCCGATACGACAGTTTCCCAGTCACCATTCTCAAGGCGTTGGTAGCCACCGACATAAATTTCGTTCATTCGGGCATCAATCGCGGACAGCACATGTGTTGCCTGTTGGGTACGGTACGCCTGCTGGGCCATCGCCGCCAGGGTTGAAACGCCAATCATTGGCAAACCCGCACCAAACGCCAAGCCTTGTGCGATACCAATCCCGATACGTACACCGGTAAAGCTGCCAGGCCCACGGCCAAACGCCAGTGCATCGAGCTGATTCAGGGTTAACCCGGCTTCCGCCAGCACACTGTCGACCATTGGCAGGATTTTAGTGGTATGTTCACGCGGCGCCATTTCACAGCGCGCAATCACGTCACTCCCGACTTTCAGGGCAACGGAGCAGTTTTCAGTGGCCGTATCAACGGCAAGGATCTTAGACGTCATCTATACCTCTGACGCAGCAGACGTTGCTGCAGATTCATTGTTCTTATCTATTTCGGCAAGGAACTCACCGACTTTTGCCAGATCCCGCGTGCGTGGGATTGGCGGTAAACTGCGCAGGAAGGTTTGACCGTAGGAGCGGCTGACCAGACGGTTATCACAGATAATCAGCGCACCATGGTCACTTCGGTCCCGGATAAGCCGTCCAACGCCCTGCTTCAGGGTGATTACAGCATCCGGGATCTGTACCTGGGAAAATGGGTCGCCACCCTGCATGCGGCAATCTTCAATGCGGGCTTTCAAAAGTGGGTCATCCGGCGCAGTAAATGGCAATTTGTCGATAATAACACAGCTCAGCGCCTGCCCTCTAACGTCTATCCCTTCCCAGAATGCACCGGTAGCGATGAGTAGCGCATTCCCCAATTCCAGAAATTCTGCCAACAGTTTCTGCTTGGAGGTCTCCCCCTGAACAAGCACAGGCAAGTTGAGGGATTCACGGAACCGCTCAGACAAATCGCGCACCATCTGGTGTGAGGTACAAAGAAAGAAACACCGGCCTTTGTTTTGCTCAATCACCGGCATCAACATATGTACCAGCTTATCGGCCAGTCCATAACTGTTGGGTTCGGGCAAAAACCGTGGCACGCAGAGAATCGCCTGTTTTTCATAGTCAAAGGGGCTAGGCAGGGTAAATTGTTCAGCCGGCTCCAGACCGAGGCGATGGCTGAAATGGCTGAAATCATCGTTCACCGCCAGTGTTGCCGAGGTAAAAATCCATGCCCCATCCTGTTGCTGGATTTGCTCACGGAACTTTTCCGCCACAGACAGTGGGGTGATATTCAGGCTGAAATGGTGGCGACTGCACTCGTACCAATAGGAATAGCCCGGGATCGAGGTATCTTTCAGGCGCTCAAGTTTTGCTTTCAGCAATGTCGCCCGATCAAACGCCGCATCCAGTAACTGGCTTCTTCCAAGGGATAGCTTCATCACATCATGCGCAAGCTCCAGTGCATCGCTCAGACGCACCAACTCCCTCGCCACAGACGGTGAGGCGCAGATTTCGCGCCAGTTGCCACGAAAGCCCGGTTCACCCAGCACAATGCGCAGATCTGACGCTGACTGAGACAGGCGATCGGCCACTTTTTCCAGCTGCTTGGTGTCACGGAGTTCAGTGCGGTAAGCAATATTGATGTCTTTCGCCAGTTCCTGAAGCTGGCGGCTCGACAGGCTCTGGCCGAAATACTGGCTGGCAATATCCGGGATTTGGTGCGCCTCATCGAAGATGAATACGTCAGCTTCCGGAATAAGCTCACCAAAACCTGTTTCCTTAATCGCCAGATCGGCAAGAAAAAGGTGATGGTTCACCACCACCAGATCGGCGTCCATTGCCCGCTTTCGCGCTTTCACCACAAAGCACTCATCATAGCTTGGGCACTCTTTACCGAGACAGTTGTCATTGGTCGAGGTGATGGCAGGAATGATTGGGCTGTCTTCTGCCAAGTCATCACATTCACCGAGATCGCCGGTTTTGGTTTCCGATGACCAGCCACGCACTTTCACCAGTTGGCTGAGAAGCGTGGGATCCGCGTGACCATCATGGCTTTCAATCATCTGGCGGCTGAGCCGCTCAGGACAAAGATAGTTGGCCCGCCCTTTCAAAAGGGCAACACGGCCAGTGAAACCCAGGGTATCGACCATTAAGGGGAGATCACGGTGAAACAGTTGTTCCTGAAGGTTTTTCGAGCCGGTACTGACAATGGTTTTCTTACCACTTAACAGCGCGGGCACCAGATAGGCGTAAGTCTTCCCCGTTCCTGTTCCGGCTTCCACGACCAACTGGGTGCGGTTTTTGATCGCACGATCCACGGAAAGTGCCATGTCTGTCTGTGGCTGACGAGGTTGGAAGCCTTTGATCGCGCGGGCCAGGGCACCTGTCGTCGAGAAAACCTTAGAAATCATTGGTCATTTATACAGTATTTGAAAGGATTGCATTATGCCAATAATCCATCCACACCGCCACACAGGTGGTAACGCTTTGACCTTCAGGCCAATTAAGAGTAAAACGTGATGAAACACCAGTTTACATTTCATCACGAGAAATACGTTTCTATGGAAAGAAAAATCCTGCTGACGGACTGCCCCGATGCACAAGGCCTTATCGCCAAAATCACCAACATCTGTTACAAGCACCAGCTTAATATCATCCACAACAACGAGTACGTCGACCACAGCACGGGTCAGTTTTTTATGCGTACCGAGTTGGAAGGTATTTTCAATGATGAAACCTTCCTGCTGGATATTGACCAGGCACTGCCGCCAGGCAGCCATCGCAGGCTGGTCAATGCGAAGCGACGCAAACGTGTTGTGATTATGGTGACCAAAGAATCCCACTGTCTGGGCGATATCCTGATGAAAGCCTATGACGGCTCCCTGGATGTGGACATTGCTGCTGTGATTGGTAACCACGACAAACTCGCCACACTGACAGAGAAGTTTGATATTCCATTCCATTTCGTCAGTCATGAAGGGCTGGAGCGCGAAGCACATGAAGCCCAGATGATCGATATCATTGAGGGTTACCAGCCAGATTATATTGTGCTGGCCAAGTTCATGCGCGTGCTGACACCGGGGTTTGTCGCAAAATTCCCCCGCAAGATCATCAACATCCATCACAGCTTCCTGCCTGCCTTTATCGGTGCCCGTCCTTACCATCAGGCGTGGGAACGTGGCGTGAAGCTTATCGGGGCCACGGCACATTTTGTTACCAATGATCTGGATGAAGGCCCGATCATCGACCAGAACACCAAGCACGTCGACCACACTTTCAGTGCAGAAGATATGGTCAAAGCAGGGCGGGATGTCGAGAAAACCGTGCTCAGCAATGCATTGAGCCAGGTACTGGAGGACAGGGTTTTTGTGTATGGCAATAAAACAGTGATTTTGTAACTCAGAACCGGTAGATAACTAAAAGGAGCCTCAGGCTCCTTTTTCACTTTCAATCACCTGTTCAAGACTGACCGGGTGCAGTTTCACACACACACCATTGGCTTTAAATGCCACCGTGGGGTTGGCAATGCGTTCCCCCTCCCCGGCTGGAGCACTCAGTTTTACCTTTACTCCCAGCGTAGCCAGCCTGTCCCATTTCGCTTTAAGCGCGGGGAACAGTGAAAACACATCGTCGAGCAAGGCTTCTGGCGTGGTGGCGTGTGATGGCACCACCCATTCTGCATGCTCCCACCCTTCCTCAGGATAGGTTTTGTCGCCCGGGTAAGGCAATTCAACACAATCGGTTTGCCATTCACCAAAGACCAATGGCTGACTGGCCTTGATCACCACAATCGGTCTGCCATTGATAATATTAACCGACAGTTCTTTCCCCTGTGAGCACCACGACTGGTGCAGCGATTCAGCCAGCGCCCTGTCATTCACCCTCAGGGCAATGTGATCGGCAGGGTATGCCCCCAAATCCAGTTCCAGGGTTGTCAACAGCTCCTTCACACGAAGGGCAAAACCGGGCAGGGAGGCGTATAGCGATTCTACAGTTAGGGCAGACATATCGGGTCTCGTTGTGGACAAAATTGAATGCAATGTACCACAGCACAGATCGCGCTGAAATGTCAGGGTCTCCCGCTACCCGCCAATCACGATGAATTCAGCCTATTTCATAGGATTCAGCTTTCAAACCACGTCACTTTGTGGGTATTATTACCGCTAACTTTTTGCACCGCATTTGGTATCTGAATCTCAGTACTAAAGCCGTCAACCATGCCCAGAGCAATATGCATTGCACCCGGTATTGTTGACGGATTTTTACTTTAACCCGGCAGACGATTCGCCGGGTGTCGAAAATAAGGTAAGCAAGTGAATATTCAAGCCCTTCTTAATGAAAAAGTAGCTGCAGCCATGGTTGCTGCAGGTGCGCCGGAAGGCAGCCCGGCGGCTGTTCGTCAATCAGCGAAACCACAATTTGGTGACTATCAGGCTAATGGCATTATGGGTGTTGCCAAAAAGCTGGGTTGTAACCCACGTGAATTCGCACAGAAAGTGCTGGATGTTCTCGATTTGGACGGCATGGCGGCGAAAACCGAAATCGCAGGCCCTGGCTTTATCAATATCTTCCTGAGCAGTGAGTGGCTGGCAGAGCAGGCAGACGCGGCACTGGCAAGTGACCGTTTGGGTGTTGCCGAAGCAGAAAAACAAAACATCGTGGTTGACTACTCCGCGCCTAACGTAGCGAAAGAGATGCATGTTGGTCATTTACGCTCAACCATTATCGGTGACGCTGTTGTCCGCACGCTGGAGTTTCTGGGTCACAATGTAATCCGAGCTAACCACCTTGGCGACTGGGGAACCCAGTTCGGTATGCTGATTGCAAACCTTGAGCGCCATGAAGCACAAGGTGGTGACATTTCAATGGATCTTTCTGACATCGAAGGGTTCTACCGCGAGTCCAAGAAGCTTTATGACGAAGACGAAGAGTTCGCCAAAACCGCACGTAACTATGTGGTTCGTCTGCAAAGTGGTGATGGATACTGCAAAGAAAAATGGCAGCAACTGGTTAAAATCACCCTTGAACAAAACCAGCGCAACTATGACCGCCTGAACGTTTCACTGACTGACAAGGATGTGATGGGCGAAAGCATGTACAACAACATGCTGGCCGGTATCGTTGAAGACCTGAAAGCCAAAGGCCTGGCGGTGGAAGACGACGGTGCGATGGTCGTGTTCCTGGATGAATACAAGAACAAAGACGGCGAGCCAATGGGTGTGATCATCCAGAAACGTGATGGTGGCTTCCTGTACACCACCACTGACATCGCCTGTGCGAAATACCGTTACGAGACGTTCAATGCTGACCGTGTGCTGTATTTCATCGATTCACGCCAGCACCAGCACCTGATGCAGGCATGGACCATTGTTCGCAAGGCCGGTTATGTGCCAGAGAGCATGAGCCTTGAACACCACGCATTTGGCATGATGCTGGGTAAAGATGGCAAACCGTTCAAGACCCGTGCGGGTGGCACTGTGCGCCTGGCAGACCTGCTGGATGAAGCAGAAGCACGTGCGAATAAGCTAATTGAAGAGAAAAACCCTGAGCTGTCTGCAGAAGAAAAAGCCAATATTGCCACCACGGTTGCAATGGCGGCGGTGAAGTATGCTGATCTTTCCAAGCACCGCACCACGGACTATGTGTTCGACTGGGATAACATGCTGGCCTTTGAAGGCAACACTGCACCTTATATGCAGTATGCCTACACACGTGTTGCTTCTATCTTCAACAAAGCGGGCATTGATGCAGACAATATCGAAGGCAAGATCATTGTTGCAGAAGACAAAGAGAAAGCACTGGTTTCTAAACTGCTGCAATTTGAAGAAGCAGTGGACGGTGTCGCCCGTGAAGGTCAGCCTCACATTATGTGTAGCTACCTGTTTGAACTGGCGGGCACATTCTCAAGCTTCTACGAAGCCTGCCCAATCCTGAATGCAGAAGGTGACACCAAGCAAAGCCGACTGAAGCTGGCAGCCTTGACCGCAAAAACCATTAAACAGGGTCTGGATCTGTTGGGTATTAAAACGCTTGAACGCATGTAAGCGCTGAATACAACAGGTTATAAACGCGAAGCCCCACGCTGCAGTCATGGGGCTTTTTCTATCTACAACGCACACTGTTACGGGCGTCAGACAGTTTTTAAGGTGTCATTCCTGCGCCCTTCCCCGCCAGCCACTTCAACTCCGCCTTAGTCGATAGACGCCCAAGCGTGGCATTGCGGGAAGGAAAACGTCCGAACTGCTTAATCACATCAAAGTTATTTCTCGCACGGCGGAAAATGTTCTCATAAAGACCTGCATCTTCCTGGCTGGCAAAGCTGCACAATTGACTGAAGCGAAACAGCGCTTCCTCCTGATCTTCCATGTGTTCAGAATGTTGCAGCGGCATATAGAAAAACACACGCTGGATGATGGGCAATTGCTGGTCCTGTCCTTCTGCCATGCCACGCTTACACACCGCCAGGGCAAACTCATCGTATCGGAATGCGGCACTCAGGCCCCGGTAAATTCGTCTGCTGAACTGATCCAGTAAAATAATGACGGCTAACGTCCCTTGTGGCGACGCCAGCCACAGCGACAACTTACCTTCTCCCGCCATACTGACATAAGGCAAGAACTGATCCCGGATTTGCCTGTCCAGATCCTTGTCATCCCCGAACCACATTGATTCCAGCACATCACCGGTCTTTGGTTTATCGCCATCGCCAAACCAATACTCCAGCACCTCGGTGTAATCCATATGCGCCTCCATGTGACGCTAAAAAAAGCACTCTCTTTAGCCTAACCACTTATTTGGAATACCGTGGTTCAATGATACGATTGACACCGGTTTTGTGATTTTTCTATGACAATTGCGCAAACTGTATAAACCTGCTCAGTAAAGAGTTTAATCTTTGTCATATCAAGACACGGTGTAACACTCAAGAAAGTGGCATTTACACCGTATTTCTCGCTGCTGTTTACATTCAGTGTGAATGCCAGTAGTTTTGGGGAGAATTCTGCATAAATAGAGAATAAAAATGCCATTCGAACTTCATCCACGCCTTGATGCTGATACAACATGGCTCGGCGATTTACCGCTTTGCCGCGTACTGCTCAGCAAAGAGGATATTGGCCCTTGGCTGATATTGGTTCCCCGCATCAAATCCATTTCCGAGATCCATCACCTTTCAGACGCTGATCAACAGCAGTTTATCCGCGAATCTTCTGCCGTATCAGCCAGGTTGGAGACCTATGCCTCGCCGGATAAACTCAACATTGGAGCGTTAGGCAATATGGTGCCCCAACTCCATGTTCACCACATCGCCCGTTACCAGACAGATGCGGCTTGGCCTGGTCCTGTGTGGGGAAATACCAATGGTATTCAGCGCCATGAATTGGCACAGAATGATGTGGCAGAGAAATGGCGCAGTCACTTGAGTGACATTGAAGGATTTACACCTGCTGGATAAAAAAAGCGCGGAGGGATATCCGCGCTTGCTGTGTCTGTCAATACAAGACAGTAACACCGAGTTCCTGTCCCTCCACCCAGGTAAAATGCTTTACTTGGCCTCCTTTTCTTTCAGACACTGAGACTTTGAGCCTGCCACGTTTGACCCATTCAGACAGCATAGCGTCTACTCCGTCATCAGACAGGGAAAACTCCCTTGCCAACACCTCCAACGTACAGTTGGGGTGAGCCTGAATATAGTCTCTCAAGGCAAACAAAATCATACGGCAACCACCCTTAACGCATTGCTGATGCGGCTTTGCCGCTTCAAAAGTGCAATGGTGGCGGCCATCAGAATAATACAGCCGGCCATCCAGGACACACTGGTTACCGGTGTCACTGCCAGCATCATGGCCTGGTAACAAAGCGTTGCGACTACAACTGCAAGCAGCATTGTCCAGCTGGCAATAAACACAGCGAAAGGTTTTCCGAACTCACGCACATAGGCACCCATTGCCGCCACGCAAGGGGTATACAACAGGACGAACACCAGATAGGCAAAGGCGCTGGCTGCTGTAAAGTTGGCACTCAGGTTGGCAAAAATACTCAGATCCACTTCCTGCTCTTCAGCAACCGCTTCTTTGTTTGGCAGGTCGCCCACTTGAATACCCAATGGATCAGCGAAATTCAGGCCAACCAGATTTTCCGGAATAGTCTGTACAGCATCAGTCAGGCTACCCAGCAAATCATACTCTGTCGCCTCTTCACCGACGGGCGAGGCATAGAGATTATTCAGCGTTCCCACCACCGCTTCTTTGGCGAAAATACCGGTAATAATGCCCACTGTCGCCGGCCAGTTATCTTCTTCAATACCAATAGGCGCAAAAACCGGTGTCACAAGTTGTGCCGCTTTTGCCAATACAGAGTTTTCTGAATCCTCATTACCAAAGGAACCATCGGTACCCAGTGAGTTAACAAAGCTCAACACCGTGACCACAACAACGATGGTTTTACCTGCGCCAAAAACAAAGCGCTTCAGCTTCTGCCAGGTTTTCATCCAGATATCCCGCACACGTGGCCATTCGTAGCGTGGTATTTCCATCAGCAATGCCTCACTGTCGCCCGGATACAGGGTGCGGCGCATCACCACACCGGTAAAAATTGCAACAGCGATGCCAAGTAGATAGAGAAAGAAGACAACATTTTGCCCGTTCTCCGGGAAAAAGGCCGCCGCAAAGAGCGCATACACAGGAAGACGCGCACCACATGACATAAAAGGTGCCATCGCCGCTGCCAACCTGCGCTCACGCTCCCGATCCAGAGTCCGGGTGGCCATGATTGCAGGTACGTTGCAGCCAAATCCCAGCACCAGAGGGACAAAGGCCTTTCCGGGCAAACCAATACGCTGCATGGCTTTATCCAGCACAAAAGCCGCACGAGCCATGTAGCCCGAGGCTTCCAGTAGCGACATAAACAGATATAAACAGGCAATAACAGGGATAAAGGTTGCGACCGTCTGAATACCCCCGCCCAGCCCGTTTGCAATGAGAGTGACCAACCAAACCGGGAGATGGTCATCTAACAGGTAGTGACCGCCATCAACCAGCAACGCACCAACACCGATATCAAAGAAGTCGATAAATGCACCACCAATGTTGATGGAGAACATAAACATCAGATACATCACAGCAAAAAAGATCGGCAAACCGATGTAGCGGTTAAGCACCACATCATCAATGGCATCTGTGATGCGTGCTTTCAGCGGTACAATCTGGGTTTTGGTCGCACGGCATATATCTGCGACATGAGAGTAACGCACATCCGCAATGACCAAATCTGTATCCATTGTGTGGAGCACAGCAATTTCACGCTCACAGACCGCCAAGGCGTGCGGTGATGCCTGCCTTGCCAATGCGCTGTCGCCACATAACAATCGTATTGCATTGGCACGGGCATATTCGCAACCGTCCTGCATCAAAGCATCAGCAATATTAACAATAGTGCTTTCCAACTCCGCCCCATAATCGAGCTTCACTGCCTCCATCTCATCCGCTTGTTCGATGGCAGACAGAAGTGACGCTTTCAGGTTTTCGACTGAACGCATATCTGTGGCTGTCACGCACAATACCGGGCATTGCAACAATGAGGAGAGCTTATCGATATCCAGCTCAAAGCCTTGCGCTTTAACCACATCCATTTTGTTCAATACGACCACCATCGGGCGGCCGAGCTCTCTCAGTTGTAAAGTGAGATAAAGGCTGCGCTCCAGGCTGCTGGCGTCGAGAATATTGACAATCAAATCACAAGGAAAATTAAAAAGGGCTGAGATTGCAATGGATTCATCAATACTGCTTTCTCCATCCACATTATCTAAAGTGTAAATGCCCGGGAGATCTGTCAGTGTTGTTGCCCCCCCCCCAAGTTGCAACTGTCCCTGCTTTTTATCCACGGTTACACCGGCCCAGTTACCAATTTCCTGTCGCGAGCCTGTCAGGCGGTTAAACAGCGTGGTTTTTCCTGAGTTTGGATTTCCTACTATAAGTAACTGCTTATTTTTCATGGCCAACCACCTCAATATGCTGTGCTAACGACAAGCGAAGTGCTATATCACATCCCCGCACCCTGATCTGGATGGGATCCCCCATCGGTGCGTAGCGCACAACACTGACATCGGTATCAGGCAACAATCCCATCGTCATCAGTTTTTTTCTTGAAACAGTGGGTACCGCAGAAAGGGAAATCACCCGCCCAGCCATGCCGGGTTTGAGTTCGGTCAGCTTCATAATTACAACCAAAATGAGAATCATAAACATTTACGCGTAAAAGTATTGCAAATTGTTTCCAAAGGAAAGTTGTTTTTGATCAACAAAGGAAGGGGATAAATGGGCTAAACCGAATTTGTGTTATTCTCACTCGTCAAATACGTCAATTTTTGGCGTTAGCTTTGTAAATATCATGTCTACGCTTCTTCGTTGAAGCACATCTATATCCCTATTTTACCTGTCAGACTCGCAGTAAACCCATCGTTAAAACCGTTAAAAGCAGGTTTTTCAACATAAAAAACCGCCTTAAATTTTCGAGGAAGTGCAAATAAATAACGGTTATTTCATCGATTTGAAACAATGGCGGGAAATTACTGGCTGACTGGCGGTAAAAAACGGTTAAATGAACACACATCAGAACCTGATTCTAGGTGGTGTGTGGTCTCCCACCACTACCGGCAGCAAGCGAAGGTGTCTTTGACGCCCGTGGTATGGCTATCAGGCTATACCACGCTCTTTTTTTACCTTCTTTGACCGACTGTTTCACCTTCACCACACTCTTCCCTGAATTGTGACGGCGTCTTTCCATACTTAGCCTTAAACGACTTAGTAAAGTAAGACGGCTCATTGAAACCACAAGCGACAGCAACATCCGTGATTTTATCCCCCTGACACAGCATACGTTTTGCATTCTCAAGCCGCGTTGTAATCAATGCTTCTTTGAACGTTATACCAAATTCCAGTTTAAACCTGCGCTGGAGACTTCGCTCTGAAACACACATCGCTTTCGCCAACACAGACGTTGAATAATCAGGGTTATGAAAATGGGCATTAATCTCATCCATTGCTGCAGTCCGCCAACGATGGTGTTCCATCGATTCCTCGCTGCACGGCTCTGGGACAAGTATCTCAGTGAATGTCTTATTCTCCAGTAACGGGAGCCCATGACAAAAACGCCGGGTTGACTCCTGACGCATGTCTATCTCTATCACCTTCCGGTGAACGGTTTCACGTAGCTGCTTGTTCTGAGCTTTAATCGACGTATTTTTACGTTGGTAATAAAACGTCATCAACATAATGAGCGGAATAACGGCAAGAAAGACGTAACCAACCTGTTGGTACCAGGGAGAGACCACCACAAAAGAAAGTAGCCTTATCTCATCAAGTCCGTTTTTTTCGTGCCCGACTTTTAACATTAACGTGTACTCACCCGCATCCAGCGCACTAAACACTAACTGCTGATCATTCGTCGAGTACCAGTTGGGGGCTGGATTGCCTTCTAACCGATAAACCATTGGGGAAATGGCACCAAAAGGCATGCGGCTAACCTCGATGACGACGGTACTTTTGGTTGTCAGCTGCAAAAGGTTATCCTGAGAAGGAGCAAGCCGCCAAGGGATACCATTGACATACACAGCCCCCGGGGAAAGGCTCATGGAAGGGGCTTTGAATAGTGCATCTAGCGCCGGGTTAGGGATGACGAATACGCCATAGTCTCCCGCAATCAGCATGTTATCCGTCGTCTTCTGACAAACATGTTGTGTCGATTGGATAACTCGCGACGTTCCCTGAACAAAGCGGTTTGACCCAGTCAAAAGACTGTATTCATAAATGCCCTTGGTCGCAATAAAATATGCCGTATCGCCGTTTACAGACAAACACTTCACGGTATCATCTGGGGTGTTGGCGAAGACTTCATAAAGCATGAGAGCGCGGTTTTTATCATATGTATAAACCCCCTGCTCAGTCAGCAGCCAAAGTTTGCCTGATGGCTCCAAGTGCAAAGACTTAATGGTGCCAACCTCTTCCCGTGTCAATGCACGCTGAAACCGGCCATCGAAGTAAATATAAAGCCCATTGGTCGTACCCAGCCACGTCCCTTCCTCCGCAACCTCGGCTACCGACGTCAATCGGTTAGCCTCTGAGCCACTCCAGTCATGCCCAAAATCCACGACTGTGCGGCTACGGGGCCAGAAACGTATCACCCGTGCCCCGGAGACCAGCCAGAGTGAGTGTCTATCTTTGAAGATCCTGTCTACTACCAGGCTATTTAAGGACGCAGGGACAGAACCAGGGCGCTCTTTCAAGGTGTCAGGGTTCATGCCTTTCAATCCTGAATCGGATGCTAACCAGAGTGTATCGTCAAACAGTGTCATGTCATTGATAGCCCTCTCTGATCTCACCACCCGTTTGGGTAACATGTCTGCATCTAAAGAAACCAGCTTATAATGCGTGGTCAAAAGATAGCCTTCTTCCCTTTCTTCAAGCCCGGTTAATTGCTCTTTAGCAGGCTCATAAGAAAGTAAAAACATCGTAAAACGGCGAATGTTTCTCGCTATCGACGACCGGAAGTGCAATCCCGTCTCTGAAGACACCCAAAGCACATCGCCTTGCCCTGGTTCAATATCGGTCACCATGCGCCCAGAGAAGCTGAAGGCATCATCATTATCACCGGTTATCTCCTTGAAGGTGAAACTATCCCTTTTTCCCATCCCTAAATAGAGCCCCGACTCACCTCCCGCCCAAACGCCCCCATCGCTTGCAGTGACATGGTTAATCTGCTTTCCATCCAGAAAGCGTTCTACAAGCATTCCCTGACGATACAGGGAGAGTCCTTTTTCATGTCCCAGATAAACAGTCACACCATCAGATGCCAGACTCAAAGCCTGCTCACCCGATAGCGATAAAAATAACTCACCGGATGCCACCACATAGAGCGCACTGTCAGCGGTGCCCAGTAAAGTATTATCAAAAGGTAACAAACGCTGGTAACGGTTCTCTCCCCAATAAATGGGTTTGGTTGTCCCTGACTGTATAAGATAGAGAGCTGTGGATGTGGCAACCCACAAGCCCTCTGAAGTAGCGACAATTTCTGACACCTGGCCTGTTATCGTTTGCGGCGTTAGGCTGTTGCTATCGATGTCGTAGCGGAGAAGCTGGCCTTTGGAAATAAGCCAGAGTGCCCCTTCAAACAAGGCGATATGTGACACGCCGGTATCAATAGACGTAAACACCGAAAGTTTGTGGTAGTGCAGCCCATCGTAGAAACTGACATCCCCACTGCTATCCAGTATCCATACTCCACGCCCATCGGCATATTCAATGTCTGTGATCTTTGCAGGAGCATCGGGAGATGTATAGGGAAACGCATAGAATACTGGCGATGCCGAGGCCAGGCTTCCCCAAGTAAAAGCTGTAAATATCGCGATAAAGCAGTATTTATTGCGCGCAAGCAGGTAGCGGAAAATTCGTGACATTGTTTTTTTGATGTTTTTTTAATGTCACGGTATTTTCTCAGATTTCCATCGGGCGACTGTGAAGCTTGCAATGGTTATGCGGCTAACATCTCACTGCAACCCGACGCATTGACGGTTAAATCGGCATGAAACAAGAGAGATACTGACGCCCTAAACTGTTCAAAAAATCCACATAGTGATTTTCACCTACGGCAAAATCCGTTGCCAAGGGATCCAGCACCAAAATTTTGGTGTCAGTACCTTTCACCAGATTAGACACCATAGCCGGGTTAAACTGAGGCTCACTGAATACACACTGCGCTTCGCCTTTTTTAATCATATTACGGATAGAAATCAGAGTCTTGGCACCAGGTTTACGTTCCGGATTAATAGTTAGGTGTCCGAGTGGATTCAGGTTGAAAGCATCTTCAAAGTAGCCATAAGCATCGTGAAACAGGAAATACCCTTTATTGTCGATCGCGGAAAACTGTCTCGACAAGGTATTTTTGGCATTCTCCACCCCGGCAGAGAAATCTGCAAAGTTTTCTTCGTACACATCTGCATTCATCGGATCAAGCTTGATGAGCGTATCTTTCACCGCTTTTGCAATCACCACACTTTGATTAGGCCCAAGCCAAATATGCCCATCAATACCTTCATGGCTGTGCCCATGATGGCTGTGGTTATCATGGCCATGTATGCTTTCATCAAAATAGCGTACTGGCATACCCGGGTAGGCCGTTAACTGAACCGAATGGTTCTTCCCAGCTATCACTTTTTCAAGAAATAACTCCACTTCCGGTCCAACCCAAAACACTGCATCAGCCCGGTTAAGCCGCTTGATATCTGAAGGCTTAAGGGCATAATCATGGGGCGATGCACGGTCTGGCAACAGGATATCTACCTCGGCATAATTTCCGGCAATATCGCTGGCAATAAGGCCAAGTGGTTTGATCGTGGTAACCAGGTGTGGCTTTGCGACTGCTGAAAGTGGAAGGAGTAACGACAGGGCAATAATAAACGTCTTTGTATGACTCATCATCTCGTTGTCCGGCATGTAGAATTTTAATCGGGCAATAAATGTTATATTATAACATTTCATTTTTAAACTGTTCGTTCAAAATATGTCCTCAGTACTTGTCACACTCAACAACGTTACCGTCGTCTATGATGGCCGGAATGTACTCGATAACGTTTCTATCAAACTAGAGAGAGACAAAATCATCACGCTGATCGGCCCAAATGGTGCAGGAAAATCCACGCTAGTTAAAGCCGTTATCGGCTTAACCTGCCCAACAAAAGGCACTGTTGAGAAACGTAAAGGATTAAAAATTGGTTATGTCCCGCAAAAGCTGAAACTCAATGAAAGTCTTCCCTTGAATGTTGAACGTTTCTTGAAGCTTTCTCCGGGGGTGAGCCGACAAGATATCGAAGATGCATTGACTCTGGTCGGTGCCAGAAAGCTTCTACATGCCAACATGCATACCTTATCCGGCGGGGAGTGCCAGCGTATACTGCTGGCAAGTGCTGTGCTGAAAAAACCCGATCTTTTGGTTTTGGATGAACCAGTACAAGGTGTTGATGTGTCCGGGCAACTTGAACTTTATAGATTGATTTCTACGTTGAAAGAAAAATTGAAATGCGGGATCCTGATGGTTTCCCACGATCTTCATCTTGTCATGGCCAAAACCGATGAGGTGATTTGTCTCCAACACCATGTCTGCTGTTCAGGTGAACCGGAAGCGATCTCTTCCCATCCTGAGTATGTCGCCTTGTTTGGCCGAAGAGAAAGTGAGCAGCTCGCGCTGTATCATCACCAACACAATCATGACCATGACTTATCAGGCAGCTTAGTTGGGCCTTGCAAGCACGGAGGCCAACACAATGTTTGAGTTTCTTGCCTTCCCATTGGTTGCCGGCATCTTGATTGCGGCAACGGTTGGCCCTCTGGGTTCATTTGTTGTGTGGCGTAAAATGGCCTATTTCGGAGATACTCTGGCTCACGGCTCTTTGCTCGGGCTTGCACTAGGCTTTATGCTGCAAGTTAACCTCAATATGGCGTTGATTCTTACCTGTGTAGTGATAGCTATTTTGTTGGTGAGCCTACAGCGAAAAAGCAATGTCTCTACAGATACGCTTTTAGGCATTATCGCCCACACATCACTGTCTCTTGGTTTAGTCACTATCAGCTTTGTGGATGATTTGCGTGTCGATCTGATGGCGTATCTGTTTGGCGATCTCCTGTCAGTCAGCGGTCCTGATGTGGGCTGGATTGCTGTTGGATGTGCGTTGGTGCTTGCGGCTATCTATAGATTGTGGACTCCCCTTCTTGCCATTACTGTCGATGAAGAAATGGCACGGGTCGATGGCTACAACGTCGACAGGCTGAAACTGATCCTGATGCTGTTGGTGGGTGTGGTGATCGCAGTAGCGATGAAGTTTGTCGGTGCCCTTATTATCACTTCCCTGATGATTATTCCTGCCGCCACTGCGCGCCGGTTTTCAAGAAGCCCAGAACAAATGGCGATGCTGGCCAGCGGTATCGGAGTGCTCGCCGTGCTCGGTGGTATCGCACTTTCCTGGTTTAAAGATACCCCAGCCGGACCATCTGTTGTTGTGGCTGCCGCTGTACTTTTCTTTCTCAGCCAGTTTTATCGGCAAACTGAATAGTAAAATTTTCGTATAAAAAACCGCTCGATTGAGCGGTTTTTTTTGTCAGGCTATTACTTACCAACCAGTACGGGAACGCAGTGCTTTGCCAATGTCAGCCAGGCTCTTAACCGTGGTCACACCAGCCGCTTCAAGCGCAGCAAACTTGTCTTCTGCTGTGCCTTTACCCCCTGAGATGATCGCACCAGCGTGGCCCATACGCTTACCTGGAGGCGCAGTCACACCCGCGATATAAGAAACAACGGGTTTAGTCACGTTTTCTTTGATGAATGCTGCGGCTTCTTCTTCAGCCGTACCACCGATTTCACCGATCATCACAATCGCTTCCGTCTGTGGGTCTTCTTCGAACATTTTCAGGATGTCGATGAAGTTAGAGCCTGGGATTGGGTCACCGCCAATACCGACACAGGTAGACTGGCCGAAACCTTCATCCGTGGTTTGCTTAACGGCTTCATAAGTCAGGGTACCTGAACGGGAAACAATGCCCACTTTGCCCGGCTTGTGAATGTGGCCCGGCATGATACCAATCTTACATTCGCCCGGAGTGATAACACCTGGGCAGTTTGGGCCAATCATGCGAACGCCAGCTTCATCCAGCTTCACTTTCACTTCCAGCATATCCAGCGTTGGAATGCCTTCGGTAATGGTAACAATCAGTTCAATACCCGCGTCGATTGCTTCTAAAATCGCATCTTTACAGAAAGGAGCCGGTACGTAGATAACCGTTGCCGTTGCGCCAGTCGCTTCTACCGCTTCTGCAACAGTGTTAAACACAGGCAGACCAAGGTGCGTTGTACCACCTTTACCCGGTGATACACCACCAACCATTTGCGTTCCGTACTCAATGGCTTGCTCTGAGTGAAAAGTCCCCTGCCCACCGGTAAAGCCCTGACAGATTACTTTGGTATCTTTGTTGATCAAAACAGACATTATTTACCCTCCGCGGCAGCAACAACTTTCTCTGCTGCTTCAGTCAGTGAGGTCGCAGCAATAATGTTCAGGCCTGACTCAGCCAGTTTCTTCGCACCAAGTTCAGCGTTGTTACCTTCAAGGCGAACAACTACCGGGACCTTAACGCCAACTTCTTCGACCGCACCAATGATGCCATCTGCGATCAGGTCACAGCGCACGATGCCGCCAAAGATGTTCACCAGAACTGCTTTTACGTTGTCGTCAGAGAGAATAATCTTGAATGCTTCAGTGACACGCTCTTTTGTTGCGCCACCACCAACATCCAGGAAGTTTGCAGGACTACCACCGTGCAGGTTTACGATGTCCATGGTACCCATGGCCAGACCCGCACCGTTAACCATACAACCGATGCTGCCATCAAGAGCAACGTAGTTCAGTTCCCACTGTGCTGCATGTGCTTCGCGTGGATCATCCTGTGAAGGATCGTGCATTTCACGGATTTTAGGCTGGCGATATACCGCATTACTGTCGATAGACAGCTTGGCATCCAGACAATGCAGGTTGCCCTGCTCAGTGATCACCAATGGGTTCACTTCCACCAGCGCCACATCGCGCTCAATGAACAGTTTCGCAATCCCCATGAAAATTTTGGTGAACTGTTTGATCTGGTCGCCTTTCAGGCCCAGCTTAAATGCAAGCTGGCGGCCTTGGTAAGGCTGAGGCCCTACCAGTGGATCGATCGCAGCTTTGTGAATAAGTTCTGGCGTTTCTTCAGCCACTTTTTCAATTTCCACACCACCTTCAGTCGATGCCATGAAAACCACGCGACGTGAACCGCGGTCTACCACTGCACCCAGATACAATTCCTGAGCGATGTCAGTGCATTCTTCAACCAGGATTTTGCTGACGGGTTGGCCGTTGGCATCTGTCTGGTAAGTGACCAGATTTTTTCCTAACCACTTTTGCGCGAATTCTTTGATTTCTTCTTTGGTGCTGACCAGCTTTACACCGCCCGCTTTACCACGGCCACCGGCGTGTACCTGGCATTTAACGACCCATTTGTCGCCACCCAGTTTGTCAGCAGCTTCTGCGGCTTCTTGAGGAGTATCACAGGCGTACCCTTCGGATACTGGCAGCCCGTATTCAGCAAACAGCTGTTTCGACTGATATTCGTGCAGATTCATGATGTTCTATCCGTGTTTATTTCCGTGTTATAAGTTTGTTTTGCTTTCCACACAGGGGGCTCCAGCCCCCTGTTAACCGGCAGATGCCGGGCTGCAAAATTATACGTCAAGCAGCAGACGTGTTGGGTCTTCTAAAAGCTCTTTCACTGTCACCAGGAAGCCAACAGACTCGCGTCCGTCGATCAGACGGTGATCATAAGAAAGCGCAAGGTACATCATTGGCAGGATCTCAACCTTGCCATCCACCGCCATTGGGCGCTCTTGAATCTTGTGCATACCCAAAATAGCAGCTTGTGGTGGGTTGATAATCGGCGTCGACATCAGAGAACCAAATACACCGCCGTTGGTGATAGTGAAGTTACCGCCGGTCAACTCCTCAACCGTCAGCTTGCCATCACGGCCTTTAATTGCCAGCTCTTTGATTCCTTTCTCAATCTCAGCCAGGCTCAGGCGGTCGCAGTCACGCAGTACTGGCGTAACCAGACCACGAGGCGTTGAAACAGCCATGCTAACATCAAAGAAGTTGTGATAAACGATGTCATCACCGTCGATAGACGCATTCACTTCTGGGTAACGTTTCAGCGCTTCCACAACTGCTTTCACGTAGAAAGACATGAAACCCAGACGAATGCCGTGGCGCTCTTCGAACACATCTTTGTATTGCTTACGAATGTCCATGATTGGCTTCATGTTGACTTCGTTAAACGTGGTCAGCATTGCGGTGCTGTTTTTCGCTTCCAGCAGACGTTCAGCTACTCGTTTACGCAGACGTGTCATAGGAACACGTTTTTCACTGCGATGCCCCAAAGCCGGCGCTTCTTCTTTCGCTGCAACGGGTGCTGGTGCCGCTTTCGCTCCGCCATTTTTCAGGAAGCCATCCACATCTTCACGGGTGATACGACCACCAACGCCTGTACCTTTAATCTGGTCAGGTGTCAGGTCATTTTCAGCCAGAAGGCGACGAACTGCAGGGCTAAGCGCATCATTGGACTCTTCAGTCAGTGATGCAGTGTGGCGTTTGTCTGGTGACGCCTCAGAAGATGCTGGCGCATCTTGCGTCGGTTCACCGGCAACTGCCCCAGGCTTAATCTTCGCGAGCAACTGCTTAGACAAAACCGTCGCACCTTCTTCCTCAATGATAGCTTCCAGTATGCCGTCATCCGGTGCAGGCACTTCCAGCACCACTTTGTCCGTTTCAATATCAACCAGCACCTCGTCACGGCTAACCGCATCGCCGGGTTGCTTGTGCCATGTCGCCACTGTCGCGTCTGCAACAGATTCAGGTAGGTCGGGAACCAGAATTTCGATTGTCATTTCGTTTAATTCCTTAGCTTTCTAGTTCTTAATTCAGGGTAAGCGCGTCTTCAATTAACGCTTTTTGTTGTTTCAAGTGTACCGACATATAACCTACCGCCGGAGACGCAGAAGCCGCACGGCCTGCATAACTCAACGTGGCATCAGCCGGAATGGCCAAGCGGAAATTGTGCTGGCTGCTGTACCAGGCGCCCTGGTTTTGAGGCTCTTCCTGACACCAGACAAAGTCTTTGGCATTGACATATTCGCTAATCACAGCCTGCACATCTTCTTTCGGGAAGGGGTACAGCTGCTCAATGCGAATAATGGCGACATCTGTAATTTCTTCTTTGCGGCGTGCTTCCAGCAGATCGAAGTAAACCTTACCGGAACACATCACTACACGTTTGACCGCTTTAGGATCCAGCTCGTCAATCTCACCAATCGCTGGCTGGAAGTTACCATCGGCCAATTCATCCAGTGTTGATGTGCACAGTGGATGTCGAAGCAGGGACTTCGGTGACATCACAATCAGAGGACGACGCATTGGGCGGAATACCTGACGACGCAGCATGTGGTAAACCTGCGCCGGTGTAGAAGGCACAACCACCTGCATGTTCTGTTCAGCGCACAGTTGCAAATAGCGCTCAAGACGCGCAGAGGAATGCTCTGGGCCCTGGCCTTCGTAACCGTGTGGCAGCAACATGGTCAAGCCACACATACGGCCCCATTTTTGCTCACCAGAGCTGATGAACTGATCGATCACTACTTGGGCACCGTTGGCAAAGTCACCAAACTGTGCTTCCCAAACTGTCAAACCACCCGGTTCAGCAGTCGCGTAACCATACTCAAACGCCAGTACCGCTTCTTCTGACAACACAGAGTCAAATACCTGGAATGGCCCCTGTTTGTCATGGATATTGCTCAGTGGCACGTAAGTGCTCGCATCATTCTGGTTGTGCAAGACAGCATGACGATGGAAGAACGTGCCCCGGCCTGAATCCTGGCCTGTAATGCGGATACGTTTGCCTTCATCAACAATGGTTGCGTAAGCCAGCGTTTCTGCCATCCCCCAGTCCAACGGTTTCTCGCCATTTGCCATGGCAAGGCGATCGTTGTAAAGCTTGTTGACGCGACTGTGAAGCTTGTGGCTTTCCGGATAAGTACAAATGCGCTTACCCAATTCAACCAAACGCTGCTTGTCGAACTTATTTGGCCACTCCGCAGTCCAATCGTGCCCCAGATACGGAGACCAGTCGACAGAATGAAGCGCCATTGGGCGGTACTCTTTCACCACAATTTCACCGTGGTCGAGCGCATCGCGATAGCCATTCACCAACTCAGTGGCTTTTTCGATATCCGCAACGCCTTTGTCAGCCAACACATCAGCATACAGCTTACGTGGCGTCGGGTGTTTTTTGATCTTCTGGTACATCAAAGGCTGTGTTGCGTTTGGCTCATCAGCTTCGTTGTGACCATGGCGACGGTAACAGACCAGATCAATCACCACATCGCGTTTAAATTCATTGCGGTAATCAATCGCCAGACGCGCAACAAATGCCACTGCTTCTGGATCATCAGCATTGACGTGGAAAATGGGTGCCTGAACCATTTTGGCGATGTCAGTACAGTATTGAGTCGAACGGGTATCGTTCGGGTTCGACGTGGTAAAACCGACCTGGTTATTCACCACGATTCGAACGGTTCCGCCAACTTTGTAGCCACGGGCCTGAGACATGTTAAACGTCTCTTGTACCACGCCTTGGCCAGCAATTGCGGAGTCACCGTGAATGGTGATAGGCAGCACCATTGAACCATCTTTATCACCAAGACGATCCTGACGGGCACGGACAGAGCCCATAACCACAGGATTAACAATTTCCAGGTGTGACGGGTTGAATGCCAGAACAAGGTGAACATCACCGCCCGGGGTAGCGAAATCACTTGAGAAACCCTGATGATATTTCACATCACCGGTACCCCATGATTCACCGTGTTTACCTGCAAATTCGTCGAACAGTTCAGAAGGCTTTTTACCGAGCACGTTAACCAGCATATTCAAACGGCCACGGTGCGCCATACCAACGACCACTTCACGTACCCCATGTGTGCCAGAGTGACGAATCACTTCTTTCACCATCGGGATCAGCGCGTCACCACCTTCCAGAGAGAATCGCTTGGCTCCAGGGAATTTCGCCCCTAGATAACGCTCAAGGCCTTCCGCAGCTGTCAGCTCTTCCAGTAAAGTAATTTTTTCTTCATTGGAGAACTGTGGTTGACCAACCACAGATTCAAGACGCTGCTGGATCCAGCGCTTTTCTTCTGTGTTGGTAATATGCATGTATTCTGCGCCAATTGAACCACAGTAGGTTTTCTTCAACGCTTCGTAGAGGTCGGCAAGTTTCATGCTCTCTTGCCCGATGGCAAAAGAACCTACGTTAAATGACTCCTGAAAGTCATCTTCGTTAAGATTATGGAAAGACGGGTCCAGATCAGGCACACGCTCACGCTGCCAAAGACCTAGAGGGTCCAGATTTGCTTGTTGATGTCCACGGAAGCGGTAGGCGTTAATAAGTTGAAGAACTTTTACCTGCTTCGCGTCGACGTCCGGATCACTGACTGATGCACTGAAATGCGCTGTCTCGGTAGCAAGCCTGCGGAAATATTCACGAACTCTTGAGTGGGGTTGCTCGGTTGCGTTGCCATTCACAACGGGCAGTCCATCAAACACTGCTCGCCATTCGCTATCTACAGACTCGGGGTCACTGAGGTACAGTTCGTAGAGGTCTTCTACGTAAGTTGCATTGGCGCCAGCCAAATGAGAAGACTCAATCCAAGCCTTCATCACGCCATTTTGCATTGTTATCCCTTAACCACTTAGTTTTTTATGTTGCTACGACCGGGGTTCACCGGCGTTCCTTTTAAGCTCCCCATGACAGGGAGCTTAAATTTTAAAGTATGTAGGTGTACAGAGACCGATATTACACTGCGCGTTTAAGCAGCATTGAACGAATATGGCCGATTGCTTTCGTAGGATTTAGCCCTTTAGGACAAACATTTACACAGTTCATGATGCTATGGCAACGGAAAACACTAAAAGCGTCGTCCAGATCTGATAAACGCTCGTCTGTTGCGGTATCACGGCTATCAATCAACCAACGGTATGCAGCAAGCAGACCTGCCGGCCCAACAAACTTATCCGGGTTCCACCAGAATGACGGGCAAGACGTACTGCAACACGCGCACATGATACACTCATACAGACCGTCAAGGTGCGCACGATCTTCCGGCGATTGCAGGTTTTCACGCGCAGGTGGCGCACTGTCGTTGATGAGATACGGTTTCACACGCTCGTAGTTCTGGTAAAACTGGCTCATATCAATAATCAGGTCACGCACTACCGGCAACCCCGGCAGCGGACGGATCACAATGCTCGACTGGTCAGTCAATGCTGACAGCGGTGTAATACACGCCAGTCCGTTTTTACCATTCATATTGATACCGTCAGAACCACATACCCCTTCACGGCAAGAGCGACGGAAAGCCAGCGTTGGATCTTGCTCTTTCAGCAGGATCAGCGCGTCCAGCACCATCATGTCCGAGCCATCAGGCACTTCGAGGGTGTAACCCTTCATGTGCGGCGCGTCATCAACGTCCGGGTTGTAACGATATACAGAAAAGTTCAGTTTCATAATCTTCTACCTCCCTTAGTAAGTACGCGCTTTCGGCGGGAAAGCTTCACGATGAACAGGGGTCATGTTGACATCACGCTTGGACATCGACTCTGTTTCCGGGTTGTAGATGGTGTGGCACAGCCAGTTTTCATCATCACGCTCTTGGTAATCAAAGCGGGCATGTGCACCACGGCTCTCTGTGCGGTAGTTTGCTGCGACTGCGGTAGAGAATGCCGTTTCCATCAGGTTATCCAACTCCAGGCACTCAATGCGCTGGGTATTGAATTCTGATGAGGTGTCATCCAAACGCGCTTCTTTCAAGCGCTCGCGGATAACTTTAAGTTCTTCCAGACCTTTCGCCATGGCATCACCTTCGCGGAATACCGAGAAGTTGTTCTGCATACAAGACTGGAGATCTTTACGAATTTGAACCGGGTCTTCACCCTTCTGGGTTGAATTCCAGCGATTAACACGCGCCAGAGATGCTTCAATGTCAGACTCAGACGCATCACGCGCTTCAACCTGCGCAGCCAGAGTTTCACCCAGATGAAGACCGGTCGCGCGACCGAATACAACCAGGTCAAGCAGCGAGTTACCACCCAGACGGTTTGCACCATGGACAGATACGCTGGCAATTTCACCGCAGGCAAACAGACCCTGAACTTCCACATCGTTGCCGTTGGCATCTTGTTTGATAGCCTGGCCAGATACCTGTGTCGGCACACCACCCATCATATAGTGACAGGTTGGGATAACCGGGATTGGTTCTTTGATTGGGTCAACATGTGCAAATGTACGTGACAGCTCAAGAATACCCGGCAGACGTGCTTCAAGTACGTCTTTGCCTAAGTGATCCAGTTTCAGTTTAATGTGTGGGCCCCAAGGGCCATCGCAACCGCGACCTTCACGGATTTCGACCATCATAGAACGCGCAACGACATCGCGACCTGCGAGATCTTTGGCGTTTGGCGCATAACGTTCCATGAAACGCTCACCGTCTTTGTTAAGCAGATAACCACCTTCACCACGGCAACCTTCAGTAACCAGTACGCCGGCACCGGCAATGCCGGTTGGGTGGAACTGCCACATTTCCATGTCTTGCATTGGCACGCCAGCACGCAATGCCATACCCACACCATCACCGGTGTTGATGTGTGCATTTGTCGTGGATTGGTAAATACGACCCGCGCCACCTGTCGCCAGCACCGTTGCTTTGGCTTTGAAGTAGCAGATTTCGCCGCTTTCCATGTCCATCGCCGTTGCACCAACAATTGCGCCATCCTGGTTTTTCACCAGATCGAGGGCATACCACTCAGAGAAAATGGTGGTTTTGTTTTTGATATTCTGTTGGTACAGGGTATGAAGCAGTGCATGACCGGTACGGTCAGCTGCCGCTGCAGTACGCGCAGCTTGCTCACCACCGAATGCTTTTGACTGGCCACCAAATGGACGCTGGTAAATGCGGCCATTGTCGAAACGGGAAAAGGGCAAACCCATTTTCTCGAGTTCAATGATTGACTGGGGACCTGTCTTACACATGTACTCAATCGCATTTTGGTCGCCGATATAGTCTGACCCTTTTACGGTGTCATACATATGCCATTCCCAGTTGTCCTCGTGGGAATTACCCAGAGCAACAGTGATGCCGCCTTGGGCAGACACTGTGTGGGAACGGGTCGGAAACACTTTAGACAGCAGTGCACACGATAGGCCCTGCTCTGAAATCTGCAGTGCTGCGCGCATACCTGCACCGCCCGCACCGATAACAATTGCGTCGAATTCTCTTACTGGAATACTCACTTACACACCCCACACAACAAAAAAGCCAGTTAACAGATAGACAAACAGCAGCGCCACAATGCCAAACTGCATGAGCATTCGCAGTACGGTTGGCTTGATGTAATCTGTCAAAACCTGCCACATACCTATCCAAGCGTGTATAAGTACGCAAACCAGCGCCAACATTGTGAAAACTTTGTTGCTTATTTGTCCCCAGAACGCTATCCAGTTCTGATATGTCAACTCAGGGCCAAACGCAAAAAAGCCCACCATGTAGAGGGTGTAAAGCGTCATGATGATGGCAGTTGCACGGAGTAAGATCCAGTCATGGACCCCGTTTCTGCCAAATGAAGATACGTGTCCTACCATACCAAAATCCCCGCTAAAACAGACAACACCGCAGTGATAATGAAACCCACTTTCGCACTCTGCGAACCACTTTCCAGTTCTTCAAAATGCCCCATGTCCATCAACAGGTGGCGGATGCCGCCAACAATGTGATAGGCAAGTGCCGTCAAAATGCCCCATAGGACAAACTTGGCGAAGAAACTGTTTACGATGTCTGATGCGGCTTCAAAGCCACTTGGGGATGACAGGGACAGGCTTAACAGCCAGAGGAGGATGGCTACCGAAATGAAGGTGATGACACCCGACACACGGTGCGTGATAGACGCTATCGCTGTGATGGGGAAGCGAATGGTCTGAAGGTCGAGGTTTACCGGTCTTGACTTTTTTACTTTCACGATATGGCCCACTCAGCTCCATTGAGCAAATTATTGTTATTACATTCCCTGGCATCACATCCCGCCAAAGCATCGGAGCATCAGACCTACAACATCTATTAATACGATTTCACGTGCCACTGCTATTAACTGCAGTTCAAGCAATGAAATTCGCAAAGAAAATATCGATTTGAGCCCCGAAACGCTCCGGCTTTATGTAATATCCAGAGACCTGCCGCAGAGTATATGCCCCGTAACATTTAAACACAAACCAATAAAATTGACGGAAATCCCGAAACAGAGCATTAACTTAACGCGTACAGTTTTTTGATACTTGCGCAGACCCGACAAAGTTCACTTCTGCAAATTGACATCTTATGCAGCGATCGGTACAACAACGTGGTCCGTATCCGGGATAGGATTATAAAAAACAAAGGAGAATGTTATGGCAGAGAAGAAAGCTACCCTACACATTGAAGGGAAAGCACCTATCGAACTGCCGATCAAAGGGGGCACTGTCGGTCCGGAAGTGATCGATGTACGTGCATTGGGCGCAAACGGCTTTTTTACGTTTGACCCAGGTTTCGTTGCAACAGCGTCGTGTGAATCACAAATTACATACATTGATGGCGAAGCTGGCGTTTTATTGCACCGTGGCTACCCGATTGATCAATTAGCCAATAACGCTGACTATTTGGAAGTTTGTTACATCCTGTTATATGGTGAAGCCCCAACCCGTAAACAATACGAAGAATTCCGTCGTATTGTCACTCGCCACACCATGGTTCACGAACAGATCGCGAGCTTTTTCCATGGGTTCCGCCGTGACGCGCACCCGATGGCTGTGATGGTGGGTGTGGTAGGCGCACTTGCTGCGTTCTATCACGATTCTCTCGACATCAACAACGACACGCACCGTGAAATCACTGCGTTCCGTCTTCTGTCAAAGATGCCTACACTGGCAGCAATGTGTTACAAATATTCAATCGGACAACCGTTCATCTATCCACGCAATGATCTGGATTATGCTGAAAACTTCCTACACATGATGTTTGCAACACCAGCGGAAGAATATGAAGTCAATCCCGTTGTCGCCCGTGCGATGGACAAGATCTTTACGTTGCACGCTGACCACGAGCAAAATGCTTCAACGTCCACCGTCCGTCTGGCGGGATCGTCCGGTGCAAACCCATTTGCATGTATAGCTGCAGGTATCGCCTCTTTATGGGGGCCTGCGCACGGTGGTGCTAACGAAGCCTGCTTAAAGATGCTGGAAGAAATCGGCTCAGTAGAGAATATTCCAGAGTTCATTGAGCGTGCGAAAGACAAAGACGATCCATTCCGTCTCATGGGTTTCGGTCACCGCGTTTACAAAAACTATGACCCTCGTGCAACAGTGATGAACGAAGCCTGTCACGAAGTGCTTGATGAACTGAAGATCAATGATCCACTACTGGATGTTGCCATGGAGCTGGAAAGGATTGCCCTTTCTGACCCTTACTTCATCGAGAAGAAACTCTATCCGAACGTGGATTTCTACTCAGGTATCATCCTGAAAGCCATTGGTATCCCAGTGTCAATGTTCACCGTGATTTTCGCAATGTCCCGCACTATCGGTTGGATTGCTCACTGGAATGAAATGCATGGCGACCCACAAAACCGTATTGGTCGTCCACGCCAATTGTACACCGGCTACGATAAGCGCGATTTCAAGCCTTTGAAAAACCGTGAATAATTCAGGCTCCCCTAATGGAAACGCCGCTTCAAATTGCGGCGTTTTTTATTTCTTATCGACGAGTTGGTAGGGTCTGTTGACCTTAGTATCTACGACACCTTAAACCGGATTATCAATATCAATAAAAGTGACATCAAAATCATGTTCATTCGCAAGCCAGTCGCCCAGTGCTTTTACGCCATACCGCTCTGTCGCGTGGTGGCCTGCACTGAAATAGTGAATGCCCTGTTCTCTCGCTGAATAGGTTGTCCGTTCAGAAATCTCGCCGGATATAAACGCATCCATTCCCTTGTTGGCAGCCAAATCAATAAAGTCCTGACCGCCCCCTGTGCACCAGCCCACTTTCTTGATAGGTTTAGCCGAACCTCCATCAATATGTAATGGCACGCGGTTTAACCTGGCACTTAACAATTCGCTGAACGTTTTTGCTGACATGGCTTCCGGCAACTCTCCCCATACGGCAACAGAGTCTGGGTTTCCGTCTTCCAAGACACCAAGCTGTTCAATACCTAATAGCTTCGCCAACTGCGCATTGTTGCCAACGTCAGGGTGAATATCCAACGGCAAGTGATAAGCGTAGAGGTTAATACCATGTTCAATCAATGCCTTGATACGTTTGAATTTCATCCCTTTAAGCGGCTCAGGCTCTCCACGCCAGAAATAGCCATGGTGCACCAACAATGCATCAGCCCCCTGTGCAATTGCCGCGTCAATCAATGCCTGTGAGGCCGTTACACCTGTCACGATTTTCCTGACGTCCGCTTTACCTTCTACCTGCATCCCATTCGGGCAGTAGTCTTTGATGGCAAAAGGTTTGAGATAGTCATTTAAAATCGCTTCGAGCTCGAAGTTATTCATTGTTCTTCCTGAATCTATGAGAGATTATTCTTCATTCTACCTACCCTGACAGTGCAGGTGAACCATGTTTGCTATATGCTTTCCAAATGCCACTAAAGAAGGTAAATGATGTTTGCAAACAATGCGCAGGTCGCTCGAGATGTGGCCTGGATTCAAACCACCTCAGACATTCTTTCACAGAAGCAGATTTTCACCATTCCTTCCGACTTTTGGTCTTCTTTGTCCTTAGACAGCTTCCCTTGCTATGAAGGAAGCCACCGGATTGGCTTTTACTATCAATGGTTGATCAAGCAGTGTTTAAAACAAAGTACCCGCTACCAGCTGCTGGCAGAGGAGCTGCAGGTTGAACGGGAAAAAAGGACGCTTGGTGCTGTCGATTTTGTGGTTAAAAATCCTTGCGGTGAAATCGAACACTGGGAGGTGGCCATTAAGTTTTACCTTGGCTTTGAAGGAGAATGGCGAGGACCAAACGCAAAAGATACACTGGCAAAGAAATACCATAAAATGTCGACCCACCAACTGATGCTTTCCAGTACGGCTGAATATCGACGCCAATATCCTCAATTCCCGATTACAAAGCGACGGTTGTTGCTGCAAGGCAGGTTATACATTAACCCTTTTCTCTCCAACGCAGGTATGCCAACACCGCTAAATGTAAACACAGCCCGGATGACTGGCAATTGGTGCTGGCCACACCAATTGCCTGAAGATAAGGATTTTTACGCGCTGGGCCGTGACCAATGGATAACATCGCCTTGTATTGAAACACTCCCCGTCTTGTCTCTCTCGGACACGCTGACTCGCGCCGTACATCTTATAGACGAAAACAACAAACGGTGGTTTATCGTGCCAGAAAGCTGGCCTTCTTGTTAGGTCCACCCAATAAGTAAGCCACCGGTTTTCGGTGGCTTACTTTAACAAAACAGGGATGACTTACAGACCCGCAGCCCTGAACACATCACTGACAATACGCTGTGCTTCGTTCTGGATCAGGGCCAGATGTTCATCACCTTTGAAGCTCTCACAGTAAATTTTATAGATGTCTTCCGTACCTGAAGGACGTGCCGCAAACCAGCCAAACTCCGTGGTCACTTTCAGACCACCAATCGGCTGACCATTGCCTGGAGCGTGGGTTAACTTGCCGATGATCGGATCGCCTCCCAACGTATCAGCCGTCACCATGTCAGCAGAAAGCTGGCTCAGCACGGCTTTCTGTTCACCATTTGCAGGGGCTTGCAGACGCGCATAACTGGCTGCACCAAACTTCGCAGCGAGCTCATCATAGTATTGCTGTGGGTTCTTACCTGTCACCGCGGTGATTTCCGCAGCCAACAGGCAAAGCAGAATACCGTCTTTGTCCGTCGCCCAGGCAGTACCATCCATGCGCAGGAAAGAGGCACCTGCACTTTCCTCGCCACCAAAGCCAATGTCACCGGAATACAGGCCATCAACAAACCATTTAAAACCGACAGGTACTTCACACAGTTTGCGACCAAGGCTCTCAACCACTTTGTCAATGATTGCGCTTGACACCAAGGTTTTCCCCACCCCCACATCAGCCCTCCATTGAGGGCGGTGCCGGTACAAGTAATCAATACACACGGCCAGATAATGGTTCGGGTTCATTAAACCAGTGGGGGTCACGATACCATGGCGATCAAAGTCCGGATCATTACCAAACGCCAGATCGTATTGGTCTTTATAAGCCAAAAGTCCTGCCATCGCTGAAGGCGAAGAGCAGTCCATGCGAATGACGCCATCTTTATCCAGCGACATAAATCGGAAAGAGGGATCGACATCGTCATTGATCAAGGTGATATTAAGATCAAAGTGCGATGCAATCGCCTTCCAGTAATCAATGCCTGAGCCTCCTAACGGATCGACGCCAATACGCAGACCAGCCTTCTTGATCGCATCCATATCAACGACTGATGCCAGATCTTCAACATACGGCATCACTAAATCTTTTTCGATGAAGTAATCACTTGCTATCGCGTCTGCAAATGCCATACGACGTACACCCGCCAGGCCTTCCGCAATCAATGTATTGGCGCGTTGTTCAATATCCTTAGTGATATCACCTTCCGCCGGGCCACCATGAGGCGGATTATATTTAATTCCACCATCTTGAGGCGGGTTATGAGAAGGGGTGATCACAATACCATCAGCCTTTTGAGCATTGTTTCTGTTATACGTCAGAATCGCGTGGGAGATTCCAGGTGTTGGTGTATAACCCCCCTCTTGCTGGGCAATAACAGTAATACCATTTGCCACCAATACTTCCACGACAGAGCAGAAAGCCGGCTCTGACAGGGCGTGGGTATCTTTACCGACAAACAGGGGGCCGGTGATCCCTTTCTCGGCACGCACGTCTGCAATAGCCTGGGCAATTGCCAGAATATGGTGTTGGTTAAACGTTGCTTTATCTGCACAGCCCCGGTGACCGGACGTCCCAAACTCGACCTTGTGTGCGGGGTTGGCCGGGTCAGGCGTCAACTGGAAATAATTCGATACCAATAGAGGAATATTGTAGAGATCTTGTTGCTGAGCGCGTTGCCCAGCGCGTTCATGGCTTGCCATTGACTCGCATCCTTTCTAAATGTTTTTAACATTAATCCGCTGAGAAGCATGGGATTTGCTGAATATTCGCTCAGCGGTCAGGGTCTGCATCCCCAAAGAACCTGAGGTAGTTGTTTGGGTATCACCCTAGATACAATTAAGGCCCGTCAGTGACAAGGCCTCTCGATTCTTTTTGAGACTACCAAGCAATAGGCTCAGATCTCACCAACCACTTTTTCTGTGATATCGCTACTAAAATTCATTTTGGTCATCAGTTGCTCGACCATCTGGCGTTTACGTCCCGTATTGGTATTGGTGATAACCCAAAAAGGCGTGCCTGGAATATGCTTAGGCTTGGTGGTTTTACCACTCTCAAGCAAGGTTTGCTCATTGTCAGCAAAATATACGCGGGTGCGCCCTTTCAGCGCAGTCGCTTCCGCAAACGCTTGATGATCAATACGGTAAAGGGTCGAAAGTACCAGCATGAAGCGGCCGATCGCTTTCTCTTGTGCCGCAAATTCATCTGAGATCAACAAGGCGCGCATTTCTTTCACACGATCGACGGTCTCGTTTTTTCCCGCATCTTTGCTGACCACGATACCCTTCATTGTGGGGCTCGGCGTCAACGTCGCAACGGGTTGTTGCTCCACCTGCGGTGCCATCAGCAATCTACGCAGAATGTCCGATGCACTTTCACCAATATGCTGGGTCTGGCTAGCAATGTACCGGTATAGCTCTTCATCAACCTCAATTGTCTTCATCGTTTGATCATCGTGTCCTGTTTACAATTCAACGGTGCGATTATACAGAGTTAGACATACCCGAGCCACCTCAAGATGCTGGTTTCAGTGAGAATAACGCTCTTCGTGATCAAGGTAAGGTTTTGAGTCCTTCCAAGGATCGCTATACTAAGCTCTACTTCCCCAAATTGAGAAAACTGCGTTGCAACTAAACTACAAAATCCAGGGGCAGGGACAACCATTGCTCTTGATCCACGGCCTTTTTGGCAGTCTGGATAACCTTGGCGGATTAGCAAAGGTACTGGCTAAATATTATCAGGTCTATCAAATTGATTTACCCAACCACGGCCTTTCACCACGCACTGAACATGTCGATTACGTGTCTCAGGCGACTGCTGTGAAAGAGTTTATGGACCAACAGAAACTGGAGAAGGTGTCGGTTGTTGGTCACTCTATGGGCGGAAAAGTCGCCATGATGCTTGCACAGCTTTACCCCGAATACATGGCAGATTTGGTGGTCATGGACATTGCCCCCGTTGACTATAAAGTCCGCCGACATGATGCGGTTTTAGCCGGGCTGAACGCCTCAATGGCACAACCCATCCTGAGCAGGAAAGATGCGGAAGCGAGACTCGCTGAACACATTGTTGAGCCGGGTGTACGTCAGTTTTTACTGAAGTCCTTAGCCAAACAGGAAGACGGAACATTCGGTTGGCGATTCAATGTGCACGCGCTGGAAACCCACTATCAGGATATTACCGGATGGCCGGAAAAAGGCGTTTTTGAGGGCAACACCCTCTTCCTCAAAGGGGCAGATTCAGACTATATCTCCACTGAACACCGCGAAGCCATTGAGCGCCAGTTCCCCCGAGCCAAAGCCCATGTGATAGCGAATACGGGCCACTGGTTGCATGCGGAAAAGCCAGAGACAGTTGCACGTGTGATCACTCGCTTTTTAACACACCCAGAGCGTTAACAGAGCACGCTCTCTTGTGCTATAGTGCGCGGCAAATATGGGTTCCAAACGGAGGCGGGAATGCTGTACGAGCACTTCGAATTGCTCGAGAAGATTGGGCTTGATCTGCTGTTTGCAGGTATTTTCTTTTTTATCGGCATGGCGATCAAAGATGTGCTCAATGAAGGAAAGGTCCCACCGTTTGGCCGCAAAATTGTGTGGCTGGTGCTCTTCCTTGGATGTGCAGGGTTTATTACTAAAGGCGTGATCCAGTTATTTTGGGAAGGCGTAGGCATTTAAACCTTGCAGCACGCACCGGCAAAGATTCCAACGGCAAGAAGGCCAGGCCTTCTTCTACACATTCGATTCTGGGCTGTGTATATTACGGCTCGATTAACAATAAGTAGGTATTCTCTATTATGGCGAGCGTAGGTCTCTTCTTTGGTAGCGATACAGGTAACACTGAAGCTATCGCCAAGATGATTCAAAAACAACTGGGTAAGCACATGGTCCACGTTCAGGACATTGCTAAGAGCAGTAAAGAAGATATCGATAACTTCGATCTGCTTTTGCTGGGCATCCCAACCTGGTACTACGGTGAAGCGCAATGTGACTGGGATGACTTTTTCCCAGAGCTGGAGCAAATTGATTTCTCGACTAAATTGGTTGCAATTTTTGGCTGTGGTGATCAGGAAGACTACGCAGAATACTTCTGTGATGCGATGGGCACCATCCGTGATATCGTGGAAACCAAAGGTGGTACCATTATTGGCCATTGGCCAACCGAAGGCTATGAGTTTGAGGCGTCAAAAGCACTGGTAGATGATGAAACATTTGTCGGCCTTTGTATCGATGAAGATCGTCAACCTGAACTCACCGCAGCACGCGTAGAGAAATGGGTTAACCAAATCTACGAAGAAATGTGCCTGGCGGAGCTGGAAGGCTAAGCAAACACGCTTGAAAAACGCGCCCTGGCGCGTTTTTTGTGTCTGTCGTCAACGCAACGCTGACGCCCCACTCCCTTCACGATATTTGGGTTTCTTACGCACATACAAAACGCGCCGGACACGGCTCACTACCTCTCCGCTGGTGTCAACCACATTCACGATGAACTCTGGAAACACTTTGTCGCCATTTGCGGTTGCTTGCTGAATAGAAGCAATGGTCTCTTCGGAAATCACAAACTCGGCAAACAGATCTGTGGATCCGGGTTTAATAAAGTTGATGTCCGCTTCTTTATCCCAGACGAAGTATTTCTCGCCCAGGATCCCCATTAACATCAGTGCATAAATAGGATCGGTCATCGAAAAAATACTGCCACCATACTGAGTCCGGTTGGCATTTTTATTCCACCACCTGAGCTTTAAGCGAATCTTTACCCGCCGGAAATCTTCACTGATATCCAAGATTTTAATACCTGCTCCCCAGAAGGGAGGCCAGCCGTTGAGGGCAAATTTGACGATACCAGGTTTATAATATTTGTACACTGGAATTCCTTTTCTGGTCATACCAGCCAATACTGCCAGTTTTACAAAGCGGTAACAAGCCGCAAAACCAACCAATTAGGTCAGATATTTGTTCCTTTATACTGGCGGCGACTTACCACATTTGTTACGCTAACTGCCAGTTTCCCCGTTCTCTCACACAGGGAAAAGCAATTACTTAGGAAAGAACCGGATGTCAGATAATAACAAGGCACTGAAAGACGCAGGACTGAAAGTAACGCTGCCTCGCTTGAAGATCTTAGAAGTTCTTCAGGAGCCGGACTGTCAACACATTAGTGCCGAAGACCTTTACAAAAAGCTCATCGATATCGGTGAAGAGATCGGGCTGGCAACTGTCTACCGTGTACTTAACCAGTTTGATGATGCCGGAATTGTTACCCGCCACCATTTTGAAGGTGGTAAATCTGTGTTTGAGCTGGCGACCCAGCACCACCATGACCACTTGGTTTGTCTGGACTGCGGCCGCGTCATCGAGTTTACGGACGAGGTGATTGAACAACGCCAGAGAGATATCGCAAATCAATATAATATCAGACTGACGAATCACAGCCTTTACCTTTACGGTCACTGCACCAAAAGCGGCTGCAAAGAAGACCCCAGCCTTCACGACGCTTAATGTTTTTACGAATCCTAAAGACAAAAAACCGGAGCGCAAGGCTCCGGTTTTTTTGCTCAGTAGACATTAGTTCGTTTCAATTTTTGCCCAGGTATCACGCAGGCCTACAGTACGGTTAAACACCAATGCATCCGCTTTACTGTCTTTGCTGTCTGCACAGAAGTAACCCATACGCTCGAACTGGTAACCCTTTTCTGCTTCCGCCGCTTTCAGGCTCGGTTCAACAAAACCACGAACCACTTTCAGTGAATCCGGGTTAATGGTTGATGCAAAGTCATCTGCAGCACCTGGGTTTGGTACGGTAAACAAGCGATCATACAGGCGAAACTCTGCTTCAACACCAGCATCCGCAGAAACCCAGTGAATCACACCCTTCACTTTACGACCATCTGCTGGGTCTTTGCCCAGAGTTTCTGGATCATAGGTACAGTAGACCGTGGTGATGTTGCCATCAGCATCTTTATCGCAACGTTCAGCTTTCACCACATACGCATTACGCAGGCGTACTTCTTTACCCAGCACTAAACGTTTGTATTTCTTGTTCGCTTCTTCACGGAAATCTTCCGCTTCAATCCAGATCTCGCGACTGAATGGGATCTCGCGCTCACCCATCTCTGGTTTATTTGGGTGGTTTGGAGCATTCAGCGTTTCTACTTTGCCTTCTGCATAGTTCTCGATAACCAGTTTGATAGGATCTAACACTGCCATCGCGCGTGGCGCACTTTCATTCAGGTCATCACGCACACAAGACTCCAGCGAGCTCATCTCAATGGTGTTGTCTTGTTTGGTCACACCAATACGCTTACAGAATTCACGGATAGATGCGGGTGTGTAGCCGCGACGGCGCAGGCCTGAAATCGTTGGCATACGTGGGTCGTCCCAACCGTTAACCAGATTCTCACTCACCAGCTGGCTCAACTTACGCTTGGACATCACAGTGTATTCAAGATTCAGGCGACTGAACTCATACTGACGCGGCTGACAGTCAATCGTAATGTTTTCCAGCACCCAGTCATACAGACGACGGTTGTCCTGGAATTCCAGCGTACACAGTGAGTGAGTAATCCCTTCAATCGCATCTGA
This sequence comes from Grimontia sp. THUN1695, assembly GCF_059704325.2. NCBI lineage: Bacteria > Pseudomonadati > Pseudomonadota > Gammaproteobacteria > Vibrionales > Vibrionaceae > Grimontia > Grimontia sp. THUN1695. Next base: position 696,426 of record NZ_AP046577.1, on the reverse strand, counting down.
AATACAGTGGGTGAAGTCGTACATCGGGTAAATGCACCACTTGTCACCGGTTTGGTGGTGATGGGCAAAGCGAACACGATACAGAACAGGGTCACGCATCACCATAAATGGCGAGGCCATATCAATCTTCGCTCGCAGGCAGGCTTTACCTTCTGCAAACTCGCCATTTTTCATCTTTTCGAACAATGTCAGGTTTTCTTCAACACTGCGGTCGCGGTATGGACTATGTTTGCCCGGCTCTGTCAGAGTGCCGCGGTATTCACGAATCGCCTCAGGACTTAGCTCATCGACATAAGCCAGACCTTTCTCGATAAGCTCCACCGCGTAACCGTACAAACGGTCGAAGTAGTCAGACGAATAACAAACTTCACCAGCCCACTGGAAACCCAGCCAGTTCACATCATTCTTGATTGACTCAACGAATTCGATGTCTTCTTTCTCTGGGTTGGTATCGTCAAAACGCAGGTTGCACTGACCCTGATAGTCTTGCGCAATACCGAAGTTCAGGCAGATCGACTTCGCGTGACCAATGTGCAGGTAACCATTTGGCTCTGGTGGGAAACGCGTGTGAACAGTGTTATGTACACCAGCAGCCAAATCTTTATCGATGATTTGACGGATAAAGTTAGTTGGACGAGCCTCAGACTCACTCATCAAAAATACCTCGTTGGAAGATCCAGATCTTGTACCCAGGCGACCTTGAAGTGCAGCTGCTCAGCGCCTTGGTTGGATAGATTTTAAGTAACGTCCAATAATCCCCGATCATGGCTATTTACTCAACCAATACTGAACACTCTCATACTATTTGAGTAAAAAAGAACCGGCCCCGATAGAGGCCGGCTGTTTTTACCGCTTAATACGTATAGACATTAAGGCAGTTTTACATGGGACAAATCTTCCGTTGTACCCACTTTTTTCATTTCGCTGGCAACAATTTCCGCCAGTGGGCCGAGGATAACCTGCAGGTTATTGGTGCCCAGTTTCACAACACCCATTGCACCCAGTGCTTTCAGTGTTTTCTCATCAATTTGGCTACCGTCTTTAACCGTCAGGCGCAAACGGGTAATACATGCATCAATGTTAGTCAGATTGTCGTGACCACCCAGTGCTTTTAAGTATTGACGTGCCAAGATACCTGTTTCTGCTGAACCTTGTACGTCTGACGTTGCGACTTCGTCTTCTTCACGGCCAGGCGTCGCCAGATTAAACTTCTGGATAGCAACACGGAATACAATGTAGTAAAGAACCGAGAACACCAGACCTTGTACGATCAGCATGTACCACTGGTTGGCAACGGGGTTTGAGGAAGAAAGTACCAAGTCGACAAGACCCGCTGAGAACCCGAAGCCCGCAGTCCACTGCATGCTGGATGCAATGAATACAGACAAACCCGTCAACAGTGCATGCAGTACAAACAGCACAGGCGCAACAAACAAGAATGCAAATTCAAGTGGTTCAGTTACACCAGTGAAGAAGCTGGCGAAACCTGCAGCAATCATGATAGAAGCCACTTTTTCTTTGTTCTCTGGCTTAGCAGTGTGGTAGATAGCTAAAGCCGCGGCAGGAAGACCAAACATCATTACCGGGAAGAACCCCCCCATGTACTGACCAGTCACACCTTTGATTGCTTCTCTAGTCTCCAATGCACCTGGTGTCCAGAAACGACCCAGGTCATTAATGCCAGCAAGGTCAAACCAGAATACCGCATTGAGTGCGTGGTGCAGACCCACAGGGATAAGAAGGCGGTTAAAGAAGCCGTAAATGCCTGCACCCACTGATCCCAAGCCTGTGATAGCTTCACCAAAAGAAACCAGTGCAGAGAAAACAACAGGCCATACGTACATCAGCACAAATGAAAGCACGATAGCCGCGACAGAAACAAGGATAGGCACTAAGCGCTTACCGGAGAAGAATGCCAGCGCTTTGTGCAATTCTACGGTATAGAAACGGTTGTAGATTTCCGCAGACATGATACCGACAACGATACCAACAAACTGGTTAGCAATCTTTGAAAATGCCAGTTCATTGTTACCCGCAGAAATGTCTATCAGCCCAATTTGAGCAACCGCACCGGGGCTGCACAAGGTTGTTACAACATACATACCTACCAGACCAGCCAATGCCGCAGCACCATCCTTGTCTTTTGACATGCCGTACGCAACACCCACTGCGAACAACCAGGACATATTATCAATGATTGCGGCACCTGCTTTGATCAAGAATGCAGCCAGCGCACTATTCGCCCCCCAGCCATTCGGGTCAATCCAGTAACCAACACCCATCAAAATTGCAGCAGCAGGCAGCGTGGCGACAGGCACCATCAACGCTTTACCTACTTTTTGGAAATAACCGAGAATATTCACCTTTGTTCCCCCTATAGTGGTTCTTTCTCAGATGTGTAATGACAACATGGGACTTTTTTTACTATCCAATATGAGTCAGGACGAGTTTATTTCATTAATTTCGCCCCGCAAATTAAAACGGATGCAATTGTGATTATTGTCACTCAAAACACTACGAGATCCGGTTTTTTGCTAGCACGATCATAAAACTTATTTTATGATGAAAACCAAGATATAATTCCGCTATCATGTATCACCAGAATTTGAATTTACAGAGAGGTATCCCGTGAGACTTATCCCGCTAAAAACAGCACATGAAGTAGGCCTTTGGTCAGCGAGATATATTATTGATTCAATTAACAAATTCGCTCCAACCGAAGATCGGCCGTTTGTTCTTGGCTTACCGACTGGCGGTACCCCTCTGAACACTTACAAGCAACTGATTAATCTTCATAAGCAGGGCGAAGTAAGCTTCAAACATGTTGTCACTTTCAATATGGACGAATACTGTGGCATCCCGGCAGATCACCCCGAGTCATACCGCAGCTTCATGTATAACAATTTCTTTAATCACATTGATATTCAAGAAAAAAATATCAATCTGTTAAACGGCAATACGGAAGATCACTTTGCGGAATGTCAACGTTATGAAGAAAAAATTAAATCTTATGGCAAAATAAACCTGTTCATGGGTGGGGTCGGGAACGATGGTCACATTGCCTTCAATGAGCCTGCCTCGTCTTTATCTTCCCGTACCCGTATCAAGACGCTGACCGAAGACACGCGTATTGCAAACTCACGCTTCTTCGATAACGATATCAATCAAGTACCTAAGCACGCTCTAACCATCGGTGTGGGTACCCTGCTTGATGCAGAAGAAGTGATGATCCTGATCACCGGTCACAATAAAGCACTGGCACTGCAAGCCGCTGTAGAAGGCTCTGTCAACCACCTGTGGACAATTTCTGCTCTGCAACTACACCCGAAAGCCCTGATGGTTTGTGATGAGCCGTCAACGGCTGAGCTGAAAGTGAAGACTGTTAAGTACTTCCAAGAGCTGGAAGCAGAAAACATCAAAAACCTGTAAGGTAAGGAAGTATTCATGTACGCACTGACAAACTGCCGTATTTTCACCGGTAGCGATATGTTGGATCATCATGCTGTTGTCATTCATAACGGCCTGATCCAGAACATTTGCCCAGAAAAAGCATTGCCAGAAAGCATGGAAACCCATTCGCTGGACGGTGCATACCTCACGCCAGGCTTCATCGATCTGCAACTGAACGGTTGTGGCGGCGTCATGTTCAACGATGCAGTAACAGCGGACACCATCCGCACAATGCATCTGGCTAACCTTAAGTCTGGCTGCACCAGCTTTCTGCCTACCCTGATCACCTCTTCTGATGAAGATATGAAGGCATCTGTCAGTGCCATTCGCGAGTATCAGGCACAATATAAACACCAGGCATTGGGTCTCCACCTTGAAGGCCCTTACCTGAACGTTGCCAAGAAAGGGATTCACAGTGTCGACTACATTCGCCGCTCTGATGATGCCATGATTGATTTTATTGCCGCCAATGCAGACGTGGTAACCAAAGTCACGCTGGCGCCTGAATTAACTCCTGCTGAACATATCCGTAAGCTGGCAGACGCCGGCATTGTGGTTTCTGCCGGTCATACCAACGCAAGCTATGCAGAAGCTCGTGAAGGTTTCAAAGCCGGTATTACTTTCGCAACGCACCTGTTCAACGCCATGACCCCTATCGCGGGCCGGGAACCGGGTATGGTCGGCGCAATTTACGATACGCCCGACGTCTACACAGGTGTCATTGCTGACGGTTTCCATGTTGATTATGCAAACATACGCATTGCACATAGGCTTAAAGGTGACAAGCTGGTGCTGGTTACCGATGCAGCAGCGCCTGCAGGAGCCGACATGGATCACTTTATTTTTGTTGGCAAGAAAGTATATTACCGTGATGGTAAGTGTGTTGATGAGAATGGCACACTTGGCGGTTCGGCATTGACCATGATTGAAGCGGTACAGAACTCTGTCGAACATGTAGGCATCGCTTTGGATGAAGCGGTTCGCATGGCTACCTTGTACCCTGCCCGGGCAATCGGTGTGGATGACAAGCTTGGCGCTATCAAAGAAGGATATGTCGCCAATCTGACCGTGTTCGACCGCAATTTCAATGTCAAAGCGACTGTAGTTAACGGCGAATATTCACTGAATTAGGACATTTATGACAGGCGGACAAATTGGTAACGTAGATCTGGTAAAACAGCTGAACGGTGCCGCCGTTTACCGACTTATCGACCAACAAGGGCCGATTTCTCGAATCCAAATCGCTGATGTAAGCAGTCTTGCGCCAGCCAGTGTTACCAAGATTACCCGCCAGTTACTGGAGCGCGGCTTGATTAAAGAAGTCGCGCAACAGGCCTCTACCGGTGGGCGTCGGGCCATCTCCCTGACAACCGAGTGCGCTCCTTTCCACTCCCTGGCGGTCCGGTTAGGGCGTGATCGTATCGAACTGACTCTGTTTGATTTAGCCGGTAGCCCGCTGGCACAACATGATGAACTCTTCCACTACCCAGACCAAGAATCCCTGATTGAAGGACTGATCGACAAGCTTCATCGCTTCCTTGCCACCCATCAAGATGTACTTAAAGAGCTTATTGCCGTCTCTATTTCCCTGCCAGGCCTGGTTGACGCCGAAGCGGGTATTGTCGAATACATGCCACATATTGCGATCAACAAATTACCGCTCAGCGACTTAATTCGGGATGAATTCGGTGTCCAGTGTTTTATCGGGAATGATACCCGTGGGCAGGCATTGGCTGAACATTATTTTGGAGTGAGTAAAAATTACTACGACACCCTGTTGGTAAGTGTTCACAATGGTGCCGGTGCAGGTATCATCGTGAATGGTCAGGTGTTTCTCGGCTACAACCGAAATGTCGGCGAAATAGGTCATATTCAGATTGACCCACTCGGTAAGAAGTGTCAGTGCGGTAACTTCGGCTGTCTGGAAACTGTCGCGTCAAACCCCGCGATCATCGAGCATGCCCAGCAACTGTTGGCCCAAGGCCACGAAAGTATGCTTCAGGGCAAAAAAGACCTGACTGTATCAGACATTTGCAGGGCCGCAGTTGCTGGCGATGAGCTGGCACGTCAGGTATTAGTCAAGGTCGGCAACCACCTTGGTAAAGCGATTGCTATGACCATTAACTTGTTTAACCCACAACAGGTGGTGATTTCCGGTGAAATTACGGAGGCACAAAGTGTGGTCTTCCCTGCCATCCAGCGCTGTGTGGAAAACCAATCCCTGCGCACCTTCCACCAGAATTTGCCAATCGTTGCTGCGGGCCTGTCAGCAACACCTACGCTTGGCGCGTTTGCACTGGTAAAACGCGCCATGCTAAATGGTACTTTACTCCAAAGATTGCTGGAAGATTGATACCGATCCGATACTGAATTAGGTTCATACTTTGAATAATGTTACAAGGGCAGTGCTGGCGACAGGCATTGCCTTTGTTTTATTATTGCAATCTAATTGTCAACATTGATACCGAGTGACGCTTTCCACAGTCCAGCACCTTGATACACCTAAAACACGTTGGACTGAACAACATTTAAACCACAAAAAGTTCTACAGACTCTGGGGACGTTTACCACTTTATGGATTTAGTGATTATTGCCGTCGCATTTATCAGCGGCTTTCTTATGTTACGCTGCCAGATGCCACCACTGGTGGGTTTCCTGATCGCAGGCTTTGCCCTCAATGCAGCTGGTTACACCAGTACCCCTCTGATTCAGACATTGGCCGATCTGGGTGTCACTCTGTTGCTATTTACTATTGGCCTGAAACTCGACGTTAAATCACTCCTCAATAAAGAAATCTGGTTTGGTGCCACACTTCACAATGTCACTACGACTGCACTGTTCACGTTGTGCCTGCTTGGATTCAAAACCGTTGGCATGTCAACGTTTTCCAGCCTGGAAATAGGTGATCTAGCACTTATCGCCTTTGCCCTTTCTTTCTCCAGCACGGTTTTTGCGATAAAAGCGCTTCAGGAGAAGGGGGAAATGAACGCCACCTATGGCACACTTGCGATTGGCGTACTGATCATGCAGGACATCTTCGCGGTGATTTTCCTGACAATTACTTCTGGCAAAGTACCGGGAATCGAAGCCCTGATCCTCTTTGCCCTGCCACTTGTCCGCCCTGTTTTTTTCAAGCTGTTGGATCGCGCCGGTCACGGCGAGGTTCTTGTACTCTATGCTATTTTCCTTGCGTTGGTTGTCGGTGCAGGCCTGTTTAATGCCGTGGGTATGAAACCGGATTTGGGGGCTTTAATCGTCGGCACGCTAATGGCAGGCCATGTCCGTGCATCGGAAATGGCAAAGTCTCTGTTCAACCTGAAAGAGCTGTTTCTGGTCTGCTTCTTCCTCAATATCGGCTTGTCAGAGCAACCTACCCTCCAGGGCCTTTTCATCGCAGTCATGATGCTGCTTTTACTGCCACTCAAAGGCTTGTTGTATTATTTCATCTTCAGTGGCTTTAAGTTCCGCGTCCGGACGTCGTTGTTTGCCACGCTCTCGCTGTTTAACTACAGTGAATTTGGCCTTATTGTGGGCGGTATTGCATATCAAATGGGCATCATGCCTGGCAGTGTTTTGGTCGCTATCGCTATAGCGGTTTCCCTCTCTTTTGTTCTTGCTGCGCCTCTTAATACATTCAGCCACAAGATCTATGCCTACGCGTCAGGTAAATTGCACGATCCCAGCCCCAATAAACTCCACCACAGTGACCAGCTGATTTGTTTAGGTAATGCCCGTGTAGTAATCCTCGGTATGGGACGCATTGGCACGGGTGCCTATGACGAACTGTCAGGCGATTACCCTGAAGCTGTATTGGGCATTGAAGCACGGGAGGACTCCGTTGAGCGACACAATAATGAAGGAAGAAAAGTGATACTTGGAGATGCAACCGACCCTGACTTCTGGTCCCGTGTGACGTCATCAAAACAAATTGAACTTATCCTGCTTGCCATGCCAAACAGTCAGGCAAATGCCATTGCCATGGAACAGATCAATCAGCTCAATTTCAAGGGCCGGGTTGCTGCCATCGCACGTTATGCCGACGAGCTGGAACAACTTAAAGCACTTGGGGTTGATGAAGCTTACAATATCTATCGTGAAGCAGGCTCCGGTTTTGCCCGCCACGTAAAAGAACACCTTAATAAGGGATAACTACTCGTCAGCCCCCGCTCACATTTCTCCCGCGCCATTTCAGCTCCACGAATGGCGTTTTTTTAACCAAAAGCTTTAATTTATTCATTAAAAATAGCTTTTTACCGAATAATTTCTAATAACATTTCATGTTTAATATCTTTTTTCTCGCTCTGGCTTGCTTTTTTTATTCATGTTGGCAAATTGAACTCAAGATGAAATAAAACGCGCCCAATCAGGGCCGCAGCAGAAATTTTAGAGAGGGATTTATGTGTTCTGTTTTTGGCATTCTGGATATCAAATCAGATGCATCAGCACTTCGCAAAAGTGCATTGGAAATGTCCAAAAAATTGCGTCACCGCGGACCGGACTGGTCAGGCATTTACTCCTCTGAGCGTGCAATTTTGGCACACGAACGCCTTGCCATTGTTGGCCTGAACAGTGGCGCTCAGCCTCTCTACAGCCCAGACGGTAAAGTGGTGTTGGCTGTCAACGGCGAAATTTACAACCATAAAGAGATTCGTGCCCGCTATAACGGCAAATATGAATTCCAGACAGACTCAGACTGTGAAGTGATTCTGGCCCTGTATCAGGACATCGGCGCTGATCTTCTGGAAGAATTGAACGGTATCTTTGCGTTTGCACTTTATGACGAAGAAAAAGACCAATACCTGATTGGCCGTGACCATATCGGGATCATCCCGCTCTATCAGGGCTATGACGAACATGGCAACTACTATGTTGCTTCAGAGATGAAAGCACTGGTTCCGGTTTGTAAAACCATCAGCGAGTTCCCTCCCGGTTCCTACTATGGATCCAACGATGCAGAGCCCGTTCGCTATTACCTTCGCGACTGGAACGAATACGCCGCCGTAGAAAACAACATCTCAAGCAAAGAAGAGCTGACCGCCGCATTGGAAGCCGCTGTAAAGCGCCAGTTGATGACCGACGTACCTTACGGCGTACTCCTCTCCGGTGGACTGGACTCATCGATCACTTCGGCAATCGCGAAACGCTTTGCGGCAATGCGTGTAGAGGATGATGACAAGAGCGCTGCATGGTGGCCACAGCTTCACTCTTTCGCTATCGGGCTTGAAGGTGCGCCGGATTTGAAAGCGGCTCGTGAAGTGGCTGAAAAGATTGGTACGGTTCACCATGAAATGACCTATACCATTCAGGAAGGATTGGATGCTATCCGTGATGTTATCTACCACATCGAGACCTATGATGTGACAACGATCCGGGCTTCTACCCCGATGTACCTGATGGGCCGTAAGATCAAAGCCATGGGCATCAAGATGGTACTGTCTGGTGAGGGCGCAGATGAAATCTTTGGTGGTTATCTCTACTTCCACAAAGCGCCAAACGCGAAAGAGTTCCACGAAGAAACCGTGCGTAAACTGCTGGCACTTAACATGTTTGACTGTGCCCGTGCGAATAAGTCTCTGGCGGCCTGGGGGGTTGAAGGACGCGTTCCTTTCCTTGATAAAGAGTTTATCGACGTGGCAATGCGCCTGAACCCGAAAGACAAAATGTGTGGCAACGGCAAGATGGAGAAACACATCCTGCGTGAGTGTTTTGAGCATTACTTGCCAGACTCAATCGCATGGCGCCAGAAAGAGCAGTTTTCTGATGGTGTTGGCTACGGCTGGATTGATACCCTGCGTGCTGTTGCGGAAGAGAAAGTCACTGACCAACAGATGGCATCAGCAGGTTTCCGCTTCCCTTACAACACGCCACAGACCAAAGAAGCTTATGTTTACCGTGAAATCTTTGAAGAACTGTTCCCGCTGCCATCAGCAGCTGAATGTGTACCGGGCGGTCCGTCAATTGCCTGTTCCAGTGCCAAAGCCATTGAGTGGGATGAGAGCTTTAAAAACAGTGCCGACCCTTCAGGCCGTGCTGTTGCTGCCGTTCACAATGAAGCCTACGCAAAGGCGTAACCTTCAAATCGATAACCACGAAAAATCCGCCCTAGTGGCGGATTTTTCTTTATGAACATCGTTAATCACGACTTAGTTGGTGCTTAGGCAAGGCGATAAAATGATTTCTGCTCGGGAGCTTAGTCCACAAAGTGACAGAGAGAAAGCATGAAATCAGCGCCGCATAAGTGCCAAATAAGGCAGTGATTTAACGTTCCCAGTACGCTTCTTCTAACGAATCTTCTTTCTCCGGCAAGCCGCGTGACAATCGTGGCGAATGTTGTGCCAGCACTTCATAGCTGACGCGGTTGGCATATTTACAAACCTGAGAAAAAGAGCTGTATGTCAGGAAAGTGTACACGTGCTTACTGGAGTTTGGCACGTTTTCACGGTGATAACGGTTCGCCGACATATCATGAAGCAAGGCTGACAGGGCACCGTCACCCGCACCGTTGGTGTTCTTGATGCGTTCCGGCCCCCCCATATACGGCGCAATGTGCGAGTAAACCTTGAATGGGTTCTCACAGTCTGATTTTCTCATCGGGCGGCTGAACTCGTAGCGGTTGAACTCCGCAATCGAGCCGGGCAGCAGAGGCAAACTGGTTTCACGTTTGGCTTCTTCCTCCGTGTAGCCCGCCATGTAAAGACCCACCGGGCCGGCAGTACACAGCACCATATCTACCCACTCCAGTGCTTTGTCAGCAGCCAGAAGTGGATCAGACTCACCTGTTAGAGCTTCCGCCTCTTCTTCGTTCATTGCCACCACAGAGACATGTTCCGACAAGAAGTCACGCCACCATTGTGGATTGCTTTGGATAACGTATTTGGTTCCCATGGTCATAACCACTGGCACATCATACTTTTTCGCGTACTCAATGGCCTTCATGGTTGCCTGCGGCATTGGGTCACCTTCTTTGCAGCGAACCAGATATGCGGTCAGCACCAACGCTGATGCGTTTTTGAAGATGTGCTCTGGAATGGAATCTGGGCGCAATTGGTTCATCAAGCCTTCACTGATCGCGAAGGTGCGTTCACCCTCTTCACTGATCAGCGTATAACAACGACCGATTGGTCCCTGAACCGCCTGAAGGTAGTTTAAGTCCATGCGGCTTGATGTGTTACACAGGTAGCGGTAGGCATAACTCCCGATTGTGATGTCCTGACTCATGACCCCCAGCAGGATCGATTTGTCATCAGCCAGCGTAGAGTAGTTATGCAGTGTATTGCCAATGGTACCGCCAGCAAATTCGTGACTGATCATGTTGTTCTCTTTCAGTTCTTGGTAAAGCGCTTCCGCACGCTTGTCATCAATCACCAGAGAATGGCCCTTGCTCAGTGCGTATTTCGCAATAAAGTCATCGCCTACTTTCGCTTCAATATCCACCAACGTCTGATCGATACCGATAACATGGGGACGCTTCAACTTACGTTGCTCACTGGATTGCACCAGAAGTGGATCGCGTGCGTGGACAGGGAAGTAATGCTTAGACTTGCGTTGGCCCGGGAATTTCATGATTCAATGTGTCATTGTTGTGGCGAAAACGAGAATTCTATCACACTAATTTCGACGGGGAACACTTCTGTTAAGAATATACCCCACAAAGCGCAATGACAATATCACCAATGTGCGGTGTTTCGCTCCACCAGCATTTTCATCATCGCAATGTGCGCAGGTGAATCATTCAAACATGGGATATACCTGAATGTTTCGCCACCGGCTTCAATAAAGCTTTCGTGGCACTGCTCAGAGATCTCTTCCAGGGTCTCCAGACAATCAGCAGAAAACGCTGGAGTGATCACATCCAAGCGCTTCACCCCTTCTTTCGGCAACTGCTCAAGGGTTTTGTCTGTATAGGGCTGAAGCCACTCTTCACGGCCAAAACGGGATTGGAATGTGGTTTTCAGCGGTACATCATTGCCTAACCGTGCAGCCAGTTTCTCTGTAGTCGCCAAACAATGGGATTGATAGGGATCTCCGTTGTCCGCATAGCGTTTAGGAATGCCATGATAAGAGCACAGCAACATGTCAGGCTTGCCATGATCTGCCCAGTGCGCTTCGACAGACTTCGCCAGAGCCTCTATATAGCTCTCTTCACTGTAGTAGTGATTAACAAAGCGAAATTCCGGTAATGCTGGCATCTGTTTTAGCGATTTAGCCAGCTTGTCAAACACTGCTGCAGTTGTCGTACAGGAGTATTGTGGATACAGGGGGAAAACAAGGATTTTCTCGCAGCCACGCGCTTTCAGTGCTTCTACACCGCTTTTAATACTTGGCTTTCCGTATGTCATACCGAGCTCAACCGGAAACCCGGTCTCGCGCTCCAGCGCATCTTTTTGCCGCATGGAATACACCATCAACGGCGACCCTTCTTCCATCCAGATCGTTTGATAGAGCTTTGCCACTTTGGGGGAACGGGAAGGAAGGATAATGCCATGTAAAAGTGGACACCACAGCCAGCGGGTCATATCAACCACTCGCGGGTCATGAAGGAATTCGCTGAGAAACGCTTTGACTGCTGGGGCGGTTGGCGCTTCCGGTGTGCCGAGGTTTGCCAGCAACACGCCTACTTTGTTGTTTTTGTTTTCCATTTCGTCCTGCACCACTGTTAGGTTGTCAACAGAGGATACCATTACTTGCCACTCAGAGAAAAAGATCAAAAAAGGGCAATCCCTATGATTGCCCTTTCTCAACGCATGGGGTATTAATCCAGCGCTTTTGCAATTTCTGCGCTTACTTCAGCCACTTGCTTGGTACCATCAAATTTCAGGTATTTGGTGTTGCCAGCTTCTGCTTCTTTTGAGTAGTAAGCAATCAGTGGAGCTGTTTGCTCGTGGTATACACCCAGACGCGCACGCACGGTTTCTTCTTTATCGTCATCACGGACAACCAGATCTTCACCGGTGATATCGTCTTTACCTTCCACTTTAGGTGGGTTGTAAACCAAGTGGTAAGTGCGGCCTGATGGCAAGTGCGCACGGCGACCGCTCATACGCTCTACGATGACACTGTCTGGCACATCAAACTCAAGGACGTAGTCAATCTCTACACCGATATCTTTCAGGCCATCTGCCTGAGGAATCGTGCGAGGGAAGCCATCCAGTAGGAAGCCTTTCGCACAGTCTTCTTGTGCAATGCGCTCTTTAACCAGACCCAGAATGATATCGTCAGATACCAGTTGGCCTGCGTCGATAACTGCTTTCGCCTGTTTGCCCAGCTCGGTGCCGGCTTTGATTGCTGCACGCAGCATGTCACCCGTGGAAATTTGCGGAATACCATATTTTTCCATGATGAACTGCGCTTGAGTCCCTTTACCAGCACCTGGTGCGCCCAGAAGAATGATGCGCATAGTTATCCCCTTTCTTTACTTTGGAGTTTCGCAAAAACACGAAACATACACGGATATTGATACCTAAACAACCTTATGCCCGACGTTTTCAACACAATTGGCGCTGATTGCCGCCTTTGTCTCCCAATGCCTGCATGATCTATGACTCTGGGAATTTATAGGGAGTATTTTACAAAATGGTTTAGGTATGAATGCAACAAGCCCAGCAATCCCGCTGGGCTTGGTTGTAGTTATAACGAAATTGAATCGTTGTTCAATTAGCCTTTAGTCAGAAGCTGATTGACCGCACTCAGGAATTGGGAAGGATCATCCATTGAACCGCGCTCTGCCAACATAGCCTGGCCTAGCAGCATTTCCACCCAGCGGCCAAAGACTTCTTCATCCGCCTCATCAGCCATTTGTTTAACCAGTGCGTGTTCAGGGTTCATCTCAAAGATGTATTTCACTTCCGGCGCTTCCTGGCCAGCTGCTGCTAACAGTTTCGCCATCTGGGTGCCCATATCAAACTGGTCTGTGACAACAACCGCTGGCGTATCAGAGAGCTTAAAGGTCGCTCGTACATCTTTCACACGATCGCCCAAATACGCTTTGGTACGCTCAACCACGGAAGCAAATTCTTTCTCGGTTTCTTCGCGTTTCTCTTTCTCTGCATCGTCTTCGAACTTGCTCAGATCCAGATCTGCTTTGGTGATCGCCTGGAACTGTTTGCCATCGAACTCTGGCAGGTAGCTCATCAGCCATTCGTCGATACGGTCATACATCAAAATGACTTCAATGCCCTTCGCTTTGAATTGCTCCAGGTGTGGGCTGTTTTTCGCCGCCTGATAAGAATCTGCTGTCAGGTAGTAAATCTTATCCTGCTCCTCTTTCATACGCGACACATAATCTGCCAGTGACACAGTTTGCTCACTGCTGTCTGTCTGTGTAGACGCAAAGCGTAGAAGACCTGCAATTTTCTCGCGGTTTGAGAAATCTTCCGCTGGACCTTCTTTCAGTACCAGACCAAACTCTTTCCAGAACTTTTGGTATTTCTCTGCATCGTTACTCGCCATACGCTCAAGCATGGTCAATACGCGTTTTGTACACGCATTGCGCAGCGTCTGGGTCACTTTGTTATCCTGGAGGATTTCACGTGACACGTTCAGTGGCAGATCATTGGAGTCAATCAGACCACGCACAAAACGCAGATAGCTCGGCATAAACTGGGACGCGTCATCCATGATGAATACACGCTGGACATACAGTTTCAGGCCATGTTTGTGGTCTCGGTTGAACAGATCCCAAGGTGCTTTTGAAGGAATGTACAGCAAGCTGGTGTAGTCATTTTTACCTTCAACGCGGTTATGGCTCCACTGCAGTGGGTCAGCAAAGTCGTGGGACAAATGCTTGTAGAACTCGTTATATTCCTCGTCAGAAATGTCTGATTTAGAGCGGGTCCACAGCGCCTGTGCTTTGTTGACTTTCTCCCATTTCCCTTCGCCTGTCTCTTTGCCTTCGTCGTCGCGCTCTTTCTCCCACATTTCAACGGGAATACCAATGTGGTCAGAGTATTTGCCGATCACATCGCGCAAACGCCACTCGTTCAGGAACTCTTTATCATCTTCGCGCAGGTGAAGGGTGATAGCCGTACCACGGCTCGCTTTTTCGATACCTTCGATAGTGTATTCGCCTTCTCCTTCAGATTCCCACTTCACACCTTCAGATGCCGTCGCACCGGCTGCACGGGTAGAGACGGAAACCTTGTCAGCAACGATGAACGCAGAATAAAAACCTACGCCAAACTGGCCAATCAATTGGCTATCTTTCGATTGGTCTTCTGACAGTTGTTTAAAGAAATCGGCCGTGCCGGATTTGGCAATAGTACCCAGGTTCTCAATCACCTCTTCACGGGTCATACCAATACCGTTATCCTCGATAGTCAGCGTGCCGGCGTCTTTATCTACGCTCAGGCGAACACGCAGCTCACCGTCGTTTTCATAAAGTGCAGCATCTGAAAGCGCCTTGAAACGCAGCTTATCAGCGGCATCAGAAGCGTTGGAGATCAGCTCACGCAAAAAGATCTCTTTGTTGGAATAGAGTGAGTGGATCATTAAGTGCAGTAGCTGCTTCACTTCAGATTGGAAGCCACGTGTTTCCTTACTTTGTAGAGTTGCTTGATCGCTCATTTTAACCCCTGACTAACTTGTATTTTAGTTGTATCACTCCCTGTAAATATGGCCGCGATTTCTCAATTCAAGGGGAAGTATATATTTTTTGATTTCTTGAGCTGATTTTCTTACTTAAGGTATAATCGTCATAGTTTTTAGCCATTTCAGGTGCTATTCACCTCAGGCCTGAGGTTGACCCGCTAAACCGATCAAGATTCGCGCAGGTAAAAAATCGAATGTTAAATAAATCGAACCGTTACCTTCTGGGTGAGCGTTTTGTTTTCTCTCCCAGTGACAGCTCTTTGATCGATCTTTATGAAAATGAGGATTTGATTCGTCTGGGCAGTAACGAGTGCCGAGTTCTCATGGTTCTGATCGAAGAGCCACACGCCATTGTTACCCGAAACCGTATACATGATTTTGTATGGAGAAAACAGGGCTTCGAAGTGGATGATTCCAGTCTAACCCAATCCATTTCCACCCTTCGCAAGAGCCTGAAAGATTCAACAAAAAGCCCGATGTTTGTAAAAACCGTGCCCAAACGTGGATATCAGGTTGTTTGCTCTGTTGAAGTGTATAACGAGCAGGAAGTCGAACTGCCCGAACCAGCTGCGTCTGTCATTGAAGAGGCAGCGGCGAAAACGGAGCCTGATCTTCTTTCCGACAATACTGCCCAGCCACTCCCCCTTCCCGAAGCTGTTGCAGAGCAAACTGAGCCCAAGGTATCCACCAACGCCACTGCCCCTGCGAAAATGCCATTGGGCTCATGGGTGGCACTTGTTTTAACTCTGCTCGTGCCACTGGCTTTTCAGATCGCCTCTAATCCAAATCCAAAATCAGAAGCGTTTCGCGAGATCCTGACCATCGAGAACGTCCCCGTTTATATCCCTGTGACGAATGCGCGCATTTCTCAATGGCAGCCGATGGTTCAACGTTGTGTGGAGAAATATATCGGTTTCTATGGTAAGGAAAGAGAATTAGAAGAGGTCATTGTGACGGGTGGTCAGGATAACCAAATTTCCCTGAACTATATCCACAGCGCCAAAGATGCGGACGACAACATTACCTATGTACTTCTAACCAGCCAACAAGGGAGCGACGCGATATGCCGATGAGCCACAATATGCCAAGACGTCGCGATCAACTAAAGCGATATGGGCCTTTTGCCTTACTGCTGCTCTCCATTATCACCAGCGCATGGATTTTCCTTGGTGAGGACATGCGAACTGCAAACCTGTTGCTGTCGAAAGAATGGAAGTCACGCATGATTAACCACATTGAAGAGGCACACTACCGTGATGTCGCCGGGCTTACAGAGAGCGAGCAACAAAGCAACATGGTGTTTTTGCCGGACAATACTTATTCGCGTGATACGCAGATCGTCCTGAAAAACGAAGAAGAAAATACGCAGGTGGTCATGTCCATTTCCGAATCCGGTGAATGGGAGGTCAGTGGCGGGTATCTCAAACTCAAACTGGGCAGCATCAAGGATGTGACCACCGGAGACACGGAAGATTTTTCAGAAGAAGATCTAACATTGGTCCGTACTTTCTACCGTTTGGGTGCGGAAAAAGTGCGCCGTATAGACGTCTTGAACGACGGTTCACTGTTGCTGACCAGCCTGAATCACGGCTCACTGGTGCTATACAGCAAATCGTAACACTATGTAAAATATAAAAAAGGCCGCTGAACGGCCTTTTCTACTTATCCTAAGCGGTGTCGCCCAATAATGGAATGGGAAAGCGTGGTGCCATCCACCAGCTCCAGCTCCCCTCCCATCGGCACGCCGTGTGCAATACGGCTGGCAATAACACCATGCTCACTACACAGTTCACTGATGTAATGTGCAGTCGCCTCACCTTCAACCGTTGGATTGGTAGCCAGGATAAGCTCCGAAATTGATTCTGATGAAAGACGCTTTTCCAGCAAATCCAGACCAATGTCAGAAGGACCGATACCGTCCAGCGGTGAAAGGTGCCCCATCAACACAAAGTAACGACCAGAGTACTGTCCTGTTGCCTCAATCGCCGCAATGTCTGCCGGGCTTTCTACCACACAGATTTGTCCGTTTTCCTGACGGCGGGGATTGGCACAGATAGCGCACTCTTCTTCTTCCGTGAAAGTACGGCATTTCTCGCAGTGGCCAATGTCTGTCATCGCTGACAGTAACGCTTCTGACAGCTTCACGCCGCCTTGTCGGTTGCGTTGCAACAAATGAAACGCCATGCGTTGTGCCGATTTGGGGCCAACCCCCGGCAAGCAACGCAAGGCTTCCATCAATTGTTCAAGCAAATGGCTTGTACGCATTCTTAGAACGGCATTTTAAAGCCTGGTGGCATCTGCATACCGCCAGTCACAGATGCCATTTTCTCTTTTTGCGCTTCTTCAATACGGCGCGCTGCATCATTGAACGCTGCAGCAATCAGATCTTCCAGCATCTCTTTTTCATCTTCTTCCATCAGGCTGTCATCCAGCTCTACGCGACGAACGCTGTGGCTACCGGTGATGGTGACTTTCACCAGACCTGCGCCCGCTTCACCGGTCACTTCCATGTTTGCAATCTCTTCCTGCATTTTCTGCATGCGCTCTTGCATCAGTTGCGCCTGCTTCATCAGGTTGCCCATTCCGCCTTTACCAAACATATATCTCTCTCTATTTTGCTTGGAGGTGCCGATGTGCTCATCGACAGCTCATTAGGTTTATATAGGTCTAATGCTCTCTTCATCAAGCTGCGCGGAGAAGCGCTGCAAGATAAAGCGAACGTTGGGATCTGTTTTCAAGCTCTGTGATGCTTGAGCGAGTTTTTCCGTGTACAACTTGTCCCGCCACTCCAGTGGCGTGGTGCCTGCCAGCCCTAGCGTAACGGACAAGGTGACATCAACCCCGAGTTGCTGGCTTAATGCCTGAACCAGTGCAGTCTGAGCACGCTCCGTATTGAGGTGGGCCTGCTCTTCTCGAAGATAAAGATGAATGTGATCGCCATTGCGCTCCATCGATGCGTTCAATGCCATTTGCTTCACCAGCCTCGGTGCGTCGAGCGCGGTTGCAATGCGACACCATTCATCCAGTTCGACAGACTCTTTTTCGAGTTTATCGCGCATTTCCGGTGTGCGCTCATGTTGCAACGCTTTTTTGATGTTATCCGGCGTTACCGTAGCAGGCTTGTCTGCCTGAGCCTTTGTCAAGGAAGGTGTCCAGCGGTATGCCTCATCTTTTGGGCCAGCATCAACCTGTGGCTTCACCTCTGCCTGAAAACTGGCGCGTTCAGCTGGCTTATGTTTCGCTGTAATGCGGTCAATGACCGACAGTGCATCACTGCCGGCAGATACCGCACTACTCTTTTTTGGCGACTGGCCCTCTTGCTGTCGAAGACGGCTTCTTAGCATATTGCGAGCAGCCAACAGGCTATTGGCAGAAGATATCGTCCCCTGGCTTCCTGTTACCTGGGGGGGATAGGCTTGTCCAGACGGTGTCTGTTGCGGAAAACTGTCATAGCCGGTTTCAGCCTCCCGCTGTGCTTCCATTTCCATGGCTGTCATATGGGAAGACAACTGAGGATCTTCCTGTGGTGGCGTAGACGCAACGTCCGGTGTTGGCTGGGTTGGTGGTTGCTGAACTGTACGGCTTGCCTCGACCTGTGCTTTCAGCATTGCCAACCGATCATTTGCCTGGGGGGATGCCGTAACAGGTACAGGCTGAGTTGTAGGTACTGATACAGCACTTGGTTCAAACTGCTGTGACGTTACCGGACGGAAAGCCAGCATACGCAGCAACACCATTTCCAACCCTGCACGCCCATCCGGCGCGTAAGGTAAGTCCTGCCGTCCTTGCAGTGCAATTTGGTAAAAAAGCTGGACATCCTGTGGCGACACCAACTTACCCAGAGCAAGAATACGCTCTGCATCTGGTGATGAGCCATCGACAGATTCCGGTAACGCCTGCGCCATTGCTACACGATGCAATTGGCAAGCAATCTCTTTAAGCAGACCGTCCCATTCTACTCCGACCTCAGCGAGGTGAGTCAGACATGCCAATACATGGTTTGCGTGCCCTTCCGCAAGCGCTTCAAGCAGCAAGATAGCCTGATCGGTGCTGAGGGTACCCAGCATTTCTGTCACCTGCCTTTCCTGCACCACGCCATTGCCCAATGCAATTGCCTGATCGGTCAATGATAAAGCATCACGCATACTGCCTTCGGCCGCCCGGGCTATCAGCGACAATGCCCGTGTTTCAGCGGGTACAGATTCTTGTTCCAGCACATGGCTGAGCTGATCTTTAATCTGGGTGGCATCCAGATGTTTCAGATGAAACTGAAGACAACGGGATAAAATGGTGACAGGCAGTTTCTGCGGATCTGTCGTTGCCAGCAAGAATTTCACATACTCAGGCGGTTCTTCCAGCGTCTTTAGCAGCGCATTGAAGCTGTGACGGGAAAGCATGTGAACTTCATCTATCAGATAGACTTTATAGCGGCCACGGGCAGGTTTGTACTGGACGTTATCCAGCAAGTCACGGGTATCTTCAACCTTGGTACGCGATGCCGCATCAATCTCGAGCAGATCAACAAACCGCCCCTGTTCAATTTCCTGGCAGGTCGCACACACACCACAAGGCCTAGAGGTAATCCCCTGCTCACAGTTCAAACCTTTGGCAAAGATTCGGGCGATAGTTGTTTTCCCTACGCCCCGGGTACCGCTGAAAAGGTAGGCGTGGTGCAATCGATTATGATCGAGTGCATTGGCCAATGCAGTCAAAACATGGGATTGGCCAACCACATCGCAAAACTGGTGTGGTCGCCATTTTCTGGCTAGTACCTGATAACTCATGCGTGATAAATTCTGTCTGTAGTCTTCCGCCATGCTAGCACAGACACAAAAAGAGCGCGATCCTGCCGATCACGCTCTACAAGGCTGTTTGGTTCAAACGGTGAATTAATGACCGTCAAACTGGCAAATGCTGTATACATCAATGCCCATCGCGTGAAGGCGATGCTCTCCACCAATGTCTGGCAGATTAATAATAAATGCAGCATGTGTTACATCACCACCCAGACGGCGGATCAATTTTGTCGTGGCTTCAATGGTTCCCCCTGTCGCCAACAAGTCATCGACCATCAATACCTTATCACCTTCCACAATCGCGTCGGTGTGAATTTCCAGTGTATCGGTGCCGTATTCCAGTTCATAACTTTCACTGATCACCTCACGTGGCAACTTCCCTGGTTTGCGCACAGGAATAAAACCAATGCCCAGCTCTAAAGCCAGTGGGGCGCCAAACAGAAAGCCCCGGGACTCAGTGCCAACAATTTTGGTGAACCCCTGATCTTTATATTTGTTGACCAGTAACTCGATTGTCGCTTTATACGCCTCTGCGTTTTCCATCAAGCTGGTGATATCACGAAACATGATGCCTGGCTTCGGGTAATCAGGGATGGTTTTGATACTGTTTTTGATAAATGCGATTTTGTCTTGGCTCATATTGATTCACTATACAGCGTGGCTTCTGATAATACTCTGGACGTTACTGGCCCCATTTTCATGCTCGTCACCGAACCGTTGCAGGGGATGCGAAACCGCCATGTTATGTATTTTCAGGGACGCGGGCAACCGGTTCGATTTCACGTAAACGGTTAATCCATATTAAAAGTACAGCTGCCATCACTACCAACATGGCTTTGTGCCAAAGTTCAGGAACAATAACGATAGAAAATGAAAAGCTCAGCACAATAAACACGCTCGCACGTCGCTTAACCTTTTTGTCTATCGCCCGGTGCTGTTGCCAGTTGTTAATCACCGGCCCGAATGTAGGATGGTCATGCAGCCATTTCGCAATACGCGGTGAGCCCCGCATAAAACAGGCACTGGCCAGCAAAAGAAATGGAGTGGTGGGTAAGAGCGGGAGAAAGATACCAATGACACCGAGGAAGACACTTAGCCAACCTATCGCCAGCAAAAGCAGTCGTTTAAACGATAATTTCACGCTTCCTCCCGGATATTGTTTTACCGGCTTAACATACCAATCCACGTTAGCGTAGCGGGCAGTGTTGGAAGCAGTAATACCGCGATCATGCCCAGAAAATACGCAAAATTAAACGGGTCTTTAAAGTTAGCGTCCATCTTTATATATCCTTCTTGTTCTGACTATCATTAGAAATGAACCGCAATATACCTGTTTCGACGGCCACTAAATACCGACAAACCGTAAGGTCTATTGACCTTTGGGATTATCTCATTTTGTCTTGATATATATCAGAACAAAGACAGGCTATTTCACTAGACTGTTCGGTTATAATGCGCACCGAGACACAACAACAATGATTGATAAAAAAACTGTAGCACAACTACAACAAAAGCTAGCAATTGAGAAAGAAACGGTACGCAGCAGGTTGGAAGAAACGCTGATGAGCCTGACAGGACAAGATGTCACAAACGTACCGACTGCCTATCTCATCAAGCTGTGTCGACACGAAACAGCCCCAACTATTCATGCCGACGGCGTTCGTTTAGAGAAAATTGATGCTGCGTTGTGTGCTATTCACACCGGGTTATTTGGTCTGTGTGCAGACTGTGAAGAGGACATAGAACTGGACGATATTCTTTTCGACCCTACCGAATCGCGATGCCAATCCTGCCGCACTCACAGCCGTTATCACCACGCTTAATGAGGCCTCTTTTGAGGCCATGGTTCTTATAAGGTTGCGTAAAATCAATCACAAAAACGCTATTGAAAATCTTGCTCAACCATCCATCTTTTGAATGATTTTTTTTCTTCATTAGTTGCTTTCGTGTACCAAAGTTTCAACTGAGAAAGCACGTCACCCTTTATACTGACACGACCATCATCTTCGAACGAAACAAGCACGTCTTCAAGATCTTGAGGTTTACCGCCATCAAACACAATGCCATTTTCTCGATTATATTCAGCAATCACCTTTTCCATGTTGCCAAAAGACCCAAAACCACTTCCAGTGAGTTTCTCAGAGGCTAACACAGTCACAGATCCTGCCGTTGGGTTTCTCAATTCCCAAATAGGCTCTCTAAAGAATGCCGTTGCCTGGCTTTCAAATTTAAGTTTGGGAATGCTTAAAACGACATCCTCTTTCCCCATTTCAAATTCCATCACATAGGGTTTTGATGTAAAAATCGTTGAGCGCGAACCGCGTTTCACTTCATCATCATACCTTGCAACGATTTGGTAAGTACCAGGAGAAAGCGTTACAACCTTATCTGCGTGATCGCCATAACGTTTAACGTCTTTTCCATTTATTAACAGTAATTCCAACCCATTCTCAGCACTTAACGTCCCAGCAAGCGCTCCCCCTGAGAACAAGCATAACAACGCGAAAACCAGACCTTTTAGCATTTCTTTACCTTATACAAAAAAACCGCCCTACAGGCGGCTTTAATAATGACGCGATTAAACTGGCTTAGAATTTCACTTCCATACCCAGCACATAACCTGTGTCAGTGTCTATATCAACATTGCCTACTTTACCATCTGCGACACCAACCTCTGCATACACCATTGCATTGCTGTGCAGCTTATAGGTGGCATTCGCGTAAATGCTGTCTGCATCCCCATCGAGATTTCCACCTTTACCTTTGCTGTCAAGGTAGTCATAGCCAATAGCAAAAACAAGCTTCTCACTGGCTTGGTAACCAGCTGAGATACCAAATACATCAACTTCATCACCAACAGCATTGTTAGTGTGTAATTCGTAGTCTAATTGGCCGTAGCTGAGTGCCAGATCGAACTGGTCGTTTATCGTCCAATCCAATTCAGCGTTAAAGCCTTTAATATCTTCGCCATCTACGTCTTCACCATCATAGAAGTAGATGCGACCGTCAAGACCTTCATAACGCGCACCAATACGGCCACCGATGATCTGGCGACCATCTGTTACGTCCGACTTGTTAGTATCCAAATCTACGTTTGCGCCAGCATAGAAAGTGCCGTTGTCGTAAACCCACTTGATAACTTGACCACCTTCAGTCTGAACAAAATCAATTTGCTCATAACCTAATTCGTAGTCTTTTTGGTTGCCTGCGTCATCAGAAAGAAGCAGTTGGCGACCAAACGTAACCGTACCAAAATTACCACCCAAACCGACATAAAGTTCGTCGTTTTTCACTGTGCCGTTATCGTTAGAAACAGTAACACCAGTAGCAAACTGATCTTCGTATTTGAAACCCATACCCGCCACTGCATTTAGACCGTCTGCCACTTCAATAGATGTGGTAAGAAGAAGGTCTGCATCATCAATGCGCAAGTAAGCATCTTCGGTTGTGCTGTAATCTTTGAAATACTGAATTTCTGCTGCACCGCTTAGGTCAACTGTGACACCGTCTGCATCGTAAAGGTTAACGCTTGCTTGTGCCGCACCAGCAGCCAGCAGAGCTGGAACTGCCATCGCTAGGATAGTCTTTTTCATGTTAATCCACTGCCTTTTCTTTATTAGTTTGGAATTCCTGTGCCGGAATTCCTTTTATGTTTGTACTTGTCACAGCGTCACGAAAACACGGAAACAAGTACGCTTAAACGTCGAAACTTAGAGTGCAGAGAAATCTAAAATCTGTCAAATTACATAAAAACAACATCAAAAAATAAAAAACACGATTAACAACAAACGGTTACAAAGCAAACATCGAGAAGGTTCACGAAATTGAAGCGATACCATCAAAAATCTTTAAAATTAGTCATACCACTACAACAGGTTAAAATTCTGTGAATTAATCTTTTTTGATGGATATTTGGAGTTATATTTTGCTATTAGGTGATTTATACAGTGAATGGCATTCCCTTTGGATTTCATAGTGATAGCTAATATTAGTTCAATTGATATTCGTGATATACATCGCATAAATTGAAATGAATAATCGAATACTTGAACTCTTTCACATTATCCATCCGTGTTATACTGCGCCTCCATCACCGTTATTGTGACCGCCATGCTCAGCCCATCCACCAAAAAAGACATCCGATCCAGCTACGAGAACCTAAAAGCACAATTGCAGAATTTTATTCCGAGGAAGGCACAAAACTATTTGGTAGCCGAAATCGCGAAAACCTTGGCCGGTGAATACCACCCTAAACGCCGAATTTTGGTTGCAGAAGCGGGAACAGGCATCGGAAAATCCATGGCATACCTGATGGGCTCCATTTGCTTTGCACTCAATAACAACAAAAAAGTGGTGGTTTCCACGGCTACCGTGGCCCTTCAAGAGCAACTGATCGGGAAAGATTTGCCTCTTTTCCGCCGTGTAGTGCCACGGGAATTTAGTTTTGTTTTAGCTAAAGGGCGTCAACGTTATTGTTGCGGTCAAAAACTGGCTACCGTCGCAACCCCTGAAGCACATGGGCAGCAAACGCTGTTTACCGAAAAACCGAAACGCGGTGATATCAACTTGCTCAACACCCTGTATGACGCTTACTCGCGGGGAAAATGGGATGGCGACCGGGATGCATGGCCAACAACCATTCCTGACTATCTTTGGCAAACCATTGTTTCAGACAAGCACACCTGTCACTCCGGGCTGTCTGCTCATCGCAGCTGCCCGTTTGCCAAAGCGAGGGAACATCTGGACAAAGCTGACGTTATCGTTGCAAATCACAGCCTGTTAATGGCCGATCTCGAACTGGGTGGCGGCGTCATCCTCCCTGAGCCCGAACACACACTGTATATGATTGACGAAGCTCATCACCTGCCCACCATCGCCCGGGACTTCTCTGCAGCCTCAGCCAGTTTAATGGGAGCAGCTTCATGGCTGGAAAAGCTTAATCAGAGTGCATCAAAGATTGCCAATGGGGGCGACATCAAACGAAGCGGGCGCTTTCTGGATGCCCTCCAGTCAGGTATTCAGGTATTGGTCCCGTCTTTGCGCGGCGTGCGCAATATGCTGGGTGAGTGCTCACTGAATAAAGACGGGATCTATCGATTTACTGACGGTGAACTACCGGAAGCACTCCAACAGGAAGCGAAAGAAATACAAAAAGCGGCGAAAAAGGCCAATCAATCCCTCGCAAAACTGCACGATCTTATCTCTGAGCGGGTGAAAGAGGGTGATATCGCATCTCGACTTGCCGACCCACTTTTAGCGGAATCAGCCTTCTTCTTGCAGCGACTCGAAAACCTGGAAAAAGTCTGGACGCTGATGGCACAGCCCAATTCAGAGAAAGGGGCACCGTTGGCCCGATGGATTCAGCGCTGCCCAGAGCGGGAAACCGATTTGATTGTTCACGTGTCTCCGCTTGAAATCGGTTGGCGGCTTGATCAGTTGCTCTGGTCACGGGCGGCGGGCGCCTGTTTGCTCTCCGCAACACTCCGCGCGCTTAATTCATTCTCTTATTTCTGCCGTCAGGTTGGGCTGGATGAAAATGACGGCACCCGTTTTCTGGCGCTGCCCTCGCCTTTTAATTACCCGGAAAATGCCCGATTAGTGATACCTTCCATGCCGTGTGAGCCGCAGGATGACAGATTTACCGAAGTGCTTCCCGGTGTGCTGATGGAATACCTGGAAGGGGAAACGGCAAGTCTTGTGCTGTTTTCGTCATACTGGCAAATGAACCAAGTGGCAGAGAAAATGCAAGCCGAGATAAAAAAACGGGGCTGGCACCTGCATGTTCAGGGAGAAGCTTCACGGGCATCAATTCTTGATGCACACCGTGAATGTTGTCAGAAAGGGCAAACCAGTGTGCTGTTCGGTACCGGCAGCTTTTCGGAAGGGTTAGATTTGCCGGGAGAATTACTGACAAACCTTATCATTACTAAAATTCCGTTTGCTGTCCCCACCTCACCCGTTGAGGAAGCCCATGCTGAATACCTGGAGCGAAAAGGCGGCAATGCCTTTTTGCAGATTTCAGTGCCAGAAGCCAGTAAAAAGCTCGTACAATCAGCAGGTAGGCTACTGCGTAAAGAGCACGACTCTGGTAGAGTTGTGCTGCTTGACAGACGGGTTGTGACCAGACGGTACGGAAAAGCCCTTCTTGACGCGTTACCTCCCTTTAAACGTGTGATCGAACACACCTAAAAAGAATAAGAAAAATGCTCGAACTTCTGGATCCAAACACCATAATCCTCCTCGGGTTGGTGGCTTTTGCTGCTGGCTTTATTGACGCAGTAGCCGGCGGAGGCGGTATGTTGACCGTGCCAGCCCTGTTGTCTATCGGGCTGCCGCCCCACATTGCCCTCGGAACAAACAAACTCTCGGCCACCTTTGCCTCATCGACGGCGGCATTGACCTATTACCGGAAAAAACTCTTCTCTCCCCGTTTCTGGTCTCACGCTTTTCTCGCTACCTTTATAGGGGCGGTATTCGGCACGCTGGTGGTCGATTACATTTCCACCGATCGGCTGGAAAAAGCACTGCCTCTCGTCGTGCTCGCCACCGCTGTGTATACCCTTTGGCATCCACAGCCGAAAGCCGAGAGTCATTCACTTCCCAATGACGTTCCCAATCTCAAGGCAAAACAATGGGGACAGGGGTTTACCCTGGGGTTCTATGATGGCGTAGCAGGGCTAGGCACTGGTGCATTCTGGACCGTGTCATCCATGTCGATGTACAAGACGAACATCTTGCTGTCATCTGGCCTTGCCAAAGCGATGAATTTCACCAGCAATTTCACCTCCCTGGTAACATTTATTATATTGGGGCATGTTAACTGGTCTATCGGTCTTACTATGGGGGCTTGCCTGATGATAGGGGCTTATATCGGTGCCCATTCTGCTATCCGGTTTGGAGCCAAATTTATTCGCCCGGTGTTTGTCTCCGTGGTAATGGTACTTTCGGTTAAACTGGCCGTTGACGCCTGGTTTTAGCAAAACACAGAGTAACCTATGGACTTAACTTCCCTGAAAGTGCAACTGCAAGCACTGGCCAACAGTGCCGCAGACATCGACCGGAAACGTGGTGAAAGTGCCAGACCCCTGTTTGATGAGCGCCTGTTTTCCTGTCTGGCGCGTTTGCTGACGCCGTGCGTGATTGAGGCAAAAAGCGTCGTGGACACGATTGAACGCGAGCAAGCCAGCGGACGACTCACCGCAATGCGGGCTGAGTATCTTTGTGAAAAGCTGCTGAACCAGCTAGGCGCCTTGCAGCGGGAAATAGCCACCCAGTCTCTCCGCCAGCAAGAAAAGTCCCTGGCCCCCAAATACGGCGCGTCTATCAGTCAACTTTATCAGGATCTCGCCCAACACCAAGGTTGGGAACGCCGTTTAAGCGATATGATCAGGGACGCAGAGGCCAGGCTCGACACCTGCTCATCGTTTATCGAGCAGCAGCAGGCTCAAAAACAACTGCTTGTTCTGGAAAAGCGTCTTGCCCGTTGCAAGGAGGCCCGGCAGAAAATTGAAAAACGTATATCCCTCCGAGAACGCAAGGGCTGAATGCACCATGTTACCCGTGATCTACCACCCAATTTACTCCGACTTCCCCTTGCCGAAAGGCCACCGTTATCCGCTTCAAAAGTACCGATTGCTGCGTGACTATCTTGATGCCCATACCTTCCCTGTGACTGAATACTGCCCTCGCCCAATCAACAGCGAGGTGCTCAAACAAATCCATGATGCCAAATACGTCGAGGACTTGGTCAAAGGCACATTGCCGTTAGTCAAAATGCGCCGGATTGGCTTTCCCTGGAGCGAAGCACTTATCCAACGCAGCCTGACATCTCTCGGTGGCACAACACTGGTGGTGGACAAAGCCATTGAGCATGGCGTTGCTATTCATTTAACCGGCGGTTACCACCACGCCCATTATGATTTTGGCAGTGGGTTTTGTCTCTTTAACGATCTTGTTCTCGCTGCGAGCCACGCGCTGACCCATGAAGGTATCGACAAAGTACTGATTGTCGATTGTGATGTGCACCACGGCGATGGTACCGCAACCCTAGCTGCTGGGCGCAGTGATATCGTAACGTTCTCTGTTCACTGCGAGAAAAACTTCCCATCACGAAAGCCGGCATCTGACATCGATTTGCCGTTACCCGTGGGAACAACATCAGACACCTATTTATCGACGTTTATCCCCTGTCTTACCCTTGCCCTGGCACAATATCAGCCCGATCTGGTGATCTATGATGCCGGTGTCGATATTCACCAAGACGACGAGCTGGGCTACATGAACGTTTGCCAACAAGGAATCGCGGAAAGGGATGCAGCTGTGATGAAGGCATGTCAAAAGCATAATATCCCCGTTGCGGCCGTGATCGGTGGTGGATATCGCACAGAACAAGAGACACTGGTGCCCCTTCACGCCGAGCTTATCCGCGCTGCACTGAATAGTTATTTTCCAATGAGGAGCCCATAAAAATGAGCAACACTGGCTTAGAAAATGCCCCGGATGACATCAAATTAGCCGTTGATTTGATTTATTTACTGGAAAGTAACGGGATTGATCCGAAAACAGCACTTAAAGCGATAGATATTGTCAAATCTGATTTAGAGCGAAAGCTTGAACAAACAGATAATTAACGCTTTGAATAATTGAATATTTACCCAAGGCACCCGGTATCCAACCTCGACAACAATTGTTAATTATCATGGTTGTTTGTGTTGAAAAAGAAGCCTTTTATTAAACTAAACGCCTAAATTTTAATCTTTTATTGAAATTTACAGATGCCACACGACCAAAATTAGAGTATTATCCCGCCGTTTTAATTTGTCTTTTTCGTAGAAAGAAGACAAAAGCGGTCAGATCTTACTCAAATGAATTTGTAGGTTTCGTAACAGAAGTACAAATCCGCTGACCGAAGATCTCTGCATGGATACGTCGCCAGGGCAAGCTGTTTGCCTAGAGCAGAGAGCGGAAAGAAGGTTTCAGATCCCCTGTCTCCTCCTTGTCACTCGACTGCCACTTTATACCCAAGCAACTTGAAGATGCTCGAATTCAGGTTGTTTGGGTATACATTTGACGACATTAGAGTTTGTATATGACGGAACTAAAAGAACTATTCGTTTCCTTTATTGATGCCGGGAATGGCTTACTGTGGGGAAGTGTACTCATTTACCTTTTGATCGGCGCAGGTCTTTATTTCACTTTCCGCACCGGTTTTCTCCAATTCCGCGCATTTGGGCACATGTTTGAGCTTATCAAAGGCAGCCGTGAAGGCGCTGATGGCGGGATCTCTTCTTTTCAGGCATTCAGCACCAGTCTCGCCGCCCGCGTCGGAACGGGCAACATGGCAGGTGTGGCTGTTGCTATCTACCTGGGCGGACCAGGCGCAGTGTTCTGGATGTGGGTAACCGCACTGGTCGGTATGTCTACCAGCTTTGTCGAATCTACCCTTGCTCAAGCATACAAAGTTAATCACAAAGATAATACCTTCCGCGGTGGTCCAGCGTATTACATTGAAAAAGGCCTGGGCCAACGCTGGCTGGGTATCACATTTGCTATCTGTTTAATCATTGCCTTTGGCCTGGCTTTTAACGGTGTTCAGTCAAACTCCATTGCTGCGGCGATGAACACAGCGTTTGGCGCCGATCATACCTGGGTGGGTATTATCCTCGCGCTGGCAACCGCTCCCATCATCTTTGGTGGTATGCGTTCTGTTGCCCGCGTCGCAGAACTTATCGTTCCCTTTATGGCAATCGGTTACCTGCTCGTCGCCCTTTACGTGATCTTCATGAACATTACTCTTCTTCCGGACGTCTTCCGTGCAATCATCACCAGCGCTCTGGGGATCGAACAAGCCGCAGGCGGTGCCATCGGTGCGGCGATGATGCAAGGTATCAAACGAGGGTTATTCTCGAACGAAGCCGGTATGGGTTCTGCACCAAATGCGGCGGCTACTGCCACAACGCGTCCGAACCACCCGGTGGCCCAAGGCTATGTTCAGATGCTTGGCGTATTCATTGATACCATCGTGATCTGTACTGCGACCGCTTCTATCATCCTGCTGTCCGGTATGCTGGATACCAATAGTGATCTAACGGGCATTGCTCTGACCCAGGCGGCGCTGGTTGAAGAAGTGGGTGCATGGGGTGCTGGCTTTGTTGCTATCGCTATCCTGCTGTTTGCATTTACGTCTTTGATTGCAAACTACTCTTACGGTGAATCAAACATCGAGTACATTTTCAAGAGTAAATCTGTTGTCAATATCTACCGTGTAGCAGTGCTGGCGATGGTTGTCATTGGTGCAGTTGTTGATCTGCCAACAGTGTGGGCATTTGCAGATTTGTCGATGGGTATGATGGCGATCATCAACCTGGTGGCCATTCTGGCACTGTCTGGTATCGTATTTGCGCTGTTGAAAGATTATGAGGCCCAACGCAAAGCGGGCAAAAAGCCAACTTTCGACCGCACTAAATTCCCGAAGCTGGACAAACAAATCGACAAAGACGTTTGGTAATACCTTCGGTGATTGCCGACATAAAACACAACCTATCAAAAGGGAGCCACTGGGCTCCCTTGCTTTTTCTTCCGTTTGGTTTATTCAGGTATCGACTTTAATATCCGCAACGCTTCTTTCGCGTGCTCAACGGCATCGCGCCCAATTGAGGTTAAATAGCCACCGTCTTGTGCTGTGATCAGCTTTTTTTCATAGAGACGCTCTGTGGCGGCTACAAGACCAGGATCTGCATCACTGTGAACTTTGATGCCCATGAGATCGGAAGAAAGAGAAAATTTTACCAGGACGTTCATTTCGTCAACCAGTTCAGAGGTAAATGGCATAGCGCCTCCAACATTTATCCGTGTTTCGTTATTCCCGAATATAGTTGGTCGTGACACAGAGAAATTGTGCCGAGATCAAGAACTCTCCGATAAGATCACCCCACGCGGATGATAAAGTACAGAACTTTGAATCACGCCACATCATGGGCGTTGTGTTGTTTCCCCAGTGCGCTCCTGAAATAGTGGTCAACAACGTAACCGCGATTTGCCAAAGAAGCGAATAGCCATCCTTCTTGTAACGACTCACCACTGCTGAAAAAAAAGAGCAGTCATCAAGACTGCTCTTTTCGGAGGAGGGGGACAACGCCGCCGCTTTAGGCTTGGATACCGACAATCAACCAAGGGGCGTTTGGCAACGTCATGTCACGCTCCAAGTGCCAGATATCGGTAATATCCTCTTCAATACCTTCATGGCGATCACAGTAACGGCCACTGAACTGAAGGCTCAATTGTGCACGTTTACCATCATAATCAGCACGCACAATTTCCGCATCCACATACATCACTTCTGTATGCTGTTCACCGTCCAGTTTGCGGCGTTCTTCGGCCAGATCGTTATAAAGCTCAGGCGTCACATATTCCTGAATGGTTTCCAGTTCATTGTGGTTCCATGCGCCTTGCAATGTGCGGTAATGCTCACGCGCACCATTAACAAATGCCGACATGTCAAAATTTGGCGGGAGGTTGAACGGTACATCATTATTCACCGCGCCAAAACCACCGGTTGAAGAGGTCGCAGAAGACTCACGGAATTGTGGTTGCTCATGATAATAACCTTTCTTCTGTGGGGACGGGTTACCCGCATAAGCTTGCTGGTGCGGTCGGTTAATCGAACCATTCTTTGCCGCCATCAAGCTCTTGAAGATCTTAAACAACACAAAAGCGATCAGCGCGATGATGAGAAAGTCCATGACCTGGAAGCCTTCAAATGCACCGCCAAACATCGCAGCAATCAAACCACCTGCCAGCAGGCCACCGAGCAAACCGCCCATTAACCCTTTCTTCGATGACGATTTTGCTGCTGAAGCAGGATCGCTTTGCTTATTGATCGAATTGGTATTGGTCGGCTGGGATTTTGGTGCAGGCGCCGTCTTATAGCTCTTACCAAAAGACTTACCACCACCAAATTTTTTCGCTTCTGCATGTGGTGCCGAAACCACCATCACAAACATCAGCGCAAACAGAGTAAAAAAGCGTTTCATTGCAAACCTTTTGTTTCAATGTTAGAGAACGCAACAAGCGTAACGTATCCTCATGCTATGCCAGCAGGAGCGAAAGTCAAACCTTGATGCACATGAAAAATGTTACCAATCGTTTAAATGTTTTTAATGGATTGACAGGCATCCCCAACCGGTATTTCTCCTTTGGGCGACTTTTCACGTAAAATACAACAAATCTTAAAGGAGATAGCGTTCGTCAATGAATCATTGCGTTACCATTTCTTATCCCCTAAAAAATGAAGGTTAGTGCTATGAACGATACACACAGTAAAGTCGTTGGATACATTTTGTGGATTTTTGGCTTTCTTGGTGCACACCGTTTTTATTACGGCAAGCCCGTCACTGGCACTATCTGGTTTTTTACCCTGGGATTGTTGGGCATTGGCTGGCTGATTGATCTGTTCCTGATCCCATCCATGGATCGTGAAGCCGATCTCCGCTTCCACAGTGGGCAATGCGACTTTTCTGTCGCCTGGATTTTGCTGACGTTTCTCGGCATATTCGGTATTCACAGAATGTACATGGGCAAATGGCTGACTGGTATTCTGTATCTGTTTACCGGCGGTTTTTTCCTGATCGGTGTTATTTATGATTTCTGGACATTGAACGACCAAGTGTCAGTCAAAAACGCAGAAATCTTCAGCTAATCAACTCCTTGTCAGCCTCTCAGTTATTGGCTTTTCGTCAAACTGAGAGGCGCGTAACTTGCCCTTTGCTGACCCCACTTCTAGAATATCGAACATTGTTCACTATTTGCAGCAAGATGTAATGGCCCGCAGGAACGACCACAGTCGCGAAGAGTTGGTAGAAATGACTCTTCGTTGTGTTGAAGAGCACTTAGACACTCAGCCCTACCATAATCTGAGTTTGCGAAAAATTGCCGCTCAGATTGGTTATGTGCCCAGCACGTTGGTCAATGTGTTTGGTAGTTACAACATCTTACTGCTTCATGTCGTGGCAAGGACACTGGATGATCTTCGCTCGCAGGCTGCGCAGAAACTGACAGAAGTGACCAATAGCAAACAGGCATTATTCACCCTCGCCCATTTATATCTGGAATTTGCATCAAACAATCCGTATCGCTGGCAACTGGTTTTTGAACACAGTATGCAAGGTGACAAACTGCCAGATTGGCAAAATAACCGTATCCAGAACATGACGGGAATACTTGAAAGCCTGCTTAAACAGCTGTCCCCTTCGAAAACCAATGAGCAAGTGATCGAGGCAAGCCGCGTGCTGTGGGCAGGTGTACATGGTATTACCCTGCTGGCTGTAGACGACAAGTTCTTTACTTCTGTCCCTGTCAATGGTGCAGAGCTCATTGATAACCTGCTGACAGGCTACCTCAAAAGCTGGACAGACGCGTGACCCAATGTCAGGAGGGAAAGGATGACAACCCAGACAGGGCTTTTAAAACAGCGACGGTTTTTGCCCTACTTCATCACCCAGGCCTTGGGTGCATTTAACGACAACGTTTATAAAAATGTGCTGCTGATCCTGGTTGCCTTTACCGGTCCTGGCGTCATTGGTGTCAGTACGGATCTCTTTATCAATCTGGCAGCCGGACTTTTCATTCTTCCCTTTTTCCTTTTTTCCGCGTTTGCCGGTGAACTCGCCGATAAGTTTGAAAAATCCCTCTTTATCCGCGGCGTAAAACTGCTAGAAATCGGCATCATGAGCCTGGCGGCTATCGCGTTTATCGTTGAAAGCTATCTGGCCTTACTGGTTTTATTGTTTTTGATGGGTACCCAGTCTGCATTCTTTGGGCCAGTCAAATATGCCCTGCTGCCACAAACCCTGAAACCCCAGGAACTGGTCTCCGGCAATGCCTTGGTCGAAACCGGCACTTTTCTGGCTATTTTACTCGGCACTATCGTTGCAGGAGTGATTGCCCATCAGGAAGACGCAAGGAATATTGCGGCCATTGCTGTGGTGCTGTTTTCGGTGTTGGGTTATCTCAGTGCGCGTCGCATTCCAGACGTTGCAGCTGGCAATCCGTCACTGAAAATCAGCTTTTCGCCGATCCGACAAATGAAAACCACCCTTGGCATCGCGCACAAGGATAACGTGGTATTGCAGTCTATTCTGGGGATAAGCTGGTTCTGGTTTTTGGGCGCAAGCTACCTGACACAGTTTCCCAACTACGCCAAGCTTTTCCTTGGCGGCAGCGAAGCGACCGTCTCCTTCCTGCTGACCCTGTTTTCTGTCGGTATTGCGGTAGGTTCCCTGCTGTGCGACAAACTGTCCGGCCACCGTATTGAGCCCGGTATTGTGCCTATTGGTGCGCTGGGCCTGACTCTTTTCGGTGCCCATCTGATGTTTTCTACGCCGCCAGTCCCCTCCACCGCCACGACGTTTTTAGGGTTTGTCGCTGATCCCTCCCTCTGGTGGGTATTTGCCGATTTGCTGTTGATTGGTGTTTTCGGGGGGATCTTCATCGTTCCTCTCTATGCCATGATGCAGGCCCGGGCGAAAGAGAGTGAACGCTCACAAGTCATTGCAGCCAACAACATCTACAACGCCCTTTTTATGGTGGCCAGTGCCATCCTTGCCATGGTGTTGCTGGGTGTGGCCGGGCTCTCTATTCCGCAATTTTTCCTGGCACTGGCTCTGCTCAACCTCGTGGTCACCTTCTATGTCGGCAAACAGGTGCCCTTGTTCGCGCTTCGCTTTGTTATCTGGTTTTTAAGCCACAGTTTTTACCGCGTGACCCACCGAAATCTCCACCATATTCCTGAAAAAGGCGGGGCATTGTTAGTGTGCAATCACGTCAGCTATGTCGATGCCCTGATATTGGCTGGCGCCTGTCCGCGCCCGATCCGTTTCGTCATGGATGAAGACTACTATCACCTGCCAATATTGCACTATTTTTTCCGGGCCAGCCGCGTTATCCCCATTAAGCTGACCAGCACTTCTATCCGCAACGCTCTGAAAGAAGTGAAAAAGCAGCTGGATGACGGCGAGGTGGTCTGCATTTTTCCTGAAGGCCAGTTGACCCCAGACGGTGAAATGCAGCCCTTTAAGCGCGGGGTGAATTGTATTTTGAAACAATCTCCAGTGCCGGTTATACCGCTTGCACTCCGGGGACTGTGGGGCAGCTACTTCAGCCGCGAAGGTGGCCGGGCACTGCTTAAGTTTCCGCGCCGGTTCTGGTCAAAAGTGGAAGTGGTCGCGGGTACAGCGGTAGCCCCGGAACAGGCACGTTGCGAACGGCTGTTTAATGATGTGAAAGCACTGCGCGGTGATGTTTGTTAGCGTTCATTCATTAGGCTCTGTTGACCTTTAGCGACTGGTTTGACAGCCATTCTGCCAATGCTTTTCGCGACAGCTTTATGCCCACCTCCCCGAAACCGTCCGGTAATGCCAGCACGTTTTTCGGCACCTGATGGGGCGGAAGAAGGACTCTGGCTTTTTGCAAAAACGCCTGCTCATCGACCTTGCCCTGAATAATTGCTACCGGCACACTGCCCCATTTCGGATCGGCCTGTGGCAGGATAAAAACCTGTTCGACGCCTTCAAAAGATGACAACACCCTTTCAATCGATTCAGGCTGCACATTCTCGCCGCCACAAATAAACATATTGTCCAACCGTCCCAGAATGCGCAGCTCGCCATCCTGCCACTCGCCCCTGTCTTTGGTGGCAAACCAGCGGTCAGCGAGAGGATGAAGCTGCCCCTTGATAAAATAACCTGGCGACAGTGTCTTTCCGCCAACCAACACTTCACCATCAGTCGATAATCTGAGCTCACGGTTAGGCAAGGTTTTACCGACAGAAAAACGCCCATCTGCCCGTTTTGCGGTGATGGTAGACGCCATTTCTGTCATGCCATAGCCACACCAGCAGCGAATCCCCTTTTGCTCGGCTTCATCCACCAGCGGTTGCGGGATCACCGCTCCACCCAGCAACACCGAATGCAAGGACCGTGGTCTTTCCACCCTTAGCAATCGTTGCAACTGGGTCGGCACCAGAGACGCATGCGTCGCCCCATCCAAAGAAGCCAGCAAGGCATCACCTTTGGTATCCGCAATCTTCAGGGTGGCCCCTTTACATAACCAACGCCAGATAATCGCGAGCCCGGAGACATGAAACAGCGGCAGGGAAAGTAACCAGCAATCATTGCCGCCAAACGGCATCAGTGAAAAAAGCCCATCAGCACTAGCCAAGTGATTCGACGCGGTATGTGTGACCGCTTTCGGCGTGCCGGTTGAACCGGAGGTCAATACCAGCGTAAGGAGACGGTCGGCATCAAAACAAATGCCGCTCGGAGTTTTTGATCTATCAAGGGCAACCGCCATCGGATCAATCACAGTCCGGATACCGGCATGGTCGAGGATTTGGTGGGTTAAACCATCGGGAAAAGCAGGATTGAGCAGTAACGTGCGCAGACCTTGCTGCCATGCAGACAGCATGACCAACAAGGTCTGATAGTCATTGCGTGCAATCAGGGCCACATAATCCCCTTTACTGGCCGGGAGCGATGGGACCGTCGTAATATCCTGATTCAGGCGCTGCCAGGTCAGCGCCTTTTTTCCAAGATACAGTGCGGTGTCCTGTGGCTTTAAAGACACCCAATGTTGCCAGGGCCAACCGGAAAAGGTCAGCACTGTGCCTGCCATACCACGTCACATGCTTTCAGTGTGGTCAGTGGCAGTTCACATCCCGGCCACGCGGTTTCCAACTGGGCCTTGAACAGGGAAATCGTGTCCAGCCCCGGCAGGGTATCCGGTGTCAGCCAGTTTGCGATGCGGGCGAGCTGATTGAGGCCAAAGCTGGATTCAATGCTTGAGCTTATCACCACCTCAAGCCCTTTCGCTTTTGCCTCATCTGCCAGTTTTTGCACGGTTTGCAGTGAGCCGACCAAGGTAGGTTTAATCACAATCGCCGAGACACCCTGCTGTTTTTTCACCTCAAAGCCATCCTCACGCACGGTTTCGTCCCAGGCAATGGCAATGCCGGTTTCTGCCGCAAAGTCGAGGCTTTGTTCTGGTGTCTGGCAAGGTTCTTCCAAAAACGCAATCCGCTTGCGGAAAGCCGGATTCACGTATTTGGCGAATTGTGCCGCTTTGGTTGGGGTCCACTGGCGGTTGGCATCAAGGCGCAGACGTAAGTCTGGGATCACTTCCAGAAACATGTTCGCCACCATACCATCACGGATAGGCTCATATAAACCCACCTTGATTTTCGCCACTTTTTCACCGGGCAGCGCAGCCAGCTTTTCCACCAGCTCATCGGGATCGCCGCTACACAATGGGGCCGACAGGTAGTTGCCTTCGCCGGGAATATCCTGGTTTAGCTCAGCTATCGCCACAGAAAGACCAAACGCCACGGATGGCGACAGGTTATTCCAGTCAATATCACGATCATTGAGCCAGTCAGCCAGACACACCTCCAGCTCTTTACCGGCCTGTTCAATAGATTCAGCACTGAACTCTGGCAAGGGCGCGACTTCACCACGCCCGATACGATCATCGACCCGAAGCTCAACAATAAAACCGTCCCGCAGTGCCAGACGGGTGTGACGCAAGATCACACCACTGTCCATCGGCAACGCATAACGGTAAAGCGTTGCTTGTTTCATACTGGCCCCTGTTATGGGTTACGCGGGAATTTATTAAAGTCTGGGCGGCGCTTTTCGTTAAACGCATTGCGCCCTTCCTGACCTTCTTCGGTCATGTAGAACAGCATGGTTGCGTTACCAGCAAGTTCCTGGAGACCTGCCTGACCGTCGCAGTCAGCATTCAGTGCCGCTTTCAGGCAACGAAGCGCCATTGGGCTGTGTTGCAACACTTCACGGCACCAGCGCACGGTTTCGCGTTCAAGCTCAGCATAAGGCACCACATGGTTCACCAAACCCATGTCGAGCGCTTCCTGCGCATCGTAGAAACGACACAGGAACCAGATCTCACGGGCTTTTTTCTGGCCGACAATGCGCGCCATGTAAGAGGCGCCCCAGCCACCGTCAAATGAACCGACTTTCGGACCGGTCTGACCAAACTGTGCGTTGTCTGCCGCAATCGTCAGGTCACACATCATGTGCAGTACGTGGCCGCCACCCACGGCATACCCGGCAACAGACGCAATCACCGGCTTCGGACAGGTGCGGATTTGGCGTTGGAAATCGAGTACATTCAGGTGATGGGTGCCATTTTCGTCGCGGTAACCGCCGTAGTCGCCACGGATTTTTTGGTCACCACCAGAACAAAACGCATGCTCACCCTGACCACGCAGCACAATGACACCAATTTTTTCATCGTAGCGCGCATCGGCCAGTGCTTTGATCATTTCTTTTACCGTTTTTGGACGAAACGCGTTACGCACTTCCGGGCGGTTGATCGTGATACGGGCGATACCATCGGCAGATTTTTCAAAAAGAATGTCTTCGTAGCCTTCAGAGCAATCCCGCCACTCTACCGGCGCATACAATTCCTGTTCGGTTAAACCTGTTGTTCTTGCCATAATCTTACCATTCAAATTATCAATTAAATCAAGCCGATCAGTTGTCTTACCAACTGGCAAAACAGCACAGGCTGCTCTGCATGAATATTGTGTCCGGCGTCTGGGACAATAGAGAAAGCCAGTCCAGACTGCTTCGCCAACGCCAGAAACTTCGCGTCTTTATCA
This sequence comes from Grimontia sp. THUN1695, assembly GCF_059704325.2. Taxonomy (NCBI): domain Bacteria; kingdom Pseudomonadati; phylum Pseudomonadota; class Gammaproteobacteria; order Vibrionales; family Vibrionaceae; genus Grimontia; species Grimontia sp. THUN1695. Next base: position 657,921 of record NZ_AP046577.1, on the reverse strand, counting down.
CCACAAAGATAATGCACGGGGATGCCACTCTTTCGCAATGGCGTCAGTAAACATGCTTGTTTGGACAACGATGTGGCACGCAGCATGCTTGCTACTTTTGTGCCGAGATTATCACTGCGTAACGTCACCAAACTTTGTCTTTGCGCAGGATTTAGTGAGGAAAAGACCGGTTGTTGATACCAAGCTTGAAGCACATCAACAATGGGCTCTTTTTCAAAGCGACGCGCCCACGCGTCGTCGTGGCGCCACCTCGCGGCCCTGTCGGCTTCCGGCAAGCCGGGGTGACCGTTTTCAATAATCAACCGCTGAAGGGGTGACGCTGTTCCCTTAAGAAGCATCGCATAATGAGCCGTCAAATACATCGCCACCCTCGCCCCTAGCGAGTAGCCCACCAGCGTAAAAGGCTGGTGTAATACCTGTTGAATCGTGTCCGCTATTTTTTCACAGGTATCATCAAAACCAGTGACGGCAACATCCCGGCTGCCGCCATGTCCGGGTAGATCGAGAGAAAGACAAAGGAAGTCTTCAGTGAGTGACTCTATGACCGGTTGCCAGTCACGGCAATCGCCCAACAAACCGTGCAGAAAAACAAGGGCGGGCTTTCCAATCTGCCCTTGCAACGAATAAGAAAGGGGATTAGAACAGCTTAGCATCAGCAATTTCGACAAATAAGGACTTAAGATCCTGACCACATTGTCCGGCAGGTACCTTGAGCTCAATCAAGGTGGTGCCTTCGCCCCGCTGCGCCTGCAGGCAGGCTTCGCGCGCACTGTCCAGTGTGTCCGGGCAGACATAGGACAACCCAAACATGGCGGCTGCATGACGGAATTCAACACCATGAGGCATACGATAGAACGTCTCTTTCTTCGCATCTGGCACTGGCAACATATCGAAAATGCCGCCCCCGTCATTGTTAATCACTACCAACGCCAACGGGTACGGATTTCGTGCCAGCAAAGCAAGACTGTTGAGATCATAAAGTGCAGACGTGTCCCCCACCAGCATCACCATGGAACGCTTGCGGCTTCTCTGCACACCGCAAGCCGTTGCGATTAAGCCGTCAATCCCTGATGCGCCGCGGTTGGTATAGACCGCGCAAGGTGGCAGGTTGCAACACATATCCAGCAAACGGACGGCCATACTGTTGCCAATAAACAGGTCACTCGTACCCTCCAGCCAGTTGGCAAAATCAGTTGCCAGCGCCAACTCTGAAAGTCTTGCTGTACCACTTTCCTTTTTCACCTGAAGGCGGTGAAAATAGGACGCACTGGCCGACAGCAGCGAGCTTGCCCAGTTGTTATTGGCTGACGTTAGTGTCCGCTCACACATCAAGGAGGCCACTGCTTCCGGTGATGCAATAAACCTTATCCCTTTGCGGTTGAAGGGATCCAACCGCCCGGGATGGTTTTCCACCAGCCAGTATTGCCCCTGAAATCCCTGGATAAACTGCCCCAAACGTTTGGACACTAACCGACTGCCAAACTGAACCACCAATTCTGCCTGCACCAGCACCACTTTACAGGCGGCGTTTTGCAGCCAGACATCGAACCCGGCATAACCAGACCCTTCACCAGCCTGCGGATCGCACAGCAAAGGCCAGCCCAGCTTCTCTGCCAGCCTGCCAATTGCACGGCGATCGGTCTGGGAGACTTTCCCCACCACCAACACACCTTTTTGATGCTGAAGGTGAGACCAGTCGGACAATGCTGGCGCAAAATCAGGTGTCGATGACGTAAAGCGCAGATAGGGTTCACTACCCAACAGCCAATCGCTGACCGGTGACAAATATTCATCCACACTTTCCATCTCACCATAGAGAGGCTCAGGAAAAGGACAGTTGATGTGATAGCTGCCACCCTGTTGGCTTTGCCGGTACAAGCCTTCACTGAGGGTGGAAAGCAGCCATGCCGGAGAAATTTTCGCTGTTGGTGAAGGCAGGTTGGTCGCCATATCTGCATGCTCACCGAAGATGCCCGGCTGACTGATAGCCTGGTTGGCACCACACTGGATAAGCTCAGGCGGCCTGTCAGCTGTCAGCAGCACCAGCTTTTCGCGTGTCAGGCGCGATTCGGCCACAGCGGGTAACAAGTTGGCGACTGCAGTACCTGACGTGACAATCACGGCCACCGGTTTGCCTGACGCCTTTGCCAAACCCAGCGCCAAAAAGCCCAGCCCCCGCTCGTCAAAATGAGTGTGCAGCTGGAGTTCAGGAAAAGCGCCGCGCAGCAGCTCCGCTTCCAGTGTCAGAGGCGTTGAGCGTGAGCCCGGCGCGATGCAGATATCCTCAACACCAGCTCGTTGCAGCGAATGCATAACCAGACGTGCCCAGATACGGTTTATTGTTGAGGGGGTCATCCTGCTTTTTTCTCCATCAGGTTATCCGGTGATGGGCCAAGCAGGTTTCTCAGTGTTGCCATTTTCCGGTCGAGCTCTTTCCACTCACTTTCCGCATCAGAGCCCGGCACAATACCGGCACCGGCAAACAGGTGTACTTTGTCCGCCACCACCAACGCGCTGCGGATAGCGACACAAAATTCGCTTTGTTCCTGGCTCAGGTATCCCACCGCTCCACTGTACCATCCACGCGCGAAAGGCTCATGTTTGACGATAAAATCCACCGCCATGTCCCTGGGTAACCCCGCGACAGCAGCTGTAGGTTGCAGCGTATCAAGCAAGGTGGAGGATGAAACGTTCTCCTCCAGCACACCTTCAATATCGCGTTTCAGGTGTTGCACATTACGAAGACGAACCAAACGGGGCGTCTGCTCTACATCGACCTTACCGCTATAAGGGGCTAAGCGTTGGGTGATGTCATCCACCACCAAGCGGTTTTCATAAATGTTTTTATTGTCGTTTAACAGCCAGGTGGCCAGGAACAAGTCTTCTTCCGCATCTTTTCCACGGCCGATGGTACCCGCCAGGGCTTCGGTATATAACTCACTGTTGTAGCGCCAAAAAAGCCTTTCCGGGGTCGAGCCGACAAAACAATGCTTTTCATCCAGCGCAAGCATGAAATGGAAATTGGAGACATTCAGATCACGCGACGCTTTTAACAGGCTTGCCGCGGGCAAGGGGCGGTCTAAATCCAGAATCGTTTTTCTCGCCAGTACCACTTTTTGCAGGCCTGTTGTTTCAATAGACTCCAGCGCCTCGTCAATCATGGTTGACCAATCACTGAATACTGGCTGATGCACCGTCGCCAGTACCTCACAGTCGGGTTTCCCGATGTGCTGGGCAGTACACGATAGCCGGGACAGGGCTGCTCGTACTTTTAACAAATCATCACCCAGGTTCACCCGAATTTCCCATGCGGTGCCACTTCGGGTCACTTCGATTTGAGGAAGGAAAAAGAAAGATTGCAGACAACGCTGGTTGCGCTCAGTGCGGCCATCAAACGAACGTCCACCCCAAACACGCTGACCTTTCGCCAATCCCGCCTCCGCTGAGGCGGGATCCGAAAAAGTTCTCACCTGCCCCAACGCCAGAACTTCTTCACTGATATCACGGGTTTGCCAATAAAACTTGGGAAACAGGGGTTGTGCATGAAGCCAGTCCATCGGATCGGTATGCTCCGGCCAACAGAATGGCTGAGCGATCTGTGGCGGCAGTGGCGACATTGTCGACAGGGATTCAACAAGCCTGGCGATAGCATGGCTTAAATCGGTCAAACTAACCTCTCTTTCACTCACAACCTGGAAGGTAAAGTCCGATTCCCTGGGCGACCTGTTAACTTGCACGGCGAGGCTGCGAAAATGTTCAACTCTGTGTTTGTCAGGTCATCCTGCGACGAACGGGCAAAACACCACCATATCGGTCATTTCCCCATCACATTTCGCTGTTATACGACAAACTCGAAAAATTTCCTGTTGGAAAGACATTCTACAACCTTATTGATTATGATGAAAATCGAATGTTCCAGAATAATATCTGGCACAAACCGGATTTAATTACTTATTTTTCTTCTTTTCATGATTTATTGCTATTCACTACTTATAAATGATTGTTCGTTAGTGTAATTTACTGCTATTGAGATATTTTTCGTTCAGGAATCATGATGAAAGAAATCGGGATGTCGACAAAGCTGGATAACGTCTGTTACGACATTCGTGGTCCAATAATGAAAGAGGCAAAGCGCCTCGAAGAAGAAGGCCATAAAATTCTCAAACTGAATATTGGCAACCCTGCCCCTTTTGGCTTCGACGCCCCGGATGAAATTCTGGTTGACGTGATCCGAAACCTGCCAACTTCCCAGGGGTACTGTGATTCTAAAGGGATCTACTCTGCACGTAAGGCGGTGGTTCAACACTACCAGAAACGCGGTATGCTGGAGCTGGATGTTGAGGACGTCTATCTGGGTAACGGTGTGTCTGAGTTGATTGTGATGGCGATGCAGGCACTGTTGAACAGCGGCGACGAGCTGCTGGTGCCTTCGCCGGACTATCCACTGTGGACCGCGGCTGTATCGCTCTCTGGTGGTAAACCCGTTCATTATCTGTGTGATGAAGCGTCAGACTGGTATCCAGATCTCGATGACATCAAGGCGAAAATCACCCCGAATACCAAGGGTATTGTTCTGATCAACCCGAATAACCCGACCGGTGCCGTTTACAGCCGTGATTTTCTGATGCAGATTGCTGAGATTGCGCGCCAGCATAATCTCATCATTTTTGCCGATGAAATCTACGACAAAATTCTGTATGACGGTGCACAGCATCATTCCATTGCCCCACTGGCGCCGGATGTGTTCTGCGTGACCTTCAGTGGTCTGTCGAAATCTTACCGTGTGTGCGGTTTCCGCTCAGGCTGGATGATTCTGTCAGGCCCGCGCCACTTAGCAAAAGGCTACATTTCTGGCCTGGATATGCTGGCCTCTATGCGTCTTTGCGCCAACGTGCCGATGCAGCATGCTATCCAAACTGCACTGGGCGGCTACCAGAGCATCAATGAACTGATTTTGCCAGGTGGCCGGTTGCTGGAACAGCGTGATAAAGCACATGAACTGTTGAACCAAATTCCGGGGATCAGTTGCGTGAAACCGAAAGGGGCACTGTACCTGTTCCCTAAAATAGACACCAAGAAATACAGCATTCACGACGATGAAAAGATGATGCTGGATTTCCTGCTGCAAGAAAAAGTATTGATGGTGCACGGCACCGGCTTTAACTGGCACAAGCCGGATCATTTCCGCATTGTCACGCTGCCACGGGTCGACGATCTGGAAGTGGCAATCGGCCGCTTTGAACGCTTCCTGTCGACGTATCGTCAGTAAGAGAAATAGGTACTGGGTACTGGGTACTGGGTACTGGGTACTGGGTACTGGGTACTGGGTACTGGGTACTGGGTACTGGGTACTGCAAAAGCTTGAGCTATATCGAAATAGTTTCAAGCTTTTTGCTTTTCCCAGGACTAGGTCCGCGCTTCGTTCTTCCCAGGATCTTCTTTCCAAATCAGCGCGAAAACCAACCCTACCAACGCTCCGGCCCAATGCGCCTGATACGCAACACTGGCACCAATCAAATGTGCTGTTATGGCATCACCACCGGAATAAGCGTCATAGCCAAGCTTGGCAAGCACAACCGTCAACAGCAGCCAGCCCAGCGGCACTTTATGCTGAATGTCCCGGAGAATGCCCCAGACAAACAGGCCATGCAGAACCCCAGAAAACCCGGCATACCTATCAAAGGGAGCAAAAAACATCACACCGCCAATCACAGCCATCATCACCCCGATCATTGGCATCAGGGAACGGCTTGCATAATATGGGCGGTGAATAAATACCAGGCCCACCAACCCTGCAAGGTTCATGGCTAGATGGATGACATTGGTGTGTGTCAGGTTTCCTGTTACGATGCGCCACCATTGTCCGGCTAGAATATCCGCACGGTCCCACACCATGAGTTGGTGCAGCGCGGGGATTTGGGCAAGAAGTAAGGTGATGGCGAGCACGCCAACAAACCTGAGTTGGGTCACTGCGAACTCCAGATGTTGAGATTGTTTGAGTATAAAGTACCGTGGTCATGAACCAGAAAGCCAGCCGATATTGTCCGCAGTGCGGAAAAGCACAAAAAGCCTGCATTTGCCCATTTATTCAACGGGTTGACTGCGATGTGCCGGTGATTATTCTCCAGCACCCGTCTGAGCTCCATCAAGCCATAGGCACCGCCCGGATCCTCTCCTTATCACTGCCTTGTTGCCAGCGCATTGTGGGAGAAGATTTCACCGATAACGACACACTCAACAGCTTGCTTAGCAGCGACACGGACTACGCCCTGCTTTATCCTGCCGAACATGCGCTGCCCATCAATACCTGGCAACCGCAGGAAAGCCGAAAGCGCGGGCTTATCTTGCTGGATGGCACCTGGCGAAAAGCTTTCAAAATCTACCAGCTCTCCAAAAACCTCCAGACACTGCCCTGTGTCAGCCTGAATGACATTCAAAAAGGGAACTATCGTATCCGCAAATCACCGAAAGACGGCGGACTTTCTACCGTGGAAGCCGGCTTTTACGCCCTGTCGGCACTCACCGGCAACAGACAGAAATACCAGCCGCTAATGACCGCATTCAATGAAATGATTGAGTTTCAGATTAAACAGATGCCGCCCGGTGTGTTTGAGCGGCATTATGGGGAAAAAGATAGGTCCTGGGTCCTGCAAGGCAGACTACGACGTTAAGCTTGCTCTTCCTAGGCCCTAGGACCGCTCTTTGCTCCTCTCCCAGGACCTTCTTTTCCAACTCACCTAATCGGATACAACGGCCCCTGGCTGGAAGCGGTAAACATGGTCGCATGAAGCCGTTGCGCATTACCGTCCGTCATGCCTGAGATGTAATCCGCAATAGCCCGCCGACCACTTCTCCCCTCTGCCAGCTCTTTTTGCCACTGGGCGCGGGTAGCCATGGGCAGCAGGCGTTTGGGGTCGGCATCAAAGGCATCAAATAATTCCATCACCAGCTGTTGCCCTTTATATTCAATCACCTGTAGTTCTGGTTTTTTTACCACAAACTCACTGACAAATGCTTTCAGTACCGAAAGCACATGGTCCATAACATCGCTGAGTCTGGCGTTCCATTGCAGGAGTGGCTCTTCAAAACGGTTCACCCCATCCTGAACTGCCGGTTCAATCGCAATCGACGTCAGTAAGGTATTGACCAACGCGCCGATGGCATCCTTGCGTTCATAGTGGGCCCCAAACATCTGGTCGCTCAGGTGGCTGATATGAGCTTCAAGCCACGGGTCTCCGCATTCAGCAAGTTTACTCGCGACCGCCTCCTGCCACTGGTCACGGCCAACAATCCCCATCACGATGGCATCTTCAAGATCGTGTACGCCATAGGCGATATCATCTGCCAGCTCCATGATGGAACAATCCAGTGATTTGTACTGTGTGCGCCCATGATGATCAGATGTCGCCTCTTTTTTAAGTGACTGAAAAAGTGCAGCATCCGCCTCTGACAATCCCGCCAACACCCATTCAAAACGGTCAAGATCGTCCTGGTAAATCCCCTTGGCCGGATGCCACTCCGATGCTTTCAGATGGCGAAAATCTGACACGTCCGCAGGTAACGCCAACCGGCGGAGGTGGGCTATCGGAGCGGGGTATTTCAACAGTCCCAACAAGGTTCGGCGGGCCAGATTCATGCCATCATGTTCAGTATAAGGTTCAAGCAAGGTGACAATCCGGAACGTCTGAGCATTGCCCTCAAAACCGCCATCATTCCGCATCAGGTAGTTGAGCGCTATCTCACCACCGTGTCCATAAGGGGGATGCCCGATATCATGCGCCAGACATAGGCTTTCCAACAGGCTGGTTGGCGGCAGGATGGCACGAAATTCAGGCTGCTTCTCTTTGAGTTGGGCAAGGATACCGGTGCCGATTTGCGACACTTCCAGTGAGTGAGTCAGACGCGTGCGGTAAAACTCGCTGTGCTCGGCCCCCAGAACCTGAGTTTTCGCCTGCAAACGTCGAAATGCCGCTGAATGCAGTATACGGGCCCTGTCACGCTGGAACACCGAGCGTTTATCGTTGCGGCGCATTTTGTTCTCTTGTGCCTGGCGCGCTTCCCAGGCCGGTGACAACGTAAATTCACTCATCACTGATCTCGTCCAGGGAAAGCTCAAAACTGGGGGCGAACGTCGTCATAAAATACTCGGTCGCCTCGCTACCTCGCTCACTCAAGGTTTTTTCAAGGCGGCGCTTGGCTTGCTGGAATTCATGGTTACCGGCAGAAAGCTCTTCCAGACATTTCAGGTAAGCACATATCGTATCCGCCTGTTTCACCAACCTATAGTCACGTTCATCAATGGCAGTACTGTCAATCAAGGGGCGATAGTCTTCACGAAACGCCTCGGGCAGCATGCTGATCAGCTTGTCTTCGGCGATACGCTCGATCTTTTTGTATTCCTCGGCAATCGCGGGGTTAAAATATTTCACCGGTGTAGGTAAATCTCCCGTCAGCACCTCACTGCAATCATGAAACATGGCAAGCAGTGCCACACGCTCGGGCGAGTACTGTCCACCAAATTTCTTGTTTTCAATCAACGCTAGGGCATGGGCGACAAAGGCAACCTGCAAACTGTGCTCTGAAATGTTTTCATCGGAGATATTGCGCATCAAAGGCCAACGGTAGATCAATTTCATACGGGCAAGATGGGCAAAGAAATGGCTGGTTTTCTGACTCATAACTTCCTTGACGTCATTTGAGAAACAAGCTTCCATTCTGTTGTCGTCAGCACAATTTCTCAAGTTTTGTTTGGATTGAGCCTATTATTGGGGAGAGCGTGCTCCCCGACACACTACGGTAGGGATATTGGTTTTCAGGGTTAAAGCACGATGCGATCGCGGTTTTTATCAACAATTGATGTCCCGATGCCTTTTACGCCTTTCAAATCATCGACAGATTCAAATGCCCCGTTAGCATTGCGGTAGTCGATAATCGCTTGTGCCTTGGCTTTTCCGATCCCATCCAAATACTTATCTAACTCTTCCGCTTCAGCTGTATTGATATTCACTTCAACAGGTGTCACTTGTTCACCATCCTGGGCGATGATCGGTGGGGAAAGAAGAAGAGAAATAGCAAAGACTATTGCCGATACAATCGTTTTCATGTCCATATCCTTATAGGGTTAATTGATATCGTCAACATAACGGATAAAAGAGAAGAAACGAGAAGTCGACTATGAAAAAACGACGGAGGACAAATTGTCCTCCGTCAGTGCAACTTATCAGTTACAGTCTTGCTGGTAACCAGTTCAAATTGCGTTGGTTACTGTGCTTCACTGTCCAGTGAATACACGACATTGGTGTTTTCTTTCAACTGGGCAATCACAGATTCAAGATCAAGGTTCGCTGTCGCGCGGATCACCCGCTCTGCCAGCTGGCTGTCAAGGCTGATGGATTCCGTTGCAGGCTCTTTTACCGCATCCAGTGCAACCACAAGCACATCACCGCTTACTGCACGGGTCATGCCATATTGCGCTTTACCATCAGCAGGCGCAGCCATGGTGAATGCTAAATCAACCACTTCACGCTCTGGGGAGACACGGCTTAGCTCAGTTTCATCACCAAATGCATAACCGGATGCCTTAAGGCCTGCATCGTTACCCTGGCTCAGCTCAGCAACCAGAGTGTTGGCTAACGCTTCCGCCGCCTCTTCGCCTTTCTGGCGCTTCAGTTGTTCTGTTACCTGTGCTTCCACCTCGTCAAATGGCAGCACTGTTTCAGGGCGCACTTCATCGACACGGACCACCACAACATGCTCTGGTGCGATTTCAATGAGTTCTGAGTTCAACCCGTCGTCACGCACTTCAGGCAATTGCAGCGCTTGCACCACTTGTGGATTTGCCAACACACCTTCAAGCTCCTGCAGCGAAACAAACGCGGTACGTTCAACCTTCGCATTCACCGCGTTGGCCGCGTCTTCCAGGTTGTCCGGCATTTCAAACGCTTTCTCTGCCAGCTCATTAGACAATGCGTAGAATTTCTCTACGGCATGCTGTTGCTTAAGTTGCGCCATGATGTCATCACGCACCTGGGCAAAAGGTTTCGCATCTGACGGTTTCACATCGTCAAGCTTGATGATGTGAAAACCGAAATCAGATTGCACCACGCCGGTAATATCCCCTTTGTTGTTCAGTGCAAACGCCGCTTCTTCAAACGCAGGATCCATCACGCCTTTGTCGAACCAATCCAACTGCCCACCCTGCTCGGCACTGAAGGTATCATCCGAACGGGTTTTCGCCAGCTCTGCAAAATCGGCACCGGCATTGAGCTCAGACAGCACGGCTTCCGCTTTTTCTTTCGCCGCGTTGTCGTCACCTTGGATCATGATATGGCTGACTTTACGTTGCTCGGCCGTCCCATAACTTGCTTTGTTCGCCTCGTAGTACGCTTTCGCTTCGTCTTCGGTAACGTCAGCGACATCAGCAATGCCTTCTCCAGAAAGCTCTACATACGCAATTTTGAATTGTTCAGGGCGGACAAACTCGGCAGGGTTCTGTTCGTAATACGCTGTTTTCTGCTCCGCAGTAATGTCTGCTTTTTCTGCAAAATCGGCCAATGGCAGCGTCAGGGTACGCACAGTACGGGTCTGCCCTTCCAGCTTGTGCAGCGCTTCCAATTCGCCTTTCAGTGCAAATTCGGAGCTGATCAACGCATTCACTAACTGCTCACGAACCAAGTCCTGGCGAACATAATCTGCAAATTGATCAGGGGTCAGGCCATTACGGCGCAATGATGCCAGATACAGGTCGTTGTCAAACAAACCCGTTGCACCACGAAATGCCGGCATCTCACGAATGGTTTGTTTAATTTGATCATCGCTCACGCGAAGACCCAGGTTTTTGGCTTCCTGATCCAGCAGCGACTGATTCACCATACGCTCAAGGACATTGAAACGGAATTGTGCCAGGTAATTCGGGTCACTCAATAGTTGGGAGAAAAAGTCACCGGCTTGTGCCTGCATTAGCGCACGTTCATTTTGGTAAGCTTGCTCGAATTGGTTGCGGCTAATTTCCTCATTCCCCACCGTGGCGGCAGGTTGAACCGAACCACTGGCCAGGTAACCACCAACACCAGCGAAAACAAAGGAAAAGATAATAAGGCCTAAGATGATCTTAACCGCGATGCTGTTTACACCCTCGCGTAGTCGCTCCATCATAACGTGCCGTCACTCCTGCTTATTGAAACGTTCGTTTTTTACACACCTTCTCTTGCACAGAAAAAAAACCGATACACCGCTGTATATACCGTCAGTTTGTGCCAAGAGAGATTGTTTCGATTAAAACTAAAAAAGCGCATCGAGAGATGCGCCTTTACACTCTGATTGAGCCTGATTATACGCTGATGCCGCACACATTACAGCTTAAAACTAGGGCAGCTGCGACAAAGAGCAAAACGGAACGTTTAAGATTAGTTAACTGCGTCTTTCAGCGCTTTACCTGCTTTAAAGCCAGGGACTTTAGCGGCTGCAATTTTGATTTCTGCACCCGTTTGAGGGTTACGACCTGTGCGTGCTGAGCGCTCACGAACAGAAAAAGTACCGAAACCTACCAGAGCCACTTGCTCACCTTCTTTCAGGCTGTCTGATACTGCTTCAATCAGCGCATCCAGAGCTCGACCTGCTGCTGCTTTAGACAGATCGGCATTTTCTGCAATTTTATCGATTAACTGCGACTTATTCACTTTTTTCATCCCCTTTACAAACGAACCACAAATCCCATTTTTTGCGGAGACGGTTAATATTGACCGCCATTGTTATCTCAACAAGACCCAAAACGCTGTAGCTGTTATGAATTAAGGGCTTGCAGCGTTTCCATTAAGTTAGCCCTCAAAAAAAACGCTGACAAGCCTTTTACCGACTGTCAGCGCTTTACGTTGCTTAATTTTGCTGCACGTCACTCTTTTGTGGCGATACAAGCTCGATTCCAAGTGGGTTATCCTGCAACGCCAGGATGAGAACATCGTCTATCCAGCGTACTGCATGGATATTGAGGTCTGCTTTGACATTATCAGGGATCTCTTCCAAATCACGCTCGTTCTCTTTCGGGATAATCACCGTTTTAATGCCGCCACGGTGTGCCGCCAGCAGTTTCTCTTTCAAACCGCCAATCGGAAGCACTTCGCCACGCAGGGTAATTTCACCGGTCATCGCCACATCGGCACGTACCGGATTGCCCGTCAGGCTGGAAACCAGCGCCGTACACATCGCGATACCCGCACTTGGGCCATCTTTCGGTGTCGCCCCTTCAGGCACGTGAACGTGAATATCACGTTTTTCATAGAAATCACTGTTGATACCCAGCTTGTCCGCCCGGGTACGCACTACGGTCATCGCCGCCTGAATGGACTCCTGCATCACGTCACCCAACGAACCGGTTTGCGTCAGTTTACCTTTACCCGGCATCGACTCGGTTTCAATGGTCAGCAGATCGCCACCGACCTCTGTCCACGCAAGACCAGTTACCTGACCAATGCGGTTACTCTCATCTGCTTTACCGTAATCAAAGCGCTGAACACCCAGAAAATCTTTCAGGTTGTCCTGTGTGATGGTGATGTTTTTCAGTTCTTTGTTCAGCAGAATTTCTTTCACTGATTTACGGCACAGCTTGGAGATTTCACGCTCAAGACCACGCACGCCCGCTTCACGGGTGTAGTAGCGGATAATGCCAATAATCGCTGAATCTTCAATGGTGATTTCGTGTGGCTTCAAGCCGTTACGTTTCACCTGCTTCTCAACCAGATGCTGCTTGGCAATGTTGAGTTTTTCATCTTCGGTGTAACCTGACAGGCGAATCACTTCCATTCGATCCAGAAGTGGGCCCGGAATGTTCATCGAGTTTGATGTCGCGACGAACATAACGTCAGACAGGTCATAATCCACTTCCAGATAATGGTCGTTAAACGCGTTGTTCTGCTCCGGATCCAGCACTTCCAGCAGTGCAGACGACGGATCGCCACGCATGTCAGACGACATCTTGTCGATTTCGTCAAGCAGGAACAGCGGGTTTTTCACGCCCACTTTGGCCATTTTCTGAATAAGCTTACCGGGCAAAGAGCCGATATAGGTGCGGCGGTGACCACGAATTTCCGCTTCATCGCGCACACCACCCAGTGCCATACGGGTATATTTACGGCCGGTAGCTTTGGCAATCGACTGTCCCAGAGACGTCTTACCGACCCCCGGTGGACCGACAAGACACAGGATTGGCCCTTTAAGCTTATTAATACGGTTTTGTACCGCCAAATACTCCAGGATACGCTCTTTCACGCGCTCCAGGCCGTAATGATCCGCATTCAGAATTTCTTCGGCTTTTGCCAAATCCTTTTTCACTTTTGAACGCTTCGACCATGGCACACTCACCATCCAGTCGATATAGCTGCGAACAACTGTCGCTTCTGCTGACATCGGCGACATCATTTTCAGCTTCTGCAGCTCTTGCTCGGTTTTCTCTTTCGCTTCCTGAGGCATTTTCGATTCTTCAATCTTTTGCTTCAGGCTTTCAAATTCGTCCGGCGCGTCGTCCAGCTCACCCAGTTCTTTCTGGATGGCTTTCATCTGCTCGTTGAGATAGTACTCGCGCTGGCTCTTCTCCATTTGTTTTTTCACGCGGCTGCGGATGCGTTTCTCAACCTGCAACAGATCGATTTCTGACTCCATCATGGTCATCAGAAATTCCAGGCGCTCAGCAATGTCGATGATTTCCAGCACCTGTTGCTTGTCGTTGAGCTTCAGCGGCATGTGCGCGGCAATGGTGTCAGCCAGACGCGCGGCCTCATCAATACCGTTCAACGATGTCAACACTTCCGGCGGGATCTTCTTGTTCAGTTTGATAAAGCCTTCAAACTGACTGATCGCCGTGCGCACCAGCACTTCCTGCTCACGCTCATCCATTTCCGGCGTCAGCATGTATTCCGCGTCAGCCATGAAGAAATCGTCTTCATGGAAGGTCTTGATTTCAGCACGCTGTAAACCTTCGACCAAGACTTTCACCGTACCATCAGGCAGTTTCAACAACTGAAGAATGGAAGCGACGGTACCGACCTTGTAAAGATCTGCAATAGAAGGGTCGTCAGTCGCAGCATCTTTCTGCGCGACCAACAAAATTTGCTTATCATTGTCCATCGCTGCTTCAAGGCAACGGATGGATTTATCCCGTCCCACAAACAGCGGGATGACCATGTGCGGATAAACAACCACGTCACGCAAAGGCAGGACCGGAATGTCAATGCGCTCGGAACGCTCCAAGTTCATATTTTTCTCTCTTCCGTTTTCGTTACTACTGAGTATATGGGGATAGATTGTCAGGATTCAACGGCATAGCCGGCAGAAAGTAAAAAAGGGAGCAAATGCTCCCTTTTTTGCGCTAGTTTGTTGGTTAAATGAACAATTTACCCTATGTGGGGTACGATTTATTCTGCCCCTGCTGCCTGATTTTCCGATGTTTCATAAATCAGCAATGGCTCAGATTCCCCTTTGATCACCGATTCGTCAATCACCACCTTGGTGACGCCTTTGCTCGACGGCAAATCGTACATGGTGTCAAGCAGCACAGCTTCGACAATTGAACGCAAGCCACGCGCACCGGTTTTACGCTCCATCGCTTTCTTGGCAATGGCGGTGAGTGCATCGTCACGGAATTCAAGCTCAACGCCGTCCAGCTCCAGCAATGCTGCATACTGTTTGGTGAGGGCGTTCTTCGGCTCACGCAGAATTTGTACTAATGCGTCTTCATCCAGCTCACCCAGAATAGCCGTAACAGGAAGACGACCGATAAATTCGGGGATCAACCCGTATTTCACCAGATCTTCCGGTTCAACCTTGCTAAACAGATCGCTCAGGGAAGCTTCCTGGTCTTTCGAACGTACTTCTGCGCCAAAACCGATACCGCTGCCTTTTGCCACACGCTGGTCGACCACTTTGTCGAGACCGGCAAATGCACCGCCACAGATAAAGAGGATCTTGGACGTGTCAACTTGCAAAAACTCTTGCTGTGGATGCTTGCGCCCCCCTTGTGGTGGCACGGACGCTATCGTCCCTTCAACCAGTTTCAGCAAGGCTTGCTGAACACCTTCACCTGAGACGTCCCGGGTGATAGAAGGATTGTCGGATTTACGGGAAATCTTGTCGATTTCATCGATGTATACGATGCCACGTTCTGCTTTCGCAACGTCGTAATCACATTTTTGAAGCAGCTTCTGGATAATGTTTTCGACATCCTCGCCCACGTAACCGGCTTCGGTCAGGGTCGTGGCATCGGCCATGGTAAATGGCACATCCAAAAAGCGCGCCAGCGTCTCAGCCAACAGTGTCTTACCACTACCTGTTGGGCCTATCAGAAGAATGTTACTTTTGCCCAGTTCGACGCCATCAGCCGTGGTATCACCATTACGAAGGCGTTTGTAGTGGTTATACACCGCTACAGAAAGCACTTTCTTGGCGCGATCCTGACCGATAACATAATCATCAAGGTGCGCCCGGATCTCTTGTGGCGTCGGAAGCTCATTACTGTCGCGCTTAGGCATGACCTCTTTTATTTCTTCACGAATGATGTCGTTACACAGGTCAACACACTCATCGCAGATATAAACAGAAGGTCCAGCAATTAACTTGCGTACTTCATGCTGGCTTTTGCCGCAGAAAGAGCAGTAAAGCAGTTTTCCGCTGCCACCGTCTTTTCGCTTGTCTGTCATTCGCTAACCTCTTAAGGCCTTCGCCTATGTTTGCCATGATCTGAGTCTATATCATCCCGGCCGAAATTTCCGACCACCGAAAGACTCAATTCTGGGACAAGAAACGTCAGAAACGCCTAACTGTCTCAGAATTCAATTATTAATCGCGCTTATTTAAGACCGCATCAACCAGACCGTAGTTCACTGCATCCTGCGCCGCCATAAAGTTGTCACGGTCGGTGTCACGCTCAATAACTTCGAGCGGTTGACCGGTATGTTCCGCTAACAGGGTGTTCAGCCTGTGCTTGATGGTCAGAATTTCCTGCGCGTGAATCTGAATATCCGATGCCTGCCCCTGGAAACCACCCAGTGGCTGGTGAATCATTACACGGGAGTTAGGCAAACAATAACGCTTACCTTTTGCTCCACCCGCCAGCAGGAATGCCCCCATAGAACATGCCTGTCCCATACACACCGTGCTTACATCCGGTTTAATGTACTGCATTGTGTCATAAATAGACATACCTGCGGTCACTGAACCACCGGGAGAGTTGATGTAAAGAAAAATGTCCTTGTCCGGATTTTCTGATTCCAGAAACAGTAATTGCGCAACCACAAGGTTTGCCATGTGATCTTCCACCTGACCGGTCAAGAAGATCACACGCTCTTTCAGAAGACGGGAATAGATGTCATACGAACGTTCACCGCGGGAGGTTTGCTCGACCACCATCGGCACCAATGCATCCATGATAGAAGGCATTCCGTTTTTTTCTTGAAAGCTCATAGTGTTATATCCCTAAAATAAATGGCCCGGATGAAGTGATTTCATACGGACCATTGTTATCAGAAGAGTGAATTCTAAGTCAAATGTCCACTCAGCAATTCTAGCACTTATGCTTGAACTGGGTTCATCAGCTCAGAGAAAGATTGCGCTTTTTCAGAAACTTTCGCTTTCGCCAGCAGCGCTTCAATCGCTTGTTCTTCCAGCGCCAGGTTACGCATGTTGTCCATCAGGCGCTGGTCTTTCTCGTAGTAAGCAACCACTTCAGCTGGATCTTCGTACGCAGACGCCATTTCTTCAATCAGTGCTTTAACGCGCTCTTCGTCAGCTTTCAGCTCTTCTGACTTGATCACTTCACCCAGCAGCAGGCCAACTACAACGCGACGCTTCGCTTGTTCTTCGAACAGTTCACGTGGCAGTTCTGGTGCATTTTTCATGTTGCCACCAAAACGCTGAACCGCTTGCTGGCGCAGAACGTTAACTTCTTGATCGATCAGGGCAGACGGTACGTCAATGTTATTGTGCTCTACCAGACCATCGATCACTTGTTCTTTGATCTTGTTCTTAACGGCTTGCTTCAGCTCACGCTCCATGTTTTTACGCACTTCTGCTTTCAGGCCTTCAACACTGCCGTCTTCAACGCCGAAACGTGCAACGAATTCTTCCGTCAGTTCTGGCAGTTCCTGTGCTTCCACTTTGATCAGTTTGATATCGAACTTCGCCGCTTTACCTTTCAGGTTTTCTGCGTGGTAGTCTTCTGGGAAAGTCACGTCGATAGTGAATTCCTCACCCGCTTTCTTACCCACGATACCGTCTTCAAAGCCTGGGATCATGCGGCCTTGGCCCATCACCAGTGCAAAGCCTTCCGCTTTACCGCCTTCGAATTCTTCGCCATCGATAGAACCGGTGAAATCCATGGTGACGCGACTGGTTGTTTCTGCTGCAGCATCCACTTCTGACCAAGACGCCTGCTGCTTACGCAGGGTTTCGATCATTTCTTCAACGTCTTCGTCTTTTACTTCAGTCAGTGGTTTCACTACTTCTACTTTATCCAGATCTTTCAGCTCGATTTCTGGATACACTTCAAAAGACGCTTTAAAGACCAGATCTTTGCCTTCTTCAGTGTCAACCGGTGTAAAGGTTGGTGCACCTGCTGGATTGATTTTTTCTTTGATGATGGCTTCGATGAAATGACGCTGCATCACTTCGCCCATCACGTCGTTACGTACAGCTTTGCCGTACATGCGTGAAACCATCTTCAAAGGCACTTTACCTTTACGGAAACCATCGAAGCGACGATTTTTAGCAATATTGCGAAGTTCTGCAGTCACAGCGTCTTCGATGTTTGCAGCTGGAACGGTGATAGTCAGGTGGCGCTCTAGGCCTTCTGTGGTTTCAACGGTAACTTGCATTGTATTAATAACCTCAAAACTTACTCAGGATCGCTGAGTGATGTTGCCCGGCTCCTGCCGGTAGCATCCTTTCGTGCTACAGCGAATCTTCGCCATAGCGCCTGTGAATCTGGATACACAGCACGCTTGCGCAGGTATCGAATAACCTCAAAAGATGAGGCATGATTTTTAAGACGCGCCATTATAGCGGCACCGCCCTGCTGAGTCGAGACAGGTCAAGCCCATCGTGATGTTTCTGTGAGATTGGGGCGGGAAATCGGACTTCAAGGGGGAGATAAGGACTGGGGACTGCAGGATTTTGGATCGCGCTTGGAGAAAGTCAAGCTCTTTGCTCTTCCTAGACCTTTCTTTTCCTAGGTCCCAAGATCGCTCTTTTGTTTTCCCTAGGGCCTAAATTATCAACTTCGGGAATTTACCTTTAGACGCTTTCGAGGAAAAATTGCGATGAGAAAATGTAGGAGGAAGAAGCAGAAAGTGGCACGCCCTACAGGATTCGAACCTGTGACCCACGGCTTAGAAGGCCGTTGCTCTATCCAACTGAGCTAAGGGCGCACTTGAATCACATCGCAGTGTGGATGTGGGGTAGGATTATAAAGGCCGGTGTGTTGGCGTCAACGGTTTTCCATGTTCTTTATTGTTAACTGCCTAAGAAACAAACATGGTGATTTATCTTCATACCGCTCGATCCATTTTCATTTCACGGTTTCCTTCCATTAACAAATAAAGCACGTGCCAACGATAAAATCATTTCATCGTCCAGAGTCTTGTGCTTTTGTCGTCCACAGCAGATATTGCAGCGCCATCAATATCATTATTAAGAAGAAAGAAGAATGAGCGAATTTTTGAATATTTCCCCGTTTAGTTGGGCTGGCGTGCTCGCATGCGCCGCCTGCGGCTGGGTGTTGGGCCTGGAGCGTCAACTCCGTGGCAAACCTGTCGGTATTCGTACCGCCATTCTGATTATTCTTGGTACTTATCTTTTTATGCGTCTGGCCACGTCCCTGTCTGACAACTCACTTGACCATGCCCGGGTATTGGGCCAGATCGTGACCGGTGTCGGCTTTTTAGGTGCAGGCGTGATGATGGCGCGAGATGGACAAGTTCAGGGTGTCACCTCTGCTGCTGTCGTTTGGTTGATGGCCGGCCTTGGCATGATTATCGCCTTTGACTACTGGCGACAGGCGGTGCTGCTCTGTGCATTTGTGTTGTTTGTGTTAGTTGGGATAGACAAAGTCGAAACCACCTTTTCATCGCTGACGAAAGGCGTACACAGACGTTGGGAGAAAAAACGCAAAAAGCCGGCAAATCATGCCGATGTTGTCGATTGAATGACAAACGCACAGCACCGCCATCTTCATCAGTATTTTTTCTGATTACGATAAAATTATCTCTCTTTACGTTTATTGGTGGCGAAATAATAATCGCGCCAGATCGCAACACTTCAGAAACAAAGCCTGTGCTTCCTGCGCAGGTTTTTCAATTTAACCACCAAAGGTCAACAGACCTAAACGATTAACAATTAAGGAAAAACATTGCAACAGAATCCTGTTATGCAGGCTGATCGCAACAGCCCACTGGTACCGGTTCTCAGCCTGAGCCTGTTTGCCGTCGCATCAGGTTTTCTGATGAGTCTTATTCCGCTGGCCCTGGAGGCCCGCAGCATGTCTGTGAACCTCGCCTCCTGGCTGGCGAGCGTGTTTTACGCCGGTCTTCTGGGCGGGGCGCTGATCAGTGCGCGCATTGTCGGCAAGTTTGGTCATCGCCATGCATTAATTGCATTTTTGCTGATTGTTGTGAGTACCGTCGGCCTGATGGCATTCACTGCCTCAGCGGCTGCCTGGCTATTCGCCCGTTTTGTGGCAGGTGTTGCCGTTGCAGGCGTCTTCGTGGTGATCGAATCCTGGCTGCTGATGGCAGATACAGAAAAAGCACGTGCCAAACGTCTGGGCCTTTATATGGCATCACTGTATGGTGGCTCCGCACTGGGTCAGCTGGGTATTGGGCTGTTCGGTACAACTGGAGCGATGCCACTGATGGTGGTTGCAAGCCTTTTCTCTGCGGCCATTTTGCCACCTTTGGTGTTTAAAAAAGGCCGCCCCAAAGCGATTGCCCACACAAACATTAAAGTGAGCGAAATGAAAACCTTACCCTCTGCTGCCTACATTGGCTGCATTGTTTCTGGCCTGGTATTGGGCGCAGTGTATGGCCTGTTACCTCTGGATTTGGAAAGCAGCTACAGCCACGATAAAGTCGGCGCATTGATGGCGATTGTGATCCTTGGGGGTATGGTGGTGCAGCCACTGGTAAGCTGGTTAAACGCCCGTATGGATAAAGCCTTGCTGATGGCGCTATGCTGCTCTGTGGGCCTGTTATCCATTGCCATGATTGAAATTGCCACCGTGGCAGGCGGCGTAATGGCGGGTATGTTCCTGCTGGGCGCATCCGCCTTTGCCCTCTATCCTGTGGCGATCACCCTGGCTTGCCGCCATGTTGACGAATCAAAAATTGTGGCTGCTGCCGAGCTGATGCTGTTGAGTTACAGTGTGGGTTCCGTGATTGGCCCGGTATTGGCAGGTAAAGCCATGGCGATGACAGGTGGCTTGATGTTTTACTTTGTGGTGTGCTTTGCCGCAACGCTGCTTTATATGCTGCTGTCTACCAAACGTAACCGCCACACAGGAACAGATGGCGTCGATGAAGCCATGTCTGTTGATATGTAGTGCCTGTTGATATGTCGTTACCCAGCAAGGCGCAAACCGGTTGCGCCTTGTTCCTTCTTCCCCTGTTTTTCTTCTGCCATTAACCTGCTTCTGTCGTTTACTGCGCTGCAAACATGCCAGACCTCACATTGCAAAGTTTCCCATACAAACTGAGGAAAAACGCCCTTTACCGTACAGCGGACGCAATTTCTTGGCGCATTTTTTTGACGTTCATCACAAATACAGCCTAAAAACGCTTAACTTACTCTTTTAGAAGAAAAAGACTTAGTACGAACAGAGAAACATCTAACCACATCGCGTTCTGTATTAATTATATTGTCTATTATTTTAGGCGCATTTAGCCCTTTATTAACCAGCTTTATAGACTTAAAACAACCAGAAAAAAAGGCAACGACATAAAATCGTCACCAAACCCGCTTTTTAGTCACTCACGTTGTATTGCATTATTTTATAGTGCAATAAATTCAATGGTTTATTAATTTCATTTACTAATTAATCAATATTATTTTGTACATTTAACACTCAATTCTAAGCTCAAGATGAACGGTCTCTTTTGTGGGACACATCACAGTTTAGGAGGTGTTGTATGTTTCTTTGGTTACGCAACCTGTCCACCGCGATTTTTGCTCTCATTACATTGCAAGGCTGTTTCCTTATCAATGGCCCGCTGGAATATGCCGATGAAACCAACACCCCTTCTGTCAATTATCTCCCCATTGGCGTGCCCTTTTTGCTGGGCGGTCATGGATCCAGTGTGCCTATCTCTGAAGAGTTGAGTCTGACTGCAAAACACATCGCCAAACTTGATTACAGCGATGTGGTGGCTTATCACCCCGATTGCGATGTGGCCGTCATTAAAGAGAACAACCAAGGCAAAACCATTGCCTCCCTCGGTACCGTGTCACAGGCAGAGCCAGTGACAACAGTGGGGATGGGCTTGACGGGCAAGGTGCTGGTTGGCAAAGGAAAGTACTATCTGGATGTCAATTTCGTGGACAGTGCGATGTTTGCCAACTGCCCGGCCAGTATCACAGATGCACCGGTTCAATCTGGTATGAGTGGCGGGGGAACTTACAACCACCAGGGAGAACTGGTGGGGATTGTCTCGGGGATGTCCGGTTCAAAGTTCAGGCTGCTTGATGGCACAACGCTGGGCAATGAAAGAACCAGTATCTTTGTTTCCACGCTGCATATCCGCTCCTGGTTGGTCAATGTTGTTGAGGCCTACTACGACGATTCAATCAAGAACCTCACTGCCTCAAAGATCACCGTCTCAACACATTTTCTGGATGATAAGCTGCCCTAAACGCAAACGTTTGCGATATAGCCATGTCACATTTTTTTTGTCAAAATAGCGACACTTTCCCGTCTCTCTTTGCCAAAGGAAAAACATGGCCGCTCAAATCATTGATGGAAAACTCATTTCACAAACCGTTCGTCAGGAAGTTGCTGCGCGTGTAGAAGCAAGAAAAGCCGCAGGCTTACGTGCACCCGGCCTAGCTGTGGTGTTGGTCGGGGACGACCCGGCATCGCAGGTTTACGTCGGCAGTAAACGCCGCGTGTGCGAAGAAGTGGGGTTTGTCTCAAAATCGTATGACTTACCTGCTTCTACCCCAGAAGCCGACCTGCTGGCACTGATCGACACGCTGAACCAAGACCCAGAGATTGACGGCATTCTGGTCCAGCTCCCGCTGCCGGCACAGATGGACCCGACCAACGTCCTCGAGCGCATTCATCCAGAGAAAGATGTCGACGGCTTCCACCCTTATAACATTGGCCGCCTATGCCAGCGCATCCCAACACTGCGTTCTTGTACCCCTAAAGGTATCATCACCCTGCTGGATCGCTACAACATACCACTGCGAGGCAAACATGCCGTGGTGGTTGGCGCATCCAACATCGTCGGCCGCCCGATGACCATGGAATTGCTGCTGGCAGGTTGCACCACTACCACCTGTCACCGCTTCACCAAAGACTTGGAGCACCATGTCCGTCAGGCTGATTTACTGGTGGTGGCCGTAGGTAAGCCGAATTTCATCCCCGGTGAGTGGATTAAACCTGGCGCGGTGGTTATTGATGTGGGTATTAATCGATTGGAAGATGGCAAGCTGGTAGGTGATGTGGAATATGCAGTCGCCGCAGAAAGAGCCAGCCATATCACCCCCGTTCCCGGTGGTGTGGGGCCAATGACCGTCGCCACTTTGATTGAAAATACACTGCTGGCCTGTGAGCAGTTTCATGCCTGATTGGCGTTTTTGACTGAACAAGCAGGGCAGCCTGTAGCGCTGCCCTGAAATATAGGGGGGAGTTTTAGCCGTTCAGGCCGTTTCTTCAATAAAAGGCGTTTTTCCCATCCATTGGCGGATTTTTGACGTGATACGGAAGATATAGCTGATGGTCATAAAGTAAACCGCAAACAACGCCAGGAAGCCGATAAACATCGCGGTTTCATTGACCTGATAGATTTCACCGGCCACACCGATCCCCGCAAACGCGATCGCCAGAAGGCAAATCACCCCCAGAGTCATGCGTGGCGACAACCCAATACGCTGGCAAATATGATGCAGATGCTCACGATCCGGTTTAAACGGCGAGTGCCCTTTGCGGATGCGACGCGTCATGATGGTTGCCATGTCCATCAGTGGCAGAGCAATAAACCACAACGCCGCCACCGGGCGAATGGTACTGTCGCTTTCGCCTTGAGAGGCACGAATAAGAAACCACACCACAGTAAAGCCGATCAGCATGCTGCCTGCATCCCCCATAAAAATCTTAAACCGCGGCCCTAACGGAATACCGAGGTTCAGCAAAATATACGGAATGAGCGCCGCAATAAACATCAGACAGTTCAAGGCAAGCGAGGTATGACCATGCAGCCAGAACATCATCGCCAGTGCACTGAATGACACTGACGCCAAGCCGCCCAGCAACCCGTCGATGCCGTCCACCATGTTAAAGGCATTAATGGCCCCGATCACCGCAAGAATCGTCACCACATAGCTCACCCAATCCGGCAAGACTAACGGCACGTTCCCGGCAATGCTGCCAAGGTGTTCAAGCCCTAGGCCCGCAAAGCAGATCATAGACAGGGAAATGCCCGCCTGCACCGCAAGACGCACCTTAAAACTGATATCAAACTTATCGTCCAGCACCCCAACCGCAATCAACACGGCACCGCACCCCAAATATAACCAATCTTCTTGAGTGATATCGAGGTATAACAAGGAGGCCAATAAAATTGCGCAATAAATCGACACGCCACCCACCAAAGGGATCGCCCCTTGATGTAGCTTTCGCGCATTCGGTTTATCGACCAACTCAATCTTTTTAGCCACTTTCCGGAAACAAAAAAGCAGCACAAAGGACAACAGAAATGTGGTTAAGATTGGCAATAACATGATGTTTTCGGTTTCGTTGTTGGAAAAATAAGGGCTCAGGAATAGAGCCCTATGGATGTAGAGAACAGAGATAAGAACAATGGGATATTTGATGCGAGATACGAAGCTATCCAGAAACTTGCAACGAGAGTCTAGTCACACCCGAAAAGATCCCGGGTATACACTTTCTCCATCACATCTACTAATTCTTCCGTCATGCGGTTCGAAACTATCACATCAGCTTTCGCCTTGAACGTGTCTAAATCGGTGATAACCTCAGAATGGAAGAATTCTTTGTCTTCAAGCACAGGCTCGTACACAACGACTTCCACACCTTTTGCTTTGATGCGTTTCATGATCCCTTGAATAGAAGATGCACGGAAATTATCTGAGCCTGCCTTCATAATAAGGCGATAAATACCCACCACTTTAGGATTCCTGCGGAGGATAGATTCAGCAATAAAGTCTTTGCGGGTTGTATTGGCATCCACAATTGCGCGGATCAGGTTGTTTGGCACATCCTGATAATTCGCCAACAGCTGCTTGGTATCCTTCGGTAAACAGTAACCGCCATACCCAAAGGATGGATTGTTATAGTGGTTACCAATACGTGGATCGAGACCGACACCTTCAATAATTTGACGGGTATCTAAACCGTGTGCTTCTGCATAAGAATCCAGTTCGTTGAAATACGCCACACGCATGGCCAGATAGGTATTGGAAAACAGTTTGACCGCTTCTGCTTCGGTTGAATCAGTAAACAGCACATCGATATCTTTTTTCTCTGCACCTTCAACCAACAGGTTGGCGAATACTTTCGCGCGTTCACTGCGTTCCCCCACAATAATACGGGAGGGATAGAGGTTATCGTAAAGTGCCTTGCCTTCACGCAGAAACTCAGGCGAGAAGATAATATTTTCACACCCCAACTCTTTTTTAATGCGTTTGGTGTACCCTACAGGAACCGTTGATTTAATCACCATCACTGCTTTGGGATTAATTGACATCACATCTTTAATCACCGCTTCTACAGACGATGTATTAAAGTAGTTGGTTTTAACATCGTAATCAGTTGGTGTAGCAATAATAACAAAGTCAGCGTTTTTATACGCTTCTTCTTTATCCAGCGTCGCATAGAAGTTGAGTGTTTTTTCTTTTAAGAAAAGCTCAATTTCTTTATCCACAATAGGAGAGATTTTATCATTAAGTAACTGGATTTTTTCTTGGATAATATCAATGGCAACAACATCATGATGCTGAGCCAATAACATGGCATTGGACAGGCCGACGTAACCTGTACCTGCGATTGTAATTTTCATGGAAATTTTTCTAACCGAACTGATTTAAAAACAAGACTCAATAGCGTTGAGATATTTAGTGATAACGATCTTTTCGTCAAAGTCCCTTTCGATTTTCTTTCGGCTTAGTTTTCCCATCGCAATCCGTTCTTCATGGGTCTTACTAATTATTCGATCAAGAGATTCAGCAAGGCTTTGGCTGCAACGAGGTTTGCATAGATATCCATTGATACCATGGTCAACAGTTTCGCGGCATCCAACATTATCTGTAGTAACAATTGGTTTCCCCATTGCCCCCGCTTCTAATAAAGATTTTGGGACTCCTTCGCGGTAATAGGAAGGCAATACCATGCAATCTACTTTTGCTATCTCTTCTTCGACGCGATCAGAAACACCCAAATAGTTCACAATGCCTTCTGCTACCCAACTGTCCATTTGACTACGGGTGACAGCCGATGGATTATTGACATCGAGAAATCCTAGAAGACAAAACTCAACACTTTCACCGTATTTAGACTTTAGGATTCTCGCGGCGTCTACATACTGCTGAATACCTTTGTCATATAACATACGGGCTATAAGTAAAAAGCGAACTACTCCATCATCCTTCGCCTCCTGCAATGTAAAACGAGACAAATCTACGCCAGAACCAGGTAGCCTATCTGACAACGAAAGAGAAGCTAATTTATTTTCCTTGAACAATTGTCTGTCGTCTTCATTTTGAAAGAATATCTTATTTGCTTTTGGTTGACTTAGACGATAAAGAAAACGTGTAATTTTTGATGTTAAACCCTCATTAATAAATGCCATCCCCAAACCAGCAATATTATTTATTGACTTTACATTTGTAAGGCTAGCTGCCAGAGTGCCATAAATATTATTTTTTGGCGTAAAATGAAGTGCAACATTTGGCTTGTATTTTCGGTAAATAGAAAAAAACTGCCAAAATGTTTTCAAATCATTGATAGGATTAGTTCCACCTTGATCAATATCGATATGTATATGTTTTGCACCGATCTTATTTAATTGCTCCGAGTACGAATCAAATGGAGATACAGCTAGTACCCTATATCCTTTATTAAGCAAAGCCCTAATCGTATTCGACCTAAAATTAAACAAGTACCAGCTCGTGTTTGATGATATGACGACAGTCTTCATCGAACTATCAAACCTTGTAGTAATCACGATACCAGTCAACTAACGCTTTAACGCCTTCTTTTAATCCAACCTGTGGTTTATATCCGGTTACTTTGAACAGATCTGACGTATCGGCATAAGTTTTATATACATCACCTAGCTGCATTTCACGGAAGTTTTTCTTCGCTTCAATCCCAAGTGCATTTTCGATTTCTCGAATAAAATCCATGAGGTTAACAGGGCTACCATGACCGATATTATAGATAGCATAAGGTGCAGAACTCGATGCAGGGCTGCCATTCTCTACAGTCCAATTGTTATTCCGTGTTGGGATAATGTCTGCTATCCGGACAATACCCTCAACAATATCATCTATATAGGTAAAATCTCGCCACATATCACCATTGTTATTAACATCTATAGGCTGCCCTTCTAAGATCTTCTTAGTAAAAATAAAAGGTGCCATATCTGGCCGCCCCCATGGGCCATATACAGTAAAGAAGCGTAGACCTGTCGTTGGTATATCGTAAAGATGTGAATAGGCGTGCGCCATCAATTCATTGGATTTTTTTGTTGCTGCGTATAGAGACACGGGATGATCAACAGAGTCGCTAGTTTCGAATGGCGTTTTTTGGTTTAAACCATAAACTGACGAAGAAGAAGCATACACTAAATGTTTAACTCTGGTGTTGCGACAACCTTCCAAAACATTTAGATGACCAACCAAGTTTGAATCAGCATACGCCATGGGGTTTTCGATAGAGTAGCGAACACCAGCCTGTGCTGCTAAATGTATAACTACTTCAAATTGGTTTTCTTCAAACAATGCAGCCATTGCGTTGCGATCAGCGAGATCAGTTTTTACAAATGTAAACTTATTGTTTTCTAATAAAGACGATAAACGTGCTTCTTTTAAAGATAAGTCATAATAGTCATTAACGGAGTCTAGACCAATAACATGTAAACCTTTTTCCAAAAGCACACCACAGACATTTGCACCAATGAAACCAGCAGCACCTGTAACTAAAAACGTTGTCATTAGAGGCTCCCATTTATATAATCAACTATTAATTTTCTTTTTTCCAACTGTGATGAAAAAGAAAATCTACATGCTGTTTCGTATGAATAAATGGAGTAATCGTAGTATTTCTTTGGTATCGATACGTCACCCATTAATTTGATAAGCTCTTTACTATTACCAGCTTCAAAAAGTAAATCTTCATGAACTAATTCAGGGATCCCTCCAACTCTGGAAGCAATTACTGGAATCGAGAAAGACATGGCTTCAATGATAGACCTTGGCAATCCTTCTGTAAAACTTGGCTGAACATATAAGTCAATGGTTTTAAACCAACGTTCCAATTCAACTTGAGAGGAAATAAAACCTAACTGCTCTATATTTGGATGATGCGCCATTTCCACTTCCAAATTTGAGTTTAGTCCGCCTCCCACTACTGATAACTCATATCGATTATTATCGAGACTGAGAAAGGCGTCATATAGAACTCTTACACCTTTCAGTTTAATAGCTGGATTGGCAATTATTCCAATTCTTATTTTCTTATTAATTGCTTTTTTTGGCGGCGATATACTACCAATAACGACGTCAGAATAGGCCAACGAGTGGCCGTCCGTTGGATAGCAGCTTTGTAGATATTTATTAGTGACATATATTACAAATTGAGAACTCTTTAACTCTTTCTTTATACGCAGATGTAGAAAAGGAGCGTAAAGTTTCGCAAAGAGATCTCCTCGATACCACAAACAGTCATATGGCGATGCAACCATTTCAACTATTGTTTTTTTCCCAATTTTTCTAGCAATAGATAAAGCAATCATACCAAGTTCACTTGGCATACGAACAAAGACTATATCGACAGAACTTACATATGACTTTATCAAGCTCTCCAACTTTCTTCTGTTAATTAGGCCACTTACAGTTAGTGGTCCTTCAACACCAATAATCGTAACATTAGGACCATCCGATAAGGATGTTAGCGGTGGCGCATTATCAATATTCTTAAACCTTCCAATGACTTTTAGTTCATCAGAGTACTCCAAATATTCTATAAGCTTTGAATATGTTAGCTTTCCGTTTGAGTAAAATCTTCCATTATATTTCAAAAATATATGGTCATGGACAAAAAGTGACTTCATTTTATGCTCTTGATCAATTTAGCTGGAATACCACCATATACTCCACAAGAATGGAGCGTATTCTTGACAACAGCGCCAGCGGCAATAATTACTCTTGATTCAATGCAAGCACCAGAAAGAACCCTTACGCCACAACCAATCCAGACATCATCTTTTATTACAATTCGCCCAAAATGCAAATCATTATATTTAATTGGGAGTCTATCATCGCTAGCAAGATGATCAAAAGAAATTAAAGAAGTTGAATGAGCTACTGACACATGATTATGCAAAACAATCCCTCCTACTGCATCCAAATAACAATATTCATGGATACTGACGTTATCGCCCAAAATAAGAGCATGAGGATTTTTAATCGTAACAAAGCGGCCTATATAAACATTTGACCCTATAGATTTACACAAGTTGGAGATCACTATATATCTAAGTAAAACACCCAAACGTGTCGGAAATAAAGAAAAAACATCATACAGTAGCTTCAATATTGAGTTAGGTAAAAATGAAAATAATTTAACGGAAAAACTTATTATAAATCCAAATCGTTTAAAAAAACTACGACCATTCATTTTTTTCATTCTTGCATCTTGTTAAGGAAAAAATCACATAAAACAACATTAGATTAAAGGAAGTTAAATTTAGAATCACAGATCCCTTGATATGCAGAATCAATAATATTGAGCTCAGAAATACCGAAACGATTGGCGTATAGTTATCGCTGCATGCATTCCTTCTATACTTGGCAACATATCTATAAATAGAAATAATAAAAGAAAATGATACCAACAAACCAAGTAAACCCAAATGAATAATGTCCCTCATGTATCCGGCATCTGTCCGCAAGTAAGGCATTATTCCATCATCTTCATAAAATCTACTGTATCCAATTAAAAAGTCAGATATTGAGAATGAAAAGTACATGCCAGAAAGAATGGTTGTTGAGTCTGTTGTTATACCTTCTCCTTGTAGATAATTATAGATAAACTCAAAAGCAAACGCTGAATAGAGATCAAACAAGTGAATCAATCCATAGTATTCCATCACTGAAATGAGTCCAACAGCAAACATTATTGTAATAGAAATTAATGACGCAATATTTTTAAAAAACAAAACAGAACTACGAGATGAGCCGACAAGTACAAAAAAAATAAAGAATAAAAATCCGATACCAGACGTTCTACCAACTGATTGTCCTGCAACAAAAATTATAACTATCAATGGTAATAAACTAAAAATTCTATTACCACTGGAAACAAGGAATTTATAACCAATCAACCATTGAATTAACACAAAACATGCAGCTAATGGAAAGAACTGACTTCCGGCAAAGGCATTCCCTCTTATTCCTTCATATTTTTTCGATATATCTACATCATTTGAACTCTTAAATATGCTTAACATGTCTGAAAAAGACGTATTTAACATAGAAAAAATTATGATACAAGACTGTATAAAAAAGGCAAGCAACGCGACATTAATAAAGTCTTCGTTAGAAAATTTGTCTGAATAAAATGAAATGAATAAGGTAATAACAATGATAGATATTACATTGGAAAGTATGGTTTTCAACCTTATGAACTCGTACTCTTGTGATGAGATACCTATAATCACGATACAAAATGTTAGCAAGGCATAGAAACAAAGAAATAAGCAGAGAATACGTTTGAGATCAGGTTCAAAATAGAACCTTAATTTAAGCCTCAGTGAAAATGCGAAGATTAAGAGCAGTAACCCCAATATTAAAGAGTTGTATAGTAATGGTACTTTAAACTGAAAAACTATAAAGAAAAATATTAAGGTAGGTACAATGTACTTCTTACTGAACATTAAATCACCAAGCGTCATTTTACATGCGATTATTTCGAAACTTTCTAGCTAGGTATCTCAATGACAGTGATTTGACTACTGAATCCATAATCTTGGAAAGTTTACTTCTTTTGTTTTTAAACAAAATCAATGCAATGTTTAATGCTAACTTTGATATGAGCATATCCCAAATTATTATCCATTTCAGAAAATCTAAGTTAGACAAATTAGGTAAGAGATATTTCCTATCAATTTCAAGCATTTCTTTTGCTAATTTAACGTTATAAATTCTTTTTGAACTTTGAGAGATACTTTCCTGAACTCGATATTTTACAGTGGGCTGATCTACATACTTCAGCATATAACCATTATGAGTCAACTTTAACCATAATGGATAATCTTCGATTAACATGAAAGAAGGATCACTAAAATCATTTTCCACCAACACCTTACGTTTTATAAAACTACTTGGTGCAAAGACGAAATTACCTATTGCGAGTTGTCGATATTGCTCTCTGGCAGAGTTTGATTTATCAAAAATATGCTTATATTTATCAACATGTTTATCTTTCAACCCTTCTCCAAAGCAAATCACACTAGAAAAAAACAAATCACCTTCACTTTTCATTGCCTCTTCGCTATATATACTAAGGCAATCGGGAAGTAATAAGTCATCACCAGCGATCGTTTTTATCCAAAGACATGAAGAATTGCTCCAAGCTCTATTAATGTTCTCGCAAATACCCTTGTTTACTTTATCATGGAGAATCTTAACATCCATAAAACAAGATTTGTGCGTCTCACACCACTCCTTTGCAACTCCAATTGTGTTATCGAGTGAGGCATCGTCTGAGATTATCACTTCGACACTTTTCAAATTATACGACTGATTAAGTATACTATCTAATGTTTCTTTGATGGTATTTTCAGAATTATAAGTAACAACCACTACTGTTATATTCATTTAATCACTTTTATGCTATATTTTAACAAATTAAAATTTTTAGGCTATAAAAATCAACTATAGTAACCGCACAAATAACACAGTTATCACACTTGCACAGAAAAATAAATTTTCTATTTTTACAGGGTGGTTTTTATATTTACCACTTTGATGAGAGGGGATATCCAACGAATGAAAATGATTGTCAAGACAGAAAAATTTGGTCCAATAAGAGTGTCTTCACTCATATAAACACTACTTTTACCTGCAATTATCACAGCATTGTTATTTATTAACTATTTCAACCCCTGAGCAACTTTCTCTAGCTTCAATATAAGACTTCCCTTGATAAAAATATGGAGAAAAGTACACACCCAAAACACATCCTTTAATTAATATGATTTCCCTACCGCCTTGAAAACAAATACGATATACAACACGGACTCTTTCAGAGCAAGATACATTTGGATAAAAGTTCAAAGTAGCTTATACCCGTGATCATTGAAGAGGCGTTGTTGATCAAATCAGTCACTTAACGTACTGATCCACCGCGAGTTATATCAGTTATCCAACTCGGTAACTCTTAGGCATACCTAGTCTTATGACTTTGTTCATCGCTTTGACATTCGCCAATGCCTCACCAACCTGTGCATTGTAATCACGCAGTGCCAATTGTGGGCTGAGTAACTTTTTATACCGATACATCCCAGTCTCTGAAAGGGAGCTTTGATGATATCCCGCTTCTCGCTTCCATTCTTCCAAGTGACCTGATTTCAAGGCACTCACGGCTTCATTTCGAGGATGACCATCCTCCCAAAAGCCAGCATTGCTGCGCGGCGGAATAGTCGGCTTTATACCTTTTTTCCTTAACACCTGATGGCAAGCTTTTGTATCGTAGGCCCCGTCAGCACTGACCTGTGTGATTTTTCGGCGTAACGGATTGAGCAACGTCGGTAACACTTCATTGTCGCCTACTGATTCCAAGCTGACGACAGCTGAAATGACCTCATGCGTACTGGCATCAATCGCAAGGTGTAGCTTTCGCCAAACACGGCGCTTTTCCTTGCCGTGTTTCCGCATTTTCCACTCACCTTCGCCAAAGACCTTTAAGCCTGTGGCGTCAATAACAACATGCGCTACAGGCCCTCGACTTGGTAAGCGATACTGAACCTCAACGGTCTTGGCGCGCTTGCTGATACAGCTGTAGGACGGTGATTTCAGCGGTACATCCATCAGGACAAATATCGAGTCGAGAAAGCCTTGAAGGGCGCGTAAAGGGAGCTTGAAAATGCCTTTAATCATCAGCGCCGTTTCAATGGCACCATCGGTAAACGTAAAGCCTCTTCCCCGTTTCCCATGGTGCTTTTTGCAGTGCCAACTCTGGATAGCGGCTTCATCAACCCAAAAGGTGACTGAACCTCTATTAATCAATGCTTGATTGTATTGCTTCCAGTTGCTGATTTTGTACTTGGCTTTGCCCATCATCGTCACTCATTTTCAGGTTCTGATGATCTGATCGCGGCACCGATGATTAGTTCAATGATTTAGGAAACAACGCCCATTGAAGATGCTTGATTTTCATCGGTATGAGGATCATGCTACGCCCCATGAAAGTGACTCTGACCTACAAGCAAAAACATGAACTCGAAAACCAGCACGATAAAACGCGTGATGGTCGAGTGCGTGACCGTATTAAAGCGGTACTGCTTGCTTCTGAAGGTTGGAGTACTGCCATGATTTCTCAAGCCTTGCGTATTCACGAAACCACCGTTCTCCGTCACCTTCACGATTACGCGCAGTCCGAGAAACTCAAACCTGAAAATGGTGGGTCCAGCAGTCGCTTATCGGCTTCACAGACGATGGCGCTCGTCAAGCACTTGACAGAGGTGACCTATCACCATACTCACCAGATTGTTGTCTATGTTCTGGCGCAATTCGGCGTCTGCTATACCGTCGCTGGCATGAACAAGTGGCTGCATCACCACGGTTTTAGCTATAAAAAGCCTAAAGGTGTCCCTCACAGGTTTGATGAGGCTAAACAGCAAGAATTTGTCGAAGCCTACAAGGCACTTAAGTCCAGCTGCGGCAAAGAGGAAACTATCCTGTTCATGGATGCGGTTCATCCCACTCAGGCCACCAAACTCTCTCATGGCTGGATACGTACTGGGCAGGACAAAGCGATTGAAACCACGGGAAGCCGCAGTCGCCTCAACATTGTGGGGGCATTAAATCTCTCTGAGATTGGCCGCACTGTTATCGATAATTACGAGAGCATCAACAGCGAAAACATCGTTAGGTTTTTGTGCAAGCTGAGAGAAAGCTACCCACTGACGCATAAGCTCCACCTCATTCTGGATGGTGCAGGGTATCACCGAAGCGACTTAGTAAAAGACGCCGCCTTTGTGCTGAATATCGAGCTTCACTATTTACCGCCCTACAGTCCCAACCTCAATCCGATAGAACGGCTTTGGAAAGTGATGAACGAGCAGGTAAGGAACAATGTCTACTTCAAAAGTAAACGGGATTTTGAAGCGGCTATTGGCCGATTTTTCACTGTGATCCTTCCACAAATCGCAGGCTCTTTAGCGTCTCGTATAAATGATAACTTTCAAGTGCTCAATCCTGCATCTTCAAGTTGAATGGGTATAAAGAGGAAGCCCTTTAGCTTAATCGTAATTAATGGGAGAATTTTTTTACATTTATAAAAACAAATATTAAGTATATTAAATAATTAACCATATAAGCAGTTGAGACGCCTTTTAGTCCCCAGTGTAAAACAAAGACATAACTAAATATAACAAACATCAATGAAAACAAAATCTCAGTACTCACAAACCACTTAGTTGCTCCACGAGAAAGCATCGGGTACGCATACAACCAGCTGGCAACTTTAACCACATCACCAGTGAGCTGAATAGCAAAAAGATCACGTGCGCTTCTGAATTCATCAGTGAATAACAAGGAAATAGCTACGTCTCTTAATAAATATACGCCAACCGCCATAACCGCCACGATAGGAATTATGATACGTGCAGTCTTATGGATTTCACTAATAATAGCATCCCCCCCCTTAAGCGACGATAAACGCGGTAAATAATATGTCGACAGAGCCATAGTAATCACGCTTAAATAGACTTCAGAGATTTTCCATACAGCTTGCCATTGCCCTGTTGCATCCCAGCCAACTTGTTCGATAAGGATTCTGCGTATCAACATTAATGATGCAGGTACTGTTAATGCACTCGTCATGGCCATCAGCATATATCCACCAATGGCTTTTCGTGATTTCTCGTCGGTTTCCCCCCACCAATAACACAGTCTCAACCAGGGTTGCCTTAGATTGGCGATTAGCAGAACTAAACCAATTAAAGCCGATTGGATTGAGGCAGCCAATAATGCACCTTCAATATTGTAGGTAACTATCATCGCCACCATCATGCTACCCGATAGCAATGCTGAAAACATGCCAAGACCAACATAACGACGGTACAACTGTTGTCCATTGATCACAGAATTACATAACGTACCAATTGCCGATAGTGGCAATACACACACCGTCGCCATGACAATCCAAGATAATGTTTGGTCTTGAAATAACCACAGAGCAATGTTTTCAGCCAGCAACAAACCCGAGGGTATAGTAATCGCAGTAATTATCACTACCCACTGAAACGATGCTCGCCACCACGGTGAGCAAGCAGTAAAACCACCATCTTTATGCTCAGCGGTAAAACGCACGACGCCACTACCTACTGGTGCGTTGATAATCCCGTTTAAACTCCCGACAAGACTTTGTACTTGGCCCAACATCCCCATTCCTGTTGGGCCAGTGTAAACTGCAACGACCTTGGCAATAACAAACCCCATGGTCATTTTAATCAGGGTAAGTAATCCTGTCATCGCGGATACTTTAAGCAATTGCTTCAAATCTCAAATCCATTAATAGCTTCTATAACGATTGATACGGACTCGTCACTCATTGTAGGATCTAGTGGCAAAGACAATACTTGCTGATGAAGCATTTCGCTAACCGGTAGTTCTAAATTATTCCATTCTTTATAAGCTGCTTGTTTATGAGGTGGAATCGGATAGTGAATTAGGGTTTGAATATCTTTTTCCAATAATCTATCTTGTAGCTTTTCACGTTGTTCACATCGAACTACAAACAGATGCCATACATGCTCATCTTCATTGGCCACGGATGGTAAAATTACCAACGAATTGTTTATTTCGTTTCTGTAGCGTCGCGAAATTTCTTGACGACGTAAGGTTTCAGCGTTCAGATGATTGAGTTTCACTCTTAGCATAGCAGCTTGAATTTCGTCTAAACGACTATTCATACCTTGATATAAGTTTTCGTATTTTTTGTGAGAACCATAATTACGCAATGCTGTTAAGACTTGTGCTAATTCATCATCATTGGTTGTAATTGCTCCTGCATCACCTAGCGCTCCAAGATTTTTTCCCGGATAGAAACTGAAGCCAGCAGCATGCCCCCAACTACCCGCTTTCTTCCCATCTATTGCCGCCCCATGGGATTGGGCACAGTCTTCCAATACCAACAAATTATACAATTCTGCGACTTGCATAATTTCTATCATTGGTGAAATTAATCCGTACAAGTGCACAGCTAAAATTGCCTTCGTTTTTGATGTAATTGCAGCTTCAATACCCTTTTGGGTTAAATTGAACGTGGTTGCATCTGGTTCAACTAATACTGGTGTAAGCCCATTTTCAGTAATGGCAAGAATACTAGCGATGTATGTATTAGCAGGAACAATTACCTCGTCCCCGTTTTTCAGTTTCCCCATTTCTTTCCAAGCACGAAGCACTAGAACAAGTGCGTCCAAACCATTGGACACACCTATTGCATGTTTAGTTCCACAGAACTGTGCAAATTCGGATTCAAATTGACTAAGTTCGTTCCCCATGATGTACCAACCGGAGTCAATTACACGGGCGCATGCCTC
This sequence comes from Grimontia sp. THUN1695, assembly GCF_059704325.2. NCBI lineage: Bacteria > Pseudomonadati > Pseudomonadota > Gammaproteobacteria > Vibrionales > Vibrionaceae > Grimontia > Grimontia sp. THUN1695. The sequence goes on along the minus strand of NZ_AP046577.1, from coordinate 621,658 downwards.
TTTTAGTTCCTTTTGGTATTGACTGTTTATTTTTTTAAGATCAAGAAATGGTACCACTTTTTACTAATCCTCAATATATTTAATTATTCTTGCTGGACTACCTATCACTACAGCATATGCAGGAACATCCTTAGTCACTACAGCACCAGCACCAATCATCGCATTTTCACCAATAGTAACGCCTGGTAAAATAGTTGCATTAGCACCTATAGATGCGCCTTTCATAACTTTTATTCTTGGGAAATGCTCAGGATATTTTTTGGAACGTGGAAACTTATCGTTTGTAAATGCTACACATGGTCCAATAAAGACATCATCTTCTATTTCAATACCATCCCAAATATAGACACCACTTTTTATAGTTACTCTATCACCAATCTTAACATCATTCTCTATAAGTGTGTGTGCACAAATATTACAATCACTACCAATCTTCGCACCTTTCAGTACAACTGAAAATTGCCAAATAGTGGTGCCAGTTCCAATATGATTTGAGGCCACATCACTCAACGGATGAATTTTCATGCTCTATTGCCTTCATAAATTCTTCGTAATCACGAATATAATCTGATTCATCATAAAGTTCACTGGCGAGAACTAGAAGTACACAATCTTGTGAAAAATTTTTCATTTCATGCCATTGCATTACATCTATTATTAACCCTTTAGATGGATTATTTAGTAATACACTTTCCTTTACATTCCCATTATCCATTAATATCTCGCAGCTGCCATTAATACATATAGCTAATTGAATAGTTTTCTTATGTGCATGAAAACCCCTTGGTATTGTTGGACTCATCCCAAATATGTAATAAATTCTTGCCACATTAAAAGGAATGCTTTTATTATTTTCTAGTGCAACTAACTTTCCTCGCTGATCTCCAATTTCTTTCAGTTCTATCCACTTTATTAAATTTTTCATTTATTCATCCAAAAGTGATAATAGGTATCGGCCATAATAATTTTTCGATAGGGCTTTCCCAGCAGCTAGTAACTGTTCATCAGTTAACCATCCTTGTCGCCATGAAATTTCTTCTAAACAAGCAACTTTTAATCCTTGAACATTTTCAATGGTTTGAACAAATGAGGAGGCTTCATGTAAGCTTTCGTGTGTTCCTGTATCCAGCCACGCAAAACCACGGCCAAGTAACTCAACATTTAATGTTCCGTTGTTGAGGTACATCTCGTTTACCGAAGTAATTTCAAGCTCTCCCCGTTCTGATGGGCGCACTTCTTTCGCTAAGTCAACCACTCGGTTGTCATAGAAATATAATCCGGTCACGGCATAATTTGATTTCGGCTTGGCTGGCTTCTCTTCGATAGAAATAGCACGCATGTTGTTGTCAAACTCGACAACACCAAATCTTTCAGGATCTTTAACCTGATAACCAAACACTGTAGCACCAAACTCTTTCTCTGCTGCTCTTCTTAATATTGGAGTGAAGCCTCGTCCATAAAAAATATTATCTCCTAGAATTAAACATACACGATCTTTACCAATAAACTTTTCACCAATTATAAATGCTTGAGCGAGACCATCAGGACTCAATTGCACGGCATACTCAAGGTGAATACCAAAATCACTGCCGTCACCCAAAAGGCGTTTAAAACTGTCATTATCTTCTGGGGTAGTAATAACGAGGATGTCACGAATACCTGCCAACATCAGCGTTGACAGTGGGTAATAAATCATCGGTTTGTCGTAAACCGGGAGAAGCTGCTTAGAAACCCCGCGGGTAATGGGGTAAAGACGCGTGCCTGAACCACCCGCGAGAATGATGCCTTTCATTGTAAATGGGTCCTAGGTAATGGGTCCTAGGCCCTAGGAAAAGCCTAGAGCATAGGAAAAAGAAACTGAAAAAAGAGCTAATTAGTTTGAGCCGAGGCGCTCACGGGAATAGGAGCCGTCGAGGACGCGAGACCACCATGCTTGGTTGTTTAAATACCACTCTACCGTTTTACGTATTCCAGATTCGAAGGTTTCTTCTGGTTTCCAACCCAGCTCTCGCTCTATCTTGGCCGCGTCAATCGCATAGCGTAAATCATGACCCGGACGATCTTTTACGTAGGTAATAAGATCCTGATATCTCTCAACCCCTTCTGGTTTATTTGGACGCAACTCTTCAAGTAACGTACAAATGGTTTTTACCACGTCGATGTTGGCTTTTTCATTGTGACCACCAATGTTGTAGGTTTCACCTGCCTTCCCTTCCGTCACCACTTTATAAAGTGCACGTGCGTGATCTTCTACAAACAACCAATCACGGATTTGCATGCCGTCACCATAAACAGGCAAGGCTTTACCTTCTAATGCGTTTAATATCATCAGAGGGATAAGCTTTTCCGGGAAATGATAAGGGCCGTAGTTGTTCGAACAATTGGTGACAATGGTTGGCAGGCCATAAGTACGCTGCCATGCGCGGACTAAGTGATCGCTTGAGGCTTTTGATGCGGAATAAGGACTTGACGGCTTATATGATGTTTCCTCAGTAAACAGGTCAGTTGTGCTCTCGAGGTCACCGTAAACTTCATCCGTTGAAATATGATGGAAACGAAATGCTGCCTTTTTATCAGCACTTAGCGTATTCCAATACTGACGTGCTGCTTCCAGCAAGGTGTAAGTGCCGATGATATTGGTTTCGATAAACGCTGCCGGACCATCAATAGAACGATCCACATGACTTTCTGCGGCTAAATGCATTACTGCATCAGGTTGGTAGGTAGCAAAAATATCATCCATTGCACCACGGTTGCAGATATCTGCTTCAACAAACGCATAACGTTTGTTTCCTTCAACCGCTGTCAGGGACTCCAAATTGCCAGCATAGGTGAGCTTGTCAACGTTAATCACACTGTCTTGTGTGTTTTGAATAATATGACGGACTACCGCAGATCCAATAAAACCTGCGCCCCCTGTGACTAGGATCTTCACTACGGACTCTCTTTTCCCTAAACCAAAAATGAACGAAAGATGATGTAGCTCCGAAGTTACGCCCAGTTATCTTGTTTTATAAAAAACCGAGAAACTCAAAGCTAAGATAGAAATGAAGGCGCTTAACGCGCCCTTATTGATTATTTATAACTGTAATTGTAATACCCGTAATTTCCGCCATAGGCATGGCTGGCTTTTCGCTCGACTGCATTCAGAATAAAGCCTTTGACTTCAATGCCTGCTTTGGCAAAACGCTGGTTGGCAACATCAATTTCTTTTACCGGGTTTTTACCAAAGCGGCCGACCATTAATGTGGTGCCTGCGTGTGCGCCGATAATAGAAGGGTCAGTCACAGCTAACACCGGCGGGGTATCAATGATCACCAAGTCATAATGTTCTGATGCCCACTCGGTGAATGCTTTAAAACGCGGGTGCATTAAAAGCTCGGCCGGGTTGGGGGGAATTTTACCGCGGGTGATCACATCCAGATGGTCGACACCACTGGGTTTAACCACCGCTTGGATTTCCGCCTGCCCGGACAGCATATCTGAAAGGCCGTACTCCCATTTCAAGCCAAAGTGGCGCTGCATATAACCTTTACGCATGTCAGCATCCACCAGCAGTACCTTTTGCCCAGTTTTGGCAACAACAGCAGCAAGGTTAGCAGAAACAAACGATTTACCAATGCCTGGGCTTGGGCCTGAGATCATCAAGATATTATTTCTGGCTTCCATCATGGCAAAGTGCAGGCTGGTTCGCAGGCTTCGCAGTGCTTCAATGGACAGATCTGCCGGATTGACTTCTGCCAGCAGCGCCTCTTTTGCCGCAAGGCCCTGCTGTTTTTTGATTCTCTTTTCAATCTCCTGCTGAGCATCAGAAAGCGGGAGGCTGGCATACACAGGCAGACCAATTGCTTCGATGTCGTCTGGGTTTTCAACGCCCCGGTTAAAGGCCGCTTTTAGCAGGGCAATCCCCACGCCCAACATGCCGCCCAACAAGGTGGCTAATACGGCAATCAGCGGTTTTTTCGGTTTGACGGCGCGTGTGTAAGAAGCCGCTTCATCCAGAATGCGCACGTTACCCACGGTGCTGGCTTTAACAATTTTCAGTTCCTGCACTTTATTCAGAAGCTGCACGTAGATTTGCTGGTTAACTTCTACATCACGGGTTAAACGCAGCACTTCACGCTGGGTTTTTGGCAGTTTCTGGGTTTGTTTTATGATCCGCTCTCTTTCTTGCAGCAGCGTTTGTCTTTTATCCAGCAGTGCGGAATACACAGGGTGTTCTTGGGTGAAGCGCTGGCTGATTTCACTTTCTTTAAAGGTCAGCTCATTTAATTGCTCTTCGAGTTTCACCATCACATCCAGCGTTGCTTTCGCTTCCAGACTTAAATCGACCGATTCATTTTTCTGACGGAAGGCGTTCAGCTTGTCTTCTGCGGCGGTGAGCTTAAATTTGATGTCTGGCAGGCTTTTGTTCAGAAATTCAAGACTTTTCTCTGCTTCCGCTGCATTACGTGCCACGTTTTGCAGGAAGTAGTTGGTGGCAATATCATCAAGCAAGGCTTCAATCAGGGCGCGATCTTCCCCTTCAAAGGAAAGCTGCAATACACCGCTTTGCTTGCCGCGTTCGCTCACGCCCAGATTTTCCTGCAGCCATTGAATGGCATCTAACAGGCTGCGTTTGGTTACCGAGAAGCTGTCATCGTCTTCCGCTTTCAGGCTACGCACCATTACACTGAATCCGTTCTGTTGGGCAGGCTCACCGACGTTACCCACCAGCACTTCACGACCATCGCTGTTTTCCAGTCGGTATGTGCCACGCTCAGCATCGGTAACGATTAAACGGAACGCGGTTTCTTCTTCATGCTCTGGCAATTCAAAACGGGCAATATCAATGCGTTTTTCGTTGTCTGTCAGGCGTGCAATGCCTTTCCCTATCACTGGGAAGTAATCAGGCTGTGCAACTGTCGTCAGGTTAAATTTGTCAACGGTTTTGCCCAGTACCATCCGGGATTTGATGATTTCAATTTCAGTGGTGGATGATGATTCACTGGCAAACAGCTCGCCCATTTCACCCAGCGCCGGTAGACCACTGCTTTTTTGTTCTACCTGGATCAGCGCATCGGCTTTGTAAATGGGCGTTGCCAACAGCGCATAGGCCACGCCAAGCACGGCAAACAGGGCTGTTACGGAGATAATCATCCAACGGGCATCAATCAGAATGCCAAACAGCTTGCCCAGATCGATTTCGTCAGAATCCGTCGGTCGGGCTTGGGTAATGTGTGATGTAGTCATATATGCCAGTTAAAAATTGTTGATTACAGCGATATTGGGCTCGGGGTAGAGCGAAAAGCGGAGCTAGGAAAAGCCGGTTCTGGGTCCTAGGTGGAGCTAAAAGCGGAACTAGGAAAAACCGGTCCTGGGTCCTCGGTAGAGCTAAAAGCGGAACTAGGAAAAACCGGTTCTGGGAAAACAACTCTAGGTCTGCTCTTATATTTCTCGTTTTGCCCTTAACGTCCTTTACAGCTTTTTCGCCCAGGCTTTTGCGGCTTCGTCCAGTAGTGTCCAGGCGAAGTCGAAAGCTTCTCTACTTTGTTTGTGTGGATCGGGGATCTCTTTTTGTCCTATCCATTGACCGAAGAGCATGGTTTTGCCCCTTGCCGCGGGTGCAATGCTGCACACCGCATCGATATGGCCTTTTTCCATTACCAGGATCAGGTCATATTCTCGGGCCATGGCTTCGGTGAGTTGTGTTGAGGCGTGTCCTTCCAGGCTGATACCGTGCTCAGCCGCCACTTGCGCAGCCATGCTGTCAGCCGGTCTTCCTGTCAGTTTACTTTTTTCGACGGCAATGCCCGCGGAATCAATCTGTTTCCCGGGCAGCAAGCTTTTTAGAAGGTATTCGCCTGTTGGGGAGCGGCAGATGTTGCCAACACAGACGACAAGGATTTTGTTGAACATAGAATTTAAAGCCAATTGTGGGTACTGGGTACTGGGTACTGGGTACTGGGTACTGGGTACTGGGTACTGGGTACTGGGTACTGGGTACTGGGTACTGGGTACTGGGTACTGGGTACTGGGTACTGGGTACTGGGTACTGGGTACTGGGTACTGCAGGATTTGTTTAGATTATTTTGTTGTCAATACGATAGGTAGCATCTGCTTCTTTCACATTGCCCACTCGATACTTTATTAGCAAAGCGATCATCTTGCTTACGGATTTCGCTTTGCCCAACAGGCTGTTAGATATCGCTTTATCTAAATAGCCGAAGTCTCTGGCAAGTAACAGCTGAGTATAGAGCTCACCACAAGAACCTTTAGCGATGTACAAAAACCTCACCGATTCTTTTATGGTTTCCCGCTCTTCGCCAGGTCCCGCTCTTAAGCCCTAAGGCCACGTTTTCACCCTTAATGCACCTTCGGTCAGTTCATTAAAGCCGGTGATGGTTGGCAACAGCTGACGGATCACACGGTTCCAACGGGTGATAGGGGCAGCGGTGACATAAACAATGTCATAAGGTTGCAGCTCAAACTCCGTGCCAAGAACCAGTGCAGAGGCATCTTTGATATCAAGTTGGTAGATGTTTGCAATCTTCTGCGCCTGCTCTTCCTGCTCTTTCTGCCCTTCTTGTTTTGCTTGCTCTTTCCGCTTTTCAGCACGGATCACAAACACGCCTGTGGCATCAGCTTCGAGCTCATTGATGCCGCCGACTTCACTGAGAGCTTCAGTCAGGCTCATACCGGCGCGATCAATTTTGAGCAGTTTGGGTTCGTTCACTTCGCCCATCACGAACACTTTTTGAGTGTCATTTCTTGGTACGTGAACAATATCCCCCGGTTGCAGCAAGCGGTTTTGGGTTAAATCGCCGCGTTGCATCAGGGCATACAACGAGACGGTTTGTTCCTTGCCGTTACGTGTCAGGCTAACGTTGCGCCAGTCTGCATTTTCTGCCAAACCACCGGCATTGTTAATAGCGTCCAGCAAGGTTAACGGAATATTGGTGATCGCCTGTTTGCCGGGTTTATTGACTTCCCCGGTGATGTAGGTTTTCTGCGAGCGAAATGCTGCGATATTGACATCGACTTGCGGGGTTTCAATAAAACGCGCCAACCGCTGGGCAATATCGTCACGGATTTCGGTGACGGTCTTCCCTTCTACCTTTACCGTACCGATGTAGGGGTAGAAGATGGTGCCATCAGCGTGTACCCAGTTTCCTGATTCACTGGAGCTTCGATACGAGCCTGCCGGAATGGTCAATTCTGGGTGATCCCAAATGGTCACGTTCAGGATATCCCCCGGACCCACGCGGTATTCGTAACGAGTGAGCGCGGCGTCCAGCTCCGGATTGGATTGGGCTGCCGCTTCGCTTTGTTTGAACGAAGAAATCGTGGATGGTTCCAGCCGGTGAACTGTCACCCACTGGTCGATGCCCTTATCCTCTTCCGGTACGTCGGCATGCGGCTTGCCACTCACGGACAAATGGCTTCCCGGCATCGCACATCCCGCCAAAGAGGTGGCCACCAATACGCTTATCAATACTTTGTTTATTTTCATTAATCTAACAGTTTCCTCTCGCGTATCGTGCGCTTTGGACACGCTACCGCCCTTAGGTGTCGTTCCTAATCTACGCGGGAGCTCAAATTTTGGTGTGATGTTTAGACTGTGTGCCCATTATCCGCAGGGAGTTAACGCGATACACATGTCTCATTTTTGGGTGCAATAAGTGTAACATCACTTAAATGAGAATTTATACAGGCAATAACATTAAATTTTTGTAGCAAAAAAGATACTCAAAGATTAACGCAACACGTTGTTTCAACAGGAAAACATCAGATTAATTAACGCACAAACAGCAAGCGATTATTTCTTACTCACATACAAGCTTGAAACGATGCAGATAACTGAAAAATTAAGCCTGCACATATTGGTTAACTCCGGTGACGCAGAAAACGTCAACTGATTTCATGCACGGCTTTATCCGTTTCAAAATAAAAATTTAAATCTCATTTTTGAAGCATGTTTATGTTTACTTGCCAGCGTCAACTGTTTAGCATTTCAAATACCTGGTTATTTTTATAGACAGGCAACACATTTTTGATACGGAGTATCCTTATGAAAAAAACAGCGATTGCAGCCATTGCTGCGATGTTGATGTCTGTTCCTGCGCTGGCAGCAACAGAAGCCGCTGCAGTCACATCGGGGTCAGCAGCGGGCTCTGCGACTGTAGCAACCGGTGCAGCGGCAGGGGGGGTAACGGCAACCAGTGTTGCGGTAGGTGCAGCTGTCGCAGCTGCTGCCGTGGTTGCGGTTGATGCGTCAGACAACAACACAGCAACAACGACATCCGTCACTACCCAAGGCTAATTTGCCGTTGGGTTGTAATGAAACCGGACAGTGAAAGCTGTTCGGTTTTCTTGTTTTTAGATACCGCAGCCAAATTGCGGGTGACAACGTAGTATGAAGATGAAACAACCTCTCACCTTTTCAATGCTGGCGCTTGTTTTTGTCAGCCTCCTCTCTGGGTGCAGCCAAAAGTACCAAGATGTTCAAGACACGCTGTCACTGGCACTGTTTGGCTATGACGATGTGACTTTGCCACCAGAGCAGGTTATTGATCTGCCGTATGCCAGCCTGTACGCCACGGTTGAAGGCAGCGCACAGGCTTTTCTTGTGCTTGCCTATGCGGAGAAAACCTTTTCCACCGATCCCGCACTTTCTGGCACTCACCGCCTGAAATGGCTTTCCGCCAACAATGAAATGCTGGTGACTGAAAGTGGCCGGTTGGTAAAAACAGTGAACCTGCTTGGCGGCAACCTGACGGCCAGTTATGGCGACGAGGCCGATCCTTTGGCGCTGGGCTTGCTAAACGCCAGCACGCCCAGAACATGGGTCAGACAGGTTGACTGGCAACCCGGGAATTACAGCGGTGTGACACTCAACGCTGTCTTTGAGCCCCGTGGCCGGCAAACCATTATGGTGAATGAAAAACCGGTAGAGGCGTTGCTATTTATCGAATCTGTCAGCGCCGCCGAGCTTGGCGTGCAGTATGAGAATGCGTTTTGGGTTTCTCCCTCAAGCGGGCGGGTGATCGCCAGTCGGCAAACCCCTGCGCCAGGCTTGGCAGACATTGAAATCACGGTGCTGAAACCCTTTGCCGGTGAGGAATAACACTATGCTCTCCTTTTCTCTTTTTTCTTTCGTGCCTGGTCGTTTCCTTCGCTGCGCATTACCTGCCGTGCTTTCTCTTCCCCTGATTGCGCAAGCCAGCGACAAAACGCAGGTATTCGTCACGCCGTCTATCGAAAGCACAACCGGGTTCACCCTCACTTTTGAACATCCGCCCCGCGTGTCCCAGCTGGTTTCCGAAAGCGCTGCGGTTATTCGCCCTCACCTTGCCGCCAGTGCGCATCAAAGCAATGTGATTGACTGGCAGGGGGCTGCGCTTTTCAACCATGCGTTGTCACCAGAAACGGCACAACTTCTGGACAGTGTGAAACAGGATTTAAAGACGTTACGCGCTGAATGGGCTGATGATCCGACGTATGCCAATGCGGTCGATGCGTTGATTGATTATGTAGAAAACGCCACGTTCCGCGAACGCCTCCCCCTACCGCTGGATGAAGACCATTACCTGGCTGGCAGTCACACCAATCCTTTGGTAACAGGCAAGGTGACATTGATCCTGCCTTCGCGTGCTAAACAGGTATCTGTGATTGGAGCGGTTACCCAGCCACACACTTTGCCTTTCACTGCCCTTACCAGCGCACGCGAATACCTTGCCCAGTCACCCACGCTAAACCACTTTGGGATCAGCAATGTAGCTGTTATTTCCCCCAATGGCGAGTTGGCTATCCATCACACTGCCTATTGGAACGCACAGCACCAAAACGTTGCGCCAGGGGCGGTTATCTTTGTGCCTTTTCAGCGTTTGCCCCTCGGCCTTGCGTCGCTGAACGATACGCTTCCACGTCTTCTTCAACATCGGGTGATGTAGTCATGTACCGTCGATTTTTCCAATTATCCACCTTATCACTCGCGGTACTGCATGCCCTGCCGGGTATCGCGAACACTGTTTCCCTGCCACCTTATCAGCCGACACAAAGTGATTTCGGTGGCGTCGGCCTGATGCAAATGCCAACTGGCCGCGTTGCGCCGGAAGGCGAATTTTCGCTGGGTGCCACGTTTAACCATGATTATCACCACTATCATACATCCTTACAGTTGATGCCGTGGCTGGAGACAACCATCCGCTATACCCAGGTACCTGAGCGCCTTTACAGTGGTGATGTGAACTTCAGTGGTGACACCTATTACACCGATAAAGGCATTGACGTAAAGCTGCGCCTTTGGGAAGAGAGCTACTGGTTGCCGGAAACCTCGGTAGGACTTCGCGATCTGGGGGGAACCGGGTTGTTTGATGGAGAATATATTGCGGCCAGCAAGCATATTGGGCCACTGGATATCACGTTAGGTGTCGGCTGGGGGTATATGGGGAACCGTGCAAACCTTCGCGGCAACCATCGCGGTGATGTCGATTGCGGGCGGGATACCTCTTACAAAGGCAAAGGGGGCAGCTTTGATTACGATCGGTGGTTTAGTGGCTGTATGTCTGTGTTTGGCGGTGTGGAATACCAGACGCCTTGGGAACCGCTTCGTTTGAAAGTGGAGTATGACGGCAACAACTACGCCTCGGATTTTGCGCCCAATATGGTGCAAGATTCCGACTTCAACTATGGCCTGGTGTACCGCTTTGGCCGCTGGGGAGACATTCGCGCCAGTTATGAGCGTGGAAACACCTGGACGCTGGGCCTCACGCTGAAAACCAACTTCAACACCCTGTCGCAACACTGGATTGATACTCCAACACCGGTGTATAACGGCAAGCAGGAAAACGATGTTGCTGACATTGACTGGGATAAAGTTGCCGTTGATTTAGCGGACATTGCAGGTTATCGCGATACTCAGGTTTATGCCGACAATGATTCGGTGACCGTCGTGGGCAATCAGTCTAAATACCGTAACCGCGACATTGCCCATGAAAAAGCGGCGATGATCCTGGCAAACACAGGGTCTACAGCCACGCACTTTACGCTGATTGAAGAAAAAGCCAACCAGCCTATCACCCAGACAGTGATTGACGCAGAGGCTTATCACAAGGTGGCGAATCAGGATTATATCGGCGCCAGCGTGACAGATGCCACGCGGCGGGTTGATCCCGGTTCGCCAAGAGGAACGCTGCAGGTAGACACCCGTAAACCCTGGTCTGTCAGTGTGTCACCCAACCTTCAGCAGTCGATTGGTGGCTCTGAAGATTTTTATATGTTCAATGTGGGGATTGCGGCCGGGGCCAGTTACTGGTTTGGCGATCATGTGGAATTGAGTGGTGGCGTTTACGTTAACCTTTACGATAACTATGACAAGTTCAAGTACGATGTACCGCCTGATGGCACAGATCTGAAACGGGTTCGGACCCTGGTTCGCCAATATATCTCTGACAACACAGTACGTGTGAATAACTTGCAGTTGACGGCGTTTGATAAGGTTGGCGACAGTGTCTATGTTCAGGCTTATGGTGGTTATCTGGAAACCATGTTTGCCGGTGTCGGGGGGGAAATCCTGTACCGTCCGCTGAACAGCAACTGGGCGTTTGGTATCGATATAAACTATGTGGCCCAACGCGATCCAAATTCTGAGTGGGAAATTTTCACCCAGGAGCGCCATTTTGACCCCACGACAGGTCGCTATTACCGGGTACAAACCGGTACACCGACGGGGCATTTCACCACCTATTACCGACCGGAGTGGCGCTGGTTTGATGATTTGCTGATCAAAGCCAGTATCGGTAAATATCTGGCGGAAGATGAAGGGATCACCCTGGATATTTCAAAGCAGTTTGACAGTGGTGTGATTGCCGGTGCTTATGTTGCCAAAACCAACCTTTCGGCTGAAGAGTTCGGCGAAGGCAGCTTTAACAAAGGCTTTTATATTTCCATTCCGTTTGACATTTTTACCGTTAAACCCAGTGCTAACCGCGCCTATATCGGCTGGACGCCCCTTTCCCGCGATGGAGGCCAAATGCTGACGAGAAAATATAGCCTTTACAGCATGACAGATGCACGCTACCCCCACTCGGAGTTCACCCACAAGTAGTGAATAACGAGGTGACGAACAAACAGGTAGCAAAATAAAACGGCGAGAGACGGGAGCGTTCCCGTTTTTCGCCTACCTTTCTTTCCCCATCACTACCCGCTCTGCCAGTCCGCGCTTGTCTATTTCGTTTGCCAGCGCTTCCTGAGCGTCGTGATCCCCATGAACAATACGCACCTCTTTAGGCCTTGTTGGGATCCCCTGAATAAAGGCGAGCAGATCGGCTTGGTCCGCATGGGCGGAATACCCGGACATGGTGTGTATATGGGCGTTCACCTCAATACATTGATTGTCGATTTCCACCTGGCTCAATCCCTGCTGCAACTGGCGCCCCAGTGTGCCTCTTGCCTGGTAACCCGCCAGGATGACATCCGTTCTGGCATCCGGCAACAAGGCTTCCAGATAATTTAGTATGCGCCCACCATTACACATACCACTGGCAGCGACCACAATGGCAGGCTCTCCGGTTTGTTTCAGACGGTTGACGAGCGCCTGGTGATCCTGGTGAGAATCAATGGTAATGCACTGTTCAAATGCCAGTGGGTGTCTGCCTGCTTCTACCCGCCACTTGGCTTCTTCTCCCCACAGCGCTTTAAACGTCCGGTATTGTTCTGTGACCTTGGCGGCCATTGGCGAATCCAGCACCACGGGAAGGGTTGACCATGCCTGCTTTTCCGCCGCATTCAGTTGTGTGGCTATGATGGCTTCTATATCGAACAATAACTCTTGGGTTCGCCCAACGCTGAATGCAGCCAGGGCAACCGGCCAATGTGGTCGATATGTGCGTGGGTTAAGATTAATGCATCAATATCCTGCACATCAAAATCTATCTCTAAAGCGCGTACTTCATCCCCCTGAAACAGCCCACAATCAACAAGGAGCTTTCCATTTTCGGTGGTCAATTGGTGACAAGAACCTGTCACACCGGTTTTGGCGCCGTGATGAATGATGTGCATGTTACCGATCCCGTATGGGTTTTCATTTCACACCATGATGCCCAAGCGGGGAGAAAAATAATCCCTCACAGACAAAGTCTGAGAGGGATGGTAAATTTCAGCCTGCAAAAAAGTAAAGCAATGATACGCGCTGCGATGGCTAACGTACTGAAGCCGTTTCGTTACCTGCTCCTGGCGGCATAAACAGCCAGGCACCAGTAAACAAGGTAAACAAATAGACCAGATGCGTGTGATGGAACGGCACATCGGTTAGCCCCGCTAACGCGACCATCAACATCAAACTGCTTAGCAGCGGATCGAGCGAGAAACCGACTCTGCCATGGGAGGCAGAAGATGTAACATAGAGCAGTGGTGACACAAACCACGCTAACAGCACCATCAAGCCAAGGACACCATACCGGGCCAAAGTATCAAAATATTGGTTGTGCAGGTGGGGGGGATTAGAGTCTCCACGGTTGAATCGCGCACTGATATCTTCCCGAAGTGCATCATCGCCTACACCAAAAATTGGCGCTTGGGATACGATTTCTTTTCCTTGCAGCCAAAGGGTAAGGCGAATACCAATCGATGTATTAAAATTGCCATTGGCAATCTGCGTGAATTCGTACTCTGTAAACGCAATGCGTTGTTGAATTTTTTCTTCAAAGGCTTTGTATCCCAGCCCACACAACAGTACACCCGCTAGCAGCGCCATCAAATACGTGCGAAAGGATGGCTGGACAATACGCAATACCATATACACCATGACCACTGGCAAGAATAAAATCACGCCGCGCACGTCTGTTAGCACGATTGCCGTGCCAGCCAACGCAACACCCAACCCGGAAACAATGCGCCATGGCCATGATTTCGCCATCAAGCATTGGTGTAATGCACTCAGCACCATAAATGCACAAAACAAGGCATAAGGGATCGGGTTTGTCGCTACACCAACCCGCTGTATGCCTAAGACCCAAAATTCATACATGGCATTCAAGCCACACAAGATCGCTGCGAAAATCAACATCCTCGTCAAATAGTGACGGGGGAGCTGTGCCCAAGGGAGCATAAGCAGGTAAATCAGGCAGGTCACTAACGTGCGTGAAAAATCAAATTCATCCCCCCGCAGCAAATGTGGAAAACCAAAGTAGAAAAAGGCCACGAGACTGGTAATCATTAGTGGGCGGGTGCGCGCAGCCTGCCAATTTTGCTTAAGGGCATCACGGTAAAACCACAGGCAATACACGCAAACTAAGGGGATCAATCGGGAAAGTATTGATTTGGTTTCCGCGATGTTAAATATGCCAAGAAACAAGACGGCAAGTGGGCTAAGCAAAAATAGCGCTTCAAGACGCTGTTTATTGAATGGGATAATATTTTGAAAAGTGATCGCTGACATCTTCAACTAGCAGAAAAATAATATATGTAAGTTTAGTAGGTTATGGGCATGCGCACTGGATGTGCGCAATATTTCAAGAGGTTATTTGACGTTTAGCGCCCGACATTTTTTCCAATACATGATCGAAAGCATGATTTTCTTATAGAGCGTATACAGTTCGCGGGATAACTTACGGTAGAACGGCGGTTTTTCCATTTTTTCAAATTGGATAGTTGATTCGTTACCAATGTGATCAGCCATAAAACATGGCTCTAACTGGTAGGAATATTGCCCATGAATGTAATTGGCACCGACAAAACAATCAACAGGGAAACACCAGCGGTGTTTAATCAATCTGGATGCCGCTTTTGGTGAAATAGCATAAGCACAAAGACCTCCGTAGTTATCCCTCATCAGGTGAAGAGAAAACTCACCATCTTTGATTACCTCAGTAGTAGCGCTCCCCTTGCAGACAGATTGCATTCTGATAAAACCGTACTCGTTGGCAGCCCTCAAGGCGTACTCAACAATGCTTTTCGCGTTTTCATGAAGTTCAATGTCATCTTCGCAGATAATGATAGGCTCACCAAGCTCTATACATTTGAGCCACAATGCATAATGACTGGCATAACAACCCAGCTCACCTTTATTTGGCATTTTGCCACTGGTTAACCAAAGGCGTTTACGATAATCATAATCAGCCGCAAGCTCAGGCTCTCCCAAATGCCCATCCACCGCATCAAAGAACGTAAACGCGATGTTTTTTTCTGCCATTTCTTGGGCAACCTTTTCACGGCGTTCAACACTTCTTTTCAGGCTAATCACATAAACATTTGACACGGACATTAGAAACACTCTTGGGGTTTTATCTGGGGGCGCAGTCTATCTTAGATTGCAGAAAATGGCGAGTTGCCTGGGTGTGTTATGTTACGTTTCACCGATAATCCGTAGACAAAAACACCTATGAGGGAAAGTGAATATGGCTAAAAACGCTTCTCTCACCAAGATACGATAAGAAAGTAGCAGCAAGGGGATACAGCATTAGCCATTATGGCTGCTTTTTGACTCTATCACCGGCACCACTCCCAGTGATGGTTT
Source organism: Grimontia sp. THUN1695 (assembly GCF_059704325.2). Classification (NCBI taxonomy): domain Bacteria; kingdom Pseudomonadati; phylum Pseudomonadota; class Gammaproteobacteria; order Vibrionales; family Vibrionaceae; genus Grimontia; species Grimontia sp. THUN1695. The sequence continues at coordinate 606,162 of NZ_AP046577.1, read as the reverse complement.
GAACAATGTAAGTAAAATAGCGCTTCAATGTAAGACACTGAATCATCTTCTGGTCCCATTCTGCGAGGCGTTTAGGTGCCGACATATCAATATTATTCACCTGAGCCAGACCTGTAATGCCTGGCAACACCTTAAAGACCCCGCGGCTCTCCCGCTCTGCAATCAGCTCCTGTTGATTAAACAAACAGGGGCGAGGCCCCACCAAGCTCATCTCCCCTTTCAGGACGTTGATAAGCTGAGGCAATTCATCCAGTTTTGTCTTACGAAGAAAGTGGCCAAGCTTCGTCACCGAGGAAGCGCTGGCGAGATGTGTCGCCACCGATTCCGTATCAAGCGCCATGGTCCGAAACTTGAACAGCATAAACGGCTGTTGATTTTTGCCTACACGCGTTTGACAAAAAATGGGAGAGCCCGTGTCGAAATAGCCCAAAATGATTATGAGGAAAAGTATTGGTAACAGAAGCAAAAAGCCAATCAAGGAAACCGTCAAATCTATCGCTCTGAACATCAATTACCCCTCACCATTTTTCATGAAGTCGTCCACGGTTTCTTGAATACCTTGCTCAAAGGAAAAGGGTGGTTGCCAATCTAGCGTGCTTCTGGCATGTTCGATATCCACTTGCAGATTGCCATATAACCTGTGGGCGATCGCGTTTTTTCCTGCCAACGAAAGCAAGCTTGTCATGACACGTTTAGGTACAGGTAACAACCGGCTTTTTTTACCCATCGCGTCACTCAGTGCCTTCAATAGCTTGGATGTAGACACATCTACACCATCTGACACCAAAAATATTTGGTTCGCAGCTTTGGGTGACGTACAGCATAGCAAGATAAAGTCGGTAAGGTTGTGAATGTACACCAAACTCCGCGCATTACCGGTGACACCAAATGGCAAGGGGATCCCTTTTTTTACCCATGACATCATTGCACGAAAATTCGCTTTTACACCCGGTCCATAGACCAATGGCGGACGAATAATCACTACTTCCATTCCTGTATTCTTCGCGATTTCTTTCAGGCCTTGCTCGGCGAGATACTTCGATTTGCCATAAAGATCGGATGGAGGCTGAGTGACCTTTTCTGTAAAAGGGCAGCCAGCTTCCGTTTTCTCTCCATTAACCTTAATAGAGCTGAGAAAAACAAAACGCTTTACACCGGCATTGGCTGCTTGTTGTGCTAATGAGAGTGTGCCTTCCACGTTAACGGCATGGTAAGTATCGGTGTGGCTTATGTCTGGCTGATGAACAAGGGCGGCGCAGTGAACAACTACGTCGATCCCACCTAAAGCGTTCAACCAATCAACGTTTTGGGTTAAATCAGCGACAAAATCATCCTTTACCCCAAACGCTCTTACATGCCTGATGTATTCTATCCCTTCTCTTTGAAGTAATTTAATAAATTGACTGGAGACAAAACCTTGACCACCAGTAACTAATAATCTCACATTTTACTCACAACACTATTTCACCTTGGCGATATTGTACCTACACTTAAGCAATAAAAGTCAACGCATTGCTACTGGCTACTTCCACACTAGGACCATATTACATGTCATACTGATGACATCATTCCAGCTCGCTTTCTACTTCTTAGGACGAGTCTAAGCAAAATGTAACGTCAAAAGGGCTCGAGTAAATGCTCAAACCAGTCAAAATGTTTTTGTCTACACCTCGCTACAAAAAACGCGGACTCAGTATCGCATATGACTTTCTAGCGATATGGCTCTCTCTTTATGCTGCTTATGCCCTGCGATTAGATAAACCAATACTAGACCTGTCACTGGAACAATACACAACCTTTGCGTGTACGGTATTTGTCACGCTTGCCGTATTTGTTAAGTTAGGGATGTACAGAGCTGTTCTGAGATACATCACTGTACCGGCGTTGGCTAATATTTTCTTGGGGGTGTTGGTTTCATCATTAGCTGTGCCTGTATTTGGCTTTTTATTCCAGGCATTTGTACCGAGAAGTGTACCTGCTATTTACGCCGGACTGGCAATTCTGGCTCTTGGTGGCCCAAGAATTTTACTGCGCGCTTTTTACTATCATCAGTGGAAAAGAAAAAAGCCCAATGTGCTCATTTATGGTGCGGGTGCTACTGGGCGAGATTTAGCTTATGCCTTGCAGCAAGGTAATGAATATCACCCAGTAGCCTTTCTCGATGATGACTCAGGTAAGCGCGGAACAATACTGCTGGGACTCAAAGTCCACAAATTTGGTGACTTTGATAAATTACTGACGCATTACCAACCCGTGAAGATTTTACTGGCCATCAACAATATCGACAAAGCCGATAGGATCAAACTGGTTGAAAAACTGACTGCATTACCTTTAGAGGTTCAATCCGTACCTTCTTTAGATGATCTGGCAAGTGGTAAAGCCAAGATTTCAGAACTGAGAGATTTAGATGTAGCTGAGTTGCTTGGTAGAAAGCCCGTTCAGCCAATCGACTCATTGCTGGCGAGATGTATTAAGAATCGTTCGGTGATGGTTACTGGCGCGGGAGGTTCTATCGGTTCTGAACTATGTAGACAAATCATAAAGCAACAACCCGATAGATTGGTTCTTTTTGAACTCAACGAGTACAACTTATATAAGATTGAGAGGGAGTTGAAACAAACCAAGCTGACCCTGAGCCTCAATACAACAATTATAAGTATTTTAGGATCAGTACAAGACAAAACGCTTGTTCAATTGGTGACGGAACAACATAAAGTCAAAACAATATACCATGCGGCAGCATTCAAGCATGTACCACTTGTCGAAACCAATATCATTGAAGGCGTACGTAACAATGTGTTGGGAACATGGTTTTGCGCTGAAGCCGCAATTGAAAGTGGTGTTCAAGACTTCGTGCTTATTTCTACCGACAAAGCAGTGAGGCCTACAAATGTTATGGGGGCCAGTAAAAGACTGGCGGAATTGGTATTGCAATCACTCTCAGATAGACAGGATACAACGTGCTTCTCAATGGTACGGTTTGGTAATGTTCTCGACAGTTCTGGTTCAGTTGTCCCCCTATTTCGCGATCAGATTCGAAAAGGCGGCCCTGTAACCGTTACACACCCGGATATTACTCGCTATTTTATGATGATACCGGAAGCTGCTGAGTTAGTTATTCAAGCCGGATCCATGCGAAAGAATGGGCAAGTTTTCGTATTAGATATGGGAGAGCCTGTCAAAATACTGGATTTGGCAAGGAAAATGATCCATTTGATGGGCATGAAAGAAGTAGTGATGGACACAAATGATGGAAAAGAATGCAATTCAGAAGACGAAATAGAGATTGTATTTACAGGGTTAAGACCCGGTGAGAAATTGTTTGAAGAACTCTTAGTGGGTGACAATGTAGAAGGAACGATTCATCCTCAAATAATGACAGCCTGTGAAGACAAGCTTAGTTGGGGAGAAATGCAACGGCTTCTAGAATATATTCAAAAGCTCAGTGACAAATACGACGACGATAGTATGATTAGATTACTAAAGGAAGCTCCTCTAAGCTTTGCCCCTACAGTTGATGACTCTAAGCTTATTCAGTTATCTAAAAAGCGAAGCGAATACTCTGCAAGTAAAAGGCGTAATCTATTGTGAAAACTGTTATCACCTATGGAACTTTTGATCTCTTTCATGTTGGCCACATCAGACTCCTAAAACGCTTGAAGTGTCTAGGTGACAGACTAGTTGTTGGCGTATCTAGCGATAAATTCAATGAGTCAAAGGGTAAAAAGTCTTTTTTTTCCTACAAAGAAAGAGCAGAAATAGTTGCTGCTTGTAGGTATGTTGACGAGGTATTTCCAGAACATTGTTGGGAACAGAAACTAGCTGATATTACAACTTATAATGCTGACATATTTGCAATGGGATGTGACTGGGAAGGAAAGTTTGACAAACTAAAACAATATTGTGAAGTTATATACTTACCTAGAACTGATGATATCTCCTCTACAGAAATTAAACAAAAAATATCAATGTATGATAACGAAAAAATTTTGGAATTAGAAAAGTCGATTCATGACTTAGCCGATGTTTTTAGATGTATAAAGCCATAGTTATACAGCAAGTAAGATTGAATTATAAGTTAAGTCACTCAGAGAAATTTCAATATACTCTTGGAATGCTCTTTTTGTATGACATTAAAGAGGTTACATATACGTATTCTCTCTTCACTGTAGTAATCGATATCTGACAGCAATTTTTTTGCTTCCACTTTAAAATCTTTAAATGATTTTGGTTTAGGGCCTGGGGTAACCAATTTATATTCGACTGAGAATCCAACTAATCTTTCATAAATATCATAATCATAAGGTAGAAACATGATTGGCTTATTTAACAATAGAAAGTCTGCATAAATACTAGAATAGTCAGTAATTAAAAGATCAACTCCACTTAAAAATTCATTAATATCACTCAATTGTGATTTTTTCAAAATACGAACATTTTTAAGACCTAATAAGTTAGATGGTATATTCTCTTCAAAATTCGGGTGTAACCGCAAATAAATAAAAGCATTTGCTTCGTCCAAAAAATCATCAAGTTCGATAGCTGAGAAATCAGAAAAAGGAAATAGCTTTGTTTCTGAATAAGGCCGCCATGTAGGAGCATAAAGAATATTCATAACGCTGTTATCACAATTATATCCGTGTGTATCATTAAGAAAAAGGCAATCATTTCTAGGCTGACCACCACGTATTACTTTTCTTTCAGGAACATCAATAAACGATTCCCATACCTTATCAAAAACTGGGGAAGTTGAAACAAAATAACTAAAGTTTGATCTAATTAACGAATAATAAATCACTTTTGTAATACTTAGATTTCTTTCCTGTAGTCCAATAGATTTTATGGGAATACCGTGACCAAGATGAAAAACCTTCCGCCTAAAAGAATGGAAAAAACCACCGATTGGGGTTTCTAATGAGGATGTAAACCAAGTATAAGATGAAAGTATATAAATAATGTCATGAAATTTCGTATTAGAAATAAAATATGGTCCATAACATTCAATCAACTTTTGTCTTCGAGTGGCATCATTTATAACAAATTTCACCTCATAGCTTTTACATTCTTCCAAGAAATAAAGAAACAGCCATTTAGAATTATGATTGAATTCTGTGTTGAATTCAGAGTTAAATATCACACGAAAGCGCTTTCGATAAATAAAGAAAGAAAGTAGAGAAGGAAGAATTCCTTTAAGAAGAATGCTTAGTCGAAGGAATATATATTTTTTATTATTCATATAAAGTATATGTTCACTAAAAGTTTCAGGAAAAAAACTAATATCAGAGAAATTGGTTATAGAAAAAATTATGAATTACTTGACGTATTTAAATTTCTCAAATTAGAATCAATCTTAATAGTACTATATGCATACCCTCTCAAAGAACCGGAAAGCATTCTGGTTACCATTAAGATCAAAACACCAGAGTTAACGTCCATATAGCCATATGAATAGACAGTAAAAACTAATAAAAAGCTAACTAAAAGTATTGAGTTAGAAGAAAATGCCACAAACTCAGTTGAAGTCATGGATAATCTAGATAAAATATTCAATCTATTATTTGTAAATAAAACATAATCATAAAGCATGTATAGTGATATAATGAACACCATTTGTAATAATGTGAATTCTATAGAACAAAATGCATAAATCAAAAAAGAAATTAATATTATAACTAAATCAGAAATAAAGTTTACCATCGGTATATAGTTTTTTGATATAAACAACCTTGAATAAACGCTATCATTATGTTTTTTTTCAGCAATTCCACGTAATTTTTTCATTTGTGATGAAGTGGCTCTTGGTAAATAATATTGACTACCCACACTCACCAAAAAAACTAAAATTAAAATAGAAAAAAGAATGATCAGAGATAAATCATACTCCAATTTATCTTTATCATATAAGCTTGAAAAAATAACACTATCAGTTGAGATTAGTATAAATATCTTGATAGGAATAAACATCATCAACATGTTTGAAATCCTACTTGCTATGCGGAGCATCGACATTCTATAAATACTCATGCCGATTTTTTTACGATATAAGTTTGATAAGCTAGCAATTTTAAAATATCTTAATATTGTATTTTTAGCTATTTTGGAAAATTTAAAAATCACTTTCGTTTCCAAATTTTAAAAAAAACTTATTATTCAAACTAAACTTCCTCTTTCTTTTTCAACCGATATGACTTTCCTAATCACTCGATTGGCAGCATCTCCATCTTCATTCCTACAAAAATCTCTCTTTAACTTAATACTACATTCTTGATGCAATTCCTCAAAAATTGCTGTGGCTAATGTATTTTCATTATTATAAACCTTAAAACCATATACTTCTGAAAGATCAAAGTACATTCCTCTCGTAGAATTTTTATAAAAATCATAATCTTTTGAAAAGATATAAATAGGTTTATCTAGAATAGCATAATCAAAAATAACACTAGAGTAGTCAGATATCAAACAATCCGAAACTAAAAAAAGTTCGTTAACTGAATCAAGTCTAGATACATCAATTAAATTTTTAATTTTTGGGATCGTAGATGAATCATAATAATGAGATCGAAAAAGAACCACAGAGTCTTCACCAACTGCTTTTGATAATTTTAAAAGACTGTCATACCAAATACTTTTCTCCTTTGAACGATAATGTTCATCTCTAAATGTAGGACAAAATAAAATAATTTTTTTAACTCCAACAAGATCTAGCTTTTTCTTTATCTCAAGTTTATAAATATTGTCATTTCGGTGTAGAAAAAGTTCATCGTTTCTTGGATATCCCGATTCAATGATCTTTGTTTTTTCGGTAAGAGAAAATGCAGATTTAAATTTTTCAGATGTATAACTAGATGGAGATACAATGTAATCATATCGACTCGAATCGAGCTTAAAAGCAAAATCTAGAAAACGCTTTGAGTGTAATGCATTTTTATCATATTCAACATCAAGACCAATTTTCTTAAGTGGTGTTCCATGCCAGCATTGAATGTATGTTTGATTCATCTTTTTTTTAAAATATAAAGGGATAACGCAGTTAGATATCCAAAATCTGGATCTTGCGTATGCTAGAACATAACTTGTAGTTCCTCTTCTTATATATTTAACCCTGGGATGAGTTAACAGATTGGTTTCCCTTTTTGGTTCATCGACAACCCAATAAAAAATATAATCTTCAAATTCAGACATATATTTTATGATATTGAAAATCGCTAAGGGACTATCAGAAATTTTTATCCCTTTGAATGATTCAAATACTATTGATTTCTCTACAGTTACATCTCGATATTTCAGCCAAAATAAAGTCATCCTCGCATAAATAGTTAACCATTTGACTTGGTAATCAATCCTAACCCATCTCATTATACGTTTTATAATTGTTATCATGCTAGCAGTCTCTCGCACTCACTAGCATAAGGATACATATTGGAGAGAATTTTCTCTAGGAATATATCTATGTCATCAGATTGGTTAAACCTTTCATCCACATCATTTATGCAAATAACTTTAGGTCGCCGTTTGTATCCACAAAGTAACAAGTATAATAACTTATGCTTGGCACTTTTATCAGCAAGATTTATGTAGTCATATCTAATTTTTGATTCAATACTTCTTTTTAGTATAATTCCGTAATGATGATGGAGAGATGAAACTATTGAATAATCATCGATGCTTCTTATTTTATTTTTTCTACATGTATTGAAAACATCTGGATGCTCAAGTTCAAGTTTTAACAGCACAGATTTTGACAATGCAATAGGTGTATGTTGAAATTTTCTGTTACTTGTATAATTGTAATTTTCATGCAAAAGCTTAAGATTATTATATGCAGAAATATCAACTGGTAGCGAGGTATTTGTTAGAGTTTCTGGAACAAATGTAGTCGATGATAAAAAAAATTTTGTTTTTTTATTTTTAAAATCGAAGAAATCAGTTTTATCACAAGGTCTAGTTAGCATAACATCATCATTCAAATATAGAAAAAAATCAGATAATCCAGGGATCCTATGCAAACAACTTTCGATAGCATGTGAATTAAAAACTGGTAGTACGTTAAGGTCAGGAAATATTTCCTTATGATCGATTATCTTAATCCTCTCTGACTCGATAAACCAAGAAGGAATCTGTTCATCAGTGACTATATATATATTTCTAACCCAAGGTGCATAAAGGAAAATAGAACGTATTGAATACTTAAGTTCGTCTCTGCTTTTATATCTACTGTCGATATTCGATGTTGGCAGTACATCTAACTTATCTAGTAATACATTATTCTTTTTTATTTTCCAAGATTTATCTTCTCCGTCAACCCAAGTATATACAATGTCAACCTCTGGTTCACACATATCACTTTTATTCTTATAAGATATAGATTTAAAATGAATTTTAATATCACTATAATCATATATTAGAAAACCTTTTGTAGAATAATATCTTCTTGAAATATAACATTCCTCAGCACAACTCATAAACTGATACTTTGATAGCTTACTTCCTTTCTGATTAAAAACTGAGAAGCCATTTTCTTTTAAAAAAAACAAGAATTCACAAATCTCGAAATGAGATAATCTGCTTAATATAATATTACTCCTATTAACTCCTATCTTTTTATTGAAGGATAAAATAAAATCAATCTCTTCATTAATTAAATTATCCACATTGGAAAAGTCAGTTAGCACATATCCTGACTTTTGATTGATAATACTGTTTACTACTTTGAATATAATATTTCTAAATACAAAGAATTTATCACGAAGCAAATGTTTGGCAATTTTATTTATAGTTTTCATTATCATATGTATGATTTATAAATTTTTCCACTTTCATTTTTAAATTATCGAGGGCTTCAGTACGATCAGAACCAGAAACGAATTCTACACCATCAGAGAAGAAGTATTTATTTCCACGATCTTGCCCCCAATAACTAAATCTTTTTAATGGATCAAATACATATGCAGGAGTACCATATGCTGCAGCTGCATCCATAATATTATTTGGTATGCATATAATTAGATCGAGTTCAGAGACTAATTTACCAAATAACAGCATATCATTTTTAAGATCGATATCTGGAGATTTTATTCCAAATTCCTTCAACAATTTTTTATCAGCAAAATAGTCCAAATTATAAAAATCTAAATTAGTATTTATAAGTAATTCTTTAAATGTATTATATGGTAAATTGTTGTATCCTCTGAGTCCTGTCTGGATACCCGTTCCTATACTTATTCCTATTTTAATACTATCTTTAGTATCCGAAATTTTTAATAAATTGTTATTCTTACAAGGCTTAAGCCAACCTTTTTTTCTATTTTTCTTTATTGTTTGTAATGAAAGTTTCTGACTATGAAATCTGTTATATAAATTTATCAGGTTATCTTTAAGATCACTGCCATACCATTTAGAAAGATTTTCTGGTAAATCTTCCGGTCTTTTTACCCCGTAAAATTTTAATCTTGGAAATGAATTCTCAAATACCTTAACAAATCTTTCATCGCAAATCACACCACTCAAATCTTTATAACATTCATAGCTACTTGATAATATATATGCATAATTAATATTCTTTATTGAACAAAAAAATAAATCATTTTCTGATTTATCATTACCAACATCAGGAAAAACTGTATAGCCATATTTAGAACGTTTATCAACCCCTAGAATTCCTTCATTTGAATTACCAAATAATATTTCAAAAAAAAATTCCACCCCCTTTTCTTTTGAGTAATTCCATACTCTTTCTCTGATCTGTCCTGTTATCAGGATCTTTAAACTTTCATGAGAAATCAAGGTTGATAATAATGTTGTCATTCGCCATAAAAAATAGTCTGTTTGGCTTTTTTCCTGTAGTATAGGTCGTAGATGTTTCACTACCTCTTTTTCTCCAGCCATCATGAATACTGCACCAGCCAGAGAGAAATTCAATCTTTCATTATGTGGATATTTATTTGTAAAAAATAATCCAATTATATATGCTGAATAATAATTCTGTTCTATTAAAAATTTCTTGCATGTAATTTCAATAGCTTCTGACTTAACAATATTGTTGAAATTATTATTATTAATTAACCAGATAGAAAAATTAAAGATATAACTTTTTTCTATAGTTCCAGAATCCACTTTTGCAGCTAAAAATTGCAAAAATTTTATCCTGTCTCCATCTGTGATATGAGTATCCGAATAAACACTAGTAATTCTCGGATCAAGAGAAATAGCTAGACTCTTTAGATAAAATAGTGATGGCGGAATTTTATGATTAATATAAAAAAATTTAATTGATTCATAATCACCAATTCGTTCTGCTATTTTCACTTTTACTTGTACATTATTAATCATGTCCAGAGAAATATTATTTTCATCAGCATATTCAATTATCTTATCAATCACTATATTTGCAGAAAAAAAACCCTCTCTTAACAATTTATTATCACTATCACAAACATATAACCATATATTATATATGTGTTTATTTATCCAATTTTCAAAATTTTTTCCTTCCCCACATCTAAGTAAAGAAAATGCAACCATTAGTGTGTTTTTATTAATATACGTTGAATTTCCATCACTGATATTTCTATATGTAGATATAAACGGCAATACATTTTCAAACAGACCAAAATATTTATGCAAAAATACTCTTTCACTAGCATTAAAGAAAGGAAATATTTTACCTAGTATTCTTTGAAATCTTAGTAAATCCAATATGATAAAGAAAAATTGAGCTTGCTTTCTGTTAGAATTTTCATTGAAGATGGAGCCTATTATTTGGGTTTTTATTTTTTTTATTACTCTCATTTATAGCCAGCCATCTGATTATATATTGACATTAACTTGGCCTGTTCACATAAACTACAAAGTGAATCTTCATCATTATCCAAAAAACTTTTAACTTGGTGATATAAGCCTGGTTTATATTCCATATCAAATTTATAATCCACTTCGGCATCACTAATAGACAGCTCTCCTCTTTTTTGAACTTTCAAAGATTCTACAGGTTGAAAGATGTATTTATTTTTCTTTGTTAATACTTCTAAACTCCATCTGCCTGCAGACTCCCAATTAGCATTATAGCTAAATAACGCCCCCGTCGAGGATACTCCTGCACCAGAAAATACAGAGCTACTCTCATGCCATCCAAGCGCACCTGAAATATAGCAGGATATATTTTTTGGCTTCCCTCCCAAGAAAAAAGCAAGATCTGTCACATGAGTTGAATTAGCCAGAAACCATTTATTCAATACATCTCTAGGTTTTTGCAAATGCTTGATGATGTGAGACCATTCAGTGAACTCGAAATGGAAAGAAGTAACTCCTCCCTCTCTTTGAATAAGTTCTTTTGCTGCCTGTACTGAAGAGTAAAAACGGCGATTGTAGGCGATATAAACCGCCACACTATGCTTTGTACTTAGTTGGCACAACTCTTCAATTTCTGCCAAGGTGGTAGCTCCTGGCTTTTCGACCAGAATTTTTTTTACCCCCGCTTTAATAAGCTGTTTTGTGGTTTCATATAGTTGGGCTACCCCCACACTCACGATTGCTGCATCTGCCATTTGTGAGCTCATGGAGATATGTTGTGCCAACCCACCACAAATAACTGGTTTTCCCGTTTTTTCAGTAAATGCTTTTGCAGATTCACTACCTCGGCCAATCACCTGATAAGTGCAATCTTGTGCATCTAGTACTTTTGCATAGTCAACCGACATCAAACCTGATCCAATTAACCAGATCATACCTACTCCAGAATTTTAAGTAATTGGGCAAGCGTTCAAATGAACGTTTAGTGTTTTTGAAAGGTGTTCTAATACCACCTTAATAAATGGTGTATGTAACGAACATGATTCTGCGAAAGGAGTCAATTGGCATTGATTCGATACTAGTAGTTCAGAAATATTATCTCCAGTCAGTTGACTTTGGAAAAGCGGTGTATAGCTATGCTGAGTTGAAACAGCACCGTTATTGTACAACCAGGTACCTTGCACTTCATTTATAATATGATGTGTATTACCGTTCTCAATGGTAACTTGTAGGCTTGGTATTAACGCTTTACCACTTTCGATTCGCAGTGTGTTGTTGCCAATGGCAAATTCAATCTCACCCATTATTTCATAAAAACCGATACGCTTACTTTCAATAATCTCTGAATCGAAGGCAACCTTAATCACATCAAGATCAGCTCTGTCTACTAAATATGAGAACAAATCGATGAAATGGACACTATTACAAGCCATACCCCAAGCATTGCCTGTCACTGTCATCCGAATAGGTTGACTCGTATCCAAGTGATGTTTGAGCTCTTGATAGGTGGGGAAGATGCGACGTGGGCAGTTAACCCAGCCTTGTGCTTTACATTCTTGAAGTAATGCTTGAATCTCTGAATAGTGCTCAACCTTCTGGAATAACACCTTTTCGAAAATAATATGTTTAACGCTGTTGTTATTAGTGATCAACAGTGCTTTAGTAACGTCGGCCCTTACTTGTGCGGCTGTAGCAATAATACAGACATCAAAGTTTTCAGATACGGGTAAATTTGTGCTATATCGTATTTGACTATTTTTATTACCCCACTTAACTTGTTTTGAACGCTCATCAGCGATGATTAGCGATTCTTGAGCTGGATCAACGACTACAATGTATAAACTTTCTTGCGCAACCAATGCACCTTGCAAATGCCGACTGCCTAGTTGTCCCGCTCCAATGATCAATAATTTACGCATTAGGTTCCCTATATTTTAAAACAGTTTCCGCAATCAGAAAGTCCAACTCATGGTCGATATCGATCGAGCGTTCATTATCCATTACATAGGCAAATATGTTTGAAGATAAAAAAAGCGAGTTTTCTTGGTAGAATCTGCTGACTCTTGTTAAGTAGATAGCACCATTAATTCTATAATAATTAGGCAGATCCTGACTTCTCAACTGACTAACTTCATGACGAATAAAATCTTCCATCGAACAATTTTCTGGTAACGTATTCACCCATAGCGGTGAGTGTTCACATGGGCATACTGACACAACGGCATCTGCTTCATTAATTTTAAGTAACGCAATAGCTCGTCGGATATCGTCGGCATTGCGAACTGGCGAGGTAGGTTGAAGCACCAGAACAAAATCAAAATCTTCGCCTTGCATTTTATAAAAGTCTAACACATGTCGAATCACGTCAGTGCTGGAGCTGGTGTCAGTTGCAAGTTCAGGTGGACGAATAAACGGAACATCTGCACCCGATTGTTTAGCGATCTCGGCTATAGTCTTACAATCGGTAGTAACCATCACATGGGTGATTTCTTCTACCACTAATGCAGCATCAATCGTCCATTGGATCAATGGTTTACCATTCAAGTTCTTAATGTTCTTACCTGGTAGCCTTTTACTGCCACCTCTAGCTGGAGTAATTGCTAATATTCTCATGAACTTATAAGCCTAATGTGAGAATATCAACTTGTGCACGTTTGTAATCATCTATACGGCCAATATCCAACCAATATTCATGAAATGGAAAGACATGAATATCCTTACCAATTTGCTCTTCAAATAAGGTCGGCATATCTAAGTATTCACCTTTAGCTACCGATGCAATCAACGACTTATTTAACACATAAATTCCTGCATTCACATGGAAACGATAAGTCGGTTTTTCAACAATACCCGTGATTTTAAGATCTTCCGCTTCAATCACACCAAATGGCACTTGATAATCAAACTCTCGTACACACATTGTCGCTTGAGATTTATTTTTATTATGGAATTCAAGAACATCTTCAAAATTAATCTTAGTTAAAATATCACCATTCATAACAATCACAGGCAAATCTGGTAAGTCGTCAGGCAATAAACCTAATGCACCTCCAGTGCCTAATGGAGTTTCTTCGTGAATATACTGAATCGAGACCCCCCAACGAGATCCATCTCCCATCACAGCATGGATCATTTCTGGCAAGTAATGTGTTGAAATATAAAAGTTGCTAAACCCAGCGCGAATAAAGCTTAAAATAACCGTTTCTAATATAGGTCGCTCTCCGACCTTAAGTAATGGCTTAGGGCAGTCATCGGTTAATGGCTTAAGACGACTACCAAATCCACCTGCCATTATAAATACCGGATTGGCATATTCCTGCTTATGAAGCAGGCCATGCAACGTTTCTAAGCCAATCACAATGCCATTACTGATAATAGGTATCGCGTGTAGTTCCTTTCTTTCCATCAAAGAGAGGATGCTCTCTCTTGTCCTACTAATATCAGCAGTCGTTGGATTGGCGTTCATCACTAAAGCGACACTGTCTTCTAAAGATGCATCTCTTAAGATGGCTCGACGAATATCTCCATCGCTGACAGTTCCTAGCAGTTTGCATTCTTCATCAACAACAAGAGCCAATTTCAAGGCTTGTTGATCTATCGTTCTTAGAACAGAACGGATCGACGTGATTGGTGAGACTAAAACCTTTTTCCAGTTATGACTCATGCGTGTGCCTTTTTTTGCTTAGCGACTATATTTGATAAATTTTACTGGTGTTGGACTTTGCGCTAACTGCCGATAATCCACTTCATCAGTAGCATTAAATCCAAGTCCCATCACTGTTTTCGTTGAAGCGATATTACTTTCAGCGATCCAAGCAACTTGTGTCTTAAACAAAGGCTCAATGCGCTCAAGACCAAGCTGAATCATTATCTTAGCTAATCCTCGCCCTGTATATTTTTCAGAGATACCGTAGGAAATTTCTACCGTGTTATTTGTGTAATCTTTATCTAAATATAAATATCCAACATTAATATTATGTTCTTTAAAGATATAAATATCTCTATTTTCATCTTTAATAATAGTATTGTAATGGTACAGTAATTTATTTTTATCTGGTGGTAATAAAAAACCAGACCAATACACACTTTGCTTTTCATTCTTAATAGAATAATAAAATAGGAAATCTAATTCATCAGCAATGTTTAATTCAAATTTCTCAAGTTTCATATGCAAGCTCTATAATGATTTTGCAAATATTCTCAATGTCATATCTCGTATATCTAGAATCTAAAGGTAGAGAAAGAATATTGTCGCTAAGATGATTTGAAACAATTGAAAGATGGGGCCAATGCACTGCTAAGAAAATATTATGTTTCATAAGTTTCTTTCTTACCTTATCACGTTTTTTTAAAAAAATTGGCAAGAAACTTGGAAATTCTGGTTCAACATCAATATAAAAATTGTCAGGTAGTAACTGTTTAGCAACAGCCAGATTATTCTGCCTGTGCAAGGTTTCTTCACTTATATATCTATAAAATGTATTCGCCAGCATGCAGCTACGTCCGCTAGGACGGTATATTCCTGATGAATCATCTAAAAGATGCTCAGCTGTAATAAATGTGCTTAAGTAAGGTGCTTCATCATTTGACTCACTAGAGAGATATCTTCTTTTAAGATCTTTTGCTTGATACTTGAGTTGTGCAAAACTTGTTAGATCATCAATAACAATATCGGCAAGTTCCCGATTTGAGATAATTTGGCTATAATCAGCTATAGGAGTTATTTTTCGTAAGCTATTGAAATAAACCCAATGACATGGATTATTAAATGATGGCCTGCTAATTCCAAAAACATCATCAATGATAAATGGAATTGATAAAGTAAAGAGAGCATTTTTCAGAGTCTCAGTTTGCTCGTTAAAATAACTAACCAAATAGACTGCATCAATATTTTTTAGCGAGTTAAGATCCAAGTCGATTGATAGATCATTGTTCACTCGATAAAAATATAATTCAACCTCCTTTTCTATTAATATATCTATAACTATTTGACAAATATAGTCAGGCACTAGTATATTTTTTTTCTTTAACCCCATTGACTCAATTGCCCATCTTAACGATGAGCGTCCTGAGTTAGTAATACCATAATAGAGGTTATCAAATATTAATTCTTGTTCACCACCAATCACTTTATGCCTAATATTTGACATCATAGAACTTCTTAGATTTCAGTTTATTAAAGTCAAATGATTTAATAATACTCACAAGTTTTCTTGAGCTATTTCCTTGACCATAAGGATTTATCACTTCACGAATTTTCTCTTTAAATGTATCGGTATAAATCATATCAATAGCATTTATAATCTCTTTTTTTTCAGCCTCTACATCAATTGTGCTCTCGGCACGAACTCTCCCCTTCTGACGAGAACCAATATTAATTGATGCAATATTAAAGCTTGGTGCTTCGACAATGCCACTCGATGAATTTCCCACTACAGCATCAATGTATTGCAAGGCTGACAAATATCTGAGCTGACCAAGTGAAGTAAACGCTATCGATTTGTCCTTGTTCTTTACCACAAATTGGTCAATCATCTTGTTTATCAAGCGCCCACCTACATCCGCATTAGCTTTAGTAAAAATGATTAAACAGTCATCCAACACATCTAACGCAGCTAAGATATTATTAAAATCTGCTTCAACCTTATCGAGCGACTGCGTCGTTTCTGGGTGGTATGTAAAAAGAAGGTTTTTCTTCTTCAATTTCACGCCGATTGCATCTTCAAATGCATTCCTTGATAACAATTTCATTCTCAGGATATTATCCAGCCCCACTTCACCAATGTTGAAAACACGATCCGGATTTTCACCCATCTGAATAACACGCTGGGAATACTCTTCCATCGCAGTGAAATGCAGTTGAGAAAGTTTTGTTATCGCATGGCGAATGAGTTCATCAATCGCACCTTCAGTTAGCTCTCCTCCATTGAGGTGTGCAACAGGAATACGTGCGATATTGGCGGCGGAGACAATTGGTATCAGTTCGTAGCGATCTCCTAGCACAACGACCAAATCAGGCTGTAACTCATCAAAAGCTTCAGCAAAACTGATTTGTGCCAATCCCATACTTTTACTCACTCCAACTGGTGTATCGGAAGAGAGTAATATTTCAACCTGTTTGTTCACACAAAAGCCATCATCAAGAATTTGCTGGTTTGTATAACCAAACTCAGGGGACAGATGACTACCCGTTGAGATAATCTGCAGCTCAAGCTTCGGATCATCTTTAATGTCTTCAAGCAGACATTTGAGTAAGCCATACTCCGCTCGTGTAGCCGTTACTACACATATTTTGCGCATTAGATCAGTTCCCCAATCTGGTAATCTTTCTTCGCTACAGAACCGACCACTTCATCCCAACGAGTCGGAGATATACCGTTGCCTGGGCGCTTGATTTCTAACATGTCTGCACAAATAGTGCTTCCTGCAACGATAGATTTACTAGCAACCAAACTTTTACGCACAATGTTACGATTTTCCTGCTCGGTTTTAGTTGGCACTTTCCAACCATTGCCCAGCGCTTGTTCTATATTACGGATCGCTGTCACCATGTCCGCCAACTCTTGTGGTTCAAGACTAGCTTTATGATCTGGACCCACCATGGTTTTATCTAAAGTAAAGTGTTTTTCTATCACGTTTGCACCAAGTGCTACCGCTGCAACAGGCACTTCAATGCCAAGGGTATGATCCGAGTAGCCAACGGAGATACCAGGAAACGCTTGTTCAATAGTTTTCATTGCCAATAAGTTGACGTCTTCCGGTGCAGTTGGGTAATCCGTTGTCGCATGCAAAACAGTGATCATATCAAGTGACAGACCTGCTTCTAGCAATGTCGCTATTGCGTGTTCTACTTCCGATAAGTACCCCATACCCGTTGATAAGATCACCGGTTTTGCAAAACTGGCGATATGACGTAAAAATGGTGTATTGGTTAATTCACCTGAGCCAATTTTGAATACTGATTGCAGACCATTTAAAAACGTAGCGCTTTGTTCTTCATCTGGCGTTGACATAAAGGTAACCCCTTTGTCATCACAGTACGATTTCAATTCCGAAAAATCACCGTAACTCAGCTCCAAACGCTTAAGCATTTCAAACTGTGTTTCTTCACATTCAGTATTCTCAACTTGGTAGTCAGCCATTTTTGCATCTTCGGTCACTAGCAACTCAGTTTGCCAGGTTTGGAATTTCACGGCATCGACGCCCGCTAATACAGCAGCATCAATTAACTGTTTCGCTAAATGCATAGCACCATTGTGATTAACACCGGCCTCAGCGATGATAAATGTCCTGTTTGCCATAAATACCTCTAGACTCGGTATAACTGAAATAATTTTGAAGCTTGGCACTGTGGATTTTTCTCGAGCCACAGTTGGTTTAATTGCTGACGCTTTTCAGGCAAGAAATCTAAGCCTGCAATATAGAAAGTCTTATTCAGCGGTGAGAACTTTCTTTTAAATTTAAATAGACTGTCTTCTGATGATGATGTACGCCCACCACCTAACATCATATATCTACACCCCAATGCCTTAGCATGTTCAAAAGCAGAATCTAATAGTAGGTAATTGCCATTTTCCTTAGTTAATTCCTGATTATTTGCCGAAAGATGGTAGTGTGCCAATTCATGGCCACACATAAAAAAACCAATCGACACATAGTTATCCTGCTTTTTCGTCGCCAGTAAACTTACCCCTTCAATCTGCATTAAGGCATCAAAGTACGATTCTTTAAAATAGAAGAACTCAGTTGCTGTATTCTTTTTCATCGTCTGGTAATACATGCTCATAAATTCACTCACGGGTACCTGCTTTGTACACACAGAGAGATTCTTTGCTGCTTTTTTAATGATATTACGCGTGGTTTTTGAATACTGCTTTCGACGCTCATCGCTACTTTGTTCAAGATCAACAATCACTACTTGTCGCTCTGGAGCATGCATATCAAAGAACTTGTTGTTTTCCGCAAGCGGGTTAAATGGATGAAAACGAATAAATTCACAAACGATATTTTGTTGTTGACAATAGTGACGGTATGCACAGAAAGCACGTTGTAAAAAATCAGGTTCATCACTGTTGGAAAGCGGTCCTCCGTAACCGTAGGGCGTTTCCAAATCATAGAGTTCTTCTTGTACTACTACTTCTGCAACGCTGACGATACGTTTCTTAAGTCCTGTGAACATAACATAGCATTCATTTTCTTGATAAGTGTATTCAAAATGCTCACAGTCCTTTTCATACAAAGCTGAGTAGGCTCGTTGATAGTAAATATCAGCCGATAAGTCTATGACAGAGTTTATAGTCATCCCTGCCCTCTTACACAATTGGTGTACTTGGCAGATTCACCAAGTGAGATTCAAAATATTCAGAATGTGTTAAGTCACCACGCAGCGCATGAGCAAACATTGGCAAACGGTGCATCAAATTCCATATAGGACGAGTCATCACTCCCGCATTGTTAGTGTCTACAAGCAATGCATCGCGCGTCTCATTGTTTGGACATATCACTGCATTAAGCCAATAGTTTGACTGCGCATAATCCGGTTCTGTAACAAAACAGAAATCACTCCCTGCAAAAAATTTCTCATATTGCGCCGCAAGTTGACGCTTTTGCAACAAGTACGTATCCAGCACCTCCATCTGCGCGCAACCAAGTGCAGCATTAAGGTTTGGCATACGATAATTAAAACCTGCTTCATCATGATAAAATTCAAATGGATGCGGTACTTTCGCTGTCGTGGTTACGTGCTTGGTGCGTTTACCTGTTTCCAAATCGCGACACAATACCATGCCACCGCCGCCAGTGGTGATGATCTTGTTACCATTAAAACTCACCGCGCCAAACTGGCCCAAAGTGCCTGTATGCTGACCTTTATAAAACGAGCCTAGGCTTTCTGCTGCATCTTCCACTAACATTAATTGCCATTTTCGACACACCGTTACTAACTCATCCAACTCCACTGGATGACCAAAAGTATGCATCGGTACCACCGCTTTAATACGCTTATTGCAAACTTTGTGGAAACAACCTTGTTCAGTCAATTCGGCATGATCTTCGAGATATTGTTCTAGTGCTTTTGGGCATAAACCAAGGCTAACCGGCGATACATCAACAAAAATCGGCACTGCCCCCATGTGATACAGCGCATTGCAGGTTGCTACAAAAGTCAGTGATTGGGTGAGCACCAAATCATCATGCTCCACGCCTGCCATATAAAGTGCTGCATGGAGTGCCGCCGTGCCATTAACCGTTGCAACAGCCTTGGCTGTGCCAGTGAAGAGCTCCATTTTGTGTTCAAACTCATCAACAAACTTACCCACGCTTGAAACGAAAGTACTATCGATGGTTTCCATTACATACATTTTTTCATTACCATCAAAGGTTGGCGCATGTAACGGAATAAAATCATTCGTTTGGTAGATGTCACGAACAAACTCGGCAACTAATGTCGGTTTCATCTTCACTCCTCACATCTTGCTGTCGAGGTATTTTCCAGTCTCTTTATGGTCGAAATCGGGAATCATGGTAAAAAACAGATCAACGATTTGCTCTTTGGTCCATACGCAGTTGGTTTTCATCTGTGAAATAGTGGACTCAAATAGTGCTAGTTTTTCTGGTTCATATAATGGTTTATTTTTTATAACTCCCAGATTTTCAAAACGTTTCATATCGATAGTTTCATTGTCGGTGAAAAATTCCTCAAAGCCTTTTTCACCAGTAGTATCACTTTTAGTAAACAAACAAGGCCATTTACCTTGTGCTGGTAAAGTTTTCACAAGCTCTCGAGCTTCTTCTTCATCTGCGCATAGATAAAATTCAAAACCGTGCTGCTTGAGGTATTTCACTGCAATGTCAGCAAAAGTGATGAGATGCAAAGCTTCACTAAGTTTTGGAAAGAAGATATCTCGATTTTCACCAAAGATACACGACATTAGACACAACTCACCCGACTCTTTCGGCGTCACAAAGTAACGCTTTATATCATTTGGCGCCACGATTGGTTGATTCTTTTGCAAGCGCTGATTAAAACTATGCAGCAAAGAGCCATCGGAGAAAGCTACATTTGCAAAGCGCGCGGTTGAAATCGCAATTTGCTCACTCTTACGCATCAAGAACATTTCCATAATGCGCTTTGAGGCTCCCATCATATTGACTGGATTCGCTGCTTTATCAGTTGATACGCAGAAATATTTCTTCACACCCGCATCAATTGACTGTTGAATAGTCTTTTCAGTATTAAAAACATTCACATCAATCATACGCATAAGTGTGAAAGGATCTTTCTCACTACGTACATGTTTAAGAGCTGATAAGTTCAGTACATAATCATACTGACCATCAGTTTTGATAAAGGCATCGTATTCTACCGAACCAATATCCAATGCAAAGGTTTGAAAATCGCCATCAATGTAGCCAAATGAACTACGGATATCACGCACCAACTCCACCATATTGTTTTCATTAATATCTACAATATGCAGCTTTTTCGGATGACGTTTGAAGATCTCTTTAGTCACGGCTTGACCAATTGAACCCGCTCCACCAAGAACCAGAAAACACGATTCACTAATAACTCTAGACAGTTCTGTCTCATTAACAATAACATCGTTGAAGAAGAGTTCTGAATCCCTACCTATTAACTCCAATAAATTATGCACTAAGATCTCCAAGTTTTATTTACAAGAATTTACTGTAAAGTTTTTTTAAACTTTTAATTACTTTCTCTTTGCCAGCAAAAACATTTCCATTAATATAAAACTTATTCTTATTTTTTGTTAATTTAGCCTTGCACTCCCTTAAATTATCTTCTATAAGCTTTAATTTAATTTTTATTTTTTTATTTTCTTCTTTTAAATACACTATCGTATCCACATGATTTTTATTCCTTAAAATCAACCCTTTTATATAACTTTTTTGTAGTGATTTTGATTCTTCTATTTTATTATCTATTTCTTTATCTGTTAGAAAATCAGAAGCTAGCATTCTTAAAATTTTGAAATTTTCATTATCAAGATCAATCTTTATTGCAATTTCTATCCAAAACAAAAAACAATCCTTAGATCGTTTTAAGTTATCTAGTTTATAGCCATGTTCAGAAAGAAAATCGTAAAAAAGGCATGATATGAGTTCATTATGATAGTGTGATAAATATTTTTTATATTTGCCGATACTTGATCTATCAATACCATTTCCTTTTATAAGGTGCTTTCCTTTTACATTACTATAACTAGAATTAGAAGATATTCGTCCCTCATCAATACTACTGAAATTATATTTATTAGAGTCTAAATCTAGAAATCTTAAAACATTTAATATAGTGTCTTTTGGGCGACAAACAAGATCTTCATACCTAACTTTCAATATATTTTCATCGTATTTTACATAGTAATAATTTAGACTATTAAGAATAAAGCCAAAGGCGTCGACTAATGTAAGTCGATCTACCATCCTTTCCATATGAGAACAAAGTACATCTCTTGGATCTCTCAACAAAATAATTACTTTACATTCTTTAAATAGTTTTTTTAACTACTTTACTTTCCTTTATTGATATCCCTGTTTGCTTAGCCCCAATCAATATTTTACCTTCGACTGGAGAAAATCTATCAATTTCTGAAATTATATCATTTTTTACTTTTTCTATATTATTATCATCAATTCCATTTTTTATATGTTTTCTAACTAAATCACTTTTATCTCCCATGAAAGCTACATCTAAATGTCTTTCTTCTGAATAACTTGTGGAATAAAGTAATTCAGATAGCAATGTAGTTCCAGATCTCATACTACCTGTTACAAGTAAAAATATTGGTTCCATATTTTATACTCAATTAGTTAAGCTAAACTCTGAGCCAGAAATATACAATGGCATTGTTTTTAAAATAATAGATTTAATATGCTGACTCAGTGTCATTTATTTTAATGACTCAACTCAGCACCCTACAATAACTTTCAAAAAGCATTGACTTACATGCCAATTCGACAAGTGTAAAAATGCATCTTAATTGATTGATGTGAATAGATTTTCACTTGCAGTCATCAACAACTTGTTCGTTGATAAAATAAAATTACGCTACCGCCCCTAGGTCTCGTTCCCAAAACACGCGATAGTATCGATGTTCAATACGGCTATTTCTTACGGATGACTTTATTTTCTGTAGAGACTTCAACCTGACGACTGATGAGATTGATCAATAAAATTGAGCGCAGCTCGCCATCCGCTTCCTTGTAAATGGCTTCGGTTCCCTCGAATAGACCTGATAGCACTTCCACTTGGTCACCAGGTTTGAATACATCACTTAATGCTTCGCGCTGCTCATCACTGTCTTCATGTGCCATCAAGTGAGTGATAAGTTCAGCAGGAACGACTGTCGGCATCAGGCCTTGTCTAACAAAATCAACAACGCCACGAGTCGAACGTACAGTCGTAAAGGAGATTTTTTCAGGATCGAATGAGGCAAAGACGTAATTAGGGAAGAGCGGTTCCAACTCGCTGGAGCGCTTGCCACGACGGATTTTTTCCACCATCACTTGTGGATAATAGCAATCGACGCCCTGTCGTTTTAGGTGCTGCTCTGCGCGTTGTTGCTCGCTGCGTTTGCAATAGAGCAGATACCATGGATCCATTAAAATTTGTCCTCGTTGATTTCTTTCGCTAGCCAGTTGTTACAACGTCTTTGAAATGCAACTAATGAGTATATTCGGCTCGCCTTTCAGCAGCAACACCCTCTCCCTTTAACAAGGCAAATAGTCTGCACTGCATCATAGTTTCACTGCATAATTGTTTGCTTTTTGAGCAGAAAATAGAAACCGCCCGAATGGGCGGTTTCGACATGATAACGCGAGGGATTAGGCGTCCAATCTTTGGAT
The DNA here is from genome assembly GCF_059704325.2 of Grimontia sp. THUN1695. Classification (NCBI taxonomy): domain Bacteria; kingdom Pseudomonadati; phylum Pseudomonadota; class Gammaproteobacteria; order Vibrionales; family Vibrionaceae; genus Grimontia; species Grimontia sp. THUN1695. The sequence goes on along the minus strand of NZ_AP046577.1, from coordinate 582,507 downwards.
GTCTAAACTAAAACTCGTCAATCCAATCTCACTCAGTGATACCCGTACACTTCCGCCCGATAAATCAATTGTCTGGAAACGTATGCTGGCGGCGTCAATACCAAGCAGGTTGTCATTTTTTACAATCACGGCTTTTCCCGTCCCATCGACCACCGCATTTAACCCCGCAGACAACACATCCAGCTGATTGTCCGACGCATTTAAAATACCAAACATGGCACGAATAGGACTGGCATACGTAGAGCGTTTTATCGCATATTCGATTTGATGGACAAGATGAATAAATCCTTTTTCATCAGCAACTTGTGAACGAAGGTATTCGTTGAAGAAAGCGCGGATCATTAAGGTCGTCGCTGTACCGTTTTCACCGGCAGAGGCACTGTCGACCATGTAAAACGCCATCTTACCGTCCATCATCCAAGTATAATCAAGCACAATGGGGCTGATATCGGCAGATTGCAGCGAGTGATAAGACAATCGCCAATCACCTTGTTGCGAATCTTGCTCTGGCATCAGTCCCATCAATAGATCTCTGGCGTTGCCTGGGTTATCCAATAAGTCTTCCAGGTGCCATTTCAATTCTTCTGTCAATGGTTGCTCGCCATCTTGGGACACCTTAAACCATTGCTGAGAGAAATCTGCATCGCTACTCACTCCACCATCGTTTTCTTCAAGAACGGATAGGATGGCAGATTTGACGACCATTACGTCCTCAATGGGTTTTATCAGAAAGTCTTTCACTCCAAAGCGTAGAGCCTGGGCGACATCAGCCATCCCCCCCGTGCCGGAAATTACTATCACCGGCAACATTGGGTATTCCATGCTGACTTCTTCAACAAATTCCAACCCTGTCATTACAGGCATAGAAAGATCACTGAGCAAGAGGTCAGGAATCCCCTCCCGCAAAGCCTTTAGTCCGTCAAGACCGTTTTCAGCTTCTCTTACTGTGCACCCTTCTTTACGAAGAAAGTGGCTGATAATCCGGCTAAAAATAGGATCATCTTCAACAATGAGAACCTCTTTTCCTTCTAACACTTTATGTTCTCCTGTTTCCTTTGGGCTGCTGACGCTGAACGGGAGCGCGTTAGCTCCTAATAGAATAGTTTGAAAATCAGGGCCAGGTTGCTGCAAACACACAATAGTTGCCTTAGAAGGGCTTAACTTTCTGTATCCAGAAAAGAAAATATTTCATATATTTTCTGCTTTCTGACACAGTCAACCGACTTCAAGCTCCCTGCTTATTGACATAAGACAACGAAATTCAACACCTGTTAACTTCAAATAGTTAAAATACCGCTTTTTGGTGAAGACTCTCGCAACATCGTGAAACCCAATGAAATTAGATGATCTGAATCTCTTTCGGCTAATTGTCGAGAATGGTAGTTACACACAGGCATCAAAAAAAACAGGCATTCCTGTCGCAACACTGACCCGCCGTATTCAGGCACTTGAAGAAGATATTCAAATAAAGTTGCTACACCGTGATGCGCGTAAACTGGCACTCACGGAAGCGGGACAAAGCTTTTACGATACGTGTTCACCACTTCTTGAACAGTTGTTGGAAGCTACGGAGAGCCTGTCGGAGTGCTGCCATGGCACATCGGGTACGTTGAGACTTGCTGCTCCCTCAAACATTGCCATGAAAATGCTACAACCGATGTTGAGTGCTTTTCTCAACGCCTATCCTGATATCAAGCTGGATCTGTCTTTGTTCAGTGATACCACGCCCTCCCACCTTGATGATCGCCACGCTTTTTTCAAGATAGGCCCTCAACGTGATTCCACCATGATAGCAAGGCGGCTCCACACTGTGCGGGATATTCTGGTTGCCAGTCCGGAATACATTGCATCTCATCCCACGATCACCGATGCAACAGATTTGTCCAAACACGCGCTGCTCAAAGGCTGGCCCCTGATGCGCTGGCGTTTATCAAACGAGAGTGGCGAACAGCTTTGCATTTCAGACCAAGGACGCTTCGAAGCATCAGAGCTGAGGGTGGTGAGGGCTGCGGCAAAAGATGGATTGGGGATCGCGTTAATTCCCGATGTGCTGGTGCAAAAAGATATTCAATCTGGTGAATTGCAACAAATCCTGCCTGACTGGACCACAGAGCCAAGGGATATCTTCCTGATGTATCACGACAAAACTCACCTGCCTGCAAAGCTTCGTGCATTTATCGACTTTTCGATGCGTTATTTTCATTCTCCCAATAAGGAAGAGGAATGTTGATCACCCTGTGTCCCAGTTTCGATAAGTGATTAAAAGCTGTCACACATTTCGCAATGAAAACTTGCGAACTGCATATTGCAGCACTAAATGTTATTAGTGTGTAACAACATAATCGACGTCTGATTGTTGTTGGATATACATAATGCTGGTGACCGCGACTGGAAGGAGCGACTTATGGTTCTGGGACATCTGTTCGGCCTCTATACACATCCAAAAGAAGAATGGAAAAACATTGACGATCGCCATGAAGGAGCGCTGAGCAGTTTAGGACATGCTGCCATCATGGCACTTATCCCTCCCCTTTGCGCATACTATTCAAGCGTACATATCGGTTGGCAAATCGGCGTAGGTAACCCCATTTTTCTGACACAACAAAGTGCAATCATTATCGCTTTCGCCATGTATTTCGCCCTTATCACTGGTGTGATGGCACTGGCTTACCTGACACTCTGGATGAGTCGCACTTTTGGCTCAACCCCAACCTATACCCAGGCATTGGAGTTGGCTGCTTATACTGCGACCCCCATTTTTATGGTTGGATTAGCAGCATTGTATCCGGTAGTATGGTTTGTCATGCTTGTTGGGCTACTGGGTGTCGCCTACTCAGTGTATCTACTTTACACAGGCGTACCAATTATCATGCATATTCCCGAAGAGCGCGGCTTTATTTACGCCAGTTCGGTAGTAACCTGTGGGCTGGTTTTACTGGTAGCGATTATTGCCAGTTCGGTGATCATGTGGAATGTGGGGTTTGGCCCAATGTTCGTCCAATAACTGTTTTTAAACGTGCAAACGTGCTTTTTAGCAAACATAAAAAACGCGGCTCGTTGGCCGCGTTTTTTGTGCACAAAGCGGTATCCCCTTATATCGAGGTTAACTCTCGTTATAAATCTCAAGGTTAGCTAATTCTTGCTGCTGCTCACGCAACGCCTTGGCCTCATCATTTCGCAGGCTCGACAGGTATTCCAGGTATTCCTGATTGATATCACCGGTCACATAGTCACCACTGAATACCGAGCTCTCGAAACGTTTGATATCCGGATTGCCTTCACGGACCGCATCCTCCAGATCGTTTAAATCTTGAAAGATCAGGCCATCGGCGCCGATGGTCTTACAAATTTCATCCACTTCACGGCCGTGAGCGATCAGCTCATTGGCGCTTGGCATGTCGATACCATACACATTCGGAAAACGGATTTCCGGTGCCGCAGATGCCATATACACACGCTTGGCTCCCGCTTCTCGTGCCATTTCAACAATCTGCTCTGATGTCGTACCGCGTACAATAGAGTCATCCACCAACAGTACAGACTTGTCTTTGAATTCCGAACGAATTGCGTTCAGTTTACGGCGTACTGATTTACGGCGTAGATGTTGGCCCGGCATGATGAAGGTGCGGCCAACATAACGGTTTTTCACAAAACCTTGACGGTAAGGTTTATCCAGTACCTGGGCGATCTCCAGGGCAATATCGCAAGAGGTCTCTGGAATAGGAATAACCACATCAATATCCAGATCGTCCCACTCACGACGAATTTTCGCCCCCAGTTTCTGGCCCATTTTGACCCGAGCACCATACACCGACACCTTATCGATGAAAGAATCAGGACGGGCAAAGTAAACAAATTCAAAAACACAGGGAGACAAAATGGGATTATCCGCGCACTGGCGGGTAAATAACTGACCGTTAAACGTGATGTAAATGGCTTCACCGGGCGCCACATCACGCACAAAGTCAAAGCCCACGGCATCCAAAGCCACTGACTCAGAGGCCACCATATACTCTTCACGGCCATTTACGTTGCGTTTACCCAAACACAGCGGGCGAATACCGTTCGGATCACGGAAGGCAATCAAACCATGGCCAATAATCATTGCCACCGCTGCATAGCCCCCTTTGACTTCCTGGTGCACAGCACGAACGGCTTGAAACACATCTTCTTCGGTCAGTGGATGGGAAGCAGCTTTATCAATTTGGTGCGCAAGGACATTGAGAAGTATTTCCGAATCGGACGTGGTGTTGAGGTGACGGCGGTCATGGGCAAACAACGACTCACGAAGCGCATTGGCATTGGTAAGATTACCATTGTGTGCCAACGTAATACCGTAAGGTGAGTTAACATAAAATGGCTGTGCCTCCGAGGCACTTGAACTGCCTGCAGTAGGGTATCGAACGTGTCCGATACCCACTGTACCCTGTAGCCTTTGCATGTGTTTAAGCTGGAAAACATCCTTCACCAGACCGTTTGCTTTTCTCAGACGAAAACGGTTATCGTCAATAGTGACTATCCCAGCTGCATCCTGACCTCGGTGCTGAAGTACTGTCAATGCATCGTAAATCGACTGATTAACCGGGGTCTCACCCACGATCCCAACAATCCCACACATGTATGCTGTTCCTTGTAACGCAAAATTGAGCCCAGGAAACGTCACAGGTTTCTCCGCCAGTCTGAATGCCGCCGGAAAAACGTTAGATCACCTTAGGCAGAAAGCTGGAGCTTTGCTCCAAATATGTAAAAAACCACTCAATCACTACCCCAAATTTAGGGATTAACTGTGATTGCTTCCACTCAGGGCTGTTGGCAACGCCCGTAAATGCATCGAGGAAAAACAGTAAGGCAGCAACGATTAAAACGCCCCGTATTCCCCCAAAAACAACCCCTAACACGCGATCTGTACCTGAAAGACCTGTTTTTTGTACTAACTGGCCAATCACATAGTTAACAACCGCACCAACAATCAAGGTCGCAATAAACAGTGCCGCTATCGCCGCACCATTACGAATCATGTCATCATGAATGTTAGTAAAATAAGCCGCCAGTTGCGGGTAAAAGTTGCTTGCAACAAAGAAGGCGCCAAACCAGATAACCAGTGACAGTGCTTCTTTAACAAATCCACGGACCAAACTAATCAGAGCAGAAAAGCCGATCACGCCAATAATGAGATAATCTATCCAATTCATTGCTTAATCATCTGAGCGATTCGCGCGCATTTTAACAGAAAAAATGACGACGCAAACGTTTTCTTATGGGTTGAGTGGGTTAAATCTAAGCAGTTGACCTTTCAAACCTGTCAAAGACTCCAAATCTGCCGTCATCGACTCAAGCTTTTCTTTGGAGACATCCGGCCCGACTTCCACACGCGCCAGATCACCTTCTTTAATGTCCCTCGGCATTAATTGAGCAGCATATCCTTTGCTACGAAGTGTCGCGACCAGGTTTTTCGCATTCTCAATGTTACGAAACGTCCCGAGACGGATGATCCAGGCTGAATCACTGTAGCCTTCTTTCGGTGCTGTTTGTGGCTCTGTTTCCAATTCACTGGAGCCATTATCGCTGTCAATGGTCACCGCAACCGGTTCAGACGGCAGAAAACTCTCCACTTTTTCCGGCGCTTTGACTGGCTGAGCAAACACAGCATCGTCAACATTTTCACGAAGAGGAATAGCCTGATAACTCTCTTCATAATGTGCCTTCTCACCGTCAAAGACATCCGGCAAAATGATAACCCCGAGAGACACCAGAATAAGGGTGCCGACGAGTCGGTTTTGAAACTGGGTTGCCACAATTACTCCTCTTTACTGAGGTAATCGGCGATTTCACCGACGGTATGGAATGAACCAAAAACAATCAGAATATCGCTCTGTCCCAAGGCTGCCTGCGCCGCCTGAAACGCCTGTGTCGGAGACTCAAAACCTTCAATGCCCGTTGGCAGATGCGCGGTGATTTGCGTCCATGGCGCGGCGCGCGGGCCATTCAACGAGGCCGGATACCAATGGTCGACGACGGGTTTCATCACCTCGATTGTCGCGGCAATATCTTTGTCATGGAGCATAGCGACAACGGCGTGAACTTTGCCGTTTTTTTCTGCTTTCAACACATTGAGCTGAGTGGCCAGATACGCGGCAGAATGTGGGTTGTGCGCCACATCCATCAGAATCAGGGGGGATTTTGATACACACTCCATACGCCCTGCCAGTTTGACGGACGACAACCCATCAACAATATGCTCATCAGTAACAGTCAACTCCGATAACCCAAGCGCCATCAACGCCGTAGCGGCATTCGGCAATGGTAAGTGAGGTATCGGTAAGTCGCACAGATCAAACGCACCACAATGCCAGTGCCACACATCGCCTTGTTTTTCATAATGGAACTGATACCCGACCTGATGCAGGTTGGCACCAATGTCGTCGGCATGGGCTGCAACACTCGCCGGGGGCTCAGGCTGACCACAGACTGCAGGCTTGCCACTTCGGAAAATACCCGCTTTTTCAAAGCCTATCACTTCGATGTCATCGCCCAACCAGTCCACATGATCTATTGCCAGGCTGGTGATCACCGACACATCATGGTCAACCACATTCGTCGCATCCAACCGGCCACCCAGCCCCACTTCCAGCACTACCACATCGACCTTGTTATCGAGAAACAGCCAAAGCGCAGCCAGCGTACCAAACTCAAAAAAGCTCAGGCTGGTGTTGCCACGAAGTGCCTCGATAGCAGCAAAGGCTTCTGTGTGACGCTCATCATCCAGTTCCTGCCCGTTAATACGCACACGTTCATTGTAGCGAATAAGATGAGGAGAGCTGTATACACCGACTTTGTATCCGGCGTTGAGAAGTATGCTTTCAATAATGGCACACGTGGAACCTTTACCGTTGGTCCCTGCCACTGTAATCACTTTGGGCGCTGGTTTGGTGAGCTTACCTTTATTGGCAATCAGAGAGACGCGCTCCAGCCCTAAATCAATGGCGCTGGTATGCAACGACTCCAAATACTGCAGCCATGCAGTCAATGGCGCTGTCGCGCCTGGCGTAACAAGTTTTGACATTCCGTCTTCTTTCTGTGTTTTCTATACCATGCGATAGTTGTGTCCAATCATATCAGCTAAAAGACAAAGAGCGCCATAAGGCGCTCTTTTGATGTGACATGCAGATGAACATTTCACCTACTCTTTTTCTGCCGGTTGAGCTTCAATCACTTCACCTTCCAACGGCTTGTCAACCGACACCACCAGCGGTGATTCATGATGGGTCATCTTCGCCAGCAGGCTTGCGATACGCTGACGCATCTCACGGCGATCGACAATCATGTCAATCGCACCGTGTTCAAGCAGAAACTCACTGCGTTGGAAGCCTTCCGGCAGTTTCTCACGCACGGTTTGCTCGATAACACGCTGGCCGGCGAAACCGATTAATGCCTTAGGCTCACCAATATTAATGTCGCCCAACATCGCAAAACTTGCTGTGACACCACCAAAAGTGGGATCCGTCAGAACAGAAATAAACGGTAACCCTTTGGCAGAAAGGCGCTCAAGTGCCGCACTGGTTTTTGCCATCTGCATCAGAGACATCAAGGCTTCCTGCATACGGGCACCGCCACTGGCAGAGAAACACACCAGGCCACAGTTATTTTCAATTGCCGCATCTACCGCTTTCACAAAGCGCGCACCAACAACCGCCCCCATTGAACCGCCCATAAAGGTAAATTCAAACGACGCAGCCACAACCGGGATTCCCAATAGCTCGCCTTTCATCACGATGAGGGCATCTTTCTCGCCACTTGACTTTTGTGCGGCGGAGAGACGGTCTTTGTACTTTTTCGAATCACGGAACTTGAGCAAATCTTTCGGCTCAAGCTCATCACCGATTTCAATGCGGTTGGCATCATCAAGGAAGGTGTCCAGACGCTTACGCGCCGTCATACGCATGTGGTGGTCACATTTGGGACACACATGCAGGTTACGCTCAAGTTCGGCGTGGTATAGCACCTGCTCACAGGACGAACATTTGGTCCAGACGCCTTCTGGAATAGATGCCTTACGTGAAGAACCGATGTTGCTTTTTGTCAGAATTTTTTCAAGCCAGCTCATGAACGACCTTTTCAATTGGAACACTCGCCGCTTACAACATAACTGTGCACTGTTCCGTTCATCATGAACGCGCATTTGGCATCAGTGGGCAAGTGGCCTGGATATCTACGAATTCAACGGAGAATTAAAACACAACTTGTTAAGACTTTGGACAAAAAACTGGTACTACCTATTGATTGTCTAATTTCTGTCTCCCTTGTTCTGTAACAAGAAGACAATTTTTCCTTAAAGCTGTTCATCTGGTAGGAACAGTGGCCCGACCGGTGAAGACGGCAGCCCAAACTCCGCTGGGTAATCCACTTCAACCAGATAAAGCCCTTCCGCCTTGGCTGTTGCCGCAGCCAGATTGCGATCTTTCGCTTCCAGCAGCCATTTTATCCATTCAGGCTTTTGCTCTTTACGGCCAACCACAATCAGGCTGCCTGTGATGTTTCGCACCATATGGTGAACAAAAGCATTGGCCTTGATATCAATGATCACATAACGTCCCTGACGAGTCACATTGATATGGTGGACATTACGCCATGGGCTCTTAGACTGGCATTGCACAGCACGGAACGAGGTGAAGTCGTTCTCGCCCAGCAGATACTGCCCTGCTTCGTGCATCAGGGTCTCATCCAGCTCACCGTGATAGTGACTGACACCATGACGAAGGATACCGGGACGTAACGCGTGGTTATAGATGATATAGCGATAACGGCGCGCTGTGGCAGAGAAACGGGCGTGAAATTCATCAGACACTTCTTTGGCCCAACGCACTGCAATAGTATCAGGCAAGTGAGTATTCACCCCCATGGTCCAGGCACGCAATGGCCTTGAACCTTCGATATCGAAATGCACCACCTGGCCCGTGCCATGCACGCCAGCATCGGTTCTGCCAGCACATTGCACTTCGACCGGTTGATTGGCGATTTTGGACAGGGCTTTTTCAAGGTGTTCCTGAACACTTGGCACCTCGCGCTGACGCTGCCAGCCATAAAACTGGGAACCATCGTATTCCACACCCAGGGCAATTCTCATCGTGTTTTCTCTGTCTTGCTGGTTAACTAAGGCGGCGCATTATATACCCAACCCCGGGCAGATGCAGTATCCCTCCGAATCCCTGCCCACTCCCCGGATAAAACAATAGCGGGATAACCCGCTATTGTCGTTTTGCTTTCCTGATGATGGAGATCAGTTCAGGTTCTCAATCATCTTTCTGGCTTCTTCTTTTAGGTTTGGATCGTTACCCTGCATCACCTTTTCAAGAAGCTGGATGGCACCGTCAATGTCATTCATCTCCAGATACGCTTTGGCTAAATCCATGTTGGTGGCGGCTTCACCGGCGCTGTCAACATCCGCAGGCTGGATGTCACTCAAGACATCCGGGAAGTCTTCCAGCCCGACATCCAAATCCATTTTCATGGAATCTGGGTCTTCCTGGGGCTCGCCATCATCTTTCATCAGCTCATCAATGCTGATGTAGTCCTCTTTTGGCGCGCTTTCTTCAACCAGTTCACTTTCAACATCATCCAGCAGGCCCTCCAAATCGCCTTCCAGATCCATGGATTTGATCTCATCACCCAACACTTCCGGCTGTTCTGACCAATCTTCGCTCTCAAGTTCCGGCTCAGGTGCCTGCTCTGCACGCCAGACATCACTTTCCTCTTCCGGAATGTCGGGCTCTTCGGTTTCAAAATCGCCAAGCCCTGCGGGCACCTCTTCCAGATCTTCAGAAAGCAGCGCTTCCATGTTAAGCCCGGCGACCTGATGGTCGTCATCTTCCATCTGCGCCAGGTCATCAAGCTCAGCAGCACGGTATGGTGTCTGTGAAACCGGTGCCGATGGCTGGGTAACGTCTTCACCCTTGCTAAATTCCTCTAACTCCCGCTGCTCTTCCAGGGCAGCACCCAAAGCGGCGTCCTCATCAAACTCACCCAGCTCATCCAGACTGATAGGGTCGACTTTCGGAAACGCCAGGGTGTTGTTTTCAGTGGCTGAAAATACCTCCGGTTGCTCTTCTACCGGCTCATTTTCGGCAGAGAGTTCTTGGGGGTCTTCGGTACTTTCTTGTCCCTCATCAGGTTCAACAACGTCTGTGTCATCGGTTTGGGACAGCTCAACGTCATACTCACTGGCAGCATCTTCTTCAGTAAACTCGGGCAAGTTTTCCAAATCCAGCGGCGCATCATCATCGTCCTCTTCTGGCCGTTCGTCACTGGCAGGCTCAGGCTCGCCTTCACTATCAGCCAGCGCGGCTTCCTCGTCGTACTCTGGCAACGACGAGAGATCCAGTAGCTGTTCCTCTTCAAACGCCACATCTTCGGCTGAATCTTCAATATCGCCGGAATCATCAGGTTGTATTGCATCATCGGCCATTGCCGTTTCGCCATGATCATCACCAGAAGCAACTTCATGGGTTTCCGTATCCGGTAGGGCGTCTTCTCCAGACGCTTCTGGCTGAACTACGTCCTCCTGCGCATCCTCATCTGACAGCACCTCTGGTTCAGCACTTTTATCAAGCAGGTTGTCCAGAAGATCCATATCTTCTTGTGTGGCATCAGGCTCTTCGACAGGTACATTTTCAGCAGCAGTTTCAATCTCCCCGTCGCGCACGCCGTCGATGTCATCCTGTTCAAGCACGTCATCAAGCAGTTCTAACTCTGATTCTGAGGCTTCAGGTGTTGGTTCGTTTTCCGGTGCAGAGTCTTCAACCAGGGCATCGAGCGCTTCCATTGCGCCAGTATCATCCTCACCCGTTGCTTGTGTCGGCTCCTGAAGCGATGCCTTTTGCGCTTCAGCCGTCTGCTCTGCCTCTTCTTTTGCTTCTACGTTGGCAAGGTCACCGACAGGCTCTGTCACTGACTCTTCGCTGGTATCAATATCAAGTTCATTGTCAAAACCGATCAGATCTTCGCTGAGCAGGTCATCGTCAGCGACGTCATCGAGTAATGCACTTTCGTCATTGAGGTCGTCACCGTCATCAACCAACTCGTCAAGCAGCACATCGGTTTCACCCAGATCAACATCGTCTTCCTGTGTTTCGGCCAACATATCACCCAGCAGATCGTCATCATCAAGGGTTTCATCAAGCAGTGCACTCTCATCAAGTGGGTCAAGCCCATCATCGCTGATCAGTTCATCCAACAAGGCATCCGTTTGCGACAGATCCTCGGTGTCCTCGCTTTCCGGCGGTAAATCCGCCAGCCCGCTTGGTTCATCCGCATCAAGAAGCTGACCGTCTTCTTCGAGAAGATCGTCGTCTAGCATTTCGTCAAGCAAGGCGTCCGGATCTGCAACCACTTCATCGTCGTCAGCTTCAGTGTTGTCACTGGCACTGTCAGCGTGCGCATTACCAATCAGGTCATCGATATCATCATCAGAGAGATCGATATCCTGTGATAAGTCCACTTCTGGCTCATCATTCAGCACGTTATCAAACAGGGCTTCGTTCGTTTCCGGTTCGCTGTCATCTTCCGCAACGGGCTCAGGCTCAGCGATTGACTCGGGTTCGGTGTCCGGTTCTTGCCCCGTCTCAGGTTCACCGGCATCCCCGGATTGTTCCGCATTCAAAAGTGCATCGATATCGTCGACATCGTCATTGCTATCACCGCTCAGGGATTGTTCCCACATTGCTGCAAGGGCTTCATCCGGACTGAGTTCGGGCACTTCAGACTGCGAAGACATTTCATCGAGTGCAAGCTCCATGTCTTTCAGGCCAATGGCCCCATCAGCGCTGGCCTCAACATCCAGATCTGTGCTGATGTCAAAATCATCATCCAAATCAACATCCAAGCTTGATGTGTGATCGCCTTCAGCCTGGGTGTCCTGGTTATTCTCTTCCGACACTTCGAACGAATCGGAAAGGTTAATATCATCAAGATCCGAGCCCGATAGATCATCACCGAATAATTCATCAGCGTCAGTCTCATCAGTGACTTCCAGCTCATCGTCTTCCAATATCAGATCGTCAGTTTCATCTCCGACATCAGCCACAGTAGCAGCTGGCACCTCTGGCGTTTCGCCATCAAGCCCTTCAGGTTCTTTAACATCCATGTCCTCCTCTTTGCGGCGACGCATAATAAAGAAGGCGGCAGCCCCAATCACCAGTAGCGCGGGAATGATCGCCATGGTTGCAAGCATCAGGGGGCTTGCCATCAATGATTCAAAGAATGATGGCTCTTTGATTTCCATCTGTTCCTGACGCATGCGCTGCATATCCAGGAACTCTCGGATCTCTTCGGTCAGCTCTTCATCCGCAGACATTTGATCTTTCAGTGCCACCAGTTCATTTTGCACTTCTGCCAGGCGGATTTTCAGGATGTGGTTACTTTCAACCAGCTTGCCCATCTGCAAATCAGATTCATTGATTTGCTCCTGTACTGCATCCATGCTCGGTTTCTCAGGAGTACCCACCCTATCAGCAGAAGGCGCTGCTATCTCTTTTTCAGCCATATCAGCCGCTTTCGGCTTTTCAGGTTCTGCGATAGGTGTTTCTGACAGGGGCTTGGGTGCAGGTTTTGGTGTCACAGCCGGTGCCTGAACCTGTTGGCTCAGCGGCTGGTTGGCTATACGCTGTGCTTCTTTACGGGCCTGATCTATCTGCAACCGGCTTGCTACATCGTCGGTGCTTTCACGGCGAATTTCCGTGAGTGTCGGCATTTGCAGTGTGCTGCCGGGGATCAGTCCGTGAATGTTGTTATCTTCAAAGGCAGTCGGGTTAAGGCGGAAAATGGCGCCTAACGTCTGGTAAACGGTGACGCTATTGTTAGGTTGATAGCGGGTGGCGATAGACCACAGGGTATCAGAGTCACGTGTGGGGCCGACAGTTTGGCGGCGGTTCACTGTGGAACGTTGAACGGCAGACTGGGGTGCCAAACGCTCAACCGCACTCGGTGGCGGGGATTCTTCCACAGGACCAAGAATACGGATAGCGGATTGCGCAGAGAATGTCGCACCAAGACTCAGTAATAATGACGAGACAACAAGGGTTTTGCCGAGACGACAGCCCGAGACGGTGGACAAGAGAGTTCGCTTTATCGCGTTATAAAAATCTGGGTCAGACACTGCCCGCATTCCCCTATGGCAGAAAAAACTCGCAATCACAGCACTTCTTTTACCCGTTGAAATGATGGGGGGCAAGGCGTTAACCACCTGCTGAGATTGATATTACTGGTTATTTCCCTAACTATATCGGAAGCCCAGCTGAAAACTGTAGTGTGAGAGGATAAAACTGTGTTTTGTGATCAAAACAACCGGCAACAAAACACGGCTGCCGGTTGTTTTCACTCATAATGCCTGAGTAGGCAGAAAAGAATTACAGGTAATCGCGGATAAGAAGCTCAGCGATTTGTACTGAGTTGGTTGCCGCTCCTTTGCGCACGTTATCTGCGACCACCCACATGTTGAGGCCATTTGGATGGCTGATATCATTGCGTACCCGACCGACCATCACGTGATCTTTGCCAGTCGCCTCTTTGACCTGGGTTGGATAATCTTCACCATAGTAAACCTCTACCCCTTCCGCACGGGACAGCAGATCCATCGCTTCGCTCGCATCAAGCGCTTGCTGGCACTCAATATGAACCGCTTCTGCATGGCCATAAAACACCGGTACGCGCACACAGGTTGGGTTAACTGCCACCGAATCATCACCCAGGATTTTCTGGGTTTCCCACACCATTTTCATTTCTTCTTTGGTGTAGCCGTTATCCATAAACTCATCGATGTGCGGCAGACAGTTGAATGCGATCTGCTTTTTGTAGGTATTTGGTTCCGCTTCCTGGCTGTTCAGCAGTTTCACCGTCTGTCCTGCCAGTTCATCAATCCCTTTTTTACCTGAGCCGGAAACCGACTGGTAGGTACACACGTTGATACGTTCAATACCCACGGCGTCGTAGATAGGCTTCAATGCCACCAGCATCTGGATGGTCGAACAATTTGGGTTGGCAATGATGTTACGGTTGCGAAAATCAGCAATCGCTTCCGGGTTGACTTCCGGCACCACCAGCGGCACATCATAGTCGTAGCGGAAGCGTGAGGTGTTATCAATCACAATCACGCCTTCATCTGCCGCAATGGGTGCCCAGCGGTCTGACAATTCTGCACCGGCGGAAAACAGGGCGATTTGCACCTGGCTCCAGTCAAAATCTTCCACGTCTTTCACGCGGACACTCTTTCCGTTAAATCGAATGGTTTCACCGGCACTGCGCTCACTCGCCAGCAAGTGAAGGTTGCGCACAGGGAATTTACGCTCTTCCAACACCTCGATAATGGTGCGCCCGACTGCGCCTGTGGCACCTAAAACAGCGACGTCATAAGCCACATCGAATTCTTGTGTCATGATTATTCCTCTACGGTAAAACCTAAATGAGCGAGCGACTCTAACCCAAACCCGGCCTCGCCCGCTACTGTAATTGCACTGTACTCACGTCTGTCCCAATAATGCTTACGCAAGCGGTCAAAGCTTGCGCGTTGCTGGTCAACATCTGCCATGGCACGACGAAACTCAGCGTCATCACGGCGGATGTCATAAATCAGCTGGCACAGCGCCATCAGGTCGCTTTCATCCCAGGGTTTGCTGAGTGATACCTTCGGAATTGGCGCAACCGGCAGCAGGGAAGCCGCTTCGACTTTTTCTTCCTGAACACCCAGGAATTCGCAGTAGCTGTTGTAAATCATGGTAGTACCGCGTGCTTTGCCTTCCAGCCCGTAGCCTGCAACATGTGGGGTGGCAAATGCCAGCAGCGGCAGCAGTTCCAGATCGACTTCCGGCTCAAACTCAAACACATCCAGCACCGCAGTCAATGCTTGGGTTTTCAGCGCTGCTTTCAGTGCATCATTGCTCACCACTGGCCCACGGGCGGCGTTGATAAGAATGGTACCCGGCTTCATGGCTTTCAATTCGGCATCGCCCACCAGATGATAGGTTGGGTGCTCTCCGGTTTTGGTCAGCGGGGTATGGAAGGTCAGCACATCACACTCATCGATAAGTGTTTGCAGGGAATGAAATTCGCGGGGGTCGCCTTCCACCTCTTTCAGCGGATCACACAACAGGTGAGGGATGCTCAGCGCAGAAAGGCATTTCGACAGATAGCTGCCAACCTGACCTGCGCCAACAATACCCACTTTCCGCTCAGTGATTGAAAAACCCTGCTGTTGACTCAACACCAGCAGTGCACTGATCACGTATTCTGCGACGCCGACTTTGTTGCAGCCCGGCGCGGCGGTGAAGAAAATACCCTTACTTGCCAGTAAATCTGCATCAACATGGTCAGTGCCTGCGGTTGCGGTACCGACAAACTTAAGCTTGTTCGCTTTCGCCAGCAGTGCTTCATCAACCTTGGTAACAGAGCGGATCATCAATGCATCAACGTCAACCAGATCGTCGGCAGTCATTGTGCGTCCTGCCTTGGCGGTTACTTTGCCCAGCTTGCCGAATAGCTCAGCAGCATATGGCATGTTTTCATCAATCAGAATGTTCAACGGTATGTACCCTACATATGTTCCATTGACGCTATTGTGACGCTTTTCAGCGTCAGATAAAACGAAAAAACCCGGCCAATTGACCGGGCAAAATCCAGGATCTGAAAGATACAAACCGGCTCTCAACGATCTATATCCGCGTCTGTTAAACGTCCCGGAAAATTCTGGGAGCTGTTGGCGCTTACCCCTCGTATTTTTTAATCACCAGCGTGGCGTTGGTGCCACCGAAACCAAAGCTGTTAGACATCACTGTTTTCAGCTCTGTCTCACGGGTTTTAGTCACGATGTCCAACCCTTCCGCAGCTGGATCCAGATTTTCGATGTTGATGCTCGGTGCGACGAAGTTGTTATCCAGCATAAGGGTGGAGTAAATCGCCTCGTGAACACCTGCCGCGCCCAACGCATGACCAGTCATGGCTTTAGTCGCTGAAATGGCTGGGCTGTTGTTACCGAACACTTCCTGAATCGCGCCCAGCTCTTTCACATCACCGACGGGTGTTGAAGTACCATGGGTATTGATATAGTCAACACTATCAACACTTTGCATCGCCATCTTCATACAACGGATAGCTCCTTCACCGGACGGCGCAACCATGTCGTAGCCATCAGATGTCGCGCCATAGCCGACGATTTCGCCGTAGATTTTCGCGCCACGTGCCAGTGCATGTTCCAGCTCTTCAATCACCATCATGCCGCCACCACCAGAGATAACGAAACCATCGCGGTCTGCATCATAGGTGCGGGAAGCTTTTTCAGGATTGTCGTTATATTTGGTCGACAATGCGCCCATGGCGTCAAACATCATGGTCAGTGACCAATCCAGCTCTTCACCGCCGCCTGCGAAGACGATGTCCTGTTTACCCAGTTGGATAAGTTCCAGCGCGTGGCCGATACAGTGTGCAGACGTCGCACAGGCAGAGCTCATGGTGTAGTTCACACCACGGATTTTGAACGGAGTTGCCAGACAGGCTGAAACGGTTGAAGACATCGTACGTGGCACCATATACGGGCCAACACGCTTCACCCCTTTTTCACGCAGCGTATCAACCGCCGCGACCTGATTGATGGAGGAGGCACCGCCAGAGCCGGCAACCAGACCGGTGCGGTCGTTTGAGACCATATCTTCTGTCAGGCCGGCATCTTCAATCGCCTGCTCCATGGACAGATAAGCGAAGCCTGCGGCATCGCCCATAAAACGAAACTTTTTACGATCAATATGATCAGCAGGATTGAGCTTTAAATCACCCCAGACATTACTGCGAAGCTTCATGTCTGCGAACTGTTGGGAAAAGCTAATCCCTGATTTACCCGTCTTTAATGACTCCAGCACTTCTTTAACGTTGTTACCGATGCTGGAAACAATTCCCATACCTGTAATTACGGCTCGTTTCATCTTTTGTTCCTACAATTCGAGTTCGCACCGATGATAGCGGTTTTGACCCGCTAAAGTGGTCAGCTTTCCTGGTGTACAGTTGTACGCTGAAACTTTTCCCATACTGACACAGACACGCTGCCCGTTCTGTATATTCTGTTGGATTGGCGATAGAATCCGCGCTCTATGTGCAAACACCGTTTTTATTAAGGTAAGGCCTGTGACCCAACCCCGTATTGAACATGCCCAAATCCACTGGAATGACGCCGGTACGCCGGTCTCAGACAACTTTGACGACGTCTATTTTTCCAATGCCAACGGGCTGGAAGAAACACGTTATGTGTTCTTGCAACAAAACCGGTTGCCGGAACGCTGGCATGATTTTGCCCGCGACCGCTTCGTGATTGCCGAAACCGGGTTTGGTACTGGCCTTAACTTTCTGGCTGTCTGGCAATGGTTCGCCAGATTCCGACAGGAAAACCCTGATGCACAGGTAAACCAGCTGCACTTCATCAGTTTCGAAAAATTTCCGGTGGCGACGGCCGATCTGGAAAAAGCCCATGCGGCATGGCCAGAACTGACGGAGTTTGCCAACGCACTTCGCAAACACTATCCAGCTGCCGTGCCGGGTTGTCACCGTCTGGTACTGGCAGATGGCATGATCACCCTCGACCTGTGGTTTGGCGACATCAAAGATTGTATGCCGCAAGTATGGACATCCGATGACGGTATTGTGGATTGCTGGTTCCTGGATGGCTTTGCGCCAAGCAAAAACCCGGAGATGTGGAGCCAGACGCTGTTCGATGGTATGGCACGACTGGCGAAACAGGACTGTACTGTTGCCACGTTCACGGCCGCAGGTTTTGTTCGTCGCGGTCTGATTGATGCCGGCTTTGAGATGAAGAAAACCAAAGGCTACGGCACCAAGCGCGACATGATTGTCGGCTCTCTGATCGAGCGGAACCAGCCTAGCCAGCAAGCCCCGTGGTACAAACGGACAGCACCACAATGCAATAACAATATCGCCATTATTGGCGGTGGCGTGGCGAGTGCAACGCTGGCGCTGGCACTGGTTCGCCGTGGTAAGGCTGTGACACTTTATTGCGAGCATGACAAACCGGGGCTTGCCGCATCGGGCAACCGCCAGGGTGCGGTATACCCGCTGTTAAACGGCAGCAACGATGCCCTTTCACGCTTTTTCGCCCCTGCTTTCCTGTTTGCCCGCCAGTTTATTGAACAGGCCGCGGAAACTGTCGCTTTTGATCATGACCTTTGCGGTGTGACCCAACTGGGCTGGGATAAAAAAAGCGCCGATAAGCTGGCGAAGATGCTGACCGGCGGCTTCCCTGACGCCCTGATCCGCGGCGTGAGCCAAGAAGAAGCCGAAGCACTGACCGGCATAGAAACCGGACACGGTGGGGTGACTTACCCCCTTGGCGGGTGGCTGTGTCCGCAGCAATTGACCCAAGGGCTGATTTCCAACGCGGAAAAAACCGGACTGCTGACCTGCCACTACAATACCGACGTCTCTGATATCAAGCGTCAGGGTGAGATCTGGGCATTGCTCTCCAATCAGGGGACATTTACCCACGATACCGTGGTGATTGCCAACGGCCACAAATTTACCCAGTTTGCGCAGACCGCGCCGATTCCGGCGTATCCGGTCCGTGGGCAGGTTACCCATATCAACACTACCCCTGCACTGAAGAAGCTGAAAACTGTCCTCTGTTACGACGGTTACCTCACGCCAGCCAATCCGAAAAACGATACCCACTGCATTGGTGCGAGCTACAGCCGCAACGATGTGTCGATGGATTTTCGTATGGACGATCAGGCAGATAACAAACAGCGTCTGGTGGATTGCATTCCTGCCCAATGGCCAAAAGAGATTGATACAGACCATGGCGCTGGCCGGGTGGGCATTCGCTGTGCCAGCCGCGATCATCTGCCGTATGTCGGAGATGTGTGCGACTTTGACGCGTTGATAAATGTTTACCGCGATTTGCGTGACAAAAAAGATAACGCCGAAGATGTGCCGGTCTACCCTAACCTTTACAGCCTGTTAGCTCTGGGGTCACGTGGTTTGACCTCAGCACCGATTCTGGGTGAGCTGCTGGCATCCCAGCTTTGTGGTCATCCGCTGCCACTGCCGGTGGATGTGCTCAATGCCCTGCACCCTGGACGTATGTGGGTAAGAAAGCTGCTGAAAGGCAAAGCACTGTAAATCCCAAGCGCCATAAAAACAAGGAAGGCGCCACCCGGCGCCTTCTTCTGTATTGTTGCAGTGCTTAGCCTGCCTGTTCCTGCAAGGATGCCCAGAGATTGTGCACCAATACCTGATCAGACGGATTCAGTTCATTGGCATTGCTTTTCAGGCTTTCATCGACGCGCGCTTTCAGTGTCGCCACGTCATCCATCCCTTCCTGCTCGCAATCCGCTGTCGCCAGCGAGATATGACCACGCAGGTAGCCACTGGCAAACAATTCGTCATCAGACGCGGTTTCTACCATGGCATCAATCAGGTCGAGGATTTTCTCTTCATATTGTTGGATCATTACTCACTCTCTGGGAAGTCTTCGGGCGTCAAAGGGGGTCGATTATAGAACGTTCTCAATGCCTCTGAATAGGTTTTGGCACGAGCCGGCATGCCCTGCTCCAGATAGACCAGCACCTGTTCCCGTACTTTTGCGGTAAATGCGGCGCGGTCTGGTTCAAACGAACCATTGAGGTTGTCGCAACTCACCCGGAAACGATAGCCGCAACTGGCTGACAAAATCCATTCAACCGCCTGAGGTTTAATTTCAACCTTTTCAAATTCAGCCTGGGTTTTCTCATCCCGCCCATCAGGTTGATACCAGTATCCATAATCTTCCAGAAGCCGTCGCTCCGGGCCGGCAATACACCAATGCGCCACTTCATGCAGCGCAGAGGCGAAAAAACCACGGGCAAAAATGATTCGGTGACGCGGGTTTTCACTGTCTGCGGGGAGATAGATAGGCTCATCACCCCCGAGTAATAATTCAGTATTAAAGGATTCAATAAACGTTTGGTTAAAAACAGAAATTAGGTCGTTGTAATCGTGTTGCATCGGGCGAATTGTGATCGTGAAGTTACATCAAATCAGGATATGGCGGCATTTTACCTGCCAATGAGGCCAATGTCGCAGCAAAAAGCACCGTTTTAAGTCATTTCACCTGCCTTATTGATGAATTCAATTCATGCGTGGGTTCACAACCTTTCATTGGATTGAGAGATTAATCGCATCTATGATTGCGCTAAATCGCCACTTTAAATGCAACTGACTGAATACCATGCTGTTATCGACCTTGTACATTGTTGGAATTACCGCTGAAGCCATGACAGGTGCGCTGGCCGCTGGCCGTCGAAATATGGACTGGTTTGGTGTGATGCTGGTCTCTGCCTGCACAGCGATCGGGGGCGGCACCGTGCGTGATATTTTGCTCGGTCACTACCCGCTGGGCTGGGTGGCAAACCCACATTATCTGGTGATTGTCTGTGTTGCCGGCATTCTGACAACATGGATGGCATCATGGGTTGCCCGTCACCACCGGCTTTTCGTCCGGCTCGATTCTCTTGGCCTGATTGCTTTCAGTATTATCGGTTGCCGCGTGGGCATGGATATGGGACTGTCACCGTTGATTTGTATGGTGTCTGCATTGGTGACCGGTATTTTTGGCGGTCTGTTGCGTGACTTGCTGTGTGCACGCCAGCCTATGGTGTTACACAAAGAGCTGTATGCGTCGGTGGCATTTTTTGCCGGTGCCATGTACTGGGCGCTGATGACTTACGGCAGCCAGTTTGGCATCGATGAAAATACTGCGACCCTGTCTACGCTGGTAACAGGCTTTGTCTTTCGCATGTCTGCGGTGAAGTTTGGCTGGTGCCTGCCGGTGTTTAGTTTTGAAGCGGAAGAACAAAGCGTCTTGGGAAAAGAAGGTCCTAGGTCCTAGGTCCTGGGTCCTGGGTCCTGGGTCCTGGGTCCTGGGAAACGATAGTACAGAAAAGAGAAAAAAAGGGGCTGGTGGCGCTAAACCATCAGCCCTTCTTCATGTCTTGGCCTTTGCTCGTCCTAGGATCCAGTACTACGAAGCTCTTAAATCTTCGGCGTGGTGGTCTGCACCCCTGCGTTTTGGGCTCGGTGGCGCAGCAGGTGATCCATCAGCACAATGGCGACCATGGCTTCAGCAATCGGCACGGCGCGGATACCCACACAGGGGTCATGGCGACCACGGGTCACCACGTCAACCGTTTCGCCATCAACATTGATGGTCTCGCCCGGCACCGTAATGCTTGAGGTTGGTTTCAGGGCAAGGTGTGCAACGATATCCTGACCAGAAGAAATACCGCCAAGGATGCCACCGGCATGGTTAGATTTGAAACCTTCCGGCGTCAGTTCATCACGGTGCTCGCTGCCGCGTTGGTTGACCACGTCAAAACCATCACCAATTTCCACACCTTTCACCGCGTTGATCCCCATCAGGGCATAGGCAATGTCCGCATCCAGACGATCAAAAACCGGTTCTCCCAACCCGACAGGTACATTGCTTGCCACGACTGTCAATTTGGCACCAATCGAATCACCGTCTTTTTTCAGGGTACGGATCAGTGCATCCAGCGCGTCCAGCTTGGTTTCATCTGGGCAAAAGAACGGGTTTTGTTCGACCTGATCCCAATCAACCTTGTCGATGGTGACATCCCCCATCTGCGAGAGGTAGCAGCGGACTTCGATACCAAATTCTTGCTTGAGATATTTCTTGGCGATGGCGCCGGCGGCCACGCGCATGGCCGTTTCACGCGCAGATGAGCGGCCACCGCCACGGTAATCACGATGTCCATATTTCTGGTGGTAGGTGTAATCGGCATGGCCCGGGCGGAAACGGTCCGCGATTTTGGAGTAATCCTGCGAGCGCTGATCGGTGTTTTCAATGATAAGGCCAATCGACGTGCCAGTGGTTTTACCCTCAAACACGCCAGAAAGGAATTTCACCTGATCCGGTTCGCGGCGTTGTGTGGTGTATTTTGAGGTGCCCGGACGACGACGATCCAGATCGACCTGTAAATCGGCTTCTGAAATGTCCAGCCCCGGCGGGCAGCCGTCTACGATACAGCCTAACGCCAATCCATGACTTTCACCAAAGGTGGTGACCCGAAAAACCTGACCTATTGAATTGCCTGCCATTACTTCCTCTGTTTCATCCCGGCTGACGCTGAACAGCCGCTCTAGCATGCACTTAATGAAACATAACCGGGATTGAGAAGCAAAAGCTTTTTTATTGTCCCGACAGAAACACCCGCGAATACTGGGCTGGTTTCAACAAATAAAGCAAAAATAGCTCTCCAAATACAAAAAAGGCCGAAATCCATGATTTCAGCCTTTTCTCTGGGTTAAATACCGGGTTTAGTCTTTATAGATAGAAAATTCACCGGAAACGCTGACCAAATCCTGATAGGTCATCATAAACACGCCGTGGCCGCCATTCTCAAACTCCAGCCAGGTCAATGGCAACTCAGGGTATTGTTCCTGCACATGCACCATGGAGTTGCCGACTTCACAAATCAGGATCCCCTGCTCTGTCAGGTAATCCGGAGCATTGGCAATAATGCGGCGCATCAGCTTCAGGCCATCCCTGCCGGCTGCCAGACCCAGTTCCGGTTCGTGGCGGAACTCATCCGGCAGCGCGTTCATGTCTTCTTCATCCACGTAAGGCGGGTTAGAGACAATCAGGTCATATTTGTCTTTAGGCAGATCGCGGAACAGGTCTGAGCGGATAGGGAAAACCTGCTGTTCAAGGCCATGTTCCTGCACGTTCATTTCAGCCACTTCCAGCGCATCGCTGGAAATGTCGACCAGATCCACTTCAGCGTCCGGGAAGGCATAGGCACAGGCAATACCGATGCAGCCACTGCCGGTACACAAATCCATAATGCGTGTTGGTTCAACTTCCAGCATAGGTCGGAACTGGTTCTGGATCAGCTCACCGATTGGCGAACGTGGCACCAGCACCCGCTCATCCACATAAAACTCCAGACCACAGAAATAGGCTTTGTTGGTCAGGTATGCCACAGGTGTGCGCTCATTAATGCGGCGCACCACCCGCTCAACAATGCGCAGGCGCTCGCTGGTGGTCAGGCGCGCATGTTGTGTTTCCGCAGGCACATCAATGGGCAGATATAACGTTGGCAGCACCAGTTGTACGGCTTCGTCCCATGCGTTATCCGTACCGTGACCGTAATAAATGCCCGATGCGTTAAAACAGCTTACTGTCCAACGTAGCATGTCCTGCAACGTACGCAGTTCGTTGACGACTTCATCAACAATAATTCTATCCAAAATGGCCTCCAGTAGCCTCATCGCTCCGCAGTCGGGGCAATTCCAACAGGAAAGCAGACATTGTCCTTATTTTAAGTAAAATGCAGCTAACAGAATGTGGAATTGAGTTATGAGTAAGAAATCCCCGATCCCAGACGATGATGATTTTTCATTGTTCCGCGATGCGGTGAAAGGCGTTAAAAAACTGCAGCAGGATACCATAAACCCGCCAAGACGCCAGATAACAGAGCGGGCACGCAAAAAGCAGTCAGAGTCGGCAGCCCGCGATCACGCCTTTTATTTCTCTGACGAGTTTGAACCACTGCTGAAAGAGGACGGACCCACTCAGTATGCGCGCACGGGTGTCTCGAAGTACGAAGTGAAAAGGCTACGCCGTGGTGTGTATGTGCCGGATATGTTTTTGGATTTACATGGCATGACACAACTGGAAGCCAAACGTGAACTGGGCGCTTTGATAGCAGCCTGCATCAAAGAAGGTATTAGCTGTGCCTGCGTGATGCACGGTATTGGTAAGCATATCCTGAAACAGAAAACGCCACTGTGGCTGGCCCAACACCCGGATGTGCTGGCTTTCCATCAAGCACCACTGGAATTTGGCGGCGACGGTGCCTTGCTGGTATTAATTAATATCCCGGAGAAATAACCGGAGTGGTGAAGAGACAGAACAAACGCTAAACAGGGCGTTTTTTCTGTTTAAAACTGAATGCATTTCCTGTCTGTCAGGACGCACATCCCATCAGCTGTGACGGGCTTTTCATCCAAAGCACTTCGCTCTTTCCTGTTGCGGCATCATAGTCAATGCAGGAGACCGAGGATGTCGGAAACATCGGCGGTTGCATATCCGCGTCAAATTCTGCGGTGAGGTAGCCAACCAACGGTAGATGTGACACCACCAGAATCGAAGAGGGAGCGTCCACCGACACGAGGGCACGAAGATAGGAAGCCACGTGTTCGCTGTCACCATATGGCGTGATGCCATCTTCTGTCAGTACCCGTTTTGCCGGTGGCAGCACGTTTTCACATGCCTGCCAGGTCTGCTGAGCGCGCAGGTATGGGCTAACCAGCACCAAATCCAGTTTTCCGTCTGGCAATGCCTGCGCTAACCAGCGCGCTATATCGACAGATTGCAATTCACCGCGTTCAGTCAGAGGGCGGTCTTCATCACTGCCGGCAAAAGTGTGCGCTTCACCGTGGCGCATAATATAAATTCGCATATCACAACAGCTGATTTTGATTATTCTTGGATATGCTACCAGTCAAGTCTCCGTTCTGGAACGACAGACCGCACAGATGTTTGCCTCAATTTACTTAGGTGGTCATAATTAAGACCTTGCTACTACTTGCCACTGGGGTCTGTTAACCTTCGGTGGTCAACAGATCCTACGCATAAAGGTGCCTTGTGCAAATCAGTCCCAACGATCATCGTAGCTACCGACTCATCACTCTGGCGAACAAACTGAGAGTCCTTTTGGTAGAAGACGCACAGGCGCCCCGCAGTGCTGCCGCACTGACCGTGAATGTCGGCCACTTCAACGATCCCGAAGAGCGGGAAGGTCTTGCGCATTTCCTTGAACATATGCTGTTTCTGGGGACGGAAAAATATCCGGTTGTCGGTGAGTTTCAATCCTTTATCAGCAGGCACGGGGGCCACAACAACGCCTGGACCGGTACTGAGAACACCACGTTTTTCTTTGACATCCAGTCATCACATTTCGAAGAAGCACTGGACAGATTTGGCCAATTTTTCTCAGCTCCCCTGTTCAACGCAGAAGCCGTAGATAAAGAGCGTAACGCAGTGGATTCAGAATATCGCCTGAAGCTTCAGGATGATGTCCGCCGCATTTATCAGGTTCAAAAAGAGACCATCAACCCAGCACACCCTTTCTCTAAATTTTCCGTCGGCAGCCTCGATACGCTGGCTGACCGTGATGGGAGCCTGATCCGTGATGAATTAATTTCTTTCTATAACGCCAATTACAGTGCGAACCTGATGAACGCCGCCATTACCGGCCCGTTTACGCTGGATCAATTGCAAACACTCGCCGAACAGGTGTTTAGCGCGATACCTAATCATGACCTAGCCCCTTTTGTCCCTGATGTCCCCTTTGTCGATAAAGCGCAGACACAGCATTTTGTCAGCATTGAGCCGCTAAAAGATGTACGCAAACTGACATTGGCATTTTCCCTGCCAGCGACCGACGAACATTACAAAATCAAACCCCTTTCCTATATTGCCCACTTGTTGGGGTATGAGGGGGCTGGCAGCGTAATGTCGCTGTTGAAAAATAAGGGGCTTATCAACAACCTCTCCGCTGGTGGTGGGATTAGCGGTTCAAATTTCCGCGAATTTACTGTCAGTGTCAGCCTGACCGAAGTGGGTCTCGGTAAGATTGACGATATCGTCACCTACATCTTTCAGGCGATACACCTTATCCGCGAACACGGGATGGATGAATGGCGCTATGCGGAAAAACGCGCAGTGCAGGAAATGGCATTCCGCTATCAGGAACCTTCACGTCCTATCGATACCGTGAGTCACCTGGTGCTCAATATGCAGCACTATCAGGATGATGATGTGTTGTACGGCGATTACATGATGGAAGGTTATGACGAGACGCTGATCCGCCAGATGCTGGGGTATCTGACACCAGAGAACCTCCGCCTGACCCTGATTGCCAAAGGCGGCAAACATGACCGTACCGCAAACTGGTATGATACGCCGTACAGTGTCATACCCTTTACCCCGTCCCAGCTTGAAAAATGGCGGGCTCCCCATATCTCCCCGACCCTGGCACTGCCAGAGCCAAATCCCTTCATCAGTTACGAACTTGATCCGGCAGCGCTGGAAGCCCCTGATCAGACCTTACCGGAAATGGTCCAGGAGTTACCAGGGTTCAGGCTCTGGCACCTCCAAGATACCGAGTTTCGGGTACCCAAAGGGGTCGTTTACGTTGCGATAGACAGCCCGCATGCAGTGGAATCGATCGAGAATCTTGTAAAAACACGTGTCAGCGTCGAAATGTTGATGGAGTCCATCAACGAGACCGCTTACCCCGCAGAGGTTGCAGGACTCAACTACAACCTATACGCCCACCAGGGGGGGGTAACGTTAACGCTCAGTGGCTTTAACGAAAAACTGCCGCTACTGATGGATTTGGTGCTGGAGAAATTTGCCAACCGCGAATTCAAACCGGAACGTTTCGATGTCATAAAAACCCAGTTGCTCCGAGGCTGGAAAAACGCCACTCACAATAAGCCGATTAACCGCTTGTACAACGCCATGACGGGGATTTTACAACCTAATAATCCGCCGTATGAAGCCCTGATTGAAGCCTTGGAACCGCTACAGGTCTCTGAGCTACCAGATTTTGTTCACCGCGTGATGTCTGAACTGCACGTTGAGATGTTCGTTTACGGCAACTGGCAAAAGCACCAAACCCTGGCACTGGGAAAAACCATCAAAGATGCTCTGCACGTCCATGACCAGCGTTATCAGGAGTCCATTCGCCCTCTGGTGCTGCTCAAAGGTGCGGGTAGTGCGTCGTATCACTTAACGTGCGACAGTCAGGATTCCGCAGTGCTGATTTACTACCAGAGCCATGGTACTGCGCCGAAGGATGTGGCCCTGTTTACGTTTGCGCAACACTTAATGTCAGCCATTTTCTTTAATGAGCTTCGCACCAAACAGCAACTGGGTTATATGGTCGGCTCCGGAAATATGCCACTTAACCGCCACCCCGGGCTGATTTTCTATGTGCAGTCCCCGTTGGCAGGGCCAACCAAATTGATGGAAGCCATTGATGATTTTCTCAATGCGTTCTTTCTGGTATTGCTGGAGCTGAATGAATCTCAGTGGCAGGCCAGCAAGCAGGGCCTGATAGCCCAGATCGAAGAGCCTGACGCCAACCTACGCGCCCGGGCACAGCGTTTGTGGGTCAGCATCAGTAACAAAGACAGTGAATTCACCCAACGGCAGCAAGTAGCGGCAGCAATCCGCAACATGGCGCGGGCTGATATGGTGAAATTTGTCGTGGAGCAACTAAAGCCGAGAACCTCTGATCGCTTGGTCATGCACAGTTGTGGCAGTGCTCACCCCAACCAGTGTGGCCCAGAGGGACTGAAAGAGATCACGTCCATTACCGCCTTTCGCCGCAACCGCCTTGAACGAATCAGCTGAGTAGAACCTGTCGGTCCCCATTGCCGCTTTCAGGAAAAAGCATAAAAAATCCCCAGATTATATGTCTGGGGATCGTTTTTTCGGGCGTAAGCGTTATCGCTGGTGGAATGTTTCTCCTTCCCCTGCCATAACCTTGAGCCGATCACATGGCGCGAAACGCTCGCCATATTTGGCTTCATGCTGTGCCAGCATCTCCACCAAGCGTGGGATGCCGATATGATCCATATAACGGAAAGGTCCACCCAGGAATGGCGGGAAACCAATGCCAAAGACCGCACCAATATCACCATCACGCGCAGACTTCACCACCCCTTCGTCCAGACATCGTGCCGCCTCATTCAGCATCATCAGCACACAACGAAGTGCCAGCTCATGGGAAGACAACTGGCTTTTCAGCTCTACACCCAGCAGGGTATAAACACGCTTGTCCACTTCCTTCTTCTTGCCATTGTAAACAAAGAATCCTTTACCACTCTTACGCCCTTTGCGGCCATCGTTGAGCATCACATCGAATACATTCGGCGCACGGAAACGCTCACCCAATTCATTAAGCAGGATTGGGCTGATTTTGGCACCGATATCAATACCAACTTCATCCAACAGCGTCACAGGGCCCACCGGAAAACCAAAATCCAGCAGGGCATTGTCGATATGCTCAACCGATTCACCGGAAACCAAGGTCATCGCAGCTTCGTTCATGTAAGGCGCAAGAATACGGTTCACGTAAAAGCCAGCTTTGTCGGCCACCACGATCGGGGTTTTTCCCTGTTTCTTGGCAAGCTTCACCACAGTTGCAACCGTTTCTTCTGATGTATCTGCATGGGGGATCACCTCCACCAGCGGCATTTTGTCTACCGGTGAGAAATAGTGCAGACCCACAATGTTTTCAGGGCGTTTCGCCCCTTGTGCGATTTGATGGATAGGCAGCGAAGATGTATTGGTGGCAAAGACCGTACCTTCACCCAGATTCGCTTCCACTTCCGCCACCATTTGGTGTTTGAGTTTCAGATCTTCAAACACCGCTTCAATGACCACATTGTTACGGCTCATACCGGAATAGTCTGTGGTGCCACTGATGCGTTCCATCTGCTTTTGCATTTCCGCTTTGGAGATAATGCGGCGTTTACGCTTCTTATCCAGCAAGTTGTAGCTGTAGGCCAGCGCATTGAGAATGCCATCATTACTGACATCTTTGACTCGCACGGGAATATCCGCTTTCGTCGCTGTCACATTGGCAATCCCCGCCCCCATCAGACCGCCACCCAGTACTGTCACACCTGTCACCGTGCGCGGCTCAGCATCTGCGCCGGTTTCTTTCTTCATTGCCGTAGTGGCGAAGAAAATGCTGCGAAGGGCGGCAGACTCGGGCGACATCACCAGCTCACCGAAGCGCTTGGCCTCCAGCGCCAGCCCTTTCTCAATGCCTTTGTCCAAGCCGTACTTGATAACATCAAGAATGGCTTCGGTGGCCGGGTAATTGCCACGGGTTTTCTCCCGGGTTTTCTTGGCTGCCTGATCAAACACCACGGAACGACCCAGCGCGTTACCGCCCATCGCCCATTCCTGCCATGAGCTTTTACGTTTAGGCTTGCTTTTCAACGCCAGCTCTTCAGCGACACGAAGCAAAACAGACGGCGGCACAATATCGTCGACGACTCCCATTTTCTTCGCTTTCTTGGCTCGGAGCTGTTTGCCGGTCAGGATCATATCAAGCGCACCTGCCACACCAATCAAGCGAGGCAGACGCTGTGTTCCGCCAGAGCCGGGCAGCAGGCCTAACTGCACTTCCGGCAACCCGAGACGGGTTTTGTCATCGTCAGTTGCCACCCGGCTGTGGCATGCCAATGCAAGCTCAAGGCCACCGCCCAGACAAGGACCATGAATCGCAGCCACAACATGGAAAGGCAGCTTTTCAATCCGGGAAAACAGCTTCTGGCCCTGTTCGGCAATGGCCTGTGCATCTTCGGCTGTCATACAGGCATCCAGCATACGGACATCTGCGCCAGCGACAAAGTTATCCGGCTTGGCGGAGTAAAGCACCAGACCTTTAATGTCACCCTTGTTTTCAAGTTCACTCAGAATGGCACTGACTTCATCAACGAACGTTGCTTGCAGCGTGTTCATGCTTTCGCCGGGTACATCAATACTCAGCCAGGCCACACCGTCGTTACCATAGCGCAGCGAAAACGCACCGTTTGTTGGGGTTGTTTGTTCCGTCATTATTCCACCTCCAAAATCATCGCTGCGCCCAGGCCACCCGCTGCACAGGCAGTATTCAATGCCAGACCACCGCCACGGCGGCGAAGCTCATTCAGAGTCTGGGTGATCATGCGCGCACCGGTTGCAGCAAAAGGGTGACCATAGGCAATCGACCCACCCAGCACATTGAACTTGTCCATATCGATGTCACCAATCGGCTGGCTGCGACCCAGTTTCTGTTCGGCAAAGGTTTTTGACGCGAACATTTTGACGTTTGCCAATGTCTGCGCCGCAAACGCTTCATGCATATCAATCAGGGTGAGATCAGACAGCGAAATACCGGCGCGATCCAATGCAATGGGAGTGGCGTAAGATGGCCCCATCAACATGTCGTGCTCAACCTGAATGGCGGAAAACGCGTAAGAACGGATGTAACCCAGCGGGGTTAAACCCAGTTCTTTTGCCCGACCTTCACGCATCAGCATAACAGCAGCAGCACCATCGGTCAGTGGCGTACTGTTTGCTGCAGTCACTGAACCATGTTTACGGTCAAACGCCGGGCGCAGTTTCGCATAACCTTCGATGGTCGAATCTTCACGGACGTTGTTGTCTTTATCAATCCACTGGCGATACGGTTCCGGGAATGCCGTCATCACTTCATCACGGACCAGCCCATCTGCCCAAGCTTTCGCTGCCAGTGAGTGTGAGCGGTGCGCCAGCGCATCTTGCTCCTCACGGGTGATGCCATGGCTTTTCGCCATCTGCTCAGCGGTTTGCCCCATGCTGAGACCGGTTGAATATTCCGCCACAGCGGGTGGCACCGGTGCCAAGTCTTTGAGAGAAAGTTTGCTAAGGAGTTTTAAGCGTTTACTCATCGTCTTGGCTTTGCTAAGTGCCAACAACGTTGCAGCCATTTTCTTTGACACACCGATAGGCAGCACAGAAGAAGAGTCTGCCCCACCGGCTATCCCAATATCCACCGCACCGGCCATGATGCTTTCAGTAACATTGACCACAGACTGAAAGCTGGTTGCACACGCGCGGCTAACGCTGTAGGCATCCGTATGAACATTCATGCCGGTGCCTAATACAATCTCTCGGGCAATATTAGGCGCCTCTGGCATTTGGACAACCTGTCCAAACACCAGTTGGTCGATAAGTTTAGGATCAATGTCGGTGCGATTTAGCATTTCGCTAACAACCATCTTGCCAAGATCAACAGCCGGTACACCGGCATAAGCGGTCGATTGTCGTGCAAACGGGGTACGTAATCCCGCCACCACAGCGATACGTTCACCCTGACGCGTTGTCAGGTTCTGGGGAGAGTTCATTGCCGCTCCTTGCAATAATTAGAGGTCAGACCACAAAGAGTGTAACTAATTTGTTGCCAAATTAAAACGTGCGTTTTAATTAATTCCGATTAACAAACATGGATCGTAGCGACATTTTTGGAAATAAGGGCTCGATGAAAGATGCACTTTGCGGGCGGACAACTGAGAGTAAAAAGCAAAAAAAAACCACACTCAATGAGTGTGGTAACGTATGTGGAAAGCAATCACGTGTTAAATCAATTAACGTAAAGCCAATTGCAAATCAGGTCATCGACCTGAGGAGAAAGTAAAGTCAGCCTTCAAAAAGGAAGTTTGTCATCTTGCTCAACACGATGCCATGAAACAAGTTCGGTAAACCAACGAAGCCTGTAACACGTCACCAGATGACAACGACTACTATACCGATACCTCAACAAGTGATGTTGAAGCAGATCAATTTTTTGTTTGATTACCCACGATCTTTGAATGAGTTATCAAAATAATGAATAGAAATACGCTGCAATAAGGCATCACTAAACAACCATGCGCATAAATTTACTTTTTACACAGGACTCAATATCGAGAAAAAAACTCATCAGTAATCCTTATTTGCCATTTTGTTTTGTAAAACTACAGACACTCGTAGCCAGATGGTAAATATTGGCCGGATGGCATACGATCTGAACCCTGCATCTTCAGGGGGGTTGGGTATAATTATTACTATATGACTTTGCACTTTTTTCAGTACCATCGTCACCCAGAGCTGGCGTCAGCGCCTAAGCCAATAGAATTAGGACGATAAAATGGTTTTACATTTTTTTGAAAATAAAAAGTCCGAGTCCCGGGTCTCTAGTGATATGGAAAAACAGAGACGATACGAAGCGCTCGTGAGAGCCTGGCACAGGGATCTCTATCGTTACGCCTATTGGTTGACGAAAGACCAACATGTGGCGGAAGATTTGGTGCAGGAAACCTGCCTACGTGCATGGCGCTCGCTTGATAGCCTTCAGGATGACAATGCCGCTAAAGCCTGGCTGATTACGATTCTTCGGCGGGAAAACGCACGTCGGTTTGAGCGTAAACAACTTGAATTGGTCGATATTGACGACCATCAGGTTGCCGACAATGCTCGCCCCAGTGAAGAGGCATCGATAGAACAGCAGTGGCTTCATAAACAGATCTTGCGTTTGGCCCCCGAATATCGTGAGCCATTGGTATTACAAGTTGTCGCTGGATTCAGCGGTGAAGAAATCGCAGAAATTCTGGATCTCAATAAAAATACCGTCATGACACGCTTATTCAGGGCAAGAAACCAATTGAAAGAGTCTATGGACAATCAAACACCAAGTCAGAGAGGTGCGCTAAATGGATGAACTCGAATTCCGTCGCCGCATTCTGGCCGATCCCCAAGACAAAGACCCAGAATTGTTATCAGCAAGATCCGCCTCACCTGCCAATCAAAAGCTGGCTTCGGAATTGGATCAACTGGATGCATTGCTCGATCAAACTCTTCGCGTTGAAGTACCGGATGATCTGGTTGATAAGGTGTTGTTCAAACAAAGCGGTGATGTCACAAGAGAAGCTCGTCAGCCTCGTTTTCACTTGGCTATTGCTGCTTCTGTGGCTTTTGCATTTGGCATCATGCTGGGTCAGTTTAACTGGCAAGCACTGCCTGTCTCACCGGGGCAAACTAATTTGGGACAAATTGCGTTAACACATTATTACCATGAAGAAAGCTTCATTAATGGTGTATATGAAGGGGCAAATCTCACACAAGTGAATGCCAAGCTTGCACCACTCGGTCAGTCTTTCAATGGTCAATTACCTGGGAAAGTCTCTTACATCAATCACTGCAGTTTTGCCAATAATCATGCCGTTCACATGGTGCTCAAAGATGATAACGGTGAAAATTTCACCGTCTTCGTTGTGCCTCAACAATCCCCGGCGATAGAAAGCTACAGCGATGGCAACATGGAGGCAATATCCATGCCTGCTGCGAATAACAGCAGTGTGATTGTAGTAGGCAAAGAAGGCTCAGACATTATGCCTGTCGCCAAGCAGCTCCAATTACACCTGAACCAAAAAGCCTGATACAAATAATTACAATTAGAGGAGAGCAAGTTGCTCTCCTTTCTTTTTTCTAAATAACAGACACCTACGCACTGCCACTCCAGTTACAATACGCCATCCTATAACTGGTCAGATTTCCAATCCAGCACCTTCACAATAGAATCCGCGCAGCTTTTTTATAAGCACAAAAACTAAAAAAACTAGAAATATCAATGGATTAATTCATACAATGAATAAGAAGCGTCTGTTTATTCTTTCAGCAGTAGCCATGGCTGTTGCGGCGAGCTCCTCGTCAGCACTGGCTGCTGGCTTCCAACTCAATGGTCAATCTGCCACCGGCCTTGGCCGGGCGTTTGCCGGTGATGCCGTGATTGCCGATAACGCATCTGTAATGGCACGTAACCCAGCAGCAATGGCACTGTTTGATTCCCCTGAACTCTCTTTGGGCGTCATTGCCATCGACACCGATGTGGTTGTTAAAGACACAACTTACACAACTCCTTTGGGAAACTCTGCGCTCAATGAAGAGCAAATCGGGGACATCTCGTATGTGCCAAACCTCTTCTATGTCCACCCTATCAACGATAAATTCTCAGTCGGTGCTGGCATTTACTCCAACTTTGGTACTAAGACTGAATTTGGCAACACATACGCTGCCAATGAATTCGGCGGCCTGACAGATCTGAAAACCGTTAATGTCGGTTTGAGTGGTGCCTACCGTATTAACGACCAATTCAGTATTGGTGCAGGTATCGACTTCATCACAGGCTCAGGCAAATTAAAACGTTCGGGCTTAAACATGGGTAGTGCGCTTTTGAACGTTGATGCAGAAGGTGAAGGTTTCGGCTGGAACGCAGGTATCGTTTATGAGCTGAATGATAACAATCGTTTTGGCCTTAGCTATCGTCACAGCCCAGATATCAAAGCAAGTGGCAACATGGTTTATATGGCGGGCTTGCAAGACATGAGCGGTGATCTGGTGATGCGCCTACCAGACATTGCCGAGTTCTCCGGTTTCCATCAGTTGAACAATAAATTTGCTGTTCATTACTCCGTGCAATGGATTGAATGGAAAACGTTTGACAAGTTGACAACCACCAACGGTACCGTGCTAAACGAATATCACTGGCAAGACGGTTGGCACTATTCTCTCGGTGGTACCTACACCGTTAACGAAGATTGGACACTGCGTGCGGGTTATATGTATGACACCAGTGCGCAAGATAGCAAAAAATCCATTTCAGTGCCTGATTCTGATCGCCAGTGGTTATCTGCAGGCCTGACCTATAACTGGAGCAAAAAAGCAAGTATCGATCTGGGCGTCACTTACCTGATGGGTGAAGATATTCAGGTAAAAGAGTCAAATGTCTTCACCAGCATCAGTGCAACCACTCGCGCAAATGCCTGGTTATACGGTATCCAGTACAGTTACAAGTTCTAATCTGATTTTATACCGAATGTAAGGGGAGCAACTGCTCCCCTTTTTGTTCGCTCAAATTTGAGTAAATTGCAAAATATCCACTGATAACAACGTATTTCAGCGTACATTAGTGCGCTTGATTGACAAGGAAAACAAACACGTGTTCGCCGAAACTCAGCGTACATCTGTTTCCATGCGATTTAAAATAGAATTTATAACTACAATAATCGAAATAAACAAAATATATACCCAAAAATAGACAAAACCTTCCATCAAAATTGCATATTGAAGTTCGGTCAGTACCCTGTACCGACCTATAAATTAAGTAAAAACTCTAATGAACAAGAACAAATTTCTACCGCTGGCGATTGCCGCAGCACTTGGCTCACTGTCTTCCACACCTATAATGGCTGCGGGCTTCCAGTTGGCAGAATACTCAGCAACCGGCCTAGGCCGTGCTTATGCCGGTGAAGCAGCAATGGCAGACAACGCATCAGCACAATTCCGCAACCCGGCGATGCTGGCTTATTTGGACGGCACACAGATTTCTACTGGAATGATCTATGTTGACCCAAATATTGATGTTGAAGGAACAACGACAAGCCTAACTGGAACCCAAACAGCGACATCCTCAGAAAATTTTGCTGACGCTGCGTTTATTCCAAACCTCTATCTGTCCCACCAGCTGAATGACAAGATTTACCTGGGGCTGGCGCTGAGCTCTAACTTTGGTATGAACACCAAGCTGGATGACAACTTTAAAGGCACCCAGTTTGGTAACGAAGCTTCTGTAACCACTGTCGAAATCAACCCCAATATCGCTTACAACATTAACGACCAGTTCTCAGTAGGTGTCGGAGTTCGTTATGTATTGGGTGAAGGCAGCATTGGTGCGAAAAGTTCTGGTGGTCAGGTAGCCCCCGCAGGAACTGCTCTCAAATATATGGAGGGTGATGACACAGCATGGGGTTGGCAGGCAGGTGCAGCCTGGCAAATTAATGACAGCAACCGGATTGGCTTTAACTACCGCTCAAACGTCGATCTAAAGCTGGATGGCTATGCGGCAGGTTTGGCATTTGGTTCAACATCGGCCCAGCTTCCAGGAAGCATGAAGCTTACGCTGCCTGCAACCGCTGAAATTGCAAGCTTCCACCAACTTACCGATAAAGTGGCTGTGCATGCCAGCATCAACTGGACCGATTGGAGTACTTTCGAAAAACTGGAAGCCAATATCCCGTCTCTTTCCCAACCCAACCAACTGGTTAAACAGGAAAACTGGGAAGATAACTACCGCTTTGCTATCGGCGCAACCTATCAACTGAATACCAAGACGCAATTGCGTTCAGGTGTAGCTTATGACACCTCCGCAGTGAATGATGTAAACCGTACCATTACGATTCCAGAAACAGATCGCCTTTGGTTAAGCCTGGGTGCAGGTTACAACTACTCTGATAACCTGACGCTGGATGCTGGCGTTACTTACATTTTTGCCAAAGATGCTGATGTGAAAGAACCGCGCAGAGGTATCAGCTCAGATCTGGGCTCTGTACTGTTCGGCGGTGCTTTTGAAGGCCAAACATCTGGCAATGTCTGGCTGGCAGGTGTACAGGCAACTTATCGCTTCTAAGCTTTCTGTAAGCACAAAAATGCCACTTCTTTGAGTGGCATTCTTTGGTTAAACCCTGTCAATAATCATCAACTTCATCTAACAGATCATCGTTCAGGTATTGATCATCGAGCTCAATCTCATCAGAGACGCCGCCCCTCGCCTTAAACGCTTTATTCTGTAAATAGGCATCACGGGCAAAAGCATAAGGGTCCGGCGAGCTGTTTAACAAACTTTCCTGCTGCACCAATGCCGCCCTGTCCTCCATGCCTTCAAACAACCATTTGAGCACAGATTGTGGAAATGTTAACAATGACAAAGGGGGATACAAGCCATCAACGACATCGCCCGCCCCTTCCCGTAACGTGATGGGCCCATAGACTGGGAACATAAAGTAAGGTCCCTGATCAATATCGTAGTATCCCATGGCATCCCCAAACTGGCGATCACCCAACTTCTGGATATTTGCAGCAGAGGCGATATCAATAAGGCCACCAAGACCAAAGACAGTGTTTAGCCAGAAGCGGTTGAAATGAGTAAGTGCAGCCTCCCCATCCAACATTACGATACTGTTGACCATACTGGCTGGCTCTTCAAGGTTACCTAAAAAGTTGGAAATACCAGTTCGGGTCCAGTCTGGCACATAATTGACGTAGGCCAGTGACACGGGCTTGGCAATGTAAGGATCAAGATAATCGTAGTTCACTGTCCACATTACGCGGTTAAAACCCTCAAAAGGATCACTGGGATGAGAGACATCAAACGTCTCATTCGTTTCTGCATCAGCGTGAGACTCTGCGGGCGATTGGGCACAACCACTGACAAATACCAGCGCGCCAACTGCCAGGATAAGTTGTTTCCACATTGTTACTTTTTGCCCCTTAGGTAAAAAAGAGGCCGGTTTACACCAGCCCTTTATCATTCTTTTGATAGTATAAAACAGTTATGACTTTTGGTTAATCACTAACTGAGCACGACCACCCAGCTCAAATGGCGGGGTTTCCCCAAACCACTCGCCATCACGTGTCATAACATTCCCGTCGTTATCGATACGCGCTTTGACCATAACTTCTGGCAAAGAAGAAAGCAAACGTTCCGGGATCATACTGTCTGTATCTGTTAGCTCTACCTCAACCGGAAAACGGCTGAGTGGCAGGCGTTTGGCTGCAACTGGCATTGGTGCACCATCTGCAGAGTGAACAGAAACAATCAATACGCCTTCACTTGGTAGTTGGACTTGCTCATCTAGCGAAATAGTCACAGTCACAGATCCTCCCTTGCCAATACCCATTTGTGCTTCAGCACGCTGGATACTGCGTTCCAGCATGGAGATCCGCGGATCATCAGCAGGCAGTAACTGTTTCATGGTCGACCAAGCACCAATCGCTTCGTCGTAGGCGCCACGTTCGAACGCATCAAACGCCAGTAGTGAAAACGCCTGAAGGTTACTGTGATCCTGTTTGATCACCTCACGCAGCAAATTACGCGCAACACTACCGCTTTGTTCATCACCAGACAATATCAATGACTGGGCGTAGCCGACCTTAACATCGCTATCGTCAGGCATCAGGTTGTATGCTTTCGCCATCGCCCCTTCCGCCGTTTGTATGTCACGGTTTGCCAGGCCAATACGGCCGAGCAGCAACCACCCCATTGCGTCATCTGGGGTTTGCTGGAGCCTGGTACGTAACGACAACGTCAGATCGGCCATTTCCTGATCGGTCATTGGCTCATCGGATTCCGACATCAAACGCTTAGAAAGCTCAGGCAAACGTGATGCCGTCTCTTGCCAGGACACCACTTCGCGATAGTTACCCATGGTGCTATAAAGGCCATAGCTCATGACAATCAAGATAAGGATACCCGGCACCAGCACTATCAGGGGCACTTTATGTTGCGAGGCGTTTTTTTCGCTGACAGGAATATCATCAAGTAAGGACTGTTTCAATTCCAGCGCCAGTTCGCTTTGGTTTTCTACCAGCCCTTCTTCCGCCTCTTCACTCAGTTCGGCCATACGATCACGGAAAAACGCCTTGTTCAGCTCGTCACGGCTTGCTGTTTCATCCTGATCTTTGCCGCGATAAATAGGCCACACAAACAGGCCAACAGAGACAAGTATCATTAAGGCGGTAATTAGCCAGAACCACATTTCAGTCATCCGTTGTTATCCTTATTATTGTTTTGCGCAGTACCTTCATTGAGCAGAGCATCCAGACGCGCCAACTCCTCACGGCCAAGTTCTGCTTTGGTTGTTTTTGCCTTGGGTTTTCGGCTACGCATGACCAGAACAGTAAAACCTACGATCACAAACAGGGCGGGCCCCGCCCACAAAATAAATGTAGAGGCCGTCAACGGCGGATTGTAGGTCACAAAGTTACCGTAACGCGCCACCATGTAATCAACAATTTCGTCTTCGTTTTTTCCCTGTTTGAGCATTTCATACACCTTCAGGCGAAGGTCTTGTGCTAACCCGGAGTTGGAATCCGCAATGTTGTTATTCTGACACTTGGGGCAACGCAACTCTTTGCCGAGTTTTTTAAACGTTTCTTCTTGTTCCGGTGTGTCAAACTCATAGATTTCGATCGCCGCAGACACGGAAAATGCCGATCCCACAGCCAGCAGGATTGCCAATAAAAACCGTTTCATCAGCCTTTTGCCTCCGCTACCAGCGCTTCATACATAGGACGTAGGGTATCGTTCCAGTTACGCTCATTCACGTCACCCACATGACGGTAACGGATAATCCCGTCAGCATCGATAAGGAACGTTTCCGGTGCGCCATACACCCCCAAATCCAGTCCCAATAGGCCATCACCATCGAATAAGCTGACGAGATATGGATTCCCCAGACTGTTCAACCAGCCAATCGCTTTCACACGTTCATCTTTGTAGTTAAGGCCAATGATTTTCACGCCTTCAGCAGCCAGCTTATTCAGGTAGGTATGTTCGGCATAGCACGTCGGACACCAGGTTGCCCATACATTCAGCAACAAAGGCTCACCACGGAAAATGCCCTGATCATAAAGCTTACCGGCCTCAGCCAAATCTTCGAGACGAAACTCTGGCACAGGTTTACCCACCAGAACAGATTCAAGCTTGGTTGGGTCATCA
Organism: Grimontia sp. THUN1695; assembly: GCF_059704325.2. Taxonomy (NCBI): domain Bacteria; kingdom Pseudomonadati; phylum Pseudomonadota; class Gammaproteobacteria; order Vibrionales; family Vibrionaceae; genus Grimontia; species Grimontia sp. THUN1695. Next base: position 543,322 of record NZ_AP046577.1, on the reverse strand, counting down.
CCTTCTGCGTTTTTCCCCAACTGCACAAAGAAGACCGCCACCAACACCATAAACAGTGCAAACGGAATAAAGAGTAAAGGTTTCTTCACCTTTAAGCCTCCTTGACCAGCTCGGCAGACACTGCCGATTTAGCCTTTTGACGAAAACGATAGCGCTTGTCTGACATCGCAAGCAGACCACCTATGGACATCACCAGTGCACCTAGCCATATCCAGCGGACAAACGGTTTGTAATAAATACGCACCGCCCATGAACCATCATCCAAGCGCTCTCCCATTGCCACATACAGATCGCGTGTGACACCACGGTCAATCGCCGCCTCAGTCATCATGGAACGCTGCACATTGTAGAAGCGTTTTTCAGCATGCAATGTGTTCACACGTCTGCCATTTCGGTAGATATCGAAATCAGCAATATAACCATCAAAGTTAGGACCATCTTTGTCACGCAGACCTGCAAAATGGAACTCATGGCCCTGAAGTACGATACGATCACCCGGCGCCATTTTTACATCACGTTCAATATCGTAATTTTGCACCATAGCAATACCGAGAACAGTGATCGCCAGACCAACATGCCCAAGCACCATCGCCCAATGACTGCGGCCCAGTTTCCCCAGACCCGTTACCAGATCGTGACGGTGGGTGGCACGCTGGTAAACTTCAACGGCTGACAAAATGACCACCCAAAGCCCCATCACTGCACCTAACGCAGCCAGTGGCATAAAGACATCGGCGAAGACCGCAACCAGTGCAACGCCCAGCACGACAGACACAATGCCGCCGAAGATAAGCTCTTTCTTCACATTCTTCAGGTTGTCACGTTTCCAGCGAATCAGTGGGCCGATACCCAGCAGGAAAACAAAAGGAACAGACAACCAAGTGAACAAGAGATTGAAGAAAGGTTCACCGATAGACACTGAGCCCAGCCCAAGCTGTTTATGCACCAGCGGCAACAACGTCCCTAACAGAACAACCACTAATGCAGCCACCAACAAAATGTTGTTTGCCAGCAGCGCGTTTTCACGGGAAACCAACTCAAAATTACCGCGCACGCGGACGTCTGAAGCACGCAAGGCGTAAAGCAACAACGAACCGCCGATAACGATAACCAGAAATGCCAGAATAAACAGGCCACGGGTAGGATCAGACGCAAATGCATGTACCGACACCAGTACGCCGGAACGAACCAGGAATGTCCCCAACAGACTGAGCGAGAACGCCGAAATAGCCAACAGAACAGTCCATGCTTTGAAAGTACCTCGTTTTTCCGTGACTGCCAGCGAGTGCATCAGCGCAGTACCGGCAAGCCATGGCATGAATGAGGCATTCTCTACCGGATCCCAGAACCACCAGCCACCCCAGCCAAGCTCATAGTAAGCCCACCATGAACCCAGTGCGATGCCCAGCGTCAGAAATACCCAAGCTGCTGTCGTCCAAGGACGGGACCAACGCGCCCAGGCAGTATCCAAACGGCCCGCCATCAGAGACGCAATCGCGAAGGCGAAGGCGACTGAGAAACCCACATATCCCATATAGAGCATTGGCGGGTGAACGATAAGACCTGGGTCTTGCAACAACGGATTGAGGTCACGGCCATCCACCGGGAAGTAAGGCAGGGTACGCTCAAACGGGTTAGAGGTCAGGATGATAAACAGCAGGAAGCCGACACCTATCATTCCCATGATCGCCAGCACTCGGGAGACAGACTCCAGCGGCATACCACGGCTGAACACAGCCACCGCAACCGTCCATCCTGCCTGGATAAGCACCCACAGTAACAATGAACCTTCGTGCGCACCCCATACCGCGGTGAGGCGGTAGTACCAAGGCAAAGCACTGTTTGAGTTACTTGCCACGTAAGTGACAGTAAAATCATTGGCGTAAAACGCCCAGCTCAGAGCGAAAAAAGACATCAGCAGCATCAGGAACATGCCGATGGCAAGTGGACGCGCAGAACGCATCATTGACTGATTTCCAATATGAGCCCCCCAGAGAGGATAAATGCTCAGCAAGATGGAAAACCCGAGAGAGACAATGAGGGCAAAATGCCCTAATTCTGCAATCATTAGTAGCTACCCTGTTTTTGCTGCTCGGTGTAATCAAGCGGCGTGTGAGCCTTGTCCATCGCTTCTGCGATTTCTGGTGGCATGTATTCTTCATCATGTTTTGCCAGCACTTCATTCGCAAACACGGTACGCTCATCAACCAACACGCCCTGTGCAACAATACCCTGCCCTTCGCGGAAAAGATCCGGAAGAATGCCTTCAAATTCCACCGTGACTTCCGGGCCAATATCGGCCACACGGAAACTCACTTTCAGAGACTGGGGATCACGTTGAACAGAACCGTTCACCACCATACCACCGATACGCAGGCGTTGACCAACTTCAGGTTTAGTACCATCCGGCTTACCATTAACCAGTTCTGTTGGCGTGTAGAACAAATCCATGTTCTGGTTCAGTGCATACAATACCAAACCTATCGTAGCGCCAACACCAAACACCAGGGCAAGCGCCAACCCCAGTCGTTTCTTGCGTCTCGGGTTCATAACGTGTTCTCCATTTTTTGGGCATTCTTAATACGTTGCTCTCTGGCAACTTTGTTCTTAATGTCTTTAAAAAGTTTCTTGCGGGTGACATGTGTTGCCAAAGCAACCCACGCCATCGCGACAAACGTAATAGCAAAGGAGCTCCAGACATAAGCGCCGTACCCCCCCATTGCCAGAAATGCAGAGAAGGAATCGAAATGCATCGCTTATCCCCTTTCAACCAGCTCGCGAACCCAAGGACGGTGCGCTTCGCGTTGTAGAATTTTATTTTTCAATGCCATCAGGGTCACAACACCAAAGAAAAATGCAAAACCAAAAATGTTCAGCAGTAGTGGCCACAACATGTCTGTTGCAATCGAAGGCTTAGCAAACTTGGTGATTGTCGCGCCCTGATGCAGTGTGTTCCACCACTCCACCGAAAAATGGATGATAGGCAGGTTAATCACACCCACAATAGCCAGAATACCAGCCGCCCGACTGGCTGTACGATCGTCATCAAAGGCATTGTAAAGTGCAATCACGCCCAGATAGAGGAAAAGCAGGATCAGTTCAGAGGTCAGGCGTGCATCCCACACCCACCAGGCCCCCCACATGGGTTTACCCCACACTGCGCCGGTCACCAATGCGATAAAGGTGAACACAGCGCCCACAGGAGCCATCGCCGCTGCGGCCCAGTCTGATGTTTTAATTTGCCAGACCAAACCAATAAGGGCAGCAATAGCCATCGACATATACGCCCCCATCGACCAAATTGCCGCAGGAACATGAATATAGATGATTCGGAAGCTGTCACCTTGTTGGTAGTCTGACGGTGCAAATGCCAGTCCCCAGACAGTACCGGTGATCAGAGATAGCGCAGCTAAAACCGTAAACCACGGCAACAGCGTGTTACACAGTTGATAGGTTGCCTCAGGCTTAGCATATGGATGAAGCCATTTCCACATTGCAATTTCGCTCTCAGTTAAATATGTAATAGTTATTGAATACTCACGCGCAGAGCAGCGGAAACCGCAAACGGCGAGAGTGTTGCTGAACCAACCAACATCGCCCCTAAAATAGCGAGTTGACCGTTGATTGGAAATCCATTTGCGGCCATATCAATCGCGGATGTCGCAAAAATAAGCACAGGAATAAACAGCGGTAAAACAAGCAGGCTGAGCAGTGCACCACCCTTTCGGAGCCCGACTGTCAGTGCAACACCGATAGCACCAAGAAAACTCAATGTCGGTGTTCCGATAAGCAAGGTCAAAACCACAGCTTTGTATGCAGACCAATCTAATGAAAGTAATACCGCCAAAAGCGGGCTTATAATCAATAATGGCAAGCCTGTAAGCATCCAGTGCGCCAGAATTTTGGCAAACACCAGCACCGATAAAGGCTCAGGCATCAATAACATTTGCTCCAACGAGCCATCAATAAAATCATCGCGAAACAGGCGGTCTAAAGACAAGACTGCCGCCAACAGCGCTGCCACCCAGATAATGCCCGGGGCGATTTCTGCCAATAGATTCGGCCCAGGCCCCACGCCAAGCGGGAACAGGGTGATCACAATAATGAAGAACCACAAAGGGTTCAACATGTCAGACTGGCGCCGAAACGCGACAAGCAGCTCACGCCTGATCATGTACAACATCGCTGACCCCATTACGCCCCCAACCTGATCCGGCGCAACATCGGGTTGCCGTCAAACATATCCTGGTGGGTAGTAAACAACACCATTCCCCCGGCATTTACATGTGCTTCAAAAAGCGCTTCTAACACTTTCACGCCCTGCTTATCAATCGCGGTCAATGGTTCATCGAGCACCCAGAGTTTGGATTTACTGATCCAAAGCCTTGCCAACGCCACCCGGCGATTTTGCCCCGCTGAAAGCTGCGCAGCAGGAACATCTTCGCGTCCGGCAAGGCCCACACGGGCCAGAGCATCCCAAAGCACACTTTCATTGGTATCACCGTGCATACGCTGGTAAAACGCCAAGTTTTCAAAAGCGGTCATTTCACGCTTAACACCCGTACTGTGGCCCAGAAAAAGTAAGTTTCCGTAAAACTCTTCACGCACCCGGCTGACAGGTTTCCCCTGCCAAAGTACATCTCCCGACTCCGCCAAACCCAAACCGGCAATAATGCGTAAAAGCGTGGTTTTTCCTGCGCCATTAGGCCCTTCAATCTGAACAAGATCACCCGGTGATAACGTAAAGCTAAGATCTTCAAACAACATCCGTTCATCGCGAATGCAGCTTAGCTGGCGCACTTCCAACATGAGAAATAGGCTTTCCCGATAAAGTAATGAAAAATTTGCCCGATAATATCATAGAGGCGTTAAAAATCGTTAACCGACTGGTCTCGCTAATGACAATAAAGTAATCAGATCCTACTCTCAGGGCATGGTCGAGTATATGCCCTAAGCGTTACCAAATGTGAGCAAACATGAAAATAGACAATATCAGCCACATCAATGCATTAGCTCAGGCCCCCCTTCGCAATATCCCCCTGAAAAACCGGTTGGCATCAGGACAAAGCCCTACCCTGGATGCAATACAGCAAAACAACAAAGCACTGCAACAGTCACAATTATCGCAATTACTTGGTTTGCTGAACCTTTTTCCCCTAATCAAACGCACTGAACTGGAACAATCACCCTATGCGACGTTAATGGCCACACTGTTAAAACAGATGATGATGCCTTCAGACCCCAAACTGGCCGCAACCTGGCTAGCCAGAAAAGCACCTGACAAAGCATTGCTTGAGGCGCTAAAGCGACTTGATACGTCCCCCCCGGACACCGAAAGTAACGGCAAGCTCAAAGCAATGTTGATGTTGTTGGCAGAACAACGTGTCAATGAACAAACCAAACCCGGCGATCACCATTGGCTCTTTCCTTTTCGGGATAACCTTCTGTCACCGTTACATATTCAGGTAGAAAAGAAGACCTATAAAAAGCGTAAAAAGTTGCGCTGGTGCGTAACCGTAAACCTGACATTGTCGAAAAGCCGCCACCTGACAGCTACCGCTGAGCTGGAAGGCAATGCTCTGGCACTCTCTTTTTCAACAGATTCAGAAGGCTTATGCCATCAACTCGAACAGGCGGTACCTTTGTTGGAAGAAAAACTTCGCCAGCACCATGTGGTGCTGGCGTGCTGCGACATCAGCCCATTGGATGAAAGTACGGCAGAAACTGTGTCATCAGGAGTGGATATTCAAGTATGAAAAAGCCCAAAAGTGCCATTGCCTTAAAATATGATGGTATCAATACGCCCAAGGTCTCCGCCAAAGGTTATGACCAACTGGCTGAAAGACTGATTGAGGAAATGGAGAAAAACGGAGGATTGATCCACAGTGACGAAGCATTAATGAACTGGCTGTCAGCCTTGGAAGTGGGCGATGAAATTCCAGAGCAGCTTTACCTGGTGATTGCGGAGCTCATTGCGTTTGCCTGGTACCTGGACGGCAAAACCCCGCCCGGATGGGAGGGGTTTGTGGTAAACAAAACGGTATAATATCTACCTTGTTGCCCGCTGTTTCCTGATGCTGAGCAGAAGTTCAGCTTCTGCTTTGGGCAAATCACACTCTTCCATCAACTCGCGAAGATCTGCGCCCAGCTCCACCATTTTACTGGCCCGGCTATAAAGCCGACCATCCTGGTCATGCATTTCCATCTCGTTTTGCTTTTCGAGCAACTCGTCGAACCGCTGTGCAAGTTCTGCGAGTTTCTGGCTCATGCCAATAGAACCTGCGCGCAGTTCATTAAACTGCTTAGACAGACTTTCATGTTGCTGGCGGGCATTCTTGTACAGCAGCTCCATAGCCTGAAATTTCGCCTCCAGATTCTGGCGCGCTGCCTTTTCCCTACGAAGCAACAACAAAGAAGCAACTGCAACACTGAGTGAAATCCCCAGTGGTAACCAATACTGCACAATGTCGGGCATTACAGCATGGCCATCTCTGACCACTCTTCATCAGAGAGCAGTTTGTTCAGGTCAACCAGGATCAACAAATGGCCATTTCGGTTGCTCACACCTTGAATAAACTTGGCGCTTTCATCTGTACCCACACTTGGCGTGGTATCAATTTCAGACGTTTTGAGGTATACCACCTCTGCCACACTGTCAACCATGATGCCGATCACCTGGGACTCCGCTTCGATGACAATCACACGGGTGTTGTCTGACACTTCACCTTGCATTAGACCGAATCGTGAACGGGTGTCAATCACTGTCACCACGTTACCACGAAGATTAATGATGCCCAGCACATAGTCTGGCGCACCCGGTACCGGTGCGATTTCGGTGTAGCGCAATACTTCCCGAACCTGCATGACATTAATGCCGTAGGTTTCGTCTTCCAGCTGGAAAGTCACCCACTGCAAGACCTCGTCATTCACGTTTTCTTTTTGAACTTCAGCTACCTGAGACATTTATTTTCCTCTTTACGTGCTGTGCTACGTCATTTACGCCAACGCATTGGCATCAATACCTTGATTCAGCATGGCAATCAGCGCTTCAACGTGGATCAAAGCGCACATCTTTTCTTTTACCAAACCAGCCAACCAGGGCCGTTTGCCAGCTTGCTCACGCCATCGCACTTGTTCACCACTGAGTGACTCTGTCCCTAGAAGGGCATTACAAGCCAAGCCCCATTTACTGTTACCCAAAGTCACAATATAACTATAGTCTTCGCGATGGCTGTTATCCGTTATTTTTTCTGGCATTACCCACTTCGCGGTATCAACCACGTCCAACTGTTGATCCCGTTCAGTCTGAAGGCCCAAATACCAATCCGGCCTTCCAATCAGGTGATTACACTCTTTAAGCCGGTGAATTCCGCCCAGTTCCGCGAGTGGGACTGCGTAAACCACACCAAACGATTCAAAGAACAATACCTGAAAAGCATATTCTGGGGCGATATTCTGCCAAGGCGGCGCTGTGTCCTCATCGGTCTGGACATCGGCTTCACATTCGGTCTCAGTCGCTATATCAACAGAGCCTGTCACTTCTTCAGTAACGGTTTCCTCAACGGCGATCTCGAGATCTGGCTCCGTGAAGACATCTGTGTCAACAGTAGTATCAGTGACAACCTCTTGTGTTACTTCAGCCTCTACTTCAGTAAGCACTTCAGTATCTACATCAACGGCTAGCTTGCTGTCTGTCGATACGTCCGTTTCCGTCAAGATTTCGACTTCTATTTCCATATCCTCGTCCAGCTTGAGCTGGCTGAGGAGTTTTTCAACCGATGACAGATCGCGCTTATCCTCGGTCAGTGTTGCCCCACTGAATTGTTCCACTGGCTCAACCACCACAGGCTGAGGTGCCAACGTCGTCTCTTCATCGATTGCATGGTCAACCGCTTGCAGCGCCACGTCCGTGTGATCTTGCAGCAGGGAATTACCTTCCTCCAGCAAGGCGTCAAAATAATCATCCAGTGCCTGAACACTGGACATGGCACGGCTATCTTTCATCCTGTTCCAGTCTCTCCAAATAAGAGAGCAGCGTTTTGTAAGCAAACACGCCGCGGCAATTTTTTGCGTAATACGAAGGCGGCATATGCTTTAAGCTTGCATCACGGAATTTAGTATCAATGGGCACAGCAGAGGTCCAAACTTGATCCGGATAACGCACTTTTAACTCCTGCAAGGTTTCTAGCGAGGCACGGGTGCGTTTGTCATACATGGTCGGCACAATGCACACTTTAAACGTAGATGCCCGCGACTTTTGCATGATTTGCAAAGTACGCACCATACGCTCCAAGCCTTTCATCGCCAGAAACTCGGTCTGTACCGGAATAAGGATACGGTTACTCGCCGCCAGCGCGTTAACCATCATCACGCCGAGAATGGGTGGGCAGTCAATCAGTGCGTAATCGTATTCATCTTCCAGACAAGCAAGGGTTTTCTTCAGCATAAGCCCCATGCCACCGCGGTTGCCCATGGCGCGATCAAGCGTCGCCAATGACATGTGTGATGGCAGGATATCGAGATTTTTGTATTCAGTGTTCAGGATCAGCGGTTTGATGGTATCCCGGTTTATCGCCTGCAATTGAAAGAGATCAAATAAGGTGCGGGGAAGCTGCTCCGAATCGTAATTCAGGTACGTCGTCAGCGATGCGTGCGGATCGGTATCGATCAACAACACACGCTTGTTTTTTTCACTGAGAAGCCCAGCGAGGGTAATGGTGGTAGTGGTTTTCCCCACACCCCCTTTCTGGTTTGCAATGCTCCAGACTATCACAGCCGCTCCTTAAACAAGATTGAGCTCAACGAGAATACGCTCAGTGATACGATCCAACGGCAAATCTTCTGTCGAAATACCCGCTTTCGCGACCGCTTGCGGCATACCATAAACAACACAGCTCTCTTCATCCTGTGCCCAAACCGTTGAGCCCTGTTGTTTCAACAATCTTGCCCCATCACGGCCATCTGCACCCATACCGGTCAGTACCATTGACAACACCTTATCGTTATAGATTTTCGCTGCTGAGCCGAAAGTAACGTCGACACACGGCTTATAATTCATCCGGTCACCGCCATCGATAATTTTCACCCGTGCAGCACCCGGGCGACCATCAATCATCATTTGCATTCCGCCAGGTGCGAGATATGCGGTTCCTGGCTGAAGCGGATCGCCATCTTGTGCTTCTTTCACCGTGATCTTACAAAGACCGTTAAGACGCTGGGCAAACGCTGCGGTGAAGGTTGATGGCATATGCTGGATCAGCACAATAGGCAACGGGAAATTTGCAGGCAGGCCACACAACACTTTTTGCAACGCCACCGGGCCACCGGTAGACGTACCAATCGCCACCAGTTGATAGCGCTTACCGCTGGTTTTAAAACGACTGGCAGGTAAAGATCGTGCCGTTGTTGACGGTGTCAGCGTGCTGCCAGTAGCAGCACGGGTTGGTGTCGATGTTGCCGCAGAAGGACGTGCCGCAGGCGGCGGACGCCTCATGAATGCACGTTTTCGAGCAATCTCATTGACTCGCTGTTGCAATAGGCTCACGGCCTCATCGCGGTTACGCGCAATGTCTTCAAATTTCTTTGGCAGGAAGTCGAGAGCACCCGCATCCAAAGCATCGAGCGTGGCTTTCGCCCCATCGTGCGTTAACGAAGAAAACATCAGGATAGGCGTCGGATTACTCTGCATGATCTCGCGGACAGCAGTAATGCCATCCATCACCGGCATCTCGATGTCCATGGTAATCACGTCAGGTTTCAGCGTTGCCGCTTTTTCAACGGCTTCTTTTCCATTCACCGCGCAGTCAATGACTTCAAGGCGGGGATCCCCGTTGATGATTTCACTCACACGGCGGCGGAAAAAGCTTGAATCGTCCACCACCAATACTTTCACTGCCATGTCATTCCTTTTTGATTATTATCGGCCAGCGTATCGTTTAAGCAGGTTCGGCACATCAAGGATCAACGCAATGTGACCATCACTGGTAATGGTTGCTCCCGCCATACCCGGCGTGCCCTGCAATAACTCATCCAATGGTTTGATAACCACTTCTTCCTGACCAATCAGTGAATCCACCACGAAAGCGACTGGCTGGTGGCCCATCTGGATGATGACCACATGACCCACCTCGCGGTTGGCGATACCACGACGTGGGCATAACCAATCCTGCAGGTAGAAGAGTGGGATCGCTTTCTCACGTACAATCAGCGTCAGCTGACCATCAACCGTATTGGTTTTAGAGAGATCAAGGCTGATGATTTCATTCACATTTGACAGCGGGAAGGCATAGGGATTGTTTCCGATCCCCACCATCAGTGTTGGCAATATCGCCAGTGTCAGTGGAACTTTGATTGAGATGATAGTGCCACGGCCAAGCTCAGAGTCGATCGAAATCGTACCGTTTAGCTGGGTAATCGCGGTTTTCACTACATCCATACCAACGCCACGGCCGGAAATGTCTGAAATTTCCGTTTTGGTTGAAAAACCTGCAGCGAAAATCAGGTTATAGGCTTCGGTATCACTCAGGCGGGCGGCAGCATCCGCATCCATTACACCACGGTTTACCGCAATAGAGCGCAGCTTGTCCGCATCCATACCGCCGCCATCATCTTCGATGGTCAGGAGAATATGGTCACCTTCTTGCGATGCTGCCAAGGTAATCGTACCGGTACGGGGCTTGCCTTTTTGCTCACGCACATCCGGCATTTCAATACCATGGTCAACAGAGTTACGCACCAAGTGGACCATAGGATCAGCCAGAGCCTCAACCAGATTCTTATCCAGATCAGTCTCTTCACCGCGCATTTCCAGCACAATGTCTTTTTTCAGGCTTCGCGCCAAATCACGGACAACACGGGGGAATCGGCCAAACACTTTCTTGATGGGCTGCATCCGTGTTTGCATTACCGCCCCCTGAAGATCTGCAGTGACTACATCAAGGTTAGTAACGGCTTTCGCCATGTTTTCATCGTCACTGTTTGCACCCAGGCTCACCAGACGGTTACGCACCAGCACCAGCTCACCTACCATGTTCATGATAGTGTCGAGAGTTGATGTGTTCACACGTACAGTCTGCTCAACTTGAGGGGCTGGCGGCTTTTTGTCGTCAGCTTTGGCAGGCGGCTTTGCCACAGCCGCGGGTGGTTTCGCAACAGCTGGCTCAGCTTTCGGAGCAGGTTTAGGCTCTACCTTCGGCGCTGGTGTTTTGGGTGGCTCTGGAGCGGTCTTTGGAGCCTCACTGGCGATAGGACTCTTGCCTTTGCCGTGAAGATCATCTAACAACTTTTCAAACTCATCGTCAGTGATTTCGTCACTGTCCGGGCTTTCCACAGACACATTTTGCGGAGGAGGCGTCGCCACATCACCAGCTTGTGGCCCTTTTCCTGTGCCATGAAGATCGTCGAGTAGTTTTTCGAATTCATCATCGGTAATGTCATCACCACCGGATGAGGCAGCATCAACCGACGGTGTCGACGTACTGTCACCGGCTTGTGGCCCTTTGCCTGCACCGTGCAACTCATCCAGTAAGCGATCAAATTCATCGTCGGTGATGTCGTCAACAGAATCCCCGGCGATGGCTTCTTCGCTTTCAGCAGTGGCTTCGACGACAGGCTCAGGTTCAGGCTCTGGCTCAGGTTCCGGTGCTGCCGCTTCCGTAGCTTCATCCTCAGAGGCTGGGCGGCTGTATTTGTGCAAGGCTTCTATCAGCGAGGGGGCTGCAGCAGGAACCGCTTCACGCTCCTGCACACAGGCAAACTGTTCGTTAACGGTATCGAGCGCTTGAAGGATGGTATCCATCACTTCCGATGTCAGCTCACGGCCACCGTTACGCAGGTTATCAAAGATGTTCTCTGCACCGTGGCATGTCTCAACCAGTTCAGTGAGTGACAAAAAACCTGCGCCACCTTTAACCGTATGGAAACCCCGGAAAATGGCATTAAGCAGATCCCGATCATCTGGGGTCTTTTCCAGATCAACTAACTGCTCAGACAATAATTCAAGAATTTCACCTGCTTCAATCAAAAAGTCCTGCAGGATTTCTTCATCCATTTCAAAGCTCATAACGCACCCCTAGAAGCCCAGACTGGAAAGTAGGTCGTCAACATCATCCTGACTCTGCATCACTTCCTTCTCTTGACGCTTTTGTTCAGAGATAACAGGACCTTCCGCCTCAATGTCAGATTGTTGTTCTGTTTCTGGTTCTTTGTGATCTTCATCCAGACCAAATGCGGTCAGGATTTCAACCAATTGTTTTTCTACTTCTTGCACCAATTCAATGACACGGCGGATCACCTGACCTGTCAGGTCCTGAAAATCCTGCGCCATGAGGATTTCGGTCAATTGACTGTGGAGCTTGGTGGTATCCCCTTCTACCTGTGTCAATAACCCGTCGATTTGGTGACACAGGCCTTTGAAACTTGCAACATCAATCCGCCCCCCCATGAGGTTATTCCACTGGGGTCTCACCTGAGAAAGGCACTCTTGCAGGTTATCGGCAATAGGAAGCGTGGCTTCAACCGCATCCATGGTACGGTTTGCTGCATGTTCCGTTTTTTCCATGACAAAGTTCAGGCGATCTTTAGCATCCGGGATCTCACTGTTCGCTAGATCACTGATACGTGGGTCCAAACGGAAATTTGCTAACGAATCATGAAGTTGCCGAGTCAGTTTACCTACCTCATTGAAGAGCGGATTACGCGTATCACTGGTCACTTTCACCAATAATTCGTTCGCGGCGTCCTGATTCCCTTCTTCGAGCAGACTGACCAACTCTTTAGCTTGGTCGAGTGTTATCATCGTCTCTTTAGTCCTTCACTGCGCGAATCGGGAAATCACATGCGCTCGAAAATCTTGTCCAGCTTTTCTTTGAGCGTAGCGGCAGTAAATGGCTTCACGATGTAACCATTCACACCAGCTTGTGCAGCTTCAACAATTTGTTCACGCTTCGCTTCTGCAGTGATCATCAAGACTGGCAGATGTTTGAGATCATCATCAGCACGGATGTTCTTGAGCAAGTCAATGCCCTGCATGCCAGGCATGTTCCAGTCAGTGACGACAAAATCAATACCGCCTTTTTTGAGTATTGGCAGTGCTGTTAGGCCGTCATCTGCTTCAACGGTATTGTTGAAACCCAGATCACGAAGGAGGTTTTTAACGATGCGTCGCATTGTTGAAAAGTCATCAACAACGAGGATTTTCATGTTTGTGTCCAAAGTGGCCTCCGGTGAGGTTCCTTATTATTGTTAAAACTTACTTCGACCAAGAGGAAAGCTTGGTCCGTAACCGCTGCATTGCCTGATTCTGAATCTGGCAAACCCGGGATTCGCTGACCCCGATAATGGCCCCTATCTCTTTGAGGTTAAGTTCCTCGTCATAGTAGAGAGAGAGAACCAAAGCTTCTCTTTCAGGAAGGCTGCGGATGGCATTCGCAAGATGCGATTTAAAGCTGTCCCCGGCTACCTCCTCAAAAGGAAGGTTTTCGTCGCGATGACTTTCTGTAACGAAAGCATCTTCTGAAACACCCAGGTCAACGATACCAATCAGTCGTCCTGCATTAATGTCATTCTGAGCCTGATGGTACTGCTCCAGACTCATGCCTAGGCGTTTCGCAATTTCTTTGTCTTTTGGATCCCGCCCTAATTCGCCTTCCAATTGGGCAATCACTTCGCTGATTTGGCGATTGTTCTTATGAACAGAGCGTGGTACCCAATCTCCTTTCCGGATATCATCCAACATGGCACCACGAATACGGATGCCGGCATAGGTTTCAAAACTGGCCCCTTTAGAGGCATCGTAGTTTTGCTGCGCCTCCAGTAATCCCACCATGCCTGCCTGAATCAAATCTTCAACCTGCACATTCGGCGGCAAACGGGCAACCAAGTGATGGGCGATGCGCTTCACTAGCGTGGCGTATTGTTCAAACACCGTTTCCGTCGAAGCGCCTGTCCTGCTATAGGTGAGCGCTTTATTCACTGAGGTAATCTCCCGCAGCTTCATCCCGAACTAACAACCGCTCTACAAAAAACTCCAAATGCCCACCTGGATTGCGCGGTACTGGCCAGGTCAAGGCTTTGTTTGCCAGCGCATTCAATGCAAGCGCCGCCGGAGACTTTGGATATGCATCGATCACCACACGTTGCTTCTTCACAGATTGACGCACATGCTCATCTAATGGGACACACGCTACTAATTCTAGATTAGCATTTAAAAATCTTTCTGTTACCCGCGTTAATTTTGTAAATAAATCGCGTCCTTCCCGATAACTGCGCACCATATTGGCAACAACTTTGAAACGCGTCACACCATGTTCACGGCTTAGCAGCTTGATTAGCGCGTAGGCATCGGTAATGGATGTCGGCTCATCACAGACCACCATCAGGACATCTTGCGCTGCGCGGGAAAAACTCAACACCATGTCGGAAATCCCTGCGGCGGTGTCCACCAACAGGACATCAACATCCTCGTCCAGCGTGCCAAATGCCCGGATAAGGCCCGCATGCTGGGCAGTGCTCAATTCTGTCATTCCGCGCATGCCAGAAGATGCTGGGATAATTTTCATACCGTGAGGCCCTTCCAGAATGATATCTTTCAGGTCGCATACGCCTTGCATCACATGGCTGAGATTTTTTCCAACGCGCAAACCCAATAACACATCGACATTTGCCAGGCCAAGGTCCGCATCCAACACCATGACCTTTTTCCCTTGCTTGGCCATGGCGGCAGCCATACCCAGTGTGATATTGGTTTTACCTACCCCACCTTTGCCACCCGTGACGGTAATCACTTTGGTGCGAGTCGGGTTTGTCAGGCGGCGGAGGCCGCTAGCTTGATCATGCATGGTTGTCTCAATCATAAAAGTCCGCCGCATTCGACTCTGGTACATCATGACTCCAGAAATGGTTTCGCTGCTCTGAATCTTGATCCATCAGTTCACTTGCCTTGCTCACCAGGTATTTTCCACTTGCCTGGCGAATGTCTTCAGGCACCCGCTGTCCATCCGCCAGGTAGGTTACCGGAAGGGCATTTTCTATGGTCACACTCAATAATTCTCCCAAGCTGAGGGATTCGTCCAACTTCGTCAGTACACAGCCTGAAAGCGGAATACGTCGGAAGTGATCAATCGTCTCCTGCAGCACCCGACGCTGAGAGGTCGCGGGCAATACAAGGAGGCTTCGAATGTGCGAACCACTGTTCTGGATAAGCGTATCAAGTTGTTCTGATAGCCTAAGATCGCGCTGGCCCATGCCCGCGGTATCTAACAAGATCAGTCGACGGTGACGTAACTGATACAGAATATCGGCCAGTTCATCCGCATCTTTAGCCACTTTTACCGGACAGCCTAAAATTCTGCCGTAGGTTGCCAGTTGTTCATGGGCACCGATACGGAATGTGTCAGTCGTCACCAGTGCAATATCTTCAGGACCGAAGTCCATCGCTGCTCTTGCGGCCAGTTTTGCAATGGTGGTGGTCTTGCCAACACCGGTTGGGCCAAGCAGGGCAATCACACCGCCAGACTCCAGCAGGTTCTCACTGGTGGTAATCACCTGATCAGCCACCAATTCAAGCAGTTCAGACCACGCTTCATTAGGAGGGGTATCTTCCGGAATATAACCCGCGAGTTGGTCAGCCAACACCGGTGAAATACCCATTTTTTCCAAACGTTTTATCAACATGGCGCGAAGCGGCTCTTTACGCTCCACTTCCTGCCACATCAATCCGGAAAGTTGGTGTTCCAAAAGGTTACGGATGGTGGTCATTTCCTTGCGCATGGCTTCGATTTCTTCATTACCAGGGCGTGTTGTAGTCTGTTTTCGGGATTCACTGCGGGTTGAAAAGCGGTCATCACGGCGGTCCACTTCATCACGTTTTTGACGATAAAGACGGTCAAGCTCCTGGCTTTTCTGTTGCTGCTGACTGCGTGAAAACCCGTTTGGGGTGTTGTAAGTACCATGTCTGTTGCCATTGGACTCACTATGTTGTCGACGGGCTGATTGAGCGTCATTCTGGCGCGCCAGCAATGCACTCAATGAATCGGCTTCCTGCTGGGGCTCAGCAGCAGGTTTGCTGTCCGTCAGTTGTGACTGGTAACGGTCCAGCAAACTGGAAAACTTGCTGCCCAGCGCGCTCCCCAATGGCTTGCGTGCTGCTTCCTTATTGATGTCACGGCGAACATAGACAGTGTCATCAGCCAGTCGACGGGCTTGATGGGCGCGATCCATGCTTTGAGCCATCTGCATTCTGGCCGCATCTTTACGCATGTCACGGGTAGGAGCATCAGTATCCACTGCCGCCACGATTTCGACGCCACCCGTCACTTTTTTGTTCGACATGATCACCGCATCGGCACCGAGTGCTTCTTTCACTTCGGCCAAGGCTGTTCGCATGTCTTTGGCAAAAAATCGTTTAATTTTCAAAATCGTCGTCCTGAGTTACTGATGCGTACATCAGTTGCCAACCGCCCTTACAATTCTTATTTGTTTTTCATCCGGCACTTCCTGATAAGACAGGACACGCAACGATGGGATGGTATTTTTCACAAACTTGGCCAGTGTTGAGCGCAACACCCCGGAAGTCAGTAATACTGCGGGCTCCCCTTGCAGCTCCTGGTTTTGAGTGGCCTCCGCCAGGCTCTGTTGCAAACGTTCTGCCAGACCCGGTTCAATACCTGTCGATTCACCGCCTGATGCCTGCATAGTCTTATGCAATATCTGTTCCAGCTCTGGAACCAGCGTAATTACTGGCAGTTCTGGCGCTACTCCATTGATTTCCTGCACAATTAACCGTCTTAATGATATGCGCACTGCTGCGGTTAAAATGTCGGGATCTTGACTCTTCGGTGCATACTCAGAGAGGGTCTGGATAATCGTCCGCACATCGCGGATAGGAATGGCTTCATTGAGAAGGTTTTGCATCACCTTAACCACTGCCCCCAGTGAGATTTGTTCCGGGATCAGACCTTCTACCAACCGTGGTGACTGTTTCGCCAGCATATCGATGAGATTCTGTGCTTCTTCATGCCCCAGCAAACGCTCTGCATTGTTGGTCAGTATCTGGCTCAGGTGAGTGGCCAATACGGTTGCAGAATCCACTACGGTATAGCCAAGCGCCTGCGCATGCTCACGCTGGGCTTTTTCAATCCACACGGCTTCAAGGCCAAACGCCGGATCGACCGTACCTTCTCCATCCACGGGACCAAAAACCTGACCAGGGTTGATAGCCAGCTCTTTATCCGGACGAATATCCGCTTCACCCACCGCAACCCCCATCAGGGTAATGCGGTAACTGTTAGGCGGCAGCTCTAGGTTATCGCGGATATGTACCGGCGGGATCAGGAAACCAAAGTCCTGAGACAATTTCTTACGCACCCCTTTCACGCGGTCTAGCAATTCGCCACCCTGATCACGGTCAACCATAGGGATCAGGCGATAGCCCACTTCAAGACCAATCACATCAACAGGCTGGACATCATCCCATGACAACTCTTTAGGCTTGGGTGCCACCACGTCCTGTTTCGGCGCTTCCTCGGCTTCTTTTTGGGCTTTGGCCTGTTGTTTGGTTTTCCAGAAGGCAAAACCGCCACAAACCAGCGCCAGCGTCAGGAAGGGAATATGTGGCATGCCGGGAACAATCCCCATTACCACCAGAATACCGGTGGCAATGATCAGCGCTCTCGGGTTATCAACCAGCTGGAAAACAACCTGCTGGCCCATGTCTTCGTCGGTGTTTTGGCGGGTCACCATGATGGCAGCACCAATCGACAGCAACAGCGACGGGATTTGCGCGACCAGACCATCACCGATAGTCAACAGGGTGTAGATTTCAATGGCGTCGGAAAAACTGACATCATGCTGGATCATACCGATGGAAAGGCCACCGATAATGTTGATCGCCAGAATTAAAATACCGGCGATGGCATCCCCTTTAACAAATTTTGATGCACCGTCCATTGAACCATAGAAATCCGCTTCTTTGGTCACTTCCTGACGGCGTGTACGCGCCTGCTCCTGATCAATCAGGCCCGCATTCAAATCGGCATCAATTGCCATTTGTTTACCCGGCAAAGCATCCAGGGTGAAACGTGCGCTGACTTCAGAGATACGGCCAGCACCCTTGGTGACAACCATAAAGTTGATGATCATCAGGATAAGGAACACCACCAGACCCACGGCATAGTTTCCGCCAATCACCACAGAACCAAAAGCGTCAATCACCTGTCCCGCAGCTCCCGGCCCCTCATGGCCATGCAGAAGTACCACCCGGGTTGATG
The DNA here is from genome assembly GCF_059704325.2 of Grimontia sp. THUN1695. Taxonomy (NCBI): domain Bacteria; kingdom Pseudomonadati; phylum Pseudomonadota; class Gammaproteobacteria; order Vibrionales; family Vibrionaceae; genus Grimontia; species Grimontia sp. THUN1695. The sequence continues at coordinate 525,056 of NZ_AP046577.1, read as the reverse complement.
CCACGTTCAGCGCAAGGCGCATCAGGGTAGCTATCAGGAGGACAGTAGGAAATGCGGCGAAATCAAGCGGCCTTCGCGTGTAGACCGTCACCAACAGCACCACCAGAGAAAGCGCAATGTTAAAGGAGAACATCAGGTCGAGCAGCAATGGTGGCATAGGCAGCACCACCATCGCGAGAGTAGAAAGTACCAGGAGCGGCGCACCGATAGCGGGGAAAGCTTGCCCACGCTTAAAAGGGATTTTGTCCTGGACCTTGTCGTAGAACGGCAAAGAAAGCTTCATGTGTCGTTTTATGTTCTTCAGGGCTTCATGTCTTAAACCTTAGAAGCAAAAAGTGAACCACTTTTAAAACCACTATTTATCAGCTAGTTACAAGATGATACCCATTCAGTGTCACATCAGCGACGTAAATCCGGCGGTATTGGCAATTGTTGGTCGGCCAGCGGTTTGGGTTTACGTCCCCGTCCTTTTTTGTACTGCTTGAGCTGGAACACATAAGCAAGTAATTGTGCGATGGCGGTAAACAGGCCATCGGGGATCTGCTGTTCCAGTTCCGTGCTGTAATACACTGCACGGGCAAGCGGGGGAGCTGGCACAATGGTGATGTCATGTTCTGCGGCAATTTCACGGATTTTAAGTGCCAGGAAATCAGAGCCTTTGGCCACCACCACCGGGGCTTTATCCATTTTACTGTCATAACGCAGGGCCACTGAGTAATGCTCCGGGTTGGTGATCACCACGTCAGCCGATGGCACTTCCGCCATCATCCGCCGTTGTGCCATTTCCCGTTGCAGCATCCGGATACGCCCTTTCACCTCAGGTTTACCTTCGGTTTCCTTGTATTCGTCTTTTATCTCCTGCTTGGTCATTTTCAGTTGTTCATTGTGCTGCCAGATTTGGAATGGCACATCAATGGCGACCACCACCAGCAGAGAACAACAGATCAGCAACACGAAATTGAGCAGGATATCCAGCGCGTGATAAAGATTGGTGGGGAAGGTTTCAATACTCAGTTGATAGAAATCATCGAGGCTGGCCCACATAAGATAGAACGCAACGCCCGAGACCAGTGCCACTTTAAGGATAGACTTGATAAGCTCAACCCAGCTTTGTTTACCAAACATGCGTTTAATACCCTGCAGTGGGCTCATTTTGGACAGTTTCGGCCTTGCCGCCTCCCAAGAAAAAGAGACGCCGCCCAGAGCCGACGCACCAAGCAGGCCGGCAACAAACAACATGAGAAGTACAAAGGTGATTGGCCAGAAAATATGGAAGATGGCACCATAGCTGATGAGTCCAAGCGAGGTAACATCAAAAATCTCCTCACGGGTGAGCGTAAAGAGTTTTCGCATCATCGCCATCAATGCGTTCCCCAGGCTTTCACCAAACCACATCAGCGCAATAGCTCCCACCACAAGAACGGCGACCGATGCCAGTTCTCTTGAGCGCGGTACCTGCCCCTTTTCCCGCGCCTGCTGTTGCCTTCGGGGCGTGGCGTCTTCTGTGCGTTCCTGACCGTCATTTTCTGCCATCAGGCACCTCCGCCGACAGCACAGTTGAGACGAATGAGATCACAGATGGCATTCACCCCTGTGTCCCAGTGGTTCAGGTAATGCGGCAAGATACCGTTTAACAGATACATGCAGATTAACAGGCCCACCAGCAAGGCAAACGAAAAACCAAGCGAGAAAATATTGAGCTGTGGCGCCGCACGGGTCATCACACCAAAAGAAAGGTTCACCGTCAGCAATGCGATAATGCCCGCCAGTGCCATACCCAGTGCCACACTGAACATGATGCCAAACCAGCTTGCCATGGCGCGGTAATCAGCAGCGCCGAGCATGTCACCCACCGGCAGGGTTTTGAAACTCATCACCACCAGGTTAAGCATCTGCAAATGCCCATCAGTAGAGAGAAAAATCATGGTGGCGACGAATAGGTAAAACTGACCCAGCAAGGGGGTATTCTGGCCATTGGCCGGGTCCACCATGGAGGCAAAACCCAGACTCGATTGCATACCGATAATCTGGCCCAACAACACAAACGTCTGGATAACAAACTGGGTAACTGTGCCCATGGCAATACCAATCAAAATCTGCTGGGCAAGGATAACAAAACCGCCAAAGGAGACCAGTTCGACCGTTTCAGGCACCCGGGGCAACGCGGGCATCACAGCAAATGTAATGGCCAGGGACAGATACAGGCGAACGCGGACAGGCACAAAACGGGCACCGAAAAACGTCATCGTCATCATCATTGAGGAGATGCGTGTAAACGGCCAGAAATACTGCGCCAACCAGTCGAGAATGATACTTGCCGGGTATTCCATGCCCTTAGCCTGATCAGTAGAGCAGCATGGGGATTTCTTCCACCAGCCGGAAAAAATACTCCATCAGCATGCGCGTCATCCAGTGCCCAAACACCATCAATGCCACCAGAGTGGCAATCAAACGGGGCAAAAAGCTCAATGTCTGTTCGTTGATGGAGGTGGCGGCCTGGAATATTGCCACCAGCAAGCCCACAATCAGGCCGGGGATAATGATGGCGCACACCATGATCAGAATGAGGTAGAGCGCATCCTGAAACAGTTCAACAAAAGCCTCTGGTGCCATAACCCACTCCTACCCAAAACTGCCGGCGAGTGTAGAAAGGATGAGGTTCCACCCATCCACCAGCACAAACAGCATCAGCTTGAACGGCAACGAGACGATCATTGGCGACAGCATCATCATACCCATCGCCATCAGGACTGAAGCCACCACCAGATCGATAATCAGAAACGGCAGGAAAAGCATAAACCCAATCTGGAACGCCGTTTTAAGTTCAGAAGTAATAAACGCCGGAATTAACACGGTCATCGGCACCTGTTCAGCTTCCGTGACCTGTGCACCGGACATATTGACAAAAGTTTCGAGATCTTTAACCCGCGTCTGTTGCAACATAAATTCGCGCAATGGCACCTGCACGCGGTCAAACGCTTCGCGTGCCGTAATTTCTTCGTTGAAGTAGGGCTGAACAGCAGCAACATTCATCCGATCAATCACCGGCGACATGATAAACAGGGTCAGGAACATGGCGATGCCGATAATGACCTGATTTGACGGTGTTTGCTGCAAGCCCATAGCCTGACGCAAAATCGCCATCACCACCACAATCCGGGTAAAAGAGGTCATCAAAATCACGATGGCAGGCAAAAATCCCAGCGCCGTCATCAGCGCCAGGATTTGCAATGTGACTGAATAATCTTCAGTACCGTCCGGGTTGACTGTCATCGTCAGCGCTGGAATGCCCCCGCCATTACGAGCCTGAATCAGGGATGCTTCCCCGGCATCATTAATCAGGGTTTCAGTGACCATTTCTGCTGCCGGTGCTGGTTCTTCTTCCGCCAGTGTCAGAGAAGGGAAAAATATGCAACAAAGTGCCAGAAAAATGGCAGTGACAGATTTAAGACGCATCATGTTTCTTCAACATATGGTTAAGTTGGGAAGAGAAAGATGTCGTGGATTCACGTTCTTCAATCGGATTATTCAGGGTTTTGAGCAAGGTGATCTGCTGGGGTGTCACTCCGACCAAAACCTGTTCACCATTCACATCCAATACCACCACACGCTCTTTTTGACCGAGCGGCAGCTGGCTGACAACTTTCAGCCCGGCCTTAGCCCTCATCAGGGAGGGAACCTGCATACGCTTCAACACCCAGGCCAAACCAAAGATCACACCAATAACCAACACCAGCGCACCCAGGGTTGTCGCAAGATCCTGTCCGTCTGGTGCAGCAGCATGGGCCGCCGGGGCAAACATTAATCCAATCGCAATTCGTCGCAGGGAAACCATGAACTCTTTTTCTCAGCCTGTCTCTTTTGGGTTATAGACCCTCTAAGCAAAATTCAGGCCTAAAAAAACGCCCACCGCGATGCGGCAGGCGTCAAGCGTTTGAAACCATCGATGTATCGGGTTAGCGCAGCTTTTTAATACGTTCTGTTTGGCTGATCACGTCTGTTAACCGGATACCGAACTTGTCGTTCACCACCACCACTTCGCCATGAGCAATCAGGGTGCCGTTTACCAGTACATCCAGCGATTCCCCGGCCAAGCGATCAAGTTCCACCACCGAGCCCTGGTTCAGTTGCAGCAAGTTGCGGATATTGATGTTGGTACGGCCCACTTCCATCGAAATGGTGACCGGGATATCAAGAATCGCATCCAGTTTACGAGCCTCATCAGCATTGATGGGCGGTGTTTCATCCACCAGTTCATCCAACGGGGCAGTCTGTACATCATCACCGCCTTCCACTTCAGCCTGTTCAGCCAGCGCTGCCGCCCAATCGTCTTCTACATCACTCATGATTATCTACCAACGTGTTAGTTATTCTTCCGTTGCCTCACCTAAGTCGCTAATGTCTTCCAGCAACTCAATCGGTTCGTCTTCCAGCAAGGTGACATCACTCTTCATCACTTCAGGACGCTTGAGCTTTTCGGTAATCTTGATGGCCAGATTGTCATTCGACTGCCCCAGTTTGCCGCGAAAAGTCGGCAAATCCTCAATGTAAACCGTGCAGGCGTCCGGCATTTTTACTGGGATGACATCACCGGCTTCCATCTCCATCAAATCGCGTAGAGAAAGCGTGGTTTCCAGCAATTTTGCTGTCAGCGATACCTCCACATCCATGACTTCATCCTGCAGCGCTTTTGACCAGCGCTTGTCAGTATCCATCTTGTCGCTCTGAATACCGGCATCCAACAGTTCACGGATCGGTTCTACCATTGAATATGGCATCACCACATGGAAGTCACCACCACCACCATCAAGTTCAATATGGAAAGAGCTGACCACAATCACTTCGGTCGGGCTGACGATATTCGCCATCGCCGGGTTCACTTCCGAATCCAGATATTCAAACTCGACTCTCATCACCGGCGCCCAGGCGTCTTTGTAGTCTTCAAAGATCAGCTTGAGCAACATCTGGATAACGCGGCGCTCGGTTGGCGTAAATTCACGCCCTTCAATCCGGGCATGAAAACGCCCATCTCCACCGAAGAAATTTTCCACCAGAATGAATACCAGTCGCGCTTCCATGGTGATCAATGCTGTCCCTTTCAGCGGACGGAAGCGAACCATGTTCAGACTGGTGGGTACAAACAGGGTGTTCTGGTACTCACCAAATTTCACCATTTGCACACCATTGATCGACACTTCGGCGGTTTTGCGGATCATATTGAACAAGCTGATCCGCATATGCCGTGCAAATCGCTCGTTGATCAGCTCCAGAGTGGGCATGCGCCCACGAACGATCCTGTCTTGTGAAGAGAAGTCAAAATTCGAGGCCGCGCCAATATCGTCGCCGCCGGAATCCTGCTCCTCCTCTTCAACATCATCTACACCATGAAGAAGTGCATCAATTTCGTCTTGACTGAGGAGATCGGTCACATTGCACCTATTGCATTACAAAGCCAGTAAATAACACCCGCTCAACCACGGGTTTGCCAGTAATTTTTTCCATTGCAGCCTGCACGGTATCGACAGCCTGCTTGCGCACTTCCAGCTGTCCTTGAGGCGTGCGCAATTGCTCAACGGTTGCCGCCCCGAATGTTGTCAGAAGGCTGTGTTCAACCAAAGGCAGGTTTTGCTTCGCCAGTGTCTCATTCTGGTCGCCTCGCACCATCAACTGGACTTTCACCTGAACCAGTCGCTGCTGCGAATCCCCGGTGACGTTAAACACAAACGGTTGTGGTAACGTCACGTAAATTGCCTGCAAACTCACAGGTTCAGGATCTTCCAATACGATGTCATCCTGTGCTGCGCTATCGCTCCCCATCAGGAAAAAGAACGCACCGCCACCACCACCGAGTAAAAGCAATGCGGCAACAATGATGATGATCAGTTTCTTTTTACCGCCACCACTACCGCCGGCTTCAATATCTTCATCTGCCATGAGTGACCTCAGTTAGGATTAATTCCATTACAAATTCCAAAACAAGCGCATCAAATGTGCTACTTTAAGCATAATAGTCAACACGATCTTTGGCCGTGTTGACATAGAAATCATGGTTTACCACGGAATGATCGGCATCTTGCTCCTCCCCGTGGGAAAACCGCGATGACCCACCTTGTCCATTCTGCCCACCCTGACCATCGCCCGATGGCGTCTGGCTACCCGCAAACGACTGTCTGCCACCGGCATCTTGCTGCTGGACAGAGGACTGCGCCAGTTGCAGGCCTTGTTGCTGCATCATTTCACGAAGGCGCGGCATGGATTGCTCCACCACATCACGGGCGGCTTGGTTGGCAACCGTGAACTGTACCGATGCCTGATCCTGGTTCACAGAAAGCTTTATTTGCAGACGTCCCAGCTCAGGCGGATCAAGCCGGATATCAACATGTTTGAGGTTTTTCGACATCATCATGTTCACCCGCTCAGACAGGGCATTCGCCACCTCAGCCTGATTCTGGTTCATCTGCAAAGGCGTTTGGGCTGTGGCAGCATCGAGTTTAGCGGCTGTAGTACTGGCAGTGTGACCAAGGCTCGATGCCAATTGTTGCGCCAAGTGATCCACTTTTACTTCCGCCCCCCGGTGTGCCATTTCTGCCACTTGTTGAGCCGCAGTCGATTCAAGCATCGCTTGGCTGGTTACCGATTGTGTCTGGGCAGGGCTGTTTGGCATCGCGGCTGGCGTCCAAGGGATTGCCGCATATGCAGGGAGCGACACTGCCGGTTGTGCCTGTGGATTCACCGCCGCCTGTACCGCCGATGCAGCCTGGCTTATGTTTGTCTGAACAGCCGATGCCAGGCCTTTGGCCTGAACATCCACCAACGCTTTTTCCGGTTCACCACTCACCTTGGTATCAGCCAACTGGGTATGCTGGGTAGCTATCACAGCGTCTTGCTGGACTTTGGTCGCAACCCTCTCAGGTGCCACCTGAGCCGGCACGTCGGCAGGGCTACCAGGTTCGCTCGCTTTCGCTGTCGATACACGCAAAGCATCAACCTCATCAATCAATTCCGTGTCGCTGAGAGGCTGAATATCAGATTCATGGGCATGAATAAAAATAGGGGCAGTCTCAGTATCCATATTGGCAAGCATGTGCTGAATCAATACTTTTTCTTCATCCGTGAGGGCGTAGACAGGCTTGGACAGCAGCGCATCAACCGCGATCCCGGCCGATGGCTCTGATGGTGCATTAGCAGAATATTTGATATCCGTATCGTGGTTCACAGCTCCCCGAGTATTTGATGACGGAGACAGCATGTCAGTACTTGTTAATTCATTACTTACTGATTCAGTGCTTGCTGATAGCTGCGGCAAGCTTTTGCCATCAGCCTCCACTACGCCTGTTTTTATGTCCTGCCATTCTGGTGAAACATGTTCAGGCGTTGCCTGAAGTGCCTGGTTTGATGCATTCAGCCGTTGCAGCAATACTTCTCCATCTTTTTTCGCCACATGCTTGCGACCTACATCCGCAAGAATTTCATCGTTCTCGGCTGATGTCGCGACCCGCTCATCACCAGCGTCAAAAGCTTCATCATCCAGCGCCAAGTTTTCGCCGTCTGTTCCTTCGATGCCAGATTGCGATGTCACAAGAACCTGGTTAATGACGTCTTCACTGGCGGTGACACCTTCCGTTACCGACGCACCTTCCCCGGTTGCGTTTACTGATCCACTGTCACCAGAGACCAGCTGAGCCAACGTCAGAAAGAATTCTTCCCCTTTATTTTCAATCAGTTCTGGAGACACAACGCCTTTACCTTCACCGACAGGCGCGTTACTGTTCGATAAACCGGAAAGTAAAAAACTGGTTTGGCTCATGATGATCCCGCTTCAAGCACGTTGTCATTTCAAGGCCGGCATGTATATCCGGCAAGCTATGACGAAGAAAAAGCAATTTTCAGGCCAAAATATTAGAATATAGATTTCTGACGGGAATAAATAAGGGTAGCGAACTCATCCATCTGCTTTTGCTCCAGACGTTCTGCCCGCATTTTTGCTTCCTTCTGGCGTTTTTCCACCAACCATTCCAACGAGTTGGTTTTTTGGCGACACGTCTGCCAGTGCTCTCGACAACGTTCCACATTGTCTTCAAAATCCACCGCTACCTGGCGCTGTTTTGCCAGTGTTTCATCAAGCTGGACGATGAAGCGGTTGAGGTGGCCATAACTGCTGGCACTCAGTCCTGATTGACCTCGTTCAGACAACTGGCGGAAATAGTCGAGGCGGTAGCGCTCAATTTGCTCCACTTGCATATAGTAGCTTTGCAATTCCTGTTGTGCTGCTACCAATGCCAGATGAGCATGACGCTCCTGCTCTTTGGCCTGTTCAATGAGAAGTTTCATCGCGACGTCAGACATGCATCACCTACTGGAGCGTTGAGCGTAACATATTGACACACATGTCGTACGGCACCACCTCTTTCATGCCCTGCTGCAGGTACATATCCAGACGCGGCTTTAACGTAAAAGCCTGATCAATTGCCTGGTCCGTACCCGGTTTATAGGCACCGATTGACACCAAATCCTGGTTTTTGCGACACACGGAAAGCACTTGCCGCACGGCACGGGCCATCAGCATATGTTCATCATTAACAATATTGGGCATCACACGGCTGACCGAACGTTCAACATCAATGGCTGGATAATGGCCTGCATCAGCCATTTCACGGGAAAGCACAATGTGACCATCGAGAATCGCACGCGCCGCATCGGCAATCGGGTCCTGCAGATCATCCCCTTCGGTCAGTACGGTAAAAAAGGCCGTGATCGACCCCTGTCCGTCGCTGCCGTTTCCGGCACGCTCTACCAATGCAGGTAGTTTGGCAAACACAGACGGCGGATACCCTTTTGTAGCCGGTGGCTCGCCAACCGACAACGCGATTTCACGTTGAGCCTGAGCAAAACGGGTCAGTGAATCCATCAGCAGGAGAACATCCAACCCCTGATCGCGGAAAAACTCAGCAATGGTCAGTGCCGTCTGACAACCTTTCAATCGCATTAACGGTGACGCATCTGCCGGCGCAGCAACTACCACTGCACGTTCACGGCCCTCTTTCCCAAGGATCTCGTCAATGAACTCTTTGACCTCGCGGCCACGTTCACCAATCAGGCCAACCACGACAACCTGTGCCGTCGTGCCACGTGTCATCATGCCAAGGGTCACCGACTTACCAACACCAGAGCCGGCAAACAGGCCAATGCGCTGGCCCTTACCTACGGTGAGCAAACCATTAATGGCTTTAATGCCAACATCAAGCGGCGCATCAATAGGCTTTCTTGCCAGCGGGTTAATGACAGCAGGAGTGAAAGGGGCCGTTTGGCCGGTAAAAATGTCTCCCAGCCCATCTAGTGGATTGCCAACGCCGTCAATCACACGGCCAAGCAATTCAAGGCCTACAGGTATGCCCTGCTCACCGATGATGGGGGTCACTCGTGCGCCAGGCAAAACACCAGAGATTTGTTCGCTCGGCATCAAATAAAGTGTTTCACCTGAAAAACCAACCACTTCAGCGTCAACCGTGCCGTTGAGCGTTTCAACTTTACACAGGCTGCCAACTGGCGCACGACAGCCAATGGCTTCCAGGGTTAAGCCCACCACCCGTACCAGCTTGCCTGAAGCAACCGGTCGGATAGATAAATAGTCTGTTTTCAGGGCACTCAAACGTTCAGACAGGTTGAGCATTCTCGTCTCCTGCCTCATCGCGGGGGTCTGTTGTCGCTTCGTCGGCACGCTCAGGTTCAGACTGACTCGCCAGTGAGTCAGTCTGAACCGGATCTTCCTGTACCGGCTCAGTCTCCCGTGTTTCAGGAATATCACCAGTTACCACTTTGTCTGCCCCCTGAAGAACATCAGTGCCCATCCCATCTTCCGGTGGGTTTGGGCCTTTGCTGATATTTTGCCCGGCAAAACGGCTCAACATTTCACAGATACGATCTTCCATGCGGTAATCCACCACAGAATCGCCGCAGGCAACCTGAATATCACCACGGTTGAGAGAAGGTTCAGCAATCAAATGCCATTCCCGTTCTCGGAGTGATTCGACACTGTGTGCAGACGTGACCACCTCTAAATCTTCAGGATGCAAATAAATGGTAATTTGACGCCCGGCCATCGGCAGTGCATTGACCGCCTCACGCAGTGTGTTGAGGATCACCTGGGGGTTAGTTTGCACCTCAGTTTGAATAACGGCTTTCGCCAGGTGCAATACCATGTCAATGACCTGATTCTGTACCTGGTGATCGATTTGCTCTAAAGGAAACGCCAATTTTGAGAGAATAGTGTCCAAGTGCTGACAACGGGTTTCAATCAGTTGCCGACCTTCTTCTATCCCTTGCAGGTAACCGTCTTCTTTACCTGTCTCAAAGCCTTCGGTTTTTCCTTCTTCAAAACCGGCTGCTTTTCCTTCAGAAAATCCCGCTTCACGGCCTTCGGCCATGCCTTCTTCGACGGCAGACTGGCGGATTTCATCTAAAGCATCCGCAGTCAGCATTGACAGATCAAGCTCCGATTCCTGATCATCTTCAATGATCTCAGACGGCTCCCACCCTGGATCATAGTTCATCGCCGTGTCACGCGGCGGTGCATCAACCGGGTTATAGTCAGGAATATCCCAACGCTCGAGAACGTCTTCTGACTGTTCGCTGGTGCGAATATATCCGCGACGACGCTCTAAACTCATGCAGCTACCTTATAAAACTCAGTGTTCAAACGTAATTGATGTTGACTTTGCCCCTAAATTACAGGAATTCGTCTGCACCGCCGCTGCTCAACATAATCTCGCCGGCATCGGCCAGTTTGCGCGCAACAGACAGGATTTCTTTCTGCGCAGCTTCGACATCGGCCACACGAATTGGCCCCATGGCTTCGAGATCGTCCAACAGCATTTCTGCCGCACGCTTCGACATGTTGCGGAGAATTTTGTCGCGTAACCCTTCTTCGGCACCTTTGAGCGCCTTGAGCAGGGCTTCCTGTGGGACGTCTTTGAGAATTGTCTGAATACCACGATCGTCCACATCCGCCAGATTGTCGAACACGAACATCAGATCCTGGATTTGCGATGCCATCTCTTCGTCAGTTTGACCAATTTGTTCCATCAGTGCCGATTCGAGTGAATTGTCCATGTAGTTCATGATGTCGGCAGCCGCTTTCAAACCGCCAATCTTCGCAGCCTGCGCACCGGCCTGGCCAGCAAACTGTTTCTCCATGATTTCATTCAGCTCATGCAGTGCCGCTGGCTGGACTTCTTCCAGATTGGCGATACGCATGACAAGATCGAGCGCATCACGTTCTGCAAACTGGGTAAGAATTTCCGCTGATTGCTCTGGCTCCAGATACGACAGTACGATGGTCTGGATCTGTGGGTGTTCGTTAATGATGATGGAAGCCACCTGACGTGGATCCATCCATTTGAGCGAGTCCAGACCTTTCGAGCCACTGCCAAGGACAATCTGGTCAACCAGATTATTCGCTTTATCTTCACCCAGTGCAGCAATGAGGGCATTACGAACGAAATCTTCACTGCCCATACCAATAGCAGTAAAACCTTGAATATCTTCAAGAAAAAGACGATGAACAGCATTTACCTTATCCTGACTCAGTTCAGATAACTGCGTCATGGCTCCGCCCACTTTCTGAACCTGTTTCGGTTCCAGATGACGGATGATGCTGGCAGCATCCTGCTCAGTCAGGCTGAGCAGGAGAATGGACGCTTTTTCTATGCCTGTCAGCTGCGATACATCAAAGGTGTTATCAGGCAACTCTTTATCATCTTTAGCCATCGTTACTTACCCAACTTTTCACGACCTGCGCAGCAAGGTCTGGTTCATTTGCAACCAGTGCACGGACTGCTTTGAGTAGGTCTTCGTCTTTATGCAGATCAGGCAGGTTGAGATTCGAAGAACTCATACCAAACGTATTCGAACCATCAAGATCGGCCCCAATCAGACCAATATCGTCATCCGGACTCAAAGGCAGTCCATCCGGGCCCAACATTTCACCATTTGGCCCCAGTAAGGCGTCATCATCTTTCGTTGGGTTGATCAGTTTAGACATCGCTGGGCGAATAAGGACCAATACCACCACGATAATCACCAGTGATGCCGCCAGCCAACGAACCCAATCATTGAAGTTTTCATGCTCCCAGATAGGCACATCACCCAGTGAAACCACTTCTGGTTCAACAAAAGGTACGGCAAGTACTTCCAGAATATCGCCACGATTTTCTGTATATCCGACACCACCGACCAGCAGACGGCGGATTTTCTCCAGTTCGGCATCGCTGACAGGTGTACGGGTAATTTCACCGGTTTCCGGATTGGTCGAGGCAATGTAGTCAACCGCAACAGACACGGTCTGTCGGGCAATGGTGCCGGTTTGTCCACGACGGTGGCTGATCGTCGTATCCAGTTCATAGTTACGCGTTGCTTCGCGGCTCAGTGACCCTTTATCACCCGCGCCCCCATTTCTCAAATCCTGAATATCTTCGGGGATAGACGAATCGACAGGCGGCTGATTACTCAGGGCACCCGGCACGCCAGCCACATAATCGGTGTTGTTGTAATTCTCGCGTGTATACTCACTGCGCGTTGACGGTGTGGCCGGATCAAAGCGTTTGCGGGTTTCTTCAACGGCGCTGAAGTCCATGGTCACATCGACCTGAGAGGTATAATTACCCAGCCCCAGCACCGGGATCAAAATCGCATCGATTTTCTCGCGAAGCGCCTGTTCCTGTTTACGCTCCAGTTCATATTCCTTGCGGCGTTGCGAGGCGATTGGATCCTGACTGCCAGAACTGAGCAGACGGCCATGTTGATCTGTGACCGTCACCCGGGAAGGCTTGAGGCTCGGTACGGCAGAGGCCACCATATCCACGATGGAGTCCACCTCTTCCTGTCCCAGTTGGGTGGTTCCGCGAACCGTCAGGAATACCGTTGCAGATGCTTCCTGATTGTGACGAACAAACACGCTTTGCTTAGGCATAGCCAGCAGCACCCGCGCTTTGCTGACCGCGCGGATTTTTTCAATGGCAGCAGCAAGCTGGCGCTCACGGCTCAGTTTGAGACGCTCACGCTCCAGTTGCTGGGATACACCAAAGCCCATGTCCTGCATCAAAATATCGTCACCTTCTTCGGTGGCAGAATTCAGGCCGGCACGGCTGAGGTTAAGCTTGATGCTGGAGTAATCCTTGGCTGGCACACGAATGGTATTGCCATCCAATGTGTAATCAATTTTCTGTTGATCAAGATGGTCAAGAACGGGGATCAGTTCTTCCGTTTCGTAGGTGCCGAGCGGACGCATTTCCGGCTCCTGCACCCACATAAACAGCAACACAACAAGAGAGATACAAATGGCAACAGCAGCAACGAGAATCAACTGACGTGCAATATCCATCCCCCCCAGTGGGCCGGTGGGGGTCACATCACGCTCCATCAAATCAGGATCAGCCAGCGACGCTCCGCTGTCCGCCGTGGCAGGCAATGCCGCAGCACCGTCATTCAAGGCAAGTTGTGTATTGTCGTTGTCTTCCGCCACAATCAGGTCCTATTTCCCTTAAACAGGCATGTTCATCAGTTCTTTGTACGCTTCGACCAGCTTGTTACGGGTCTGTACTGTTGCTTCGAAAGCGACACTGGATTTATTACGTGCAATCATCACGTCTGATAGGCTGACATTGCGGTCTCCTTGATCAAAACGCGTTGCCAGTTCACCGGAGGTCTTCTGCATGCCATTCACGTGGTTGATGGCAGTAGACAAAAGCTCGCCAAAATCCTGGGAGACTTGTTGACCGGTCGCAGCACGGGCGGTGTTCTGCGCTTCCAATGCCATGGTCTGCATTTCATGCTGCATCGGGGTAATTTTCATGGGTCGTCCTCGCTGTCAAAACTTTGGCAAATCCCGCCAATCCGGGCATTTGAAGTTATCCAACTAATGGATATGCAATTATCACGCCAAACAGAAAGATATCATCACGCTATGAGCATAGACATCACTGCGGAATGTCAATACCTGCGTCACGCATTTTGGCAAGCTTGTAGCGCAAGGTTCTCGGGCTGATCCCCAATCGTTCTGCCACATCTTTGCGTCGCCCCTCACAGGCACGAATAGTGTCGAGAATAATGGCAAACTCCTGATCGCGAAGCTCACTGCCAAGGCTGTCAGCAGAAGCAGGCGCAGGTTCACCACGGTATGCCTCATGGTTTGATAATGTGCGGGGCTGGATATCCGGTGTCACTGCCTCATTGCCCGCAACCAAACTTTGTAGGCTGCCCGCATCGTTCCAGTCCACGCCTTCCAACAGGATGTCACCGGCATCAATGATACCCTGATGACAAAGAATAAGCGCCCGTTGCATTACGTTATCCAACTCACGGACATTACCCGGCCAGCGGTAATGCGTCAGTTTTTCTGCCGCCTCTTGGGTAATATGGGGCGCAGCTTGCCCAAGCTTGCAGCAGTGGCGTTTTAGCAGGTGTTTGGCAAGCGGGATAATGTCACCTGCGCGCTCACAAAGTGGCGGCCACGCAATGGGAAACACATTCAGGCGATAATAAAGATCTTCACGGAAATATCCTTCTTCCACATACTGACGCAGATCGCGGTTGCTGGTCGCCAGCACACGGACATCCAGCTTAATGCTTTTCCGGCTTCCCAGACGCTCCACTTCCCGTTCCTGAAGGACACGCAGCAGTTTTGCCTGTAGTGCCAGATCCATTTCACTGATTTCATCGAGCAGGATAGTCCCACCCTGTGCCTGTTCGAATTTCCCCGGACACGCCTGCACAGCACCGGTAAACGCCCCTTTTTCGTAGCCAAATAGTGTCGCTTCCAGCATATTTTCTGGAATGGCGGCGCAGTTAATGGCAACAAACGGCCCCTCTGAGCGCACTGACTGACGGTGGATATGGCGGGACATCACTTCTTTACCGGAACCGCTTGGCCCAAGAATCATCACGTTAGCATCCGTTTTCGCCACGCGGTCTGCTAACGCAATCAAGGCCTGGCTTTTCGGGTCAGCCACCACGGCATCGCTGTTGTCTGCTTTGACTGGCGCATAACGGCTAACCATGTTGAGCAGCACTTCCGGCGCAAAGGGTTTTGCCATGTAATCAATCGCACCTTCTTTCATGGCTGCGACTGCATCCTGAATATTGGCGTAGGCCGTCATCAACAATACAGGAAGGTTGGGGTAGCTGAGCTTGATATTTCTCAGCAACCCCAGTCCATCCATGCCTGCCATCTGGACATCAGACACCACAATATCGACCGTTTCATTTTTCAGCAGTAACAGCGCCTGTTCGGCACTGTCTGCTTCCAGCCACTGGTAACCTGCCAGCGCGAGTGTATCCACCAAGGCTTCACGCAAACCTTCATCATCTTCAACGATAAGTACTTTGCTCTGGTTCATTGTGCTTCTCCTGATACCTTTTGTTGCGCGATGTCGACGTTATCTGCCAGCGGTAAGCAGAGCGTAAAACAAGCCCCCTGGCCAGGTTGGGATTGAAATGTCAGCCTGCCTTTATGGGCATGGCAGACCATTTGGACTACCGCGAGTCCAAGGCCAGTGCCTTGTTGCCGGGTAGTGAAAAAAGGTTCGAGAATTTTGCTTTGTAGTCCGGGGGCAATACCGGGACCATTATCCGCAACCGACAAAAACAGTTGTCCCTGCATAACTCGGGCATCTACCACCACCTTACAGCCTTTACCCGCAACCTGAATCGCGTTGACGACCAGATTGGAAAGCGCACTTGCCAGGGCATTCATGTTGCCAAGCAACATATGGGACTCGTCATCACCGTTGATCTCAAAATCCACCTGCTGACTGCTCACCAAGGCTTCTACCATAGGTTCAAACTCATTGAGCAAATGTTCCAGGGTGAAGGTATTCACCACCTTGTTGTCACCGCCTTTAGCGAAAAGCAACATGTCATTTACCTGCTTTTCCAGATCGTGAAGCCTGTCTACCAGCTTCATCTGGAACCGCTGACGGGTCGGTTCGCTCAGGTTCGGTGTACTAAGATTGGCAGCATAGAGCAATGCGCTCGATAATGGTGTCCTGACCTGGTGGGCCAAAGATGCCACCATTTTGCCAAGTGAAGACAGGCGCTGTAGATCGCTGACACGTGATTGCAGCAGACGGGTTTCTGTCATATCTGTGATAAGGATGAGTTGGCCGGAATCTGAGGCGGAAATGGCCAGTTTTACGCGACGGCCATCGCGGAGTGAGACTTCATGGCCGTCATCCTCACGAGGAGAGAATGCCCGGTTAATCACATCCACCCAGCGTTCTTGCTCAAGCGGGGCGCCCAATAGATGGTGCGCTTCCGGGTTGGCTTCCGCCACACGACCGAAGGAATCGAGCATGATGACGCCAGCCGGCATGACATCTAATACCTGTTTGTATCGGAGAACCTGCTGATCAACAGTTCCCAGTGGCGAATTATTGGCTTCCATGATACTTAGTGCTTTCCGCTCTCTTTTCTGACGCTAAGCAGCCTTAAGCAGATTGCGTGCCAAACATAAATTCGTTAAGAATCAATATATTAAAACAAATGCAAACAAAAAAGCGAAGTCAAAAAAATGACTTCGCTTGCATATTGTTCAACACTGTATTTCAGCCGGTAAATGTGTTTAGGCAATATCTTCTTTGTTCAGGCCATATTTGCGCATTTTCTCTACCAGCGTTGTACGTCGCATCCCCAGCATATCGGCAGCACGTGCCACAACCCCCATCTGCGCTTCAAGTGCCTGACGGATCATATCAACTTCCAAATCGGCCAGCATGGCTTTCAAGTCTACGCCTTCAGGCGGTAATCCCGCTGCCGAGGGATGAGGAAAGCCTAACATCTCATCTTCTGGCTCATCCATGGCAAAGACGGCATGGAGAGCATCACGCTCCAGATCTTCCTGATCTTCAAAAGCGCCCAATGTTTCTGGCTGAAATTCAGGAATATCACTGTAACGGTATTTATTCGGCAGTCGGTTTACATCAACCATTTGCCCCGGATAGAGAATGATCATACGCTCAATCAGGTTCGCCAGTTCACGAACATTACCTGGCCAGTCGTGTTCCATCAAGGAGCTAATGGCTCTTGGGGTAAGGTGCATCTGGTTTCCGCCTTCAGCTTCCAAACGTGCCATCAACTCTTGGATCAGCAGTGGAATATCTTCAATGCGCTCGCGGAGTGCTGGCATTTCTATTGGGAACACATTCAAACGGTAATAGAGATCTTCACGGAATGTGCCTTCATCAATCATGGTGTCGAGGTTACGGTGGGTTGCCGCCACCACACGGACGTCGGCACGAATGGTTTTATTGCCACCCACCCGCTCAAAGCAGCGTTCCTGCAACACACGAAGTAGTTTCACCTGCATAGGCTGAGGCATATCACCGATTTCATCAAGAAACAGCGTGCCACCCTCTGCCATTTCAAAGCGGCCTTTCCGTGCGGAAATGGCGCCGGTAAATGCCCCTTTTTCATGGCCAAACAACTCACTTTCCAGTAACTCTGGCGGAATTGCGCCACAGTTAACCGGCACAAACGGGCCTTTACCACGCGGTGAGTGGTAGTGAATATTACGGGCAACAACTTCTTTACCCGTGCCTGATTCACCCAGAATCAGTACACTGGCATCGGTTCCAGCAACTTGCTCAATAAGATGGCGAACATCAGCGATCGCTTCACTGCGACCCACCATACTTCTGAATAGCGTATTTTTACGGCTAAGTTGTGGAATATCGAACCCGCGTTTACCGGAAAACTCCTGACAGTGTCGGAGTGCATCGACAAGTTGTGGGTAATTTAGTGGCAGCTCAAGCTCACCGACAAAATTTGGTAGTCCTGACAATTCCGTTTTATGTTTCGCAAGCGCAATAACAGGAATATGATTATGAGTCGCCAAATTATCTAGCACTTGCGACAAGCGCTGGGGTGAATGAATATTACCCAGGAAACATGTACCTTCAACCTGTTCCCAGTGCGAATCATGTAGCTCAGTGGTTGAACATAGCAGGCATTGCTCACCAATAAACTCCAAGATAACGCCTAAATCGTGACGAAATTTTTCATCATCCTCAATAACAAAAATCTTCGTTAAACCTTGCATGTGTGAGATATATCTGCCCTAAAATCTTCAAAATTATTGACGCGACGGATGTCGCCAATAACTGAATAATTTCACCATTGTAATTGTTGCTTCTTATATGACAACCGGAGACACAATAAAGCTGTGACTCCAGTGCCATCACAGATATAATTTTAGTGAATTCAGCGCGGTTTTATGCGTCTGCAGAGGTGATATTGTGATATTCAGCGGGTATTTGATCCCAGGCTGATTTAATTTCGCGCAAAATATCAATGACATCATCAATAGGCGCTTCTAAATTATCCCGGTTTGCTTCCGAAACCTGGCGGATCATAAAATCGTAAAGCGCATCAAGATTGGATGCAATTTCGCCACCTTCATCCATGGATAAACAAGTGCGCAGGCTGATAATAATATCCAGCGCTTTGCCCAACCTTTCACCTTTTTGTGCCACATTTCCTTGAGACATTGCGGCTTTACCCTGGATAAGGCGTTCAATAGCACCCGCCATCAGCATCTGGATCACCTTGTGTGGCGATGCCGCACTTAGCTGGCTGTCTACGGAAACTTTTTTGTAGGCCTGAAGTGACCCTCTCATAACAATCCTCACCTACTCAAATTTTTTATAAAGTTGTACTGATTTTCGCCCTTTTTTAAATTGGCTGACTTGGGCTGCTGCACTGTCACGCTGTGCTTTTATAAGACTAAATAACCGCTTGGTGCGGGCAATGGCTTCCGCCCAAACTGCGTGCTCCAGCTTTTCTGGCTGCGCTGTAATTTCAGCCAGACATTGTTTTCTTTTATCCAATAACTGTGCCATTTCATCTGAATCAACAGGATTTGAATGCAATACAGCCAGAAGCAGCTCATCAATATCAGACAGTTGAGATAACAAAGCTTGCATATTCATCCTGTCATCGTCGGCATAATGCTCATCATGGCTGCCAGTTGTGACTGCATTTGGGCCATTGCACTGTCCATGGCAGAAAACTGTTTTAATGTGCGGTTTTCTAAATCTTCCATCCGGCGATCCAATTTGTCCTGCTCATCTTGCAGCCGGATACGCTGGTCTCCAAGGCTGGTTTCACGGTTGCGGATCGCCCCGTCCACCCCAGTAAAGTTTTGCACAGTTTCTTCCAGTTTGCGGGCAAACCCTTGGTTTCCGCCAAAAAAACCTTCAAGCGCACCGAAGTTACGCGTCAATTGTTTGTCTAACAGGTCATAGTTGATTTCCAATCGCCCTTCCATCGTCGTCGAAATGCCCAGCTCACTGAGTGTTCTCAGAGAGTCCGGCGCTCCCTCAACCGGTGTGGAAAACAACGAACGCATTTGATTGACAGCAGAGCGAATCACACTGTCGCCCACTAATGGGCCGCCTTGCCGAGTTTCCGGATCATATTTCGATAATGCCTTCGTCACCTGATAAAAGGCATTGTACGCATCCACAAACTCTTCCAGCGACGCTTTCACTTTGTCCCTGTCCTCTTCCACCTTGATGGTCACAGGTCCTTGGGATGCCGGTGTCAGCTGGGCAATGTCAATGTTGACACCGCGGATAGCGTCAGAAAACGTATTGGTATCACTGGTAACAGAGGCCAGACCATCAATCAAAATGCGTGCATCCAGCGCTGACTGCATCTCGTTCATGGAATTGGTGGGGCTGGCAGGGTTATACGCCAGTGCTTGCAAAGGCGATGATGCCGGCGCATTGACGGTAACAGAAATCTGGTTTTCCGCTCCGGTTTTATCGCCCCCCAGGATTAACCGTGCTCCGCTGTCATCATTAATCACAGAAGCTTTGATACCGGGGTTATTGGCGCTGCTGTTGATTGAGCGTACAACGTCCAGCAAGGAGCTGCTGTTGGCGTCGATATCGATGGTGGTGGAGCGGCCTCCCAAACTGAGTATCAGTTGCCCGGCACCAAAATCGGCATCAGCATCTAAACCGTCAGAGACCAGTTTATGGGATTGGGCAAGTTGCTGTACGTCGATGGAATATACGCCGGTAACGGCTTGATGGTCGGCGGAGGCGGAGACAGCCTCTTCATTGCTTGACACTGTGCTCCGCGCCGCGAAGGTATTGTTACGGCGAAAGTCATACATCAAATCTTTCATCGTATCGAGGGAAGTTTTAAGCCTACCGTAAGCGCTGATGTTGGTTTCAACATCGTTCAGGCCCTTAACGATTCGCTCTTGTTTGGGCGCACGCTCGGCTTCAACAATTTTATTGACGATGGAATTGATGTCGATACCGCTTCCAAGGCCTGTTGCGCTTACACCCATGGTTTACTCACCTCAGTTATACCTTTTCTGCAACCAGCCCCCTCGCATGAAGAGACAGTTGCTGTGCCAGCTCTAGCATTTCCTTCTCTGGAATTTGTCGGATAATGTCGCCGCTACTCATTTCGTAAACAGTGACAACGCTTCGTCCAGATTGCTCATCGAGTCGGAAAGATAAGCCTTTGTTAAAGGTAGACACAAACTCATCCAGTCGCTCAACCAGCATTTCGAGCTGTTCTTGCTGCATCTTCCGGGTATCTTCAAGTCGCTGGACTTGCTCTACCCGGCGTTGAGACAGCTTTTCAACATTCTCGGCCATCTGCTGCTGGTTTGTGATGTTGGGTTGAGTCCCCTCCACAGATTGTTTACTGCTAGCAACTTTCGTGCCTGACTGTGGAGTCACATGAGACAGGGATGACGTCGAAACGGATGATAAGTCCATCGTTCACCTCCTGTTAGCTATTGACGGTGAGGGGCAAGCTCACCGTCATTTGTCGCCGCTTAGCCTAACAGGCTCAGTGCAGCTGACGGTGCTTGCTTCGCTTGTGCAAGTATAGACGTACCGGATTGCTGCAAGATCTGAGATTTAGTGAATTGTGTTGTTTCTTTTGCAAAGTCAACGTCACGGATACGGCTGTTAGACGCACTGACGTTCTCGTTAACGTTGTCCAGGTTCGCAATCGCGTGGCTCAAACGGTTTTGTTTTGCACCCAGCTCAGCACGGTGTGAGTCGATGTATTGCATCGCATTGTCCAACAGGCCAACAGCACGCTGTGCACCGCCGACTGTACTCACATCGACATCCTGAACGGTTTCGTCAACTTTTGCCGCACCGGCAATACCCAGAGACGTTGCCAGGGCACCGGTAAATGCCACGTCCGAGCCAGAAGCTGCCACGATTTGCAGTTCGCCATTTTCAGTCACAGATGCTGAAACCTGACCATCTGCCTGACCATTGATGTAGGTCGCCACTTCTTCTACATCATCGCCTGCTTTCGCAGAAACGTTTATGGTTGCAGTCGTCCCATCAGCATTGGTGATTGCCATAGACAGGGTTGCACCGGCAGTTGCCGTCCATGCTGCCATGTCTACAGACGCGGCAACCGTCGCTTTATAAGTTGCACCGCCCATCAGAGCTTCGTCCGCACGAATGTTCTTGAATTCCATGAAGACAGCTTCACCAGCGTCAGCACCGATTTGGAACGCTTTGGTACCAAACGTACCGTTCAGCAGTTTTGCACCACCGAAAGACGTGGTTTCTGCAATACGGTTTAATTCGTCTTGCAGGGCAACAATCTCTTCCTGAATCGCCACACGCTCTTGGGAACCGTTTGCACCGTTCGCCGATTGCAGCGCCAAGTCACGCATACGTTGCAGAATGTTGGTGGACTCTTCCATCGCACCTTCTGCCGTTTGTGACATCGAGATACCATCGTTGGCATTACGCACGGCGACATCCAGACCGCGGCTTTGCGAAATCAAGCGGTTAGAAATTTGTAGACCGGCTGCGTCATCCTTCGCGCTGTTAATACGGAAACCCGAAGACAAACGTTCCATCGAAGCGTTCAACGAATCCGTTGAACTGTTCAAGTAGCGCTGAGCGGTCATTGCAGGCACGTTAGTGTTTACTGTAATAGCCATAACTATTCTCCTTTGGTACTAAGTCCGGCTTCCGCCCAGCAACCCAGGGAAAACCATTTCTAAATCTCTCACACCCCATGTAACGGCCCATTTGGAAAAACCTTTACACTTTTTTTCCTATTTTCTTACACCTTCCTGATGTCAGTGAAAGGCCGTAATATCATGGCGCTATGAAGGTTTTCGCCTTCAGGAGAAAAAACTTTAACGAAGAATGAGAAAAATTATTCTGGCATCTTGACGGTTCAATAAGAGCGCATTAATTACAAAGTGTTAGAAAGATCTGGCGTGTTGCAGAACGAAGACGAGAAGAAGAGAAAATACAAAAAAAGCGGCAATGGCTTGCCGCTTTTAGGGAGGTTGCTGTCCACTACTGGAGCAGGTTGAGTGCTGCCTGAGGCAATTGTTTTGCCTGTGCCAAGATAGAGGTGCTTGCCTGCTGCAAGATTTGGCCTTTGGTCAGCTCGGTCGTCTCTTTCGCAAAATCGGTATCACGAATACGGCTGTTCGACGCAGACACATTTTCCTGAATGTTAGACAGGTTACTGATGGTATGGCTTAAACGATTTTGTTTTGCCCCCAGATCAGCCCGTTGGCTATCAATATACTGCATGGCAGAGTCAATGATCCCCACCGCCATCTGTGCCCCACCCACATTACTGACATCAATATCCTGAGCCGTGATGGCAGAACCCGGACCGGTAACCAGACCAAGGGATGTGGCCAGCGTGCCACCAAAGGTAACATTACCTTCCAGTTTTTCTTCGGCAATGAATATCTGTAACTGACCATCATCGTCAACAGAGGCGGTTAACATCTCATCGGACTGACCATTAATATAGGTCGCCAACTCCTCGATATCGTCGCCCGCTTTGGCATCAATATTGAGATTGATGGAGTTACCGTCTTTGGTGGTAAACGCCAGTGTTAGGGTGGATGCTGCCGCCGTCACTCCCCAACCCGCCGTTTTCGCCGACGTGCCGATAAACTCGGTTCCCCCCATGCGGAAGTCATCAGCACGGATACTGGTGAGGCCCATGATAATCGCTTCACCGGAATCAGCACCTATCTGGAAAGACGCCTCGCCAAAAGAACCATTCAGCAGACGGCGACCACCAAAAGCAGTAGTTTCCGCGATACGGTTAAGTTCGTCCTGAAGTGCTGATACCTCTTCCTGAATCGCGACACGTTCAGAGATACCGTTCGCACCATTTGCCGATTGCAATGCCAGGTCACGCATACGTTGTAAGATGTTGGTGGACTCTTGCATCGCACCTTCTGCCGTTTGGGCAATTGAGATGCCATCATTTGCGTTGCGCATTGCAACGTCCAGGCCACGGGTCTGGGCAATGAGTCGGTTCGAAATCTGCAGACCAGCAGCATCATCTTTCGCACTGTTAATCCGACTACCAGACGACAAGCGCTCCATCGACGTGTTTAACTCGTTTGTCGACTTGTTCAGGTAACGCTGCGCAGTCATCGCAGACACGTTGGTGTTAACTGTTACACCCATTTTGCTCTCCTTTGACTTTCGCGTATTTTGCGAAACAGCCTCCCCGCGACATAGTTATCCGAATGTTGAGCGGGACCAGCCTTCAGTTCGTTATCAGGAACGGTATCAGTACCACCGACACCTCATGCTGTAATCTATTCAATTTACATGCCAATTATTTAAAGTCGTTATTTATCAATGACTTGATATATTCTAAATTAAAATAACATAGCTAAACGGCAAATTTTTTACATTTCTTCTCAAGAAAATCGGCAACTTGCCGCCCCCAACCTTTGCCTCCTCATAAACATAGCACCAGTTCCCGGAAATAAGAGGGGTGAATCACATTTTATACTCCGCCGTTTTTATCTGATGAAACAGCAACAAACACAGCTCTCCATGAATAATGCGTCTTCCGGCACGGTATTTGCTCTCTTTAGATCTTAATAAACGTCATATTTTTTGCGCGAATACAGACATGGATCTCTTATGAACAATTCCTCCCAAACCAATGAACGTGGCATGACACTGGAACAGGCGTTTGAGCATGGTGTTTCGCTCTACCAACATAAAAAAAAGCGTGAAGCCCGAGAGGTGTTCGAGCAAATTCTTTCCCATGCGCCAGATGCGTTGCCGGTTCTGCAGGTCTTGGCCGTGTTGGACAGTGAAGAGGGTGCCTGGCAGGATGCCCTGGATAGACTGGATCATGCCCTGACAGTCGAGCTCGGCAATGCGTCCATCCTGTTTGATAAAGCTGTGCTATTGGCCCAACAAGGCATGAACAGGGAGGCGCTGGACATCGTAGACGCATTGTTAGGTGCTGCACCTGACCATCAAGAACTACTGACAATGCGGCAACAACTTACCGCTGCGATCGGCAAAAAGGGGGAAAGCCGCCGCACGGCAAAACAGATTGCCCAGACCAGTGCGCAAAAAAATGCGGTGATAGAAGCAGAAGTGCAGGAAACCCTGAAGCTTGCCAATAAAATGGTAGCCAGTGGAAACATGGAACAGGCAAAACAGCTTTTTAATGCCGTGATCAGTGTTGCCGGTGATAACCCAGCAGCGCTGCTTGGTCTTGCCAAGCTTTATATCGATGAAGAAAAATTCGGCCTTGCCCACCAGAACCTGTTACGTGCCTTTTATGAAGAGGCTGCTGAAAAAGAGGTTGTGGTGCTTCTTAGCCACAGCGCCATCAAAATAGAAGATTACAAAGCCGCACGAGAGCATGCCCGGTTTGGCCTAAGCGCTTGGCCAGACGAGCCGTTGTTTTGCCGCCTGACGGTGCTGAGCTACGAGCGGGAAGAAAACTGGCTGGAAGCATACCGACAGGCGAAAGCCTTTCTCCGGCAATACCCTGCCGATAGCGATTTGCTGAACAGGCTGGCAACCGCAAGTTTCCTACTACTGCGTACACGCCACAACTTTACACCGGCAGCGATTCTGGCGTGCCAGCGGCATATTGAGCAAGCAGCCCGTGTCGCCGATGAAACAAACAGGCTACGCCTTTCTACCTATCTGGCTGAAGTGCTCTGGTATAAGGGTGAGGCAAACGCCGCCAAAGTCTTACTGGAAGACTACATTGCCAAGCATCCCGATGATATTGAAGCGGGCTTTAACGTCAGTTTTGTCTACCGCACCTTGGGCGAATGGGAAAACTATTACCGTGCCAATGAGTTAGGGCTGACTTGCCAACGTCGCCTTCAATACAGCGGCGATATGCCGCAGTGGAACCTTAGCCGGCCAAAGGATGATGTGGTGTTGGTGATGCCAGAGCAAGGCGTCGGGGATGAAATCCTCTATTTCCACAACCTTGGTATGGTGTTGGAAAACGCCAGAAAAGTGTATGTTGCCTGTGACCCACGTCTTGCTTCCATCTTGCACCGTGCGTACCCCGAAGCGCAGATGGTGCCTATCCAGCGTATCGAAGGCGAAGGCATTCATATCCCTGAAAATGTGATGAACGACATCACGTCTTGGGTCGCCGGCGGCAGCCTTGCAGGGATGTGTTACCACCAATATGGCCGGCATGTTTACCAATCCCATTATGTAAACCTGCCGCAAGAGCTCCAAACCCGTTGGCATGCAGCACTGGCTGATACTCGCAGCACGCATCCGGGTAAAAAACTGATTGGTATCTGCTGGCGAAGCGGGCTAACCGCAGCAACACGTAACATGCATTATCTGGTTGCTGAAGAAGTGGCACATCTGGTGAAACAATGCCCGGATGCCGTATTTATCAACCTCCAATATGGGGATTGCCGTAAAGAACTGGGTAAAATTGAGAATCTGTCCGGCGTACGCATCGTGCAACTGGATGGGCTGGATTTACGCGATGACTTTGAAAGCACCGCCGCCGTTATCAGTGGGCTGGATGCCGTTGTTACCGCAGGTACGGCTGTTCACCGGCTCACCACGGCTGTCGGCACACCTTGCCACGTTTTCTTTGCTGGAACCGATGACGCAGACTATACACAGCCAGAAGCACTAAACAGCGATAACGAGCTTGGTTATTTCTATCCGCCGATGCTGGAGAACAAATATCCCTTGCTGGAATCTATCGCTCGCCGTATCCAGTCTAACGACTAGGGTCTGTTGACCCTAAATACCCCAAATAAGAAAGGTCAGCCGGTGCTGACCTTCTCTTTTTCTTGTTTATTACCCGCAATGACTACAACCAATTACGCATCTGCGACCCAATCGGCAGGACATGTCGGGCGCCGGGTTTCCTTTGCCGACAGCAGCAGCAACCCAAATGCCAACGCACCGGCTACCAACATCGCCAGCATCACGCTGTGATAGTTATAAAGTTCCGCCACTACACCAACCATCACACTTGATGCCAGACTGGCAACCATGATAGCACTGTTAAACAAGGTCGTTGCCACGCCCATCTGGTTTGGCATTTTGTTCTGGATAACCACCATACCTAAGCTCGCGCTAATGCCGACAGCCAAGCCATTCAGCAATTGCAACGCATACATTTGCCAAAGGATATCTGCATGGAACAACAAGGTGTAAAAGAGGCAAGCCGATGCCGCACTTAACACCATCAAACGCTGAGGTGCCACTTTGGCTGTCCAAAGCCCTGCCAGCACCATCACTGGGATTTCAACAAATGCCGCCAGCCCAAGTAACTGGCCTGCCACTGACCCCGCCATTTCAAGCTCTTTGGTGACATATAAAGGAATCGACATCACGTACATATTGTTAGCCATAAACAGCATAAAGACGGCGCACAAATATAAAGGTGCGCCCGGAATCTTATGCCAGGGCTGGCGCGTTGCCGACTCATCACTATTTTCTGTTTCTTTAACCTTGGTTGACGGAAACAGTCGCCAGACAATCAAAAGCGAAATCATCATGTTGGCGGCCGCAAACAAAAATGCGCCGTTAAAACCAAACGCGTCGTAGAGAATAAACGCTAATGGCGGACCTATCACCCAGGACAGGGATATCATGGCACGCATAAGCGACACAAACAGTATGCTTTTGTCACCGAGGTTTTTATCCGCAAATTCACGGCCAATGGCAAAGGTCTGTGGCAACGCTGCCGCCGTAAAGCTGGAAATGAAGATCATCACCGCCAGTGCCAGATAAAAATCCCGAATCACCATAAACAGCATCATAACGACAATAAACGCGCTTTGAGCCAATAAGATGATTTGGCGCCGATCCCACCCCACATCGGACAACTTGGCAATACGCTGCGAGACTACAACGCCACTTAGAATGGAAATGGCCATAAATATCCCCATTTGCAGCGATGACGCATGGAGTCCATCGACAACAAAAATGCCCAATAGGGGATAAA
Source organism: Grimontia sp. THUN1695 (assembly GCF_059704325.2). Taxonomy (NCBI): domain Bacteria; kingdom Pseudomonadati; phylum Pseudomonadota; class Gammaproteobacteria; order Vibrionales; family Vibrionaceae; genus Grimontia; species Grimontia sp. THUN1695. Next base: position 497,762 of record NZ_AP046577.1, on the reverse strand, counting down.
AAAAGCCGCTACTCAGGCCAGCAAACAAACTGACCAGCAGGTAACACAATGAGGCTTTACTGGTTAAAAAACTCACGTAGGTTTTCATTGCTCTCTTCTTACCAAAAATGGGACGGACGGTTATATCTCAACAACCCGAAGCTGCAGTTTAAGAACAAATATGCAGGCTGTGTGATATCCATCCAGCAACTACTGATACTATTCATTCAACTGCTTCCAAGCTTCTGACAAACTGGGTAAAACAGCATTAAACTAACATTCAGTGACAGTGCACGATGAAACCCACTATTGAACGCGTGCAAAAAGATGTCAGCCCCAGCTGGCATTTTGCCGATTACCCCTGCACACAATCCAACATTGGTATGCAATGTGGCTGGCACTACCATGATGAAATTGAGCTGGTACTGTATTTCGACCCGCTTAACGTTTCACCCGGTAAAATCATCATTGATGACTACATCGGCGAGGCCTCTCACCACCATGCCTATCTCACCGGCCCCGGCTTGCCGCATATGTTGACCCGTGTCGCATCTACCGCCACACCTGAGCGTCCCAGCAGCTCCCATGTACTCTGGCTTGATCAGGCTTGGGTACAATCCCTTATAGCCACGGTTCCAGCGTTGTCCGCCGTCAGTGACATGCTGGTGCGCGCTAATAAAGGGCTGAAGTTATCCAAAGCAACATTTGCTGCGTTGTACACTTTGATGAAAGGGGCATCGACACTCAAACCCTCTGTACAGTTTGTGCGGGTCGTCGAGATCCTTGTTCTGCTCAGTGAAGATAAATCCGCGCAGACGCTGACCTCTCGCCCGTTCTGTTTTTATGTGGCAAAAGACACTCCCATTCTCGACAAACTGGAAAAGGCGCAGCAGTTTATCGCCGGTAATTACCACACGCAAATCTCTGTCCAGGATATCTGCCGCCATCTCCACATGAGTGAAAGCTCGGTCTACCGGATGTTCGAAAAGCACTTCGCTGACAGCTTCTCCAATCACCTTAAAAACTATCGGCTGGGCAAAGCCTGTGAGCTGCTGGTTCGCTCAGAAACGCCGGTTTCAGTTGTGGCTGAGCGGGTGGGGTTCTCCAACCTGTCAAATTTTAACCGGCAGTTTAAAGCCAGCAAAGGGATGACGCCCACGGCGTTCAGGGCATTGTTTAGTTAAGGTGAAAGAGCAGTTTAGAGAGTCAGGATCCTAGGACCTAGGTCCTAGAATCCGGTTGTAGATGGCATTAGATGTAGTTGAATAAGGAGAGCTCCTTGGTCTTGGCAAACGCCTGCTGGGAGGCCTGTAGCGCCAACATGTTCTCGTTCATGTCGATCACCGCAGTGGAGTAATCCAAATCCTCCATGGTGCCGAGTGAACGGTTCAGGACCAGTTTGAAGTCTTTATGCATGCTCTCTTGCCTATCGAGGGTTGTCAGCCGGGTTCCCACTTCAGAGCGCGCCTTGTTGAGGAGCTTGAACGCCGCAGAGAATTGCTCTGTCACCTGATGCAATTCAGCGGTGGCCGACGCATCGAAAATACTCTCGTACGACAGTTCAATGCCTTTTTTGAATGCATCAAACACGTTAAAGGTATCCTGGCGCTCGAGCACAATTTTGTCGCCATCCAGCATCTCACCTTCAAAGCTCAGGCTTAGGGTCTGCCATTGCACACCGGTTTGTGGGTCATACACCCCACTGCTGACCACATTGCCATCCTGCGTCAGCTCATAGGTAGTCTGCCCGGCACCATCCACACTGAAGCTGACCGCATATTCCGCGTTGTCGGTATTGTTGCTGTTTTTCGCCTGCGCCAGCAGCAGCAACGATCCGCTGTTTAATTCATACTCTGGCTGATAGTCACCAAACGGGTTTTTGAGCTCCATAAAGATTTCATCACCCGGATCGCTGGTTTGCACTTCAACTGCCGGCGCAACCTGCGCGGTGCGGTGATAGCTGTCCCCGGCATATCGTACATTCAGGGAACTGTCGCGGTAAAAAGGCTGCTTGCTCGACTGGGTGCCAGAGAACAGGAAATTGCCCGACTCATCTTTCGCATTCACCAGGTTCATAAAGTTGTCGTAGAGACCTTTCAGGTCCTGGCGGTGCGCCGTACGGTCATCTTCAGACAGAGAACCGTTGATCATTTCCATGGTTTTTCGCTTGGCACTGTCGACCAGTTGCTCGGCATCATCAATGGCGATTTCAGCACGGGTCTGACGGTTTCTTGCCAGGGTGATGGAATCCACATACTGATCGAGCTGCTTGTCCTGTTGGCGAAAGTTCTGGATATAAATCGACGACACCGGATCGTCCCCGGCTGTCAGCACCCGCTTACCGGTCGCGAGCTCATCCTGGTTATCCTGCAACTTCACCTGTTGGCGCATCAGGTCATTGGACACTGACTGGTAATTGTGAAAACTGGCAATACGGCTAATCATCACTCAGATCCTTATCGGGTTGCATTCAGCAGGGTTTCAAACGTTTCGTTTGCCGCAGTCATGATTCTCGAAGACGCCATATAGGCATGCTGGAATTTCATCATGTTTGCCGCTTCTTCATCGAGGTTGACCCCGGAAATTTCAGCCACGCGCCCTGCGGCGGCGTCATGCTCAACACGGCTGACATCTTCAAGCCGTGCAAAGGAGGTTTTCTGCACGCCCAAATCGGTGTTCAGACCTTCATACACATCAATCAGGCTCGAACGGCCACCATCCATCAGTTTCAGGGTTTGCAGCTTCTGCATCCGGATCAGGTTGCCGTTTTCACCATCAGCGGGCAGCAAGCTGACGGCAAACACATCTTCCGGGGCTGTCCCATCTGTCAGCTCAAAGGTCGTCCCGTTCACTGTGACCGGTGCCGTTGGCGGGTACGCCTGCGGTGCAAGCAGGATATTGCCTTTCATATCCAGCACCGCAAACTGGGTAGCATCCGGTGAAATGGCAACCTGGAATTCCTGCTGTGCGCCGGGTTGGGTCACTTTCAGATCCCCCTGCCCGGTCAATATCGACTTTGAACTGATGTAGCTTTGGGCGGCAATTTTTGCCGGGTCTTCCATCGTGACGTGGATCTGGCCAGCACCCTGCCTGACCGGGCGGATGATCACCCGCTCTCCGGCAACCAGCCCCACATCGACCTGAATACGCAGGCCATCGTAATCAATAGAAGGTGGCGAGCCGGATGGGGTCACCGCTACCGTATTCTTTTCCGGATCAACCAGGATGTATTGGCTGCCATCAAATTTCAGCTGATAATCGCCAATTTTCAGCTGCGCCAAGTCGTCAATATAAACCTTGAGCTCTGCGGTGGAATCTGACGCTTTGACAATACGATCCCGGGCAAAATCATCGCTGTTGAAATCAACAAAGACATTTTCCCCTACCTGCCCCCCAAGATCATAACCTTGCGATTGCAGCTCATTGATTGACATAGCAAATCCGGCAGCAAGGCGACCCAGTTCATCTCGCGCTTGTGCCAGCGTGTTGTCACGGAACTCAAACATCGCGCCCAGCCTGCCGCGGATATCGGCATTATCGATAGGTTTCAGGGCCTGACCTTCCACCAGCGCAGGACGGCGCTTCTGGTGGTCAGGCGTGCCGGGCACAGTTTGCAGTTCGCTCGAGTGCAAACCGGAAACCAGCGTGTGTCCGCTGCCAATAATCACATTGTAAAGCCCGTCATCACGTTGGTTGACGCTCACCTGGGTATATTCTGACAGCTCGTTAATCAGCTTTTGGTGACGGTCAAGCAGGTCATTGTCTGCCGCCTGAGCCTTCAGAATCGCTTTGTGGATATCAACAATCTCCGCACCGATATCATTCATCCGTTGCAGGGTGGCATCGATTTCTACCGTGGTATTGGCTTCTTGGGATTGCAGCACATTGTTGATATCATTCAAGCCTGCTGCAACCAGGCGGGATTTTTCAAGCACCACTTTACGGGCCCCCATATCACTGGGGCTGTCGGCCAATCCTTTTACTGCGCCGTAAAACTCGTTCATGTTCTCGGGAATTTTCTTTGCTGCGTGAGACATCATGTCATCAAGCATAGTGAGTTGGCTGTTGCGGGTTTGGGCATGGGCCAGCGCCGAGGTAGTGATGTTGTATTCGTTGACCGCGAATTTGTCGTAATTCCGGCGAACGGCGGCAGCATGGACACCCTGACCCCATTGGTTTGCCGACCAATAGGCAGAGTCGTTGGCACGCTGCTCAACAGACTGACGGCTATACCCGTCAGTATTCACGTTTGAGATATTGTGACCCGTTGTATTCAGCTGCCGCTGTGCTGTCAAAACGCCCTGGGAACCAAGCGTCAGCAGATCAAACCCCATTATGCCCCCGTATGCGCAAACGCATAACTTACGAAATTATCTGTTGAGCAGAATAATTCAAGAATCATGCCATGGAGTTTTTATGTTTATTTTCAAAATGATAGGAATGTAACGTGATAGAATGGTGGTGTTTTATACATCACATGGCAAAGGGTTGCCGCAATGCCTGTGCCTGCCGGGAATTGGAGGTTGCCGACACTCGCCGCTTGGCGAAAAACATCATGAACTGAGCCAGTGCCACAGGCCAAATGAGAAATTGGGTAACAGATCAATACCGACGAATGACTTCACCAGATACAGGGATGTGATCACCACAGAAAACAGTATAAAACCGCCCAATAACAGAGCGATAATCCGCCCGGCAAAGGCTGCTTTCTGTTCTGTGCGAGTCAGATCCCGTCGGTTGCGGCCGAACAGGAACACCAGATAATAATTCCAGCCAAAGCCCCCTAACAGGGTCCTGAAATCAATCATATGGCGCGCATTGGCCCGTGTCCCAAACCTCAGTTTCAGTTGAAGCAGCTGGGCATCGGTAAATGAGTCAGCAACGTCTTTGGGTGTTTTTTCCAGAAATGCGCGGATAAAAGGATCGCGACGGATAGTTCCTCTGGCATGGTGGGAAAGGGGCTGTGCTGCAGGCTCTGGCCTGTTGTCCTGATTGGATTGCTGTTCTGTCATTTCCCTTCACTTTCCGTTGTCGCCGGGCGTCCATGATTGTCAGGTTGACCGAAACCACACTGTCTGGTGCGTTAACAGCGCAACCACTCCTGTAGCTCCCGTAGCAAATTTATTGCGCCATCATGCCTTTCACACGGTCAAACACACTGAGCACTTTGTCGGCATACTGTGGATCTGTTGCATAACCGGCCTGATGCAAACCCCAGATAAACTGTTCCGGCTCTGCGGTTTGCTGAAGCGCGGTTGCGTATCGCGGGTTACGGTTCAGAAAGCTGACATAGTCAGCAAAACTGTCTTCATAGGAAGGATAAGCGCGGAAGGATGCCATTTCCTGCACGGGGATATCATCATGGAACTCCAGGGTTTGGGTCGCCACCTTGTTTCCTTCCCAGCGCGGATCGGCCTTGATGTTGAAAAGGTTGTGGCTGGAGCCCCGGGCGTTGGCAATCACTTTCTTGCCCCACCCTGTTTCGAGTGCTGCCTGGGCAATCAAAATGGCCGGGTCTGTACCCAATGCGCGTGCTGCTTTTTTCGCATAAGGTGTCAGGCGACTGACAAACTCATCAGGGGTTTCAAACGGTTTGCTGCTTTCCACTGTTGGCGCACTATTCTGTTGAGCCAGCATGTGAGGGCTTGGAATCACCGTGTCGTCAGAAAGTGGAGGCAGCATTTGCTCTGCGGCTTCATCTTCTGTCATGTTCGGTGCGGGTGGCATCGTGGGCTGCAGGCGAATACGTTCGCTGGCGCTGTTGTTGCCGACATCCATCGGTTCGCTGTTTTGTAACCCTTTAAACTGCTGGATAATCAAATCAGCAAGCCCCAGTGAGCCTTCACGGGAAAGGGCACTGGAAAGCTGTTCATCCGCCATTTGCTCATAGAATTTTGAAGTGCGGTTATCGATAAGATCCGACTCGAAGGCTTCATTGGCACTGCGCATCGATTTAAACAGCATTTGCGTAAACAGCGCTTCAAACTGCTCGGCGGCTGCACGCAGGGCATCATCTGATTGCTCACCACTCGCCGCTTTCTGGCGAAGCACATCCAGCCTGCTGAGATCGTGGATAAATCCGGTGTCTAAAGGTGCTTTCATGGCTTAAATCACTATCAGTTGACCGTCGATGGCGCCAGCCTGTTTCAGTGCCTGCAGGATGGCCATCAAATCCGAAGGTGCCGCGCCGACTCCGTTCACAGCTCGGACCAAATCATCCAGTGTGACACCCGGTTTGAAATGGAACATGCGGCCATCTTCCTCTGTGACTTCTACACCGGAATCTGGCACCACCACCGTTTCCCCTCCGGAGAAAGCCCCCGGCTGGCTGACTTGCAGGTTTTCATTAATGGTAACTGTCATACCGCCGTGGGTAATCGCTGCAGGGCGAAGGCGCACATTTTGCCCCACCACGATCGTTCCGGTGCGGCTGTTAACGATGATTTTTGCCGCCGCATCTGCCGGTACGAACTCGAGGTTTTCAACGGTAGACAGGAAGGCAACACGCTGGGACAGATCGCGCGGCGCACGGACACGCACAGAAGCGGCATCCATGGCAGAAGCGGTATTGGGTCCAAGGAAGCTGTTAATGGAATCCGCCATACGCTGGGCAGTAGTAAAATCGGATTCAAACAGGTTAAAGGTAATATGGTCACCCCGGCCAAACGGTGAAGGCACTTCCTGCTCCACGGTGGCACCATTTGTCACCCGACCCACAGTGGGCGTGTTACCGACGATGGATGAACCGTCTGCCCCTTCGGCACTGAAGCCACCGACAATCAGGTTCCCCTGTGCCACTGCATACACTTTACCGTCGAGGCCTTTGAGGAAAGTTTGTACCAGAGTGCCGCCGCGAAGGCTTTTCGCTGAACCAATAGAAGAAACTGTGATGTCAATTTTCTGGCCTTGCTTGGCAAACGGCGGCAATTCGGCACTGACGGCAACAGCCGCGACGTTTTTGGTTTTTGGCTTGGTGCCCGGCGGCAACTGGATGCCGAAGTTTTTCAGCATCGCATTGAAGCTTTGATCGGTAAACGGGGTGCTCTCACCAGTGCCGGCTAAACCGACCACTAACCCGTACCCTACCAACTGGTTACTGCGCACTCCCGCGACTTCCGACACATCTTTAATGCGGGCAGCCTGTGCTGCGGGGGCAATTAACAGGGCAATCAAAAACAGCGTCAGCCAACTCTTCACGTCAAATCTCCGGCAACCGGGTTAGGTACTACAGAACGACATTAAAGAATCGTGCCAAGAATCCCTGATCTTGCGTATCCTGACGATCCCCCGTACCTGAATACTGAATACGTGCGTTGGAAATGCGTGTTGAGGCAATAGTGTTTTCCGGTGTGATGTCGTCCGGACGAATCGTGCCGCTCAAGCGGATATATTCATCGCCAGTGTTCAGTGTCAGCCACTTCTCTCCACGGATCAGCAGGTTGCCGTTAGACATGACATCCACCACTTCCACCGAAATCGAACCGGAAATGCTGTTGCTCTGATCTGCACTGGTTGAGCCACTGGTTGAATTGTCATGGGCAGCGGCATAAGACAGGTTACGCTCGCCGATGGTAATTTCCTCGCCGCCCAATTCCAGGGGATCCATACTCAGGTCGCTGGATTTTGCCGCATCGCTGCTGGCGCTCTTTTTCGCCTGCGTTTTTTCTTCCAGCATCACAGTAACGATGTCGCCAATGCTGCGGGGCTTGGTGTCATCGTAAAGATCCTGCGCACTGACTGCGCTGAACAGGGAACCGGTTGCGGTGGTGTAATGTTCCGGCTGGCGCACAGGATGAAGTGGTGCCCAGTTGGGATCGCCGGCTACCGGATCTTCACGCTCACGCAGCAAGCCAATCAGGCCTTCATTTCCCGGGTTGGTATTACCTTCAACCGCATCCGTTTCCGTTGTTCCCTGCACGACTTCATTCTGGTTTTGTCCCAGCAATGTGTCAGTATCCAACAAGGAACACCCTGATACAGTTGCCAACATCATGGCTGTCGCAATGAGCTTTTTCATCCGCGCGTTACTCCCTTAAAGTTGCTGGTTGACGTAACTCAACATCTGATCGACAGACGAAATCACCTTAGAGTTCATTTCATAAACCCGTTGCGCTTCGATCATGTTCACTAATTCTTCGGTTACGTTAACGTTGGAGGTTTCCAGCATTGACTGTCTGACGCTGCCCAACCCGTCAAGCCCTGGAACACCCTCTTGTGGGTCACCACTGGCGCCTGTGGGCAGGTAAAGATTCTGGCCAATCGGCTCAAGGCCACCCGGGTTGATAAAATCAACCGTGGTGATCTGGCCGAGAATGGCATTTTCCTGTTGTCCACGTAACCTGGCTGAGACTTCACCGTCGGTGCCAACAGTCACCTGAATCGCATCTGGTGGCACAACAATTTCCGGTTCCAACGGATAACCGGCACCGGATGTCACTATCACACCTTCATCGTTCAGGGTGAACTGGCCGTTACGTTGGTAGCCGATATTACCGTCTGGCAGCAAAATCTGGAAGAAACCATCGCCCTCAATCATCAGATCAAGCGCATTATTGGTGGTTTGGACGTTACCATTGGTGTGAACGCGTTGCGTTGCCACCACTTTAGAGCCGGCACCCAGCATCAGGCCGCTAGGCAGTTCCGTGTTCTGGGAGGACTGGCCACCCGGCTGATTGATGTTTTGATAAAACAGATCTTCAAAAACCGCACGGGACTTTTTAAAGCCTACCGTTGAGGCGTTCGCCAGGTTATTCGAAATGGTCGAAATATTGGTCTGTTGTGCGTCCAGGCCAGTTTTACTCACCCATAATGCAGGATGCATACTGAATTCCTCTCAATTAACCCATGCGCAGCAGAGAGTTGGAGGCTTGATCCATTTCCTCTGCGGTTTTCATTAATTTGACTTGCATTTCAAAGTGACGCTGAAGGTCGATAAGCCCGGTCATTTCATTGATAGGGTTGACGTTACTGCCTTCCAGCGCCCCGGTCAGCAGGGAAACGCCTGCGTCAGCTTCAAAAATGGTGCCGGGATTCACCGGTTTGAAGACACCGTTTTTGTCTTTGAAAAGCTCTTCGTTGTTTGGGCGGACAAGCTTAATACGATCCACTTCTTCCATCGCTTCAGGTGGCGCGCCCTGAGGCAACACAGATACCGTGCCGTCAGAGCCGATTTCAATCTTGGATACCGGCAGGGGCAGGAAAATTGGCGCGCCGCCTTCTCCTAAGATCAGGTGACCATGACCGTTTTGCAGCATGCCTGTCTGGTCAACGTTCAGGTTACCCACCCGGGTATACCCTTCCTGACCGGTGCCATCCAATACCGCCAGCCAGCCGTCACCTTTTATTGCCACATCAAGTTCACGGCCAGTGGTAATGGTTGAACCCTGGGCAAAACTGTAACCGGGACGTTCTGTCATGTTGAACACCCGGGTAGGTAAACCTTCACCATATGCCTGCATCGAACGGGCTTGTTCCAGATCGGCGCGAAAGCCGGTAGTGCTGGCATTTGCCAGGTTATTAGCCCGTAGTTGCAATGCTTGCATATCTTGTTTGGCGCCACTCATGGCGAGAAATAATGCGCGATCCATTCAATAGCTCTCCTGTCGCTTATGCAATCAACAAAGCAAGAAGAGTGCCAAAGTATAATCTCACTAATTTACAACATGTTAGGCAGGATTCAAACAACAGAGAAAGGCGGGAAATAGCCATTTTAGGTAAAGAATTGCCGCCCATCGATCGGGCGGCAAAAAGACACACAAACCAATGCTTAACGAATCTGTAGAATGGTTTGCTGCATCTGGTTGCCCACTTCCAGCGAACGGGAGTTGGCCTGGAAGTTACGCTGGGCAGTGATCAGGTCCACCAGCTCCTGGGTCATGTCAATGTTGGATTGTTCGATAGTACCGCTTTTCACTTTACCGAACGCACCCTGCATGGCCTCGCCCCATATTGCTTCACCGGATTGCTGGGTCACTTTCCACTGGGTGTTCCCTGCCTGAGAAAGACCTTGCTGGTTAGAGACCCGCACCATAGCCACACGGCCCAGCGCCACGTTTTCACCGTTGCTGTATGTCGCCATAATGGTGCCTTTCGGGTCAATATCGACTTTCGCCAGATACCCTGTGGTTGCACCATCTTCTGTGAACCTGCGCATCTCGAACGGCGACGCATACTGGGTAGGCTCTTCAAAGTTGATGGTCAGGGATTGAGTCCCATCCGCGCCGTTCATCTCAAGACCAGCACCACCTGGACCAAATTCAACGGTTTGGATGGGTGCACCACCATTGACAGCATTGACTGAACCGTCACTGTTAAACTGGACAGAGTGACCCACTTGGCCACTTGCACTGGTGAATTCACCGGAGGTCAGGCTAAGGGGTTTCTCACCAGTGGCATCTGTCGCTGTGTAATATACCGCCCATTTGTTCGGGGTGACGTTATCTTTGACGTAGTAAGTGGTCAATTTGTATGGTTGGCCCAGTGAGTCAAAAATCGTCGCTGAAGTTGATTTGTTATAGGTATCAGGATCTTCCGGGTTAAACAGAGCAGGGTCTTTTTCCGAACCACCCGCCGGCAAGTTGAGGCCAATCTCGACATTTTCAGACGCTCGGGGTTGGCCAAACTGATCGGGCACGTTCAGTGCCCGTGGTTCAAAAGAGCCAACCTGTAAGGTCTCACTGTCAACGTTGTAACCCAGCAGGAACTGCCCTTCAGAGTTAACGATGTTATTGTCCTTGTCCAGGTGGAAAGCGCCATTGCGGGTCAACACGTTATCCTGGGTCGCCAGCTTGTCATTCGCCACGGAAAAATATCCATTACCGCTGATACGCAAATCCAACGGGTTATTAGTGTAAATACTGGAACCTTCATGAAACTGCTGTGCCACAATCGAGGTTTGTACGCCGCTACCTGTGGTGGTCTTTGCGTTAGAAAAGATAGATGCAGAGTACACATCACCAAACTCAGCACGCGACTCTTTAAAACCAAAAGTATTGGCGTTCGCAATGTTATTACTGGTGGTGTTCATGTCTTTTTGAGCCGCCGCCAGGCCACTCAGTGCGATATTTAAAGCCATTGCTGGAACTCCTCTGTCCTTTTAGCTCTTGCTCACGTTGCCAAGACTGGATTTGCCTACTTCAAGCACTTCGGTGAGTTTGACCGGAGATGCATACCCGGCGATGTTCAACATCACGTTGCCGTCACCATTCCCCAACAAAACACTGTTTACGTTTGCGTAAGTAGAAAGTTCAAGATCCTGAGACTTACCGTCAATGTTGCCACTGACGTTCATGGTGTAATTGCCCTCCGGCAGTGGATTACCGGCATCATCTTTGCCGTCCCACTCGACCCGGTGATCACCAGGCGACTTGGCGCCCATATTGAACGTTCTCAGCAATTCACCACGCGCGTTCTGGATACGAACAATCACATCATTCAGCGCCTGCGGCAGTTTTACCATACCGGCAATGCCACCCTCTGCGGATTTAAACCCTTCGTTGCCCGGCACCAATACATCTTGCCCAACCAGCGAAGAGGCTTGCAGCGCCTGGCTGGATGTCATCGCAGCATTCAGGGAACCAAACTGTTCGTTCATTTTGCCAATACCATCGACAGTCGCGAACGATGCCATCTGGGCAATCATCTGCTCATTGTCCACCGGTTTGAACGGGTCCTGGTTTGCCAGCTGCTTGGTCAGCAGTGACAGGAAGTCTTCTTGCTTAAGGTCAGTCTGGCCAGTGACTTTTTCACCGGTATCACCACGCTCTGCACGTTGTTTTTCTTGCAGCGCTTTGAGCTGGTCGATATAGCTCCCTGTTCCACCTGCGCCGTCAATAGGATTCATAGTGCCGTACTCCTACCATTATTTGCCCATTTGCAGCGTGCGCATCAGCATTTGCTTACTGGCTTCCGCAACTTCTACGTTGGTTTGATAAGAACGGGAGGCCGAAATCATATTGGCCATCTCTTCCATCACGTTGACATTTGGCTTGTAAATATAGCCATCCGCATTCGCCATTGGGTGCTCAGGGTTATACTCTGCGCGCAACGGCTTTTGACTTTCAACAATGCCTTCCACGCGTACTGGTACACTTGCGCCTTGTTGGAAACGGTTAAGTTCAGCGGCAAAGACGGGATGACGCGCTTTGTACGTCTCAGCGGCAGAGCTGCTGACAGAGTTAGCATTCGCTAGGTTACTGGATGTGGTGTTGAGTCGGACTGACTCTGCACTCATGGCAGAACCGGTTACGTTGAACACATTAAAAAGACTCATCCATTATTCCCCTTTCAACGCCTTGGACATGTTTTTGAACTTGGATCCAAGGAAGTCCAATGACGCCTGATACTCAAGCGCGTTTTGCATAAACAGGTTACGCTCTACTTGCGCGTCCACTGTGTTGCCATCGCCGGTATCAGGCTGGTTTGGAATGCGGTACATTTTCTGGCCAGTGATCTGTGAGGAGGCAGGGATATGCCGCTCATTGGTACGACTCAGGCCAAAGTTTGCCCCGGAGGTTGCCGCCTGCAGTGCCTGTTCAAAATCAACATCCTGTGCTTTGTAACCTGGAGTGTTAGCGTTTGCCAGGTTGCTCGCCAGCGTTTCCGCCCGCTGAGCACGCACTCCCACCGTGTGTTGATGAACGCCAAGCGCTTTGTCGAATGTTATCGCCATGTGGCACCTCCAAAATCCTATGTCGGATATTTTGCAAATTGGATGCCAACTTTATCGCCTACACACTTGGGATTATTTATGTTTTAAAGACAATGAATTGAAAAGATTATGGGTAAGTCAGGGAATACAAGTACAAAAAAGCGGCAACTTCTGTGCCGCTTTTTCCTATGAGGAGCTCTGCCTTATTTAAGTTTATAGATAATACCGGGGTTACACCGAATCATCTCAAACCTGTCCGTCAGGCCGGTTAAAGACTCAGACGCCCCCAGCAATAAGTAGCCCCCGGGGTTGAGACTGCCAGCCATCTGGTTGAGCACTTTAGATTTCATCTCTGGAGAGAAATAAATCAATACGTTACGGCAAAAAATGATATCGAATTTGCCAAGCATGCCATAGCTTTCCATCAGGTTTTGTGGTTTGAAAGTGACCATGCGTTTAAGCGTTTCTTTCACTTTCATACGGCCTTCACCGGCATCTTCGAAAAACTGGCGTTTCCGCTCAGGCGATAGACCTCGGCTAAGTGCGAGGTTGTCATAAACACCGGCGCGGCAGTTTTCGAGCATGGTGGACGAAATGTCTGTCGCAGTAATCGAAATATTTCCCAGCATACCCGGTTTTTTCGCCTGTACTTCTTGAATAGTCATGGCAATAGAATACGGCTCCTGTCCTGAAGAACTGGCCGCAGACCAGATTTTGATTGGCCTTTTATTTTGCGCCACTTCCGGCAACAAACGGTTTGCCAATACTTCAAACGGGTAGGCGTCCCGAAACCACAAGGTTTCATTTGTCGTCATGGCGTCAATGGCTGACACCGCCAAATCGCGGTTACGGTTTGTTAGAACAAGTTGAAACAGCTCGGACATCGAGGCCAGTTTGTAGCGAGTAAGAAGCGGGCTGAGTCGGCTTCTTACAAGGTACTGCTTACTGTCGCCCAACACGATGCCGCATTTGTTTTCGAGATATTTACAAAAATCACGATACTCTTGATCTGTAATCGCTATATTCGTCATGGATTAGTCTTCTTGACCTTTTACCGCGCTCATCACAGCTGCACCCAGTTCATCTGGGTCAAACTTGGCAATGAATGCATCTGCCCCAACGCGCTTCACCATCGCTTCATTGAAGACACCACTTAATGAGGAGTGCAATACTACATGAAGATCTTTGAGGTTAGCATCTTTTTTAATTTCAGTTGTTAAGGTGTAGCCGTCCATCTCTGGCATCTCAATATCAGAGATAACAAGCGCCAAATCGCTGATGGTACCGTCTGCCGTCATACCCTGCAGTTTTTCGAGGGCATCGCGACCATCGTGGGCAAGCAAGACATTGTAACCAATACTTTCTACGGCCCGCTTCACCTGACGGCGCGCGACGCTCGAGTCATCCGCAACTAACACAGTGGTTGGCTCTGAGCCTCCTTCTTCGAACACAGGCTTGTTCGCCAACAGTTCTTCACTGATTTCTTCATTGACAGGCGAAATCTGGTTCAGGATTTTTTCAACATCAAGGATCTCGACAAGCTCACCCTCGATTTCAGTGACTGCGGTCAGGTAGTTAGAGCTACCAGTACCTTCTGGTGGTGGCAAAATCGCTTCCCAATGCATGTTAACAATCCGCTCGACAGAGCCGACTAAAAAACCTTGGGTTGAACGGTTGAACTCAGAAATGATGATAAAACGGTTTTCCGGATCCGTGATAGGCAACCCCCCCGTCGCAAGGCTCATATCAATAACTGAGATAGTTTGCCCACGGATGTGAGCAACCCCCTTTACGAGTGGATGGAGATTTGGCATGGAAGTCAGCTTAGGGCACTGGAGTACTTCCTTTACTTTAAAAACGTTGATGCCGTATCGCTGCTTACGCATCAAACGAAAGGTCAACAGCTCCAAGCGGTTTTGTCCGACCAGTTGGGTACGCTGATTGACCGTATCAAGAATCCCCGACATAAGATAAACTCCATTTGCCCTGTTCTAGTTATCGTATTGCAGCAAGCAACTTCATTGTTCCACACATGTTGGCATGCGAATTGAAAGACTCACTGCATCTAAATTCACCACACTAACCAATATGTGACATATGTGTTATCAACGATTAGTCTGGCTCTTTATCGGCACATTTATTTATAGCTTTAGCTCAATTATAGCCGCTGCACCGTCAAGTCAACTCGATACAGTAAAAGAAGCTGCCGAAACGTATGTCGAGACACTGATCACTGCACCGGAATATGGTGAACTTGAGGTCCGTGCTGGCAATCTGGATAGCCGGTTACAGCTTTCCCACTGTCCTTCGCCTTTGCAAACAGAGGTGCCGGGCCGCCAATCCCTCAACAAAAGTGTGACCGTTCTGGTGAGCTGCAAAGAAGATAACTGGCAGGTTTATGTGCCCGTACAGATCCGCTTGCTGACACCGGTTGTTGTGGCAAAAAGGCCACTTGATCGTGGCGTGACGATTGCCAAAGAGGATCTGATTATTCAACTGGTCGATGCCCGCTTCCAGCGCGGTCAAACGTATACTGACAACGCCACCCTTCTCGGTTCCCGGGTTAAGCGTGTTGTGGGGATTGGCGAACCCATCAGCGGCAATGATATTTGTATGGTTTGCCGCAATGACGAGGTTATCATCACAGCTATGGGTAACGGACTGAATATTATTGCAAAAGGTACAGCATTAAGTGACGGCGCTCTCGGAGAACAAATTAAAGTCCGCAACACTAAGTCGAACCGAATCGTCGATGGTACAATTACGGCAGTCGGTCAGGTGATAGTAAAATTCTAACAAGGCACAATTAAGTGCTAAAGTTCATAGTAATGCGGCCGATACCGTGAGCAACAGAAGGTTCGGACAAAGATAAGGCTTTATTATGGCAAGTATCGATCATCTGCGTTCTGGTCAGCCATTGAGCACGAGCAGAAGCAACCAAAGCAAGACCCAAAGCAGTCCCGCTGAAAACAGCTCGGCTGGTGAAGTACGCAATCATCGTGGCGATGCGTTTTCTATGAGTGACGAAAGCCGTGCAATTGGCGCACTAAACCAGCAGATGGCCAGTGAAACACATTTCGACAGCGCCAAGGTAGCAGCTATCAAAGCCGCTATCGCAAATGGCTCTTACAAAGTCGACGCCGATCGGCTGGCTGAAAACATGATGAAACACGAAGACGATCTTCGTGGGATGAAATAACTTACCATGTCTGAAGCCTTCACTTTTGAGCAACTTCTTCAGGTTCAGGCAGACAACGTCAACGCGCTGCTAGACGTTATGGAACAGGAAACCACGGCCATTGCCTCCAGAAAAGCTGCCGATATTGATGCCTGCGCCAAACAAAAGCTCTCTCTGATCCAAGCTATCCAGTTACGAGATGCCCAACTGGCAAAATGCCCAGAGCTGCAATCGTTATCTGACGATAACCAAGCAATGATTGCCACAATCCAGTCTTCCCTGGAAAAATGCCACCAGCTAAACGACATGAATGGCGTCGCGCTGCAACGGGCTCAGTTGAGCATGCACAAACTTCGTAACCTGTTCCAGGAAGCTGCCGGTAAAAATGAAATGACTTATGATGCCGATGGTCAGGCATCTGGCAGTCGCACACTCGGCACCAACATCAAAGCCTAATTTCGTCCAAAAACCTTCACAAACGCATCAAAAAAAGCTGCTTAATGCAGCTTTTTTCGTATATATAAACCTTAGAGGATTTTGACTCTCAGAAAATGATCGCATCGTTTCTCGGCACATGGTGCGACTCACCGTACTCAGACATTTTCTTCATCTTACGTAAATTCAGTTGAAGTTCAGTCACATAGCTATCACCTACTTTATAGCTGGCGACCACTTCTGCCGCACGAATGATGCCATCTGATGCCCCGTGGGTTTTGTCCTCGCCAAGCTGTTGATCATCAATTTGGGTATTGCCGCCAACACGGATCCCATAAACTTGTTCTGACAGTTCTTTGTACGCTTCCAACTTCGAGGCGCGCATTGCTCGAAACTGCTTCTCTTCTTCCGTTTCGCCCCGTTGAGCACTGATTGACGCTGTCCCCACCGCAGTCAACAACTCATCTGAACGAATTTGGGTAATAGGTTGGCAAGCGGTCAATATCAGCAGTATTGCCAGGGATAACCAGGTTTTCATACTCGCTCCTGAGCTATGGTTTCAAAATAATGGTATCGGTGGGGTGCTTGCGCTGATCACCACGAATGATCACGCCGTCTTCAATACGCACTTTACGTAATGTATCAATATCACGTCCTATACGGTCGGAAGGAAGAAAGCCCTGTGCCGACGCAACAACCACACGGGAGCGCATGCCAATAATCCTTGCGTTGACCAACACACCGCCGCCTTGACGCAACATGGTGCCCGTCAACACGTAATCAATTTGTTGCTCAGGGTGCAGTTCTTTCCAATCACGGCTTAGAGAAAAATCACCTTCTTTGGTCACACGGATAGACCCAGTATTTTTAAAGTCGATAAGCGTGAACCCGCGTCTCTGCATCTGGTAGATCATGCCTTCAGTCACGGAATTCCCCAGCCAGTTGGTTTCATCCATTTCTTCAACATCAACAAAAGAGACCACCGCCATCGGGGTTCTTGCTGTCAGATAGTTGTTGGTTTCCAGCAACTCATCCGCCAAACCGTCGATAAAGTAATCCAACGTGTGTCGTGGGGTTTGCTGCAACAGAAACTTGCTCCCCGAGTACGGCTCTTTACCGTTATAGATTGGGTGATAAGCGCAAGATACGGTTGCTAGACTCAGTAATATCACTATCCAGTTTTTCATTATCGTCTGGCTCCGGACACATTTAAAGACTGACCTATGACTCACAGAAGCCCAGTCCACGGTACTTCCCTGATTTCGGGAACATTATTTGCATTCAGTGGTTATGTTTTCGCTTTTTCGGCTAACCACCTTGCCGCTTTTTGAGCGATGTATTCTGGTCTAGCAATTTTTATACCTATTATTGGAACCCTAGGTTATGTGCAAAAGAATTATTAAACCTCTGGTCGCTTGTATCGCGCTGGCATCCGCGTCTGTCAACGCCGCATGGTATGAAGTTACCGGGATTAGTACAGTGTTAGAGAGTGAAGAACAAGCAAGAGAACGCGCCCTTGAAGATGTGATTTATCAAGCATTAAAATTCTCCGGTGCTGATATCGCCGGCCTGACGGCAATTCGTCCTTATTTAAAAGAAGCCAAAGACAACTACTTATTCAGTGGCGACGAGATCCGCCACATTCAGGTACTGGAAACGAAAGAAAGAGGCGGTGTCATGAAATTGACAGCGCGGATAGACATCTACCCGACGGCAAATGCTTGCCACAAGCACCAATACAAAAAAGGGCTGTTGATGGGAAGGTTTGACATTGTCTCTCCCCAACATGCGGCCTTGGGTGGCATTTTTCAGTTTGGTGATGACTTCACGGTTCTTTTACAGCGCCAGTTTGAAACCCAGGGACAAAGCTTTGTCGTTCAGGGGATCACGCCCTACACCATTTCCCCTACCCAGCCAGATGTTGCCGCGATGGTGGCCGAGGATACAGGCGCACAATATCTGCTTGTTGGTACCATCACAGACATGACAGCCACCATCGATCAAAAGCTACTGAGAAAAGATCAGACAAACCGGCAACTGGCACTTTCTATTGATGTGCTGGATGGAAAATCCGGTGAGGTGATTTATCAGAACATCTATCGTGACATCGCCGCCTGGCCATTTGAACGCAACAGTAAAGTCGATACCAAAACGGCGCGCTTCTGGGCTTCACCCTACGGAGAAATGGCGCAGCGTATGAGTCGCAATATCTTACTGGATTTGGAAAGCAACCTAGCCTGCCGAGCAGCAACACCGGAGATCGTTTCCATTAACAGACAAACAGGGCAAATCAATGCCGGGCGTATCCATGGTGTGAAGCATGGCGACAAATTGGCCGTATGGCACAACGCTTCGTTTACCGACCAATACGGCATGTACCGCACCCAGTTGAAGAAAAGTGAAATCGAGCTGACTGTCACCCGGGTTTATGAAAGCTCTGCAGAAGTGGCCGTAGCACCGGTAGAATTTGGCGCCAGCATCCAGATCGGTGATTTGGTGACCAAACACACACAGTAATACTCTTAAAGCCTTAACGTTGGGAAACAATTGGGTATACTAACAGCCCGGCACTGCATTACCCAGAATCGGTGCCCAATGCTCTCATAGCTCAACAGGATAGAGCAGTCGCCTCCTAAGCGACCGATCGGGGTTCGAGTCCCTGTGGGAGCGCCATTGATTCCACCAATAGTTATCAGCTTCATCTATTTTCCTTACAGACATTGACCCAACAACAATTCTGTTTTTAATCGCATCAGGCAACAAAAACGCCCGCAAAAGCAGGCGTTTGTGAGCGTCTATTATTCCGAACCGTTATTTGATGGTGAAAGGAATAGTCAGGGTGACTTTGATATCACTCTCGTCTTGGAACAAGTTAGTGTATGGGGCCCAGTTGCCCGCATCTGTGTCATTCACGTACTCAGTGTAATACATACCAAGGTTAGCACCTTTCAGGGCACCATTTTGGATCGCATAGTTAGCA
This sequence comes from Grimontia sp. THUN1695, assembly GCF_059704325.2. Classification (NCBI taxonomy): domain Bacteria; kingdom Pseudomonadati; phylum Pseudomonadota; class Gammaproteobacteria; order Vibrionales; family Vibrionaceae; genus Grimontia; species Grimontia sp. THUN1695. The sequence continues at coordinate 478,541 of NZ_AP046577.1, read as the reverse complement.
AACACACTGCCTGCATACTCAAATAGGTCATCTACACCGGCAATGTCAGGAGACGCTATACCAAATGCGCCACTGATACCTGCACTGAAACCAGGCGCACCTAAATCAGTGAAGTCACGTGCGACAGAAGCAAATGCGGCAAACTCACCATCATGGTTAAAGTCAGAACGGTTGTTCCACCAGATGTCATAAGTACCGTTTGAGCCACCGTAAGCCTTAGTCAAACGGTAAGACATGTTACCAACCAAAGAAGCATCTTTGTCTTCTGCAACCGTATAAGTTGCTTCTGCACGCACATTGTATGCGCCGAAAGATTTCGCAGACAGGAACGCCACCTGGAACGCTGTGCTGTCAAATTGACCATCATCATCTACGACATAAAGTTGTGGTGACAAATACAGGCCACCGTCAGTGGTGTATTTCACTTTTACGTGCGCGTTTTTACGGTCACCGTCAGTCAGACCTGCGTATGCTGCGTCAATCAGAAGACCATTGTCAAAGGTGTAACGACCACCAACAGAGAATGCATCGCCGGCATCGGTCTTGCCGTCTGCTTCGCGGAACTCATAACTGTCTTTGAACCAAGGTGCTTTGTATTCTGTTGCGTAAACAAAACCTAGTTGCAGGTTGTTTAGGTTAAAACCAATTTCACCACCGGTATAAGTACCTGCCGCATATGACCAGTTAACACCGATCGCACCAGGGACAGATGGCTGGAACCAACCTGCTTTTGCGGTCACGTTATCACCAAACTTGAACTTTGCAGCTGCAGTTTGAACTGATACACCATTATCGGTACAGCTTGAATCCCATGTACCTCCACAACCGGTATCTGCATCAGGCTGCATGTCGTAGGGGTTGTTAACGTTCCAGAAGTTCATTTCATGGTCTGGACTGCCATTATTGTATAAATCAAACGTGCTATACACATTCAAGTCAAGACCAGCGACATCGCCCACATAACCGGAAGCGAAGCCTAGGTTCATCATTACTGAACCATGGTCTAGGTTAGTCTTTTTAGGCGTGTCTTGACCTGTCTTAGCATCAAAGTCACCACGAGTGCGATCACGGAACCAGAAATTGATGCCACCGGAGATGGATGAATCATCAAAGAAGCCTTCGGCCTGTGCAGTAGGCGCTGTAACCATTGAGGCACCAGCAATCACGCCGACAACTGCCATACTGAGCATAGAGCGCTTGAATAGCTTTTCCATGGAATACTCCTAAAATTTCAATTTATACCGATGGAGAGTTCGTCATCCTTCATTGGCCGCCGAGAATAACGACACCGGTTTGGTTTATTGATTTCATGGTATCAACGAAGCTAAAGCTTAATTCGGAGCGATAAAAATAAAACCTGAGGCTTGAAGAAGTTTGAAATGCTTCAAAATCAAAGCATAAATTAATATATTGCCATTTAAATCAATGATTTAAATAAATACAAAAACATAAAAGAAAGGTGAATTTTACCTTTCTCTTCCTTCAACAGATCTGTATCACGAAAAAAACGTGCAAATGTGGAATCCTTTTTATATTGAGAAAGAAGTAATCTCTTATAAATTGACCCTCCTCCCATTTCTTTCCAGAAAGCACTTCCACTTATTCGACAAGCGAACAAAGAAAAGCCTCCGACACTGGCGGAGGCTTTGCATACAGAGAAAAAACGCGCAGTTACTGGGCTTCTCGCTCAGCAATAAACTGGAGCGCCTGTTTGATACGGGATACAACACGCTCTTTGCCCACCAGCGTCATGACTGCATCAACAGACGGTGATTGGCCTTGTCCTGTCACAGCAACGCGAAGCGGCATGCCTACTTTGCCCATACCAAGCTCAAGCTCTGCACAAACATCTGCAATCAGTTGATGAAGATTTGCAGTGGTCCATTCGTCCAGGCTTTCCGCTTTTGCCAATGCCAGCTCCAATGCTTCTTTTGCCACAGGACGAAGATGCTTCTTCGCAGCATCAGCTTCAAACGCATCAAAATCCTGATAGAAATAGCGACACTGCTCAGCCAGTTCAACCAAGGTGTTGCATCGTTCACCCACCAGTTTGATGACATCTGTAATTTCTGGCCCTTGGGCAGTATCAATACCTTTTGCATCAAGATGCCATTGCAGGTACTTAGCGACGTACTCTGGCTCAGATGTTTTAATATAGTGGTTGTTCAACCACAGTAACTTATCGGTATTAAACGCAGATGCCGATTTGCTGACTGACTCAAGGCTGAACAGATTGATCATTTCTTCCAATGAGAAGATTTCCTGGTCGCCATGAGACCAACCCAGACGCACCAGATAGTTCAGCAACGCCTGTGGCAAATAGCCCTCGTCACGATATTGCATGACACTGACTGCACCATGGCGTTTAGACAGCTTCGCACCGTCGTCCCCCAGGATCATCGAGCAATGCGCGAACTCAGGCACCGGCGCACCAATCGCTTTATAGATGTTGATTTGACGTGGCGTGTTGTTGATATGGTCTTCACCACGAACAACCTGAGTAATCCCCATGTCCCAGTCATCAATCACAACACAGAAGTTATAGGTTGGGCTGCCATCAGTACGGCGAATGATAAGATCATCCAGCTCACTGTTTGCAATTTCAATGCGGCCACGGATTTTATCTTCAAAAACCACAGAGCCTTCTTTCGGGTTGCGGAAACGGACACAGAATGGCGAGTCTTCCGTCGCCGCCTCATTGGCCGCCATCACTTTAGGGTGATTAGCATCGTAACGGGGCTTCACGCCATCTGCCATTTGCTCTTCACGAATTTCGTCAAGCAACTCTTTGGGCGCATAGCATTTGTAAGCTTTACCTTCAGCCAGCAATTGATCGATAACCTCGTTGTAGCGATCAAAACGCTTGGTTTGATAATAAGGACCTTCATCCCAATCAAGACCCAGCCACTCCATCCCTTCGATAATCGCATCGATAGCTTCTTGGGTTGAACGCTCAAGATCAGTGTCTTCAATACGAAGGACAAATTCACCGCCAGCGTGTTTGGCGCAAAGCCATGAATACAGTGCAGTACGGGCACCACCTACATGCAAGAAGCCTGTTGGGCTTGGAGCAAAACGAGTTTTAACTGTCATGTTAATCCTATAACGTTTGGCGTTGTTAAATTGAACGGAGGCATTTCCGATTGGTGCTTATTGTAAGCGCACAGACTGAAGTGAACAATCTCTGCTGCTGAGGATATTTACAAACGGGTGATGTTCATGGGCTTATCCGCACACGTTTAGCTTCGAGACGAAAAATAAGGTCCACATCTTATTTATCAACAAAAAATGCAAAACACCTCTAACATAATTGCGAGTCATATAACAAATAGTCAGGAGAATAATGATGAAAAAGCTAGTAGCTTTGATTGCTATAGTGGGTTTTACTTCTGTTATCAGCGTAAATGCTCAAGCCAATAACTCTGGTGGATGGGCGACGCAGGCAGGACCCTTAGTAAAGTGTAAGATGAGCGGCGGGAAAACCCAATATATCCCTGCCCTTTTATGCACTGCAGAAGGTGGTAGTTTTGATAGAAACCCGGGCAACCAGTTTTGACATATCAACATTAAAAATAGCAAAGCAGGCTTAACGCCTGCTTCATCGCGTATGATGTTCCGGACTCAAGAACGGACATTCTGCACTGCCCAATTCAAGAATTTTTTCTGCTCTTCTGCGCTCATTCTCAAAAAGTCAGCTTGCATCAAAATTAAAGCGTTCTCATTAGACAGTTCAGCATTTTTGACAGGATAAACTGGTGAATTAGATTTTTGATTGATGTCGGAAGACGCCTCAGCTTTAGTGTCAGCCATAGACTTGCTGTAACTTAAACCACGTTTTTCATTAAACTTAACCAGTTCTCTTTCATAATCGCGTAAAAAACCTGGGCCTGCGGGCAAAATTTCTTGTTCAGACTCGATTTGATTACCGTTTAAACTGACCAATGTAAATGAAGGGTTTTGCTTAAAGTCTTTTATTTGGCGCTCTGCGGTGATATCTCGTGAAGGCATTATCGTCAGATCGGTGTCGCTCGCATCAAAGGTGATCACTAAAGGGTCTGTCTTAAATTTATCAAACTCAGAACCAGAAGAAACTAGCTTAGAAACACGAACCACAAGCTGGTTTGTGCCATTTTCTAATTCAAATTTAGATTTTGATATTACTGAAATAGGAAGAGCTTCACCATTAACGACAAGTCCTTCTACATCTTTGTGGAGATTAATAGTCACTTGTGAAAAAGCTAGCAGCGGGGTTAATCCACCAAGAAAAACTATTGATTTGAAAATACGTTTCATACAGCCCTCCATGAAAAAAGCGAGCGTCATATGACGCCCGCATCAATAGTACTACGAATGCTTCAAAACTTAGAAGTAGTATTCAGCACCGATCAGGATGTTTGTGCCGTCATCTGTTTCATCCGATCCATTATAATCGTAGCTACGAACATCAAGGAAAAGGTAAGTGCTTGGCAGCAAGTAACCTAGGCGACCAGTAATTGCTTGTGAATCGTCATCAGTGCCTAACTTAGATTCGCTAGTTGCTGCATAGCCACCTTTCAATACCCATGTACCATCGATAACATATTGTGCAGTGGCAGAGTATGCATCTTGGTCGTTGTTAGTAACGCCGTTTTCCATTGCTTTCCAAGCAGCTGTAAGTGTTAGATCACCAAGGAATACGCTACCACCAATGATGGAGTAAGATACATCACCAGCTTTTTCCACTTTAGATGTCGGCGCTTCCCATTTTGGATTGCCATTTTCATCAGCAACATAACCACCTTCGGTAGCTACTGTTTTGTTATAGCCTTTTTGATCATAGTAGCCAGCATGCACGCTAAACATGTCCTGAGAATATGAAGCCGCAATACTTGAAACCATTTCCTCAGTTGAGGATCCCATACCACTCAACGTTGCTTGGAAATTAAAGCCGCCAAAATTTGCAGAGTCAAAACGGAAGACGTTGTCAGCACGGTCTTCATAAGAAGCACCGATTTTGTTATGCCAATCAAAGACATTACCCAAACCTGGGTTTGAATGTGGCCAGTCAACGTAGTTGTATGCAGCTACAAGCTGACGACCATATTTAAATGAACCTACACCTTCAAAGTCCAAGCCCAAGTAGGTATCACGAGCACCAAGCTGACCACTCTTGTCAGAGTTGTCAGCGTTACCGCCTTCGATCTGCCAGATAAAGTCTGGACCAAACTCATCGTAAGCAACACGACCACGGAAACCGACACGAGATTCGATGACAGCTTGAGCTGCACCATCTTTACCAGATGCCTTAGGATTAGTCAGGTGAATAAAGCCTGCTGCCTGACCATACAGCTGAACCGCATCACCTGCCAATTCAATTGCGGCATTTGCGCTACCAGAAACTGCAGCCAGAGCTACAGCTGCCCCTAATACTGAACGTTTAAACATTTTTTCCATGGAATTAACTCCTAAAAAGGGATTTTTCAGAATTCCAAGTCATCGCTGTTATGGTTGGCCGCCGAAGCAATGACTCGTTTATTCGATTTTCTAAAACGCTTCATTTTCATCGCTTTAGATTTTTCATCACCGATTGAACTCTCCCTCAACCGATGAATCTCAGACTACTTGCACATAAAAAAACATCAACGAGAACTTTATTTGTTATTAAAAAAATATGACTCGGTGCAAAGTTCCCTTATGTTCGTGATCGAGATCGACAATTTATATAAAAAACAAAAATAAAAATATATAATTGTTGTTTTTCAATCACTTATTTAATTCTTCTTGTTAAAAATAGAACCAGGAATACCTATTGAGATCACTATCACATCTTAGATTTAGAAGTGATTAGACTGGGTTTGCGGTATAAAGCAGCAGAAAATTCAAGGTGAAAATTATCAAAGATGGCTCGCAAAAGCGGTGATCATGCGGGATAGAAAACGCCGGCGTTAAGCCGGCGTAAGAGAGGGGATAGGTTGATTGGAATTAACGTGACAGCAGTCTCATCATTCCGTCTTCATCCACTATTTCAATGCCAAGTTGTTGAGCTTTAGTTAATTTTGAGCCCGCTGCTTCACCAGCAATCAGCAAATCGGTTTTCGCTGAAACGCTGCCTGTCACTTTCGCGCCCAGCGCTTGAAGCGCAGCTTTGGCATCGTTACGGGACATCTGAGACAAGGTACCAGTCAAAACAACGGTTTTTCCCGCCAATGGCTGGGGTTGATTCTCATCCAGTTGCTCAATGGCAGGCCAGGTAATGCCGCACGCCAACAAGGCATCAATCACCGTCTTGTTGTGCTCTTCATTGAAGAAGTTCACCACATGTTTAGCGACAATCACGCCCACATCCTGCACTTCTATCAACTGCTCTTCTGTCGCTTCACGAAGCGCTTCAAAAGTGAAAAAGTGATTTGCCAGGTTTGCCGCAGTCGCCTCACCCACTTCACGGATACCCAGGGAATAAATAAAGCGTGGCAGCGTAGTTTCTTTCGCTTTTGACAATGCATCAACCAGGTTTTGCGCTGATTTAGGACCCATACGATCAAGCATAGTGATCTGTCCAGCGGTGAGCTTAAACAAGTCTGCCGGTGTCTTGATAAGCTCTTTTTCAATCAGTTGCTCAACGATTTTGTCGCCAAGACCATCTATGTCCAACGCCTTGCGTGATGAAAAGTGTTTGATGGCTTCCTTTCGTTGGGCGCGGCAAATCAGGCCACCGGTACAGCGCGCCACAGCCTCGCCTTCTACACGCTCGACCTGGGATTGGCAAACCGGACATTCATGGGGGAACACCACCTCTTTAGCATCATCAGGACGGCGGCTTTCCACCACACTGACAATTTGTGGGATCACGTCACCCGCACGACGAACAATCACTGTATCGCCAATTTTTACGCCAAGTCGCGCGATTTCATCAGCGTTGTGAAGTGTCGCGTTTGATACGGTCACACCACCCACAAACACAGGTTCAAGTTTGGCGACAGGGGTGATAGCTCCGGTGCGGCCCACCTGAAATTCCACATCCTGCAAAACGGTGATTTCTTCCTGAGCAGGAAATTTGTAGGCAATCGCCCAGCGCGGCGCGCGGGCAACAAAACCAAGGCTCTCCTGGGTGTCAATGTTGTCAACTTTGATCACCACGCCATCAATTTCGTAAGGCAAGTCATTCCGGCGCGCAGCAATGTCCTGATAGTAAGCTTTGACGTTTTCCAACCCATCGACCTTTTTCACTTCCGGGCTGAGTGGAATGCCCCATTGTTTGAGCTGTTCCAGACGGCCCACATGTGAATCACCAAACGTGTCAGACATCACGCCGACAGAGTAGGCGTAAAAGCGAAGTGGACGTGTTGCGGTGATTTTAGGATCAAGTTGGCGAAGGCTTCCCGCTGCCGCATTACGCGGGTTAGCGAAAGTCTTTTCACCTTTTTTGATGTTTTTTTCGTTCAGCGCTTCAAAGCCATCTTTGGGCATAAAGACTTCTCCGCGCACTTCAAGGCGTGCCGGCCATCCTTCACCTTGCAGCAGCAGGGGAACGTTGCGAATCGTGCGTACATTGTGGGTAATGTTCTCCCCCACTGTGCCATCACCACGGGTGGCCGCCTGTACCAGCACCCCATTTTCATACATCAGGCTGACCGCCAGACCATCGAGTTTGGGTTCACAGCTAAAAACAAAACCTTTATTGGTATTCAGCCGATCGCGCATACGCTTTTCAAACGCTTCCAGCTCGCTGTCATCGAACGCGTTATCCAAAGACAGCATCGGGATTTCATGGCGAACCTGCTCAAAAGCCCCCAATGGCGCACCACCAACACGCTGGCTTGGCGAATCTGCTGTCACCAGTTCAGGATGTTTCGCCTCAATCGCCAATAACTCCTGCATCATACGGTCGTATTCCGCATCCGGCAGTTCCGGTTTATCTTCAACGTAATAGAGGTGGCCGTGATAGTTAAGCTGCGTTTTCAGCGACTGCAGTTTTTGTTGAATGTCTGAGGTCATCAATGCTTGCTGCCTACCGTTATCTTCGCCACGTATGGTCGTGGCTTCAGGTTCAAAATGGCAGTTAGTATACCCGAACTTGCCAAAGAATCGTGCTCGTGAAATAGCGCTTGTTGCCTGGCGTCCACGGGATTATGATGCTGTTAGTTTTATCAATGGACACTGCAATGCATTTCCTGGCACAAAGACATCCGCGCATTCTGGGCATTCTGCTCACGCTGCTGCTCGTGTTTTTTTCTGTGCCTTCCATTGCAGGAGCTGTAAAGAACCCGCCTGTAAAGCCGGAACTCTTCCAGGAAATCACTAAATCGGCTTCCAAGGATGTGCTCATTCCCAAAAACGATGGGCATCAAACACCAATCACATCGTTGACGTCATTAACGATACTCCGGCACGGCTCCTGGCTTCCGGAAAAGCTTGCCAATGCTGAGCCGGAATATGAGCTTGTGATTGAGTTGGCAAACACTGCCACACTGTTCAATTATCATCACAGCAATGATACGTTAAGCCCCCGGAGTGACTGGACACGGTCTCCCCCTGTCACACGGCACCGGATTGCCGGCTGGAAAGACTCCAACCTTCAATATCGCTTTATTTCGCAAGCGCAAGCCTGAGCCTCAAATCCACGCTGATCCCTGCCAGCGCACCCAGCATGTCCGCAAATCACATTGCGGGCTGAAGATTTGACGTATTTGCCGTAAACAGTTTGCGGTAACGAGCGAGAGCTATGCAGAAAACAATACAAAATCGAGCAAGTAGAACAACTCTTCTGAATCACTATTCAGCATGGAAGTATGTGGTACTGGTCACCACCATCATTGTCATGCTGTTCAGCGCACTGCCTTCCTGGTTTGGTGAAAGTCCCGCTATTCTGGTTTCACACAAAGGTGCGACGCCGTCAGCCGCCACTATCCAAACCCTGATGAATAACAAAGATATCGGTGTGACACGTATTGACCAGAAAGACAATACAACCACCGTCGTACTGGAAAATGCTGCCCAGCAGAATGCGGCGAAACAAATTCTGGCAAACCGTATGCCTGAAGAAGACATTGTGGCCCTGGCAATGGTACCAGCGGCGCCCACTTGGTTGCTCAATATGGGTTTTAAACCCATCAAACTTGGCCTTGATCTTCGCGGTGGCGTTCAGTTCCTGTTGGATGTTGATATGCAGCAGGTCTTCCATGCCCACGCAACCCAAGCAGCAGATGATATCCGTGACCATGCCAGGAAACTTCGCGTGCGCGGTGTGCGCGTTCAGGTAAACAGCGACGGTGATTTACGTGTTGTCATGCCTTCCAGCCAGTCTGAAGGCGCAATACGCCAGTTCCTACGTGAGCAGTATCCACAGTGGGACGTCAAAGGCCAAGACGACAATACCCTGATCGCCAGCTTGAAAGAAACTGAAAAGCAAACACTCACTAACCTTACGGTTCAACAGAACCTTCAAACCATGCGTTCACGAATCGAAGAGCTCGGCATCACAGAAGCAGCAGTTCAACGTCAGGGCGAGCACCGCATTCGTATAGAACTGCCCGGCGTGCAAGATCCTGCCGCCGCTAAAAACGTGATTGGTGCGACAGCAAGCCTTGCATTTTATGAGGTCGTCAGTGACAGCAAGCCGGGGTCGATAGTGATCCACGAGCAGGATGGCCGCCCAGTTCACGTTAACCGTAAGCCCGTGCTTTCCGGCGATCACATTGTCGATGCGCGTGCCAGCATGGGTGAGATGGGTATGCCGGAAGTGAACATCTCTCTTGATTCCACCGGCGGCAAGAAAATGTCGGACTTCTCCGCCAAACATATTGGTAAACCGATGGCGACCGCGTACAGCGAGTACAGTCGGAATGCCGAAGGAAAAACTGAGCAGGAAACATCCATCATCAGTGTGGCGACGATTCAATCCCAGCTCGGTAACCGCTTCCGTATTACCGGTGTTGGTACGTTATCCGACGCGCAGGATTTAGCCTTGCTGCTACGTGCTGGCTCCCTCACCGCGCCAGTCACCATTGTTGAAGAGCGCACCATTGGCCCTTCTCTTGGCGCAGAGAATATCCAGAACGGCTTTGCAGCGCTGGCAATGGGTATGGGCCTGACACTTCTCTTTATGGCAGTGTGGTATCGCAAACTCGGCTGGGTAGCCAATCTAGCGCTGATCATCAATATGGTCATGCTGATTGGCTTGATTGCCCTGCTTCCAGGCGCAGTACTGACATTACCGGGGATTGCCGGCCTGGTACTCACTGTTGGTATGGCCGTGGACACTAACGTGCTTATCTTCGAACGCATAAAAGAGAAAATCCGCGAAGGCCGAAGCTTGGCACAATCTATCGATTTGGGGTTCAGCAGCGCGTTCGCCACGATTCTGGACTCCAATATCACCACGCTGATTTCAGCAGCCACTCTTTACGCCATTGGTAATGGCCCCATCCAGGGGTTTGCCCTAACGCTGGGTCTGGGCTTGCTGACCAGTATGTTTACCGGCATTTTCGCCTCCAGGGCGGTGATCAATCTGGTTTGGGGTAAAGATTCACGTCGTGGTGTGAGGGTATAATCATGGTGACAATGAAAAACGCAACAAAACTTCGCCATATCGGCAGCCTGATCTCCTGTGTACTGATGGTACTTTCTCTCTTTTCGCTGGGTACCAAGGGGCTTAACTTTGGCCTTGATTTTACCGGCGGCATGATCAGTGAAGTGCGGCTTGACCCAACGCTCACGGCGAACCAAATCCAGGACAAACTGGAAGCAGCGCTCCATCAGCCTGTCACTGTGGTGTCTACCGGTGAGAACGGTAACTGGGTATTACGCTATGCCGCCCCAGAAGCACTCGGCGAGCAGCCGGAGCTGAGAACTGTCCTCGCATCATTTTCGCAAACTGTAGACATGATTAACGTCAGCCTTGTTGGTCCGCAAGTCGGGCAGGAGTTGGCAGAGCAAGGAGGATTGGCCGTACTGATCACCCTGCTGGTGATCCTTGGTTATCTGAGTTTCCGTTTTGAGTGGCGTTTGGCGTCCGGCGCACTTCTTGCGCTGGTACACGATGTGGTTTTACTGCTGGGCTTTTTCTCCTTCACCGGACTGGAGTTTAATCTGACCGTGTTAGCAGCATTGCTGGCAGTGTTGGGTTACTCACTCAACGATTCAATCATTATCTCTGACCGGATCCGTGAGTTACTGAGAGCCAATGTGATCTTGCCTATTACTGAACTTAACAACCGTGCAATCGCCAATACGCTCTCACGCACCCTTATCACATCAGGCACCACTCTGATCTCTGTAGGCTCACTGTGGCTGTTAGGCGGGGAGCCACTTTATGGCTTCTCTGTGACCATGTTTATCGGCATCGTCGCCGGAACCTGGTCTACCATGACAATAGCAACCATCATTCCGGAAATGACTGACCTGCGCCCTGAGCATTATATGCCCGCGCCAGTGTCCGATGAACCTTAAGTGCCTCACTCCAAGCCCGCTTCCGCGGGCTTTTTACATTATTCTGTATGCCTTAGTTATTTTTAGGACACCGGACTGAGCTATCTTGTTGTTACAGGGCTCATAGAGAGTCAGAGTCACTTGCAATCTCGCCCGGCGCCCAACAAAATGCCTGCGGGAACCGGAAAAACGTTGAAGACAATGCAGACCAGATCAACAAAATGTCGCGCAAAGTGGGCACTCACCTTTATTTGGTGGGTCGTTTTTGTGTGCCTGTCGCAAAACGCCGGACTCTTTCACGTATGCCCCCAGAAAACAGATGCTGTTCCCGGACTTTCACAACAAGCCTCGCAGGTCAATGAGAACATAGCATCAAGCGATTGCGAACTGACCGAACACATGTTGTCTTCATCGATCTTCAACTGGGACAACATCACGCTTTCTCTTTTTGTCCTGGTGCTCGCATTTGTCGGTTTTCTTCCGCTTTGCCGCGACAAAACGGCGTACCAGACCGAGCCGATACCTCCCCCCTACCGTTTACACCTCACTCTCTGCGTCTTCCGAGAATAAGCCAGTCAGCTGTTACTCAGTTTTGATTGAATTATTTTAGGAAGAACAATGAAGAATTTTTTAACATTTATCAGGCAGGTAAAATGGTTCACCGGCTTTTTGCTGCTTGCATTCTGGTCAGCGTTGCCTGCCAACGCCCAAACGCCCGATACCGGGTGGCTGACCAATCCTGCCCATCCGCCAGTAAAAAGCCGTATCGTACTGACAGGCAATGTCGACAAGACGAACAACGCTGTCGAAGGCTTTTTGGAAATCAACCTGTCAGGAGACTGGAAAACCTACTGGCGCTCCCCGGGTGAAGGCGGCGTTGCTCCAAGCCTAGACTGGCAAGCATCGGACAACATTGAAAAGGTGGACTGGCAATGGCCTGTTCCCCAGCGCTTCGATTTACTGGGAATAGACACGCTGGGTTATAAAGGCGATGTCATTTTCCCGATCACACTGTATGTGGAAGAGTTAGATAAACCGGTACATTTTGCCGGCACCCTGACTGTCTCTTCCTGCACCACTGAGTGCGTGCTCACTGACTATGCGTTCAGCCTGCCGTTTGTGCCAGGTTTGCTCTCGCCTGATGCATCCTTGCTTCACACCCATGCGCAAGCAGTCAGCCAGGTTCCACAAGCCTCACCACAGGTGGACAACATCACTGCGATTTGGGACGACGCAAGGCAGCAACTTCAGGTCTCCGCCCAAAAAGCCGTTAACTGGCAATCGCCAGACATTCTGGTTGATGGCAGCAGCGAAGCATTGGCAGACGTGGCATTTTCTGTCCCGACCGTCTCTGTGAATGGCGGTAAGGTCACTGCCACGTTCTCAGCCAGCAGCTGGATGGGGAAACCGGCATTGACCGGTGAAGCCATAACACTGACCGTTATCGACAACGATTTTCTGGCAGAACAAGAAGCCACGGTGAAAGCAGGAACCGTCATTGAAGCTGAGCCAGGCTTTTCTTTCGCCTCTGCGATTGCCTTTGCCTTGCTGGGCGGACTTATCCTGAATGTCATGCCCTGTGTATTGCCGGTGCTTGGACTCAAGCTCAGCAGTGTGGTCAGCGCGCAAGGCCTCGAGAAAACGACAGTTCGTAAGCAGTTTCTGGCTTCAGCCGCTGGTATCCTGTTTTCATTCTGGATACTCGCCGCCTTCCTTCTCACCCTAAAGCTCACCGGTAATGCGATGGGCTGGTGAATTCAGTTCCAAAGCCCGCTCTTTATTGGTGTCATGGTCGCCATCACCGCGCTTTTTGCCGCTAACATGCTTGGGCTGTTTGAAATCCGGTTACCTTCCGCCGCAAACACCTGGCTTGCTACGAAAGGAGATAACTCCTATGCCGGGCACTTTACGCAGGGAATGTTCGCTACCCTGCTCGCCACACCTTGCTCCGCCCCCTTTCTGGGGACGGCCGTGGCTTTTTTCCTCACCGCGTCTACGCCGGTGCTGTTTGCCATCTTTACCGCGCTGGCGGTGGGTATGGCATTACCCTGGTTGATCGTGGCGGCAATCCCCGCACTCGCCACCAGACTGCCGAAACCCGGCCCGTGGATGAACCGTATCAAATCCCTGTTTGGCCTGATGATGTTAGCCACAAGCGTCTGGCTGCTAACACTGTTGGCAAACCACCTCACACCGTTGTGGTTAGCCTTGCTCAGTATCAGTGTCATTGTGTTTTTCATCCACCGGACAGATGCGGTATATGGCAGGAAAAGAGCCGTTGTTGTCAGTGGTGTCGGTATTTTATTGACCGCGGTATCACTGGTGACAGCAAGCCTGACAGCCCCCAGCTGGGTTACGCCGCTGCCACCGGATTTACCCTGGCAAACCCTCAACGAGCCACGCATTGAAAAAGAGGTGAACGCAGGCAATATGGTGTTCGTCGATGTCACTGCCGACTGGTGCATTACCTGCAAAGCCAACAAGATAGGTGTGTTGCTGCAAGAGCCTGTTTACTCAAGGCTGCAGGAAGAGGACATCGTCACCATGCATGGCGACTGGACATCGCCCAGTAAAACCGTAACCGATTACCTGAGGAAACATGGCCGCTATGGCGTGCCGTTCAACATTGTCTATGGCCCTTCAGCGCCGAATGGGATCCCGCTGCCGGTGGTGCTTTCCAGTGAAGACGTTATCCAGGCAATCAATTACGCGAAAGGACGTTGAGATGGCAGAAGAACAAACAACGAAGAGCAAGTGGAAACAACCCGAATTCTGGCTGAAAGAGATCCTGACCCTGGTGGTTTTCTTCTCCATCGCCTCTTTTGCCGTCGACCTGTGGCGAAGTCAGGATATGCCCGATGAACAAGTGCCCAACGCAGCGATGCTGGATATCGACGGAAAGCCCATCGACCTTGTTGGCCTTAGTCAGGAAAAGCCGGTTGTTCTTTATTTCTGGGAAACATGGTGTGGCGCCTGCAAGTTTGTCACCCCCACGGTAGATTGGATTGCAAACGATCATCAGGTGATTTCCATTGCCATCACATCTGGCTCAAAAGACCGTGTCGCTGCCTACCTGCAACATCACGATTTCACGTTTACCACCATCAATGATGAACGTGGCCTGCTTTCTCACACCTGAGGCGTTCGCACTACCCCAACTATCGTTGTCGTCAAAGCGGGCAAGATTGCCTCAATCACCACAGGGATCACCACGCCTCCCGGATTATTGGCCCGCCTCTGGCTGGCATAACGCATTCAATGAAAGGAGTTTAGTAATAAAAAAGAGACTGGCACCGATAAGAACGCCCCCTCAGTTGTTGAGGGGGCGTTTTTCGTTAACTCTTCCCATTACGCATGGGCCTGGAAGCGCTTGATTTTTTCACGGTAACTATCCAGACGCTGTGGCGTCATCATGTTACGGTTGTCGTCAGTCACCAGTCCCCCCAGTTGATCAGCGACCTGCTGAGCAGTTTGCAGCATAAGCTTAAAATTCTGTTCCGCTTCACCATAACAGGGCAACGTCATAAAGAAAGTAATCCCCGGCGTTGTAAACTGATGAATCGTTGCTAATGGAAAGCTACCTGGATTGAACATATTCGCGGCACTGAAAAGCACTTTTCCGGTACCGGCCAAATCGGCATGGCGATGGAAGATCTCCATTTCACCGAAGATCATGCCATGCTGTTCCAGGCAGTTAATCAGCTCTTCGCCATTAAACTCAGCATTATTGCTGGCCTGTACATTCATGATCAGAACCTGCTGTTCAGGCTCCTTCGGCGCGTCTTCAACCATTTCCTCTGCAACAGGCTCAACCGATTCCACCTGCTCGCTGTGCAAAGGCTCAGTATTCTCAGCGACTTCCTTTGTAAGCCCAGTATCTACGTCCGGAGAGTCTACAGCAGACTTTTCTGCAGTTTGTGACATTTTTTCAAGATCAGCATCGGCATCAGCCGCAGAGAATGCCGGCAAAGATAAACCTTCCTGCTCTTTTTCCCGGACAGCCGCGATTTCATCCTGACTAGCAAAAAGAGGATCGACATCAGGTTTTTCCCCGAAATGTAACCCAGGCTCTTTACGCTCTGTTTTGTTTTTTTCGCTGCTGCCAGCTTTGATCACACGAATAGAACCAATTCCATCCTGGTCAAACCCTGAATCGTCCTTTTTCCTTAACTTGCCAATGGGCTTTTCACCAAACTTGGCAGGTTTCTCTTTACGGCTGGTCCACAAGCCATGGAGCAACAACGCGGCGATAGCCACCGCACCCAAAATGATTAAAACAAGGCGCAATTCCTGCATCATTTAATCTCAGCATTTATCCAATTAACGACGAGAGTCCGCGAGCGGTTGTGACCTATCTAAACACCTCGGTACAACCTTTGGCAATGTCGCACATACAAATTGCTGACTACTGTACCAAAAAGCGTGTAAAAGTTAACGTCCATACCGCGAGAACACTGAAAAAGTCACTGTTCTCACAGCGAAAACACCTCATCAGCGTACATTAAACAAATTCACTACCCTGTTTGACAATATGATGGCTCAATAATTCACCAGTGGTATAAATTGCCACTTTATGGTCTAAAAAGATAACATAAGTGCGTACATCATCTCTTCGCGTGACATTAACGAAAAAGCCAATATCTTCAACACTGGCAACGCACGGTGGTTGAGTAGGACCTTCTCTTCATTTTACCAGCAAGAGAGGTTTCAATTGGATCAAATCTTGCTTAAGCAGCCCAAAATCATATTGATTGTCATCACCACAATGTTCAAAACTCGCTTTTAGATGTTTGGGTAAACAAGGAGACACTATGACCCCAAGCCAGATGGCCAAGCAGCCGGTTTCCGGTGCCAGTTACTTTATTCGCGGTTTCTCCCTTGCTTTCACACCGGGGATCCGTCGCTTCGTGATTATTCCTTTGATCGTCAATCTGCTGTTAATGGGAACATTGATTGGCGTTGCCCTCTCGCAGCTAAGTGATTGGATAAACGGCTGGTTATCCGATCTGCCAGACATGCTTAGCTGGCTCTCTTATGTATTGTGGCCGCTGCTCGCCATTGCAGTGCTGGTGATTTGCTCGTACTTTTTCAGCACCGTTGCCAACTGGATAGCCGCCCCCTTTAATGGTCTTCTTTCCGAACATCTCGAAGCCAAACTTACCGGCAAACGCCCACCAGATGATGGAATGACAGGCATCATCAAGGATTTGCCACGGGTGTTTAAACGAGAATGGCAGAAACTGGCCTATTACCTGCCGAAAGCGCTGGGATTATTACTATTGATGTGGATTCCGGCTATCGGCCAGACACTTGGCCCGGTACTTTGGTTCTTATTCAGTGCCTGGATGATGGGTATACAGTACTGTGATTATTCCTTCGATAACCACCGTGTCTCTTTCCCTCACATGAAAGCGACACTTCGTGAACACAAAGGCTCTACGATGAGTTTTGGCGCCTTGGTGATGGTGTTCACCATGACTCCCATTCTCAACCTCTTTGTTATGCCTGCCGCCGTTTGTGGTGCAACAGCGATGTGGGTAGATAAATACCGCAGTGATCTTGCCAGATACTAAGTCCTTATTCCTGAACGAAAAAAACACCTTTTTCTCAATAGGCAAAGGTGTTTTTTCTTTGCAAGCTATATTTTATGCACACTGATTCTAAAAGATATGCGATAACAATAAGATATAACTAACAATTCCTTTGCTTTAAACCAAATATGGATATGCTGAAATGCGTCAATACCGTACAAACCGAAGGAACTGAGAAGATGGGTAAAATTTACGAAGATAATTCAACCACCATCGGCAACACGCCGCTGGTGAGGCTAAACCGTGTATCTAACGGCAAAGTGCTGGCAAAAATTGAAGCACGCAACCCGAGCTTTAGCGTTAAATGCCGTATCGGCGCAAACATGATTTGGGATGCAGAAAAAAGCGGCAAACTGAAACCGGGGGTTGAGCTGGTTGAACCAACCAGTGGTAACACCGGTATTGCGCTGGCGTATGTTGCGGCAGCACGGGGTTACAAGCTGACACTGACCATGCCTGAGTCAATGAGCCTTGAGCGTCGTAAGCTGCTGAAAGCGTTGGGGGCAAACCTGGTACTGACTGAAGCTGCGAAAGGCATGAAGGGGGCCATTGCCAAAGCAGAAGAGATTGTCGCTACCGACCCAGCAAAATTCCTGATGTTGCAACAGTTCAACAATCCGGCAAACCCGGAAATTCATGAAAAGACCACAGGTCCGGAAATCTGGGAAGACACAGAAGGCGAAATCGACGTGTTTGTTGCTGGTGTGGGTACAGGCGGTACCCTGACCGGTGTAAGCCGTTACATCAAAAAAACCAAAGGGAAGGCCATCACCACCGTGGCTGTTGAACCTGCAGAATCACCCGTCATTACCCAAACAGTTAACGGTGAAGACGTGCAGCCTGCCCCACACAAAATCCAAGGTATCGGCGCAGGCTTTGTACCGGGTAACCTGGATTTGTCACTGGTAGACAAAACTATACTGGTCACATCAGATGAAGCAATCGCAATGGCACGTCGCCTGATGGAAGAAGAAGGCATTCTGGCAGGTATCTCTTCTGGTGCTGCCGTTGTGGCTGCTAACAAGATTGCAGCTTTGCCTGAATTCGCAGACAAAAACATTGTCACCATCCTGCCAAGTTCTGGTGAACGTTATCTGAGTACAGCCCTGTTTGCCGGCATCTTCACAGAGCTCGAAAACCAGCAATAACAGCTATCGGGCACCTAGACCCAATCATATGATTGACAACGATAAAGCCCCCTTTGGGGCTTTTTTGTTTGATTTTTTAAGCTTGCTCTAGTAAAAATTCCTCGCCCTTTATTTTTGGGCTCAAAAATAATGAGCGCCTCATCTGTAAGTCAGGTGTCGCTTTGATCGAAAATGTCACAGAAGTTTGACTTGGATTAAGCTAGGGCACTCAAATCTTGGTTAGTTTATCGTCCATCGATAGCCAAAACTGACCAATCAGTTTAAGCTAACCGAATATTTAATACATAAACCTAAATAAATAATGTATCGGGGTAAAACATGTATCAAAAGCAAGTAGAAATCACTGCTGAAAACGGTCTGCACACTCGTCCTGCGGCTCAGTTTGTTAAAGAAGCCAAGAGCTTTGATGCAAAAATCACTGTAGAATCTGGCGGTAAAGAAGCTAGCGCTACCAGCCTGTTCAAGCTGCAAACTCTAGGGCTGACCAAGGGTACTGTTGTTACTATCAAAGCGGAAGGTGCACAAGCTCAAGAAGCCGTTGATCACCTGGTTAAGCTGATGGACGAGCTGGAATAATCCAGCTCTATTTCTATCCATTAGTATTTCAATTGATCAATGTAGGATAAGGCTATGATTTCAGGTATCCTGGCATCTCCTGGTATTGCTTTTGGTAAAGCGCTGCTACTCCAAGAAGACGACATCGTCATCAACAAAAATCCAGTTCCAGCTGACCAGCTAGACGCAGAAATCGCACGTTTATACGACGCACGCGAAAAATCTAAACAGCAACTTGAAGTGATTAAAAACAAAGCACGCGAAACTTTCGGTGAAGAGAAAGAAGCGATCTTTGAAGGTCACATCATGTTGCTTGAAGATGAAGAGCTAGAAGAAGAAATCATAGCTTTCATTAAGGACAACAATGCTGCTGCTGAATACGCAATCTATAGCGTCATCGAAGAGCAAGCCACTACCCTAGAGTCTTTGGACGACGAATACCTGAAAGAGCGTGCAACTGACATCCGTGACATCGGCTCACGCTTTATCAAAAACGCACTGGGTATCAACATCGTTTCACTGAGCGCCATCAATGAAGAAGTGATCCTGGTTGCTAACGACCTGACACCGTCTGAAACCGCACAAATCAATCTGGACTATGTGCTGGGCTTTATTACTGATATCGGTGGTCGTACATCACACACGTCAATCATGGCCCGTTCTCTGGAATTGCCGGCGATCGTGGGCACCAACGACATCACTAAACGTGTGAAAAATGGTGACATGCTGGTGCTTGATGCCATCAATAACCAGATTGTGATCAACCCAAGTGAAGAAGAACTAAACAAATTCAAAGCGATCCGTGACACTTTCTTGGCTGAGAAAGAAGAGCTGGCAAAACTGAAAGATTTGCCAGCTATCACCTTGGATGGTCACCAAGTCGAAGTCTGCGGTAACATCGGCACAGTGAAAGACTGTGACGGTGTAAACCGTAACGGAGGGGAGGGCGTTGGCCTTTACCGTACTGAGTTCCTGTTCATGGACCGCGATGCGCTGCCTACTGAAGAAGAACAATACAGGGCGTATAAAGAAGTGGCAGAAGCTATGCATGGCCACCCTGTGATCATCCGTACGATGGACATTGGTGGTGACAAAGACTTGCCATACATGGACTTGCCAAAAGAAATGAACCCTTTCCTGGGCTGGCGTGCGGTTCGCATCAGCCTGGATCGTCGTGAAATTCTTCGTGACCAGCTGCGTGCCATCTTGCGTGCGTCGGCACACGGTAAACTCCGCGTGATGTTCCCAATGATCATCTCTGTCGAAGAAATCCGTGAGCTGAAAAAAGCGATTGAAGAATACAAAGCAGAACTGCGTGCTGAAGGTCTGGCATTCGACGAAAACATCGAAATCGGTGTCATGGTTGAAACACCTGCTGCTGCTGCAATCGCTCACCACCTTGCAAAAGAAGTTGACTTCTTTAGCATTGGTACAAACGACTTAACCCAGTATACTCTTGCGGTTGACCGTGGTAATGAGCTGATCTCTCACCTTTACAACCCACTGTCGCCAGCGGTACTGACCGTTATCAAGCAAGTTATTGACGCTTCTCATAAAGAAGGGAAATGGACAGGCATGTGCGGTGAACTCGCCGGCGATGAGCGCGCAACTCTGCTGCTGATGGGTATGGGTCTTGATGAGTTCAGCATGAGTGGTATCTCTATCCCACGCATCAAGAAGATCATCCGTAATGCTAACTTTGCTGATGTTAAAGCAATGGCGGAAGAAGCACTGGCAATGCCTACAGCAGAAGAAATCGCTGCTCACGTAGAAAAATTCATTGCCGAGAACACTGTCTGCTAAGATAGAGCAGCAAAGTATTGATAACGCTTAGGAGCAAACACTATGGGTCTGTTTGACAAACTGAAGAAGCTGGTTTCCGATGACAGCAACGATGCTGGCGCAATTGAAATTATCGCACCACTGTCTGGTGAAATCGTAAACATCGAAGACGTGCCAGACGTTGTTTTCGCGGAGAAAATCGTGGGTGATGGTATCGCGATCAAACCAGCTGGCGACAAAATGGTTGCACCAGTAAACGGTACCATTGGTAAGATTTTCGAAACTAACCACGCATTCTCTATCGAATCTGAAGACGGCATCGAGCTGTTTGTTCACTTTGGTATTGATACCGTTGAGTTGAAAGGTGAAGGCTTCAAACGTATTGCTGAGGAAGGTCAGACTGTGAAAGTTGGCGACCCAATCATCGAGTTTGATCTGGCGATGCTGGAAGAGAAAGCGAAGTCTACTCTGACTCCTGTTGTTATCTCTAACATGGACGAAATCAAAGAGCTAAACAAGCTTTCTGGTACAGTTTCTGTTGGTGAAACACCAGTACTGCGTATCAAGAAGTAACGCTTGTTGTGCAAGAAAAAGCGCAGCCCTCCCGGCTGCGCTTTTTTGTATCCAACAGTTGGGGGAACATCAACAGCCCAATCAGTTATCAGTATGAACCGGCCAACTGATATACATGAAGGCCAGCGTTCAACGCATCAATATCTGCACTGCCGATATAACTCACCGTCACTGGAGAACAAGGCATCAGGGTGAAGCTGCTGTCACTGAAACGCCCTTCTCCTTCATACTCAAGGTGGACAAAGAAAGCAGGCAGATCGCTTGTTAGTGTCACCAACAAACTGCCATCACACTCTGCCACATCCACGGTAATATCAGCCTTTGGTAACGGTAAGCGCTTGTAGATATCATCAAACCAGGTATTGGCAAAACGGGTGCCTTCCACGTCAATCTCGACATAGAAAAAGCCCTGATATTGGCGCTCGTTGATCACGTTGCGGTCACACTGCCACACCATCTGGTTGTCGTCTTCGCCCAAACACGCCTCTACCGGCCAGGTATCAATCACCTCACCCAGCCAGTCATACCAAGTCACCTGACCATTCACTTCACAACGGCGATGCTCATCGTTTATGAGGTGTAAATGCAGTGCATTGTCTTCTTCCACAAACACGGCAGCCTGTGGGGCAAAGAAACGCTTGGCATGGTAGTGAAGCTGTTTCCAGCGGCCGGTGTATTCGATGCTTGACCAGGAACTGACCGGCCAACAATCGTTAAGTTGCCAATAGAGAATGCCCCGGCATACCGGCTTATTGGCACGCCAGTACTCACTGGCGGTTTTGATTGCCAGCGCCTGTTGCACTTGGCTGAGATACAGCATTTGCGCAAAGTTTTTCGGAAAACGGAAGTAGCGGGTGAACATTTCGGTGATGATACTGTTGCCACGGCCGTTTTTCTGGTGTTGCTCAAATGTTGGCGATGTAACATTCCAATCTTCTTGCGGAGCAAAGATTTTCACTGTTGGCAGTGATGGCCAGGACTGATAACCAAACTCGCTGCAAAAACGTGGCTTGATGTTATGGTAGGCATCGAAGGATTTGCCGGAATGCCACACATCCCAGAAGTGCATGTCGCCTTTATTGTCATCATGCCAGGCATCACCGAAGTCTAGCTCGCCATTGCATGGCGAACTTGCCCAAAATCGGCGCGATGGATCTTCCCGCTCCACCACATCCTGCAACACGCGGTTGAGGCGATCGTAGTTAACAACGTATTTTTCACGGTTGGATTTTGATTCTGGATACCAGCCAATCGCACCAATCACTTCGTTGTCGCCGCACCACAGAGCCAGTGAAGGATGATCACTCAGGCGACGTACCTGATACACCACTTCCTGCTCAACATCTTTGATAAAATCAGGTGTGGAAGGATACAGGGCACAGGCAAACATCAGATCCTGCCAGACCATCAGCCCAAGCTCGTCGCAAAGCTCATAGAAACAATCACGCTCGTACATGCCGCCGCCCCAGATACGGATCATATTCATGTTGGTAGCTTTGGCATCTTCCAGCAAGCGGCGGTAACGCGTCGGCGTCTGTTTGCCCGGCATCGCATCCAGTGGGATCCAGTTGGCCCCTTTCGCCATGATGGCTTTCCCGTTTACCACAAAGGTCATCGCCGAGCCGGACTCATCCTGTGTGGTATCAAGGTGTAGTTCTCTTAAGCCTATATGTTTGGAGATCTGCTGACCATCCACCGACACAATAAGTGTGTAGAGCGGCTGGTTACCATAGCCTGCCGGCCACCATAACTCTGGATCAGCTATGGAAAACGTACATGCTGTCGTACCACGGGTAACATTCAAAAACTGTGTCCATCGCTCTCCGGAAGGCGAGATAAGCTCACAGGCTGTACTAACAGCATTAGAGGTCAGGGAGGAACAGTCGACAGACACTGCCAAATCGCACTGGCCATTGCTGTGCCATTGTTGGGAAGTCCTGATGTGATTCAACCGCACCTGATTCACAGGCTGAAGCCGAACTGAATCATAGATACCGCTAGCCAAAAGGCATATTCCCCAATCCCATCCTGCATGGCACTGGGTTTTACGCAGCGTATTCATATGGGGGATCTGATTATTGCCTTCAGCCCACGGCACAGGAAAAGGAAGACGTCCAGCACGCGCCTTGGCTTCAAGATCGGCGCGCTTTAGCGTCACCGTCAGGGTATTGATACCTTCATGGAGGTGATGACGAATATCTGTGCGGTACTCACGAAACATATTACTGCACAGCAGGACCACTTCTCCATTGATGGCAACAGAGGCCACTATATCAACCATGCTCAGGATAAGATCAACCCCGGACACTGCCAATAATCCGGTCTCCAGATTAAATGATGTTTCCAATTGCCAGTCGTGCTCACTGACCCATTGGACCAGACTTTCATTGCAGCCATAATAAGGATCGGGAATTCTCCCTGCCGCCAACAAAGCACTGTGAATATCTCCGGGGATTTGGATAGGAACAGAAATCTCCCCGTCCGTTAGGGATGTCAGGCGCCATTCACCATTAAGCAATATTTGGGTCACGCTATTTCTCCGCACGCAGTAAAAGAGAGCGCACGAAACGTTATGTTCTGGAGATGACAATCAGGGAGATTTCCCATCCAACGACTCTCTAAAAGGAAGAATAAGGCAGAGAACACCATAGAAGCGGTTATCCGTCGAGAGAAAACAGCAAGCCATGACGGGCAATTATTGATTCCAAACGCTGGCTCAAAGAATCGAAAAACGCGGTTTAAGCAAGGTCACAAATTGACAAAGAAAAAGCACCGGCCTGCAGTGCTTTCATTGTTATCAATACTTATCAAGACATTGAAATATCATATTTTTTCTAGCACATCCATTGGTGGAGCATAGAAGTAAGCGCCCGTTACCGGCGTGGTGAATCTAAGCAGCATATCGGTTTTGCCATCACGCTCACCAAACATGCTCTCCAACAGGGTTTTATGTACGTGTTGTGTGCGGCAATACGCCAGGAACAGCAAACCGTGCTCACCGGAAACA
The DNA here is from genome assembly GCF_059704325.2 of Grimontia sp. THUN1695. Taxonomy (NCBI): domain Bacteria; kingdom Pseudomonadati; phylum Pseudomonadota; class Gammaproteobacteria; order Vibrionales; family Vibrionaceae; genus Grimontia; species Grimontia sp. THUN1695. The sequence goes on along the minus strand of NZ_AP046577.1, from coordinate 454,479 downwards.
GAACCATAAGGCAGGCTGTGACGGACCATTTTCAAGCCTTTACCGTTTTCTTTGATATCAACACGGCCGACATGCGATTGGGCTGGCACATCGTCAAGCTCGACAGAATCCGCTTTGGTCCGACCAATCACTTTTTCCTGCTGCTCGACAGACATCGGTTCCCAGGCAGCCAGTTTGTGCACATACCGTTGCATCATGACCACGCTGCCACCGGCACATTCACCCTCTGCGATAATGGCCACATCACGACGCGCCTCTTCGCCTTCTGGATTTTCAGTGCCATCAATAAAGCCTGTCATATCCCGGGAGTCGAGGTAACGGTAACCATAGGTTTCATCTACTACATCCACCTGTGAAGCAATTGGCGACAGGAATTTACGAAGCAGAAAGAAGTTAAGATCATGGCGGGTGGAATGCGCATGCAAGAAGATATCGCAATCAGTGGCTGGTGCATAAGTATCACCCTCACCAAGCGGTCGAAATTCAGTAAAGTTTTCCGGTGTGGCAATCTTATTTGCCGCACAGAATGCAGGTGAGAAAGAAACGGCCGCTTTCAGATCTGCGCCAGGCTGCTGCGCATTGATCTCATCAACAAGAGTGTGAAGTGTACGACACTGTGCCAGGACATCAGTAATAGCGCCCGTCACTTTTAATACTGTATAGAGTGCAAAAGGCCCTGTTTCAGCGACAATTGCCGGTTGGGAAACCGCCATGTGTTACCTCCAAAAAACTATTTGTTCTCATTTTAGTGATAAGAAATAGCATATCACTGGTGAGAGTCAGAGGCTTTGTTTTAGATCGGGAAAGTAGGCTTTGTGTTCTTATACCGACATAATTTCAATCTTCAGAGAGGCAAACTCATCTAATTGCTCGTTACTTTGCTTGATGGAAGCGGGCGTATTTAACCCAGCGCTCACCACGGGGGACATGATGGTACGCCATCCACCATCATCACACTGCTCCTGAACCAAAAGGGAAATTTTTACTTCATCAGCCGTCACTTCCAGTAATTCAGCTTTCCCTACAATCGCCCTTGTCTCTTCACCATTGTCAAACAACACTGTTTCTTCACCCGGCACTAAAGAGACTGACGTCTGCGCACGGTGCTGTTTTCCTGCTCTATCCATCTCAAAGTTCACATCAACTTGCCAATCAGCGATGGCCAGCGGGCTTAGCATTGCACTGAACAGGACAAGCCCTTTTTTCCACTCATTCATTTTTTTCTACTCTTGATATCGGGGCTTTAAACAAAAACTGCATGCGGCGACTCCTTAGCAAATAAAAAAACAGCCAAGCCGCTATCAGTAACATCAGCGCGCCATGCCAGTGAAAGGCCCAATGTTCTACCATCAGGTGCTTTACCTGAAGTATCAGATCACCGGACAACGCCGCTAAAAGTATGATCTTCCCAGCCCGCCAAATCCGCCCGAAAAAAGGCGGATAACGGTGAAGGTTCCCTGCCACCAGCATGAGTGCAACCGCCGGAAAACCCAGTGCCAATCCGACATAGAGTACGTCATGGCTGGGATAAAACAGTGCGAGCAAATCCTTGCCTTGCTCACGACTGACTCCGGCAACCACAAACACCAGCCAGGATCTTGCCAGAAAAAAGCAAGTCAGCCAGAACATCAGGTTCGGCTTGGCATTGCCGTGTTTGTCATAGTCGTCTGGAGAGGGGTACAAAAGCGTGTTCATCAACTTATTGTCTTTAGGGTTATTGTCTGTGGCACCTGATGGTGACCAGATGCATTTAAAAAACAGTGTTCATAACCCTCCATGGCACTTTGTCAGTAATTGATAGGACAGCAAAGCCCTGGCTTATTATTTTGCGGAGTGGCGCAACAATTTTCAGCCAAGGTTTTTATCTTGCTCCCATTTATCTAATGGTGACGGCAGTGCCGCTGACACTCACTATCAGCATCCCACCATTCGGGCCGACGACCTCATAATCCAGATCGATACCCACAACGGCATTGCCGCCGACTTCCCGCGCCCGTTCACGCAACTCCTGAAACGCAATCTCACGGGCTTTTGCCAGCTCTTGTTCATAAGCAGCAGAGCGGCCGCCGACAATGTCGCGGATGCTGGCAAAAATATCTTTAAACAAATTGGCGCCAAGAATAGCTTCTCCTACCACTACGCCATGATACTGTGTGATTTCCCGCCCCTGCACTGTCGGTGTTGTCGTTAAAATCACTTATGCTTCTCCTTTTTAACTGGGTTATCGCTTTGACACGATTCTCAGATTTTGGTTTCGTGACAAACCGTTATCATCGGTATAATCCTTCACTACGTACTGCAACAAAAGATAAATTTACGATGAGTAATGCGTCGCCATCGCCGGAAACACAACAAGAAGCCATGAAAATTGCCAAGGCCACCCAAAAACCGGGGCAAACCAAAGAGCAGACCAAACTTATTGCCCAAGGCATTGAGAAAGGCATTGCGTTATACAAAAAACAACAAAAAGCCAAAGCGCGGGAACGTGATAAAGAACGGAAAAAACAGCGCAAACAGAAGCAATCTATTGTTGAGCCCGGCTATGATGTGAAAGACACCGAACACGCTTCGCCGACGTCACGCCACCTCCTACCATGGGCACTGCTGGTGCTCAGTTGGGCGGGATTTGCCATATTCGTATTGAGCAACCAATAACAGGGACATCGCCATGAAAAAAACGCTCTCTACCGCTATTGCCGGTGCCACACTCTTATTGATAGTTGGATGCGCACAAGGAGATGAAAGCGTGACTGATAAATCCCGAACCCCTTGCGGCGACAAGCCTAATTGTGTGTCAACACTGGATACCCGAGATGCATTTCGTGTCGAGCCCTTTGAACTGAAACAAGGAATGTCACTGGCACCGGTACTGGAGGTCGCCCTCAGCATGCCGGGCATCCGTCTGGGAACCCAGGAACCAGGTTACGCGCGTGTAGAGAGTGTCAGTAAGATCATGCGCTTTGTTGACGATTTGGAACTGCGCATTGATGGCAACCAGCTTATTGTGCGTTCTGAATCCCGCGTCGGGTATTCAGATTTTGGTGTAAACCGCAAACGTGTTGAAACCCTGCGAACGGCATTGAAAGAAAAAGGGCTTATCAAGTAAATGGATATCCCGGCACTCAAGTCCCATTGTGACTCATTGGTCGGTATCCGGCACGATGTCAAATGGGGCGGCGTTGATGTTTACAGCGTGCACCAGACCAAAATGGTATGTATCTTTTACGATGGTGGGAAAATGGCCTGCAAGGTGCCGGAAGATTTATTCATTATGATGGCAGGGATCCCAGGTTGTCGGCCTGCGCCACACCTGGCAAGGGCGGGATGGATAGAATTTGGCGAACACTGTCCCTTGCCAACCGACGAGTTACAAAACATCATCTCCCGTTCGTGGCATTTGGTAGTCAACAAGCTACCCAAGTATGTTCAAAACGCACTGAGGTCCGGAACACTCGACGCATCGTAAACGAGAAAACGCAGGCTTTCGTTACTGCGCTTTTGTTTCACACCGTCAGCGTGCCCATGATCTCCTGCTTGCGCTCCTCAACCCATTCGCGCTTGAATGGCCCCCAATCAGTCAGGCGATAATAACCATCATTATGGCGGCGTCCATCCTGAATAAAAGAGAGTTCAATACCTAACCCGGCCAGCGATTTGATCACATCTTGTATTGTACGGCGCGGCCAACCTGTGGCTTCAATTAAACGCGGAACGTTAGGACGTTCCATCTCTTCAACCAAAAAAGCGAGATACAGTCTTCTTGCAAAAACCGGATTCAGTTCCATTGAGACCTCCTAAATATGACTGTTTCCCATTATTCAATGAATTGCAAAGGAGATATTGCGCTTGATCAAACTGAATGCGCATTCATCTGGGCACGTGAATCCATTCTCCTTTATTCAAGCCAGAAAGAATTGTCACCCAATCAATATTCTCAAAGGTGAAACGCTCCCCAAGCCGCACAATCCGGCGTTCAAGAGCCTTACCATTGTCGGGTTTGACATTCACATAGCGAAGTTGACCACGGGAAACTACCGCGCTTTCAGGTACGGCCAGCACTGGCATCGGTGTCAGGGGAATGGCCACGCGGCCAAACATCCCGGGATAAAGACCGGACTTGTCCTCGAAACCAAACTTCACTGTAAAGCTTCTTGATGCGGCATCGGCTGCAGGCTCTATTTCCAGCGCTTGCGCTTTCCGGATCCATCCGTTGGCGTCCAGCACCACATCAAATACCTCAGATGCCTGAACAAAAGAAAGTACGGATTCACTGATTGCCGCTTCTAACCGCAGCGTGTTCGGGTTGTAAATAGACACCAGACTGGCCCCCACCGTAGCAATATCCCCCTGATCCACGTCCCGACTGCGAATGACGCCATCAAACGGTGCCGTAATAACGCTGTATTCCCGTGTCACTTCCGCCTCAGACAAGGACGCCCGTCGACCAGCCAGATCAGCATTTGCAGTCTCAAGTCGCATTTTGGCCGCATCACGTTCTGCAACGGGGAGCAATCCCCTTTCCACCAATTTTCTGACCCTCTCATCATTAAGCCGGGCATCATTGACGGTTGCCTGCGCTGACGCCAATGCCTGTTGCTGCTGGATCACCCTGGCACTCAAATCTTCATTCTCGAGCCGGATCAGGATATCACCGGCTTTTACCGAGTCACCGGCATCGACCAACACATCCGCGACCCGGGCATTAATGCGGGCGGAAAGGGCCGCAGACTGGTGCGCCTGCACCGTACCGCTGAACACCCGCTGTTGTGGCATAGACACCAGCGACACCTCGACATACCCCTCTTCGGGTAGTGGCACCACTTCGGCTTTCTGTTGTGGCAAGTCAGGCGCAAATACACCGGCCATGTAAGCAAATACTCCGGCCATAACAACGAGCGACAGGGTCAATGCGATAGCTTTTCGGATCATGGCGATACTCCTTGTTCGTCAGCCTCTGGCGCATGCTGCTTTCCGGAAGAATGAGAGGGATGGATCATGAAATACACCACCGGCACCACCAGCAGCGTAAAGATGGTTGAGGCGAGAATGCCAAAAATGATTGCCCAGGCCAGCCCACTGAAAATGGGATCTAAGGTGATCACAATGTTCCCCAGCATCGTGGTTCCTGCGGTCAGCAAAATAGGGCGCATCCTGACGGCTCCTGCCTGATAGAGCGCCTCTTTCAGTTCGGCACCTTCCGCCAGCGCCTGATGGATAAATTCAATCAGTACCAGGGCGTTACGCACCACAATGCCAGCGAGGGCAATCATGCCTATCATGGCGGTCGCAGTGAAAAGCACAGGATTGGGAATACCGTTAATGTCAGAGGTAAACACATTGAGCAGCCAGAAACCGGGCATAATGCCAATCATAGTCAGTGGAATCGCCAGCATGATCACCCCTGAAACGCCGGGTAGTCCGGTCTGAATCACCAACACGGCATACACACCCAGCAGGGCGACGGCAAAGGCGATACCGAGATCGCGAAAAACATCCAGAGTTATCTTCCACTCCCCTTCCCCACTCCATACCACGTTCAGGTCGGCAGGTAACCGCCAGCCAAGTCCTGCACCGTTTGAGAAGTAATGGCGCGATGACAAATCACGCCATTCGCCGGGGTCCTCGCCAAAGTCCACCATCATGTCGGCAATCGCCTCAGCGGGTACACGACCGGTTGTCTGCCCGTAGACATACACCACCGGCTTGAGGTTTTTGTGGAAAATGGTGTGTTCGACCGGTGCGTTAACAAACTGTCCCAGCTCACTGAGCTGTACAAGAGGACGCGGGGCCGCTTCAATACCGTGTTCAGTCAGTACCTGAGCAATGCCTTCCCTTCCACGCACATACAGCGAAAGTATCTGGTTCAGGCTGTCACGCTGACCGGCAGGTAATCGCATCGATATGGGCAGAGGTGACACTTCATCTGCCAATTGCATTTCACCGATTACAATGCCTTGAGTGGCAGCCAGAATGGTGTGGTTAATATCCGACACCGCAATGCCGGACAACGCGGCTTTTTCTCGGTCGACCTCAAACCGCCAGACCTCATGGGGATCCGTAGAGGATGTGGCCACCTCGGTCACAAAAGCCTCCTGGCGCATCCGCGCTGCCACCACATCTCCTGCGGCTTCAAGCGAGGCATACGGGGTAAAGGCATCACCATAAATTTCAGCTACCAAGGTGGCTATCACCGGAGGGCCGGGCGGAACTTCAACCAGCTGGATATCAGCCTGATGCTGTTTTGCAATGGCCTCCAAACCGTCACGCCAGCGGGTGATCATTTCATTCGATTGCTCGCGGCGCAGGGTCTTATCCAGCAACACAACGCGAAGCTCACTCTGGTGCGGTTCTGCTCGAAGGAAGTAATGACGCACCATGCCGTTAAAATCCATCGGGGAAGCCAACCCAACAAAGTGGGAAACCGACACCACCTCTGGCTGTTCCAGCAAATAGCCAGCCAGCGCGTGGCTCACGCCCGCAGAAGATTCAAGTGCCTGCCCTTGCGGTAAATCAATCACCACCTGAAACTCGTTTTTATTGTCATGGGGCAGCAATTTCAGAGGCACCATACGCAAGGCCGGCAAGGAGACAGCCAGACCAAACAGTACTGCGATCGCTACCAAAAACGAGACCCGCCGGCCCCGGGTTGCCAGTATGGCTGACAGTACGTTTTTGTAACCGCGATACATCAGGGTGGATTCCAAGTGGTAGTGTCCTTTGTCTGATGCCGTTTTCAGTAGCTTGAGCGCCAGCCATGGCGTAATAAAAAACGCCACAACGGTTGAGAACATCACCGCAACTGGCACGTTGAATGCCATAGGCGCCATATAGGGTCCCATCATGCCGGTGATAAAAAACATCGGCAGGAAAACAATCACAATGGCGACTGTCGACATCAACAGGGCGCTGCGGATCTCAGCCATCGCCAGCGATATTGCCTTCGTGCGTGACAGACCTTTACGGCGAAGGTAGCGATCAATGTTGTCAATCGAGGCAATAGGGTCATCGACAATCAAACCAAGCGCCAGGATCAGCGCAAACAGGGTCACCCGATTGATGGTGTAGCCGAAAAGGAGGTCGAGAAGCAGTGTCGCGCCATAACTGACCGGAATGGCAAGCGCCACCACCAGCGCAGCGCGCCAGTTAAGGAACAGCCCGACAAACACCACTACCGTCAACACAGCCAGACCCAGGCTCGACACAAGGTTGGTGACTTTGTCATCTGCGGTCTGGCCATAATTACGAATCACATCGATGTAAACACCCTGAGGCAGCCATTCAGCCTCAATGTCTTCAAACGCCGCCAGTACATCTTCAGCTACCCACACCGCGTTGGCACCTTTGCGTTTAGCAACAGAAACAAACACGGCTGGCCAGCTTGCACCGGGTTCTGCGTCAGGATGCGCCAATCCGGGAGAGTACAGGGTGTAACTGGAAGGGATCTCCGGGCCATCGGTAATGTCAGCGACATCCCTGAGGTAAACCGGTTTGCCATTCACCACATTGACAACCAGTGTTTCCAGCTCATTCGCCGACTGGAAGAACCGACCTGACTCCACGGTATACACCCGGCCGGATTCGTTAACCTGCCCCGCTTTTTGGTGAACATTGGTCACTGACAGCGCCCAGCGGACATCATCAACGGTGGTTTGGTAAGCGGCTAATGCGGTTGCATCAAATGCCACCTGAATATTGCGAGGAAGTCCCCCTGTCACCGTCACCTGATGAGTTTGGTCTATAGCTTTTAGCGACTGCGTCATCTCTTCCGCAAGGCGGCGCAAGGCGTAACTGTCAGTGGTGTCGGGGTTGGTCGAATAGAGCACGCCAACCACAATTGGCACATGATCAATTTCAATCGGCTTGACCACCCAGCTTTCTACGGAGCCGGGCAACATATCCTGGTTGGCATACAGCTTGGTGTAAAGCTTGGTCAGGCTGTCTTCGCGGTTCTCACCGACATGGAAGCGGACAATCACCACCGCTTTCCCTTTCATCGATTGCGAGTAGACATACTCCACCCCATCGATTTGCGATAATAACTGCTCAGCAGGTTCAGTGATCTGGTTTTCAATCTGTCGGGGGGACAGCCCCGGCGCAGAAATAATCACGTCTGCCATCGGGACAACAATCTGAGGATCTTCTTCCCGCGGTGTCATCATCAGTGCTACCGCTCCAGCAATCAGCGCCAGCAACATCAACACCGGTGCAAAACCGGTTTGCATAAACCAGCCCACAATGCCAGAAGGTGTATTGTTGTCCTTGTCTGCAATCATCCTTTACTCCCCTGTGCTGTCATCACGCTTTCTGCTGTCCTGCACCGTTTTTCAGGTGCTGGAAACATCACCACACCAGGCGCCCTGAATAGCGTTCACCAGCCCTTCGACACGGCTGTCACCAATGCGGTAATACACCGACTGGGATTCTTTGCGGGTAGCAACCAAACCAGCCTGTCTCAGCACAGTCAAGTGCTGGGAAAACGCTGACTGGCTCAAGGTGCTGTTTTGCAGCATCTGGGAAACATTCTTCTCCCCGTCACGCAATTGGCACAACACCATTAACCGTTCCGGGTGAGCTAGAATTCTCAGCACCTTAGCTGCTTCTGTTGCCTGTTCCTGAAGATTTTGCGCCATGTTCAATTCCCCCTGACCTGCACACCTTTACATTAGAGTTAACTAAACAAATAAATATTAGTCAAATCTAATACAGAATGTTTTGAATTATGCTTTCAGGATTCAGGCGACCTGCACCAAACCATTGTTGCTGACAACACCGCTGTGCCTTGCTTTCAGCACAGTGCAATGTCAATCTAGCAGCCTCAATGAAACGCGACTGAGGAAACAGTGAATGACCACAAAGGTTTACGGGATAAAGAACTGCGACACGATCAAAAAAGCGCTGAAATGGCTGGATGCAGAAGGCAAACCGTATACATTCCATGATTACCGTAAAGACGGTATCGACCAGGAAATGCTCAAGCAATTTGTGGAGAAACTGGGCTGGGAAGCGCTGGTGAACAAGCGTGGCACCACGTTCCGCGGACTTTCTGAAGAACAAAAAAACAACCTGGACGAATCAAACGCGATAGCATTGATGCTGGTGCATCCAGCCATGATCAAACGTCCACTGTTGGTGCACAACGACACCTATCACCTTGGTTTTAACGCCGAGGAATACAACGCCATTTTTAACCAATAACCCCGGGCCGATTGACCCGAAATAAGAAAGGATACGCGACACAATGACAGACAGTGCAGTATTGTCTCTGGCCAAGGAGCTGATAGGCCGTCCATCCGTCACCCCAGAAGATGCTGGGTGTCAGGAACTGATGATTAAGCGCCTCGAAGCGCTGGGGTTTAAGATTGAGCGCATGGTGTTTGAAGACACCACCAACCTCTGGGCTCGCCGGGGAACGGAAGCGCCGCTATTTGCCTTTGCCGGCCACACAGATGTTGTGCCTGCTGGGCCCGCAGACCAATGGCACACACCGCCGTTTGAGCCTACCGTGATTGATGGCTATCTGCATGGCCGCGGGGCTGCTGACATGAAAGGTTCACTGGCAGCAATGGTGGTGGCGACAGAGCGTTTTATCGCGGAACACCCTGATCACAAAGGTTCGCTGGCGTTTCTGATCACTTCTGACGAAGAAGGGCCTTTTATCAATGGTACTACCCGTGTTGTTGATACCCTGATGGCGCGAAACGAAATCATTGATATGTGTATCGTCGGTGAGCCAAGCAGCACCCATGCCGTGGGAGATGTGGTCAAAAACGGCCGCCGGGGCTCTATCACCGGAGACCTTACTGTGAAAGGGGTTCAGGGACATGTTGCGTACCCACACCTGGCCAATAACCCGGTTCATCAGGCACTGCCTGCACTGGCAGAGCTCACGGCGATGCAGTGGGATCAAGGAAATGAGTACTTCCCTCCCACCAGTTTCCAGATCCCGAATGTGGCAGCCGGCACCGGAGCCAGTAATGTTATTCCGGGGGAATTCCACGTTCAGTTCAACCTGCGTTACAGCACCGAGCTGACGGATGAAGATATCCAGCGTCTCACCCATTCGGTACTGGATGCACATGGTCTGGACTACGATATTAAGTGGACGTTTAACGGCAAACCGTTTTTAACCGATGCCGGATCTTTGCTGGATGCGGTGGTGGAAGCGGTGGATGAAGTTAACCACGAAAAGCCCCAACTGTTGACCACTGGCGGCACATCAGATGGCCGCTTTATCGCACAGATGGGCGGACAGGTGATAGAGCTTGGCCCGGTCAATGCCACCATTCACAAAGTGAACGAGTGCGTCAACGTGGCCGATCTCGAAAAGCTGACTGACATGTATCAGAAGGTACTGGAGAAAATACTGGCAAAATGAGTTGGACCCTTTCCTCCCTGACCGGACAAACCCAGAACCATCTGCTTTCACTGGCAGATGGCCTGTTGGTGCACCGCAATGTAAAAGCCGATTTCCTCAAACTGCAAACCGCAGCAGAAAACGCTGGTTTTGCATTAACCATAGCCAGCAGTTTCCGGGATTTTGCCCGCCAGCAGATGATTTGGGACAACAAGTTTCACGGTCTGCGGCCCATCCTTGACAGCGAGGGCCAGCCACTTGACACCACTCCACTCAGTGAGGAACAAAAGGTGCGTGCGATTTTGCGCTGGTCTGCCCTGCCCGGCGCCAGCCGTCACCATTGGGGCACGGATATCGATATCTATGCCTCAAACCTCTTGCCTGAGGGCGTAAATATCCAGCTGGAACCCAGGGAATATCTCTCTGGACACCAACGGCCTTTTTTTGAGTGGCTGACAGCCAACATGAAACATTTCGGCTTCTACCTTCCCTACCGGGAAGATCGGGGAGGCGTGGCTTTCGAGCCCTGGCACATCAGCCATGTTGCCACCACACAGGGCGCACTTGGCATTCTAACACCGGATGCACTGCGCACCGTGATCGCATCTTCAGACATCGCCGGGCGGGAAACTGTCCTTCACGCGCTGGATTGGATATATTCACAATACGTCTCCAACGTGTGCGAGGTCTGATCATGGACATCCTAACCAACCCGTATGTGATCATCTTTATTGTGGTCGCTGTCGTGGTCAGCAATATCATGGCGCTCAAATATACGGCCAACGCCAAATTCGGGATGAAACAGAAGCCCAAACCCAAAGATGAAGATCAGAATGGCGAGCAGAAAAAAGAGCGAAAACCTTATGACGATAAAGACAATGATGACAAATCTTCCTTCTGGTAATTCCTTCAAGGGTGACTGACTGCCGCCCTTCATCTATCCAGACTCCCAAAAAGAAAAAATTAAGCAAACGTTTGCGTTTTCGATAACAGGCCCGTTCGAGTTCTGGTATTATGCATGCGTTTGGAGGGTGAGAGTCAGGAGTCGCCGCTCTCACCGCATTGCAGTCATGCCCGTGACGACCTCCGTCCGGCAGCTTTTAGATAGGAATGCCTCAATGAGCCTTGCGGATCAAGTTCTCGCCATTAACGACGATCTTCCCATTCGTACCCATCAGCCCGTTCACAGCGGTAAAGTACGCTCTGTATATTGGCTGACCGAAGAAGACAGCAAACGTCTGATCCAGGAAAAGAAGTATGACGTAGCCCCAGACGCGCCGCTGGCTATCATGGTGATCAGTGACCGCATCTCTGCATTTGACTGCATCTGGCACGCGGAGGGAGGATTAAAAGGTGTACCGGGTAAAGGTGCTGCACTCAACGCTATCTCCAACCATTGGTTCAAGCTGTTTAAAGAGCATGGACTGGCCGACAGCCACATTCTTGATATTCCTCACCCTTTTGTTTGGATCGTGCAAAAAGCCAAGCCTGTCAAAATTGAGGCGATTTGCCGAAAATACCTCACTGGCTCGATGTGGCGCGCTTATGCCAAAGGTGAGCGTGAATTCTGTGGTATCGAACTGCCGGAAGGACTGGAAAAAGACAAAGCGTTACCAGAAATCCTGATCACCCCCTCCACCAAAGGCATCCTGAAAGGTATTCCGGGCGTGCCGGAAGCGGACGACGTGAACATTACCCGCAAGAACATTGAAGATAACTTTGCTGCGTTCAATTTCTCATCTGCCGATGATATCAGCCGCTATGAAACCCTGTTGAAAGAGGGGTTTGACGTGATCAGCCAGGCGCTGGAGGCCGTCGGACAGATCTTCGTTGATACCAAGTTTGAGTTTGGTTATGTCACCGATGCACAAGGCCGGGAAAAACTGATCTACATGGATGAGGTCGGCACACCAGATTCATCACGCATCTGGGATGCCAGTGAATACAACGCAGGTAATATCGTTGAAAACTCGAAAGAAGGGTTCCGCCAGTTCCTGCTGAACTACTTCCCTGACCCGGATATTCTGCTGAATAAAGACCGAATGCCTGAACGCGAAGCGCTGGCACGTGATAACGCCCTGCCCGTGGACGCCTTGATGGATATTTCCCGCACTTACATTGATATTGCAGAAACAATCACCGGTAAACCGGTACACCTCAGTGCCAATCCAAAGCAGGAAATTATCACTATCCTGAGAGAAGAATACGGCCTCATCGATTGATTGTTGCTGAAAGGAAAGACAAGAAGAGGACGCCTGAACGTCCTCTTTTTACATCCTACTGAACTTACTCATTGTTCAGACGTTCAATTGCTGCAGTAAATGCTGGTACCATCCCCGCCAGAACGTCTTCCTCCACAGGTTTGCCTGTGTTATCAGTCACGTTGATAGAGGTACGGTTCCCCAAATCCCCGAGCAGGATGTTGTATTTTTTCTGGTCAAGCTGCAACGGCAATACGCCTGTTTCTTCCCAGAACTCATCATCGGGCGATGTGAAATTCACACTCAATGTGCCTTGGGAACGGTTGCGTTCTTCAACAGTGAAACCCAGTTCATTAAGCATCTCAGGGAAACGCTCCCAGAATACGTCATAAGATGCACGAGCGATGATGACCGGCGAACCGCCACGGTCTTTGCCCAGACTGATTGGAATGTTTTTCACTAATTCAAGCGCACGTAAACGCGCTTCTTCGCGGAGGTCTTCGTCATAACGTGAGGTGATCATATTGATCATCTGCACATTGTAACGGTCGCGGGAAGCTTGAGTTAGATTGTCCGACGAACCGTTACGTTTCCATTCCACCATCTCAATATGAAACCCTGAGCGCCCACGCACCTGCACCGGTTTCACCACGTAGCGGCTCTCAATCACTTCTTCATCTTCATCAATAGCCCAGCGCAGCCAATCTGTCTCGATACCTTCAGGCGAAGAAGTGCGTACCGGAATGTGCGATTGGGCAACCATATCATCGATGGTTTGCCACAAACGCGCAGTCTGCTCTTCACGCGGCACCCAAACCGTTATGCCTTCAGCACTGCGCTCGTAACGCGCCCCCGGGATCAGCTCAAGAATTTGCTGCGGTGGACGGATATCAATATCCCGGCCCACTGGCCCCTGAAAATCTTTGGCTGGGATATGGTAGGCGTTGGAAAAGTCCGGTTGTTGATCTGGCAGGCTTTTCCAATCGGACAGTGGCGCTGCTTCAAGATATTTAAAATTACTCGACGCCTGGCGGCGCGAGTCAGCGCCCGAACAGGCCACCAGCATGGTAACCATCACAGCACTCAAGCCGAGCTTAAAAACAGGTTTCATTTAATCTCCAAAGAAGCGTTACAGCACGCCTGCATCCAACAGGGCCTGTCTTACTTTCGGCTGCAGCTTCGCATCCAAAGTGATCAGCGGCAGACGTAAAGTTCCATCCGCAATCAAGCCCATTTCATGCAGTGCCCATTTTACAGGGATGGGATTGACTTCGACAAAAAGATCTTTGTGCAGCGGCATCAACTTCTCATTGATCGAACGGGCTTCATCCATCTCACCTGCCAGCGCCAACTTGACCATTTTCGCCATCTGCGCCGCAGCAATATTATTGGTAACAGAAATCACACCATGGCCACCCGCTGCAATGAAATCCAGGCCGGTTAAATCGTCACCACTGAGTAAGATAAACTCTTCACCACAAAGTTCACGGTGAAGGCGAACACGATCTAAATCACCCGTTGCATCTTTGATACCGACGATGTTGTCGAGCTCGGCAAGACGCGCGACTGTTTCCGGCAATATATCTGTCACGGTGCGACTCGGCACGTTATACAGAATTTGCGGCAGTTCGCTGGATTCAGAAATCGCTTTAAAATGCTGGTACAGCCCTTCCTGAGACGGCTTGTTATAATAAGGCACCACACTTAAGCATCCTGCAATGCCTGAACCGGCAAACATTTTGCTGAAGGTGATCGCTTCATGCGTCGCATTGCCCCCTGTCCCGGCAATCACCGGTATACGGCCATCAGCGAATTCGAGAGTCTTCAGAACAATCTTGATGTGCTCTTCAACGGTGACAGTGGCTGACTCGCCTGTCGTCCCGACAGAGACGATAGCGTCAGTGCCAGCATCAACATGAAAATCAACAAGATTTTTCAAACTGGTGTAATCAACTTCACCAGAGCTATCCATCGGTGTGACCAATGCCACGATACTTCCTGAAAACATATCCATCTCCAAAAACGCGTTTTGTTCCATGGTACTTTTGGCGAGGGTCAAAAACAAGCTTGCTGACGGGGCTTATCTCCTGCGTTTGCACGGTTGATCACCGAGAAAATGAACGATATTGTTCCCGTGAACGTATTGTCTCTCGCAACAATGATTTATTACCACAAAGCGTGCACATCTGTTGCAACACAGAATCAAAAGGAAGAAACATGCAAACGCTCGAAGCTGGTGCACCAGCACCTGAATTTTCGCTGCCAGATCAAAACGGAAACACTGTCTCCCTGAGCCAGTTCAAAGGCAAAAACAAGGTACTGGTTTACTTCTACCCGAAAGCGATGACGCCGGGGTGCACCACCCAGGCTTGCTCGCTGCGTGACAGCAAGGCAGAGCTTGATGCATTAAACACCGTGGTGCTGGGTATCAGCCCGGATCCGGTGAAAAAGCTGAAAGGCTTTGAAGAAAAGAAAGATCTGAACTTCACCTTGCTCAGTGATGAAGACCACGCCGTGGCTGACGCTTTCGGCGTCTGGGGCCCCAAGAAATTTATGGGTAAAGAATACGACGGCATTCACCGCCTGAGCTTTTTGGTGGATGAAAACGGCCATATTGAACATGTGTTCAACAAGTTTAAAACCAAAGACCATCACAACGTGGTCATCAACTACCTGAAAGGCGAGTAACCGCCAGTAAAAGTTAAAGGCCGTCAGCTGATGGCCTATTGTGTTTTCAGGGGATTATTTTCCGGAAATGGAATGGCGAACGCCTCTGGGTATCCGCGTAATGCGGTTAGTTGCTTGGCCTTTTCCACCACGTTGTTTTCAGTCAGCGATGCCGTCAGGCTCAGTGATGGCCTATCCCAACCCTCTGGCAGTGTTACCCATCCCTGTTTCTCGAAATGTGCCAGGATCCGGTTTGCCGCCTGTAATGCCGACGAGGCTTTGACCAGCTCAATCCGCGCATAACGTTCACCTTCAAACGACGCATCAGCAGCGCGAAGGCTGGGATCATCACCTGGGATCTGCTGTGCACCGCACAGTGGCTTTCCACCCACTTCAGCTCGCTCAAACGCCGGCAGCCATCGACTGACATGGGCAATAGCACGTTCGGTACGCTCGCGGACTTCCGACCACGCCCAGCCACCATCAGCTTTAACAATCATATTCTCAGGCAAGGGTGGAAAGGCTGAAAACACATCGCTTTTCACCAAGCCGCCCTCAAACAGGGTAATGTCCTGTGTCATGCCATGCAGTTGGATAAAACCCTGCGGATAGGGGGTCAGTTGTGCCATTCCTTGAGGCGTACCACGCTCACCATGAACAATGACTTCCGGCCACTGCCCAGGTTGTGACGGCCAATGGGCGATATATGCAGCTTTGTATTCCACCCAGCGCTGTCTCGGTAATGAGGCCATATCATCAAGCTTGCCAGAGCGAAAACCCGCAGCATTGATAACAAAGTCAACCCGGTATGAGACCACCTCGCCATTGTCGTCAACCGCTTCAATCAACCAGCCATCTTGCACAGAGATCAGGTTGGTCACCTTGTGCCCAAATTTGATTTCACAATGTGCAGACTGTTCCAGCCCCAATGCCGCTGTTGCCGCCAAACGGAATACACTCAGACCATATTCCTGTACCACCACCAGCGGGTATTTGAAGCTGTCGTGTGGCATATAGTGCGCCACCGGGATCATCCATTCTTCCGGTGTTTGCGGGAAGGATGGCAAGGGAAGGCTAGCAAGCCGTTCCATGTCCTCTCGGCTGAACAGCGTGTAGTAATCGTCCGGTGATCCCAATACAGCATTATTTGGGTCTTGTTCGACAAGCAAACGGTAGTGCTCAGTGAGCACATCGAGGCGGTTTAGGAGGGTTTCCGGTTCACCGGGGTCACTGACAGGCACCGCGATAACAGTAGGACGCCGGTTGACCGAGTGAGGATACGCACGGACAGTCGCGATGGATTGTTCAAGCAGGGCAATGCATTGCTGCTCAGAAATTTCCCGGTACAGGTTACCACCGGCATGAAGGTGGCAGATAGGCGGGCCACTGACAAGGCTTTCACCAGCTTCAAACAACAGGGTTTGGATCCCCATGTCAGCAAGTTTCAATGCCGTCGTTGAGCCAGCAACTCCACCACCCACGATGCCAACGGTGAAGATTTTGTTTGATGCCAACACACGACCTTCAGCACACAAATCGACTCTATCTTTCATTCTAATCGCTTAACCACCACAGCCAGTCAAATGAACGCTGGCGGAAAATAAAGAGAGACCTACATTCAGGTCTCTAACAATACTTATTTTATCACGACCAAGATCATTTTAGTTGTTCGTTTCCGCCGTCACTTCCCCGTCAGGATCGTGAGACGGTAAAGCATGCCAAACCGCTTTCACCAGTGTCGCCAAGGGGATTGCAAAGAACACGCCCCAAAATCCCCATAGTCCACCAAACACCAGCACCGCGACAATAATAGCGACCGGATGGAGGTTGACCGCCTCTGAAAACAGGATAGGCACCAGCACATTACCATCCAGCGCCTGGATAATACCGTAGGCCAGCATAAGATAACCCAGCTCTGGGCTTATCCCCCACTGGAACAAGGCAACCACAAAGATAGGCAAGGTGACTGCGGCCGCGCCGATATACGGGATCAACACCGATAGGCCGGTTGCCACACTGAGCAACACTGCATAGCGCAGATCCAGAATGGCGAAAGTAATATAACTGGTGATCCCCACGATGATAATTTCTGTCACCTTTCCCCGGATGTAGTTGGAGATCTGCTCATTCATCTCCACACCGACTTTGTTGGTCAGGCGGCGGTTTCGCGGCAGCAGGGAGGTAAATGACCGCATCATTTCTTCTTTGTCTTTCAGCAAGAAAAATACCAACAGTGGCACCAGAATGAGGTACACCGCTAGTGTTGCCAAACTTACCAGTGAAGCAAGCGAGCTTTTAACCACTGTTTCGCCCATACCCAGCACACGGCTTTGCAAGGTATCAATAAAAGTGTTCACCATGTGTGGCTGGATAAGCTCCGGGTAGGCTTCCGGCAGATGTGACACATAGTTTTGGAAACCACTGAACATGGTCGGAATGTCAGCAATCAGGTTGATGATCTGGTTCCAAATAGTTGGCATTAACCCAAATAAGGCCAGGATCATTAAACCCACAAAAAGCAGCAGAACAAGAATCACCGAAAGGGTCCGGTTCAGTCCCAGCCTTACCATTTTTGCAACCGGCCACTCAAGCAGGTAAGCAAGCACAATGGCAACAAGAAGCGGTGCCAGTAAGTCGCCGAAAAAATAGATAACAACAAAACCAATGACAAGCAGCGCAATCAAACTGACCGCATGCGGGTCTGAGAACCGTCGTTTGTACCAACGGTTAATCATTTCTATCATGTATTTTCCTGTTTATAATTTAGTGACATTCAGCACCGTCGCTCCCTGAACAGATTGACACTCAAACACAAACCCATGTTTTTCCAGATAACGGGGGATGTCCTTCAACGCGCCACTGTCCGCGATGTATAGCGCTATTTGCTGTCCCTGCTTCAATGAGCCGCAGGCTCTTTTCGCCAGGAGCAACGCCATAGGGCAACGCTGCTCACGCAAATCAAGGGATTGAATTTCCATTCTTTCTCGCTGACCGCTATTATCGACGGCATTGTATACTCAAACAACGCGGATAAGTAGTTTGGGGATCTGGAAAACCTTACAATGAAGCTAAGAACCTCTTGCCTGCAACGTTGTCTACCTATTCTGTTCCCGTTTTGATTTCGCGTGCTGGAGGCACCCACGTCAGTCATGCAGCTTTTCAGAAAAGCCACAATCAGCCTTCTTGTTGCGTCGCTTACCCTGACTTCACCGGTGATGGCGACGTCGTACACCGATCTGCCTGATATCGGCACCGCAGCGGCAGGTACCCTGACTGTAGAGAAAGAAATAGAGTACGGCGATGCATATATGCGCACGCTCCGTGGCAACCTGCCTATTGTGAATGACCCGTTGCTGGTGGAATATATTTCCTCGCTCGGCGCATCACTGGTGGCCAACGCCAATGATGTGAAAACGCCTTTTGATTTTTTTCTGATACAGGACCGTGACATCAACGCCTTTGCCTTCTTTGGTGGTCACGTTGCCCTGCATACAGGGCTGTTTCTCCATGCACAGAGCGAAAGTGAGCTAGCATCTGTCGTTGCCCACGAAATCGCCCACCTGACCCAGCGCCACTTGGCGCGGGCTATGGAAGAGCGGGCAAAACAGACGCCGTTGACCATGGCAGCCCTTGTCGGCTCCCTGATGCTGGCAGTTGCGGCTCCCCAAGCTGGCATCGCTGCCGCACAAGCAACCGCGGCGGCCTCTATCCAGGGACA
This sequence comes from Grimontia sp. THUN1695, assembly GCF_059704325.2. Taxonomy (NCBI): domain Bacteria; kingdom Pseudomonadati; phylum Pseudomonadota; class Gammaproteobacteria; order Vibrionales; family Vibrionaceae; genus Grimontia; species Grimontia sp. THUN1695. The sequence goes on along the minus strand of NZ_AP046577.1, from coordinate 435,539 downwards.
AATCAACTATACCCGCAGTAACGAGAAAGAAGCAGACCGCATTGGCCTGGAAACCCTGTCGCGCTCAGGGTTTGATGTTAATGCCATGCCAGCATTTTTTACCCGCATGGCTGATCAGTACCGCTTTGCATCCAAACCACCACAGTTTTTATTGACGCACCCCTTGCCGGACTCGCGCATTACTGATTCACGATCACGCGCTCAACAATACCCAAAACGTACGGTCCCCTTATCGCCGGAATACCATCTGGCCAGGGCCCGGGTCATCGCCCGTTTTGCCGGTATTGACCATGCTGCTGCACATAATTGGTTTGACCGCCAATTGAAAAACGCCTCTCCGGCGCGGGCACAATCGCTAAACTATGGCAAAGCCCTGGTCTACATCGGCACCCGCGAATTCGACAAAGCCAGCAAGCTGCTGGCACCACTTTATAAAGCGCAACCCAATAACCGCTTTTACCTCGATGCGATGACAGATCTCGATGTCGCGCAAAAGCGCTACGACTCAGCACTTAAACGCTTGGACAAAGCACTGGAAAGCCAGCCTAACAATGCCGTTTTACTGTTAAACCGTGACTATGTGTTGGTTGAAGCAGGCCGGTATAATGCGGCGATAAAAGGGCTGGTGAAGTTCACCCATGCTCACCCCAATGACACTAACGGCTGGTCATTGCTACGCAAAGCGTATGACAGTGAGGGGATCCGACACGGTGCACTTGCCGCACAAGGCGAACTGTATGCGCTTAAAGGGCGATGGCACAAAGCGATTAGCAACTATACACAAGCCAGCCAGCTTGCAGAGCTTGGTAGCCTTGATCAGGCTCGCTACGATGCACGTATTGATCAACTCAGGGTACAGGAAGCGCGTGGCGCAGAACTGAGTCTGTGAATCAACTACTTGATAACAAAAACTAAAGGAGCTTTCATGTCAGTCACTATCTACCACAACGCACGTTGCTCAAAGAGCCGCCAGACTCTGGCCTTGCTGCAAGAGAAAGGCATCGAGCCCGAGATCGTGGCATACCTTGATACCCCACTGTCTGCCGACACACTCAAAACCCTGCAACGCCAATTGGGTTTTGATTCTCCCCGCCAGATGATGCGCACCAAAGAAGACATCTACAAAACGCTAAAACTGGCAGATGCGACCGACGAACAACTGATTCAGGCAATGGTAGACAATCCAAAACTGATTGAACGCCCCATTGTGGTTGCGAATGGTAAAGCGGCCATGGGACGTCCACCAGAAAACGTTCTGACCATCCTGTAATGACAGACATTCTGGTTCTTTATTATAGCCGTCACGGCGGGACGAAAAACCTCGCCCGCCTGATAGCTCGTGGCGTGGAGTCCGCAGGCGCAGTGGCAAGGCTTCGCACCGTACCTGAGCTTGCCGTTGCCGGAGAGACAGTAGCGGAAACCATCCCTGACGATCCCTATGTTACCCTTGATGACCTCAATGCATGTGACGGGCTCGCACTGGGTAGTCCGGTGCGCTTTGGTAATATGGCGGCGCCACTGAAGCATTTTATCGACACCACGGCAAAAACGTGGCTGGCCGGCACCTTGATAGGGAAACCTGCTATGGTCTTTACCTCCGGTTCTATGCTCCACGGCGGTCAGGAAACCACACTTAACACCATGATGCTGCCCTTGTTACACCATGGTATGGTGATTGTCGGCCTGCCTCACTCTGAGTCAGCACTTCACACCACACAGGGCGGAGGCTCGCCCTACGGGCCATCGCACATCACTGCCGAACACCGGCGCCAACCGGATTTGGATGAGAAAAATCTGGCGATTGCGGGTGGTAAACGTCTGGCTGAGATCGCCTCACGTCTTAAAGATTGATAAAAGGAGTTATCTGTTGTTTTCTTCGAGTTCAACACTCAGGCCGCTGGCTCTTGGTGCTTATCTAGCGCTGATCGGCTGGGTGGCATTGTGGCATGGCGTGATTTCGCCCCATCCCCATGTCAATCCTATCGGTATTACGATAGCCTGGCTGGCACCGCTATTGTTCCCCTTAAAAGGTATCGTGACAGGAAAAGCCTATACTCATGCATGGGCAAATTTTATCCTGATGTTTTATTTCCTTCACGCCCTTACTATCCTTTGGGTGGATGCAGGCGAGCGCTGGCTGGCAACTATCGAATTGATACTGACTTCATTCTCTTTTGTCTGCAATGTGTATTTTGCCAAACGTAAGGGGCAAGAGCAGGGGTTGGGATTGAAAAAACTCTCAGAGGTCGAAAAAGAAGAAAAAGCACGTTTCGGACAATAACCCGGATTGAGATAAGGAATAAAAAATAAAATAAAGCAGGTGACCCCACCTGCTTTTCCACTTTTGCTTTTCTGATTTTCTTCCGGATACCGCTATCCAACCCACTCGTATTGGATAGCGTTTTCTGCCGGCACTGTTACTGAAGCTGGCTCAACTGGAATAATCACATCGTCCGCATTCTCTGTTACAACCGGGGTTTGTTCGACGACAGGAACTGGAACAACCTCAACACGGCGCAAGCGGCGATCAACCATCATCTCGTTATGGAAAATATCTTCAGACGCCAGCAAACTGATACGGAAAACCACTGCGCCATCCGTGATGGATTCCAGACGTAACGCCGCTAACGAGTTCATCGCTTTCAGGATCCGCTCAATCACAAAGAAATCTTCAGCATCATCCAGACCCGAGATTTTCAGTAACTTGCTACCGCTGTCCGCCGCCCCCAGGTTTACAGCCAAACGCTCCGCATAAAAATCAGCAATATCGTCAACCATGGCCGCAAATGCCTGTTCCGGAGAACCAGAAGCCCGACCTTCTACCGGCGCATCTTTACCAATGCCTGCAGCATTAGGGAATAACTGCCAGTTGATACGGTTGTTGTGTACCTTCACTACTGCGACGCCTGCTGGATTGTAACGGGCACTTGCTTCGGCAATAGGGCCGGTGAAACCACCCCAGAGATCGGGAATCGACACCGCAACAACATCATCAAAGTCCCCCACGGGGATCAGTACTGGCAAACCACGGCGCTCACCTTCTGATTTCAGTGTGTTAACCAATGGCGAGGCTGATTGCTCCCAAACCACGTTGCGTTGGGATCCGTTGTCTTCCACCAGCCAGAAAAGCACTTCCGGACGTGGCGTTCCCCAGTAGGTTGCCTGCGCCTGTGTCAGCAAGGTACGGACTTTTCGGTCATCAAAAGCAAGTAACAGCGCGCGCTGACCGTCTATATCACCATAACCAAGCTGGGTGATGTATTGATTTACCGTTGGCAACGCCTTCTGGATTACTGAGTTGTTACCCACATCAGACTGGCCGGATGCACGGATAAGTACATCAACAAACGCCGTCTCTTTCGCCGCCTGTTCCGTTGCTGTATCACTGTCATTCAATACCACTTCTGCACGGAACAATGAAGCGGCCACAGCACTGGTTTGCCCCAGTGCGAGCGCCAAAACGAAAATGAAAGTTCGTAACATAACTTTGCCAGATAACTCGATGTTTAAACGTTGATCATAAAGTGAAGCCCTACAGTCAGCAATGGCTAAACACTGAAATTGCGTCATCTCCCCAAAAGGCTGAGCCACTCCCCCATCTCACTTGTGTTTGTGACTGCGTCACCACTATTTCGACAGAAAGCGGGGGGGTCTGTGTTTCTCGTCGACTGTATGTAACAACTTACTGCAATGCCCTTGAAAACCATGATAGTATCCCGCGATTTTTTAAACTTCAGGAAGGTGCGTCATGATGCAAGTTTTACAAGGGGCACAAATGCTATTTGTTGCCTTTGGCGCGTTAGTGCTGGTTCCATTGCTTACGGGACTTGATCCTAACGTTGCGCTCTTCGGTGCCGGTATTGGCACCCTTCTCTTCCAATTGATTACCAAACGCTCTGTCCCCATTTTCCTCGCATCCTCTTTTGCCTTTATTGCCCCTATCATGTACGGCGTCCAAAGCTGGGGTATTCCAGCCACCATGGGCGGGCTCATGGCAGCAGGTGCGGTGTATGTTCTGATGGGCAGCATCATTAAAGTACGTGGTGCTGGTTTCATCCATAAGCTACTGCCACCGGTCGTAGTTGGCCCGGTGATCATGGTGATTGGTCTGGGTCTGGCACCGGCAGCCGTCAACATGGCAGTGGGCAAATCCGGCGACGGTGCCATCCAGTTGATTGACAGTTCCGCAGCACTCTGGATTTCGGCAGTATCACTGATCACTACCATTGCGGTGTCGGTGTTTGCGAAAGGCTTTTTTAAACTGGTACCGATTCTGGCGGGTATCGTTTCAGGGTATGTGGTCGCACTCTTCTTCGGCGTGGTGGACTTTTCGCCAGTACAGAATGCATCCTGGCTTTCCATGCCAAACTTCACAGTACCGGAGTTCAATATCAACGCTATCCTGTTCATGATCCCAGTCGCGATTGCTCCGGCAGTAGAGCACGTGGGTGACATGCTGGCGATTTCCCATGTTACTAACAAAGACTACCTGAAAAAGCCCGGGCTTCACCGTACCATGACTGGCGACGGCGTAGCCACCATGGCAGCTTCTCTGTTTGGCGCACCGCCAAACACCACCTATAGTGAAGTCACCGGCGCCGTGATGCTGACCCGCGCATTTAACCCAGCCATCATGACCTGGGCGGCAGTGACAGCCATTGTTCTGGCCTTTGTTGGCAAACTGGGGGCGGTTTTACAAACCATTCCTGTCCCTGTAATGGGCGGCATTATGATCCTGCTGTTTGGTTCTATCGCCACGGTCGGCCTGAACACCCTGATCAAAAACCAGATTGACCTTCACAAAGCGCGTAACCTGGCGATTGTAGCAGTAACACTGGTGTTCGGTATTGGCGGTATGGCATTTGGTATCGGCGAGTTCAGCCTTCAAGGCATCAGCCTGTGCGGTATCGTGGCGATTGTATTGAACCTTATCCTGCCGCACGACTTAGGCGAAACCCATGTTGTCGACAACGCACAGATGGAAGATTAACGCATTACGCGGAGACGAAAAAAGGCTTCCGGTTGGAAGCCTTTTCCATATCGTTAACTTGGTTATTTGGTACCGAAGATCTTGTCGCCTGCATCGCCCAGCCCCGGAACGATGTAACCTTTATCATTCAGTTTCTTATCGATAGCTGCGGTATACAGCTCAACATCCGGGTGCGCTTTTTCCAGTGCTTCAATACCTTCTGGCGCTGCGACCAGTACCAGCACCTTAATGTGCTCACACCCATGCTCTTTCAGCAGATCAATTGTTGCAATCATTGATCCACCGGTAGCCAACATTGGGTCAACAACCAGCGCCATACGCTCATTGATATTACTGGCAAGTTTGTGGAAGTAAGGTACTGGCTCCAGCGTTTCCTCGTCACGGTAGATCCCCACCACACTGATCCGCGCACTTGGGATGTGCTCCAACACACCATCCATCATACCAAGACCCGCTCGCAGAATTGGCACAACGGTGACTTTTTTGCCCTTGATACGATCAATTTCTACCGGGCCATTCCAGCCTTCAATGGTCACTTTTTCCGTTTCAAAATCAGAGGTCGCTTCATAGGTCAGAAGGCTGCCTACTTCTGTCGCCAACTCCCGGAAACGCTTGGTACTGATGTCACCTTCGCGCATAAGGCCGATTTTATGTTTTACCAGCGGGTGTTTAACTTCGACGACTTTCATGACAGACTCCTGAAAAAAAACAAATTCATGGGATTATACACAAGAAAACCCAATCGAATAGCTACAGACAACGGGTTGTGTCTTTTTCAGCCGAAGTCGCCGCTTTGAACCTAACGCAAACGTTTTCCTTTTTGAAATACCACTGTTAAAATGTCGCCGCTTTTTAGTCCACAACTCGGTAAGGATCCCCAGTGAGCGATAATAAGTCTTCTCTAAGTTACAAAGATGCAGGTGTAGATATCGATGCAGGTAACGCCCTGGTCGACAGAATCAAAGGTGTTGTTAAGCGCACCCGTCGTCCTGAAGTGATGGGAGGTATCGGTGGTTTCGGTGCACTTTGTGAACTGCCTTCAAAATACAAACAGCCAGTACTGGTTTCAGGTACTGACGGTGTAGGCACCAAACTTCGCCTGGCGATGGATCTGAAAAAACACGACACCATTGGTATCGACCTCGTCGCCATGTGTGTCAACGACCTGATTGTTCAGGGCGCCGAGCCCCTCTTCTTCCTCGACTACTATGCAACGGGCAAACTGGATGTTGATACTGCCGCTAACGTGGTGACCGGCATCGGTGAAGGGTGTTTGCAAGCAGGTTGTGCACTGATCGGCGGTGAAACAGCTGAAATGCCGGGTATGTACCACGGGGAAGATTACGACGTGGCAGGCTTTTGCGTAGGCGTGGTGGAAAAAGAAGACATTATCGATGGCTCGAAAGTAACGCAGGGCGATGCCATCATTGCCGTGGCGTCTTCCGGGCCTCACTCAAACGGTTACAGTTTAATCCGCAAAATCATCGATGTGTCCGGTACGGACGTGAGTGAAGAACTCGAAGGCAAAACTCTGGCTGATCACCTGCTGGAACCCACCCGCATTTATGTAAAACCAGTACTCAAGATGCTGGAAAGCTGTGAGGTTCATGCTATTTCCCACATCACCGGTGGCGGTTTCTGGGAAAACATCCCTCGCGTTCTCCCTGACGGCACCAAAGCAGTGATCGACGGTAACAGCTGGGAATGGCCCGCTATCTTCAACTGGTTACAGGAGAACGGTAACGTGACCGAGCACGAAATGTATCGTACCTTCAACTGTGGTGTTGGCCTTGTCATTGCGTTACCGGCGGAGCAAGCGCAAAAAGCGATTGATATCCTAAATCAGGAAGGTGAAAACGCTTGGTTGCTGGGTTCTATCGAAAAAGCTGTAACCGGTGAAGCACAGGTTGAGATCAAGGGGTAACCATGAAAAAGCTGGTTGTTCTGGTTTCTGGCAACGGCTCCAACCTACAGGCGATTATCGATCGTTGTCATGGACAAAATGGCGTTGAAATTGCCGCTGTGATTGCCAACAAGGAAGATGCCTACGGCCTGATCCGGGCAAAAGAAGCAGGTATTGATGCTGTGCTCGTTACCAGCAAAGGAATGCCAGACCGAAACCAATACGACAGTCAGCTGATGGCAGCTATCGATAAATACATGCCAGACCTGATTGTGCTGGCAGGTTTCATGCGGATTCTAACGCCAGCATTTGTCCGTCGTTATCAAGGAAAAATGCTGAACATCCACCCTTCGCTATTGCCAAAATACACCGGCCTCAATACCCACCAGCGTGCTATTGATGCCGGAGATAAGGAACACGGAACATCAGTGCATTTCGTCACCGAAGAATTGGACGGTGGTCCGGTTATCCTTCAGGCCAGGGTACCCATTTTTGATGATGACGACTCTGAAAGTGTGTCTGCCCGCGTTCAGGAACAGGAGCACCGCATCTATCCACTGGTGGTTAACTGGTTCTGTCAGGAAAGGCTCAAGATGACTGATGGGCGAGCCATTCTGGATGGTGAAACCTTAGGCCCGTCAGGCTACGCAGCCGATTAACGCCTTTTTTTCCGGATACAACACTGGATCCAAAAACGCGCCTTTTGTGAAAGCGCGTTTTTTATTATCTGGAAGCGTGGGGACTAAGCAGACCCACTGACCGCGTTTTCTGCCTGCGCTTCAATATCTGCGCGGTTGCAGGTAATCACCTCCCCCAAATGGAACACACAATACTCACCGGGCTGCATTTTATGCCAGGTTTCATTGTTGGTCAGAGGTTGAGTTGCAATCACTGTCACCACATCATTGGGCGTGGTTTCTTCCTGAAAATCAACCGTTACTTCCTCATCAATCAGGCTCGCTTTTCCAAACGGCGCACGACGGGTGATCCAGTGGAGGTTATTGGTGCAATAAGACATCACATAATCACCATCACTGAACAGCATGTTGAATACACCAAGTTCACGGAGTTTGTCACAACGGCTGGCAATAAACCGGAACACCTCCGTCATGTCTTCCGGTTTATCCGGATAGTGCCGTTCAATCTCATGCAACAGGTAGCAAAACGCCTTTTCACTGTCCGTTTCACCCACCGGCTTGAAATGTCCCGTTGGCAAGTCTTCATACCCGGTCAATTGACCATTGTGGGCATAGGTCCAGTATCGCCCCCAAATCTCCCGGGTAAATGGATGGGTATTTACCAGGCTGACTTCGCCACGATTGGCCTGTCGGATATGGCTGATTACGGCGCAGCTTTTTATCGGGTAACTCTGAACCAGCTCAGCAATTTTTGAGTCGCAACTTGGATTAGGATCTTTAAAGGTCCGGTACCCTTTGCCCTCATAAAAGACAATACCCCAACCGTCACGGTGGGGGCCGGTTTTCCCCCCACGCTGAATCAGGCCGGTGAAGCTAAAACAAATATCGGTGGGTACATTGGCACTCATGCCAAGCAGTTCACACATCCCTTTACGTTACCCTTGTTGTTCCATTTCTTTTTCAACCAGCTGGATCAGGATGTGAATGATCTTGATGTGCACTTCCTGAATACGGTCGGCATAGCCAAAGTGTGGCACCCGAATTTCGATATCCGCTAAGCCCGCCATTTTACCGCCATCTTTACCGGTCAGCATGATGGTCTTCATGCCTTTTTCTTTCGCCGCATCAATCGCTTTTAATACGTTGCCTGAGTTGCCGGATGTAGACAGGCCAAACAACACATCGCCTTTTGAGCCGACAGCCTGCACATAACGTGAGAACACGTATTCATAACCAAAATCATTCGACACACAAGAGAGGTGACTGGGGTCTGAAATCGCAATTGCCGCGTAACCCGGACGGTTTTCACGATAACGGCCAGTCAGCTCTTCGGCAAAATGCATTGCATCGCAGTGTGAACCACCATTTCCGCATGACAGCACTTTACCACCGGCTTTAAACGAATCGGCCAACAGCTTCGCCGCCGCTTCAATATCAGCGATATTTTTATCGTCACTTAGAAAGGCATTCAGCACCTGGGCCGCTTCGTTAAGCTCTGAGCGTATAAGATCTTGGTACATGGGCAATTCTCTATTTATGTTGATTGTTTCCCCCACCATACAACAGATACCAAAGGGGAGGAGTAGGTTGCAGGGCAAGCGCCCAGAAAAATTAGATGCAGTGTACCTGTAAAAGAATAAGGCTGTCGATAATCTGCCTCACCTTATGATTTCCCCAAAAAACAATTGCCTGAAAATCACACACTGTTTCTTTCTATGCTCCGATTAAGCGATTCGCACACTTTTATCGGTTTTCGTTTTACATTTTTGCAAAAACCTGCTTACAATTAAGTGGTATGACCTCTTACCATTTAAAGTTGGGTTGAAGGAAAAGGAGAACCGAAAATGGCGACAACCCTGTACCTGATAACGTTTCTGGCACTGATGGCGACACTGGCGTACCATCGTGCTGGTTTGAAACTGTTTACCGCTGTTGCAGCGGGGATGTTAATCGTCGGCTCTGTGTTGGGCATGGTTGGCCAGATCAGTTGGCTGGTGTTTATCGCCATCGCCATTCCACTGAATGTCCGCACTTTTCGTGAGTCCTGGTTAAGTAAACCGGCACTGAAAATGTTTAAACGCGTAATGCCGGAGATGTCCCAGACAGAAAAAGAAGCCATTGATGCCGGTACCGTCTGGTGGGAAGCCGACCTTTTCCGTGGTGCGCCTGACTGGAACAAGCTGCATGATATTCCCGCACCGCGTCTCAGTGCAGAAGAGCGCGCTTTCCTTGATGGTCCCGTTAACGAAGTGTGCCGGATGGTCAATGACTACCATGTCACCCATGAACTCGCAGATCTTCCCCCTGAAGTTTGGCAATATCTGAAAGACAACAAATTCTTCGCCATGATCATCAAGAAAGAATACGGTGGTCTGGAGTTCTCTGCCTACGCGCAATCGCTGGTGCTGCAAAAATTGACCGGTGTGTCCGGTGTGCTTTCGTCAACTGTCGGCGTGCCAAACAGTCTGGGTCCGGGTGAGCTGCTGCAACACTATGGCACCCAAGATCAAAAAGACTATTACCTGCCCCGCCTCGCCAATGGCCTGGAAATTCCCTGTTTCGCCCTCACCAGTCCGGAAGCAGGGTCGGATGCAGGTTCCATCCCGGATGAAGGGATTGTGACCAAAGGCATGTGGCAAGGTAAAGAAGTGCTTGGGATGTCAATTACCTGGAACAAGCGCTATATCACCCTGGCACCGGTCGCCACAGTATTGGGCCTGGCATTCAAACTGAAAGATCCAGATGGTCTGCTGGGTGACAAACAAGATATCGGCATTACCTGCGCCCTGATCCCAACTGATATTGAGGGTGTAGATATTGGCCGCCGTCACTCCCCGCTAAACCTGCCTTTCCAGAATGGTCCCACCCGCGGTGAGAATATCTTTGTACCGCTCGATTTCATCATTGGTGGTCCTGATATGGCAGGCCAAGGCTGGCGTATGCTGGTGGAATGCCTGTCTGTTGGCCGTGGTATTACCCTGCCTTCCAACTCAACCGGTGGCCTGAAAACGGCAGCCTTGGCAACCGGTGCCTACGCGCGTATCCGTCGCCAGTTCAAACTGCCTATCGGTAAGATGGAAGGGATTGAGGAGCCGCTGGCACGTATTGGCGGGAATGCTTACGTGATGGATGCCGCCAGTGCATTGACAGTCGCAGGCATCGATTTGGGCGAAAAGCCCTCCGTGATTTCAGCTATCGTGAAATATCATTGTACCCACCGCGGCCAACGTGGCGTGATTGATGCCATGGACGTTGTCGGCGGCAAAGGGATCTGTCTAGGACCGAAAAATTTCCTCGCCCGTGCTTACCAGGGTGCCCCTATCGCGATCACAGTAGAAGGGGCGAATATTCTGACCCGCTCAATGATTATCTTCGGTCAGGGTGCGATCCGCTGTCACCCATTCGTGCTAGAAGAAATGAATGCCGCTTACGAAGACAATGAACAAGAAGCACTGGCTGCATTCGACCAGGCATTGTTTGGCCACGTCGGTTTTGTTATCAGCAACCTGGTGCGCTCAGTGTGGCTCGGCCTGACCGACGGCCGCACGTCCTACGTGCCACGCAAAGATGAAACAGCCCGTTACTACCAGCAAATGAACCGCTATTCATCAAACCTTGCCCTGCTTGCTGACGTCTCGATGGCTGTCTTGGGTGGAAACCTGAAGAGGAAAGAACGCCTGTCTGCACGTTTGGGTGACGTGCTGAGCCAGCTATACCTGGCTTCTGCAACCATGAAGCGCTATGCGGATGAAGGATACCAGAAAGCGGACCTGCCGCTGGTTCACTGGGGAATGCAAGATGCGATGTATCAGGCTGAAGAAGCACTGGATGACTTTCTTGCCAACTTCCCGACACGCTGGGTTGCTACGCCGCTTCGCGTTTTACTGTTCCCGTTTGGCATCCGTCGCACCAAACCCAGTGATTCACTGGATGGAAAAGTCGCGGCAATCCTGCAAACGCCAGGCGACACCCGCAACCGTATTGGCCGTGGTCAGTTCCTGGAGGCGTCAGAACACAACCCAGTAGGTAAGATTGAAAAAGCCTTGCTGGATATTCTGGCCGCAGAGCCTATCTACCAAAAAGTATGTCAGGCGACCGGCCAGAAACTGCCCTTTATGTTTCTCAACAAGGTGGCAGACATAGGCCTTCGTGAAGGAGCTATCTCCGAGAAAGAGGCCGAGCTCCTCCGTATTGCGGAAGAAGGCCGCCTCGAAACCATTAACGTTGATGATTTTGACCCAGCGGAACTTGCCGCCGCAAGCCATACTCTGGACAAAGTCGTTCACGCGGCTTAAAACAAAGTGCACTAAACGCAAAAAGGAGAAGCCAGGTGCTTCTCCTTTTTTGTCTTTAGCCGTCACGCATTATGTCGCTTTATCCGGATCTTCAGGAGGTGGCGCTTCCAGCGCTTCTTCGGTTTCTGTCGCCAGCTTTTTACGTTTAAGTATACGCACCACAAACCAACCAGCAATGGCAAGCACCAGCAAGAGAATGTTGCCGCCAATAATGGTGATCAGCGCCATCTTGCGATCTGCCTCGCGCTTTTCTGCCGCAATGCGTTCATCTTCAATACGCTTCCTTTCAGCTTCACGCGCCTCACGTTCCTGCTTGGCCTGCTCAATGGCTTCATAATCAGCAACGGCAAACGTCTGCTCTGGCAGATGGAACGTCAAAGGACGGCCGGACAGCTTTTCTGTGCCGTAAATCCAGGCATGCCATTTATGACGGCCGGGCTCTTCAAAGTTGTCGATATCGAGCGTCAATGCAGCGTTTTCACCGTTCACCACGCCCTGATAAACGGAAGCTTTCCCTTTGGGATCGGTAAATTCGGAATGGATCGCAATCGATCCTGGCTCAACGCTCGCAATATCAGACTCCACCAGCAAGTTATGCGGCAGGGCTTTCTTACGGCTCTGTTTGAACGTGGCCATCAGTGGCGTGGGATAGACCAACACTTCCTGTTCAAGGGTGCGGAAAAACACCCCATTACCGGATGTCACCCGGGCCCGGTACTTACCGGGAGGCACATTGATAGGCAATTCAACAGTAAACACGCCATCACCAGCATATTCATCCAGTCCGGCACCATCATCTTTAAACTGCCCCAAAGAGACTGATTGCGGACGCTGGTCGACAGGAATGTCCTCAACACTTTCCAGGTACTCAGTGAATGTAACCGTCAGTTCCACACGATCAAGAAAGTCGCGGAGATTGAGTGGCTTATCCCCCTGCATCAAACGGGCAGTGAATTTGAGGGATTCGCCCTGATAAAGTCTATCCGGAAAGGTATCAACCTTCATGCTGAGTTCAGAGAGGATACGGATTTTATTTTCGGGCGTAACCCGGCCTATCGCTTGCCAGGGACCAGGCATTGGATTCATTACCGATACAATGTCCATATCCGCTTCCTGATGCCAGGAGACATTATCTGGATGGCGCCATGCATAGAGCTTGGAGCCATCTGGCTGAACAAGAATGACCGGTCTGCTGGGATTTTTACGGTAGATAACAAACGCGACCTGGGTGATGGTGGAATCGATGCGGAAACGGTTGTCCAACAACCGGATATCACGATTCGATGTCTGCTCCGCAACGGCATTGAACGCCGTCAGCATCATGAGCAGAAACCCAGCCCACCTTGTTTTCATACACTCTCCTGTTGCCTCCAAAGGCTGCTGCCTTTCTTTTCAATGACATCCAGCTGCGCTTCATGTTCTTTAAGTTCATCGGCAGAAGCCCGGATAATCTTTAGTTTTTTCGTGCCAGCTTCAATACGGCGGATGGTTTCTCCCCCGCTATCCTGATCGCTTGATTCGCTGCCGCCAAATTTGAGCGTAGTCTGGCCACCTGTCATCAACAGGTAAACATCGGCCAGGATCTCGGCATCGAGCAATGCGCCGTGAAGCGTACGGTGCGAGTTATCTATGCCATAGCGTTCACAGAGCACATCCAGGTTGTTTCGCTTGCCTGGGAAGATTTTCTTCGCCATGGCAAGGGTATCGGTCACCTTGCAGAAGTCACCTGTTTTACCGATAGAGGGGTCCAGCATCTGGAACTCATAGTCCATAAAGCCGGTATCGAAGGGCGCATTGTGGGCAACAAGCTCAGCCCCTTTGATGAATTCCAGAAACTCCGCATGAATATCGGCATAGGACGGTTTGTCCTGCAAAAACTCATCGGTGATACCGTGAACGGAGATCGCTTCCGGATCGATCTCTCTGTCAGGTTTGATATAGACGTGAAAATGACGACCGGTCAGTTTGCGGTTAATGATTTCCACCGCTCCAATTTCTATGATGCGGTGCCCTTCGTAATGCGGACCACCTTCACGGTTCATACCCGTGGTTTCGGTATCGAGAACGATAATTCTGTCGTAACTGGCTTTCATAGCGGCACTTGTGTCAGACTTAGCGATTAATTTCCACAGATACTAACAAATATGGTCAAGCAGGTAGAAATTTTCACGGATGGATCTTGTCTTGGGAATCCTGGTCCCGGTGGTTATGGGGTTGTTATGCGTTACAAACAACACGAAAAAGAGCTAAGCGAAGGCTTCTCGCTCACCACCAATAACCGGATGGAGTTGCTGGCGGCGATTGTAGGTTTAGCTAGCCTGAAAGAATCCTGCAACGTCACCCTGACAACCGACAGCCAGTATGTGCGTCAGGGGATCACCCAGTGGATACACAACTGGAAAAAACGTGGCTGGAAGACGGCGGATAAAAAACCGGTGAAAAATGCAGATCTTTGGCAACGCCTTGACCGCGAAACCCAACGCCACACTATCGACTGGCAATGGGTGAAAGGGCATGCAGGTCATCCTGAAAATGAACGTTGTGATGAATTGGCAAGATCGGCGGCGGAAAACCCGGTAGGAACCGACACCGGTTACCAACCGGACACCTGAATAGATCAATGAACCGTATAATCCCGCTTTAGTTGTCACCGACGCGATAATTCAGGCTAACCGGCGATAACTGCTTCTTAAGCTTCCATTTCGGTTTAATGGGTTTCAATGGGTAAGTGCGTTTACGGGCGACGATAAAGTACAACGACCCGATGACCGGCAGCAATTCCGAGCACGCGTTTTCAAACCACACTCCACAGGTTCGGTGACGCGTAGCAGGGAGTAGCCCAAAGCAGGACGTGTCGACAATTTCATAGTTCAATAGACTCAGCCAGTCCCTGATCCGAAATGGTGTGAACATTCTGCCATTCCAGGGCAACTTATTCTTACGCCAAGGGATTAAACGGCCGATCCCCATCAAACTACTGGGATTTACTCCTGAGAGGATCAGGTAACCATCGTCTATCATGACTCTGTCAATCTCACGCAACAGCCGATGGGGATCATTGGTGTAATCAAGCTGGTTAGCCAACACGCAAACATCGAACGCTTTGTCTACAAATGGCAGATCGTAGTTATCGGCCTCCATATTGCGCAGAGGGTTGAGCTTGTCAATACAGACCTGATGCTGGATGTTACAATGCCCAGTCACAAGCTCACAGCTAAGGCCACCTAGCTTTAGCATGTGGTAACCAAAAAGGCGGGGCAACCATTCATCCAGACGCGTTTGTATATGCGTGCAAACCCACTCGCCGTGTGCGAATTGGTCCCACGTATAAGGGTATTCCAGTGGGCGTTGGCTGCGTGCTGGCTTCATAGTATTTTTTAAGTTATAGCTGGAGAAATTCAATGCTATCTGTAACAAGCATACCTGCATTCAATGACAATTACATCTGGCTACTAAAAAATGATGACAATCACTGTGTTGTCGTCGACCCAGGCGATGCCGCGCCAGTTTTGTCAACCTTGAACCAAATGGAATTAACACTAGACGGCGTACTGGTAACCCACCATCATCATGACCACATCGGCGGTATTCAACAACTGCAAGAAGCGTTTCCTGACCTGACAATTTACGGCCCTGATAGTGATCGCTTTTCTATGGTTACCCATCCGTTGAAAGATGGAGACCGTTTTACCTTGTTCAATACCCTCTTCACTACCATTCAGGTTCCAGGGCACACTCTCGACCATATAGCCTATTACGCAGAAGGAATACTGTTCAGTGGCGACACCCTATTCTCTGGCGGTTGTGGCAGGCTGTTTGAAGGTACACCGACGCAAATGTACCAATCCCTGATTCGCCTGGCTTCCCTACCGGACGATACACAGGTGTTTTGTGCACATGAATACACACTATCTAACCTGGAATTTGCCCAAGCTGTGGAACCTAACAATATTGCACTTAATGATTATGTTATTGATGCAAAGAAAGTTAGGGCGAAAAATCAGCCAACACTGCCCAGCTCTATTGGCCTGGAAAAGCGTATAAACCCATTTCTCCGATCTCATATCGACAGTGTCAAAGACGCCGTAGTTCAGCGCGCGAGTGACCTAACAGATACCGAAACATTTGCCGCACTCAGACGCTGGAAAGATGAATTTTGATACAAACCACTTGTTAGTGAGAATTTGTATTGTGTATAATATTTGACCGTTTTTTTTGATAGTGCAGAGAGTGATGATGTTCCGTTACGTGTTAGCAGGATCGATGTTTATCGCAGGATGCCAAATTACCGGCCAAAGTGATGTCGCGACCACGACTAATACACAAAAGCAACAAACAAAAGCTCTTCTCACAACTGACAGTATGCAAACAACTGTCAGTACTGACCATGTCAAGGAGGTTGTGCCAGCCATAAACCCACAGGCGCTAGAAAATGTTTGGGAGCGGATTGCCATCCAGCTAAAGATGGAAATTCCTGAGAATGAGCGTGTGAAACACTACCGAAATTGGTATTTGAAGCACCCGCAACATATGAAGATTGTGGCGGAGCGTGCTGAGCCTTTTCTCTTCCTCATTACCGAAAAAGTGGAAGCGAGAGGTATTCCTCTAGAAATTGCTTTGCTACCTATAGTAGAGAGTGCTTTCGACCAGTTTGCCTATTCTCACGGAAGAGCTGCGGGCCTATGGCAATTTGTACCTGATACCGGTCGACGTTTCGGTTTGGATCAAAACTGGTGGTATGACGGTCGCCGCGATGTTGTTGCATCTACCGATGCTGCATTGGATTTATTGGAATACCTTCACAAAAAATTTGATGGTGACTGGCTTCACGCCTTAGCCGCTTATAACACAGGAGAAGGTCGGGTTTTCCGTGCAATTAGAAACAACAAAGCCAAAGGTCTACCTACCGATTTCTGGTCTCTCTCATTGCCAAAAGAAACCAGCGGCTATGTGCCAAAGCTGCTTGCTATCGCCGATGTGATAAGAAATCAAAAGCGCTACGGGGTAGCATTACCCGCTATTGCGAATAAGCCCGTTGTTGAACTGGTGGAACCCGGTGTGCAGATGGATTTGGCACTGGCAGCAAACTATGCTGGGCTCACCTTATCTGAGCTCCAAAACCTGAATCCAGGTTACAACCATTGGGCGACAGCGCCGGAAGGGGCAAACCATCTGCTACTGCCGAAAGAAAGTGTCACACGTTTTAACAATAACCTTGCTGAAAATAATAACCAAGGCATCAAAGTGACTCGGTACAAAGTTAAACGCGGTGATTCTCTGGGCCTGATTGCCCAGCGCCATAATACAACCGTCAAAATGATACAACGTGCCAATAGCATAGATGGAAGCAATATTCGTGTTGACGAGCACCTACTTATTCCAACATCGCTTGAAGATGAAAGTCTGTATACGCTGAGCGCTCCCCAGCGTTTGGCTAAACTGACCAGCCAAAAACGTGGTGACATCAAACTCACTCACACGGTACAAAAAGGTGACAGTTTATGGTCTATCGCTAGGAAACATGGCGTGTCCCACGCCTCTCTAGCACACTGGAACGGGATGGCACCGAAAGATCCACTGCGAACAGGCCAAGATCTGGTCATTTGGAAAAAAGCAGAGGAAAACGCACGTATCCGTACAGTTGTTTACCAAATCCGTGAAGGTGACTCACTGAGTGGTATTGCTGCGCGTTACAAGGTATCCGTTTCCGATTTGGTGAAATGGAATTCGCTGAAGAAGAACTCTTATATACAACCTGGGCAAACACTGAAGCTGCATATCGACGTGACGAAAGTCAGCGCATAACCTTCTTACTTCTGAAAAAGCGCACAGTGTATTCACCGTGCGCTTTTTTATTTGTCGGTTTACATTACCATCGGATGGCGTTTCATCATGCGAATCCCTTCTCGCTTAAAACAATCTACCAATGGATTTTCTGCCATGTCCGCCCGCCAAACAAAAGAGAGTGAACGGGAAATATCCAAGTCTGGCACCGTCAGCGCTACCAATTTACCATTATCAATATATCGCTCCACCTCCAAATAGGGGAGACACGTCAGATATTGTCCATGAGCAACTAAGCTGCGAATTACCGGAACATGCTCATACTCCCGCCACACATCCAGATCAGCAATATGTCCTGCGATAGCCCTTTCAAATGCCATCCGCGTCCCCGATCCATGCTCGCGGAGGATCCACTTCGCCTGCTCCAATTGCGCCATACTCACGCGCTCACATTTGGCAAAAGGATGGTGGGCAGCCGCAACAATAGTAAGATGATCAGTACACCAAGGTTCTTGATGCAGACGGCAATCATCAACACGTCCCTCGATAATCCCCAGATCATAACGGTAGTCCAACACACCTTGGATGATAGAACTGGTACTGTGCACTTTCAGGGAAATTCGAATTTCTGGAAAATCATTATCAATAATACTGATAAGGTCTGGAACCAAGTGCTCGGCAGGGGTTTGGCTCGCCCCTAGCCGGATCTCCCCACTCAACAAATGCTGGTCGTAAAAGCCCAGCTCAATTTGTTTGGCGTCCCGGAGCAGCCGTTTAGCCTTTGGGCGCAGCCAGGATCCCCAATGTGTCAGGATAAGGCGCTTTCCTTTTCGTTCAAAAAGAGGCCTTCCTAACATTTTCTCCAGTTGTGACAAAGACATACTGGTCGCTGATTGGGTCAAAGACAACATATCTGCAGCCTGACTGACACTGCCACAATCAGCCACGGCATCAAAAACTGCCAACTGCTTAAGTGAATAGCGCATCACTTCCCTCCCCGGAAAAGCAGCGAACGTTAAACCTCTTTATTATTATGGATTTATTGTACTCACTCTAAAAAAATCATCAATAAAACTGAATACAAAACAAAGGATTATCAATTGTACTACATGGCGTACCCTCATTTAGTCTTAAAAGGAAGCTAGGTATTTCGCCTGCCTCACAAAAGAAGGAATACACTATGAAACAAAACAGGAGGGGAAGCGATGTCAACCGCGTATTCTGATCACCACTTCGTCTCAGTAAAAGGATTTTCCGCAGCCGAAATGATGTCTGAGGCTGAAAGGTATGCACTGAAAAAAATCAGTAAACGCAGTAGTGCAACCATCAGTCTGGCCGTGCTGGCAGGCGCCTTTATCGGCCTTGCATTTATGTTTTACATCACAGTAACAACTGGCAATGACACTGCCAATTGGGGCACTAACCGTCTAATTGGTGGGCTAGCCTTTAGCATGGGGTTGATACTGATCGTTATTTTTGAAGGCGAGCTGTTTACCAGTACTGTGCTTTCCAGCATTTGTTGGGCCAATAACCAGGTTGGCATCACTAAACTTTTCAGTACCTGGGGCAAAGTCTATGTCGGTAACTTTATCGGTGCGATGATCATAATGATATTAGTAGCAGCAGCTGGACTATATCAGCTTGATGGTGGCCAATGGGGATTAAACGTACTGAATATCGCCCAACACAAATTGCATCATACCTGGCTTGAAGCGTTCACTCTGGGCGTACTCTGTAACATCTTGGTATGCACTGCCATTTGGTTAACTTTTTGCTCAGCAAACCCTGCAGTGAAAGCTGTCATGACCATGTTGCCAGTAGCGATGTTTGTATCAAGCGGGTTTGAGCACAGCATAGCAAACATGTTTATGGTGCCTTTAGGCATCGTCATTGCCCACACCTCGCCTGACGCGTTCTGGATGCAACTAGGTGTGGAAGCGTCGGCGTATAGCGATCTCACTGTGTCCCACTTTATCACCAATAACCTTGTTCCAGTGACACTCGGCAACATTGTAGGCGGTGCCGTCCTGGTTGGACTCGCCAACTGGGGAATTTATAGAAAACAACTACAACAGCCAGATATGCAAGCTGTCAACTCGCCAGTGACACTTCACGAAGCAAGTAAGGATTCCACTATGATGAATAGTATAAAAGTAAAAGACTTGATGAATACCACTCCCATCGTCCTGAAAGCCAGTGATCGCACCGTAGATGCTATTGATGTCTTGCTTTCCAATCAACTAACTGGGGCACCGGTTTGTGATAGCCAGAAACATGTGATCGGTTTCTTCTCTGTCCATGATGTGATGGTGAACCTATGGTGTGAGGATTACCTACCTGATGCATCACAATGCGTTGGCGACCTTATGAACGGGAAAGTCACTGCATTAAGCAGCAATGACAGCTTGGTGGACGTTGCAGAGTTTCTGGTGGTCGACAGAGAAACAGCGTACCCGGTATCGGACATGGGCATCGCAACCGGCCTTTCTTATAAGCCACTGAAAGAGCGGGTACGTGAAGCAAAAATCAGTAAGCCTCACATCCTGCCAGTGCTTGAGAATGATCGTCTGGTTGGTGTGATATCCCGTTCAGATGTGCTTAAGGCGATGCGCCCCCTATACAATATGGCTGACGTTTCCAACGAAATGTCGAGAGCTATCTAACCTCAAAAAGGCAGCGTTATTCGCTGCCTTCCTTTTCTTCTATTCAAAGACAAGTCTTGCTTCAATCTTTGCATGATCAGACGCATCTGTTGCTAATGACCTCGCGCTTTCCAACCGCATGCCGCGGTAAAAAAGATGATCCAGAGGATGATTGAAAACCCTCAGTCGTTGATCCGGTTGGAAACGAGCTTCCAATAACCCTAATGTGCCAAGTTTAGTCTTTACTACTGACAGTCTTTCATCGCTCCAGGTATTCAAATCACCAGCAACGATCAAGGGACCTTCTAGTGACTTGACAGCCTCAACTAAGGCATCCAACTGCTCAGAATAGTCTTTGACACCATAAGTAAAGTTGATACTGTGCAGATTAATCACTGACAAAATCTCACCATTCGACAGTTTGAAAGCACTGTAAAGTGCACTTTTTGGCAAACGCAGATATGGCTCAATCTTGGTGTAAGCACAAACGGTTTGCGGCTTAACCTTAGAAAGTGTCATTACTCCCGCTATCTCGCCATTAATTGCAAAGGCATAGGCTTGGTTACTGTGCCATCCGCCCTGCTCAATATACGAGATCATTTCAGGCCTACTCTGTGCTTCTTGAAGTAAAATCACCTCATTTTCTGCAGCCAGCGATTTCAATTCGGTATCCCAACCATCCAATTGCTGCTTATAAATATTCCAGACAGCAATATTCAATGGCATTGATGCATCAATAACAGAAGCATCCTGGTAATCATGACATCTCACTTTCCCATGCCCATGGGTCGAGGCAAGTTGTGGAGAATCAGGAACATCAATAAAAAAATAAGTAAACGCGATACCGCAAACAAAAAAGGCTAAGCAGAGAATAACCCAGAGATTACGTAATCGTTTCATTATGCAATCGGCCGCTCGGTATTTATTTAACAGGCAAAGTCAGGGAAGAATACACACAAACGGCCATCCGGGACAGCGTATCTTCCGTCAAATTTTTCAATGTACTTAACACAAAAAGGCCATCCTTTCGGATGGCCTTTTCGACGTACTTTTTGTCTTCACTTTTTCAAAAAGTGAAAGAAAATTAGACGCCTGGCGATGTCCTACTCTCACATGGGGAGACCCCACACTACCATCGGCGCTGCTCTGTTTCACTTCTGAGTTCGGCATGGAGTCAGGTGGGTCCAAAGCGCTATGGTCGCCAAGCAAAATTTTGTCAGGAACAAAATTTAACGCACCTCAGTGCGGCCCGTCAGGGTCAAATACACGGATGTATTTGATAAATTCCTTCCTTAAATCTTGGAAAGCTGTCTGTTCTCAACACATTCAATGTTCTGTTTGAGTCCGCCAAAACCCCTTGGGTGTTGTAGGGTTAAGCCTCTCGGGCAATTAGTACAGGTTAGCTCAACGCCTCACAGCGCTTACACACCCTGCCTATCTACGTCGTCGTCTCCAACAACCCTTCAGGATACTTTAAGTATCAGGGAGAACTCATCTCGAGGCTCGCTTCCCGCTTAGATGCTTTCAGCGGTTATCAATTCCGAACTTAGCTACCGGGCAATGCCACTGGCGTGACAACCCGAACACCAGAGGTTCGTCCACTCCGGTCCTCTCGTACTAGGAGCAGCCCCTCTCAATTCTCCAACGCCCACGGCAGATAGGGACCGAACTGTCTCACGACGTTCTAAACCCAGCTCGCGTACCACTTTAAATGGCGAACAGCCATACCCTTGGGACCGACTTCAGCCCCAGGATGTGATGAGCCGACATCGAGGTGCCAAACACCGCCGTCGATATGAACTCTTGGGCGGTATCAGCCTGTTATCCCCGGAGTACCTTTTATCCGTTGAGCGATGGCCCTTCCATTCAGAACCACCGGATCACTATGACCTGCTTTCGCACCTGCTCGAACCGTCATTCTCGCAGTCAAGCGGGCTTTTGCCATTGCACTAACCTCACGATGTCCGACCGTGATTAGCCCACCTTCGTGCTCCTCCGTTACGCTTTGGGAGGAGACCGCCCCAGTCAAACTACCCACCAGACACTGTCCTCACCCCAGATTATGGGGCCAAGTTAGAACATCAAACATACAAGGGTGGTATTTCAAGGATGGCTCCACGGCAACTGGCGTCACCGCTTCTTAGCCTCCCACCTATCCTACACATGTAGGCTCAATGTTCAGTGCCAAGCTGTAGTAAAGGTTCACGGGGTCTTTCCGTCTAGCCGCGGGTACACAGCATCTTCACTGCGATTTCAATTTCACTGAGTCTCGGGTGGAGACAGCGTGGCCATCATTACGCCATTCGTGCAGGTCGGAACTTACCCGACAAGGAATTTCGCTACCTTAGGACCGTTATAGTTACGGCCGCCGTTTACTGGGGCTTCGATCAAGAGCTTCTCCCTAAGGATAACCCCATCAATTAACCTTCCAGCACCGGGCAGGCGTCACACCGTATACGTCCTCTTTCGAGTTTGCACAGTGCTATGTTTTTAATAAACAGTTGCAGCCACCTGGTATCTGCGACTGCCCATAGCTCCATCCGCCAGGGACTTCACCGCGGGCAGCGTACCTTCTCCCGAAGTTACGGTACCATTTTGCCTAGTTCCTTCACCCGAGTTCTCTCAAGCGCCTTGGTATTCTCTACCCGACCACCTGTGTCGGTTTGGGGTACGGTTACTGATAACCTGAAGCTTAGAGGCTTTTCCCGGAAGCAGGGCATCAATGACTTCACTACCGTAGTAGCTCGACATCGTGTCTCAGTGTATAGCAAGCCGGATTTGCCTAACTCGCCCACCTACGCACTTGAACCAGGACAACCGTCGCCTGGCCCACCTAGCCTTCTCCGTCCCCCCATCGCAGTTATCAGCAGTACGGGAATATTAACCCGTTTCCCATCGACTACGCCTTTCGGCCTCGCCTTAGGGGCCGACTTACCCTGCCCCGATTAACGTTGGACAGGAACCCTTGGTCTTCCGGCGAGGAGGTTTTTCACCCCCTTTATCGTTACTCATGTCAGCATTCGCACTTCTGATACGTCCAGCATGCCTTACAGCACACCTTCAACCGCTTACAGAACGCTCCCCTACCCAATGTGCCTAAACACACTGCCGCAGCTTCGGTGTATCGCTTAGCCCCGTTACATCTTCCGCGCAGGCCGACTCGACCAGTGAGCTATTACGCTTTCTTTAAATGATGGCTGCTTCTAAGCCAACATCCTGGCTGTCTGAGCCTTCCCACATCGTTTCCCACTTAGCGATAACTTGGGGACCTTAGCTGGCGGTCTGGGTTGTTTCCCTCTCCACGACGGACGTTAGCACCCGCCGTGTGTCTCCCGGATACTACTTACTGGTATTCGGAGTTTGCAAAGGGTTGGTAAGTCGGGATGACCCCCTAGCCTTAACAGTGCTCTACCCCCAGTAGTATTCGTCCGAGGCGCTACCTAAATAGCTTTCGGGGAGAACCAGCTATCTCCGGGTTTGATTGGCCTTTCACCCCTAGCCACAAGTCATCCGCTAATTTTTCAACATTAGTCGGTTCGGTCCTCCAATTGATGTTACTCAATCTTCAACCTGCCCATGGCTAGATCACCCGGTTTCGGGTCTACGTCATGCAACTGAACGCCCAGTTAAGACTCGGTTTCCCTACGGCTCCCCTATACGGTTAACCTTGCTACATAACGTAAGTCGCTGACCCATTATACAAAAGGTACGCAGTCACCCCATCACTAAGCCACCTCTGCTTGATTGGGGAGGTTGACCAACGCGTCGCGTTGTTAACCGCCTTTCAAGTAAGGTACCTGGACCACTAAGTCTCAGTAACTTAGTGATGGGGCTCCCACTGCTTGTACGTACACGGTTTCAGGTTCTATTTCACTCCCCTCACAGGGGTTCTTTTCGCCTTTCCCTCACGGTACTGGTTCACTATCGGTCAGTCAGGAGTATTTAGCCTTGGAGGATGGTCCCCCCATCTTCAGACAAGATAACACGTGTCCCGTCTTACTCGTTTTCACTCACTGTGCGTTGTCGTGTACGGGGCTATCACCCTGTATCGCGCCACTTTCCAGAGGCTTCCACTAACGCACAATCAGCTTAAGGGCTGGTCCGGGGTCGCTCGCCGCTACTGCCGGAATCTCAATTGATTTCTTTTCCTTCGGGTACTTAGATGTTTCAGTTCCCCGAGTTCGCCTCATTAACCTATGGATTCAGTTAATGATACTGGCTTATGCCAGTGGGTTTCCCCATTCGGAAATCCGAGAGTATCGTGACTCTTACCGTCTTCTCTCGGCTTATCGCAGGTTAGCACGTCCTTCTTCGCCTCTGACTGCCTAGGCATCCACCGTGTACGCTTAGTCACTTAACCCTACAACCCCAAGAGGTTTCGTAGCTTTAAACAACCAAGGTTTGTCATCGTTCGATGACGATTTCGCCGGACTCAAATTCCAAGAACACTTGAATGTGTTTGGTGTTAACTCTTAAGAGTTAACATTTGAGAACTTTTACAAACAAGCTTTATCTCTTTCGAAACAAAGTTGTTTAGTCAGCTTTCCAGATTTTTAAAGAGCAAAGTGATGTTAAAACCACTTTTTAAATATTCTCGCAAGAACACTTAAAGAGTGGTGGAGCTATGCGGGATCGAACCGCAGACCTCTTGAATGCAAATCAAGCGCTCTCCCAGCTGAGCTATAGCCCCACATCGATACTTAGTTTGTGACCAACAGCTTTCAAAACAAGGCGTGAAAGGAGGACGTTTAGTTCACTAAACGACGAGTTTCACAACGCAGTGTTGGAAGTTGTTGGTGGGTCTGAGTGGACTTGAACCACCGACCTCACCCTTATCAGGGGTGCGCTCTAACCACCTGAGCTACAGACCCATCTAAGTAATGTTCTTTCTCTTTTTGACCGTAGCAATCTGTGTGGACACTCGCATTCATAGCTTCGTTAAGGAGGTGATCCAGCCCCAGGTTCCCCTAGGGCTACCTTGTTACGACTTCACCCCAGTCATGAACCACACCGTGGTAAACGCCCTCCCGAAGGTTAAGCTATCTACTTCTGGTGCAGCCCACTCCCATGGTGTGACGGGCGGTGTGTACAAGGCCCGGGAACGTATTCACCGTGGCATTCTGATCCACGATTACTAGCGATTCCGACTTCATGGAGTCGAGTTGCAGACTCCAATCCGGACTACGATGCACTTTCTGGGATTCGCTCCACCTCGCGGTCTCGCTGCCCTCTGTATGCACCATTGTAGCACGTGTGTAGCCCTACTCGTAAGGGCCATGATGACTTGACGTCGTCCCCACCTTCCTCCGGTTTATCACCGGTAGTCTCCCTGGAGTTCCCACCCGAAGTGCTGGCAAACAAGGATAAGGGTTGCGCTCGTTGCGGGACTTAACCCAACATTTCACAACACGAGCTGACGACAGCCATGCAGCACCTGTCTCAGAGCTCCCGAAGGCACCAATCCATCTCTGGAAAGTTCTCTGGATGTCAAGAGTAGGTAAGGTTCTTCGCGTTGCATCGAATTAAACCACATGCTCCACCGCTTGTGCGGGCCCCCGTCAATTCATTTGAGTTTTAATCTTGCGACCGTACTCCCCAGGCGGTCTACTTAACGCGTTAGCTCCGAAAGCCACTGTTCTAGACAACAGCCTCCAAGTAGACATCGTTTACGGCGTGGACTACCAGGGTATCTAATCCTGTTTGCTCCCCACGCTTTCGCATCTGAGCGTCAGTCTTTGTCCAGGGGGCCGCCTTCGCCACCGGTATTCCTTCAGATCTCTACGCATTTCACCGCTACACCTGAAATTCTACCCCCCTCTACAAGACTCTAGCCTGCCAGTTCAAAATGCCACTCCCAGGTTAAGCCCGGGGCTTTCACACCTTGCTTAACAGACCGCCTGCATGCGCTTTACGCCCAGTAATTCCGATTAACGCTCGCACCCTCCGTATTACCGCGGCTGCTGGCACGGAGTTAGCCGGTGCTTCTTCTGCCGCTAACGTCAAATTACGCAGCTATTAACTACGTAACCTTCCTCACGGCTGAAAGTGCTTTACAACCCGAAGGCCTTCTTCACACACGCGGCATGGCTGCATCAGGCTTGCGCCCATTGTGCAATATTCCCCACTGCTGCCTCCCGTAGGAGTCTGGACCGTGTCTCAGTTCCAGTGTGGCTGAT
Source organism: Grimontia sp. THUN1695 (assembly GCF_059704325.2). Classification (NCBI taxonomy): domain Bacteria; kingdom Pseudomonadati; phylum Pseudomonadota; class Gammaproteobacteria; order Vibrionales; family Vibrionaceae; genus Grimontia; species Grimontia sp. THUN1695. The sequence goes on along the minus strand of NZ_AP046577.1, from coordinate 409,111 downwards.
CATCCTCTCAAACCAGCTAGGGATCGTCGCCTTGGTGAGCCTTTACCTCACCAACCAGCTAATCCCAACTGGGCCCATCCTGACGCGAGAGGCCCGAAGGTCCCCCTCTTTGGTCCGAAGACATTATGCGGTATTAGCCACCGTTTCCAGTGGTTATCCCCCTCGTCAGGGCAGGTTCCCAGCCTTTACTCACCCGTCCGCCGCTCGCCGCCCAATAAATCATCCGAAGAATCTTTATTGTCGCTGCCGCTCGACTTGCATGTGTTAGGCCTGCCGCCAGCGTTCAATCTGAGCCATGATCAAACTCTTCAATTAAAGTTTTTGGCTCGATGAAATACTGTATAAATTGACTGTGCCGATAACCCCGAAGAGTTTTCGTTTTGGTCACTCAGCTTCATCGATAAATCTTTTGTCTATCAATGACGAGTGCCCACACAGATTGCATAGGTCAAATTGTTAAAGAGCCTTCTCAGCTTCGCTGAGCGGAGTTGGATTTAAACGCAACTCTTTTTTTTAGTCAAGCACTTTTGCTTTCCTCCGGCCAGCAGGAAACTTCGCAGTGCTGACGAGGGGCGCATTATAGGGAGAAATTTTTTGTTGGCAATACCTTTCTTAAGAAAAATCACTTTTCAGCCACAAGAGAGTAAAACCTCACCACAATGAGCAAAAATACAACAAAGAAACATATCCAGTGATGTCTATAGCACCTCTCATACTGGATTTGTTACGTCATTCGGGGCAGTAAAATCATCAACTTCAATGACCCCATGAGCAAATATAAAAAATACCCTCGGTCTTTAAAGTACTGAGGGTATTGTTCATTATTAGTAGGATAACTTAATGGGTCGATGTGCTAGTTTGTTGGTGTTATCTCGCTTAAGAGCCTGTTGGATTTACAAAGGAAAAGGCTAAATCGCCTCTTCGTCTTCTTCACCAGTACGGATGCGCACTACACGCTCCACATCAGTCACAAAGATCTTGCCATCGCCAATTTTGCCGGTTTGTGCTGTTTGTACAATGGTCTCTACGCATTGCTCTGCTACGTCATCCGCCACCACAATTTCCAACTTCACTTTGGGTAGGAAATCCACCATATATTCCGCACCACGGTACAACTCAGTGTGACCTTTTTGGCGACCAAAGCCTTTGACTTCAGACACTGTCATACCCGTAATACCGACTTCAGCCAGCGCTTCACGCACGTCGTCAAGCTTGAACGGCTTGATAATCGCTTCGATTTTTTTCATATCGCATTCCCTTAAAGTCTGGATTAAGCAATCGTCTCAATACGTTAATTGTAACCTTACCGTACCCGGTTGGCGCGTTTTTCACGCATAATTTAAACGAGAGGCTTCTTCCATGCCATGCTGTTGGCATCGTTACAGGCAAAAGGAGGCTGATAGCCAGAGTTGGCCAACAACGCCTGCATCGGTCTGCGTCCAATCACTGCACCACAGTCCACTTTCAGTACAAATGTCACTGTCGATGCATATGCTTCCAACGCATTGAGCAGGGTTTTACCAATGCCCTGCAGGCGACTTGCCTGATCCACTTCCAGCAGAGTCAGCGTCGCTTCCTCGACCATGAGTCCATTGTGACGTTTTTGATGTTGAAGTACTGCCACAGCAACGGGTTCACCGTCTTTTTCAGCCACTAACATCGGGATCTCCTGAGTGACTTCAGGTGCATTCACTTGCGCCAGAGAAGGAAAACGGCGCTTTAGGGATTCCGGGACTTGTCCGGATGGAATAAGCGTAAAACTGATCGCACTGTCCATTGCATTTCTCTCCATAAAATTGCCGAAACACTTTACCCTCTCGCCAATACTGGATGCAATCAGATAAAAAAACCGCCACCAAAAGGTAGCGGCTTGTGTCACACGTTTAGATTTTAAACCATGCCTGTCAACCAAGCTTCACGCGGGCATTGCGGAACATGCGCATCCAAGGGCTGTCCTCTCCCCAGTTGTCCGGGTGCCAAGAGTTTGCCACGGTGCGGAATACACGCTCAGGATGCGGCATCATGATAGTCACGCGGCCATCACGGGTCGTAAGGCCAGTAATACCATTTGGCGAACCGTTAGGGTTTGCCGGATAAGACTGGGTCACGTTGCCGAAGTTGTCCAGATAACGCAGCGCAACCGTGCCGGAGGCCTCAATGGCGCTCAGGTGTCCTTCATCACGCACTTCCACACGGCCTTCCCCATGCGAGACAGCAATTGGCATGTGAGATCCTGCCATTCCACTCAAGAATAGTGATGGGCTGTCCTGAACCTGTACCAGACTGAAACGCGCTTCAAAGCGCTCTGATTCATTGCGGACAAAGCGCGGCCACAGATCCGCGCCTGGAATAAGCTCGTGCAGGTTGGACAGCATCTGACAGCCGTTACACACACCCAGTGCAAAAGAATCACCACGGTGGAAGAAACGCTCGAACTGGTCACGAGCCTGCTCGTTGAACAAGATAGATTTTGCCCAACCTTCACCTGCGCCCAACACATCACCGTACGAGAAACCACCACACGCTACCAGGCCGTTAAATTCGTTCAATTGAACTCTACCTGACAACACATCACTCATATGGACGTCTTTGGCATCAAAGCCTGCACGATCAAACGCAGCCGCCATTTCCACGTGGGAATTCACACCCTGCTCTCGCAAAATCGCCATTTGCGGACGTGCACCGGTGGCAATAAATGGTGCCGCGATATCTTCGTGTACATCAAACGTCAGGCTTGCAGAAAGACCCGGGTCAGCCACATCTTTCTTGGCGGCAAACTCTTGCCGTGCGCAATCTGGGTTATCACGCATAGCCTGCATCTGATACGTCGTTTCCGCCCAAATAGTGCGAAGCGCAGTACGGTTTTGCTCCAGAACCAGTGCACCACCGTTCCAGATGCGGACAGTATCATCGTCATTCAGGGTACCGATAACATGGCTGCACGCTTCCAGACCGTGTGCAGAGAGCGTTGACAGCACTGCATCCAGATCATCAGTGCGAACCTGCACCACAGCACCCAGTTCTTCATTGAACAGGGCTGCGAGTACATCGGTACATTCTCCGTCCTCCGCCAAGGTATTAATGTCTACTTCCACACCCACGTGGCCGGCAAACGCCATCTCTGCCAGTGTGACATAGAGACCACCATCACTGCGATCATGGTAAGCCAACAGTTTCTCTTCCCGCACCAGAGCTTGCATCGCATTGAAAAAGCCTTTCAACAATTCTGGATTATCAACGTCAGCAGGTTTGTCACCCAGTTGTTTGTAAACTTGCGCCAGTGCCGTTGCGCCAAGACGGTTTTGTCCCTGGCCAAGGTCTACTAATACCAATGCGCTGTCGCCTTTGTCGGTGCGAAGCTGTGGCGTGACTGTCTTGCGGATGTCTTCCACACGACCGAAAGCGGTAATAATAAGCGACAGTGGCGAGGTATTTTCTTTCTGCTCGCCATTTTCTTCCCAGCGGGTTTTCATCGACATTGAGTCTTTACCCACAGGAATGGTCAAATCCAACGCCGGGCAAAGTTCTTCGCCCACGGCTTTCACTGCTTCATACAAACCCGCATCTTCACCCGGGTGACCTGCTGCTGCCATCCAGTTTGCAGAGAGCTTGATACGCTTCAGATCGCCAATGTCAGCACAGGCGATGTTAGTGAGTGCTTCCGCCACCGCCAGACGCGCAGACGCGGCAAAGTCCAGCAGGGCAACCGGCGTGCGTTCACCCATGGACATGGCTTCGCCGTGGTAAGTATCATAACTCGCAGCTGTTACCGCACAGTTTGCGACGGGCACCTGCCAAGGCCCCACCATTTGATCACGCGCAACCAGACCGGTGACGGTACGGTCACCGATAGTAATGAGAAAGGTTTTCTCTGCCACTGCCGGTAAACGCAGAATGCGTTGGGTTGCCTCTTCGAGGTTGATACCGTCACGGGCGATTGCCTGACCTTCCACTTTCAGCGAAGTGACATCACGGTGCATTTTCGGTGGCTTGCCAAGCAGAATATCCATCGGCATGTCGATCGGCGTGTTGTCGAAGTGGCGGTCTTCCAGTGTCAAGTGACGTTCTTCAGTCGCTTCACCAACAACGGCATACGGCGCACGTTCACGCTGGCAAATCGCATCAAACACGTCCATGTTCTCCGGTGCAACCGCCAGCACGTAGCGTTCCTGTGATTCATTACACCAGATTTCCAACGGGCTCATGCCCGGCTCATCATTGGGCACATTACGCAGCTGGAATTTTCCGCCCCGTTCACCATCATTCACCAATTCCGGCAGAGCATTGGAAATACCACCAGCACCAACATCATGGATAAAGGCAATCGGATTTTGCTCACCAAGCTGCCAGCACCGGTCAATCACTTCCTGACAACGACGCTCCATCTCTGGGTTTTCACGCTGTACAGAAGCAAAGTCCAGATCTTCTGATGATTGGCCTGATGCCATGGAAGACGCTGCACCGCCCCCCAGACCGATATTCATCGCCGGCCCACCCAGCACGATCAGTTTCGCACCAACGGGGATGTTCTTTTTCTGAACGTGCTGGTCACGGATATTCCCCATGCCGCCCGCAATCATGATCGGCTTGTGGTAACCGCGCACCTCTTCGCCATTATGCGACGTAACTTTTTCTTCGTAGGTACGGAAATACCCCAACAGGTTTGGACGACCGAATTCGTTATTAAATGCTGCGCCACCCAACGGGCCTTCTAGCATGATATCCAGGGCATTAACGATACGATCCGGCTTACCAAAATCCGTCTCCCAAGGCTGCTCATAACCCGGAATTCTTAAATTAGAGACAGTAAAGCCTACCAGCCCCGCTTTTGGCTTGCCGCCAATACCGGTCGCCCCCTCATCGCGGATTTCTCCTCCCGAGCCGGTTGACGCTCCCGGCCATGGGGAAATCGCCGTTGGGTGGTTGTGGGTTTCCACTTTCATCAGGATGTGTGCATCTTCCTGGTGGTAATTGTACTGACGGGAGTCAGGATCGGGGAAAAAGCGACCAACCTTGGATCCCACCATCACGGCTGCGTTGTCTTTGTAGGCGGACAGGACATAGTCGCTATTGTGTTCAAAGGTGTTTTTGATCATCTTGAACAGGCTTTTTTCCTGATCGACACCATCAATCGTCCAGTCTGCGTTGAAAATCTTGTGGCGGCAGTGCTCAGAGTTGGCCTGCGCAAACATCATCAGCTCGATATCGTTAGGATTACGCCCAAGTTTGGTGAAGTTTTCCACCAGATAGTCAATTTCGTCTTCCGCTAATGCCAGACCCAGTTCAAGGTTGGCTTTCTCCAGCGCCTCACGGCCACCAGATAAAATATCAACCGCAGTCATCGGTGCAGGTGTCGCTTCCTTGAACAGCGTTGCCGCATCATTCATATCAGCAAACACCACTTCCATCATCCGATCATGAAGCAGCCCTGCCAGCTCTTTTTGCTGCTCTGCCGATAAGTCTGCTGACAGTTCAACATAATAAGCCGTGCCACGCTCAAGGCGTTTGACTTGACTCAGGCCACAGTTGTGAGCGATGTCAGTGGCTTTGGAGGACCAAGGAGAAATGGTGCCAGGGCGAGGCGTGACGAGGAAAAGGGTTCCGGTCGGTGTATGCTCGGCGATGGTCGGGCCGTAAGTAAGCAGGCGATCCAGCTTTTGTTTTTCGTCTTCACTCAAAGGAGTACTGAGATCAGCAAAATGAATATACTCAGCATAGAGGCTGGCTACTGGCAAATTATTACTTTTGCAGCTTTCCAGCAGTTTTTGGATTCGAAATTCAGACAGAGCGGGGGAACCACGCAAAATTTCCATGTGCGTACGTCTCTCGGTTAGCGATGGATTAAAGTGATATTGACCTAACCCCATGATTTATCACACAGGGAGTATTTATAGCAGTCATGCCAATATCACTTATAATGGCTTCGGGCCCGTATTATAGGGGAAAAAAGTGAGCGATGTAACACTTGACGCAACCGTTTGCGTAACTTTTTTTGCCTTGCTATTTTTGCGCAATTATTCACCACAAATGTTAATGACCTATCATTTAGATAACAACAGTTGGGTATACTTCCCTGCCACTATTCGCTACATTCGCCAAGTTGTAATTACCGCTTAACTTTCAGCTTTAAGCCAGCTTTGATATAACAGTCCCCAAACTCTAGATGTAGGCATAATTTTTTGAACGAGAACGCTGTAAAACAAATCTATCAACTGCTTACAGGCCTTTTTCTGGCGCTTCTTCTCGCGGGATGCGAATGGAAATATGATGACAGAACAGCACTGGAAAAAATTCGTGACCGTGGTGTTTTACGCGTAGGTACGCTGAATAACAAGCTTTCCTACTACATCGGCCCAGATGGCCCAACCGGTCTGGACTACGAACTCGCCTCCCAGTTTGCTCATAGCTTGGGCGTCAAACTTGAGATGCAGCCAGCCTATACGCTCTCAGGCCTTTTTCCTGCCTTAGAGCGCGACGATGTTGATATCATCGCCGCCGGCTTAACCATCACCAAAGATCGGCTCGAGCATTTTCGCCCTGGGCCAGCGTATTATTACGTCACCCAACAGCTGGTGTACAAAAATGGCCATTGGCGCCCGCGTAAAGTGACCGAGATAAACAAAGGTGGAGCCCGTGTCGCGGTAGTGGAAGGCTCCAGCCATGCTCTCACCCTTCAGACCATTCAACGTGAATCCCCCGAACTTGAGTGGGAGAGCGTCACAGATGCCGATGATGATGAACTGTTGAAACAAGTGGCCGACGGCAAGCTCGACTTCACCATTGCTGACTCAGTGGATATCGCCCTGGTACAGCGCACACACCCTTCGATCGCCGTTGCCTTAAGCCTCACAGAGGAAGAACCGATAGCCTGGTTTATGAAAAAATCACAGGACGACAGTGTGTATGCCTTGATGATCGAATTTTTTGGCAAAAAGGCCAAAAACGGTGAACTGGCAGCACTGGAAGAAAAATATTTTGGCCATGTCGACAGTTTTGACTTTGTTGATACCCGTGCCTTCTTACGGGCTATTGATAAAAAGCTTCCCAAGTGGGAACCACTGTTTAAAAAATATGCCGATGAATTTGACTGGCGTTTGCTAGCTGCGCTTTCCTATCAGGAATCACACTGGAACCCACGCGCCGTTTCACCAACCGGTGTACGCGGCATGATGATGTTGACCTTACCAACAGCAAAATCTGTCGGTGTTAAAAACCGACTCGATCCGGAGCAGAGTATCCGCGGTGGCGCTGAATACCTTCGCAAAATGCTCCACCGCGTGCCGGACAGTGTGAATGAGCACGAAAAAATCTGGTTTGCATTGGCCTCTTACAACGTCGGATTTGGTCATATGATGGATGCGCGCCGGCTAACCAAAGCCCAGGGTGGCAACCCTGATTCTTGGGCGGACGTGAAAGAGCGCTTACCTTTATTGGCTAAGCGTCAGTACTACAAGCAAACACGCTACGGATATGCCCGCGGCTATGAAGCACTGAGCTATGTGGAAAATATCCGTCGTTACTACCAGAGTATCGTCGGCTATGAACAGGACGAAGCGCAAGCTATCGCCAGCGACATGGCGGATAACCTTGATGGGTTACAAACCATCAAGGTTGATGAGCCGGATGACACTGTTAACAATGAGACCGAGAGGGTTGAAGAGCAATCCATTGGCGGTAAAAAAGCCAATGATGCCAAGTCGCAGGAAGAAGACGACAAATCTGGCTAAGCTTGTAGCATTGTCATCATCTATTCACACTCTGTGTTTATAAATGTAACCTCCGAGCGCAGAACAATGACTGCGCTTGTTTATTCAAAGGAAGTACGGATGTTTGCGAAAAAACGAAAAGCCCAAGCCAGTTTTGCCCGTAACTCCAGTGCAGCATTAAACCGCCGTAAGCGTAAGCGTAACGTCGCCCTGAAAAAAGTGCTGTGGCGACAGCGTACATTCGCAATCCGCGAATTTGCCATGATGGATGAACGTTATTAATTGCTGGTGTTTCGGGAAGGATCCTGCACCACTTTGCGCGCTTCTTTCTCTGCTTTTTTCTCCTGACGGCGACGGCGGAAAAAGGCCTGCAGTTGCTCACGGCATTCCTCTTCAAGCAGCCCCCCCTGAAACTGCACATGGTGATTCACACCGTCATAACTCAGCAGGTTCATCACACTCCCTGCTGCCCCCGTTTTATAATCCGGCGCGCCGAAAACCACCTTACCAATCCGGCTGTGCACCATGGCTGACGCGCACATTGGGCATGGTTCCAGCGTGACATACAGTACTGCATCTAACAGGCGGTAGTTTTGCAGCGTTTTTCCCGCCTGACGCAGTGCCATCATTTCAGCGTGTGCAGTGGCATCATGCTGGCCAATCAGGCGATTCCAGCCTTCACCTACTACCACACCGTTATGGACCACCACGGCACCGACCGGCACTTCTCCTTCTGCTTCGGCCTTGGCTGCCAGCGCTATCGCACGGCGCATAAACTGCTGATCTAATTCACTCTGTGTCACTGTATTTCAATCTCAAGTTTACTCTGCAGTGGAGTATAACACTCACTGTTTGTTAGGATGATACGCCAATTTCGCTGCCAGAAAATCCACCAGCAATTTCACCCGGAGTGGCTGTAAGCGGCGGTGAGGAAACAAGGCCCAAATCCCTTCTTCCATGTCTTCATAGGCATTGAGTACCTTGACCACTTTTCCTGAAGCCAGTGCATCGTTCAGGTAATAGTCAGGCAACTGGATAAGCCCTTTGCCACGAATCGCCGCATCCAGCAAAGCAATACCACTGTTACAACGAAGTAATCCCCTGACCCGCACCGAGCGCTCTTTCCCCTCTTCACGGAATCGCCAGTAATCATGCTGGCCACGAAGACAATTGTGCTGAGCCAATTCTGACAGGGTATGTGGCGTGCCATGTTTAGAGAGATACGCCGGAGAACCACAGACAATCAGACGGCGGGTTGAGAGACGTTTGCACACCATGGAAGAATCGGTTAAACGTCCCAGACGTAAAGCAACATCACAGGAGGCATCAACAAGATCCAAGGTGGCATTGGTCAGATCAACATCAATCTGGATCTCAGGATACGCATCCATGAAGTCAAGGATCAGCGGCATGACGACCTTTTCCCCATACGTCACCGGAGCAGTCAGCTTGATATGACCGTTGGGTGTTTCATGTAACTGGGTCACCGCGATCTCGGCTTCTTTTAAACCATCGGCCAACAGCCGGCAATGCCGGTAGTAAATATCCCCTTCTTCTGTGGTTGACACCTTTCGTGTGGTTCGGAATAAAAGTCGGGTATTTAAACGCTCCTCCAACAGGGAGATCTGTCGGCTGATATGTGCCGTCGACGCACCGAGGCGCTTTGCGGCTTTGGTAAAACTTGCCGTCTCCACCACCGCCAAAAACTCTGAAACCCCTTGCCACTCTGACATTGTTCCCTACCAGTAAAAGTCTATTGCCACTAAAGTGGATTATCACACAAACAGAAACAAATAGACTAAGTGTCACACTTAACGTGTCACAAAACTGAACTCGCTACCCCTGCATATATCACCTAGGGTTAGACGATAAGGGACTGACCAGATCAAAAAGAGGATGTATTCATGGCAGAACAATTTATTAAGTCTCGTGCAGCGGTTGCATGGGAAGCGGGCAAACCCCTCAGTATCGAGGAAGTGGATGTCATGCTACCCAAAGCAGGCGAAGTCCTGGTGCGTATTATTGCGACCGGTGTTTGCCACACCGATGCTTTCACCCTCTCCGGTGACGATCCTGAAGGAATTTTTCCGGCCATCTTGGGACACGAAGGCGGTGGCATTGTGGAAATGGTCGGCGAAGGCGTCACCAGCGTTGAAGTGGGCGATCATGTCATCCCGCTTTACACCCCAGAGTGCGGCGAATGTAAATTCTGTCTGTCAGGCAAAACCAACCTTTGCCAGAAAATCCGCGAAACCCAGGGCAAAGGCCTGATGCCAGACGGCACTACCCGTTTTTTCAAAGACGGTCAGCCTATCTATCATTACATGGGCACCTCAACGTTTTCTGAGTATACGGTATTGCCTGAAATTTCACTGGCAAAAGTGAACAAGGAAGCGCCTCTGGAAGAAGTGTGCCTGCTGGGCTGTGGTGTCACCACCGGTATGGGTGCCGTATTAAATACCGCGAAAGTGCAAAAAGGCGATACCGTCGCGGTATTCGGCCTGGGGGGGATCGGCCTTTCTGCCATCATTGGTGCCGCCATGGCAGGGGCCAGCCGTATCCTTGGTATCGATATTAATGAAAGTAAGTTTGCACTGGCGAAAAAGCTGGGAGCGACAGATTGCATTAACCCGAGCAAATACGATAAACCCATTCAGGACGTGATTGTGGAAATGACCGATGGCGGTGTCGATTTTTCCTTTGAATGTATCGGAAATGTCAATGTGATGCGCTCAGCACTGGAATGCTGTCACAAAGGCTGGGGGGAATCGGTGATCATTGGCGTGGCCGGCGCGGGACAAGAAATCTCAACCCGTCCATTCCAGTTGGTCACCGGCCGAGTCTGGCGCGGAAGTGCCTTTGGTGGTGTGAAAGGGCGTTCAGAATTGCCGGAAATCGTCGAACGTTACATGGCTGGCGAATTCAAACTGGATGATTTTATTACCCATACCATGGGTCTGGATGCCATCAATGAGGCATTCGATCTGATGCATGAAGGCAAGAGCATCCGCTCTGTCATCCACTATGATAAGTAAGCCGCTTTTCTCACTCAATAAAACCCCACGCAGGCGGCACAACACCGCCTGCTTTGGAGTCCAAACATGAGCCTTGAAAATATCAGCAGTAACCACAGTTTCGGCGGTTGGCATAAACAATATACCCACACCTCGCGCACGGTTCACTGCAAGATGCGCTTTGCGATTTTCCTGCCACCACAAGCATCAGAATCCAACCGGGTACCTGTGCTTTACTGGTTATCAGGATTGACCTGCAGCGACGAAAACTTTATGCAAAAAGCAGGAGCGCACCGCGTGGCTGCAGAATTGGGCGTAGCCATTGTGGCACCGGATACCAGCCCCCGCGGTGAAAATATTCCTGACGATCCGGACGGTGCCTACGACTTCGGTATTGGTGCAGGTTTCTACCTGAACGCGACTGAAGCCCCCTGGAACCGTTTTTACCAGATGTACGACTACGTAGTAAAAGAACTGCCTACTGTTATCGAAGCACACTTTCCGGTCAACAGCGTAAAAGCGATCGCCGGTCATAGCATGGGCGGTCATGGCGCATTGACCATTGCCCTGAAAAACAGTGACGATTACCGTTCAGTGTCGGCGTTTAGCCCCATCGTTAACCCAGCGGCTGTTCCATGGGGTGAAAAAGCCTTTACCCATTATCTGGGGGAAAACCGCGAAACCTGGTTCCAGTACGACAGTTGCGCTTTGATCAAACAAGCAGGTAAGCATTTGCCTATACTGATTGACCAAGGGGATGCAGATCAATTTCTGCATGAACAGCTCAAACCCGGAAATCTTTTGCAAGCGGCAGAAGACGCCGGTTATCCGTTAGAACTGCGCATGCAGGAAGGTTACGACCACAGCTACTACTTTATCGCCAGCTTTATTGAAGACCATCTGCGTTTCCACGCCAAACACATGGGCTAACGGCACCATATAATAACAAAACCCAGCATTGGCCGGGTTTTGTTGTTCGGGTCTGCCTTTACCGCCAATGGAATATTGGCGCAGGAAAACACTTAGAGCTGATAGGTATAAGGTGCCTGAATGCCCAGAGGAATACCCAGCGCCCAGTATGCCATAAGGAACAGTGACCAGCCGATCAGCATCGCAATCGAATACGGCATCATCATCGATGCCAGGGTGCCAATACCCGTGCTCTTCACATAGCGTTGGCAGTACACCACTACCAGCGGGAAAAACACCATCAGTGGCGAGATAATGTTGGAAACTGAGTCACCCACACGATATGCCGCTTGCGACAACTCTGGGGAAATACCCAGCGCCATCAGCATTGGAACCAGGATTGGACCAATCAATGCCCATTTCGCTGACGCAGAGCCAATTAAAAGGTTAACAGATGCCGTCAGCAGGATCATACCAACGATGGTCAGTTGCGCTGGCATATTTAACGCTTTCAGGAACGCCGCCCCTTCCAGTGCCAACAATGTGCCGATATTTGATTGGCTGAATGCGGCAAGGAATTGCGCACAGAAGAAAGACATTACCAGATACGCACCCATGGTTGCCATGGTATCACCCATAGCTTTGATGATATCGCCCTGAGTCTTAAACGTACCCGCCACTCGGCCATACACCACCCCTGGGATCACAAACAGGATAAAGATCAGTGGCACGATAGATTTCATCAATGGCGCAGAGAATGCGGTCAGCTCGCCTTCTGAGGAACGCAGTGCGGAAGATTCAGGGATCAAAGCCACCACCAGCAGCGCAATGCCCGCAAGCATCACAAGACCTGCACGATTGAACGCTTTACTTTCAATCGCCGAGAAGCTGCCCAAATCCGGTGCCTTTTCTGCATCGTCGTCGATAGGTAATTTGCTCAGACGTGGTTCGATAATTTTCTCTGTCACATACCAGCCGATCGCCACAATCAAAAATGATGATAAGCCGGTAAAGTACAGGTTTGCCAACGGGTTCACCACATAGTCTTTATCAAGCACCTGGGCAGCTGACTGGGTAAAGCCTGCTAACAATGGATCAATACCCGCAGGAATGAAGTTAGCAGAAAAACCACCGGACACACCGGCAAATGCCGCTGCAATCCCTACCAACGGATGACGACCAGCAGCGTGGAAAATAATCCCGCCAAGTGGGATCACTAGCACGTAGCCGGCATCTGCTGCTGTGTGTGACACAATCGCAACCAGAATCAGCGCCGGTGTCAGCAATTTCTTCGGTGTCACATTGAGCATTTTTTTCAGGCCAGTAGTGATAAAGCCTGAGGCATCAGCGACACCTACACCCAACATCGCCACCAAAACAATCCCCATGGGGGCAAAACTGGTGAACGTCGTCACCATATTGGCCAAGAAACTCGCCAGCGCTTCGCCCGTCAACAGGTTCTTAATTTCAACAGCCTGGCCAGTAACAGGATGGGTCAGGCCAAAATCGACCTGAGAAAGAATGGCGGACAGGCCCCATATAATTAGAAGTCCATAGAAGAACAGGAGAGCGGGTTCAGGGATCTTATTGCCTGCTTTTTCAATCCAGTTCAGGAACTTTTCCATACCGCCACTTGGCGCGTCAGGACGATTGCTCATGGCATGGTTACTCATTTAAAGCTCCGAGTTTTTACAGTGTGTTTGCATAGAATGATCGAATTCGCTGATAAGCTTGAAACGACGTCATAATTGGTAAGCAATACAAAATACACATATGAAACCAAATTGACAGTGACTAATCTCAATTAAAATCATTTTTTCAGCACATTAGTTCAATTTACACACCAATAAAAACACAAAACAAACAAGGATGGCCAGAATAAATAACACAGAAAACATCAGCGTTACTTTTGGCGTAAGCAGTGAGTATTAAACACCAGGCAAGGGAAAAGTGTCGTGGTACTGAGAGGGACTCAGAGAAAAGAAAAGACACGCGATGCGTGCCTTTATCTTTATATTGACAGGAAGTAAGGGAGCTTATTCCCACTCAATCGTTGCAGGCGGCTTACCGGAGATGTCGTAAACCACGCGGCTGATACCGTCAACTTCATTGATGATGCGGTTGGATACACGGCCCAGGAAGTCATACGGCAGGTGTGCCCAATGCGCGGTCATAAAGTCGATGGTTTCTACAGCGCGCAGTGACACAACCCAATCATACTTGCGGCCATCGCCCATCACGCCGACAGAGCGCACTGGCAGGAAGACGGTAAATGCCTGGGAAACCTTGTTATAAAGGTCTGCTTTGTGCAGCTCTTCAATAAAAATAGCATCTGCACGGCGCAGCAGGTCACAGTATTCTTTCTTGATTTCGCCCAGTACACGTACGCCAAGACCAGGCCCTGGGAATGGGTGGCGATACAGCATGTTGTATGGCAGACCCAGTTCCAGACCAATCTTACGTACTTCGTCCTTGAACAGCTCTTTAAGCGGTTCAACCAGACCCATTTCCATGTCATCCGGCAAACCACCTACGTTGTGGTGAGACTTGATAACGTGCGCTTTACCGGTCTTGGATGCGGCAGATTCAATTACGTCTGGATAGATAGTGCCTTGCGCCAGCCACTTCGCATTTTTCAGCTTCTTCGATTCTTCATCAAAGACATCGACAAACACATGACCAATCTTCTTACGCTTCTCTTCAGGATCTGAGATGCCTTCAAGCGCTGACAGGAAGCGCTCTTCCGCATCAACATGAATAATGTTCAGGCCAAAGTGGTCGCCGAACATTTCCATCACTTGCTGTGCTTCGTTAAGGCGCAGCAGGCCGTTGTCTACGAACACACAGGTTAGCTTGTCACCGATAGCACGGTGAATAAGCATCGCCACCACAGAAGAATCCACGCCGCCAGACAGGCCGAGGATCACTTCATCATCACCCACCTGTTCTTTGATTCGTGCAATCGCATCTTCAATGATAGAAGCCGGTGTCCACAGGCGTTCACAACCACAAATGTCTAGTACGAAGCGCTCCAGCATACGGTGCCCCTGACGGGTATGCGTTACTTCCGGATGGAACTGAACGCCATAGAAACGCTTCTCTTCATTCGCCATAGCAGCAAACGGGCAAGTCTCCGTCGATGCTACTTTGACAAAGTCAGCCGGGATTTCCACCACTTTGTCACCGTGGCTCATCCATACATCCAGCACGCCTTTGCCGTCTTCGTTAATGGCATCTTCAATACCTTCAAACAAGCTGCCCGCGTTATCCAGCGTCACTTTCGCGTAACCAAACTCGCGCTCTGTTGAGCCCGCGACTTTACCGCCAAGCTGCTCAGACATGGTTTGCATGCCATAGCACACCCCCAGTACCGGTACTCCTGCGTTAAACACATATTCAGGCGCACGTGGTGAACCTGCTTCTGTTACGCTTTCTGGACCGCCGGAAAGGATGATGCCGTTTGGGTTGAAGTCACGGATATCCTGCTCATCAACATCCCAGCCCCACAGCTCACAGTAAACACCGATTTCACGGATACGGCGCGCGATCAACTGGGTGTATTGAGAGCCAAAGTCGAGGATCAGAATACGTTGGTCATGAATATTTTGGGTCATTTTCAGCTTGTCTCAAAAAGTCTTCGATACAAGGGGGCTTGCACCCCCATGCTTTAAAATACGGGCGGTGAATTACTGGCCAGTACGGTAATTTGGTGCTTCTTTGGTGATGGTCACGTCATGTGCGTGTGATTCTGTCATGCCTGCACCAGTAATGCGCACAAATTCAGCCTTGGTACGCAGATCTTCAATGGTGGCAGAACCGGTCAGTCCCATGCATGAGCGCAGGCCACCCATTTGCTGGTGGACAATCTCTTTCAGGCGGCCTTTATATGCCACACGGCCTTCAATGCCTTCCGGTACCAGCTTGTCTGCTGCGTTATCACTTTGGAAATAACGGTCAGATGAGCCTTTAGACATCGCGCCCAGAGAGCCCATTCCGCGGTAAGATTTGTACGCACGGCCCTGATAAAGCTCAACTTCCCCCGGAGATTCCTCGGTACCGGCCAGCATTGAGCCCACCATCACACACGATGCGCCAGCCACTAACGCTTTACACAGGTCTCCGGAGAAACGGATACCACCGTCAGCGATAACAGGAATGCCATATTGTTCCGCCACTTCAACCGCATCAGAAATTGCCGTGATTTGAGGAACACCCACACCGGTAACGATACGGGTAGTACAGATTGAACCTGGGCCAATACCCACTTTCACCGCATTCACACCGGCTTCAATCAGTGCTTTTGCACCTACACCGGTTGCCACGTTGCCGCCGATAATTTGCAGATCAGGGTATTTTGCACGGGTGTCACGGATACGCTGGAGCACACCTTCGGAATGGCCATGGGACGAATCGATAAGCAGAACGTCAACACCCGCCTCAACCAGTGCTGCGATGCGCTCTTCGTTACCAGCACCGGCACCAACCGCTGCACCCACACGCAGACGGCCTTGCTCGTCTTTACATGCGTTTGGTTTGCGCTCAGCTTTCTGGAAATCTTTTGCTGTGATCATACCCGCGATGTGGTGGTCATCATTCACCACCAGAATTTTCTCTACGCGGTGCTTTTGCATCAGCTTTTGCACTTCTTCCGGGCTTGCACCCTCTTTAACCGTCGCCAGTCGCTCTTTCGGCGTCATCACTTCTGCCACTTTCAGGCTTAGGTCAGTGACGAAACGGACATCACGACCAGTAATGATCCCGACCAACTCGTTGTTTTCCGTCACCACTGGGAAACCAGCAAAGCCATGTTTTTCGGTCAGGGCTTTTACATCTGCAATGGTTTGCTCCGGCGTCACAGTGATAGGATTGGAAACCACACCGGCTTCGAAAATCTTCACCAGGCGAACCTGCTCAGCCTGTTGCTCGATAGACATATTTTTGTGGATAAAGCCAATGCCACCTTCCTGAGCCAGCGCAATCGCCAGACGCGCTTCGGTCACTGTGTCCATTGCCGCAGAGATCAGCGGAATGTTCAGAGAGATAGATTTGGTCAGCTGTGTGCGCAAGTCGGCAGTGTTCGGCAGAACTGTGGAGTGTGCTGGAACCAGCAGTACATCATCAAAAGTAAGGGCTTCTTTAGCTATTCGTAACATTGCAATATCTCACGCCAAAATAATATAAGGGACTTCAAAATATTGCCGCCGCATTATACTGACGGCGCAAACGTTTGGCTACAGATTTTTGCGAAATCATTTGGCTTTCAGATTTGCCCTCTTTAACATGGCTTCATCTTGCTGAAAAAAAGATGCATTTCGCTATGAATCTCACCAACAACAATATCTATACAGTCTCCAGACTGAATGCCGAAGTCCGTTTATTGCTTGAAAACGAAATGGGTATTGTCTGGCTGGTTGGCGAGATCTCAAACCTCACCATGGCAACCTCTGGCCATTGGTATTTCACCCTGAAAGACCGCCAGGCCCAGGTGAAATGTGCCATGTTCAAAGGTAATAACCGCCGCGTTGCATTCAAACCGGCTAACGGTAACCAGGTGCTGGTGCGTGCAAGGCTCTCTTTATATGAACCGCGCGGCGACTACCAGATCATTGTTGAAAGCATGCAACCGGAAGGTGACGGCCTGCTACAACAACAGTTCGAAAAACTGAAAATGCAATTAGCCACGGAAGGGCTCTTTGCTGCCAGCCTGAAAAAGTCGCTGCCCGAGCAACCAAAGCGCGTTGGTGTGGTGACATCCAGTACCGGTGCTGCACTGCACGATATCCTTCATGTACTGAAACGCCGTGACCCCAGCCTGCCGGTGGTGATCTATCCGACCCAGGTACAGGGTAAGGATGCCGCCATCCAGATTGCACAGGCGATTGGACGTGCCAACAGCCGCAATGAGTGTGATGTACTGATCGTCGGACGTGGCGGTGGCTCACTCGAAGATCTCTGGTGCTTTAACGAAGAAATTGTCGCCCGTACCATTGCCGCCAGCACGATTCCTATCGTAAGTGCTGTTGGCCATGAAATTGATGTAACTATCGCGGATTTCGTGGCAGATGTGCGCGCTCCTACTCCATCCGCTGCTGCAGAACTTGTCAGCCGTGATACCTCGGTTCGCGCACAACAACTTTCACAGCGCACAGACCGGCTTGCCCATGCCTTCAGTCGCCATCTAAGCCGCTCACTGGAGCAACTGACCCGGTTGCAACACCGTCTGGCATTGCAACACCCGAAAGCACGCCTGCAGCATCAGGCACAGCAGCTTGATGAGCTTGAAAGGCGTTTGCACCAATCCATACGCTACCGGCTGCAAACCGACGCACAGCGTCTGGACAGGGCGCTTGAGAAACTGGAACGCTACTCACCCGCCAATCAAATCCCCGGGCAGAAAGCCCAGCTGGGCTATATGGAGCAACGCCTTATTGACGCAATGCGCAGGCAATTACGCCAACACCAGCATGCACTGGCGCTTAAGATGGAAACACTGGATGCAGTCAGCCCACTGGCTACTCTGGCACGTGGCTATTCCATTACCCGTAACGAGAGAGGGGAAGTGATCCGCTCTGTATCCATGCTGAAATCCGGGGATCAGATCATCTCGTCATTTGGTGATGGTGAGATCCAGTCAACCATCAACTAGGATCAGGACATCACAGACGGTATCTCACACCGTTTTTTACGGCTCGAATACGATCTTCGCACTCGACTTCGATTTAAGCTCGTTGCAGGTGTGGCAAAAATAACTGGTCGATCCGCACGCTTGCAGCTTTTCCAACTGTGATTCACAAGCCAGACAAAACGCCTGTTTTAAAAAGCATTTTTCACATTTCTTGCAGTGATAAATGCCATCACCCCATGTCAGGTACGACCCACAGTCCGGGCAGTGATTTTCCATTGCAGCCTCTTTACCTCTTCCACTTCGCAGTTTGCTGACCCAAGGATGCACAAGGATCCTTCTGCCGCTATTCTAAACATTCCAAGGCGCTAAAACGAACAGCCAGACGCTGGATCCTATCAAGATCGTCAGATCACAGCGTTTATGGGATCCGATCAGCGATCACCCCTCAAAAAAATATTTATCAATACAACCCCCGAAAGCATAAGTTACATATTCTGTATTTGGATTTTATTTAGAATTTTATACTTATTAATTGCGTTAAAAAACAAAAAATACAATATTTTATAAATTAAAGATGGTTTATTAGCCGTGTATTAATTCGTCACTGTGGCCTGAAACGATATTTCCCGCCAATCCATCCTCTTTTTGTGATCAAGATCAATAAGTTCACATCCATAAACTGTCCGATCCCTAACGTCATTGTCCGGTAATAAGCATTTTTAACTCTTTGTTTTGCATAAAAATGGAGAAATAACTGCCATGAATTACAGGAAAATGCTCTCAATGCACAAATTACACAGGTTGTCATTCCATCTTCATGCTTCTGTCAATATCAACGGCGACAGGTATAAAAATACCCTCAGTCATTGGAATACTGAGGGTACTCTTCGGGTCAGTTGCTCGATGTCAATGCGCCTCATTTAGCATTGCGTAGGTAATCTGGCACATCCGCAATACTGTCTAACACGACAGTGGCTAATTTCTCACCTTCTTCTGATAACGCCTTCCCCGTACGAACCAGGATTTTCGTACCCACGCCAGCCGCTTCTGCTGCTCGCATGTCGTCGGCTTTATCACCTATCATGACAGACTTACCCATGTCGATATTCAGGAAGTCTCGCGCAGAAAAGAACATACCCGGTTGTGGCTTGCGACAATCGCACTCCTGCTTGTATCTGTCATCGCCATAATCAGGGTGATGTGGGCAATAATAAATGCCATCGAAATCCACGCCTTTATCGGCAAAATTCCAGTCCATCCACTCGGTCAGGCTCAAGAACTCATCTTCGGTGTAGTAGCCTCGTGCAATACCAGATTGGTTCGTCACCAACACAAGCAGATAGCCCATTTCCTTAAATGCACGGCATGCATCGAAGACGCCGTCTATATACTCAAAATCATCTGTGGTACTGACATAGCCGTGATCCACATTAATGACACCATCTCTATCGACAAAAACCGCTGGTCTGGCCAAAGCTCTACCCTCTATACATAGTTACAGGGCAATTATGACATGCATTGGGGGCGCAAGCACCCGCCATGATGGGGATAAAGACACGCATTCTTACCACTTGCTGGTGAGTTAGCTATCTATGGTAAAGTGCCAACGATTGAATTGAGAGATACTTGCTTATGAGCTATTCGCTGACACCTGTCGGTCATATACAGTCGCCCTTTAAAGAAAAGTTTGCAATACCACGCCAACCCGGTCTGGCCCCCAGTGCCATCGCTTCAATTGTCTTGGAAAATGACGCCAATAATCCCGATACCGTTCGGGGCATCGAGCAATTTTCCCATCTGTGGATACTGTTTTTATTTCACCAGAATCTGGAGCAGGGATGGACGCCTACTGTCCGCCCCCCCCGTTTAGGTGGAAATGAACGTATTGGGGTGTTTGCAAGCCGGGCAACATTCCGCCCTAACGGGATTGGTATGTCTGTGGTTCCGTTAAAAGGCATAAGACAAGAGAAAGGCCATATCATTATTGATATCAGCAGTTGTGATTTGGTCGATGGCACGCCAGTGATTGATATCAAACCTTATATCCCTTATTCCGATGCCATTGCTGATGCTATTGGCGGTTATGCAGCAGAAGCACCATCTACACTTGATGTCCAATTCAGTGAAGCTGCCATGCATATACTGTCAAAAGACCTATCAGGCCAGCATAAACAGCAAGTGATTAAAGAAGTCCTCGCCCAGGATCCAAGGCCTGCTTATAGAAAGGGGAAACCTGATACCAAAGAGTATGCGGTTCATTTATTTGACTTGAATGTAAAGTTTACCGTTGATGAACCCATTATCACTGTCACAGCGATAGAAGCCTTTGGTGAATAGGTCTCTCGCTGGTAATATGACGCACTCATACCCTCCTTACTGTAAATAGATAAACGGATAGCTTAGATGCGTACCAGTAAATACCTTCTTTCTACGTTGAAGGAAACACCAAATGACGCAGAAGTGGTCAGCCACCAGCTGATGCTGCGTGCCGGCATGATCCGCAAACTGGCTTCAGGCCTGTACACCTGGTTGCCAACCGGTTTGCGCGTGCTGCAAAAGGTTGAAAATATCGTTCGTCAGGAAATCAATAACGCAGGTGCGATTGAAACCCTGATGCCCGTGGTTCAGCCGTTTGAGCTATGGGAAGAGACTGGCCGTTCTGAAAAGATGGGGCCAGAGCTACTTCGCTTCACTGATCGCCATGAGCGTCCGTTTGTTTTAAGCCCGACAGCGGAAGAAGTGATCACGTCGCTGGTTCGCAATGAAGTGAACTCTTACAAGCAGCTTCCTTTGAACCTGTATCAAATCCAGACCAAGTTCCGTGATGAAGTGCGCCCACGTTTCGGTGTAATGCGTGCACGCGAATTCTCGATGATGGATGCGTACAGCTTCGACCTCGACAAAGAAGGCCTGCAAAAATCTTATGAAGCAATGCACACTGCGTATTGTGCAGCGTTCGACCGTATGGGCCTCGACTACCGCCCAGTGCTTGCTGATACCGGTGCAATCGGTGGTTCTGCTTCTCACGAGTTCCACGTACTGGCGAACAGCGGTGAAGACATCATTGCTTTCTCTAGCGAATCGGATTATGCCGCCAACATTGAAATGGCCGAAGCCGTTGCGCCTGCAGGTGAACGTGCGGCACCAACCCAGGAAATGACACTGGTCGACACGCCTGATGCAAAAACTATCGCGCAGTTGGTTGAACAGTTCGGCCTGCCTATCGAGAAAACCGTTAAGACCTTGTTTGTGAAAGCGTCTGACGCGGTTGATGCTGACTTGGTTGCCCTGCTGGTTCGCGGCGATCACGAGCTCAATGAAATCAAAGCCGAGAAACTGCCTCAAGTTGAAGCGCCATTGCAGTTTGCAACAGAAGAAGAGATTCGCGCAGTGGTTGGCGCAGGCCCAGGCTCTTTGGGTCCGGTTGGCCTGACAGTACCATTCATTGTTGACCGCAGCGTTGCGGTGATGAGTGACTTCGGCGCTGGCGCAAACATCGATGACAAACACTACTTCGGTATCAACTGGGGTCGTGATGTTGAACTGGGTGACGTGGCAGATATCCGCAATGTGGTAGAAGGTGACCCAAGCCCATGCGGCAAAGGCACTATCCAGCTGAAACGCGGTATCGAAGTGGGTCACATCTTCCAGCTGGGCACCAATTACTCTGAGAAGATGGGCTGTGGTGTTCTGGGCGCAGATGGCAAAAACGTGATCCTGGAAATGGGTTGCTACGGCATCGGCGTATCACGCGTTGTAGCCGCAGCCATTGAACAGAACCATGACGAAAACGGTATCATCTGGCCTGACGCCATTGCACCATTCACTGTGGCTATCGTGCCAATGAACATGCATAAGTCAGAGCGTGTGAAAGAAGCGGCTGAAAAACTGTATGCAGAACTGACTGCTGCAGGTATTGAAGTGCTGTTTGATGATCGTAAAGAGCGTCCGGGTGTTATGTTCTCTGACATGGAACTGATTGGTATCCCACATACTATCATTATCGGTGAGCGCAGCATGGACAACGGTGTATTTGAATACAAGCACCGCCGTGACGGTGAAAAAGTGCCGGTAGACATGGAAAACATGGTTGAGTTTGTAAAAGCAAAACTGGCTTAATGCTCTCCTGTTCTATCAAACGCCTCCAACTGGAGGCGTTTTTACAGGACGCCATTTTCGTTGAAACCTGCTGTTTCGTTCACAATCTCATATCCATAAAAGCGCCCCCAACGCCTTCTCTCTTCTTTTAACGGATAAGTGCCTTACCAGCATGGCTGAAGTAAGCTTCCCTCCTTTTTATACCCAAGCTTATACCCAAGCAACGCTTCTGGTTCATACTGAAAAGAAAGACAATCCAACAGGTAATCAGGTTATGGTAGCCAACCCCCCCCCACCTTCTCCACAGAAGCATATTGCCTTGCTGTTAACAGGCGGTGGTGCTCGTGCGGCATATCAAATCGGGGTATTGAAGGCCATTGCGGAATGGTATCCGCGGGTACATCACAGCCCATTTACCATTTATTGTGGCACCTCAGCCGGTGCGCTGAATGCCACCTCACTGGCTTGCCATGCGTCATGTTTCCGACTCGGCGTCAAAAAACTGTCTTGGCTTTGGACTCATCTTTCAACACCGGATATATTCAAAAGCTCATTTTCAGGCATGTTCTACCATATTGGCCGACAAGGCTTTGCGCGTATGCAGGCCCAGTATCATTGCGATCCCCCTTTTGGTTTGTTAGACAACCGCCCTCTTCGTACACTCTTAAATAATGTGCTTCAGTTCAATAAGATAGAACACCAGATAATGACAGGTAATTTACGGGGACTGGCGATCACCGCCTCCAACTACCAGACCAGCCGATCTGTCACGTTTTATCAGGGGCAACCGGATATTGAACCCTGGACGCGTTCACGGGCGATAGGTATTCCCAGCCAGATCACCACCGAACACTTGCTCGCATCCTCCGCAATTCCTATTGTATTCCCAGCCTCACAAATTGGTCATAGCTATTATGGCGATGGCTCCGTTCACCAAATCGCACCATTACGGCCCGCATTAAAAATGGGGGCAGAACGGGTACTCATCATTGATTTAAACCCCCGTCAATCTGAGCAAAGCCATGGCCTTGCCCATGCTCCCGGACTGGCCGCTCTGGGCGGACACTTGATGGATGCAATTTTTGCCGACACGTTATCGGCAGACCTTGAGCATCTTGATCGTATGAATGCTCTGGTTAACGCCATGCCAAAGACAAAAGCTGAAGCACTGTCATTGCGACAAGTCGATGCCTTCCACCTGTCTCCTTCCGAGCCCTTTGAGTCACTCGTCGAACGCTATTACTGCGACATGCCTATTGCAGTGAGAGGATTGATGAGAATACTGGGCATCAGTCCCGTTGAAGATACAGCCATGACCAGTTATCTGCTGTTTGAATCAAAATACATCAATCAGTTAATTGACATGGGTTATAAAGATGCTCAGGATCGTCGAACTGATTTAGCTGCATTTCTCGCTGGCGAGTGATCTCTATTCACTGATGAAGTACAAAAGCACCTCAAAATTGGAACGCTTTTTGCTTTTATTGATTAAAGCATAAACAGTGACAGTGTTAGGTTTCTGAGGCAAATTCGATGAGTACGCAACTGGAACAAATTAAAAAAGCGGCGATACAAACCCGTCGTGTTCCTTTGGGCGCGGATCAACGCCTGATGGTGATGCAGAAACTTCAAGGACAGCTGGATATCGCGCCGTTATTTGATGCATTCACCCAAGAGCTTGAAAAACAAATCGACATTACCCGCCTGATCTGGGAGCACCAAGAAATTTCCCATATCGTCCGGCGTGGAGGATCATCAGACTACCGCCAGACCTTCTCACTGAAATTCACCAACACCCCGCTGGGCATGCTGCAATACTGCACCCCTTACAAGCTCGATGATGACGAAACGGCCCTTATCCATACTTATCACCGTTTACTGGCTGGCCCTTTAAGTAATGCGATTGAATATAACCGCGTACGCAACATGGCCCTGCTTGACAGCCTGACCGGATTAAATAACCGAACCAGTTTTGAACAGGATCTCCGCCAGTCTATTGCAATGACCGAGCGGAACAACCATGGTCTGATCCTGATGATTTTCGACATGAATAACTTCAAGCAGGTCAACGATACCTATGGTCACTTAGATGGCGACAACGTGCTACGCCGCTTCTCCTTGTTACTAAAAGAAGCCATTCGCGCCTCTGACCGCTGCTATCGCATTGGTGGTGATGAATTCGCGGTCATTTTGACACCGGCTACAAAAGAATCTGCACAGTTGGTAAACGAACGTCTCAAATCCTTGGTTGCCAAAGACTTACTGTTGTCAGCCCACAACATTTCCAGCTCCGTCGGTTGTACCGCCTACCGTCAGGGCGACAATCATATGTCAATCTTTGAACGTGCCGACCGAAGCATGTACCGCAATAAATCTCGACATCGCTAACCCCCACCCAATCAAGCTTCAACGCTCCATTACGGCGCTTTTTGCGTTATATTTTCCTTGGTTTTATAAAAGGAGTGGCTATGAAAGTCTACGAATGTTGCGATTTGATCCGTCAACGCTATTCAGAAATTGGCAGCGGCGAACAGGGGTATATCCCAAGTGCCATTGCCTGCGCCATCCGCGCGTTGGATGCCATCGCATCTGATGAACGCATTCCGGAAGAAAAGCGTGAACAAGCCGCCTTTGCCGCCGCGAATCTGCTGATCAGTGACCACGAGGATGCATAATGAACCTAAAAAACTTTGAAGGCATGGATACCATCATGTTGATGAGTATCGTGAACATGAAATTACGTGATGAATTCAGCTCTCTGAATGAGCTCACCACATACTTCGATATTGATGAAGCCGCACTGAAAGCCAAACTGGCCACTGCAGGGTTTGAGTACCTGCCAGAGCACAACCAGTTTAGGTAATCGCACCACCAGAAACAAAAAAAGCCAAGGCAAAGGCCATGGCTCTCTACGTGATTGCTATTGAGGCGCCTATTTCATCTGCGAGAAGTAGGCTGCCAAGTTAGCCATGTCAGCATCACTCAGTATGTCTGCCTGAGGCTTCATGATCATCGCCTGTGCACTGGTACGCTCTCCGTTTTTATACGCTTTCAATGCCGATACCAGATACTGCTCATTCTGGCCTGCAAGATTAGGGTACCCCGGAATCAATGCAATACCGTCTGCGCCATGGCACGCTGCACAGATGGCTGCTTTTGCTTTTCCTGCTGCAGCATCGCCTGCTGCAAACGAAGGGGCTGCCATCATCAGTGCTGCCAGACCTAAAGGTAACAGTTGTTTCATCACTTCCTCGCTTTATTGTTTTTCAGTTAGTTTGGTTAATTTGACTAAATTGTTACACTTTACACGTATTCACGCATCGAAGGCATGGCATTTGTGCCAGACAAGCTCACACTCCCCGCCAACAAATCCCTCGCACACAAACAGACCGGCAACGGCCGCAATTTTTGGGCCATAGAATAGGATCGGGGTTCTGCGTCTTTCCCAGCTTGGCACTCCGTATTCCTGAAACAGCTTTTTAAGCTTTCGCTTACCCTGTCTTCCTGCAGGGTGGGCAGATAGCCCTTCAGGATTAAACGTAACGCTCACGGTTTCATTGGCAAACGGTGCTCTTATCTTGCCCCCAAATCCCACGGTTTGAAGTGCAATCTCCCCAAGGCCATCTGGTAAACCCAGTGTTTCTCCTCTCTCCAGCTGACCTGTCCATGCCGATACATCTTGGTGAGGAGGAACAACATAGAGTGTGCCTTGGTAACGACGCACCTCTACCGGGCCTAATTGAAGTGATGGGTTGGCATCTTGTGCCGATTCAATCACTGAAACCTGAAGCTCACGCATCTGCACTGACGAAGGTACGACACCTGCGGTCTTCTTCAGCCAGCGCCGTGTCATCGCTGTCTGCATGTTACCGGATAATGCCATCAACGCGCTGATAGAGAGCCCTCCGTCAGCCAGCATCACCTGATGGTCATAACCTGACAAAAGCGCATCCAGCAGCGCCTCTTGCTCAGCACAGTGACGCGCCGTGCGGTTGATCGCTTTCACCAGACCCGGCCAACGTTCTTGCGCCATAGGTAACCATTGTTGTCTGATAAAATTACGATCAAAGCGACAGTCCAGATTACTTTCATCTTCAAGCCAACTCAGCCCCTGATCATCAGCATAACGCTCTATTTCTCTTCGGCTGACACTGAGCAAAGGACGACATAACATGGCATGGCCCAATTGCCTTGTTACCGGCATGGCAGCAAGCCCGGCGGGGCCACTGCCACGTTTGAGAGCAAGCAGGAAGGTTTCAGCCTGATCATCAGCATGTTGTCCGGTCAGCACCAATGCGTCATTTTCTACGTGGTTGAGAATGGCTTGGTAGCGGGCCTCACGCGCCGCGTTTTCCAGATTCCCTTCCCGCTGATTCAGGGTGACGCAAACCCCCTTGAATGCAAAATCCGCTTCTGTCGCCCAAGCTTCACAGCGCATCATCCATTCGTCGGCATTTGGGCTCAAGCCGTGGTGAATATGAATGACGAGATAACGGTGCTGGGGGTGAATATCCCGGTAGGTCGCGAGCAAATCCAACATAACGCGGGAATCTACCCCACCACTGAAAGCCAGAACAATCTGACGCGGCTGGGGTGTATACGCATCAAGCACATTTTCAAACAGGGAGAACAACATACGTGCCTCTCAATACAGAATTATCCGAATCATAGCAGAAGAGTTACTCACCGGAACATGTTGTTGATGTTCCAAAAAACGGAAAAGGGCCCGCAGGCCCTTTCGGTATCAATCAAGATGACTTAGCAGTAACCATAGCTCATCAAACGCTGGTAACGACGCTCACGTAGGACATCAGGATCCATTTGTGTCAGCTCTTCAAGCTGAGTCAACAAGTGCGCCTTGATGTTTTCTGCTGTCTTCGCGAAATCGCGGTGTGCTCCACCCATTGGTTCTTCGATGATGTTATCGATAAGCCCCAACTCTTTCAGGCGCGGCGCCGTCATGCCCATTGCCTCTGCTGCCTGTGGTGCTTTATCAGAATCACGCCAAAGGATAGACGCACAGCCTTCTGGCGAAATAACCGAGTAGGTTGAGTACTGCAACATGTTGACATAATCACCCACGCCGATAGCCAATGCACCACCAGAGCCACCTTCACCGACGACATTGACAATAACCGGCACCGTCAGGCCTGCCATCTCTTTCAGGTTACGGGCAATCGCCTCAGACTGACCACGCTCTTCTGCCCCGACGCCCGGATAAGCACCAGCAGTGTCGATAAAGGTGATGATTGGCATCTTGAAGCGCTCCGCCATTTTCATCAGGCGCAACGCTTTACGGTAACCTTCCGGCTTTGGCATACCAAAATTGCGGATCACTTTTTCGCGTGTTTCACGGCCTTTCTGGTGGCCAATGATCATCACAGGGCGTCCGTCGATACGCGCCATTCCCCCCACAATCGCCTTGTCGTCTGCGTAAGCACGGTCACCCGCCAACTCTTCAAACTCGGTAAAGATCAGGTCCGCATAGTCGAGTGTATAAGGGCGACAGGGATGACGTGCCAGTTGTGCAACCTGCCATGCCCCCAGATCGTTGAAGATCTTTCTGGTTAACTCGGCGCTTTTGGTCTCCAATTGCTCGATTTCTTTATCCAGATTGACAGCCTCTGGATCGTCGCCGCGTTTGGACACTACACGCAGAGCTTCGATTTTTGCTTCCAATTCCGCGATTGGCTGTTCAAATTCAAGGAAATTAAGACTCATAGAGAAAGAATCCTGTTCAGGTAATAACGTCACCCCGCCCATTCCTGACGAGGCCTAAATATCAGTCAAATTCCAGCTCGACCTGTTTGTCGCCGAGCAGCGTTTTTAAATCGTCGATCAGCTTGTCATCCGGTGTAACACGCCACTCCGCACCTAAGACCAATTTGGCACGCGCATTGTCACGCTGATAGTAAAGGTTCACCGGTACCGTACCGGCACGGTGTGGCTCCAGAATATCACTGAACCGTTCAAAAAATTTGTTATCAATTTGCCTGTCAGTCACAGAGATAGCAAGACCACGCAGGTACTTTTCACGCGCTTGGGATATATCAAGCACTTCTCGTGCCGACATTTTAAGGCCACCGTTGAAGTCATCAAAGCTGACCTGTCCGGATACCACCAAAATTCGGTCTTTTTCGATGAGATCCAGATACTTTTCCAGCGCATCTGAGAACAACATCACTTCCATCCGGCCTGATCGGTCATCCAGCGTCAGGATACCGATACGTGTCCCCCGTTTGGTGGTCATAACACGGGCTGCAATCACCAGCCCCGCGACCGTTGATACCACATCACGTTTAGTGGCATGGGCATCCTCAAGGCGCCAGGTGATGTAATGTTTCAGCTCTTTCACATAGCTGTTTATCGGGTGACCTGTAAGATATAACCCTAAGGTCTCTCGCTCCCCTTCCAGCCAGACTTTATCCGGCCACGGCGGTACCTTGGTATATTTATATTCAACGTCTTCCGGTGCAGCAGTCAGCACGCCAAACATATCCGTTTGACCAAACGCTTCCGCCTGATGGTGTTGGCTGGCTGATTTCAGCGCGTCATCCAGTGATGCCATCATCGCGGCACGGTGTGGTCCCAGCCTGTCCATCGCGCCTGACTGGATAAGTTTCTCAATCACGCGCTTGTTCACTTTTTTGGTGTCGATGCGGGCACAGAAGTCGAACAAGTCGCGGAAGTATCCGCCTTCTTCACGGGCCTTGATGATGTTTTCAATCGGCGCTTCACCCACCCCTTTGATCGCCCCGATACCGTAAACAATCTCACCTTTCTCGTTCACATTGAAACGGTAAAGACCCGCATTCACATCCGGCGGCAGTATGGTGAGTTTCATCCGGCGGCACTCTTCCACCAGTCCCACAATCTTGTCGGTGTTATCCATATCAGCCGTCATCACCGCTGCCATGAATTCTGCCGGGAAGTGGGTTTTGAGCCAAAGCGTCTGGTAGGAAACCAGTGCATAGGCGGCAGAATGCGATTTGTTAAAACCGTACCCGGCAAATTTCTCTACCAGGTCAAAGATGCGCATCGCCAGTTCGCCGTCGACACCATTTTTGATCGCGCCCTGTTCGAAGGTTGCCCGTTGCTTGGCCATCTCTTCGGGCTTTTTCTTACCCATCGCACGGCGCAAAAGATCAGCGCCCCCGAGTGAGTAGCCCGCGAGCACCTGTGCAATCTGCATCACCTGCTCCTGATAGAGGATGATGCCGTAGGTGGGATCAAGGATCTCTTTCAGTGATTCGTGTTGCCACTTTTCATCCGGGTATGAGACTGCTTCACGGCCGTGCTTACGGTCAATAAAGTTATCTACCATGCCCGATTGCAGTGGCCCCGGACGGAACAGCGCCACCAGTGCGATCATGTCTTCGAAACAGTCAGGTTTCAGGCGCTTTATCAGTTCCTTCATGCCCCGCGATTCAAGCTGGAATACCGCCGTTGTCTCCGCGTTTTGAAGCAACCGGAATGACGCCTGATCATCCATTTTAATAGCGTCAATACGCACTGGCGCCTGACCCATTTTCTCCAGACGCGGGTTAATCATCGATAACGCCCAGTCGATAATGGTCAGGGTACGTAACCCCAGAAAGTCAAATTTAACCAGACCGGCGGTTTCCACGTCGTTCTTGTCAAACTGGGTTACCGGGAAATTGCCTTCACTGTCACAATACAGTGGTGCGAAATCCGTAATGGTTGTCGGCGATATCACTACGCCACCCGCGTGTTTACCGGCGTTACGGGTACACCCCTCAAGGATACGGCAAGTGTCAATAAGCTCACGAACTTCTTCGTCAGCTTCATAAAGTTCAGCCAGCTGGGGCTCTGCCTCAAATGCCTTCGCCAGTGTCATACCCGGATCGGGTGGCACTAACTTGGAAATACGGTCAACGAAGCCGTAAGGGTGACCCAGCACCCGACCGACGTCTCGGATAACCGCTTTTGCCGCCATGGTACCGAAAGTAATGATTTGTGATACTGCATCACGGCCATACATTTCGGCGACGTGATCAATCACCTTGTCACGTTTATCCATGCAGAAATCGACATCGAAGTCAGGCATGGAAACACGTTCCGGGTTAAGGAAACGTTCGAACAGCAGATCAAATTCCAGCGGATCCAGATCGGTGATTTTCAGGGCATACGCCACCAGCGAGCCTGCACCGGAACCACGCCCCGGCCCCACTGGAATGTTGTTGTCTTTCGACCACTGGATAAACTCCATCACGATCAAGAAGTAACCCGGGAACCCCATCTGGTTAATCACCTGAAGCTCGATATCCAGACGCTCATCGTATTCCGGACGTTTTTCGGCACGCACCTCAGGATCCGGGAACAGAAACTCGAGACGCTCCTCCAGCCCCTCTTTGGATTTTTTGATCAGGAACTCACCGATTTCCATGCCTTCTGTCGGGAAGTTTGGCAGGAAGTATTCATTCAGGCGAACCGTCACATTACAGCGCTTGGCAATTTCTACCGTGTTTGCCAGGGCTTCCGGAATGTCCTGGAACAGCTCACACATTTCCTCTTCGCTGCGAAGGTATTGTTGTGGGCTGTAATTTTTCGGCCTGCGCGGATCTTCAAGGGTATAGCCATCATGGATGGCGACACGGATTTCGTGGGCATCAAACAAATCCGGGTTCAGGAAGCACACTTCATTGGTGGCAACTACCGGCAATCCCTGCTCTTCTGCAAACTCCACGGCAAAGTGCAGGTAGGCCTCTTCGTCAGCACGACCGGTACGGATAAGCTCAATGTAGTAGGCGTCTGGGAAATGCGTCTGGTAAAAAGCCGCGCACTGCGCCGCCAGCGCCATATTGCCTTTCAGCAGCGCCTTGCCCACATCGCCATTTTTGCCGCCAGACAGGATAATCAGGCCTTCTTTAAGCTCTGCCAGCCATTGTTGGTCAATCACTGGCTGGTGCTGGATATGACCGCGAAGATAGGCTTTTGAAATCAGTAATGTCAGGTTTTTATACCCGGCATTATTGGCAGCCAGCACGGTAATTTGGCAAAGGTCATCACCAAAGGTGTCTGTCTGCATTTTAAAGTCAGCGCCGATGATCGGCTTCACACCGCTGCTTTGTGCCGTGTTGTAAAACTTCACCAAGCCACACAGGTTGGTAAAGTCTGTCAATGCCATGGCGGGCATACCAAGCTCTGCCACCTTTTTGACCAGTGGCGGTACTTTGCCAAGGCCATCAACCATGGAAAAGTCACTGTGAACACGGAGATGAATAAAGCGTGGGTCTGACATAGTACTCTTACGTGACTGATTTATTGTATTGAATGCAGGGAGAGTAAGCTCCTCCCCGACAAGCATTATGCAATGCCAAGCGCCGTCTTAACAGGCTTAAAGCTCTTACGGTGCTCAGGGATAGCACCATGAGTAGCCAGTGCTTCAAAATGCACCTTGGTTGGGTAGCCTTTGTGCTTGGCAAAGCCATATTGGGGATATTTGGCATCAAGCGCTTCCATTTCACGATCTCGCACCACTTTCGCCAGAATCGACGCGGCGCTGATTTCGGCCACACGAAGGTCTCCTTTCACCACAGCCTGTGCGGGAACCGTTAACCCTTGGGGCACTCGGTTACCATCAATCAGCACAAAATCAGGCTTGATGTTCAGACCCACAACTGCGCGCTCCATGGCCAGCATGGTTGCGGAGAGAATATTGAGTTCATCAATCTCTTCCGGTTCAGCACGCCCTAGTGACCAAGCCAGCGCTTTTTCTTTGATTTCATCAAACAGCACGGCACGCTTTTTGTCTGTCAGCTTTTTAGAGTCGGTCAGGCCTTCAATCGGGTTATTGGGATCTAAGATCACGGCAGCAGTAACAACCGCACCGACAAGCGGGCCACGGCCCACTTCATCCACGCCGGCAATCAGCCTGGCATCAGGATATACAAAAGGTTCGAAGTCCATCGACTAGCGTCCTATTAATCTCAATACCGCTTCTGCCGACGATTTATCGGCATCACAGCGGATGATGTCATGCAAACGGGTGAATTCAGCCATCAAAGCGCCATTGTCACTTTCCAAATACCCGGAAACATCTTGCGCCAGGATTTCTGGCACACAGGCCTCCTGCAACCGTTCTGGCACCAGCTCGCGGCCAGCAAGGATATTGGGCAAAGAAACAAACTCGGTTTTCAGCATGCGTCTGGCAATCCAGGCGGTAATGGCATTCACTTTGTAACCCACCACCATCGGCCGTTTGACCAGCATACACTCAAGTGCCACCGTACCGGACGCCAACAACACAGCATCAGAAGCGGTGATCACATTACGCGCAGTATCGTCAACCAACACAAAATCGATCTCTGGTGCTGTTTGGTGCCAGGCTTGTTCAAACTGCACCCGGCGCTTTTCATTCACCAGGGCAACCACAAATGCCAAATCGGGGTATTTTGCTTTGAGCAGTTTGCAGGTTTCAATGAACACCGGTGCCAGCAGTTTCATTTCGCCACCCCGGCTTCCCGGCAGAACAGCAAGGTAGCGTTTGTCCTGCTCCAGTCCCAATAAGGCTTTAGCGGCATCTTTGTCGCTGACCATAGGGATAGCATCCGCCATGGTATGACCAACAAAATGGCATGGCACATCAAATTTGTCGTAAAACGCTTTTTCAAACGGTAGGAGCGCCAACACAAGATCAGTCGCGGCGGCGATTTTAAAAATACGCTTCTGTCGCCAGGCCCAGACGCTGGGGCTGACATAATGCACCGTTTTTATTCCGTTTTCTTTGAGGGATTTTTCCAACCGAAGGTTAAAATCCGGCGCATCGATGCCGACGAACACATCCGGTGGATTGGCAATAAAGTAGTCCACCAGCTCACGTTTCACTTGCAGCAACCGACGCAATCGACCAAGCACTTCCACCAGCCCCATGACAGCCAGTTCTTCCATATCGAACAGGGTTTCACAGCCGAGGTCTTTCATGCGCGGCCCCCCGATGCCAACAAATTCAGCATCTGGATACTGTTCTTTTACCGCGCGGATAAAACCGGCACCTAAAATATCGCCGGAGAGTTCCCCGGCGACGATTCCAATTCGAAGTGGCTTGGTCATTAGCGAATGATGCCCCGGTTTGACTTGGCAAAGAAATCGATGAAAAGCTGAAGTGCTTCTTCTTCTTTTGCCATTTCCGCCACTTGCTGTTTGGCTTCCTCCAGGGTTTTCCCCGAACGGTAAAGCACCTTATAAACAGCACGAATCGCTTTAATGGCGCTCTTTTCAAAGCCGCGGCGTTTCAGCCCTTCTACGTTGATACCAAATGGTGCGCAGTGGTTACCCTGAGCCATCACGTAAGGCGGCACATCCTGAACCACGATGGAGCCACCGCCCAGCATGCAATGGCTGCCAATGGTGCAAAATTGGTGGATCGCACTCATACCGCCCACAATCGCATAGTCACCCACAGTCACATGACCCGCAAGAGTTGCATTGTTGGCAAAGATACAACGATCACCAATAGTGCAATCGTGCGCTACATGAGCGTTTATCATGAACAGGTTATCGCTGCCCACTTTCGTGACGCCGTTATCTTGAACCGTACCACGGTGCATGGTGACACTTTCACGGATAGTGTTGCGATCACCAATGATCAATGTGGTTGGTTCACCCGCATATTTCAAATCCTGACACTCTTCGCCAATAGAAGCGAACTGGAAGATCTTGTTGTCACGGCCAATCTTGGTTGGTCCCTTGATCACAACGTGAGTGTTGACTTCGGTGCCTTCACCGATTTCCACACCAGCACCAATGAATGAAAACGCACCAATCTTGACATTCGCGCCAAGCGTTACGCCTTCTTCAACAACGGCTGTTGGGTGGATTTGTGCGGTTTCATGAATCACGGTTAAAACTCTCTTCTGGCACATTTCAGATCAGCAGAGCATACGACTTTGCCGTCAACTTTTGCCACACCGGTAAACGCAGCAATGCCACGGCGCTCTTTGATAAATTCAACTTCCAGAACAAGTTGATCACCTGGGGTTACCGGCGTGCGGAATTTTGCGTTGTCGATGCTGGCAAAATAGTAAAGCTCGTTTTCTTTTGGTTGGCCAAACGTTTTGAACGCCAACAAGCCCGTTGCCTGAGCCATGGCTTCAAGGATCAGTACACCAGGGAAAACTGCCAGTTGCGGGAAATGCCCGGTAAATTGAGGCTCGTTGACTGACACATTTTTGATCGCATGAAGGTATTTGCCTTCTTCAAAATCGGTCACGCGGTCAATCAGCAAAAAAGGATAACGGTGTGGCAGCAAGTCTTTAATTTCGTTAACTGTCAGGATTTTATTTTCGCGACTCAAAGTTATATTCCCGTGTGAAATACTTATTATAGGTCGTTGAAGTGACTGAGAACACAAATGGCCTACACTGCAGGTTCACGGGCGTTTCCATTCAAAATCCACGCACACAAAACCACCAGAGTAGGCCATTGCGGACGGCTGTTACTCGCTGTCTTCCAGTTGTTTTTCAACGGCTTTCAATCGTTTATGCATCTCTTCAATCTTCAGGACCCGGGCAGCGGTTTTGCGCCACTCCTTGTTCGTCTGAAGAGGAATACCTGAAGAATACATACCAGGTTCAGTGATAGGTCGCATCACCATCGCCATACCGGTGATCGTGACACCATCTGTGATTTCCATATGGCCATTAAAGACGCTCGCACCACCAATGATGCACTGCTTGCCGACTTTAAGGCTGCCCGCCATCACCGTTGCGCCAGCAATGGCAGTGTTTTCACCGATCGAAACATTATGCGCGATCTGGCACTGGTTGTCGATAATCACACCATCAGCAATCACAGTATCTTCGAGCGCACCACGATCGATGGTCGTACAGGCACCAATTTCGACACGATCACCAATCACCACCCGGCCTACCTGTGGAATTTTCACCCAGCGCCCTTTGTCATTGGCATACCCGAAACCATCAGAGCCAATAACAGTACCAGATTGAATCAGGCAAGATTGTCCTATAACCACGTCATGGTAAACCGTCACATTCGCCCAAAGGCGTGTGTTTGCCCCTAACTTGGCATTTTTACCGACAAAGCAACCCGCACCAATCTGAACGTTGTCGCCCAGCTCAACACCGTCTTCAATCACTGCATTGTGACCGATGGATACACCATCACCCAATTGGGCTGAAGGTGAAACATATGCACTCGGTGCAATGTCAATCGCGCATGGAGGGGTACTGTCCAATAGTTGTGCTGTGAGTGCATAACCCAAATACGGGTCTTTCATCACCAATGCATTTCCGGTGCAGTAAGCGAGGTCGGCTTCCTTGACCATCACGGCACTTGCCTGGCATTCGGCAAGGTGCTTGCGGTATTTACTGCTGGACAGAAATGTAATTTGCCCTTCGCCAGCTTTATCCATACCTGCGATTGCGCTGATTTGTACGCTGCCATCACCGTGCAATTCAGCACCCAGTTTTTCCGCTAATTCAGCGAGCGTAATAGAAGCCATTCTCTACCTTATTTCATTGCTTTCAGTACTTTTTCTGACAGGTCATCTTCCGGGCTGGCATAAAGCACAGCCTGACGATCGATCACCATGTCATAGCCTTCTTTTTGGGCAATATCTGTAATTGTTTTCTGTAGCTTCTGAACAAGTTTACGCTCTTCTTCAACGCTACGCTTACGCTGATCTTCCTGAAGATTTTTTGCTTTCAGTTTAAACTCTGCATCCATAGACTGCAGTTCACGCTGCAGTTTTGTGCGATCTTTCTCGCTCATCAACTCGCCGTTACGTTGCAGTTTTTCAACGCCTTTTTCCAGATCAGCTTTCAGACGTTCAACCTGTGCAATTTGATCTTTGAACTCTTTGCGCAGCTTTTCGTTGATATTGCTTTCCTGCGCCATTTGCGCAATCACCGGCCCTGTTGCAACATAACCGATTTTTTGCGCAGCTTCCGCGGCTGTTGCATACATGGAAGCAGTAACAATGGCGAGACTAAGGCCCGCCGCTTTGATAGTAGGTTTCAAGCTTTTCTCCTAACGTTGAGATCAGAACGTACGGCCGATGGTAAAGGTGAAGAATTCCTCATCATCACCTTCATACTTCTTAATAGGTTTGGACAGCGAAAAGACCAGTGGCCCCATCGGTGAGCGCCATTGGATTGCTACCCCGTATGACGCACGGTAGTTTGACGGATCGCTGTAATCATAGATGTATTCCTGTCCGCTGATCACCCGGGCATTGTCTAAGTCGTACTCGGTATCCCAAACAGAAGCCGCATCAACAAATACACTGGTACGAAGTGAATTTTTCATTTCAGCAGAAACAAACGGTGTTGGCACAATCAGCTCAACGCTGGCCAAAGCAATAGCATTCCCCCCAACGGAGTCATTACTGCCCACCAATGCCGGGTTATTCCCCGCACCTTGGTCATATACAGCCCTCGGTCCTGCGGTGTTTGAGCGGAAGCCTCGTAATGTCGAATAACCACCGGCGTAGAAATTCTCATAAAATGGCAACAAGTAATCGTTATCACCGTTTTGACCATAGCCGTTACCGTACCCCAGTCGACCACGCATCAATAGTGAAAAATTATGGTCTTCATCAAGCGGAAAGTACTGGCGTATATCGTACTGTAACTTGAAATACTGGGTGTCAGACCCAGGCACAGTCATACGGAATGACGCGCGCTGATAGCTACCTGCTGTAGGAAAAAAGCCACGGTTGAGGTTATTCCGGGTCCAACTGACAGACCAATCAAAATCATCGACTTCAAGCCCCCCATCGTCCGTCACATTATCTTCCATCGAGTCCAGGAATTTCTGGATCTGGTAATATCCCCCCAGATTCTCAATCTGGCGGTGGGTATACCCCAAAGAGAAGTCAAAGAAATTGATTTCATCAAACGGGAAGCCCCAGGTCAGGCTAGTGCCATAGCTTTTATCCGTATAATCGACAATGTTTGCATCAGACGCTTCAAACTCATTGTAGAAAATCTTACCACCCAAACTGATGCCATCGAGGGTGAAGTAAGGATCACGGTAATCTAATGTCAGGTTTTTCTGGAAATCATTAACCATGGCGTTGATACCAAAGCGATTACCGGTACCTGCGAAGTTATCCTGCTGCAAGCCTGCCTGGAAGCTGATACCAGACTCAGTCCCGTAACCGATACCAAAGTTGACGCTACCCGAATTGGTTTCTTTTACAACATACTCAATATCGACCTGATCATCAGTACCCGGCACACGGGTAGTACGAACATCCACTGTCTCAAAGAAGCCCAGACGATTCAGACGGTCTTTACTGGTCTCGACAGATTTTGCATTCAGCCAGGAGCCTTCCATCTGGCGCATTTCACGACGCAATACTTCGTCTTTGGTGATTTGATTACCGGAAAACTTAATATTGCGAACGTAAATACGTTTACCCGGCTCCACATTCACATTCAGCGCAACCGTGTTGGCTTCATCATTAAAGTCTGGAATGGTCGAAACCTGTGGATAGGCATAGCCTTGCTCACCCAACTTGCGTTTGATTTCGTCTTCAAGGTGAGTAATTTTCTCGCCATTATAGGTCTCACCCACGTCAAACTGAACCAAAGACGCAAATGCTTCGCTGTCTTTACCGCCACGGAAATTGATTTCAGAGACCGTATAAGGTTCACCTTCATCGATATTCAGGGTGATATATACGCCCTTTTTGTCCGGAGAAATAGAGACATTGGCAGACTCAACACGGAATTTCAGGTAACCCCGGTTGAGGTAGAAAGAGCGGAGGTTTTCCAAGTCGCCGGCCAATGCCTGCTTTTGGTATTGCTCATTAGCCAGAAAATTCCACCAGGGCACATCAGCACGGAGCTTGAAATTACCTTTCAGCTCCTCATCAGAGAAGACATCGTTGCCGATGATATTGATTTGCTGAATCTTGGCAGACATACCTTCGGTAAAAACGAATTTCACATCGGCACGGTTACGTGGCAAAGGCGTGATCACGGTGTCTACCAACGCATTGTACTTACCGACACTGTAGTAAAAATCTTCCAGGCCTTTTTCAATCTTCGACAGCTTGGTGCGATCCAAAGACTCGCCCACGCGGAGCCCTGATGCAGCGAGATTCTCCTGGAGCATTTCTTCTTTAATGGCCTTATTACCTGAAAAAGAAATGCTGGCAATTGTTGGCCGTTCGATGACTTCCACCAACAGGTCATCACCATCACGATATACACGGACGTCCTCGAAGTTACCGGTAGAAAACAGAGATTTAATGATCCCGGACACATCATTTTCGTCGATGTTGTCGCCAACCCTTACCGGCATTGCGAGCAACGCAGCACCGAGGCTGACACGCTGAAGCCCCTCAAATCGAATATCATCCACTACGAACTCATCGGCCGTAACAGAACTGGAGAAGAGAAGAGAGGCCAATAGAAGTTTTTTCATCGCCATTGCTTGCTCTGACATTTCCTTGCTAAACGCTGAATGTTTATAGTCGGGCGAAATCGTTAAAAATCGCGACCGCCATCAATGCTACGATGACAGCAGTGCCTACCCGATATCCCATATCCTGTACTCGTTCAGAGACGGGGCGACGTGTCACGGCTTCAATACCAAAAAACAACAGGTGTCCGCCATCAAGAACCGGTAACGGTAACAGGTTTATAATGCCTAAATTAACGCTGATCAGTGCGAGAAAGCCAAGAAAGTATACCAGACCGAAGTCTGCGGTCATCCCTGCACCTTTTGCAATTGAGATAGGCCCACTCAAATTTTTCACTGCCACGTCACCGGTGAACAGTTTTTTAATCATGCCAGCAGTCAAAGTGACAACCTGCCAGGTTTTATCCAGTGCAGCAGGAATGGCATCCAATGGCCCATGTTGCAGCACCAGCTTGTGTGATTCAGGCCAAGGCGCCACTTCAGGTGCAAACCCGGCATAGCCAATCGCCTTGCCTTCTTGTTCTTTGGAATCAGGGGTTAACATCAGGGTCAACTCACGACCATCACGCAATACCACCATAGAAATGCCTTTGCCTGGATTAGCACGAATCAAATCAACCACTGCCTCCCAGCCAGAAACCGGCGTACCGTTGATAGCCAGCAGTTCATCGTTGACCATCAACCCCGCCCGCTCTGCCGCACTTCCTTCCATCACCTGGGCAATCACATTGGTGATATCAGGGCGATAAGGCATCATTCCCAGTGTACGCAGAGCCGATTCAGACTCTGGGTCAAAAGACCAGGCATCCAGTTCGAGCTTTTTCTCTAACACGTACCCGGCATTTTCATCAGGTTTAACCGCCAGCGTCATTTCATTGTCACCAATATGGGCAATGAGCTGGAGGTTAACCGATTCCCAATCTGGCGTTTTGATACCAGATATCTCAGTTAGTTCCATTCCCGGCTCGATCCCGGCCTGCGCAGCGATAGATTGTGGAACCACATCACCAATAATGGGTTTTACCACTGGTACGCCAATAAGCGCTACCAACCAGTAAGCGACAACCGCAAACAGAAAGTTAGCTATAGGGCCCGCCGCCACAATGGCGCTGCGCTGCCATAGTGGACGGTTGTTAAATGCCTGCTCACGAAGCGCCGGTGGTACATCGCCTACGCGCTCATCCAGCATTTTCACATACCCGCCAAGCGGTATCATTGCCAGGGTATATTCGGTGCCATCCTTGCCAGTTTTCTGCCAAATCGCTTTCCCAAAGCCAATGGAGAACCGCTCTACTTTGACGCCACATTTTCTGGCAACCCAAAAATGACCGTACTCGTGCACAGCGATCAAGA
Organism: Grimontia sp. THUN1695; assembly: GCF_059704325.2. NCBI lineage: Bacteria > Pseudomonadati > Pseudomonadota > Gammaproteobacteria > Vibrionales > Vibrionaceae > Grimontia > Grimontia sp. THUN1695. The sequence continues at coordinate 368,993 of NZ_AP046577.1, read as the reverse complement.
TACCAAGGGCTATCAGGAAAAACAGTAAGTTCCAAAGTATGGCGCTCATTCTGCTAACTCCGTAATTATTTGATGTGCCATTGCTCGCGCTTTGTTGTCTATTTCTAAGAGACTTTCAATACAGGAAGGTTCAGACAGCTCTACACGTTGTAACACAGCATCGTTAACCTCAGCAATCTGCATAAAGCCAATATGCTGTTGCAAAAACGCGTCTACAGCCACTTCATTTGCGGCATTCAGTGTGGTGGTCGCTGCCTGCCCCACATAACAGGCATCAATGGCAAGCTTTAAGCAGGGGTAACGGTTGAAATCTGGTTTGAGAAAAGTAAATTCACCCACTTCGCTAAAATCAAGTGGTTTTACCCCTGCTTCAATACGTGCTGGATACGCCATGGCATAGGCAATCGGCGTGCACATATCGGGACGTCCCATTTGAGCCAGCACAGAGCCATCACGGTACTGAACCATAGAATGGATGACAGACTGAGGGTGAATGATCACGTCCAGCTGCTCACGCTGGGCATTGAACAACCATCTTGCCTCAATATACTCCAGCCCCTTGTTCATCATGGTCGCAGAGTCCACAGATATTTTGGGCCCCATAGACCAGTTAGGGTGGTCTATGGCCTGCTCAGGCGTCACTGACGGTAATATGTCCAAATCGGTATAGCGAAACGGGCCGCCAGAGCCAGTTAGCAGGATTTTACTCACCCCTTCAGCGGAAAGGTCGCAAATACCCGGTTGGGATTGAATACGTTGTGGCAGACATTGGAAAATCGCATTGTGCTCGCTATCCACCGGCAACAACTCAGCACCATACCGGTGAACAGCATCAATAAAGAATTGCCCAGACATCACTAAGGCTTCTTTGTTAGCCAGCAAAATACGTTTGCCTGCTTTCACGGCAGCCATGGTCGGTAACAAACCTGCGGCCCCAACTACCGCCGCCATCACGGTATCCACCTCATCATGCGCTGCCAGTGTGGACAAACCTTCAATACCGCTCAACACCTCTGTCGAACAGCCTTGGTTGCGAAGTGCCAGACGCAGTGCGTCTGCAGCATCCGGGTTTGCCATCGCAGCAAACTTAGGGCGCCACTTCAGGCACAACAGAATCATGTCATTCACATTGGCATTCGCCGCCAACGCAAACACTTCATAAGCGTGAAGATTCTTTTCAATCACAGAGAGCGTGCTGGTGCCAATGGAACCGGTCGCACCAAGAATCGTTATCTTACGCATAGCATTCTCAATTTTTTGTTTCATCAGGCCCAGATACAGGTCACCGACTGAACGTCGGTGACTTTCTTACACAAGCCAGAAATACAGAACGGTGAAAACTGGAAATGCGGCTGTCAGGCTATCAATCCTGTCCAGGATACCGCCATGTCCGGGCAAAATACTGCCACTGTCTTTCACACCTGCAACACGCTTAAACATGCTTTCGGCTAAATCACCCAAGACCGAAGCAAAGGCGGTCAGTAAGGCCACAAGGCCTAACATCGCAAGAGAAGAAAATGGAATGGAAAAATAATATGCAGCAGTAAGAGTCACAGCAACAGCGGCAATCACACCACCAATCAGCCCCTCGACTGTTTTGTTTGGACTGACGGATGGCGCCATCTTACGTTTACCAAAATTCTTACCTGCAAAATATGCCCCTGTGTCTGCGGACCAAACCAGTAAACAGACCAGAAGTACCATCTTCGCACCTAACAGAGGGGATTGTTCATACTGGTAAGCGCGAAGAAGCAACACACTCCACAGAAATGGCAAGAGCGTTAAAACGCCAAAGCCTTGCTGGACGATATTTTTATCTGACCAACCTGATGCGCCTTTGGGGTATCGGAGCACCATGACGGTCGCAACCAGCCACCATACCGCGCCAGCAATAGCGACTACACTGCCATTGACTGCCGATAATTCCAATCCATTGCCGGTCAAAGGAAGTGCAAACAGGGAGCCCCAAAGCAAGGCTGCAGGAAAAACAAAAGCTCGGAAACGGGTTGTGGTACCCACAAATTTGGTCCACTCCCAGAGGCCAAGCAAGGTCACGCCAGCCACAGCAATCATGAAAAGTTGTAACGGCAAAAAGAAAATACCGGCAACCACCAGCGGCGCCAGTATTGCAGCTGTTAAGACACGTTGTTTCAGCAAACGAAACCCTCTTATTTTTCTACTTGTAACATGGCCTTGATTTGCTCACCGGTGCAACCAAAACGGCGCTCGCGGTTAATATACCATGCAATGGCTTCTGTCAGACTGGTCTCGTCGAAGTCTGGCCAGAACTGGTCGGTAAAATACAGTTCCGCGTAGGCGGCTTGCCACAACATAAAGTTACTGATTCGGCATTCGCCACTGGTACGGATCATTAAATCCACATCGGGAAGACCTGCAGATGATAAATGCACCTGAAGATCGGCTTCAGTCAGTTGCTCAGCCGGAATTTCACCACGCTCAACCTGAGCCGCTAACTTTTTCACTGCCTGCATAATGTCCCATTGACCACCATAGTTAGCCGCCACATTCAGCACTAACCGGGTATTGTTTGCCGTCAAGGCTTCGGCGGCAGCAATTTTATCCTGTAATGATTGACTAAAGCGTGTGGTATCACCAATTACCTTGAGCCTGACACCATTTTTGTGAAGGCGTTTCACTTCACGTCCCAGCACAGTGACAAATAACTCCATCAGCAGACTGACTTCTTCTTCTGGGCGACGCCAGTTTTCACTGCTAAAAGCGAACAGTGTAAGCACCTGTACACCAAGTCGGTTTGCAGCAGATACCGTTTTACGAACCGCGTCTACGCCGGCTTTATGCCCAAACATACGGGCTTTGCCACGCGCTTTGGCCCAGCGTCCATTGCCGTCCATGATAACGGCAATGTGCTTGGGAAATAGGCTAGGGTCGAGTTCTTGATGGGAAGATATGGAGCTCATTCATAATCCTTCGCAAATAAAAAGCGCTGTGCTGCTTTGCTGGCACAGCGCTTTGGCAATGGAATCGGAGTGTAGCCGGAATTAAACTTCCATCAACTCTTTTTCTTTTGCTTCAAGAATTGTGTCAATTTCTTTGACCGCAGCATCAGTCAGTTTTTGGATGTCGTCCTGACCACGGCGTTCTTCATCTTCAGAAATCTCTTTTTCTTTCAGCAGTGCTTTCAAGTCGCTGTTTGCATCACGACGGATGTTACGCACGGCAACACGACCGCCTTCTGCTTCACCACGAACAATCTTAACCAAATCGCGACGACGTTCTTCTGTCAGTGGTGGCAATGGAACACGGATCACCGTCCCCGCCGACATTGGGTTCAAGCCTAGATCAGAGGTCATGATCGCTTTTTCAACGGCTTGGGTGATGGATTTGTCAAAGACAGTGATAGCTAGGGTACGCGCATCTTCAGCCACAATTGACGCCAGCTGTTTCAGCGGCGTTGATGCACCGTAATAGTCGACGGTTAGGCCATCAAGCAATGCAGGGTGCGCACGACCGGTACGGATTTTTGACAGGGTGTTCTTCAGCGCTTCAACGCTTTTCTGCATGCGTTCTTTCGCATCTGCGTTAATTTCATTGATCACGAGAATATCCTTGAAGATTCTTTTTTATAACGAGGGCGATTATGCCACTAATTTTGATTAACCGTTATTAATTAGTGTGCCTTCTTGCTCACCCATCACAACTCGGCGCAGTGCACCTGGCTTATTCATATTGAAAACACGAATTGGCATCTTATGATCGCGAGCCAGGGTAAAGGCAGCTAAATCCATCACTTTCAGCTCTTTTTCCAGAACATCCTGGTAGGTCAGATGGCTGTAGAGTTCTGCATCCGGGTTTTTCGCTGGGTCATCGGTGAAAACGCCATCAACCTTGGTAGCTTTAATCACCACATCTGCTTCGATTTCAATACCGCGCAGACACGCTGCCGAGTCTGTGGTGAAAAAAGGATTACCGGTACCGGCAGAGAAAATAACAACGCGGCCGTTGCGAAGCTGACTGATCGCTTCCGCCCAGTTATAGCTGTCACAAACACCATTCAGAGGAATAGCTGACATCAATCGCGCGTTCACATAGGCACGGTGCAGCGCATCACGCATAGCCAGACCGTTCATCACAGTCGCCAACATACCCATGTGGTCGCCCACAACCCGGTTCATACCCGCTTCTGCAAGGCCTGCACCACGGAAAAGGTTACCACCACCGATAACCAAGCCAACTTGTACACCAAGTTCAACCAGTTCTTTAATTTCTTGCGCCATACGATCAAGCACCGCCGGATCGATGCCGAAGCCTTCTTTACCTTGCAGCGCTTCGCCGCTCAATTTAAGCAAAATTCGTTGATAAGCTGGTTTTGGGTTTGTAGTCATTGTCACTACCTTTAGGCACTTACTTCTACGGATGGGATTGTGAAAAGACCGCAGGGTTCTGCGGTCTTTGAGGGCTCAAAGAGAAATTAACCTTTCTGAGCAGCAGCTGCAACTTCTTCTGCGAAGCTTGGGCCTTCAACTTTCTCGATACCTTCACCCACTTCCAGGCGTACGAAGGCAGAAATAGAAGCACCTTTCTCTTTCAGGATTTCACCTACAGATTTCTTAGGCTCCATGATGAAAGGTTGGCCAGTCAGAGATACTTCGCCGGTGAATTTCTTCATGCGGCCTTCAACCATTTTCTCTGCGATTTCTTTAGGCTTGCCTTCGTTCATCGCGATCTCAACCTGAACTTCGCGCTCTTTAGCCACAACGTCAGCAGGTACGTCTTCTGGTGTTACGTACTCAGGACGAGACGCCGCTACGTGCATAGCGATGTGTTTCAGGGTTTCCGCGTCGCCTTCACCAGAAACAACAACACCGATGCGCTCGCCATGGCGGTAAGAAGCCAGTGATGCACCTTTCACGTAAGCAACGCGACGGATAGAGATGTTTTCGCCGATTTTAGCAACCAGTGCTACACGGTCGTCTTCGAATTTCGCTTGCAGTTCTTCGATAGACGCTTTAGTTGCAGCAGCTTCATCCGCTACTGCATTCGCGAACGTGGTGAAATTGCTGTCTTTCGCAACGAAGTCAGTCTGGCAGTTCACTTCAACCAGTGCAGCAACACCGTCAGCTTCTTTGATGATGATTGCACCTTCAGCCGCTACGTTACCTGCTTTCTTAGCAGCTTTCGCAGCACCTGACTTACGCATATTTTCGATTGCCAGTTCGATATCACCGTTAGTTTCAACCAACGCTTTTTTACATTCCATCATGCCTGCGCCAGTGCGTTCGCGCAGTTCTTTTACCAGGGCAGCGGTAACAGCCATTGTTCATTCCTCGATTCGAAACTATTTGGGTAAAAATCAGGGGCCATAATGCGGCCCCTGCTAACCTACTTAGCTTACAGTACTGTCTGTGACAACCTGATGGCTAAGAACGCTCACAAGGAGCAAGTGTCTTACTCTGCGACTTCAACCAGTTCGTCTTCAGCTTGAGCGACGATGTCCTGGCTACGGCCTTCGCTGTATGCTTGAGCAGCAGCGTTCAGGTACAGTTGAACTGCGCGAATCGCATCGTCGTTACCTGGGATAACGAAGTCAACGCCATCTGGGTCAGAGTTGGTATCAACTACCGCGTACACTGGGATACCCAGGTTGTTTGCTTCTTTGATAGCAATGTGCTCGTGATCAGCGTCGATAACGAACAGCGCGTCTGGCAAACCGCCCATGTTTTTGATACCGCCCAGAGACTTCTCAAGTTTCTCCATTTCACGGGTGCGCATCAGGGCTTCTTTCTTAGTCAGCTTCTCGAAAGTACCGTCAGTTGACTGAGTTTCCAGATCTTTCAGACGTTTGATTGACTGGCGAACAGTTTTCCAGTTAGTCAGCATACCGCCCAACCAACGGTTGTTCACGTAGTACTGATCACAGCTTTCAGCTGCTGCTTTAACAGCTTCGCTAGCGGCACGCTTAGTACCAACGAACAGTACTTTACCTTTGCGCTCACCTACTTTGGTCAGCTCAGCCAGTACATCGTTGAACATTGGTACAGTTTTTTCCAGGTTGATGATGTGAACCTTGTTACGTGCACCGAAGATGAATGGCTTCATCTTAGGGTTCCAGTAACGGGTCTGGTGACCGAAGTGAACACCAGCTTTCAGCATGTCGCGCATTGAAACAGTAGCCATTTTAATTCCTCTTGGGGTTAGGCCTCCACATATCCCATACATCCGACCCTTCAAGGGCACCCCGGCGTATGTGCCGATATGTGTGTGAGTTAATAAATAAGTGTTTATCGAAACCACCTATACAGAACCGGGAAACCCGATTGACCATGAAGGCGCATTTCGGCGCGCTTTATACCATAAACATGGCCTGTGAATCCAGTATAAAAAAGTGCGCGAGTCGCTGGGCAAGGTTCCCTCATGGCGATGCGATTGATAATATGTACTAAATGCAGTCCTATCCTTCCTGAGCGAATTTGACCTAAATATCAGGGAGCCAACTGAGAGAAAGCAATGAGCGCCACTATTAAAACGGCTGAAGAAATAGAAAAAATGCGTGAGGCCGGTCGCCTTGCCGCAGCAGTGCTTGAAATGATTGAACCGCATGTCAAAGCAGGCGTGACCACGGAAGAGCTGGATGATATCTGCCACAAATATATCACCGAAACACAGCAAGCGATTCCCGCGCCGCTCAATTACCATGGCTTTCCCAAGTCTATCTGCACCTCCATCAACCATGTGGTGTGTCATGGCATTCCAAGCAAAAGTGATGTGCTGAAAGACGGTGACATCATTAATATTGACATTACTGTAATTAAAGATGGCTACCACGGCGATACCTCAAAAATGTTCCTGATTGGTGAGGTTTCTGCCGAAGACAAGGCACTGTGCCATGTAGCGCAAGAAAGCCTTTATCAAGCACTGAAAAAAGTGAAGCCCGGTGCGCGCATTGGTGATATCGGGACAGAAATTCAGAAATTCATCAAAAGCCGTCCAAGACGCTACTCTATCGTGAAAGATTATTGCGGCCATGGCATTGGCGCAGAATTTCATGAAGAGCCGCAAGTGGTCCACTATAAAAACAACGACCGTACGGTAATGAAACCAGGTATGTGCTTTACTATCGAGCCGATGATCAATGCCGGGAAGTTTGGTACCGTTTTGGATGAAGACGACGGCTGGACGGTGTACACCGTTGATGGTAAAAAATCCGCACAATGGGAGCATACCATTCTGGTCACCGACACCGGTTGTGAAATACTGACCTTGCGCAGTGACGAAACACTCCCTCGTTTCTTGAACAACGCATAATGAGTAAAAAGCCGGCCTCTGCGTCGGCTTTTTTCATCAAGGATGACAATGAACGACATTCTGATCTCACCTGACAAACTGAGTACCGAACAACTCAACCTCAACGAACTCAAGCAGCAACTGGCACTGTTTGGGGAACAACAAACGGCTGACTTTCTTAACCGTATACCTGTCACTGATCTGGTTTATCAGCGTGCTGACTATATTGATGCCCTGCTTAACCGCCTGTGGCAGCATTTTTCGTTTCACCACCATCCTACTCTCGCCCTGATTGCTGTCGGCGGCTATGGCCGCCGGGAACTCCATCCTCTTTCTGATATCGACCTTTTGATCCTCTCTGAAAACGGCATCGACAGCACCTACCAGGCACGGATCAGTGAATTTGTTACCTTGCTTTGGGATCTCAAACTCGAAGTCGGTCATAGCGTCCGCACTCTGGCTGAATGCATGGAAGTGGGTCAGGACGATTTGACCGTTGCAACCAACTTGCAAGAAGCGCGATTGTTGTGTGGTAGCGAGCGCGTTTATCACGAACTGAAAAGCCGTATCCATGCCAAGCAATTCTGGCCCAGTGAGCGCTTCTTCAAAGCCAAAGTAAAAGAACAAAAAGAGCGCCATGCCCGGTATCACGACACTGCCTACAACCTCGAGCCGGACATTAAATCCAGCCCCGGCGGGCTTCGTGATATCCACACTTTGAGCTGGATAGCGCGTCGTCACTTTGGTGCCACCAGCTTGCGTGAGATGAGCAAATACGGGTTTCTCACCGATGCCGAGTTCCGTGAACTGGATGAATGCCAGACCATGCTTTGGCGTATCCGTTTTGCCCTGCACCTCGAACTTCGTCGCTATGACAACCGGCTGACGTTTTCCCACCAACCGTCCGTTGCCGAAACACTGGGCTATCAGGGAGAAGGGAACCGCGGCGTCGAGCTGATGATGAAAGACTTCTACCGCACCCTCGGCAGGGTCTCGGAGCTGAATAAAATGCTGATCCGCCTGTTCGCCAAGGCGATTGAGGATGAACCGGACAGCAAAAAAATTGACGTGCTCAGTGAGGATTTCCAACGTCATGGAAAGCAGATTGAAGCGCGTAAACCGGCGCTGTTCCAGGCGCGTCCTGACACCATTTTGGATATGTTCCTCCACATTGCCGATGACAAATCCATTGAATCGATCTCAGCGCCAACACTGAGACAGCTGCGTACTGCTCGTCGCCGGCTCAACCGGTTTCTGTGCGATCTGCCGGAAGCTAAAGAGAAGTTTATTGCACTGACCCGGCATCCTAATGCACTGCATAAAGCCTTCCCCCTGATGCACAAGCATGGCGTTCTGTCAGCCTACTTGCCGCAATGGAGCCAAATCGTTGGCCAGATGCAGTTTGATCTTTTTCACGCCTATACCGTGGATGAGCACACTATCCGTCTACTCAAACATATCAACGGATATAGCCAGGAAGAAAACAGTGAAAAACACCCAATCTGTTGTGATGTCTATCCCCGCCTCGCCAAACCCGAATTGCTTTTACTGGCGGCTATTTTCCATGACATCGGCAAAGGCAGGGGAGGCGATCATTCTGAAATCGGCGCCGTTGAGGCATACAATTTCTGTATTGACCATGGCTTATCCCGCCCTGAAGCCAACCTGGTCAGCTGGCTGGTGGGCAATCACCTGTTGATGTCAGTTACCGCCCAGCGCCGCGATATCTACGATCCGGAAGTCATTACTGATTTCGCACAGAAAGTACGTGACGAAGAACACCTGGATCACCTTATTTGTCTGACAGTGGCAGACATTAATGCTACTAACCCGGAACTCTGGAACAGCTGGAAGCGCACACTGTTGGCAGAGCTGTATTATTCAACACAAAAAGCCCTGCGCCGGGGCCTGGAAAACCCGCCGGATATCCGCGAGCGTATCCGCCATAACCAACAGTTAGCCTCTGCATTACTGCGCAAGAATGGCCATTCACCGCGTGAAATATCACTATTGTGGCAACGTTTTAAAGCAGACTACTTCCTGCGGCATACCCACAAGCAAATTGCCTGGCACAGTGAAAATATCCTCTCGCATGAGGGGAAAGATCCCTTGGTGCTGATTAGCAAAAATGCGACCCGCGGCGGTACGGAAATCTTTGTCTACAGCGAAGACAAGCCCAGCCTGTTTGCCCGTGTCGTAGCGGCACTGGACAAGAAAAACCTCAGCGTTCATGACGCCCAGATCATGACCAGCAAAGACGGTTTTGCCCTTGATACCTTTATGGTGCTCGATGCCAATAATGAAGCCATTCAGCCGGATCGCCATGACAAGATTCGGGAAGGCGTGGCAGATGCTTTAATGCAAGAAGGCGCCATTACCATTCCGGTCAAACGCGCACCTAGAAAGCTGATGGCATTCAAAGTAAAAACCCAGGTGAACTTCCTGCCCACCCGCATTGGAAGGCGCACATTACTGGAACTGATTGCCCTCGACACTCCGGGCCTGCTTGCAAAAGTGGGAGCCGTCTTTGCCCGTGAAGGCGTTTCACTGCAGGCGGCCAAAATCACCACCATTGGCGAACGGGCAGAAGACTTTTTTATTGTCACAGACGGTGAGCGCCAGGCATTAACCGACGAGGCCCAGACTTCGTTGAAAAATGCACTCTTTGATGCGTTGAATGATGCGGGTTAACCGGGTTGGCGATCTCAGCCACAACTCTCAGGCATTGATCGTTGCCAGAGTTGGGGCTGCCGTCTGGATCCTGCTAAAATAAACAATGCCGTGATTTGGTAGAAGAAAGGGGTAATGCCATGTATCAGAACCTGAGAAATATCGGTATCGAACATCCTGAAAACATTGAACGTTATACCCTGCGCCAGGAAGCCAATTCTGACACACTGAAAATCTATTTCCATAAAGCCAAAGGTGAGCTTTTCGCTAAGAGCGTGAAATTCAAATATCCGCGCCAACGCAAAAATGTGGTCGTCGACAGTGGCAGTGGCCGGTTCCGTGAAGTAACCGAGATTAACCGCAGCCTGTCACTGGTGGTCGATGAACTCGACAAGATTGTTCGCCATGAACAAGCCGAACATGATGTAAAGCAGAAGATCCTTCGTGACCTCAGACATCTGGAAAAAGTGGTTGCCAGCAAGATCGCCGAGATCGAATCCGATCTGGAAAAATTATAGAAAGAAGGTCCTAGGAGCTAGGTTCCAGGGACCTGTTTTTCCTCAGAATTCTGCTCCCCACCCCAAGCCTTCCAAGACCCGTCGCCACACATCATCAATGTTTGCATCAATCACTATGTTTTCACCGGTAACCGGATGCTGAAACTCAGTGCGCGAGGCATGGAGCAGCAGTTGATGGCAGTTAAACACCTCACGGAACAGGCGGTTATGCCTGCCGTCACCGTGGTTAACGTCACCGATGATAGGGTGACTTAAATGGTGCATATGGCGGCGAAGCTGGTGCTTACGCCCAGTGTGCGGTTTCATTTCAACCAAGGTGTAGCGGCAACTCTGGTAGCGCCCCAATGGGATCGGCAGCTCAGCATGCGCCACCGGGCGATATTCTGTCACCGCTTCCTTGGCTTCAGGCTCTGCTGTCGCATATTTGTCCGCCACCTTATCCAGCTCTTCTTTGAGTGGATAATCGAGCGTCGCTCCTTCCTGAATCCAGCCTCTGACCACCGCATGATAGGTTTTGTGAATATCGCGACCGGCAAACTTTGGCATCATTTCAGCTGCTATTTCTGAAGACAACGCAAAGAGCAGCACGCCAGAGGTCGGACGATCCAGCCGATGAAGCGGAAACACATGCTGGCCAATCTGGTCTCGCAGTGTTTGCATCACAAAACGGGTTTCCCCCTTATCCAGCCAGGAACGGTGCACCAGCATGCCAGAGGGCTTGTTGACCGCGACCAACCACTCGTCACGGTAGAGTATTTCCAGTTCAGTCTGCATCATGTCTACGGTGTAAACAGCGCATCAAGATCTTGTGATACACGGGTAATGTCAACGTGGCCATCAAGGCCCTTCATCGCTTCTTCAATGTAAGGGGAAATCGCGAAAGAGGTAGGAAGTGGCTGCTGATGCTCAATCAAAAACGCCATCTTGGGAATAAAAATCCATTGCAGCCATTGTGCACAACTCAAGGTATCTACCGCAAACGGCTCAACGCTTGCCAGCGCCTGCACCGACGGCGGCTTATTTTCCCAGTGGCCATGCTTTTCCATGGCCGCCTTCAGTGCCAGAATCAAAGCGCCGGTTCTTTCGTGCTTGTTCATAGAATTGCTCTCTTTTGCGCGCGGTGGGTTGAAAAATCAAAGTGTCGCAAGCATATCACTAAATAGGGTCTGTTGACCTGCCACGCTCAGGATAGATGGTAAACTAGGGGAAATTACTCTCCGCCAATGAAGGCAATCCGAATTAGAAGTCACCATGGAAAATACGCTCTCTCTCAATACAATTCTCAGCCAGGCCAATTGTGAGTTTCTGGTTTTTGACCTCAGTCGCCGGGTCACACCGATTGAAACCAACGACTTTGTGGCGATTGAAGAAAACCGCATTCCTTACCCGTATCCTACGCAGCGACACGCACAGATGGGAATCGCCTTCTGGCAGCCTGATCAGGCGCCCTGGATTTGGTTTTTAAAAATGCCACTGGATGAACGGGGACTGTTAAACCAAGCTGCTTTGGGTGACTTTATCCAATACGTAGCACAAGCGATGGGCGCGACGCTGGGTACCCCCCCCACCGAAGAAGAGCAGGAAAAACTGGCCGCCAACCCGTATACCTTCACCCCGCAGGATGATAAGAAGGCGATATTCCATGCGTTCCTGACAGCCAAGCTCAACCAGCCTGCCAGCCAGTATTACGATCATGCCCAGCATTACATGTCTGGAGAACTGAGGTGGGATGCATGGCAAGGTGTTGGGCTTCAGGGCATTGCCGATCTCTGTGCCCGTATGGATAAACACAACAACCTCACCCATCTGCGAAAAGCGCTCTCTCATATGCCGCAGCCCCCAAAATATGCCGTGTTGGGATGTTTAGAACACTGCGCGATCGCGGATTCTCTGGCAATGCGGATTGAAGAAGAGATCCACGCCATGTTGTCAGCCGAAGAAACTGACCTGTTCCTGTTAACGGCCCATGTCCGTGCTCTGGCTGGAGCAAAACCGGAAATCGTCCAGCGCGTGGTTGAACACATGCTGTCACTGGATGCGCTGCGTCACCGTGAAATGTTGATCGCGATTGCCGGACGCTGCTGGCAGGCGCTGACAAAAGACACCTTACTGGATACTTTCCTAATCGCCGTTGCCGAACAAAACAACCAGGCTTTCTTCCAGCAAATGGTGGCAGATCTGGTGATGATCCCCGTACTTCGGCCACAGGTGTTGGCATTGCTCTATGGCTCAGCCTCGCCGGCGCTGCTGGATGCAGTGAAGCAATTACAACAATCTGTGAAAGCGTGATCTATGATTGGCGATCTGCTCTGGATACTCGTTATTGCACTGGTTGCCAGCCTGTTCTGGCAACAACGGCGCCAGAGTGAACTGGCTAAACACTATATCCAGCAACGCTGCCGGCAAACGCAACTACAGTTGATATCGATTGCCAGGGGCAGCCATTCATTGGGTTGGCCGAAAGGTCCACTTAATATCCAAACCCGCTACTACTTTGAATTTTCCGTCAACGGGCTGGATTGCTATCAAGGCTATGCCGTCATGCAGGGAATGCGGGTCAAAGAGATTTACATGCCAGCATATCCCATAGTGGAACAATAATGCACAGGGCATTGGATAGGTTTTTATGACCAATAAAAAAGAACGGGCGCGACTTTCGTCGCGCCCTTAAGGTCTTACTTGCAGCTATCCGGCTACGAAATTTGCTCCCTGCATCATTCCTTGATCAGTAGCTGATTCCTTCAGCGTTATCCCAATCTCTCCTTCCTGGAGGTGTCCTTCGGTCCTACCTTGACCCATCGAGCTATCCCGCTCTCGATTCTCATCCTCGTCCTGAGGGTGTCCTTAACTTCGTCCTGAAGTGGATTCCTTAAGCCCCCATCCTGGGTTGTCCTAAGTGTCTTCCTGACCAGTAAACATCCTGCCTACTGTACGGCTCCTTCCGTATCCCTAATCCGCTTTCCTTGCCTTGTCAGTAACACAATCTTTGCATTACCTGCTCATCCTGAGCTGCCAAAGTCCGTGGTGTTAGTTCCTGTTCCGTATGCCAGTATCCTTCCGACAACACAAAGATTACGCTAACCAATTTCCAAAACAACCAGCCAGCAGGTGATTAAAGTCACAATTTTATACAGGCTTAATGACGAGTTTTGTAACTTATTGTTTTTATTGTGATTGAAAAATCATCTTTTCTGGAAATCTGCGTCTCAAGCTGAAGAATCCCACGTCATTGTAAGAGATATCTCACAAGGGAGCGAGTCATGGTCTTGAAACGAAAATGCTGCGACAAAAATCTGGTCAAAAAAGAAACAGAATTTTCATCTGAAATACTATCGATAAGTAGACAGAATCCAAACCAAGAGACAATGAATCATAAATAATACATCAAAAAGAGAAGAGTGCGAAATGTCAGGGCGTTTATACATACAGGACAATTAGCGTCCTGTTTAGTGAGCGTTTTTTCCGTCCTCTCGCATGAAACATGCCCCTTACTGCACCTCATCCATATACCAACCACCCAAAATTATGGCTTCTATACTGACTGAATGTGCGGGATTATTACCCCAAAAGGAGGGGGCGCTTATGGAAATGTTTAACCACAATCTTGAAAACCTGTTTCGGCAACTCGGATTGGCATCCGATGCTAATTCGATCGACATTTTCATTGCCAGCCATTCGTTGCAAGCAGGGGAAAATCTGACAACCGCCACTTTCTGGACAGCCAGTCAAAAACAGTTTCTCGAAGAGGCGAAATGCCAGGATGCGGATTGGGTAGAACAAATAGACACCCTGGATGCCCTGTTGCGTAAGGGAAAAAGTTAGGGTATTCATGATGCTCTGTCTTCTTCGCTGCCATGGCGGACACGTGATTTTAGGGAAAACACAATGAGCATTGATTTTACCCCACAGCTCGAACAAACCATTCAATCTTTGGTCAACGATGGAAAAGAGCCCAGCGTGGCATTAATCAAAGGGCGGCTTACAAGCCCGGTTCCCATGCCACTGATTATCAGTGCACTTCAGCGTTGGAAGAAAAGTGGTACTGTGCCCAAAGTGGAATTAGTGAAAAAACAAGACGATGCCAATGCCCGCATACAGGCGTTGGAAGCACAGGTGGAAGCGCTGACCAAGCGCCTTGAAGCCCTTGAGCAACGCCATCCATAGTTATTGAAAGTCCCACGACAGGTTGGAGACCAGCCTGCAGCAATCACACTTGAAATGAAACACATCATGCAGCGGTGATTCGAGTAACCAGTCGCCGCCGCATTTCGGACACTTCCTCGCCAGCTCAGATTCCGCATCTGTCCCACCTACACGGTATTGGTAATAGTAGGTTGGCACCTTGGTCAGATATTCAATCCGCCCACGGATATCCCACCCTTTACGGAACAACAGGCTGTCTACATCCTGAATTTCTGCCAGTGCGGCATGCTCGGCTTTAAATGCACCGGCCATCTGGATTTCATCGCACGCCTGCCACTCTGTCTGCCACTTCACTTCCGCTTTATGATCGCCATTGAAGGTCGCTGGAATACGGTAAAGCGGAATGGGAAGCAAGGTTTCACCGCAGCGTAGCGGCGAGCAAGTATGCACATAGGTGGTGTACATGACCTGCCAGCTGCGTGCAACATCCGGCGCACTCTCTTCAGAATTGATATCCCGCCCCAGCACTTTGACTTTGGGTGATAGCAGGCAGGCATCGGTCAGTTGCAGGGTTTTCTGTTTTACCTGTGGGCTGTTGTATTTCGGGTTCAGGCTGTCTTTTTCCGGGCACACAGCGCGGACGTGAAACTGTCCATCGCCCATCACCATCGGAAATTCACGGCCCAGCACCTGACCGTTGTAACGCAGTGCGTCTATCAGGCCATTTACGGCACGATCAACGGCTGAGATGGTAGTATCGTCATAGCATTCAAAGGTAAGCTCAACCACATACATGGGCTGTCAGACCTCCGGCACCAGTTGACTAAGGAAGGTTTCAACATCCGGCGCCAGCACGTCACGTTGTTGGGTGCCAATGCGCTCTTTGATCACTTCACCGGAAACATTGCATATTGACACCACATCCAGCTCATCCTGGGTCGAGGCAATAAACACGGTCGGGTTTTGCTTAAGGCGCTTTTGCATCAGCAGGTGTCCCAGCATATTCTCCTGCAAGCGTGGCAGGTCTTCATCACTCCAGACCTGGACAATTTCCAGCGCCAGCCCATCAAAGCGTGCCGTCATATCACCACAGTACTGACCTGCATAAAACGCTTTGATGTCGTCATGCAGACGAATACCAATCCCTTCTTCTACGTTTGAAAAATCCGCCAGCGTCTCACGTTTTACCGGTTGCCAAATCACCACATCGTCGGTTTCCTGAACCACACAAGGCGATGCAAGGCCAAGATACCCCTCGCTTTGTGGTTTCGAACCATGTTTCTGGTCCCAGGCATCAACAAAGCGCGCACTGAAAGACCAAAGCGCATGGATGACAGAGTGATTCATTAGCAAGATTCCTCAAGATTCAGTAAACTTTGCGCATTCTAATCGATCCATGGCAAAACCGTATGAGCAAATATCAAGATGCAAAAGAACTTGCTGGCCTGACGCTGGGTCAGAAAACGGACTATCAAGAACATTATGCGCCAGGGCTATTGCAACCCGTACCACGAAGCCTTAACCGCGATGACCTGAATCTGGGCGATTCGCTGCCGTTTACCGGGTACGACATCTGGACGCTCTACGAACTGTCATGGCTGAACAGCAAAGGCCTGCCACAAGTTGCAATTGGTGAAGTCCGCCTCCCTGCCACCACACCCAACCTGATTGAATCCAAGTCATTCAAGCTGTACCTGAACAGCTTCAACCAGACCAAATTTGAAAGCTGGCAGGAAGTGGTTGATACCCTCGCCAAGGATTTGTCAGCCTGTGCCGGTGCGGATGTTGATGTCACTCTGTCGCCTCTGGAAGAGTTCACCAATACCCCGGTCGTTGCCTTCGGGGGAGAAAATATTGATGAGCAGGACATCGAAATTGACAATTACGATTTTAACCCTGCCCTGCTTGAAGGTGCTGCGGACGGCCCGGTTGTTACTGAAACCCTGAACAGTAACCTGCTCAAATCCAATTGCCTGATCACCAGCCAGCCTGACTGGGGTTCAGTTCGCATTGCCTACAAAGGCAAGCGCATTAACCGTGAAAAGCTGCTGCGCTACATTGTTTCCTTCCGCCGCCACAATGAATTCCATGAACAGTGTGTTGAACGCATCTTCACCGACCTGATGAAATACTGTCAGCCGGAACTTCTGACGGTGTAT
The DNA here is from genome assembly GCF_059704325.2 of Grimontia sp. THUN1695. Taxonomy (NCBI): domain Bacteria; kingdom Pseudomonadati; phylum Pseudomonadota; class Gammaproteobacteria; order Vibrionales; family Vibrionaceae; genus Grimontia; species Grimontia sp. THUN1695. The sequence continues at coordinate 352,240 of NZ_AP046577.1, read as the reverse complement.
GCACGTTACACCCGCCGCGGTGGACTGGACATTAACCCATACCGCACGAATATGGGTAAAACACCAAGTGAAAACAACCGTCTAGCGCGCCAATAATCTGTCATGCAGGCTCTGGAAACAGGGCCTGTTTTTCTTATTTGGGGACGATATTTTCTGCCATGCGACTCTTGCCTGCAGCATAGCTTTCTTGCTCTTTGTCTATCAGCGCTTATGTGGACGCCCACCTCAATTCGACATCGTCTAGCTGAAACCTCAAACCATCACCACAGATCACTCCATCTGCGCACACTCAGAGAGGTTCATGCTAATCTCATTCGCGCCCAAGCGTACACCGCTCCGATAACTTGAAACAGGCCATGGAGCATGCCGAAGGACTCAAGCAACGCTAACTCATACTCGAACGTCCGACAGACATGTCTGGATGGCATCCACACTGGACAGATCACGGTTAAAACTTCGGCAGTCAGTGGTATTAACTGACAGATAGTTCACGAATCTGACAAAAACTGATGCCAATTTATTGATAGTCCTAGCATTAAACCGTTATAGCTAGTCGTTGCACGTGTAAATTCATGAATTGCAGCCTCATTTTCCGCCACTTCTGGTGCCGGACTGGTGTTTGGAGATGTAGTCCTTTTTATGTCCAACTTCTCGTCAGATGAAGATATCATCCAGCTAAAAGAAAAGTTGCAGCATTACAAGCTGGTTTCCCGCGATTTAGCCCTTAAATCGCGGCGCGAAGCGATGATCCTGAAACGATTGATCTCACGTTTAATTGCCGCATCCCGGGTAAATAACGACGACCGCCTTAGTGAGCGCCTCTCACAAATCTGCCGTGAACTTGACTCACAGGAAGATGTCAGTAGATTGATCCCACAACTTGCATTGGTGGAGCGAATGGTCAGTAGATACAATCAGGTAACAGAACGAGCCACAGATGCACTGGAATGCCAATTCCTGCAAAGCGGGGAAACGCTGAAATATCTGCCCGGCCTGCCTGCACAGCTAAAACGCGACTTACGCACACTACTGGCAAGTCCTGCTGCGCAACAAAAAGGCAGCACAGAAAAAGTGGTGTCACTGCTGCAACTTTATGAACGTGCACTCAAGTTACTCTCCTTGCCCGCCAACGGCATGAATGCCCGCGATCTGCTCAACATCGATCGCATCAACCAGCTTTGCACCGAACTTCAACACCTGATCACCGAACTCGACTTTGATGGCGAGGTAGGCGATCGACTTTTGGATATCCGCAGCAAACTGCTGCTTTCCCCTAACGCACAAACCTTGCTGGAGCTGACGCTGGAGTCCGTCCAGCTTATCCTTGACGGTACACGTAACGAACGGAAAGCCTCCCGGGTGTTCCTATCGCAGGTCAATGAAGATCTCTCTATAGTGCAGCGTCATAACGGCCGTTCAATTGACTGCTCACTGGCCATTGCCAATCAGCGTAACACCCTGAATGAAGAGCTGGCCGCGTCGGTGGAATCAATCCAATACCACCTTAAGGAAGCGGAAACCCTTGAGGATCTACGGCCTAGTATCTCCGAAGTATCAGTCGATCTTGCTTCTCTTGTTGCCCGCAACCGTGCACTGGAAGAGCGTGAGCAACAATTGCTTGAAAAGCTCCAGTACAATGAACAGAAACTGGAAGCGCTGTATCAGCAAACCATGGATTATCGTAAACGCCTTGGTGATCAAGAGAGAAAACTTCTGCTGGATCCTCTCACCAAGGTCTACAACCGGGCTGCGCTGGATGATCGTCTCGAACACGAGTACCGTTGCTGGATGCGCTACCAGACACCGCTTTGCCTGGCCATGATTGACATTGACCATTTCAAGAGCGTCAACGATCAATATGGTCATCTGGTGGGTGACAAAGTACTCAAAGTGGTCGCCCGCACGATTCATCAATGCCTGCGTGACACCGACTTTATCGCGCGCTTTGGTGGCGAAGAGTTTGTGGTACTGTTACCCAATACAGATGGGGAAACCCGCAATGTCCTGTTGAACAATGTCCGTGAAACCATTGCGAAGCTGCCATTCAAATTTAAAGATAACCGCCTGACGATCACTGTCTCTATCGGAGCCAGCATGTTCAAAGACAACGACAACACCGTTGACGTCCTTGAGCGCGCAGACAATGCCCTTTATAACGCCAAGGATAATGGACGCAACAAACTAATACTGGCATAGCCCATTAATTTTCAATGAGTTGATTGCTTAATAACTTACTTTTTTATCCCCTGCACTGGCTAAACCCTACATCTCTGTGTATGGTTAACTAACACACTGATTTTTAAGCCATTGAAAAGAAATTTTGATAATAATGAAATGGTGTCATCCACACCCTCCCCCTAATACAGTGTGCTTTCCCTACACAGGAGGTGATTATGATCACACATATCAGCCCAGTTGGGGCCATGGATCTTCTATCCCAACTTGAGGTAGACAGGCTTAAAGACACGGCCAAAAGTAACCTTTACCGCCTGTACCGTAACTGTTCGTTAGCGGTGCTGAATTCCGGCAGCCACACTGACAGCTCTAAAGAGTTGCTAGAACAATACAAGTCTTTCGACATCCGTGTAATGCGCCGTGAGCGTGGCGTCAAACTTGAACTGATTAATCCACCAGAGCATGCGTTTGTCGACGGTAAAATTATCCGTGGTATTCAGCAGCACATGTTCTCTGTGCTTCGGGACATTGTTCATGTCAACGTTCAACTTGAACATGCCAAAATATTTAACCTCACCAATTCCAGCCACATCACTAACCTGATTTTCGATATTCTGCGCAACGCCAACGCACTGGTACCGGGGAAAGATCCAAACCTGGTTGTTTGCTGGGGCGGGCACTCCATCAACCCGGTTGAATATCAATATACCCGTGAAGTTGGCCACGAGTTAGGACTGCGTGAGTTGAATATCTGCACGGGTTGTGGTCCAGGTGCGATGGAAGGACCAATGAAAGGCGCAGCGATTGGTCACGCCAAACAACGTGTAACGGGAAGCCGTTTTCTGGGGCTAACAGAGCCATCCATTATTGCCGCCGAACCCCCTAACCCTATCGTGAATGAGCTGGTGATCATGCCAGATATTGAAAAACGCCTGGAGGCCTTTGTGCGTATCGGGCACGGCATCGTTATCTTTCCTGGCGGAGCAGGTACCGCCGAAGAGCTCTTGTACCTGCTCGGTATCCTGATGCATCCAGAAAATGCAGACCAGCCGATGCCTGTGGTGCTGACCGGGCCAAAAGAGAGTGCAGATTATTTCCGGGTTATCGATGAATTTATTCGCGACGTACTCGGTAAAGAGGCCACTAAGTACTACCAGATTGTGATTGATGATCCCGTCAAAGCCGCACGCATTATTAAACAAGGAATGCCGGCAGTAAAAGAGCACCGCCAATCCACCGGGGATGCCTATTCATTTAATTGGTCACTGAAAATCGCCCCCGAATTCCAGTTGCCGTTCGAACCGACCCATGAAAACATGGCAAACCTTGATCTCCACATGAACCAGCGCCCTGAACTTCTCGCATCCGCCCTACGCCAGGCCTTCTCCGGTATCGTTGCCGGCAACGTAAAAGAAGAAGGGATCCGCATCATCGAGCGACACGGCCCGTTCAAAATCAACGGCGACGCACCGCTGATGAAAAAGATGGACAAATTGCTTCGCGGCTTTGTTGAACAGCAACGGATGAAACTGCCAGGTTCTGAGTACACTCCATGTTATGAGATTATTCGTGGTTCTGACGGACGATAATACCCGTCGTATTCAATGACCCGTCATTCTGCTTTCATTTACCGCTCAACAAATTAGAATGGCCCCATCGGGCCATTTTTCTTTGGGTAATCCATGTCAATCCATCTTGTTATCATTGATGCCATGAACCTCATTCGCAGGGTACACGCAGCGCAACCCAATCCAGAGGACATTGCATCGACGGCACAAGTCTGCACCCGGGCATTACACAAGATAATCCGCTCTTCTGAGCCGACCCATATTGTCGCTGTGTTTGACCATACCGGGCAGGACCGGGGGTGGCGCGCGAAACTGGTCCCCGAATACAAACAAGGCCGCAAACCGATGCCTGAAGCACTGCAACAGGGTCTGGATAGCATTCAGGATGCATTCTGGGAAGAAGGCGTGGATTCGCTGCTCTCATCTGGTGACGAAGCCGACGATATGATTGCCACACTGGCCATCAAAGTAGCAAACCATGATGGTCAGGTGACAATAGTGTCAACCGACAAAGGCTATTGCCAGTTACTGCAGCCCACAGTCCGGATTCGTGATTACTTCCAGCAACGCTGGCTCGACAGCCCCTTTATTGAAAAAGAATTCGCCGTACAACCTGAGCAGTTGACCGATTACTGGGGCCTGACCGGGATTAGCTCGAGTGGTGTTTCCGGTGTACCGGGTATTGGCCCCAAAACAGCCTCAACCCTGTTGCAACGTTATAGCACGCTGGAACAGCTCTATGCTGCTGAAGACATCGAACCCAAATGGCAGAAAAAGCTGGAAGGCACTCAGGAACTGGCGCTTCGCTGTAAGCAGGTCGCGACACTGAAAACCGACATCACATTGGGCTTTAACCTCCAGGATATCCGCTACTCCGCGCAGAGCGCATAAAAAAGGCAGCCAACTGGCTGCCTCCCATCATTTCAGCACGCGTATGTGCACAGTGACTTCTTCACGGTCGTGATAAAGGTGCTTGGCCTGCATCTCAAATTTCACGCCGTTTTCAATCAGGAATATCTTCAGGTTCTGTAAGTCATCTTTCACCTGCTCATAACGGCGGCTCATCGGCAGTTTCAGATTAAAAATGGTTTCTTTTGCCCAGCCAGCGATCAGCCATTCCCCCATCAGCTGGGCCACGCGATAAGGCTTTTCAATCATGTCACACACCAGCCAGTATACATTTTTTCGCGGTGGTTCGAATTTGAAACCATCGACGGCATGGTGTTTCACCTGCCCGGTTTCCATCAAGCTTTCTGCCATCGCACCGTTGTCCACTGCATGAACAAACATCGATCGTTTCACCAACTGATAGGTCCAGCCACCGGGACAGGCGCCCAGATCAACCGCCCACATGCCAGGAGCCAGACGTTCATCCCACTCTTCACGTGGAATAAAAGCATGAAACGCCTCTTCCAGCTTCAGGGTTGAACGGCTCGGCGCTTCGGGCGGGAACTTCAAACGGTGGATTCCCATATAATGTGGTGAGTTGTTGTTAGTCAGTGAGTAACCGACAAAGCAGCAACCTGGCGCGGTAAAGCAAACATGCAATACCGGTTTTTTCGGGTTTTCTTTTGCCAGCAGCACGCCGCGCTTTCGCAGTGCCTGACGCAGCGGCACTGTAAACTTACGGCAGAATTTCAACAGCTCTTTCGCCTGCGCCGTATCCGGGGTTTCAACCCGCAGATCACCACATTTTGGCAGCTCACCACCAAACGCTAAAATCGGCGAGATACGATCGCCCGGATCCAGATCCGACAAACAGCCAACCACCGCAACCATCTGACGCGCAAAAATCAATGAGCTCAGTGGCAGTGTCTTGAGCAGTTTTTCTGCATCACCTTGCTGGTAACATTCAAACAGTACATAGCCAGTGTTTTTTTCCACGCGTGGAAAACCATACACCTCAACATCGGCTGCTTTGTCCTGAATCTCACCGGCGCACTCTTTTTCAAAGCCCTGGCGGCAATACAATAAAATCTGGTTCATCTCGGGCCTGCTGTTAGCAATAAAAATGACGCGACATTATGATCAAGGGCGTCAATGAACTCAAGCCTTGCGCCAGAGCGCAACAGCGGCCACGCCCCAGCCAACCAAGAAACAGCTCCCACCCAATGGCGTGACGGGCCAAAGCCATGTCCAGTCCGTCAGCGCAAGCCCGTACAAACTTCCACTGAAACAAAGAATACCGACAGCAATAAACCCACAGGCAACTGGCAGTAAGCGTAGCGGCTGGTATTGATGCCAAAGACCAAGGGCAATCAAGGCCAAGGCATGCCAGAATTGATACTGGACGCCTTTCTCTACTATCGAAAGCTCATAAGCAGGCAACTGCGCTTTCAGTGCGTGCGCGGCAAACGCGCCCAACGCCACAGCCACACCCGCCAGCACACAGCCAAGTACAGCATATTGTCGTCCATTCATTGGCATACTCTCTGGATAAAATTTGCTATCAAATCTGCCGCCAACTGGCGGTTTCCGCTTTCAGTGTGACCAGACACTTTTCTCGGTTTAAAGCTGTGGTCCCCGTCAGGAATAAACGTCAGCTGCACATTCGCTGACAGCGGGTAAGTTTCCAGCTCAACGCGGTTACCAAACGTATCGCGCTCTCCCTGTAAAATAAGGGTCGGCACAAACAATGTCGCAAGGTTCTCCCCTTTGTTTTTTTCTGGTTTACCCGGCGGATGGAAAGGAAAGCCAAGGCAGACAATACCTTTCAGCCCATCGATATCGCCGAGGTGGCTTGCCATTCGCCCGCCCATCGACTTCCCGCCAATGACGGTTTTTTCCGTGCCATATTCGGCGATAATGTCACGGAAAGTGTCCAGCAACACAGGGGCGCGGTCAGGTGGGCGTTTCTTACCATCTTCTGCACGCTTGATCATGTAGGGAAAATTAAAACGCACCACACGAACACCCTTGCAGGCAACCCTCGCCGCGACATCAGCCATGAAGTCATGTTCCATGCCAGCACCGGCACCGGCACCGTGGGCAAAAATAAACGTATGTTCAGCCAATTCCGGTCCATCAATGATAACTGTACTCATGCCGAAATGCTCTCCTGTTCTGCGGCGGCTTTTGCCAGAACCCAATCCCTGAATGCCGCAATACGGCCAGAGTCTGCATCTTTTTGTTGGCTCACCAGATAAAAGGCATTTTTACTCATCAGGAAATGCTCAAACGGACAGACAAGGCGGCCAGATTCCAGTTCCGGCTGGGCCAGCACATTATTGCTCAGTGCGACCCCCTGCCCTAGGGCCGCTGCCTGTAACACCATGGCAGAGTGACTAAAAATCGGTCCATAGTTTAGATTAATGTCACTAATCTGATAATGCTTGGCATAGGCCTTCCAATCCTTCCTTGAGCGATCATGCAGCAATATATGATGTTTCAGATCTTCCAGACTATGGAGGGGGTTGGGGCCGTTCAGTACTTCGGGGCTGCATACAGGCAGCAGAAACTCCGGATACAACTCGTCACAACGCAATCCCGGCCAGTTTCCCCGGCCATAGTAAATCGCCACGTCAACATCATCAGTCAACGAGCCATCTTCCATGTCCACGGCTTTGATCCGCACATCGATTTCAGGGTGTTGTTGGTTAAAGTCAGCCAGTCTCGGTACTAGCCACTGGATGGCAAAACTTGGCGGCAAACTGATGGTCAATGCACCCTTGGCTCCCCGCTCCAATACACGGTCTGTGGCATCCGCCAAGTAAGTAAAAATATCTTTTATATCAAGAAAATAACTCTGACCTTCTTCTGTTAACAGCAATGAGCGATTGCGCCTTCTGAACAATTTGAGCCCAAGAAATTCCTCCAGTGCTTTGATCTGGTGGCTGACTGCCGCTTGTGTAACAAAAAGCTCTTCGGCAGCACGGGTAAAGCTCAGGTGTCGGGCTGCAGCCTCAAACACCCGAAGTGAATTTAGTGGTGGAAGGCGACGGGCCATTGTCCTTTCCTTATAGATAAGATTTTCTAATGAGCAACATTATAAAATGTCAATTGTTCTGGCTCCAGAGAAAACCTATAGTTTGCGCGCACCACGGGATTTTCGTTCCCTATGTACGACAGATTTTGTGGCTGCGATGTTGTGTTTGCATATTTCGGTTTTTACCGAATCTGGTAGAGACATCTACCTTTCATACTTGCTGTATTTTTTGAAACCTATCAATCAAAAAATTTATCGTAGCACTGAGGTTTTCTCGGTGCTTTTTTTTACCCGCAGTTTCTCCGTGTAACACATTTATATCGATGACTTTCCCTTGAGTTAATATCACGAAAAGGCGATCATTTCCCCCTGTTAGTGACACATTCAGGCGAAACAAGATCATGACGACCCACCCTTTTGATGCAGCGCTTATCCGCCGTGATTTTCCGGCGCTGCAGCAGCGTATCCATAACAAGCCTCTGGTGTACCTGGACAATGCGGCCACTGCCCAAAAGCCTCAGGTCGTTATCGACAGTATCAGTCAGTATTATTCCAGTGCTAACGCCAATGTTCATCGCGGTTCCCACGCATTAACCGCGGCTGCAACCAACCGCTTTGAACTGGCTCGCTGTCAGGTTGCCCGCTTTCTGAATGCGCCAGAGAAAGGGATCGTCTGGACCCGGGGAGCGACAGAAGCATTGAACCTGATCGCCCAAAGCTATGCCCGGCAGATACTCCAGCCCGGTGATGAGATCATTGTGAGTGAAATGGAACATCACGCCAACATCGTCCCCTGGCAACTGGTCGCAGAGCAAACCGGCGCCAAAGTGGTAAAGTGGCCGATCAACGTCACCACCTGCCAACTTGAATTATCTGGGCTTGAAAAACGCTTGAACCCCAAAACCCGCCTGGTGTGCATTGCTCATATCAGTAATGTGACGGGTACGCGCAACCCCATAGAGGCAGTCATTGAACGGGCGCATCAAGCCGGGGCTATTGTTGTTGTTGATGGCGCGCAAGCCGTGGTGCACGAGAAAGTGGATGTATCAGCCATGGATGCAGATTTCTATGTTTTCTCAGGCCATAAATTGTTTGCGCCGGCAGGGATTGGCGTGCTGTATGGCAAGCCGTCACTGCTTGAAGCAATGCCGCCATGGCATGGTGGCGGTAAAATGGTGGAAAAGGTGAGTTTCTCCGGTACACAATATGCGGATTCCCCTGCAAAATTCGAGGCAGGCACACCCAATATTGCCGGTGCTATCGCCCTGTCTGAAGCCATTCAATGGGTTGAAAATATAGACAGAGACGGTGCAGAAGCCCATATCGCATCACTGCAACAACGCTTGGTTAAAGGTATCGAAGACATCGAAGATCTCACCATTATCGGCTTACAGCCGGGCGCCAGTGTTGTGGCCTTTAACGTTGAGGGTGTTCATCACTCTGACATCGCAACACTTCTCGATCAACAAGGCATTGCAGTGCGCTCCGGTCATCATTGCGCTCATCCGCTGATGGATGCCCTGAACATTAACGGCTGTGTCCGCATCTCTATTGCCCTGTATAATACCGAGGATGATATTGATCACTGCATCACCGCCATTCAAAAGGCGTGCGACATCCTCTAACTCCTGACATTTGAAGGCCGATACTATGACGAGTACTTTTCCATCCCATCCCTTTGGCACCGCGATTACTGTCGACGACATCATTCACCAAATGGCGCAATGTCGAAGCTGGGAAGATAAGTATCGCCTTGTTATCCAGATGGGTAAAAAACTGCCAACGCTTGACGAGTCATTAAAATCGGAAAGTATTTCCGTATCAGGTTGTGAAAGTAAAGTGTGGCTGATCTGGCGAAAACAAGACGAAAAGTACATTTTCGCTGCAGATTCCGATGCACGTATCGTTAAAGGATTGTTAGCTATTGTATTGGCGGCCGCAGAAGGCAAGTCACAACAAGCACTTCGCCACTTTAATTTTGAGCATTACTTTGAACAACTGGAGCTCCTCACTCTCCTCAGTCAATCCAGAAGTAATGGTATCCGCTCCATTGTTGAACAAATAAAAAATATATAAAACCTACTGCACGGCGGTGTATTCACCTGAAAAACATCGCCAAAAGTGACTATTTCACCATACAAAAAACACAATAAAACTGAGACTTCTGGTCAATTATCCTAAAATTCTGTTTTATAACTCCACGCTTTATTTTGTAACTTAAATGACTTTCATTTTTATCCGTTTCACTGAAACCGTAAAGTGGTCACAAAAGGAGATATAAGCGAGCAAATCACCCAAAACCAAACCACAACCTAAAAGAACTCAACAGAAAACCAAAAAATTAACACGCGGTTAACTTATATCACTTTATTGTCGATCAAGATCTTATTTTTCTAAATCTCCTCTCTTTCTTTTTGCCTTACTCAATAGATTGTATATCTTTGATCTCTGTGGTCATAAAACCATCACACACAATAACTATTATATTCAGAGATGAGTTGAGTTTCCGTCATCTCAGCCCTTATTGCGCTAAATCATAAAATTATAGGTGCCTGTATTTTTGGACAACCAAATGCAATTACAGGGGTCATGTTTCAATTGCTTGTTGTTAAGAATGGAGTCATCAATGAAGAAACTCGCGCTCATCACCGGTTCAAAAGGTGGTATTGGTTCGGCGATCACGGAAAAGTTGGTCAGTCAGGGCTATCGCGTGATTGCTACCTACTTTACCGGTAATCTGAAATGCGCCAAGGAGTGGTTCGAAGAAAAGTCGTTCAACACCGATCAAGTCCGCTTGTTTGAACTGGACGTCACCAACACCGCCGAATGTGCAGAGCGTCTCCCAAAACTTCTTGAAGAAGAAGGCACTATAGACATAGTGGTCAACAATGCTGGCATTACCCGCGACGGTCTTTTCAAGAAAATGGCCGCGGATAACTGGCATGCTGTGATCAATACCAACCTCAACAGTCTTTTCAATGTCACCCAGCCACTTTTTGCTGCCATGTGCGAGAAAGGGGGTGGCCGCGTCATCAACATTTCTTCGGTTAATGGCCTGAAAGGTCAGTTTGGACAAACCAACTATGCAGCCGCCAAAGCTGGCATGATTGGCTTTACCAAATCTCTGGCTTTTGAAGGTGCGAAATATGGTGTGACCGCCAACGTTGTCGCCCCAGGCTATACAGCAACGCCCATGGTAGAAGCTATGCGCGATGAAGTGCTTGAATCGATAAAAAGCGAGATTCCAATGAAGCGACTGGCTCGTCCGGAAGAAATCGCCGATGCCGTCGCATATCTTGCCAGTGATTCAGGGGCTTACATCACCGGGGAAACGCTGTCAGTCAATGGCGGCCTGTACATGAACTAACGGGAAAAAGGTTACACATGGAAAAAGTGTTTATTGTCGCGGCGAAACGTACCGCGATCGGTGCATTTACCGGTTCTCTCAAAGATGTACCCGCAGGACAACTGGCCGCAGCGGCCATAAAAGGGGCACTGGAAGCAGGAAATGTCGCACCGGAAACTGTTAATGAAGTCATTCTCGGTAACGTCGTCAGCGCAGGCCAAGGTATGGGAATTGGTCGCCAGGCTGCTCTCTTTGCTGGTCTTCCTGAATCGGTACCGGCTTATGCGATCAACATGGTTTGCGGCAGCGGAATGAAAGCGGTTATGGATGCGGTTTCGCACATCCGTTGTGGCGATGCAGAAGTCGTGGTTGCTGCCGGTGTTGAGAACATGTCACAAATCCCGTTTGCTGCGTCAGGTTCACTGCGCGGCGGACAAAAGATGGGTGACATTGGCCTTAAAGATCTGTTGATCAACGATGGCTTAACTGACGTCTACAACCAATATCACATGGGTGTCACTGCGGAAAACGTCGCCAAACAAGTCGGCCTGAGCCGTGAACAGCAGGACGCATACGCACAACAAAGCCAACAAAAAGCCGTTGCTGCAGTTGAAGCTGGCCGTTTCAAAGACGAAATCGTGCCGGTAGAGGTCAAGCAACGCCGCCAGACCGTGCTTTTTGATACCGATGAATACCCCAAAGCAGATTGTACACAAGAAGGTCTGGCAAAACTCCGTCCAGCCTTTGACCGCGAAGGAACAGTGACTGCCGGTAACGCATCGGGCCTGAATGACGGAGCAAGTGCAGTGATTGTTGCCTCAGAGGCTGCCATTCAACGGCTAGGCCTTAAACCATTGGCAGAAATCACCAGTTATGCGCAAGTTGGACTAGATCCCAAAATCATGGGCCTAGGCCCAGTAGGTGCAGTAACACAAGCTCTGAAAAAAGCAGAGCTTTCTATTTCTGACGTGGATCTGTTTGAGCTCAACGAAGCCTTCGCTGCCCAGGCGTTGGGGGTTGTCCACCAATTGGCAGACACACACCATGTGAGCGCAGACAGCATTTTGCAAAAAGCGAATGTCAATGGTGGCGCAATCGCTTTGGGTCACCCTCTTGGTGCATCAGGTAACCGCATTCTGGTCTCCCTGATCCACGAACTGGAAAAACGCGAAGGCACAGTGGGTGTCGCATCGCTTTGCATTGGCGGCGGCATGGGTACAGCAGTCGTCGTGAAACGTGTTGATAGCTAAGAACGTTAACCCCCTTGGATCTAATGACTACATTTAGGAGAAACACCATGTACACCGATATGTTTAAAGCATTCTCTGAGCAAACTGAAAAAACATTGGCACCTTATATAAAGTTCAACAAGTTGGTCGCTAAAAATGTTGAAACCCTGACTGAGCTCCAACTGAGCGCAGTGAAAACGTACAGCGAAATGGGTTTGGCGCAAGTAAAAGCGGCAAGCGAAGTGACTGACGTAACGTCAATGACCGCATACAGCAGCCAGCAACTGGCCGCATTAACCAAACTGTCTCAGCAAATGATGGACGACAGCGCGAAGCTGCAATCTATCGCCAAAGAGTTTAAAGATGATCTGGAGCAGCTAACTGCAGAAAACCTGAAAGCTGGTCAACCAGCTTAATTTTAGGTAGACACGCCCTCTCGCTGCAGAGGGCGCGTTATTTCCGATCAAGAGGGTTTACACATGTATCAGAACTTCTTCTCGGACTACCTTGTAAAACTCCAAGAGAGTAACCAGCAATGGTGGAAGGATCTTGAGCAAGGCAAGGCAGCCGTAAACACCCCCCTGAATAAAGCCATGCAGGAGCAAAGTATCGAAGATACCGCCAAGCTCCTTGAAGGCGCGGCAAATCAACCCGCTGCAATGCTGCAAATTCAAATGCAGTGGTGGGAAAAACAACTGCAAATCTGGCAAAGCGTTGCTTTGGCTGCAAACAGCCAGGAAATTGTATCTCCGGAAAAAGACGACAAACGTTTTCAGGATAACGCATGGCAAGACGAAGTGTTCTATAACTTCATCAAGCAATCTTACCTGTTGTTTGGACGCACGTATCTGGAAACCATCAACGCTGTCGAAGGGCTGGATGATAAAGCGAAAGAACGCCTGAACTTTTTCTCCCGTCAGGCGATCAATGCCATGTCACCCAGCAATTTCGTCGGTACCAACCCTGAGCTGTTGAAGCTCACGATGGAAAACAATGGCGAGAACCTGGTGAAGGGATTACAAAGTCTTCAGGAAGATATTGAGTCGAGTGCGGATATCCTCAAAGTTCGCATGACCAATAACAATGCATTTCGCATTGGTGAAGACATTGCAAACACCCAGGGCGACGTTGTATTCAAAAATGAGCTCTTTGAGCTGATCCAATATCGTCCACTGACTGAAAAAGTGAATGCAACACCGCTGTTGATCGTGCCCCCGTTCATCAACAAGTACTACATTCTCGACCTGCGCGAGAAAAATTCGATGGTACGTTGGCTGGTTGAACAGGGTCATACCGTATTCATGATGTCCTGGCGCAACCCAGGGGCTGAGCAAAAAAACGTTGAATTTGGCGACTATGTCACGGAAGGCGTGGTGAAAGCGGTATCGGCGATCGAAGACATTACCGGCCAGCAGCAAATAAACGCAGCAGGTTATTGCATTGGCGGCACTGTACTGGCAAGTACCATTGCCTACTATGCGGCGAAACGCATGAAAGCCCGCATCAAGTCAGCTTCCTTCTTTACCACCTTGCTTGATTTTGCACAGCCGGGAGAAGTTGGCGCTTACATCAACGATAACCTGATCAGTGCAATAGAGTTGCAAAACAACACCCGCGGTTATATGGATGGACGCTCACTGAGCGTGACGTTTAGCCTGCTGCGTGAAAACAGCCTGTACTGGAACTACTACATAGATAACTACCTCAAGGGCAATAGCCCGGTAGACTTCGATTTGTTGTACTGGAACAGCGACAGTACCAACGTCGCGGCAGCCACGCATAACTTTTTATTGCGCGAGTTGTACCTGAACAACAAACTGGTTCAGGACAAAGGTGTAAAAGTGGGTGGCGTTTGGATTGATCTAAACAAAATCAAAGTGCCAAGCTACTTCATCTCTACCAAAGAAGACCATATTGCCCTTTGGCAAGGAACATACCGCGGTGCCCAGAATGTGGGAGGGAACAAAACCTTCGTACTGGGTGAATCAGGGCACATTGCCGGTATTGTTAACCATCCTGCAAAAGGCAAATACGGCTTCTGGGTCAACGATGAACTGAGCAAGTCTGCCGACGAATGGTTTGAGTCAGCTGAGCACAATGCCGGTTCGTGGTGGACACACTGGGATGCATGGCTGTCTGCTTATAACCCGAAAGAGAAGGTCGAACCTTATGCGCAAGGTTCTGAAAACTTCCCAGTGATTGGTGCAGCACCCGGTGAATACGTGAAGCAGGTGCTTCCTGTTCAACCCACTGCTAAGCCAGACACACAGAAGTTACGTGCGAAAGCTGACGCATAACAGCGTTACTTGAAACGTGCTGAAAGAAGAAGGTCGCGAATATTCGCGGCCTTCTTTTATTAAGAAAGATATCGACTTACTTTTTCGCCGTAAGCTTGGCAATGATGCGCGAGACAGCCACAAATCCAAAGGTCGCGGTCACCATGGTTGCCGCACCAAACCCGCTGGCGCAATCCATCCTTTTAGGCCCTTCCGCGGTCGCCTTGGTTTCACATACTGAACCATCCGGTTGTGGATATTTGAGTTGCTCAGTAGAGAAAACACAGTCAATACCAAACTTCCGGCCCTGGGTTTTCGTGAAATTATGAAAACGGCGCAGGTTGTTGCGCAGCTTTGCCGCCAACGGATCCTGAATAGTTTTGGTCAGGTCAGCGACCTGAATTTGTGTCGGGTCGATTTGTCCACCCGCCCCACCCACGGTGATAACTTTAATCTTGTTACGTTTGCAGTATGCCAGCAACGCAGTCTTTGGCTTAATGCTGTCAATAGCATCAAGCACATAATCGTAATCTTTGGTGATGTATTCGGGAATATTGTCTTCTGAGATAAAATCATCAATCAAATTGACTTTGCAATCTGGGTTTATGCCCCGGACACGTTCTGCCATCACCTCAATCTTACTCTGGCCAACCGTCCCGGACATTGCATGGATTTGCCGGTTGATGTTGGTAACACAAACGTCATCCATATCAATCAGTGTCAGTTCGCCGATACCACTGCGCGCGAGTGCTTCAACGGCCCATGAACCAACACCGCCGATACCGATCACACAGACATGTGACTGGCGCAGTATCTCAAGCCCGGTCGCCCCGTAAAGACGGCGCGTTCCACCAAAACGTTGCTGGTAGCTTTCTGATGCAGCTTGTGTCGTTGTCATAGTTGTTTGCTCTGTTTCCCAGTTTCCGTCGTGGACTGCGGTTTATACTCGCTTGGCCGCAAAATGTCCACGGATTCGCGCCGGGAACTTGGCGGCACCATCTCCCGCTTCAACCAGTCTATCACTTGCTTTACAGGCCCCAGCCGCCTTTTATAGCCATGACTGAAAAGAAAATACCCATACAGGCTAGAAAAGCCCAGTGACAGTGGATTGGTAACCTCGCCTCGTTGAAGGGCATCCTGAACCATAAACTGGGGGATCAACGCCATTCCCTGCTGATATTTCACCGCTTCCAGTGCCATGTAGAAATGCTCAACCCCCGTGCCATACGTCGGGCCATTTGGCGCAACACCCAGTTCATGCCAAAACTGATTCCAGATCTGCGGCCGGGTGATATGGCTGATAGCAGGTAAGGGTAAAAGATCGCCGACACCCGAAAGTCCTTCAATCGCTGGAGGTGAAGCCACCAGCATCAGCCGCTCCCGAACAAGCAGCTCAGCGTCTTCTTCATGTGTAGACAGCGGCAGGCAATGGATCGCAATATCGCCCTGATAGCGGTTGTGACTGTCTGATGTCACGCTTGCGCGTACCGCCAGCGCGATATTTGGGTGAGCACACCTAAATGCACTTAGCCTTGGGATCAGCCACAGGCTCGCCAAGGATGGGGGTACCGAAATCTCAATCCGGCTTTTGGTTTCAGACGTCTGCATCACGGTAGAAGTGGCATGCTGCAGGTTTTCCAATGCCTCAACCACTGAGGGTAAATACCGCCGCCCCGCTTCCGTCAGCTCTACTTTCCCCCCGGCACGTTCAAACAATGCACAACCCATCAACTCTTCCAGGTGTTGAATCTGTTTGCTGATGGCACTTTGAGTCAGGTTCAACAACTTTGCCGCTTTGGAAAAACTCAGCGTTTGCGCCACTACGGTGAAGGTGCGCAATGTTTTCATTGGCGGTATTGTCATAGCCATACATGATCCTTATGAATTTTTGGCATACCCCACAAATTTATATCGTTTGCTGTTCAATTTCCAACCCGCCCATACTGGTTAAAATAACAACAGGGATTCATCATTAAGGGATATCATGACACACATACTTCAAAGACATTGTCACTCAGCATTGCCCACAGTCGCAGGCGGAGATGGCGTATTTCTCTTCGACAATGAAGGCCACCACTATCTCGATGGCTGTGGAGGCGCAGCCGTATCCTGCCTTGGCCACAGCCACGCCGGCGTTCTGGGCGCAATAGAAGCCCAGCTCCGTACCATTCCATACGCTCATACTGGTTTTTTCACCTCGCCTGTGGCTGAAGAATTGGCGGCACGATTGGCCGACAAAGCCCCCGGCCCCCTTAACCATGTCTATCTGGTCAGTGGTGGGTCGGAAGCGGTTGAAGCCGCACTGAAAATGGCACGCCAGTATTTTCTGGAAAAAGGTGAAACAACACGAACCCGCTTTATTGCCCGCCGCCAGAGCTATCATGGCAACACACTGGGTGCACTGGGTGTCGGTGGCAATATGTGGCGAAAAGAACCTTTTGCTCCCCTAATGCAGAATGGGGAATTGATAGCACCATGTTATGCCTACCGTGATAAACGCGATAACGAAACACATTTCGAATACGGCCAGCGCGTTGCCAATGAACTGGAAGAACGCCTCATTGCTGTCGGCCCGGAAACGGTCGTCGCATTTATGGCAGAACCAGTGGTAGGAGCAACGGCAGGTGCCTTAGTTGCAGAAAAAGGCTACTTCAAACGTATCCGGGAAATTTGTGACAAATACGGCATCCTACTGATCCTTGATGAAGTGATGTGTGGCTGCGGACGCATCGGTACTTACTTCGCCTACGAACAGGAAGGCATCGTGCCAGATTTAGTCACCATGGCAAAGGGACTGGCTGCCGGTTACCAGCCTATTGGCGCGGTGATGATCCACGATAAAATCTATGATGCCATTTTTCATGGCACGGGATATTTCCAGCACGGGCACACTTTTATGGCCCACCCTTTGGCATGTGCCGCTGCTTGTGCCACCCTTGATGCATTGGAATCTGGCGTGCTCAGTGAAGTGGCTGACAAGGGCATGTATCTGATCAATCAACTGAACCAAACCTTTGGCGATCACCCTTTCGTTGGCGATATTCGAGGTCGGGGGTTGTTTATCGGTATGGAATTTGTCGAAAACAAACCCGGGAAAACGCCCTTTGATCCCTCCCGGCCACTGCATGCCGAAGTGAAAAAGACAGCAATGGCGAATGGGTTAATGTGTTACCCCATGGGCGGCACAATCGATGGCAAACGTGGACACCATGTGCTGCTTGCGCCGCCCTTTATCATCAAAGAAAAAGAAATGGATGAATTGGTCAAGCGTCTGGCAATCACATTGGATCACGTATTTAGATAAGGAAATCAGGTGCAAAAAGGACGAACGATTATTGTTGCGCCTAATGGTGCAAGACGTGGCAGAGATGACCACCAGCAATTACCGCTGACCATAGATGAAATGGCAACCTGTCTGTCACAGTGTGCCTCTGCCGGTGCCGCCATGGCGCATATGCATGTACGCGACAAACAAGGTAAACACTCGCTGGATGTTGGGTTAAACAAAGAGTGGCTCGTGGAAACACGGGCCCGTTTTGATGCTGAACTTGTTATCCAGTTAACGACAGAGGCTGTTGGCCTTTACCAGCCAAACGAACAGATGGCACTGGTGCGTGGCACTGAGCCCGAGGCTGTCTCCCTTGCGCTTCGCGAATTACGGCCAAATGCCTCGTTTGAGAAAGAGGCCAGTCGCTTTTTCCATGAACTGAATGAGCGCCAGATCTATGTGCAGTACATTTTGTATGACGCCGCTGACTTGTCGCTTTATTTTCAGATGGTTAATGACAAAATGTTGCCGAATAACGGCCATCACCTACTATTGGTACTGGGCAAGTACAAAAAAGACATGTTGTCTTCACCGGCGGACTTACTGGAATTCGATCTTAAACGCATAGCCAGAGAGAACATTTCCTGGGCAACCTGTGCATTCGGCCAGTTTGAACACCAGTGTCTGGCAGCAGCGATGTCGCTTGGCGGCGATGTGCGTGTAGGTTTTGAAAATAACCTAATAAATTTAAAGGGACAGCATGCGGAGAACAATGCTGAACTTGTACAACAAATCGCCAACTTGTCTCAAAGCATGGGGTTATCTATCAACTCTGCGGAAGATTTAAGAAAAAATATCTTCTGTAGCTTTGAATCGTGAGGCATATCTCTTGCGATCGAAAAACTAACTATCAGATAATTTCGTCGCAAAATGGACTCACATTTTATTAACAGCGGATTCTCACCGCGTTAGCAATCACATCATCGACAAGGACTAAAGCATGAAAGCGTTAAAACCAACTTTGGCCGCAATGAGCTTTGCAGCTGCTTTAACTGCCGTACCCGCACAGGCTAACCAATTTGTGACTATCGGTACCGGTGGCGTCACTGGTGTTTACTATCCAACAGGTGGTGCAATCTGTCGTCTGGTAAACAAAACCAAGAAAGAACACGGCATCCGTTGTTCGGTTGAGTCTACCGGGGGTTCCATCTACAACATCAATACCATTCGTGCTGGTGAGCTGGACATGGGCATCGCCCAGTCTGACTGGCAGTTCCACGCCTACAACGGCTCAAGCAAATTCAAAGACCAGGGCGCTTACAAAGACCTGCGTGCCGTTTTCTCTGTCCACCCAGAACCATTCACCGTTGTGGCGCGTGCCGACGCCGGTATCAAAACGTTTGACGATCTGAAAGGTAAGCGTGTCAACGTGGGTAACCCAGGCTCTGGTCAGCGCGGTACTATCGAAGTACTGATGGCTGAAATGGGCTGGACCATGGACGATTTCAAACAGGTTTCTGAGCTGAAAGCAGCAGAACAGTCAAAAGCACTGTGTGATAACAAAATTGATGCCATGGTTTACACCGTTGGCCACCCAAGTGGTGCTATCCAGGAAGCAACCACAGCGTGTGACAGCGTGGTGGTAGAAGTAAACAACGCCGCATCAAACAAACTGGTTTCTGACAATGACTACTACCGTACCGCGACTATTCCAGGTGGTATGTACCGCGGTAACGACGGTGACGTGCAAACCTTCGGTGTAGGTGCAACGTTTGTTTCTTCTGCGGAAGTACCAGAAGAGGTGATCTACCACGTAACGAAGGCCGTGTTTGAGAACTTTGACGATTTCCGTCGTCTGCACCCAGCATTCGCAAACCTGAAGAAAGAAGAAATGGTGTCTGACGGTCTGTCAGCCCCTCTGCACCCAGGTGCGGCGAAATACTACAAAGAAGTTGGCCTGATTAAGTAAGTCACTCTTATAAAAAGAAAAAGGCGGGTTTGAAACCCGCCTTTTTTATCGCAAATATCTCGGTTATGGCTGTGCCAGTGCTTTGTTCCCCGCAGGCTTTGTCAGCTTCCAGACCCGGCCAAAATGCTTGTGGTGGCCGGCTTTAATGCCCGCTTCCTCACCCATGCCATGATAAAGATCGAGGTGGTTTTTCTTCACCGCACCGCCAGTATCGAGCGCCATCAACAGCTTCAACACATGTTGTCCGTTCCAGTTACCTTCCTCATTCAGCTGTGGCACTTCTGCCAGCAAGACAGTCCCCATCGGCAGGTATTCGCGATCGGCGGCAACAGAGGCGCCGGAAAGCAAGGGAATACCCGCAGTTCCTGTCACCGGGTGCGCGGCTTTCGGGGTAAAGAACACATAGGACGGATTCTGGTTCAGCAGTTCAATAACAGCTGCCTCATCCTGCTCCGCAACCCAGTCTTTGATCGCTTTGAGTGACATTTTCTCACGCGGTACTTCGTCGCGCTCAATCAACACTTTGCCGATGCTGACATAAGGGTGGCCATTCTTGCCGCCATAGGCAAAGTACTCAAGCTGGTCAGTATCACCAAAATGAATAAAGCCGCTGCCTTGCACTTCCATGATGAAATTGTCGATCAATGACGCGCTGTATCCCAGCTCAAGGCCTAACCCTTCCAGCGCGCCGTTGTAAATCTCTTCCCGGGTCGGGCAGCGCTCCCCGCACGCCGGCATGGCATAGACTGGGTAGCGGAACAATGCATCCGGCTGATGACGCATTTCAATCACGGGCGAAAAATAACCGGTAAACAGCACGTTGCCGTAGCCATCACCACCGCCCATTTGTTCCAGTGAGAGCCCGTAATCCGCAAGCGCCGTTGGCTCACCGCTTTCGGCCAGCCAGGCCTTTACCGCTTCATAAACAGGCCTGTTAGTGTTAACCAGTGACGGGGAGAGGGTTTCGACTTTCTCCAATTGCGCCGGAAACAGGGAGTAATCCTTTGGTTTGTCAGAGGCCACTGTATCAACCGGGTTCAGAACATCGTCGAAGCGTCCATCGATATATTGCTGGCCGCGATCGGTTGGACGGGCACAAGCAACAAGCAGTAAAGAGATACCGATAACAGAAAGTGCTTTTTTCACAGAAATTCCTGAGTGTGAAATCAATGGAGAAAGGGTGACAGAAGCCCGTGATTTCTGCAATCAAAAGCCAATGATCAGCGCGAAATGGCTTCAGCGTCTGGCAAAAGGGGTACTGTAGTGATAAGGCTTTTCACGCTGGAGAGTATTTGTGTCTTCAACGGTGTAGAGATAGGTGTTGTTACCGACTGTGTAAATCAGCTTACTGCCAGTAAATTCATAATGGCTGGTGGTGCGCGCTCCCTTGATGTAGATACCGTCTTTGCGCACTTCGAAACGGTCAGCCGCGTACGAAGGAACGCCCTGCTCTACCCACTCCCCGTATATCGCGGTTTGAGCCACTTCTGTGAAGATAGGAATATCGTTCGCCACAAGGTAGCCAACGGTTCCGCCCACCAGCACGACAAAAAGCGTTAAAGATTGTCCGATGATGCCCACAAATAGAATCTCAGATAAGAGAAAATAGTATCAATTAATAACAATAATATTATAAAAGAGACATTCATGCCGACCAACTCAGGCATTGAGAGTTTGAACCTGCGTCACTATGCTTGCCAAAACAAGAATAATTAGTCACTATCTAAGCATATAAAATCAAACTTATGGAGTAAGGTGTTGAAACTTCGCAGTACAGCACTCGTAAATGGATTTAGGCAATCAGCGCCCTACGTCAATGCACACCAAAACAAGACCATTGTTATCATGTTGGGCGGTGAAGTGATTGCAGATGCCAATTTTAGCAATATTGTCAATGATATAGCGCTATTAAATAGCCTTGGCCTTCGGCTGGTTCTGGTTTATGGGGCCAGACCCCAGATAAGCCAGTTACTCGAAAAACAGGGCATGGATACGCCGTATCACAAAGGAGTAAGAGTGACCGATTCAGCTGCACTGGAAGTCGTCAAACAGGCCGCTGGTCAGCTTCAGCTGGATATCACTGCCCGGCTTTCCATGAGCCTGAACAATACGCCGATGGCGGGTGCCCAGATCAATGTCGTCAGCGGCAACTTTGTTATCGCGCAACCGTTAGGTGTGGATGAAGGCGTCGACTACTGCCACAGCGGACGGATCCGCCGGATCGACATTGAAGGCGTTCACCGCCAGCTTGATCAGCACGCGATCGTATTGCTTGGCCCAGTCGCAAGTTCGGTGACCGGTGAGTGTTTTAACCTCACCTCAGAAGAAGTGGCGACCCAGCTTGCGATTCGACTCCATGCCGACAAGCTCATTGGATTCTGTTCTTTGCAGGGCGTGATTGGGCCTGACGGCAATGTGCTGTCAGAACTCTTCCCCCACCAGGCCGAAGAAATCCTGCGCCAGCGTGAAGTGGCTGGGGATATAAATTCCGGGACAATCCGCTTCCTGCGCGGCGCAGTGGCTGCTTGCCGATCAGGTGTGCCACGTTGCCACCTGTTAAGCTATAAAGTCGACGGTTCGTTGATTCAGGAACTGTTCTCGGTGGAAGGTATCGGCACCCAAATTGTCACCGAGAGCGCTGAGCGTATCCGCCAGGCTACCATTGATGATATCGGTGGCATACTTGAACTTATCCGCCCACTGGAAGAACAGGGTATCCTGGTGCGCCGTTCCAGAGAGCAACTCGAGCAGGAAATTCCCCGCTTTACCGTGATAGACAGGGATGAACGGATCATCGGCTGTGCTGCACTTTATCCCTACCCCGAATCACAAAGTGCGGAAATGGCCTGCGTGGCAGTGCATCCCGAGTACCGCGACAGCGACCGAGGCACTAACTTGCTGCAATACATTCAGCAGCAAGCCGTGCAATCAGGGCTAAAAACGATTTTTGTGCTGACGACCCGGAGTATTCACTGGTTCCGTGAACACGGGTTTGTCGAGGCTGACGTCAGTGCCTTACCGGATGCCAAGCAGGAGCTGTATAACCTGCAGCGTCGCTCCAAAGTACTGACGCTAGCCCTTAACGGGCGCGTAATGCGTCTGCCAGCCCGCTGAAACGCTGGGTTTTCCTTTTCACTGCCCGCGCCAGACTGGCGCGGGTTGCATACACATCCAGTCTGTCTTTGGCACGCGTAACCCCGGTATACACCAGTTCCCGCGTCATTACTGGTGTCGGCGTTGGCGGCAACACCAGAATGGTGTGACTGAATTCAGAGCCCTGTGATTTATGGATAGTCATGGCATACGCAGTCTGGAGCTCCGGCAGCCGACTGGGCAAGAAAGCCCTTACCGTGCCATCAGCCATTTCAAACACCACGCGAAGCCCCTCTTCCTGTTTCACGACAATACCGATATCACCGTTATACAAGCCAAGGCCGTGATCGTTTTGCGTCACCATCACCGGGCGTCCCGGATAGAAACTCTCTTCGCCGGGTGAAACCAGCCCTGCTTTGGCCAGCGCCTTTTCAATCACGCTGTTCAACCCTTTAACACCAAACGGCCCATCACTGAGGGCACAGAGCAGTCGGCATTCTGAAAAGCGCCGCAACACATCACGGGGCGGTAAGCCATCCACCATCGCCGTAAGGTAGGGCCGGTAGCCCTGAACAGCCAGCTGGATTGCCTCACTGTAGATATCTGTGTCGAGCTCGTGAAGGGCAATATCACGAAAACCGGATTGAATAACACGATCCAGGGTTCGGGTATCTCCGGCATTGATGGCATATGCCAGTTGCCCTACCCCAGACTGGGCATGGAAGCGGTAACTTTTCCTCAGCAAACAGACACTGTCTGAAACTGCCGGGAGCCCAGCCGCTTCCGGGAGCACAAAACCAGTCAGTGCTGACAGCAACTTCGCCCGCGATGGGCTAAAACCCTGTCCTGCCCCCAAACAGATATCGCCCAGCACAGCTCCGGCTTCTACCGACGCCAGCTGGTCTCGGTCACCAAGCAGAATGACCCGGGCATGCTCTGGCAACGCAGACAACAGCCTTGCCATCAGGGGCAAGTCCACCATTGACGCCTCGTCAACCACCAGTACATCCAAGTGCAGTCGGTTTCCCTGATGATGCCGAAACTCGACGCGGTTAGGAATGGCGCCCAGCAGACGGTGAATCGTCGAGGCCTGCGCCGGGATTTTACGCCGCACACTGTCTGTAACAGGCAATGCCTCTACCGCTTTACCAATGGATTCTGTCAGGCGGTTAGCCGCTTTCCCGGTGGGTGCCATCAGCTTGATTTCCGGCCCATTTGGGTTATCGCTGCTGCTGACAATGGCTGCAAGCAGCTTCGCCACCGTGGTGGTTTTTCCTGTTCCCGGGCCGCCGGATATGACAGCAAAGCGCGAACTCAGTGCGACTGCTGCCGCGACTTTCTGCCAGTTAAGCCTTGCACTGTCAGGCACGTGGCTGAGCACGTCATTATCACTGACACCAGCATCCAACGCTGCCTGAAGTGCGTGATAATCAATTTGGCTGCTGTCTGTGATATCAAAAAAATCTGCCAGCTTCGCCGCTTTTTCTTCGTCAGCCCATTGCGGATAGCGCGCCCGCAGAAAAGCCACATCGGGTGTGAACAGCTCATCCAGCACCGAACGTAAGTTCATTGGAAGCGGCAACTCCCCGCTCCGCTTGGCAATCTCACTGACAACCAGACACTCAGCCGCCCAGTAGCGATAGAGATAGAGGCGGCTGCCACTCAGCACCAGAGGGGTAGGCTGCGAGCCATCGCCGACAACCGGGGAGGCAGAGAGCAGCGAAAGGGCATTTTCCGGTGCCATTACCACGGCCAGCGACGCAGATTCAGCCGGCATCAGATCAAACAGTCTCGCGCCTTCCAGCGCAGAGAGATCGACACAGACATTTCCTTTCCCCAGCTCAAAGCTCACCAATGCTGCCCAGCCAACAACCGGGGAGTTTTCATCCCCCAGCTGCTCGCCGATAAACTGGGAAAACTGGCGATCAATGGCCCGGATGGCGTTGCGTTTATACAGAGCCTCGAGTTTTTCACTTATCACCATTCAGCACATCTCCGTCAGAAAACAATGCATCCAACCCATCCAGCAGTGCCTGCGAGGGGGTAGTGTAAAAAATGCCGTGGCGGGTTCCCGCCTCAATTCCACGGACAAACAGGTAATAAACACCGCCAAAGTGGCAGGCAGGATCATAGTCCGGCAGCCGCTGGCGCAGGAAACGGTGGAGTGCCAGTGAATAAATCTGGTACTGGAAGTCATAGCGATGCTCAACCATTGCCTGACAAAGAGCCTCTTCGGTGTAATCCGCTGGGGAATCCCCGAGATAGTTGGACTTCCAGTCAAGGACGAAATAACGCCCCTGCCAGCAAAATACCAGGTCAATAAACCCTTTTAACATGCCACTTGCAGTTTCAAAATGCAGCTCCCCCGCCTGTGCCGATAAGGGATCGTGTTCCGCAATCAGACGGTTCAGCCGCCCGCTGTCGAGCCGCTCTACCGGCATGACAAATTCCATTTCGGTTAAACGTGCTGGCGCATCAATGTGCGCCAGCGTCAGCCCTTGCGCATTCAGCGGTTGGTTCACCACATCTGACAGCAGTTTTTGCAACACCGGCACCCAGTGTTCGTCGTAATTCTCCAGCAGCAAGGCATGGCGGATCATCTCTGCGACATCCTCGCTGTACATATCATCGCCAAACCCGACGTTTTCAAACAGGGTATGCAAGAACGTGCCGGGTCGCGCCCCTTTCGGAAACTGGAAAATCGACAGCGCGGCTTCCGTTTGGGTTTCTTCTGTCTCTTGCTTTTCCTCGGCAGCATCGATATCGAAGGCCGGCAAATCCGGCAGTGCACTGACATGCCCTTGTTTGACAAGACCAGAATAACTGGTCAGGCGCCAGTCCCGGCGGATATGGCCAGTAAAATTGCGGGCTTCAATGGCTTCACCGCTCGCCGCTTCTACCACCAGCTGGCCTTCCACACGCGGTGGCGGCGGGCGCCTTACCATGCTGTCTGTGCTGGCGACCAATGCATCCACCGCTGCAACCAATCCGTTGGCGTCTGTCGCGTCGCCTTTCTGGAGAAGATAGCCCAGCGCAGACTTATGAAGCCCGGTATCACCGGACGATTTCTTACCGTCTTTAAGGGGGGCCAGGCCAATAAAACAGCCATATACCGCACGGGTCAGTGCCACATAGACCAGACGTAAGTCTTCAGCCAGGCGCTCTTTATCAGCCTGTTCAATCGCAACATCCGGCTCGCTCAACGACAGGGTTGGCGTGTGGTTCTCATCGTGGAAGAAAGGACGATCTGACGGACGGAAGTTGCAGGCAAACGGCAGGTAAACCAGATTGTATTCCAGACCTTTGGATTTGTGGATGGTCACAATCTGCACCAGATCGCGCTCTGACTCCAGTCGTACCTGCTGTTCTTCGCTGTTGCCATTGGGATTATCGATATGATCGGCCAGCCAGCGAATTAAGGCATGGTGGCTGTCCAGTGTCTGACTGGCCTGTTGCAATAGCTCACCCAAGTGCATCAGGTCAGTCAGTGCCCGCTCACCCTGATCTTCACTCAGCAAGCGCTCCGCAATACCCCGGCGCTGCATCACCTGACGCAGCATCGGCATGACGCCACGGCTGAACCAGACACTCTGGTAGGTGGAGAATTCGACAACCGCCCGTTCCCACGCCTTTTCATCGTGGTTGAGGGTATCAATCTCACCTGCTGTTAACGCGAACAGCCCACTGGCAAGTGCCGCGCGAAGTGTCCGCTCACTATCAGGCGTCAGGACAGCCATCAGCAGCCTTTGTACATCTGCCGCCAGAGGGCAGGAAAACACGCTGTCTCGGTTGGAAAGGTAGACGGAAGCAATCCCCTGTCTTGCCAGTGCCCGCTTAACTTTCGCCGCCTCACTGCCTGTGCGGACCAGCACTGCAATGTCACCCGCCTTCACTGGGGTGCGGGCCTCTCCCTTGGCAAAAAAGGCGTTACCTTCAGCGGCTTTTGTCAGCACCTCGCGGATGCTGCTTGCTGTGGCATCTGCCATTTGGGTTTCGTAATCACCACGGGTCACTAAGCCCAAGGTTTCATCGAGCCAGAATGTCATCGCAGCTTGCTTGACGCCGTCCACTTCCCACTGTTTTTTTTCTGCGCCCGGTGAATGCGCCACCGGCGTGAAAGGAATGTCGTCGTCATAAACGAACGGCGACGCTGCTTCTTTAAACACATGGTTGACGGCATCAACCACACCGGCGGTGGAACGCCAGTTGGTACCGAGGTTGTAGTGATCAGCGACCTGACGGCGCGCATGGATATAGGTAAAGATATCCGCACCGCGGAAGGCATAGATAGCCTGTTTCGGGTCACCAATCATAAACAGGCCACACTCAGGCTGGGCCATATAAATGTCGCTGAAGATCTGGTACTGCTGCGGGTCGGTATCCTGGAACTCGTCAATCATCGCAACCGGGTACAATTCACGGATACGCGCTGCCAACAGCCCTTGTTCATCCTGCACTAAAGCCTGGGAGAGCTGGGAAAGCAGGTCATCAAATGACAGCCAGCCAAAACGCCGCTTCTCCTGCGCCAACAATAACCGCACCTCACGGATGGCATGGGCTGTCAGCGCGTCTTTCAACGTTGGGGGATTTGCCACCAGCGTATCAATCGCGTCAAAAACCGGATGGACAGGCGCTTCCCCTTTCTTGGTTTTCTCTGCCAACATCGATGCAGAAAAACGGTCAAGGTTTTTGGGTAATCCATACCCTGTGGTTGGACGCGAAGCCCAGTCTGTGACTTCCCCCAACCAGTTTGGCAGGGATTTCTTGCTGTAGCTGCGCTTATCAACGCCTGAACCGGCAATTAACGCCGCCACATCGGCGGCAGCGGCCAACCACGCAGTTTTCACCCCGTCAATACGCGCCAGGTTTTGCTGGTGCAAGGCATCAAGGCTTTCCGGCATGTCCGGAGCCTTGATGGTAACCATAGGCCCGGACAGATAAGGAGCAATCTCTTTAAGCAGTGACAGAGGCGATGCCCAATAACCACACACCACACCTGCCAGCGATTTAGGTAACGGGTAGAACTGACGACGCCAGTAATCCGCCACTGCGCGCTCACGCAGAGCGCTCTCATCAGTGATAAATTCGTTGGTAAACAGGCTGCCAGACTCAAAGGCATTCTGGGTCAGCATTCGCTGGCAAAAACCATGGATGGTATAAATGGCGGCCTCGTCCATTTGCTGCTCAGCCCTCATCAACAGTAATTGAGCTTGCTTATGATTGGAGCATTCAGATAAAAGCTGATCTATAACAATAGCTTTACCCGGATCGATGCCATCAGTATTGCCTCGAGTAAATGCTAACCGACCATCGTGGATCCAGCTTCGTATCCGGTCACGGAGCTCCTGAGTCGCCGCTTCGGTAAAGGTCACCACCAGAATTTTATCGACACTCAGTGGCCGGGGGTGTGCGGTATCTTTATTGCCATGCCCCAACAGCAGGCGCAGGTATAAGCCGGCAATGGTGAAGGTTTTCCCGGTACCGGCTGAGGCTTCAATCAATCGCTGCCCATGAAGGGGAAATGTCATGGGTTCAAGAAGTTGGGTTGACATGCAATGTTGGCTCAAGGGAAAGAATGTCCTTAGTTTATCAATGCGGTGACAGTTTGTAATTGAGTTGCACGCCAGGCAGTTACCAGTGTGCAAACGTAGAATTCAGACTAATGCAATCACTCACAGATCTCGGGTTTAGTCCGGTTTTTTCTCACCGTCCAGCGCCGGCAACAGCACTGCCTTACCCAGTTCAAACACGGTATCAAGCAGCGCATCATCGGCTTGTGGCCAGACACGCGCTACATAGGTGTTTTCCCCCTCTCCTGACACCATATACCCCCCTTCAAAAGCCGCGCGCATCTTACTGCGTGCCTTGTCCATGGTGACATCATCTTCTGACCAGTGACCGTCTTTATCGATACACGCGGAAAGGCCTGCCATGGCGGTATTGGGCAAAAACGCCAACGGGGCTTCTGTACCTGCCAGGTAATACTCAACATAATCAACAAGCGCCGTTATCGCGCTTTCTGCACTGACCGGCGCCCACACCACCTCTTCGTCAACACCGATAAAGCAGGTATCCAGTGCCTCTCCCGCAGCACACTGGCAAAGGTGGTCAATCCAGGCTGAAAGCCTGTCCTGTGCCCTTACCTTGCCGCTTCGGTACAGAATTCGTCCTGCACGGTAGCGCTCATCCAGCCACCCCTGCAGTTTCACGGTACCCCGGGATGTCACAAGGGTGAGGTTAATTTCAAGGGCCTGACGTTTGTCAGCAATCATAGGTTTCAGGCGCTGGTACTGTGCCAGAATACCTGCCTGCTCACTTTCCAGCGCCAGTTCACCGAAATGACTCAATGGCAGGGCACCACTGGCTTTCTGCTGTTTAAAAAAGGCGTCCAGCGAGGCCTCGCTGTCACCGTTTGCCATCACATGGGTGAGGAGCGCATCTCGTAACTGGTAGCGGCGAAGGTTATCAAGCGCAAAAGGCTCTGCCTCTTCCATCGCCCCTTCCGGAGATTCAAAAAACACTTTCAGGCGACGGTTGAAGAAATACTGCACTGGTAGCCGCCAGAAACGCTGAAGCTCAGCCAGCTCAATGACCCCGACATCCAGATCCGGTGCCGGATTTAATGCACGGCCATCAAGGAACGGGGCCGCCGCATGACCTTCACCGCGCGCTGCTGGCAGCCATTCTGCCGCATAGCTGCGCCGGTTCTGACTGAACGCCTGTTTACTGAAGGGCACCAAAGGACTGTGATGCACCAGTGTGTCCAATAAACGCAGGCCTGACTCATGTTCAGGCAGGGACTGGTCGCCTTCCAGACAGTACCCCTGGCGACAATAATCCAGCAGCTCCGTGACCAGCACGGATGGCACTTTTTCGCTATTGTCCTGCACCGAGCGTCCAACATAGCTGATGTAAAGGCGTTGCTGTGCCGATTGCAGTGCTTCAAGGAACAGGTAGCGGTCATCATCACGGCGGGAGCGATCGCCTGCACGGGTGCGCCCTGCCATCAGATCAAAGCCGACCGGGGCAATGGTACGGGGATAGTCGCCATCATTCATACCGAGAAGACAAACCACCTGAAAGGGAATCGAACGCATTGGCATCAGGGTACAAAAGTTCACCTGACCGGCCAGAAAACGCTGGCTGACCCGCTCGCCGCCCAGCTTTTCTTTGAGGTAGTCACGGACAATCGGCAAGGCCAGCGTCTGCGTGAATCCTGCATCGTCCAATTGCGTCAGCCAGTTATCCATCTGGGTACGTATCAACTGTCCGGCAAGCTCCTCGTCAGTATCCAGCGCAAACATGTCATCAAACAGTGAGGTCAAAGCCTGTATCCAGCCTTCGCCATTTTTGGCATCGAGCAAGGCAGTTTGGGTCGCGGTCATCACCCTGAAAAATGCCCCAAGCTTGCCGGCAAGCTCGGCTTCCAGCCCCTGCACTTCATCATAGGCCAGTACATCGTTATAAAGGCCGGCGCTACTTGGCATTGCATATCCCAACAGCATGCGGTTTAAGCCAAACAGCCAGGTGTTCTGGTGCTGATGTGGGAGGGAAAAATGTGAGGCGGTGGTATCATCGAGTCCCCAGCGGATACCGGCCTCTTCAACCCAGAGTTTCACTTTTTCAAACTGGCGATTGTCGAAACCAAATTTGCGCATTACGGCCGGTAATTCGAGAATTTCCAGCAACTCTGCTGCGCTGCAACGGCTATCAGGCAAACTCAACAGGCGCAGGAAAGTGGTCAGGATCGGGCTTTCCTGATCGGCCGTGCGGTCAGAAATCGAAAACGGAATAAAACGCTCACCGGGTGCATTGCCAAACACCGCCTGAATGGCCGGGCTGTAAGCATTGATGTCCGCCACCATCACGATAATATCCCGTGGTGACAGGGCTGGATCGCTTTCCAGCATGTCCAGCAACCTGTCATGCAATACTTCCACCTCGCGCATTGGGCTGTGGCAAACTTCAACCATCAGGGAACGATCATCGGCAGACACCGGCAACTTACTTTCGCTGGTCAGGGTTTCCTGGATATTCCCCGGCTCAACCAGGTCGAGGATGTCTGCCTGAATATGATGAAGAAGACTGTCACGGGGAACCTCGACAAACCCCTGGTCGACTTCATGACACTGAAGCTCTGAAATCAGCAATAAGTTATCGCGCCCCAGTTTGCCCATCGAGGCCAGCAAGCTGTTCCCGACTTCTGCGGTGTCATCTTCCCCGATAAGCGGCAAGGCAAATTGTGCCGGTTCTTCCGTATCGCTGGCACGGCTGATTCGCGGCACCATGCTGGCGGCGCGCTTTGCCAGATACCGCTTATCCCGGATATCCCCCCAGTAGTAGCGACACGGGTTGGTAAACATGTAGTGGACATCAATGTGCTCACCAAGCGCTTTCAATGCATCCAGATAACGCGGTGGTAGGGCAGAAATACCAAACACAAACACCCGGTCAATACCCTGCAGCCCTTCCGGCTTTTCCTTGCGGGAAGAAAGCACATCAATGAACTCTTCATACAGGTTTGCCCGGTGGAAAGGTGATTGCCCCAGTTGCAGGGTGTAGTCGTAAAGCGCCTGCCAAAGCACAGCTTGCCAGCGCTTTTCCTCAGCCAGCTCATCAACCAGCTGTTCATTCTCCCACGCTTTTATCCATTCAGGGCGGTATACCAGATACTGGTCATAAATATCGGCAATCTTACCTGCCAGTTGATAAAGCTTTTGTTGGTCGTCATCACCATCAAGGTAACGCCTAAGTTCGTCAAAATCGGGCTCACCGAGCTTTTCCGGCAGTACTGTCATCAACTTCCAGGTCATCGCCTCTTTGTTGAAAAAGCTGCGCTGTGGCACATCATCCAAAATCTGGGTAAACATCTGCCAGATAAAGGTGGCGGGAAGCGGAAACTCGACGTTGGCAGCAATGCCCTGCTCTTTCGCCATTTCCAACTTAAGCCACTGCGCCATCCCCGGACTTTGTACCAGAATCACCTCTTTCTGGAACGGATTATCCAACGGCTTACTCTGAATGATGGTAACCAGCAGGCTTTTCAGCAGATCCAATTGGTTAGAGTGATAGACAGTAAACACAGGTGAGACTCTTGAGAACGATCATGCTGAGATTGTGGCGGAATGCTCTCAAGAGTGCAATTGAATGCGCGTGGCGTAACTCATGGAACCTAAAATGAAAAAGCCTGCGCGAGGGCAGGCCTTGTTTTTATGCAATTGCTGGTGTTTTCCATTGCAGAGAGATAAAGCGGCGATAGTGCATAGCTACATAGACGACTACCAAGGTCGCCACCACTAACTCAATCACACCTATGACAAAAACCTGATTCACGTAGTGAGCGGCAACACCGACCGATTCAAGCCAAGCCGCCGTTTTAAACAGTGCTGTTGCACCAATCACCATCGGGAAGGTAAAAGCGGCATATCCCGGAGAAAATGGCAACCGGAGCAATTTTGCAAACGACACATAGATAACCAGCGTCATCAGCAATGCAATACCCAGCAACACAGAGACAAGTACAGGCGATGGCGACGAATTTACGGTCAGATACCCAGCCAAAGACAGGCTTGCTGGCGCGGCTAGAATCGCAATGGTCGGTTTTGCAGCATCAGGCACTTCACTGCAGAAGATCAGGCGATACAGCATTAAGGGCAGCAGCACTGCATAAGCCAGCAACCCAAACAGCATAATGGCATCTGCCACTGGACGAAGCACCGGATTACCTGAGAAAGCCACATCCGCAACAATCAACCCTACAGGCGGTACAAACCAGCTTGGCACCATATGTGTCAATGAAAAGTCACGTGTCCGGTGATAAATAAATGAAACCAAGAACGCAACATGCGCAACAATTGCAAGCATCCACAATGTATCACCAACCAATGGAGACCATTTTCCGATGGACGCCGATACAATCATCATTCCCATCGCAAACGTCGGCACCACACTCCCCACAACAGGATGCTGTAAATCGTTCCACAGGCCTTGGGGGGAGAAAGTAAATTTCAGTGCGATCATCAGTAGCATCACACCACCAATTATTGCGCCCACTGTCTGGGCATGACCACCAAAGTTACCTACGTTTTCCCAGCTCCAGCCAAGGCTGGCTATCGCCAGCGCCAGACCGGCCATGGGGGTAGGAAGTAAGTTGAGACGTCTACGCATTGTTCTGCCACATCTTTAGAAGAAATACACATAAAATATAATAGAACGGCATTGATATTTAGTATATCTGAATATTTTTAACCTTAAGTTAAGTTAAAATTAAAAAAAGAATGACTCAGGTATCCACCATGTCGGTATCACTTCGCCAGTTGCAGGTATTCGTTGCTGTTGCTCAAGAAAAAACCATTACTGCTGCATCCAGCCTGCTTTATTTGTCCAAGCCGGCAGTCAGCATGGCCATCACTGAACTGGAAAACCAGCTCGGCCACAAGCTGTTTGAACGGGTTAATAATCGATTAATTCTCAACGAGCAAGGGCGACGACTATTACCACTGGCCGATGAACTTCTAACCCGGACAGATGAAATCTCTAAAGTGCTCGATTCCAATGAAGCATTAACCGGCCATTTGCGGATTGGAGCCAGTGATACTATCGGTAACCAACTGGTCCCTTTTCTGTTGCGGGATTTCCGGGCAGAGAGTCGTCATGCTGATCAAGCGTTAGTGATTTCAAATAGCCAATCGATTATCGACCGGATTCTCGCCTTTGAGCTCGATATTGGACTTATCGAAGGTCAAGGCGAAAATAAACACTATCTGGAAAATGAAGATCTGGAAATAGAGCCTTGGCTGTCAGATGAAATGTGTATTGTTTGTGCGGTTGACCATTCTTTGGCAGGGCAGGAGAAGATCACGCTGCTTGACCTTGAAAACCATCACTGGTTACTGAGAGAAACCGGCTCGGGCACGCGGGAACACTTTCTTTCACAAATCGCGCCCCGGCTGGAAAACTGGAGAGTTGCTTTTGAACTTCGTACCACAGAAGCCATTATTAACTGCGCAGCGGCAGGGCTCGGGCTGGCGTATCTGTCTACTTTGGCTGCCCGCCACGCGATTGCAAATAAGCGATTGCACAAACTGACCTTGCCCCTTGATTTACAGCGCCAATATTGGCTCGTCCACCATAAAAGCAAATACCACTCACCTTTGTTTGAGCGTTTTCTCTCATTTGCGGCAAAGTGGCAAATCCGTGATTAGTAACGGTTATCACCCACGCTGAAGGCAATAATCTGACTGATTTGACAAAGCGGACGACCACTTTCCTCTTTCCAGTGGTTAAACGCGGCCTGTGCAGCATTTAATGATTTTCGGGTATCACGTCCGCCATCAATTATCTTGTGCGCACGTAAATACGCTTCAACATCTCCGGATAGAATAAACGTATCCTTCTCCATCAAACGCAGGGAGTAAGGCCCGGTATTCCCGCCTAACCTGCTGCCGTGTTTCTTCAGGTACGCCCACAAACCAATAATGTCGTCTTCCGGCCATTCTGCAATAAACCGGGAGAAACTGCCGTGCTGCTTGGCGATACGCTGAATCATTTGTGCGTTATGGGGAATCGTCATGACCTTACCAAGATGACGGATAATCGCGGGATTGGTGGCTTTTTCTTCCCACATTTCAGGCGGTGTCAGACACATCTTTTCGATATCAAACCCCCAGAAGACCTCTTCAAAGCCCGGCCATTTGTTTCGTACCACCTGCCAGTTCATGCCAGACTGGAAAATCGTCTGGCTAAACGTTGCCAGCCAGCGATCATCGGTGATTTCACACAATTCTTGTTGACGTTTGGGATAAGCAAGGCGTTGCTCTAAATCACTGTTGCTTCCCTTTCTTGTTGCAGCTCGAAGATAGATATCTGAGAATTTTTCCAATGCCATCACAGTAATCACGGTTAGACTAGACAGGTCGATCTACTCTACTGTATAAACAGCCAGTAGACAAATTAAGAGGGGTTAACCATGGCCGTTATCGTCAAATATGTGGTTGAACGCAACGGAGAAGAGAAGATGACTTTTACCTCTAAAGCGGAAGCTGATGCGTATGACAAAATGCTGGATATGGCAGATGAGCTGTTTGAACTGCTGGGTAAAAGCGATGTGGTAGGTGATGAAGGACAGCGGGAAGAACTGTCTCTCTTCCTGGCACAAAACCGTGAAGAAGTCCTCTTTGCTCTGGGCGCAAAACGCAAACCTGCGCCAAAACCAACAAAAAAGAAAGCCGAAGCGACCAAAGATGATGATGCGGAAGCTGCTTGAACCTGACAAACGCTCCTGACACGGAGCGTTTTTTATTTTACGTTTGTGCTATTTTTCGGTCTATCACTCGCCATTTTTACCCAAGTACCGTTAATCCCGTGTATTCTCCCCAGATACCCTTCAATCTTGCTGAAGTTCACTTTAAGATGTCTCCAGCAATCACAATTATCATGCTGCTTCTGGTTTACTCAGCAGCAGATTAAAAAGACAAGGAGATTCCCGCATCATGGCCAGTTTTGCTCTTGCGTTTGGCACCGCGACAAAAAACAAAGACGGAAAAATCATTGAAGCGTTTTTCCCAACGCCAGTATTGAATCCTTCAGACGCACTGGTTTCTGCGCTTTCAAGTGTTGTTGGCTACAGTGAAGGCAATCAGGTATTCGACATCGACGCCTCTCAATGCGGCGCGATTTCTGCCGCATTTTCTTCAGCGGATGAACAAGCAGCAGCCAGCTTCGCAGCAAAAGCGGCAGACTCCAAACAGCCTCTGGTACTGGTTATTCTGGGTACGGATGAGAAGCCGGCAAGTGTTGCAGAGGGCTTTCTGAAGCTTCAGTTGATCTCCCACCGTCTGGCAAAACCGCATAGCATTGTGCTGGATGGTATTTTTGGCCTGCTGCACAACATTGCCTGGACCAACCAGGGACCTATCGACCTGCCAGAGCTGGCAGAGCGTCAAATGGAAGCCCGCCTGAAAGGCGAAACACTGACCGTTGACTGTGTTGATAAGTTTCCGAAGATGGTTGACTACGTGGTTCCTGCGGGCGTTCGTATTGCAGACACCGCGCGTGTACGCCTGGGTGCACATGTAGGTGAAGGCACAACCGTGATGCATGAAGGCTTTATCAACTTTAACGCCGGTACGGAAGGTGTAAGCATGGTTGAAGGCCGCATTTCTGCAGGTGTCATGGTGGGTAACGGCAGTGACATTGGCGGCGGCGCGTCCATCATGGGCACCCTGAGTGGCGGTGGTCAGATTGTCATATCTATCGGCGAGAATAGTTTGCTGGGCGCTAATGCTGGCCTTGGTTTCCCATTGGGCGATCGCTGCACCATCGAATCTGGTCTTTATGTGACTGCAGGCACCAAGGTCACCATGCTGGATTCAAGCGGCCAGGAAGTGGAAACCGTAAAAGCACGCGACCTTGCAGGCAAACCAGACCTGTTGTTCCGCCGCAACTCTATCACCGGTAAGATTGAATGCCTGACCAACAAGTCGGCCGTTGAACTGAATGCAGAGCTCCACGCGAACAACTAAGTATTCAACCTGTTGTAACGAAAAAAGCTGACATCTTTATGTCAGCTTTTTTGTGTTTTTGACTCAAGAAACACTAGAGGGAGATGCGATCCATTTGTGATGCACCTCTGCCAATATTCCAGTTTTGGTAAAAGATCCAACCGTCCTTCCGATCGTCACAGAAACCATCGTATCTTTCCCCCATAAACCCCATCTTAAATGCACGCGAAGGGTCACAAAAAGCATCTTTCGACACTTGATATGCAGAGATATAGAGTGCTTGTTCGGCGGGATCGATTGCCCCTAATTCTGAAAGTGATGATTCAGATCTCTGAGGATGCTGTAAAGAGACATCGCGCTCAGCAAGGCCTTCCCAATCCTGATGTAGAGCAACGTTAAGCGTAGATGTGCTGGTACACCCAACAACGAGTAGAACAGGCAAAAATAATACCAGTTTTTTCATTGTCACTTTCCTCTCCACTAGAACGGTAATTTAACACGCTTTCATAAACAAAAACTGAACGGCATCGTAGATAGTACCCACTTGTCATCATGGGTACGAGCCTGCTGGCATCTGTCGTATCTTGCTGACCGGGTTCAGTAACGCGGCTATTATCTAACATGATGCCTTATTCTCCAGAGCTAAATCCTATAGAGCAGATATGGAGCTGGCTACGGCAAAAACGAAGTAACCAATCGGCGCTTTGAGAGTTATGAAGATATCATCAATAAGCCTTGCAGCCTGAGAGCTGTTTAGAAAAGATAAACACAGGGCCATGTCACCTTGCTTTAGGAGCAGGGCGAATCTGATTAGCTAATTAATGGAATTTGCATAAGTCTAAGGGAAAAAGAGAAAGCTTCAGCAGGGTTATTTTGGAGAATGAGGAAGTGCACTCTCCTGTATAGCAGTATGCTCCATTCATGAGAATGTTGCATAAAAATATAATAAGGCCTCATCAGGTATGCTGAGGCCTTATATATGGCAGGGGTGGAGGGATTCGAACCCCCAACACGCGGATTTGGAATCCGCTGCTCTGCCAATTGGAGCTACACCCCTATTACTTTTTAAGAGTTAAGATCTTGAAATAAGTGGCGGAGCGGACGGGACTCGAACCCGCGACCCCCGGCGTGACAGGCCGGTATTCTAACCAACTGAACTACCGCTCCACTCAGATTACTGTGTATTAAACACAATAACCTAAATTAGACGCCTGGCGATGTCCTACTCTCACATGGGGAGACCCCACACTACCATCGGCGCTGTTACGTTTCACTTCTGAGTTCGGCATGGAGTCAGGTGGGTCCATAACGCTATGGTCGCCAAGCAAATTCTTTATTGGGGTTCTCGGTCCTGGGTAACTCGGCTCTGGGAACACCCATTAAAATCTTGGAAAGCTGTCTGTTCTCAACACATTCAATGTTCTGTTTGAGTCCGCCAAAACCCCTTGGGTGTTGTAGGGTTAAGCCTCTCGGGCAATTAGTACAGGTTAGCTCAACGCCTCACAGCGCTTACACACCCTGCCTATCTACGTCGTCGTCTCCAACAACCCTTCAGGATACTTTAAGTATCAGGGAGAACTCATCTCGAGGCTCGCTTCCCGCTTAGATGCTTTCAGCGGTTATCAATTCCGAACTTAGCTACCGGGCAATGCCACTGGCGTGACAACCCGAACACCAGAGGTTCGTCCACTCCGGTCCTCTCGTACTAGGAGCAGCCCCTCTCAATTCTCCAACGCCCACGGCAGATAGGGACCGAACTGTCTCACGACGTTCTAAACCCAGCTCGCGTACCACTTTAAATGGCGAACAGCCATACCCTTGGGACCGACTTCAGCCCCAGGATGTGATGAGCCGACATCGAGGTGCCAAACACCGCCGTCGATATGAACTCTTGGGCGGTATCAGCCTGTTATCCCCGGAGTACCTTTTATCCGTTGAGCGATGGCCCTTCCATTCAGAACCACCGGATCACTATGACCTGCTTTCGCACCTGCTCGAACCGTCATTCTCGCAGTCAAGCGGGCTTTTGCCATTGCACTAACCTCACGATGTCCGACCGTGATTAGCCCACCTTCGTGCTCCTCCGTTACGCTTTGGGAGGAGACCGCCCCAGTCAAACTACCCACCAGACACTGTCCTCACCCCAGATTATGGGGCCAAGTTAGAACATCAAACATACAAGGGTGGTATTTCAAGGATGGCTCCACGGCAACTGGCGTCACCGCTTCTTAGCCTCCCACCTATCCTACACATGTAGGCTCAATGTTCAGTGCCAAGCTGTAGTAAAGGTTCACGGGGTCTTTCCGTCTAGCCGCGGGTACACAGCATCTTCACTGCGATTTCAATTTCACTGAGTCTCGGGTGGAGACAGCGTGGCCATCATTACGCCATTCGTGCAGGTCGGAACTTACCCGACAAGGAATTTCGCTACCTTAGGACCGTTATAGTTACGGCCGCCGTTTACTGGGGCTTCGATCAAGAGCTTCTCCCTAAGGATAACCCCATCAATTAACCTTCCAGCACCGGGCAGGCGTCACACCGTATACGTCCTCTTTCGAGTTTGCACAGTGCTATGTTTTTAATAAACAGTTGCAGCCACCTGGTATCTGCGACTGCCCATAGCTCCATCCGCCAGGGACTTCACCGCGGGCAGCGTACCTTCTCCCGAAGTTACGGTACCATTTTGCCTAGTTCCTTCACCCGAGTTCTCTCAAGCGCCTTGGTATTCTCTACCCGACCACCTGTGTCGGTTTGGGGTACGGTTACTGATAACCTGAAGCTTAGAGGCTTTTCCCGGAAGCAGGGCATCAATGACTTCACTACCGTAGTAGCTCGACATCGTGTCTCAGTGTATAGCAAGCCGGATTTGCCTAACTCGCCCACCTACGCACTTGAACCAGGACAACCGTCGCCTGGCCCACCTAGCCTTCTCCGTCCCCCCATCGCAGTTATCAGCAGTACGGGAATATTAACCCGTTTCCCATCGACTACGCCTTTCGGCCTCGCCTTAGGGGCCGACTTACCCTGCCCCGATTAACGTTGGACAGGAACCCTTGGTCTTCCGGCGAGGAGGTTTTTCACCCCCTTTATCGTTACTCATGTCAGCATTCGCACTTCTGATACGTCCAGCATGCCTTACAGCACACCTTCAACCGCTTACAGAACGCTCCCCTACCCAATGTGCCTAAACACACTGCCGCAGCTTCGGTGTATCGCTTAGCCCCGTTACATCTTCCGCGCAGGCCGACTCGACCAGTGAGCTATTACGCTTTCTTTAAATGATGGCTGCTTCTAAGCCAACATCCTGGCTGTCTGAGCCTTCCCACATCGTTTCCCACTTAGCGATAACTTGGGGACCTTAGCTGGCGGTCTGGGTTGTTTCCCTCTCCACGACGGACGTTAGCACCCGCCGTGTGTCTCCCGGATACTACTTACTGGTATTCGGAGTTTGCAAAGGGTTGGTAAGTCGGGATGACCCCCTAGCCTTAACAGTGCTCTACCCCCAGTAGTATTCGTCCGAGGCGCTACCTAAATAGCTTTCGGGGAGAACCAGCTATCTCCGGGTTTGATTGGCCTTTCACCCCTAGCCACAAGTCATCCGCTAATTTTTCAACATTAGTCGGTTCGGTCCTCCAATTGATGTTACTCAATCTTCAACCTGCCCATGGCTAGATCACCCGGTTTCGGGTCTACGTCATGCAACTGAACGCCCAGTTAAGACTCGGTTTCCCTACGGCTCCCCTATACGGTTAACCTTGCTACATAACGTAAGTCGCTGACCCATTATACAAAAGGTACGCAGTCACCCCATCACTAAGCCACCTCTGCTTGATTGGGGAGGTTGACCAACGCGTCGCGTTGTTAACCGCCTTTCAAGTAAGGTACCTGGACCACTAAGTCTCAGTAACTTAGTGATGGGGCTCCCACTGCTTGTACGTACACGGTTTCAGGTTCTATTTCACTCCCCTCACAGGGGTTCTTTTCGCCTTTCCCTCACGGTACTGGTTCACTATCGGTCAGTCAGGAGTATTTAGCCTTGGAGGATGGTCCCCCCATCTTCAGACAAGATAACACGTGTCCCGTCTTACTCGTTTTCACTCACTGTGCGTTGTCGTGTACGGGGCTATCACCCTGTATCGCGCCACTTTCCAGAGGCTTCCACTAACGCACAATCAGCTTAAGGGCTGGTCCGGGGTCGCTCGCCGCTACTGCCGGAATCTCAATTGATTTCTTTTCCTTCGGGTACTTAGATGTTTCAGTTCCCCGAGTTCGCCTCATTAACCTATGGATTCAGTTAATGATACTGGCTTATGCCAGTGGGTTTCCCCATTCGGAAATCCGAGAGTATCGTGACTCTTACCGTCTTCTCTCGGCTTATCGCAGGTTAGCACGTCCTTCTTCGCCTCTGACTGCCTAGGCATCCACCGTGTACGCTTAGTCACTTAACCCTACAACCCCAAGAGGTTTCGTAGCTTTAAACAACCAAGGTTTGTCATCGTTCGATGACGATTTCGCCGGACTCAAATTCCAAGAACACTTGAATGTGTTTGGTGTTAACTCTTAAGAGTTAACATTTGAGAACTTTCACAAACAATCTTCACTTCTTTCGAAACAAAGTTGTTTAGTCAGCTTTCCAGATTTTTAAAGAGCAAAGTGATGTTAAAACCACTTTTTAAATATTCTCGCAAGAACACTTAAAGAGTGGTGGAGCTATGCGGGATCGAACCGCAGACCTCTTGAATGCAAATCAAGCGCTCTCCCAGCTGAGCTATAGCCCCATCAAATGACCTTTTCCTTTCGGCAAGGCGAAGTATTCCGACGTTTAGCTCGCTAAACGAGAAAACCTTCAACGCAGCATAAAGGAAAAGTGGTGGGCGATACCGGGCTCGAACCAGTGACCCCCTCCTTGTAAGGGAGGTGCTCTCCCAACTGAGCTAATCGCCCACATTGTTTGTTTTCACCTTTGAAAAGGCAAAACCCAAACTGCGTTTTACATCCTCTGTGGGGAAGATGGTGGGTCGTGCAGGATTCGAACCTGCGACCAATTGATTAAAAGTCAACTGCTCTACCAACTGAGCTAACGACCCAATGGCGTCCCATAGGGGAGTCGAACCCCTGTTACCGCCGTGAAAGGGCGGTGTCCTAGGCCTCTAGACGAATGGGACACAACGTTTGTCAGCGAAACATGTTTCGCTAACGTTGTGTTAGTGGAGTGACGAGCTTGCGAGAAGCGACATCATACCGAAAAACACAATGTCTGGTATTGGGATACCAAACCACTCTTTACTTTTTCAACCTATACAATCTGTGTGAACACTCGCATTCATAGCTTCGTTAAGGAGGTGATCCAGCCCCAGGTTCCCCTAGGGCTACCTTGTTACGACTTCACCCCAGTCATGAACCACACCGTGGTAAACGCCCTCCCGAAGGTTAAGCTATCTACTTCTGGTGCAGCCCACTCCCATGGTGTGACGGGCGGTGTGTACAAGGCCCGGGAACGTATTCACCGTGGCATTCTGATCCACGATTACTAGCGATTCCGACTTCATGGAGTCGAGTTGCAGACTCCAATCCGGACTACGATGCACTTTCTGGGATTCGCTCCACCTCGCGGTCTCGCTGCCCTCTGTATGCACCATTGTAGCACGTGTGTAGCCCTACTCGTAAGGGCCATGATGACTTGACGTCGTCCCCACCTTCCTCCGGTTTATCACCGGCAGTCTCCCTGGAGTTCCCACCCGAAGTGCTGGCAAACAAGGATAAGGGTTGCGCTCGTTGCGGGACTTAACCCAACATTTCACAACACGAGCTGACGACAGCCATGCAGCACCTGTCTCAGAGCTCCCGAAGGCACCAATCCATCTCTGGAAAGTTCTCTGGATGTCAAGAGTAGGTAAGGTTCTTCGCGTTGCATCGAATTAAACCACATGCTCCACCGCTTGTGCGGGCCCCCGTCAATTCATTTGAGTTTTAATCTTGCGACCGTACTCCCCAGGCGGTCTACTTAACGCGTTAGCTCCGAAAGCCACTGTTCTAGACAACAGCCTCCAAGTAGACATCGTTTACGGCGTGGACTACCAGGGTATCTAATCCTGTTTGCTCCCCACGCTTTCGCATCTGAGCGTCAGTCTTTGTCCAGGGGGCCGCCTTCGCCACCGGTATTCCTTCAGATCTCTACGCATTTCACCGCTACACCTGAAATTCTACCCCCCTCTACAAGACTCTAGCCTGCCAGTTCAAAATGCCACTCCCAGGTTAAGCCCGGGGCTTTCACATCTTGCTTAACAGACCGCCTGCATGCGCTTTACGCCCAGTAATTCCGATTAACGCTCGCACCCTCCGTATTACCGCGGCTGCTGGCACGGAGTTAGCCGGTGCTTCTTCTGCCGCTAACGTCAAATTACGCAGCTATTAACTACGTAACCTTCCTCACGGCTGAAAGTGCTTTACAACCCGAAGGCCTTCTTCACACACGCGGCATGGCTGCATCAGGCTTGCGCCCATTGTGCAATATTCCCCACTGCTGCCTCCCGTAGGAGTCTGGACCGTGTCTCAGTTCCAGTGTGGCTGATCATCCTCTCAAACCAGCTAGGGATCGTCGCCTTGGTGAGCCTTTACCTCACCAACCAGCTAATCCCAACTGGGCCCATCCTGACGCGAGAGGCCCGAAGGTCCCCCTCTTTGGTCCGAAGACATTATGCGGTATTAGCCACCGTTTCCAGTGGTTATCCCCCTCGTCAGGGCAGGTTCCCAGCCTTTACTCACCCGTCCGCCGCTCGCCGCCCAATAAATCATCCGAAGAATCTTTATTGTCGCTGCCGCTCGACTTGCATGTGTTAGGCCTGCCGCCAGCGTTCAATCTGAGCCATGATCAAACTCTTCAATTAGAATCTTTTCTGCCCTTCCTCACTTTGAAAAAGTGAACAAAGGCGGCTCGATGAAATACTGTATAAATTGACTGTGCCGATAACCCCGAAGAGCTTTCGTTTTGGTCACTCAGTTTCATCGATAAATCTTTTGTCTATCAATGACGAGTGCCCACACAGATTGCATAGGTCAAATTGTTAAAGAACGTTGACTTTAAGAAGCTGCGCTTCTCACCGTCAGGGCTGCGAATTTTACGCTGCCGGGCGATGAAGTCAAGAAGAAATTTTGAGATTTTTCAGCGTGATTTGCACAAACCTCAAAACACCTTGTTGACTTGCCTCTCAGGGTGATTCCCCCTTCGAAGCGGGCGGCCATTTTACTGTTCTACTTTAACGCGTCAAGCGTTTATTTTCGTCTCAGTTTTTAAGGCCTTCGCCGTACCGGTTTGGATGAACATTTCCGCATTGGGAGCCGCTCTCCGTGTCGGTGAGGCGGCATTATAGGGAGGCGAAAAAATCTGGCAAGGGCTTTTTTGCGATTTTTTTGTGGAAAAAACATCACTCGAGCATATTTTGCGCGAAAGACTCACTTTCACACACTTTATCCATACCAACCCCACAGAAGGTTATGGATAATATTTAAAATTAAGCACAGCCCTTACCATCATGTAAAAGAAAAGAGGCCAAAATGGCCTCTTTCACAGACGTTCTATAAAACACGTTTATTGCACAGCTTTGATTTGCTCATCTTCTACGATGAGTTTCACTGGCAAGCCCAGTTTCACTTCCCCACGTAGGATAGATTGCGCCAATGGGTTCTCAACACTTTGCTGAATGGCGCGTTTCAGTGGACGAGCGCCGTATACCGGATCAAAGCCAGCATCCGCAATAAGTGTCAGCGCTTCGTCAGTGACTTCCAGTATCAAATCACGTTCAGCCATACGCTTCGCCAAATGCGCCAACTGGATACTGGCAATTGACTTGATGTGCTCCTGACCCAGCGGATGGAAGACCACACACTCATCAACGCGGTTAATGAACTCTGGACGGAAATGCTTACTCACCACATCCATTACCATGGCTTTGATACCACTGTAAT
This sequence comes from Grimontia sp. THUN1695, assembly GCF_059704325.2. Lineage (NCBI taxonomy): Bacteria > Pseudomonadati > Pseudomonadota > Gammaproteobacteria > Vibrionales > Vibrionaceae > Grimontia > Grimontia sp. THUN1695. Next base: position 307,924 of record NZ_AP046577.1, on the reverse strand, counting down.
CCAGTTCACCGAAGTGCTCCTGGATACGATCAGAACCTAGGTTGGAGGTCATAATGACGACTGAATTACGGAAATCAACAGTGCGGCCCTGTCCATCCGTCAGGCGGCCATCATCCAGAACCTGCAGCAGAAGGTTGAAGACATCAGGATGCGCCTTCTCTACTTCATCCAGCAAGATCACGGAATAAGGACGGCGACGGACAGCTTCGGTCAGATATCCACCCTCTTCATACCCTACATAGCCCGGAGGTGCCCCCACCAGCCTTGCCACTGAATGTTTCTCCATAAACTCTGACATGTCGATACGCACCATGGCATCACTGCTGTCAAAGAGAAACTCCGCCAGTGATTTACAAAGCTCAGTTTTACCTACCCCGGTTGGGCCAAGGAACAAAAACGAGCCAATAGGACGGTTTGGATCGGCCAGACCCGCACGGCTGCGGCGAATGGCGTTTGCCACCGAAGTCACCGCTTCTTCCTGTCCTATCACACGGCTATGAAGCTCCTCTTCCATATGAAGCAGCTTTTCTTTTTCACCTTCCAGCATCTTGGCAACAGGAATACCAGTCTGACGAGACAGCACTTCTGCAATCTCAGCATCTGTCACGCGGTTTTTCAGCAATGTCATTTCTTGCATTTCTGCCTGGCTTGCCAGATCGAGCTGTTTCTCCAGCTCTGGAATACGGCCATACTGAAGTTCGGACATGCGGTTCAGATCACCAGCTCGGCGGGCAATCTCCAAATCGGTACGAGCCTGCTCCAAGGCGCTCTTGATGTGTTGGGTACCGGAAAGCGCCGCTTTCTCAGCATTCCACACTTCTTCCAGTTCCGCATACTCGCGCTCTTTCTCGTCGATTTCGCTTTGCAGGGTTTCCAGACGCTTCTTACTTGCTTCGTCGTTTTCTTTCGCCAGCGCCTGCTGCTCAATCTTGAGCTGGATTAAACGACGTTCGAGGCGATCAAGCTGCTCTGGCTTGGAGTCGATTTGCATACGAATGCTTGACGCCGCCTCATCAATCAGGTCGATAGCTTTATCTGGCAGTTGCCTGTCAGAAATATAACGATGGGAAAGGCTCGCCGCAGCCACAATCGCCGGGTCTGTAATTTCCACTGCGTGATGAAGCTCATAACGTTCTTTAAGGCCACGTAGGATAGCAACGGTATCTTCAACCGTTGGCTCATCCACCAGCACTTTCTGGAAACGACGCTCAAGGGCCGCATCTTTCTCTACATACTGGCGGTATTCATCCAAGGTGGTTGCACCAACACAGTGAAGCTCGCCACGCGCCAGCGCAGGCTTGAGCATGTTACCTGCATCCATTGCGCCTTCTGCTTTACCCGCCCCCACCATGGTGTGGATTTCGTCGATAAACAGAATGACGTTGCCTTCTTCTTTTGCCAGTTCATTCAGCACAGACTTCAGGCGCTCTTCGAATTCTCCGCGGTATTTGGCACCGGCAACCAGAGAGCCCATGTCGAGAGAAAGCACTCGCTTGTTGCGGAGCCCTTCCGGCACTTCACCGTTGACGATGCGCTGTGCCAGACCTTCCACAATGGCGGTTTTACCCACTCCAGGTTCACCGATAATCACGGGGTTGTTTTTGGTTCGGCGTTGAAGCACTTGTACGGTACGGCGGATTTCTTCATCACGGCCAATGACTGGATCAAGCTTGCCCTGCTCGGCTTTTTCGGTCAGGTCGATGGTGAACTTTTCCAGTGCCTGACGCGCTTCTTCCGCATTGGGATCGTTAATAGCCTGGCCGCCGCGCACTTTGTCAATCGCATCTTCCACTTTCTTGGTGGTCAGACCGAGGCTTCTTAACAGCTCGCCTAGCACGCCTTTTTCTTCAACGGCAGCAAGAATGAATAGTTCAGAAGAAATGTACTTGTCTTTGCGCTTCTGGGACAGCTTGTCACACATATTGAAAAGCATGCCCATGCTGTGAGACAGCTGGACATCACCACCGGTGCCAGTCACTTTTGGCAACCTGTCGAGCATTTCGCTCAGGCTGGAGCGCAATTGGGTCAGATCCACATTCAGGAGCGTCATCAATGGACGGATGGTACTGCTGTCCTGATTGAGAAGAGACACCATCAAGTGAACAGGCTCGATATACTGGTGATCGCGCCCTAACGCCAATGACTGAGCGTCAGAAATGGCTAATTGGAATTTGCTGGTAAATCGGTCAAGGCGCATAGCCTCCCCCTTTAATTACGTCGACAATTGCTTCAAGAATGACTTAACAAAAAAATGGGAGCGGCTATGGCTGATTTCAAGTTGATTGGCGAAAATTTTATCTATGGGGTCAGCCACATTCTGTACTGATCCATATACAGCTGGCTTGACGGCCTGTACGGTTTTCCCTGCGGTAAGAAAAAAATGCTTCTGGTGATGACACTGTACAATATTGACCCCCATAGATTTGGGTAACGCCGGAGGCCATCAAACGCTGTCTTGCCAGCAAATAGATATCTGCCAGCCAACGATCCCGCTGTGGTTTGAATGCTGCTTTCGCATCAGGATAATGCGCCATAAACAGCTCGCGCACTTCATCACCCACCTCAAAGGCATCCGGTCCAATGGCAGGCCCAAGCCATGCCATTACTTTCCCCGGTTCATCAAACTTGCTGAGTGTCTGTTCCAGCACACCGTTTACCAGCCCACGCCATCCTGCATGGGCTGCTGCGACCTGTGTACCCTCTTCGTTACAGAAAAGCACAGGCAGGCAATCTGCCGTCATGACAATACAGACCTGACCATGAACATCAGTAAAAGAAGCATCCGCATCAGGAATTGTGCCTGAGGGCAAAGGCAGTGTTACCACATCTGTTCCGTGCACTTGATTAAGCCAGGCTGGCGATGTAGGCATCGACATTGTATCCGTAAGTATCTGGCGGTTTACCGCCACTCGGTCCTTGTCGTCACCCACATGAGCCCCAAGGTTCAAACTGTCAAAAGGGGCATGACTAACGCCCCCCTGTCGGGTAGTGCTCACAGCCTTAATCCATTTGGGCACCGGCCAGTTTGGCGTAATCCAATCCACGATCAGTAGTCCTCACCGCCATGCTCCAGCACGTCTGCACGCAGCACTTCTGTCAGGTTTACCATGTCATCAGGGATAGGCGCATGCCACTCCATCACTTCTTTAGTGGTAGGATGTTCGATACGTAACATCGCAGCATGAAGCGCCTGACGGTCAAATTGGCGTAAGGTTTGGATTAGCTTATCTCCAGCATTACGTGGCGGACGCGGACGACCACCGTAGAGTGGATCACCCACCAAAGGATGGTTCAGATATGCCATATGGACACGAATCTGATGCGTACGGCCGGTTTCCAAGCGCAGGCGCAGGCGGGTGTGGGCACGGAAGTGTTCAACCACACGGTAATGCGTAATGGCTGGTTTACCCAACTCCTGCACCGCCATGTGGGTGCGTTTTGTTGAGTGACGGCCAATCGGCTTTTCAATCATGCCCCCCCCAGTCATGTTCCCCAATGCAATTGCTTCGTATTCACGGGTGAACTTCTTGCGCTTTTGCAGGGCACGTACCAAGCGGGTCTGGGTCGGGATATTCTTCGCCGCCACCATCAGGCCGGTGGTGTCTTTATCCAGACGGTGAACGATGCCTGCACGGGGCACTTCGGCAATGTCCGGGTAGTGATACAGCAAGCCATTTAACACGGTACCGTCAGGGCAGCCTGCACCAGGATGAACCACCAGATCTCTTGGTTTATTGATCACGATAATATCGTCATCCTCATAAACAATGTTCAATGGGATGTCTTGCGCTTCAAAACGTTGCTCATCTTCAATTTCTGTCTGAACGACGATGGCTTCACCGCCCATCATTTTCAGTCGCGGTTTGTTGACGATCTTGCCATCGACGCTTACTTTGTCGGCCAGGATCCATTCTTTGATGCGTGATCGAGAATAATCCGGAAATAACTCAGCCAATGCCTGATCCAGACGCTGACCCAGTTGATTCTCATTTACTGTGCTCTTTAACTCTAACTGCTGTGCCATAACGAACTTTTTGATTCTCAATGAGACTAATACCACAGGGTATTGAATAAAGCCCTTGGAATTGGTCACGTTAACCAGTTGGTATTATATTTGGTCGATGGGTAGAATAGCCCATAATCGCGCCATTGTAGCTTTTTGCAGCTGACTCCGTAATGGCAAAGGCTGAAAATATTCTTTCAAGGAAGCACCCTTAGTAATGAAACGTCTTACTTTATCCTCTTTACTTGTCATTTCCTTGCTGGCTGGATGTGCCAGCAAGGAAGAGATCGTTCCTGATATCCCGCCGTCTGAACTGTATCAGGAAGCGCAGGTTTCCCTGAATGAAGGCAACTGGAACACCGCAATCCAAAAACTTGAAGCGTTAGACTCCCGTTATCCGTTTGGCGCCTATTCAGAACAAGTTCAGCTAGACCTCATTTATGCCTATTACAAAAATGATGATCTGGCACTGGGTGAAGCGACGATTGACCGCTTTATACGCATGAATCCCGGTCATCCTGAAATGGACTGGGTGTTATACATGCGCGGCCTGACTAACATGGCGCAAGACAGAAGCTTAGTCCATGACTTGCTCAGTATGGAACGAGAAGACCGCGATCCTGAACCGGCCCGCCGTGCCTTCGTCGACTTCCGCCGTCTACTCGAGAGATACCCGGACAGTGATTACGCCGCTGATGCCGCAAAGCGTTTGGTTGCCCTGAAAAACCGTTTGGCAGATTATGAACTGGCGACAGCAGATTTCTATGTACGCCGTGAGGCTTGGGTCGCCGTCATCAACCGCTGCCAGCAAATCCAGCGTGATTTCCCGGATACTAACGCAGCGAAACGATCATTGCCGATGATGTTGAAAGCCTATGAAGCGCTGAAATTGGAAGAGCCCGCACAACGCATCCGTGAGTTGATGAAGCTCAACAGCGTTGATGCGTAGAAAATCCTTTTGAGCGGAAAAAAGAAAAAGCAGCCATTGGCTGCTTTTGGGTTTTTAGGGTGTGAGATTATTTCCTGTCCGGGTGATTTTGTGAACTGCTGCATTCTTCACCAACACCATTTCTGGCATGAACAGTGCCCCTAACGTCCAATGTTCGCTAGCGACCTTAACCTCCACATCTTGCAATATTTATCTGCTAAGATTCAAGCACTTTCCAGATATTTAAAATCGAAGTTAAACACAGGATCACAATTCATTCGACCGCTAAAAACTCGTAGCATAAAAGTGATATTGATCACATTATTTCCTCACCAGAAACGTAATCTGAAAGTGAGCCCAGCAAAGGGCAAGCAAAAGAGGAAACACCTATGAGAGTAGAAATTACTGGTAAAAATATCGACATCACTACAGCCATTCGCGATCGCATTACTACTCGGTTTGAAAAGCTGGAGAAATGGCAAGTTGCTCTCATTAATCCTCATGCTGTGATCAGTGAAGAACCCGGCAATAAGTTTAAAATCGAAGCAGACGTGTCTGTACCCGGAGCGAAGCTGATTGCCTCCGCAGAGCATGAAGACATGTATGCCGCCATCAATGAAGTGGGCCAAAAACTGGAGAAACAGCTGAATAAACAGGTTCACAAAGGCGAAGCGCGCCGTGCAAGTCACGCTGAGGTGGAAGTGCCGGAGGAGGAATCTGAAGCACTTTAATCACGTCAGAAAATTAAATCAGTCAGCCCCGCTCCGTGCGGGGCTGATTCGTCTTGACATGATAACACCGTGACAATATGGTTGAACAATAATCGAACCAACAAAATACTGTATTGATGACGCTTAACCGCTTCACTTCCCCCCGTTTCTTTTTCCATTTCTGATGAGGTGGGGTGTAAGGGCATATATTGATAACGAAAGATTCCCGAGAAGCCTCCCTCACGCAGGGAGGCTTTTTTTCAGGGTCAGTCACAGACTCCCGAGCGCTAAATAGAATGAGCAGGAACAAGGAATGAACAAACCAACACTGTCACTGGACGAAATAAGGACTAACGTCAGCCGCATTGACCAGGAACTGTTGTCGCTGTTAGCCGAGCGGCGCAAACTCAGCCTCGAAGTGGCCAAGAGTAAAATCCAGACACAAAAACCGGTTCGTGATATTGAGCGTGAACAAGTACTTTTGGAAAGGCTGGTTGCAGAGGGTAAAAGCCATGATTTAGATCCTCAATACGTAACCAAAATATTCCATACCATCATTGAAGATTCTGTACTGTACCAACAGGCATTCCTTCAACGCTTAGCAAACCCAGAAAATGAACAACCTCTTGCGCGTGTCTCATTTCTTGGCGGGAAAGGATCATACTCCAACCTTGCTGCCCGCAACTTCTTTGCCCGCAAGCACACCAAACTAGCTGAGATCCAGTGCCAGAGTTTTAAGGACGTGCTGGAGATGGTGGAAACCGGAAATGCCGATTACGGTGTACTGCCGATTGAAAACACCAGTTCAGGCTCGATCAACGATGTGTACGACCAGCTTCAACATACACGCTTGTCGATTGTTGGCGAAATTACCCAGCCGATCGAGCATTGCCTGCTGACCGCGGTAGACACAGAGATTGATAAAATTGATGTGCTTTACTCGCACCCCCAGCCACACCAGCAATGCAGCGAGTTTGTGCGATCGTTAGGTGATATCAAGCAGGAATATTGCTCAAGCACAGCGGAAGCGATGAAAGAAGTTGCCGCCATTGCTAAACCCAATGTGGCCGCAATCGGTAATGCTTCCAGTGGTGAATTGTATGGTCTGAAGCCTTTGAAATTTGGGATTGCCAACCAACAGGAAAATCACACGCGTTTTATCGTGGTTGCCAGAAAACCGGTGGAAGTAACCGCCCTTATCCCGGCCAAAACGACCTTTATTATGTCAACCGGCCAAACTGCAGGCTCATTGGTGGAATGTCTGCTGGTACTTCGAAACCACGGTATCAATATGACTAAACTGGAGTCCCGCCCTGTGCTGGGTAACCCATGGGAAGAGATGTTCTATGTCGATGTCGAAGGCAACATGCGCACAGATGTAATGAAAGATGCATTGGAAGAGCTCACCAAGATCACCCGTTATATCAAGGTGCTCGGCTCCTACCCGATAGAAAATGTCGCCCCGACGGAAATCGATGTTTAAAGGTATTCGACTCCAGAAACAGACAAGAAGCCAATTCAGCTCCTTGTCTTTTGGCAGAATGATTACCCACGATGGGTGGTGTCATTGGCCTGACGCAGCAGGTTCTGGCTTTCTTTCATAAAGCGTGGTGCAAAATCACCAAACCAGTTTTCCACCTGGTTGAACGCTGTGATAAACCCATCTTTATCCTGTTTATCCAACAACTTAATGGCTTCACCAAAGCGCGCGTGAAAGCGTTTGATCATGTCAATATTCTGGGTTGATGACATGATGATGTCACCATACAGCTGTGCATCCTGTGCGAATAACCTGCCCACCATTGCCAGTTCCAGGCGGTAAATGGGCGAACTGAGGGCAGTCAGCTGCTCCAGATTGGCATTTTCTTCTGCCAGATGCAGGCCATAGACAAAGGAAGTGAAGTGGCGTAGCGCCTGGATCAGCGTCATGCCCTGATCGTGCTCAATCGCACTGATACGATGCAGGCTCGCCCCCCAGATGCGGAACTGCTCTAACAGCCACTGGTAGGCTTCCGGGTTACGGCCGTCACAATAGACAATCACCTGTTTAGCGAGACTGGAAATATCCGGACCAAACATGGGGTGCAACCCCACAACTGGACCTTTATGAGATTCCAGCATGGCTTGCAGGGGTTCACTTTTAATCGATGTAAGGTCGGCCAGCAGACAGTCATCCGGCAATTTACTCAAAGAGCGGATCACGCTATCGGTTTTGTTGATAGGCACCGTGATCACCACCATACCGGCATCGCTCAGCATTTCATCGGCTTTATGCCAATCCTGCGATCCCAGTACTTTGACGTTGTAGCCCGAAAGGCGGAACAACTTACAGAACACATTACCCAGTTGACCATTGCCACCAACCACCACGATAGAGCGCAGATCAGGGTTCAGGCATTTAAAGCCAGAGTCATTTTCGCTGGCATAAGACTCACGCATGGTCCGGCGCAAAATATCTTCAATCAGATCCGGAGGAACGCCTTTAGATGCGGCTTCTTCACGGCGAGAAGCCAACATAGCCGCTTCCCTATCCGGTGCATAAATAGGTAAACCGTGTTTACTTTTCACCTCGCCCACTTCCGCCACCAGAGCCAAGCGGCGGGCAAGCAATTCGACCATCTGCTTATCGACGTCGTCAATCTGGTCCCGAAGATGGGTCAACTCTGCAACCATGAGGCTTAGTTTCCTTTTAAACGCTGTTCCAGGAAAGGGGTCAGTTCATCATGGGCGCGGCGCAACAGGTTTTCCGTATCCTGCCAGCCAATACATGCATCTGTGATTGACACCCCATAGGCCATCTCTTCTTTCGGCAAATCAGCCGACTGATTCCCTTCGTTGATATTGCTTTCAATCATCAAGCCAATAATAGAGCGATTCCCTTCACGGATTTGATGGAAAACATCCTCTGCAACAAGCGGCTGGCGACGGAAATCTTTTCGAGAGTTGGCATGGCTGCAGTCTACCATCAGTGACACCTCAAGCCCTGCTTCTTTCATCTCATTTTCACATTCAGCGACGGAGACAGAATCATAATTAGTTTGCTTACCGCCACGCAGGATCACATGACCATCGGGATTTCCCTGTGTGGTGAGCAATGCGACCTGGCCTTCTTTATTTATACCCATAAAACGGTGGCCAGATGCAGCGGCCTTCATCGCATTGATGGCGGTAGACAGGCTACCATCTGTGCCATTTTTAAAACCAATTGGCATAGACAGGCCACTTGCCATCTCACGGTGGGTTTGAGATTCCGTAGTGCGTGCACCAATCGCCGCCCAGCTGAACAAATCGCCAATATACTGGGGACTGATAGGATCCAAGGCTTCTGTCGCCAACGGCAATTCCATGTCCGCCAGAGTGATCAACAGTTCACGCGCTTTGTGTAGACCAGCTTCAACATCAAAGGATCCATCAAGGTTTGGATCGTTAATCAGACCTTTCCAGCCAACGGTTGTACGCGGCTTTTCAAAGTACACACGCATCACGATATAAATCTGATCATTTAAAACCTCAGCAAGCACTTTGAGTTTTTTAGCATATTCAATCGCCGCGTCGGTGTCGTGAATCGAACATGGCCCACATACCACCAAAAGACGGTGATCTTTCTTATGGATAATATTAGCGATTTCCTGGCGAGCCTTGGAAATAAAGGCCAGAGTCTCTTCTTTGACTGGCAGTTTTTTACGCAGTTGATCTGGGGTGATCAGAACAGTTTCGTCCTGAATGTGAATATTAGTGAGCAGATCTCTTTCCATGACAAATGTCCTCTACAATGTTTTTCGCACGTAAAATGGTTATTGATCGTGCAACTGCCCATACAATAACAACCTCAAAGATGATTGCAAGAATATGTAAAGAAAAATCAACATTGTAAATTATTTCTTACATTCAAAGACAAATAGTCAACATAACCCTAGATGTAAGAATTTGTTACACCGTTCCACGGAAAAAAATATGTAAAGTAAAGTATACGAAATCAGATTTTCCGGTCTTCTATGATTCCTATCTATTTTACGATCCAAGCTTCGCGGGTCTAAAACCTCCCGGTTCACCAACGACCAGCTAATCGCTGTTTTATACCATTCATTTATACCAACAGTTCAGTACCTGTTGGTACGCAGTCCACCGTCAAAGAGACGAAGTATGCTTTAGCCCTCTCAGTTTCAAAGATAACGCCGCAAACACAGCGCCAAACACAAAGGCATAGGTAGCAATCACCCAGATTATTGCCACCGCGCCAGCAGCCGGGTTAGCCATCAAAAATCCCCCAAATACAATGGAGAAGATGCCACCCAGAATAAGTAGCCACTCCCCAGCAATCTCTTTGCGAAGACGGATTGCAGCAATCATTTCCAGCACGCCTTTGGCAATTGCCCAGATAGCGATATAAAACAGCAATGCGATCGCTGTGATCCCGGGCATGGTGAATGTCATGATACCGGCAACAATACTCACCACACCCCAGAGCAAAAGGAGTATCCAGTTTTCACGATCTTTTCGCTCAATGATAGCGGTCCAGCTCTGAAGTAAGCCATCAGCCAGTTGTTTATGCAATGTTTCAGACGGTTCCATAGCCACTCTCCTCTATCGTTTTGTTCAATGAGATGCTGTGTAGTGAAGTCATTGATATGCAAAGAGTGAAGCGTGACTTGGCGGGAAACGGTGTCCTAAGTTTGAAACCGGGGATGAAATGCTGGATTTATGGAAGCAAACGCATACTAAGAAATTGAGAAATGGCGGGAAAGTTACCCGCCATCATGACGGTTAGCCAAGAAGCCGGGCGCGTATTTCTGCCCATGAAGTTGCAATAAACGTTGGCTCAATATCTTCAGGCAAGGATTTGCCATCAACATTTAGCCAGCAGGTATCAATACCCGCATTGATACCGCCGCGGATATCAGAGTCAGCATTGTCACCCACCATCAGGATACGCGCTTTGTCAGGGTATCCCATCAACTGGAAAGCATGCTCGAAAATTGCCACATCCGGCTTTGTCACCCCGACTTCCTCTGAAATCACCACCCACTCGAAATATTCACGCAGGCCGGTTTTTTCAAGGCGGATTTGTTGGAGCTGTACAAAGCCGTTGGTGATGATGCCAAGCTTCGCTTTTTGCGCCAACAAAGGCAGTATTTCTCGAACACCATCCAGCGGCTGGCACACATCCGCCATCGCCTTCAGGAAACGGCGGTTAAGTTCAGCCGGTGCGATGTCCAACCGGTTTGCCCACACCATAAACCTTTCTTCCTGAAGTTGTTTCGCGGTAATTTCACCATTCTGGTATTTCACCCAAAGTGGCTTGTTCACAGCTTCATACTCCGCAAAATCCTGCTCGGTAAAATCCACGTCCATTTCGTTGAACATGGTTTTGAGGCCCGCGAGGGCATCAAAGGAAAACAAGGTTTCATCAGCGTCAAATAAAATCCAATCGTACTGCACGTTATCTCTCCTGTGTAACGCTGGCATTATTGCATGCACCCTCTTGTTTAAAAAAGAAAAAGCCCACCTTTACAGGCGGGCTTTCTGTCCCTTTCGGGAGGTAAACGCCGGAGCGATTATTTCTTAGCCAGACGCTCTTTGATACGAGCTGCCTTACCAGAACGCTCACGCAGGTAGTACAGTTTGGCACGACGTACTGCACCGCGGCGTTTAACAGTAATGCTGTCAACAACTGGTGAGTGAGTTTGGAATACACGCTCAACGCCTTCACCGTTAGAGATTTTACGAACGGTGAAGGCAGAATGTAGACCACGGTTACGTTTTGCGATTACAACACCTTCATAGGCCTGCAGACGCGTACGTTCACCTTCTTTTACTTTAACCTGAACAACAACAGTGTCACCCACTTTGAATTCAGGAACGTCTTTCTTTAGTTGCTCTTCTTCGAGCGCTTTGATGATGTTACTCATTTTCTATACCCTAGAATAAACTGATACTAAATATCTTTAGGTACTTGACTGTGTTCATTGATGAACTCAGCAAGCAGTAATTCCTGTTCGTCAGTCAGAGCTAGGTTTTCCAGGAGCTCTGGTCTTCTGAGCCAGGTACGGCCCAGCGATTGTTTCAATCGCCAGCGGCGAATGTCCTTATGGTTTCCGGACTTCAGTACCGAAGGTACCTCTAATCCGTCCAACACCTCAGGACGCGTGTAGTGGGGACAATCCAACAAACCATTGGCGAAAGAATCTTCTTCCGCTGACGCAAAGTCTCCGAGGACACCCGGCACAAACCGGGCAACCGCGTCAACCAAGGTCATGGCTGGCAGTTCACCACCACTGAGCACAAAATCCCCGATAGACCATTCTTCATCGACTTCGGTTTGTATAATGCGCTCATCTACCCCTTCATAGCGTCCACAGATAAGAATCAGCTTCTCGTTCTGCGCCAGCTCCTCGACCCCAGCTTGGTCAAGCTTTCGGCCTTGAGGTGAAAGGTAAATCACTTTCGCCTTGCCATCAGCGGCTTTCTTGGCAGTGTGAATGGCATCACGCAAAGGCTGTACCATCATCAACATGCCCGGGCCTCCACCATATGGGCGGTCATCAACCGTCCGGTGTTTGTCGTGGGTAAAATCGCGGGGATTCCACGTTTCTACCTCGAGCAGGCCTTTTTTTACCGCCTGGCCAGTTACCCCAAATTCAGTAACAGCACGGAACATTTCAGGAAAAAGGCTGATAATACCAACCCACATTTTTCCGCTCCTATTGCTTTACATGTTACTGGGGGAATTAAAATCCAGGATCCCAGTCAACTTCGATCCGTTGAGCAGAGCGATCAATCGACTTGATGACTTGCCCATCGAGGAACGGTATTAAACGTTCCTTCTGGCCAAAAGCATCTTTGGGGTTCGCTTGAACCACTAACACATCGTTAGAGCCGGTTTCCAGAATGTCTGTGACTTTACCTAGGTTATACCCTTTAGTGGTCACCACTTCCATTCCGAAGAGCTCACGCCAGTAGAATTCTTCATCTGACAGCTCAGGCAATACTTCTGCGTTGATCGCGATTTCGGCATTGGTCAGCGCCTGGGCGTCTTCACGCTGATCCAGACCTTTCAATTTACCGACATACCCCTGATTGTGACGTTTCCAGTCTTCAAGACTGAATTCCTGCCACTCGCCACGCACTTTGATAAACCAAGGTGAGTAGCTAAAGATGTTTTCAGCGTTTTCAGTGTAAGAAAAAACTTTGAGCCAGCCACGGATGCCATAAGAAGCACCTAGCTTGCCTACTACAACCTTTTCTTGCTCACTCATGTCTTTTTTCTTTCAACCCTGACACTGATCAATTAAGCAGCTTTAGCCGCGTCTTTGATCAGCTTAGCTACGCGGTCAGAAACAGCCGCACCTTCGCCAACCCAGTGGTTAACGCGGTCCAGGTCCAGGCGCAGTTTCTCTTCTTGACCCTGTGCAACTGGGTTGAAAAAGCCTACTTTCTCGATGAAGCGACCGTCGCGCGCTTGGCGGCTGTCTGCAACAACGATTTGATAGAATGGACGCTTTTTAGCGCCGTGACGTGCCAAACGAATGGTTACCATATCGTCCTCTTTGCATTACTAAATTAAATTGGCCCCGCGCTAATACGGGGCCTCGTGCCAAAATAAAGCTCCGGAATTTTACGCTTTCTGTGATCGAATGCAACTGCTTTAGCTAAAAAAGCACCAGCCATGATTATACTTCAGTCACTTAGCGATTCCGTCGCTTTATTGATTAATGGCAGGCCTTTCCAGACCCGCCAATTTTTAGGTTCTCTAAGAGGGTTAGCGTGGGAACATCCCACCGCCCATCATACTTTTCATATTGCGCATCATGTTCTTCATGCCACCCTTTTGCATCTTCTTCATCATTTTCTGCATCTGGGTAAACTGTTTAAGCAGGCGGTTAACATCCTGAACCTGGGTACCTGACCCGGCAGCAATACGCTTTTTACGTGAACCTTTGATGAGATCTGGACGCGCACGTTCTTTCGGGGTCATGGAGTTTATGATGGCTTCCATCTGAACGAAGATTTTATCGTCTACCTGGTTTTTCACATCATCAGACAGGTTTGACATCCCCGGCAACTTGTCCAGCATGCCCATCATACCGCCCATGTTCTTCATCTGCTGAAGCTGGTCACGGAAGTCCTGAAGATCGAACCCTTTCTTTTCTTTGAACTTCTTCGCCAACTGCTCAGCTTTGTCTTTATCAACATTACGCTCGAGCTCTTCAATCAGCGACAGCACATCACCCATGCCGAGGATGCGGCTGGCAACGCGGTCTGGGTGGAAAGGTTCCAGTGCGTCAGTTTTCTCACCCACACCTAGGAACTTGATAGGTTTGCCGGTGATATGTCGGACAGATAACGCCGCACCACCACGTGCGTCACCATCCACTTTGGTCAGAACCACACCCGTCAATGGAAGTGCATCATTAAATGCTTTCGCCGTATTCGCCGCATCCTGACCTGTCATGGCATCCACAACAAACAGGGTTTCAACCGGATTGATGGCTGCATGGATGTCTTTGATCTCATCCATCATCTCTTCATCAACGTGCAGGCGGCCTGCGGTATCGACGATAACGACGTCATAGAATTTCAGTTTGCCATGATTAAGTGCCGCTTTCGCGATCTCTACCGGCTTCTGATCCGGTGTTGATGGGAAGAAATCGATGCCAACATCACCTGCCAGGGTTTCCAGTTGTTTGATTGCCGCAGGACGGTAAACGTCAGCAGAGACCACCAACACTTTCTTCTTATGACGCTCTTTGAGCATCTTACCCAGCTTACCAACACTGGTGGTTTTACCGGCACCCTGCAAACCCGCCATCAGCACTACCGCCGGTGGCTGTGTGGCCAAATTCAGCTCTGCGTTGGACGCTCCCATCACCGCTTCCAGTTCAAACTGGACAATCTTGATGAATTCCTGTCCTGGCGTCAGGCTCTTTGAAACTTCTAGGCCCACGGCACTTTCTTTTACCTTCTTCACAAAGTCACGCACTACCGGCAACGCGACATCTGCTTCCAGTAGCGCCATGCGCACTTCGCGCAGGGTCTCTTTTATATTGTCTTCAGTGAGGCGACCACGACCGCTGATGTTCTTCAGCGTGCGGGATAGACGATCTGTTAAGTTTTCAAACATGTCTTACTCGCTTATCTACGCGACAGTACCACGTGACCAAACCCTGTCAGGTGGCAATAAACAAAAATTGGCGCGATTATATCTCATTATTGCTCTTGCTTACATGCTGGCATCACCGATAGTTTTAAAAGGATAGCGGGGGTTTTTGGTGGTATTTGCAATGGATAAGACAGGTTTACATCCTAAAGATCGGCGCGCGTTGATAGCGGCTCTCAATTGCACAGGGTATACTGAAGGCTTTCTTTTTGACGCGATGTTGTTGAAAGGCACATGGATATTTTCTTAGCACTTACTGCTGCCCTGCTGTACTTTGCAGCACTTATGCAAATTATTCCCGGCTTGTCCGGCCCAAACCAGATCCCGGCGCGTAACGTCTTTTTGAGTGCTGCCGGCGCGTTGGCGCTTCATGTCTATCTATTATCTGATCTGATCTTTGCCGGGAGTGGGCAAAACCTCAGCATTCTAAATGTTGCCTCGCTGATCAGCTTTATTGTTGCGATCATCACGACCGGTTTAATGTTCAAAATGCGTATCTGGGTGCTTCTGCCTGTGGTCTATAGTTTTTCGGCCATTAATCTAACAGCAGCCACCGTGCTTCCCGGCGCCTTTATTACCCACCTGGAAGCGCAGCCAGAAGTACTGGTTCACATCTCGCTGGCGCTATTCTCTTATTCCACGCTGATGATTGCCACCCTGTACGCCATTCAGCTGGCCTGGCTTGACCATCAGCTCAAACACAAAAAGAAACGGGTGATGAACCCAAACCTGCCACCATTAATGGCCGTAGAACGGCAACTGTTCAATATCATCCTTATCGGAGAAATCCTGCTGACCCTCACCCTGTTGACTGGCCTTGTCTTTGTTCAGGATATGATTGCTCAAGGCAAAGCACACAAGGCATCGCTCTCGACCATGGCTTGGGTAGTGTATGGCGTGCTACTTTGGGGCCATTATCAATCAGGCTGGCGGGGACGCCGCATCATTTGGATCAGCATTGTGGGCGCATTCTTGCTCACCCTTGCTTATTTTGGCAGCCGGTTTGTCCGCGAGATCATCATCGCCGCGTGACAATCATGTTGTATTTTTAGCATTGGGTTTGACAGCTGAAGTAATTCTGGCCCTTAATGAGGGGCTGTTAACCTTTTGAGATCAACAGCCCCAGGGCTAATCAAACAAGAAGGAACTTGCAATTTGGACGACATATCGACGGGAACGTTAGCGACCGTTTTGGTATTGCTCATCTTTATTTCTGCGTACTTTTCCGGCTCCGAAACCGGCATGATGGCATTAAACCGATACCGGCTTCGGCACTTATCCAACCAAGGGCACAAAGGCGCCAAGCGTGTAGAAAAATTGCTGGAACGTCCTGACAGGCTGATTGGCCTGATCCTCATCGGTAATAACCTGGTCAACATCCTGGCTTCTGCGATAGCAACTATTCTTGGTATGCGCCTGTTTGGCGATCTTGGCGTGGCCATCGCGACCGGCGGCCTGACACTGGTTATTCTGGTCTTTGCAGAAGTCACCCCTAAGACGCTCGCCGCGCTCTATCCCGAAAAAGTCTCTTACACCAGCAGCTTTTTACTCAATGTCCTAATGAAAGTGCTTTATCCATTGGTGTGGATAATAAATGGCATTACCAATGGTTTTCTCAAGCTTATGGGCCTTGCGACCAGTCATGACGGCAAAGATCATTTAAGTTCAGAAGAGCTGCGTACTGTGGTCAACGAAGCCGGTGGGCTGATCCCGCGTCGCCACCAAAGTATGCTGCTGTCGATTCTGGAGCTTGAAGAGATCACCGTAGATGACATCATGGTGCCACGTAACGAAATCACCGGGATCAACGTGAATGACGACTGGAAAGCCATCATGCGACAGCTTACCCACGCCCCACATGGCCGAATGGTGCTCTATCGCGATACCATCGATGAAGTGGTCGGTATGTTGAGGGTTCGTGAGGCTTATCGCATGATGGTGGAAAACGAGTTCAACAAGGAGAATCTGCTTCGAGCCGCTGACGAGGTCTACTACATTCCTGAGGGAACCCCGCTCAATGTGCAGATGCTGAAGTTTCAGCGTAACAAGTCCCGCATTGGTCTGATTGTTGATGAGTATGGCGAAATCATCGGCCTGGTCACCTTGGAGGACATTCTCGAAGAGATCGTGGGTGAGTTCACTACCTCCCTCTCTCCAAGCCTTGCTGAAGAGATAACTGCATTACCCGATGGCAGCTACATGATTGAAGGCAGTGCCAACATCCGCGATTTGAACAAGAGCCTCAACTGGAACCTGCCCACTGATGGCCCAAGAACCCTGAATGGGCTGATACTGGAACATTTAGAAGACATTCCCACCAATTGTTTGAGTATTGAGGTGGAAGGCCACCAGATGGAGATCATTGAAGTCGCGGAGAATATGATTAAGCAGGTGAAAATTCTCCCTGTGCCGAAAGAACTGCACTCCTAAACGCCCCAACACTTCCTACTAAGCCAGCCGTACGGCTGGCTTTTTTATTGACCGCCCAATTTCTCACTCTTAAGCCTAAAGATGCGTGTAGTTAGCACATCTATCAAAAGTGGACTATTTTTAGATGTAAATCACACGATGTGAAATGTCGGTGTTCAGCGACATTTTGACCTGAGGAAAGAAGATGTTTAACGGGAAACTCAAGAAAGCATTCGAAGCGTTGCAAGAAGAAAGTAGCCGCAATAAGGCCGTGTTAGAAGCCATTAACAACAGTGTTGCAACCATTTACTTCACCCCTGAAGGGGTCGTTAAGCATGCAAACCAACATTTGTTGGGCGCTGTAGGCTTTACACTTGAAGAACTGGTTGGGAAACATCACCGAGAGCTTTGTGACCCTGAGTACGCGCAAAGCGCAGAGTACACAAAATTCTGGGAGCGACTACGTGCTGGTGAAGTCATCAGCGGCCAGGTCCCCCGGCGCAACGCCAAAGGTGAGCGGCTTTGGCTAGAAGCCACGTACTTTCCCATCAAAGAGAACGGCGCAGTCACAGAAGTGATGAAGATCGCGTCTGATATAACGAAAGCGAAAACTCGGTTGGATGACCAATCTGCCGTGTTTACAGCACTAGATAAGTCGATGGCCGTGATTGAATTTGAACCCGATGGAACCATTATTCAGGCGAACGCTAACTTCCTCGGGGCTGTAGGCTACGCATTGGATCAAGTTGTCGGAAAACACCATCGCATGTTTTGTCCCGACCATTTTTATCAAGAAAACCCCGGCTTTTGGGGTGAACTTGCTGCGGGCGACTTTAAAGCAGGCCAGTTTGAACGCATAGACTCGATGGGCAACGTGCTTTGGTTACGGGCGACGTATAACCCGGTTTTTGACAGCAAAGGGAAAGTAATACGCGTAGTGAAATTTGCCACCAACATCACCGAAAAAGTCACGCAAGAGCAAGCGATACGCTCAGCGGCCGAAGTGGCATATTCAACATCCGTAGAAACGTCGCAAATCGCCAAACAAGGTGCTGATGTACTGGCTGACACAGTGTCGACCTCACAATCTATTTCAGAGCAAGTCGCTGAAACCGCGTCTTCCATTGCGCAGCTCA
Source organism: Grimontia sp. THUN1695 (assembly GCF_059704325.2). Taxonomy (NCBI): domain Bacteria; kingdom Pseudomonadati; phylum Pseudomonadota; class Gammaproteobacteria; order Vibrionales; family Vibrionaceae; genus Grimontia; species Grimontia sp. THUN1695. The sequence continues at coordinate 289,581 of NZ_AP046577.1, read as the reverse complement.
ATGAACAGTCCCAAAATATCGAGGCGATTCTCTCAACCATCAGTGACATCGCAGACCAAACCAACCTTTTGGCGCTTAATGCCGCGATAGAGGCGGCACGTGCTGGCGATCAAGGTCGTGGTTTTGCTGTTGTAGCCGACGAAGTCCGCCAATTGGCAGCAAGAACCAGCCAATCAACGGCAGAAATCTCCGAGGTCGTGAAGAAAAACAGAGAGTTGACGACAGAAGCCACGCGCAAAATGGCGAGCGTGTCAGACTCCGCAGCGAAAGGTCAGCAACAGATAGCAGAAGCCTCATCCGTGATGGAGGAAATTCGTTCCGGAGCAGAAAATGTGGCACAAACAGTCTCCGGATTAAACGTCGGTAACTGATCATTTCTTCACTCACAAAAAACGCTCCACAGGGAGCGTTTTTAGGTTGAGCAGAACAACCTAACGGATTCGGCTACCACTCTCAGCATCAAACAGCACCAGTTTTTCAGGGTTAAAGCCCAGATGTGCCATGTCGCCAGCATTCAGTGCGACATTCGCCGGCATACGCGCCACCACTTCTTTCCCGCCCAGAGATGTAATCACGTAGGTATCCGCGCCGGTAGGCTCGGTGACATCAACCTTACAGTGCAATGTGCCCTCACCGCCGTCCTGTTCAGTGATATCTTCAGGGCGCACACCGAGACTGACGGTTTTCCCGACATAAGAAGACAGTGTCTTAAAACCGGTATTAATGACAACCGACTGGTGCTCACCATCAAACCCTTCCAGCTCGAGCACGGTTCTGCCATCCCCCGCTTCCAGTACCCTGGCGTCAACCAGGTTCATTGACGGGCTTCCCATAAAAGTAGCCACAAACGTATTGGCAGGATCGTCATACACCTCGGCGGGCGATCCCAGCTGTTGCAATTCGCCATCTTTCATCACTGCTATCTTGGTTGCCAGCGTCATCGCCTCAATCTGATCGTGGGTGACATAGACAATGGTGGCATTCAGGCGCTGGTGAAGACGCTTGATTTCGGTGCGCATATCGACACGCAGTTTGGCATCGAGGTTCGACAACGGCTCATCGAACAGGAAGATCTTCGGATCACGCACCAACGCCCGCCCCATGGCAACCCGCTGGCGCTGGCCACCAGACAGTTGTCCCGGTTTGCGGCTTAACAGGTGTCCGATTTGCAGCATTGAGGACACCTCACCGATTTTGCGCTCCCGTTCAGGTTTGGGCACATTGCGCATTTCCAGACCAAACGAGATATTCTGCGCCACCGTCATATTGGGATACAACGCATAGGACTGGAACACCATAGCAATGTCGCGGTCAGCCGGGTGCAGGTCATTGATCACCACATCACCGATAGAAACCTCTCCATCGCTGATGCTGTCGAGCCCGGCAATCATATTCAGCAAGGTCGATTTACCGCAGCCTGACGGCCCCACCAACACCAGAAAATCGCCATCATCAATCGCGATATCAATCCCCTTTAAAACTTCAATATGGCTAAAGCGTTTTTTTACGTTATTAAGCGTCAAAGAAGCCATTCACATTATCCTTTTACTGAACCCGCCATCAGACCGCGTACGAAATAGCGTCCGGCCAAGACATAAACCAAAAGGGTAGGCAGCGCTGCAATCATGGCCCCTGCCATGTGCACGTTGTATTCCTTTACACCCGTGGAAGAATTCACCAGGTTGTTCAGGGCCACCGTAATCGGTGCGGTATCGCCTGATGCAAACGATGCCCCGAAAAGAAAGTCATTCCAGATATTGGTGAACTGCCAGATGATGGTCACCACAATGATTGGCCCCGAACTTGGCAACAGAATGCGGAAAAACATGCGAAAGAATCCTGCCCCATCAATCATCGCCGCCCGGATAAGCTCACTGGGAAACGCTTCGTAATAGTTACGGAAAAACAAGGTGGTAAAACCCAGACCGTAAACCACATGAACCAGCACCAGTCCCGGCGTGGTGTTAGCAATCCCAAGTGTCCCAAGCACCTGACTCATGGGCACCAGCACCACCTGAAACGGAATGAAACAGCCAAACAGCATCAGGCCGAATACCCATTTGTGCCCCGGAAAGCGCCATTTCGTCAGTACATACCCGTTGAGCGCCCCCAATAGGGTGGAAAGCAACACACCGGGCACTGTAATAGCAATCGAGTTGGTAAAATAACCGCTGATTCCCTCACAGGTAAGGCCGATACAGGCCGTACCCCATGCCGCTTTCCACGGTTCGATGGTCCATACCTGAGGCAGTGCCAGCATGTTGCCCTGACGGATTTCATCCAGCTCTTTAAACGAGGTCACCAGCATCACAAACAACGGCAGCAGGTACATACAGGCGAACACCAGCAAGGTGGTATAAATCAACACCCGCCAGAATTTTGCCCCCTGAAACGGGGCGTTGTTATCAATGCTGTCCATGCTTCGGCTCCTTCAACTCGCTGTAAAGGTAAGGCACGATGATGGCGGCAATGGTCATCAGCATGACGATGGCACTCGCCGACCCCACCGCCATCTGGTTACGGGAGAAGGTGTAGGAGTACATAAACGTGGCGGGAAGCTCAGTGGCATTGCCCGGCCCGCCGCCCGTCAGGGCGATAACCAGGTCATAACTTTTGATCGCCATATGGGCGAGTACAATAAAGGCACTCAAAAACACAGGCCGTAACTGTGGAATGATGATCCGGCGATACATCTGGAATGACGACGCACCATCAAGCTGCGCCGCTTTCAGCACTTCACTGTCGATGCCACGAAGCCCGGCAAGGAACATCGCCATCACAAAGCCTGATGTTTGCCACACGCCGGCTATCACGACTGTGTATATCGCCATCTCAGGATTAATCAGCCAGTCAAAACTGAAGCTTTCCCACCCCAGTTCATGCATGGTTTTCTCAAGCCCAAGTCCGGGGTTTAAGAACCACTTCCAGGCAGTCCCTGTGACAATAAAGCTCAGCGCCATGGGGTAGAGGAAGACAGGGCGAAGCCCGCCCTCAAAGCGGATTTTCTGGTCGAGCAAGATAGCCAGAAACAGACCAAGCACACAACAAATCACAATATACAGGATGCCGAATACCGCAAGGTTTTCGAGTGCCACCTGCCAGTTCAGACTGTTCCAGAGTTTTTCATAGGGACGGATCCCATCCAGATTGTAATTGGGGAGCATCCGAGAACGGCTAAGCGAAATATAGGCTGTCCAGGCAATAAAGCCATACACAAAAAACAGGATCAGCGCGAACGAGGGTGCAATAACAATTTTTGGCAACAGTTGCTGCCAGAAGCGGCGCGAACTGTACTTTCCTTGTGAAGCCATAGTTGGTCCTTCAAACGACGAGAAACGACTATATGTGGAATAAAAAAGGAAGGGCTTTACCCCTTCCCTATTGGATTACTGCGCATCCTGAACGGCAGCAACCAGTGCTTTTGTCGCTTGCCTGGCGTCCATACCGCCATTGAAGTGGTTGGTCACCACGTCATAGACCGCATTTTTCACCGCTGCTGGAGCCGCGTGTCCATGGGCCATACTGCCGACGAGAGTGTCGTTTTTATCGGCTTCTGCCAGATCGGCCATGCCTTTCTGCCCGCAAGCATCAAACGCTTCGTTGGAGACATCGGTACGTGCCGGCACCGACCCTTTCACCACGTTGAACGCCGACTGGAACGCCGGAGACATGATGGCTTTTGCCATGGCTTTTTGCGCATCAGAGTCGCCCACATCAAACATCACGAATTGATCAGAGTTGAACGTGACCATGCCCTGGGTGCCCGGCATACGGAAGCAAAGGAAATCCTCATTCGGTTTTTTACCGGCTTTGAGAAACTCACCTTTCGCCCAGTCGCCCATGATCTGCATACCGGCCTTATCTTCAATCACCATGGCAGATGCCAGGTTCCAATCCCGACCCGGGAAGTTTTTGTCCACATAACCCCGAAGCTGCGACATGCGATCAAACACTTTCACCATGGTGTCTGAACCCAACGCTTTTGGATTCAGATCGACCATCGCTTTTCTATAAAAATCGATACCGCCAGTGGTCAACACCACACCGTCAAAAATGGTGGCATCCTGCCAGGCCTGGCCACCATGGGCGAGTGGGATATAGCCAGCTGCTTTAAGTTTATCCAGCGTATCAATCAGCTCATCCCAATTGGTTGGCTGTTTGGCACCCACTTCATCCAGCAGTTTTTTGTTCGCCCAAATCCAGTTGGTGGAATGCACATTTACCGGTGCCGACACCCACTTACCATCGTATTTAGCAAAGTTTTGCAGCGCATTCGGCACCACAGTATTCCAGCCTTCGGCATCGGCGACACGGTTAAGGTTAGCCACCACATCTTCTGCCGCCCAGTCCTGGATATCAAACCCCAACATTTGCACCGCAGTGGGGGGATTGCCCGAGGTTACCCGCGCACGCAATACAGTCATTGCATTCCCGCCACCGCCACCAGCAACAGGCATATCCTGCCAACCGATCCCCTGAGCTGCCAAATCGTCTTTGAGAACGTTCAGCGCTGCAGCTTCACCGCCAGACGTCCACCAATGCAGCACTTCGACATCTTCTGCCTGAGCGACAGTCGCTGATAACAGCAAAGTACCTGCGAGCGGCAGGATTTGCATCATGTTGTTCTTTATCATGATAGTTGTCCCATTGTTGTTAATCTGTCATCCCAAGCCATCTGAATGACCTATCCAGCCTGCTTCTATTGCCTGGGAATCTACAGCAGTCTTCCTTTCCAAACCGGGAACCAAGGCCAGACTTCCGGCCCTTTATCCCACTACCGAACAACATGACGAACGAACCACAAGCTCCACACCCACAAGAGCATTTTCCGGTACTTTCTGGTTCTCTCGCCATTGTTGCAAGCATTTACATGCCATCTGCCCAATGTCCCCGGCCCTGACCCTGACAGTGGTTAGGGCTGGTGACATCAACCGGCTATCCTCCAAATCATCAAACCCCACCACCGCGATATCTTTTCCCGGGGTTAACCCCCTGGCCTGCAAGGCGCTGTACACGCCATAAGCGATCACATCGGTAAAACAGATCACACCCGTGATGGACGGATCCCTGTCAAGCACCCGGTGAATCGCCACAGTACCGCCTTGACGCTTGGTTGAGCCGGGTTCAATGTCACTGCTTTTCACTGTTAAACCGGCTTCCTGCATCGCTTTCAAAAAACCCGCCTTACGCCCGTGATAATCTGAAATTGCCGTCACGCCACCAACAAACGCGAGCCGCGTGTGGCCAAGCCTAATAAGATGGCGCGTTGCCAGATACATACCCTGCTCGTTGTCAGGCATCACTGTCGGCAGCCCAGCCCCTTCTACATCCCGCATCAGGCACACCACAGGCTGAGAAGCACTGGCCAGCCCCGCTAGCCATTCCGGCTGGGTGCCCGGTGCCGGAGTCATAAAAAAACCGGTCACATTGTGTTCTTTCAGTGATGTCACCATGGTGCGCTGGCGCTCAACACTCTCATTGATATTGACGACAACAGGCATATAGCCTTGTTGTTCCAGTTCTTGCTCTAACGCAATGATCACCTGCGCCAGATACGGGTTAGCCAGATCATTAGCCACGATAGCCACCAGATTGGACTCACGGCTTCTTAACCCCGCTGCATCACGGTTATAGACATAGCCCAGCTCACGTATAGCACGATTGACTTTGTCGATGGTATCGACCTTGACGCCGCTCCCCCCTCGAAGCACCAAAGACACCGTCGACTTTGATACGCCCGCTGCTTTCGCAACGTCAATCACTGTGGCTTTTTTAGGACTTCCATATCCCGCTCTCTGGTTTACGGCCACGCGATCGTTACTCCTGCTCAGACTATTCCGCCCTGAAAAATTACCGTTCAGTTACAAATATATGCGATAAAAAACATTAATTGATCAAAAAATAAACTGGAACGTTCCAATAAAGGTAGTATATTTGTTCAGACAAGGTTGCAGTTTGGTTAAAAGATAAATTAAAAATCAGCCTTCGATCACACCATCACCACGAGTAATGTGAAGATGGTTTAAGGACGTGACAAACGCAGAATAAACACCCTGATTTCATTGTGGTTTTGTCTGCGATTGAGTAGCAAAAGGAGGACGTATGACACTATCCACAGAAAATCTTCCCCAGCAGATCCGTGAATTCAAACAAGCATTAAAAGCACAAGTGCCAGATTACCAAAACAGATTTCAACAGATTTCAGAAGCCATGGAGGAGGAAATTGCCCGGATCCGGCAGGAGGAAACAAGAGGCTCTGCCATTCCACAATTTGATTTTGCCAAGATCGAAAAGCAGGGATTCTGTGACGAACAAAGGCGGCAAGTTCACCGCGCCGGTTGCTGCATTATCCGCAACACATTGCCAGCCGGGGAAGTCAGTGACCATAACGAGGCTATTTCCCGTTACATCATCGATAATGGTTACTATGAACACACCCCAACAGTAGAAGATAATTACTTCAGCCAATTGAAATCTGACAAGCCCCAGATTTTTGGGATCTATTGGTCACAAGCCCAGATCTGGGCGCGCCAGCATACGAATATGGCCACCGTCCGAAAACACCTCAATCACCTCTGGACATGGCAAGACGGCGAAAAGACCTTCTTTAACCCCGATCTGGAAGTGAGCTATGCCGATCGGGTCCGCCGCCGAGAACCGGGTGATGCCACCCTCGGACTGTCTCCCCACGTAGACTCAGGTTCAATTGAACGCTGGATAGAACCCCATTACAGGGACGTTTACCGTGACGTGTTCCGGGGCGACTGGCAGAAGTATCAGGCTTTCCACGGCGCCAACCGCATCGACGTGGAAGAGTACCCGTCACCAGCGGTATGCAGTGTATTCCGCACGTTTCAGGGCTGGGTGGCACTCACTGCCCAAGGCAAAGGCGATGGCACATTGCAAATGGTCCCTTCAACACTTGCTATGCCCTACATGCTGCTGCGCGCCATTCAGGATGATGTTCCTGACGATGATCTTTGCGGCGCGTCACCCGGCCGGGCATTAACAGTATCGCCGAAATGGCACCCTTTATTGCTCAAAGGGCTGTTGTCTATCCCGAAAATGCACCCCGGCGATACGGTATGGTGGCACCCGGATACCATTCATGCCGTAGAAGACAAGCATAATGGTGATGGATACAGCAATGTGCTGTTTATCGGTGCGGCACCGGATTGCGAAAAAAACCGCCGCTTCCTTGCCAAACAACGCAACGCGTTTCTCGCTGGTGAAAGCTGCCCAGATTTTGCGCCGGAGCACCATGAGAAAAACTATGTGGGACGTGCCACAGTGGATGATTTATCTGATCTTGGCAAACGCCAGATGGGGTTTAGATAGCGATTTCTCTAGAACAGGAAGCGCCATCGAAAGGCGCTTCCTGTCTATGTTTTGTCTGCCTGGGCGGTTTATTGCCCCTAAAACGGCCACCAACTGCGGTTATCTTCCAGCTCTTCCCGGCAACTTCTCAGCTGACCACCATACGTTTTAGCCTGACGTTCAACCTTCCTTGCCACCTGCATGACCTTGGGTTTCGATTTATAAGTACCGCGTTTAAAACCACCCCGCCCTTCGTGGTAAGCCAGATATTGGTTGTAGGCATCCCATTTTGAAATGCCCAGCTGGCGTTGGGTTTCGCTGGTATACCAGCCGATAAACTGCAAGGCATCGCCGAAATCGGTACGGGAACCTCCGTTGCGCGTCGCCTTCTGGTAATCAGACCAGGCAGGATCCTGCGCCTGTGCGTAACCATAGGCACTGCTCACCCGCCCCCATGGGATCACCCAGAGCATATAATCACGCGGTGGCAAGGCGTTATGCACATACGCACTTTCCTGTTTCACAAACGCCATGGCGATATGAATGGGGGTACCCCACTCGTCTTCCATATCGACAGCATCTTCATACCAATCGTCATACTGGCGGAAAATGCTGCAAAGGTTATCTGGATTTTTCGGTGGAGGGGTTGCACAACCGGTCAAAGCCAGCGCACAGAACATAAGCAGCCATTTAGAAGTAACGCGCATGAGTGTCCTTTCTATTTATGCTTTTTGTAGACAAACAAAAACAGGCTGGGGATACCAGCCTGTTTTTTATAAAAGAGGTATCGTATCAAAGCGATACACTATCACCAAAATACGCCATCAGATACTGATCGAAGCTGATAGCATCGCTTTGCTCCACATCTTGTTGACGTTTCAGGCTGGCTTGGCTTTCTTCTTCAAATTGCTGGGCCGAAAAATACAGGTAATCACCGTCGGCAAACAGGGAACGGTTATCATTGGCGATAGACAGGCCCACCTGACCAATGCTTTTCTTCTCAAGGATCGCATTAAGTAATCTCGCTGACAGGGTTTTCTCTGGTTCATCAAACCAGGTGACCAGTTCCTGACAGACAGCCTGATACTTCTCACCACCATATGCTTTGTCCATCACAACGGCCAGCTCTGCCAAATCTGCAAATACTCTGCGACCCCATTCAGCCTGTGTCAGTTGTTCACCTTCACAGCCAATTTGCAGGGTCAGACCCGGCTTGCGTCCTTCCAACACTACCTTGTTCCAGTTTTCGCGCCAGCACTGCAATTCGCAATCAGTCATTGGTTCGGACTCTGACAGCACGCACCAGGTCAGGAATAGATCCAGAAAGTAGACTTGGTTTTCATCGATGCCTACCGGACTGAACGGGTTAACATCCAGCGAACGGACTTCAATGTATTCTACCCCGCCACGTTCCAGTGCTTCAGACGGCTTTTCACTGCTTTTCGCGACGCGTTTGGGGCGGATAGGTGCATACAACTCGTTTTCAATTTGCAATACATTACTGTTGAGCTGACGATAGCCATTTTCGTCTTTGACACCAATTTTGGAAAAATCGTCTGACGGTGTACCAATCGCGGCACGCACGCCCTGAAGATACTGCTCCAGACTGTTAAATCCGATTTTGAGGCTGCTTTGCGCATTGTTGGTGTACCCCAAATCACTTAGGCGTAATGAGGTGGCATATGGCAGGTAGTAGGTGCCATTGCCGACGGTTTCAAAGGCCAGTGTTGAATCGGTTTTGTTAACAAACGATCCGCACAGCGCCGGAGACGCACCAAACAGGTAAGGGATCATCCAGCCAAAGCGGTAGTAGTTCCGGATCAAACCGAAATAAGCCTCAGACACGGATTCCTGCCTGTCATACAACGCCTGCTCACCAAACAACTGCTGCCAGAAGCTTGATGAGAAAGAAAAGTTGAAATGTACCCCGGAGATGATTTGCATCACGCTGCCATAGCGGTGCTTCAGTCCCTGACGGTAGAGGGTTTTCATCTTTCCTATGTTGGAAGATCCATACTGTGCCAACATAATGTCATCTTCATTACCTACGTAGCAGGGCATGGATAACGGCCATAGCGATTCCTCACCCAATGCGCGGTAGGTAAAGCGGTGAATATCTTGCAGTTGGGACAGCATTTCCGATACGGAATAGGTAACTGGCGTAATGAATTCCAGTAACTGTTCGGCAAAATCGGTAGTGATCCACTGGTGCGTCAAGGCAGAGCCTAGCGCTTTCGGGTGGGTGTCGGATGACAAGGCACCTTGTGGTGTAATGCGCAACGCTTCACGCTCAACACCCCGGCCAATGCTTTTTAGCGCTTCCGGATGCTCAGAAAACGCTTCCAACCTTTTTGAGAAACTAGTCAAGGCTGCACTCGTTTATTGTAATAAAGCAGTAAGATGGCTAAGCATAATCACCTTTTCATGCAAATGCCATCTCACTGTTTCCGCTGTTAGCTTCCCTGCCACGATTTAGTGTTTAATTCTCAATCACTAAACGTTTTACGGGCAGTCCCAGTGTCGATAATGCCGGCTCAAGCGATGCTGCATCACCCACAATAATGATCTGATAGTCTTCAGGCCTGAACCATTTGGCAGCCAGTTTATTGAGAGTGTCTTTGCTCACCGTCTCAATGATTTTTTTCTGCTGCGCCTTATAATCTGGCGGCAGTTGGTAACGCAACATATTGTCAATAAGACCGGCTTTATCCCCAGGTGTTTCATAGCTGAGCGCATCTTTTTGCCCAGCCGCGAGACGCAGGAATGCCAGTTCCTCATCTGTCATGCCACTTTCTGCCATCGTGCGCAATTCATTTTGCATTTCCCGCACCGCATCTACCGTGCTGTCAGCACGTACTTGCGTCTGGTAGACAACACGGCCATGATCCTGATTTCCTACAACATAGCCACCCGCTCCGTAAGTGTAGCCCTTGTCTTCCCGTAAGTTGAGATTCAGGCGCGAATTGAAATTGCCCGCCAGGTTAAAGTTAGCTAACTGGGTCTGGAACATTTCCCCTGTAGCGTCATAGGGCATGGCATGACGTACCATTTGCACCACACTTTGTGGTGCCCCGGGTTTATCCACCAACCAGATTTGCGATTGCGAATAGCGCTTGGGTTTTACACGCGCAGGCTCAGTCGCTTTACTGCCCTGCCATAAACGAAGTCCATTGAGTTTTGCCAGTAAGGTTTGTCTATCAATGTCGCCAACCGCAATCAAGCGTGCGTTGTCCGGCGTATAATGCGCAGCATAAAACTGCTTCACATCGTCCAGTGTCAACTGGCTCAGTGTTTCTTTTGTTCCTTCAGAAGGCAGAGCATGCCAAGGGTCAGCATAGAGCACTTCTCGCCTTGCCTGCCCGGCCAGCCATTGTGGTGTTTGGTGACTAAACTGGATGCCTTCCAGTGACTGCTTTTTCAAACGGTCAAAATCGGTTTCACTGAATTTAGGGTTAAACAGTATATCCCCAGCAAGTATCAGGGTTTCCCTGAGATGCTTTTTCAGGGAAGAAACACTGACGATGGTGTTTCTGGAAGACGCGGTAACGCTGATACTGGAGCCGAGGCGATCAAGTTCTGCTGCGATCTCCTCACTGGTACGGTTGGTGGTACCTTCTGCCAACAAGTCCGCAGTGAGTGACGCCAGACCATTCTTCCCTTCCGGCTCCATCAGGCTACCTGCCTGTAGCACCAAATGTACCGTAACCGTTGGGGTTTCCTTGGATTCCGACCCGGTGATTTCAATGCCATTTTCCAGGGTAGCCTGATAGAGTTCGGGCATATTGACAGTAACCGCGCCATTCGGGGACGGTGGCGTACTGCGATCAATGGTCTCCGGCGTATAACGCATCGGTGTTTTTTCACTCCCGCCAGCAACCTGTTTCACTCTGACGGCCGTAAAATTCTGAGGGGCAGCTTCCAATGCGGTATTACCGACGGGGACAACAGACACATTCACTGAAGGCTGGTGCCAGATAAAACGTTTAAATGCTGCTTCTACATCCTGGGTCGTCACCGCATCCAGTTCAGCCAGCCAACGGCCAAGACGGTCAGGTTCGCCATAGAAGGTTTCATTGGAGGCAAGCTGTGAAACCTTACCCTGAACACTCTGTAAGCCAAACACAGCACTGGCTTCTGCGCTACCTTTCACTTGCGCCAGGTCGTCCTCTTTAATGCCGCGCACCTTGAGCGAATCCAGCACTTTCATCACGTCTTCGCGAAGCGCTTTCAGGCTTTGTCCCTGGTTGCCCAATACGTAAAGCTGAAAGCTACAGGCAAGTTCAGCACAATCCTGATAGGCACTGGCACTGAGTGCTTTTCCCGGTTTCACCAAATCCTGATACAGGAGGCTGTTTCTCCCCTGTCCCAGCACAGAGCCCAACATGTCGAGTGCAACCTGTGATTCTGCACCGGGGTACTCGGTCGGCCAGCTCATCATCAGCATCGGTTGGCGGATATTGTCTTCCAGCGTCACAAAACGATCAGCATCAATGGTCACCGGCCATTTATCGGCCGCCTTCACCTCTGGTCCCCTTGGAATATCGCCAAAGTACTTTTTCACCCACGCCAGCGTCTGGTCGATGTCGATATCACCACCAATGGTCAGTGTCGCGTTGTTAGGCCCATACCAGCGAAGAAAGAAGGCTTTCAGATCGTTAACATCAACCCGGTTGAGATCCTCGACATAACCAATAGTTGACCAACTGTAAGGATGAGTAGGGGGGTAAAGGGCAGCTGCCAGCGTTTCATGCACCAATCCATAAGGGCGGTTTTCGACACTCTGTGCCCGTTCGTTTTTCACTGTATCACGCTGGATTTCAAACTTGCGCTGCGAAACGGCTTCGAGCAAAAAGCCCATACGATCCGATTCCAACCACAGCATTTTTTCCAGCTCATTGGCAGGCACCGTCTGGTAATAATTAGTGCGATCCCTGTTAGTAGCGCCATTGACACTGCCGCCGGACTCGGTGACAGTTTTAAAATGCTGCTGATCACCAACGTGCTTAGAGCCCTGGAACATCATGTGTTCAAAGAAATGGGCGAATCCAGACTTACCCGGCTCTTCCCGGGCAGATCCAACATGGTAGGTGACATCAACGTGCACCAGAGGATCAGAATGATCCGGATGGAGAACAACCGTCAGGCCGTTATTAAGCTGGTATTTCTGATAAGGAATGGCAGGAACATCACCGCCTGCTTGTTTTTGTTCTTCAACAAAGGTGATGCCTTCAGGAAGTGACGCATCTGTTGATGTCTGGTAAATGCCACATCCCGATAGCCCAAGCAGGGCTGCAGAAAGGATTAAGTAACGCACACACTGTCCTTTTCGGTAGTTAAAACAAAATGCCCCGGGTGATCAGCGACAGGATCAAATATCTCAGTGCCTTACCGGTCGCAATCAGGATCCAGCACCAACGTTGTTTGAGTCTCAGCCACCCAGCCGCAAGGCAAAGCGGATCGCCAATCACTGGTAGCCAACTGAACAGCAGTGTCCAGTACCCGTAGCGTTGAAGCCAGTTAATGGCTTTTTGACCATATTTTTGTTCAAGGGTTCGCACAGGGATCACACGGCCAATCCAGTAATTGGTCATTCCCCCGAGCGTATTGCCAAGGGTAGCGACAAGCACCAGAATGCCGACACCAAATTCGCTCTGTTTCAGCAGGTAAACCAGATTAGCTTCAGAGCCACCGGGCAATAAGGTTGCACTCAGAAAACCGGTGGATAACAACACCCAAAGTGCAGACTCCCCGTTAATCCAATCCAATGTCTGTCACCCTGACATCAATGACATCCATCCCGGCTGATGCGGCGGCATCAATGCCAAATTGCGCATCTTCAAATACCAGACATTTTTCCGGTGACACATTCAAAAGCGTCGCACAACGAAGAAAGGTATCCGGCGCCGGTTTGTGGGCAACGACCTGATCTGCGCCAACAACATAGTCAAACAAGGGAAGAAGTTGGGACTTTTCCAGCATCCTGACGGCGATATTGGTTAATGTCCCGGTACCTACTGCCATCGGCTTTTTACCGGCATAGCGACGGGCGACCACCGCAAAAGGGAGGACTTCGAGATGGTCTTCCATCAATCCCGCAAAATGCTGTAGCTTTCTGTCGGCCAGCACCTGTGGATCAACATCCAGCTTCAGCGTGTCCACCAGCGCTTTTGCCGTCAGGATCGTCGGGCTGCCGCCACGGGTGTGGTACCAGCTTTCGTCAACTGAAAAGCCAAAGTCTGCCGCTGTTTGTTGCCATGCAGCAAAATGCGCCGGCATCGAATCCAGCAAGGTGCCATCCAAATCGAAAATCAATGCATCATAGTGATCGTAACGACTCATGACTGGGGGATCTCCAACAACATTTTTCCTCGGGTCCTGCCGCTCTGGATAACAATGTGCGCCTGAACACCCTGCTCAAGCGGATAAATCTGACTGATTTCAATATTGAGCATGTTATCAGAAATAGCATTCAGCAACGCATCCAACTGCGCCGTGTTCGGTTCAACCAGCATGCCCTGGGCATCAATGTCCCGTTTTTCCGCCGCCTCGATGATGCGTGGAGCCGTTATTGTCGGCACGGTGACAACCCGCCCGCCCACTTTAACGGCAGCCAATGCCGCTTCACCGACATCGCCCCCCATCAAATCGATCAACACATCAATATCCTGAACCTGCTCTTCCACGGGTGCCTTGGTGTAATCCAGCGCCCTGGCGCCCAAAGATTCCACAAAGGCGAGGTTTTTTTCAGAGCAACTGGCGTAAACTTCAGCGCCCTTTGCCTTGGCGAGCTGGATGGCAATGTGTCCCACTCCGCCTGCCCCGGCAAGGATCAGTATTTTATCGCCTTTTCCGGCATTCACTTGTTCCAGCGCCTGAAGCGCAGTCAATCCCGCCACGGGCAATGTGCAGGCTTGCTCCAGAGTGACCTCTTCCGGAATCAAAGAGAGTGCATCCGCCGGAGCACAAAGGTACTGACCATAGCCGCCCCCTTCCACAATGCGCCCGACAACACGATCGCCCGCTTTGAATATACCACTGTCATGAACCACGACCCCTGCCGCCTCAAACCCCGGAGTCCAGGGCAGGCTGTCTTTAATTTTTTCAGCGCCCCAGCCAAGTCCGGCACGGGTTTTAGCATCAATGGGATTGACCCCGGCAAAGGCCACTTTCAAAGGCCACTTTCACCAGTACCTCGCCTTCGGATGGGGTTGGAATGTCGGATTTTTGCAGTTTGAGCGTGTCAGGTTCACCGAAAGCAGTGATCACAAGTTGAAGGTTCTGGGGCATGGTTTCATCCTTTTCTACGCCAGCGTTAGCGTCCAGTGTTAATAAAAAAGGCGGAAGACTCAATGCCTTCCGCCTTATTATTTGAGTGAATGTGCTATTTGGGTCTAGCCAACCAGTGCAAGCAGAACGCCGGCAGCAACTGCCGAGCCCAGTACACCGGCCACATTGGGCCCCATCGCATGCATCAGCAGGAAGTTGTGGGGGTTTGAATCCAGCCCCACCTTGTTCACGACCCGCGCTGCCATCGGTACTGCTGACACACCTGCCGCACCAATCAGTGGGTTGATGTTATCTTTGCTGTACTTGTTCAAAAGCTTCGCCATTAAAACACCTGCCGCCGTACCGATACTGAATGCCACCGCCCCCAGCACCAGAATGCCGAGGGTTTCAAACTGCAGAAATGCATCTGCCTTCAGCTTCGAGCCCACCGCCAGCCCGAGAAAGATGGTGACGATATTAATCAATTCGTTTTGTGCTGTGTTCGACAGACGGTCAACCACACCACACTCACGCATCAAATTACCCAGACAGAACATGCCTACCAGCGGAGTGGCTGATGGCAGGAACAAAATCGCCATCATCAGTACAGCCAATGGGAAGATAATTTTTTCTGTCTTCGAGACATGGCGCAACTGCTGCATTTCAATCTTGCGCTCTTCCTCGTTGGTCAGCAGCTTCATGATAGGCGGCTGGATAATCGGCACCAATGCCATATAGCTGTAGGCTGCCACCGCAATCGCGCCGAGTAAATCTGGCGACAGGCGACTGGCCAGGAAGATAGCAGTTGGGCCATCTGCGCCCCCGATGATAGCGATAGAGGCCGCATCCGCCAGGGTAAACTCCATCCCCGGTACCAGATTCAGCAAAATCGCCCCAAACAGGGTAGCGAAAATACCAAACTGCGCGGCCGCTCCCAGCCACAGGGTCCGTGGGTTGGCGATAAGCGCGCCAAAGTCGGTCATCGCACCGACCCCCATGAAAATCAGCAGCGGGAAAATGCCTGACTCAATACCGACGTAATAGATGTAATACAGCACCCCGCCCGGCTCGGTAAAGCCGGCGTTTGGAATGTTCGCGAGGATAGCACCAAAGCCGATTGGCAAAAGCAGCAAGGGCTCAAAGCCCTTGCGGATGGCAAGAAATAACAGGATACAACCTACGGTGATCATCACCAGCTGGCCAAAGTCAAAGTTAGCCAGACCTGTTTCACGCCAGAGGATTAACAAACCTTCCATGTTTTCCCTCTTACGCCAGACTCAGCAGCGGTGAGCCGACAGTGACAGAATCACCCTCTTTCACCATCACGTCCTGCACAATCCCGGCACGGGTTGCACGAACTTCTGTTTCCATCTTCATCGCTTCCAGAATAAGCAGCACATCGCCTTCCTGAACCTGATGCCCTTGTTTCGCGACCACTTTGAAGATATTACCGGCCAGAGGTGCAGCAACGGCCTCAGAAGCACTTGCGGTGGGAGCCGGGGCTGCCGCTGGTGCACTCGCCGCAGGTGTAACCGATGTCAGCTCACCTTGCGGGCCAACAATCACATCATAAACCTGACCGTTCACCTGCACGCTGTAAGCTTCTGTGTCGCCAGCCGATGCTGGTGCAGTTGCTGGCACTGGTGCGACTTCAGGTTCAGTACCCGGTGCAGGCTCAAACGCATCCGGGTTTCCACGGTTTTTCAGGAACTTCAGACCAACCTGTGGGAACAGAGAATAGGTCAGCACATCATCAACCTGTGCTTCAGCCAGCAAAATACCTTCAGCTTTGGATTTTGCAATCAGTTCATCAGTCAAGATGTGAAGTTCAGGCTCAAGCAGATCGGCTGGGCGGCAGGTAATCGCTTCACCACCATCCAGCACCCGCGTCTGAAGCGCCTTGTTCACCGCCGCCGGTGCCGCGCCATACTCGCCTTTCAGCACACCGGCAGTCTCTTTGGTAATGCTTTTGTAGCGCTCGCCGGTCAGTACGTTAATCACCGCTTGCGTACCCACGATTTGGGAGGTCGGTGTGACCAATGGGATGTATCCCAGATCTTCGCGAACGCGTGGGATTTCTTCCAACACTTCATCGAGACGATCTGCTGCACCTTGCTCTTTCAGTTGACCTTCCATGTTGGTCAGCATGCCGCCCGGCACCTGAGCAATCAGGATACGTGAATCCACACCTTTCAGCTGGCCCTCAAATTTGGCGTACTTTTTACGGACTTCACGGAAGTAGGCAGCGATGGGTTCAATCTTCTCAAGTTGCAGCCCAGTGTCACGTTCGGTGCCCTGCAGCATGGCGACCACGGTTTCAGTCGGGGTGTGGCCGTACGTTTGGCTCATGGATGAAATCGCTGTATCCAGCACATCCAGCCCCGCTTCCACCGCCTTAACCGCAGTTGCCGTAGAAAGGCCGGTCGTCGCATGGCAATGCAGCGCAAGAGGGATATCACAAGAGGCTTTGATGCGCTTGATCAGCTCTTCAGCCTCATAAGGCTTGAGCAAGCCAGACATGTCTTTAATACACAGAGAGTGGCAACCGAGATCTTCCAGGCGTTTCGCCAAATCGGTCCAGGTATCAATCGTATGGTAAGGGCTGGTAGTATATGAGAGCGTACCCTGTGCGTGAGCACCGACATCCACCGCCGATTTCACCGCTTTTTCAAAGTTTCGCACGTCATTCATCGCATCAAAAATACGGAACACATCCATACCATTGGCGTGCGCACGCTCAACAAACTTCTCCACCACGTCATCCGCGTAATGGCGGTAACCCAACAGGTTTTGACCGCGCAGTAACATTTGCATGGGAGTTTTGGGCATCGCCTTTTTCAGTTCACGCAGGCGAACCCAGGGATCTTCGCCCAGAAAACGGATACAGGCGTCAAACGTTGCCCCGCCCCAGGTTTCCAATGACCAGTAACCGACATCATCTAACTCAGCGGCTATCGGTAACATATCGTCCAGACGCATGCGGGTCGCAAACAGCGATTGATGCGCATCACGCAAGACAACGTCTGTAATAGCAAGTGGCTTAGACATACGACAAAACTCCTTGTAATTGTATGTTTCACATCAGCTAGCGCTGACGGTTACGATATTTATGAACAGCAGCTGAAATAGCGGCAATGGTTTCCCCGGATATCTGGCCATGATTGTTACTTAAAGGGGGGGGCGTGGCGGTGGTTGCCTGCGGCGGCAACTCTTCGGGGATCAAACGGGACATCAGTTTGACCAGACCAACCAAAATAGTAAGAAAAACGAAAACCACCACCATGCCTGTCAGCATAAGTGTGGCAGCGTGTTGGAGTGTACTACCCAAATCCATATGCGTATTTCCCTGCTGATGCTACCCTGTCTTCCAAACACCGGGCAGCAAAACACATTCCCACAAAATGGCGTGTTACATTTTGTGGAGAATTTACTTACTCAGTTAAGTTGTTGGTCAAAATACTAACAAAAAGCAATGATGACAATCCTGCTGTACTCATCATTTGCTCCATTTTCGGCCTCTAACGCAATAAAGACGCGAAATTGTTGCTGCACTGTTAAAAGCGGAGTGGTAAATAGGCGTTATTCTTGTTGCAGAAAGATCACCACATAAAACCGCAGGTTTTCATGCAATTAATCTCGTTTTTCAGTGTGATGGGACAAAGTTCGGCCGAAAACCAGCGAAAATGCAGAAACGGGAAAATGCTACGCTAAGTCAGCTTTTTGAGACAATGGAGAGTTAGTCGAAAAGATGAAATAAAAATGCGGAAAAGGAAATGGCGCGTCCGGGAGGATTCGAACCTCCGACCGCCTAGTTCGTAGCCAGGTACTCTATCCAGCTGAGCTACGGACGCGCAGGCACTGATTGAAACAGATATCAATCAAGGTAAGGGTTAGGATGGCGCGCTCGGGAGGATTCGAACCTCCGACCGCCTGGTTCGTAGCCAGGTACTCTATCCAGCTGAGCTACGAGCGCGCAACGTATTTACAAATGGCGGTGAAGGAGGGATTCGAACCCTCGATACGGCTACAAACCGTATACTCCCTTAGCAGGGGAGCGCCTTCAGCCTCTCGGCCACCTCACCGCACAAATCATGGCGCGCTCGGGAGGATTCGAACCTCCGACCGCCTGGTTCGTAGCCAGGTACTCTATCCAGCTGAGCTACGAGCGCACAACAATTCGGGCTTATTCTCCGGCATCCACCAAAGAAAAAATCATGGCGCGTCCGGGAGGATTCGAACCTCCGACCGCCTGGTTCGTAGCCAGGTACTCTATCCAGCTGAGCTACGGACGCGCAGTGCAAGAATGGCGGTGAAGGAGGGATTCGAACCCTCGATACGGCTACAAACCGTATACTCCCTTAGCAGGGGAGCGCCTTCAGCCTCTCGGCCACCTCACCGTCTTGCGGAGGCACATATTACTTTGAGCCAAGAATATGTCAAACATTTTATCGGGAAAAACCGGCAACCCCGTTGCGTTTGCACACTTCTCCGCCACTCCACGCGATAACCGGACAAAATTCCCACCAATTGCATTTTAAATGAACGACATGAGCAAACTTGGTCTATCTGATCACTGGCAAGAAAAGCGAGATTAATGCTATCGGTTTTTTTATCGGCTATAAAAAGAAGAAAAGGCCGAGTACAACTCTGGCCTTTCTGAAAACATCTTGCACAGTGCTTAGAAGTTACCACCAGTGGGTGCTGGGTTACCTTTCTCTGCCTGTATACGCATATAGATTTCTTCACGGTGAACAGACACTTCTTTAGGCGCGTTTACACCGATACGTACCTGATTACCTTTTACGCCCAGCACAGTCACAGTCACTTCATCACCAATCATCAGCGTTTCGCCGACGCGACGAGTCAAAATCAGCATTCTTCTACTCCTTGAGTATTTACAACTTTCTTCTAGTTGAATCTGTTTGGTCTTTTTACTGCACGAGATTAACTCACACGGCAGCATAAGCCCCGAGATGGACGTTCAACTACTTTCCTTCCTGGCGAGCATCCGTTGCAGGCACCAGTAAGTTTCGTGTGCCTGTCTGGCATAACAATATGGCCCATTTCACTGGCTAACTCCAGTTAACCAATGAGATTTCCACTATCGAATCCAGACATTGTGACCCCTGTGCCCAGAAGATCACGTTGTCAGATGCTGCGAAGCAGGAGAAGTTCATCCTACCGGCGCAAAAATCGCATCGTATGGTTGAAAATTGATAGCCATACTTACATTAAGGCGATGCACTATACAGCGTTAAAATAAAAGTGCAATTAATAAACTCTGTGTTGTATTAGATAAAAAAAAGGCTTCCAGAGGAAGCCTCAGATTGCTGACTAACCCCGCTTTTTCAAGCGGGGTTTTCTTTTGTTAGCGGCCGAAGGCCGCGATCGCGCTATTTTTCCATATTGTTATGTTCAGGCTGCTTTTAGCCCATAGACGCTAAATTGCGTCACTATCTGGACTATTTGCCGTGTATTGAGCCCGATTTTTCGAAGATAAGCCTCCAGTAAGGCTATCTTCTTGATGTTTTGCGCTGCTGCCGCCAACCAGCATTGGATTTGTACTTTCAACAGACCACGGAACCTCGCATAGCGATGGCCATGATGTTGTTTGGCATCTGCGAAGCTTCGCTCCACCGTCTCTGCCCGTCGTCGGTACACTTTCTTTCCCCAGGCTGTCAGCCTCAAGGCATTGGCATTCTCTACCGATTTCTCGAACAGGTGCCGGGTTATCACCCGTTTGTGATTCTTGCTCTTGGTGCAATCATCGCGCAGCGGACAGGTTTTGCATATCTGTGGGTCAGAGTGATACTCGCGGTATGCCTGACGGTTGGTGGTCTTGTAAACCAGCTCCTGTCCCTGAGGACAGAGATAGCGGTCCGTCTCTTTGTCGTAATGAAAGTGCTTTTTCTTGATAGGATTCTTCGTACGGTGCGGCCGGCGGTATCCCATCACCGGCAGCATTTGGCGCTGCTCCAGTTCATGGCAGATAGTCGCGGTGAAGTAACCGGCATCAAGCCCGGCGGCAACAGGCGAGAGCGTAAAGCGCGCTAACGTGGTATCCAGACGGGCGATATACGGTTGGGCGTCATTCACATTGCCTGGCGTGACATGGGTGTCGAGGATGATGCCGTGTTTGCCGTCGACGGTGCGATGGTCAAGGTAGAAGAAGCTCTGTGGTTTTTGGTCCCGTGTCATGAACCCGCTGTCTGGGTCGGTGGTGCTGACTTTGGTGTTTTTCTCAATGTGACCATCTTTCGGTTTGAGTGGGCGTTTTCCTTCTGCTGCACGGTCAGCGTCAACCGCTTCATCTAACAGCTCGGCATAAGCACTGACGTTTTGTTTCACCAGTTCGTTACGGTATTTACGCTTGTTGGCATTGGCTTTCAGGTGAGTGCTGTCGGTAAATAAGACGCGTCCCTCGACCATGCCTTTGTTCATCGCCTGCTCGACGATGCGGATGAAGATGCGCTCGAACACGTCGGTATCGTTGAAGCGACGGCGGCGGTTCTGGCTCAAGGTGGACGCATCAATCACCTTTTCGGTTAGCGACATGCGAAGGAACCAGCGGTAAGCGACATTGACCTCGATATCTTTGACGAGCTGGCGTTCACTTTTGACGCCGAAGAGGAAGCCTAGGAGCAGGATTTTGAAAAGGCGAACGGGGTCTATCGCCGGACGGCCATTGTTGTGGCAATAGAGGTGGGCGACTTCGTCGCGGATAAATTCAAAGTCGACGGCGGCATCGATTTTACGAACGAGATGGTTTTTGGGGACCAACTGTTCGAGTGTCACCATCTCGATTTCATATTGCTGAGGGCCAGGGTCTTTAAGCATGTCACCACATCCATGATTGATTTGCTTACCCCTATTAGATCAAAGCCCCAGCCAAATGGCTAGGGCTTTGTCAGCAGTCTGAGGCTTCCAGAGGAAGCCTTTTTTTACAGTTGATTTTTAGATTGCAAAGCTGGTTACAGTCGCTCTGCCAACCAAGGTGTTACGGTTTCCAGAGCCGCTGGCAACGCTGCGACATCAGAGCCTCCTGCCTGAGCCATATCAGGACGACCGCCCCCTTTACCACCCACTTGTTGGGCCACCATGTTAACCAGTTCACCGGCCTTCACTTTACCCGTCAGGTCTGTGGTCACACCGGCAATCAGGCCAACTTTGTCATCCGCCACATTAGCAAGGAATACTACACCGCTGCCCATCTGGTTTTTCAGGTCATCAACCATGGTACGCAGTGCTTTGCTGTCGGCACCGTCCAGTTTACTGATCAACACTTTGATGCCATTGATTTCCTGAACGTTATTGATCAGGTTTGCGCTTTCCTGAGCTGCCAGTTTCTCTTTCAGAAGCTGGATTTCTTTTTCCAGCAACCTGGCACGGTTTTGCGATTCAGACACTTTCTTCGCAAACTCTTGCTGTTGGCTGTAGAAGACTTCTTCCGCGCCTTGGCCAGTAACAGCTTCAATACGGCGTACGCCTGCCGCAATACCGCCTTCAGAAACGATCTTCAGCATGCCGATATCACCGGTACGGTTGGCGTGAGTACCGCCACAAAGCTCAATCGAGAAATCGCCCATGGTCAGTACGCGCACGTTGTCGTCATACTTCTCACCAAACAGGGCCATGGCACCTTTGGCTTTCGCCGCTTCGATGTTCATGATTTCGGTCGACACTTTATGGTTACGGCGGATATGTTCGTTCACCAGTTTCTCAACCGCGCGCAGTTCTTCCGGTTTCACCGCTTCAAGGTGAGAGAAGTCAAAGCGCAGGCCTTCTGCACGAACTAGTGAACCTTTCTGCTGTACGTGTTCACCCAATACAACGCGCAGTGCTTCATGAAGCAAGTGTGTCGCCGAGTGGTTCAGGGCAATCGCCTGACGACGCTCAGCATCCACTTTCGCCTCTACAGTGTCACCAACGCTTAGTGTACCGTCGACCAGTTTACCGCGGTGGCCAATGGCTGCCCCGTATTTCTGGGTATCGATGACTTCGAACTTGCCCGCTTCTGTAACGAGAAAGCCTGTGTCACCGCACTGACCACCTGATTCTGCATAGAATGGTGTTTGGTCAAGGATAATCACCGCTTCGTCTGCCGTTGCCAGCGCTTCAGACGCCATGCCATCAACAAAGATATTGGTGATAAAGCCCTTGCCTTCCGTCGCGCCGTAACCGGTAAACGCTGACTCACCGTCCACTTTAATCACCGCGTTATAGTCGGTACCGAACTGGCCCGCTTCTCGCGCGCGCTGGCGTTGCGCTTCCATTGCAGACTCGAAACCTTCCTCATCGATAGAGAAACCACGCTCACGCGCAACGTCATTGGTCAGGTCAGCCGGGAAGCCGTAAGTGTCATACAGTTTGAAGACGGTTTCGCCGTCCAGCACCTTGCCGTCCAGTGCTTCCAGTGCGTCATTCAGGATTGCCATGCCGCGATCCAGTGTGCGACCGAAGTTTTCTTCTTCAATCTTCAGCACTTTTTCAACCACAGCTTGCTGCTTTTTCAGTTCTTCACCGGCAGAACCCATCACCTCAGCCAATGGCCCAACCAGTTTGTAGAAGAAGGCACCGGTTGCACCCAGCTTGTTACCGTGACGCACGGCGCGGCGGATAATACGGCGCAGCACATAACCACGGCCTTCGTTTGAAGGCATCACACCATCAACAATCAGGAATGCACACGAACGAATGTGGTCAGCCACAACACGCAAAGACTGGTTGGACAGATCGTCATAACCAATCACTTCCGCCGCGGATTTGATTAGGGTCTGGAAAACATCAATTTCATAGTTTGAGTGAACGCCCTGCATAATGGCAGCAATACGCTCAATACCCATACCGGTATCAACTGATGGTTTAGGCAGTGGCTCCATCGTGCCATCAGCATGACGGTTGTACTGCATGAATACGTTGTTCCAGATTTCAATGAAACGGTCGCCGTCTTCTTCTGGTGAGCCCGGAGGACCGCCCCAGATGTGATCACCATGATCGTAGAAGATCTCAGTACAAGGACCGCAAGGACCGGTATCACCCATCTGCCAGAAATTATCTGACTCGTAAGGCTTACCACCTTTCTTGTCACCAATGCGGACAATGCGGTCTGCCGGGAGACCGATTTTCTCGTTCCAAAGGGCAAACGCTTCATCATCGGTTTCGTACACAGTCACCATCAGGCGATCTTTTGGCAGCTTGAGCACTTCAGTTAAAAATTCCCAAGCAAAAGAAATGGCATCTTCTTTAAAGTAGTCACCGAAGCTGAAGTTACCCAGCATTTCAAAGAAAGTGTGGTGACGGGCAGTGAAACCTACGTTTTCCAGATCATTGTGCTTACCACCCGCACGGACACAGCGCTGTGCAGTTGTTGCTCGGTTGTAGGCGCGTTTTTCTAGGCCTAGAAAGCAATCTTTAAACTGGTTCATACCTGCATTTGTGAACAACAGCGTTGGGTCGTTGGCAGGCACAAGCGATGAGCTAGGCACAATAGCGTGCCCTTTGCTTTCAAAGAATTCGAGAAACGCACGGCGGATCTCGTCGGTGCTCATGTACATTGGCTAATCCTGAAAAATGGAGTTGTAGTAATCACTGCGTCGCCTAATAAGCGACGTGATCAGCGTCAATTGGCGGTCATTGTAAACAACCTGACCCATGGCGAAAAGAGGCAGAAACAAGATAGGTCGCAGACTATGCCTGCAACGACAGGGTTTCACTCTTCATTAGAGAGGGCATAATTGATCTGATCGAAACTGAATCCGCGGCTTTGCAGGTAGCGGGTCCACCTAGCGCGCTGTTTAACATCGACCTTTGGCAACGTGCCATCAAAATGGCCAAAACGGCGATGGGCGAGATCTTTGGCTAATTCAAACCAATCGTGTTGTTGATTTTCCTGTGCAGCTTCCAGCAAGGCGACACTGATGCCTTTTCGCTTGGCATCAAAACAGATGCGTTGCCAGCCATGTCCCTTAGAGGCACCGTGGCGCAGTAGCATTTCCGCAAAGCGTTTATCATCCAGCCAGTTGTGGGCAAGGCAATGTTCTATCGCTGCATCAATGTCTTCAGGTGGGCACTGCCGCTGCGCCAGTTTCTGGCGCAGTTCCAGCTCAGAGTGATCGCGGCGGGACAACATGCCCACCGCTAATTCTTTGGCGGTTAAATTCAGAATGCTTCCTCTTCTGGCAGTTCTGCATCCTTGTTTTCTGCTTGTGGCTGACCGGTTTGCAGCAACATATCACGCAGGGTTTTATCCAACTCTTTGGCAACTTCCGGGTTTTCTTTCAGGAACTTACACGCGTTCGCTTTACCCTGACCTATCTTTTCGCCGTTGTAGCTGTACCATGCACCCGCTTTCTCAACCAGTTTGTGTTTCACACCCAGGTCAATCAGCTCACCGTAAAGGTTGATGCCTTCACCGTACAGAATTTGGAACTCAGCCTGTTTAAATGGTGCTGCAATCTTGTTCTTCACCACTTTCACACGGGTGTCGTTACCCACCACTTCATCGCCTTCTTTGATAGAGCCGATACGGCGGATATCCAAACGTACAGACGCATAGAATTTCAGTGCATTACCACCGGTTGTGGTTTCTGGGTTGCCAAACATCACACCAATCTTCATCCGAATCTGGTTGATAAAGATCATCAAGGTGTTGCTGTTTTTAATGTTCGCAGTCAGCTTACGCATCGCCTGGGACAACATACGTGCTTGCAGACCCATATGCGAATCGCCCATTTCACCTTCGATTTCCGCTTTTGGTGTCAGTGCAGCCACGGAGTCGATGATGATGACGTCAACGGCACCCGAACGTGTCAGTGCATCAGCAATTTCCAGTGCCTGCTCACCGGTATCTGGCTGAGATACCAACAGGTTATCAATATCAACGTTCAGCTTGCGTGCGTAGATAGGATCCAGAGCGTGCTCAGCGTCGATAAATGCACAGGTTTTGCCTTGCTTTTGCGCTTCCGCAATCACTTGCAGTGTCAGCGTGGTTTTACCTGAAGATTCAGGACCATAGATTTCAACAATACGGCCATATGGCAGACCACCCGCGCCCAGCGCGATGTCCAGAGACAGTGAGCCGGTCGAAACGGTTTCGATGTCCATGGTGCGGTCATCACCCAGACGCATGATCGAACCTTTACCGAATTGTTTTTCGATCTGACCCAGGGCTGCGGCTAACGCCTTCTGTTTGTTGTCGTCCATTTGATTCTCCAACGGAAGCAATAATCGCTGATAACTGTGAATTGCTGTTAAGTATACTGTCCATTTATACAGTGTCTAGCCCTGTATAAACTTTTTCTTTGCTTTTCGTGTCACAGCTCTGTTTTTTCACTGTCCAGGTAAGCCAGCAAACGACACAAACTGTGTGCAATGGTATTGCGACGAATTTCGTGCCTGTCGCCCTCAAACAGACAGGTTTCAGTCACTGTTCCTTTTCGGGTTGCCCAGCCGAAACAAACCATGCCCACTGGCTTTTCCTCACTGCCTCCTGTCGGGCCAGCAATGCCACTGACTGCCAGACCAAAATCGGCATT
This sequence comes from Grimontia sp. THUN1695, assembly GCF_059704325.2. Taxonomy (NCBI): domain Bacteria; kingdom Pseudomonadati; phylum Pseudomonadota; class Gammaproteobacteria; order Vibrionales; family Vibrionaceae; genus Grimontia; species Grimontia sp. THUN1695. The sequence continues at coordinate 263,464 of NZ_AP046577.1, read as the reverse complement.
CGCCGCTTTCATGGCCCCTAACGCCATCTCAGCGGCAACCTCTTCACTGACGGCACCGTGTTTTGCCAAGGTGTCTGTGGCTACACCCACCAGCTCTTGCTTGGCATAATTGCTGTAGGTCACAAAAGCACGTTCAAACCAGGCAGAGCTTCCCGCCACTTCCGTTAACACATACGAAATACCACCGCCGGTACAGGACTCTGCGGTCGTCACTGTCTGGTTGTTCGCTTTTAACCGGTCACCAATTTGCGTGGCGATTTTCACTAACTGTTCCATGCTTTTCCTCATTACGGCTATTTTTCCGTCATCGCGATATCGGTACTTTACCCGTTCGCCGCGATTCACGTATCCTTGTTGCCTTCTCTATATCTTTGTAATTTTGCAGGCCAGATAGTGACAATACAAGCGACAGCAAATCACACACCGATGATGCAGCAATACTTGAAGATCAAGGCGCAGCATCCCGAAGAACTTTTATTCTATCGCATGGGTGATTTTTACGAGCTGTTTTATGATGACGCCAAACGCGCATCCCAACTGCTTGATATATCACTGACCAAACGCGGTGCTTCTGCCGGGGAACCTATCCCAATGGCAGGGGTTCCGTATCATTCTGTAGAAGGATACCTTGCCCGTCTGGTTCAGCTCGGAGAATCCGTGGCGATTTGTGAACAGATTGGCGATCCGGCCACCAGCAAAGGGCCGGTTGAACGCCAGGTTGTCCGAATTGTTACGCCGGGTACCGTATCTGACGAAGCGCTTCTGAGCGAGCGTGTTGATAACCTGATTGCTGCCATTTTCGCCCACGGCGAACGCTTTGGTTATGCCACACTGGATATCACGTCCGGCCGCTTTCTGCTCTGTGAGCCTGCCACCGAAGAAGACATGCAGGCGGAGCTTCAGCGTACCCGTCCTGCAGAGCTGTTATATCCAGAAAACTTCGCTTTTCCGGCACTGACTGAAACGTGCAAAGGCAGCCGTCGCCGTCCCATTTGGGAATTCGATCTTGAAACCGCCAAGCAGCAACTTAACCAGCAGTTTGGTACCCGGGATCTGGTGGGATTCGGCGTTGAGGAATGCACGTTGGGCCTCGCTGCGGCAGGCTGTCTGATGCAATATGTTAAAGACACACAGCGTACGTCCCTTCCCCATATTCGTTCCTTGGTGAAGGAAAACAAAGACCAATCGGTGATTCTGGATGCGGCAACCCGCCGTAACCTGGAACTGACCCAGAACCTGTCCGGCGGATTGGAAAACACCCTCGCCTCCGTACTCGATAGAACCACCACCCCGATGGGGAGCCGTCTGTTGAAGCGTTGGCTGCACCAACCAATGCGCGACTTCAAAATCGTCAACCGCCGGTTGGATGCCATCACCGCCCTGAAAGATACCGGCCTCTATGTCGATTTAGCCGCCGCCCTTCGCCCAGTCGGTGATATGGAACGTATCCTTGGCAGGCTGGCTATCCGCTCTGCCCGTCCCCGTGACATGGCAAGGCTTCGCGGTGCGCTGCAACAATTACCGGAAATTGAAAGCCTTCTGGAAGAGGTGCAGGACAGCGCCCTTGCGCCACTGAAAACGGCGTCAGCCCCCATGCCTGAGCTTGCTGAGCTTTTGGAGCGTGCGATTGTTGAAGCACCGCCAGTCGTCATCCGCGATGGCGGGGTGATTGCACCAGGCTACAACGCCGAACTGGACGAATGGCGTGACCTTGCAGACGGTGCGACCCGCTATCTGGAAGAGCTCGAAGCGCGCGAACGCGATCGCCATGACATCGACACCCTGAAAGTAGGTTTCAATCAGGTACACGGTTTCTACATTCAGGTCAGCCGGGGCCAAAGCCACTTGGTGCCGCCTTACTATGTGCGCCGCCAGACTCTGAAAAACGCCGAACGTTACATCATCCCAGAGCTCAAAGAGCACGAAGATAAGGTGCTGAACTCCAAGTCGAAAGCACTGGCGCTGGAGAAGAAACTGTGGGAAGAGCTGTTCGACCAATTGCTGCCACACCTTGAAAAGCTTCAGCTTGCGGCTGACGCCCTTTCCACCCTCGATGTGCTGGCAAACCTGGCAGAGCGCGCGGAGTCACTGAATTACTGCCGCCCAACACTCACAGAAACACGGGGCATTGATATCGTAGGAGGCCGCCACCCTGTGGTTGAGCAGGTTATGGATGCGCCATTTATTGCCAACCCAACCGCTTTGCACCCAGACCGCCGCATGTTGATCATCACCGGCCCCAACATGGGCGGTAAATCAACGTACATGCGCCAGACTGCGCTGATCACCCTGATGGCTCACATCGGTTCGTATGTGCCTGCTGAATCCGCCACCATGGGACCGGTAGATCGCATCTTTACCCGTATCGGTGCGTCAGACGATCTGGCGTCCGGCCGTTCAACCTTCATGGTTGAAATGACGGAAACCGCCAATATCCTCCACAATGCCACAGAAAACAGCCTGGTGTTGATGGATGAAATTGGCCGTGGAACCAGCACCTATGATGGCCTGTCGCTGGCATGGGCCAGCGCTGAATGGCTGGCGGAGAAGCTCAAGGCCATGACGCTGTTTGCCACCCACTACTTTGAGCTGACTGAACTGGCCGGTCAGGTGCCAGGATTGGTGAATGTTCATCTGGATGCGGTTGAGCACGGGGATGAGATTGCGTTTATGCACGCCGTGCAGGAAGGAGCCGCCAGTAAATCTTACGGCCTTGCCGTCGCAGGCCTCGCCGGAGTACCTAAAGCCGTGATCCAGCGGGCGAAAACCAAGCTGCGCCAACTTGAAGCCAGCGGTCATGAAGTTGTGACCGGTGAGCATACTGCACCACACCAAGCGACAGCACAACTTTCCCTGTTGCCGGAGCACAGCGAAGCTGAGAAAGCCTTGGCAGCGTTGGAGCCGGACAACCTGACACCGCGTCAGGCACTGGATGCCTTGTACCGGCTCAAAGCCTTGCTGTAATACTTAATAACTGATTGTAATACCTAAGAAACAGAAAAGCCCCATCAGGGGCTTTTTTCATGAGCACAAAACAGAGGAATCAAAAGATTTTAATGCTCCTGATTGAACAGTGATTCAATGTTCAGGCCCTGGTGAGTCAACATATCGCGCAGGCGACGCAAACCCTCAACCTGAATCTGGCGAACACGCTCACGGGTCAAACCGATTTCACGGCCCACATCTTCCAGCGTAGACGCTTCATGACCGAGCAGACCAAAGCGGCGTGCCAGCACTTCACGCTGTTTCGGGTTGAGTTCCTGCAACCAATGGACAATCGACTTTTTCATGTCGTCATCCTGAGTTGTGCTCTCCGGCCCGCCTTCTTTCTCATCCGGGATGATATCCAGTAGCGCCTTCTCAGAATCCCCACCAATCGGATTGTCGACCGAACTGATACGCTCATTCAGGCGCAGCATTCGGTTAACGTCTTCAACCGGTTTGTCGAGTTGGAAGGCGATGTCTTCTGCTGTTGGTTCATGATCCAGCTTTTGAGCCAGCTCACGGGCAGTACGCAGATAGACGTTAAGCTCTTTCACTACGTGGATGGGCAGACGGATGGTACGCGTCTGGTTCATGATCGCACGTTCAATGGTCTGGCGAATCCACCAGGTTGCATAGGTAGAGAAGCGGAAACCACGCTCTGGGTCAAACTTCTCTACTGCACGGATAAGCCCAAGGTTACCTTCTTCAACCAAGTCTAAAAGTGCCAGTCCACGGTTTGAGTAACGCCGGGAAATCTTGACCACCAAACGAAGGTTACTTTCTATCATGCGTTTACGTGCTGCTTCATCACCACGTAGCGCGCGGCGTGCATAAAGCACTTCCTCTTCTGCAGTCAGTAAAGGAGAGTAGCCTATCTCACTGAGATAGAGTTGTGTCGCGTCGAGTGCCTTTGTAGATGTGGCAAACGATACCGACTCTTCAACCTCTTCAACTACTTCGTCTTCCGACTCAATGGCGAGTTGTTCCATGTCAACGTCGTCAACACCCAAGTCTTCGACTTTCTTTGCAGTATTATTCTGACTCATAGCGCCTCCCAATTTGGCGTAGCAGCTAGACAGTACAGCAAAATCTGTCCCGGATTACCGCTTTGGTAAATACCTTAACGGATTAACCGATTTTCCTTTATAGCGAATCTCGAAGTGCAACCGGACACTGTTTGTACCAGAGCTGCCCATTGAGGCTATTCTTTGCCCCTTCTTGACACTCTGACGTTCTGAAACAAATACACGGTCATTGTGCGCATAAGCACTCAAGTAATCATCATTGTGTTTGATGATGATTAAATTGCCATAGCCTCGAAGCGCATTACCCGCGTAAACCACTTTCCCATCAGCAGAAGCATTCACGCTTTGACCGCGATTACCCGCAATGTCTATCCCTTTGTTACCCAGCTCTGAGCTGGAAAATCCAGAGACAACCCGTCCTTTAGATGGCCATTGCCAACTAATTTCCTGTGACGTTGCAGATGGCTTAATTGCCAACTTATCAACAGATGATTTATTTTTTGTTACAGCCTGACTGTACTCCTTCACTTTTTGCTGTTCAACATTTTTCTTATTTTGAGAAGATGATCCCGACTTATTTTTCGAAGCGATTTTTTGATTATTGGGTTTAGCGTCAGCAGAAGATCCTGAAACAGCAGGCGGTTTCGCTATCACTACGGCAGGAACCGTTGCCGCTGCGCCCGTTGACGTTGCGACAGCTACTGCGGCCCCTTCACCACCGCTGACTTTTTTCCCATACGAGGGAGGGGTGTATTTTTCATGCCACAGGTTCAGTTTCTGGCCTGGGAATATAGTGTAGGGTGCACTCAGTTTGTTGGCGGAGATAATGTCATTGACATCCCGGTCAGTGATATAGGCGATATAATACAAGGTATCGCCCTTTTGCACCTCATAGTAACTGCCACGATAGCTTCCACGCTTAATTTGGCCATAGTCCGGCCCGACGCTTGAAACGGGCGCCGGGCTAGTTATCGAGCACGCAGACAATAACCCCAAAACAGAGAGAAAAACTAAAATTTTCAACTGAATTGAAACCACTGTCACCGAAAGATACCTATGCCAAATCACCAGCGACAAGAGGGACAAAACGTACCGCCTCAATGGCTGTTGTTTCAATGTCATCACCACAACGCGTCACCCGGTAAAGCGTTTGCTCTATCTCGCCAACAGGCACAATAAGAGATCCACCGTCCGCCAGCTGTTCAATTAATGCCTGAGGCATACTAGAGGCTGCAGCGGTTACAATAATGGCGTCGAAAGGTCCTTTACTGGCCCATCCTTGCCAGCCGTCACCATGTTTTGTTGAGATGTTGTAGAGCTCAAACTGCTTAAAACGGCGCTTGGCAACCATTTGTAATTGCTTAATTCGCTCCACGGAATAAACATGCTCAACCAGTTGCGCCAGTACACATGTCTGGAAGCCTGACCCCGTGCCTATCTCCAGCACACGGCTGTCGTGCCTGAGGTTAAGAAGCTCAGTCATTTTTGCAACGATATAAGGCTGGGAAATGGTTTGCCCAAAACCGATGGGCAGCGCATTGTTATCGTAGGCTTGGTGAGCCATAGCTTCAGAAACAAAAAGGTGTCTGGGTAAGCGTGCGATGGCATCCAGTACACGTTGATCTGAAATTCCCTGTTGTCGAAGTCGTTGAATAAGTGAATGCGAGTAATTCACCAATATCACCTTATTGTTTCGTTGCTTGTGTTACCCAGTGGTTCAAAGTATCAATAGTGTCATGCGCTGTCAGATCGACCTGAAGCGGTGTCAGTGAGACACAATTATGCTCAATGGCATAAAAATCCGTACCCGGCCCAGCATCCTGCTTGGCCCCCGGAGGTCCAATCCAGTAAATAGCATGGCCGCGCGGATCTTTATCTTCAATCATATCTTCTGCACGGTGACGCGCACCCAGCCTGGTGACCTGCCAGCCCTGGATCTCTTCCCAGGGCACATCAGGCACATTAATGTTTAGCAGGCGGTTGCGCGGCAATGGTTGCACATTGTCACTAAGCACCACTTTTTTTACCACCTGTGCAGCAGTATGGAAATGCGTGTTGCCGCAAAGGGAGACCGCTATCGCAGGCACGCCCATGAAAAAGCCTTCTGTCGCTGCTGCCACCGTACCAGAATACAGTACATCATCACCCAGGTTAGCGCCGTGATTGATCCCGGCAATGACAAAATCCACTTTGTCTTTCACCAGCGCGTTTAAAGCGACATGGACACTGTCTGTCGGTGTGCCCTGAACAGCGAACCGGTTTTCTGCCACTTCACGCAAGCGAAGTGGATTTTCCAATGTCAGGGAGTTGGACGCACCAGAGCGGTTTCTGTCGGGCGCAACAACAGTCACCGTCGCAATCTCAGACAGCACTTCTGCCAGCGCATTGATACCGTCGGCAAAGACGCCATCGTCGTTACTGATCAAAATGTGCATCTGTCTCTCCCTCGTTATTCTCTTCTATGACTTCGCGCATCACGGCAGTGGCAAAGCCGCCTGCCGGCAATGAAAACTCCACACTCAGTGTGTCGCCTTCATGTTGCCAGCGCATGTCCTGCGGGTAGAGCAGCAACGCACGGCGTTCATGACGCATACGGTTGCCACGTATCACAGCCAGCAGGTGCGGCTCCGTATCCACGATGGCCTGTTCAAACGCTTGTGCTTCCCCTTGTGTCGGCAGCGCATTGTCGCCGGTCATCGGGCCGGTGATTTGCCAATCCTTATTTGCCAACAATGTCTGAGCTGTGGCGATATCTTCCACCAGCAATGTCTCTTCCTGCTCATTGATAAGCAGGTCACCCATCATAGGGGTATGACACAATGATTTTTCGATCCGGGCAGAGAGTACCTGATTGAACAGGTAAGATCGTGCGGCAGACAGGTAGAAACTACGTTTACTCTTGTCCCGGACACGGAACTTGTCCTGTCCCCAGTCGCGTGCGGATGTCACATTGTTTCCGTTGCGGCCAAAACGCTGGCTGCCAAAGTAGTTAGGTACACCTTTGTCACGAATGTCAGCTAGACGCACGTCAATCGTCTCATCGCCATCAAATTCTGTGACCACCAGCTTAAAGCGGTTCCCCGTCAAATCGCCCGGTCGCAGTTTTTTATCGTGACGGGCGGTTTCCAAAATAGCATCCACGCCTTCGTGAGTCGCAACAAACGCTGTGAGATCAGGATCCGGTTGCCCCGGAAGATGCACGCTGAACCATTGTTCTGTCACTGCGTGACGATCTTTCAGCCCCGCCCAGCTCACATCGCAGGATTTCACACCACAGGCTTTCGCCAGTTCATTGGCAACATATTTGGTGTTTTCGCCCACCTTGCGGATACGCACCAGAAAGTGTTCGCCGTGACCAGCCGGGGTGAAACCCAGTGTTTCACTGACAAAAAAGTGTTCGGGTCTGGCTTTAAGGCACCCTTTTGCTGTTGGCTTACCGTGCAGATAAGCCAGAGCACTCATTACATCACTCATTGGAATCCTTACGGATAATCACCACCGCTTCGCAGGCAATGCCTTCTTTGCGGCCAGTGAACCCCAGTCGTTCAGTGGTTGTCGCTTTGACATTAATGTTGCTGACATCCGTTTCCAGATCCTCAGCGATCACGGCACGCATCGCATCAATATGGGGGGCCATCTTGGGTGCCTGCGCCATGATCGTGACGTCCAGGTTGCCAATGACATAGCCTTTGGCTTTCACTTTGGCGTAAACGTCACGCAGCAGGAAACGGCTGTCTGCCCCTTCCCACTCAGCATCGGTATCCGGGAAATGACGGCCAATATCACCGGCAGCAATCGCGCCCAACAGGGCATCGCAAACCGCATGTAAGGCCACATCGCCATCCGAATGGGCAAGCAGGCCCTGTTCATACGGCACGTTCACGCCACCAATAATCACCGGGCCTTCGCCCCCAAATTTGTGAACGTCAAAACCGTGTCCAATACGTATCATTGTTCTTCCTCGTGTCTCACTGGCCGCGTTTGCGCAGGGCCAGAAAAAAAGCGGCGAGCGCGATATCTTCCGGCTGCGTCACCTTGATATTGTCTGCATGTCCTGCCACCAGTTTGGGCGCCCCGCCGGTAAGCTCAATCGCAGAGGCTTCATCAGTCACTGCCAGCGACTGATCCCGCGCCGTTTCAAGTGCGGCCAATAACTGGTCACGCAAAAACATTTGTGGCGTCAGCGCGTGCCAGAGGTTGTCACGACACACCGTTGTTTCAATCTTGCCATCAAGGCTGCTACGTTTCATGGTGTCACGCACAGGAGTCGCGAGAATAGCACCATGGGTGTGGCTAACCGCAGCGTCAATCAGGGCATCAATATCACTGTGGCGGACACAGGGCCGGGCGGCATCATGCACCATCACCCATTGCGCATCCGTCGCTTTCAGTCCTGCCAATACAGAATCGGCACGCTCTTGCCCGCCAGTGGTCACCATCACTCGCTTATTGTGGGCAAGGGATGTGGATTGGAAATAGGCATCTTCAGCACCAATTACGACCACCACGTTTGAAATTCTTGGATGCTCAAGCAGGTAGTGCACTGTGTGCTCAAGCAAGGTTTTATCTTCAATGGTGAGATATTGCTTGGGTAGGTCAGCACACATGCGCTTACCCACCCCTGCCGCAGGAACAATAGCAACGACGTCAGACACGACGGGTTGCGGCGAGCTTAGCGTTTCTTCACTGGCCGGGGTTTTCATGTTTCTCTACTTTGTTTGACGAGAGGGATTAATCACTGACGATCCGAAAGAAGGTTTCTCCCGGTTTGATCATGCCCAGTTCATTGCGGGCACGTTCTTCAATCGCTTCCTGCCCGCGTTTGAGATCAGCAATTTCTGCATACATTTGCTGGTTGCGCTGGTGAAGCTTTTCGTTCGCCTGAGCCACAGACTCAGCAACGGCTGTCACGGCGAAGTAATCCTCTACCCCGTTTTTGCCCCACCAAAGGTGATATTGGAGCCATCCAAACAACACGAACAGCAACACTGTCAGCATTCGCATTGAATTCATCCTCCGTTATCCACACAAACCATTTCCCCCGCCAATAGCGGGGTCAGAAAGACCTAATAATCCCACATTCGTCCCTATCGCACCAGTAATGGCAATGTCAGATCAACGAATTGGGATAAGTATGGTGAAGAATTGCCCGAGAGCAAACAATCTCAGCGCCACAGATGGGCTAAGGGATGGACATTATATGGAAAGGCTGAACAGCCATTTTTGCATCAACAGGAATGCCACATAGAGCATCATGGCAGACACCAATAGATCAACGATCCTTTGTACCTTTGGCCTGGAAAGAAACGGAGACATTTTCGCCGCGCCAAGGGCAATGCCATAAAACCAGACCAGTGAGGCCAGCATCGTACCCACAGCAAATGCCATGCGCTGTGAGGATTCAAGCTGCCCGCCAATCGACCCCAGCACCACCACAGTGTCGAGATAAACATGAGGATTGAGCAGGGTCACCGCCGCCGCACCAAGCAACACCGCCAACAAGCCTTTCCCGGTTTTACCTGTTTGTGTCTGTTCTTTGGCAGGCTCGGCACGCCAGGCACTTTTCAGTGATTGCCATGCATAGGTCAGGAGAAAGGCAATGCCCCCCAGCGTCACCACACTGAGCAGGGTTTCGTTATCCGCCAGCATTGCGCCACCACCAAACACCCCCAGGGCAATCAAGGCAAAATCGCAGAGAAAGCAAAGCGTTGCCGTTGCAATGTGGTGATGCCGACGGATTCCCTGATTAAGCACAAACGCATTTTGCGCCCCGATCGGGATAATCATCGAAAGCCCCAAGCCAAATCCCTGCAGTAATACTGTGCTACTCATTGCTGTATCCCATGACTTTCATCCCGTGGGGTTAAATTAGTCACATGATAAGTGATCCTAATGAGGTACGCACGAGAGGGATAGGTTACTGCTGGTGTAAACGCAGATCATTCAACGGGCATTCATTCAAGAAACGCCACCGAAAGCGGGGTATTGGCAGAGATGACCTCGGCCTGCCTACGTTATGCGCGAACGGTGTTCGACAATGGAAAAATATCCCGCGAAGTGTGAATCTTTTCTATACCCGTGGAGTCATATAGTCAGATAATCTCGAAAAACAACGTGGAAACAAGACCATGAAAAAACATCTGATTGCCTCGCTCGTTGGCGCAGCGCTTGCGTTCACCGCCCCTTTCGCCTCTGCCTCAGCTCCCGAATTTCCCCATCTGGAAACAACAGGTGTCGGGGAAGTGGTTGCGCAACCAGACACGGCCACCATCAATGTCGCGGTTTCACTGACCCGCGACACTGCACAGGCGGCAAAAAAAGCCTCTGACGATGCAGTTATTGCCTTACTCGGACGCCTTGAAAAAATGGGGGTAGCCCAGAAAGATATCGAAAGTGCCAACCTCAATATCCAGCCACAGTACACGTACCCGAAAAATGGCGAGCCCAAACTGGATGGCTACCGTGCCAGCCGCAATGTCACCGTCACCCTCACTGATCTGGCCATGCTCAACAACGTTTTGGACGGCGCACTGGCTGATGGTCTCAACCGTGTGAACGGCATCCAGTTTTCCTCCAGTAAAGAAGCCGAATTAAAAGAGCAGGCCAGAATAGCGGCCATCCGGGATGCACAGGCCAAAGCCGCCTCACTGGCTAAAGGCTTTGACCTGGATCTTGGTGGCGTATGGGAAATCCGTTACATGGATGCAAGCCCGAACCGTCCGGTCGTAATGCGAATGGCAGAGTCGTCAGCCAATGTGGGCGCGAGTTACCAGGATGCGGAAATCACCGTCCGCGATCAGGTGGAAGTGGTATATAAGCTGGGACGATAAGTTTCCGCAACGCTTTCGTCCAAAACCAAAATGGCCGCAGGTGCGGCCATTTTTATGGTCAGTAAGACGTGTTGCTTTGGAACAAACAGACAATCTATCAGTGGAGAATCCGCGCGCGAAGGGTGCCTTCAATCGCTTTAAGTTTCTCCAGCGCTTTCTCTGACTGCTCCGTTTCAACATCAATCACCACATAACCGTATTCTGCATTGGTCTGCAGGTACTGACCGGCGATGTTGATACCTTCTTCTGCAAAGATGGTGTTGATCTTGGTCAGGATGCCCGGCTTGTTCTGGTGAATGTGCAGCAGGCGCGAGGTGCCTGTGTGTTCAGGCAACGACACTTCCGGGAAGTTGACACAAGACAGGGTCGAACCGTTGTCTGAGTACTTCACCAGTTTACCGGCCACTTCGATCCCAATGTTTTCCTGCGCTTCTTGCGTCGAGCCACCGATGTGTGGTGTCAGGATAACGTTGTCAAACGCCTGAAGTGGCGACGTAAATGGGTCGCGGTTGGTTTTGGGTTCGGTGGGGAACACGTCAATGGCCGCACCGCCAATATGTCCGCTTTCTAGTGCACCGCACAGGGCATCGATATCCACCACTGTACCGCGCGCAGCATTGATGAAAATCGCGCCCGGCTTCATACGCGCAAACTCTTCACTGCCCATCATGTTCTGGGTGGAATCGGTTTCCGGCACATGCAGGGTGACCACATCACTTTTATTCAACAGCTCTGACATCGAAGCCACCTGCTGAGCGTTCCCCAAAGAGAGCTTGTTTTCAATGTCATAGAAGAAAACCCGCATTCCGAGGTTTTCCGCCAGAATACCCAGCTGGGTACCAATGTGGCCATAACCAATGATACCAAGGTTTTTACCGCGCGCTTCAAATGAACGGTCAGCCGATTTCATCCACTCGCCGCGGTGTGCCATGGCATTTTTCGCCGGAATGCCGCGAAGCAGAAGCAGGATTTCGCCGAGAACCAGTTCAGCAACACTGCGGGTATTGGAGAATGGGGCGTTGAATACCGGAATACCGCGTTTCGCAGCCGCGTTTAAGTCAACCTGGTTGGTACCGATACAGAAACACCCTACCGCCACCAGCTTCTGGGCTTTTGCAAATACCTGTTCGGTCAGTTGAGTACGGGAACGAATGCCAACGAAATGCGCATCAGCAATGGCCGCTTCCAGCTCTTCGCCCGACAGGGAACCTTTGTGATACTCAATGTTGCTGTAACCTGCGCCCTGAAATACTTCCAGCGCCGTTGGGTGAACACCTTCAAGGAGAAGGATTTTTATTTTGTCTTTTTCAAGCGACACTTTAGCCATGCAATTCTCATCCTTAAAAAAACCTGCATAAGAAACCTGTTTATGTCTTCCAGACTGCGGTACCTTTGGCGTTGTTTTCTATTAGGTCCGCTCAATTAGTGACTAAGGTAACAAAAATTTTTTTACATGGGTAAGAATATTACGTCATAAGTACGAAAAAAAACGGTGCCAGAAAGGCACCGCTAACGTGTTGAGTTACTTAAACGCAAACGTTTGGCTTTTACTTAAAAAAAAGTAAACACTTAAGCCGCTATTGATTAACAATTTTCAGCTTTTTACTACACCGTTTGCCGTGCCTTCCAGCACCACATCTGCACCACGGTTAGCAAACAGACCCACAGTGACAACCCCCGGGATCGCATTGATCTTGTCTTCCAGCTCTTTCGCATTGGTGATTTTCAGGTTGTGAACGTCCAGAATGACGTTACCATTGTCGGTAATACAACCTTCACGGTAACAAGGATCGCCGCCCAGTTTCACCAGTTCACGAGCCACATAAGAGCGCGCCATTGGGATCACCTCTACCGGCAGGGGGAACTGGCCCAGTACATCCACTTTTTTGCTGTCATCAATAATGCAAATGAACTGCTTGGCGATCGCGGCAACGATCTTCTCGCGGGTCAGGGCTGCGCCGCCGCCTTTGATCATTTCATTGTTTGGGTTGATCTCATCAGCACCATCAACATAGATATCCAAGCTGTCTACCTCATTGGCATCAAACACCGGGATGCCAATTTTCTTTAGGCGTTCGGTCGAAGCCTCTGAGCTGGACACCGCACCTTTAATTTGCTCTTTGATGGTTTCAAGCGCATCGATGAAGTGATTAACGGTTGACCCAGTGCCGACACCGACAATACTGCCTTTGGTCACGTATTCCAGTGCAGCCCAGCCAGCCGCCTTTTTCATTTCATCCTGAGTCATGAGGATCTCCTGCTAAAATAGGGGAAAAATTGCGAGGCCGATTATACAGCTCTCACTCTCGCACGGGCAGGTTTTTATAAACCCAGATCCCATTCTTGCCGATCCATACTGATCGTGTCAGATCGGCCATATCCAGTGTCTGGAAGGTGTCAGGATCTCCGGCAGCGGCACATCCCACGCTTCAACAGGCAGTGCACTTACCTGCTGACAATCATGGGCAATACCGATAGGTTTCGCACCACAGCGTGATGCATACCAGGGGGCAAGCGTGCGGTCATAATAACCGCCGCCCATGCCAAGGCGCTGACCATGGTCATCGAACGCCACAAGCGGGGTGCAAATTACATCGAGCCGGTGGGCTGGCAACACATCAAGCACGCTCAGTTTAGGTTCCAGAATGCCATACCGGTTTGCTACCAGCGTGGAATCAGGATGGTAATGCAGAAACAACAGGTGGCCTTTACTGAAAGGATGAATCACCGGCAAATAAACCGCCTTGCCTTCACGCCAGCAATGTTCAATTAAAGGTTGGGTATTCAGTTCGCCGTCAACAGACAGGTAAAGCGCGATGCATTGGGCTTGGCGGATGCAGTCTGCGTTCTGGAAATGAGTCAGCACGTCGCGGGCAGCCTGACATTGCTGCTCATCTGTCAGTGACTGTCTTTTAGACCGGATGGCTTTTCGCAGTTCATTGCGCAGGGAAGACGTGGTTGCTTGCATCGGCTTTCCTTGCCGCAAAGCGGGTTGATGTTAGGGAAAGCCCCGGAGTGCCGTTGGGATCTTTTGCCCTTGAACCCTGCGGTTCAAGGCGGATGAGAAGAATAAACCGCAGGCTTCTCGGTACGGGCCGAGCTTGCTCAAAAGTCTATAACATCCCACCCTTAGGTGTGCTTATCGGCTCAGGGACGCGGATCCGCTGACGCACACTCCAGGGTCAACTTGGTGTGGAAAGGCTCACCCTTCCCTCGACGCGCTGTGTTTTAACAACGCCTCTTCAATCGTCTGTTGCAACAGCGAGATACGCTGTGCCATGTCAGCCTGCTCATCAATGCTCTTTTGCCTTTCGGCCCGTAACTCGTAGCAGACGTTCAGGGCAGCAATCGTCAATAACTGCTCTGTATTCGTTACTTTAGTGCGCTCAGACAATTCATGCAACCGTTGATCAAAGTCGTTTGCAGCATCCGTCAACGCCTGCTCCTGCCCGGTTGGACAGTTTACACGCATTGTTTTGCCTAGGATTCGAATTTCAACAGCCTGCGTAGTCATATTTTTTCTGGGCTCCCTTCAAAGCACGAGATCGCACCCTGACGTGACGGGCGCAAACTATAGAAAATGGCAGATTAAACTGCAAGTCTATCCTATAGCGTATTGGCTCACGACGCACCAATCAGACGAAAAGTCGTCAATATGATGAAAATCAGAGCTATCGAGATCCTGTTTAACGGTTTTGCTTTTTTCAATCAACAAGAACAGTTCAGTGACTTGGCCCGAAGTGTTAGGATACTGGCAATAAATAACCGGTACCCAAGGTGACCCCGTGACCCAAGTAACTTTACCTGAATACAGCAGCATGGCTGCCACACTAAACGCTGATTCCCTGGCCGTAACCCCAGCGGAAATGCATGGACTACTCAGTGGTATGCTGTGCGGCGGACTCGACCCGGAACGGGGTAACTGGATGCCGATGCTTTATGACTACACCAATGATGGCGCAGGCTGGCCCCATCAATCCAAGGCACTGGCAGCAACCAGTATTGGCCTTGCGAGCGCCGCACTGACCAGTGGACAGATGGATTTTAACATCCTGCTGCCGGAAGAAGGTGTGTCACTGCTTGACCGTGCCGATGCCCTGTCCGAGTGGTTGAATGCATTTATCGCCGGTATCGGTCTGGTGGGTATTACTGCCGGTAAGCTGTCTGAAGACACCAAAGAAGTGCTTTCCGATCTGTCTGAAATTGCCCAGCTTGGCATTGATGAAGATGACGATATGGAAGAGCAGGCACAGCTGCTGGAACAGGTGATTGAACACGTTCGTATCTGTGCCATGACCCTTCATGCAGAGTTGAGTACCAAACCACAGACTGAAGAAAAACCGACCCTTCACTAAGGTCTGTTGACCCAAAAGGGCATTGCCAGAGAGTGACACAGAATGGACGCAAGCGCGCCTTCCACACACACCTTTGATGTTGTTATCGCAGGCGGTGCGATGGCGGGGGCTACCCTGGCCCTGGCTATTGAGCGCCTGACAGGGGCCGGGCTGTCGGTTGCCGTGGTTGAAGCAGCCATTCCCGACCACAGCCATCCGGGTTACGATGCCCGCAGTATTGCCCTGTCTTACGGGAGTTGCCAGCTACTCGAACAGATTGGCATCTGGCCGGTGCTGGCACCGTTTGCAACCCCCATCAGCGCGATTCATGTTTCTGACCGCGGTCACTTTGGACTGACAGAAATGCACGCCTCAACGGAAGGTGTCCCCTTCCTTGGCAATGTGATTGAACTTGCTGATGCCGGACGCGTGTTCCATAACGCGCTGGGCGATGCCCAAAACATTACGCTTTTCTGCCCTGCCTTTGTTTCTGAGATTGAACGCGACACAGACAAGGTAAGCCTGACACTCAATGACGGCCAGACACTGACAACCCGGCTGGTGGTTGCCGCAGACGGTGCCCTTTCCTCCTGCTGCGATAAAGTGGGTATTGACCGCCACGAGCATGATTTCGAACAAATTGCGCTGATTGCCAATGTGACCACTGAGCTTGCCCATCAGGGGCGGGCGTTTGAGCGGTTCACCGAGACCGGCCCTGTCGCCCTGTTGCCGATGTCAGAAGGCAGAAGCTCACTGGTATGGTGCGTGAAACCCCACGAAGCGCCAGCCCTGCTCGCCATGTCCGATAACGAATTCGTGCAGGCACTGCAACGTGCCTTTGGCTGGCGTCTGGGAAGGCTACTTCATGTCGGCCAGCGAGGCAGCTACCCACTGGTTTTACGCCAGGCAACCCGTCTTATCAGCCACCGCTTTGCCGTGGTGGGCAACGCTGCACAAACCCTGCACCCTATCGCCGGTCAGGGCTTTAACCTTGGGCTTCGTGATGTGGTAACACTGGCAGAGGAAATCGCAAACGCCCACCTGAACCAAAAAGATTGTGGTGAAATGCCGGTCTTGCAATCCTACCTTGCCCGCCGTGAGCCGGATCGTGATGCCACGGTCGCCATGACGTCAGGATTGGTTCATGGTTTTTCAAATACCGCTGCCCCGTTGATTCTGGGGCGCAATCTGGGACTGGCAGCCATGTCAGTCTGTAGTGAATTGAAAGCCCCCCTGCTTAAACGGGCGATGGGTCTGGTAGAACGATAATGAAAATGACAAATGTAGACATCGCCATTATCGGCGGTGGTATGGTTGGCCTGACACTGGCAGCGGCACTGGCTGAAAGCGATCTCCGTATCGCCATCATTGAAGGCAAGATGCCCGAACCGGAACTGGACACCCTGCCCGACCTTCGCGTTTCGGCCCTGAGCCGCGCCAGCGAACGTATCCTGAAAAACGTGGGAGCGTGGGACGGCATCCTTTCCCGTCGCTACAGCCCGTATCACAAAATGTCAGTGTGGGAGCAGGACAGCTTTGCCGCCATTGATTTTGATGCCACCGATCTGGGGCAACCTAACCTTGGCTGCATTGTTGAAAACCGTGTGATTCAGCTGGCGCTGATGGAACGCGTCAAACAGCAGCACAACGTTACTCTGTTTTGCCCGGAACGCTGCCAGAGCATGATGTTCGGTGAAACCGAAGCCTGGCTGACGCTGGAATCCGGCAATGCCATTACCACCAAACTGGTCGTGGGTGCAGACGGTGCCAATTCCTGGGTGCGAAACCAGCTTTCGATCCCCCTGACCCATTGGGATTACGGCCACAGTGCGCTGGTGGCGAATATCCGCACCGAAGAGCCTCACGGTGGTGTAGCGCGCCAAATTTTCACCCCGGATGGCCCGCTGGCATTCCTGCCTTTGCCTGACCCACACCTGAGCTCGATTGTCTGGTCGCAATCACCGGAACAGGCTGACGCCCGCTGCACCATGCCCGCAGAAGAATTCAACAAAGCACTGAGCGCAGCGTTTGATCTTCGCCTTGGCCTTTGCAAAGTCGAAGGTGAACGGGCGGCGTTCCCCCTTAAAATGCGCTATGCGAGGGATTTTGTCGTTGATCGCGTCGCGCTGGTTGGCGATGCAGCCCATACCATTCACCCGCTGGCTGGTCAGGGCGTCAACCTTGGGTTGTTAGATGCCGCTACGCTGGCACAGGAGCTGGTTCGCCTGAGCAATGAAGGCAAAGACATCGGTGAAAAAGCCAGCCTGCGCACCTTTGAACGCTGGCGCAAGGCCGAAGCGGCGCAAATGATTGCCGCCATGCAGGGCTTCCGCGATCTGTTTGCCGGCGAAAACCCTGCGAAGAAACTTATCCGCGGAATTGGACTGATGGCAGCCGCCACGCTTCCGGGCATCAAAACCCAGTTTATTAAGAGAGCGCTTGGGCTGACGGGCGATTTGCCGGAGCTGGCAAAGAAATAAGTCCGAGGTTCGTCAAAGTAATAGTAATTGGATGAAAGCGAGCAACGCTATTATCCATATAGATTAATGTGCATTTAACCTGTCAGTTTTTAAGTCACTATGTGATCAAGTCTGGCAGGTTACTCATTCTCATTTATGCTTAATTTTTACGTTACAGAAAATAAATCTCATCAGTCTCACTTCAAGATGTTTCGATAGAACTCCTAATGCCAAACAAGAGGTATGTAAAAATACCTCATCTTGTTGTATTTTCTCGTTCGTAAATTTTCGGGACATGGTGATACTCTATTTAAAACATAAACTTGCGCTAAAATCGAGTATTGGGTGGACGCATGCCCCCAAAAAAAATGGGGTATAACTGTCCCTGATAAATTGTTATAAGCCAAAGTTAGTTGGTTAGATAATTAATAAAGAGAAAAATATGTACGATAGTGAAGTAATTGAGTATGCGAAAGAGCAAGAGAACATAATCTCTAAACTTGAGTATCGAGTGCACGAGCACGATGATGGACGTTCTGAGAATCGCCAGGATCTGATGCGTGACTATGCGCGAGTTCTATACTCATCATCCTTTAGACGTTTGCAAGGTAAGATGCAATTGCTTGGCGTAGACGCCAACAAGTTTAATCGAAATCGACTCACTCATAGTTTGGAAGTAGCACAAATCGCTCGCTCCATTGCTTACGATCTCAAACTACAACACACTGTTGTAGCTGAAACTGCATCACTTGCACATGATATTGGTAACCCCCCTTTTGGGCATTATGGTGAAATTGTACTTAACGACTTAAGCGCAGGGTGTGGTGGTTATGAAGGGAATGCTCAAGCATTCCGAATCTTACGCACGTTAGAAAAGAAGCATTATGCGTATCCGGGGTTAAACCTAAACGTACGTACTCTGATGGCTATAACCAAATACTTCTTCAACAAGCAGCAGAACAGTAAAAAGTTCTTATACGACGCCGATTATGACTTTTTAAAAGCAGCACTAGCAAGTAAAGGAGTAACTGTCACCAAGAGTATTGACGCTGAAATAATGGATTTAGCCGACGAAATTGCTTATGCAGCACATGATCTAGAGGACGCACTAAGCTTTGGCATGATCAGTTTAGGTGAAATAGTTCATGAGTTTAGTATTAGCGACAAGTTTAAAGATGCATACCCAACTATGGCGAAGATTGCGAAAGATGTGCAAGGTGTCGCGATGAAAGCTAGTCGTAGTGGCACATCTGAAGAGTATGCAATTGTGCTCAAGAAAGAGCTGACGTCAAAAATAGTTAATACCTTATGCTCTGATATTGGTTTAGTTAATGGTTGTTTAGGTTACAAACAACATGCAAAACTAGCTGAAGGACTGAAAAAACTGTTATTTAAAGCAATACTCCGTAAGAAAGACATTCAGCTTTACGAGCGACGAGGTGAGCAAATTATTCGTGGCTTATTTGAGGTATATACTGATGAAAAATACAACAAAGATAATATATTGCTACCATCAGAATTGCGTTCAATTAATGACTGTAAAACTCGCCTAGTTACTGACTACATCTCAGGTATGATGGATTCATATGCTGCCCAGGAGTATGAAAAGTACTTTGGTAAGGGTAGTGCAGATAAGCTTTACTTTAATTAAAATTGTAACGGGAACAGGGAAGTGGACAAGCACACATCATGCTTTTATCTTTTTCTGGCGGAGGATATTCATAGCTCTGTGGCGACTTGAGACAGCTCTTTCTCGCTTTCTATAACGCAAAAAAACGGCGCCTTTTCAGCGCCGTTTCTTATTTAGAAAGCTTCAGGTCAGCGATTTACGCTTGGCCTTTTACTTCTTTCAGACCGTTGAAAGGTGCTTTGCCAGCCAGCGCTTCTTCGATGCGGATCAGCTGGTTGTACTTAGCAACACGGTCAGAACGGCTCATAGAACCGGTTTTGATTTGGCCTGCTGCAGTACCTACCGCCAGGTCAGCGATAGTTGCGTCTTCAGTTTCGCCGCTGCGGTGAGAGATAACCGCGGTGTAGCCTGCATCTTTCGCCATCTTGATCGCAGCCAGGGTTTCAGTCAGAGAACCGATCTGGTTGAACTTGATCAGGATAGAGTTCGCGATGCCTTTCTCGATACCTTGCGCCAGGATCTTGGTGTTGGTTACGAACAGGTCGTCACCCACCAGCTGGATTTTACCGCCCAGCAGTTCTGTCTGGTGCTTGAAGCCGTCCCAGTCAGACTCATCCAGACCGTCTTCGATAGACACGATTGGGAACTGCTCTACCAGGCCAGCCAGGTAGTGGTTGAACTCTTCAGAGGTGAAGGTTTTGCCTTCGCCTTTCATGTTGTAGATGCCAGCTTCTTTGTCGTAGAACTCAGATGCTGCACAGTCCATTGCCAGGGTGATGTCTTTGCCCAGCTCATAACCTGCTGCTGCAACAGCTTCTGCAATCACTTCCAGCGCTTCAGCGTTAGATTTCAGGTTAGGCGCGAAACCACCTTCGTCACCCACTGCTGTGTTGTAGCCTTTAGACTTCAGTACTTTTGCCAGGTTGTGGAACACTTCTGAACCCATGCGTACTGCTTCTTTCAGGGTTGCAGCGCCAACTGGCTGGATCATGAATTCTTGGATATCAACGTTGTTGTCTGCGTGCTCACCACCGTTGATGATGTTCATCATTGGCAGAGGCATAGAGAATACGCCTGGCGTACCGTTCAGCTCAGCGATGTGCTCGTACAGTGGCATGCCTTTCGCAGCAGCTGCTGCTTTTGCGTTTGCCAGAGAAACCGCCAGGATTGCGTTAGCACCGAGTTTAGATTTGTTGTCGGTACCGTCCAGGTCGATCATGATCTGGTCGATTTCAGCCTGGTTTTTCGCGTCTTTGCCTTCCAGCGCTGCTGCGATTGGGCCGTTAACCGCTTCAACCGCTTTCAGTACACCTTTACCCAGGAAACGTGCTTTGTCGCCATCACGCAGTTCCAGTGCTTCGCGAGAACCGGTAGATGCACCAGAAGGCGCAGCTGCCATGCCTACGAAACCACCTTCCAGGTGAACTTCCGCTTCTACAGTTGGGTTACCGCGTGAATCGATAATTTCGCGGCCCAGAACTTTAACGATCTTAGACATTGTGTTTCCTCTCGTATGTCATATAGCTTAAGAATGCGAAAAAGCGGCCGCACTACCTTCGCGACCGCTTCCTTTTTTCAGTTACAGCTCACCACGCTGGTATTTACCCGCTGCCGCCACAAAGCCTGCAAACAGCGGATGGCCATCGCGTGGGGTTGAGGTAAATTCAGGGTGGAACTGGCACGCCACAAACCATGGGTGCGCAGGGTTTTCGATAATCTCAACCAGCTTTTTATCCGCAGACAGGCCAGATACTACGAGACCTGCTTTTTCGATCTGCGGGCGCAGTACGTTATTCACTTCATAACGGTGACGGTGACGCTCGTGAATCGTCGCGTTACCGTACAGCTCGCGCGCTTTTGTTCCTTCTTTCAGGTGACACAGTTGGGCGCCAAGGCGCATGGTGCCACCCAGATCAGATTTTTCGCTACGCTCTTCAACCTTACCGTCATTGTCGACCCATTCCGTGATCAGGCCAACGACCGGGTACTTACAGTTTTTGTCGAACTCGGTGGAGTTTGCACCTTCCATGCCTGCCACGTTGCGCGCGTATTCAATCAGCGCAACCTGCATGCCCAGACAGATGCCAAGGTATGGGATTTTGTTTTCACGGGCGTATTTTGCCGCCAGGATCTTGCCTTCAACACCGCGGTCACCGAAGCCACCCGGTACCAGAATCGCGTCCAGACCCTGCAGTGCTTCTTCGCCTTTGCTTTCTACGTCTTGTGAATCAATGTATTTGATGTTCACTGTCAGGCGGTTTTTCAGGCCACCGTGTTTCAGTGCTTCGTTCACTGACTTGTAAGCATCTGGCAGTTCGATGTATTTGCCCACCATACCGATAGTCACTTCACCGGTTGGGTTGGCTTCTTCATAAATAACTTGTTCCCACTCAGACAGGTCTGCTTCTGGCGCTGTGATACCAAAGCGCTGACAAATCAGGTCATCAAGACCTTGTGAGCGGATCAGTGAAGGGATTTTGTAGATAGAATCTACGTCCTTCATCGAGATAACCGCTTTTTCTGACACGTTACAGAACAGGGCAATCTTCGAGCGCTCATTAGCAGGAATAACGCGGTCGCTACGGCAAACCAGAATGTCTGGCTGGATACCGATAGACAGCAGTTCTTTCACTGAGTGTTGGGTAGGCTTGGTTTTCACCTCACCGGCGGCTGCCAGGTAAGGGACCAACGTCAGGTGCATGAACATCGCGCGCTCACGACCCAGCTCAACCGCCAGCTGGCGGATCGCTTCCAGGAACGGCAGTGATTCAATATCACCCACGGTGCCACCGATTTCTACGATAGCAACGTCGTGACCTTCGCCACCGGCAAGCACACGTTCTTTGATAGAGTTGGTAATGTGTGGAATCACCTGAATGGTTGCACCCAGGTAGTCACCGCGGCGCTCTTTGCGCAGCACGTCGGCGTACACACGGCCAGAGGTGAAGTTATTGCGTTTGGTCATCTTGGTGCGGATGAAACGCTCATAGTGACCCAAATCCAGGTCAGTTTCTGCACCATCTTCCGTAACGAATACCTCACCGTGCTGGGTTGGGCTCATAGTGCCCGGGTCCACGTTGATGTAAGGGTCAAGCTTCATGATGGTCACATTGAGACCACGCGCTTCTAAAATTGCCGCCAGTGACGCTGCTGCAATACCCTTACCTAGGGAGGAAACCACCCCGCCCGTAACAAAAATGTAATTCGTTGTCATGCTAAACCTGAGAGTTGGATTTAGGGGAAATTATTGGAAATCTGGACGGGACGACATGTTACCAGAGCCAGAAACTTCCCACAACGTGAAAACTATCACACGGAATGCCGTTTTTTTTTGTCGTAAATCAATTGAGTGATTTACGACGATGTGTTGCCCTCATCACGTTTTACTTCCTGCCACAACATTTCGAGTTCATCTTGATGACTTTCCTGCAAATTTTTACCGTTTTCGCGTAATTTCATTTCAACATTACGAAAACGTTTTTCGAATTTCAGGTTGGCTTTGCGAAGCGCCATTTCCGGATTGGTGCCAAGATGCCGTGCCAGATTGACCACGGCGAACAGCAAATCGCCAACCTCTTCATCCACACGCTGTTGGTCAATATCCACCATCAGCGCCTCTTCCATCACCTCTTCTAGCTCTTCCTGCACTTTTTCTGCGACAGGGCCAACAGAGTCCCAGTCAAAACCAAACCGTGCGCACCGTTTTTGCAGTTTGGCCGCCCGCCCCAATGCCGGGAGCGATGTCGGTACATCATCGAGAATGCTGGGTTCAGCATCCGGTTTGGCTTTTGCTGCACGTTCCTGGGCTTTGATGCCTTCCCAATCGGCTTTTTCCAGCGGATTGCCCTCGGCATCTTTTTCACCAAACACATGCGGATGCCTGCGCACCAGCTTGTCGCAAATCGCACCGGCGATGTCCTCAAAGTCGAACAAGCCCTGCTCTTTACTGAGTTGACTATAGAACACAATCTGGAACAGCAGATCGCCCAGCTCGTCGCGCACATCGGCCCATTCCTGGCGCTCAATGGCATCCACGGCTTCAAAAGTTTCTTCGACGGTGTAAGGAATTATGGAATTGAATGTTTGCTTCCTGTCCCACTCACAGCCGTTTTCCGGGTCCCTGAGTGTGGCCATAATTTCCAGCAATTCTTGCATTCGTGACAGTGTTTTCATCTGCTACCTTCTGTTGCCACAACGAAAAAGGGAAAGCCGTGCTTTCCCCTTTGATGATTGTTAGTGAAGCCGCTTGGCTTCATGCACATCCTTGACCTGTTCAAGGCGGGAAATCACCCGGCTCAATACATCAAGGTCGCCCAGTTCCAGATCAAAGTCCATGATCGACAACTGCTGTTTAAAATCGACCCGGCTTTGCATGCCGGAAACTTTCACTTTCTCGTTGGTCAGCACATGGGTGAGATCTTTGATAAGACCGCTGCGCTCTGAGGCGGATACCCGCACCGTGATTTGGTAACTGCCGATGTAGCCACTGCCCCAGACGGTATCAATGATACGCTCAGGCGCATGATGGCGAAGCTCGGCAAGCTGCTCACAATCGGCGCGGTGAACCGAGATACCGCGGCCCTGGGTGACATAGCCTTCAATGTCATCACCCGGGATAGGCTGGCAACAGCGAGCCAGGTGAGTCATCAGGTTATCCACCCCTTCCACTACCACAGCATCGCGGCGCGGCCGCTTGGTGGAGGTGACCGCTTCGGCCTGTTCCAGCTTTTCGCGAAGCTGCTGGTCTTCCTGTTCCTTGGTCAGTTTGTTGACCACGGAATTGATGTAGTTAATCACCTGGTTGATGCGCAGATCACCGCTGCCCACACCGGCATAGACTTCATCCAGACTATTGACGTTAAAGCGCTTCATGGCAAGGGCGGCGTCTTTGCTGGCAGCGCCGATTTTCGCCAGCTCGGCATCCATGATTTCCTTGCCCGCCTCAACATTTTTCTCACGCGCCTGCTTGCGGAACCAGGCGTTGATCTTGGCGCGCGCCCGGCCTGATGTGACAAAACCAAGGCTTGGGTTTAGCCAGTCGCGGGACGGATTGGGCTCTTTCTGGGTGATGATTTCAACCTGATCGCCCATGTTAAGGTGGTAGGTAAACGGCACAATGCGCCCTTCCACCTTGGCACCGATACAGCGGTGGCCCACTTCCGAGTGAATGTGGTAGGCAAAATCAAGCGGTGTGGCACCGCTTGGCAAGTCCACCACATCCCCTTTCGGGGTGAAGGCGTAGACGCGATCGTCAAACACCTGGCTGCGCAGTTCATCCAGCATTTCGCCGGAATCCGACATTTCTTCCTGCCAGGCCAGCAGCTTCCGCAGCCAGGTAATTTTCTCGTCGTAACCGCTTCGGCCCGCTGATGCCCCTTCTTTATATTTCCAGTGCGCGGCCACACCCAGCTCAGCATCATCGTGCATCTGCTTGGTACGGATTTGGATTTCTACTGTTTTGCCTTCCGGCCCCAGCACCACGGTGTGAATGGACTGATAACCGTTAGGCTTGGGGTTGGCGACATAGTCATCAAATTCTTTCGGCAGGTGGCGGTATTTGGTGTGCACGACCCCAAGGGCGGCGTAGCAGTCCTGCAGTTGGTCAGCAATAATGCGCACGGCACGCACATCGAACAGCTCATCAAACGCCAGCCCTTTTTTCTGCATCTTGCGCCAGATGCTGTAGATGTGCTTCGGGCGGCCGTAGACCTGGGCGTTGATGTTGGACGCTTCCATCGCGTTTTGCAGATCGGACACAAAAGCCTCGATGTATTGCTCGCGGTCAATGCGTCGCTCCGCCAGCTGTTTGGCGATTTGCTTATAGGTAGTGGCGTGCTGGTAACGGAAGGCGTAGTCTTCAATTTCCCATTTTAACTGGCCAATGCCCAGCCGGTTTGCCAATGGCGCATAAATATTGGCGCACTCTTTGGCCACCGCCTGGCGTACCTCGTCCGGCTCGTTTTTCACTTCACGCAGGTAGGTAATGCGCTCGGCAAGCTTGATCACCACGCAGCGAAAATCATCCACCATTGACAGCAGCATGCGTCGCACATTATCCACTTGCGCGGCAGTGGCCTGTTCATTGTTGGCATTCAGGTGGCGAATTGCCGCCATTTCCTGAACCCCTTCCACCAGTTTGGCAATATTGCTGCCATAGCGCTCTTTTAACAGCTCAAGGCTGAGCACGCCATCTTCAACCATAGGGAACAGCAAGGCTGCAAGGAGGGTATCCTTGTCCATGCTCAGGGTGACCAGGATTTCAATCATCTCCCGGCCACACCAGAGTGACTGTGCAAGCGTTTGCTCATCCCCCAGTGTCTGGCAATAGTGATAGGCTTCCGTTAAAGCCTGAGACACAACAGCATCCTGGGCAAGGCCTTCCACCCAGCGTTCAAGCACAAATTCTTTATTGTTGTTTAGGTGCGCGCCACGAATTGCGACCATTTCACTTTCCTGTTTTTCTTATCCTTAAACCGGCCATCACCATAACAGCCAGATAGGCAACTTACTCTCTGACAAACAGTGCCATTGACTCCAAATGCCCGGTATGAGGGAACATGTCCAACATGCCCAGCCGAACCAACTGATACCCATTTTCGAGCAGTACCTGACTGTCCCGTGCTAGGGTCGCCGGGTTGCAGGACACATACACAATCCGCTCAGCCCCGGATTGTGCCACATAAGGCATCACCCCTAAAGCACCGGAACGTGCGGGGTCGAGCAAAATTTTATTGTACTGCTCTTTTCCCCAGACCGTGCCTGTCACATCAAGTTCCAGGTTGGCATGGTAAAAACGTGCGTTTGCCTGATTATTGCTCAACGCATTCTGCGAGGCACGTGCAACCATCTCTTCCACCCCTTCAATGCCCACCACGGCTTTCACTTTTTCCGCCAGCGGCAAACTGAAGTTACCCAGTCCACAGAACAGATCAAGCACCTTGTCTGATTCATCCAGCGCCAGCCAGTCTAACGCCTGTGCGATCATCTTTTCATTGATGTCAGCATTGACCTGGATAAAATCCTGCGGCTCAAACGCCAGGGTTTGCCCTCCGATGGAATACGCGGGCTGCTGCCCTGTCAGGCGGACAGCCTCGCCGTCAGCCTGTTGCAGGTAAAGCACCAGATTATGTTCTTCGGCAAAGGCTTTGAGGCAGCGGGTGTCTTCATCGTGCAACGGCTTGGTAGCACGCACCAGCAGAACACGCCCGGCATCCGAGTCCACCAGCTCGATATGACCAATAATGCGACGGCCACGCAGCCCATCAAGCAGGGAATACATCCCGGGCAGCAACGCATTCAGTTCGGTGCTGAGCACCGGGCAGTCTGTCACCATCACAATGTCGTTCGTGCTGCGCTGGCGAAATCCCATTTCCAGCTCGCCCTGTTTGCTGACTTTCACACTGAGGCGGGCGCGGCGGCGATACGCCAGCGGCTTAGAAATAACCGGGGCATCCTGCGCTAGATCCGCCGACGCAAATTTCTTCATCAACTGCGAAAGGGTGGCTTGCTTGGCCTTGATTTGCGCTTCATGGCCCAGATGCTGGAGGTTACAGCCTCCACACACGCCATAATGCCGGCAGAAAGGTTTGATACGCTCGGCACTGGCTTTCACCACTTTGATCAGACGCGCGCGGGCAAACTGACGTTTGTCTTCGGTCAGTTGCACCACCACCTCTTCGCCCGGCAAGGCACCAGCAACAAACACCGGCTTCTTACCATCAAATGCCACGCCTTCCCCCTGGTGATCGAGACGCACTACCGAGAGGGCTTTATGTTTGGTATCGAGAGTTTTTTTCTTCTGTGGCTTAAAAAAACGCGCCATGGCTCTTGGTTCCAGCTTTCTGCGCAAACCGGTATGGCGGTCTGTGCATAGATTCGAATATTGGCGGCCAGTCAGTTGTGATAACCTGCTGAATTCTCGCCGTCAGCTTTGGTGTTGATGCGCACCTCTGTTTAGAATGGTTCTTAGGTACACCGCAAAATTGGCGGCAATTCTCCCACAGAATAGACAGCATGACCAAATACGGACTTCGCGCCAGAGTAATCACCCTGACACTCGCCCCGACACTTATCATCGGCATCTTACTGAGCGCCTATTTTATCAAAAACCGCTATCAGGAGCTGGAGCAACAGCTTGCCGTTGCCGGTCAGGCGATCATTGAACCACTGGCCATTGCCAGCGAAATCGGCCTTGCCAATGAAAGTCGGGAGAATGTGCAGCGCCTGATTGGGCACACCCATCGCCATCACTCCCAGTACATCCGCAGTATCGCGGTCTTCTCCAGCCAAAATGCGCTATTTGTCACGTCCAACTATCACCGAAACCTGGACATACTCTCCGTGCCACAGGGACAGCCCTTGCCAGACCGGCTGGACATTATCCACCTGAAGGACACCATTTTGCTGCGCGCCCCCATCCGTGCTATCGCGGGTTTTAACAATGTACAGGTGCAGGATAAGCCCATTGGTTACATCGCCATGGAAATGGACATTTCCTCTGTCAAACTCAAGCAATACCGGGAAATTATTTCTGCTGGCGTGGTGCTGGTTCTGGGCCTGATCCTGTCCTGTTTCTTTGCCTACCGCCTGCTGCAGGATGTGGAAATGCCGATCAAGCAGATGATAAGCATGATTGACCGGATCCGCCGTGGACACCTTGATGTCCGGATTGAAGGCAAATTACTCGGTGAGCTCGATACGCTGAAAAACGGCATCAACGCGATGGCCATTTCGCTGTCGGAATATCACCTGGAAATGCAGCAAAGCATTGATCAGGCAACGTCAGATTTGCGTGAAACACTCGAGCAGCTCGAGATCCAGAACGTTGAGCTGGATATCGCCAAGAAAAACGCCCAGGAAGCGGCGCGGGTAAAATCGGAATTCCTCGCCAACATGTCGCACGAGCTGCGAACCCCGCTCAATGGTGTCATTGGCTTTACCCGCCAGATGCTGAAAACCCAGCTTTCCAGCAGCCAGCAGGATTACCTGCAAACGATTGAAAAATCTGCCAATAACCTGCTGACCATCATCAACGACATTCTCGATTTCTCAAAACTTGAAGCGGGCAAGCTGCTTTTGGAAAACATTCCGTTTGATTTTGAGGACTCGCTGGATGAAGTGATGCGGCTGCTGGCGCCGATGGCGCATGAAAAAGGGCTGGAGCTCAACCTTCGAATCGATCCACGTATTCCTGCCGGGGTGATTGGCGACCCACTGCGCATCCAGCAAGTGCTCACTAACCTGATTGGTAACGCCACCAAATTCACGGAACGGGGTCACATCAATGTCAGTGTCGAGCTCAAGCAGCAACGGGACGAACGGCTGGAGTTGCAATTCGTGATCCGTGATACCGGCATCGGGATTTCCGAGCGCCAGCAATCGCAACTGTTCCAGGCATTCCGTCAGGCCGACACCAGCATCAGCCGACGCTATGGCGGGACAGGCTTAGGACTGGTGATCACCCAGAAGCTGGTGCAGCAAATGGGCGGGGATATCGGTTTCAGCAGCCGGCTTCATCAGGGATCCACCTTCTGGTTCACGATAACCCTGATTAAAACCGACCTGCCACTGGTACAGCCGATAGATGCAGAAGGACTGAAAGGCCAGAGCCTGTTGCTGATTGAGCCCAACGCAGAAAGCCGCCACATGATGCGCGACCGCCTTTCTCACCTCAGTATCGACATTGTCGATTACGCCGAGCTGCCCGACAATGCACCGTTCACGTCCTGCGCCCTGATCTGTGTCGATGCCGCCGAGGTACCGACGGCTGACACCCTTGCTGCTATGGCCAAGCAGGCTGAATCATTCACAGATAAAGTGATTTTCTGTCTCCCTACCACCGAACTTGCCCTGTCGGAGTCCTTGCTGTCTTCCGGTGTCGCCGCCTGTCTTGCCAAGCCACTCTCGGTACGCAAACTGATTGAGCAATTACAGGGGCAACTGCACTCACTCGCTCCTCTGCCACCAGCCGTAGAAACCCAGACAGATAAAGTGCCCATTTCGGTGATGGCTGTGGATGATAACCCAGCTAACCTAAAGCTTATCACTGCCCTGCTCAAAGAACGGGTTACCCATGTGGTGACAGCGTCAGACGGAAAACAAGCGGTCGAACAGGCACAAACCCAGAAGTTTGATCTCATCTTGATGGATATCCAGATGCCGGAAATGGACGGCGTGACGGCCTGCCATGAGATCCGTCAAACGCCGATGAATCACCTGACGCCGGTGGTAGCGGTTACCGCTCATGCCATGAGCGGAGAGCGTGAACGCTTACTCAATGAAGGCATGGACGATTACCTGACCAAGCCGATTGAAGAACATATTCTTGAGCAGGTCTTGCATCACTGGACCCATCCACACGCTGGCGAAGCCCAGCCGAACTCCCCCCTTATCACCCCGAACAAACTGGGAGAATCACTTAGTATTGACTGGTCACTGGCGATGAAGCAGGCGTCGGGAAAGGACGATCTGGCCAGAGAGATGCTGCAGATGTTGGTACGTTCATTCGATGAGGTGGAAGAAAAGGTCAACCTCGCCCTCAAAGAGAGCGATGTGAACCTTGCCCCGGCAATCCACAAGCTCCACGGCAGCTGCGCTTATAGCGGTGTGCCACGGCTAAAAAGCCTCTGCCATGAGCTGGAAACCCAGCTAAAACGCGGGGCCACTGTTGAAGAGAT
This sequence comes from Grimontia sp. THUN1695, assembly GCF_059704325.2. Classification (NCBI taxonomy): domain Bacteria; kingdom Pseudomonadati; phylum Pseudomonadota; class Gammaproteobacteria; order Vibrionales; family Vibrionaceae; genus Grimontia; species Grimontia sp. THUN1695. The sequence continues at coordinate 233,525 of NZ_AP046577.1, read as the reverse complement.
TGAGCCGGAGCTGTTTGAGCTGTTGGATGAAATGCAAAACATTCGGGACCAGTCACCGCATTACCTAGAGGATAACACCTGAACCTAAAAGCAAAACGCCCACACACGGGGCGTTTTAGTCATGGTGTATGGGCTAACTGGACTCCAGCAGTACCGTCGCCACTGCGTAGCGTTTCTCATCAGCAAGGGTGAGAAAAATATTTTGCACCCCACGTTCGTCCGCGAGCTTTCGCGCGATGCCGGAAAATTCGACGACAGGCTTACCCAGCGCATCATTGGTCACTTCAAAGTCTTGGAAGGTGACGCCACAGGCAATGCCGGTGCCTAACGCTTTTGACGCGGCTTCTTTCACTGCAAAACGCTTGGCTACAAAACGGGCCGGGAAATTGGAGCTGGAATAGGTCTCCAGCTCCTTGTCGGTCAGAACACGTCTGGCAAACGCATCCCCGGTGCGCGCAATGACTTTCTCAAGGCGGGCAATTTCAACGATGTCAGTCCCAAGGCCCACCACTGCCATCAGCGACGTGCTTCCAGCATCAGGGCTTTCATGTCCGCCACGGCTTTGTGCAGGCCATCAAACACCGCGCGGCCAACAATCGCATGACCAATGTTCAGCTCATAAATCTCAGGGATTGCCGCAATCGGTTTCACGTTGTGATAAGTCAGGCCGTGGCCTGCGTTCACTTTGATGCCCAGATCTGCCGCATAACTCGCACCTGCGGCAATTTTCTTCAGCTCTGCCTGCATCTCTTCGTCGGTCGAGGCCTCCGCATAACGGCCGGTGTGCAGTTCTATAAACGGGGCACCACAGGCTTTCGCCGCATCAATCTGGGCGCGGTCTGCATCGATAAACAGGGACACTTTGATACCGGCAGCGGTCAGGGTTTCGGTGGCCGCTTTCACTTTCTCAAGCTGGCCAGCCACATCCAGGCCACCTTCTGTCGTGAGTTCTTCACGCTTTTCAGGCACCAGACAGACATACGCCGGTTTTACCTCGAGTGCGATGTTCACCATCTCGTCGGTCACCGCCATTTCCAGGTTCATGCGGGTCTGAATGGTCTCTTTCAACAGGTAAACATCGCGGTCTTTAATGTGGCGACGGTCTTCACGCAAGTGAACGGTAATACCATCTGCACCGGCACGCTCTGCAATCTCTGCGGCGTGGACAGGATCAGGATATTGGGTGCCACGCGCATTACGGACGGTCGCAACGTGGTCAATATTAACGCCCAGGTAAAGGGTATTCATTGCGTTGATTTCCTTGTTCTTAACAAAAATAGCTCACGGCTTTTCAGCGGTTTAGGGCCAAGATAAGGCTTAAGGGCCAGCCGTGTAAAGCGCTTGGCGGCCTTTAGCTGTTCTGCCGTCGAGAATTGACGGGTTGCCAGCGCCTTCAGGTCGCTGCCCGTAAACGTAAGCGTATTGCTTTTCATCAGCGAGGCAACAAACCCTTGCTGCTCACGAAAAATATACGTCATGGTTTCATCAACGGGCTCACCGCTGCCGGCGCAGTGGAGAAAATCCACCCCATAACCGAGTGAGTCGAGCAAGGCAAGCTCAAACCGGCGTAAGGCGGGTTCAGGGTTGCTGTGCTGGGCAAGCTCTGTCAATGCAGTGACGTAATCATAGAAAAGCTGATGGTACGCGGTTTCCGGCTCTACAACCCGGCTCAGGATCTCATTGAGATAAAAACCCGAAAACAGGGCATTGCCAGAAAGAGGGATCGCAAGCCCCATGGCTTCTGCATGGCGCAAGGTATGCATTTCGCCACGGCCGGACCATTTCATTAACAGCGGGGTGAAGGGCTGAAGCGCCCCTTTCAGGGGAGAGCGTTTACCACGGGCGCCTTTTGCCATCAGGCTGACGCGCCCGTGATTTTCGCTGAACACATCCAGGATCAGGCTGGTCTCACTGTAGGGTCGTGAGTGCAGGACAAAGCAGCGCTGCAAACCTTCCATAGTGCTCCTGGATTTTCTCTGGTAGTGCGGCAGTTACAGGTCGTCGATGTAACCGAGGCTGCGCAGTGCGCGCTCGTCGTCCGCCCAACCGGATTTCACTTTCACCCAAAGCTCAAGGTACACCTTGCGCTCAAACAGTTCTTCCATATCAAGGCGGGCTTCACGGCCAATGGTTTTGATTTTATCGCCACCTTTGCCGATCACCATGCGCTTCTGACCGTTACGCTCAACCAGGATCAGGCCGTTGATTTCAAAGCCGTCGGTTTCCGGGTTGTAGTCAAAACGCTCGATTTCCACGGTCACTGAGTAGGGCAGTTCGTCACCGGTAAAACGCATCAGCTTTTCACGGATAATCTCCGAAGCCATAAAGCGTTGTGAGCGGTCAGTCACGTACTCTTCCGGGAAATACCACTCACCTTCCGGCAGGTGTTTACGTACCAGTTTTTCTACCACATCGATATTGGTACCGTGCTTCGCCGACACCGGCACGACATCGATAAAGTCCATTTTCTGGCTGACTTCCTGCAGGTGCGGGAACAGTTCGCTTTTTTCTTTGACGTTATCGACTTTGTTCACCAGCAATACAGTAGGCAACTGCGCTTTTTTCAGCTTGTTCAGCACCATCTCATCATCTTGCGTCCAGTGGGTACCGTCCACCAGGAACAATACCAGCTCAACATCGGTCAGGGAGCTGGATGCTGCACGGTTCATCAGTCGGTTGATGGTGCGTTTTTCTTCAATGTGAAGCCCCGGGGTATCCACATACACGGCCTGATAAGCGTCACGGGTGTCTACCCCCATGATGCGGTGACGGGTGGTTTGCGGTTTACGCGAAGTAATAGACAGCTTCTGCCCAACCAGACGGTTGAGCAGGGTTGATTTACCCACGTTGGGGCGGCCTACGATGGCAATAAAGCCACAGTGACGTGTTTGCGGTGTATCTGTCATGAGTCCAGCTTTTGCAATGCCAGTTCCGCAGCCGCTTGCTCTGCCTTGCGGCGACTGCTGCCTTTACCTACTACAGGCCGATCCAGTCCTGTTACCTCACATTCCACTGTAAACTGCTGGTTGTGTGCTTCACCTTGTACCTTAGTGACATTATAGGCCGGCAGTGGCTTACGACGCCCTTGCAGGAACTCCTGCAACCGTGTTTTCGGATCTTTCTGGTTCGCGCCCGGCTGAATAGTTTCCAGACGTTGTTTGTACCAGCTCAATACAATTCCACGTACCGTTTCCAGAGAGCTGTCGAGGTAGATAGCACCGATGATCGCCTCTACGGCGTCTGCCAAGATGGAATCGCGGCGGAAGCCACCACTTTTCAACTCTCCAGGCCCCAATTGCAACACATCGCCCAGTTCAAACTCGCGGCCCAACTCAGCCAGCGTGTTACCACGAACCAGCGTTGCACGCATACGGCTCATATCACCTTCATCAACGTTCGGGAAACGATGGTAGAGATCGTCAGCAACAACGAAACTCAAAATAGAATCGCCCAAAAACTCCAAGCGCTCATTGTGGTTTCCACTGGCGCTTCGGTGTGTCAGGGCGAGACTGAGAAGCGTCGTATCGGTAAATGTATAGCCGATACGACGCTGTAATCTATTCATTGGTGTTGTCATGTTGTTCCAAGTTAATCAATGCCGCCGATGCGGTTGAAGCGCACCCCGACAGGTACCCAAGACGGCAGGAAGCTGTCGCCTTGCTCATCAAATTCAAAACTGATCCAGATACCGACAGCTTTACCTACCAGGTTCGCTTCCGGCACAAAGCCCCAGAAACGGCTGTCTTTACTGTTGTCGCGGTTATCGCCCATCACGAAATACTGGCCTTCCGGCACCACCCACTCACCCAGACCCGGCGTTGGATAATACTGCCCGGTTTGGTTTGGTATGAAAGGATTCACCAGGATTTGATGCGGCTCAGCGCCAAGGTTTTCCTGCGCCTGAACCAGATTAACGCCACGCTGGACAAATTCACTCTTGTGAACATCGTCGACCGGCACCAGCTCACAGCTAGACTCACCTTGCTTTTGAACACAAAGGCGTTTGTCTTCGTTGTAGCGCACCGTGTCGCCCGGCAGGCCGATAACACGCTTGATAAAGTCAATATTGGGCTGTGGCGGGTATTTGAACACCACCACATCACCGCGTTCCGGTTTTCCGGTTTCCACCAACTGATGGCGGAACACCGGATCTTTCAGGCCGTAGGCAAACTTCTCGACCAGAATGAAGTCGCCCACCAGCAATGTCGGCATCATGGAGCCAGAAGGGATCTGGAACGGCTCATAAACAAAAGAGCGCAATACCAGAACAAGGCCAATCACGGGGAACACAGAAGCGGACGTTTCCACCCAGTTTGGTTGAGGGGCAACCTGTGCCACCTGCTCCGCACTCAGCTCGCCGCTGTCCATGTTTAGCACCTCAGCCGCTTTTTGCTGGCGGCGAGGCGCCCACTTGAACTTATCCAGTACCCAGATAATCCCAGTAAACAGGGTGACAAGCACCAGAATCAGCGAGAAAGTATTAGCCATCGTGTACCCCTAAACCTCTATTCCCTTTGTTACATCACCTTCGCTTTCGTAAAGCTCAGGTTATTTATCTTTGCCTACGTGCAGAATCGCCAGGAACGCTTCTTGTGGCAGCTCGACGTTACCGATCTGCTTCATGCGTTTCTTACCTTCTTTTTGTTTCTGCAGCAGTTTTTTCTTACGGCTTACGTCACCACCGTAACACTTCGCCGTCACGTTCTTACGCAACTGTTTTACGGTAGAACGCGCAATAATGTGGTTACCGATGGCAGCCTGAATCGCGATGTCGAATTGCTGGCGGGGAATGAACTCTTTCATTTTCTCAACCAGATCACGGCCACGGCTTTGTGCCTGATCTTTATGGGTGATGATGGCCAGCGCATCGACGTTATCGCCATTAAGCAGCACATCTACACGCACCATCTTCGACACTTCATAACGCTGGAAATTGTAATCCAGTGATGCGTAACCGCGTGAGGTGGATTTCAGGCGATCGAAGAAGTCCAGTACCACTTCGGCCATTGGGATGTCATATGTCAGTGCCACCTGGTTACCGTGGTAAATCATGTCGACCTGTGTACCACGTTTTTCAATACACAGGGTGATCACGTTACCCAGGTATTCAGATGGCACCAGAATATTACAGCGTGCAATCGGCTCACCAATGTGCTCAATGTCGTTCACCGCTGGCAGTTTTGCCGGACTGTCTACATACAGTACGTCACCATTGGTTTTCTTCACTTCGTACACCACCGTCGGTGCAGTGGTGATCAGGTCCAGGTCGTATTCACGCTCCAGACGTTCCTGAATGATCTCCATGTGCAGCATGCCAAGGAAACCACAACGGAAACCAAAGCCCAGCGCCGCTGAGTTTTCTGGCTCATAAAACAGGGAGGCATCGTTCAGGCTCAGTTTACCCAGCGCATCACGGAAAGCTTCGTAATCGTCTGACGATACCGGGAACAGGCCCGCATAAACCTGTGGCTTCACTTTTTTAAAGCCAGGCAATGGCGCGTCTGCACCGTGTTTTGCGTGGGTCAGGGTATCACCGACTGGTGCGCCCAGGATGTCTTTGATACCACAGACAACCCAGCCCACCTCACCGGTACGCAGCCCCTGGGTATCGGTTTGTTTAGGTGTAAAGATACCAATGCGATCAACACCCCACACCTGACCGGTGCTCATGACCTTGATCTTGTCACCTTTCTTCAACTCACCGTTTTTAATACGTACCAGAGACACAACGCCCAAGTAGTTGTCGAACCATGAGTCAATAATCAGTGCCTGCAATGGCGCTTCGGGATCGCCTTCCGGTGGTGGAATGTTCTTAACAATGTCTTCCAGAACCAGATCAACACCCAGACCGGTTTTTGCCGAGCAACGGGTTGCTTCGGTGGCATCGATGCCGACAATGTCTTCAATCTCTTCTGCTACGCGATCCGGGTCAGCGGCAGGCAAGTCGATCTTGTTCAGGATTGGCACCACTTCCAGGTCCATTTCAATCGCGGTGTAGCAGTTTGCCAGTGTCTGAGCTTCAACACCCTGACCCGCGTCCACCACCAGCAAAGCACCCTCACACGCCGCCAAGGAGCGCGATACCTCGTAAGAGAAGTCAACGTGTCCCGGAGTGTCGATGAAGTTCAACTGATAGGTTTCCCCATCCTTTGCTGTGTAATTCAGCGTCACACTTTGTGCTTTGATGGTGATACCACGTTCGCGTTCCAGATCCATGGAGTCCAGAACCTGTGCTGCCATTTCACGATCGGTCAAACCGCCACAAACCTGAATCAGACGGTCTGAAAGGGTCGATTTACCGTGGTCAATGTGGGCAATAATCGAAAAGTTACGAATGTGCTTCATAAATGGTGTGACTAACTCGTTAATGAAAATTAAAGATCGTACGATCAAGTGGCGGGATTCTACCGAAATAAATGGCTAGTCGCTATCCTCTGTTGCGGCATTTATCACCGTGGCAGTATTCATCGCATTGCCAAGGATACGTAACAGTTTGGGCGTAGTCCCAATTTCTTGTTCCAGCTTTCGCGAGAAACGGCGTGCAACAACGACACCCAACACGCCAGCAAGTAAGGAAGACAGAATGATAACGCCCTCTCCTGCTGCCATTAAATCTGCGAGGGCCTGTCCCAAAAGCGCACCGGATACCGCAAATAACAAGGGCAGGATATACACCACAACGGCCGATTTAAGTATCGTTTGTTCTTCAAGGCCAATTTCCACCAGCGTGCCGGCGGCGATCGCTTTTTCACTCGGTACCCGGATATCCATTACCTTGCCCGGTAAGGCATTGCTGACAATTCCGGTGCCACAAGTGTTTTTAGACGCACAGCTGCCACAGCTGGTTTTCTGCTGGCAGCGTACTGTCAGATACCCATCGCCACTACCGGTCACTTCAGCCAGTGCGGTGATCATGGTGCCTGTTTCCCCTTAGTCTTGTTCGGTGCTGTCATCCGGACTGATTCCGCCACACGCTTTGCCGTTGCCGGAGGAATATCACCAACAACCGTAATTTCTGCATTGCCGGAAACCTGACTGTGCAGTGTACGGCGCCCTTTTCTCACCAACTGCTCCCGTACAGAGAAGTCATCGGCTTCAGAAAGGTAAACAGAGAAACTGAACAGACCATCACTGAACATCTGGCTTTCAACCGGGCGTTTCGTGATCATCAAGCGATGGCGGTTGCTGTAAATCGGCGAAAAGCCGTCCGGCAAGGCGGTGACTTGCCAGTTCAACCCCAGATCCTGTTGCTTGGGCACCTGCACCACAGGTGGCAGTTCAATCGATGACATCTGCTTCATCATCTCGCCAACTTGTGACGAGATCACCAACGAAAGTGCGCGATACTGTTCAATCGGCTCGCCATCACGGTCCAGCAGATCCGAACGAACCAACAGCTTGGTATTCTCATCTATCCAGAGCACGTAGGAATAACGTGTCCCATCTTTCGGAGACACACGCACAACATCACACGCCAGCCCCGCTTCCCGGGCACGGCCAAGCGGCACAAAATCATACAAGGTCGCAAGGTGCTCAATGTCAGACTGCATGATGGCTGGCAGCGGTGCCACCATTTGATTGCTTTCAATCGTGAAAGGATCGATCCCCGGCTCGAAGTAACTCACTTCATCCCCCCGACGGATCACTTCACGGGGAGGGCCTGCCAGATAAGCAATGTGTCCAAACGATTTATCGTCAATCCGTGCATGACGAAAGCGAAGGGGCTCAATGCTGTTCTTGCGAACCAGAATATAGGAGAGTTCGTAATCCAGTTGCTCGGTTGCCTGGTCCATCTGATGCAACAATGCCTCGGCGGGATTTCCTTCCGTCGAGGCATTCGCTACCAGACTGACCAGTGCACAGGCACCGATCAGAAGATGTTTCATCAATCTTGTTTGCTCACTTCTGGTGATAGCTTCTCGTCTCGTTCCATCATTTCATCAGCATTGAGGCGAAGCTGCAACTCATAGTCCTGGAACATGGCATTCACACGACGTCGCTGTTCCATTAACTTTGCTTCAGTCGGATCACCCTGAAGCGACTCCCGGCTCAGGCTCACCGGCTCAGCAGACCCTGACAATGGAATGGTCTGCAATACGGGAGGCTGAGAACCTGCCAATACCGGATCCGCCTGCTCACCACCGTTATACTGCTGCACACCGACAATCACGGCTAATGATACCGCTGCCGCCATACCGACCTGAGTAAGTTGTTGCAGCCAGGATGGCAACCCTCTCCGTGCCACCTGCGGTACTGGCTGGGACGCCTGCATTGGCACTACATTGGGTATAGATTGCGGGCTGTGCGCTGGCTCGTCTTCAAGCGCTAACGCAACACGGGAGGCAATATCCCAGCCTGTATGACTTGGCGCATCTCCACGCATCACATCCCGGGTGACGGCAAAGCTTTTCCATGCTTGCTGCGCAGACTGATCGTTTTCCAGCACATCAATCAGCGCCTGATCAATCTCATCACCATCGAAGAGAGCGGAAAGGTTTTCTTTTTCAGCCATTTATTTCACCGTAATCAACAGATAACACTGTTAGTGGTTCATCAAAGGACGAACACGCTTGTCTACCGCTTCCCTGGCACGGAAGATACGAGAACGCACCGTTCCCACCGGGCAGTCCATCACTTCTGCGATCTCTTCATAACTTAAGCCATCAATCTCACGCAGGGTGATTGCCGTTTTCAGATCATCAGGTAACGCTTCAATCGTACTGAAAACGACCTGCTTCAACTGTTCAGACAACATAAGGTTCTCAGGGTTCGAAATTTCTTTCAGGGCTCCCCCATTCTCATAATTTTCTGCTTCTTCCGCGTCAATATCACTCGATGGTGGACGGCGTCCCTGGGCAACCAGATAATTCTTCGCTGTGTTGACCGCTATGCGGTAAAGCCAGGTATAAAACGCACTTTCACCGCGAAACCCCGGTAAAGCACGGTACGCTTTAATAAAGGCTTCCTGGGCAACATCGGGCACGTCCCCGTTGTTACTGACGTAGCGAGAGATCAGATTGCATACCTTGTTTTGATATTTTACGACCAGCAGGTTGAACGCCTGCTTGTCACCATTCTGTACGCGCTCAATTAAGGCTTGATCGGTTAACTGCTCGCTCATTCGAGCGCCTTCTCCTTATTATTGATACCGTTAGTCGGCGTTTGTAAGTGCCAGTGTCGCTGCAAAAGGTCAAGGCACTGTCAACTACCGGTATTTCTTCTCGCTCGTTGCCACTGTGGTGCACGACATCTTTAAGGTCGCGCGATTTTGTTAAATGAGCACAGTGTATGAGTGAAACATTAAAAAAAAAGTTCCTTTAGCGGTTCTGATTAATTTGATGATTAGATCCCACTCGCAAAGTCTACCAGAATGTTTGGCTACGCCCTAACCCGCGCCCATGCCTTATTTTCAACACTGCTTCATCATGGCATATCCGATAACGGAAAGAAGGTTGTAACCGGAAGTTGCAGGCGGATAAGTGAATTGCACAGCAACATTAGTGTAAACTCACTGACATGACTCGAACTCGTTGTTCCAGATGAAGGGATATTCCGTTCATTTGAGCGAAAGGAATACGTAATCAATGAGCAATCAAGAACACGTATGTGACGTGCTGGTGATTGGCAGTGGCGCTGCCGGCCTTTCCCTGGCGCTCCATTTAGCACCGACACAAAAAGTCATGGTGCTGAGTAAAGGACCACGCAGTGAAGGGGCGACGTATTACGCGCAAGGAGGTATTGCTGCGGTATTTGATGAGAGTGATTCGGTCGAGTCCCACGTGGAAGATACCCAGATTGCCGGCGATGGTATCTGTGATACCGAGGTGGTGAAGTTTATTGCTGAAAACGCCAAGGAATGTGTTCAGTGGTTGATTGATGGCGGCGTCCCATTCGATCGCGAAGATGACAACGACGGCGATGAGCCCAGGTTCCACCTCACCCGCGAAGGCGGGCACAGCCACCGGCGTATCCTTCATGCCGCCGACGCAACCGGTGCCGCAGTGCAGACATCACTGCAGGAAAATGTCATGCGGCACCCTAATATCCGGGTCATGGAACGCCATAATGCCCTGGATCTGATCACCCGCAAGAAAATCGGTATCTCCGGTCCAAACCGTGTCCTCGGTGCCTATGTCTGGAACCGTGACCGTGAAGCGGTGGAAACCGTTCGTGCAAAGTTCGTGGTGCTGGCCACCGGTGGTGCGTCGAAAGTTTACCAATACACCTCTAACCCGGATGTCTCTTCCGGTGACGGTATCGCCATGGCGTGGCGTGCAGGATGCCGGGTTGCCAACCTTGAGTTTAACCAGTTTCACCCGACTTGCCTGTTCCACCCAGAAGCGCGCAATTTCCTGCTGACTGAAGCCTTGCGTGGGGAAGGGGCTTACCTGCGCCGTCCAGATGGTTCACGCTTTATGCCGGATTTTGATGAACGTGCCGAACTTGCCCCACGCGATGTCGTTGCCCGTGCGATTGACTATGAAATGAAACGGCTGGGGGCTGACTGTATGTATCTCGACATCAGCCACAAAGACCCGGAGTTCATTACCAAGCACTTCCCCACTATCAATGAAAAGCTCCTATCTTTTGGCTTTGATTTGACCAAAGAGGCAATCCCGATTGTGCCTGCGGCCCATTACACCTGTGGCGGGGTGATGGTGGACAAAAACGGCCAGACGGATCTGGAAGGCCTCTATGCGGTTGGTGAAGTGAGTTACACCGGTCTGCACGGTGCCAATCGCATGGCCTCTAACTCCCTGCTGGAGTGTGTGGTGTATGCCTGGTCAGCCGCAAAACACATTGGTGAACACGCCACACAAGCGGAGCTACCGCCAACACTGCCACACTGGGATGACAGCCTGGTTACCTGTTCAGATGAAGAGGTGGTTATCCAGCACAACTGGCATGAACTACGCCTGTTTATGTGGGACTATGTCGGCATTGTGCGCTCCACCAAACGTCTGGAACGCGCACTGCGCCGCATCGAACTGTTAAAGCAGGAAACCCACGAGTATTACAGCAATTTCCGGGTTTCAAACAACCTGCTGGAACTGCGTAACCTGCTACAGGTAGCAGAACTGATGGTACGCTGTGCCATGGCGCGAAAAGAAAGCCGGGGCCTGCATTACACCATCGATTACCCGGACAAAGCCGAAAATTCCGGCCCAACCATCTTAGTGCCGGATTTCCCCTGTTAACGCGCCCTGATGAACAAAAGCCCTCGGATTGAGGGCTTTTTGAGTCGGGAATATTTAAGAGCGAAAGGCCAAAACTGCCGTTTCCAGCTCACCACTTTGGGCGGCAACCCTTGCCGCTGCCTGGGCATTTTCACTGGTCGCTACCGTATTTTCCGAGGTGATTGACTGGATCGAATGCACGTTTTGGTTGACTTCCTTCGCCACCATGCTCTGCTCTTCCACCGCAGCGGCAATCTGGGTACTCATGTCCATGATCTGCTGCATATCAATAATAATGTTATCCAGCTCTGACGCCGCCTCTTCAACATGGCTGACCGATTGGTCACTGTCATTTTTGCACGCATTAATGCGCTCTACCACACTGTTGGTCTGCTCTTGCAGAGACAAAATCATGGTGGCTATTTCATCGGTGGATTGATTGGTACGGTTCGCCAGCGAGCGCACTTCATCGGCGACCACCGCAAACCCCCGCCCCTGTTCACCGGCCCGGGCAGCTTCAATTGCCGCATTCAACGCCAGCAGGTTGGTCTGCTCAGAAATGTCTTTGATAACATCGACCACTGTCCCAATTTTTTGCGATAGGGACACCAGGCCGTGAATGTCGTTACTGGCGGTACAAAGGCCTTCTGACAAGGTAAGAATGGCCTCTCGTGTCGCCTGAACCGTTTGATGCCCTTTCTGGGCGCGCGTCAGGCTTTGTCCGGCATTGATTGCCGCCGTTTCGGTATTGCTGGCAATTTCACGGATAGTCGCTTCCATTTCATTGACCGCCGTCGCCGCCATATCGGCTTCTGAATGCTGCTTGCCAAGAGCCATCTCGGCACTGTGGCTGCGTGACTGAACATCAGACGCTGTAGCATTCAACGTAGTGATTGATGCTTTCACGCCGACAATCAAAGTCTGGCAATGTTCCAGTACCAAGTTAAAGTCTTTCGCCACCAGAGCGATTTCATCGTTTCCTTCTGTCGCTGCACGCAAGGTTAAATCCCGATTAGTGGCCACGTTGTCCATGGTTGCTGTCAGGTTAGTCAGGCGACGCTGGATATAACGGTTCAGCAGAACACTGGCGGTAATTAAAAGGGCTGAGATAATGGCCAAGACGATAATCGCCCCAACAACCAGGATATGTTGGGCACTATCTAACTCATTGGCAAGGTGACTGCGCATATCATCAAAATCAGCTTCCACCTGATGAGTCTGGCTACGAATAGCGCCGAGCAAGCCCGATTTATGATCTAGTCCGACATCGCGACTCAACTGCATGTAACGCTCAACCAACCCTTTTTGTACATCAAGGGCTGGCAATCCGGTCTTCGATTTTACGCCCTGCCAGACACGTCCAAACTCTTCAAACGAAGCCTCGCTGACATCATTGATCAAAAGGCGGCTTAATGTGACAAGGTACGCGATGTCACTGACAACAGGATTATTTTCAAGCAATTGTGCATTGACCACACTGAGTTCTCCCCGAATACCCGATTGGGTATCAAGGCCGAGTTTTTCATAGCCACCGGCCAGCGTCATAAAGCCTTGGTGATATTGCTTCATCGCCTGAGACACAGCACTGATCTGTGGAAGTGGAATGTTCAGTCTTTTCGCTTCTTCGTCCAGGGTATTAAGTAGGGTATTAAAGGTGTCCACGTTATCAACAAAATGATCGATGTATTTCTTATCCATCCGTGCCAGAAAATCTTTCTCATTGCGGCGCAAGTTCAACAGGCGCACTTCCAGATCAGCCACCAGAGATTGTTTGGTTTTCAAATCAATCAGGCGCTCAGATGCTTGCCAACCAATAAAAGCAAACAACAATAACGACACGGCTGAAAATGCCGTAAGACCATATAATTTCGTTCTAATTTTCATGTCACCACTTCCCTTTTCCACATCATGAGCCGGTGGCAGCCCGTATGGCTGCTGATTTAGGTATCGGCGTACTCAAGGTTTTTTTTAGGAATCGCGTACGATAAACAACTAACGTGGCGATCTTTGTCACACTTTCAATGCCAGACACACACGGCAAAGGTGTCTGAATGCGTATGGGGGAAACGCATCAAAAGACAGCACTAAACGGCGATTTTCCCCGTTACAGGCAATATCCAAAACGATGAGATAACGGCTGAAAAACACCCTCTTCACGACGTTATATTCCTGCCCTTGATACCGACAGGTGCCATCAATATGGAGCGAGAGCTCGCCGCGATTCTGGGCAGCCAGCGTTTGCCACCCCCGGGCTTCACGTAACAGAAAGCAGAGAAGGAGAGATTTGACTTCAAGCGGAAGGGCGCTGGCGGCAAAAAGCAGGCTTGCCGCCAGCAAGTAAAGACAAATAATCCCGCTCACACACAAGCGGGATGACCGGACCTCAGTATTAACGAAGCTTGCGGCGGTTGTGCTCAACAATCTTGTCAGTCATCGCCGCCAGCGCAGGATTTTCACTGCGGCCATGTCCCATTAACCAAGTGAACAAATCAGGATCATCGCATTCCAGCAATGCCACAAAATCCTGCTTTTCATCTTCAGATAACATATCGAAACACTCTTCAAAAAACGGCATGATAATGACATCAAGCTCCAACATACCTCGGCGGCATGCCCATTTGATACGCGCTTTGTCTTCTGCGCCCAGCATGAGTACCTCTGAAATTAGGTTGTAATAACTGGCCCAAATAGTATCAGTGAGGTGGTGGCCTTGCTACGGCTGAAGGATTGAATCTTGTAACCCTGTGATCTGCCCCCATATCAGGGGCATATTGCTGACTTTACACGTTAATAGCATTAACATAACCCCCCTAATTTTTAAGCGAGACACACCATGACTAACTGGTACCAAACACACGCTTTCCATCGGCTTCCCCTGTCGTCAGACAGCGCACTGCCAGCCCTGTCAGTGATTGCGCTCGATCATCTGGCACTGATCACGGCAGTGGGTCAGGACACCATTCCATACCTGCAAGGACAGCTCACCTGTGATCTGGTGTCGCTTGAAAAAACACGCTCAACCCTTGCTGCACACTGTGACGCCAAAGGCAAGGTGTGGTCTGCTATCCGGATTTTCCACCACGGTAACGGGGTTGCCTACGTTCAACCCGCTTCTGTGACCGAAAAACAGCTGGCGGAGATTAAAAAATACGCAGTATTTTCTAAAACTGAGTTCACCCTTTCAGAACAGGTTCTCATTGGTATTGCCGGTGAGAAGGCGAACAATGCCGTCGAGTCCCGCTTTATCGGTGAAGGAGATGTCAGGCCGACACAAACCGGCACGGCAGTGCGCATTGATGGTAACCGCTGGTTACTCGCTCTCGACAAAGAAGAAGCCGACACCCTGATAGCTGAGCTAGGTGAGCGCGCCACCCTGAGCGATAACGCACTTTGGACACTGCTCGACCTACGTGCAGCCCTGCCTGCTATCGAGGATGTCACTACCAACGAGTTCATTCCTCAGGCCCTGAACCTTCAGGCGCTGGATGGTATCAGCTTTAAAAAAGGCTGTTATACCGGTCAGGAAACCGTGGCGCGTGCCAAATACCGTGGCATCAATAAACGTGCAACCTACTTACTTCAGGGTAAAGCCGAAGACGCCCCCAAAGCGGGTGATGTGTTTGACCGCAGTGTGGGCGAAAACTGGCGCACCGGCGGTACCGTGCTGACCGGCTACCGTTTTGAGGACGGCCAGGCATTGGCATTGGTTGTGTTGCCCAATAACTTGGACGATAACAGCCAGTTCCGTCTGCCGGAAACAGACACGTTGTGGCAAAAGGTCGACCTGCCGTACAGCTTGGAAGACGATGCCTGAGTTGGACACCCCTATCCTCTCTGTCCTTCGTGATGCCGGGATCCCTTTCCGGCTGTTACCGCATCAACGTGCGGCAACCACGATTCAGGACGCCGCCGAGCAGCGTGGCGTCCTACCACAGCAATTGGTGAAATCCATGCTGCTTCGAGACATGGGCGGACAAATGGCATTGGCTTGCGTTCCAGGAACAGCGTCGGTTGATCCCCGTAAAGTACGGGCTCTGCTTGGCTGCCGACGCATGACCATGGTTGATAGCCAGCATGTTCAAAGCATTACCGGCTACTCTCCCGGCACGGTAACCCCCCTTTCCGTGCTGGGAGTGGTACCCATTTTCTTTGATCCGTCACTCAGTGCGTTTGAACGGGTCAATATCAGTAGCGGCTCACCCATGGCGGGGGTTGAACTGCGCTATCAGGATTTGGCCAATATCTGTCAGCCCGAGCTTGCGGACATTTGCCGCGATCACAAAGACGATCCTTGAAACTATTCACCATACGGTTCGATAAAAAGGGCGTAATTTACGTGCCAGAAAGCCACTTACATTTGTCTTATTTTCCATACTGTGAGCTACCCCAAACTCACGATATTGTCTTTCTGAAAATTCAATTAAGTGTCTTGCCTGTCACAATGTAGTCATACCCGCATCGCTATAATGCCGCCCGCCCAAACCGGACCAAAAGCGTGGCGGTTAACCCTCACAGTTCGTCTTACTGGTTTTAGGTTGTTGACGAGCAAAAAATACACAAAAGGAATAGCGAATGCGGATGTTTAATCGTTATGTCCCTTCATTGATTGCGAAACACGTTTACCGGCTGTTCAGTGGACGTATTCATATTGATGGCCGGGGCGATTTCGACTTTCATCAGGGAATGGTGCAGGCGCAGTCAGATGGAAATATTGAACATTACCGGACAGTCAAGGAAATCAACGCTGAAATCCGTAAACTAAAGGAAATGTATTGATAATTTTTGGGGTTGTTTCCCCAGCACTTCGCTTGAAAAAACACCGCGTTTATGCGGTGTTTTTTTCTCTGGCCCAGAGAAGTTACTCTTCTTCGTCAATGGAATCCTGATACGCTTCTGCGTCCAGCAACTCGTCAATTTCACCTTGATCGCTGATACGGATTTGGAACAACCAGCCGTCGCCATAAGGATCGCTGTTGACCAATTCAGGCGCACCATCAAGCTCCTTATTAATCGCAACGATCTCGCCCGTCAAGGGTGAATAAATATCAGATGCCGCCTTTACAGATTCTGCCACTGCACAATCATCACCAGCATCAACGGTGTCGCCCACATCCGGCAAATCGACAAAAACCATGTCACCCAGCAGCGCTTGAGCATGATCAGAAATACCCACGGTATAAACACCGTCACCTTCTGGCCTCACCCATTCGTGAGAGGAGGTAAATTTTAGCTCTGAGGGGATATTGCTCATAAATCAGATTCCTTCTAAAAAAATGCAGCGATGCCCGACAAATTAGGAAAGCCTTAAGCCATTAGCAAGAAAAATCACCGTACAAAAAGCCATTGTTTTAACTCGATCATGCCTTGATATTATGGTCCATGATCCGGGCCGCACCTCACCGTTTTCTTCCCAATATAAACGCCAGCGACTGTCTCCATATCGCTGGCGAATAGCCAAAGACTTAACCGTTGACTTTGTTGACATGCACATCCATTTGTGGGAAGGGAATTTCAATACCTTCTGCATCCAGTGCTTCTTTCATCGCTTGCAACAGGTCGAAATACACTGCCCAGTAATCTGCTGTGCGTACCCAAGGACGTACCACCAGGTTAACAGATGAATCGGCCAGTTCTACCACACCGATAGTTGGAGCCGGGGTGCTCAGCAGGCGAGTTTCTTTTGCCAATACATCTGCCAGCACGTGTTTGGTTTTCTGCAGATCAGCACTGTAGGAGACCCCTATTATATAATCGATTCGACGGGTATCGTGGCGAGAATAGTTAGTGATGGGACTCGAGATAATCGCACCGTTGGGTACCACCACCATTTTGTTATCTGGTGTTTTCAGCACAGTAGAGAAAATTTGGATCGAGTCAACAGAGCCTGAGACGCCAGCCACTTCTACATAGTCGCCACTCTTGAATGGACGAAACGCCACAATCAATACACCCGCAGCAAAGTTTGACAGTGAGCCTTGCAGGGCCAGGCCAACCGCCAGGCCTGCGGCACCAATAACCGCAACGACGGATGCGGTCTGGACACCGAGACGGCCCAACGCGGCAATCAACACGATAACGAACAGTAAGTAACGAACAAAAGTATGCACGAAGTCGACAACGGCTTTGTCGAACCCTTTTTTGCGCATCACATTGGCGGCACTATTAGCAATGGCTTTAACAACCCAGTTACCAATAATAAGAATGAGAAGCGCGGAGATGATGTTGACACCATATTGAAGTAGCAGATCCTGATTATTATTAAACCAGTTCATTGCTTCATTTGTAGCATTTTCCATTGCAGTTTCCTTGGTGTTGTTACGCCTTAAAAATATCATCCTGAACCTGACGAACTTGCCCGGATGAAAATCAGAGCAGAGTGTACAGTTTAATCAGCAATAAAAAGTGTCTCAAATTTAACACGAAAACGCTCTAGTCATGTGCTTTCGCGAGAGCTTAAACAAAAAAACCCTGCCAACTGGCAGGGTTTCAACATCAAGATTGCTGGTATCCGCAATTTATGCTGCTTGCTTCTCTTCTTTCTCGGTGCTTGTGGCTGTTGCCGCGTAATAATGCACATCCATTTGTGGGAACGGGATTTCGATACCTTCGTTGTCCAGCCCCTCTTTAATCGCTTGCAGCAGATCAAAGTATGCTGGCCAGTAATCTTCCGTTTTAACCCAAGGACGGACGACAAAGTTAACGGATGAGTCCATCAGTGCTGAAACGCCAACTGTTGGCTCTGGCTCAGGTAATACACGGGGATCGGCTTTTACAATACGGGTCAGTACTTCTTTGGTCTTTTTCAGATCTGCTTTGTACGACACGCCGATAATAAAGTCGATACGACGGGTAGCATGACGGGAATAGTTGGTGATAGGGCTGGAGATCACCGTACCGTTTGGCACCACCACCATTTTGTTGTCGGTGGTCTTCAGCACGGTAGAGAAAATCTGGATTGACTCCACCAGACCCGCAACGCCACCCACTTCGACATAATCACCGGATTTGAATGGACGGAAGGTAACAATCAGCACACCGGCAGCAAAGTTAGACAGTGAGCCTTGCAATGCCAGACCAATTGCCAGACCGGCAGCACCAATAACGGCAACGATAGACGCAGTTTCCACGCCAACACGGCCCAGTGCGGCCATTAGGACAACCGCAAACATCACATAGCGAACCAGGTTCTCGATAAAGTCGATTACAGCCTGATCCAGGTTACGTTTTTTCAGCACAACCTTGAGCGAACCGGCCACTTTCTTCACCAGCCAGTTACCAATAAACAGGATCAGCAGTGCTGTCAAAATGTTCACCGAGTACTGGATTAACAGTTCTTGATGTGATTCCAGCCAGCTAATAACTTGGGTTGCTGTTTGTTCAACAGACTCTACTGGGTTTTGTTCAATCATTTACTTCTCTCACCACGTCCAATAACCATTGGCACACAAAATCACGCTGCCAGACTCAATGCCTACTGATAAAACAAAACGTTATACTTAATTCGTATCAGCAGAATAAGCATCAGGCAACAAGAAAAAAGCGCCTACCGAAAGAGCGCCCAATAAAAAACCCGCTAAATTTAGCGGGTTTTATCACATTTTTTAACTGTTATTTTTGGCGTGTCAGCAATTACAGCACGTCGATCGCGTTAAGATCTTTGAACGCTTGCTCAAGACGCGCAACCATAGACTCCTGACCTGCACGCAGCCATACGCGAGGGTCATAGTACTTCTTGTTCGGAGCATCTTCACCGGTTGGGTTACCGATTTGGCCTTGCAGGTAGTCGTGATTCTTCGCTTCGTACTGACGGATACCATTCCATGTTGCCCACTGGGTGTCGGTATCGATGTTCATTTTGATCACACCGTACGAGATAGACTCTTCGATTTCTGCCTGAGAAGAACCAGAACCACCGTGGAAAACGAAGTTCAGTGAGTTTGGTGCAAGACCGAATTTCTCTGCGCAGTAGGCCTGAGAATCACGCAGGATGGTTGGGGTCAGCACAACGTTACCTGGCTTGTAAACGCCGTGTACGTTACCGAAGGATGCTGCGATAGTGAAACGATGGCTAATCGCACTCAGTTTCTCGTAAGCATAGGCAACGTCTTCTGGAGAGGTGTACAGCTCAGACTGCTCCATGTGAGAATTGTCTACGCCATCTTCCTCACCACCGGTACAACCCAGTTCGATTTCCAGCGTCATGCCCATCTTTTCCATGCGAGCCAGGTACTGAGCACAGATTTCGATGTTTTCTTCCAGAGATTCTTCAGACAGGTCAATCATGTGAGAAGAGAACAGCGGTTTGCCTGTTGCAGCAAAGTGCTCTTCGCCTGCAGCCAGCAGACCGTCAATCCATGGCAGCAGTTTCTTCGCAGCGTGGTCAGTGTGCAGGATAACTGGCACACCGTAAGATTCAGCGATAGCGTGAACGTATTTTGCACCCGCTACTGCGCCTTTGATTTGCGCTTCCTGGCCTTCCAGTTTCAGACCTTTACCAACGAAAAAGCCTGCGCCACCGTTAGAGAATTGAACAACAACTGGCGCTTTAACCTTCGCAGCCGCTTCCAGTACTGAGTTGATAGAGTCAGTGTTTACTACGTTTACCGCTGGCAGAGCAAATTTGTGCTCTTTAGCAATTTCAAACACTTTCTGAACGTCGTCACCAGAGATAACGCCAGGTTTTACGAAATCAAAAACTTTAGACATAACAATAGTCCTATTTACTCTGTTGTCTTGAGTGAAATCCTATCCAAGCCAGTTTTCCTGCTAGCTTGTTTCAATTCGGCAAACGTTTGCGAACAATGCTATGCATTGTACCCAAACGTGATTCCAAACACAGTATTTTTTGCACTCGGATATGCATCAATATGATAAATATTTAACTGAGATGCATAAAAAACGGGGGCTACTACCCCCGTCAACGATTACGCCTTCGCGCGTTTTTCCAGCATTTCTACTGCAGGCAGCACTTTACCTTCAACGAACTCAAGGAATGCACCACCACCGGTTGAGATGTAAGACACGTCAGCTTTGATACCGAACTTGTCGATCGCCGCCAATGTGTCACCACCGCCCGCAACAGAGAAACCTTCAGACGCTGCAATCGCTTCGGAGATACCTTTAGTACCTGCTTCGAAGTTCTTGAATTCGAACACGCCTACAGGGCCATTCCACAGAATGGTCTTTGCATTTTTCAGGATGTCTGCCAGCGCCTGGGTAGATTCAGGGCCCAAATCGAAGATCATGTCATCGTCCTGAACGTCAGAAACATGCTTGATTTCTGCTTCTGCGTTTTCGTCGAATGCTTTCGCACAGGCAACGTCAGTTGCAACAGGAATAGCACATTCTTCCATCAGTTTCTTCGCGGTATCAACCAGGTCAGCTTCGTACAGAGACTTACCGACGTTGTGACCTGCTGCCGCGATGAAGGTGTTTGCGATACCACCGCCCACAACCAGCTGGTCAGCGATTTTAGACAGGGATTCCAGAACAGTCAGTTTGGTTGATACTTTTGAACCACCAACGATGGCTACCATTGGGCGTGCCGGGTTATCCATTGCTTTACCCAGTGCTTCCAATTCTGCCGCCAGCAGAGGGCCTGCACACGCAACAGGGGCAAACATACCGACGCCGTAGGTTGACGCTTGTGCACGGTGAGCCGTACCGAATGCATCCATTACGAAAACGTCACACAGCGCTGCGTATTTCTTCGCCAGTTCGTCGTCGTTTTTCTTCTCGCCTTTGTTGAAACGCACGTTTTCCAGAACAACCACTTCACCAGCATTCAGCTCCAGACCATCCAGGTAGTCTTTTGCCAGCTTAACGTCGCAATCCAGCATGTCGTTCAGGTAGTTAACCACAGGCTGTAGAGAGAATTCTTCTGCGTACTCACCTTCTGTCGGGCGGCCCAGGTGAGATGTCACCATGACTTTCGCGCCGGCTTCCAGGCAGTGCTTAATGGTTGGCAGCGACGCCAGGATACGCGCGTCAGAAGTCACTTTACCGTCTTTTACTGGTACGTTCAGATCGGCACGGATAAATACACGTTTGCCAGCCAGATCCAGATCGGTCATTTTGATTACAGACATTTTCGTCCTCTCTCTAAGTTGCAAAAATTAAAAAATTTGCGGAGGCTTTCGTTACTTCAGAAAGCCGTGGCTCAAGCCTTCGAGCCACCGGTAACGGTTGCCATGGCCAGCGCCGTATCCAGCATACGGTTGGCAAATCCCCATTCGTTGTCGCACCACACCAACATCTTCACCAGATTGTGGTTACTGACCCGGGTTTGCGAGCCATCGACAATGGCACTATGGGGATCATGGTTAAAATCTATCGAGACAAGCGGCGCCTCGGTATAGTCGACGATGCCGTTCAATGTACACCGAGCGGCCTCCTCGAGTGATTGATTTACGTCATTAACTTTCACTTTCGTGTGAACTGTGACACTTAAATCCATTGCAGTGACGTTAATTGTTGGCACTCTAACCGAAATCGCCTCAAATTTGTCAGAAAATTTCGGAAAGATCCGTCCAATTCCTAAATGTAATTTGGTGTTGACTGGAATAATAGACTGACTGGCAGCGCGTGTGCGTCGCAAATCTGGGTGATAGGCGTCAATCACCTGCTGGTCGTTCATCGAAGAATGGATGGTGGTGATGGTGCCGGATTCAATCCCAAACTTCTCATCGAGTACTTTTATCACAGGCACAATACAGTTGGTGGTACAGGAGCCGTTCGACACGATGCGATCGCTGGGTTTCAATGTGTCTTCGTTCACACCGAAGATAATGGTGTTGTCGAGATCATTACTGCCCGGATGGGAGAACAGGACTTTTTTAGCGCCAGCATCCAAATGGGCCTGACCATGTTCGCGGGTTCCAAACACACCGGTACAATCAAGCACAATATCGATGTCGAGATCACGCCATGGCAACAGGTGAAGATCGCTGAGATGGAGGATCCTGATACTGTCGTCGCCGACAAAAAGAAACTCCTGACTGTTGGTCACCTTTTTGAAAAAACGCCCATGGCTGGAGTCATATTGCAGAAGGTGCGCCATGGCATCCGGCTCTGCCAGTTCGTTGACTGCAACCACTTCTATCTGGTCACGTTTATCACTTTCATACAGCGCACGGAGCACGCTACGGCCAATACGGCCAAATCCATTAATTGCGACGCGTAATGCCATATCCCTGTCGATCTTTGTCGTTAATGAAATACGGCTGACAGTCTATCCCAAGCCTATGAATTTCGCACGCAATACGTGATGGGTCTCTCATCAAACATTGGGAAGCGTTCAGGACGACTATCCCAAGAAAAAACCCGCCGGTTGGCGGGTTTGGAAAGGGGGTTTTAGCGCTTATGCCAGCAGCTCTTTGGCTGTCTCCACCACGTTTTCAGTGGTGAAACCGAACAGCTTGAACAGCTGGTCTGCCGGTGCAGATTCACCAAAGGTAGTCATACCGATGATGCGGCCGTCAAAGCCCACGTACTTGTACCAGAAGTCGGCAATGCCCGCTTCAATAGCGATACGTGCTGTCACGTCTGATGGCAGTACGGCTTCACGGTAAGCCGCGTCCTGCTTGTCGAAGGTGTCAGTCGATGGCATAGATACCACACGAACCGCTTTGCCTTCTGCGCTCAGCTGTGCAGCGGCTTCTACTGCCAGCTCTACCTCTGAACCGGTGGCAATCAGGATAAGCTCTGGCTTGCCTGCGCAATCTTTCAGGATGTAACCACCCTTGGCGATGTCAGCCACCTGCTCAGCAGTGCGGTCTTGTTGCGCCAGGTTCTGGCGCGAGAAAATCAGCGAGGTTGGAGCATCTTTACGCTCAATCGCCAGTTTCCATGCCACGGCAGATTCTACCTGGTCACACGGACGCCAGGTGCTCATGTTTGGTGTCAGACGCAGGGATGCGATTTGCTCAACTGGCTGGTGGGTTGGGCCGTCTTCACCCAGGCCGATAGAGTCGTGGGTGTAAACCTGAATGTTCTGCACTTTCATCAGTGCCGCCATACGCATGGCGTTACGCGCGTATTCCATGAACATCAGGAAGGTGGCGCCGTAAGGCACAAAACCACCGTGCAGGGCGATACCGTTGATGATGGCGGTCATGCCGAACTCACGCACACCGTAGTGGATGTAGTTGCCGGAGGCATCGTCAGCAGTCAGCGATTTGGAGCCAGACCACATGGTCAGGTTTGAAGGCGCAAGGTCAGCAGAGCCCCCCATAAATTCTGGCAACAGTTTGCCGAACGCTTCCAGTGCGTTTTGCGACGCTTTACGTGAGGCAATGTTCGCAGGGTTGGCTTGCAGGTCAGCAATGATTTGGTTCGCTTGCGCTTCCCAGTCTGCTGGCAGTTCACCGCTCATGCGGCGTTTGAATTCTGCCGCCAGTTCTGGGTAAGCGGCTTCATACGCGGCAAACTTCTCGTTCCATGCTGCTTCTTTGGCTGCACCGGCTTCTTTGGCATCCCATGCGCCGTAAACGTCTGCCGGGATGTCAAATGGACCGTGTTCCCAACCGAGGAATTCACGCGCTGCTTTGATTTCATCATGGCCCAGTGGTGCACCGTGACAGTCGTGAGAGCCGGCTTTGTTTGGCGAACCGAAACCAATGATGGTTTTGGTACAAATCAGGGTAGGACGACCGGTTTCTGCTTTCGCCGCTTCAATCGCAGCGTTGATAGCGTCTGCGTCGTGACCGTCTACTGCCGGGATAACCTGCCAGCCGTAAGATTCGAAACGCTTCGGCGTGTCGTCAGTGAACCAGCCTTCAACGTGACCGTCAATAGAGATGCCGTTGTCATCCCAGAAGGCGATGAGTTTACCCAGGCCCAGTGTACCCGCCAGTGAACACGCTTCGTGGGAGATACCTTCCATCAGACAGCCATCGCCCATAAATACGTAGGTGTGGTGGTCAACGATGTTGTGGCCATCACGGTTGAACTGGGCAGCCAGCGCTTTTTCTGCAATCGCCATACCCACCGCATTGGTGATGCCCTGTCCCAGCGGGCCGGTAGTAGTTTCTACGCCCGGTGCATAACCGTATTCCGGGTGACCCGGGGTTTTGGAGTGCAGCTGGCGGAAGTTTTTCAGATCGTCGATAGACAAATCATAACCGGTCAGGTGCAGCAGGGAGTAAATCAGCATCGAGCCGTGGCCGTTAGACAGCACGAAGCGGTCACGGTCAGCCCACGCAGGGTTTTGTGGGTTGTGGTTCATGTGGTCGCGCCACAGCACTTCGGCGATGTCTGCCATGCCCATGGGGGCGCCTGGATGACCAGAGTTAGCTTGTTGTACACCGTCCATGCTGAGGGCACGGATTGCATTGGCTAAAACCTTGCGGGAAGACATGTCTGCTCCTGGGATCATTGAGGGTCTGATGACCTTTTGGGGTTTGAGTTATGGGCAATCCGGCACAATACTTATACCCAAGCAAACTTGAATATGCTTGGGCACCGCAGTAACACAGCCAGATTGCTGAATTCGGCGGGTAAGTATTGTCGCAAGACTCCGACAGTACTGCAAACGTTTACTTGGTCGATTTTTTCGAGATCTTGTACGTTTAGTAACGAACGTGCTGCCTCTGGTTGCTTGGGTATAGCTGGGGCATAAACGTTTTCTATTTTTATCGACAAAAAATGTACGGTTGATTTATGTGTAACTCTACGTAAAATAGACGTCCAGACGGAAAAGCATCTATACTTTTAAACGGTCAAACATCCAAAGATGCTTTTACAAACATTCGATATCAACCATTTATTTATTGCTAGGAAAAAGACATGGCTAAACACCTGTTTACTTCTGAGTCAGTATCAGAAGGTCATCCAGATAAAATCGCAGACCAGATTTCAGACGCCGTTCTTGACGCAATTCTGGAGCAGGATCCAAAAGCACGCGTCGCCTGTGAGACTTACGTAAAAACCGGCATGGTCATGGTTGGTGGTGAGATCACCACATCAGCATGGGTTGATATCGAAGAACTGACCCGAGAAACGGTGCGTGAGATCGGCTATGTACACTCAGACATGGGTTTTGACGCAGATTCTTGTGCGGTTTTGAACACCATTGGTAAACAGTCACCAGACATCAACCAGGGTGTTGATAAGGCGGATCCGAAAGAACAAGGCGCGGGTGACCAAGGCATCATGTTCGGTTACGCCTGTAACGAAACTGATGTGCTGATGCCAGCACCGATTACCTATTCACACCGACTGGTGCAGCGCCAGGCGGAAGTGCGCAAAAACGGCACCTTGCCATGGCTGCGCCCAGATGCCAAATCTCAGGTTACTTTCCAGTACGACCAAGGCAAGATCGTAGGCATTGATGCAGTCGTTTTGTCTACCCAGCACTGTGATTCCATCTCAACCCCAGATCTGCGCGAAGCAGTCATGGAAGAGATCATCAAGCCGGTTCTGCCAGCAGAGTGGCTAAACAAAGACACCAAGTACTTTATCAACCCAACCGGTCGTTTCGTTATCGGTGGCCCAATGGGTGACTGTGGCCTGACTGGTCGTAAGATCATTGTTGATACCTACGGCGGCGCAGCACGCCACGGTGGCGGTGCATTCTCCGGTAAGGATCCATCGAAAGTTGACCGTTCAGCGGCTTACGCAGCGCGTTACGTGGCGAAAAACATCGTTGCGGCTGGCATGGCTGACCGCTGCGAGATCCAGCTTTCTTACGCTATTGGTGTCGCTGATCCAACGTCTATCATGGTGGAAACTTTCGGTACTGAAAAAGTGTCTCACGACATCATTATCGAGGCGGTTCGCCAGCACTTCGACCTGCGCCCATATGGCCTGCAGGAAATGCTGAACCTGCTGCAACCTATCTACAAAAAGACCGCGGCATACGGTCACTTCGGTCGCGAAGAATTTCCTTGGGAGAAAACCGACAAAGTGGCAGCACTGCGCGACTTTGCAAAAATCAAATAAACGCACTGGAAAGTCCGTGTTAAACAAAGAGGCCACTTGGCCTCTTTGTTGATTTGGGCAGAAGACGACAGCAACAGGAACAAACTGAAAAATCACCCCATGAATGAACTGGAATATCAGGTTATCCAAGCAGTAACTCGCTGTATCAAGCATGCAGGCGCATACTTCCAGTGCACGTTTCCCGTCCCACAGGTACTTTTCAACCAACGGGGAAAATCGGCAGGCACCGCCCGACTGCAAACCTGGCAACTGCGCTTTAATCCGGTGCTTTTGCGGGAGAACCCCCAGGCGTTTCTTGATGAAGTGGTTCCCCATGAAGTCAGCCATCTGGTGGTGTATGCCCGGTTTGGGCGTGTAAAGCCACACGGCAGGGAGTGGCAGGCGGTGATGTCTCAGATATTTGGGGTAGCGCCGAAAACCACCCACAGCTTTGATATCTCATCGGTACAGGGAAAAACCTATACCTACCAATGCGGCTGCGACCGGATAGCGCTTTCTGTCCGCCGTCACAACAAGGTGCAACGGGAACAGGTGCAATACGTGTGTCGTCGCTGTCAGCAACCGCTGCTCTTTGTCCAAACTGAACAATAAGCGACAGCCCCTCTTATCAACAACCTTTTCAATTAACGCTCATTTAATGAGATTTCACTCGCAATAGTCTGTAATAATCAACACACATTATTTCAATATCGAGTGCCAAATCCATGATGAGAACACGATTGATGCTGCTTTCAGCGCTGCTGGTGACCTCCCTTTCCGCAGCGGCTGAGCATCCCCAATCCTTCAGCAAAGCCAAACATATCGCGCAAAAAATCTATCAGGACTACCCAATCTCGTTTTACTGCGGCTGTGACATCGACTGGCAGGGCAAGAAAGGGGTGCCTGATCTAGAAAGCTGCGGCTATAAAGTGCGTAAACAGGAAGGCCGTGCCAGCCGTATCGAGTGGGAACATGTGGTTCCTGCCTGGCAATTCGGCCACCAGCGCCAATGCTGGCAGGAAGGTGGGCGTAAAAACTGCAGCCGCAATGACGTGGCATTCCGGCTGATGGAAGCCGACCTCCACAATCTGGTACCGGCTATCGGCGAGGTAAACGGTGACCGCTCCAACTTCCGTTTCTCACAATGGAATGGCGATAACGGTGCTTTCTATGGTCAGTGCGCGGCAAAAGTAGACTTTAAGCAGCGGGTTTTTGAGCCACCGGCGCAAAGCCGTGGCGCCATTGCACGCATCTATAAGTACATGAACCAACAGTATGATTTCCGTCTGGCATCTGCCCAGAAAAAGCTGATGGACGCCTGGGACAAAACCTATCCCGTGACAGCATGGGAATGTGAGCGTGACCGCCGTATTGCCCGGGAGCAGGGGAACCACAACCCCTTCGTGCAAGCTTCCTGCGACAAAGCCGGTCTGTAACTGTTCGTACGGCGTGTAAGACTACAGTCAATAGGCAGCCGCGTGATACACTGCTGCCTATTGTTCTCCAGTCATTAAAATACCATGCGTATCCCAAGAATATTCCATCCTGAACCCTTGCCAGACACTGGCCGTGTTGCTCTGAGCGACGATGCCGCCAACCACGTTGGCCGTGTGCTTCGCATGCAGGCCGGTCAGGAGGTTCTATTATTTGATGGCAGTGGCGCGGAGTTTCCGGCAGTGATTGCGGAATCAGGCAAAAAGTCAGTCACGGTCGATGTGGTTGAGCGCGTTGAACGCAGTATCGAATCACCACTGGACTTGCATCTGGGGCAGGTCATCAGCCGCGGCGACAAGATGGAATTTACTATCCAGAAATCGGTCGAACTTGGCGTGAATGTGATCACCCCACTTATTTCTGAGCGCTGTGGGGTCAAACTCAATGCCGACCGTTTTGATAAGAAACTGCAGCAGTGGCAGAAAATTGCGATTGCCGCATGTGAGCAGTGTGGCCGCAACATCGTGCCGGAAGTCCGCCCTGTGATGTCTTTGGATGCGTGGATGCAAGAACCTTTCGACGGACTGAAACTCAATCTTCATCCCCGTGCGAAATACTCTATCAACACCCTGCCGGAGCCTGTCAGCCGGTTGCGTTTGCTGATTGGCCCGGAAGGCGGCCTGTCATCAGAAGAAATTGCGCGAACCCGCGAGTTCGGGTTTGAAGAAACATTATTGGGGCCACGTGTTCTGCGCACAGAAACCGCAGCACTGACGGCGATAACAGCCTTGCAGGTTCGCTTCGGCGACCTCGGTTAATAAGGATAATTCAATGATCAAACTGGGCATAGTGATGGATCCGATTGAGTCCATCAACATCAAAAAAGACTCCACCTTTGCCATGATGCTGGAAGCACAAAAGCGCGGCTGGGAAATTCACTATATGCAGATGAATGACCTGTCCATGGAGCAAGGCAAAGCACTTGCGCGCACCAAAGTCGTGACCCTTGAAGAGAATCCGGAGAAGTGGTTCGAAGTGGTCAGCGAGCAGGAGATCGCGCTGGCGGATCTGGATGCGATGTTGATGCGAAAAGACCCACCGTTTGACACTGAATACATCTACGCAACCTACATTCTGGAGCGTGCAGAGGTAGAAGGCTGCCTTATCGTCAACAAGCCGCAGAGCCTGCGTGACTGTAACGAGAAACTGTTCACTGCCTGGTTCCCGGAACACACTCCAACAACCCTGGTGACACGCCGTGCTGAGCACATCAAAGCGTTCCAGGAAAAACATGGCGACGTGATCCTGAAGCCATTGGACGGCATGGGCGGCTCGTCTATCTTCCGCGTGAAACAGGGCGATCCTAACCTCTCAGTGATCATTGAAACCCTGACTGGTCTCGGTAACAACTACTGCATGGCCCAGACCTTTGTGCCTGACATCAGTAACGGCGACAAACGCATTCTGGTGGTAGACGGTGAACCTATGCCTTACTGTCTGGCCCGCATTCCAGCCAAAGGTGAAACCCGTGGTAACCTTGCAGCCGGAGGCCGTGGCGAAGCGCGCCCACTGAGTGACACCGACTGGGCGATTGCCCGTGCGGTTGCCCCTACACTGAAAGAAAAAGGGCTGATCTTTGTTGGTCTGGATATTATCGGCGATAAACTGACAGAAATTAATGTCACCAGCCCGACGTGTATCCGCGAAATTGAAGCCGCATTTAATATTAATATCAGCGGTAAACTGATGGACGCTATCGAAGCACGCCTGCAGAAATAACCCCAATATGATCTGGGCAAAGCAATTGCCCAGATCTGATTTTCCCAGGCTTACTGCCCATACTGGAAGTAAGCCTATACGCAATAAAGGGCACAATGTGAAAGGAACAATAAACCTAAAAAACCATTTTTTAGTCGCAATGCCCAGCATGGCAGATAAACGCTTCCAGCACAGCGTTGTTTACATGTGCGAACATAACGAAGACGGTGCAATGGGATTGGTGATCAATCAACCCATCAACATTTCGATTGCCAATATGCTGGAGCAGATTGAGGTAGAGCGTGATCAGGATGTCACCCATCCGGTCAGTCTGAATCAACCTGTGTTGTTTGGCGGCCCGGTGTCGGAAGATCGCGGATTTGTCCTGCACAAGAATACAAAACTATTTGGCTCCAGCATCCAACTCTCCGAAGAGCTGACCGTCACCACCTCAAAAGATATTCTCAGTATTCTCGGCACCAACGAAGAGCCTGAGCAATTTATTGTTGCATTGGGTTACGCCGGTTGGGATGCAGGCCAGCTCGAGCAGGAACTGGCAGAGAACAGTTGGCTGACGATTGAAGCCGATCCAAAAGTGATTTTTGACACCCCGATCAATGAACGCTGGGAAAAAGCCCTCAAACAACTGGGCATTGACGCCCTGAACCTGTCCGCGGATGTCGGGCACGCATAAGAGTTTTCCATGAGTAACATTCAAACTGTGCTGGGTTTTGACTACGGTACCAAAAGCATTGGCGTGGCGATTGGTCAGGCCATTACCGGCACCGCCCGCCCACTTAAAGCACTGAAAGCCAGAGACGGTATCCCAAGCTGGGAAGCCATTGAAGCCATATTGAAAGAGTGGGCACCGGATCTGGTGGTCGTGGGCTTGCCGCTTGATTTACATGGCGGCGAGCTGGAAACCATTACCCCCCGCGCCCGTAAATTTGCCAACCGCCTGAAAGGACGTTTCGGGGTCAATGTTGAACTGCATGATGAACGTCTGACCACCACTGAAGCCCGTGCTTCCCTGTTTGAATACGGTGGTTATAAAGCGCTGGGCAAAGGGGAAATCGACAGCCAGTCAGCGGTGATCATTGTCGAAAGCTGGTTTGAGAACCGATACGGTGCATAAAAGAAAGGTGCCTTGAGCACCTCTTTTATGCACGAATCACTGCCCTTCGATGCTCACATTGGCCAGTGACAACCCTCCAGAAGACTGCTCCGCCATTTTCATCATCAGTTTCAGATCGTTTCGGGAGTCAGCATGATGCAGAGCCTCTTCCTTCGACACTTTGCCCGCTTTAAAAAGGTCAAACAGGGACTGGTCGAACGTACACATCCCCGCGTTTTTGCCTTTGCGGATGGTTTCCTTCAGTTCATGCAGCTCGCCACGGCGAATCAAATCCGATACATGGGATGTGTTCAGCAGCAGCTCATAAGCGCCATGGCGGCCAATACCGCTGACATCTGGCACCAGCTGTTGCGCCAGAATGCCCCGCAAGTTAAGTGAAAGGTCAAACAGGAACTGTTCACGCCGCTCTTTCGGCACCAGATGCAGCACCCGCTCCAGCGCCTGGTTGGCATTGTTAGCGTGAAGGGTCGCAATACACAGGTGACCGGTTTCAGCAAACTGCATGGCGTATTCCATGGTTTCACGGGTGCGGATTTCGCCAATCATGATCATATCCGGCGCCTGACGCAGTGAGTTTTTCAGCGCCACTTCATAGCTTTCGGTATCAATCCCAATCTCCCGCTGGGTGACGATGCATTTGTTATGCGGGTGGATAAATTCAATCGGGTCTTCCACCGTCAGGATATGACCGCTGCGGTGGCGGTTACGGAACCCCACCATTGCCGCCATCGACGTCGATTTCCCCGAACCGGTCGCCCCAACAATCAGCACCAGACCGCGTTTGGCAATCGACAGATCCTGAATCACATCTGGCAAGCCGAGGGAATGAATATCCGGGATCTCAGTTTCAATACGGCGAAGTACCATGCCGGGCAAATCCCGCTGCCAGAATGCGCTGACCCGAAACCGGCCATTCGGGATCACCAGTGCGAAATTTGCCTCCCGCTCTGAATAAAATTTTTGCCGGGTTTCACCGTCCATGGCTTGATCAACCAGTGCTTTCACACCGTCAAGATCCAGCACATCTCCCACAGGTTTCAGATTACCATCAACCCGCAGCATACAGGCAGCTCCCACTGTGATGTAACAGTCAGAGGCGCGCTGCGCCAGCATATTTTCAAGAAGTGGCTGAAGCCTGTTTTGTTCCTGCATGATTAAAAACCCATTCCTGCGTTATCCATGGCCTTGTTTGCCTCCGCCGTGTCCACCAGACCCTGCATCATCAGGTTCCGCAATGATTGCTCCATGGTCTGCATGCCAAGGCCTGAACCGGTCTGGATCATCGAGTACATCTGCGCGACCTTGTCTTCACGGATAAGGTTGCGGATTGCAGGTGTGGCAATCATCACTTCATGGGCGGCAATCCGACCCCCAGCGACTTGCTTCACCAGTTTTTGCGATACTACCGCGCGCAGCGATTCTGACAGCATCGAACGCACCATCGGCTTATCGGCCCCTGGGAAGACATCAATAATACGGTCAATGGTTTTTGCAGCACTTGACGTATGCAACGTGCCAAATACCAGATGACCGGTTTCAGCTGCGGTCAGCGCAAGGCTGATGGTCTCTTTATCACGCAGCTCACCGACCAAAATCACGTCCGGATCTTCACGCAGTGCCGAGCGAAGCGCGTTATTGAAAGAGTGGGTATCGCGGTGCACTTCACGTTGGTTGATCAGACAGTTTTTCTGCGCATGAATAAACTCAATCGGATCTTCGATAGTCAGGATATGGCGGTGCTGGCTGTTGTTTATCTGGTCGATCATCGCCGCCAGCGTGGTGGATTTACCGGAACCTGTGGGGCCGGTTACCAGCACCAGCCCTTTCTGGTACTCGGTAAATTGCTTGAATACTGCTGGCGCATTGATGGCTTCCAGTGTCGGAATATTGGAAGGAATACTACGGAACACTGCCGCACAGCCACGGGACTGGTGAAAGGCATTGACACGGAAGCGGCCCACGGCTGCCAGCTCAAAAGAAAAGTCGACTTCGAGGTTTTGTTCAAACTCCCGTTGCTGGGCTTCGTTCATGATATCAAAAACAAGACGGTGCACGGCATTGTGGTCCAGTGGCGGCAAGCTCAGCTTGCGGACATCACCATCTACGCGGACCATTGGAGGAACGCCAGCTGAAAGATGTAGATCTGATGCGTTATGCTTTACACTAAAGTCCAGTAATTCAGTTATATCCATTAACCCGTTTCCTCGCAGAATGAATCATGTGTAGTATCAGACAAAACCTAAAGCAGGTCACCAGCCAAATAGACAGTGCCGCACAAAAATGCGGGAGAAACGCCTCCAGCGTGCAACTGCTGGCTGTCAGTAAGACCAAACCCTTTCAGGCTATCGCAGAGGCGGTGGACGCCGGACAGATCCGCTTCGGTGAAAACTACGTACAGGAAGGGGTAGAGAAAATCACCTACTTCCGTGACATTCACCCTCACCTTGAGTGGCATTTTATCGGCCCTATCCAGTCCAATAAAACCCGCCTGATAGCGGAACATTTTGACTGGGTACACTCCATTGACCGCAGTAAGGTCGCCCATCGCTTAAGCGAACAGCGTCCAGCAGACTTACCACCGCTACAGGTGCTTATCCAGGTCAACACCAGTGGCGAAGCGTCGAAATCCGGCATTGGATTTGATGATGTTAAAGCCCTGGCTGAGGAAATTGATGCGCTGCCAAACCTGACCCTGCGCGGGTTAATGTGCATTCCCCAACCGGAAGACGATCACCAGAAGCAGCTTGATGCTTTTGCACCGCTGGCTGCGCTGTTTGAAGCAATGAAAGCCAGCCGCCCTGACTTTGATACCCTGTCGATGGGCATGAGTGGTGATATGGATGCCGCGATAGCTTCCGGTAGTACTATGGTGCGTATTGGCACCGCCATTTTTGGTGCGCGTGACTATAGCAAGCACCAGTAAAACACGATACAGCGGCGTTGACACCGCCTCACCAAAGGAACAGAGATTGATGGAACACCGTACAATCGCCTTTATCGGTGCCGGGAATATGGCCCGTTCAATCATTGCCGGGCTGGTTCAATCCGGTTATCCGGCAGAAAACATTACCGCCGTTAACCGTACAGCGGAGAAAAGTGCTGCCTTCCGTGATACTTTTGGCGTTCATGCCAACGAAGATGCGGTTGCCAGCGCAAAACAGGCTGACGTGGTGGTCCTTGGGGTTAAACCACAAGGGATGGAAGAGCTGCTGGCTTCGATGCAAGACGTTGACTGGTCAGAAAAACTGGTTATTTCCATTGCGGCAGGCATTTCAATCGCCCGCCTGTGTGAAATGGCTGGCGCGCCGCTGAAACTGGTTCGCGTGATGCCAAACACCCCGTCACTGGTAGGGGAAGGAATGAGCGGCCTGTATGCACCTGATTCAGTCTCTGACGCAGACCGCTCTTTCTCTGGCAATCTGCTCAGCGCCGTAGGCAAAGTGTGCTGGGTCGGAGATGAATCCGGCATCAATGGCGTGATTGCTGCCGCAGGCAGTGCCCCAGCTTACTTCTTCCTGTTTATGGAAGCGATGCAAAAAGAAGCCGAGCGTCAGGGCTTTGATAAACAGACTGCGAGAGCGCTTGTGCAGCAGGCAGCGCTCGGCGCAGCAAAAATGGTGGTTGCCAACCCGGATACGGAACTGGCAACCTTAAGGGAACAAGTTACGTCCAAAGGCGGCACTACCGCCGAGGCACTGAACGTATTCAATAACAACCGACTCACGGAAACGGTCTCTGAAGCCATGCAGGCTGCAGTGCGCCGCGCCGAAGAGATGGAATCGCTATTTTAGGGCTACTTTATGAACTCGATGACTTTTCTCGTTTCAACCCTGTTCGACCTTTACATCATGGTGGTGTTGCTCCGGGTCTGGTTGCAATGGGCACGTGCAGACTTCTATAACCCATTCAGCCAGTTTGTGGTCAAAGCCACCCAACCGGTGGTTGCACCACTGCGCCGTCTTATTCCATCCATTGGCAGTCTGGATTTAGCAACGGTGCTGTTCGCGTACCTGCTGTGTGTGGCGAAGTTTTTCACCCTACAACTGGTTGGCTCAGGCACCCTGGTGTTTGATTCCAGCTACTTACTGATTGGTCTGGTGGCGGTGATTAAAGCTGCCGGTGGCCTGCTGTTCTGGGTGCTGATCCTGCGCGCTATCCTGAGCTGGGTCAGCCAGGGGCGCAGTCCTATCGAATATGTGATGATTCAGCTAACTGAGCCGCTGGTGGCGCCAATCCGCCGTGTTATCCCACCACTGGGTGGACTGGATCTCAGCATCCTGTTCCTGTTTATTGCGCTGCAGTTCCTGAATTTCTTTATCGGCGACCTGCTGAGCCCATTCTTCGGCAACCTGTGGTTTGTGCTGTAAGTTATGAGCGCGCCACACCCTGCCTGGCTGGAAAACGATGACCTGATCTTAAGGCTCTACATCCAGCCCAAGGCAAGCCGGGATCAATGGATGGGGCAACATGGCGAGGAGATCAAGCTCGCCATCACTGCCCCACCGGTTGATGGTAAAGCCAACGCCCACCTTACCAAATTCCTGTCGAAACAGTTCAAAGTGGCCAAAAGCCAGATTGAGATTGAAAAAGGTGAGCTTGGCAGGCACAAGCAGGTGCGAATTCACCGTCCGGTGCTTTGCCCGGATGCCATCAGTGATCTGATCCCTGCCTTTTAGATATACTGCAAAGTGCGCCCTGCTGGGTTTACCCCGTGCCGGGCGCACAGGTTTCACCAGACAAGGACACTTGAGTCATGAAACGTTTCTTCTTGCCCCTTATCAGCGCCCTGATGCTACTCTCACCTTTGACACAGGCCGGACAGTCCAGAGACATCGGCACGCTGGAAGTCCACTACTCTGCGTTTAACTCGACCTTTATCACCCCGCAGGTTGCCAAGGCCTACGACCTGACACGCAGCGGCGTGAACGCCATCATTAACATCGCGGTGCTCGATAACGCCCAGGCCGGCAAACCTGCCCTGACCGCCACGCTCACCGGTGAAGCACGAAACCTGCTCGGTACCCGAAAGCCGCTGGTTTTTCGCGAGGTGCGGGAAGGTGACGCGATTTACTACCTGGCAGAACTTCGGTTTGCCAACGAGGAAAATTACACCTTCACTATAGATATCAGCGCGGAAGGAAACCGCAGCGGAAAACTGACCTTTAACCAGGTGTTTTACGCTGACTGAATACAGGGATTTCAGGTATCATGGCGCCCGATTGCGGCGCCTTTTTTATTGGAACAACGCATTCGCAGCCGTATTAATTTCAGGAGAAAACGATGAGCAAAGTGGTTCTGGCGACAGGTAACGCCGGCAAAGTGAAAGAAATGGCTGATCTACTGCAGAATTTCGGCCTGGAGGTTTTCGCACAAAGCGAATTCTCGGTAAAAGACGCCGAAGAAACCGGCACCACTTTTATCGAAAATGCCATCATCAAAGCGCGCCATGCGGCCAAGGAAACCGGCCTGCCTGCCATTGCTGATGATTCCGGTCTGGAAGTGGATTACCTCAACGGTGCGCCGGGCGTTTACAGCGCACGTTTTGCCGGAGAAGGCAAAGGCGATCAGGCGAACCTGGAAAAACTGCTGGAATGCATGGCAGATGCACCGGATGACAAACGCACGGCCCGCTTCCATTGCGTACTGGTTTACATGCGTCACGCCAATGACCCAACACCACTGGTTTGCCACGGCACGTTTG
Source organism: Grimontia sp. THUN1695 (assembly GCF_059704325.2). Lineage (NCBI taxonomy): Bacteria > Pseudomonadati > Pseudomonadota > Gammaproteobacteria > Vibrionales > Vibrionaceae > Grimontia > Grimontia sp. THUN1695. The sequence goes on along the minus strand of NZ_AP046577.1, from coordinate 197,401 downwards.
AAGGCTCCATTGCCCGCGAGCCATCCGGCTCACACGGCTTTGGCTACGATCCGGTGTTCTTCGTTGAAGAGTACGGCTGCACCCTGGCAAACATCGAGCCTGCGGTGAAAAAACAAATCTCACACCGTGGCCAGGCGCTGAAAAAGCTGTTTGCCGCCATGCGCGAAGAGAAGAAGTAAATCCCGATGGCGGTTCACATTCCCCTGAGTCTTTATGTCCACATCCCCTGGTGTGTACAAAAGTGCCCGTATTGCGATTTCAACTCCCATGCCCTGAAAGGCGAGGTGCCGGAGCGGGATTATATTGATGCCCTGCTCGATGACCTGAGAAAAGACCTCAACCGTTTCCATGGGGTCAGTGGACGCGCGTTGTCTTCCATTTTCATCGGTGGCGGCACGCCAAGTCTGGTGTCACCAGAGGAAATCGCCCGTTTGCTTCAGGGCATTGAGGCACAAATTCCGTTTGCAGATGACATTGAAATCACCATGGAAGCCAACCCGGGCACGGTGGAAGCAGACAAGTTCGTCGCTTACCGTAAGGCGGGGGTGAACCGCATATCCATCGGCGTACAGAGCTTTGATAACCAGAAGCTCGCCCGCCTTGGCCGTATCCATGGCGCAGACGAAGCCATCCGTGCTGCCAGACTGGCGCATGAAGCCGGTCTGAACAGCTTTAACCTCGATTTGATGCATGGCCTGCCTGACCAGACACTGGAAGGGGCGCTGGACGATCTCAAGCAGGCGATTGCGCTTAATCCGCCGCATCTTTCGTGGTACCAGCTCACCATCGAACCCAATACCCAGTATTACTCCAAGCCGCCAACACTGCCGGACGATGATGACCTTTGGGACATCTTTGAACAGGGCCACGCACTGCTGACAGAGGCCGGTTACGTGCAGTATGAAACCTCAGGTTACAGCAAACCGGAATTCCAGTGCCGTCATAACCTCAACTACTGGCGTTTTGGTGATTACCTTGGTATTGGTTGTGGAGCACACGGAAAGATCACCCTGGAAGACAATACCGTAAAACGCACTGTAAAAGTGAAACACCCTCGCGGATATCTCGACCCGGATAACGCGTACCTCAGCGAAATCATTACCGTGGAAGCCAGTGAGCTGCCATTCGAGTTTTTCATGAACCGGCTCCGTCTGGTTGAACCCTGCCCGAAAGCGGATTATCCGGCGAGGACAGGGTTGTCCCTGGATACTGTGGAAGCCCCTCTTCGCCGTGCGATCAAAGAAGGCCTACTGACTGAAACGGAAACACATTGGCAAGTCACGGAAAAAGGCCGCCTGTTCCTGAACGATCTTCTCGCCAACTTCATCGGCGAGCAGTGACGGTTCCCGATTGAATTAGGGATAAAAAAACAGCGCGGACACCATCCGCGCTGTTTTTTATTGCAGGCTTTCTATTAACGTACGGTGACGATTTTCCAACCGTTCAGTGCCGGGATCAGTGCTGCTATTTCAGCTTCCTGCGCCTGCCATTTATCCAGCCGCGAACACAACTCCCTGCGTACACCTGACGTCCGGTCGCGCTGCACTTTCACTTCATCTGCCAGTTTGTTTTGCAGCGTCGCCATTTTATTGGAAATAAATTCCATGCGGTTGTTCTGTCCCGCACTCAGCGCCGCGATATCCATCAGCCCCCGGCTTGAAACCGTAGCAATTAACTGTGGCAGGCTCGCTTCCAGCTCACGCACAGCATTGGTCAAAACCCGGTGCTTAAGCTGGGGAGAGAAATTTTCAGAATAAAAAGAGGCAGTCACGCTGCGCTGGAGATGCTGGTAAAACTGACCAAATTCACCGCGCAGGCTGCTGCGGTCGCCCAGCTCTTCCGCCAACACGCTGTCCAGCGCCTGCCAGGACGTTTGTAACTCGTCAGACAACGATTTGCTGAAATACGGCAAATCAGACCGCACCGTTTTGCTGTATGCCGTCAGCGAGGCTTTCTGCGCCTCATTCAGGTTAACCCGGTGCACATCCACAAATAGATTACCATCAGGCTCTATCCGAAACCTGTTGTTGTTCTGCTCGATGAAAATACTGTTGGATTTAATTTCGATATCGCCATGCAGCTCCGGACGACAACTTTCCGCCGCCGCCAAAAAAGGCAACACCGCCATTAAAACGCAGGATAACCGCAGCATGTTGGTCAGACTCACTATTCCCATAAACCTTCTCCGCATCTTGTGCTTAGACAGGGTGACGGCTGTTTGGGTCACACCTGCCCGAGCATCGGGATCGCTTTACGATCCTAAAAGATTGAACGGCCGATGCGCTCTGCCAGCAGTTCTAACGCTGCTGTACCAGCCAGTGAGTTACCTGAGGGATCCAGCTCCGGTGACCAGACGGCAATCGACATTTCGCCCGGTACTATCGCTATGATCCCGCCACCGACACCGGATTTACCCGGCATGCCAACCCGGTAGGCAAACTCACCTGCACCATCGTACAAACCACAGGTCGCAAGAAGCGCGTTAACCTGCTTACACTGAGTCTGGCTGACAATTGTTTTTTCTGCGCCTAAAGGAAGTCCCTTGTTGGCCAGATAGTTAAAGGTCTTTGCCAAATCCACACAGCTCATCCGCAGCGCACAGTAGTGGAAATAGTTGGCCAGCACCGGCATCACTTCGTTCTCGAAGTTACCGAACGCCCGCATCAGGTATGCGATAGCGGCATTGCGATCGCTGTGATCCATTTCTGACGCCGCCACCACTTTGTCATAGCAAATGTGTTCATTACCGGACAGGCGACGGACAAATTCCAGCATCCGCTGGCGCGGTGCCGAAAGGCGGCTGTGGAGCATGTCGCACACCACCAGCGCACCGGCATTGATAAACGGGTTACGCGGGATCCCGTGTTCCATTTCAAGCTGGATCATCGAATTGAATGCCTGGCCGGAAGGCTCTTTTCCAACACGCCGCCAGATCTCTTCTGGCTGGTAATTTTGCAGGGCCAGCGTCAGGCTAAGTACCTTGGAGATAGACTGGATAGAGAAGGCTTCTTCAGCATCACCGGCTTTGATGATTTCACCGTCGTTGTAACACACTGCAATACCGAGTTTCGATGCTGGCACTTTTTTCAGGGCCGGAATGTAATCGGCCACTTTGCCTTGTCCGATCAGCGGGCGAACTTCTTCCAGAATATTGCTTAAAAGCGCTGGGGTAGGTTTCATTGCTATCTCCAGTGGTCAAAAAAGCCAACACAAGGTTGGCTTTAAACGTTCAGGCTCAGCGCTACATGACAGAATGTAAACGCTGGGAAAAAATGACATTATGACTAATCGATACGAACGTATTTCATGTCCCAGACACCATGGCCGAGACGGTGACCACGGGCTTCGAATTTGGTCAGAGGACGCTCTTCTGGGCGCGGAATGTAAGGGCCATCTACCGCCGTATTTTTGTAACCCGGCGCCGCATCCATCACTTCAACCATATGCTCAGCATAGTTTTCCCAATCCGTTGCCATGTGGAAGATGCCACCGATTTTCAGCTTGCTGCGCAGCATTTGAGCAAAACCCGGCTGAACGATACGGCGTTTGTGGTGACGCTTCTTGTGCCAAGGATCAGGAAAGAACAGCTGTACTGTCTCCAGGCTCTCCTCCGGCAGCATCTGCTCAAACACTTCCACCGCGTCATGGCACATCACACGCAGGTTAGTCACACCAGCATCACGCGCCGCCATCAGACATGCACCGACGCCCGGGCTGTGCACCTCAATGCCGATGAAGTTTTTCTCTGGGGCATTTTTTGCCATCTCAACCAAAGAGGCACCCATACCAAAACCGATTTCCAGCACCACCGGATTGTCATTACCGAAGACCTCTGCCCAGTCCAGCTTCTTCGCGTCGAAGTCGATACCCATGGTTGGCCAGCAATCGTTTATTGCCTGTTCCTGCCCTTTGGTCAAGCGTCCTTCACGACGTACAAAGCTTCTGATTTTACGAAGAACTTTACCGTCTTCAGTCAATTCGGTTTTGATGACTTCTACCATGGTGTTATGCCTGCAACTCAGTAATGAAGAAAAGTTAAGCGGATCGCGCATTATCCAAAGATCGGGCCCCGGTGCAAGCCTTGTGCACAGGGTGAACAAATCTTTCCGTTATTCATGGTCTTTTTTGACCGTCTACCGTAGTAGACTGGTCGCCAATCCCATAAAGATAACAAAGAGCAAGCAAAGTGAGTCAGTCTTTTTCCGATGCCATTTTGACCTGGTATGACAAATACGGCCGTAAAACCCTGCCGTGGCAGCAAGAAAAAACGCCGTACAAAGTGTGGCTGTCTGAAATTATGTTGCAGCAGACACAGGTGGCAACCGTTATTCCTTACTTCGAACGCTTTATGACACGCTTTCCTACTGTGGTCGATCTCGCCCATGCGGAGCTTGATGAAGTGCTCCACCTCTGGACAGGACTGGGTTATTACGCCCGAGCCCGTAACCTGCATAAAGCCGCGCAGAAAATTGCGACCGACTTTAATGGTGAATTCCCCACCACCATTGAAGATGTCATAGCGCTGCCAGGCGTGGGACGCTCAACCGCCGGCGCGGTACTTTCACTCTCACTCGGCCAACACCACCCTATCCTTGATGGCAACGTGAAACGCACCCTGTCCCGCCACTTTGCGGTAGAGGGCTGGCCGGGGAAAAAACCAGTGGAAAAACGCCTTTGGGAACTGGCCGAAGAAAACACGCCCGCCGAGGGCGTGCATCGCTACAACCAAGCGATGATGGACATGGGAGCAATGATCTGTACCCGCAGCAAACCTAAATGCGATCTCTGTCCGGTCAACCACAGCTGTGAAGCCAATGCCATGGGTCGCCAGAGCGATTTTCCGGGCAAAAAGCCAAAGAAGACCCTGCCGGAAAAAGAAACTTGCTTTGTCCTGTTCCAATACCGGGATCAAATCTGGCTGGAGCAACGGCCACCGGCAGGATTATGGGGTGGCTTGTGGTGCCTGCCGGAAACATCTGAGCAAACCGCAGCCAGTTTTGTTGCCAGTAAACTGGCTGCCAGCAGCTTTGAAAAGCCAGAACATCTGACCGCGTTTCGCCACACCTTCAGCCACTTTCACCTTGATATCGTGCCGATTCGCATCAAACTGCACCATAAACCCAATAACATTGGGGATAACGGGATCATGGAAGGCAACCGTGGGCTTTGGTATAACTTAAACCAACCGGCGAAAGTCGGGCTGGCAGCACCGGTACAAAAGCTGCTGGAAAGCCTGACCCGAGAACTCAATAACTAGGAGCTTAATAATGAGCCGCACTGTATTTTGCCAGCGTCTGAAAAAAGAAGCAGAAGGTCTGGATTTTCAACTGTACCCGGGTGAGCTGGGTAAACGCATTTTCGACAACATTTCCAAAGAAGCCTGGGCGCAATGGCAAGGTAAACAAACCATGTTGATCAATGAGAAGAAACTCAACATGATGGAACCAGAACACCGCAAGCTGCTGGAAGACGAAATGGTGAAATACCTGTTTGAAGGTCATGACACTGTGATCGAGGGCTACATGCCACCTTCTGAATAAGGCTTTCTGCACATAACGTGCACTTATCATTTTGTAAATAAAGGCATCCTGATTACGCTACTCAGGATGCTTTTTTGTTTTTAACGGAATCTATCGCCTTGCGCTGCTTACTCACCATTTTACTTCTGACAATCATCACATCTGGCTGTAGCCGTGAAATGGTTGAATCGACCTTCGGTGTCAACTACGAAACCACCAACCGCTTTGCGAAAAATCTCGCGCCGCTTCCCGGCCAGTTTGAAAAAGACCATGCCGCACTCGATCATCTCATCAACAGTTTCACCGGCGATATCGAGGCCCGGTGGGGTAAGGATGAAATCTATGTCTCGGGAAAAAGTGATTATGTAAAGTACACAGACAATTACAAAAGCCGTGCACGTGTCGATTTCGCCAATGGTCTGGTCACCATTGAAACTGTCGCCACCACAGAACCTAAACAACACCTCAAACAAGCCATTGTCACAACCCTGCTGACACCGAACGATCCTGCCTCAGTAGATCTTTACTCCGCCGCAGAGGTAACACTGTCAGGCGCGCCTTTCCTACAAGGACAAATTCTCGATCATGACGGCAAGGAAATCGCGTGGGAATGGCGTGCCAACCGTTACGCTGACTATCTGATTGCCCACAAAATGAAAACAAAATCACTAAAGTTCCAGAAAGTCTTCTATGTCGAAATCCCCATGGTGCGCGATCACTCCAGCAAACGCCGTTATCAATATGCCAATATTATCCGTGAGGCATCCAAACGCTACGGGATACCGGAAGATCTGATCTACGCCATTATCAAGACAGAAAGCAGCTTCAATCCTTATGCTGTCAGCTGGGCCAACGCATACGGTTTGATGCAGGTAGTACCGAGAACAGCAGGGCGTGATGTGTTTAAACTGGTGAAAAAACGCCCCGGTGAACCCTCGCCCGAATACCTTTTCGATCCGGCCCGTAATATCGATGCAGGCACCGCCTACTTCTATATACTGAAAACCCGCTATCTCAAAGACGTGCGTGATCCGCTGTCAAAACACTACAGTATGATCTCTGCCTACAATGGCGGGACAGGCAATGTGCTGAAAACGTTTCACCGTTCTGACCGTAAACGGGCGATGAATGATTTAAACCGGTTAAATCCCAACCAGGTGTACTGGGCACTGACCAATAAGCACCCCTCTTCAGAGTCAAGACGCTACTTGCAGAAGGTCACTAAGTTCCAAAAAGAATTCCGGACCATGCAATAAAAACGTGGGAAATACCGGAAAAGCTGAGGTTTTTTAAATCAAATAGATGAAAAAGACACCAAACGGACTTATTTGACGTTTTTTTTAAAAAAAGGTGTTGACGGTAAGGCTCAAAATCCGTTTAATGGCGCTCGTTGCCTCGATAGCTCAGTCGGTAGAGCAGGGGATTGAAAATCCCCGTGTCGGTGGTTCGATTCCGCCTCGAGGCACCATATTTCAGCAATCGATAATTTGGTTGCAAGGAAATGTGGCTCAGTAAGAAGCAACGTTTCCACAGTTTGTGTGCCGGCTTAGCTCAGTTGGTAGAGCAACTGACTTGTAATCAGTAGGTCACCAGTTCGACTCCGGTAGCCGGCACCATTTTTTAATATAGAGTCTTGCGCTTATAAAATTGCCTCGATAGCTCAGTCGGTAGAGCAGGGGATTGAAAATCCCCGTGTCGGTGGTTCGATTCCGCCTCGAGGCACCATTACACTTCCCCCTTAGTTCAGTCGGTAGAACGGCGGACTGTTAATCCGTATGTCGCTGGTTCAAGTCCAGCAGGGGGAGCCACTTAAGAAAACCTGCTATCGCTAGCAGGTTTTTTTCGTTTGGTGTTTAGAAAAAAGAAAGCTATATGTTGTATTCCATGCCAGCGGCGAGACGGAAAGTGCCGCGGGCGGTACGCCCTTCATCCTGATAGGTAAAATTTTCACAAAGTTCTGTCACCAGCGCGATCCCTCTGCCACACCGGGCCACAGCATCTTCTAAAGTGCTATCGGCGTCCTCAAAATAAAAACCTTCGCCGTTGTGTGAGACATAGAATGTTAGCTCCCGTTTGTCGGGATTAAAGGAAATACCCACTTCCATAAAAGCAAATTCGTCCAGCGCGTCCAGCCTCGCCTGCCTTTTGAGGTAATAATCAAGGAAACCGTCGCTGTCCACCTTAAGATTGGACGCCAGTTTCAACAGCCCATGCTCAAGAGCATTATTGGCGAGTTCGGACATAATGGTACACATCAAATCCAAATCGATATTGCTACCAAGGGTGCCTTTGAGCATGCGCCTGATCTCCCCCACCAGGTTTACTTTTCTCAACTCTTTCGCACCGAAGTACACGGTCAGTTGGGCGGGTGAACGGCGCGCATAATATTCTGGTTCACCAGGCTGATGTTCTACGCGGCTGCGGATAGGCGCGGTCATTTCAAGCATAGACATATCGTCACCAACACCACCTCCTTGAGTGAAATGGGTCACATGATCACGGGTTGCTTTTATCATGCTGGAAAAGTGATCGCCAAACATGGCCTCCAACCCTTCTTCACCAAGTTCCCTGCCATTGGCATCACGTGCTTCAATCACGCCGTCAGTAAAAAAGAACAGTTTGTCCCCTTCAACCATTTTCAACGCGACTACATTGGCTTCAAACTCGTCTGAATTCATCGCACCCAGTGCCATGTGCGCTGATGGCAGGCGTGTTTTTATCTCACCGTTTTTATCCAGCAGATACCCATCGGGCATTCCTCCCCCCCACCAATTCACATCCAGACCGCTGGCAGACACTTCAAACAAGTTTGCGGCCACCAGCATGCCGGGCGGAAGAAATCTCTTCAGCGTCTCGTTCATCTCTTTCACGATATCACCGAGAGCGAAACCGTTTTTAGTCATAGCAAAAAACGCTTTGGTGGCAGGAATGGTCGAAATAGCGGCGGGAAGACCATGGCCAGTAGCATCAGCCAGCATGGCATAAATTCCCCCCTGTGGTCTGGGAGTGACGAGGATGACATCACCGTTAAAGTTGGTAAAAGAGCTGGTATAAAATTCAACCCCTTCTGCTTCCTGATAACACGCTTGCATCAGGTTACTGAAAATGGTTTCGGCCATCGTATGTTCATACAATGTATGTGCCTGAAAATGCTTAAGCTTGTCGCGCTGGATCGCAACTTCATTGTATAAACGGATGCTGCGACAGTGTGCGCGAACCTTAGCAACAATGGTGGTACGGCTGACTGGTTTGGTGAGAAAATCATCCCCCAGCGTCATACAGCGATTAAACGCATCGTTGTCGACGATACCGGTCAAAAATACGATCGGTAAATAGTGGGCTTTGTAGCGCATCCGTATTTGCTTGGCCGCCTCAAATCCATCCATCACCGGCATCAACACATCCATGATGATCAAACTGGGAAGCTCATCGAGTGACGCCAGTATATCCAGCGCCATTTGACCATTATCTGCAATTAACAGCTCATCAAATTCATCCTTAAGCACATGCTCAAGGAAGCATTGCAGCGAGACTTCATCTTCAACGATTAACGCTTTCACCCGCTACCTCCATCAACCGGCTTATTCGATCACAAACTTCTTCTCAAAACGGGCAATAACCAAAACACGTTTGATTTGTGGCATGGTGTTGATCAGGCGGATGTCCCTTTCTTTTTTGTTCAGGAAACTTTGCATATTCAGCAACATCCCTAGCCCGGCACTGTCTATATATTCAGCGCCCCGAAAGTCGACGACTATCTCTTTACCGTGACAGTCCTGATATGCATCACGAAATTCTTGCACAACGCTGAAGTCAAACTGCCCATTTACATGGATTACCACTTCCTTACCGTCACTTTTTTCTTCACGACTGATGGCCATAGTGTCTCCTAAAACAGTTCTATGTCGCCCTCATCTGCGGACATTTGTTTTGCTGGGGCTCGCTCCGCTGAGCCAGCCATTTTTTCAATATCGTCCACGGCTTTGTGCAGTGCGACCCAGTCCACATTGCCAGAATCCAGACTCGCCATGATAAGCGCGTTCAAATCTTCCAGAATATGGAGGTTATTTAACACATGCTGGCCCTGCTGGGACACAATGTCTGCAAACTGCAGGCCTTGAATACTCTTGGACACTTCCGCCCGTACCGCTTCCCCTTGTTCGGTCATCTTGCCGATTTCCAAGGCCACTTGACGATTCACTTCCTGAACCCCTTTTAACAGGGATTCGATTCGGGTTTTAGACTCAATCGAGGACGTCATGTCCAATGTGGCTATCTCACCCACAATGGCATTGGTTTGTTTGACGGTATCCTGCGCCAGATTGATGTCTCGGTGGATTTGGCTATTGAGCGTTGATGCCCGGTTGGCAAGATCCCGTACTTCTGAGGCCACAACACCAAAACCACGCCCCTGCTCACCAGCCCTTGCTGCCTCTATTGCCGCATTCAATGCCAATAGGTTGGTTTGATCTGACATCGCCTGAACCTGGTCGAGCAAGCCAAACACTGCTTCAAGCTTTTCTGACATGTCATGGATGCAATGGATGGCCGTGATAGACTTTTCTGATACCTTAACCAATAGATCAATATATTTATCAATCGCTTGCTCTGTTTCAGGCAGTACTTTAGTGAGGTTAAATTCACTCTCTTCATTATTGAGAAGTTCGGTCACCATGTGCTTGGCAAGCGCTGACTGCTCGCTGACCGCGCGCTCCATACCAAAAAAGCTGGCATTGAGGTTTTGTACAGATTTGTTAATCACTTCCTGTTGGCGGTCAAGCTGTTCACGAATTGGAATGAGTTCAATGTTGAGGATGCTGTGGATCTTGTGCAGAATCGCCGTAGATTCATAAGACACGGTCGTATCATCCTGAAGATCCCCCAGCTCGCCCGCACCATCTTGCGATGAGCCAGAACTGCCACTGCCCTGCTTTACCAACATCAAAATAGTCATAATGACAATGGTTGATGCCGCAACATTTGTCAGGCTTTGTTCAACCAATAATGGGAACCCGCCTGCTGCTATGCCCAGCAGCGCGATAATGATGCTTCTATTTTTTCTAGCCATACACTTTACCTACGAGGTAAGTCGCAATTTTTTCTAATGGCAACACGTGTTGTGCTGCTTCTATTTCTATCGCTGCCCTTGGCATCCCCCATACCACAGAACTGTTTTCATCCTGTGCTACGGTCACGGCACCGGCCTGCCGCATTTCCAACATACCTTCAGCTCCATCCCGGCCCATACCCGTCAAGAGAACAGATAACGCCTTACTACCTGCGGCATCCGCAATCGAGGAAAACATGACATCCACGGAAGGTTTGTGTCGCTGTACCGGTTCAGCGTCATTTTTTACGCAATAATAGCGCCCGCTATGCTTAACCACTTGCATATGATGATCGCCCGGAGCCACGTAAACACGCCCCGTGACTAAAGGTGCTTTGTCGGTTGATAGTTCTTCAACGTGTAAGTTGGAAGCTCTGTTTAGCCTTTCTGCAAAGGATTTGCTAAACACGGCTTTGATGTGCTGGGTAATTACGATAGGTGGCATCACGCCTGGCAGGGCTTCCAGCACATGACGGATAGCTTCAGTGCCGCCGGTTGATGCACCAATAGCGATGATATCGAAGTCAGACCGCAACTGTCGGCCAGAAACACTGACTTCACCAGAGGAGTAACGCGCCGCACCAGTGATATTTGCCGTTGCAGCCATCTGGACTTTTTCAATCACCAACTGGCGGTATTGACCCATTTCTGCCACCACGTTCTCCGTGGGTTTGGGGAAGTAATCAATCGCACCAATATCCAGCGCTGCCAGCGTGGCATCGGCACCGTGCTGGGTCAATGTCGATATCATCACCACAGGCATAGGGTGTAAGCGCATCAAATTACGCAAAAACTGGACACCATTCATCTTAGGCATTTCGATATCCAACGTGAGCACGTCAGGTTTCAGTTTTTTAATTTTTTCCCTCGCGTCATAGGGGTCAACAGCAACACCCACGACCTCGAGTCTAGAATCTGAATCGATAATTTCACTGAGCAATGCTCTAAAAACGGCAGAGTCATCAACAATCAGTACTTTATGTACCCGTTTTCCCATTAGAAAAGCTCCGCGCTGTTGCTATTATTCTGTTCCGCCTCGTGTATCAGGCGTCGTTTGTAGCTGTTTTCTTCGGCTTCTACCTCACCACGATACCCACGCAATTTTTTTACCCAGGCTTTTCCCGTTATCGGGTCAAACACCACTTTTCGTGGATATTCACTGCCAAGATCTTCGCTGACTAAATGCAATCCTTCGTTTTTGATGTAGTTTTTAATGAATTCAATGTTCTTTTGGCCAATGTTGGCTTGTTTACCCATGCCCATTACCATGCCACCGCCAAATAACTTCACTTGCAGGCGACTTTTAACCGCCCCTTGCTGGATCAAGGTGTTGATCAAAATCTCCATGGCATAGTTGCCATACCGGGCAGCCTTCGAGCGCCATTGGGTCGGATCCCAGTTATCGATATCGTCTGAGTCTCCCAACGGCAGCATAAAGTGGTTCATTCCACCCAACTCGATGAACGGATCCCACACGCAAGCAGAAATACAGGATCCCAGCCCTGTCGCAATCAGCTCTCGTTCTGAAGTCACATAGACTTCACCGGGCTGGATTTTGACCATCATCATTTGCTTACCAGGATGGAAGAAGCGTTTCGCACCCGCTCCAACCGGACATCCCGTAAGCTCTAGGATCTTATGCATACCAAGCTCTGTTCGCAGTAATCAGGACGGGGAAATCAATACCTCAGGGTTTACGGAACATCGTTTGTCCCAGATTCTCAAACCTGCTTCCCATTTGCCCGATACTCTCTGAGTGACCGATAAAAAGAATGCCGCCGCTCCCAAGCTTTTCCCAGAAACGGTGAATGAGCTGCTGCTGTATATCTTTTTCAAAATAAATCATGACATTGCGACAAAATATGGCATCAAGCGGACCCTTGTGTGGCCAATGGCCCATCAGGTTTAATTGCTTGAAAGTGATTGCCTGTTGCAGCAAGGATTTGGCTTTCAGCAATTCCTGTTTTTTGCCTTTCCCCCGGATGAACCCGTGTTTGAGCTCCTGAGTCGGGATCGCCTTGGCAGCCTCAATGCCGTAAGTGCCATTTCGGGCAACATCCAGCACCTGGGTATCAAGGTCAGTAGCCAAGATCTTGCAGTCATAACTGGCAGAGAGCATGCCACCTGCAGCGAGTGTCGAGGCGATGGTATATGGTTCCTCACCAGTTGAGCAGCCTGCTGACCAGATACGAATGCGGTGCCTATGTTGCTGTTGCCACGCAGGTATCAGGGTATTTGCCATATAATCAAAATGGTGCTTTTCACGAAAGAACTGGGTTTTATTCGTGGTCAACGCATTGATAAATGCCACTCGCTCATCCAGTTCTTTTTCCACCCTGGCAAAGTAATCTTTGAAGTTTCTCAACCCGGTACGGCGAAGCCGACGCGCCAACCTGCCATACACCATGGCGTTTTTACGCTCAGAGAGAGAAATTCCCGTCTCCCTGAGCATAAACTCCTGAATGAACCTGAAGTCCTTGTCAGTGAACTCAAACTCGCGCTGCTCTTCAATTTGGCTTAGCGCCTGAATTGCGCTCACCGTTAGAACTCCTCCCAGTCATCTTCATCGGTCATTGGCGATGGACCATTGGCGACTTTTTTGATTGGCTTGGCAGGACTATTGGTTTTGGTTGTGGGCACTGTTCCTGAAAAACTCTTTATTGGCTCTTTACCCTCGCCAAGATTAGCTTTGCTGCTGTCGACCTGGAAAAAGCTGATCAGATTCAGCAGTTCACTGCCTTCATCACGCAGTGACTGGCTCGCGGCAGAGGCTTCTTCCACCAGCGCAGCATTCTGCTGGGTCATCTCATCCATCTTGACCACCGCTTTCGAAATTTCATCAATACCGGTTGCCTGCTCCTGACTTGCCGCATTGATCTTGCCAATCAGGGTGCTCACTTCTCCGACTGCATCAACAATTTCGTTGAGCATGGCACCGGATTCATCTACCAGTCTTGAGCCTTCCGAGACTTTCTCGACACTGTCTTTAATCAGATCTTTGATTTCTTTCGCTGCCCCCGCACTTCGCTGTGCCAGGTTACGCACTTCGCCGGCAACCACGGCAAAACCGCGACCTTGCTCCCCTGCCCGCGCTGCCTCAACGGCCGCATTCAACGCTAACAAGTTGGTTTGGAAAGCAATTTCATCAATAACACTGATGATGTCAGAGATGCGCTTGCTTGCTTTGTTGATTTCCCCCATGGCTTCCACTGTCTGCTTGACCACTTCTCCACCTTTGTGGGCTTTGGAACTGGCATCTTGCGACAGACGGTTGGCGGCATTGGCGCTCTCTGCATTCTGTTTCACGGTCGAGGTCATCTCTTCCATACTGGCAGCCGTTTGCTCCAGGCTCGCAGCCTGTTCTTCAGTGCGCTCACTGAGATCCGAATTCCCTTCAGCAATTTCACCGGATGCAGAAGCCACACGGGCTGATGAGGCAGTGATCTTCTCTACCATGTCACGCAGGTTGGTGATCGAGGTATTAACGGCATTACTCAACTGGGCGAAATCCCCCTTATAGTCATCAGGCATGTTGATCTTGAGATTACCGGCCGACACTTTAGACATCACATCCTTACAGTTGTTAAGGGGCTCAACCATGCTGTCGAGCAGGCCATTGATGCCATCACTGAGGTTAGCCATGAAACCGGTGTACTTGGCAGTATCCATCCGTGTGTCCAGCCTGCCTTCAGAAGCCGCGGTGATCAGGCTCTGAACATCACGTTGGCCCGCCATTTGTTCAGTAATGTCTTCCCACTGGAGTGCCGGGCCAATGTAGTTACCCGCCGAGTCATACATCGCGATACAGGTAAGGGAGAATTCAAGATCACCCACCTTGATTTCAGCGGTATAAGGCAGTCGATCAGGATTGCTGATAATGTTGCGTTGGTGCGAAGGGTTTTTATGAAAAATATCAATATTCTTGCCCACCAGGCCGTCAGCCTGGAAACCCGGCAAGAAGCTGCGAAGATCGTTTTCACGGTTACGCAGCAAATTCTTTAGCGCCGGGTTGTAATAGGTAATGTTTCCGTCTTTGTCCGCCATCATGATGTTGGTGGTCATCCCTTCTACAGCGGAAACCAGACGCCCAACTTCAACCTCTCGATCGCGAATCGCGGTCACATCCCGCCATTCCAGGCTGTTGCCAATATAGTTACCGCTGGCATCAATGATGGCCGCAACATTCAGTTCAATGGTGATCCCCGCAACTTGAATGTCCGTTTTGTAGGGCAGGTTGTTGGGATCAGACAACAGTTTGCGCTGATGCGCCGGGTTCTTGTGAAACTCATCAATACAGCGTCCCATCAACCAGTCTTTAGTGGCCGTAAATCCCGGCCAAATCTGTCTGAACGATGCCTGATGGATCCCAAACAGTTCCACCGTTTGTTCATTGACATAGGTGATAGCTAAGTCCCGGTCAATCAGCACCATTGCCGTCAGAGACTGGTCAATCGCAGCTTGCAACCGAGCACGCTCGTTGTTTGCTTTCAGCTCTTCTGTGATGTCATCCCACTCAAGAGTATTCCCGATGTATTCACCGTTTTCATCCGAGACCGCGCCCACTACCAGCTTTAAGGTGACATCTTCAACCTGGATGTTGGTTTCATAAGGAAGGTTGGCAGGATTCGACAACAGCTGGCGCTGGTGTGCTGGGTTCTTGTGGAACATATCAATACAGGTGCCTTCAATCCACGCCTTTTCAGCACGGAAATTGGGCCATTTGGAACGGAACAAGGTTTCATGTGTCTGCAACAGCTCAACGGATTTATTGTTGACGTAGAACACTTTGAAGTCCCGATCGACCATCATCAAAGCGGTTTGCGCCGTATCCAGAGCGGAAACAATATGCGCTTTCAATCCTTGATCTTTTTGTGTGTTTTCAGTGACAACTGCTGTTTCTTTTTTCCACCACGACATAATTGCTAACCCTCGCTCACGAGATCTGGCTGCGTTACTTCCTGCAACTCTTCAAAATCAAACAGGTTTTCTAACCGGATAAGTACCACATGCTTGCCATCCACTGACGCGATCCCTTCGATATAACGCTCGTCGATCTTCACAAAACCGGGGGCTGGTTTAATGTGGTTTGCTGAAAGCTGGTACACCTCAGCAACGGCATCCACAATGATCCCCAGTAACTGCCCTTTGGCGTTCCTGACAATCACCACCACCGTGGTTTTACTCAGTACCGATGGATCCATGTTGAACCGTTGCCGGAGATCCACGATAGGGATGTATTCACCGCGAAGTTCAAGCACACCCAACAGATAACTTTCGCTGTTGGGCAACCTGCGCACTTCTGACCACCCGCGCACTTCTTTAACGTCAAGGATATTCAATCCATATTCCTCGTCGTCGATAAGAAAGCTGAGGTATTCCATGACTTCATCAGACATAACGCCTCCTCAATGCACCAGACTGTCAATGTCGAGTAAGGCATCAACATTCAATAAGCTCATCACCTGCGTATCAACATTCAGTAGCCCACTAACAAAAGGCATCACCACAGAGTCTCCGATCGGTGGCATCAGGCCGTTATTTCCCATATCGATAACATCTGATACCGCATCGACCACAATGCCCATCATACGGTTGCCCGTCTCTGCCCCTGATTTGAGGATCAACACCACTGTGGTCGGCAGATATTCGACGTTGCCAATGTTGAAACGGACACGGAGATCCATAATAGGCACGATCATCCCGCGAAGGTTAATAACCCCCAGAATGAATGCCGGCGCGCGTGGGATCAGGGTAGGCTGCTCCCACACGCGGATTTCCTCAACCGTCTGGATATCAACACCATACAGCTCATGGGCCAGGTCAAAACTCAGGAAATCAGACCCCTTGAGCCTGTCTTCACTGCCAATCAACGTGTCCGAGCTTTCTGCAACAGCCAGAGCTTGTTCACCCATGTAGCCTCCTATGCTGCTATGTGCGTGTTGCCGTCGCCAACACGACTGAGAAAACCGGCCATCAATCCCTGCACGTCCAGAATGAGCGAAACAGATCCATCACCCAGAATCGTCGCCCCTGAGATGCCGTTAACCCGGGTGTAGTTGGACTCCAAGCTCTTAATCACCACTTGTTGCTGGCCTAATAATTCATCCAGCAGCAACCCAATCCGGTTTCCCCCCGCTTCCACCAGACACAACAATTGCTTGTCGAGCGCACCCGAACCGCCGAGACCGAACTCTTCCTTAAGCCTGAGGATAGGAATGTTTTCGTCCCGTAGCCGATAAAGCTCTACGCCACCGGTGGCGACTTTTACGCGTTCTGATTCAATCTGGATCGATTCGATGATAGAGATAAGTGGCACCACAAACACTTGGTCAGCCAGTTTCACCAACTGTCCGTCGAGAATGGCCAGAGTCAGTGGCAGGCTGATACGGAATACACTGCCTTTATCCGGCTTGGAGTTCACTTCAATGTGACCACCGAGATCTTCTATGTTGCGTTTGACGACATCCATGCCCACACCACGCCCAGAAACATCGGACACCACCTCTGCGGTTGAGAAGCCCGGCGCAAAGATCAGGTTGTAGATCTGATGATCGGAAAGATCGTCCAATGCGATATCAGCGTGAATAAGCCCTTTTTCCAGCGCTTTTTTCCAAACCCGTTCTTTGTTGAGCCCTGCGCCGTCATCACGCACTTCAATCACTATCGAACCGCCCTGATGATAGGCAAAAAGATCCACCCGCCCCGTTTCTGACTTACCCTTGTCGCGGCGCACTTGCGGCAACTCTAAGCCATGGTCTACCGCGTTTCGTACCAGATGAACCAAAGGGTCGGTAATCCTTTCCAACACGGTTTTATCCAACTCTGTCTGCTCACCTTCAATCACCAGTTCAACACTTTTTCCTAACTGGGAAGAGAGATCGCGGATCAGACGGGGGAAACGGTTGAAGGCAAAACTGATGGGTAGCATGCGAATATTCAGCACGCTTTCCTGCAATTCTTTGGTGTTTTGGAGAAGCTGATCAAGGCCCGCCTGTAAACGTTCCAGCTTGTTTTCAGAGAAGTTCTGGCTAAGTTCAGTCAACATGGATTGGGTGATCACCAACTCGCCAACCAGGTTGATAAGATTGTCTACTTTGTCAATTTCCACCCGGATAGACGAAACCGCATCCACTTTCGCTGTCGGTGCTTTAGCTTTTGTGGCACTAGGCGGAGCTGACACGGCAGGAGTATTTGCCGAAGCGTCTTTCGATGGAGAGGTATCCTGTATCGGTTGTGATTCAGTCTCTAAAGATTCTGTGTCTGAAAGACCAGTGGACATTTGCTGAGAGATGTCGAGCTCACACTCATCTTCGACCCATTCGAAGATCTCTTCAATCTGTTCACGCCCAACAATGCCATCCACCATGATCTTCCAGCTGAGATAACACATCTCTGGCTCAATTTCATGAAAGGCGGGAAGTGTATCCTGAATACATTCGATGACACAGTCTGCGCCAAGATCGAACATTTCCCGGAGAATCCGTACCGGATCATTGCCTGAGAAAAACATGTCTTTATGCGGAACAAACTGCACGACCCAGCCACCGGCATTCGCATAGGCTGGCTCTGCCGGGGTGTCTTCACCTGCTGGGGGAGATGCGACACCAGAACTGGCTGGCAAACTGTCATTAAGCAAGATATTGAGCTGTTCGGTTAATGCATCCCTGGGCGCATGATCGAAATCGGACTCGGTCTCATAAGCCACTAACATGCTGTTGATGCAATCGCCCCCTTTTAGGAGCAAATCTATGGTGCTGGCATCAAGGCGACGTTTTCCTTCTCTGGCTTCATCAAGCAATGTCTCCATGACATGTGTAAACTGGCTGATTTCATTGAGATTAAAAGTAGCCCCCCCTCCCTTTATAGAGTGGGCAGCCCGGAAAATCGTATTGATGATGTCAAGGTCAACGTCAGCATCCGGGTCCAGGGCAAGCAGCTCACGCTCCAGAATTTCAAGGTTCTCACGACACTCCTCGTAGAAAATCCGACGCAGTTGGTCCATATCCAAAGCCATAACGGTCTCCCAGATGGAACACTAAATAACGCGTTGCAAGGTTTTCAACAGGGTGTCGGGATTGAACGGCTTAACAATCCAGCCGGTCGCACCGGCGGATTTCCCCATGCTTTTTTTCTCCGCTGATGTTTCAGTGGTCAACATCAGAATCGGCGTAAATTTGTATTGCGGCACGGCTCGAACCTGGCGGACGAACTCCAGACCATCCATGTTCGGCATATTGACGTCTGAGATAATGACATCATACTGACCGGATTTGGCCTTTTTCAGCGCCTCAGCACCATCGTTAGCCGTTTCAACCTGATAGCCCGCTTCTTTGAGCGTATGGCTTACCATTTGACGAATAGATACCGAATCGTCCGCAGCTAGAATTTTTCGCATACTGTCACCCTGATTGAACTACCTAAGAACTACGTGAAAAAACTCACTCAGCAAAATCAGTCAAGCCAAGCAGCTCGACCATCCCTAATGTCTTTGCGGCTCCTACCAGTTCGCTGGACGCCCCTTCCCATGTCCAATCAATGGACTGGCTGAGACACTGCTTTTTGGCGGCAAGTAGAAGCTGTAATCCCGGCGCATCAACACGTGATACATCGCTACCATCGATCAGCAAGCGGTTGGACTGCTTTAACTCAGCTTGCAGGCGACCTTTCAGGTCCATCACCTGTGTAATGTCTAATTGCTCCCCCAATGAGAATCCCATCGCAGAATTCCTTCTTTTGACGATTGACTTGCGTCGAAAAGCTTCCGTACCACTAAGTGTAGCAACAATGAGAGAAATGAAAGTTTTTTAACCAATTGGTTTTAAAGTGAGACGTTGTGATAAAAACACTGACGATGCCAACCACAGCATCAATCTAAGTTTTGGAATGAAATACGCTTTATAAGCAGAACGACGAACTAGAAAGTACGGTTACACCTGTCGCAATACGGTAAATAGGTTTCAATAAGAAACCTATGTGCACAAATTCAAACCGTTATAGGTAAAAAAGCAGCAGTCATGCACTTGGGATGATAAATTATTTTGACAAGCACCCAGCTCTGCTATTTAATGACGCCCGTTGCCTCGATAGCTCAGTTGGTAGAGCAGGGGATTGAAAATCCCCGTGTCGGTGGTTCGATTCCGCCTCGAGGCACCATATTTCAGTAATCGATGATTCGGTTACAAGGAAATGTGGCTCAGTAAGAAGCAACGTTTCCACGGTTTGTGTGCCGGCTTAGCTCAGTTGGTAGAGCAACTGACTTGTAATCAGTAGGTCACCAGTTCGACTCCGGTAGCCGGCACCATCTAAAAACAAAAAAGCCTCGTCAATTTGACGAGGCTTTTTTGTTTTTGGCGTTCGCTACTGCGAAGAAAAAAGGGTTGAGCGTTTGCCCAACCCTGATTCTTCATACTGCCTAGGGGCTGTTGACCTTTGGTGGTCAACAGCCCCTAGTTAAACAGCGATTGCAGCCAGCCTACCGGGTCTGGCTTGTCACAGCGCTTGCGCCAGTAACCATCCGGGTCCCACATCGGCAATTTACTGTCACTGAAGCAGTCTGTCACAAACTGTCCGTCCCTGACCTGATACGGCACGCTGGCAAGTTCAGACGGCCAGTTCAGTACCAGAGGTTCAGGCTGCCTTGCCTTGATATAATCCGCATACAGGCGCAATGCGCCGGATGAGCCGGTCAGTTTGGTGGATTTGTTATCATCACGCCCCAGCCACACCGTCACTACCTCACGGCCATCAATACCGACATACCAGCTGTCGCGGTTGTTGTCTGTAGTACCGGTTTTCCCCGCAAGCCCTGCCCAGCCAAATGACGGATTAAGATACCGGCCGGTGCCGCTTCTCACGACTTCTTTCATCGCATACATCGTCAGCCAGCTGGCCTGCTCGGAAACCGCCTGGCTCGATTTCGGCCAGTTCCGGTAAAGCACTTGCCCATCCTGAGTAACAACGGCACGGAGCGCAGTCAACTTGGCTTTCTTGCCGCCGCTGCCGATGGTCTGGAACATTTGTGTCACTTCCATCGGTGTTAAGGTAAATGCCCCCAGCAACAACGAAGGAACGCGGGTGATTTGATCAGGATCGACACCCAGCTTTTCATAGGTTTCTATCACTTTGCCAAGGCCCAAAGACAGACCAAGGTTCACTGTCGGGATGTTGTAGGAGTTCGCCAATGCTTTCAGCAGTGGCACCTGACCGCGGAATTGACGATCATAGTTCCGGGGCTTCCATTCACTTCCCCGATCGCCCTTGAGTACAATCGGTTTATCCTCTAGCGGTGACGCCAGATTGTATCTGTCCGGCTGCGAAAGTGCCGCCAGATAGACGGCAGGTTTGGAGAGCGAACCAATCTGTCGGCTCGCATTCAGTGCCCGGTTAAAACCGGCATACCCCGGACGGCTGCCGCCCACCATGGCGCGGATTTC
Organism: Grimontia sp. THUN1695; assembly: GCF_059704325.2. Lineage (NCBI taxonomy): Bacteria > Pseudomonadati > Pseudomonadota > Gammaproteobacteria > Vibrionales > Vibrionaceae > Grimontia > Grimontia sp. THUN1695. The sequence goes on along the minus strand of NZ_AP046577.1, from coordinate 176,342 downwards.
CCCACTCAGGCGATCGGCAATCACGACCGCCGCCTCCAGATCCTTGCCCGCCACTTTCTTCAGTTCATTCACCTTGTTAACCACCGTCTTATCAATGAGGGACTGCGACAGCGGATCCAAAGTACTGAATACACGAAGGCCACTTTCCGGATTGAACTGACTGCCAACCCGTTCACGGATTTCACGGGTCAGTTGTTCAAAGTAGGCAGGCTGGCGGCTGCTAAGACTGGGTGACGTCTGAACGCCCAGCTTACGTGCTGCCGCTTCCGCATATTGCCTAGAAGTGATGAAGCCATTTTCCATCATCATTCGCAGGATGAGGTCTCGCCGCTCCAGTGCGCGCTCAGGATAGCGCCAGGGGTTGTAATATGACGGTCCTTTCACAATGCCCACTAGCATCGCCAGCTGATCGATACTCAGCTCTTCAATCGGGCGGCCAAAATAGAGCCTCGCCCCCAGCGGGAAGCCGTGCACGGCCTGACCACGCGCCTGACCGAGATACACTTCATTCAGGTAGGCTTCCAGAATACGGTCTTTGCTGTAACGGTAATCCAATAATAGGGCGATGTAAGCTTCCTGCACTTTTCGCCACAGGGTGCGGTCACGGGTCAGGAACAGGTTCTTCGCCAGTTGCTGGGTGAGAGTTGAGCCCCCCTGTACTGTACGGCCCGCTTTCAGGTTCACGACCAGTGCCCGGGCAATAGCCAGTGGTGATACACCGTCGTGATGATAGAAATCCCGGTCTTCTGTGATCAGCAAAGTATCAACAAGAAACTCAGGGAAGCGCTCACGCGGCAGGAAAATACGCTGCTCATCGGTATTGGACTCCATCATGCCAAGAAGCTTAGGTTCAATGCGCAGATACCCCAGTTGTTTACCGCTATCGAGCTGCTTAAGGCTCTGAACCCCGTCATCGCTGAACGACACCATGACATGCTGGGCCGCCTCCGGGCCATCTTCAAATTCAAACGGGCGGCGGATGATTTCCACCCGGGTCTTGGATGTCGAATACTCGCCGGGGCGTTTCGGATTGCGTACCCGCTTGTAGTTCAGTAGCTCAAGTTCACGCTTGAGGGTATCAATGCTGACGGCCTCGCCCGGCGCCAGATGGAGAATGCGGCCGTAGACCACAGCAGGCAACTGCCAGATCTGGCCATCAAAGCGCTCACGAATTTTGCCATCGAGATAAATACCCCAGATAGCCATGGCGGCAACAAAGACCAGCGTGCATTTCAGGCCAAGGGAGAGCAGCGTTTTACCCCAGTTTTTTTTTGTCGGGGCCGCTGTCTTGTTGTTACTGCGCGGGCTGGCTTTACGCCGCGTGCGCGGTTTAGTGTTTTTAGTTTCTTTTGTCATGAAGTCTGTTTCAGGCTTCCGGTTTAAAATGTTTTTTAGTTAAGCGTGTCGGCTGGTGATTGGCAGGATCGTCTGGCCAGACATGCTTTGGATACCGGCCTTTCATCTCTTTCTGGACCTCGCGGTAAGCACCCTGCCAGAACCCGGCTAGATCCTGGGTAATTTGCAGCGGCCTTTGCGCCGGACTCAGCAACTCGACCACCAGGGTTATCTGGCCATCGGCGATGGTTGGCGAGGTCGCCTGCCCGTACATTTCCTGCATCCTGACCGCCAATACCGGTTTTTGCTCCGGCTGGTAGCGGATGGCATAGTGCGAGCCGGTCGGCACCTCGTACGTTTCCGGTAACAGCCGGTTCAGTTGCTTGGTTGACTCCCAGCCAAACCAGGCTTCCAGCGCACTGTAAACATCGATTTTTTTTAGATCCTGCATGCTGCGCAGCCCGATCATGAAAGGCGCCAGCCACTCATCCAGTGCATCCAGCAGTGAAGGCTCATCCAAGGGTGGCAAGGAAACCGGAAGCGCCCAGTGTTGCGCGCAACGGGCACGGTTTAAAAGACTCTGCGCTTTCTCCGACATCGGCAACGACGCTTCCCCCTTCCGCTTTATGGCCTGGACCAGTGCGCGGATCAGCATGTCGTCACTTAAGCGGGAAAGCACTTTCCGTGTCACCACAATTTCGCCACAGCAAAGGTGTTGCTCCGCCACTAACGCGCCTTTCTTTTCATCCCAGTCTACCCATTCCCGCTCAGAAAACAGTGAGGGCAGCCTTGTTTGCAGGGTTGCGAAGTCTGTACTGCAAGCGGTAAAGATGCGGCTGTCGCCCTGCGTCACGCTCATCAGGTCCACGGCGACCAGTGCCTCTTCACAAGCCAGCGGGTGATCATTATCAATCTGCGCGCCATGACCGTTACTCAATAGAAAGCGACCATTATTGCCACGGGATTTAGCCACGCGATCCGGCCAGGCAGCAGCAGCCAGAACCGGGAGCCAATTGGCAGACACGTCAGTATCCAATGTCACATTGAGCTTGGCGGCCAGTTGTCCGGCACGCTGACGGTAAGAGGGCTTTTTCATCACCATAGCAACCTGAATGCGAAGATCCGGGTCGACATTGCCCCTTAACGGTTCTTCTGCCCAGGCGGCCAGCCAGCAGGCGGCAGATACGGCTTCAGCACCAAAGTCCTGTGCAGCCGCCAACATCGCCCCAAGACGGGCATCAGTACCCAGCCCGGTTACATATTTTCCTTTGGCGGTCAGCGCGTCGTTTTGATCCAGTATCCCCAACTGGCGCAGGAGGGTAACAGCCTGTTGCCAGTGTTGGGTAGGCGGCAGGTCAAGCCAGTGTAAATCTTTGGGCGAACAGCCCCACTGCACCACTTCCAGAGCCAGTTGCATTAAATCACTGGTGACGATTTCCGGATCCGGCACCGCGCGCATTCGCTGGTACGTTTCTTCAGTGTAGAGTCGAAGACATATCCCTTCCGACAAACGCCCTGCCCGCCCCATACGCTGTATTGCTGATGAGCGCGCAATCTGGACCGTTTCCAGTTTGGTGATCCCGGTTTTACGGTTAAACCGCGCCACACGTTCAAAGCCAGAGTCCACCACCAGCTTGATACCTTCAATCGTCAGACTGGTTTCGGCAATATTGGTGGCCAGCACGACCTTACGCAGCCCTTCTGGCGCCGGCGCAATCGCGGCCTGCTGCGCTTTCGCATCCATCTGGCCAAACAACGAACAAATCATCACACTGTCCGGCACTTTCGCTGCCAGCGCTTCTGCTACCCGGTTGATTTCTCTGGCACCCGGCAGGAATACCAGCGCAGAACCGTCTTCTTTCTGCATCAGTGTTGCGATGGAAGAGGCCACGTCATTCTCGTAGCCAAACTGGCGGGATACTGGCTGGTAACGCACTTCCACCGGAAAGCTCCGTCCCTCTGAGCTCAGCACCTTGGCGTCGGGCAGCAGTCCGGTCAACGCAGCATCATCAAGGGTGGCAGACATCACCAGAATAGTAAGGTCATCACGCAGCGCGCCCTGAACATCGAGTGACAGAGCAAGCGCTAAATCAGCATGAAGGTTGCGCTCATGAAATTCATCGAAAATCAGGAGACTCACGCCTTCAAGGCCCGGATCGGTCTGGATCATCCGGGTCAGCACACCTTCGGTAACAATCTCCAGACGGGTTTTGTCACTCACCCGGGTTTCCCCCCGCACGCGCAGGCCAACGGTTTCACCCACGCTTTCACCAAACTGTGACGCCAGAAAGCGGGCGATATTGCGCGCTGCCAGCCGACGCGGCTCCAACAGGATGATTTTACCGTCGACGACATTTCTCTCCAGCAACGTCTGGGGAAGCCGGGTCGATTTACCTGCACCGGGAGGGGCTTTCAGGATCACTTGTGGGGATTGGGACAATGCCGAAATTACGTCATCCAGGACGCTGTCGATAGGTAGCTGTGACAATGGAAACGCCTTTATGTCAGAATTACCCGCACAGTATACCCAAACAAGCTGAAGATGCTCGAATTCAGCCGTTATCATGCGTTCAACGACTTGCCTAAAACGCTGGACATTTGGCCGTTAACCACTTTCAAGGGATCCCATGAAGTTTGACCCGCCTTTACATCCTGCCACCTTGCTCCGCCGCTATAAGCGTTTTCTTGCCGACGTGACATTGGCAGAGGGTTCTAAAGTCACTATGCACTGTGCAAACACAGGTGCCATGACAGGCTGTGCCACACCGGGAGATACCGTGTGGTATTCCACCTCTGACAACCCCAAACGTAAATATGCCAACAGCTGGGAGCTGACAGAAACCCGTCATGGGCACTTTATTTGCGTAAATACTGCGCAGGCTAACCGTCTGGTGGTAGAAGCAATCAATGAAGGGGTAGTCAACGAACTGCAAGGTTACGATACCCTGAAAACAGAAGTGCCTTACGGGGAAGAAAAAAGCCGTATCGACATTTTGCTGCAATCACCGGACAGGGAAGACTGTTATATCGAGGTGAAAAGCGTCACTTTACTGGAAGAAAACGGACAAGGTTTTTTTCCTGATGCTGTCACTACACGGGGTCAGAAACACTTACGGGAACTGGCAAGCCTTGCCCAACAGAGGAAGCGTGCCGTGCTCTTTTTCGCCGTGCTTCATACCGGCATTAAGAAAGTCTCTGCGGCAAAACATATAGATGCAGTCTATAATCAGTTACTTATAGAGGCTCAGGCACAAGGCGTAGAAGTGATCTGCTATCAGGCGGCACTTTCACCCGTCCAGATGAGCATAACGAAACGGGTCCCGTTCTCCCAGAATTGAGAAAAAATGTAGACATATTCACACTGGGATAACATGAGGCAAAAACAAAGATTGCCTCGTTATAGGGTTTCTGATATAGATACCGCCCTCTTTTGACCGAGCAGGTCAGGGTGTATTTAGGAGAACGCTTAATGCCAGAAAGCAAAGTAAAAAAATCGCTGGGCATCCTGGCTACCGCCGGGTTAGAACCTTACCAAGAGAAGGCTGGCGAGGAATACATGAATGATCAACAAGTTGATCATTTCCGTAAAATCCTCCAAGCGTGGCGCAATCAGCTCAGGGAAGAAGTTGATCGTACTGTACATCACATGCAAGATGAAGCGGCAAATTTCCCCGATCCTGTTGACCGTGCGGCACAGGAAGAAGAATTTAGCCTGGAATTGCGTAACCGCGACCGCGAACGCAAACTGATCAAAAAGATCGACAAGACCCTTCAGCGTCTGGAAGACGATGATTTCGGTTTCTGTGATTCTTGCGGTGTTGAGATTGGCATTCGCCGCCTAGAAGCACGTCCAACCGCTGATCTATGTATTGATTGCAAAACCCTTGCAGAAATCAAAGAAAAGCAAATGGCTGGCTAAGCCTACCGTTTTACCCAGTTTCATGGCAAAAAGGGAGCTAAAGCTCCCTTTTTCCTTTTTCAGAGAAACAGAAAATGCAATATATCGGGCGGTTCGCCCCTTCACCCTCTGGCCCACTCCATTTTGGCTCTCTGATTGCTGCCCTTGGCAGTTACCTGCAAGCCAGGGCCAATAACGGGAAGTGGCTGGTTCGTATTGAAGATATTGACCCGCCACGGGAAGTGACCGGTGCGGCTGACGCTATTCTTAAAACACTGGAAGCCTATGGCCTGCACTGGGATGACAGCTTACTCTACCAACATGACCGTTATGACGCCTATCAGGCCCAAATTGATGCCTGGCTCGCTACTGGCGAAGCCTATTATTGCCAATGTACGCGACGTCAAATCAAGGATGCAGGTGGCCTCTATCCCGGCACCTGTCGCCACCGGACGTTAGGTAACGAAGGATCTGCTGTGCGGGTCTGCATCGATAACCCTGTTACTGAGTTCGTTGATATCAAGCACGGTGTCATGTCGTTGGACCCTGCCATGGCGGCAGAAGATTTCATCATCAAACGCCGTGACGGCCTGTTTGCCTATAATCTGGCCGTGGTGTTGGATGATATCTATCAAGGCATCACTGAAGTTGTACGCGGTGCAGATCTGATTGAGCCGACAGGAAGACAGGTTTCTCTGTATCAAAAACTGGGTGCCTCCCAGGTGAGTTATTTGCACTTGCCACTTGCACTCAACAGCGACGGGAATAAGCTTTCTAAGCAAAACCATGCTCCCGCCATCGACAATGCCCGCCCCGGCCCAGCGATGGAGGCAGCGTTGACATTTTTAGGCCATCCGCCGCCAAAAGAGTTGCACGGCGCGCCCGTGACCGATTTGCTCCAATGGGGCATTGAAAACTGGCAGATCTCCAAGCTGCCAAGCAAGACGGAAGTGATTACAGCTTTCTAAAATGCAAAGCTGTGATATATGATATGCCGTCGTTTTTATGGGCCGACCTGTCAGATACGAGGTGAGTTATCTTTAATCGAGTTACCAGCTTTTGCCGTAAGGTATTGAATCGCGATAATAAAACACGCGCGATTGACGACCTGAAGCTAGAGATTATTCCACGCCAAGAGCACGGTATATCAAGAAAAGATATCAGCGAAAATGCGCTGAAGGTGCTCTATCGCCTGAATAAGGCTGGCTTTGAGGCATACCTCGTCGGCGGAGGTGTGCGTGATTTACTGTTAAACAAGCAGCCAAAAGACTTTGACATTGCCACCAATGCCACCCCGGAAGAAGTGCGAAAACTGTTCAGAAACTGCCGCCTGGTTGGGCGCCGTTTCCGGTTGGCGCATATTCTGTTTGGTCGTGACGTGATTGAGGTCGCCACATTCCGTGGTCACCATGCGGGCGATAAAAGCGACAAGGCTGCTGCCCGCTCCAATGACGGAATGCTGCTGCGTGATAATGTCTACGGTACTATTGATGAAGATGCTGAGCGTCGCGACTTCACCATCAATGCCCTTTATTACAACATTGATGATTTCTCGGTACGTGATTATGCCGGCGGTGTGGAAGATCTGAAAAACCGCACCATCCGCCTGATTGGCGATCCGGAAACCCGCTACCGCGAAGATCCGGTACGCATGTTGCGCGCTGTACGTTTTGCCGCCAAGCTTGATATGCGCATTAACGAGGCGACGGCTGCCCCTATCCCGGCGCTGGCTCACCTGCTTCGTGATATTCCGGCGGCACGCCTGTTTGAAGAAAGCCTGAAGCTGTTGCAATCTGGTCAGGGTTTAGCAACGTATCGACTGCTTCGCGATTTTAATCTGTTTTCGCCACTGTTCCCGCTTCTGGAAGAACACTTCACCGAAGATCGCAGTAGCAAGTGCGAAAAAATGCTGGAGCTGGTGCTGAAATCTACCGACGCCCGTGTCGCCAAAGATCAGCGGATCAATCCTGCCTTTATGTTTGCCGCCATGCTGTGGTATCCGCTCGAGACCCGCGCGGAAGAAATTGCGTTCGAAAGTGGCCTGAGCTATTACGATGCCTTTATGGTGGCCGCGAACGACATTCTGGATGAGCAGGTGAAAAGCATTGCCATCCCGCGCCGCTTCACCGCAATGATCCGCGATATCTGGCAACTGCAGCTCCGTCTCAGTCGCCGCTCGGGCAACCGCGCCTACAAACTGCTAGAGCAAAACAAATTCCGCGCCGCATTTGATTTTCTGGAAATGCGCGGAGAGATTGAAGGCGGCCAGTTAAAAGAGCTGGCAACCTGGTGGGATGAATTCCAAAAAGCCGATCGCGATGGCCGCTATGAAATGGTTCAGCTGCTCAACAAAGCGAGTGCAGCGAAAAAAATCCGCCGTCGCCGAAAGAGCAAACCACGTAGCCGTAAACCAAAATCAGAATCATGATCCGTGCATACATTGCGATAGGCAGTAACCTTGGCAATCCGGCAGAAAAAGCCCAGCAGGCGATTGAAGCCCTTAAACAGTTGCCGGACAGCCGGTTTGTCTGTGTCTCATCGCTTTACACCAGTAAACCGATGGGCCCTTCAGACCAACCGGATTATGTCAATGCAGTTGCAGCCATTGACACCGGGCTACCACCGTTAGATCTTCTGGATCATACTCAACGCATTGAACTGGAGTTTGGTCGCGAACGTAAAGATGAACGTTGGGGCCCCCGGACTCTTGACCTGGATATCCTCCTTTACGGGGATCTCCAACTGGAAAGCGAACGGCTTACCGTTCCACACTACGGGATGAAAGTACGTGAATTCGTGCTTTACCCTCTCGCCGAAATCGCCCCTGACTTGCAGTTGCCTGATGGCAGTGCTGTCGCAGAACTGGTCGCCGTCACGGACAAAAACGGCCTGACCATCCTCGCATAAGCACATCCGCCTCGGCACTTTAGCGAAAACAAGCAGGGTTTGGGAGACAAGATGAAAAAAGTGACGATTAACACCTTGATGGCATGGAAGCAAGAAGGACGTAAATTTGCCTCGGCAACGGCGTATGACGCCAGTTTTGCCCAATTATTTGAAGAGCAGGACATGCCGGTATTGCTGGTTGGCGACTCTCTTGGCATGGTTTTACAAGGTAAAGGTGACACCCTCTCCGTTACGGTGGATGAGATTGCCTACCACACCCGCAGTGTGCGTGCTGGCAGTCCCAATTGCCTGCTGATGGCTGACATGCCTTTTATGTCTTATGCTACGCCTGAACAAGCCTGTAAAAATGCAGCGGTACTGATGCAGGCGGGCGCAAATATGGTCAAACTGGAAGGTGGCGCCTGGTTGGCGGAAACCGTTACCATGCTCACCCAGCGTGCCGTGCCAGTGTGTGCACACCTCGGCCTGACCCCGCAGTCCATCAATATTTTCGGCGGCTTTAAAATCCAGGGTCGCGACGAAGACAAAGCAGAACAAATGGTTCAGGACGCCTTGGTGCTGGAAAAAGCCGGCGCGCAAATCATCTTGCTGGAATGCGTGCCAAAAGCATTGGCAGCGCGCATCACAGATGCTGTCGGCGTCCCTGTCATCGGTATTGGTGCCGGTAATGTGACAGACGGTCAAATACTGGTGATGCACGACATGTTTGGCATCTCTGCCAACTACATCCCACGTTTTTCCAAAAACTACCTGAAAGAAACAGGCGACATGCGTCAGGCGGTGTCGCGCTATATTGAAGAAGTGGCAAGCGGTGAGTTCCCTGGCCCTGAACAGACGTTTAACTAAGGAATGCCGATAAAATGCAAGTAATCGCTGAGATTGCCCCATTACGTGAACAAGTTCTGCAATGGCGACGTGAAGGGCAACGCATCGCGTTTGTCCCTACGATGGGCCATCTGCACGACGGTCACCTGACCTTGGTACGACGGGCACGTGAAAATGCCGATGTCGTTGTTGTCAGCATCTTCGTCAACCCCATGCAGTTTGATAAAACTGACGATCTGGCGGCATACCCGCGCACACTGGATGAAGACATTGCCAAGCTGAACTGCGAAGGCGTTGAGCTGGTATTCACCCCAACCGCCGAGGTGATGTACCCCAATGGCATGGATAACCATACCTTTGTCGATGTGCCGGGCGTGTCAGGTGTGCTGGAAGGTGCATCCCGTCCGGGTCATTTCAGGGGGGTGGCAACGGTTGTCAGCAAACTGTTCAATATGGTGCAACCGGATGTTGCCTGTTTTGGTGAGAAAGATTTCCAACAGCTCGCGGTGATCAGGAAAATGGTGGAGGATCTCTGTCTGCCCATCGAGATCATTTCTGTTGCTACCGTACGCGAAATGGATGGACTGGCGATGAGCAGCCGCAACAGCCGCCTGACCGTAGATGAACGCCAGCGTGCGCCAGTCCTTGCAAAAACCCTGCGCTGGATCAGCAGCCAGATGCGCGGTGGCCGAAATGATTACAGTGAGCTGGTGTTGGACGGAAACGACCAACTGCGTGCTGCCGGTCTGGAGCCGGATGAAATTTTCATCCGTGATGCCCATACCCTGCAGGCCATCACCGAACATACCAGCAAAGCGGTGATCCTGGCTTCAGCCTTCCTTGGGCAAGTCCGCCTTATCGACAACCTGACGGTCGATTTAGCGCCTCAGGTCAGTGATGACAGCGAAGAATAAGCCTTAAAAAAACCGCCAGCGGCGGTTTTTTTTCGTCTGCACAGTGTTAGCTTCTCAGGCCAATCCCACGACTGATAAGGTACCAGGCCAAGCTGTAAAGCACGACAACAAACAGTCCAAGCACCGCAAAAGACGTTGTGATGTTCACATCCGATACGCCAAGGAAGCCATAGCGGAAGGCATTGACCATATAGACAATCGGGTTCAGCTTGGACACCCCCTGCCAGAACTCAGGCAACAGCGAGAGCGAATAGAATACACCACCCAGATAGGTCAGCGGCGTCAGCACGAAGGTCGGGATAATGCTGATATCGTCAAAGCTATTGGCAAACACCGCATTGATAAGCCCCCCCAGGGAAAACACCACAGATGTCAGGATCACGGTGGCAACAATCACCCCAAAATGGGCAATGTTTAAATCGACAAAGAACAGCGACACCATAGAGACCATAAGCCCGACGGCCAGTCCACGCGCCACGCCCCCGCCAACATAACCGCCAATAATAATGTAGTTGGGCACCGGCGCAACCATCAGCTCTTCAATGTTGCGGTGCATTTTTGCACTGAAAAACGACGAGGCAACATTGGAGTAAGAGTTGGTGATCACCGACATCATGATAAGGCCCGGCACAATATAGGCCATATAACTGAAACCGCCCATTTCACCAATACGGCTGCCTATCAGGTTCCCGAAAATAATGAAATACAGCGTCATGGTGATCGCTGGCGGCACCAGCGTTTGCACCCAGATACGGGTGAAACGCGTCACTTCTTTGATGATAAGGCTTTTAAACGCTACCCAATACAGTTTATTCACGCTTTGGCCTCCGCATTTTCACGGATCAGAGTCACGAATAGCTCTTCCAGACGGTTGGCTTTATTGCGCATAGAAAGCACCTTTGTGCCCTGCGCTGACAATTGTTCAAACACTGTGTTCAATCCAGTATCTTTATGGACATCTACTTCCAGGGTATGGTCATCAAGCTGCACCCATTTCACCCCTTCCAAGTGCTCTACCCTGCTGCCCGGCGCCAGATCGAGAATAAAGGTTTCCACATCGAGCTTTTTCAGCAGCGCCTTCATCGAGGTATCCTCAATCAGCTCCCCCCGGTTAATAATGCCAATGTTTCGGCACAGCATTTCCGCCTCTTCCAGATAGTGGGTAGTCAGGATGATGGTGATGCCCTGTTTGTTGATATCTTGCAGGAATGTCCACATCGAGCGGCGGAGTTCAATATCTACCCCTGCGGTAGGTTCATCCAGGATCAACAGTTTCGGTTCATGCATCAGCGCACGGGCAATCATCAGCCGACGCTTCATGCCACCGGACAGGTTGCGGGCAGACTCATTACGTTTATCCCACAGATCCAGCTGGCTGAGATATTTCTTGGCGCGACGTTTGGCCTCGTCACGCTCCACACCGTAGTAACCGGCCTGATTAACCACAATTTGCTCAACCTTTTCGAATTGGTTGAAATTAAACTCCTGTGGCACCAGACCAATTTGCTTTTTCGCTTCCACCAGATCGGTATCGATGTCATAGCCAAAGATTTTGACCTTGCCGGCGGTTTTGTTAACCAGAGAACTGAGAATGCCAATGGTGGTTGATTTTCCAGCACCGTTTGGACCGAGCAGAGCGTAAAAATCGCCTTCCTGAACGGAAAGAGATATCCCCTTCAGCGCTTTGACATCTGTGCCATAGGTTTTGACCAGATTGTCGATTTCTATTGCTTTCATTGCGTTATTTTTCTTTTAAGGCATGACTTCCGTTAACCGCTTGGCGGCATGAAGTGCATCATAACGGGAGTCGAACATATGCGTATCAGCAACCCAGTTGCCAACATGGAGACGCTTAAGCTGTTCGGTGGTCTGCTCATGTGGGCTGAGCAGGAACACCGTACAGTTCGCTTCGCGGGCATCAGCAATGGCATTTTCCAGCGCCAGCCCCACGGTCATGTCAATCAAAGGCACATCACTCAAATCCAGGATCATCACGCGATAATCACCAATCCGGGTATGTTGTCGGGAGATGGCTTTGGACACGCTGAAGATCATTGGGCCAGAGAGATAGAAAAACAATACCTTGCCATCAGATTCATCCAATAATGCCCGCTCTTCATCTGACAAGGGGACATCATCGTCATCTGCATCACTGATGGCTTTCACCTGCTTGGCCTGCTCACGGCTAAGCCGCTCTATCACAATAATGTTTGAAATAAAGACACCGAGCCCCACCGCCACAATCAGGTCAACAAATACTGTCAACGCCATCACACCATACATGATCGCGGTTTGATGCAGGCTTACTTTATGGGCGCGTTGCAGGAAACTCCAGTCAAGAATGTTAATCCCCACATACAGGGCAATACCCGCCAGCACCGCCATCGGAATGGGTTCAGTGAGGAAACCTGCAACCAACACTACAGCCGCAAGGATAAGCGCCCGGACAATCCCGGCCAAAGGAGAACGCGCGCCAACCTGCACATTGACCACGGTTCCCATGGTGGCGCCGGCACCAGGCAGCGCCCCAAACAGGCCGGAAATCATATTGGCAATGCCCTGGCCGCGCAGTTCTTTATCCGAGTTGTGCTCTTCCCTTGTCAGGGAGTCTGCAATCACTGCGGTCAGCAAGGTATCAATACAGCCCAATGTACCCAGCACTAAGGCATCAATCACCATAGTGGTCAGAAGCTCTGGGGTGAAGGTCGGCAGGACGATAGAAGGAAGCCCAGTCGGAATTTCACCGATGCGGCGGATACTGCCGGGATCAAAAAACAACACGGAAAGCAGTGTGACTGCAACTAAGGCGACCAATTGTGCAGGAACATACTTACGGTATTTTTTCGGAAAGTAGAACAGGATCCCCAGGGTCAGCAGCCCCAGAAACAGCTCCCTGACACTGAGGTTAGACACGGTTTCCGGCAATGCCTGAATCGTTCCAAGTACTCCTCCCGGCGGAGCAGCGTGTCCAAGCAACGGGCTGATTTGCAGCAAAATCAGGATCACACCGATGCCTGACATAAAGCCTGAAATCACGCTGTATGGCATCAGGGTAACGTACTTACCCAGCTTCAGCGTGCCCAAAAGAATCTGGAATGCCCCCGCCATCATCACCACAGTGAATGCCATGGCAATGCCGGTTTCCGGGTAACGGGCCATCATCGAGGTCAGGACCGCAGTCATGATCACTGTCATTGGGCCAGTCGGTTCAGAAATCAGGGTGGATGAGCCGCCAAACAGCGCAGCAAACAGTCCAACAAGAATTGCGCCCCACAAACCGGCTTCCGCACCCGCGCCGGATGAGACACCAAATGCCAGTGCCAGGGGAAGAGAAATGATGGCAGTCGTGACACCACCGAAAATGTCACCTTTCAAGCTCCAGTGTTTGAACCGGTCGAAATTCACAACGTGCTCCCTTTTAATGTTTCCTTTTTTCAGCGAATTGCCGGATTGCCCAGGCAGGCTTGGAGCTGTTTTTTTGCTGCCGGACTTCACGGCATGAAAAACACCGTTTGCCACGGCCTATCACTACGCATTGTGAAAAGGTCAGATATTTTTCACCCAACTGATTGAAGAATAGGTAGTTCAGCGCCCCCAGTATACCGTTCAACGGTGCAACAAGGGATCCGTTATATCAACTATGTTGCTGGTAAGAGGAGTTAATACGTTAAGTGGAAATAGTTAAATTGTATCTAATTATTATCTGTTGTGGTGTATAGTCTCGCTCAGCATGTTTCAGGGGGGCACCATGGCGCAAATCAAGCAACTTTTCTCTAACAATGTAAAATGGTCGAAAACCATCAAGGAAGACAACCCTGCCTATTTTGCTGAGCTGGCCCAATCCCAACATCCTGAATACCTCTGGATAGGGTGTGCCGACAGCCGGGTGCCGGCGGAACGGCTAACCGGCTTGGACTCCGGCGAGCTTTTCGTGCACCGAAACGTCGCCAATCAGGTGATCCACACCGACCTCAACTGCCTGTCAGTGGTGCAATACGCCGTTGACGTGCTCAAGGTAAAGCACATTATCATTTGTGGCCATTATCGCTGTGGTGGCGTGCATGCGGCGATTGAAAACCAGGAACTGGGGCTTATCAACAATTGGCTGTTGCACATCCGCGATCTCTACCGCAAGCATAAAAAATACCTGAGTTCACTGAGCCTGGAAGAACAGGGAAACCGACTGTGTGAGATCAACGTGGCAGAGCAGGTCTATAACCTGGGAAATTCTACGATACTGCGCTCAGCATGGGAGCGCGGGCAGGATATTAAGGTCCATGGCTGGTTTTACGACATCAGTGATGGTGTGCTGAAAGATTTAGGCATGACGGCAAACAATTTGCAGACACTGGAAGCGGGTTATGAAGCAGCCATGGCCGAACTGGTCCCCGGTTAACCCGCCATCACCATACAGATGCCTAAATAGCAAAAAAGCGATCCGACGATCGCTTTTTTCACTCTTCGCAGGAGGAATCAGTCTTCCAACGGAACCACTTTACCAATATACGGCAGGTGACGGTACTTCTGCGCATAGTCGATGCCAACACCAACGACAAACTCATCCGGGATCTTAAAGCCATACCAATCCACATGAACATCAACTTCGCGACGCTCAGGCTTGTCGAGCAGTGTACAGATACGGATCGAGTTTGGTTCACGAATAGACAGGATGTCACAGACTTTGCTTAGGGTATTGCCGGTGTCGATAATGTCTTCCACCAACAGCACATCTTTTCCTTTGATGTCGTCGTCCAGATCTTTCAGGATGCGTACATCGCGGCTGCTTTCCATTGCATTGCCGTAGCTGGATGCGGTCATAAAATCGACAGAATGTGGCCGTTCGATAGCACGCGCCAAGTCAGCCATAAAGACGAAAGAACCACGTAACAAGCCAACCAAGACCAGGTCTTGAGAATCTTTATAATGTTCAGTGATTTCAGCACCCAACGCTTTTACACGTTGCTGGACTTCCTGCTCTGAAATCATCACTTCTACGGTATGTTTCATTCTAACCCTCGACGGTTATCCGCCAGACTGCCTGTGTAATGAGGTCGCACATTCTATCACTGCCCCCGTTTTGATCCTACTCGATACACGTCAAAATTTCGTCGACCAATTATGCGTGGTCATTGTTAAGCAACTGGTTGCTGTTGTACACTCATCGAGCAGTTGTAAAGAAAGACCGGACACTAATAGAAAGATTGCCATATTGAGGCAATCCTGTTTCAAAACAAGTTGGCAGGAACCAGGATGACTACATCAAATGGACGTACCAGAACCCGTTTGTCGCCTGAGCAGAGAAAAGAACAACTGCTCGGCTATGCGCTGGAAGTGTTTTCCAAGCGCGGTATCGGGCGCGCAGGACATGCAGATATTGCCGATATAGCACAGGTCTCAGTCGCGACTGTGTTTAATTATTTTCCCACCCGTGAAGACCTCGTTGATGCAGTGCTAAAAGCCGCAGAAATCGAATTCCAGCAAATTATTACGCGCCATCTCTATCTGGGTAAAAACAATGTTCGCAATTCACTCTCTTTTGTTACCTCAGCATTGATTGACGCAGCATTGGCTGACGAAGAATGGTTAAAGGTATGGTACGAATGGAGCACGTCAATTCGTGAAGATATCTGGCCGAACTTCGTGGAAGGCAAGAATGTGGTGCTGGACCTGTACACAGCACTGTTTGCCCATAGCATTGAGGAAGGCGTGCTCCCGGAGCGCCGATCTGCCACTGAACTGGCACGCCTTTTTGATGGTGTCTGCTACATTCTTTATCTGCAGACCCACCAGCAGCCGGATAAGGACGCACTGATCCGCCAGGCCGATGGTTATATTGATATGCTATGCAGCCATTGAGATAACCGTTATCTCCAGCCATAAAAACCGGCCGCTGCCGGTTTTTTCATACGCTGTGATTAGCTGGCTTCAAACAGCACTGGCGGATGCGGCCTGATATCGAGACGAACCTTATCACCCGTATCGAGTAACTGGTTAGAGTACACCATCAGGCATTGGCCATTGACATCGACCAGATAACGACAGCTATCGCCCATAAACTGCACGTCACTCACTACCCCATTACCCGCTTCATCGGGGGTAATGGAAAGGTTCTGCGGCCTGATTAGCCACTCAAGCGCATCACCATTTGCAGCTTGCTCAACCGGCCACTCACCCAACGGCGTGTACATTTTTTGGTCACCGTTGACAGACACCGGCACATAAGAGCCATGCCCCAGGAAATCGGCCACAAAGCGACTGCTCGGCCGGTAGTAGAGCTCTGTTGCACCGCCGTATTGTTCAATCACGCCTTTGTTCATCACCGCGAGCTTATCTGCAAATGCAAACGCTTCTTCACGGCTGTGGGTCACGAATATTGCTGTGACGTCCTGCTCTTTGAAGATCTTGCGAATTTCTTTGATCAGGCTGTGGCGCACCTGGGTATCAATGTTAGAGAAAGGTTCATCTAACAATAGCAAGTCTGGTTTACTGGCGAGCGCACGGGCAATCGCGACACGTTGCTGCTGTCCGCCAGAAAGCTGATGTGGATAACGTTTCCCCAGACCATCCAGTTTCACCAGTGCCAGCATTTCATTGACACGCGCCTTTATTGCCACCTTGTCCCAGCCTTTGAGACCAAAAGCCACATTTTCCGCCACGGTCAGGTGTGGGAATAAGGCGTAGTCCTGGAAAATCATCCCGATATTGCGCTGCTCAGGCGGCACACTTACCCCTTCCCCCACAATCTGACGGCAGTTAATGCTCATCTCACCGGCATCCAGTGGCAGCAGGCCCGCAATGGCTTTCAGTAAGGTGGTTTTGCCACAGCCACTCGCGCCCAGCAGGCAGACAATTTCACCTTTCTCAACGCGGAACGTGAGATCATTCAACACTGCCTGGCCGTTATATCGACAAATCAGGTTGTTGACGGTCAGTGCACAACTCATGAGTGGCTTTGCTCCAGAGAACGGTTAATCATGATCAGAGGTATCAGTCCCACCAGCACCAGCAGCACCGCAGGCAGTGCCGCGTATTCGAGGTGCTCGTCAGAGGCGTAGTTAAACACATAGGTCGCCAGGGTTTCGAAGTTGAAAGGACGCAGCAGTAATGCCGCATTGAGTTCTTTCATCGACTCTATAAACACCAGCAACATCGCAATCAGGCAACCACGGCGGATGAGTGGCAACTGCACACGCTGGATCATGCTTCGCACGTTGCATCCCATGGTTCGGGCGGCCATATCCAATGACGGCGATACTTTGGCAAGACTCGACTCTACACTGCCTATCGCAACTGCACTGAAACGTACCACAAAAGCCGTCAACATGGCGAACATAGTGCCAGAAAGAATCAAGCCAGGCCTGCCCCAACCCATCATATTGGTCAGATCATTAATCATATGGTCGGCACTGGTCAGGAAAATCAGTACACCAATGGCCAACACAGTTCCTGGTACCGCATAACCCATTGACGCCATACGGATAGGGACATTACTGGCTGCATTGCCTGCAAGACGCTTATAAAAATTCACCAGCAGTGCAATGATCAGGGCGAGCACAGCCGCAATCAGCGACACATAAAGACTGTTGGCACTGTACTGGGCAAATTCTTCGATAGAACTGCTGGAATGGTAATCCCAGGCATAAATCAATAACTGGCCAAGTGGTGCGGCAAACGCAGTCATAAACAGCCCCCAGCACCACACCGTTGCGATCACTTTATACTTGCCACGTAATGATGCCTTGGTGATGGTGTCTGGCGTAACATTCTGGCTGAAAAGCTTTTGTTTGCGGCGGCTGTAACGTTCACTGCTGATCAGAAGGAAAATCACCACCAGCATGATGGCTGAAATTTTTGCCGCAGCATTAAGGTTGGAATACCCCAGCCAGGTGTCATACACCGCGGTTGTGAGGGTGCTGACCGCAAAATAACTGACAGTGCCATAATCCCCCAGCGATTCCATCGCCACCAGGGATGCGCCGACGGCAATCGCCGGACGGGCAAGTGGCAGAGAAACCCGAAGAAAACTCTGTGTCGGCGTACAACCCAAGAGGCGCGCAGATTGTGTCAGCGTCAGACTTTGTTCCATAAACGCAGCGCGGGCAAGCAGGTAAACGTAAGGATAAAGCACCAATGCCAGTACAAAACAGGCGCCGGGCAAGGTACGTAAATCAGGGAACCAGTACTGGGCAGCAGATGTCCAGCCAGTAAGATCACGAAGAAGTAACTGAATAGGGCCGGCATAATCGAACCAATCGGTATAAATATAACCGACAATATACCCCGGCATCGCCAGAGGCAGGACCAACGCCCACTGCAACCAGCGGTCACCGGGAATCGCGTAATTCGCCAACAACCAGGCTGAGGGGATCCCCATCAGTAAGGCCAGTGATACCGTGCCTGTCACCAAAAGCGTGGTGTTGAGAGCATAGGTCCCCATCACCGTCGACACCAAATGACCAAAAACGTCATCGGACTCACCCAGCGCGGTATAAAAAATCGCCAAAACAGGCAAAACCAGCAGCAGGGAAAAAGCCCAACTACTGGTTTTCAAAAATCGGTTCTGTTCTAACATTGCCTACAACATTATGGCGTCAGAATACAGCGAAAGAGGGAAGCACCTTCCCCCTTAGCTATACAGGTTTTGTGACTTACAGATCAAACTTCACTTCGTCCAGAAGCTTCATTGCTTTCTCATGGTTCTCGGCAATGCGTTCCAAAGACAAGTCATCTGCACGGTACTCTCCCCAGGAAGCAACCAGTTCAGAGCTCGCTACGCCTGGCTTCACTGGATCTTCATAGTTCAGTTCCGCGTACATCTTCTGTGCCACATCTGACGTCAAAAACTCCATCAGTTTTTGTGCGTTTTCTTTGTTCGGTGCGTATTTCGCCATTGCCATGCCACTCACGTTTACGTGGGTACCATTCGCATTCTGGCCCGGATAGTTCAGGTAAACACTTTCAGCCCAGGGAATTTGTTTCTCATCTGCTAACATTTTGCCCAGATAGTAGCTGTTACCTAGAGAAACGTCGCACAGTCCTTCAGAAATAGCTTTCACTTGTGCGCGGTCGTTGCCTTGAGGCTTACGTGCCAGGTTTGCTTTCACACCTTCCAACCAGGCTTTCGCTTCTGCTTCACCATGATTGGCGATAACAGCAGAAATCAATGACACATTGTAGGGGTGTTTACCTGAACGAGTACAGATTTTTCCTTTAAATTCAGGCTTAGCCAGATCCATATAATCAAAGTCGTTACCCAGCTTACCAACACGATCGCGTGACGAGTACACACCACGGGCGCGCAATGTCAGGGCAAACCAGCGATCATTACTGTCACGGAACTGGGCAGGAACGTTGCTTTCAATCACTTCACTGTCCAGGGCCTGAACCAAATCTTTGTTATCCAGTTCTTTCAGACGTGCGATATCAACCGTCAGCAAAACATCTGCTGGGCTGTATTCACCTTCCTGTTGCAGTTTCTCTGCCAACCCCTCTTTGGCAAACTTTACGTTTACCTTGATGCCCGTTTCTTTCGTAAATGCATCCAGCATCGGCTCAATCAGAAATGGCTGACGATAGGAGTAGACATTAACTTCTTCTGCAGCTTGCGCTACGCCAGTACCCATAACCCCAAGCATCAACGCAGATGCAGACAGCAACTTTTTCATATCCATGACTTCCTAAAGCGCAAATTTAAATGATAACGTTTATCAATTAGATTAGTATACACATCATCCCTGTGTGCGCAATAGATTGTGCAAACAGCCTATCTAAAAAAGGGCCCTGCATCATAAAATGCAGGGCCCCGATACCAACAATGGCTATTACCGCTTATCTCACACTGACAAATTCTGGGTAAGCATCAACACCACAGTCGTGCGAATCCATGCCTTCAAGTTCTTCCTCTTCAGTGACACGGATACCCATTGTCGCTTTCAACAGCGCCCACACAGCAAGGCTCGCACCGAATACCCAGACGAAGATAACCGCCGCCCCGAAAATTTGTGCACCGAATGTCGCATCGGCATTGCTGAAAGGAACAGCCAACAGACCAAACAGGCCGCAGGTGCCGTGCACCGAAATTGCACCCACAGGATCGTCAATTTTCAGTTTATCCAGACCAACAATACTGATCACTACCAGTGCCCCCGACAGACCACCGATAGTCAGTGCGGCAACCGGAGCCGGAGAAAGAGGGTCAGCGGTAATGGCAACAAGCCCTGCCAGCGCACCGTTCAAAACCATGGTCAAATCGGCTTTACCCCACGTTGCCTTACACACAGTCAGTGCCACAATGGCCCCCGCCGCTGCCGCAGCGTTGGTGTTCAGGAAAATCTGTCCCACTGCTGTCGCGTTTTCAAAGTCAGACACCATCA
The DNA here is from genome assembly GCF_059704325.2 of Grimontia sp. THUN1695. Lineage (NCBI taxonomy): Bacteria > Pseudomonadati > Pseudomonadota > Gammaproteobacteria > Vibrionales > Vibrionaceae > Grimontia > Grimontia sp. THUN1695. Next base: position 156,090 of record NZ_AP046577.1, on the reverse strand, counting down.
GTTGTGAACCGCCGTTAAAACCAAACCAGCCGAACCACAGAATGAAGGTACCCAATGTTGCCAGTGGCAGGTTTGAACCGGGAATCGGATAGATTTGGCCATTCTTGCCATATTTTCCTTTCCGGGCACCAAGCAGGAGAACCCCAGCCAGTGCCGCTGCTGCGCCTGCCATGTGAACAATGCCTGAACCTGCAAAATCACTGAAACCGGCTTGTGACAGGAATCCGCCGCCCCATGTCCAGTACCCTTCCATGGGGTAGATAAATGCCGTCAGAACCACCGAAAATGCCAGGAAAGCCCACAGCTTCATCCGCTCAGCCACTGCACCGGAAACCACGGACATTGCCGTCGCAACAAAGACAACCTGGAAGAAAAAGTCTGATTCAAGAGAGTGATCCGCGCCTTCGCTCTGGGTACCAATCAAGGCACCGAACGATGGCAGCCAGCCGCCTTCCGTGTTGTCGACATACATGATGTTGTAGCCCACCAACAAGTACGTCGTACAGGCAATGGCATATAGACAGATGTTCTTGGTGAGAATTTCTGTGGTGTTTTTGGAGCGTACCAACCCGGCTTCCAGCATGGCAAAGCCTGCTGCCATCCACATTACCAGCGCACCTGACATTAAAAAGAAAAAGGTATCGAGCGCATAACGCAGCTCTGTCACAGTTGTTGTCAGTTCCATCTTTACTTCCTCCCCTAACCCTTAAATCGCTTCTGCGTCCATCTCGCCGGTACGGATACGTACCGCTTGCTGGAGGTCATAAACAAAAATCTTTCCGTCACCAATTTTTCCGGTCTGCGCCGCCTTACTGATAGCGTCGATAATGTCATCCACATTTTCGCTATGTGCAGCAATTTCCAATTTTACTTTCGGCAAAAAGTCCACCTGGTATTCCGCGCCACGATAGAGCTCTGTATGCCCTTTCTGACGGCCAAAACCTTTGACTTCCGTTACTGTCATCCCATCCACGCCAACTTCGGCCAATGCTTCACGCACATCATCGAGCTTGAAGGGTTTGATAATTGCGTTGATCAATTTCATTGCCGTCTCCTTGATCCTGATTTAACTTCTCTTTGGACAAGAAATAAACAAATGGTGTGCCAATTTTTATTTATGTTTATATTCAGTTAGTTATATGGAACTTTAAAAATAACCCACTTTTATTGCACCATTTTGGTGCTCTAGTTTCACCGTGATCAGGCAGAAAAGATCCCCTCCCAAACCATGCACTAAAAAGGGACATAGGAAATAAAGACAGGAAAAAGTGGAAGGTGAGCCAACGGAGATCCTTTCCGTTAGATTTTAAAATAAGGAGATTAACGTCCGTAGCGACGGATAAAGTCTTGCCAGGCTTCAAGCACTGACAAAAGGTCTTCCGGACCACACAATGACACGCTCTCTTCCTCATAAGCGTGCAAATCCACATCCGGCATCTCTTCCTCGCCACCTTCAATGACACTGTTGGCCTGCACAAGCGCTTCTTCCTGTGTCAGTTGCAGGTGAAACACCTTACCGGGACGCAACCACTCGCCACCTTGCTGCATCACCCGGTTCAGGTTTTCCAGCACCTCATCAATGGCATCATGATCGGTTCCCAACTCATCCACCAGCCAGCGCCCTAGGGCTTCATGCCCCATAGAGAGCTCAGCATGGAAGCTGTCGTCTAAAGTATTACGTCGAAATTCGTAGTCCACAGGTACCCTCCGATTATTGAGAGGTCATTGTTGATATTCTCTTTAAAGATGCAATGCGTTTTTTCACCCATGCAGGTCACAGAATTGGCTTTCTGTTGGGCGTGTTGCCATTTGCGAAAAGTAACCTAGTGATCATCGTCGACACTCATTCGCATCCTACCCATGAAGATTACGCCAGACTTAGCCAATGCCATTGTCCAACGCGCGATAAAGATTATAAATAACGCGCTCAACGTGATGGATGAACAAGGTTATATCATTGCCTCAACAGATCACTCCCGGCTTCACCAGCGTCATGAAGGCGCCATTCTCGCCTTGTCGGAAAAACGGACTATTGAGATTACTGAAGAGATGCAACACAACATGTGGGGGGTAAAACCGGGGGTTAACCTGCCAATCTTTTTTAAGGAGCAGGCCATCGGTGTGGTTGGGATATCCGGAAAGCTGGAGGCTGTCAGGCAGTATGGTGAGCTGGTTCGCATGGCAGCGGAAATGACTGTAGAACATGCACATGAACTCGATCTGTTGCGATGGAGTGAAACCAGAAAAGAAGAGTTTGTTCTCCAATGGCTATACCATGAAACCCACGAAGATCACTTACGCTCGCTGGCTGGCAAGCTGAACGTGAATTTGGATACACCCTACGGTGTCGCCCTTTGCCAGCATCCTATTGATGTTGACCAGCGCACCCTCACCACGCAACTGACGTCCATCCATCCTCACATCCTCAAAGCCAGTTGCAGTGGCGTGATCTTGGTGGTTTTAGTGCCGCTTCAAGGTAAAAAGCCGGAGACACTCAACCAGTACTGGGCAAAAAATATCCAGCGACTGTTAAAACAGCTCCCTGTTGCCAACCGGTGTCGGTGGGTGTTCAGTGATCCAGTCTCTGACATTGACGACATACGCAATGCTTTTTTCGGACTGTGCTCTGTCCTCAATGGCTTGCAGGATAACGTCCATCAGGCCAGGCTCTCGGATTACCCGCTTGCCGCGTTGCTGAACCCGGTGTCAGAACCGTGGAAACTTGGGCAGATCAATAACATCCTCAGGTCAATCGAAGGGAAAAGCCCGGATCTGCTCACGACCTTGCGTGTCTGGTTCATCCACAACAGCGATATCGATAAAACGGCATCATCTTTGTTTGTGCACCCCAACACGGTACGTTACCGCCTGAAACAAATTGAGGAATGTACCGGCCTCTCGCTGACAAATTTTCAGCAAAAAGGGCTGCTTTACGCGGCATTAACGATCAAACCAACTTCACAGTGGATTGTTGATATAAATAAAAAATAGCCCTTAAAAGGGAAATATTTTGTAGAAAAAAACATAGTTTTATCAATATCAGTCTGGAAAATACACACGATAACAACATAACAATACTTCACGACCCTACAAGGAGATTTATTCATGGAACTCGTTATCGTGTTATTGATAGCCATCGCCTTCGTGGTGCTATCAACGTCCAAATTTAAGATTCACCCCTTTCTGGCACTGCTTGGCGCAGCCTTTTTAACCGCATTGCTCTCCGGTCTTCCTCTGGAAAACATCGCAAAAACCATCAGCGGTGGTTTTGGTGGCATTCTGGGGTATATCGGTCTGGTGATCATGCTCGGAACCATTATCGGCACCATTCTGGAGCGCTCCGGTGCTGCCATTACCATGGCTGATACCATCATCAAGCTGCTGGGCGAACGCTTCCCCCGCCTGACGATGTCACTGATTGGTTATCTGGTTTCTATTCCGGTATTTTGCGACTCTGGGTATGTAATCCTCAACTCTCTGAAACGGGCGATGACCAAGCGTATGGGCGTCTCTGCCGTCGGTATGAGTGTCGCACTGGCAACCGGCCTCTATGCTACCCACACCTTTGTTCCGCCAACGCCCGGACCGATTGCCGCCGCCGGAAACCTGGATCTCACCAATAATCTGGGTCTGGTTATTGGCCTTGGTCTGATTGTGGCCGCAGTAACCGCGATGGCAGGCTTACTCTGGGCAAACATTGTCTCATCACGTTATACGTGTGGCGAAGATAACGAAGTGGCAGAAAGCTACGAAGCACTTAAAGCCCGCTATGGCAAGCTGCCAACTGCAACCCAGGCTTTTTCACCCATATTGATCCCTATTCTTCTGATTTGCCTGGGTTCTATTGCTAATTATCCCAGTGCACCTCTTGGCGATGGCACGCTGAAAACCGTGCTGGCCTTCTTCGGTGCACCACTCAACGCGCTGGTTGTCGGCCTGTTTATCGCCCTGCCTCTGGTGAAAACTTCTGAGGAAAAACCCACCAAAGGAGAAGCCCTGACGGCACAGGTTGCTGATGCGATTTCAACAGCAGCCCCAATCCTTTTGATCACCGGTGCCGGCGGCGCATTTGGTGCGGTGCTTAAAGCAACCAGTGTTGGCCCACAACTTGGCGAGGCATTATCAACACTGGGCATCGGTCTTTTCATGCCATTTATTGTCTCTGCCGCACTGAAGTCAGCGCAGGGTTCATCAACCGTTGCCCTGGTCACCACCTCCGCACTGGTTGCCCCATTGCTTGGCGATCTTGGCCTTGCCTCTGAGATGGGACGGGTGTTGACTGTATTAGCGATTGGTGCAGGCGCCATGACCGTTTCACATGCCAATGACAGCTTCTTCTGGGTCGTGACCCAGTTCAGTAAGATGTCTGTCAGCACAGCATACCGTGCGCAAACCGTTGCCACCCTGATTCAGGGGGTGACCGGTATCATCACGGTTTACATCCTTAGTTTGATACTTCTGTAATTTGCTTTTTGGAGCCCAAGAATGCACGTCGTGATTGCCCCCGACTCTTATAAAGAAAGCCTGAGTGCCGCAGAAGTCGCTCAGGCAATAGAAAATGGTTTTAAACACGTTTTTCCTTCCTGGCGCTATACCAAACTGCCCATGGCAGACGGCGGCGAAGGCACAGTACAGTCACTGGTTGATGCAACCGGTGGCCAGATCATCACGGTCAATGTCACCGACCCGCTTGGCACCCCCGTTGAAGGCTTCTTTGGCCTTCTAGGTGACGGGGAAACAGCGGTGATTGAAATGGCCGCAGCGTCTGGCCTGCATTTGGTTCCCCCTTCGCAGCGCAACCCGCTGGTCACCACCAGCTTTGGAACCGGCGAGCTGATCAAAGCGGCGCTGGATAAAGGGGCCAGACACCTGATTGTCGGTATTGGCGGCAGTGCCACCAACGATGGTGGCGCCGGTATGGCGCAGGCATTGGGTGTCAAACTGCTGGATGCAGACGGCAATGATATCGGTTTAGGGGGCGGCGCACTGAACAAGCTGCATACCCTCGATTGCAGCGGGATGGACCCTCGCCTGTCCCAGGTAAAGCTGGAAGTAGCCTGTGACGTGGATAACCCACTGTGTGGTGAAAAAGGCGCATCGGCGGTTTTCGGCCCGCAAAAAGGGGCGACACCGGAGATGGTAAACGAACTGGATGCCAATCTCTCCCACTTTGCAGACATCATAAAATCCGTACTGGGCAGCGACGTAAAACACCGTGCCGGTGCGGGCGCGGCAGGTGGCATGGGCGCAGCCCTGATGGGCATTTTTAATGCTGACTTACGTCCGGGCATCGACATTGTCATGGATGCAGTGAACCTGTCAGAGCAGCTGAAAGACGCTGATCTGGTGATCACCGGTGAAGGGCGAATCGACAGCCAGACCATTCACGGTAAAACCCCGATTGGCGTTGCCCGCTGCGCCAAGCAGTACAAGCTGCCGGTGATTGGGATTGCCGGGTGTCTGTCCAACGATGTGGATGTGGTGCATGAACATGGTATTGATGCGGTATTCAGCGTGGTGCCGCGCCCGGTAGCATTGGCTGATGCCCTCAAGGAGGGTGCAGTTAATGTGGAAAACACGGCAGCAAACGTGGCGAGAACGCTGGCTCTGAGCCTGAATCTAGGACCCAGGACCTAGGACCTAGGACCCAGTATCCCCAAAACCAAGAAAGCCTCCTGTCGGAGGCTTCAGATTGCTGACTAACCCCGCTTTTTCAAGCGGGGTTTTCTTTTGTTAGCGGCCGAAGGCCGCGATCGCGCTATTTTTCCATATTGTTATGTTCAGGCTGCTTTTAACCCACAGAAGCTGATTTGCTTCACTATCTGAGCTATTTGGCGCGTATTAAGCCCAATTTTGCGAAGATAAGCCTCCAGTAAGGCTATCTTCTTGATGTTTTGCGCTGCTGCCGCCAACCAGCATTGGATTTGTACTTTCAACAGACCACGGAACCTCGCATAGCGATGGCCATGATGTTGTTTGGCATCTGCGAAGCTTCGCTCCACCGTCTCTGCCCGTCGTCGGTACACTTTCTTTCCCCAGGCTGTCAGCCTCAAGGCATTGGCATTCTCTACCGATTTCTCGAACAGGTGCCGGGTTATCACCCGTTTGTGATTCTAGCTCTTGGTGCAATCATCGCGCAGCGGACAGGTTTTGCATATCTGTGGGTCAGAGTGATACTCGCTGTATGCCTGACGGTTGGTGGTCTTGTAAACCAGCTCCTGTCCCTGAGGACAGAGATAGCGGTCCGTCTCTTTGTCGTAATGAAAGTGCTTTTTCTTGATGGCATTCTTCGTACGGTGAGGCCGGCGGTATCCCATTATCGGCAGCATTTGCCGTTGTTCCAGTTCATGGCAGATAGTCGCGGTGAAGTAACCGGCATCAAGCCCGGCGGCAACAGGCGAGAGCGTAAAGCGCGCTAACGTGGTATCCAGACGGGCGATATACGGTTGGGCGTCATTCACATTGCCTGGCGTGACATGGGTGTCGAGGATGATGCCGTGTTTGCCGTCGACGGTGCGATGGTCAAGGTAGAAGAAGCCCTGTGGTTTTTGGTCCCGTGTCATGAACCCGCTGTCTGGGTCGGTGGTGCTGACTTTGGTGTTTTTCTCAATGTGACCATCTTTCGGTTTGAGTGGGCGTTTTCCTTCTGCTGCACGGTCAGCGTCAACCGCTTCATCTAACAGCTCGGCATAAGCACTGACGTTTTGTTTCACCAGTTCGTTACGGTATTTACGCTTGTTGGCATTGGCTTTCAGGTGAGTGCTGTCGGTAAATAAGACGCGTCCCTCGACCATGCCTTTGTTCATCGCCTGCTCGACGATGCGGATGAAGATGCGCTCGAACACGTCGGTATCGTTGAAGCGACGGCGGCGGTTCTGGCTCAAGGTGGACGCATCAATCACCTTTTCGGTTAGCGACATGCGAAGGAACCAGCGGTAAGCGACGTTGACCTCGATATCTTTGACGAGCTGGCGTTCACTTTTGACGCCGAAGAGGAAGCCTAGGAGCAGGATTTTAAACAGGCGAACGGGGTCTATCGCAGGGCGGCCATTGTTGTGGCAGTAGAGATGGGCGACTTCGTCACGGATAAATTCAAAGTCGACGGCAGCATCGATTTTGCGAACGAGATGGTTTTTGGGGACCAACTGTTCGAGTGTCACCATCTCGATTTCATATTGCTGAGGGCCAGGGTCTTTAAGCATGTCACCCAATCCATGATTGATTTGCTTACCCCTATTAGATCAAAGCCCCAGCCAAATGGCCAGGGCTTTGTCAGCAGTCTGAAAGCCTCCTGTCGGAGGCTTTCTTTTATCTCAAAGATTGAGATTTAGCGCAGTATTAAACCGCTGTCTGGATAATCACTTCATCCGCTTTTTTGGTGTATTGATCCATGCGGTGGAAGTTCAGATAACGATAGGTATCTGCTGCCGTCGCATCGATTTGCTTGGCATATTCCAGATATTCCTCAACCGTTGGAATACGGCCCAGAATCGCACCGACTGATGCCAGTTCAGCGGAAGACAGGTAAACATTCGCACCGGTACCCAGACGATTCGGGAAGTTACGGGTCGAGGTCGACAGTACGGTTGCTTTGTCAGCAACACGCGCCTGGTTACCCATACACAGTGAACATCCAGGGGTTTCGATACGGACACCGGCACGGCCGAAGATACCGTAGTAGCCTTCTTCGGTCAGCTGATCACGGTCCATCTTGGTTGGCGGAGCCACCCACAGACGCGTAGACAGCGTGCCGCCGAATTTGTCCAGCAGTTTACCTGCAGCGCGGAAGTGGCCGATGTTAGTCATACAAGAACCGATGAAGACTTCGTCGACCTTGTCACCCGCCACCTCAGACAGCAGACGCGCATCGTCCGGATCGTTTGGCGCACACAGGATTGGCTCTTTTATCTCAGCCAAGTCGATTTCGATCACTTCTGCGTATTCTGCATCTGCATCGGCTTCCATCAGCTCCGGATTTGCCAGCCAGGCTTCCATCGCGCTGATACGGCGCTCGATGGTGCGGCGGTCGCCATAACCTTCGCTGATCATCCACTTCAGCATCACGATGTTCGATTCCAGATACTCGGCCACGGACTCTTGCGACAGTTTCACGGTACAACCCGCAGCGGAACGCTCTGCCGAAGCATCAGACAGCTCAAAGGCCTGCTCAACAGTCAGATGCTCAACGCCTTCAATTTCCAGCACGCGGCCAGAGAATGCGTTGATCTTACCGGCTTTCTCTACCGTCAACAGGCCTTGCTTGATGGCATAGTAAGGGATCGCATGGACTAGATCGCGCAGGGTGATACCTGGCTGCATTTCGCCTTTAAAGCGCACCAGAATTGACTCCGGCATATCCAGAGGCATGACGCCGGTTGCTGCGGCAAACGCCACCAGACCGGAGCCTGCAGGGAATGAGATGCCCAGAGGGAAACGGGTGTGTGAGTCACCACCGGTGCCAACAGTATCGGGCAGCAGCATACGGTTCAGCCATGAGTGGATAACACCATCACCCGGACGCAGGGAAACACCGCCACGGTTCATGATGAAATCAGGCAGGGTGTGGTGGGTGACCACATCCACTGGCTTCGGATACGCTGAGGTGTGACAGAAAGACTGCATGGTGAGGTCAGCAGAGAAGCCCAGACAAGCCAGGTCTTTCAGCTCATCACGGGTCATAGGGCCTGTGGTGTCCTGAGAACCAACAGTGGTCATCTTAGGTTCGCAGTACGTGCCAGGGCGGATGCCTTCCACGCCACACGCTTTACCAACCATCTTCTGTGCCAGAGTAAAGCCTTTGCCCGAATCAGCCACAGGCTGTGGGCGGCGGAAGACGTCAGAGGGTTCCAAGCCCAGCGCTTCACGTGCGCGGTCAGTCAGGCCACGGCCGATGATCAATGGAATACGGCCACCAGCACGGACTTCATCGTACAAAACGTCGGTTTTCAGCTTAAAAGTCGACAGCACTTCGTCAGTATCGTGGCTACGCACTTCACCTTTGAATGGGTAAACGTCAATCACATCACCCATGTTGAGTTTGGATACGTCCAACTCGATGGGCAGTGCACCTGCATCTTCCATGGTGTTGAAGAAGATGGGGGCAATTTTACCGCCCAGACAGAAGCCGCCTGCACGCTTGTTTGGTACATGAGGGATGTCATCACCCATAAACCACAGCACAGAGTTGGTTGCAGACTTACGGGAAGAACCGGTACCGACAACATCACCCACGTAAACCAGTTGGTGACCTTTCTCTTTCAGCGCTTCGATTTGTTTGATTGGGCCGACAACGCCTGCCTGATCCGGGTTGATGCCTTCACGCTCGTTTTTCAGCATCGCCAGAGCGTGCAGGGGAATGTCTGGGCGTGACCAGGCATCTGGTGCCGGTGACAGGTCATCGGTATTGGTTTCACCGGTGACTTTGAACACTGTCAGGGTTACTTTTTCAGGCACATCCGGCTTAGACAGGAACCACTCTGCTTCTGCCCAGGAAGTCATGACCTGCTTGGCAAACTCGTTACCCGCTTTCGCTTTTTCTTCTACATCATAGAAAGCATCGAACATCAGCAATGTGTGGGAAAGTGCCTTGGCAGCAATCGGTGCCAGCGTGTCATCGTCAAGCAACGTTACCAGCGGCTCAATGTTATAGCCGCCCTGCATGGTGCCCAGCAGTTCAACAGCACGTGCGGAGGTCACCAGCGGTGAGCTCGCTTCGCCTTTGGCAACGGCGGCCAAAAAGCCCGCTTTCACGTAGGCCGCTTCGTCTACGCCTGGTGGAATACGGTTTTCCAACAGATCGATAAGAGTGCTTTCTTCACCGGCAGGTGGGTTCTTGAGCAATTCAATAAGGGCTGCGGTTTGCTCCGCATCGAGTGGTTTAGGGACGATGCCCTGAGCAGCACGTTCTTCGACGTGTTTACGGTAGGCTTCAAGCACGACGTTTTCCTCATATTGCGGTCTGGCCGTCACGGCCAGACATCCTTGGAATTAAGCTCGGCTAGCAGGCACCGGGTGAAATGTAGGAGGTCACTATCTTTCTGTGGTGCCCTGCATGACGAAGCTGGCATGGTATCACTTTTTAACCAAATTTTAAATTCCAGACACGGAATGAAACATTTGATTTATCAGTAAGAACGGCGCAAATCGCGCCATTCCCTGTATCCCTAGAAATGGGACCCGACTATAAAATAGAATGAATCGAGATCATTTTCTGTACGACCATAGGCGATAATGATCGGTCCCAATGGTGAATCAACCCCAGCAAATATACTGCCTGCGGTATAAAACGGTATCTCTTTTAACGAAAAATCAGGGTTGTTCCACACTCCACCATACTCAATAGAAGTGCCTAAATACACGGGTGATTTGAACAGCCCGAAGTCGTTATCCAGCAGACGATAGCGGTAAACCAAAGCACCATAAGCGATATTGTTCGCCCAGAGCGAATCCCGTGGCACGCCCGACAGATTCAGGAAGCCGCCGAGCTCGTGAGGTTCAATGGCCACATTGCCCACCCGCGCATTGATGGTGCCGTATTTGGCCTTACCGTAAAGCGTGTGTTTGTCCCAGTTCCTGGCGTAAATCCCTTCCACATTTAGCACTGCCGCTTCACTCTCGGCATGTTGTCCCTGAAAATCAAGTTGATCGCGGGCATAACCCAACGACGCATCCAGATAGCCACCATAGTTCGGGAATACACGGTTATCCAGAGTATCCAGCGTCAAGGAGACGTAGGGCATTGAGCGCACATAATCGCTGGTCAGGCTCTGGCTATTCGCCAGCTCCTCTTCACCATTGACATAGCGATACCCCAGTTTAAATTCTCCCCACAGCTCGGGTTGCCAGCCAAAGCTGATGTCGCCGATCATTTCACTGTAACGGGTACCGACGGTAAAGGTATTGGTATCCAGTACCGGCTCTTCATCGCGGAAGAACTGGACCCGATCCCGGACTTCCAGCCCCCCGAGGATTTCCGCAAAAAAGGTTTGTTCTGCGGTGAACGGTACATAGAGCTCAACCTGTGCTTTTTTATCCGTGCCGACTTCCAGCGTCGAGCGAAGCTCGGCCCCGTAATCCGATAGCCCAGTGGTATTAATGCTGACACCGGCAGAAAAATCTGTATCTGTCTCGAAGTTATCTTCCAGTGCCACCCGGAAGTCAACAAAGTTTGGCCCCCACCCTTTCTCTTTCACATCCACCACCAGCACGTTTTCTTCCCCCTCCTGTTCAAGGTGGTAACGCACGGTTTCAAAGCGATCCAATGCATAGAGGTTTTGCACCGACTGTTCCAGATTTTCCGAAGCCATCCTGCCGGTTTCAAGAGCAAGCCTCGCCTTGAGCACACCGTCAGAAAAACTGGTGGCGTTATTCAGCACAATGCGGTCGACATTGAGCGTATCACCCAACATCATCAACCTGCGCCGCTTTTGTTTTTCTTCCAGATAATGCTGGTAATCACCGGAGGTCAAGCTGATTCTGTTTAACGTTTCACGGTTGGCCATGGCAATCTCATAGCCCTTTTGCAGTGCTTCCGGCACACGGTCGAACTCCGTGGTCTCCATATCCCCCACGTCTGGTGCCAGCAAAACGTCATGTTCATCCATGTTACCGATTTGCTTTTCAGTACTTTGGCGAACCATGAAGTTAACCAGCTGGTTCATCACCTGCAGGTAGGAACCCAGCTCTTCCGCCGGATAATAGTCCGTACTGATATCGACGGCGATAACGATATCTGCCCCCATGGCTTTCACCACATCCACCGGCAGGTTATTCACCGGCCCACCATCGACCAGATAGCGCCCATCCAGCTCAACCGGAGGCAATGCGCCGGGAACAGCCATACTCGCCAACATGGCTTCTGTCAGTTGCCCCTCGCCAATCACCACAGGCACCAGATACTCAATGTCGGTCGCGACCGCACGGTAAGGCATCACCATTTGGTCAAACGATGCAAAGGCGGGAAGATTGCCCGTAGATTCTCGCAGAATACGGATCATGTTCTGCCCCTGAACAATACCTTGAGGCGTTTTGAGGCTTTTGAAATCGAAACCAAAATTGGTAGAGAGGTTGTAGCGATCTTCATGTTTTTTATCGCGGATGCGGCGATCGCCCCGGTATACCCTGTCCTGGTAACCCTCGTTCCAATCGAGGGATTCCATCATGGCACCAATCTCATCGGCGCTCATGCCCGTGGCGTAAAGCCCACCAACATATGCCCCCATACTGGTACCGGCAATGTAATCGACCGGAATGTGCATCTCTTCCAGTGCTTTTAATACCCCGACATGCGCCGCGCCTTTCGCGCCGCCGCCGCCCAGTGCCACCCCAATTTTGGGTCTTTGGAAATTTTCTGCCCCAAAGGCTAAAGATGCAGACAGCGTGGCCGACAACAGTAGCGATGCAGTAACCAACCTGCCCTTTAGAAACCTGATTAACATTATTTGCTGCCTTGCAATTTCAATGTTCCATGAACACAAACGAGCCGAAGCATATCGGCACCATGGAGAAAAGCATGTATTTCAAGCGGTTAACTATAAAACAGAAACTTATTTTGCGCTGATCGCTGCGGTTGTTGCATCCACCACCCTCGTCAGCTACCTCAGCCTTACCAAAGCCCATGACATGGTAGAGACCCGTCTGCTAGAAAACGAACTGCCTTTGCTTCTGACCACGATCCGTGACGAAGTAGAGCATAGCATTCATCAGCTCGATGCCGCAGCAGAACAGCTGGCAGGTATGCCCATGCTGGCAGCTGCCGTTACCGCTCCCGGTAACCCTCAGGAAAAATCAGACATTGTTGAGGTGCTCAGGTCGCTGAAACAACAATACCAATTAACCGATGCCTCTGTCGCTAACCGTCATAATGGCGACTATTGGAACCAGGACGGTTTCCTTCGCCAGCTCAAACCTACGGACAGCCCCTGGTTTTTTTGAGCTGGTCAGCAGTGGCAAGGTCCGGACGACCAGTGTCTACCGTGAAGATAATGGGGATTTAAAACTGTTCGTCAACTATCAACAGCTTAATGGTTCTTTGCTCGCCGGTCTGTCGCGATCGATAGATAACATGGTTAATTTCCTGAACCAGTTCAAGGTTGAGCAACGTGGTTTTGTCTTTATGGTTGCCCGAGACGGTCAGGTAAAACTGCACCGTGATACTGCCCAAATGGGCAACGGTAACATCGCGCAAATGTATCAGGGAAATGTCCGTGACCTGTTAATTCAGCGTGACTTTAACCTGGTCATGACCACTACCGGTGAGCGGGAGGTGTTGCTCGCTTCCAGCTATATCCCGGCTCTGGACTGGTTTGTAGTTGCCGAAGTCCCAACGGGTGAGGTGTATGATGAACTGACCGATACCGCACAGCAAATTATCCTGCTGTCTGTGATTGTCTGTACCCTGATAGCGATTGCGGCGGTCTTTCTTGCATCTACCATTACCCGCCCGATATCCGATCTGGCCAAAGTATTCCGCGATATCGGTGAAGGTGACGGAGATCTTCGCCAACGTCTTGAAGTGAAAGGTAATGATGAAATTAGCCAGTTAGCACAAGGCTTTAACAGCTTTGTCGGCAAAATTCATCAGGTAGTGGGCGATGTGGCTGCCACCAGCCAGTCACTGAACAACTCAGCGTCAGTAGTGGCTGAGCAGGCACAAATGACCCAGAACCAGAGCCAGAGTCAGCGCGACCGAACGATATTGGTGGTCACCGCCATCAACGAGATGGGTGCCACGGTGAACGAGATTGCAGCAAGTGCTGCCCACGGCCAATGAGACAGCCACAGGCCAGAGTGTAGTGATGTCTGCGCAGGAAAGCATCCAGCAGCTCGCCAATGATGAACTTCGTGAACTTTCGCACCGTCTGGATGATTTGGTGAGACGCTTTAAACTGTAATCCCTCACCTGAAAGCAAAAGCGCCGCAAAAATTGCGGCGCTTTTCTCAGTCATGGCTCAGAATTACTTCTTCTTCACAGCCTTCGCGTTTGGCAGGTCAGTCACTGTCCCTTCAAACACTTCTGCCGCCAGACCCACTGACTCGTGCAGCGTTGGGTGTGCGTGGATAGTCAGTGCGATATCTTCCGCATCACAACCCATCTCGATCGCCAGACCGATTTCGCCCAGCAGCTCGCCGCCGTTGGTACCCACAATCGCACCACCGATCACGCGGTGAGTGTCTTTGTCGAAGATCATCTTCGTCATACCGTCTGAGCAGTCAGACGCGATAGCACGGCCAGATGCTGCCCATGGGAAGGTCGCAACTTCGTAGTTGATGCCTTGTGCTTTCGCTTCTTTCTCAGTCAGACCAACCCAAGCCACTTCTGGCTCAGTGTACGCGATAGAAGGAATCACTTTCGGATCGAAGTAGTGTTTCTTACCTGCGATAACTTCTGCTGCTACGTGACCTTCGTGAACACCTTTGTGCGCCAGCATTGGCTGACCAACGATGTCACCGATCGCATAGATGTGCGGAATGTTGGTGCGCATTTGCTTATCAACGTTGATAAAGCCACGCTCATCAACTTCAACACCGGCTTTTTCTGCGTCAATCAGCTTACCGTTAGGTACACGGCCGATAGCCACCAGCACAGCGTCGTAACGGACAGGCTCAGCAGGTGCTTTCTTGCCTTCCATGGTGACGTAAATACCGTCTTCCTTCGCTTCAACCGCAGTAACCTTGGTTTCCAGCATCAGGTTGAACTTCTTGCTGATACGCTTGGTGAAGACTTTAACGATGTCTTTGTCCGCTGCTGGGATAACCTGGTCGAACATCTCAACCACGTCAATCTGGGAACCCAGTGCGTGATACACGGTACCCATTTCCAGACCGATGATACCGCCACCCATTACCAGCATTTTCTCTGGTACTTCTTTCAGTTCCAGTGCATCGGTAGAGTCCCAGATACGTGGATCTTCATGTGGGATGAACGGCAGTTCGATTGGACGTGAACCCGCAGCGATAATCGCGTTGTCGAAGTTAACGGTAGTTGCACCGTCCGCACCTTCAACCACGATAGTGTTAGGGCCGGTGAATTTACCGTAGCCATTAACCACATTCACTTTACGCATCTTCGCCATGCCGCCAAGACCGCCAGTCAGTTGGTTAACCACTTTCTCTTTCCACACGCGAATTTTGCTGATGTCGGTTTGAGGCTCGCCAAACACAACTCCGTGCTCAGCCATCGCTTTGGCTTCTTCGATCACTTTCGCAACGTGCAGCAGTGCTTTCGATGGGATACATCCCACGTTCAGACACACACCACCCAGCGTGCTATATCTTTCTACCAGAACAGTGTCCAGACCCAGGTCTGCACAGCGAAACGCCGCTGAATAACCTGCAGGACCCGACCCCAGTACAACGACTTGGGCTTTGATTTCTTTACTCATTCTGACCTCGTTGTAGTCTTATATCCCTGACTAAGAGTTTTATTATCGTAGACCGTTTGTTTCACTGCGCTGTATATCGGCAGTCTTGCAATTGGCCTGACAGTTTACAGCCCTGATAAAAGGCTGAAAAATAAAAACCCATAGCCTGTGAGCTGTACATCAAATCAGCGTTCGCCATATGCAGACGAACGCTGATCGGGGAGTGTTACCTTACAGTACCAGACGGCGAATGTCTGACAGACACTCGTTCAGGTAAGTAATGAAGCGTGCACCATCTGCACCGTCGATCACGCGGTGATCGTAAGACAGAGACAGAGGCAGTTGCAGGCGTGGCGCGAACTCTTTGCCGTTCCAAACCGGCTTCATTTCAGACTTGGACACACCCAGGATAGCCACTTCTGGCGCATTCACGATTGGCGTGAACGCAGTACCACCGATACCACCCAGGCTGGAGATTGTGAAGCAGCCACCTTGCATGTCCGCCGCAGTCAGCTTACCAGCACGTGCTTTCTTCGACACTTCCATCAGCTCAGCAGACAGCTCATAGATACCTTTCTTGTTCACGTCTTTGAAGACAGGAACAACCAGGCCGTTTGGCGTGTCAACTGCGATGCCGATGTTCACGTATTTCTTCAGGATCAGGCTCTCACCATCTTCTGACAGTGAAGAGTTGAACGCTGGGAATGCTTCCAGTGCTTTCGCTGCCGCTTTCATGATGAACACCAGTGGGGTGATCTTCATGCCGCTGTCTTTCTTCGCTTCAATCGCATTCTGCTCTTTACGGAATGCTTCCAGCTCAGTGATGTCAGCGTTATCCCACTGTGTCACGTGCGGGATCATTACCCAGTTGCGGTGCAGGTTCGCGCCAGAGATCTTCTTGATGCGAGACAGAGGTTGAATTTCTGTTTCACCGAACTTGCTGAAATCGACTTTCGGCCATGGCAGAAGACCCAGTGCTGCGCCGTCACCTTTGCCTGAAGCTGCCGCTGCTGCGCCAGATTCCAGACGTTTCAGCGCGTCTTTCACGTAATTCTGAACGTCTTCTTTCAGGATACGGTTCTTACGGCCAGACCCTTTAACCTTCGCCAGGTTAACGCCAAACTCACGCGCCAGGCGACGAACAACCGGAGATGCGTGCGCGTACTCGTGGTTTTCAACGAACTCACCGGCTGCCGGCGCCGCTTGTGCAGCTGGGGCCGCCGCAGGCGCTGGCGCCGCAGCTGGTGCTGAAGCAGTTGGCGCTGCCGCTGGTACAGGTGCCGCACCAGCCACTTCGAAGACCATGATCAGAGAGCCGGTAGACACTTTATCGCCTGCCGCTACTTTGATCTCTTTCACGGTACCTGCGAATGGTGCAGGCACTTCCATCGACGCCTTGTCACCTTCAACAGTGATCAGCGACTGCTCTTCTTCGACGCTGTCGCCAACCGCTACCATGATTTCGGTTACTTCGACTTCGTCACCGCCGATATCTGGCACGTGAACTTCTTTAACGCCGCCAGCAACTGGTGCTGCGGCAGGCGCCGCTTCTGCTGGCGCCGCTTCTGCTGGCGCCGCTGCAGCTACAGGCGCTGCGCCTGAACCCGCAGTTTCAAAGACCATGATCAGAGAGCCGGTCGACACTTTGTCGCCCGCTGCTACTTTGATTTCTTTCAGTACACCAGCGAACGGTGCAGGGACTTCCATAGAAGCTTTGTCGCCTTCAACAGTGATCAGAGATTGCTCTTCTTCAATGCTGTCGCCAACCGCTACCATGATTTCAGTGACTTCAACTTCATCGCCACCGATATCCGGTACAACGACTTCTTTCAGTTCTGCTACTGCTGGCGCTGCTTCAGCCGCAGGAGCAGGCGCCGCTTCTGCTGCACCGCCTTCGGCTTCAAAAATCATGATCAGGGAACCGGTAGAAACCTTGTCACCTTCCGCAACCTTGATTTCTTTGACGATACCGGCCTGTGATGCTGGCACTTCCATTGACGCCTTATCACCTTCAACGGTGATCAGCGACTGATCTTCTTCAACTTTGTCACCGACGCTCACGAGGATCTCAGTAACTTCAACCTCATCAGCACCGATATCTGGTACGTTAATTTCGATTGCCATGTGTTCTATGCCTCTTACGCGTACAGTGGGTTCACTTTCTGGGTGTCGATACCGAATTTCTCAATAGCTTCAACCACTACTGATTTCTCGATATCGCCACGTTTCGCCAGTTCAGTCAGAGCAGCTACAACAATGTAGCCAGCGTTAACTTCGAAGTGGCGACGCAGGTTTTCACGGCTGTCTGAACGACCGAAGCCATCAGTACCCAGCACGCGGTAAGACTCAGCAGGAATGAACGCACGCACTTGGTCTGCGTAGTTTTTCACGTAGTCTGTCGCAACGATAGCAGGCTCAGTACCCATCACTTGTGCAATGTATGGGACTTGCGCTTCTGCCATTGGGTTCAGCATATTGTGACGATCACACGCCTGGCCATCACGTGCCAGTTCGTTGAATGAGGTCACGCTGAATACGTCAGACGCAATGCCGTACTCTTTGCTCAGGATGTCTGCCGCTTTACGGACTTCGTTCAGGATAGTACCAGAGCCCATCAGCTGAACTTTCGCTTTGTCACCCGCGTACGCTTCCAGCTTGTAGATACCTTTACGGATACCTTCTTCCGCGCCTTCTGGCATGGCTGGCTGCGCGTAGTTTTCGTTCATCAGCGTCAGGTAGTAGAACACGTTCTCTTGATCCGGGCCGTACATGCGACGCAGACCGTCTTGCATGATAACGGCAACTTCGTACGCGAAGGTTGGATCGTAAGAGATACAGTTAGGCACAGTACCTGCCATGATGTGTGAGTGACCGTCTTCGTGCTGCAGACCTTCACCGTTCAGGGTGGTACGGCCCGCCGTTGCACCCAGCAGGAAGCCGCGCGCCTGTTGATCACCCGCCATCCATGCCATGTCGCCAACACGTTGGAAACCGAACATTGAGTAGTAGATGTAGAACGGAATCATCGGCAGGTTGTTGGTGCTGTATGATGTTGCAGCCGCAACCCATGAAGACATTGCACCCAGCTCGTTGATACCTTCTTGCAGTACCTGGCCTGACGTTGCTTCTTTGTAGTAAGAAACGATGTCACGGTCTTGTGGAGTGTAGTTCTGGCCGTGTGGGTTGTAGATACCAATCTGACGGAACAGACCTTCCATACCGAAAGTACGTGCTTCGTCCGCAATAATAGGAACGATGTTCTTACCTACGCCCTTGTCTTTCAGCAGTACGTTCAGTGCACGTACGAAAGCCATAGTGGTTGAGATTTCACGCTTCTGCTCTTCCAACAGAGGTTGGAATGCATCCAGGCCAGGCAGTGCCAGTTCACCGGTGAACTTAGGCAGGCGCTTAGGCGTGTAGCCGTGCAGCGCTTTACGGCGTGCATGCAGGTATTCGTATTCTGCAGAGCCTTCTTCCAGTTTCAGGTATGGCAGAGACTTGATATCTTCGTCAGACACCAGATCTTGCAGGCCAAGGCGATCGCGCAGGTGCAGAACATGGGTCATATCCATCTTCTTAACCTGGTGCGCAATGTTCTTACCTTCAGCCGCTTCACCCATGCCGTAACCTTTTACGGTTTTCGCCAGGATCACGGTTGGGCGATCTTTGGTTTCCTGCGCGCTCTTGAATGCAGCGTACAGTTTAGACGGCTCATGACCACCGCGTTTCAGCGCGAAGATCTCTTCGTCGGTCATGTCTGCAACCAGTGCTGCCGTTTCTGGGTATTTGCCGAAGAAGTGTTTACGAACGTAGGCACCGTCTTTTGACTTGAAGGTCTGGTAGTCACCGTCAACGGTTTCGTTCATCAGTTGCAGCAGTTTACCTGTGGTGTCTTTCGCCAGCAGTTTATCCCAGCCGCTGCCCCACACCACTTTGATCACGTTCCAGCCAGCACCTTTGAACAGGCCTTCCAGCTCTTGGATGATCTTGCCGTTACCCATAACAGGGCCGTCCAGACGCTGCAGGTTACAGTTGATCAGGAAGCACAGGTTGTCCAGCTTCTCACGTGCTGCGAAAGAGATCGCGCCGCGTGATTCTGGCTCATCCATCTCACCGTCGCCCAGGAACGCGTAAACGCGCTGGTTAGTGGTGTCTTTCAGGCCACGGCTGTTCAGGTACTTGAGGAAACGAGCTTGATAAATCGCAGAGATTGGACCCAGACCCATAGATACGGTTGGGAACTGCCAGAACTCAGGCATCAGTTTAGGGTGTGGGTAAGAAGACAGGCCTTTGCCATCTACTTCCTGGCGGAAATTGTCCAGTTGCTCTTCAGTCAGACGACCTTCAACGAATGCGCGCGAGTAGATACCCGGGGCAATATGGCCTTGGTAGTAAACCAAATCACCGCCGTCCACATCGTTAGGTGCGCGGAAGAAATGGTTAAAGCAGGTTTCGTAGAATGCAGCCGAAGACTGGAATGATGCCATGTGGCCGCCCAGTTCCAGATCTTTCTTCGATGCACGCAACACGATCATGATCGCGTTCCAACGAATGATAGAACGAATACGACGTTCCAGGTTTACGTCACCCGGGTATGCAGGTTCTTTGTCTGCAGGGATGGTATTCACATAGTTGGTGGTGATGCCGGTTGGCATATCAACACCGTCAAGGCGTGCCTTTTCCATCACTTGTTCAAGCAGGAATTGTGCACGTTCTACACCTTCTTCACGGACGACTGATTCAAGAGCAGCAAGCCACTCTTGGGTTTCTAGTACGTCCACGTCATTTTTCATGACTTCAGACATGGCGATCTATCCTTTCGTTGATTGAATCATACAAAACTAATGTTGTCGCAGCTGAAAAAGCGGTTCCTGACAACTCCTCGAAGCTGTCGGGATCCGCTATTCCAACTCGTCCTTGCGTTGTTGTATCCGGCGGAGGGAGCGTTCTCTTCGGCTTTCCTCTCGACCCAAATCCAACAAGGTTTCCTCAATAAAGGCCAAATGCGCATGCGATGCCTGACGTGCCTTTTCCGGCTCTCCGGCAGTGATCGCCTGAACAATATTGGCTCTGTGCCTGGTTACTCTTGCCACGACGTCTTCACGCCGATTCAGTAACTCAAAGTTTTGTAAAATGTTTTGCTCCAGCAGCGGGGCCAAGCTACGCATAATATGCAGCAAGACCACATTGTGAGATGCCTCAGTCACGGCAATCAGATATTTCATCACGGCGGCGGCTTCTGCTTTCAGGTCGCCGAGCTGCTGGGCTTCGCGGATGCTGTCGTGACAGGCACACACCCGCTTTAAATCTTCATCGGTTCCCCGTAGCGCTGCAAAATAGGAAGAAATGCCTTCCAGTGCATGACGGGATTCCAGCAAGTCTAGCTGGCTTTCAGGGTGGTCGGCCAACAGGTCAATCAGCGGTTCTGAGAATCGCTGCCAAAGACGTTCACTGACAAAGGTGCCACCACCTTGTTTCCGGTTGAGCAGTTTTTTGGCTTCTAATCGCTGGATAGCTTCACGGACAGAGGGACGGGAAACATCAAACTGTTTCGCCAGTTCACGCTCAGGCGGCAATTTTTGCCCGGGCGACAGCGTGCCTTCCAGGATCAGGCTTTCAAGCTCTTTTTCTATCACGTCAGACAGTTTGGGTTGACGAATCCGTTGTATTGCCATCGTTTTTTATACTTATCTGGCGCCGGAGTTCCTGCGCGTCCTATCCCACACACTGGCCTTGTAAATTGGTAAGACCAATTACCAAACGCAGTAAAAGTTACCAGAATGTGGCTTTACTGTCCACCGTAAACTTGATTTACATCATAGAAGTTACCGCAGAACACCCTGTTGTTATTCATCAATAAAACACAATGGTCAGACCAATTTACAGTCTTTTGGGTGCAATTTTGCGTGCCAAATCTCAATTTATTTGCAATTTGACATGCAGATTGTCAACACACCTTTACGTCCTTTGCGTAATAAATCATCACAGGCTCGCGCGAAACTTCTCCCAATGGAAAGATTGTCCCGGGTCAGTTTTTCTTTCCGGTGCGATGTGCTCATGACCGGCAATACGGTCAGCGGTCACCGCCGGATAATGTTTCATGATGGCTTGGGTGACCCCCGCCAGCGCCCCGTATTGCGCCTCGGTGTAAGGCAGGTCATCCGTGCCTTCAAGCTCAATACCAATCGAAAAATCATTACACTGCCCGCGCCCTTCAAACGACGATACCCCCGCATGCCATGCCCGTTGATTAAACGGCACAAACTGCACCACACTGCCATCACGTTTGATCAGGCAATGGGCAGAAACCTGCACATTGCGGATCTCATCAAAAAACGGATGGGCGTCCGATGTCAGCTTGCCCTGAAAAAAGTCTTCTATATAAGGGCCACCAAACTCACCCGGCGGCAGGCTGATGTTGTGTATTACCAGCAATGAAATATCACTTTCATCAGGGCGCGCATTACAGTGCGGTGAAGGGATAATGGTCGCATTGTCCAGCAGGTGGTCTTTGATAATGAACATTCAGGGCTCTGGCGTGAAACAGGGATGGCGATATTTTAACGCGCTACCGACTAAAACAGACACAACTTTCTGAAGACGCCATCGACAAGGCGCTCTCATCATGCCTCGCAAATTTTTCGCCTCAACGGTACACTTGCACCTATTGCCCAGGCTGAGCCTGAATGACCCGAACTCACTGTGATGGAACCACCATGTCTGATCGCCCAAACACTTCTCTCGTCCACGATAGCCAAAGCCGACTTGCTTACCTGAAGGCACATCTTGAGCAAGATGTGATTCGCTGTGTCAGCGATGCCCTGAAAGAAGATCTGGGCGGAGAGATTGACGCCAGCCAGGACATTACCGCTAACCTGATCCCGGCAGATGCTCAGGGCGAAGCCATCCTGATCACCCGTGAAGCAGGGGTGTTTTGTGGCCGCATGTTTGCCGATGAAGTGTTCCGCCAGCTTGGTAACACAGTGACGATTGACTGGAAAGTGACTGACGGGGACAGAGTTGAACCCAACCAGGTATTGTGTGAACTGAAAGGCCCGGCCCGCACCCTGCTGACCGGCGAACGCAACGCGATGAACTTTATCCAGACCCTGTCAGGCTGCGCCACTGAAACCGCCCGTTATGTGGAAAAGCTGCAAGGCACCCAAACCCGCCTGCTGGATACCCGCAAAACCATCCCGGGTCTGCGTAATGCGCTGAAATATGCCGTTTCCTGTGGTGGCGGCTTTAATCACCGCATTGGGGTGTACGACGCCTACCTGATTAAAGAGAACCACATCATCGCCTGTGGCGGCATCGCGGGTGCGGTTGCCACCGCTAAACAACTCAACCCCGGCAAACCGGTTGAAGTGGAAACCGAGTCACTGGATGAGCTGCAACAGGCCATTGATGCCGGCGCGGACATTGTCATGCTGGATAATTTCACCACCGAGATGATGCGCGAGGCCGTTGCGCTTAACAAAGGACGGGTTGCATTGGAGGTGTCCGGTAACGTCACCTTGGATACCATTCGCGGGTTTGCACAAACCGGGGTGGATTATATTTCTGTCGGGGCACTGACCAAACATATCCGCGCGATGGATTTGTCGATGCGCTTCAAATAATAAATGTAACTGAATATCATTAAGTTAACGTTTGATGCAGGCACCGAGCCTGCATCTTTGCTTTACCCTTCACCGCAAAGTAACTGAGCTTTCAGTTAATTACAAAAAAGAGTTTTCATCGCTCGAAACTCGCTGTTTATCCTCTGTTTTCCCCTTTCTATCCGCCGTATCTTTGGATCACTTTACGCGCAACGTTTGCGCTTAAAAATAACGGGAGAGACAAGGATATGAAAAAGCAACAGGGTTTTAGTTTAATTGAACTTCTGATTGTAATTGGAATAATTGGGGCAATTTCCGCAATCGCCGTGCCTACATATGCAAGTTACAAGAAAAAGTCTGATGTAACTGCTGCTGTAGCATCAGTAAAAAGCCTTCTAACACCTGCGGAGCTTCATTTGGCTGAGGGCAGCTCTAAGACACTAGTGACCTTTGTTACCGCGCTAGCTGGTGCGAACAGCTATGATGTCGGAATGGGCACTATAGTTGCGTCTGACGAAACAAAAGATAACGACGGAAATATTACAGCACCCGGCAAACTTACCTTTACATTCAAAGCTGGCCAATCGTTCGCAACCTCTACCGTTGTATTTGAGAGAAAAAATGAAGCTTGGGTATGCACTCTTGATTCCACAATTACTGCTGAATATTCAGACATAAAAGGCTGCAGCTAAAGTTTAGTTTAACAAATGAGCATTACTAAAGCTCTAGTAGAGTCAGGGCATATCAGTCCTGACCAACAAGAGCATGTTGATAAAATAGCAATGCAGAGCAATCGCTCTGCATTGTCAGTCATTATCAACAAAAACTATTTAAGTAATTATGCATTAGCCTCAGCTCTATCTAGCATCTATTCTCTTCCTGTAAGAAGCATTTCTGATTTTGACATCAATAAAGCAGTTCCGCTTGCCACAAAAGTTGAGCTCGTACTCAAACATCAAGCCTTACCTCTAGAAATACATAACAATACTTTGCTACTGGGCATATCCGACCCTACTGACTTTGAAGCTCAAGATGACTTTGCCTTCGCTTCCGGGATCGCTGTTCAACCCGTTCTGTTGGACCACCAAAGCTTAACCTCGACAATAAGAAAGCTCTTTGGAAATGATGTTTCAAAGACGCAGTCAAAGGCAGCCAACGTTTCAGAGTTAGAGCTAGCTGAACTGGCAACTGCTGATGATATAGTAAAACATGAAGATGCAACGTCCGATGACGCCCCCGTCAGCCGTTATATCCTGCAAATACTGATGGACGCGGTGCGCAAACAAGCTTCCGATATCCATTTCGAACCTTTTGAGCAAAGCTACCAGATACGTTTCCGTCTCGACGGCATTTTGCAAACCCACAGCACGCCACCTGCAGGCATCTCGCGGCGATTATCTACCCGGTTAAAAATCATCGCCAAGCTGAATATCGCTGAGCGCCGTCTTCCACAAGACGGACGAATTAAACTGAATCTTTCCGAAAATAAGTCCATCGATATGCGCGTTTCTACCCTACCGACACTTTGGGGCGAAAAGGTGGTATTGCGGATTTTGGATGGCAGCAGTGTGGCGCTGGATATTGATTCCTTGGGTTACAACGCACAGCAAAAACAAGACTACCTCAACGCGCTCAATCGCCCACAAGGGATGATATTGATGACAGGCCCAACAGGCAGCGGGAAAACCGTCTCCTTGTATACCGGGCTGAAATATTTAAATACTGCCGAGCGCAATATCTCTACCGCAGAAGACCCGGTAGAAATCAACCTGCCCGGTATCAACCAGGTCAATATCAACAACGATATCGGGCTTGATTTTGCCAAGGCATTGCGGGCCTTCTTACGCCAGGATCCTGATGTGGTAATGGTGGGTGAGATCCGGGATTTGGAAACCGCAGAAATCGGCATTAAAGCAGCACAAACCGGCCATTTGGTGCTTTCCACCCTTCACACCAACTCTGCCGCTGAGAGCGTCACCCGCCTGTCGAACATGGGGGTTGCCCCTTACAACCTGGCTGCGTCCCTGACTCTGATTATTGCCCAGCGTCTGGGACGCCGCCTGTGCCAGCACTGTAAAGTGCCGCATCCCCCCGGCGATCGCCACCTGACGGCACTCATCCAGCATTATCCCTCGCTGAAGCCGGAACAGGTTTACCAGGCATCGCCTGAAGGCTGTGACCATTGCAACAACGGCTATCTGGGACGGGTGGGGATTTATGAGGTGATGCCTATCACCCGTGAGCTTGCCGAAGCCATTGGCAATGGCGCATCGGCATCACGGATTGAAACCCTCGCCATGGGCAATGGCATGTTAACACTGCCACTTTCCGGCATTGAAAAACTAAACGAAGGCATCACCAGCCTTGCTGAACTGCAACGTGTGATCAGCCTGTAGAAGGAAATACCATGGCCACCAGTCCCCATAAACTTTTCTCTTACCAGTGGCGCGGTGTAACGTCGAAAGGCGCCAAAGTCAAAGGCCAGACACTGGCATACTCCGAGCAGGAAGCCAGACAGGCACTGCAGGAGCAGCGGATACGGCTGGATAAAATAAAAAAGCGCTCGCCCTCTTCCTGGGTACGGCGCAAAAATGCGGCCAACACCAAAGACATTACCCTTTTCTCGCGCCAGATGGCGACCATGCTGGAAGCGGGCGTGCCGCTGGGAGAAACCCTCAGGCTGCTGAAAGCCAGCGCAAAAAAGGCAGAAATGAAATTTATCCTCGGCCAGATATACAGCCACATTGAAGCGGGCTCGTCACTGGCGCAGGCAATGAAAACCAGTTCCCCTCTTTTTGACCAGTTCTACTGCGATCTGGTGGCAACCGGTGAACAGACCGGACATTTGGAGCAGATTTTTGCCCGTATCTGTGTCTACCGGGAAAAAAGTGAGGAAACCAAAGCCAAAGTCATCAAAGCGATGATATATCCGTCCATTGTCTGTTTTATCGCGATCCTTGTTACCGTCGGTATGCTGATCTTCGTGATCCCGACGTTCAAGGATGTCTTTTCATCGTTTGGGGCCGAACTGCCCTGGTTTACCCGTAAAGTGCTGGGCATTTCAGATGCTATCCAGCTTTACGGCGTTTATATGCTGCTGGCCCTGTTTATCGCTGTGGCCTGTGTCCGGGTGGGCGTCACCAAAAGCGATAACTTCCGGCTCAGGGCCAGCCGGTTTTCCCTGCAAATCCCGGTTATCGGAGACGTGCTGACCAAAGCCACCATCTCCCGCTTTACCCGCACCCTGGCCACCACATTCAGTGCCGGTATTCCCTTGCTCAATGGCTTGTCGGCAGCCGGTAAAACCGCTAACAACACTCACTACCAACGGGTAATCGAAGAGGTCCATAAACAGACATCCGGTGGCCGTCCGCTCCACCGCGCCATCAAAGAGACCGGACAGTTTCCCGATATGATGATCCAGATGGTGATGATTGGTGAAGAGTCCGGCGCCCTGGACGATATGCTGAACAAAGTCGCCGGCATCTATGAGGCTGATGTTGATAACACGGTCGACAACCTTGGCAAAATTCTTGAACCGATGATCATCGTTGTGCTCGGCGTGTTGATTGGTTCCCTGGTGGTTGCCATGTATCTGCCCATGTTCAACCTGATGAGCGTCATGGGATAACCCCCACATCCTTAACATTCACCCGCCGCTCACTGCCCCAATTCGAATGGAGTGAAGTGGCGCAAGCCGTTATGATACTCCCCAACGAAGAAACAGGATTTTAAGATGGATTGGCTTTTCGACTCCCCAGGTCTATACGTTTTCCTTGCCTCATTGTTCGGCCTGATTGTGGGCAGCTTCCTCAATGTGGTTATCTATCGTTTACCCAAAATGATGGAGAGCCAGTGGCGACAGGAATGCCATGCCTGTTTTCCGCAAGAGATGCCTGCGCCCAGTGAAAGTGAGGTATTCAACCTCAGCCTGCCGCGTTCTCACTGTCCGTCATGCCATGCGCCCGTCCGCGCGATTGACAACATTCCGGTGTTAAGCTGGCTGATCCTCGGTGGTAAGTGCCGTTCCTGCAAAACCAACATCAGCGTCCGCTATCCCTTGATTGAAATCCTGACTGCCGTGTTGTCAGGCCTTGTCGCCTATACGCTGTCAGGGTATTGGTCACTTGCCGTGATTGGCGCCACTTTCGTGCTGATTGCGCTCTGTTTTATCGACCTTGATACCCTGTTGCTGCCAGACCAGATGACACTGCCCCTGATGTGGGCCGGCATGTTACTTGCCCTTACCGGTCTCTCCCCGGTTTCACTCCAGGATGCGGTGATCGGCGCGATGGCGGGATACCTGTCACTGTGGAGCGTGTTCCAGCTGTTTAAGCTGCTGACGGGCAAGGAAGGGATGGGCTATGGCGATTTCAAGCTCCTTGCTGCCCTTGGGGCCTGGCTGGGTTGGCAAGCATTGCCTATGGTTATTCTGATGGCATCCCTGGTTGGTGCGATTGGCGGCATCATCACGATGCGCGTAAAAGGCACAGGGAAAGAAACACCTTTTTCATTTGGTCCTTACCTGGCCATTGCGGGCTGGATAAGTTTGCTGTGGGGCAATAAGATCCTGGACTGGTATTTAACATCTTATCTGGGTTATTGATTGATGGCATATGTGGTGGGGGTAACCGGGGGAATTGGCAGTGGAAAAACCACGGTAGCCAACCTGTTTGCAGAAAAAGGCATTGAGGTTATTGATGCTGATGTGATTGCCCGACAGGTTGTAGAGCCTGGCTCTGAAGGGCTAAAAGCCATCGCAGAAAAATTTGGTGCCACCATGCTGAATCAAGATGGCACACTCAACCGCGCCGCATTGCGGGAACATGTTTTCTCTCATCCTGAAGACAAAAACTGGCTCAATGGCCTGTTGCATCCCAGGATCAGACAAGAGATGATGGGGCAAACCGCACGTGCTACATCCCCCTACTGCCTGCTGGTTATTCCGCTGCTGGTAGAAAACGGGTTGCAATCGCTATGTCAGCGCGTATTGGTTGTCGATGTCAGTGAGGCAACACAGATTGCCAGAACGGTTCAGCGGGATCAGGTCTCACCCGGGCAGGTAGAAAATATCCTTGCTGCACAGGCATCACGTGCGCAGCGCCTTGAGGCTGCCGACGACATTATCGTCAATGAAACGGACAGCACAGCGCTGTCCAAACAAGTAGAAACGCTGCATCGCCAATACCTCACGTTGGCGGCGCAACAACCCGGGAAGCAAGATGAGCAGTGAAACCCTTTATGAGCATCCCTTGACGGAGCAGGTACGTGTTTACCTGCGTCTTGAGTACCTTCTCGAACAAATAAACCAATCTGTCTCCTTAACCGATGACGGGCAATGGCGCGTTTTTTTCCGCAGCCTATTCGATTTGGTCGAGATTCTGGAGCAGGTGCAGGTGAAAGGCGATCTTGCTAAAGATCTGGAAAAACAACGGACCAAGCTTGAAACCTGGCTGGATGTGCCGAATGTTGATACCGAACAGTTAAAAGCCCTGTTGCTCGAAAGCCGCCAGATCCAGCAAGCCTTATTGCAAAGCGCCCGCCTCGGGCAGACGCTTCGCGAAGATAAGTTTCTCTCCTCAATCCGACAACGGTTTTCGATTCCTGGCGGCACTTGCAGTTTCGATTTGCCATCGCTCCATCATTGGCTGAACCTGCCTCTGGCACATAAACAGTCCAATACTGAGCGATGGAAGCAGACACTGGCTCCATTAGAGGATGCCCTGAGTTTCTGGCTGAGATTAACCCGCGGCAGCGCAACAATGCAACCATGTGCAGTGGTGAATGGCTTTTACCAGCAGGATGTCGAAAGCGCGAGCCTTTTACGCATTAAAATCGCGACCGACTATAACGCCTTTCCACTGGTATCCGGCCACAAATCCCGCTTTGCCATCCGTTTTATGCCATTTGACGAAAGCCTACCTGTCCCTGATATGATGGCGCTGTCATTGGCAGTTTGTTAAGTAGGGTCTGTTGACCTTTGTTGATGAGGTTTTTGTGAGTCAGGAAACACCCACTATCGTTAAATGCCCACAATGTGGGATCCCGGTTGTCTGGGGCGACGTCAGTCCGTTTCGCCCATTTTGCAGTAAAAAGTGCCAGTTGATTGATTTGGGCGAATGGGCCGACGAAGAAAAACGTATCGCTGGCGCCCCCGATATGTCAGACAGCGACGGTTGGTCGGAAGATAGCTAAATATTCTGGGTCCTGGGTCCTGGGTCCTGGGTCCTGGGTCCTGGGTCCTGGGAGTCCATTATCCAACACGTTATTGTTTAACCCAGCACTTCCCGGATTTTCTCCAACACTGGATCATTGGCTTCAGGGAAGGTATAACCTCCCAGTTCGCTGACAGCTACCCATTTTCCTACTTGCCCTTCTTTGCCGTAAGGTTCACCGTCAAATGCCTCCACCAGAAAGAAATCAAAGGCCAGCGCTTTGTCCGGGTAGTCATGTACCAGTGATATAAACGGTTCGATACCCGTGGCGGTGATACCCACTTCCTCTTCAAGCTCGCGGCAAACAGCATCCTGTGCCGACTCCCCTTCTTCCACTTTACCCCCCGCAAACTCCCAAAAGCCCCCTTTATGTGCTTTGGCCGGACGCTGGGTAATAAAAATCTTGTCTGCATTGTTATTCAAGATGATACCGACTGCGATATGTATTCTTTTCTTTTCCATCTGCTCACCATTCCATAAAAAAGGCCGCTGAGCGGCCTTTTTCTAAGGGCTATTGACCCTTGGGCTATTTAACCCTGATATACCTTGGCTTAGTTAATCTTACCGTGGCACTGCTTATACTTTTTGCCTGAACCACAAGGACACGGTTCATTGCGGCCCACTTTGCGGCCATCACGCACCACAGTTTCCGATGCACTGTCTGACGCTTCACCATCCGCCAATGGGTTTTCCGCTTCGGCATGGTTCATCTGCTGGCGGCGTGCTGCAGCTTCTGCCTGTGCGCGGCGCTGTTCTTCCATACGATCCACTTCTTCAGGCTGCTGCACGCGCACTTTGCTCAGTGTCATGATCACGTCTGATTTCAGTGATTCCAGTAGGCCCTCAAACAGCTCAAACGATTCACGCTTGTATTCCTGTTTCGGGTTCTTCTGTGCATAGCCGCGCAGGTGAATACCCTGGCGCAGGTGATCCATAGCCGCCAGGTGTTCCTTCCACAGTGTATCCAGCGTTTGCAGCATCACTGCTTTTTCGAAGTTACGCAGGGTTTCAGCCCCCACAGACGCTTCTTTCGATTTATACACATCTACAATGTGGTTCAGGATACGCTCGCGCAGTTGCTCTTCATACAGCTTGTCGTCGTCATCCAGCCACTGCTGGATTGGCAGTTCAACGTCAAAATCCGTTTTAAGACGCGCTTCAAGCCCAGCGATATCCCACATTTCTTCCAGCGACTGGGGCGGAATGTATTCATCAATCACACCGTTGACGATGTCTTCACGGTTGCGCTCGATCATGTCGCTGATATCACTGCTTTCCATCAGCTCGTCGCGCAGCTCGTAGACCACTTTACGTTGGTCGTTCGCCACATCATCGAATTCCAGCAACTGTTTACGGATATCGAAGTTTCGGCCTTCCACTTTACGCTGGGCATTCTCGATCGCTTTATTCACCCATGGGTGCTCAATGGCTTCACCTTCTTCCATGCCCAGCTTCTTCATCATGTTGGAGACACGCTCAGAGGCGAAAATACGCATCAGGGAATCTTCCATCGAGAGGTAGAAACGGCTTGAACCCGGGTCACCCTGACGGCCAGAACGGCCACGCAGCTGGTTATCAATACGGCGAGATTCGTGACGCTCAGTGCCGATAATATGCAAGCCACCTGCCGCTTTTACCGCTTCATGACGTTCACGCCACTTGGCTTTGATCTCGTCGATTTGCTGCTCGGTTGGGTTCTCCAGCTTGGCAACTTCCGCCTGCCAGCTACCGCCGAGCACGATATCTGTACCACGGCCAGCCATGTTGGTTGCGATGGTGACTGCGCCCGGTGCACCTGCTTGTGCCACGATGTCCGCTTCAGATTCATGAAATTTCGCATTCAAGACTGAGTGCTTCACACCGGCTTTTTTCAGCGCGTTGGACAGCAGTTCCGATTTTTCAATCGATACCGTACCTACCAGAGAAGGCTGGCCTTTTTCACTGCGCGCTTTGATATCTGCGATGATGGCATTGAACTTCTCACGTTCTGTCATGTACACCTGATCGGCCATATCATCACGGATCATCGGTTTGTTGGTCGGGATCACCACGGTATCCAGCCCATAGATAGACTGGAATTCGAACGCTTCCGTGTCGGCGGTACCCGTCATACCCGACAGGCGCTCGTAGAGACGGAAGAAATTCTGGAAGGTAATCGAGGCCAGGGTCTGGTTCTCATTCTGGATCTTCACACCTTCTTTGGCTTCGATCGCCTGGTGCAAGCCTTCCGACCAGCGACGTCCCGGCATAGTACGTCCGGTATGTTCATCAACGATGATCACTTCACCGTCTTTCACGATGTAATCAACGTCTTTCTCAAACAGCACATGTGCACGCAGTGCCGCATTGATATGGTGCAAAAGGGTAATGTTGGCCGGTGAATATAGGGTATCGTTTTCTTCCATCAGACCGTTTTTCTTCAGAAGCTCTTCCACAAACTCCTGGCCATTTTCAGTCAGGTGGGCCTGCTTTGCCTTTTCATCCACAGTAAAGTGACCATCGCCGCGGTACTCTTCGCTGTCTTCTTTTTCCTGGCGAACCAGTTGTGGGATCAGCGCGTTGATACGGATGTACATATCAGAGCTGTCTTCCGCCGGGCCAGAGATGATAAGCGGCGTGCGCGCTTCATCGATAAGGATGGAGTCCACTTCATCCACTACCGCGAAATATCGGGAGCGCTGAACACGATCCTCGGCACGGAAGGCCATATTGTCGCGCAGATAGTCGAAACCAAACTCGTTGTTGGTGCCGTACAGGATGTCGGCCTGATAGGCTTCTTTTTTCTCTTGCGGGTGCATGTTTGGCACGTTGACACCCACTGTCATGTCAAGGAACTCAAACAGCGGGCGGTTGGTTTCGGCGTCACGTTTCGCCAGATAATCGTTCACAGTCACGATGTGAACGCCTTTGCCTGTCAGGCCATGTAGATATGCAGGTAGGGTTGCGGTCAGGGTTTTACCTTCCCCCGTACGCATTTCTGCAATTTGGCCGTTATTCAGCACCATACCGCCAATCAACTGCACATCGAAGTGGCGCATGCCGAAAACACGTTTTGAGGCTTCTCGCACCGTCGCAAACGCTTCTGGCAGGAGGCTATCCAAAGATTCACCCTGTTCGAGGCGCTGACGGTACTCGGCCGTTTTTGCCTTCAGTTCTTCATCGCTAAGTGCTTCAAATTTAGGCTCAAGGCTATTGATTTCATTTACAACCTTGCGAAGACGACGCAGTGTGCGGTCATTGCGGCTTCCGATTACTTTAGTAATTAGTTTCGATAACATGGCTTTGCCGTTTCTCTCATTTTGTCGCTTTAGCATGTTGGCCAAAGCCTGGATCCTAGGCGGCAGAGTAAATTGCTTCTCTCTGCCAAAATTCTTTCGGAAGAATCTATGATGGCGTTGATCTTGTGCCTCAAAAGGCAGATTTCAAGGCCTGAGAATCAATTCATTACGCTATATTGCGCTATGGTTGTTTATAATAAGGCATATCTATTGCTCATCCTACCTGTAATAGATATTCATTGGGTTTGGTTGAAAAAAATTAGAACCCGTTCATTGACTAGAACCGTTTTAGTGCAGTTTATGTTCACTTGTGGTGCAAGGTTATTACGCCATACTCAGATTTTGCTTGGATCTGATGGAGAGAATACCGTGACATTGGTACGCTTTTCCCTTGCTCTGCCGCCCCTTAACGTCTAACGGATATCACACACTCATGAGAGATCATCGTCCACAAGCCGCTCAGGCGTTACTGGAAAATGCCCTGACAGGTCAAATCCATCAACGGGCCATGGCGTTAGCCAAACTCAACCAACAGGTTCAGGCAGTGCTCCCTCCCGCATCGGCAAAACAATGCCGTGTAGCCAATTACCGTGACGGTATTCTGGTGCTGGAGTGTGGCTCTTCTACTTGGGCAACGCGGCTAAACTACGACAGACAAACCTTGATGTCTTCCCTGCGCCAAGGGCCCCTTCCATCGCTCATGACGATTGAAATCAAGGTTAACCCAGCCCTTGCGATAGACATTTCAAAAAAAGGACGCGAGAAAGAAGCAGCAAAACAGACCCGCAAAGTGAGCCCAATGGCAGCAGAGTACCTGAAAGCCATCGCCGAAGCAGCGCCTGATAAGGTAAAAAAGAAACTGGAAGCCATCGCAGCGCTGTCTAAGCGGGAAGATTAGGGCCGTAACTTCTGATAAACAGAGACAAAAAAACCGAAGCCAGTGCTTCGGTTTTTTCATTGTGCTTTCTTCGCTTATGCCAGTACCATACCTGGTTGGGCAAATGTCACTGGGAGCGTCTGCTCATCTTCGAATGTCGCCCATTCCCAGGCTTCCTGATCCGCCAAAACTGCACGCAACAACTGGTTGTTCAGTGCATGACCAGACTTGTATGCGCGCATTTCACCAATGATATTATGACCACACATGTACAGATCGCCAATGGCGTCCAGCACTTTGTGTTTCACTAATTCATTGTCAAAACGTAGGCCTTCTTCGTTCAGGATGCGGTAATCATCAAGCACGATAGCACAATCGAAGCTGCCGCCCAGACACAGGTTACGTGACTGGAGGTATTCGATGTCACGCATGAAGCCAAAAGTACGCGCGCGACTGATATCCTTGATGAACGACTGGGAAGAGAAGTCCAACACCAGATTTTGTTGCTCTGCTTCAATTGCCGGGTGATTGAAGTCGATGGCGAAGTCGAGGCGGAAGCCGTCATAGGGCAGCAGCTCTGCCCACTTGTCGCCGTCTTCGATGCGAACAGGTTTCTTAATGCGCACAAAACGCTTTGGTGCATTAAGCGTTTCAATACCCGCCGATTGCAACAGATAAATAAACGGGCTGGCGCTACCGTCCATGATTGGAATTTCCGGTGCATCCACTTCGATGATGACGTTGTCGATACCCATGCCCGCCAGCGCCGCATTAAGGTGCTCAACGGTAGAAATGCGTACGCCATCATCATTTACCAGTGCAGTACACAGCATGGTGTCGCGGACAGACGCTGGGTCCGCCGGAAAATCAACCGGTGGATTCAGGTCGGTACGGCGATAAATCACGCCCGTGTTAGCTGCAGCCGGGCGCAGGATCAAGGTGACCTTACGGCCAGAGTGCAAACCGACTCCAGTCGTTTGAACAATTGTTTTTAATGTTCTTTGTCTAATCATCTGCCATTCCCAACTGAATACATGTTTTGCGCCTCAAATCACCCATTACAGTGTCACAATGAGGAAAAACGGGCAGCATAATATCATGCTACTGTATACAAACCAAGCACTGCCTATTGTTAATCCGCTTGTTTACGTAAAAACGCAGGGATATCAAGGTAGTCTTGATCCTGTTTCGGCTTTGGTGCAACGTTTGACGTCTGTGGCTGAACAGACGATTCTACCGGACGTCCACCCGGCACAGGCGTTGTCACCTTAGATGTATCTTGCAAAGGCTGTGCCTTGTTTTCTACCGCGGTAGTTTTTTGTTGTGTGCCTGGCACCAGCGTAATATCCGGTTTACGTTCATTACCAATACCGGTTGCCACTACTGTTACACGCAATTCGTCACTCATGTCCGGATCCATTGACGAACCAATCACCACAGTGGCGTTATCTGACGCAAACGCTTTTACAGTGTTGCCTACCGTTTCAAATTCATCCAGTCGCATATCGAAGCCAGCCGTGATATTGACCAGAACACCACGTGCACCTGCCAAATCAATGTCTTCCAGCAGTGGGCTTGAAATGGCCATTTCAGCGGCTTCTTCTGCACGGTCTTCACCGGTTGCAACGCCACTACCCATCATGGCATGACCCATTTCCGACATCACAGTGCGCACATCTGCAAAGTCGACATTAATCAGGCCAGGGCGGGTGATCAGCTCTGCGATACCCTGCACTGCATTACGCAGCACATCATTCGCTTTCGCAAATGCATCCAGCAAGGTGATACCGCGACCCAGCACTTTCAGCAACTTCTCGTTTGGGATAGTGATCAATGAGTCAACATGCTTGGACAGCTCATCGATGCCCTGCTCTGCAAACGCCATACGCTTCTTACCTTCAAAGCTAAATGGCTTAGTCACTACCGCTACGGTCAGAATGCCCAGCTCTTTGGCTACCTCAGCAATCACAGGTGCCGCACCGGTACCGGTACCGCCGCCCATGCCTGCTGCGATGAATACCATATCGGCACCTTCAAGCTCAGCTTTAATCGCTTCGCGATCTTCCATTGCTGATTCGCGACCTACCTGTGGGTTTGCCCCCGCACCCAGACCTTTTGTGATATCGCCACCAATTTGAATGACAGTACTGACAGACGTCTTGCGCAGTGCCTGAGCATCCGTATTGACAGTGATGAATTCCACCCCTTCAATTGATTCACGCACCATGTGTTCGACTGCATTGCCGCCACCGCCACCAACACCAACGACTTTAATTACCGCATCGTTGGACATTTCCATCATCGGTTCAAACATGTGTTCTCTCCGTCTTTCCTGTTCGCATCAGGTTTAAAATTCTTTCTTAAGCCAACCACTAAGTTTACTGAACATGCCTGATACAGTTCTTTTAGGCTCCGGCTCGCTCGATTCGTTCAATAGGTTTTCTTTGCCATAATGTAGCAAACCAACCGCAGTGGCGTGATAGGTTGCGTTGACATAGTCAGTCAGCCCTGTCACACCATAAGGAAGCCCCACGCGTACCTGATTCTGGAAAACACGCTCAGCGCACTCTACCAGCCCCTGCATTTGTGCTGCACCGCCTGTGAGGACGATACCTGCAGCCAATTGGTGTTTCACACCCTGGCCACGGAGGCGCTCCTGCACACGCTCCAGCTCGTGCTGCACCAACCCCAGCAGTTCACTACAACGTGGTTCAATGACTTCAGCCAATGTCTGGCGTTGCAGGCTCCGTGAAGGACGCCCACCGACACTTGGGACATCGACCTTGGCATCTTTGTTTACCAGTTCGCTTAACGCACACCCATGCTTCACTTTAATTTTCTCGGCGTCGCTGAGGGGGGTGCCGAAGGCATAAGCGATGTCACTGGTAATGACATTACCGGCGTAGGGAATAACGGCAGCATGACGCAACGCGCCGCCCGTCCATACGGCAATATCCATGGTTCCGCCGCCAATATCGACGACGCATACTCCCAACTCTCTCTCGTCTGCAGTGATCACTGCGTGGCTTGCCGCCAGACCAGAGAAAATTAACTGATCCACTTTCAGGCCACATCGCTCCACGGCTTTTTCAATGTTGCGCGCAGTATCGTTATGGCAGGTAATCAAATGCACGCTGGCTTCCATACGCACACCGGAAAGCCCTACAGGGTTTTTGATCCCTTCCTGATAGTCTATTTTGTATTCTTGTGGGATCACATGCAGCACACGCTGCTCATCACTGATTTTGACTGACTTGGCCGTATGGATCACCATGTCAACGTCATCCTGCGTGACTTCTTCATCAGAAATCGTGCCCATGCCCCGTTCAGTCTGGCAGTGAATATGTTTCCCCGACAGCGACAGATAGACAGAACGGATTTTACAGTCCGACATCAGTTCCGCGTCGTTGACCGCTCTCTCTACTGATTTGACGACAGACTCAAGGTCATTCACGCCGCCTTTATCCATTCCCTGAGATGGCGTGGAGCCCACACCCAGTACATTGACGGCACCATCAGGTAAAATCTCACTGACCAGCACGGAAACCTTGGAAGTCCCGATATCCAATCCAACAATCAGCGGTCTGTCAGTTGTTTGTTTCATTCCACCTACTCTCAGGTATTCTCTTCACCGGCGTCAACGTCAGGCACTTTCCAGCCCACCGCTGCGCCCGTGTCATAGCGCAAATCCACGTATTGAATCGCCCGACCTGTTGCCTTAAAGTCTGGCAACAGTTCAACAAAGCGTTTTAATCTCTCGTTACGGAACTTCCGTCCTAACTCAAGGCGAACCCCATCACGGGTCACGATCCGCCACGAACGACGCTCATTCAGCGCCAAAGCAGCAATGTCTAATTTTGTTGGCACCAGAATGTTGCGCATCTCGCGCCACGCTTCCAATACCTCTTTCTCACTACCATCCGGACCATGGAGTGAGACCAGACCTAGATCTTTGACATCAGCAGGATCGGCACCGAACACCTGGCCATTGACGTCTAAAAGTTGCGATCCATTCCAGACTGCCTCCGGCTGATATTCGGTCACATTCACTTTGAGTGTATCCGGCCACTGTTTTCTCACAGCCACATTGGCAACCCATGGCAGGGATGAAATTGCGCCATGAATGTCGTCAACATTCTGAAGCATAAAACTGTTCAGCGCCCCCAGCTGCAAAACAGCATTTTTCACTGCCAGCGGCGTCAGATGTTTAAGCTCACCCTGCACAACTATCTGGGACAAAGGCAGTTGTTCTTCATCCCCCATCCAACTGAGTACACGAAGCAAAGACCAGAGAATCGTCAGAATGACAAATACCAGAAATGCCAGCCCCCCCCAATGCGCTTTAAGCACTGAAGGCTGAGCCGGTATGTCCTCTACGGTCATATTTGTCATATCAGGCCATTGCCCCTCTCATATCAGGCAACCTGCTACTTTGCTTCTTGCAAAGCCGACCGATTATAACGGTCAGCTTGACAGGTCACCAACCCTTCTTGACACTGAAGTGATGAAGCTGAGATCAAATACATGCAAAACTGCCCCACACAGATCAAAAATTAGACATCACTCCTTCTGGCCGCGCATAAGTCCATGCAACCAGGCTTATACTTGCTCGCTCAGTGCCTTCTTATCCAGCTTTAGCTCCGCCAGTTTTCTGGCCACTTTACCGATATCTCCTGCCCCTTGCGTCAGCACCAGATCGCCCGGCTGAATGACAGCAGCCAGAGCGGCAGGCAGGGCATCGACATCCGGAACAAAAATCGGATCAATTTTTCCGCGCCCGCGAATTGTGCGGCATAGACTTCGGCCATCCGCACCGGCAATCGGTGCTTCACCCGCTGGGTAAACATCCAGCATCAGCAGCACATCAACCTGTTCCAACACATTGGCAAAATCATCGTACAAATCCCGGGTACGGCTGTAACGGTGTGGTTGAAACACCATCACCAGGCGGTTATCAGCCCAGCCTGCACGCGCTGCCTGAATCGTGACATCGACTTCACTTGGGTGGTGGCCGTAATCATCCACCAGTAACGCATAGCCATCATCAACCGGAAACCGGCCTAGCTGATCGAAACGGCGACCAGTGCCTTCAAAGCTTGCCAATGCGCGCAGGATAGCGTCATCTTCCACGCCATCTTCCGTTGCTACGGCGACAGCCGCCGCCGCATTCAACGCGTTATGACGGCCCGGAATATTCAGTTCGACATGGATATCCGGCTTACCGGCACGCAAAACAGTGAAAATACCTTTCTGACCTTCCTGCCGGTAATCTTTCAGCCGTACGTCCGCATCTTCAGAAAAACCATAAGTGATCACCTGACGACCTATGCGTGGGATCAGTTCGCGCACCACAGGATCGTCCACACACATGACAGCCAAACCATAAAACGGCAAGTTGTGCAGGAAGTCGATAAAGGTTTGTTTCAGATTGTCGAAGTCACCGCCATAAGTATCCATGTGATCAGCTTCGATATTGGTGACAATCGCCACCATCGGCTGCAGGTGCAGGAATGACGCATCACTTTCGTCCGCTTCCGCAATCAGGTAACGGCTGCATCCTAAGCGCGCGTTGGTACCTGCGCTTTTCACCAAACCACCATTGACAAAAGTTGGGTCCAGGCCCGCTTCCTGATAGATCAGGGTGGTCAGGGCTGTCGTCGTGGTTTTACCGTGTGTACCGGCGACCGCAATACCGTGGCGGTAACGCATCAGTTCTGCCAGCATTTCAGCACGGCGCACCACAGGAATACGCGCCGCTTTGGCGGCAACCAATTCAGGGTTATCCTGACGGATAGCCGTAGACACCACCACCACACTTGCGCCGTCAACATTGCTCTCGGCATGCCCCAAAAACACCGTGGCACCTTTGCTTTCCAGACGTTGGGTAACAGTATTTTCAGACAAATCCGAGCCTGAGATCTCATAACCTTCGTTAATCAGTACTTCCGCGATACCGCACATACCGGCACCGCCAATGCCCACAAAGTGAATGCGCTTCACACGGCGCATCTCCGGCACCATGGTTCGAATTTTTTCTAGCTGATGACTGTCAAATTTGCCCATCACTTTGTTCTCTTACTTCGCTACGTCGTTGATGACACTGGCAACACGCTCAGCAGCATTGGTAATAGCTGCCGCTTTGGCTGCCTTCGACATCGCCATCAATGACGATGAATCGTTATCTTCCAGGGCTGCTGCCAATGTGTCAGCAGTTAATTCGTGTTGCTCAATCATGCGTGCAGCGCCATTTTCCACCAAGTGCTCGGCATTGAGTGCCTGCTGGCGATCTTTATGCTGGAATGGCACGAAGATCGCGGGTACACCTGCGGCTGCAACTTCTGACACTGTCAGCGCGCCAGAGCGACAAATCAGGATATCCGCCCAGTCATAGGCTTCGGCCACATCATCAATAAACTCAGTCACCTCGACATCTACCACACCGGCTTTCTGGTAACGTTCGGCGGTATCCGACTGATTACCCTTACCAGCCTGATGACGGACCACCGCTTCCCGACCTAGCCTTGCCATGGCTTCCGGCACGGTATGGTTCAGGATCCGGGCGCCCTGACTGCCCCCCATCACCAGCACTTTCAGCGGCGTACCGTCTTCATAAACTTTGTGTTCCGGCAGTGCACAAACATCTTTACGGACCGGGTTGCCGACCACTTCTTTATCGGCAAATGCACCGGGAAAGGCCTGCAAGACTCGTTTAGCTATTTTCGCCAGCCACTGGTTAGTCAAACCAGCCACCGCATTTTGCTCGTGGAGCACCACCGGTACACCACTCAGCCAAGCTGCCAGACCACCAGGTCCGCTGACATACCCGCCCATGCCCAGCACGACATCCGGCTGCCAGTCTTTAATATGATGTCTAGCCTGAAGTACCGCATTCAGTACCATCCAGGGGGCAAGAAGTTTACGCGCAAAGCCCGCTCCACGCAGCCCTTTCACATCAATAAAATTGATCTCAATACCATGTTTTGGCACCAAGTCCGCTTCCATTCTGTCCGCGGTACCTAACCAGCGAATTTCCCACCCCTGCTCTTGCAGTACTTTCGCCACTGCGAGTCCGGGGAAAACATGACCACCGGTTCCTCCGGCCATCACCATTAGTCGTTTAGTTTTTGGTTCTTTTTCGTTTTTCATGAGAGATAATTCGTTGGTGTGCCTGTGCCGTTTCCAAACGGTACTCGTGATCAATGCGAAGCAGCAGTGCCACCGCCGTAGACATAATAAATAAACTTGAGCCGCCATAACTGACCAGCGGCAGTGTCAATCCTTTGGTTGGCATAATCCCTGCCGCAGCGCCGACGTTAACCAACGCCTGAAAAGCAAACCAGATACCGATACCAAATGCCAGAAAGCCGCCAAACAATTGGTTTGCTTCAAGGCAGCGTTTACCGATAAACAAAGCGCGGAACACCAGTGCGAACACCATCAGGAGCACCAGGGTCACGCCCACCAGACCGAGTTCTTCTGCGAGCACGGCAATAACAAAGTCAGTGTGCGCTTCCGGCAGGTATTCGAGTTTCTGAATAGAATTACCTAATCCCTGTCCCCACCAACTGCCACGGCCAAAGGCCATCAGTGACTGAGTGAGCTGGTAGCCGCTGCCAAACGGATCCTGCCACGGGTCAAGAAATGAGGTCACCCGGGCAACACGGTAAGGCTCAGCGATAATAAGGAGCCCCACTAACCCAAATCCTGTAAACATCAAGACACCAAACTGCCATAACTTCGCCCCAGCGATAAACAGCATGCCCACCGTGGTAACAAACATCACCACCACAGATCCCAGATCAGGCTGGAGAAGCAGCAAGCTGGCGATCAATACCAGCACCGCAAGTGGCTTCAAAAAGCCCGTAAAGCTCTCACGCACTTCACCGTGGCGACGCACCAGATACCCGGAAATAAACAAGAACAAGGACAGCTTGGCGACCTCTGCTGGCTGGAGGTTAAAAAAGCCCAACGGCAACCAGCGTACCGCACCGTTAATAGAGCGGCCAACAACCAATACCGCCACCAGTAGGGCCAGCGAAATGAACAGCATAGGAATACTGAGCTGCTGCCAGCGCGCCAATGGGATCTGCATAGCAATACCGGCGATGATAAGCGCACCGATAAGGTACACTCCCTGACGTATAGCAAAGTAAAACGGCTTATCGACCAGGCGGAATGACACAGGGATCGAAGCAGAAGAAACCATGATCAGGCCGACCATCATCAGGCCGAATGACAACCAGACCAACTGGCGGTCATACAACGCCATGGGCGCCGGGCTCGAAAGCCAGCGCACCAAACGGTTGTCTTCCCACTTCGCACTCATCATTCTGTTACGCACTCCCCGGCGCAGCGCTGTGCAATCTCATTCGCATATGCCGCAAATGTGTCACCACGCACCATAAAATTGGTGAACTGATCCAGGCTCGCACAGGCAGGCGACAAGAGCACCATATCCCCCGGATTTGCATTCTCTGCTGCAATGTCCATCGCCTGCTGCATCGTGTCAGTCACCACTGGCTTATCGACCAGTGATGTGAATGCCTGCCTGTCACGTCCGTAGCAATACAAGGTGACGTTGAGCTTATCCAGCGCCGGCTTCAGAAGAGAAAAATCTGCCCCCTTCCCATCGCCACCCACTAACAGATGCAGTCGACCGGCCAATCGCAGGCCGTCAAGTGCTGCCAGTGTGCTGGCAGGGTTCGTCGCCTTGGAATCATTGACCCAAAGCACACCATTGTGCTCAACCACCTGCTGGCAACGATGCGGTAAACCGCGATATTCACGCATGGCTTTGCACTGCGCCGTACGGCTAATGCCTGCAGCATCCGCCAACGCCATCGCCGCCAGACAGTTGGCCACATTGTGGCGGCCAACCAGGGCAATCTCAGAGACAGCCATCACCGGCTCTCCCTTTGCGGTCAGCCATTCTGTCCCATCTTGCTGGGTCAGTGTGTACTCACCCGAAGTAAAACCGAAGCTGGTGGCAGGCTCATTGCCGCCTTTTGTCTGCACATCATCCTGATTCCAGACCGACAGCTTCGTCTGGTCAAAAATACGCAATTTGGCATCGCGGTAATCATCCATTCCTTCGTAGCGATCCATATGATCCTCAGAAAGATTGAGGAACACCGCTGCATCAAGGTTCAAAGACGATGTGGTTTCCAGTTGGAAGCTGGAAAGCTCCAGCACATACAGGTCATGGTCGTTTGCCAGCATATCCAGCGCCGCAAAGCCGATATTGCCGCCGACACCAACGTTAATCCCGGCCGCCTTTGCCATTTCACCGACCAGACTGGTCACAGTGCTTTTACCGTTTGAGCCGGTAATACCAATGACAGGCGCTTTCACGTCGCGGGCAAAGAGCTCAATATCACCGACAATCTCAATGCCTTTTTCTGCCGCCACTTTTAGCTCTGGCGTTGCCAGTGCGATACCCGGACTAGCCACAATAAGGTCGGCAGACAACAGCCAGTCCATGTTCCAGCCACCGGCATGCAGTGCCACGTCTTGTGGCAACAGGTCAGCGCCCGGTGGAGTGACACGGGTATCTATCACTTTTACGATCGCGCCATCATCTTTTCGTACCAGATGATGAACGACAGAGAGCCCGGTCATGCCGAGCCCTATCACCACAATGTTTTTCGCGGCGTCTGTCTTCATTTAGCGCACCTTCAGTGTTGCCAGTCCTGCCAGAACCAGCATCAGGGTAATGATCCAGAAACGCACAATCACGCGCGGCTCTGGCCAGCCTTTCAATTCGTAGTGATGATGGATAGGTGCCATGCGGAAAATACGCTGTCCACGCAGCTTATAAGAACCAACCTGCAGGATCACTGACAGGGTTTCCATCACAAACACACCGCCCATGATCACCAGCAGGAACTCCTGACGTACCAGCACCGCAATGGTACCCAGCGCGCCACCCAGCGCCAGCGAGCCTACATCGCCCATAAATACCTGCGCCGGATAGGTGTTAAACCACAAAAAGCCCAGACCGGCACCGACAATCGCCGCACAGACGATCACCAGTTCATCGGCATCTTTGATGTAGGGGATGTGCAGGTACTCAGCAAAGTTCACGTTACCGGTTGCCCAGGCAATAAAGGCAAAGCCACTGGCCACCATCACGGTAGGCATAATGGCAAGGCCATCCAAACCGTCAGTCAGATTGACCGCATTGCTTGAGCCAACAATCACGAAATAGGTGAAGACGATATAAAACAGCCCAAGTTGCGGCATCACATCTTTGAAAAACGGTACCACCAGTTGGGTTGCTGCGGTGTCTTTACCATGCATGTAAAGGGCAAACGCCACCACCAGCGCAATAGCGGATTGCCAGAAATACTTCCAGCGGGCAATCAGGCCATCGGTGTTTTTACGTACCACTTTGCGGTAATCATCGACAAAGCCCACAGCACCGTAACCCAGAGTCACAAACAGCACTGCCCAGACATACGGATTAGATAGATCTGCCCACAGCAGCACGGTCACAGTAATCGCCGTCAGGATCATGATGCCGCCCATGGTCGGCGTACCCCGTTTGCTGAAATGGGATTCCGGCCCTTCGTTTCTTACCACCTGGCCAATTTGCAGCATTTGCAGGCGGGCAATCAGGCGTGGCCCCATCCAGAGCGACAGCCCCAAGGCGGTCAGCACACTCAGGATGGCGCGGAATGTAAGGTAATCAAACAACCGGAAAAACGGAATGTGCTGTGTCAGGACATCAGATAGCCAATCTAGCATTGAGCTGCCTCCTCTATGGCTGCAACCACTTCAGACATCTTCATTCCGTTGGCCCCTTTGACCAAAACGGAGACTTCTCGCTTTGTATTCATAAGTTTTACTACATGCGCAATCAGCGCGCTTTTATCTTCAAAGTGTTGGCCACCACAACTCTCGCTGATCACAGCGCTGGCTGGACCATAGGTCAATACGGTTTGAATGGAGGCGTTGCTGAGGTGCATGGCCACGTCTTCATGCACCGAATCGGTGTGTTCGCCCATTTCTGCCATGTCGGCCAGAACGATGATCTTGTCGCCATCAAAGCTGTCCAATAAATCCACGGCCGCTTTCATCGCTGCAAGACTGGCGTTGTAACTGTCATCAATCAGGCGCAAGCCGGGGCGTGGAAAGCTTACTGCACCACGCCCTTTGACTGGCGAAACAGAACCAAGGCCACGGACGACATCATCCATGGTTACTCGGGAATCAATTCTGGTGGCTGCAATGGCTGCCAACACAGCATTTGCCACGTT
This sequence comes from Grimontia sp. THUN1695, assembly GCF_059704325.2. Lineage (NCBI taxonomy): Bacteria > Pseudomonadati > Pseudomonadota > Gammaproteobacteria > Vibrionales > Vibrionaceae > Grimontia > Grimontia sp. THUN1695. Next base: position 111,499 of record NZ_AP046577.1, on the reverse strand, counting down.
ATGCGCACCCGGCAGGCTGAGCCTGACCGGGTAAACGCCATCCGGCGCAACCAGATCGAAGGCGTAGCAACCGTTGTCGATGTGGTGAATGTTTTCAGCACGGTAATCCGCAGGCTTGCCAGTTACTGTCATGGTAAGCACTTGCTTACCTTCAAGCGCCGGGGTCCAAAAATCACCGCCATTGCTGTCCTGGTTGACAATAGCGATACCGCCATCAGACAGCCCCTGGAATATTTCACCTTTTGCCTGAGCCACGCCATCAAGTGATCCAAAGCCTTCAAGGTGCGCTGCCGCCAGATTGGTCACCAGCGCCAAATCGGGCTTCACCAACGACGTGGTATAGGCAATTTCACCGATATGGTTGGCTCCGAGCTCGATCACCGCATAGTCATCGAAAGGGGTGAGTCGCAACAATGTCAATGGCACACCAATGTCATTGTTGAAGTTACCGGCGGTGTAAAGCGTCTGGCCTTTTTGCGACAAAATCGCTGCCAGCATCTCTTTCACTGTGGTTTTGCCACAGCTGCCCGTCAGGGCAATGGTTTTTACGCCACACTGGGATTTTACCCATGCACCGAGTTGCCCCAGAGCCCGCTTGGTGTCTTTCACCACCAGCTGTGGCAAGTCGATATCGACTACTTTGGACACCAACAGAGCAGACGCGCCATTTTGCTTTGCCGTTTCCACAAAATCATGGGCATCAAACCGCTCTCCTACCAAGGCAACGAACAAGGCGCCTTGACTCAAAGTACGGGTGTCGGTAGATACCGCATCAATAGTGACATCCTGACCAATCAACTCGGCATTCAGAACATCCTGCAATGTTGTCAGCGCAACGGAGATCATACGGCTTCCTCCAACAGACGGCGCACGGTATCACGATCGGAATAGTGAACGGTACCGGATGCCAGTACCTGATAATCTTCGTGTCCTTTTCCTGCAACCAGAATCACGTCTTTTTCAGACGCATTTTCAAAGGCATAGCCACATGCCTGTGCACGATCGTGAAGGACAGTTGCCTGATCGGGGTCAGTCATACCACGGAGCATGTCAGCCACAATGGCTTGTGGGGATTCAGAGCGGGGATTGTCATCCGTAATGATGACGACGTCCGCGAGTTTTTCTGCAACATCTGCCATCATCGGGCGCTTGCCCGTGTCCCTGTCCCCGCCACAACCAAAAATACACCAAAGCTTGCCATCACAGTGACGGCGAAGGGCATGCAGCGCTTTCTCAAGCGCATCGGGAGTGTGAGCATAATCAACCACACACATCGGTTTGTCAGGGCGATGAAAAACTTCCATTCGTCCAATCACGGCCTGAAGCTTCGCTGCCGAGGCCAAGAGCGCCGCTTTGTCGTAGCCAAGCGCAAGAAGAGTGGACAGGCTGACCAAAAGGTTCATCACGTTGAACTCGCCGACCAGCGGTGCTGTAAACTCGCCCTCTCCCCAGGAAGAATCAAATCTGATTGTGACACCACTGGTCGCATAATCCACCGCAGTCAACCATAGCTTGCGTCCCTGATGCTGGTGTACTGCTTTTTCAGACATGGAAACCGCCACCGCTTCCGGCATGCTGCCAAGCCAGCTCATACCAACCGGATCATCGGCATTAATCACCGAAACCGGCGAACCATAATGGGTAAACAGGCGCAGCTTGGCTTCTGCGTAGGCTTCCATCGTGCCATGGTAATCAAGGTGATCACGGCTGAGGTTGGTGAAGATTGCCGCATCGAATGCCACCGCTTTTACCCGGTCCTGCACCAGACCGTGGGAGGATACTTCCATCGCCACATGTGTCGCACCCTGTTGGTTGAACTTCGCCAGTTGCTGCTGGATATCCAGTGCGCTGCCTGTGGTGTTGAGAGCTGGCGCCAGCGCATCAAGGAAGCCGTTTCCGGTTGTTCCCATGACTGCGGCTTTTCCACCTATCAAGTCAACCCACTGAGCAACTAACTGGCTGACTGTCGTCTTCCCGTTGGTACCGGTTACGCCAATCACTGTCATCCCCTGGCTGGGCGACTGGTAAAAGCGACCAGCGATGTCTGATAGTGCTGATTTGAGGTGTGGGAACGCCACCACAGGAACGCCGCCCTGCATGGTGACATCAAACTGGCCATGAATATCACCATCATCAGCAATCACCGCTGCCGCGCCAGCCTCAATCGCCGCAGGAATAAAACGACGCGCGTCCAGAGAATGCCCCTGGACCGCAACAAACACATCTCCCGGCGTGATCTGGCGATTATCCAGCGTCAAACCGGTGATGAGGGTATCTGGAATGGCGTCATACCAAGGCGCCAGTAAGTCTTTCAAGCTCGTATTCGGCATCAGTTCCGATTGTCCGTATTAGCGATCTGTAACATGGGTTGCTGAGCGTCCGGTGCAATATTCAGAATTTGCAACGCGCTCTTCATCACGTCGGAAAACACGGGGGCCGCAACCTGACCACCATAGTATTTATCGCCCTGAGGTTCATTGATCACCACCACCATGGCAATGCGTGGATCGCTTAACGGTGCGATCCCCGCCGTATAACCGATATATTCATCACCGTATCCACCGGCCACAGCGACCTTCGCCGTACCGGTTTTGGCGCCAACACGATAACCCTCCACTGCCGCGCGGCGGGCACTGCCCCCTTCCTGCGTGACGGACTCCAGCATGTTGAGTACTTTGCGGGTGTTTTCCTGAGACGCCACCTGCTTACCTGGCACCACAGACTCGGTTTTCAGGATCGACAGCGGACGGTTTACACCCAGCCCACCCAGCACAGCGTACGCGCGAGCCAACTGTGCCGGCGTAATAGAAAGGCCATAACCGAAAGAGAGGGTAGCGCGCTCAAAGTCAGACCAGCGGCGACGGTTTGGGAACAGTCCATACGACTCACCCACCAGGTTTACACCGGTGGCATCCCCAATACCAAAGCTGCTGTAAAGGCCAAGCAAGGCTTCCACCGGCATAGACAGTGACAACTTACTGACACCGATGTTACTGGATTTTTTGAGGATTTTTTGCAGATCAGCTTTGCCGACCTCAGACACATCCCGCACCCGTGCGCCACCGATACTCATGACACCATTGCCGGTATCAATGATAGTGGACTCATCGGCAACGCCGTTTTCCAACGCAGCCAAGACCACCAGCGGCTTGATGGTCGAACCCGGTTCAAACACATCGGTGATCGCGCGGTTACGCATCTTGAAGCTTTTCAGATCTGCACGGTTATTGGGGTTGTAAGACGGTGCATTGACCATCGCCAGCACTTCGCCAGTGCGCACATCCACCATCACCAGTGAGCCTGATGTGGCACGGTAGTCTGCCACTGCCTGCTTGATGGCACGGTAAGCAATCGCCTGCAAGCGTTGATCAATACTGAGTTGCAGCGGTTTGCCTTCTTCACGCTCTTGTTGGGAAATCACGTCAACCACGCGTCCATAGCGATCTTTGCGCACTGTGCGGCGTCCTGGCTCACCACTGAGCCAGCCATCATAGCCACGTTCAATCCCTTCAAGGCCGCGGCCATCAATACCGGTGACCCCGACCAAATGGGCGCTGACTTCCCCTGCCGGATAAAAGCGGCGTGACTCTTCATTCATGCCAATGCCCGGCAAGCGCAGGCCAGCGACATAATCAGCCACTGCGGGCCCCACCTGGCGTTGCAGATAGATAAACCGCTTGTTGCGATTACGTTCAATGCGCGCCACCATCTCCTTACGATCGATGCCCAGCACATCCGCCAACGCGTGCCAACGGTCGATATCTTTCAGGCCACCGTTTTTAAACACCGTGACAGGATCGACATACACCGCTTCCACTGGCACGCTCACTGCCAGGGATTCGCCGTTGCGGTCGGTAATAATGCCCCGTGCTGACGGCATGGCTTTCACCCGCACAGAACGCATATCGCCTTCCTGAAGAAGGCGATCCGGTTCAATAACCTGAATAAAAGCAGCGCGGGCAATCAAAGCGAACATCGCCAACGAAATACAAACGCAAACCGTCACAAACCGCCACTGAATCAAATTCGGTGCCGGCTTTTTCGCGCGCTGGTTTGTCGGTTTCGCTTTTCCCTTCACATTACTGGCTCACTATGATTTCACGTCGACTGTCGGGACGGATCATGTCTTGATCTTGCCGGGCCATGGCTTCCACCCGGCTGTGTTCGGATAACGCATGCTCTTCCAGCAACTGGTTACGCCACTCCACTTCCAGCTGCTCCCGCTCCATCAGCAGCTGGTCATGGTGGGCAATGGCCGCACGCGTTTTCTGGGTGACATACACCACGCTAAGGGCAGACACAAGCACCAACAGCAACAACACCAAAGGAACCCGGCCGATACTGATCAGGTCCTGGAGAATTTGTCTTGTTAGTCCCGGATTGTCTGCCGACATTACTCACCCAGCTTTTCTGCGACACGCAACACCGAGCTGCGTGATCGTGTGTTGTCTGATACTTCAACATCAGACGGTTTTAGTGCTTTTCCGACCGGCTTCATCTTCGCCTGCCCGAGGGCACGGATTTGCTCTTCAGTCAAAGGCACCCCATGCGGTACGTCCGGCCCTTTGCTCTGTTTGCGGATAAAACGCTTCACCAGACGATCTTCCAGCGAGTGGAAACTGATGATCGACAAACGCCCGCCCGGAGCCAGCACTTCCAGTGCACCCTGCATGGCGGTCTCTATCTCTTCCAGCTCACTGTTGATATAAATGCGGATAGCCTGGAAGCAGCGTGTCGCCGGGTGCTTTTTACGGTCACGCGAAGGAGACACGGATGCAATCAGGTTCGCGAGCTGCAACGTACGGGCAAGCGGTTCCTTGGTGCCATCTTCGCGGTGCGCCACAATCGCACGGGCAATGCGCTTGGCAAAACGCTCTTCACCAAACTCTTTCAGCACCCAGGCAATATCATCGGCATCGGCTTCAGCCAGCCACTGTGAAGCCGGAATACCGGATGTCGGATCCATGCGCATGTCCAATGGGCCGTCACGCATAAAACTGAAACCCCTCTCAGGATCATCAAGTTGCGGGGAAGACACGCCAAGATCCAGCAATACACCGTCAATCTTGCCGCTTAAGCCACGCGCTTCCATGTACTGTCGAATACCTGAAAACGGGCCATGAATGATATTAAAACGCGGGTCATCGATTTTACCCGCCTCTTCGATCGCCTGAGGATCGCGGTCGATGCTGTACAAGCGACCGTTTTCACCCAGACGACGTAAAATTTCACGCGTGTGCCCTCCCCGGCCAAACGTCCCATCGACGTAAATGCCGTCGGGCTTCAGCGCCAGGCCGTCGATGGATTCGTGAAGGAGAACGGAAATATGTGAAAACTGCTCTGACATAATCTTGATTACCTAAAGCGATAAGTGACTGAGCCTGTCGCTCAGCGCTTCCGCTGATTCGGCTTGGTGTTGAATATCTAAGTCGATCTGTTGCTGCCACTTGTCACTGTTCCAGATCTCGAACTTGTTGAGCTGGCCCACTAGCATGGCTTTACCATGCAAACCGGCGTAATCACGCAGTGTCGGTGCAATCAGAATTCGCCCCTGTCCGTCCATCTCGCACTCAAACGCATGACCGAGCAACAGACGTTGTAAGCGACGCTCGGCCGGGTTGAGGCTGGATAAGCGGGATAATTTGGCTTCGATACGTTCCCATTCGGGCAAGGGGTAAAGCAGCAGGCATGGTAGCTGATGATCAATGGTGCAGACAAACACGCCATCGCATAACGCATCGAGTTCTTCACGATAACGTTTAGGCAATGCAACACGACCTTTCGCGTCGGGCGATATGGCGCTGACGCCCCTCAACATGTCACTGATTTCCCTTTTTCACCAGAATAACCCACTTTATTCCACTATTTCCCACTATTTCCCACTAGGAAGTGTAAGTATCAGGCAAAAAGAAAGTCAAGCAAGCATCTCGCGCGATCGCGATCACGAAATCGTGAAGCTTATTCTATTTCAACAGCTTGTACATCTCGCCAGCTCGTACATTTTTTAACCGCACAGCATTCCATTTTTTCAGGCATGTGTGTCGATAACGCCAAAACAAAAGAAGGCGAGCTGATGCTCGCCTTCCGGGTATTGGGTGAGTTGGCCTATAAGCCGGGTTCTGTACCGTAAAAACGGCGGTAGCCATTCTTCTAGGCCTGCAATCGCTCACAGGCTCAAGCAACCTACCCGTTCCCAACGCGGGCCACGCCAACGGGAACCTATTTGGTCTTGCTCCGGGTGGAGTTTACCGTGCCACGAACTGTTACCAGTCGCGCGGTGCGCTCTTACCGCACCCTTTCACCCTTACCTGATCTCCGAAGAGCCATCGGCGGTCTACTCTCTGTTGCACTGGTCGTAGGCTTGCGCCCCCCAGGCGTTACCTGGCACCCTGCCCTGTGGAGCCCGGACTTTCCTCCCCTCCGTCAGTCTCCTAAGGGACATCAACGAAGCAGCGGCTACCCGGCCAACTCAGGCGGCGGATTATATAGCGTTCACCACCACGGATCCAGCGAAACCGCCAGACGACTTACGCCAGATTTTCCAATCCCCATTTATAAAGTGCATTTTTCTTCACACCATAAAGCTCAGCGGCAATAGCAGACGCTTTCTTGAGCGGCAGCTCTTTGGCAAGCAAGGTCACGGCTTTGATGGCATCCAATGGCAGATCCTCTTTTTCTGCACGGTGGCCAGCCACTAAAAGCACCATTTCACCACGGATGCGGTTACTGTCCTGATGCAGCCACTCAATCAGCTCACCCAAGGGGGCACCATGAATGGTTTCATAAGTTTTTGTCAGCTCACGGGCCAGCACGACCTGGCGTTCGGCTCCCAGCACTGCCAGCATGTCATCGAGCGTTTCGAGAATACGGTGCGGCGACTCATAGAAAATCAAAGTGCGTGGATCAGCTGCAATTTCAGCGAACTTGTCCCGTCGCCCTTTACTTTTGGGCGGCAGGAAACCTTCAAAACTGAAGCGGTCAGACGGCAAGCCAGACGCACTCAATGCGGTGATCACTGCACACGGTCCCGGCAAAGGCACAACCTTAACCCCTGCCTGACGACAACGCGTCACCAGATGGTAGCCTGGGTCTGATATCAACGGGGTGCCGGCATCGGAAACCAACGCTATGCTCTGGCCTGCAACCAACTTTTCAATCAGAAAGTCGGCTTTCTGTTGTTCATTATGGTCATGTAAGGCGAAAGTTCGGGTGGTGATGCCAAAATGGGATAACAGTTTACCAGTGTGGCGGGTATCTTCGGCAGCAATGATGTCAACCTGCTGTAAAATCTCCAAGGCACGCTGGGTGATATCCCCTAGGTTTCCGATCGGTGTCGGTACGATATATAAAGTTGAGACATCAACCATGGTTGAAGTTTCATCAGTCATTTGTTTCACAACCCTTCGGCGATTAATATAGGGGGTAACAAGTTACGGACAGAAGATGTTCATGCGTAAAATAACCCATAAGTGCAAAAGTGTATCACGAGTTCTCCCGCCAATCGTACTGGCATTGGTATTGTCAGCGTGCTCGGGCGTAACGCCTGTTGAGCAAATTCCTCAATATGACATCACCGCGCCGGTACAGGAGTCATCGACGTTTTATTTACTTCAAGCGGAAACCGATACAGGGGATGCCAAGGTTGACTGGTATCTATTGGCATTAAAAGCACTGATTGCCGAAAAACAATATGCACAAGCTGACGTGTTGGTCAGCCGCATTGCAAAGCTGCCGCTGACCCCACTGCAACTGTCAGAATGGCAATTGAATCGAGCCCTGCTTTCAAAACAAAAAGGGGATCTGCAGACCGCACTGGATAACCTGAACTTACAGTCAGGCTGGTGGATTCCGGCATTGCAATACCAACGCTACTATCTGTTAAAAGGTGAGCTATACGAAGCACTGGATAATATCCTAGGCGCAGTTATTTCCTATTCAGAAGGCTCGCCTTACATCACTGACGATGATGTCAAACAACAGAATTGGGAACATGTTTGGGCACTGTTGGTAAATATGTCACCGTCCAAACTCAACGCCCTTTCCACAACCACTGCCCCTGTGCTCCATGGTTGGGTGGAATTGGCCTCCCTATATCGTCAGTATGCGGGTCACCCGGCCCAGCAACAAGAAGCCCTGAACCAATGGCTGGCGGCCAACCCGTCTCATCCTGCAAACCGATATCTGCCGAAAAACCTCACCGCATTACAGTCGATGGAAATCTTCCGTCCACAACGCATTGCTGTGTTGCTGCCCTTAAGCGACAAATTTGCTCTCCAGGGAGAGGCGATCCGTAATGGATTGGTGCAGGCACTGCTGGACGATGATTCTGCCAACAATGCACCGTCAGTCAGGTTTTACGACACCAACGCGATGTCGATACCAGACATCATCAAGCAATTGCGTGCAGATAACATCGAGTTCGTGATTGGGCCTTTGCAAAAAGACAAAGTGGATGAATTTCTGACGGTTAGCCAGAACGCATTTCCGACACTTGCACTGAACATTCCAAAAGAAGAAGGAGCAATCAATACCTGCTTCTTTACTCTCTCTCCAGAACAGGAAGCTGAACAGGCAGCCATTCATATCGCCCAAAACCAACACCGGTATCCACTGGTTATTGCGCCAAATAACGGATTTGGCCGCCGGGTCAGCGAGGCTTTTTCCAAACAGTGGGAAGCTCAAACCGGAGAGCCGGTAGCAGTGGAATACTTCAAAAACCAGGCCACAATGCAACAAACTGTCCAGCGCGTATTTGGTTTGACCGAAAGCCTGGGACGCATCCAGCAGATGAAACAACTGCTTGGTCTGGATATGGAAGCAGAGAAGCGCAGCCGCCGCGATATCGATGCAGTCTACCTGGTTGCCAATGCCGCTGAGCTGACCCTGCTGAAGCCGTTTATTGAAGTGGCCATCAATCCAGACGTCGTCCCCCCTAAGCTATATGCCAGCTCGCGCTCCAACAACCGGGTAAACGGCGTGGGCGAGATTGGTGAACTCAGGGGCATTGAATTCAGTGACGTCCCCTTATTGGTTGAACCAAACACGCCTGAAGCAGCGAGGTTCAATCAACTTTGGTCGGGGCTTGATAACGGAACGATCCGCCTCTACGCCCTTGGTATGGATGCCTATGCGTTGATTGAAGCCCTGCCGCAAATGCAAGCAATGCCAGAATACCGGTTTGAAGGTCACTCCGGAGAGCTTTCCATCGGCAATTACTGCACCATTAACCGCACTGTCTCCTGGGCGAAGTTTGGGGATCAGGGTATTGTTTCTGTTAAATAGGAAACAGACCGGCGATCACTACGAAAACCAAGCCTGCCGCTTTCTTGAGCGGCAGGGCCTGACCACTCTCGATAAAAACGCTCGCTTTAAAGGCGGCGAACTTGATCTCATTATGCGCGAAAAAAGCTGCATTGTGTTTGTTGAAGTCAAATACAGGAAACAGGCCTCTTATGGTGGCGCTATCGCGACTATTTCCCGACAGAAACAGCAACGCATGCTAAAAGCAGCCTATCTCTGGATGGCTAAAAAAGGACTATCTGCAACACATACCGAGTTTCGATTTGATGCCGTGACTTTTGAAGGCAGTGTAAACTCGGTAAACTGGATAAAAAATATCGTATTTGAAGGGTAATCAATGCTAGAGAGCATCAAAGAGAGCTTCACCGAAAGTATTCAGACACAAATTGCGGCTGCTGAAGCATTGCCTGAGCATATTTCTCAGGCCGCAATGATCATGGTTCAGTGTCTGTTAAACGGCAACAAGATCCTCTGTTGCGGTAACGGTGGCTCCGCAGCCAATGCACAGCACTTTGCGTCTTGCCTGCTAAACCGCTTTGAAACCGAGCGTCCAAGTTTGCCGGCACTGGCATTGACCGCCGATACCGTCACCCTCACCGCGGTGGCCAACGACTATCACCACGATGAAGTCTTTTCCAAGCAGGTCCGTGCCTTTGGCCAGGGCGGCGATGTGTTGTTAGCGATTTCCACCAGTGGTAACAGCAAAGACATCATTAAAGCGATGGAAGCGGCAGTGACCCGTGATATGACCATTGTGGCACTTACCGGTAAAGACGGCGGTGAAATGGCAGGCCTTTTGGGTGAGCAAGACGTCGAAATCCGCATTCCATCACAGCGTACCTCTCGCGTGCAAGAGGTTCATTTAGTAACCTTACATACCTTGTGTGATTTGATTGACCAGTACCTGTTCCCGACACACGGAGAGTAACCATGAAAAAGGCGCTTTTACTGACAGTGTTATTGGGATTAAGTGCCTGTTCTGCGATCTATGAGCAGGATACCCGAACCGCACAAACAGAATGGCAAGACACCCAGTTAGAAATGGCTGTCGCAGGGATCGTCAACAAGGCCCCGTTTAAAGGTGACACCCGGGTCAACGCCGTCTCGTATGAAGGAAAACTGTTATTGATTGGCCAGGCAAGGACCGACGCGCTTAAACACGCACTGGTGACCAAAGTTCGCGAGCTGGATGATGTAGAGACGGTTTACGACCAAATACGTATCAAAGCGCCTCTGTCTGTCAGCGACGTTTCCAAGGACACCTGGATCACCACTAAGGTGAAATCTGCCCTTATCGCCAGCAAAAAGCTCCGTAATGTGAACATTAAAGTCATCACCGAAGACGGTGAAGTGTTTTTGCTGGGTTATGTTACCCGGACACAGGCAGACGAAGCGACTAACATTGCCCGAAACCTAAGCGGGGTAAAGCAAGTGATCAAAGGCTTCCAGTATTACGAGCCGCAATAACTTCCCGTTCTGATGAAATAAAAAAGCAGCCGAAGCTGCTTTTTTTATTTGACGACCGTCAGTGTCGGGCGGCCTTTGGGTCTCAGTTCCGTAACTGACTCATCGTCTGACTTCTGTTGTGATGCATCCTGAGAATCCTGCTCTACCGCGTTCAGTTCTGGCTCAGCATCAAGACGTGCCAATTCTTCTTCGTAGGCAGGTTCAGGATCGAACATCGTACCTGCACCGTTTTCACGGGCATAAATCGCCATAACTGCATACAGTGGGACTGTCACCAGCATTGGCCTTCCGCCAAAGCGGGCATTAAAGCTCACTTTTTCGTTACCCAATTCGAGATTACCCACTGCACGCGGCGCAATGTTCAGCACGATCTGACCTTCCTGAACATACTCAAAAGGTACGTTCACATAAGGCATCGTCGCATCTACCACCAGATGGGGGGTAAGATCGTTGTCCAGCAGCCAGTCATAAAACGCCCGTAATAGGTACGGGCGTCGGGGTGTAAGATTGATGTCGCCCATTACTGCGCCAGACGCATCTCACGCTCAGCTTCGGTCAGGGAAGCCAAGAAAGAATCACGTTCAAAGACACGTGCCATATAGGTTTTCACTTCCTTTGCACCTGGACCACTGAGTTCAATACCCATCACAGGCAAACGCCACAGAAGCGGTGCCAGATAACAGTCAACCAGGCTGAACTCTTCGCTCATAAAGAATGGATACTCGGCAAATACCGGCGCCAGTGCCAGCAGCTCTTCACGCAATTGACGGCGAGCTTTGTCAGCTTCTTCTGCATTGCCTTTTTCAATTTTCTCAGCCAGTGAGTACCAATTACGTTCGATACGGTACATCATGAGACGGCTGTTACCACGCGCTACCGGATAAACAGGCATTAGCGGTGGATGTGGGAAACGCTCATCCAGGTATTCCATGATGATATTTGCGTTGTACAACGCCAATTCACGGTCAACCAGAGTCGGTACCGAGTTATACGGATTCAGATCAAGTAAATCCTCTGGCAGGTTATTTGGATCAACAAGCTCAATCTCGTATGTCACACCTTTCTCTGCCAGAACGATGCGAACCTGATGGCTATACATGTCTGATGCGTCTGAATACAACGTCATCACCGAGCGTTTATTGGCGGCAACAGCCATTAACCCCTCCAGAATGTTTCATCTATAGAAAAAACAATGGGAGCACCTGCTCCCATTGTGGATCAGTAACTCACTAGATTAACCGATCAGTGAACGTCACGCCAATACTCTTTCTTGAGCAAAATGGCAAGGATCAGGAAAATGATGATGAAGCCAATGACCCAGTAACCCATTTGCTGACGTTCCAGCTTGTTTGGCTCACCGGAGTATTCCAGGAAGTTAACCAAGTCACGCACGGCATCGTCATATTCATCAGGGCTAAGCTCTCCATTACCCAAAGACTCGATACCCACAAATTCCTGCACCTGTTTGCCGTCAACCAACACTGTCTTGTATTGTTTGACCGGCGTGCCTTGCAACTCTTCCAATACATGGGGCATACCGACGCTCGGAAACACGGTATTATTCACCCCAAACGGACGTGACGGGTCTTCATAAAACGAACGCAGATAAGTGTAAATCCAGTCTGTACCGCGAACACGTGCCACCAACGTCAGGTCTGGTGCCGGTGCACCAAAAAACGTCGCTGCATCCTCCGCCGTAATTGCATTTTGCACCAAATCGCCAATTTTCGCGTTGCTGTCGAACACCAGATTCTCCATCATCAACTCTTTGGGTATATCCAGATCTTCGGCAATACGTTCATAACGCTGATACTGCGTGGTATGGCACCCCAGGCAATAGTTCATAAACAGCTTGGCACCGTTTTGGAGCGAGGCTTTATCAGACAAGTCATTGTTCGCCGCATCTAAAGGTACTTTTGCACCTGCCGCCATCACTAGAGAAGGCAGCAGTGCGAACAGCATTACAATCCACTTCTTCATTTGTAGTTCACCCTCTCCGGTAATGGTTTGGTTGCTTCACTTTTGCTGTAGAAGAACAGCGCGACGAAGAACATGAAATAACCAAAGCTGAATATCTGTGCCAACAGGGTATAAGTTGGAGTTGCAGGAAGTGCACCCAGAATACCCAGCGCAATGAATGAAACTGTAAACTGCGCAATATTCGCCAGGTGGATTTTGCTACGGTAGCGATAAGAGCGTACCTTACAGCGATCCAGCCATGGCAACAGGAACAGAACAGCGATGGAGAGGCCCATCAACACAACCCCCAACAGTTTGTCAGGCACCGCCCGCAAAATCGCATAGAACGGCGTGAAGTACCATACCGGTGCAATGTGCTCAGGCGTCTTCAACGGGTTCGCTGCTTCAAAGTTTGGTGGTTCAAGGAAGTAGCCGCCCATCTCTGGGTTGAAGAAAATCACATAGGCAAACAGGATACCAAAGATACCCACACCAACGAGGTCTTTCACTGTGCCATAAGGATGGAATGGGACAGAATCGATGATGTCGTATTTCTTGGTGTAGTACTCATGGAACGGGAACTGGGTTTCGTAACCTTCACCTTTAGTGCCTTTTGGCAATTTGGTTTCGATACCGTCCGGGTTATTCGAGCCCACTTCATGCAGCGCTAGGATGTGAAGCACAACCAACAACAGGATCACGATAGGCAACGCCACTACATGAAGTGCGAAGAAGCGGTTCAATGTCGCCCCAGACAGCACGTAGTCACCGCGGATCCACAATGTCAGGTCGTCACCGATAACCGGAATCGCACCAAATAGGGAGATAATCACCTGAGCACCCCAGTAAGACATCTGTCCCCAAGGCAACAGGTAGCCCATGAAAGCTTCTGCCATCAAGGCCAGGAAAATCAGCATCCCAAACACCCATAGCAGTTCGCGTGGTTTCTGGTAAGAACCGTAAATCAAGCCACGAAACATGTGCAGGTACACCACCACAAAGAATGCAGAAGCCCCGGTGGAGTGCATATAGCGCAACAACCATCCGTACTCAACATCACGCATGATGTACTCAATTGACGCAAAAGCCCCTTCCGCAGAAGGGTTATAGCTCATGGTTAACCAGATGCCGGTCAATAGCTGGTTTACCAGTACCAACATGGCTAGTGAGCCAAACAGGTACCAGAAATTAAAGTTTTTCGGCATCGGGTATTCAGACAAATGCTTTTTATACGCATTCATCGAAGGAAGACGTTTCTCAAACCAGTTAAGTAAGTTTTCCATTACGCTGTCCCCTCATCTGCACCAACCAAAATGCGGTGATCATTAAGGTACGTATAAGGTGGAACAACCAGATTAAGTGGCGCTGGTACACTTTTGAAAACACGACCCGCCATGTCAAACTTGGAGCCATGGCACGGGCAGAAAAACCCGGCAGCAACCCCTTCAACCTGCTCGCTAAAGCTGTCCGGCAAATAGGTTGGTGAGCACCCCAGATGAGTACACAAACCAACAGCAACAAAAATTTCTGGTTTTACTGAACGATAAGTATTGCCGGCATACTCAGGCTGCTGGGGTTCAAGAGAGTCAGGGTCACGTAGCTGATCGCCAATCTCATTTAACGTTCCCAGCATCTGTTCGCCACGGCGAACAACCCAGACCGGCTTGCCCTGCCAAATCACCCTGATTAACTGACCTTCTTCAATCTTACTAATATCGACTTCTACCGGGGCACCGGCTGCCTTTGCTTTGGCGCTAGGGTTCCATGACTTGATAAAAGGTACAGCGACTGCTGCTGCACCCACACCACCAACCACTGCGGTTGATAGGGTCAGGAAACGGCGTCGGCCGGAATTCACTGGCGCATTGCTCATCCACATTCTCCCATGTGCTCCCGCATGGATTCTTATAACTGTCCTTATGCGTCCCTGGAGCGTACGGCTAACTCAAATTAAGAATTTTTCTGACGTAAAAATGGGCAGATTATCCAACAAAAGCCTATTAATACGCCGCCTAAATGATAAGGAAAACCCCACTTTTTGACAAGATAAAGCTACCTTTTTGTAACAAATGTGAGGTATGCACCGTTTTTTTTAACTAACTGCCAAAAAAGAAAATTTACTAAAATGTTAAAATAGGCAAACAGGGGAGAGGCGCACAGAATGTGCATTAACTCAAAGACTAACTCTTTGATAGGCAAGAAAAAGCCTGGCATAAGCCAGGCTTTTCGGACCATAATTCCCGGCTCAGCCGGAAGCGTATTAACGCTTAGAGAATTGTGGACGACGACGTGCTTTACGCAGACCAACTTTCTTACGTTCAACGCGACGTGCGTCACGAGTAACGAAACCAGCTGCGCGCAGTGTAGGACGCAGAGTTTCATCGTACTCCATCAGCGCACGGGTGATACCATGACGGATAGCACCTGCTTGACCAGAAATACCACCACCAGAAACAGTGATGTACAGATCCAGCTTCTCAGTCATTTCCACCAGCTCAAGAGGTTGCATTACAACCATGCGAGCAGTTGGACGACCGAAGTAGGTTTCCAGAGAACGCTTGTTGATTACGATGTTGCCGCTGCCCGGTTTGATGAATACGCGAGCTGCAGAGCTCTTGCGACGACCAGTGCCGTAGTATTGTTCTGCCATTGTTTAATCCCCTTAGATGTCCAGTACTTGCGGTTGTTGTGCCGCGTGCTTGTGCTCAGCGCCCGCGTAAACTTTCAGTTTACGGAACATTGCACGACCTAGAGGACCGCGTGGCAGCATACCTTTAACAGCAAGCTCGATAACCATTTCTGGTTTCTTAGCGATCAGTTTGTCGAAGCTGATTGACTTGATGCCACCCATAAAACCAGTGTGGTGGTAGTACATCTTGTCAGTTGTTTTCGCGCCAGTTACTTTCACTTTTTCCGCATTGATAACCACAATGTAGTCACCAGTGTCAACGTGTGGAGTGTACTCCGGCTTATGCTTACCACGCAGACGAGATGCGATTTCAGTTGCGATACGACCCAGAGTTTTACCTTCTGCGTCTACAATGTACCAGTCGCGTTTTACAGTTTCTGGTTTAGCAACGAATGTTTTCATGCTAATAAATACCCGATAAATTTAGATTTCACTTAAGGAGCTCTCGCTCCCACTGTTAAGAGCCCATTCAACACCCCTTCGAGTGGTGGATCCCTCGGCCTTAGCCTTTCAACAGTAACGGTGGGTCGCAGGATTATAAGGAAGGGTGGAGAAAAAATCACCTTTTTTTCAAAAAAAGTCCTGAATTTTTCTCCAACTGGTTATTCATAATACTGTAAGGAGTACACAACGGGTTACGGCAGATGCTCCAATGCCAGATAATCATGGCTTTGCATCTCCTTTAAGCGGGATATACAGCGCTTGAATTCGAAGTTAAGCCTACCGTCTGTATACAGTAAATTCAGGGCTACCTCAGCAGAAATGATGAGTTTTACGTGCCTTTCATAAAATTCATCCACCATGGCAATAAAACGGCGAGCAGCATCATCAGAAGAAGCCCCCATTTGTGGCACATTTGCCAATAGCACGGTGTGATAGAGTCTGGCTATTTCTATGTAATCTGACTGACTGCGTGGGCTGTCACATAACGTGGCAAACTCAAAGTGCACTACGCCTTCCGACTCCCGCTCCGCAATCAATTTTCGGTGATTGATTTCTATCTCATGGGAAGAAAAGCAAGGTTCTGTTGCCAGTTTGTAAAAATACTCCTTGAGGTTTTCCCCGGCTTTTTCATCAAGTGGGAAATGATAGATTTCTGCCTGTTCAAGGGTACGGAGACGGTAGTCTGTACCAGCGTCAACATTGACCACCTCACAGTGCCGGTTGATCAACGCAATCGCTGGCAGGAAACGTGCACGCTGGAGACCATTCCGGTATAGATCATCCGGCACAATATTAGACGTAGCGACAAGGCAGATCCCGCGATCAAACAATGCCTCCATCAACGTCCCCAGAATCATGGCGTCAGTAATGTCAGAAACGAAGAATTCATCAAAGCAAAGTATATGAGCTTCATCTGCCAGCTTATCAGCAATTTTTTGTAGCGGATCCTGCTGGCCGTCGAGCAATTTCAGCTCTTGGTGCACGCGGTGCATAAAGCGGTGAAAGTGCATCCGCAGCTTCTTTTCAAAAGGCAGGCTCTCAAAGAATGTATCTACTAAATAGGTTTTGCCGCGACCAACGCCCCCCCAAAAATACAGCCCCCGTTCCGGCTCTTTCCGGTCTGCTTTCTTTTTAAACAGCAATTGCAGGAACCCTGGCTTTTCAGCCGGTGCATTCGCACGGGCAACAAGACGGTGATAAAGGTTCTCGAGTTTCTCCACGGCGTTGCGCTGTGAAGCGTCTTCAAAAAAATCTGGTCTTAGTAAGTCTTTACAGTATTGCTCTAGTGGCGTCATCCTTGAACCTAACTTTACACTGGGGACATCGGTGGTCTTAAAATCAATAGTACCACGCACCTATCTTGCCATGTATAGTAAACTCAGGGTTTGCAGTTTTCTTTTCTCTGCCATTATCCAGGCAAAAAATTGCAATTCATCCAATCCGTTGGAATAGGTTAAGGAGCACTTATGGCTTGGATTAACACACTGGTTTTTGTGGTCATTGGTATTGTGATTGGTTTTATCATTGCCCGTCTGACAATGCGGGATAACCCGCAACAAAAAGATCTGAAAAAAGAGTTGGAAAAATCACGCTACGAGTTGGAGCAATACCGCCAGGAGCTGGTTGATCATTTTGCCAAGAGCGCAGACCTTCTCGATACGATTTCCAAAGACTACAGCAAACTGTACCAGCACATGGCTAACACCTCTGCAGAGCTGATGCCCAACCTGCCAGAGCAAGATAACCCGTTTGCCAAGCGCATCAGCAAACTGTCAGAAGTGACTGACGAACACTCCACATCTCAGGAGCCTCCCCGTGATTATTCCGAAGGTGCTTCTGGATTGCTGAAAGGCTACAAAGAGACCAGCAAAGCGAGTTAAGTCGATCGCAAATATTACATAACGGGGCATTGAACTTTTTGAAGCCATCCCCACTCTAGTAAAACGTACCTATTGAGGGGAGTGTATATGAAAAAGAAGTCTTTGCTTACGTTGAGTGCGTTGGCACTCGCCATCAGTACCACTATGACTGCCCTACCGGCAACGGCGGCGCTTCCGACTACCGTTGCCGGCGAGAGCCTGCCAAGCCTTGCACCCATGCTGGAAGCGGTCAGCCCGGCTGTTGTCAGCATTGCGGTTGAAGGTAGCCACACATCAAAGCAACGCATTCCTGAATCATTCCGCTTCTTCTTTGGCCCTGACTTTCCATCTGAACAAGTCAGGGAACGCCCATTCCGGGGGTTGGGTTCGGGCGTCATTATTGATGCAGATAAAGGGTATGTGATCACTAACCACCACGTGATTGACGGCGCAAACAAAATCCGCGTTCAGTTACATGACGGCCGCGAATATAACGCCGAGCTCATTGGTAGTGATGGCATGTCTGACGTGGCATTGCTCAAACTTGAAAAAGCCGTAGACCTCACTGAAATAAAAATGGCAGATTCCGATGCACTCCGTGTCGGTGATTTTGCTATTGCTATCGGTAACCCGTTTGGCCTTGGCCAGACAGTGACATCTGGGATCATCTCTGCGCTGGGTCGCAGTGGCCTGAACCTCGAAAATTTCGAAAATTTCATCCAGACCGACGCCGCAATTAATAGCGGCAATTCCGGCGGCGCACTGGTCAATCTCAACGGTGAACTGGTCGGGATCAACACCGCCATTCTAGGCCCAAATGGTGGCAACGTGGGTATCGGCTTTGCCATTCCGGTGAACATGGCGAAAAACTTGGTCGAGCAAATCCTAGAGTTTGGTGAAGTGAAGCGCGGCGTACTGGGTGTCCAGGGCGGCGAGCTGACATCAGAACTGGCAGAAGCCTTCGGTTATGAAACCAACCATGGTGCATTTGTCAGCCAAATCGTACCAGACTCTGCCGCTGATAAAGCCGGCATCGAAGCTGGCGATATCATCACTTCCGTTAACGGCAAAGAAATCCGCAGCTTCGGCGAACTTCGTGCCAAAATAGCCACCCTGGGGGCAGGTAAAGAAGTGAAGCTTGGCATTATCCGGGACGGAAAACGGAAAACGGTCACTGCCAAGTTAGAAGAAGCCAATTTGGCAAAAGCCAATGCGGAAACCTTGCACGAAGCATTGACCGGCGCTGAGCTTGAGAACTACTCACAAGGCAACATTGCTGGTGTACGTGTTTCAGCGGTTGAAAAAGGGTCAATTGCAGAGCGTTACGGATTGAAGC
Organism: Grimontia sp. THUN1695; assembly: GCF_059704325.2. Lineage (NCBI taxonomy): Bacteria > Pseudomonadati > Pseudomonadota > Gammaproteobacteria > Vibrionales > Vibrionaceae > Grimontia > Grimontia sp. THUN1695. The sequence continues at coordinate 92,445 of NZ_AP046577.1, read as the reverse complement.
AAGGTGATGTAATTGTTGGTTTTAACCGAACTAAAGTGAAAAACCTTGGCGATCTTCGTAAGCAACTTGAAGCCAAACCGTCTGTGCTGGCGTTGAACATTCTGCGTGGTGATTCTACCCTGTATCTGGTGATCCGCTAATCGCACACCGTTCAACTCTGTCAAACATCATGAGCCTGGCCCTGCCAGGCTCTTTTTATTGCCCGAAGCCAGCTACTCTTACCCAATATTCAGTGGTATCCTCATGGTTTGATCTTTACATTTTTATGGGGAGTCGCATGCTGGCTTTTTTAGCACGTTCTGTGGGTTACGGCGTCTTTGTCGCTGCGGTGCTGCTTATCGCCATCCCCTCTCTGCGAACCTCCCAACTCTTACCCAACACCGCACTGGCGAGCTTTGAGAGCGATAACAGCCTGCTGTCATACAATTACGCGGTCAGACGGGCTTCCCCTGCTGTTGTCAACATTTACACTCGCCGTTATAGCGCAGAAAACCGTCTGCAACTCAATGCGGAAGGCCTTGGCTCCGGAGTGATCATGAGTGACAAAGGTTATATCGTCACCAATTACCATGTAGTTGCACGTGCCGATCAAATCATTGTCGCCCTGCAGGATGGACGCATCAGCACCGCACAATTGGTGGGGAAAGATCAGCGCACGGATCTGGCAGTATTAAAAATAGAGCTGGATAACCTGCCGGTGATCCCATTTAACGACAGCTATAAACCAGCCGTGGGCGATGTGGTTCTTGCCATCGGTAATCCCTACAACCTGGGGCAAACCACAACATTCGGCATCATTTCCGCCACCGGTCGCCCGGGAATGAGCTTCAACAGACGGCAAGACTTTCTCCAGACAGATGCGGCAATCAACAAGGGAAACTCCGGTGGTGCCCTGGTGAACAGTCGGGGGGAGCTGGTAGGGATTAACACAGCCTCATTCCAACAGGCCACTGACATTGATACCTATGGGATCTCTTTCGCTATCCCCTACTCACTGACGCTGAAAATCATGCAAAAGCTGATTGCGGATGGCCGGGTGATCCGCGGCTACATTGGTGTTGAAGGGCGTGAAGTTAATCCCGTGATGGCAAGGCTCCTTGATGCAGAAGAGCTGCGGGGTGTATTAATAGCCAGTATGGAACCGAATGGCCCTGCCGCACGTTCAGGTCTGATGGTGAATGATTTGATTGTGGCAATTAACGGTAACCCCATCAGCAGTTTCCGCAGTACCCTTGATATTGTGGCGGACACCCGTCCTGGTACCAAGGTCCCCTTCACCGTGATTCGTCAAGGTCAATCGCTGGAAGTGGTCGTTACCATCGGTGAAGACACATTGTAAGCTAGGGGAATACCTCAGACAAAAAGGCCACTTGGCAAACCCAAGTGGCCTTTTATCTATTCATCGGGTATCAGTCACTAAAACGCTCAATGCTGACACCCAGCTTCTTCAGCTTGTCTTCGATATGTTCATAACCACGGTCGATGTGATAAATGCGGTCAACAATGGTTTCGCCTTTCGCAATCGCTCCGGCAATAACCAGACTTGCAGAGGCACGCAGATCGGTTGCCATTACTTGCGCACCACTCAGGCCGTCACAATCACCGCACACCACGGTATTACCTTCTATTTCCGCATGGGCTCCCATACGCTGAAGTTCAGGTACATGCATAAAGCGGTTTTCAAATATGGTTTCGGTGATGATACCGGTTCCTTTTGCAATCAGGTTCAGCAGGGTAAATTGCGCCTGCATGTCTGTTGGGAAGCCCGGATGTGGCGCTGTGCGGATATTCACAGCTTTCAGTTCACGGCCCGTCATATCCAACGCGATCCAGTCTTCACCGCTTTCCACCAGCGCGCCGGCTTCTTCCAGTTTTGCCAGTACCGCTTCCATCAATTTTGGGGATGTATTTCGGCAGATCACCTTACCGCCAGACACGGCGGCAGCCACCAGAAAGGTACCGGTTTCAATACGGTCAGCCACCACTTCGTGGTAACCACCGCCCAGACGCTCAACCCCTTCAATGGTGATGGTGTCAGAGCCAGCTCCGGTAATTTTTGCGCCCAGCATATTCAGGAACTTGGCACAATCAACAATTTCCGGCTCTCGGGCAGCGTTTTCAATCACGGTAGTGCCTTCAGCCAGCGTAGCCGCTGACATAATGGTCACAGTGGCGCCTACGCTGACCTTGTCCATCACGATGTGTGCGCCTTTCAGGCGGCCATCAACGTGAGCTTTGACATACCCTTCATCCAAAGTGATCGTCGCACCCAATTGCTCCAGACCATGAATATGCAGGTCAACCGGGCGGGCGCCAATCGCACATCCTCCCGGCAGAGATACTTCACCTTTACCGAAACGCGCAACCAGTGGGCCGAGAGCCCAGATTGAAGCACGCATGGTTTTTACTAACTCATAGGGTGCACAGAACTCGTTAATCTCACTGGCGTCAACATGGACAGAGCCATTGCGTGATACCTTGGCCCCCAAACGTGACAGCAACTCCATGGTGGTGTCGATATCACGCAGTTTCGGAACGTTAGCAACCTCTACGGGCTCTTCAGCCAGCAACGCGGCAAACAAAATAGGCAGTGCCGCATTCTTGGCACCTGAAATTGTGACTTCACCACGTAGTGGGCCACCACCGTGGACACGGAATTTTTGCATGCTGTTCCTCGTGAACTTATAGCGGTTGCATCAGTTTTTTATCGCGCGCCCATTCAGCAGGGGTCAGCGCTTTGATGCTAAGGGCATGGATCGCATTGGTTCTGATATGTTCCATCAGTGGACCATAAATCGTTTGTTGCTTTTTAACACGAGACATACCGTCAAACATGTCGCCAATAGCAATAACCTCAAAGTGACTACCATCGCCTTTAACATGGATTTCATCCAGGGTAAGGGCTTGCTCAAGAATAACTTTGATTTCTGTAGGTTCCACAACTATTCCCCGTCAACCGATGCGCTTTCATCAATAATAATATTTTCCACATTGCTCAATTGCAGCAGCACACGAAGTTGCGTGGGAATGCCGCTCAACACCAGTGTTTGATGGTTTTCAATGAGGGTTTGCTGCAAATGGAGCAACATCGCCATGCCTGCCGAATCGATTCGCTTTAGTGACGATAAATCGAGCAACACCCGCTCATCACTGGGCAACCAATCGGCACGCCGATGCCAAAATGCGGGAACTGTGTCACGATCAAGCTCTCCTGACAAGCAGTAATCCCCATTTGTGTGCTTTTGAAAAGATAGTGTATCACTCACGATTCACTGCCTTCTCGGGTGATCGGTGCTTTTGCTCGTTCAATCAATTGTTTGGCGACGGCTTCAATACCGTTTTTGCGCAGCTCTCCACTCCATTCACTGGTTTTGGTATCCAACATGCTGACGCCTTCAACCTGAACATCGAAACCTTGCCATTCTTCAGTTTTACCGTTTTTGCGCAAAGCAAAGTCTAGACGGATAGGCGGACGCGCTTTATCCAGAATGTCGACACGGACAGACACGACTTTACGTTTGTCATCAATCTCTTTTTCCTGCTCCACAACGATCTCCTGATCGGTGTACTGGGTCAGGATTTGCGCGTAAGACGCAACCAGATAATCATAAAACGCCTCGGTAAACAGATCGCGCTCTTCCTTGCTTGCTTTCCGTGCCTGCGGGCCCAGCACTTTCAATGCGGCATAACGTACATTGATGTAGGGCATTAACTCTTGCTTAACGACGTCCCGCAGTAACTCCGGATTGGCAATGTATTGTTCTTTGTCCGCTTTCAAGCGGCTAAATGCATTGTCTGCCACTGAATTAATCAAGGTATAGGGGTTTTTCGCGTCGATTTCTGCCGCCACTGACAAAGAGGAAAAGACGATACCCAGCATCGCCACGAAAGCCACAATCCACTTGTTCATTACTGACTACTCCTCTGACCCACCGACACTGTAAAGAAACTGACCAATCAAGTCTTCCAATACCATCGCTGAGCGTGTGTCTTCCAATAAATCGCCATCTTGCAAAACATCAATGTCTTCATCGAGAAAACCTGGACGAATACCAATATATTGCTCTCCCAACAGACCTGAGGTCAGAATGGCGGCTGAGCTGGTTTCTGGGAAATACCCAAACTTACGGTCTATCTCCATAGTGACAGTTGGCACATAATCCGGCGCGGACAAAGAGATCTGACTAACACGCCCCACAACCACACCGCCAACTTTCACCGGTGAGCGTACTTTCAAACCACCAATGTTGTCGAAGTGGGCCTGAAGTGTATAGTGATCGGTGCGGGAGAAGCTCTTCACGTCAGCTACCTGGAAAATCAGCAGCAGCACGGCGACTATCCCGGCCAGGACAAAGGTGCCCACCCAAAATTCAGTTTTACGGTTTTGTTGCATCTAGTTAGCTCCCAAACATCAGTGCCGTGAGGACAAAGTCCAATCCCAACACTGCCAAAGAAGAATGCACCACAGTTCGTGTTGTCGCGCGGCTGATCCCTTCCGATGTTGGTATGGCATCATAGCCGTTAAACAGTGCAATCCAAGTAACAGTGATAGCGAACACCAAGCTTTTTATAAATGACTGACCAATGTCGTAGCCAAGTTCAACAGACGATTGCATTACCGCCCAATAGCTGCCGTAGTCGATACCTTTCCAGTCAACCCCGACAAGCTGTCCACCCCAGATACCCACCATCATAAAAATCATCGCCAGCAGGGGCATGGAAATCACCCCAGCCCAAAACCGTGGCGCAATTACGCGGCGCAGCGGATCCACCGCCATCATTTCCAGGCTGGATAGCTGCTCGGTGGCTTTCATCAAGCCTATTTCCGCCGTCAGCGCTGAGCCTGCACGACCTGCAAACAGCAACGCGGTGACCACGGGCCCAAGCTCTCTGAGTAGTGAAAGTGCCACCATTTGTCCCAATGAGCTCTCTGCACCAAAGTCAGCCAACACCAAATACCCTTGAAGGCTCAGCACCATACCGATAAACAGTCCGGACACCATGATAATGGCCAACGATCGCACACCGACAGAGTAAATTTGAGTCAGTAACAGCGGAAACATTTTCTTCGGTTGGGGCTTGCCTACTAAGGCTCCCAACAACACAAAGGTGGCACGTCCCATGGTTTGCGATACCGCCATCGCCCGGGCACCCAATGCCTGAACCAGGTTAACAATCACGAAAACAGCTCCTGTGTAATGTCTTTGGCGGGATACCGGAATGGCACGGGGCCATCCGCTTCTCCCCGGAGAAACTGGCTAACCCGGGGATCAGGATTCTCACGCAAAGACTGGGGTGAGCCTGACGCAATCACTTTGCCATCCGCCAAAAGATAAACATGATCCGCAATACTCATCACCTCAGGCACATCATGGGAAACCACGATAGAAGTCAATCCCAGCGCCTGATTCAGATTACGGATCAAGGACACCAACACCCCCATGGTAATCGGATCCTGACCGGCAAAAGGCTCATCATACATAATCAGCTCCGGATCCATCGCAATGGCACGTGCCAGTGCAGCCCGCCTTGCCATGCCACCCGACAGGCTGCTGGGCATCAAATCTGCAGCTCCCCGAAGCCCTACCGCTTCCAATTTGAGCAAGACAATGGTTTTGATCAGGGACTCTGGCAACGCTGTATGTTCACGCAGGGGAAAGGCAACATTGTCAAACACTGTCATGTCGGTAAAAAGGGCGCCGGACTGAAACAACATACTCATGCGCTTTCGCGCTTCATAAAGTTTGTTGCGTGAAAGTGTGGGAATATTCTGGCCGGCAAACACCACTTCCCCCTTATCCGGAAGGAGTTGCCCACCAATCAGGCGAAGCAGGGTGGTTTTGCCAATCCCGGAAGGCCCCATAATGGCAGTCACTTTGCCAACCGGCACCGTCAGGCTGACGTTGTCAAAAATCACCCTCTCGCCACGTGAGAATGTCAGGTTATTCACTTCAACCAGGTTCGTCGTACTCATCAAGGCCCTTTAATGTTGTTTTCCTTGAAGGTTAGTCGCACGATCATAGAGGTGCGGCTATGGCAAAACAAGTAATCGTACACCATTCATTTGCAAATTTCTGATAAGAATTCTATCAATTTTCAGACAAATCATGTCTTTTATGACGTACAGACATTGGAATTAAGATCACCGCTATCGGTTAGAAAAGCATGGCGGGTTTACCTTTCTTTTGCCCGTTTTTTTGTGTTTTTGTGAATTCATTACTATCCCAAAACCCTTGGAAGAGAGCCCAGTCATTATTGACACGTCCAAGCTAACTGAAATGACTCAGCCCTTTTTCTTCACATTTACTCAATTAGCGGTCAAAATTGCTCTTTTGTATCCTTCGCCCTCTCTTTTTTAAGGTATCTAAATGTTTGAAGCGACCGCCATTCTCGTTGTGGGTTTGTGTTTGTTGGTATGGAGTGCTGACAAACTGGTCTACGGCGCTGCCGCTCTCGCCCGTAACGTGGGCATTTCTCCGCTCGTTATCGGTATGACCATTCTCGCCATGGGGAGTTCCGCCCCGGAGATGGTGGTGTCCGCCACGGCAGCACTGAGCGGAAAGACAGATACCGCCGTCGGTAATGTGCTCGGCTCAAACATTGCCAATATTGCGTTGATCTTGGGCGTGACAGCCTTGATCAGGCCACTGGCGATCAGTTCAGGCATCCTGCGCCGGGAGTTGCCAATGATGCTGGGCGTCACCGCTGTTGCAGGCATCATTCTCTGGGATCACTACCTCAGTTTCTGGGACGGCGTGGTACTGGCCGTCTTGTTCGCAATCTTCTTGCTAATGATGATGAAATTTAGCCGCGAAAGTGGGGAAGAAGACCCTATGCTTGCCGAGCAGGAGTCTGAAATCCCGAAAGGTGTCAGCAATATGTCAGCGGCTATCTGGGTCATTGTCGGTCTGGTATTGCTGATTTTCAGTGCTGATATGGTAGTTGATTCCGCCGTGATTATCGCCAAGGCCTTTGGCATGAGCGATCTGGTGATTGGCCTGACTATCGTCGCTGTGGGCACCAGCCTACCAGAACTTGCAGCTTCCGTCGCAGGGGTGATGAAAGGGGAAGACGATATGGCGGTGGGAAACATCATCGGCTCAAACATCTTCAATATTCTCGCTGTGATGGGGATTCCCGCTATACTGGCACCTTCTGGCATTAACCCTCTGGCCATGGAGCGTGACTTTTACGTAACACTGGCGCTATCTGTGTTGCTGTTTTTCTTTGCTGTGGGCAAAGCACGCACCATTAACCGCTGGGAAGGCATCGGATTTCTAGCCTGCTTTGTCGGCTATCAAGGCTATTTGTTTACACACCTTGCGGCATAACTGGACTGATTATGACTGATTTTGATTTTCGCCAGGCTGGCATCACCACACTGAAAACTGAACGCGACGCGATTACACAACTCGAACAGTACATTAACGAGGATTTCGTCACAGCATGCCAGCTCATCCTTAATGCCCAAGGCAAAGTCGTGGTAATGGGCATGGGGAAGTCCGGCCATGTAGGCAACAAGATTGCCGCCACGCTGGCCAGTACCGGCACCCCCTCGTTTTTCGTTCATCCAGGCGAAGCCAGCCATGGCGATCTGGGAATGATCGAAAAGGGCGACGTGGTGCTCGCCATTTCCAACTCCGGTGAAGCCTCAGAAATCATTACGTTATTGCCAGTGGTTAAACGCCGTGGCATCACATTGATCACCATGACCAGTAACCCGGCGTCAACCATGGCGCGTCTGGCACAGGTCAACCTTTGCATCAAGGTGCCAAAAGAAGCATGCCCGATTGGTCTCGCACCAACGTCCAGTACTACCGCAACTCTGGTGATGGGGGATGCCCTGGCAGTGGCGCTGATGCAGGCAAAAGGGTTTACCGCAGACGACTTTGCCCTCTCCCACCCCGGTGGTGCACTGGGCCGCAAACTCTTGCTACGCATTGCAGATGTCATGCACAGTGGTGACAAACTCCCCAAAGTGTTGCCACACCACACGATTCGTGATGCCCTGTTGGAAATGTCGGCCAAAGGGCTGGGCATGACCGCTGTCGTTGATAGCCAAGACACTGTCCTCGGCATCTTTACTGATGGCGATCTACGCCGCCTTCTTGACCAACGTATCGATGTGCACAGCACTGACATCGGTGCAGTGATGGGGAAAAACCCGACGTGTATCAGTGCCGACATGCTGGCCGCAGAAGGTTTAAAGCTGATGGAAGAGAAGAAAATCAACGGATTGCTGGTCACAGATAATGACACACTGATCGGCGCACTCAATATGCACGATCTGCTTAAAGCTGGAGTGATGTAATGCAGCCAATGACCGAGACCCTCTACGGCCCGGTGGCAACAGAATTGGTGGAGCGTGCCCGCACCATTAGCTTACTGATTTGCGATGTAGACGGCGTGTTCTCAGACGGCCGTATTTATCTGGGTAACGACGGCGAAGAATTAAAAGCGTTCCATACCCGTGATGGTTATGGTGTGAAATCTCTGATGAATGCGGGTGTACAAATTGCCATTATCACCGGTCGCCAATCAGCCATCGTGGAACGCCGTATGGCCGCCTTGGGCATCCAGCACATTTACCAGGGACAAGACGATAAAGCCTCAGCCTATCAGGATCTTGTCAATCGCCTTGGTATTCCGGCGAAACAAACCGCATATATCGGTGACGATCTGATTGACTGGCCAGTCATGTCTCAGGTGGGTCTGTCGGTCTGTGTCAATGATGGTCATCCCCTGCTGGCACAACGTGCCGATCTGGTCACCCGCACGCCCGGTGGCTATGGCGCGGTGCGTGAAGTGTGCGATCTGATTTTGGAGGCGCGCGGCGAACTTGATGCGCACAAAGGGCTGAGTATATGACGTTGCAACGCCTTGTTATGCTGGTTCTGCTGGCAGTGTGTGGTTACACAGGTTATTACCTGCTTACCCAACACTACTGGGAAGATGACGTACAGGTTGCACCGGATGCAGAAAAGCCCCTGTTTACTGCCGAGAATGTTAATTCCACGACCTATAATGCACAGGGACTTCGTAGCTACCGCATTGAGTCTGTGCATATAGAAAACTATCAGCAACTCGATGAAACCCACTTTAACGAGCCTGTACTTTGGACATATAGTAACGGGGAAGAGGAAGAGTGGCGGGTCAGCGCAGAGTTTGCGGTACTTGAAGATACCCAAACACTGGTGATGAAAGGACGGGTCAGGATCTTTAACCTGTTACCCGATGCCCAGATAAAAGTCATCACTACTGAACAACTTACCCTGGATCTCGTTACCCGCGACTTCTGGTCAGACACTGAAACCGAAATTACCGGTGTGGGTCTGCAAACGCGTGGCGAAAGAGTTAAAGGCAATTTTGGCTCCCACCAGATGGAACTGATTGAGCAAGTGAAGAGCAGGTATGAACAAAAAACGAACTAACGTCTTTGCTGTGGTATTGATGCTGTTATCCGGCTCAGCCCTGGCACTGTCAACAGACTCCGAGCAGCCAATTTACATTGACTCCGACTCGCAAAACCTTGACATGAAAACCAATACCGTGGTTTTCACCGGTAACGTCTACTTACGTCAGGGGTCTATTCGCCTGCGCGCCGATAAAGTGGTGGTCACCCGCCCTTCTGGAGAAGAGGGTGCAGAAGTGATTGATGCGTATGGCAAGCCTGCTACTTTTGAACAAACCATGGATGATGGAAAGAAAATCAACGGAGAAGCCTTCGATCTACGTTATGAAACGGCCAAAAGCTTCCTGATCATGAAACGCAACGCAGTGCTGACACAGGAAGGCGGTAATCAGGTAGAAGGCCAAACCATCACCTACAACATCGACAAACAGCTGCTGGTTGCAGAAAGTGATGACAGCAGTCGTGTCACCACCGTATTGCAGCCACAAACCAAACAAGACGGCAAGAAATAACACGGTATGGCTATTCTCACCGCTCAAAATCTCGCAAAAAGCTATAACGGCCGCAAGGTCGTCACCGATGTCAGCCTTGAAGTAAAGTCCGGCGAAATCGTCGGATTGTTAGGGCCAAACGGTGCGGGAAAAACCACGTCTTTTTACATGATTGTTGGTCTGGTCGCCCGTGATGAAGGCACCATCAAGATTGACGACTTGGACATCAGTATTCAACCCATGCATAACCGCTCACGCCTGGGGATTGGCTACCTGCCACAGGAAGCCTCGATTTTCAGGAAACTCAGTGTTTATGACAACCTAATGGCGGTTCTCCAAACCCGCTCAGAGCTAACCAAAGAAGAACGCCAGGATAAAGCCGAAGACCTGCTGGACGAATTTAACATCCAACATATTCGTAACAGTATGGGCATGGCCTTGTCAGGAGGCGAACGCCGACGCGTCGAAATCGCACGCGCATTGGCTGCCAACCCGAAGTTTATCCTTCTCGATGAACCCTTCGCGGGCGTAGACCCAATCTCAGTCATCGATATCAAGAAAATTATTGAGCACTTACGTGACCGCGGCCTTGGCGTATTAATTACCGACCACAACGTACGTGAGACACTCAGTGTTTGTGAACACGCCTATATTGTTAGCCAAGGACACTTGATTGCCCACGGCACACCTGATGAAGTGCTCAATGATGAGCATGTAAAACGCGTCTATCTCGGAGACCAGTTCAGGCTATAGTTAAAGGGACGGTTGGCAAATCGCTCCGATATATGCACTGATATTTGCACTGATAATAGATAAAAGGAAAGGTGCCAGTAAAACTATGAAACCCTCGCTTCAGCTCAAGCTTGGCCAACAACTTGCAATGACTCCGCAACTGCAACAGGCGATTCGCCTGTTGCAGCTTTCGACACTTGATTTGCAACAAGAAATTCAGGAAGCGCTGGAAGCCAACCCACTCCTCGAACAGGATGAAACCGGTGATAGCACTATCGACGGCGACGATGCGCAGGAGTTTGAGGGCGAAAAGAATGTCAGTGTGTCTACCGCTGAGTCAGAAAGCCCGGACTCAATGGACAGTTCTGATGCATTGGGGCAGCAGGAAATGCCGGACGACCTGCCTGTCGATACCACCTGGGATGATGTTTACAGCGCCAACACCGGCAGTACTGGCATCTCAGCCGGTGACGACATTCCCGTTTATCAGGGCGAAACCACTGAGACGCTTTTCGATTACCTTAACTGGCAACTCCAACTGACGCCATTTACAGACATTGATCTTGCCATTGCGACTGCCATCATTGACGCAGTAGATGACAAAGGCTATCTCACCGTCACCTGTGAAGATATTCTGGAAAGCCTCGGCACTGAAGAAGGCGAAGTCGAACTGGATGAAGTTGAAGCTGTGCTTAAACGTGTGCAGCAATTCGACCCACTGGGTGTCGCTTCACGTTCGTTGCAGGAATGTCTGCTTATCCAACTCGCCGCCTTTGACGAAAATACCCCTTGGCTTAATGAGGCACGCCTTGTGCTTCGTGAGCACATGAACCTGCTTGCCAACCGCGATTACCGTCAGTTGATGAAAGAGACCAAGCTACGTGAGCCTGAGCTGAAGGAAGTCATGCGCCTCATTCACAGCCTCGAGCCACGTCCAGGCAACCTCATCGTCACCAATGAAGCAGAGTATGTCATCCCCGATGTCTCCGTATTTAAAGACCGGGGCAAGTGGGTAGTACACATCAATCCAGATGCAGTGCCTCGCCTTAAGGTAAACCAACAATACGCCGCACTGGCCAAAAACGGATGCAGCGCCTCAGACAGTCAATTTATCCGCAGCCACCTTCAAGATGCGAAATGGCTGATCAAAAGTCTTGAAAGCCGTAATGAAACCCTGCTGAAAGTGGCACGTTGCATTGTTGAACATCAACAGGATTTCTTTGAATACGGAGCAGAAGCCATGAAGCCGATGGTCCTCAACGACATCGCACTGGCTGTGGACATGCATGAGTCCACCATCTCCCGGGTTACTACACAAAAGTACATGCACACGCCCCGTGGCATATTCGAACTGAAATACTTCTTCTCAAGCCATGTCAGTACAGACAATGGCGGTGAATGCAGCTCTACGGCAATTCGCGCGTTGGTGAAAAAACTGGTTGCCGCCGAAAACCCGGCGAAACCACTCAGCGACAGCAAAATTGCCACACTGCTGGCGGAGCAAGGCATCCAGGTCGCGCGACGAACGATAGCAAAATATCGTGAGTCTCTGGGTATTGCACCGTCGAATCAGCGCAAGCGCCTTATTTAGGCGTCTCAACCAGAAGGAAGATGTTTATGCAAATCAATCTCACCGGTCACCACGTCGAAATCACAGACGCTCTGCGGGACTACGTGACAACCAAGTTTGATAAGCTTGAACGCTTTTTTGAGCACATCAATAACGTTCATGTCGTGCTTAACGTCGAAAAACTACAGCAGATTGCCGAAGCGACCCTGCATGTCAATAATGGCGAAATTCACGCAAAAGCCGATTCAGAAAACATGTATGCGGCGATCGACTCGCTGACAGATAAGCTGATTAAACAGTTAACCAAACACAAAGAAAAAATGAACCACCATTAACTATGGAACTCAAAGACGTACTCAAACTGGACTGCACGAAAAGTGCAGTCCTTTGTTCAAGTAAAAAACGGGCACTTGAAGTGATCAGCGAGCTGGCTGCTGGCCAACTGGATCAAAATCCGCAAAAGCTTTTCGAATGTATGCTTAGCCGGGAAAAAATGGGCAGTACGGGCATCGGCAATGGCATCGCCATTCCCCATGGTCGTATTTTTAACAGTAACCAAGCCGTTGGTGTCCTGATCCAGTGCGCCGAGCCGATTGAGTTTGATGCCATAGATAACCAACCCGTTGATCTGCTTTTTGCCCTGCTGGTCCCTGATGACCAGTGCAAAGAACACTTGAAAACCCTGTCATTGATTGCACAAAAGCTGGGTGACAAACAGATTTGTCGGCAACTTCGCCACGCCAGCTCCGATCAGGAACTCTACGATATCATCACAGGATAATCAGCGCAGGAACGTGCATCATGCAGCTTAAAATCGTCAGTGGCCGTTCAGGCTCTGGAAAATCGGTCGCACTCCGTGTGCTGGAAGACCTGGGGTATTACTGCGTTGACAACCTTCCAGTCAACCTTCTACCGCAATTTATTGCGACACAAGATGGTAAAGATAATCACATCGCGGTCAGCATCGATATCCGTAACATGCCGGCTGATCCCGATGAATTTACCCATACGCTGACCAAACTGCCAAACGACGTCAACGTTGATATCTTCTTTCTTGATGCCGATGACGCTGAGTTGATTAAACGGTTCAGTGAAACCCGCCGCTTGCATCCACTCAGCCGCGATAATCTCTCCCTCGAGCAGGCCATAGAACGCGAAAAGCAGCTGCTCACACCACTCAAAGAGCGGGCCGACAAGGTGATCAACACCTCCAAGCACTCAGTGCATGATTTGAGCGAAGCGGTACGCTCCCTGGTGTTGGGCCGTACCAACCGCGATCTGGTGATGGTATTTGAATCTTTCGGCTTCAAGCACGGTCTGCCTTCCGACGCTGACTATGTGTTTGATGTGCGGTTTCTCCCCAATCCGCACTGGGATCCTGCGCTCAGGCCACTGACGGGGCTCGATGAGCCAGTCAAAATGTTCCTCGCCGCAGAACAAGATGTGGCCATGCTGATTGCCCAGGTGAAAAGTTTTCTTGAGTCCTGGTTACCAGCACTCGAAAACAATAACCGCAGCTACCTTACTGTGGCGATAGGCTGCACCGGTGGTCAACACCGTTCAGTATATATTGCCCAATACCTCGCCGATTACTTTGCTGCGACGGGCCACCAGGTCCAGATCCGCCACCGCACGCTGGAAGGAAAAGTATGAACCCGCCCAGCAAAGAAGTGCTGATCCGTAACCGCCTTGGCCTTCATGCCCGCGCAGCCGTCAAGTTGGTGGAACTGGCACAGAGCTTTGATGCCCAGGTCATGCTGACTAAAAATGGGCAAACGGTGACGGCGGATAGTGTGATGGGTATTTTACTGCTCGACTCCAGCCAGGGAGAACAAATTACCGTATCTGCAAAAGGCAATCAGGCACAACAAGCCTTTGAAGCCGTCACCGCGCTCATTGAGGCGGGTTTCGATGAAGACAACTAAACCTTTATCTCACCCCCTACAATTTCATGTTTCCCTCGTTTTTCATTCTCAAAGTGCAAAGACAGTCTGGACTGTTTGCGTTAATATTCACGTCATTGCGTCACCCGCCGATATCCGGACACTCCTATGGCAGAGAATTACGAAGTAGAACAACCTAGCCAAACGCACCAAACGTTACAGGAAGTCAGCCGAGCCCTTGAAAATGGCATGTTCGTGCATGTCCGTCGAATGCTCGAAGACATGGAGCCGGAGGACATTGCGCACCTGCTTGAAGCCTCTCCCCCAAAAAGCCGCCTGGTGTTGTGGCAACTGACCGATCCTGAAGAACAAGGGGAGATCCTCGAAGAGCTGTCCGAAGATGTGAAAGACGGCATTATGGTGCGAATGCAACCTGAGCAGCTTGCAGCTGCGACAGAAGGCATGGATACCGATGATGTAGCCTACCTGCTTCGAAGCTTGCCTGATAACGTTTCCCAGGATGTCCTGTCGCAAATGGATGCCCAGGATCGTGCACGGGTTGAACAAGCACTGGCTTACCCGGAAGAGACGGCGGGTGGGATGATGAACACCGACGTGGTCACCATCCGTTCGGACGTGACTGTCGACGTCGTGCTACGTTACCTGCGTATGAAGGGGAAATTGCCGGAAGCCACAGATGCTCTGTATGTGGTGGATGAAAACAGCCGCTTAATTGGCGAACTGGCTATCACTGCCCTTTTGACGTCTCAGCCCGATACCGAGGTACTGGAAGTGATGGGAGACGTGGATGATGCCATTCCCGTCGACATGAGTGACAGCGATGTCGCCAGCCTGTTTGAGCGACGTAACTGGGTTTCAGCCCCGGTGGTTGATAAGGAATATCAACTGGTTGGCCGTATCACCATCGATGACGTAGTCGACATTATCCGTGAAGATGCCGAGCACTCCATGATGAGTATGGCAGGTCTGGATGACGAAGAAGACACCTTCGCACCGGTCCTGAAATCTGCCCGTAGCCGGAGTATCTGGCTCGGTGCCAATGTCCTTGCAGCTCTGGCGGCAGCCTCTGTCTCAAACCTTTTTGAAAACACCCTTGATCAGATGGCAGCTATCGCGGTACTGATGACCATTGTGCCATCAATGGGCGGTGTTGCCGGGAACCAGACAGTCGCGTTGGTGATCCGCGGTCTTGCTGTCGGCCATATCGGTGATTCCAATACCCGCTGGCTACTCAACAAGGAGGCCCTGGTGGGGCTTTTAAACGGTGTAGTCTGGGCCTGTATCATTGGTGGTGTGGTCGTACTGTGGAAAGGAAATCTGATGCTGGGAGGCATTATTGCTGCGGCAATGCTGACCAATCTGGTCGTGGCAGGCGTAGCCGGTGTCACCGTTCCAATCCTGCTCAAAAAAATGAAAGTCGATCCCGCACTTGCCGGCGGAATGGCTTTGACCACGATTACTGACATGGTTGGCCTCTCCGTTTTCCTTGGACTGGCAACGCTATTTTTGGTCTGACTTCCCGGAATACGTCAAAAGCCTCCCAGCGAGGCTTTTTAATCGTGATTATCTGGTGACCTACCGGATAACCAAGATGAAAATCCCCCGCAACCTGCCACTAAATCACACAGTGATCCCTACCATCAAAAAACTAACGCCTTCAAGCTATTAGCGCTCTTAATTCATCTGGACATTCAAAAGTTAGACACTATTCTTAACATAACAAACGTAGAATGTGCGCCAGAATGTTAGTACAGGAGTTCATAATGTTCTTGCAATCCATCCACAATTACAGGGCCATTGCTATTATTTCTATTGTAATGAGCCACACTTATGTTTACGGCCTTGAAAATACAACAGGATTGATTTCAGTTATAAAAAATATAATATCTGGTGGCACAGCACTTTTTGTTTTTATTTCAGGGTATATGTTCCATCATGTCTTTTATAAAAGATATCAATTCAAATCTTTCATAAAAGGAAAAATTGAAAGAGTGATTATTCCTTATTTAATTCTCGCAACGTTTGCAATCGCTCTTGTTTATATCATTAAGTCTGGATTTTTTTCACCTGATGCGGATTATAACAAAGTTGTATTTTTCTCCCCTGAAGATAATACACTGACGACTACAATAAAATATTACCTCACCGGACGTATGTTGACAGCCTATTGGTACATCCCTTTCGCTGCACTCCTTTTTCTTTCTTCTCCACTTCATTATAAATTCATACAACTTTCCCAGCGTACCCAAATTATTATCATTGCCTTTTCATCAGTTGCATCAATGTTTATTCATCGATCATATGAAAACATTAATCCAATACAGATGCTTTTTTATTTTACTCCTTTTTATCTGACAGGTATTTATCTATCACTTTACCGTGATTCTGTGAATAAGAACTGTGGTTTAAAAGGAGGGGTATTTATTTTTCTCACCATTGTTCTCGCCTTTTATCAATATACATTAGGTCATAATGGCAATTACATAAAAGGGATGTTTGAATATGGTGGCATTGACATCATGTTCATTCAAAAGATGTGTTTATCCCTCGGCCTTTATTTTGTTATGGAGACTTTCGCTTTTAAAACCAAGTTAGTAGATCTTATCTCCGATACCAGCTTTGCCATATTTTTCATTCATCCCTGGGTGCTGACAACCATGAAAAGGCTACCTTTTCTCAACCATCCGGAATCAACAAATATTCCCTACTTTCTGGTCACTTGCCTGATCGTGATTTTAGTAAGTATGCTGATCTCTATCGCTCTGAATAAGCTGCTGACAGGAAAAGTAAAGTCCCGCAATATTATTGGGTATTAGGTGCTATTGAGCCTCATCATCAGACAAAAAAGCCACTTTCATGGCGTGAAAGTAGCTTTTTGTGGATGTGCGCAGATTGGGGATGGCAGAAACGTTATTCGCCACCTATTTTCATCGATTCAATCAGAATTGACCCAGTCTGGATCTGGCTACGGAACTCAGTATCTGCCCCAACAGCCACGATCTGCCTGTACATATCTGACAGGTTGCCTGCAATAGTGATTTCACTGACCGGATATTGGATTTCTCCGTTTTCGACCCAGAACCCTGCCGCACCACGGGAATAATCACCCGTGACGATATTAACGCCCTGTCCCATCAGTTCAGTAACCAAAAGACCGGTACCCAGCTCTTTCAGCATTTGCTCGAATGTCTGGCCAGTGTTTTTCACAAACCAGTTGTGGATACCACCAGCATGGCCGGTTGGCTGCATATTCAGTTTGCGGGCAGCATAACTGGTTGCCAGGTAGGTCTGAAGTTCACCGGCCTTGATAATATCCAGATCGCGGGTGTTCAGACCTTCGCTGTCAAACGGCGCACTGGCCATGCCTTTCAGGATATGTGGGCGCTCATAGATTTCGAACCAATCGGGCAGGATTTGATGGCCCAGCTTATCCAGCAGGAAAGAGGATTTACGGTACAGGTTCGAGCCACTGATCCCCATCACCAAATGCCCCAGCAGCCCTGTCGCTACATCCGCCGCGAACATCACCGGAAACTGGCCTGTCGACAAGCGGCGTGGATCCATACGCGCAAGGGTGCGCTTTGCCGCTTCAATACCCACTTTTTCCGGCGCCCACAACTCGTCCTTATCACGGGAGACGGTGTAGCTGTAATCGCGCTCCATGCCTTTGCTGTCTTCGGCAATCACACTGCAACTGATACTGTGGCGGCTGGAAGCATAACTGCCCAGCATGCCGTGGCTGTTGCCGTAAACACGCACACCATAGTGGCTGTCATAGCTTGCCCCATCACTGAACTTGATACGCTTGTCATGCTCCAGTGCAGCACGCTCCGCTGCGATGGCTTTTTCCGCCGCATGATCCGGCTCAGGTTCGTCAGGATGGAACAAGTCCAGATCCGGGTATTCAAAGGCCATCAGTTCTTTCGGGCCGGGGCCTGAGAAAGGATCTTCTGACGTATAATTGGCAATATCCAGCGCCGCTTCAACCGTTTGGATAATCGCTTTTTCAGACAAATCCGACGTCGACGCACTCCCTTTACGATTTCCGCGATACACCGTGATCCCCAGCGCACCGTCGCTGTTAAACTCCACGTTTTCCACCTCGCACATACGGGTAGAAACACTGATACCGGTGGTTTTGGTGATGGCCACTTCCGCTGCATCAGCTTTTTTGCCTGCCAGCTCCAGTGCACGACTCACCGCCGCTTCTAGCTCAACACGTTGCTGAGCTACCTGTTGTTTCACGTCCATAAGGTCTTAAATTGATGGGTGTTATGGCTAAGCATACCATTCGAAAGGGCCACTATGCTTAAAAAAACCCAGCAAAATTCGACATTCTTGATAAGATACGCCGTTATAGAAAGTGACAACCTCGGGAAGCATTATGGGCCGTAAGAACAAACGTGAGCCTTGGGAAGAGGAAGAAGAGATCATTTGGGTCAGTAAGAGCGAAATGAAACGCGACATGGAAGCGCTGCAAAAGCTGGGTGAAGAGCTGGTGGCACTGAAATCGGCTGTATTGGCAAAATTTCCGCTGGATGACGATCTGCGTGTTGCGATTGCCGATGCCCAACGCTTTGAAAAAGAAGCCAAGCGCCGCCAGATGCAATACATTGGCAAGTTGATGCGCGCCCGCGATCCTGAGCCGATTCAGGCAGCGCTGGATCTGCTGCGCAACAAACACAGCCAGCAATCTATCGAACTGCACAAGATGGAAAAGCTGCGTGATCGTGTCGTGGCAGAAGGCGACAACGCCATCAATGATGTGGTTGATCTATACCCTAACGCTGATCGCCAGAAACTGCGCCAACTTGCCCGTCAGGCCAAGAAGGAGCAGGAAGGCAATAAGCCGCCCAAAGCATACCGCGAAATCTTCCAGATGCTGAAAGCATTGCGAGAAGAGTCTGAAGACTGAAAAAGCCGGGGTCACCCGGCTTTTTTATGCTTTATATCAGAAAGTTACTCGGTGCCACCCACTGTCATGGCATCCAGCTTCAGGGTTGGCTGCCCGACGCCTACCGCGACACTCTGCCCAGCTTTACCACAGACACCGATACCACGGTCGAGTTTCAGATCGTTACCCACCATAGAGACCTGTTGCATGGCCTCAATGCCACTGCCAATCAGGGTTGCCCCTTTCACCGGCGTGGTCACTTTACCGTTTTCAATCAGGTAGGCTTCGCTGGTTGAAAACACAAACTTGCCGGATGTAATGTCGACCTGACCGCCACCAAAATTCGGGGCATACAGACCATATTCAACGCTGCTGATGATCTCTTCCGGTGTGCTTTCCCCTGCCAGCATGTAGGTATTTGTCATCCGTGGCATCGGCAGATGCGCGTAAGACTCGCGGCGACCGTTACCCGTTGGTGCGACACCCATCAGGCGTGCATTGTGCTTATCCTGCATGTAGCCTTTGAGAATGCCATTTTCAATCAGCACGTTGTATTGGCCCGGCACACCCTCATCGTCGATATTCAGGGAACCACGGCGATCTTTTAACGTACCGTCATCCACAATGGTACAAAGCGGTGATGTCACCTGCTCACCGATTTGTCCGGTAAAGACTGACGATTCCTTGCGGTTGAAGTCCCCTTCCAAGCCATGCCCCACCGCTTCATGCAGCAAGACACCCGGCCAGCCGGCACCTAAAACCACAGGCATGGTTCCCGCCGGTGCGCCTTTGGCATGCAGATTAACCAGCGCCTGTCTGACTGCCTCATCCGCGTAATTCATCGCCACGGTTTTGCCGTCTTCTTCTGAAGTAAAATAGGTGTAATCAAAACGGCCACCACCACCCGCCGAACCACGTTCACGACGCCCGTCTTTTTCCACCAGCACACTGACAGAGAACCGGACCAGTGGACGGATATCCGCCGCATAGGTGCCGTCTGTTGCGGCAATCAGCACCTGCTCATACACACCCACGATGCTGACCGACACTTCCTGCACCAGAGGCTCTTTAGCGCGCACATAAGCATCGACTTCTTTCAGCAAGGCAATTTTTTCCTGCTTGGTCATGCTTTGCAGCGGATCGACCGCCTGATAAATCATCGGATACTGACGGGTCGCAAACGCTGACACTTTCAGCTTACCGTTCTTATCAGCGATACCACGTGCTGCAGTAGCGCTTTGCATCAGGGCATCGGCATTAATTTGGTCTGAGTAGGCAAAGCCGGTCTTTTCACCGCTGATAGCACGGACACCAACGCCCCGGTCAATATTGAAAGAGCCGTCTTTGATGATGGAATCTTCCAGCATCAGGGATTCATGCCAGCAGGACTGAAAATACACATCGCCATAGTCGATGTTTCTTGCTGCCAGGTGCTCCAGGGTTTGGCTGAGTTGACTTTTACTGACACCGGAAAGGTGCAGTATGGTTTCTTCCACGTGTTCCAGGCTCATGAATAAACTGCTCTTTAGCGCTAAAAAAGAAAGTCCCACAACCGGCTATAGTGTGGGAACGAATTGGCATCGAGGTTGCGCTATTTCATTGCGCATTGCAACCGGGCATGTTGCAGGACAGGCATTTTATTGCGAATAGCGCTGTTGGAGGCAAGATCAATCTCTGCCCATGCACTGCCTACCTGATCACCCAACGCGGTGACAACCTGTCCCCAGGGATCGACAATCATCGAATGCCCATAGGTTTCACGTCCCCCCTGGTGACTGCCACACTGTGCAGCAGCCAGTACCCAGCACTGGGTCTCAATAGCACGGGCACGGAGCAACACCTCCCAGTGCGCCACACCGGTCACTTGGGTGAACGCTGCAGGAATAACGATGATATCTGCACCACGCTGACGAAGTGCGGAGTACAACTGCGGAAAACGGATGTCATAACAAATTGACAGGCCCAATGTACCAAACGGCGTATCCACCAGCACCAGATTATCGCCGGATTTAAAGGTGTCGGATTCGCGGTAACTGCGGTGGTTGTCGGCAATATCCACATCAAACATGTGCAATTTTTCGTAAGAAGCACGGAGGTTACCGGCAGCATCATAGACCAGGCAGGTGGTGCTCAGGGTGCCATCATTGTTGCGGATGGGGAAAGACCCCACCACCAACCAAAGGCCCTGTTCGAATGCCAACTGGGACAATTTTTTCTGTAAGGGGCCATGCCCCAGCACTTCCGCATGCTTCTCGTAATCTTCCTTGGTGCCAAATACCAGACAGTTTTCCGGTGTCAGTACCAGACGGACACCCTGAATACGGAGGTGTGTTAACTGCGCTTCCAGCACGTCAAGATTGTCTTGCGGATCCATCCCTGAGTTCATTTGTACGACGCCAAACATGGTCATAACCTATTGCTCCTTCTGCTGTTCTCGCAAGCGCTTAAAGGCTTTTTCTGGCAATGTCACTTCGCCGGTACTGCGCGACACTTCCCTGACAACCGGATCATCAATAGCCCCGCTGACCTGATAGCGAACCTGTGTAAACGCATCGACTACCGGCGAAAGCACCGTGGTGACAGCCAGGACATACAGCGCAGTTTGAGGGGTGACAGCAAACGCGGTAAACACCGGGATCCCGGAGGTTAAATCAGGTACGAACCTGACGTCCGCATTCACCTGATTTTTCGCAAGATTTGCTATCCCTCTTATAAACATATCACCTGCCAGTGCTTTCATCTGGATATTATCCGTGACAATAACCCCGTTAGTGATTGATGCGCTGCCACTTATCTCATCAAAAGCCAGACCGTCTTCAAATACGCCGGTGAAATCGAGCTGCATTTTTCGCAAGATAGAATTTAGGCTAAAAAGACCAAGCAGGCGGCCAGCCCCGCCAACACCACAGATGTATCCGTTTTCGATCTTGGTCGTGAGTGTGCCATCCATGGTGGCGACATCCACTGCCCACGGAGCGCCGTCAAAACTGATCTGGCCTGAGGATTTCACGGTTGCATCCTGTATACCGCCAGTCACAGCAAAGCGCCCCATCAGGTCGCTGCTGTTTTTGGCTGTCACATCAAACGTCAGATCCGAATGATTAAAACCTTGCCGGGTAATAGACCAATCACCGCTTGCCCGTATCTGTGTGCCACCGCTGTCGAGAACAAATTTTGGCATCGTGATAGTGTCTCCCCGTTTCAGCAGTTGGGTGTTTACGCTGCCAAGACGATAGCCTTGAACCCAGAGTTCTTTGATGGTCAAGTCCGTCGAAGGAATATAACGCATCATGGCGCGGTCAAAATCAGATGCCGTCCGGTGACTGGCGTGCTGCTGCGCCGGGGCTTCACTCTCTTGGCTGTCTTTATCCAGGTCCACATTGAGGAAAAGATGCTCAATGGTTGCCGTCAGAAAGTCATCTTCATCCCACCACGCATCGCCCGCCAACTCCTCACTGCCCACCAATACATGGTAACCGTCACTTTTCTTCCGTGCTGCCATGGAAAAGTGATTAAAAACCAGTTCGCCGGCTTTAATCCTGTCCGCTTTCACATTCAGCCTTGACGGTGCGGGCAAAACCACGGGGAACGAGGCTTTGGGGTCTTGATGGGCGGCTTCCAGCCGTGCAATGACATCCTTCCAGGCCGGGATATCCAGTTCCGGCACGTTAATGCTGACGCCATTGCCGGAAAGAGGCTGCAAAGAGAGCTCTCCCTCGCCCATCACAATGCGGCTCTTGGTTACCACGGGAATATCATGGCTGATATCAACATTGGCCTGGTATTTAAGGTTCGGCAGCACCACCTGTCCCACCAGGCTTTGTGCATCACCAGACGCTTTGAGGCTACCCCAACCTGTCGTAGATAACGGTTTATCAAACGGCGCTGGCAGGTTGATTTGCATGGCGGTCAGGTCCGCATCCAGGTTGATATCATAAGTGAAACCCACGTCCCTGAGTGCAACCCCCACATTCAGATCCCAGTCTGACTGCCCCTCGATAATCGAAAGATCCGGTTGGCTGAGAGCTTTTTTCAGCCTGTCTGCATCCCACCTGCCATCAATGTCGATATTGACCAGATAACTGTCTGATTCCGTCTCCCCCCTGAAACCGATTGCCACCGGCTGCTCAAGTAAGCTAGCGGTGAGCTTGTCCGCCCAAACCACGTCGTTATCAAATGCAATCTCACCACTGACATTGTCGAAGGTCATCTCCGGGCTGACAATCGACACCTGACTGTTGTTGAGGGATGCCCGCCCTTTCACCAGCACATCGTCGCCATTCAGCGGGATATTGAGGGAAATATTGCCTTTGACATGACCGTCGACCTGCACATGGGTCAGCGCGGCCCCAACAGAGTCCACCAGCGGCGTTGCCAGCATGTATTCACGCAGATCCTCTCCGCTGGACGCAATATTGGCATCAATCAACAGCACGCTGTTATCGTCACTGAAAGAGGGAATTTTTCCCTTCAAGCCGTACCCACGCGCGCCCATCAACCCAACATTGGAAGCATCGAGGTACAGCGCATCATTTTGGAACAGCAGATCCAAATCCAGCTCGGTCAACGTCGGCCACTGGGTATCAAAACTGAACTGGGCTTTCTTCAGTGGCACATATGCCTGAAAAATCCCCTGATGTTCAGGGTATGGGAAGGTAGCGAAATCGCCATACCACACCAGCTTGGCGTGATCAGCCTGACCACCTCGGATTGCCGCTGAGAGGTAGTCTGTCAGTGTTTCACCAAGGACCAGAGTCGGCAGATAGCGCCAGGTTTCGCCCGCGTTGTTCAGGCTGGCTTCTGCATAAAAGGCGAGCCAGGAACTGCTGTCATCAAACGGGATATCAAGACGGAACTCCCCCAACACGTTCAGATGCGGAGAACGCACTGCCACCCGATCCGACCAGATGGTCACACGCTGATCATCCAGCGTCCAGAAGCCAACAACCTCACCTTGCTCGATATTAAGTGGCGCCTGGAAAAAATCACCATATGGCAGGGTGTCATCGGTCATCGACAACACGACCTTGCCGTTGCGGCCTTCGCCCGCCAGCGTCATGTCGAGTTTATGAACTTCCGGCAAATACCCCCAATGCCCGAAACGGATATCATTGAGCGCTGCGGAATAGCGCACAGCTTCCCCGTCAGTTTTGGCAACACGGATATCCTGCGCCTTCCCGTCCGGAGAAAGAGCCTGAAGTGCCTTTTCCACCTCATCCGGCAAAGGCACCAGTTCACGCAGCGGCAACAGCAGACCAATATCAAGGTATCTGGCATTCAGTCGCCAGTGATTGTCACCAATCTCCACCCGCAGGTTTGGCTCAGGCCACAGCTTGCCATCGGTTTTAATCGCAACGTTATCTGTCGCGATACGCCAGCCTGATGCGAAGCGCTCAAGCAAGATTTGACCACGCTCCACCTTTACGGATTGGGTATTGCTTTGTTGATCCTGAAGCGTGGGAGTGTTCGGGGACCAAGCCACGTCACTGCCGCTGAGACTGACCAGCGCTGAACGCGGGTGGCCATTTTCCACCGTCAGCCAGGCTTCCCCCCCAACTGTGGCTTTGACCAGGGAGACATCCGGGTTGATGAAGGTCCCAATCCATCTTTTCAGCGAGACATCATCGGCTTTGAGATAAAAATCGCCATCTAGAGAACTTAATCCACTGTCTTCTGTGAAAACGCCTTGCACTTCTACCTTGTTCAGCGACGTGCCCTGCACACTGACCACCCCCTGAACATGGTGGGTTCTTTCCCGGTTATCCCACAAAAGAGAGGCGATATTGATGATTTGGCGCTCTTCAGAAGGCGAGAGTAAAGTGACCTTGGCATCTTTGATGGTGAACTGGCCAAGCTCCACCAAAAACAGACGTTCCAGCTGGTCCCTCAGGCTTTCACTGCCCGGATTATCACGCTCGGGAAGCTGGGTCAGGTCAACATTCAGGCCGTTGATAGACACATTGGAAAACGTCGGTTCACGGCGTTGCAGGCTGGCCCAGAGGTCAAATTGCATATCGATGCGCTGCGCCGTCAGGATTTCAAGCTGCGAGGCCTCGGTGGAAAGCGTCAGGTTATGCAAAGACAAAGAGGGCACCAAATAACGCCAGTGCCCCTTGAACGCGGAAAAATCAATGGTGAAACCACTGGCTTCTGATACCCATCGCTGTATTGGCGCTTTTGCCGTGTCCAAATTGGGCAAGACCACACGCATAGCCGCAGTAAACACCGCAGCACTCACCAATACCGCGACAACCAGCCATTTCACCGTTATTGCTACACGTCGAGCCAACCCAGCCATTAAACGAACAGTCTCACTTACATCATCACCACATCGAACTGCTCTTGGGTATACAGCGGTTCTATATGCACTTTCACCTGCTTGCCAATAAAGACTTCCAGCTCAGCCACCGCGTGTGACTCGTCACCTTCCAGCGCTTCTCCCACAGACGGTGACGCATAAACCACGAACTTGTCCGCATCATACGCACGGTTAACACGGGTAATTTCACGCAGCACTTCGTAGCACACGGTTTCCACCGTTTTGACCGAGCCGCGGCCTTCACAGGTTGGACACTCACCACACAGCACATGTTCAATACTTTCGCGGGTACGTTTGCGGGTCATCTCCACCAGGCCAAGCTGGGTAAAACCATTGATGTTGGTTTTGACACGGTCTTTCGACAGCGCAAGCTCAAGGGATTGCAATACACGCTGACGGTGTTCTTCCGAGATCATGTCGATAAAGTCGATGATGATAATACCGCCAAGGTTGCGAAGGCGCAGTTGGCGGGCGATCGCACGGGTCGCCTCAATATTGGTGTTGAAAATGGTCTCTTCAAGGTTACGGCGGCCAACAAACGCACCGGTGTTGATATCCACCGTGGTCATGGCCTCAGTCTGGTCAATGATCAGGTAACCACCGGATTTAAGCTCCACTTTGCGGTCAAGTGAACGCTGAATTTCATTTTCGGTGTCATACATATCGAAAATAGGTTGCTCACCGGTATACAGCTCAATTTTGTCAGACAGCTCAGGGACAAACTCGTCAGTAAATTCCCGCAATGCTTCCACCGCTGAACGGGAATCAACACGGATAATATCCAGCTCAGTACCGACAAAATCACGCAGAATACGCTGTGCGAGTCCCAACTCACCGTAAAGCATCGATTTGGAAGGACGTTTGGCACGACGCTCCAGTACTTTATTCCACAGACGCTTCAGAAACGCTGCATCTTGTGCCATCTCCTGCTCAGATGCGCCCTCGGCAGCAGTCCGGATAATAAAACCACCCAGGTCATCACAGTACTCAGAGACAATGCGTTTGAGGCGCTCACGCTCTGCCTCACTCTCAATGCGCTGGGACACCCCCACATGAGACGCCCCCGGCATGAAAACCAGGTAGCGTGACGGTAAGGTAATGTCTGTCGTCAGGCGTGCACCTTTGGTGCCCAGCGGGTCTTTCACCACCTGCACCACGATATCCTGC
Source organism: Grimontia sp. THUN1695 (assembly GCF_059704325.2). NCBI lineage: Bacteria > Pseudomonadati > Pseudomonadota > Gammaproteobacteria > Vibrionales > Vibrionaceae > Grimontia > Grimontia sp. THUN1695. The sequence continues at coordinate 65,956 of NZ_AP046577.1, read as the reverse complement.
CCCTGGCGGACCAGTTCGGAAATATCACGCACCTGGAACTGCTGCTTTTCGTTTTCTGCGACACATTCGGTATGGGGAACAATATCCGACGCGTGCAGGAACGCGGCCTTATCCAGACCAATATCGACAAACGCCGCCTGCATACCCGGCAATACACGGCTCACTTTGCCTTTGTATATATTGCCGACAATGCCGCGTTTGGCTTCGCGCTCAATGTGGATCTCTTGCAGGTTACCCGCCTCTATCATGGCGACGCGGGTTTCTGACGGCGTTACGTTAATCAGTAACTCTGCGTTCATAAGGTTCTACCACGTAATTGTTGGAATTCTTTCAACAGCGTGTCAGTTTCATAAAGCGGCAACCCGACCACGGCATGGTAACTGCCGTCAATGCGTGTCACGAATCGGCCACCCATCCCCTGGATGGCATAACTTCCCGCCTTGTCGCAAGGCTCACCGCTTTGCCAGTAGGCGTCAATGTCGTCATCACTGAGAGGCTTGAACCAGACATGGGTTGTGACCAGCGTGGTCAGCGAATGGTGCCGGTCGGCAAGTGTCACCGCAGTCATCACCTGATGCTGGCGGTTGGAAAGCTGACGCAACATATGTCGCGACGCCGCCAGATCCGATGGTTTTTCCATTACATGACCGTCACACACCACGATGGTATCAGAGCCCAGTACAGGTAAATCGAGTGGGGCGACATTCACACCGGCCTTGGCTTTCTCCAGGGATAAACGGCGAACATAGTCCGCCGCTTGTTCATGGGGCTGGCGCCGCTCTTCCACATCAACACGTAAAATCTCAAACGGGACAGAAAGCTGTTCCAGCAACGCCTTTCTTCGGGGTGAGGCAGACGCGAGGTAAAGTTGAAGATCTGCCATGATTTCTCCAGATTACTTAATCGAAAACTGACGGCGTATCCGTCGCAACAACAAAAACAGCCAGGGCCATAATAAAAAGTTAAGCAGGCCCGCCCAAAGTTGCGTAGGATCGAACTGAACATTGGAGACCAGATACTCCGCCCAAAACTCCAGCACTTTTCCTGCCAGGGTCAGCAAACACAAAAGCGCAGCCTGTTGCCAAAGTGACATGTTGCGCAGCATCTGGAAATTCAGCGCGACGATATATACCACTACCGACATCATCAACCCACGCACGCCAAGTGTTGAGCCTAACATCAAATCCCATAGCAAACCGACAACCAAGGCGGTCCCGACATTAACCCGGTGTGGCAGTGCCAGCACCCAGTAAAATGCCACCAGCAGCACCCAGGAAGGACGGAAAGGCGCCAGTTCACCTGGCCAGGGAGCCGCCTGCAATATCAGCGCAATAATAAATGATATCCAGATAAGCGCACGGCCACGCAAGGTTGAATTAGCCATTGCTTACCTCTTGTCGCTGTTCCTCTCCTGCGGCGTCAGACGGCGCATCATCCACCGGCACCTGTTCTGCATCTTCAATCACTGCTTTCTTTTCCACATCCGTTGGCCATACCAACAGAAGATATCTCAGCCGGTCAAACTGCACTTCCGGCTTGGCGTCAACCTGGGCAAACGGGCGCTTGTTATCAAACGAGAAGGACGTCACCTTTGCCACCGGATACCCTTCCGGGAAGACACCGCCCAATCCGGATGTCACCAGCATATCGCCCGGCTCAATATCGGTGCTGCTCGGAATGTTCTCCAGCTGGATGTTGTCATTGTCGCCACGCCCTGAGGCAATGACACGAATATCATTGCGCACCACCTGCACGGGGATGGCATGGGTCGGGTCAGTAATCAGCAGCACCCGGCTATTGTGTGCCCCGACATAGGATACCTGTCCCACAATGCCGCGCTCGTTGATCACCGGCTGGCCTTCGTAAACACCATTGGTACGCCCTTTATCAATCATCACCTGATGCTTGTAAGGATCAGAGTCCACCGCCATCACTTCTGCGACCATCTTGCGTTCATCACGCACAAACGGCGATCCTAACAGTTCACGAAGACGCTGGTTTTCCTGCTCCATCTGCTCAAACAGCAGCTGGTCGCTTCTGAGCATCAGCACTTCTTCTTTGAGCCTGGTGTTTTCAATCAACAGCTGTTGATGCGAGGTGAACTGGCGGAATGTGTCGTCCAGCAGATCACGCGGCACATTGGAGGCATACTGCAACGGAGCCACCAACGAATTAAGCAAATAACGGAAATTGGTGAAAGCACCCAGACGGCTATCAGCCAGCATAAGGCTGGCTGATAGTAATAGAGCGAAGAACAGGCGTAATTGTAGTGATGGCCCACGGCCAAAAATTGGTTTCATTCAGTTACAACCTGTTTGTTGGTGGAAGAGGATCAATCTTCGCTGAACAGATCGCCACCATGCATGTCGATCATTTCAAGCGCTTTACCGCCACCACGCGCAACGCAGGTCAACGGCTCTTCAGCCACAACGACCGGAATACCGGTTTCTTCGGTCAGCAGACGATCCAGATCCCGCAGCAACGCACCACCACCGGTCAGCACCATACCGCGCTCAGAGATGTCTGATGCCAACTCTGGCGGACATTGTTCCAGTGCCACCATCACCGCAGACACAATACCGGTCAGCGGCTCTTGCAGTGCTTCCAGGATTTCGTTGGAGTTCAGGGTAAAGCTGCGTGGCACACCCTCTGCCAGGTTGCGGCCACGCACTTCAATTTCACGCACTTCGTCGCCTGGGTAAGCAGAACCTATCTCATGCTTGATGCGCTCAGCCGTTGCTTCACCAATCAGGCTGCCGTAATTACGGCGTACGTAGTTGATGATCGACTCGTCAAAACGATCACCACCGATGCGAACAGACGAGGAGTACACTACACCGTTCAGGGAGATAACGGCCACTTCGGTGGTACCGCCACCGATATCGACCACCATAGAACCGGTCGCTTCAGACACTGGCAGGCCGGCCCCGATTGCCGCCGCCATTGGCTCGTCAATCAGGTACACCTCACGTGCACCAGCACCCAACGCAGATTCACGGATAGCACGGCGCTCAACCTGGGTTGAACCACAAGGAACCGCCACCAGTACACGTGGGCTGGGACGCATAAAACTGTGGTCGTGAACGGTTTTAATAAAGTGCTGCAGCATCTTTTCTGTCACATAAAAATCAGCGATAACGCCGTCTTTCATCGGACGAATAGCCGCGATGTTGCCTGGCGTTCGGCCCAGCATTTGTTTTGCTTCGTGACCAACTGCCGCAACGCTTTTTGGTGAGCCTGCACGATCTTGACGAATTGCGACAACGGAAGGTTCATCCAGAACAATCCCCTGTCCTTTCACATAGATGAGAGTGTTAGCGGTTCCCAGATCGATAGACAGATCATTAGAGAACATACCTCGCAATTTCTTAAACATAATCTTCGGTTAATCCTGCAAGCATTAAAATTCTTCAAATTTCGCTAAATGTACCAACGCTGACGGGACGCGGCAAGGTGATGATCTACAAACCTGAATGAGATCAGTCTTTTTTTTCATTCTCCTGTCAATGTGATGTTTTTTTCACCCTTATAGATAACACGATCACTGCCCCGGTAAAAACCAAAGGTTCCGATTGCACTGGGATCATCATCAAATTGCGTTCCTTGCCAGCTGTATTGCAGCCAGTTCTGCGGCAATACGCCTTCCCCCAGTTTTTGCCAGTAGCGGAACTGCTCCCGGTTTAATTGTCCATTTTGCACGGGAGGTGATACTAAAAACCCGGAACGGCCATTTTTTACAGTTTTCCTCTTCACTTTGTTGCCGGCAGCATCTTCTAGATAGATTTGCGCTTGTTTACTCGCATCCGGCGTAGAACTGAACAACACCTCTTTCTCACCAATATCCGTTGAAATGAATGACGCATTGTCCCGGGTATTGGTGACAAAACGTTGCCCGTCAAAAACTTCGACTGCGACAGGCAGGGTTTGTTCAGCTAAAAAATCCTGGGTTTCGGTAAACCCTTCAATGCGCATACGGCCAAACAGGAAATCACCCTCGCCAAACATCGCCCCAACCAGCTCAGGATGGCCATCAGCAGTCAGTTTTGTCAGTTGCAATTTGCAGCCGGGCAAGGCGTGTTCATCACAAAACCGGAAATCGGTTTTATCCCGATCGTCCCGCGTAACAGCAACACCAAAACGCAGTGGAAGAAACGGGCCATCTGGGTGTTTTGCTTTTTTGATGGTCATGTCATCGCCAACAAACGCCAGTTGGCTATATCCCCCGTGATCGGTATCCCATGTTGTCACAGGTGTCGGACGCCACCACCGTTCACTCATCGAATACCCGGTGTAACCATCGGCCGTTGACGGTGTAATCACGTAAGGTTCGAAGACAGACTGCGCCGCCTCACCTTGCCAACGGTGATAGTTTTTCACCGGTTCATGGGTTGTCGTCATGGCATGGATGGTGTAATAGCCATAAAAGTGTTGTCCAAGGTAAGTAAACCCTTTACCTTCGCTGTCATACACAGGGGAAATCGAAGGAACAATCTCTCCTTTTAATGAAAAATGTGACGGTTTGAAACGCCCGATTATTCGCTTTCCGGGGTTAACCGTCATATTCATGTAAGCGCCTTTCAGCATCGACTGGAATGAGAATATCCCCACCTCATTGAGCGATAAGTCAGAAAACAGGTAGTGATATCCTGAGCTGTCATCCGTGTTCTGGATTTGCGTATGATGTTTTGGGCTCACGTTTTTCACAAAGCCAGAAACACCACCTGCCGGTGACACCACACGTGCGGTTTTATCCAATGTCACCGTTGCTTTATAGGCACTGCGGTGCCAAAAACCCGGTGTTGGAGCCCGCTCGCAAAACGATGCATCCAGCGACACAGAAGATCCATTTTTCAGATCTTCCCCCTCCAGATCCCCTGGTATCCAAATTACAGGTTTGACTTTTATATCAAAAGGTTGGCCCGCTTTCTTAAACGCTTTTTCATTACCAAGATCATCGTCGCTGGGTAGCTCACCACAAATCGCCAATGTATAAGGCCTTGAAAACAGGTTTATCTGAGCCTGCTGTTTCAGCGGTATCGAGACATCACCTTCACTTTCCGTTGATTGAGATTCAGCATCCCGCTTTTGCAAGGCTGGATCAAAAAGGGCAACATTTACCTGCCCAGCATCGGGATAACGAATGTTAAAGCTTGCCTCACCATGGTTGAACGCCAGTTCCAGTGGCGTATCCGTCTTAATGGTGGTGCCATTAATAGCAGGGAAATGCGTCCCCACCCACGGTTTTTCATGGTGAGTGCTTGCTAACAACGATTTTAGCCCATGGTAATTGTTCTGAACCTGGCAACTCTGACCATTGCCTACCGGTTTAACGGCTTCCAGTGTAACTTTTTCTGTTTTACCTGCCACAGCATAAATCGGGCCGCCCCGCACACGAAATCCTAACGGTTCGAAGTGATAGGGACCTGCTATATTCCTCAGCGGGGGCAACGAGCCGTCATCGGCAATAAATTCTCCTTTGATAAAAATGTCATCCCCAATGCCGCCAAGCCAAACCGCAGCTTTCCCTCCGACGACCTCAATGCCTTTCAATGCCTTGCTGTGGCAGGTGCCCTCAGCTTCAAGCGCCCAACACGCATGCTCATTTTTAGAGACAACACTGACGTTCAAGGTACCATTAATATGGGAATGGACCTTTCCACTTTCATTTTGGACCTCAAACAACAGTGGAATACGTTCACAAGCGCTAGCGGATGCCGTCGAAGGCAAAATGGAGAGAATGTGTTTTTCCTTTGAAAAACATTGACTTTCACCAATAATGCGGGCGTTACCACTCAGCACCACATTCTTGGCGGTCACCACCCCGGTGATCACCGCACCAATAGGCTCTTGCATATCACCACGCCCACTGAGATACACATCCCCCCGGCTGTAGATCAGTGCCTTCATGCGGGTCATGTCAGAAAGATGCAGTGCGTCCCACTCCCCCCGGTTGCTCCGGTGGCCCAATAGCAACAGGTTGTCAGGATCCCCCTGATTATTAAACTGGGACATGCCATTGAGCTTTAACAAATTGAAATGCACCTTCACCCCGGTATTGGGCGGAATATGAATCACGGAGCCACTGTTAAGGATCAGCTCATCAATCCAGTACTCTCCCGACTGGAAGCTGATAGAGACACCGTTAAGTTCCAGCTTTTTGAGCACCCTTGGGGCAAACTGCCCACCGGGAGCTTCTATCTCCTGGTTCCAGCGGCCGATATACAGCGATTTGTCAGAGGTTTTGAATTTGGGCAACGCCAGTTTCGGTGCCGTCAACGCACTGTTTGCCTGACACGCCCCTTCTTGACCATCATATTCACAGGTTGTTGGACCAATTTGCGTGCCATCCATGTTGATAAACTCAAACCCTACCTGAAAGTCTTCAGCACCGGAAATCTGGGCATCCGGATGAATCCACAAACTGCCGCCATAACGTTCATGTGTCTGGGCCGGCCCGGGAAATGCATCACAATACTGGCCAAACTCAAACCCATACGCACTCAAAGACAAGAGCGTGGAAAACAACAAAAAGAACGCCCGCCTAATCATTTGCCCATCCCCCTCGCCCAGCTTTCCTGCACACGAGCCACTTTGTATGCACCATTGCCACACTGTCCTTTACTTTCAATACGATACTGCAATATTCCGTCCGTATTGACCTGCTCACAGGTTACCGACACCGAGCAGCCGTAAAGCCCCTTTGCGCTGAAATGGGTGATCACAGGCGTCTCACTGCAGGTCGCGACAGGCGGACGGTTAACGTCGGTCGCCAATGGAAACAGCCTCGCCAATGCCATTTCAGTACCACTGTTGGCAGCGAGCCAGGCACGGGTGCCGAGCACTTCACGGGCAGTCGTGTCGCGTTGCGACCAGGTCAATTGCATCAATGCAGCGCCGAGTGCCGCCAAGGCGGTGATCGCAAATACAGCGACAATGAGCATGCTGCCCTTCTGGTAAGCAGGAGACGATAAGTTAGGGTGCATTGAGAACCTGCACTTGCTGGTGATAAACCGAAGATTCGCCGGACTGGCTGAACCTGTAAGTAATGGTGACTAAGTTACCGCGGGAAAGGGAAGCAGTACCCAGTGAAAAATGGCTGCCTGCAGCCAATCCGCTGGCAAGCGCTGCTTCCTGACTGCCACCGTGGCTGACTCTGACCAGCTGATTATTTTTAAAACAGAACTGGACCGAGTCCCGATAGATATAAAACCGCTTCGAAGGCGATTCTGCCGGCCAGGCTGCGGCCGTTTTTGCGGTAGTAATGGTGTTGCCGTTCACCCCAGTGATCAAAAGGCTCTGGCTGCCGGTCAGATCGCCGGGTGAAGCAGGCATAAAAACAATCCGGTGTTTGCCATTACTGACGTTGGTTTGCCAGGACGTATCCTGGCTGGCGATCGCCACATCAAGCGCTGCTTCACCTTCCACTAACTGGGTATAGGTGCCGGTGTAGTGAATAGGGGTAAACGTTAAACACCTGCCGGTCGCATCAGTGCCAAGACTGTTCGGCACGGCATGACGAAGCTCTCGTGCAACACGCTCTACCGCAAAACGGGCACCTGACTGCAAGGCGTCACGGTTGCGCGATTCCACATACCCTGCCGCGCCCGATTCAATAAAGCCAAAGATGCCGACCGAGACGATCGCCAGTATCGTCAGGGTGACAATAAGTTCAACCAGGGTAAATCCACGCGATTTGGCCGTAAGCAATACCATCAAAAATTGCTCCGGTAGGCCGTCAAGTCGACACGGCCAAAATGTTCAGTATCAACATACAAATCAATTCGCTTATAAAGCCTGTCATTGTGAGTGTTGTCAGCGAACGTGTGGCTGTCATACTCGACATGGATATTGACGGTAAATCCACGGTAATCGTCCCCAGAGCCACCAATTAACGCCGTTAGCGGCCCTTGGTAACCTTGGGTACAGGCGGCACGTTCCCCCCAACAGCCAATGTAATCTTCCACCGCGACAAACCCCGTTCCGGCAGAAAGTGGCGATGAACAGGAAGGGATAGGATTCGGCGCAATAATCCCCTGTGCAATAACCGCTTCTGCGTTTTCATCACAGCGCCAGCGGCTGCCATTGGGATCGGCATGTTTATCAAACTGGCGGGCAAGGATGTCATTCATCACGGCCTGCCCAAGCGCGGCGGCGCGCGCTTCATAATGGGGGTTGGCGGATTTGGCAAACATCGGGAACAGCGTGGCGCTGAGCAGTACCAGGGCAACCCCGAAGACCACAATGCCGATAACCAGCTCCACCAGCGTATAGCCCTGCTGGTGGTTTGAAACTCGATAAGTGTTATCCGCGACAGGCATAGAAATAGCCCTCGCTGTTAAGACAAATACTGGCAGAACGCTCACCTTGCGAGAAGGTAATAAGGCACTCTGATGACGTGCAAAGACGCGCTCCGCCGGCACTGACAGGCCGCCCAAGCAAATCAAAATGGACAGTCTGGGCGGGGTAAATACGCACCTGTGATTCAGACAAATTCACCACATCACTGCGGCTGTCACCGAAACCACAGGCAGGATCGCCACTGCCCCCCATCCGGGAGGCAGCAACGTACAGGGCATAACAGCCAGAAGACGAACTCTCCTGCTGCATGGCCCTGAGCTGGACTTGCCTTGCAACAGACAAGCCCGTATCACGCGCACTGATCACGGAAAAGGCATCAGCCCCCGACAGACGCGGGACGGCAAACACACTCAGAATACCGAGGATCACCAGCACGGTGATCAGCTCGATTAGGGTGAAGCCTTTCATCATGCTCTACTATTATGTTACTCAGAGCATGCTCCTATCGCAGTGTTTGGTTCACCGGTATCTGCAACTGTATAAATAACGCACTCATGACTGGCGTCGATAGTGCCGCCTTTTGTCGTAAATTTTGCTGTTCCTGCAGCGCTTTTGCTATATGACGCAACCCAGTCATTTGATGCTGCATCTTCTTCGCCTAAACCTGTTACCGCTGCACCAATACCATTAGCTGTTGCATCAGGATAACCATCTGATGTGGTACTCACACCATTCACAGAACCTGAAAGCTGATGCTTCGCGTAAACGATACCAGAAGCACTGTCAATGGCACCTTTGAGTCCTTGTAAAGCAGCTTTGTTTGCATCATCCTTGAAATTAAAGAATTTCGGCGCAGCTGTTACTGCCAGAATACCCAGAATTACGATCACCACGATCATTTCAATCAGCGTAAAACCGCCTTGACGTTTCATTATACTTCTCCATTTCTCTCAATATTTCTACGCGGCCTGATGCCGGGTAGTAAGCAAAAACATGACGCGCCGAATCTGGCGTGCCATTATTCCCAAAACCGGTGCGAACCGGCCTTTCAAATCGGCAATAGGGCTGGGCTTTAATACCTTTGTCCCTGACAACTATTGCGCGAATTCTTGACTGCGGGTCTGGTTCAGCCGCAGCAGGTAATCGGTTATCCAGCCAGTAAGACTGGCCGGTAAAGTGCTCCAGCAACTCGCCGCAATCTTTGGCGTGCATATCTGCCAACGTCTCTGCACCGTTTTCCAGCGCAAAAGGAAAACCGTTGTGCTTGTTATTTGTTGGGCTCAACCGGAAACCAACATGGTTAACTATTACGATATCGCTTTGTTTATTCTCGTTTTTTAATGCTGCTCGCAAATGTACATTCTGCGCTGAACCAGCAAACGCCTGCGCGAGATAGCGAAATTCCACCTCATCGGCAAACTGCACAATCCGGCTAAACACCGGGATAGCAGCGAGCAGTAATCCGCACACCATGACCACCAGCAGCGCCCACTGCACCGCGCTGCTTTCCCTGAACCTGAATAGCCAGTGCATTTAGCCGCCGCGGATAAGGTCGAGCATGTTCCACATCGGCAGGAAAATACCCAATGCGAGGATAAGCACCATGCCCGCCACAATAAACAGCAGGATAGGCTCCATGCGTGCGGACAGGGTTTTCAGGTCATAATCCACTTCACGGTCATAAAAGTCGCTCGCCTCAAGCAGCAGGTTATCAATCTGCCCTGTTTCCTCGCCCACCTGGATCATCTGGTGTACCAAGGGCGTAAACAGTTCACTCTCTTCGATTACCGCGCTGAGGTTAACGCCTGATTCAATGGCGGCTTTCATTTTGTCCACCTCCCCTGCCAGGAAGTGGTTGTCCAAGGCCTCACCGGACATATGAAGTGCGGTGTTGAGCGGTACGCCCGCGCGTAACATCAAGGCAAACGTACGGGAAAAACGTGACATCAGGGCACGGTTGACCAGATTCCCGACAAGGGGAATGCGAAGTTTGAACCTGTCCCATTTCACCCGGCCCTGCTCCGTGTTTTTCCACACCTGTAAACCGGCAAATAAGCACACCGTACCGAAAACCAGCAGCCACCAGAAATCGACAAAAAAGCCCGATGTTGCCATCAAAATCTGGGTCGGCAGCGGCAAATCGGCGCCAAACCTGGCAAACATCCCGGCAAATTGTGGGATGACATTCACGTTTAAAAAGGCCATCGCACCGATGATCACCACCATGACAAACATTGGATACCGCAGTGCCGATTTAATCCGGCGACGGGTTTCCATTTCCTGCTCGTAATACTCAGCAAGCTGATACATGGCATCGTCGAGGCGGCCGGTGTTTTCCCCAACTTGCACCAAGGACACAAACAACTCGCTGAACACGTTTGGGTGGTTGCGCATCGCCACGGACATCGGACTGCCGTTGGACAGTTCACTGGCCACATATTCCAGCGCTGTCTTCAATGGCTTATCGGTGGTGCTTTGCGCCAACCCATTGATAGCACGCAACAAAGGCACACCAGCCTTGATCAGGCTATAAGCCTGGCGGCTGAAAATGACCAGCGACGCCAACCTCACTTTAGGCTGGAACAGTGGCACATTGGTGCTTTGCCCCCGGGGTTTGGTAAGTTCAAGCGACAACAGCACGGCGCCAGACGATGACACGCTGGCGATCGCCTCACTCTCGGTAGCGGCTTCTATAATGGCCGACACACGTTTTCCATTCGGCTTACGTGCCGTATAGCGATACGTTGGCATCAGACACCTGTCAGCGACATCGCAGCGGATTCAGACAATTTCATCGCCTCTTCCAACGAGGTTTGCCCCTGTCTGGCAAAATCAAGTGCGCAGTGAACCAACGGTTTGTAGCCCGGTTGCTGCCCTGCGAGGACAGAGAACATCTGTGTGTCATTGGCACGCAGCGCATCCATCAGCTCAGGGGTAATTTCTAACAGTTCAAACACACCGATACGGCCTTTGTAACCGGTAAAGTTACAGCGTTGGCAGCCTCGACCCTGATAAAAGCCATGCCCTGCCATCTCCGGACGTATACTGGTCAGCCAGATTTTTTCCGCATCATCAGTGGCATGCGGCACTTTGCAATCTGGACAGATCTGGCGAATAAGGCGCTGTGCGAGCACGGCACGCACCGCACTTGCTACCAGATAGCCCGGCGCCTCCATGTCCAGAAGACGGAGCGCGCTGTCGATGGCGTTGTTGGTGTGCAGGGTAGACAACACCAGATGGCCGGTTAACGCGGCGCGAAGGCCGATTTCAACAGTTTCAAGATCACGCATCTCCCCCACCAGGATGATGTCCGGATCCTGGCGTAGAAAAGTACGCAGCACGGATGAAAAGGTCAGTCCTATCTTGTTTTGGATCTGCACCTGGCTGACTCGCGGCAGGCGATATTCCACCGGATCTTCGGCGGTCAGGATTTTTTTACCCGGCACATTAAGCTCATTCAGTGCACCGTAAAGGGTGGTGGTTTTTCCTGAGCCCGTCGGCCCTGTCACCAGGATCATTCCGTGTGGGCGGCGTAGCTGGTGACGGAACCGGGCCAGCATCTGGGCATCCATCCCCACCTCTTCCAGTTGCAATACGCCTGCTGACTGGTTCAACAAACGCATTACCACCGATTCGCCGTATTGCACAGGAAGCGTGGAAACACGTACGTCGATGGCATTGCCACGCACCGTCATATGAAAGCGGCCATCCTGTGGCAAACGCTTTTCAGAAATATCCATGCCGCTCATGAGTTTCAAACGCAGCACCAGCGCTGAAGCAATCGAGTGTTCTTTCAACAGGGTTTCATGCAGCACACCGTCGATACGCTGGCGGATACGCAGTGAGGCGGCATCAGGCTCGATATGAATGTCTGACGCATTAACCTGCACCGCGTCTTCGAACAACGAGTTAATCAGCTTCACCACGGTGACTTCTTCGGATTGTTCGTTTGCCATCCCGAAGCTTTGCTCAAGCTTCACACCGTGCTCTGCCTGCAAACGTTCGGCAAACGAGGCAATATCACTGGTTCGGCGATAGTAACGGTCAAACGCATCAATCAGCGGTTGTTCGGCTGTGATAAGCAGCTCAACATGATATTGATCCAGCAAATTCAGCACACTTTCCTGCGAGGCCAGATCGGCAGGATCCGACATCACCACACGCACAATATTCCCGACACGGCCAATCACCAGTGCACGGAGACGCCGGGCATGCACTTCCGGCAACAGGTTGACGGTATTCGGATCGACCGGTGTCAGACTCAGATCGATCAGCGGCACACCGAGCTGGCGCGAGAGGAAATCCAGCATCTGAGCTTCAGTCAGGATGCCCATTTCAATCAAGGTATCACCAAGCTTGCGCCCGGTTTCAGACTGGCGTGCCAACGCCGCTCTCAGGTTTTCGTCAGTAATAATCTGCTCTTCAACCAGCAGGTCGCCAAGGCGTTTTCGAAGCTTAACGGCCATCGTTTGCTTCCTGTTTCAGGTTGTGGAGGTAAGCCAGACGCTGGCGGGCAAAGCTCACCGACGCATTGCTCAAGCCGCCGGATTGCACAGCATTGGCGTAGGCTTTTTCAGCGTCTGCTGTCGCCCCGGTTTTCTCAGCCGAAACGCCAAGTCCCAGCCACCAGCGACCGTCCATCGGTTCTTGTTCTGTCAGCCATTGGTAGCTTTCTCTGGCTTCCAGGTTTTTACCCAGTTTTTGCGCCAGTGCGGCACGCATCGACACCACTCGCACCTGTTCTCGGTCGAACAAATCAACTGGCCCAGCGAGCACGTTCAGTGCCGATTCTTCACGGCCACTTTGCTGGTACATGCGCGCCAATGTCAGTTTCAGCGTCGCTGCGTTGGGGTTGGACTGAATGCCTTTTCGCAGCACATTTTCTGCATCACGCCATTGGTTGCGGCCATACAGCAGTCCTGCCAGTTGGTTGGTGGCAGCAACATGGTTCGGGTTGTATTTCACCGCATCCTGTAACAACGCAACTGCTTTCTGGGTATCACCGCGCTGTGCCTGCTTTTGCGCTTTTTCATACGCGAGCTCTGCCAATTGCGCCCCGGTCAACTCAATGGTTTCCACTGACAGTGAGGCTGCCTGTTTGGCAGTTTGCTGCTCAAATGAAACCTTCTTCTGAGTTGCTGATACATTGACTGGCACGACATTGACTGACTCGGACTCAACGGAAGCAGGCGCCGTGGTGTTCATGGCCACATAATGGATGTCACTTTCCACCACTTTCTGGGTGGGTGAGAACACAGGCGCGGGTGTAACCAACACAGGCTCAGGCTCAACAACAGTGGCAGGTAATGCCATTCTCTCACCGCCAGAAGAAACGGCCCACGCAATGCCGGATGCCCCGGCGAACGTCGCCACCAGCGCTAATGCGACACGCGCAAAGTGAAAACCCCATGCTGAAGGAATGGGCGCAACAGCCACACGTTTTTCACGGTTTTCTGGCGACGACAGGTCGCTCAGCATGCGGTTTAGTTCACTCATGGTTTTTACCCCAAAATGGCCTGCAAGGCGGAATGCTGACGGGCAAGAGGTGTATCTTTTATTGCGAGACGAACAGCATGCGCATTCACACGGCGCTCACCCCAGCCAAAACTTAATAACAGCGATTTGTGGCAAAGCTGGTGGATAAGCCGGGGGATCCCCTTACTTGCCACCCAAATACGGCGCTTTGCCCATGCCGAAAACAAGGGCTCTGCGCCTTGTTCTTTCACTCTATGGTCAATGTATGCCGAGGTTTCAGCAAAGCTCAGTGGCGCCAGTTCCGCACTGAACGTAATGCGCTGAAGCAGCTGGCGCATGTTGTACTGGGCCAGCCGTTCATCAAGCTCTGGCTGGCCGAACATAATGAGTTGGATAAGCTTTCGCTGCTCGGTTTCCAGGTTACCCAGCAAGCGGATTGCTTCCAGTACCGCATCCGGCATTGCTTGTGCCTCGTCACACAGGATCACAACCGGTTTATTTTTACGGGTTGTAAAAATGGCTGCCTGCTGGATTGCCCCTAACAATTTGTCTTCCGATACCCCGGCATCAATACCGAGTTCGTCAGCAATCAAGCGATGTAACCCCGCTACGGTATTGGCCGGATTAGGTAAAAACACCAGTGTGAAGTTATCCTCCAGGGCATTCAGCACTAACCGGCACACCATGGTTTTTCCGGTACCGACTTCCCCCGTGACTTTGACCAGCCCTTCGCCCATCTCCATAGCAGTGAGGCAGGTATTGATCGCATCCACGTGCGAACGCACGCCAAAAAAGCAGCGTGTGTCCGGGGTCAAGCCGAACGGCGCAGCCGTAAAGCCAAAGTGAGCGAGATACATCGGATTGTCTTAGTTTTCAGGGAACCAGTCGTTGAGCAGCTGACGCGAACGGTTAATCTCTTCCTGCCAGGTTTGTTCACCCACCACTGATGGTTGCAGCAAAATCACCAACTCGGTTTTCTGCTTCATACGGTTTACGTTGCGAAACAGGTGACCTAGCCCGGGGATGTCACCCAAAAGCGGGACCTTGGATACCACCTCTTCGTAGCTCGATTTCATCAGCCCGCCAATCACCACCACATCGCCTGAACGTGCGTGAATGACAGAGTCTGATTCACGGATGGCGGTTTTTGCCAGCGGCAATACATACGGCTCTGACGAAGTCCCAAGCTGGATAGTTTTCTCTTCAGTCACCACATCAACCACCGCGGGATGCACATGCAACAGCACGCCATTGTCATCATCAATTTGTGGTGTCACATCCAATAAAATCCCGGAAAAGAAAGGCGTCAGCTCAATGTTCGGACCGGAGTCCGAATTATCCCCTGAGGTGTCGCTGGAAGAGATATCTGTCACGAAGTACTCATCACCGCCGACTTTGATCACCGCTTTCTGGTTGTTGGCTGCTGTCACACGCGGGCTTGACAGCACGTTCACGTCACCCTGGGTATCAAGAAAGTTCATCACCGCCGAAAAATTGCCGTCAGTGATGGTGATATTGGTCTGTCCGCCTATCACGTTGGAGATCATGTCACCGGCAAGCTTGGTTTCAGGACGGCTGATATTGATGCCTCCGCTGCCAATGCTCGAACCAATGTTTGACCAGTTCACTCCCTGCTGGTAACCATCACTCAACGTCACTTCCAGGACTTTGGCTTCCAGGATGACCTGGCGTTTGAGTCGTTTTTGTGACGCATCAAGGAAACGTTTCACTTCGCGCAGTTCATTGGGGTAGGCCTTGACTGTGATAAGGCCAGCCTGCGGAGAAATCACGATGCTACGCCCGTCGCCGGTGCCAATCATGCCCGAAACTGCACGTTCCAACTGTGCCCAGAACTGGCTTTCGGTGAGGGTTTCAATCACGGTGCCCCCCGTTGGTACAGAGGTACGATCAGATTTTTCACCCTCACTACTGCCAGTATTGGCATCCGTCGAAATAGCCCCCGTACTGATAGACGTCAGCGAGACACCTGAACGTTGCAATTGCAGGTAATCAACCGGAAATGTCTCGGTGCGCAACACGGCAGGGAAAATCTGAATCAGACGTCCTTGTATTTCCACGTTATAGCCGTAGATGTCAGACACCACGTTCAGCGCTTCCAACACGGTCACCTCTTTCAACGAGACGGTGATGTTGCCGCTCACATCCGGATGCATCACCAGATTAAAATCGGTGCCCTGCACCAGCGAGCCAAAGAAAACTTTGGCGTCGACATTGTTGGCATTGATGCGCAGGCGTTTCTCGGAGTGCGCGCCACTGCCGGCAGGCTCAGTAATATCCCCCATCAGATCCTGGGTAACCGCCTCCGGTAACTCAGCCAAGGGCTGGGATGCGCTTTGTGCATAAGCCTCATTCAGGGTTTGCTGCACTTCATCCGGTTTTTGATGCCCCAGGCTCTGACACGCCGACAACAGTACTGTGGCGGTAAAGGCCAGTAAAAGGTTACTCAAAAGTGATCTTTTCACTGTACTACCTGCTCATTAAATACGGTCAATGCCCAACGCTTGCCATTACGGGTCAGCGTTACGCGTTCTTCATTAATCTGGGCAACGGTATAGCCATTAATACGTTGTCCTTGAGTTGTACGTTTGCCATTAAACACGGCAGAGCAACGGCCATCTGCCGAGCACAAAACAGCATCCAGTTCCGGTAACCGGTATACCTTTTTTGGGGTAGGCTGACTAGAAGGCGTAACGCCCAGCGGCGCAGTCGGATCGCTGTTTGCTAAAGCGGTTAGCGGTAGCAAAAGCGCAAACATTGCCAGTACACTATTATTGCGCAACTTCATCGATGCCCCCGATAAACACCTGGCTCTCACCCAGTGTGTAAACCCCAATGGTCACTTCCGCGATCGGATAATCCGTCACCCGGTAGTCCACATTGCGCCAGTAATATTTCACTGGCAGCGCCTCCAGCGCACTGAGGTAATCAACGATGTCGAAATAACGCCCTTGCAGCGTGATTTCGATCGGATGCACGTAGTAACCCACGTCATCAGTATCGATCAATTTCTGAGGCAACAGCGAACGCATAGATATCAGGGTCAGGCGATCGGATTGCCGGAGTACGCTTTCCATCAATGCCGACATTTGCGCAGCACTCACCAAGCCATCCACTTTGCGCGCGATTTCATTGTCAAGTGAAGACAGGGTCTGGTTGAGCTTTTCAAGCTCTGCTTCCAGTTCGGCATTTGGCGAAGATTGCAGCTTTTCCTGTTTCAGTCGGTTCAGGGTCTGCAAATCCTGGGTTGTATGTTCAGATTGCATGATCTGTGCATCCAGCTGTGCCAGCGCGTTGCCCAGCGGTTCAATAAACACCGTCACACCAACGCCAAGAATCGCAATCCAACCTGCAATCGCGATCATCCATTGCTCACGGGAACTGAGCGCTTCAAAAGCACCTTTGACACGGAATAACAACGGACTCATTGTTCACCTTCTCCCTTGCCACGTCTGGAGACCAGACTGAAGCTCAGGCGGTTGTCCTCATCGCGGTCCAATATCATCTGCTCAAACATGCGGCTTGCCAGCGGCGACTGGGTACGGAATGACGTCAACCAGGCAGGAACAGACGCAGGTGTTGATGCAATGCCTTTCAGGTCAAGTGCATCCTGGCTGACAGAAATAGCATTCAGAGAAATATCCCGGCGTGACAGTGAAGCCAGCGCCCTGAAGGTATCAGCATGGCCTTGTTGCAAAGCTGCGTCGTGTCGTTTCACCGCATCAAGCGCCCGGCGTTTGGCATTGATCACCGCTTTTTTGTCCGTGATGCCATTCACCAGGCTTAAAGACGGCACATGGCGGACAAGTTGTTCATTGAGCTCATCAGACAGGCTTTGCGCAGTCCGGCGTTCTCGGTCTGCCAGCGAAAAGTGTTGTTTTGCCCGCCCCAGCGCAAACTGTTGGTAAGCGGTCACTGACACGATCAACAATGCGGTTAGCCCCCACACCAGTAACATTTTTTCGAAAGTCAGCAGCGGGGCTTTGGGTGAAAGATCATCGCTGAACAGGTTCACATCCGGCGAGTAACCTGGGTTCAGCGCCGCAATCGCCATGTGCTGATAATATTCACCCGCATTGAAAAGCTGTTGTGGACGTACTGCCACAGACAGGCGGGACGACAATTGAAACGCCAACTCTGTGTCATCCACCCCCTGCACGCTCACCACCAGACCAGTGACCTGATCACCTTTTAGCTGAGAGCGCAGATAATCGAGTGAACGCTGAACTTCCAACGCCAAATCATCGATCACCAGAGGTTGCATTGCCTGACCATCCAGTGTCACACCACGTATTTGGCGCTGAAAACAAAGGCTTCCCCGATGAAAAGCGACCAACTGTAACACCCCCTGCCCATCCCGGGTCAGGACCATTTCGGTCTTATCCAGCGCGGTCCATTGGCGCAGCGTAACATCTTCAAGAGAGACGTGAGTGAGCTGACACTGACGCTTTTCCAGCGTATTGCTGAATTGGATAAGTGGCTGTTTGTGACAAAAAAATGCTTGGAAACGGTTGGCGACCGGCAAACAGAAACCATCTGCGACAATGTCAGACGGCGAGTCAGAAATGAAATCCTTCAACTTGAATGGCAATGCCAATCGCTTGTCTTCATCCGGTAAGCCCGGATCATCAATCAGCAGGGATTGATAAAGGCCATGTCCAAGTACCAGCTGGACGTCAGTTTTATTGACCCCATGCAAGGAGATAAGCTGTGCAGCCACCTTCCAGGGATCAGAGTGTGTAACCGGTCTTGTGTCTGACTGAGGCTTGCCATGGCTGTCATGATAGGCAATCACTACCTGTTCAGCTGATACAACCAAGCTGACAACATCGCGCTGCCTTTCTGATGAGAAGCGTGTAAAGAGGGTGGAAACTGCCATCGGTGAGCGCCCAAACAAAACCCATCAATATCAAAAACATGACTGAAGTACGCCATATTTTATCAGGTTTTTTGACAAAAAATAAGTTTACGTATCGCAGTTTTATGGCCGTGAAAGCGCGCTTTATCAACAAGATTCGAGCGGCGTCATGGTTTACGCCAGCGCTGGCGTTTCCGACTGGCAGGACTGGACGATAACTCTGCCCCAAACAGACGCCCTTGTCCCCCCATCACCCCAAGTTGTACCAGCGTGTTCCATTCATGCTGCGATTCAACACCCACAGCCAGCACCTGGGTAGGTGTTGGTTCACAGGCGCCCAGCATACTGCGCACGTAAAGCTGGTTTTCAGGACGCTGATGAATGTCACGGATCAGACTTCGGTGCAGTTTGATGTATTTCGGTTGAATGTCTTTGACGTAGTGAGTACTGACCACCGAACGGCCAGCCTGATCGACCACCACCGCACAACCGAATGCCCGTATCATACGGAGCGTTGGCCTCGCTGCGTCGAAGTGTTTCACCAGCGGCGCTTCCGAAACTTCAATCTGTAGGCGGTTGAGCACACTGCGCGGTGTCTGTAACAAGGCGTCACGCAACCAGATCTGGAATGCCCGCTGGCCCAGCGATTGGGCACAGACATTGATCGACAACACTTCACGTCCATCACCGGTACTCAGCAGGCGCAAGGCCTTACTCACCACACTCTGGTCCAGTTTACTGTTCATACCGACCAGTTCGACGCCATTGAGGAACCGTGATGCCTTAATGATCAGCCCATTTTCGTCTTTTATCCGTGCCAAAAGCTCAATGTGCAGATCATGCCCATCCACGTCTTTCATCACTTGGCGGTATAAATCCGGCCCGCCCTGTTCAAACACCCGGGTCAGCAGGGTTCGCCAACGCACACTGCCGCGGCCAGCCTCATCAGATACTGTCTCTTTTTTGAAGGCGTACCAACCATTACTGCCTTGTAATACAGCACTGCGCTTGGCCATGTCGGCTTCTTCCATCAGACGCCCCCGACGCTCGCCGGTGGTAAAGAAGGTCATCCCCATGTGCGCCCAGTTTTCCCCATCCAAAGCCTGCGGTGGCGTAAGTCTCGCCAGGGCTTTCATCAGTTGGTTGGCAAATAATCGGGCGTCCTTGGCAGATTGGTGGCTCAGCAGAATCGCAAACTCCGTATCGTAATACCGGGCCAGCACTGCATCAGGAAAACGCAGAATCGCATTGGATAACACATTCCCCACCTCTTTTACCCATTCATTTGCCCCTTCCTTCCCAAGCTCATGATTCAAGGTATCCCAGTCACCCATTTGCAGTATCAACACTGCGCCCTGTGCGCCTTTGTCTTGAAGCAAGGTTTGCAGGCGGTTATCAAACATCACGCGATTTGCCGCCCCTGTGATTTTATCGAGAAAGGTGTTTGAGCGGATGAAAGTATCGAAGCGGCTACGCTCCTGGCGGGCATCACGCAGCTCAGCGATCATTTGGTCAAGGGCCAGACTGGCGGTGCCAGGCCATTCACGCTCATCCCCGGTGTGCACATCTTCCGCACGGCCAGCCAGAATTAACCGGCCCCGGTGTTCGAGCAATTCCGCACCGATAAGCTGGGTACGGAGCCATTTGATGCCCCAATAGAGCGCCAGTACAATCACTAACACTGCCAGTGACAATGACGACATCGCACCAATGGAATAGGCAAAATCGGCATACGGCGGCACCGATTTGATAGTGATATAAAAACCGGGATTATTTGGTAGATCGAAGCGGTTTTCTATCAATTCCAGCGGTTTTGCTGTGGTGTAGATTTGTTCATAGCGATACAGCAGACCGGTTTTACTGCTAATTTCCAACTCGACAATGTCGCT
The DNA here is from genome assembly GCF_059704325.2 of Grimontia sp. THUN1695. Taxonomy (NCBI): domain Bacteria; kingdom Pseudomonadati; phylum Pseudomonadota; class Gammaproteobacteria; order Vibrionales; family Vibrionaceae; genus Grimontia; species Grimontia sp. THUN1695. The sequence continues at coordinate 45,418 of NZ_AP046577.1, read as the reverse complement.
GGCTTTCAACAGTTGCGGCAGCCAAAGGCTGATGTTGTCGTTTGATACCGGATTGGCAATCGCAGTATCGATTTCCGTCACCACTTTGCCCAGATAATGCGAGAGAAAGTCTGTCCCCAGCTTGCGGAAACTGATCGCACCGCCAATGAAAAGTACAAACATGGCACAGACAACGATAAGCGTTACAAAAGCAACTAACCGGTTGGTTAGTTTCATTCCAGCGACTTTTCTCATGTACTATCCAAACAAAAACATGTACGGATCACCGACCAGAAAGACTGGCGCAACTCCGACGCAAAATATTGATCCACTTTATTAAGCGGTCTATTGGGTTATTATCGTCCCTCCACAGGGGAAAGTGAACGCAAAGTCGATACGCAATTGATAAACATCAGAATGGGCCGATAAATGGACTGGATTACCTGCGCAAAAAGTTATGTCACCGTGGTGGAAATGGGGTCACTTGCCCAGGCGGCCACCAAACTCAATACCTCAAGCTCGGCGCTGTCTAAACGCCTGGCCTGGCTGGAAAACCAGCTTGGCGTACAACTTTTAAAGCGCACCACCCGCACCTTGACGATGACCGATGCCGGCCGTCTATTTTACCAGCGGGGAAAATTATTGCTGGACGACTGGACACAATTGGTGTCTGAAACCACCTCTACCTATGGTGAAGTGAGCGGGGTGTTACGGGTGGGAGCACCGCTCGCTACAGGAAGCCGCCTGCTGGTGAACAATATCGGTGAATTCCTGTCCACCTATCCCAATATACAGGTTGAACTGCACACGCTGGCACCGGGGCAATTACCCGATCCATACCTTGATGTAGTGATCACCCGTGAACTGGCGGATTTCAACTCAGCCAGTTTCATTGCCACTAAGCTGTTCGAATTCCAACCCCGTTTTTTTGCGTCCCCGGCCTATTTGGCTCAGCATCCTCCCATTGTTGAACCGGAACAGCTTTTACACCACAACTGCCTACTCTACGGTTCGTCCAGTCACCCACAGGAGCACGAATTTGAACTCGGCCGTAAACTGCGCCTGAGCGGAAACTTTGTTTCGCCAAACCCCGAAGCACTGGTGAATGCAGCCGTGGCCGGGCTTGGGATCATTTTGGTTGGGGATGTCACCGTCAGGAAAGAACTGGATCAAGGATTACTGGTCCCCGTACTTCCTGATGTACGCCAGCCGAAAAGCGCAGCATATGCCTATTACCCCAAACTGGAGTACAACCACACAAAAACCCGCCTGTTTATTGATTTTCTGAAACAGAAAGTGGGTCATTGACCTGCCATCAGGCAACGTTTCTCATGCCAGAAAAAACAAACCCCGCAGAGAGCGGGGTTGCAGAAGTTCGATAGCGCCAGCCTAGAACGGAATGTCGTCGTCAAAATCAGGCAGATCGTTGTACTGCTGCTGGGGTGGCTGCTGCTGAGGTGCAGATTGCTGTTGTTGTGGCTGGTAAGAAGGCTGCTGAGGTTGGCCCCAACCGCCCTGCTGTTGCGGTTGCATCGGTGCGCCTTGGCCCATGCTGCCACCCGCGCCACGGCTGTCTAACATTTGCATCTCGTTGGCAATGATTTCTGTCGTATAACGGTCCTGACCGTCCTGCCCCTGCCATTTGCGGGTTTGCAGACGGCCTTCCAGATACACCTTTGAACCTTTCTTCAGGTACTCACCTGCAATTTCAGCCAGACGACGGTACATCACCACACGGTGCCACTCGGTCATTTCCTTGTTTTCACCGGTGTTCTTATCGCGCCACGTTTCTGAGGTCGCAACGGTCAGATTGGCAACCGCACCGCCATTTGGCAGATAGCGAACTTCAGGATCGGTCCCCAAGTTGCCAATCAAGATAACTTTGTTTACTCCACGGCTGGCCATATTTTGCTCCCAAACCTTTCTTCATTCATCACGTGGGTGACAGGTAAGCAGCGATGATAACAGATGAGAAAAATTTCGTCACAGCCTTTAGCACTGACACTGTGACTGACATGCAACCAGTTGGAACGGGCAATGTAAGAATGAAATCTGTTAATGAGAAATCAGCGATCGAAAACAAATTGTATTAGACTAACAATGAGTTTGGGCACGCTTTACACAGCAGAGTTCAAGTGTCAGTTGTAAAAATGATACGAACCATCATGTGATTGGGCTTTAGAATGCTGCGAATGCGTTTTCATGGTTTCGCTGCTAGACAGGAAACGTGGCAGGAAAAATTAAAGGGCATTTAGGGATACACATGCAAAACATTGAGAGCACTTCAGATAAATACACGATCCTTCTTGTTTCAGAACCAAGCATGACCATCACTGCATTGATCTCTTGTCTGGAGAAAGAAATCAGAAGTGCCGTCTCTTTGGTCGAGAAGCAACAGATCAGTGAAAAGCTCTCTACTTCTTCCGGTCTCGTGTTGATCGATCTCAGTGCGTTTGAGGGGGATACTGTCGGTTTTGTGAAGCAAAGTCTGGCGCCTTTTAGCGAACAACACGTTTTTGCCCTGTTTAATGCCCATGACCTTTCTGCGAAAGAGCTGGCAAGCTGGCCTTTTATCAAAGGGGTCTTCAAAAAAGAAGACGATCTTGAGCATCTGTGCCATGGCATCGAGAAAATGCTGTCGGGTGAGTATTGGCTGCCACGCCAGAAGCTTGCTGAACTTATTCATTATTACCAGCAAAACAACAACAATATCGACTATTCCGAAATTTGCCTGACCAATCGCGAGCAGCAAATCTTGCGCAAATTAGTCACAGGTGCCTCAAACAGTGAAATCGCTGACAGCCTGTTTGTCTCTGAGCACACAGTCAAATCGCACCTCTACAACATCTTCAAAAAGATAAATGTAAAAAACCGTGTTCAGGCTGTTTTCTGGGCCAAAAACAACCTCTCTGTGATCGGGTTAGACTACCAAGTCTGACCTGAACTTCCCTCTCCCTGTTACGACTGTGTCAATATGGCTCTTATTTGAGATGCACTGTGGGAAACCTGACAGTGCATTTGCCTTCCCCGGTGTTTCACATTTCTAAGACAACATTCCTCTGACCTTTTGATGCACTGTATTTAAAGCGACGCGGGGGCTGGCGTTAAAAATAATAGACACGCACGTCCCGCTGTTTTTTCGCACCGATGCGATGACATATCTATTCACTCGTCGACGTACGCATCCCATACCTTTGACAAAGGTAGTTTCAACCAAAAGAGGGTTAGCAATTATGAGCATTATTTTTGGAACGCACGATCCGGACTTGTTGTTTGGTACTAACGAGGAAGATATTCTTTTCGGTTTTTATGAAGATGACGTCATCATAGGATTCGGCGGTAATGATGTTGTTTTCGGTGGTCGTGGTAACGACAGAATTACCGGTGGTGCCGGGGATGACCTCGTCAGGGGCGGCGAAGGCGATGATTACGTTGCCGGTGGTAGCGGAAACGATATTCTGCTGGCGGGGCCAGGGAATGACATTCTCAATGGCGGGATTGGTAATGACCTGCTGTATGCCCGTGAAGGAACAAATATCCTGTTTGGCGGCAAAGGCGATGACGCACTGGTCAGTGGAACCGGTAACGACTTCCTGTTTGGCGGTGAAGGCGAAGACGTTTTCATGTTCGATCAGATCCTTGGCAATGGTACGGGAGATGACCGTGTCGTGGATTTCGAAATCGGTACTGACCTGATTTGGATCCGTGCAACCGGTGATATAGACTTTGACTCCCTGAGCCTGACTCAGGTAGGAAACAATACCCTGATCAGCCTTGCTGATGGCTCTTCGGTCATTCTAAACAATGTGACGGCCAGCGATCTGTCTGACAGTGATTTCCACATTGTTTAATGGTTTAACGCCCTTTCTCGTCCCTTTTTTGGCGGCAGCATCAGCCTGCTGCCTTATCTTCCTCTGTTTTCTCAGTATCGGCGATGATCTCCGCCTAACGAATAATCGACATTTGTTATAAAGTTAAGACAGTAACCTCCTCATCTAACTCACTATTGAGACATTTTTCTCCGTCAATTTGCTGCAAAGTTATCTTCAGCTGACTGTCAATAACGGAGGCAAATGATACCGCTCAGTGTGATGACCATTACAGACATATTAACAGGCGGTTTCATCCTCGTTTTATTCAACCGGGCTATACTCAGAGCAACCAGTATATTTCTATGCTGGTTGCTTTTTTTGGGGTCATCCAGCGCTGTTTGGCCCGATGTTTTCGCTACGTGTTATTCATACGTGTAGCGATGGAACGTTGTCGGATATAACATGTCTTTCACTACAGAAAAACAATTAGAAACCACATTAGGACAATGTAAGAAGGCATTGGTCTTTGTGGTTGCATTCAGCTTTGTGATCAATTTGCTGGTGCTGTGTTTGCCTATCTACATGCTTCAGATCTATGACCGGGTGATCAGTGCCCGATCTGTTGACACCCTGTTACTCCTGTCAGTGATCACTGTTTTTGCCCTGTTCATCATGGCAGTACTGGAAAACGTGCGTACCCGGATAATGGTACGCATCGGCGCCTGGTTCGATGAAAGCCTCTCTCCGGAAGTCTTGAGCGGCAGCATTGCCCTGCAATTACGCCAGGGGTTATCGGCCTCAGTACAAGGCCTTCGAGACATTACAGCCATTCGTGCCTTTATTGGTGGCAATGCGATTATTCCCGTTTTGGATGCACCATGGACACCAGTCTTCCTCGGGTTTGTGTTCCTGCTCCACCCCATGCTTGGCATTATTGCCACCGTGGGTGCCCTGATCCTGTTTTCTATCGCTATCCTGAACGACATCACCACCCGTGCTGCACATAAAAAAGCCAATGAATCCTCTATTCTGGCAATGCAGCAAGCCGAGTCCGCCGCCCGCAACGCCGATGCCATTGAAGCAATGGGCATCATGCCAAACTTCATTAAGCACTGGACGACACTCAATAATGACAGCATTCAGGGGCAAGTGGCTGCCAATTCAAAAGGAGCCCTGTTGACCGCCAGTTCCAAGTTCATCCGTATGCTGTTACAAATCTCTATGCTGGGGGTCGGCGCATACCTGGTCATTCAAAACGAAATGACAGCCGGTGCCATGATTGCAGGCTCTATCCTGATGGCCCGGGCATTGGCACCGGTTGAACAGTCTATCAGCGCATGGGGTACCGCCATTTCTGCACGCCAGAGCTACCGGCGTCTAAAAGAACAAATTCCTGCCTTCCCAGAGCGGGCTAAGTCCATGCCACTGCCCAAGCCGAAAGGACATGTTTCCGTTGAGAAAGTCACCTACTTTCATCCGGGCGGCGCAGAACCGGTACTTCATGGTATTCACTTTAAACTGGAGCCGGGTGAAGCGCTGGGTATTATCGGTCCATCTGGCACAGGAAAATCCACCCTTGCCCGTTTGATCCTCGGTAACCTGACTCCCACCGCCGGTACGGTACGGCTGGATAATATGGATGTTGCCAAATGGGATCCGGACGATCTTGGCCCACATTGCGGCTACCTGCCGCAGGATGTCGAACTGTTCCCGGGGACCATTCGCCAGAATATTGCCCGCATGTCAGATGGGGAGCCGGACAAAGTGATCCATGCCGCTAAATTAGCAGGCTGCCACGAGCTTATCCTTCGTCAGCCCCAAGGTTATGACACGGTCGTTGGAGAACGCGGCCTTGGCCTGTCCGGTGGCGAACGCCAGCGTATCGCGCTCGCCCGGGCACTGTATGGTGATCCCAGCCTGATCGTGCTTGATGAAGCTAATGCCAACCTCGACGGCGTAGGTGAAGCGGCACTGCAACGCGCCATTGTTTACCTCAAATCCCGTAAAGCCACCATTATTTTGGTTGGCCACAGACCCAGTATGATGCAGTCGATGGACAAACTTCTGGTGTTACAGGATGCGCAAATCCGCGCATTCGGAGGGCGGGATGAAGTATTGAAACCGCTCCTTGAACAGAGCGCCGCCATTGCGCAGAAAGGAGGCCAGAAATGAACGAGATCCCTGCAATCCGACGACTGGTCATTATCGGTTTTAGCGCCATTGCCCTGTTTCTTGGCACCTTCGGTGTTTGGTCGGTATTCAGTCCCCTGGAAGGGGCTTCTATCGCCCCAGGTGTTGTCACGGTCGACAGTCAGCGCAAAACCGTCCAACACCTTGAAGGTGGTATCATTGACAAAATCCTGGTGGCTGAAGGGGGGGATGTCACCAAAGGTGACCCGCTTATCTATCTTGATAAAACCCAGGCAAGTACCCAACTGGAACAGCTGACCACCCGACAGCGCAATGCGCTGGCCCGCGAGGCCCGTCTTATCACAGAGCGCGACAACAAACCGGACATCACCTTCCCGGACGCCCTGCTGATGGAAAAAAACAACCCACGTGTAGAAGAACTGTTGGTAAACCAACAACGCATCTTTGAAGCCCGTCGTGACTTCTTTGACTCCCAGACCGAGATCATCAACAAACAGCTGGCACAGAACACTGCTGAGTTGGATGGGCAGAAAAAGCGCCTGGAGATAGAAAAGCGGCGTCTGTCAATCATTGGTGAAGAGATCGCCGGTAACCGGCAACTCGCAGAAAAAGGGTATGTCAGCAAAACCCAAGTGTTACGTCTTGAGCGTGAAGAAGCCCAGATCCTGAGCACCATCAGTCAACTTCAGTCCAATGCCAGCCGCCTGCAGCAGAACGTTGCAGAAAGCCTGGCACAACTCAAAGAACAGGAACTGGAACGTGTCAGGGAGATCGTAGAAGGATTGCGCGAAATCCGTCAGGAACGCTATGAACTGGATGACCAGATTGCTGCTGCCAAAGACATTCTGGATCGCACCACCATCAAAGCCCCCCTTTCCGGCACCGTACTTAATCTTCAGGTTTTCTCTGAGGAAGGGGTGATCACACCGGGCCAGCCCCTGCTTGATATCGTACCCAGTGATGAAAGCCTGGTGATCGAGGCCAAAGTGGATCCGTCCGACATCGATCAGGTCCGCGCCGGTATGAAAGCACAGATCCGCCTGACCGCCCTCAGCATGCGCAGCGTTAGGCCCCTCGAGGGTGAGCTGATGACTGTCTCGGCCGATCGCCTGGTTGACGAACAGTCTGGCCTCGCTTATTACCTGGCACGCGTCAAACTCATTGATAACATCAACGATATTTTAGGGGGTATTGAGCTGTATCCGGGGATGCAGGCAGAAGTGATGTTACTCACCGAACCACGCACGCCTATCGAATATTTGCTGAAACCGCTGACAGAAAGCCTGAACCGGGCATTTCGTGAACAGTGATCGTCATCAAGCATGCCTCATGCCTTCTTCGTACCCAGGTATGAGAATGGATGAATTACGACCATTTTTGCATTAGAAATAGGATGAAAACGTCCTGATGAAAATCTCATTTCAGACACACCATACTGCAATTTTTGTGATAGAAATCACTCATTGTCGGTGTTTTTTAACGCCCATGAGCCGTTGTCAAAACACTATCATGGTGATGTAGCCCCAGTGTCACACACCAAAATCGAACTAAGTTCATCTTCTTTCATTGGTCACATGCTGGTTAACTTACATGTCGGAAATTTAGGTATACGAAACTAGTTGAAAGTCAAATCTGTGCAGGCAAGCTTGGAATGTGTGATTCATTTTTCAACTAGAATGAGTGACATGAGTCCAAGGACTTTCAGCCCGGCCCACAAAAAATGAGCCCAAATCATGGATAGACATCATGGATAGTAGAAAAATACGCACACATGGAACGGAGTTTGCCATCCTATATCGACTGTGTGATTTGGCTGTTATCAGCGGATCCCTGGCAATCGTCAGCCATTTCTACCTTGGTGAGATCAGTAATACCTGGCTACACCTGGCGACGCTAGCCTCCATTTTCTACCTTTTGTTTGCCGAAAGCTCACACCTGTACCGTTCCTGGCGCATCAGTAACTTCCAGGGACAAATGGTTGCAACCCTGATGCCCTGGGTAGTGGCATTTTTACTGCTTGTCACCTACTTTTTCTTCAGTAAAAGCGGCATTCAATTCTCCCGCATTGTGATGACCTTATGGTTCATCGGTGCAGCCGTTGGCCTGGCACTCTGGCGATTCCTGGCAAGGGCTGCGCTCAGCCACCTGCGTAAGCATGGCTTTAATACCCGCCGCGCCGCCATTATCGGAACGACCGCCAACGGCATTGAACTTGCTCAGGAGTTTCAGCGTAACCATACATTGGGCATCACTCTGCTGGGCTTTTATGAAGACCGCAGCAGCGATCGTATTGAAGGTAGCCTGCCCGCCCCAATGCTGGGCAATGTTAATGATGCACTGGAGCTCGCCAAGCAGGGGGACTTGCAGCACATCTATATTGCCATGCCTATGCATGCTAAAGACCGCATTGCCCGCTACCTCAACCAGTTTGCTGACACCACCGCCACTACCTATCTGGTACCGGACTTTTTCACTTATAACTTACTCCATAGCCGTTGGCAGACGATCGGTCATGTTCACACCCTGAGTGTCCATGACACGCCATTCAGTGGTATCGCTGCATGGGCTAAACGGCTGGAAGACATCGTGCTGTCGCTGATGATCCTGGTGCTTATTTCTCCCATCCTGATCGCCGTTTCTATTGGAGTCAAACTCTCTTCACCGGGGCCAGTGATCTTCAAACAATACCGCTACGGACTGGATGGCAGCAAAATCAAGGTATGGAAGTTCCGCTCGATGTCAGTCATGGATAACGGCGACGTCGTCAAGCAGGCGACCAAGAATGACCCCCGCATAACGCCTTTCGGTGCGTTTATCCGCCGCACATCACTGGATGAATTGCCGCAGTTTTTCAACGTACTGCAAGGTGCTATGTCTATCGTTGGGCCACGTCCACATGCAGTAGCACACAACGAACAGTACCGCGCCATCGTGGATCGCTACATGCTGCGCCATAAAGTGAAGCCAGGCATTACCGGTTGGGCTCAGGTCAATGGCTATCGGGGCGAAACCGACACCCTGGACAAAATGGAAAAACGGATCCAGTTCGACTTGGAATATATCCAGAATTGGTCGCTGTGGATGGACATCAAAATTGTTTTTGCCACTGTGTTCAAAGGCTTTGTCGGCAAAACGGCTTACTAAAGGAGAAAGATGTGAAACGTTGTCAGTTGTGGTTTTCTGTCCTGGGTTTCATGCCTTTTACAGCCGTCGCCGTAGAACCGACACCCTACCAAACGGAAAACGGTATCGACCTCACCCCGACGCTGGGCATCACCGCTGGACACGATGACAATGTACGCCGGACAGAAAATGCCCCTGTCGACTCCCCCATGTATGTTGTCTCTCCCAAGGTAATGGCCCAGCTTGAGACGCGCCGTTCTGCCTATCAGTTTGACTATGGCTTCGATGCGGTAAGCTTCACCGACAGCCATGAGGATAACTACATCAATCATCAACTGCACGGCAATGGATTCTGGCTGTTTGATATCCGTCACCGCCTGTATGTTGACTATACCTACCGAATGGCCAATGAAGCGCGAGGGACCGGCTTGACGGAAGGCTCAAGCCTGTCCGTCGCTGAGCCGCTTCGCTATCAGTTCCACGATACCTACGCCCGTTATGTCTATGGCGCCAACGGTGCACCCGGGCGTCTGGTGGGCATTGTTGGTTATGAAAAGAAAACGTACAACGATAAAACGTTCGTGCGCACCAACGGTGCAACCGTGGATACCCGTTTTTTCAACTGGGATCAACCTTACCTCGCTGGTGAGTTTTACTATGCCGTGTCAAGTTACTTCAGCGCAGTCACCGTCCTGCGCCATGAACTACGCAGTTATAACGAAACCTTTACCGGCCCCGGAGGAACCCGGGACAACCAAAATTCTTTTCTTTACGGCGGTCTCGATTGGGATGTCACCGGAAAAACCCAAGGGCGACTGTTGCTGGGCTTTCAAAACAAAGACTTTGACAGCGCCGGACGTGACAATTTCCAGGGCTTCAGCTGGCGGCTGAACCTCGCCTGGCAGCCAACGGATTACAGCGAGCTCCGTCTTGAAGGGCGCGATGTTGCCCGTGACCCCAACCTCAACGCTGACTATGTTGAGGATCAGTCTGTCCAAATGGAATGGGAGCATAAATGGACCCCCTTGGTGAAGACCGTGGCTTCAGCACGTTACGGCACCAATGATTACCCCGGACTTCGCAAAGATGAGGATTCACAGCTTGGTCTAAGTGCCACTTACGGTATGGCGAGGTGGTGGGACATTTCTGCTGGCGTGAACTGGCTTGAGCGCGATTCGACGTTAACAGGTTACAGCTATGACCAGACCCGATTCTTTATTGGCACAGAGGTGAGTTTGTGATGAGGCAACATTGTATCTTACTTTTCGCACTGCTGATGCTTTCCATCATGCCGGTTCACGCAACCGAACAGTATGTGTTGGGTGATGGTGACCGTATCGCTATCAAGGTGTATGGCGAGGAAGATCTTTCCATGGACATCCTCCTCAGCACCCGGGGCCGCTTTGACTACCCCTACCTGGGTCGTCTTGAAGCTGCAGGGAAAAGTGTCGGGCAATTGCAGCGCATCATCGAAAGCGGCTTGCGCGGTGATTATCTGGTTGATCCGAAAGTGACGGTCAACGTGATTCAATTCCGTAAATTTTATGTCAATGGTGAAGTGCACCACCCCGGCGGATACGACTACCAGCCCGGATTGACGATCGGCAAAGCGATTGCCATTGCCGGCGGTTTTACCGACCGCGCTTCACGAAACAAAATTCAACAGACAGAAGCCCAAAACGGAAACACAGAAAAGAATGTTGGCCTGTCAAAAGCGGTTGGCCCTGGCGACATCATCGTGGTTGAACAGAGCTTCTTTTAAAGAAGCCAGCCTGGACTAACCCGCTATTTTTGCGCACGGAAGAATAAAAGGACGACTACACAATGAAACTTATCGAGCCAAATCAGGCCATTGAGCCAGCGCGCCTCGATCTTAAGCGCTACATCAGCGTCATTTGGCGTTATTGGCTCCCTATCGCCTTCTTCGTGACGACGATGACCCTGATTGCCACCGTGATAATCCTGACTATCTCGCCGGTATACCGCGCCACCGCAACCCTGCTGATTGAATCTGAGGCGAACAACGCCATTTCTATCGAAGAGGTCTATACCTTCGACACCAGCCAGAAAGAGTACTACCAGACCCAGTTTGAGATCCTGCGCTCCAACCATATCGCTGAAAAGGTGATTGAAGAGCTCGGTATCGCCAATATCCGGGAGTTTAACAACCAGGTCGGGGAACCTTCCGGTCGCGATAAATTGTTGAGTCTTCTCTACAACATTGCCCCTTTACAACAATTTCTTCCCGAACCTGTGTCCCATGCTGAACTGATGAATGAATCGGCAGCCCGCCAGGCGGTGCTGAAAAAATTCAAATCGCACCTCACCATCAGTCCTATCCGTAACACGCAACTGGTCAACATCCATTTTGGCTCGACCGATCCGGAACTTGCCGCCAGCGTTGCCAACGCATTGGGGCAGGCGTATATCGAATCCAACCTTGAAGCCCGATTGGTGGCGACGCAAACCGCGTCTTTCTGGATCACAGAGCGCCTGAGCGAGTTGAAAGAAAACCTGAATACTGCCGAACAGGCCCTGACAACTTTTCTCAAAGAAGAAGGGCTGATTGAACTCAGCGACATCGATGAGCTGGCGGGCAATGAGCTCACTAACCTGTCTATTCGTGCGGCCAACGCCCGTGAGCGTCGCGTCGCCGCGGAGAGCCTGTTCTCTCAATTGAGAAACAACGCCAATGCCAGCTTGATGGCCGTGCCCGAAATCTCTAACCACCCGCAAGTCAGGGATGTCAAAAATGCCGAAACAGACGCGGAGAGAAGAGTCTCTGAGCTCTCCAAGCGCTATGGCCCCAAACACGATAAGATGATCCAGGCTCAGGCCCAGCTCGATGCCGTGCGCCAACGCATGTATGCCGTGCTTTATAACCTGGCACAAGGCATTGAAAAAGAACTCGACAGCGCCCGCCAGCAAGAACGGGTGCTGGCTGCCGAGCTGGAAAGCAAAAAAAATGACTACCAGTTAATCAGTGCCAAACGCGCACAATATGAATCACTTAAACGCGATGTCGACGCCAATCGGCAGCTCTATGACATCTTCCTGAACCGCCAGAAAGAAACCTCAGCCACCAGTGACTTTGAAGCCGTGCAAGCGCGTTTCACCGACCGCGCCACTGTACCCCAGGAACCATTCAGCCCCCAGACATCGAAATTAATCGTGATCAGCGCCGCATTCACCTTTCTTCTGGCCATTGTGGGCGCGTTTTTGGCAGATGCTTATCGCAACACCATTGAAAAGCCTGACGACATAGAGGAGAAGCTGGGCTTGCAACATCTCGGATTCCTGCCCCGGGTAAAAGGGAAGCGTTTTAAGAATGCACCGCTTGATCACACCGTTTATCTTGATCCGGACGAAACCTTGTTCAGCGAGTCGGTCCGCACCATCCGCACCTCAATCCTGCTGACGTTAACCAACAGTAAACGTAATGTGCTTGCCGTCACCTCATCGTTACCGTCCGAAGGGAAAACCACCGTTGCCCTGAATCTTGCCCAGTCGCTGGCCAAGATGGAGCGCACACTCCTCATCGACTGCGACCTGCGTATGCCCGCGGTTGGACAGCGTTATGCCCTGCCCCGTAACCAGGCAGGGTTGAGTAATGTGTTGGTGATGGGCGCCCCGGTTGCTGACTGCATTTATCACGATGATGATACGAAGCTCGATATCCTCCCGGCAGGATTGCTGCCATCGAACCCACAGGAGTTGCTGGGTTCAACCAAGTTCTCAGCGCTGCTCACCCAACTGACACAGAGCTATGACAGGATCATTCTCGATACGCCACCGATTCAGGTGGTCAGCGACGGCCTGATCCTGGGGCGTTTGGCTGGCGGCATGATCCTGGTCGTAAAAGCAGAATCAACAACCGAAAAACAGGTCAACCGTTCTATCAGCCAACTCGTTCGCCATGACATTGCCATCGATGGCGTGGTTCTCAACCAGCTCTCTGCCAGACACGCGGAGGAAAAATACAAGCTGCACTATGGTTATTACAACAATAACAAACAACATGATGACACCTTAGAAGCGAGCTAATGGCTTCCAGAGCAAGGATCAACAAGAATAATGAAAACCAGTTTTGATATTTTTAATGGCGATGCCGACGGGATTTGCGCCCTGCTCCAGCTCCGCCTTGCCACCCCAAAAGACAGCGTGTTAATCACGGGGGTGAAGCGCGATATTGCCCTGTTAAAGCAAGTGGATCCCGCCGTGGCGCAGGATGTCACCGTGCTGGACGTGGCGATGGAGAAAAACAGGCCAGCCTTGGATAACCTGCTGTCGCAGGGTGTACGGGTGTTCTATGCCGATCACCACAACCCGGGCGATGCGCCGATGCACCCCTCGCTGACCACCCACATCAATACGGCGTCAAACACCTGCACAAGCCTTATTATCGACAAACTGCTCGATGGCCGTTACCGCGAGTGGGCCTTGGTTGGCGCCTATGGTGACAACATGATCGCCACCGCCGATGTACTGGCCAAAAAGGCGGGCCTTTGCGATCAGGACCGGACCAAACTGATGCAGTTTGGCACCTACCTCAACTACAACAGCTACGGCTCTTCTCTGTCAGACCTGCTGTTTGCACCGGCAGAGATCTATCGCCTGATGGCGCCTTATCCGTCACCGTTTAGTTTTATCGCCGAACGCCCGGATGTGTATGCCACGCTGGAAAATGGCTTTCTCAGCGACAGCGAAAAAGCTGCCGCTATCGTGCCTTACTCTGAGCATCAGGGCTCACGGGTATATATGCTGCCGGATGAAGCCTGGGCGCGCCGTATCAGCGGGGTATATTCGAACGATCTCACTAACCGCGATCCAGACGTTGCCAACGCGGTGATCACTGAGAAAGCTGACGGAAATTATCTGGTCAGCATCCGTGCGCCACTGAACAACCGTACCGGTGCCGATGAACTGGCAGCCGCCTTTCCTACCGGGGGAGGCCGTCAGGCCGCTGCAGGGATCAACGCCCTACCCGCCGAATTACTCAACGATTTTATTGATGCGTTCCACCAGCGTTACCAGCTGGCGACGTAAAAAGGACTCAACATGGTGGACATGATTTCGCTAAACCAAACCCATCTCAAACAACTTGAGAATGAATCGATACACATCATCCGTGAGGTGGCTGCCGAGTTTGACAATCCGGTGATGCTGTATTCCATCGGAAAGGACTCCGCTGTCATGCTCCACCTGGCAATGAAGGCCTTTCATCCGGGTAAACCGCCGTTTCCGCTGCTGCACGTGGACACCACATGGAAGTTCAAGGAGATGATCACCTTCCGTGATGCGTTCACTAAGCGTCATGGTCTCGACCTCCTGGTGCACATTAACCAGGAAGGCGTCGACATGGGGATGGGGCCCTTCTCTCATGGCAGTGCCAAGCACACAGATGTGATGAAAACTCAGGCGCTGAAACAGGCGCTGGACAAATATGGCTTTGATGCCGCCTTCGGCGGTGCGCGCCGTGATGAAGAGAAAAGCCGAGCCAAAGAGCGTGTCTATTCCTTCCGTGACAAGCACCACCGCTGGGATCCGAAAAACCAGCGTCCGGAGCTTTGGGACATCTACAACGGCCGCGTCAACAAAGGCGAAAGTATCCGGGTATTCCCGCTGTCGAACTGGACGGAACTCGATATATGGCAATACATCTATCTGGAAAACATCGATATTGTCCCGCTCTACTTCGCGGAAAAACGCCCGGTGGTAGAACGTGACGGTACCCTGATCATGGTCGATGACGATCGCATGCCGCTGGAGCCCGGCGAAAAGCCGGAAATGAAATCGGTCCGCTTCCGCACGCTCGGCTGCTACCCGCTGACCGGTGCGGTGGAATCAACCGCAGCCACGCTGCCAGAAATCATCCAGGAGATGCTGCTGACCAAAACGTCAGAGCGACAAGGCCGCGTGATCGACCACGATCAGGCGGGCTCCATGGAGCAGAAAAAACGCGAAGGCTACTTCTAACTACACCTAAGCCTCGACATTTGAATGAAAGACTATTTGCTTGCCGGCACAAGGAGTGACCCATGAGCCACAGCTCATCGCTGATCGCAACGGACATCGAAGCGTACCTCCATCAGCACGAAAACAAGGATTTACTACGCCTGCTCACCTGCGGCAGCGTGGATGATGGCAAATCAACCCTAATTGGCCGCTTACTGTTTGACACCAAACTGATTTTTGAAGACCACCTGACCAGCCTGCACAAGGACAATGCCCGCGTAGGTAATGCCGGTGAAGCGCTCGACTTGGCTCTGCTGGTTGATGGCCTGCAATCTGAGCGGGAACAGGGCATCACCATTGATGTGGCTTACCGCTATTTTTCGACCGAAAAGCGCAAGTTCATCATTGCCGACTGCCCGGGGCACGAACAATACACCCGCAACATGGCCACCGGGGCATCAAACTGCGAACTGGCGATTGTGATGGTCGATGCCCGTAAAGGCTTGCTGACCCAGACCCGCCGCCATAGCTATATCGTCAGTCAATTGGGTATCCGCCATGTGGTGGTTGCGGTTAACAAAATGGATTTGGTCGACTTTGACCAGGCCGTTTTTGAACGTATCCAGGCAGACTACCAGACGATGGCAAACCAGCTTGGCATTCACGATGTGCGCTATGTGCCCATCTCGGCACTGGCCGGTGACAACGTGGTCAGCAACAGCGAAAACACCCCCTGGTACCAAGGCCCCTCCCTGATGGGCGTGTTGGAAGGTGTCGAAATCACCCGCGACCAAAACCTCGACCAGATGCGCTTTCCGGTGCAATACGTTAACCGTCCCAACCTCGACTTCCGGGGGTATTGCGGCACGCTGGCCTCCGGCATTCTGCGCAAAGGCGATACCGTGATGGCGCTGCCTTCGGGCCAGCAGAGTACGGTGACCTCCATCGTCACCTATGACGGCGAACTCGATGCCGTCGCCCCCAAAAATGCCATCACAGTGACGCTTGCCGATGAAATCGATATCTCGCGCGGCGACATGCTGGTTCACCCAGACACGGCCCCAGCAGTCTCTGACCGCCTGTCTGCCAATATTGTCTGGATGTCACAAGATACGATGAAAACCCAACGTGACTATGACTTCAAGTTCGCGAGTCTCAATGTCACCGGGCGTATCACCGAGATTACACACAAGGTTGATATCAATAATTTTGAGACCCTGCCCGCCACCGAACTCGCATTGAACGAAATCGGCAAGGTAGAACTGCATCTCAACGCCCCGGTTGCGGTGGACAACTATGGCCTGAACCACAAAACCGGCGCTTTTATTGTCATTGACCGCCTGAGCAACATAACGGTCGGTGCCGGTATGGTAGATACCGTGCATGCCCCGCATAAGCAGGCAAACAAACGCAGCTATACCACCGCGGAAATCGCCCTGAACCGGTATATCCGCGAGCACTATCCGGAATGGGGCACACAATCTATTGAATGATCAGGGATTCACATGGACACAGTGACCATCCAAACCAATCAGGAGAGAGCAAGCAACATGCCGGTAAACGTACTGCACATCATCAACGACCTGTCACGTAATGGCGGCGCACAGCGTTTTGTCGTCGATTTGGTGTGCCCGACACCTGCCGGCTATGTGAGCAAAGTCGTCATACTCAATAACATGAACGATTTTTCAGATGAGCTCGACGCGGCGGGGGTGGAATGTCTGGTTTGGGAAAAGCTGACCCTGAAAGAAAAGTGGCAGATCCTGCGCTGGCCCGATGTGGTGCATGGACATCTGTTCCCCTCTATCTACATTGCGCTGGCAGCGTTTGGCAAAAAGCGCATCCAGACGGAACACAACACCCACAACCGGCGCCGCGACCATGGGTGGATGAAGCCATTCGAATGGCTGCTGTACTGGCGCTACCAAAAAACAGTTTGTATCACCAATCAGGTAAAAAACGCCCTGGAAGACTTTCTCCCCCGTTGGAAAAAGCACTACTCCGTGATCTTCAATGGCATCGACCTGAGCAAGTTCTCGATGGAGGAGAAACAACCACCGGCGGGTGATGCAAGCGTACGGATTGGTATGGTGGGTCGCCTGCACCCTTACAAAGACCATCCCACACTGATACGGGCGCTGGCGCAATTGCCCTCACGCTATGAGCTCCATTTTGCCGGTGATGGCGAGCGCCGGGACGAATACGAAACTCTGGTCAGGGAACTGAACCTGGAAAACCGGGTAGTGTTTCATGGTGTCCGTTCGGACATTCCGGCATTTTTAGACAGTCTGGATATCTATGTGCAGAGCACCATCATTGAAGGCTTTGGCCTTGCTGCGGTGGAAGCGATGGCTGCCGGACTGCCGGTACTGGCCTCCAATGTGCAGGGGATTGATGAGGTCATCGGCATTGATGATTACCTGTTCCCGTTAGGCGATGACAAGGCGCTGGCCCACACTGTCTCCGCGATTTGCGAGAGTCCTGAGCAATATACCAGGGCGTCAAAACGTTCACTTTCGCGCTGCCAGCTGTACACACTGGACGCCTTTCGGGACCAGTACTATCAGGCCTATCAGAGGTTAGTGGATGACCAAACCGCTTGAACATGCCGCAGCGCTTGCCGTTGTCCTGTTTTTTGTCCCCATGAAGGTCAATGTCGCAGGCACCGCATTATACCTCGCTGATTTGGTGGGTATCATGGCGTTGGGTTTTCTGGGCCTGATAGCATGCCGCGGCCAGTTGCTGCAATCCACGGTACGGGCCAGCGGTTTTATTCTGGTCTTCGTTGCCTACATTGCACTGGCAGGCGTTGTCAGTAATGTACCGGTCAAACTGGTGCTCATTGAAATGGTGCAGTGGCTTTCTGTGGCCGCCTTTCTTGGCGTCCTTCATCAGGCAGGCCTTTTGGCCTCCCCGCGCTTTCTTACCCTGATCACTGTGTATACTTTTCTCGGGGCGCTGTACACCGCAGGCTGGCACCTGATGTATTCGACAGTGCGTGACTTCAAGCAACTCGAAAACACCAAGTATTTCTTCGGCTTTACCTGTGCCCTGCTCTATATCCTGCGCCGACAGATCCGGTTTGGTCACCTGATGTTAGCCATCGCCATGGTGATGTTGCTGATGTCCGGGGAGCGCAAGGCGCTGATGGGTGTCGCCGCGTTGGTTATCTGTGATTTCCTCTTTTGCCGGGAAATATCCCATCCCCGCTCGCAACAAACGGCTGTCGCGCTGGGCATACTGGGTCTTCTCGGGGGGGGACTGGCTCTTGTTTCTGGCTGGTATCTTGCCGGCACCGACGCACTGCTTGATAAATTTGAATTTACCCAATTCGACATTCTGTTCGCCGATCAGCAGGAGGCACGCTGGGACTCAGAATTATGGCGCAAGCTCCTGCTGGCAAACGGCTTCTCGCTGTTTCTGGAGTACCCCGTATTCGGGGTTGGCCCCAAAATGCTGCCGATGTATATCGCCAATTACTTCCAGAATCAGGAACTGGCCATCTACACCCATAACTTCGCCCTGGACGTAGCGATTGAATATGGTCTGGTAGGGCTTGCCATTTTGATTGGCGGCTTCCTGTTGGGGCTGCGTCGGCTGTTCAGGCAACGCTTTGTTAACCCCGTGGCGTTTCTGCTTGCGGTTTACATTCTCGCCATGGTGCTGTTTGTTGCGGTCAACAGCACCATTATGCTGATGTTTTTATTTCCATTTTTCGTTAACACCCGAGTGGTGGGCAGGCCAGAGCCCAGTGCACCTGCCACGCGATCTTTCTCCCTTATTGCCCACCAAGAGGATAAACAATGAAGTTCAGCCTTGCCCGACAACGCGCATTCGACCAGACCCTGAACGCGCCGGATTTTGTCTTGGTTTATCAAATGGGTAAAGTTGGTTCATCATCGATAGAAGCGTCCCTTGAACACGCAGGCATTCCCAGTTGGCATCTCCATACTTTCGATGACAACGAAGAGTTCCAGATGTACCGCAATACCGGCGATGTGGCCTGCTTTTTTGACTGGCCTATCCGTGCTGCCTACAAGCTGACCCTGTCGCACCGCAGACGCATTCTGCAAAAGCGTGATCACCTGAAGATCATCACCCTGGTGCGCGATCCGGTTGCTACTGTGGTCTCCCGTTTTTTCCAGGATCTGCATATCCAGTTTATTGCCGGCAAGAAAAACGAAGCCATTCATGGGGATATCGATGCAACACTTCGCCATCTCGTCGATGCGTTTGAAACCCAGATGCGTCTGGAGTATTTCACCGATTGGTTCAACAGGGAGCTGAAACGCCGGTTTGGTGTTGATGTGCTCGCCCATATCCAGAATCCGGGCCAGAGCCATTGGCGCATTGAGCAAGGTGGGCGGGATGTGCTGCTGATGAAGTGCGAAGCCATTAACCAGTCTGCCGGTGTACTGGCTGACTTCCTTGCGAAGCCCGGTTTCCAGCTGCAATCCAGCAACGAAGCCGCCAACAAATGGTACTCCGCGCTTTACCAGCGCTTCAAAGAAACCTACCCGTTTGAGCGCTTATTTCACCTCTATGATGCGCCACTGTACCGCGCCATCTACAGTGAAGAAGACATTGCACAATTTAAAATGAAATGGAGTAAGCGATGAAAACTGTCCTCCATATCACAGAAGCCTTTGGCGGTGGCATCCAGACAGCGCTGTGCAGTTACGCCAAGTCGACCAAAGGAGATCCCATTCGCCACCACCTGTTTGCCCGTCTGCGTCCGGACGATGATACCGGAATGGCTATCACCTCCCTGTTTGATCATATCCAGACCGTCGAAGGCAGTCTGCTGGACTTTTTCCGGGCAGCGAGAAAGGCCGTGTTACAGACTCAGCCAGATGTGATCCACCTGCATTCCAGCTTCGCAGGTTTTTTGGGCCGTTTTCTGCCCAAACAAGGGAAAAGCAGGATTGTCTACACGCCTCACTGCTATGCATTCGAGCGCCGTGATATTTCCGGTGCTATGCAGCATGTCTATACACGTCTGGAGACCCTTGGCCTGTCGCGCATTGACATCATTGCCGGTTGTAGCGAAAGGGAATGCGAGCTGGGCTATGCACTTGGTGCCCAAAAAGCGGTGCACCTCAATAACTACGCAGACCTTGATTCGGCAATGGAGCCAGCCAGCACTCCCCGCGTTTCCCCACCTTTTAACGTGGTGGTGGCCGGGCGTATTTCGCCACAGAAAGATCCCCAGTTTCTGCTCGACACCCTTACCTGCCTGAAGGCATACCCAGAGTACAGTCAAATCAGATTTCACTGGCTCGGTGGGGGCTATCCTGAGATGGAAAAGGCACTTCGCGATGCGGGCGTTGACGTAACAGGAATGATCCCTCATTCACAGTTAATGCTCGCCCTGAAAAAGGCGGATTTGTACCTTCACACCGCAGCCTGGGAAGGCATGCCTCTTACTATTCTGGAAGCCGCAAAACTGCATATCCCTATGGTGCTGCGTGTCATCGGTGCCACCCAAAACCTGCAGTACCCATTCATGACAGATTCCCCTGATACCATGGCCGAGCAAATCATCAGATTCTGCAAACACCCGGACAGTCCCGACTACCCGAAAGCTGTCGATGACTTTAACCGCAATTTCAGCGCTGAAAAGCAGCGTAAGGCTCTACACCTTATCTATGGAGCCTGATGCATGAGCATGATTGTGGCACTGATGATTACAGGATTACTGGTAGCATTGCTGACCACCCGTCTGCGTCCTGCATTGGTGTTTGGGGCAGTGTTTACTGTCTTGCTGCTGCTGGATATCGTCCCAGCCGCACAGCTTTTTAATAACTTCACCAATACGGCTCTCGTTACCCTGGTACTCTTGGTGATGGTATCTGTGATCCTTGAACGCACGCCCTACATCAGTGCACTCGGCCGATGGTGTACCCAAGGCAGTCTCAGGAAAGTGACCCTGCAAACAACCCTGTCTGCCGGGCTACTGTCTGCCGTGATTAATAATACTGCGGTGGTTTCCAGCCTGATGCGAAGTATGACCAAAAGCCAGCATCCCTCCAGCAAGCTGCTGATCCCCCTTTCCTATGCCACTATCCTCGGTGGTACCACAACACTGATTGGCACGTCCACCAACCTGCTGGTAAATGGTTTTACCCTCAATGCCGGCTTGCCGGGGATAGGCTTTTTCGACTTCACAGTGATTGGATTACCGGTGTTTATCACCGGAGTACTGGTGATCACTCTGGTATCAGTATCATTACTGCCAAACCGCCTGGGCGAGGAACAGGAAACGTCACAAAACTACCTGTTAGAATCCCAGTTAGTCCCTGCGTCTCCTCTTGTCGGACAACGTGTCGGACAAAGTGGCCTTCGCAATCTTGAACGTCTTTTCTTGGTTGAAATTATCCGCGGTGCACACATCATTTCCCCTGTTACGCCGGATGAGCGCTTGCAGGGTAACGACATTTTAGTGTTCTCCGGTGATTTGGAATCAGCGGCGATACTGGAGAAATTCAAAGGGTTGGAACCCAAAACGCAGGGCGAGAAACTGCCTTCGGATAATCTGATCAGTGTCGTTGTCACTCCTCATGCCGTGATCGCCGGAAAGACCATTAAGTCCGTTCAATTTCGTGCTCTGTTCGACGCTGCCGTCGTGGCAGTAAAACGGGGGGAGCATCACATTTCCGGTGGCCTTGGCCAGGTGACCTTGCAAGGGGGTGACCTCCTGGTGCTGGCCGTTAGCCAGGATTTTTTCAACCGCGGCAACCTGGCACAAAACTTTATTCTGGTGGAAGAAAGGGAAAATAATGCCCTGCTCAGCAGCACACAGTCGTTACTGTTTTGCGGTGGTGCGATTGTCGCATTGCTCGCCAGTTTCCTTGAATGGCTTCCCCTGTACAAAGGGCTGACTCTGTTGCTTGCCGCCTCGGTGGCTGCGCGCCTGGTGTCTATTCATGATTTACGAAGGCGCTTCCCGTTTGAACTGGTACTGGTGATTGGCTCTGCACTGGGGCTCGCACAGGCAATTAGCCTGACCGGCCTTGCCGATCGCCTTGCAGCCTTGATCATGAGCGTCAGCCAGAGCGGAGGACCTTTTGGCGCGATGGTAATTCTTTATCTCGCGACCTGGTTGATGACAGAGCTCATCACCAACAATGCAGCAGCGGCAATCAGTTTCCCGGTAGGACTTGCCATCGCTGCTCAGTATCACATTGATCCGATGCCGTTTATTATGACCGTTGCCTTTGCCGCCAGTGCCAGCTTTCTCTCTCCTTTCGGTTACCAAACCAACCTGATGGTCTTTACCGCAGGTCGCTACATGCCAAAGGATTATCTTCAGGCGGGTCTACCGCTCACCCTGGTTTATGCCACTGGCGTGCTTTCCCTTATTCCCCTGTTTTTCCCCTGGTAAGGCAGATTGATGATGCTCAGACTCTTACGCCGCGTTCAATCCTTGGAACCTGCCCGTCGCCAGTTCCTGTTTCATGCTGCCCTGGCCGCGCTGTTCAGGGTGCTTTCTGCCGCAGCGGCTTTCCTGTTGAGTGTGGTTGCTGCCCGGGTGCTGGGCGCCGAGCAATCCGGATTGTTTTTCCTTGGCATGAGTCTCGCCATTTTGCTCGGTACACTCTGTTTGCTGGGCATGGACAATGCATTACTTCGTTTTATCGGCCATACGAGCAATATAGGGAATACCACCCTGACCAACCAGGTATTCACCAACGCCTATCTCGCAGTATTACCGGTCTCTGCATTGACGGGATTTTTTACCTATCTGGCGGCACCATGGCTTGCCGACGCGGTGTTTGATAAACCCCAGGCGACTGATAGCCTGCGCTATTTCGCCATCGCCATTCCTTTTATCAGTCTGTTCTTTTTACATGGCTATGCCCTGCAGGCCACCCGAAAAGTGATTGCTTCAGTCTGTTCAATGCAGCTTGGGGTAACGGTATTGGCACTGCCTGCCCTGTTGCTTTTCGCACAGTACAGCGAGCAACTCCAGGCAGGTACAGCCTCGTTACTGTATGTCATTGCGGCAGCTGTGGTTGTTTTCAGTGGTTTGTGGTTTTGGTTACGCATGCCCGGCCACCGTTTTGACCGCAGTGATACCAAAATGCCTGCATTTTGGCAGGCAGCACCGAACCTTTGGTTAGTTTCAGCCACCGCACAGGCGATACCCTGGGCCTCGGTGGTGATCGTCGGGCTGTTTGTCAGCGCGCAGGAAGTAGCCTATTTTTCTGCCGCCCAGCGCACTTCGTTGCTGATCAGTTTTATGTTAATGGTGGTGAATTTTGTTGCCGCACCGCGATTCTCGACACTGTTCAATGCAGAAAACTGGAATGAACTGAAAACGTTGGCACAATTTTCAACCCGCCTGATGGTGATTTTTTCCCTGCCTGTATTGGCTGCAGTACTGATCTGGCCTGATAAAATCATGGCGCTGTTTGGCGAGGACTTTACCCCATCAGGGCAACTGCTGGTGATCCTGGCTATCGGGCAAACTATCAATGTGATGACAGGCTCTGTCGGCTTTCTTCTCACCATGTGTGGTTATGAAAGGGACATGCGCAACATCACTCTGTTTGCCGGCATGCTCACTGTAACCTTGATATTCATGTTGACATCCCTATGGGGGATTGTCGGCGCGGCCCTAGCGGTGAGCGCCGGTGTCAGCACCCAGAACTTGCTGGCGGTGCATAAGGTCAAAAAAAGGCTCGGCTTTTGGCCAATTGGTTGAGCATACCTTGTCGTTGAACCTCTATGCTCGCATAATCTAACAATGAGACAAAATTGTAACCGGTGCGTGGTAACATCCTACCTCTCCTGTATTTTTACATCACCACGAGTTCGGTAAATATAATGTATTGTATTAAGGACAACCTATGATCAAGAAGTGTCTATTCCCGGCGGCTGGCTATGGAACCCGTTTCCTGCCAGCCACCAAATCTATGCCGAAAGAAATGATGCCCATTGTCAACAAGCCCCTGATTGAATATGGCGTTGATGAAGCGCTGGAGGCAGGTATTACCGGTATGTGTATTGTGACCGGACGCGGTAAACACAGCCTGATGGATCACTTCGACAAAAACTACGAACTTGAGCACCAAATCAGTGGCACTAACAAAGAAGCACTGCTTGATGACATCCGCACAACCATTGATGCCGCGTCCTTTACCTATATTCGCCAAAAAGAAATGAAAGGTCTGGGCCACGCCATCCTTACCGGTCGCGAACTGGTCGGTGACGATGCATTTGCGGTGGTATTGGCTGATGACCTTTGCGTTAACCGCGAAGAAGGTGTGCTGTCCCAAATGGTTGCCTTGTACAAACAGTTCCGTTGCTCCATTGTTGCCGTGGAAGAAGTGCCGGTGGATGAAACCCACAAATACGGTGTGATCGCCGGTGAGGAAATGAAAGAGAACCTCTACCGCGTCGACAACATGGTTGAAAAACCCGAACCAGGCACCGCACCAAGCAACCTAGCGATCATTGGCCGCTACATTCTGACGCCGGATATTTTCGATATTCTGGAAAATACCGAACCAGGCAAAAACGGCGAAATCCAGATCACCGACGCCCTGCTCAAACAAGCCAAAAGCGGCTGTGTACTGGCCTACAAATTCAAGGGCGAGCGCTTTGACTGCGGCAGCGTAGAAGGCTTCATTGAAGCCACCAACTATTGCTACGAAAACATCTACCTGCAGTCTGATGCGCCTAATCAACCACAAAAAACGGTAAAATGCGGTTGATCGAAAACCACACAAACATCGTTAAAAACTGCGTACTTTGACATCGAAGAAAGCTGTATATTCATACAGCTTTCTTCTTTTTCATTGGCCAATAATGTGGGATACTTCTCTCTTCAATTTTTCACTGGGCTTCGAATGGTAAGGGCAAGGTAGACATGGACACGATTGATGTCAGAGGGGCACGTACCCATAATCTGAAAAACATTAACCTGACAATCCCGCGCGACAAACTGATTGTGATCACCGGTCTGTCAGGCTCCGGAAAATCATCGCTGGCGTTTGACACCCTGTATGCAGAGGGCCAGCGTCGTTATGTCGAATCCCTGTCTGCCTATGCGCGTCAGTTCCTTTCCCTGATGGAAAAACCGGATGTAGACCACATCGAAGGGCTTTCCCCGGCGATTTCCATCGAGCAAAAGTCCACGTCGCACAACCCACGCTCAACCGTAGGGACCATCACAGAAGTCTATGACTACCTGCGTCTGCTCTATGCCCGAGTCGGCGATCCCCGTTGCCCAACCCACAATGTGACACTGGAAGCCCAGACCATCAGCCAGATGGTGGATAAGGTGCTGGCGCTGGAAGAAGGCAGCAAAATGATGCTGCTGGCCCCGATTGTCAAAGAGCGTAAGGGTGAACACGTCAAAACCCTGGAAAACCTGGTCGCCCACGGTTTTATCCGCGCCCGTATCGACGGTGAGGTGTGCGACCTGTCTGATCCCCCGACACTGGAGCTACACAAAAAGCACACCATTGAAGTGGTGGTGGACAGGTTTAAAGTCCGGGACGATCTGCAGCAGCGTCTGGCAGAATCCTTCGAAACCGCGATTGAGCTCACCGGCGGCACAGCCGTGGTCAGTTATATGGACGGTGATGGCGAGGATCTGGTTTTCTCTGCCAATTTTGCCTGCCCGCATTGTGGTTACAGCATGCAGGAACTGGAGCCTCGCCTGTTCTCGTTCAACAACCCCGCCGGCGCCTGCCCCACCTGTGATGGCCTTGGCGTGCAGCAGTATTTCGATGAAAACCGCGTGGTACAGAACGAGGCAGTCAGCCTTGCTGGCGGTGCGATCCGTGGCTGGGATCGCCGCAACTTCTATTACTTCCAGATGCTGAATTCGCTGGCAGACCACTACGGCTTTGACATTGAAACGCCGTGGAAGGATTTGCCGAAAGCAATCAAGGACGTAGTACTGAACGGCTCCGGGTCGACAGACATTGCCTTTAAATACGTCAATGACCGCGGTGATATCACCGTGCGTAAGCACCCTTTTGAAGGCATTCTCAATAACCTTAACCGCCGCTACCGCGATACCGAATCCATGGCAGTACGCGAAGAGCTGGCCAAATACATCGCCAACAAGCCCTGCTCCAGCTGCGGCGGCTCACGCCTTCGAGAAGAAGCGCGCCATGTATTTGTCGGAAACACCAACCTGCCAGCCGTCTGTGAAATGAGTATTCATGAAGCACTGACATTCTTTGCCGGTCTTGAGCTGACAGGCCAGCGCGCCCAGATTGCTGACAAGGTACTGAAAGAGATCCATGACAGGCTGAGCTTTCTGGTCAATGTTGGCCTGAATTACCTCAATCTGTCGCGCAGCGCCGATACCCTGTCCGGCGGTGAAGCCCAGCGTATCCGTCTGGCAAGCCAGATTGGCGCTGGTCTGGTCGGCGTGATGTATGTGCTGGATGAGCCCTCTATCGGCCTTCACCAACGCGATAACGAGCGCCTGCTAGCAACCCTTGAGCACCTTCGCAACCTCGGTAATACCGTACTGGTGGTTGAACACGACGAAGATGCTATCCGTGCGGCCGACCACATTATTGATATCGGCCCGGGGGCCGGCGTTCATGGTGGCTATGTCGTGGCAGAAGGTACCTACGAGGAAATTATCAAAAATGAAGACTCCCTGACCGGTCAGTACCTCAGTGGCAAAAAGCAGATTGCCGTTCCACAGACACGCGTCCCTTACGACAAAAAACGGGTGGTGAAACTGAAAGGGGCCAGCGGCAACAACCTGCAAAACGTGAACCTGACCCTGCCGGTTGGCCTGTTGACCTGTGTGACGGGTGTCTCGGGCTCCGGTAAGTCCACACTGATCAATGACACCTTCTACAGGATTGCCCACCAGCGCCTCAACGGTGCCACGACCGGCGAACCTGCACCATTCAAGGATATCGACGGTCTGGAGCACTTCGACAAGGTGATTGATATCGACCAAAGCCCGATTGGCCGCACCCCCCGCTCTAACCCGGCTACGTACACCGGTATTTTCACGCCTATTCGTGAGCTGTTTGCCGGTACCCAGGAATCACGCTCCCGTGGTTATAAAGTCGGCCGTTTTAGCTTCAACGTGAAGGGCGGACGCTGTGAGGCGTGTCAGGGCGACGGTGTTATCAAAGTCGAAATGCACTTCCTACCAGATGTTTACGTGCCCTGCGACGTGTGTAAAGGTAAACGCTATAACCGTGAAACGCTGGAAATTCGCTACAAAGGCAAAACCATTGATGACGTCCTCGAGATGACAGTGGAAGATGCCCGCGAGTTTTTTGATGCCGTCCCGGCAATAGCACGCAAACTGCAAACCCTGATGGATGTCGGCCTTTCCTACATTCGTCTTGGGCAGGCGGCAACCACCCTTTCCGGCGGTGAAGCGCAGCGAGTTAAACTGGCGCGGGAGCTGTCAAAGCGTGACACAGGCAAAACCCTGTATATTCTGGATGAGCCTACAACCGGGCTACACTTCCATGATATCCAGCAGTTGCTGATTGTGTTGCATCGCTTGCGCGATCATGGCAATACCATTGTGGTGATTGAGCACAACCTCGATGTGATAAAAACGGCAGACTGGATTGTCGATCTGGGGCCAGAGGGTGGCAGCGGCGGTGGCATGATCATTGCTGAAGGTACGCCAGAAGATGTCGCACTGGTCGAAGGCTCTCATACCGCAAGGTTCCTGAAACCTCTGCTCAAACAAAAAGCATCATAAGGCATATTCGCGCGTTATCGACGGTAAAAATGACAGTATGCAAACATCGCGTTTACAACACCTCTGGCCAGACAAAGTAGCCAGTAAACCCCTGGTGAAGCCGGTGCTGATTGTACTGGCTGCACTGTTCTTGTTCTGTCTGCCCTTAAACCAAACTCCATTGGAATTTTCCGGTGTTCAGCATCCCGCAACGGCGTTGACACTTTTACTCACCGTCACCCTGATCTGTTTGGGTGGATGGGAGGCGGCCAGACAGCGCCGCTTCCGTTATACCACCGTCACTGTCTGGCTCGCTATTGCAGCCTTGTTTGCTTTGCTTCCCTCTTTCTACCTTCACGCTGACCTGCATACGGCGATCTGGCAGGGATGCAATGTGTTGCTTGCGCTATTGCTGTTTTGTACCTTGCAACAATTCAGTTTCAACCACATGCAACGCCAAGATCTCCTTTTGCTACCGCTGATCAGTGGCTGGCTGCTGGCCCTTCCCGCACTGTTACCTACGCTGACAGACACCTATGCCACTTATCTTTCAGGCATTACGGTACACGGTGAAGCATTGAGTATCGCTCTGTTGACCGCACTGTCATTATCCGCATACCTCCTGGCGAGAACCAAAGTATACAAACGCAACTGGGTCCCCCTGCATGCCGTGCTTTTACTCACCCCAGTGCTCACTATCCCGGCACTTGCTGCATTGCGATCGCCCTGGCTCATCGCTGCCATGCTGGTCATTACCATACTGATCCAGCCTTTTTTGTTCCGTTTTTGCCCAAAACGCCACCACGGACTTTGGAATCTGGCAGTGCTGGCAGGTTTCATCCTTGCATGGCATTTCAACTGGTTACCCCAGGCCGCATTATCCGCTGTACGGTATTCAGAGCATGAGCAGGCAGTACTGGCCCAGACCTGGGCATTGCTGACGCAATCACAGTTTGAAGGTGTCGGGCTGGGACAACTCATCAAAGCCCAGCTTTTATTTGGGCTTGAGCAACAGCAGGGGCTTTCTCCTATCGTGCCATATCCAAGCTGGCTTCTGGCAAATCTCACCCAGGGAGGGATTGCGTATTGGGCAGGGTTTGGTGTGCTTCTCAGTCTGGTTATACGCCGTTTGATGGAGGCACCGGGAGGAACACGCTTGATGTTGCTGGCGATATTACTGCCTTCCCTGCTCGGCATGGCTCTGACCGCTTATATGGAAATCAATCCGGCATTCGGTGTTCTGTTTGTGATGTTGGTTTACTGGCTGGATAACCTCTCGGCGCACTATCGCCGTGTTCCTCTTCGCCATACCCGTGGCATAAAACTGGCGGCCAATGGGGTACTGGCTGTCACCGCCTTTATGGTGTTGTCATCCATTTACCTTGGTGAACAGGCACTGCGCACCTACCAGATAAAAGATGTGAAGCTGGTGCAGTACCAAACCCACCCATGGTGGCGGGATTACTTCAGTCAGGAGGCCGGGAAGCGGGCATTTCACGATGCCTTGGAAAGCCATGACAAACGTGCTCAGGAGCACTATCTCAGGGCGCAAATCTACCGCCTGGGAACCCACCCCAACCCGGAGGGATACCAGTCATTGATTGAACTTGCCATTCTGACCGGACATGAATCCATTGCGAAGCAACTGAAAGAGGAAGCGGCCCTGTTATTTCCAGCACAGGAATTTAAGCTTGATTTTACAAAAATGCAGCCATCACGTACTGGCGCACACTGAATCCGCTAAAACAAAAGCGCCCTGCATCACCACAGGGCGTTTTTCATTGCTACCGGTTACCCCAGCACATCTTTCAGCGCCTTGGCACACAGGGCGACATTCTCACGCCTGGCTGCATACCCCATCAGACCGATACGCCAGGCCTTACCGGCAAGAGCACCAAGGCCCGCGCCAATTTCCAGGTTGTACTCATTCAAAAGCCTTGCCCTTACCGCAGCATCGTCAACACCTTCAGGAACGGCAACTGCATTGAGCTGTGGCAAACGATGCTTCGCATCCACCAGGAAATGAATGCCCAGAGGCTCAAGTTCTGCTTTCAACAATGCATGCATCTCACGGTGGCGCTGCCACGCATTTTCCAGCCCTTCTTCTTTCAGCATCAGCAGGGATTCATGCAGGGCATACAGGCTGTTAACCGGTGCCGTGTGGTGGTAACTGCGCTTGCCTTCTCCACTCCAATACCCCAGTACCAGACTCTGGTCTAGGAACCAGCTTTGTACTTTTCTGCTACGTTGCTGCATTTTCTCGACCGCCCGCGGGGAGAAGGTGACCGGTGATAATCCCGGCACGCAGGACAGACATTTCTGGCTCCCCGAATAAACAGCATCCAGTTGCCACTCATCCACCAGCAAGGGGACACCTCCCAGTGACGTCACCGCATCCACGATCGTCAGGCAACCGTGCGCTCGTGCCAGTTCAGAAAGGACTTTCGCATCACTCAGTACCCCGGTGGAGGTTTCTGCATGCACAAAGGCAACGGCAGTGGCCTGCGGGTTTGCTTCGAGGGCTGCCGCCACTTTCACCGGATCAACCGGTTTCCCCCATTCATCGTCAACCATGACCGCAGTCGCCCCACAGCGCTCAACGTTCTCACGCATCCTGTCACCAAATACCCCATTGCGGCAGACAATCACTGTGTCGCCCGGTGAGATAAGGTTAACAAAGCAAGTTTCCATGCCCGCACTGCCTGGGGCAGACACCGCAATAGTAAAGGCATTCTCCGTTTGGAATGCGTACTGGAGCAGAGCCTTTACTTCATCCATCATGCCGACAAACAGCGGATCGAGATGACCGATAGTCGGTTGCGCCAGCGCTTGCAATACGCGAGGGGAAACATCAGAGGGACCCGGCCCCATCAGGGTACGTTGGGGGGGAATAAAGCGTGAAATTGTCATTATGTGCTCTCCATATGCCTTTTACTCCTTGGGATTACTACCCTACCACTGCTTCGGCACAGGCCAAAACCTCATCGGCCAATAAACCCAACATGGTCTTAAAATGAAACGGTTTTAATCCAATCAAACATTGACAATACCGTTACAAACAATTATCAATAAAGGGCAATTTTTACACAGCACCATTTGTGCTTTGCAGAGACAGAAGAGGCGCGTCTACCAGGCAGTCAGATTGCGGAGCCCCAACTCCAATGCACTCTGATCAGGGGGTAAGACGCCGAGGCGAGACCAGACCTTGGGGGCTGGCTTGTCGGTCTGGGAGGTTGAATCCTCCGGATTGTCATCTCAATCGAGATGGAGCGCTTCTGGAGAAATGCCCTTTCTTCCAACCCTGCCCTCTGTCTGTCTTTCAACCTATTATTTTTCTGGGATAACTCCACTCGCGGTTATGGGAGGTAAAGGGAAGTGAATGCATTAAATGTCGCAAAATTTGGCGGCACGAGTGTAGCCGACTACACAGCAATGTCTAACTGTGCGGCTGTCATTAAAAGGAATTTGAGTACGCGACTGGTGGTGATCAGCGCCTGCTCTGGCGTGACAAACTTACTGGTTGAACTGGCAAACGGCGTTGCCAATGACAGACAGCAGGACGTGCTGGCAGAACTGCGTGAAATTCATTTCAGCATTTTGAAACAGCTTCCTGACTCATCAGAGGTCGCATCGGCGGTAAATGCCATTATCGATGAGGTCACATCCCTCTCTGCGATGGCAGAAACGTCACCTTCAGATAAAACAACCGACGCGCTGGTTGCGTGTGGCGAAATGATGTCGACCCACATTTTCACCCATCTCCTGAACAGCAAAGGCATCAATGCAGTACGTGTCGACGTGCGCAATGTACTGAAAACAGACAATGTGTATGGCAAGGCTACCCCGGATCTGATTGAAACTGCCCATCATGCAGAAAGCATACTCACACCGCTGTTTGAAGATAGCGTAGTGGTCACGCAGGGGTTTATCGGTTCAGATGCGCAAGGCAATACGACCACGTTGGGCCGTGGTGGCAGCGATTACAGCGCCGCCCTGTTGGCTGAAGCGGTAAAAGCGACGTCGCTGGAAATCTGGACCGATGTGCCAGGTATCTACAGCACCGATCCCCGTGTGGTACCGACAGCCAGCCCTATCGATGAAATCAGCTTCAGTGAAGCGTCTGAGATGGCAAACTTCGGTGCCAAAATCCTGCACCCGGCGACGCTTATCCCGGCAATGCGACAGGACATTCCGGTATTTGTTGGCTCGTCCAAAGCCCCGGAGCAGGGCGGCACCTGGATTCGCCACCAGGCAGAAAAATCCCCTCTTTTCCGCGCGCTGGCCCTGCGCTGCAACCAGACGATGGTCACGCTGACCAGCCTGAATATGTTCCATGCTTATGGTTTTCTGGCCAACGTGTTCAGCATTCTGGCAAAACACAAAGTCTCGGTCGATCTGATCACTACATCAGAAGTGAGTGTGTCGTTAACTCTGGATCAAACCAATACCAAAGGCGGCGCCCCTAAACTGCCAGAGGCAGCAGAAAAGGAGCTGGCTGAGCTTTGCAAGGTAACTGTCGAGCAGGATATGTGTCTGGTGGCGCTTATCGGTAACCACATGAGTGAGTCAAAAGGTGCGGCGGCAAAAATCTTCAGTGCGTTGGAAGACTATAACCTTCGCATGATTTGCTATGGTGCCAGCAACCACAACCTGTGCTTTCTGACCAGCACGGCGGAATCCAAAAACGTGGTTCGTGCACTGCACAAAGAATTGTTTGAAGCTTGATTCAACCCTCCACCGATACAAAAATGGCGCTCAATGTAAGCGCCATTTTTATTTCATCACCAAAGGTCAACAAACCCTAACCATTAAGGTTGGGCCCCAGCCATTTTTCGGCGTCGATCAGATCCCAGCCTTTGCGATCGGCATAACTGTCGCGCTGATCTTTCTGGATCTGTGCTACCGCGAAATAACGCGACTCCGGATGCGAGAAATACCACCCTGATACAGACGCTCCCGGCCACATCGCGTAACTGGAGGTCAGAGACATACCAATGGTTTCCTCTACTTTCAGCATCTCCCACAGAGTGCCTTTCTCGGTATGTTCGGGGCAGGCCGGATAGCCCGGAGCAGGACGGATACCCTGGTATTTTTCCCGGATAAGATCGTCGTTTGACAGGTTCTCATCTGTTGCATAGCCCCAGATCTCTTTACGCACACGTTCAT
The DNA here is from genome assembly GCF_059704325.2 of Grimontia sp. THUN1695. Taxonomy (NCBI): domain Bacteria; kingdom Pseudomonadati; phylum Pseudomonadota; class Gammaproteobacteria; order Vibrionales; family Vibrionaceae; genus Grimontia; species Grimontia sp. THUN1695. Next base: position 12,544 of record NZ_AP046577.1, on the reverse strand, counting down.
GGAGATATTCAGCAAACGCTTCTGCCAGGCGGTCAGCCACCGCCTGAATCATGATGGCGTTATAGTCATCCCCCTGCGCCTTGTATGCATCTGCCAGTTCACGCTCACCGATACCGCCAGTGACTGCAAATGCACCAATCCAGTCTTTCTTACCGCTCTCTTTCGGCGCAATATAATCTGACAGACAATAGTTGAACCCTTTCGGTTTCTCGGTTTGCTGGCGCAGGTGATACAAGACATGGGCCACCTCAGTGCGGGATTCATCGGTATACACTTCAATATCATCACCGACGCTTGCCGCAGGGAAAAGCGCACACATGCCGCTCGCTTTCATCAGCCCCTCCCGCTCAACGCGATCCAGTAGATCGTTGGCATCCTTAAACAGGCGCTTGGCTTCCTCACCGACTTCTTCATGGTCAAGGATTGCCGGGTACTTGCCGACCAATGACCAGGTCATAAAGAACGGTGTCCAGTCGATGTACTGGCGCAACGTCGCCACATCGAAGTCTTCAAACACATGGACACCCGGCTTTGCTGGCACCGGTGGGGTATAGCTGTCCCAATCAATCGCGACTTTGTTTGCCCGGGCCTTTTCAAGGGTGACAGGCTTGGTACGGGGACGTTTACGGGCATGCTGCTCACGTACTACGTCGTAATCCGCCTGCAGTTTTTCAACAAACGCAGGTTTCAGCGTTTCAGACAGCAGTGACGAGCACACACCTACCGCACGGGAGGCGTTATTTACATACACCACAGGCTGGTTGTAGTTTTGCTCGATTTTTACCGCCGTATGGGCTTTGGATGTCGTTGCACCGCCAATCAACAGTGGCAGGTCAAAGCCAAGGCGCTCCATCTCTTTGGCCACATGGACCATCTCGTCCAGTGATGGCGTAATAAGGCCGGACAATCCGATAATATCGACATTTTCTTCTTTGGCGACTTTGAGGATTTTCTCGCAAGGTACCATCACACCGAGGTCGATAATTTCGTAGTTATTACATTGCAGCACCACGCCGACGATGTTCTTACCGATATCGTGAACATCCCCTTTGACGGTCGCCAGCAAGATCTTGCCGTTGGTGGACCCTGCCTGTTTTTCTGCGTTGATAAAGGGTTCAAGATGCGCTACCGCCTGTTTCATTACCCGGGCTGATTTCACCACCTGCGGCAGGAACATCTTACCTTCACCGAACAGATCACCGACAACGTTCATGCCGTCCATCAGCGGCCCTTCAATGACCTCCAGCGGCTTGGAAGCATTAATGCGCGCTTCTTCTGTATCCTCAACGATAAATTCGGTGATGCCTTTCACCAATGCATGCTCAAGACGCTTCTCTACCGGCCAGGTGCGCCACTCCAGCGCGGAAGCATCGTCTTCCTTGCCCACACCTTTATTTGCATACTCAGCGGCAATATCCAGCAAACGCTCAGTACTGTCATCGCGGCGGTTCAGCACCACATCTTCTACTGCTTCGCGCAGCTTCTCAGGAACGTTGTCATAAATCTCAAGCTGGCCGGCATTCACGATGCCCATGTCCATGCCATTCTTGAAACAGTGATAGAGGAACACAGCATGTATTGCTTCCCGGACATAGTTATTGCCGCGGAATGAGAAGGAGACGTTGGAAACACCCCCAGAAATCATCGCATGGGGCAGATCGCGTTTGATGTCTGCAACCGCTTCGATGAAGTCGACGGCGTAGTTGTTATGCTCTTCAATACCGGTTGCGATTGCGAATATGTTTGGGTCAAAAACAATGTCTTCCGGCGGAAAGCCCACTTCATCCACCAGAATACGGTAAGCATTGGTACAGATTTCAAGCTTACGCTCACGGGTGTCAGCCTGGCCTACTTCATCAAACGCCATGACAATCACTGCCGCACCATAGCGGCGGATGAGTTTCGCCTGCTCGACGAATTTCGCTTTGCCTTCCTTGAGCGAGATAGAGTTAACGATTCCCTTACCCTGAATACATTTCAGGCCCGCCTCGATGACTTCCCACTTCGAAGAGTCAACCATAATAGGTACTTTGGCGATCTCTGGCTCAGTGGCACACAAGTTCAGAAAACGCACCATACAAGCCTTCGCATCGAGCATCCCTTCATCCATGTTGATATCGATGATTTGGGCACCGTTTTCCACCTGTTGGCGGGCCACCTCAAGGGCCTCATCATATTGTTCTTCTTTTATAAGGCGCTTGAAACGGGCAGAGCCTGTCACGTTGGTACGCTCACCCACGTTGACGAATAGGGTCTCTTTGTCGATCGTTAACGGTTCGAGGCCGGACAGGCGACAGGCGACCGGAAGCTCTGGCAAGGTGCGGGGTTTGATCGACTGGGTTGCTTCATGCATCTGGCGGATATGCTCCGGCGTCGTACCGCAGCAACCGCCCACCAGATTAAGAAAACCACTTTCCGCCCACTCTTTAACATGTGCTGCCATGTCTTCCGGTGACAGATCGTATTCCCCAAAGGCATTGGGAAGGCCGGCATTGGGGTGCGTGGAAACATAGACTTCTGAAATTCTTGATAATTCTTCCACATAAGGGCGCAGCTCATCAGGGCCCAATGCACAGTTAAGGCCAAAGGAAATCGGTTTGACGTGACGCAGGGAGTTGTAAAACGCTTCTGTCGTCTGACCAGACAGGGTCCGGCCAGAAGCATCAGTGATGGTACCGGAGATCATCACTGGCAGTGTCACGCCCAACTCATCAAATACGCTTTGCACTGCAAAAGAGCACGCCTTGGCATTCAAAGTATCGAAGATGGTTTCAATCAAGATAAGATCTGAACCACCTTTGATCAGCGCGCGTGTGGATTCGGAATACGCCGTGACCAACTCGTCAAAGCTGACATTACGGTAACCCGGGTCGTTAACATCCGGGGAAATGGAACAGGTACGGTTGGTCGGGCCAAGCACGCCGGCAACAAAACGAGGTTTATCCGGGGTTTTCGCTGTCCACTCATCGGCTGCTTCACGCGCCAGCTTCGCGGCAGCAACGTTGATTTCTTCGCTCAGACTTTCCATATCATAGTCAGCCATCGCGATGGTAGTGGCATTAAAGGTGTTGGTTTCGAGGATATCCGCACCGGCTTCCAGATACTCGGTATGGATATCTTTGATCATATTAGGTTGTGTAAGCACCAAAAGGTCATTGTTGCCCTTGAGGTCACAATGCCAGTCCGCAAAGCGCTCACCACGGTAATCACTCTCCTCGAGCTTATAGCTCTGTATCATGGTCCCCATTCCGCCATCAATGATCAGAATGCGTTCCGCTAACAATTTTTCCAGTGTTTCCCTACTACTCACAACCACAGATCCTTCTAATTTTGCTTGCTATCCGCATAGTATCACAGACCAAATGGAAATCTAGACGTCTAATTGAACAATACTCCTGGATCAAGCATCCATAAGATAGATATTTGTTGTAGTTTTCTGCCGCGCTTGGATTTATATTTCGTTACAACTTTTCTAACCTCAACCTCAGCCTTTACGGGGTCGTCAATGACCATCTATACCACACTCTGTTTTCTCGCTGCCGCAGCCATGCTGATTGCTTTTATCAACAGTAAGATTGGGCAAATGCAAACCACGATTGCCATCACGGCCGGCGCACTTATCCTTTCTCTCGGAATCGTTATCGCAGGTCATAACAACTGGTTTGATTTAAAAGACCTCGCTGCCACGACGCTCAATGAAATTCACTTTGATGATTTTCTGCTAAAGGGCGTGTTGGGATTCCTGCTCTTTGCCGGTGGCCTTGGGGTAAAACTCCCCAACCTTGAAGATCAGAGATGGGAAATAACAACACTGGCGCTTGGGGCCACTCTGATTTCCACCTTCATTATTGGTGGTGCAGCCTGGTTCTTCTTTCAACTAATCGGCATTCCTTTTGACTTTATTTATTGCCTGTTATTTGGTGCGCTTATCTCGCCAACTGACCCTATTGCTGTTCTCGCCATTGTTAAGAAACTCAATGCCCCAAAGCGCATATCAACCCAAATTGAAGGCGAATCGCTATTTAACGACGGGTTTGGCCTGGTGATTTTTATCACCCTGTTTACCATCGCCTTTGGTACAGAAACCCCAACCGCATTGGGTGTCGTTCAACTTTTCCTCCATGAAGCAATTGGTGGCATTATTTACGGCTTCTTCCTTGGATTGATTTTCCATTATCTGATTTGCCATACCGACGACCATTCCATGGAGCTGCTGTTAACTCTTGGTATTCCAACCGCGGGCTATGTCTTTGCTGGCCTGATCGGAGTTTCCGGTCCACTGGCTATGGTCGTAGCTGGCATCATGATTGGAAACTGGACTCGCTACATTGGCTTTTCCAAAGAAAGTGAAGATCACCTAGACCACTTCTGGGAACTGGTTGATGAATTCCTCAATGGCGTGCTGTTCCTCTTGATTGGTCTGAGCATGCTGACATTTTCCTTCCACAAAGAAGACTGGATCATCATGGTATTCTCCGTACCTTTAGTACTCGTAGCACGTTACCTAAGCGTTCGTTTGTGTTATGTCGGTTTTAACCATTACCGCGACTACAACCCTTATTCTGTACGTATCCTCACTTGGGGAGGTTTGCGAGGAGGACTGGCGCTTGCGATGGCCATGGCCGTCCCAGCAGGCTATATAGTAGTCCCGGAGAAGAACATTGATGTCAGGGAAATGATTCTGGTGATGACTTACGCAGTGGTGGTATTTTCCATTCTGGTTCAAGGTTCTACCATCACCAAGATGATTGAAAAATCCAAAGTCGCAGAAAGGGACATGCAAATCAAACCAAGCAGCTACAAAGAGGCAGTTTCTCAACCAGAAACTACCAAGGACTGATAAAACGCAAAGAACGAGAAAGGCCTGCAAATCGCAGGCTTTTTTATTATTCGTCGTCTTTGGTAAACGCAGATTCGGAGAAATGATCCAGATCGTAGGGAGTTTGCTGGTAAACGCAGTAGTTCAGCCAGTTGGCAAACAACATATGACCATGACTACGCCAGCTGACATAAGGTTCTTGCGTTGGATCATCATCAGGATAATAGTTTGTTGGCACCGCAGGCTCCATGCCTTCATCCAAATCGCGCATATACTCATGGTGCAAGGTATGAGAATCATACTCCGGGTGGCCGGTAACAAAGACATTTCGTTTATCCTTGGTCGCCGCCAGATACGTACCGGCGACAGAGGAGGTTGCCAAAATATCCAAATCCGTATGTTCGGCGAGATACTCCGCCGAGAAGTCAGCATAACGGGAATGGGGGGCAAGGAAAGAATCATCAAACCCACGAAGAATAGGGTTGTGGCTGTGCTCTTTGTGGGTTTTGTGCCAGTACACTCCAGAGAGTTTCTCTTTACGGGTCTTCTTAGGCAGATCATAAAGCAACTTCAGGCCCGCCTGGGCAGCCCAGCAAACATAGAGCGTTGACGTCACATGCTCTTTTGCCCACGTCATAATATCTTGCAGGTGCTCCCAGTAAATCACATCCTCAAACTGAACTAACCCAAGGGGCGCGCCAGTGACGATCAATCCATCAAAGTTACGTCCTCGAATCCCTTGGAATTGGCGGTAGAAAGTGTCAAGGTGCTCGGTGGGAGTGTTCTTACTCGGCCTATCGTCAATTCGTAACAGCTCAACATCAACCTGAAGTGGGCTGTTGGAAAGTAAACGCATAAACTGCGTTTCTGTCTCAATTTTCTTGGGCATCAGATTAAGCAGCAACACTTTCAAGGGACGAATGTTCTGGCTTTCTGCACGGGTCGCTGACATCACAAAGATGTTTTCCTGACGCAGGGTACTGGCTGCGGGTAACAGATCAGGGATCTTAATTGGCATCTTAAATCACTCCCTTACTAAGATGTATAGACGTCTAGAATTCTATTAACCCTATAACATCCATTTTAGGGGTTCAAGTAGATTTATGAGATGGAAAGAAACCATAACGAAAAAACCCGCAGCGTCTCCGCTACGGGTTTGAAAAGGTGTCTGGCAGTGTCCTACTCTCACATGGGGAGACCCCACACTACCATCGGCGCTGCAACGTTTCACTACTGAGTTCGGCATGGGATCAGGTGGTACCATCGCGCTATGGCCGCCAGACAAACTTTAAACTCTGGTGCTGATACCCAGATTTGAACTGGGGACCTCACCCTTACCAAGGGTGCGCTCTACCGACTGAGCTATATCAGCAAATTTATTATCCAAACAAAGTCTTACTATTCATTGCTTTGTTTAGAATATCTTGTGTTATGTGATGCAGTTTTTGAACTGATAAGCACAGTGTGCGTTAGCACATGAGCATCGCAAGTATCAAAAGATGCGAGCAATAACCAAGATAGGCAAATAAAGCCTGGCGATGTCCTACTCTCACATGGGGAGACCCCACACTACCATCGGCGCTGTTACGTTTCACTTCTGAGTTCGGCATGGAGTCAGGTGGGTCCATAACGCTATGGTCGCCAAGCAAATTCTTTATTGGGGTTCTCGGTCCTGGGTAACTCGGCTCTGGGAACACCCATTAAAATCTTGGAAAGCTGTCTGTTCTCAACACATTCAATGTTCTGTTTGAGTCCGCCAAAACCCCTTGGGTGTTGTAGGGTTAAGCCTCTCGGGCAATTAGTACAGGTTAGCTCAACGCCTCACAGCGCTTACACACCCTGCCTATCTACGTCGTCGTCTCCAACAACCCTTCAGGATACTTTAAGTATCAGGGAGAACTCATCTCGAGGCTCGCTTCCCGCTTAGATGCTTTCAGCGGTTATCAATTCCGAACTTAGCTACCGGGCAATGCCACTGGCGTGACAACCCGAACACCAGAGGTTCGTCCACTCCGGTCCTCTCGTACTAGGAGCAGCCCCTCTCAATTCTCCAACGCCCACGGCAGATAGGGACCGAACTGTCTCACGACGTTCTAAACCCAGCTCGCGTACCACTTTAAATGGCGAACAGCCATACCCTTGGGACCGACTTCAGCCCCAGGATGTGATGAGCCGACATCGAGGTGCCAAACACCGCCGTCGATATGAACTCTTGGGCGGTATCAGCCTGTTATCCCCGGAGTACCTTTTATCCGTTGAGCGATGGCCCTTCCATTCAGAACCACCGGATCACTATGACCTGCTTTCGCACCTGCTCGAACCGTCATTCTCGCAGTCAAGCGGGCTTTTGCCATTGCACTAACCTCACGATGTCCGACCGTGATTAGCCCACCTTCGTGCTCCTCCGTTACGCTTTGGGAGGAGACCGCCCCAGTCAAACTACCCACCAGACACTGTCCTCACCCCAGATTATGGGGCCAAGTTAGAACATCAAACATACAAGGGTGGTATTTCAAGGATGGCTCCACGGCAACTGGCGTCACCGCTTCTTAGCCTCCCACCTATCCTACACATGTAGGCTCAATGTTCAGTGCCAAGCTGTAGTAAAGGTTCACGGGGTCTTTCCGTCTAGCCGCGGGTACACAGCATCTTCACTGCGATTTCAATTTCACTGAGTCTCGGGTGGAGACAGCGTGGCCATCATTACGCCATTCGTGCAGGTCGGAACTTACCCGACAAGGAATTTCGCTACCTTAGGACCGTTATAGTTACGGCCGCCGTTTACTGGGGCTTCGATCAAGAGCTTCTCCCTAAGGATAACCCCATCAATTAACCTTCCAGCACCGGGCAGGCGTCACACCGTATACGTCCTCTTTCGAGTTTGCACAGTGCTATGTTTTTAATAAACAGTTGCAGCCACCTGGTATCTGCGACTGCCCATAGCTCCATCCGCCAGGGACTTCACCGCGGGCAGCGTACCTTCTCCCGAAGTTACGGTACCATTTTGCCTAGTTCCTTCACCCGAGTTCTCTCAAGCGCCTTGGTATTCTCTACCCGACCACCTGTGTCGGTTTGGGGTACGGTTACTGATAACCTGAAGCTTAGAGGCTTTTCCCGGAAGCAGGGCATCAATGACTTCACTACCGTAGTAGCTCGACATCGTGTCTCAGTGTATAGCAAGCCGGATTTGCCTAACTCGCCCACCTACGCACTTGAACCAGGACAACCGTCGCCTGGCCCACCTAGCCTTCTCCGTCCCCCCATCGCAGTTATCAGCAGTACGGGAATATTAACCCGTTTCCCATCGACTACGCCTTTCGGCCTCGCCTTAGGGGCCGACTTACCCTGCCCCGATTAACGTTGGACAGGAACCCTTGGTCTTCCGGCGAGGAGGTTTTTCACCCCCTTTATCGTTACTCATGTCAGCATTCGCACTTCTGATACGTCCAGCATGCCTTACAGCACACCTTCAACCGCTTACAGAACGCTCCCCTACCCAATGTGCCTAAACACACTGCCGCAGCTTCGGTGTATCGCTTAGCCCCGTTACATCTTCCGCGCAGGCCGACTCGACCAGTGAGCTATTACGCTTTCTTTAAATGATGGCTGCTTCTAAGCCAACATCCTGGCTGTCTGAGCCTTCCCACATCGTTTCCCACTTAGCGATAACTTGGGGACCTTAGCTGGCGGTCTGGGTTGTTTCCCTCTCCACGACGGACGTTAGCACCCGCCGTGTGTCTCCCGGATACTACTTACTGGTATTCGGAGTTTGCAAAGGGTTGGTAAGTCGGGATGACCCCCTAGCCTTAACAGTGCTCTACCCCCAGTAGTATTCGTCCGAGGCGCTACCTAAATAGCTTTCGGGGAGAACCAGCTATCTCCGGGTTTGATTGGCCTTTCACCCCTAGCCACAAGTCATCCGCTAATTTTTCAACATTAGTCGGTTCGGTCCTCCAATTGATGTTACTCAATCTTCAACCTGCCCATGGCTAGATCACCCGGTTTCGGGTCTACGTCATGCAACTGAACGCCCAGTTAAGACTCGGTTTCCCTACGGCTCCCCTATACGGTTAACCTTGCTACATAACGTAAGTCGCTGACCCATTATACAAAAGGTACGCAGTCACCCCATCACTAAGCCACCTCTGCTTGATTGGGGAGGTTGACCAACGCGTCGCGTTGTTAACCGCCTTTCAAGTAAGGTACCTGGACCACTAAGTCTCAGTAACTTAGTGATGGGGCTCCCACTGCTTGTACGTACACGGTTTCAGGTTCTATTTCACTCCCCTCACAGGGGTTCTTTTCGCCTTTCCCTCACGGTACTGGTTCACTATCGGTCAGTCAGGAGTATTTAGCCTTGGAGGATGGTCCCCCCATCTTCAGACAAGATAACACGTGTCCCGTCTTACTCGTTTTCACTCACTGTGCGTTGTCGTGTACGGGGCTATCACCCTGTATCGCGCCACTTTCCAGAGGCTTCCACTAACGCACAATCAGCTTAAGGGCTGGTCCGGGGTCGCTCGCCGCTACTGCCGGAATCTCAATTGATTTCTTTTCCTTCGGGTACTTAGATGTTTCAGTTCCCCGAGTTCGCCTCATTAACCTATGGATTCAGTTAATGATACTGGCTTATGCCAGTGGGTTTCCCCATTCGGAAATCCGAGAGTATCGTGACTCTTACCGTCTTCTCTCGGCTTATCGCAGGTTAGCACGTCCTTCTTCGCCTCTGACTGCCTAGGCATCCACCGTGTACGCTTAGTCACTTAACCCTACAACCCCAAGAGGTTTCGTAGCTTTAAACAACCAAGGTTTGTCATCGTTCGATGACGATTTCGCCGGACTCAAATTCCAAGAACACTTGAATGTGTTTGGTGTTAACTCTTAAGAGTCAACATTTGAGAACTTTTACAAACAAGCTTTATCTCTTTCGAAACAAAGTCTGTTTAGTCAGCTTTCCAGATTGTTAAAGAGCATTTCTCGTAAAGAGAAGGTGGTGTTTCTCTGCTATAGAGACGCCACTTTCTAATGATTTTCGGCGGCAGAAAGTCGCACCCTATAAATAACATTTAAAGGGTATGCGAATCCATTGCAGAAAATGATTAGAGAGTGTGCTTTTTTCTTATTCGAGGCATGACTTGAGGAAGTTTAGGAACCTAAACGACGAGAGTCATAACAAAGAATAAGGAAAAAGTGGTGGGCGATACCGGGCTCGAACCAGTGACCCCCTCCTTGTAAGGGAGGTGCTCTCCCAACTGAGCTAATCGCCCACATTGTTTGTTTTCACCTTTGAAAAGGCAAAACCCAAACTGCGTTTTACATCCTCTGTGGGGAAGATGGTGGGTCGTGCAGGATTCGAACCTGCGACCAATTGATTAAAAGTCAACTGCTCTACCAACTGAGCTAACGACCCAATGGCGTCCCATAGGGGAGTCGAACCCCTGTTACCGCCGTGAAAGGGCGGTGTCCTAGGCCTCTAGACGAATGGGACACAACGTTTGTCAGCGAAACATGTTTCGCTAACGTTGTGTTAGTGGAGTGACGAGCTTGCGAGAAGCGACATCATACCGAAAAACACAATGTCTGGTATTGGGATACCAAACCACTCTTTACTTTTTCAACCTATACAATCTGTGTGAACACTCGCATTCATAGCTTCGTTAAGGAGGTGATCCAGCCCCAGGTTCCCCTAGGGCTACCTTGTTACGACTTCACCCCAGTCATGAACCACACCGTGGTAAACGCCCTCCCGAAGGTTAAGCTATCTACTTCTGGTGCAGCCCACTCCCATGGTGTGACGGGCGGTGTGTACAAGGCCCGGGAACGTATTCACCGTGGCATTCTGATCCACGATTACTAGCGATTCCGACTTCATGGAGTCGAGTTGCAGACTCCAATCCGGACTACGATGCACTTTCTGGGATTCGCTCCACCTCGCGGTCTCGCTGCCCTCTGTATGCACCATTGTAGCACGTGTGTAGCCCTACTCGTAAGGGCCATGATGACTTGACGTCGTCCCCACCTTCCTCCGGTTTATCACCGGCAGTCTCCCTGGAGTTCCCACCCGAAGTGCTGGCAAACAAGGATAAGGGTTGCGCTCGTTGCGGGACTTAACCCAACATTTCACAACACGAGCTGACGACAGCCATGCAGCACCTGTCTCAGAGCTCCCGAAGGCACCAATCCATCTCTGGAAAGTTCTCTGGATGTCAAGAGTAGGTAAGGTTCTTCGCGTTGCATCGAATTAAACCACATGCTCCACCGCTTGTGCGGGCCCCCGTCAATTCATTTGAGTTTTAATCTTGCGACCGTACTCCCCAGGCGGTCTACTTAACGCGTTAGCTCCGAAAGCCACTGTTCTAGACAACAGCCTCCAAGTAGACATCGTTTACGGCGTGGACTACCAGGGTATCTAATCCTGTTTGCTCCCCACGCTTTCGCATCTGAGCGTCAGTCTTTGTCCAGGGGGCCGCCTTCGCCACCGGTATTCCTTCAGATCTCTACGCATTTCACCGCTACACCTGAAATTCTACCCCCCTCTACAAGACTCTAGCCTGCCAGTTCAAAATGCCACTCCCAGGTTAAGCCCGGGGCTTTCACATCTTGCTTAACAGACCGCCTGCATGCGCTTTACGCCCAGTAATTCCGATTAACGCTCGCACCCTCCGTATTACCGCGGCTGCTGGCACGGAGTTAGCCGGTGCTTCTTCTGCCGCTAACGTCAAATTACGCAGCTATTAACTACGTAACCTTCCTCACGGCTGAAAGTGCTTTACAACCCGAAGGCCTTCTTCACACACGCGGCATGGCTGCATCAGGCTTGCGCCCATTGTGCAATATTCCCCACTGCTGCCTCCCGTAGGAGTCTGGACCGTGTCTCAGTTCCAGTGTGGCTGATCATCCTCTCAAACCAGCTAGGGATCGTCGCCTTGGTGAGCCTTTACCTCACCAACCAGCTAATCCCAACTGGGCCCATCCTGACGCGAGAGGCCCGAAGGTCCCCCTCTTTGGTCCGAAGACATTATGCGGTATTAGCCACCGTTTCCAGTGGTTATCCCCCTCGTCAGGGCAGGTTCCCAGCCTTTACTCACCCGTCCGCCGCTCGCCGCCCAATAAATCATCCGAAGAATCTTTATTGTCGCTGCCGCTCGACTTGCATGTGTTAGGCCTGCCGCCAGCGTTCAATCTGAGCCATGATCAAACTCTTCAATTAGAATCTTTTCTGCCCTTCCTCACTTTGAAAAAGTGAACAAAGGCGGCTCGATGAAATACTGTATAAATTGACTGTGCCGATAACCCCGAAGAGCTTTCGTTTTGGTCACTCAGTTTCATCGATAAATCTTTTGTCTATCAATGACGAGTGCCCACACAGATTGCATAGGTCAAATTGTTAAAGAACGTTGACTTTAAGAAGCTGCGCTTCTCACCGTCAGGGCTGCGAATTTTACGCTGCCGGGCGATGAAGTCAAGAAGAAATTTTGAGATTTTTCAGCGTGATTTGCACAAACCTCAAAACACCTTGTTGACTTGCCTCTCAGGGTGATTCCCCCTTCGAAGCGGGCGGCCATTTTACTGTTCTACTTTAACGCGTCAAGCGTTTATTTTCGTCTCAGTTTTTAAGGCCTTCGCCGTACCGGTTTGGATGAACATTTCCGCATTGGGAGCCGCTCTCCGTGTCGGTGAGGCGGCATTATAGGGAGGCGAAAAAATCTGGCAAGGGCTTTTTTG